>NZ_JAKQYM010000010.1 GCF_022662535.1 Polaribacter marinus
AAACCAACAAAGAAAATGATTTTATAAAATAGTTTTTTTTGTTTTTTCGTCATTTTGGGTAAATGTTTGCCAACGGTCTCGTATAACCGTCAGTTACGGGTTTAAAGTTAATAATTTTCGGTTAAGAACTGACGTTAACAATTCCGAGTGGATTCGGACGTAGTCGAATCCGCCGTAATTGCGGTTATACATTGTTGTAGCACGTTATTTTTTGTTTTTATACAGTTCAATCGCTTTTAAATAATTCATTCCGCCACTCTTTGTTTGGTCGTTCAAAAACCCATTCAATTCAGGTTGATTTTCCGCAATCCAATTTACAAGTTCATCTCTGTTTTTAACAAATTCCTCAACGTTAAATGATGCAGAAGTCCTATTGATATTTTTTATTTTATTGCCCTCAAATTGTATGATTTCGTCTGTGATAATAGGTTCGTGATGAAGAAATGAAATTCGCTTGTCCGTTTTTGAAATTTTAGCTTTTATAATTCCATTTTCTTTTTCGATTTTGAGTATTTTGTAAGTCGGTTGGAATACAGAGTCCCATTTTACCCATTCAGCATATTCATTTTCGCTATATTTCTGTTCAAATCCGTCGTCAATGGTCGTAAATCTCTCCGTGATTAATTCAGTCGTTTTTGAAGGATTTGAATTGTCAATTGCAATGTAGAATTTTTCAGCAATTTCCAATTCATCAATTTCCTTTTCAGAATTTTTGCAGGAAATAATTCCGATTGTTATGAGTAATAAAAGAACTGTGAATTTATTCATTTTACGTTTGGTTGGTCATAATGTGCTACAACGTTGTTGTATAAGATTAGTTGCGTGTTTTAAGGACTAAAGTTAGCAAATAAATCACAGATAGAAAGTCCGCGAGGACTTTCGTAAACTGGCTAAAACCAGCAATTAATTTTATACGGTGTTAGCATTAGTTATTTCTCCGATTATTCTTTCAATTTGTTCTGCAAGATTTCCGATTACAATATCTTCCGTTTCAAATAATAATGGTCTTAAACCTATAAAAATTCCTCTGTTATTTGGATAAGGAACTAAAGTCAGATTTTGTCTTACACTCAAACTTTCAATTGATTGTGTAAGTTTTTCGTTTAGAAACCAACCTTTTTCAGTTACTCCACCAATTGACAACCAAAATGGCGTGTCTGCACATTTTTCCCACAAGTCTAATTTAAGAGCGAAATTCATTCCTAATTCGGAAGTTGCGAAATATCTGTGATAACCATATCTCTGTGGTGTTTTTACTAATCCTTTTGTTGAAATTCCTTTATTTCTGTTTTTTAATTCATCCACAACTTTATCTACAATTTCGTAATACGAATTTATGTTTTTTGGGATTTTAGGCGATAAATCTTCGTCTGTTATTGGCTGAAAAGAATTTTGGTCAATTGAATCACAAAGTCCAATAATTTGGTTTAAATCCGAAATTAAATTTATGTTGTTTGTTTGCTCAATTTTAGATTTGATTGAGTTCAAAACTTCGTTCCAACTTTTAATAAATATGTGTTTGTTCGAGGATTTTATTAATATTTTTAAATTCTCCGAGTCAATTTCTAAATCTTGATTTTCCTCTAAAATTCGAGTTTTTACTTCTTCAAAAACTGTTCTTGTTCTTAAAGTTGGAACAAGAAAAATTAAAACAGTATTATCTTTCAGCCTTTTTAAATATCCGTTTGGTTGATTGTGAGTTAATGAAGCCCAAAATTTTGCTTCTATAAGCAAAACTTCTTTTCCTGTTTCATCTTTTCCACTAATATCAGGTCTTTCCAAATCCTTTCCAACGTTTTGAGTTTGAAACGACAAATCTGAAAATGTCAAATTAGTATTTGCTTTTACTATTTGATTAATAACTTTTCTGCTTTCTAAAGATTGTTTTAAAATATATACTAAACCTTCTGACGCAATATCTTCTTGCGAACCTCTAATTCTGTTGTAAAATTGACCTAATAATGATTGCATATTATTCTTTAAAATTTTCTGGTAATCTTCCGTTTTTTTCTCTTTCGTGATAAGTGTCCGCAATTACGCAACGATTTATTATATTTTCCATATGCCAATAAGTAAAACCATTATGCTCAAAATATATTTGTTTCGTTTTATAAAAATAACTTTCGTATCCAAAATTGTCAATGTGATTTGCTAATTCTAAATACAAGTCATTATCCACTCTTTCTTGAACAATATATTCGTGAGGCCAAGTTTTGGCATAAGTTTTCGCAAAAATCCATTGTTGATTTTCTATAAATTCCTTCAGTTTGTTGTTTAGTTCCAAAGTTCGTTTTTAATTAATGCTAACGTTGTTGTGTTATGAAAAGTTGCGATTAAAATGAACGGCTATTTTCCGAAGGAAAATAGAAGTTTATATAAATGCGACTAATTTTTATTAAGCTAAAATTAAGCAATTTTTTTTACACGGTGTTGCCTAAAGTTGTTTTTTGTTTTTCCTATTTTGGTTATTATTTTCGAGATTTAGCGTTCGAGTGACAATTCCGCCAATATTTTTAATTCCGCAATATTGGGAATTCAACAATTGAGTGTTTTTTCATGTTTTGACTTACGAGATCTTTCCTAATTTTTAAATTTAGCGTTCGAGTGACAATTCCGCCAAGATTTTCATTCCGCAATAATTGGAAATTCAACATTTGAGTGGTTTCTTTTATTCTTAAAAAACGAGATTTCTCCGCCTTTTTAAGTTTTAAGTTTGAGTAAAAATTCCACAAACTTTGTTTTAAGAATCTATATATTTTCAACCTTTTTTCATTTTTATTAAAAACTAAATTTTTGACTCGCGAGAGAGTGTCTAACATTTTAAACTTCAAGAGTTTTATTGTTTTTTTTCCAACGGTTTGAGTGGTTCTGGACAATTTTTGGCAACGGTTTTGTATATGATACGTTGCGTGGTTTAGCACGTAATTTAGCAAATAAAAACCAGATAGAAAATCCGCGAGGATTTTCGTAAGTAGGCTAGTACTAGCAATGGATTATATACGTTGTTGGCAAATCGTATTTTTATTCAGATTTAGTTTTTTCTTTATACTCAGAATATTTATCAGTCCATTTCGCAAAAATAATTATTCCGTCAAATTTATTTTCAGAGTTTGTGTAGACTCGAATTTCGGCAATATTTTCTGTTTTTGAAAAGGTTGCTTTATATCGAAAAAATTTATTTCCAGTTTTGTTAGTTAGAATTTCCGATATTTTTATTTCTAATAATTTTCCATAAGCGGAATTGTAACTATCACAAGTTTCGATAACCTTACTTTTATCAGTTTTCCACAATTTTACTAATCTTTCAGTAGCATTTTCCGTTGTGAGTTCAGGGAATTCATAAGTGTCACAATTCGTAAATGTTTGATATGCAAAATCGTATGCTGATTTCTTTTCAATTTCAGCAACTGTGTCAATCGCTAATTTTGTCTTTTTTGATTCATCAGGTTTTAATTCAGATTCAGTTTTTGCTTTTTGAGCATAACAACTAAAAGTTAAACTAAAAACCAGAGTTAATAATATGTAATTGCGTTTTGTCATATGTTTGCCAACGTGTTTGTATATGGTTTGTTGCGTGGTTAAGCAACTAAGTTAACAAATAAAAACCGAATAGAAAATCCGCGAGGATTTTCGTAAGTAGACTAGAACCAAGCAATAAATTATATACAGTGTTGGCAGTAGTATTTGTTTTACTAAATGTAAAGTATGTTTGTCAAATAGTTTTATTTGTTTTACATTTGTTTAAACTTAAATTCGAATATTATGAAAGCAAATTATTTATTTCCCAATAAGTTCAAAAGAATAGGTTGGTTTATTCTTATTCCATCCGCAATTATTGGTTTGATAACACTTATTTATGAATATGAGCCAAGTTTTTTAGATTTCAATGTTCCTGCTATTTTTGTAGATGACTTTTTTACGGATAAAAAATTATTCGGAATGGTTAAGAATAATATATTGAATGAAATTTTCGGGGTTTTAATTATTATCAGTTCCTTATTTGTTGCTTTTTCAAAAGAGAATTCAGAAGATGAATATATATCAAAAATTAGATTAGAGTCATTGGTTTGGGCTGTTTATGTTAATTATGCAATCCTTTTGTTTTCGTTTTTGTTCATTTTCGATTTTTCTTTTTTATGGGTAATGATATTCAATATGTTCACAGTCTTGTTATTCTTCATAATTAGATTTAACTGGCAAATTTCTAAACTTAAAAAATCAGCTAATTATGAAGAATAGTATTAAAGTCGAAAGAGCAAAAAAGAATATTACTCAAGCTGAATTAGCTAAATTGGCAAAAGTTAGTAGACAAACAATTAATGCAATGGAATTAGGTAAATATGTTCCATCAACTGTTTTGGCATTGAGATTAGCTCAAATTTTTGAAGTTGAAATAAGCGAAATCTTTACTCTGGAAGATTCTGATTGGGTTTAGGTCATATTACTGCCAACGTTGTTGTATAAGTAAAGTTGCGGTTTTGTCAGCGAGGAATTTCCGAAGGAAATTCAGAAGTTGGCAAAAATGCAACTGCCTTTAATTTAGCACTAATTTAGCAATTTTTTTTATACGGTGTTGTAAACAGTGCTTTTTCAGTTCTAATTTTAATTCAGACTTCCAACTATAAAATTCAAGAGTTTATACGCTCCAATTCCTAATCCAGTTCCAATTAACATCCAGTAAATTCTTTGTTTTTTGTCCGCTTGAATTATTTGTTTTTCAATTGTCTTTCCATTTTTTAATAATTCTATCTCAATTTCTCTCTTGTCAAACTGTTTGTATTTAGTTTTCAAGATAAAATTTTCAGAATTCAGATTAAGTTTGTGCTTAATTCCAGAGAATGAGAATTTTTTAGAAATCATTTTTCCGTTCAATAAAACACTTTCAATTCCGAATACAGAATTCAGAAATTCTATTTTATGGTTTTCAATAATAAATTCAGCGTATTTCATTTTCGTTCAGTTTTTTTGCATTGTTTACAACGTTGTTGTATATGGTTTGTTGCGTGTTTTAAGCGACTAACTTAGTAAATAATTACTGACCAAGAAAGTCCGCGAGGACTTTCGTAAGTAGGCAATAAGCCAGCAATAAATTATATACGGTGTTAGCAAATGTTTTTATTCCCACTTTACTGTTAAATTCTTAAAAACAATGCTTATGTCATCAGATTTATAGCCAAGTCTTGAATAGAAATCAATCATCAAAGACTTTATTACAGGAGTTCCTTCTATAATTTGTTCTAATTCAACTGAAAATTTTGTTGGAATGTCTTTATATAATTTATCAATCCTTTTTTCATTTCCAACCAATACTTTGTAAGAATTAACTCCATTTCCTTTTGGGTCAAATATTTTCGCTTTTTGACCTTGAATAGACCTCAAAACTCCATTATTTACAAAAATTCCCTCAACCATAATTTTTCCAGTATTTGAATTTCCAATAACAGAGTTAATTTTAAAATCGAGGTCTTTGTATTTCGTAGAAATTTTTGAATTAAATAAATTCAAGGTTTCTTTATAATATTTGATTTCCTCTTTCAATTTTAAAATCTCATTTTCTTTGATATCTACTATTGTTTTTTGTTTTTCATTTTCATTTTTTAAGTTTTCAATTTGAACAGTCAGTTCAGTGTTTTGTTTTAATAATTCTGATTTAGTTTTTTCAGAAGTTGATTGTTGTCCAAATGAGATTAGCGATGAAAACACTAATGATGTAAAAAGTAATTTTGTAAGATTCATTTTATTTATTTAATTGTTAATAGTTTTTCTTTTTCGGGTTTTATTTCGGTCTCTAATATTTGCTAACGTATTTGTATAAGCTTTGTTGCGATGATTTAGCAGTAAAGTTACTAAATAATTACCGACCAAGAAAGTCCGGGAGGACTTTCGCAAGTAAGCAAAAAGCCAGCAATAAAGTTTATACGGTGTTGTAGCACGTTTTTTTTCATTCTAAATGTTTTCTTATAATTGACGAAGGGTCAGTTTTTATATTTGTCCAATCCGCAATACTTGGATGAGTTGCTATAATTACTTTCTCATTATTTTCGTTTTTAAAAACTTGAGTTTTCCAATTTCGATTATTATTCTCAATAAATTCGTCAATTAAAATATTTGCTTTCAATTTCTTTTTCACAAAATTTCCAGGCGTTTTTCCGAAACACAGAATAGTTTTAATACTCAAATCGTTAATTACTCTTTCGTGGAAATTCCAGCATTTTTCAGCGTATTCATTGTATAATTCTTTTATATCTTTTTCTCTCGAAGAACGAACAAATACGACATTACTTGCTGGAACTTCGTGTGCAGATAATTCCAGCTTTTTCAATAAGTGTAATATTCTTGGTTGTAAACCTTGTGTTCCGGGAACTTGTCCTCTCCAACTTTCATCTTTATATGCTGACCAATTCGATGATTTTTCCGAAAGAACTTTTTCTGTATGCCATTTCAAAGTTTCGGTTTTTTGTCTTTCAATATTTCCTCCGGGATTTATTCCTAATAAATATAATTTCTTTTTTCCAATGAATGCATTTCGTCCAGAATAAAATACAGAACCCGAAATTTCTCGTAAGTCATTTGGAATTATTTCAGCAAATTTTTCAATCATTTATAATGGTTTTGAGTTTTTTCGGCAATGTGCTACAACGGTTTTGTGTATGATTAGTGGCGTGTTCCACGCAACTAATTTAGCAAATAAAAACCGAATAGAAAATCCGCGAGGATTTTCGTAAGTAGGCGAGAACTAGCCATTAATTATACACGTTGTTGGCATTAGTACTTATTTCAGTTAGTTTATTTACATCTTTTAATATTCTCTCTAATAAAATACTTAATAAAGTATCATTATTTAATTTGATAGAACGATATATCATACTTTTCCCAAATCGGTTATAATTTTTCCCGTTTTTAGGATATACTTCATTTTCGTTTACAAAGTCAAATAGAAACCATTTTTTGTCAAGTTGTAACTTATCTGCAATTTCAATTTTCTCTTTTTCCTTTTCTCCCCAAGCATATAAATAGTGATTGTATCTACCTCCATCGAGCATAATTCCGTAAATAATTTCATCTTGGTCTGAAAAGTCGATATTAATAACTCCTTTTCCATTAACTAGAGTCGTGCTAATAACTACTTTGTTTCTATTCGTTTCGTGGGAGTACCTTTTTCCAATTTTAACTTCTTTACTGGTTAAATTAGATTTTAAATATTTCTCTATTTCTTTAACTAATTCAGCGTAGTTATATTTGATGTATAAATCGTGAAGTCTTATTTCTTTAAAAAGTGTGTAATCAGAGCCGTAAAAGTCATAATAAGAATCTTCGATGTTTAAACTTAATGGTTTTAATAAATCTGAAAGATTGTTTATAAAGTAGATGTAATCTTGAATTAATTTTTTATGATAATCATCGGTAATTCTATCTATTAAATTAGATAATAAAATTCCTAAATCTCTATATGTTAATAATTCCCAACCTAAATCTTTTAACTCAAAACTTGGCTTTATGATTGTAAGTAAAACAAAAATATTATTAGAATTACTTTTTCCTTTGTAATCTATTAGTTGTTGTCTGTCGGGAACACTTTTAACTTTGTTTTCAACGATTATTTTGATTTCGTTAAATTCTATTGTTAAATCCAAATTTCTAGTTTCTCGTTGAACTGAAATTATTTTTTTATCTGGAAAATTAAATTTCTCTGCAAAATGATTAGCAAGAATTTCTCCAAAACTTATTTGATAATTTTCACAAATCCAAGCAATGAAATTACTATGAAATAATTCTTTTGAACTTAATGACAAGTTAAATAAAGGTGATTTTTTTAATTCGGTAATTATTTCAGGTACAGTCATTTTTCGTATTAATGCCAACGGTCGGGTATATGGTTTGTTGCGTGTTTTAAGCACCTAATTTAGCAAATAAAAACCGAATATAAAATCCGCAAGGATTTTCGTAAGTAGGCTATAATTAGCAATAAATTATATACTTTGTTGGCTGTAGTAATTTGTACAGTTTTCCTTCGTTAATAATTCGCCATTATATTCAACTTTTTCAAATTCAGCATCATCAAAACGTACTCCTGTGATATCTGCATTATTCAAATTCACATTGTCCAAAATTGTGTCATAAAAACAGGCTCCTTCTAAATTAGCATTTTCAAAATTCACATTCTTAAATTTTGTTTCTCTAAAATTCACTCCACTTAAATCAGAGTTACTAAAATCACAATCTGTAATTATTGATTCCTTGATTTCCAATGGACTTAAAAAAGAATTTTTAAAATTACAGTTTTTTAAAATTACATTATTCATTTCTGATACACTCCAATATGAATATTCAAACTTTTTTAAAAAATTCATATTTTCAAAATTTCCATTTTCAGATATTATATTACTAAAATCACAATTATTTTCAATAACAACATTTTTTAAGTTACAATTCGATAAATTCGATCTGTTAAAATCAATTTTTATTAAACTTAAATTATTTAAGTCAATATTTTTCAAGTCTAAACCTCTGAAGTTAATTCTTTGATTTCTTGGTTTAGCAATTATTCTTATTATTTCTTTTCTGTTTAAATCCATTTCAGTTTTTTATTACAGCCAACGTTGTTGTATAAGCTTTGTTGCGTTGTTTAAGCAGTTAATTTAGTAAATAAAACACGAACGGAGAAATTCCGGAGGAATTTCCCAAGTGAGCCAAAACCAGCAATAAAATTTATACGGTGTTGTGTGCAGTTTTTTTATTATTCAGATTTTTTATTTTCAATATTCTATTTATTAAAATTCCTAAATATGAACTTAAAATAATTATTAACGATAATATTATTTGCCAATAATCAGATTCGAAATGCTCAAATAATATATCAAATTCAGAAATTTGTGTAACACTTAATGTTATTACTAAAATTAAAAAAAATAATAAAGATTTTAAATTCCAACTTTTTGATTTTGGTTTGTAACCAATAATAATTTCTTTTGTATAAATAATTAAAACTCCAAAAGTTAATATACTTGGAATAAGTGAATTCCAAATATTATTTTTTCCTGCGATAATATTCCCAAATGATAAATTCAAAAAACTTACCCAACTAAAGACGTAAATCGTAAATAATACAAGTAAGACCCAAATTAGTTTCAATATTATTTCCAGACTTTTGATTTTCATATTTAAACTATTATTTTTTTAGTCTAAATTGATTCATTCCGATTTCAAATACTAATTTATTATTAAGCTCAATTTGTTTTCCTTTTTTGTCGTAAAATTCCGCAAATATTTTGTTTTTATTAATTATTTCTAAAACAACTCCTTTTTGTCCTGATTTTAATCTTTCATTAAGGCTTTTAGTCAGTTCAATTTTTTTATAGAGAAATTTTTTCTCCAATATTTTAATTGGCTCAATTTCCTTTTTAGTTCCAGTAAATAATTCGCCCATTTTATTAAAACCTTTTCCTAAAAATCTAAAAAACTTATAAATAATTCCTTCGAGAATTATTTCGGTAAAAATTTCAAAAATTATCATTTCAATTCAGTTTTTTGGGTCAATTCGGTAATTGCACACAACGTGTTTGTATAAGATTAGTTGCGTAGGTTAAGTAATGAATTTAATAAATAAAAACTGAATAAAAAGAGTGCAAGTATTTTCCCAAATAAGCTAAAAATAGCAATTAATTTTATACGGTGTTGGCAACTGGGCATTATTTTAATATTTCAAACTATTCAATTATTAATTCAGATTGCTATATTTATAATTTAGATTAAGATATTCGTAATTCAGACTATTTAATTACTAAAATAGATTCATAAAATATACTTTCAGGTTATTAGTTTTGTAATTTAGGTTGAAAGAATATAAAATTAGATTGATATATTTATAAATTGGTTTGTTAGTTTTATATTAACTTGAAGTAAATTTTATTTTTGAGATATTAGAATATTCAGGCGAGGTTGCTCCATATATGCTTTTTACATATTTTTTAACATTTTGAGCAATTGTATATAGACCTGTACCACTTTTGTATAAGATGTTATTCCTTTCTATTAATTTGGTGTTTAATACAGCTTCTGTAATATCTACATTTTTTGTACTTTCTACTAAAGTTGTATGATAAGCTATTAAATTCACTAATTTTAATTCTTCTAAATTTGGGTTGTATGTTGGAATGGTAGCTAATAATTGTAATATTTTAGAAAAATTATCTGCTAATTGAGTGTAAGACTGACGAGAAGTAGAAACAGTTTTGCTTTCTTCTCCTGTTTCTTCATCTACTTCCTTCTTTTTCTTTTTACTGCCTTGTATTAAGTTATTCAATGATTTTGCTTGTGCTAAAACACCTTCTGAAAGCCCTAATATTTCTAATTGATTGATGATTCTTGTAGAAGTAGATTTTAAATTCAAATATGCTTGTTGTCTTGTATGTATCGCATTTTTATTCGCATTTCTTTTTTCTTCTACTTCTGTAACTGCATTTAGAGAATTAATATATAAAGTATTTAGATTTACAATTTTTAAATTATCGACTGGTGGATTGTAGGCAGTATATACTGTTACTTGTTCAATTAGTTTTTGAAGATCAGCTACATTTTTAGCATTTCCTGTTTCATATTGCTTGCTCATTTTTTTAATTTTTAAAAGTTATTATTGTAAATATAACGAATTCTTTTAAAAGTATATTGTGTTTTTGACTGACAATGAGTATGTAAGGCATTAATTGTTTTAAATTAAATAATAAGTTCTTTCCAAAAATCGCTATAAAAATTAGTAGTTTCCATTAATTTTTTGTGATTACCAAAATTAGAAATTATTCCGTTTTCTAATACATAAATTGTGTCTGCAATTTGAGGTAAAGAATGTAATCTATGAGATATGAAAATGATAGTGATTTCAGATTTTAGTTTCTTTAATAAGTTTAAAACAAACTTTTCTGTTTTCCTATCCATTGCTGATGTAAATTCATCTAAAAGTACTAATTGAGGTTTCTTATACAAAACTCTCATTAAAGCAATGATTTGTTTTTGTCCACCTGATAAATTAATACCTTCTTCTCCTAAAATTGTAGCAAAGCCTTGAGGTAAACTGTTTATAAATGCAGTAAATCCGTATTCCTCACAAAAAACCTGAATGTTTTCAGGTGTATCTTTTTTGCCTAATAAAATATTTGTGATTACATTACCACTAAATATGGTGATGTCTTGTGGGATGATACCAATAATATTACGCCAATCTTCTGTATTTATATCTGGAAGATTAAATTGATTATTAACGATTATCGTTCCATTTTCAAAAGGATAAAATTTTTGTAATACTTGACCTAATGTACTTTTACCACTGCCACTTTCTCCAACAATTGCGATACATTCATTTTGATTTACAGATATATTTATATTTTTAAAGAGTTCTTTTCTACCTGCAAAACGAAAAGAAAGGTTTTTAATTTCTAAAGAATTAAATTTTGATAGTGATATGTTTCCTTTATTTTCTTCTTCTATGGAAGTAAATTCATACATTCTGTTAAATGCTACTTTGGCTTCGTTAATTGGTATTGTAATTAATGCTAAACTTGCAACAGAGGGTAGTAGAGAACCTGCAATACCTAAAATTGCCATTAACTCTCCTAATTGCATAACTTCATTATATACTTGTGTAGAAGTGTATATTAAAATACTAATTAAGAATAGTACACTAAAAATACCTGAAAAAATAGATAAGCGTACATTTATTTTGCCAAGATTAAATACCTTTTCTTGAAAGTTACCATAAATAAATTGATTGATTTTTTGGAATATAGATTGTCTATTGTTATTTTTAATAGTTGCAATACCTTGTATTGATGTTATATAATTACTTTCATTAAAAGCATATCCTTGCATCATTTCTTTCTGTGCATTGATTATTTTTTTATTAAAACTATAAATTAATAAAAAATAAAAAGGTAAACTAATAGAAGCTATTAAACCTGTTTGCCAAGAATAAAAAAATAAAAAACCTAAAGAAACAATAGTGACTAATATGTTAATAGCTGTATTACCGATAATTTGACTAATAACTCTTTGGACACGTTGTGTATCGTTTAATCTTGCAACTAATTCGCCAATTTTACGAGTATCGAAAAATGGTTTAGGTAAATGTAAAAGGGAAGTGTAAAAACTATCTATAATTCTATTATTAAAGTCTTTGGATTGTGTGATTAAGAAAAAGTCTCTTAAAGCAGTAAACAATACTCTAATTAATAAAAGAAATGCAACTAAAATAATACCTGTAATTAA
Organism: Polaribacter marinus; assembly: GCF_022662535.1. Lineage (GTDB taxonomy): Bacteria > Bacteroidota > Bacteroidia > Flavobacteriales > Flavobacteriaceae > Polaribacter > Polaribacter marinus. The sequence goes on from NZ_JAKQYM010000010.1 coordinate 12,259, forward strand.
TTTAGTAAAATCTTTTGACGGTAAAATATCGTCGATTAGTTTTTGTGAAAATATTGCCATTGCCATACCTAAAATAGCAATACCTAAACCTAAAATGATGCTAAAACTAATTAATTTTGAATCTTCTTTAACTAATTTTATAAACCATTTTTTTTTGTTATTGGTTTGTGTTTTAGATTTTACAAAATTATTATTTGGTGTTAATGTCAAGCAAGTTTTAGATTTCCAAATTTTTTCTAATTCTTCTTTTGTTAATTCAATAATACCTTTTGCAGGGTCTCCAATAATAAATTTATTATTTTCATAACCATAACAAATAACATAATGTTGTAAATGTTCTTCAATTACTACGTGAAGTATTAATGGTTCTTTATGGTCTATGATTGCTTGAATGTCTGCCTCATTACCTTGTGATGTAAAACCTAATTGGTTTGACGCTTGATACAGACCTAATAAGGTTGTACCTTGTTTTGTTGTACCACTTAATTCTCTTAACTTTTCTAATGAATTATTACCCTCATAATATTGAATGATTGATAATAAACAGGCAACACCACAGTCTGATTGATCTTGTTGAAGTTTAAAAGTTTGTTGTATTTGTTTTCGAGTTGGTAAGATTGGTTTAGTCATTTTGATATAATGCTCTTAAAATTCCGTTTGCGTTTAATTGCCCTTTATGTTTTTTAACTAGTTCGTTTTTTTGATTGTAAATTAAAATATACGGAATAGAATTTGCATTAAATTGAATAGAAAAATCTCCTTTTTTGTCTTCTAAAAAAACAATGTTTTCTTGATTATTTAATTTGTATAATTCTGCAAACTTTTTAATGGCTTCTGTTTCCTCGAAAGAAACAAAAATAAACTGAACGTTTTTAAATTTCTCTAAATTTTGACTAATACTTTCTGCTTCGTGATGGCAAAAATCGCAATCGCTATTGAAGTAAATGAAGATTGTAGAAGTGTTTTGTTTTAAATCTGCATTTGAAAAAGAAATGTTTTCTAATGTTTTTAATTCAAACTTTGGAATGGTTTGTAATTGTTTTGAAATTTGATTTTTTTCTTTTGCTTTAATAGTAATGTTATAGCCTAAAAAGGATAGTAAGCTAATTATCGTGATAATTATTATGATAAGTATTTTCTTTTTGTTCATATTTAGCTAACATTTAGTGTTAAAAACATAACTAAACCTAACCAAATAGTCAAACCTAAACCATAACTTATAGCAATAATTTCAAAACTTTTAATATATTTATTTTTCAACAATTTGTGTAAACCATTTACTAACACAAAAAAGTATGCAACTTCAAATAAGTTAATAATTTGTAAAGGATAAATTAACCAAGGTTCTAAATTATCTATATTTAAGAAATTAATATAACTGAAAGGATAAAATTGTTGTAAATCTTCTAAAGTATAAGTTGTATCAATAAAATAAAAATAAACTACTTTAGATAAGCCAACTAAAATTAAAACAAATTCTCCTAATAGAGCTATTCTAAATATTTTTTTAAATTTTATTTTATTTTCTATATTGTAAAAAAATACACCTACTTCAATACAAAAAGCAACTAAACTTGTTCTTAAAAGAATTAATATAGGCATAATTAAGTAATTAATCCAAGACCATTTTTTTTGATTTTCTAATAGTTCTCCTATTTGTTCTTTAGCTAATTGTTCTGAATAAAAATTATAAATTAAACCATCAATATTTAATAGGTAATTAAATAGAAATGTTGATACCAATACTAAAACTATTATCAATAAAAATAAAATTTTATTATTCATTTTTAAATAAAATTTTATTATTTATTAATTTATATTCAGCACTATTAGGGAAATCAAAAGGTTTAATTTGAGAAATATGTGTAGTTATTAAAAAACTTTTATTTTCTTTAGAAAGTGTTTTAATTTTACAGATTAGTTTTGGAACAAAATTCTTGTCAAGCCCAGAAAAAGGTTCATCCCAAATAAATACATTAGGATTGTGCAGCATTGATGCCAAAAGTCTTGTTCTTTTAACAAAACCTGTTGATAATTCAGAAATTTGTAGACTCATATAATCATCTAATTCGAAAAAACTAATTAAATTTTCTTGATATAACTTGTTTAAATTTATATCATTTTTATAAATATAATTTAATAAACTTATGTATTCCTTTAAACTTAATTGTGTAGGATATGAAGGGTAATCTATTAAAAAACCAATATTTTTTTTGTAAGAATTATCTTTAAAATTAATACTTTTATTATTAATCAAAATTGAACCTGAATTTTTATTAATAACACCTGCTAAAATATTTATGAAAGTAGATTTACCAGTACCATTATCGCCCAATAGGAATGATACATTTTCCTTAAAGTGAACATTTACATTATTCAAAATAATATTTGAGCCGTATTTTTTTGTTAAATTTTTAATTGTTATCATTTAAATTTAAGCTTCGATTAAAATAATTAATTGTGATGAAAAAAATAGTTAATACTGCAAGAGAGCCTACAAAAGGAGCTTTTAAACCAGTAATAGTTAAACTAAATAAAAAATAAAATAAAATGAGAATAATAGATTTTCTAATAAAAGAGTATTCTATATTTTTAAAAGGGATTATAAATTTTAGTATAAATGATATTAGAATTAAAGAATTTAAAATATAAAAATTTTCACTAATTTCTATAATATTTGTTTTTTTAATTATCACTAATAAAAATGATATTAACAAAAAAATGATGTTGTTAATCCAAAAATTAATTAAAACTAATTTTTTTATTTTTGCACCTGAAATGAGAAATATTGGTTCTATAAATTTAGTATGAGTGTAGTTTAGAATAGTACTTTGTATTAAAAAAACAGAAATAGAAATTTTTAATATTTTAGGAAAAGAATATAAATAATTTGTATTGACAAAAAAACTGAAAATTATTATATCTATTATCGATAAATTGATAAAATTTTTCTTAAAAATAATTAAAAAATTTTTGATTTTAAACTCTATCATATTTTACGTTTATAAAATAGAGTATAACTATTAAAGTTAGAATTGATATTAATGAAAAATTAAAAAATATATATACTGTTTTTGAATTATTTAAATCTATTAAATTATAGTTTTCATTAAATGTCATTAATATGAATATTAAGACAATAAATAGTTTTAAATAATTTTTATGAGAATTTTGAATTTTATTTTTAATTAAATCTTTTACTATTCTAATAAATAAACAAGAGTTTATATAAGTCGTAATTATAAGAAAAAAACCGATAAAAGATATATTTTCAAAGAGTATTAAATCATATGTTAAACAAAATGGTATATAGGCAATTAAAAAACATAAGATAAATAATATTTTATAACTAAATAGCTCTACAAGGGTATCAATAAATATAATTTTTGAGGTTTTAAAGGGGTATAACAATTTAAAATATTGATAGTTTGGGTCATAAAACTTATACATAAAAATGTCACTCAAAATCGGAGCGATAAAATAGAATAAAGCAATAATATTAAAATTCATAATTTTTTTTTCATACACTATCAATGATTCCTCTGAAGAAACACCAATAAAAATCACAGAAAATAATGCAGTAACTATAAAAAAAGCTATATATTCAGGAGCAAATTGATATTTAGATATTTTAAAACGAGATAATGTAAGAAAATTGTATTGTAATATTTTTATCATTTTTCTAAATTATTAGGAAGTATAGATTAAAGAAAACTTAAACCATTTGGTTTAAGTTTTCTTTTTTCATTTTATAGCTATGAGACACCAGCACCTACACCGCCAATAACACATCCAACAATTGCAGCGCCTGCAAGACCCCACCAACCACCAACTATTACTGCTGCTGCATTTCCTGCGTATGCAATAGCTAATCCAGATCCGCCTCCTGCGCAACCTTTCCAACTCCATCCTTCTCCATAGATGTTTTCCATTTGATTTAATTCTAAACTTTTCATAATAAAATAATTTTAGTTATGTCATTCTTGTTTTTTAAATTTTAGAAATTGAGAATGACGTTCAACTTCTAATTTTTTTTTCTGTAAAAACAGAATGCAATTGTACACTTTAATTTAATAATAAACAAGTAGTTTTTTATTTTTTTTCATTTCAGCCGTTTGATGGGAAGCCTTGTTGCCAACTCGTTATATAAAAACAAATATATTATTTATCCATTAAATATTTCCGGATAATAAAAGTTTTTTCTTGTCTTTATCTATTTTGTTTAATTTTTGTAATGCGGTATCTAGTGGGTTTTGAATTTCCATTAAATCTTTTCTTTTTACGTGTGTATAGATCATTGTGGTTTCTGGTTTCGCATGCCCTAATAACGATTGTATATATCTAATGTCAACACCATTTTCTAATAAATGGGTTGCATAACTGTGTCGTAAAGTATGTGGTGTAACTGTTTTTTTTATGTTAGCTTTTGCACAACTCTTTCTTAAAAATTGTCTTACACTTTCTGTACTGTATTTTACGTTATTTTTTCCTTCAACGAAATATCTATTTGGCTTATAACTATAATAATAGTTAGATAATAAGGGTAAAAAACTTTCCGCTAAACTTACATATCTATCTTTTCTGCCTTTTCCATTTCTTATAATCAGTTGTTTTCTTTCAATGTGAAAATCTTTTAATTCTAAATTAATCAATTCACTTATACGTAATCCGCAAGAATATATTAAGGCAATAATGGCTCTATGTTTTAAATTTTTAGTAACTTGAATAATACGTATTATTTCTTCTTGTGATAAAACATTTGGTAGCTTTCTAGATTTTTTTGGCCTCTCTAAGATTAAATCATTAATTTTTGTTTTTGGATAAAAGTTAATAAAAATCTTTAAGGCACTTATAAATTGTCTTTGTGAACTTATAGAGTAGCTTCTTTCTATGAATACTTTTTCTATAAAAAGCTCAACATCTCTATTTGTTAATTCTTCTAAAGGTGTTTTTGTATGAAAGTTTACGAAATCTGCAACAAAGAAAGTATAAGTTTGTATGGTGCTTATACTGTATCTTTTTCCTTTTAAATAGATGTAAAAATTATTTAGAAGCTTCTTTTGGGCTTCTGTTAAATTCCTTTTAAAAACATTTTTTTTAGATATTTTACTGGTATCAATGCTTGTAATATCTTTAAAAGTATTTATAATTAAAGCTAAATTTTCTTTGCTGTCTTTTATATACCAAGACTTTATTGTGTTGCTCCATTTAGCATCAGGAATTTTTCTTAACAAATTGATAATAGTATCGTTATACTTAAATTTGATAAGTAATTGAGGTTTCTTTCTATGAACCTTTTGCTCTAAAAAAAGGGTAGGTATTTTATTCATTCTTCTCAAATAGCATTTAAAATTAATTAAAAAAAAAGTATTAACAAAGTGTTTTTAAAAAATATAATTCTTATACTATTGATTTAGTTTCAGCAATTTTAGAGTTATTAATAATTATTGTTATATAGGTTTGTTGAGCCCATTTGGTTTTAAGTTGTTATGCTTTTATCTTACATTTTTTTGGTAACCAAGATTTAATCTTTGCTAATTCTGCTGCAGAAATCTTTGTTTTCTTAATATTTAATTCTTTTAGATTTTTTAAATTTTTAATTGACTGAGGAAGTGACTTAATCTGAGTTCTACTTAAGTTTAATTTTTTTAAATTGACCAATTTACCAATAGCTTCAGGAATACTAGAAACAGAACTAGCAGTAAGGTTAATCTCTATTAGATTGGTCATATTACCTATTTCCGCAGGGATATTTGTAAAAGAATAACCACCGGTAAAGACCATTCCTTTTACATCAAGTTGGGTAACTTCAATAGGAAACTTATTTAAATCTCCATCATACATAGTCATCATGATTAAAGTTGAGCCATATCGTCCTTGTCTAATGTTTTTTTTGTAAATACTTCCACCACTAGCAGTAATAGAAGCTTTCTTTTTGGCTTCTTTAGAGTAAAAATGATGACGTGTTTCTAACTCATTAGCCATGGCTTCTCCTAAGTCTTCTACCTGGATATTTACTTTACGAGTAGATTTAATCTTTTTATTTAAAACAGTAAAATCTTTGGATAGTTTAGTGTTGGCTGTAAGCCCTCTTTGTTGATCTGTAATGAGTTTTGAAAGATAGATTATACCTTGATCTGTGCCTTTAAATGTAGGGTTACTATAAGTATCTCCATGTAGTCCCAAGTATTTTATAGCCTTTTTAAAATCGCGAATCTGAAAGTATGCCGTAGCTAAATTTAGATACAAACCTTGAGCTACTTTTCTATTAATTTTAGCTTTTTTGTTATTTAAATTAATTTGGTCTACATATTTTAACCAGGTATTAATAGGAATTGTTAGTTGGTTGATAGACTGCTGATTAATTACACCTTCTTTAGCTATTTTATTATAAGTAGCAATGGCTTGTTTTTGTGCTTCATTCAATTCACTATAATCATTTCCTTTGCCTCCCTTACCTGTATATACATTTACAGAATAATTTACATAACCAAATTTAAATATAGATTGAGCAATTTTTTGAGCATTTTCGAAAATACCAGCCTTAATTTTTTCATGCTGAATTTTCTTCCACTCTTTTTGGTCTTCTTTCCAAGTTTTTTCTAATACCTGAGGGTGCCAATAGCATTTTTTTTCTCCATAAATTACTTTGATTGTTTGATTTATTAGGCTACCTGTTTTTTTAAAGTTGTTAAACTCTTCTGTATAAAGTATATCACCTTTAGGTGTTTCTATGATGAGAAAGGCATTTTTTATTTCTGCCGGAACACTATATTTAAATACTTTTATATTCTTTGCATCCTTAATAATATTTTTACTTCCTGAAGCTACACATACTTCTTTTGATTCAAATATTTTTGGTGTTTTAAAACTCGTTTTACCCATTGCAAATGAGTAGTTGAATTTGTTAGGATTTGCTGTTTCTAGGTTGTAAGGAGGAATAGAAAGGTAAACAGAAGTAGCCTTTTTAGACGTAGCTCTCTGTGAAAAAATAGATGTATTATATGAAACTAGCGATAGTAATAAAATGATTTGAAGTCTATATTGCATGTTTTGATTTTTCTAATTAGCATTTTACAAATTATGATTAATTTTTTTATTGATCTTCAACATTATTTAAAGCATATTTTGCGAGTCATTTATAATTGTAAGGATAGCTTGTAATTACACACCTCATTTAGTTTTTTTGATAGTAGATTAAATTGTGATTTTTGCTCCCATAATTTTTAAAAACTCTCTGATAAAACTTGGGTGTGCAGGCCATGCAGGAGAAGTAACAAGGTTTCCATCAACAAAAACACCATCAGCTGGAATGGATTGAAATTCACCTCCTGCTAATGTTACTTCAGGTCCAACGGCAGGGTATGCAGTTAGTTTTCGTCCCTTAACAACATTTGCTGCAGTTAAAATTTGTATTCCGTGACAAATGGAAGCAACGGGTTTATTGGTCTTAAAAAAATGTTTTACCATTTCTAATAAGTTAGTATTTAATCTTAGGTATTCAGGAGCTCTTCCTCCTGCAATAACTAATCCGTCATAATCATCAACGTTTACATCATCAAAACTATAATTTAATGTAAAATTATGTCCTGGTTTTTCGGTGTAAGTTTGATCTCCTTCAAAGTCGTGGATTGCTGTCTTAATAATATCTCCTTTTTTCTTGTCTGGACAAACGGTATGTACTGTGTATCCAACCATTTCTAACATTTGAAAGGGAACCATAGTTTCATAATCTTCAGTGAAATCTCCCGTTAAAAATAATACTTTCTTCATTGCTTTATATTTATAATTAATACTATTATGTTTTAATTTCTTCTAAATGTATAAATATAAAAAAAGTATAAAGAAGTTTTTAAAATTTATGGAGATAAAATGTAAGATTTAACATTGAAGACACATAGGTGTTAATGTTGATCGCTTATTTCAATTAAACTTAAAATAGTACATTTGATTTGTAAAAACTACATACTTAAATTTTTATGGAAGAGGGCAAAGAAAACGCCAAAATCATTTTTAAAAAATGGGTTAGTGAGTTTAGTGATGTGCTTTATTCTTGGGCATTGTATAAGACTTCGTCTAAAGAAACTGCAGAAGATTTAGTACAAGATACTTTTGTTTCTGCTTATCATAAAATTGATAGTTTTAAAAGAAAAAGCAGTCCTAAAACATGGTTGTTTTCTATTTTAAATAATAAAATCATCGATTTTTATCGAAAAAATTCGAGAGTTAAAAAACATGAATTTAAGATTTCGGAAATGACTGGTTATGAGTTGTCTGATAATTTATTTGATGAAAATAACACATGGAAATCTAGAGAAATACACCAAATTTGGGAACAAGAGGAACATTTATTAGATAATGTTGACTTTAATGGTGTTATGGCCAACTGTATTGATCGTTTACCCCAAAAATGGAAAGTAGCTATTACTTCTAAATATTTAACAGATAAAAAGGCTAATGAAATTTGTCAGGATTTAGATATAACTGTGTCGAATTATTGGCAGATAGTACATAGAGCTAAACTTTTACTAAAAGAATGTTTAGAAACAAATTGGGAATAAAAAACAGAATTGAATGAAAAAATTAACGCAAAAGTTACTAAACAAATTCATAAACTCTTGTAAAAAGACAACAGAGTTAATTGATAAGAAAACTTTTTCTAGACTTTCTTTTCTTGAAAAAGCACAGTTAAGATTGCATAAATCGGTGTGTAAAACTTGTAATGCTTATGAGAAAAGATCGCAATTTTTAGATAAGTCTTTAGAGAATTTGTTCAATCATAATACATCACATAATAAGGCCCAACTTTCAGAAGATAGAAAGGCTAAAATTCTAGAAGAATTAAAAAAATAATTTTTTTTTAATTTATTTTGTCAGGAATTAAAAACTCATAGTCTATTCTTTGGTAAAACAAAAAATAGATAATAAAATGAGTATCAGAAAAAAAATAATTATAATCTTAGGAATAGGAATTATAATTGCAGGCATCATAGTAGTTATGATGTTTTTTAAGCCTCATAGGGATGTTCAAAACACTGCAACCGACTTCCGTTATAAGGCAAGTGAAATTGTAAATGAATATTTAGCCGATGCTGATAAAGCAAACAATAAATATTTAGATGAAGAAGGGAATTCTAAAATTTTAGAAATTGAGGGTATGGTTGCCCAAATTTCTGAAGACTTCAACCATCAAAAAGTTATTCTTTTAAAATCTACTACAGATAAAGCAGGTGTAAGTTGCACATTTACACAAAACACGAATTCTCATACTACAAGTATTAAAACAGGAGATATCATCATTGTTAAAGGTGTCATACGCTCTGGGGCCACTTTTGATGAGGATTTAGATATGTACGAAAATATAATCCTTGAAAAGTGTGATATCATCACTCAATAAATTATCTAGTAAATAATAAATCAAATAAATAATAATTAAAACCTTTAAAAAAATGAAAAAATCATTCTTAACAATCGTTGCCTTAGTAATTATCTCATTAAGTGCATTTGCTCAAAAACAAGTTAGTACCAATACGCATATAAAATTTTTCTCAACAACACCGGTAGAAGATATAGAAGCGAATAATTTTAAATCAGTAAGTACTATTGATACTACTACAGGAGATATTGTGTTTTCTGTACCTATGCAAAGTTTTGAATTTGAAAAATCACTAATGCAAAAACATTTCAACAGTAAAAAGTTTTTAAATACAAAAGCAAATCCTAAAGCAAAATTGAAAGGGAAAATAACAAATCTTAATGCTGTAAAGTTTAATAAAGATGGCTCTTATATGGTAAACGTAGAAGGAGTTTTAACTATAAACGGTGTTAGTAAATCTATAAAAGAAGGCGTAACTTTTACCATAAAAGAAGGGAAAGTTAATCTTACATCTAAATTCAATGTAACATTGGCAGATTATGAAGTGGCTTTTAAAAAAGGAAAACCTTCTAAAAATATTGCTAAAATTGTTGAAGTTACCGTTGAAGCAAATTATTAGTTAACAGCAATTTTATTTTTAAGAAAACCCAAAGTAAACTCTTTTACCTTGGGTTTTTCGTTTTCATAATAAAAAAATGTCAGGAAAATGATTTGTAAACGTCGAATAATTAAACCAATGATGTTGAAGTAAATAAAATGATTATTAATTATAAACATATCATTAAAAAAATAAAGGCACCTTTTCAAGAAGGTTTAAGCACAAAAGAGGTAACAAAAGCTATAATTGTTAGTTTGTTATTTACTGTATTTCCTGTTTTTGGAGTAACAACATTGTTAATCACACTTGTTTCAGTAAAACTGAAATTGAATTTGCCTATTATGATTGTTGTCAGTTATTTGGCTTCTCCGTTACAATATCTTTTTTTTCTACCTTTTATTCATTTTGGAGAGAGTATTATGGATATCAATCATACTCTATTAACCATCCAAGAAATTAAAAATGCTTATGATGTTTCTTTTTTTAACACGATGCAAAGTTTGTTTTTTGAATTGGTTTGTGGTGTAAGTGGATGGTTATTAATAGCATTGCCAATTAGCTTGCTGGCCTTGTTTTTAAACAATAAAATAAGTTCTAACTATTGTTTACTAAAAAAATAAAAAAGAAATTTAAATGAAAGAAAAAATAAAATTTAAAAATAATCAAGGTCAACATTTAGCGGCATTATTAGAGTTTCCAGATGAAAAAATAATAGGTTATGCCATTTTTGCACATTGTTTTACTTGCAATAAAAACTTAACAGCAGTAAGAAACATTGGTAAGGCATTAAATAGCAAAGGAATCGCTGTTTTTAGATTTGATTTTACAGGTTTAGGAGAAAGTGAAGGTGATTTTGAAGATACAAATTTTACGAGTAATGTAGATGATTTAATTGCTGCTGCAGATTATTTAAAAACCAATTATAAAGCTCCTTCTATTTTGATTGGTCACTCATTAGGTGGTGCTGCCGTTCTTTTTGCAAAACATCAAATACCATCAATTAAAGCAGTTGTAACTATTGGTGCCCCTTCAAATCCTTCTCATGTTTCTCATTTGTTTAGTGGTAGTGTATCTAAAATTATAGAAAATGGAGAAGCAGAATTATCTATTGGAGGAAGACCTTTTAAAATAAAAGAACAATTTTTAAATGATATAAAAAGTAAAAAAATTGAAAAAGTAACTGTAAACTTAAATGTTCCCTTACTTATTTTTCATTCGCCCATAGATACTACAGTAGAGATTGAGAATGCTGCTAAAATTTATAAATCAGCAAAACACCCTAAGTCATTTATTTCATTAGATAAAGCAGATCATTTGTTAAGTAATAAAGAAGACTCTGAATTTGTTGGATTGATGATTTCAGTTTGGTCCAAAAGGTATTTGAATGATTAACCTTCTTATAAAAATATTATATAAAAAGAAACTTTTTTAAAACTTTTGGATGATACAAAAAGCACTCTATTTTATGCCAGATATTAGTGGGTTTACAAACTTTGTGAATCATACAGAAGTGGAGCATAGTATCCATATAATATCAGAATTATTAGAAATATTATTAGATATTGCTACAGAAGATTTTGAACTAGTAGAAATTGAAGGAGATGCTCTTTTTCTTTTTGCAACTAAAATTCCTGATTATAAAAGACTTATTAATCAAACAACACAAATGCTCGAAAAGTTTCATGAGCATACAAAAAGTTACGAAACAAAACGTATTTGTAATTGTGGATCTTGCAGAACTACTACAAATTTAGAACTTAAATTTTTAGTGCATTATGGTGCGTTAAATTTTATAAAAGTTAAACATATTAAAAAACCATACGGAAGAGAGGTTATAACAATTCATAGGTTGCTGAAAAATAAGATACCTATAAATGAATATTTGTTATTAACAGAAAATGCCTATAATTTATATCATAATTCATTAAACCAAACTTGGACAAAGTCTAGTGAAACTTATGATTTAAAGAAGCTAGATTATTTTTATAAAAACTTTGGGTATGTCAAAGAAACAATTAATCATAAAATAGATTTAAAGAAAAATAATAAAGATTATACAAGCCCTTTCTTAAAGTTTAAACATGTCTTTGAGGCTAATATTGATGAGGTATACAAATATGTGAGTGAGTTAAAATATCGTCACCTTTGGGATAAAGAAGCTAAAAGAATAGAATTTGACGAAAACAAATTAAACAGAATTGGTACACAGCACAATTGTGTGTTAAATATTGGAAATCTTAATTTTGAAACAATATCTTCTTACGATAGAAATCAATTGGCTTATGGAGAAACTACAGAAGATTTAATGCTTACAAGGCATTTTTCTTATCTTATAAAGTTAGAAAAAGAAACGGAAACAAGTACTAAAGTTATCACAGAATTGTATGCAGAGTTAACAACGGTTGGCTCTTTTATGAAATCGAATTTTACTAGAATGATGAAAAAATCGTGGGAAAACAAGTTAAACAACCTACAAAATGTTTGTGAAAAATAATTTTGATACTGCATAATGTATTGATAAAGAGTTTTCTTAATTTAGCAAATAATTAACCCCCAGTTATTATGCCTCCTAATGTAGTTCTAAAATTAGTTACTTTCTTCTTTTTAATAAATTACACATTTTCGTTTGGACAATATAGGCAAACTCTTCACAAACCATACAAGGACAAAGTTGATGATATTGATGTGTTATACAGAAATATAATTAATAAAAGCCGTAAAGATAGTTTGTTTGCACATGACTATACACAAGAAATGAAGTTGTGGGCTATAGAAAACAATGATTTAGAACTTGTCTTAGAAGCAGAATTATTAGAAGCATATGCTTATTGGTTTCTGTATGGATATAAATATCCAGAGTTAATCAATAATTTAATTAATGTAGTTGATAAAAGTAAAAAAGAAGGTATTCTTCATGTAGAGGAAAGAGCGATACAAGTTATTTCTAATCATTATTGGAATATCAAAAAATATGAAAAAGCATTTGAGTGGTTATTGCAATCTTCAAAGCTTTTAGATAAGATGGATGCAGAGAACTTTCCAAACATGTCTTATCATTTAAATTATATCGGACGATGTTATTATTTTTTTAAAGATTATGATAAGTCCATTACCTATTATAAAAAGTCTAGTAACTTAAAAAAAACAGAATTCAATAAAAAAGCTGTTTTAGAAGCTCAAAATTCAGTAGGGTTGTGTTATCAAAACATGGGGGAATTAAAACTTGCAGAATCGTATTTTCTAAAAATAATTGAAGATACTTCTGAATTTAAAATGAAAACTTGGAAAGGGATTGCTTCCGGAAATTTAGGATATAATTATTATTTAGAAGGTAATTATAAAAAAGCAATTCCTTTATTTAAAGAAGATATTAAAAATGCATTGGCGATTAAAGAAACTGGATTGGCTGCAGGAGCAACCATTTCTTTAGCCGACATTTATTTAAAACAAAACAGACTTGTAGAAGCAAAACAGAAAATAGACGAATCTAGACGTTTTATTAAGCAATCCAATCAGGTTGATCGTTTACGGAAATTATATCCAATAATGAGTAAATGGTATGCAGTTAATAATGAAGCAGATTTAAGTGCTGTGTATCTAGATTCTACAATGATGGCTGTTAATACTTATAACGATAAATACAATAGCCTAAAGTTATTACGAGCCAATCAAAAAGCACAAGAGCAAGAGTTAGTTATCGAAGTTGGAAAACTAAAGACAGAAAGTCAATTAAAAATTACCCAAAGAAATTTTATTATTACATTAATTGGGATATTGTTGTTGTTTAGTTTTATTGCCTATTGGTTTAGAAACAAGTATTTTTTAGATAAACAAGAAATTAAAGATTTAGAATTAGAAAATACAGAAATAGCGTTAAGTAATGCTAAAACTCAATTAAAAAATTTAACTCAAAAAATTAGACAAGACAACAATTTAATAACTGAATTAAATAAAGAGAATAATTCAGATTTGCTTTCTCAGTTAAAGGGAAAAAACATTTTAACCCAAAATGATTGGAAACAGTTTCAAGGCTTATTTAATGAAGTGTATCCTAAGTTTATTCCTTCTATTATTACAAATTATCCAATTTTGACTCAAGCAGAAGTGCGTTGTTTGTGTTTAGAAAGACTAGATTTAAATAATAACGAAATGGGATTAGTACTAGGTATTTCTACAAATACAATACGTGTAACAAAACATCGTATTCGAAAAAAATTAGATATAGATAGTCAAAAAGATTTGTATGAGTTTGTTCAAAAATTTAAATAAACTAAGCTTTTTTTTAGAAAAATTCTTAAAAAGTGTTTTTATTGATTTTTAATATGCTTGAATTTAGTTAGTTAAAAATTGTAACGCTTTTGTAACGCTATATGAATTAAAATGTTGGCTAATTTTTTACAACTTAGCCAAATGTTAAAGAAAAGAGATAGAAAATTTTTTGCTTTAGTTTTTACTTTACTATTAGGTGTAATATTGATTTGGTTTGTTTGGTGTTTTTATAATGCAGAATTATTAGAAATAGATAAAAACATTAAAACATTAAAGATGAAATAAATAAAATATTTTTGCTCTTTTTTGTTGATGTTGAGTCTCAAACGTTAATAATATCAAGGATGTTTAGATCTAAAAATAAAGTTATAAAATTGGATATCATTTAGAGTTTTATATAATTTTACCGTCATCTAGTTCTATAATGCGTCCTGTTTTTTTTGCAAAATTTAGATCATGAGTTACCACTAATAATGTTTTGTTATAAGCCTCTGTAAGTTCTTTAAATATATTGAATACAATATCAGCGTTCTTGGTGTCTAAATTCCCAGTAGGTTCATCACACATAATAACAAGTGGATCATTAATTAGGGCTCTTGCTATTGCAACACGTTGTTTTTCTCCACCAGATAATTGATATGCCATTTTATGCGCTAATTTTTCAATTCCTAAATCTTTTAAGAATTCATAGGCATTATGTTCTAATTCTTCTTCACTTAATTTATCTAACTTAAAACCTGGTAGCATTACATTTTTTAATGCAGTAAACTCATTTAATAGGTAATGGAATTGAAAAACAAATCCTATTTTTTCATTTCTAACGGCAGCAAGTTGTTTTTCTGTTTTTCCACGAATGCTAATTCCATCAATGATGAGTTCACCAGTAAAGTCTGTGTCCATTGTAGAAAGAATATAGAGTAAGGTAGATTTTCCGCTTCCTGATCTACCAATGATAGAAGCATATTCGCCACGAGTAAGGTTAAAGTTGATATCCTTTAAGACATCTACTTTTACCGGATTGTAAAAAGATTTATTGATAGATTTAGCTTCTAAGACTATTTTATTTTTCATTTACTTTCCTCGAATTATAATTACAGGATCAATTTTACTTGCTTTTTTAGCAGGAAACCATCCTGCTAAAAAAGTAGTAATTAAAGCAAATATAGCAGCTATAGAATAATATTGTATTCCATAATCAATTGGATAAGTTGTTACGGTTGGTAGCGATGGTGAATTAAAAGGAATTGCATCGATAGATAGAGAGAGTAAAAAACCAAAAAGCAAACCCGTTATTGCACCTGTAATTCCAATACTTAATGAAATTGAAATAAAGATTTTTTTAACATCTGTACCAGCAAATCCAGTTGCTTTTAAAATGGCAATTGTATCCATTTTTTCATAGATAAGCATGTTTAGAATATTGTAAATTCCAAATCCAGATACAATCAGTAAAGTAACCCCAACGGCATATGAAATAATAGAGCGAACACTGCTACCTGTTTCAAATTGAGCATTGGCAGTTTGTATGTCTTCTGCATCAATTTTAAAAAAACTCTCATATTCATGGGCTAGGGTAGGCGCTAAGGACATCTCTTTAAGTTTTATTTGAATATCGCTAATATAATTACTGTTCTTTCCAAGTATTTTTTGGGTAGTTGATATATTAGCATAACTTTGAACCTTATCTATTTCTGCAATACCCGACTTAAAGAAACCTACAACTTTCAAAGAAAATTGTTCTCCTTCAGTAGAAGTAACGGTAATGATATCTCCTACTTTGGCTCTCATTGTATTTGCTGCTCCTTGTCCGAGTATAATGCTATTTAAGGTTGTTTTAAGTTTTTGTAGATTTCCTCCAACAACGTAATCATTAAAAGAAAAAAGTTCAGCTTCTTTATCAACATCCACACCGTTTATAATTCCATTTAAGTCAATATTTCCAAGATTATAAAACACTTGAGCAGTTATTTTAGGACTTACACCTAAAACTCGTTGATCTTTGTTTAGTTTATTTATAATCTGCGTTGCATTGTAAATTTCTTTACGGGTATTTGTTGGTTTTACAGAACTGATAAAATTATGATGATTTTTGTAAGTAGCGTTTAGATCAATTGGTTGTTTTTTAGAAGGAAGAATATCGTTGTAAAGCCGTATGTGCGGAGTGCGGTTTAAAACGATTCCATCTAGTAATTGATTTAAACCTTCCATAAAGCCCAAAAGAGAGATAAAAAAAGCAATACTAAAGGTAACACCAACAATTGCAACAAGTGTTTGTTTCCATCTAGCACGCATAAGAGCACCAGAAATTTCTGTGATGTGTTTTATTTTCATTATTGCGGTAATTCGATTTTTGTGGTTTTATTTAAACCACTTTTTATTTCAACCAAATCATAATCCATTAGCCCTATTTCTATTTTTTGAAGAGTGCCACCTTTAAGAATAACAGTTGTGTCGTTAAGTAAATAATTTCTTGGAATTGTTAGTGCTTTTTGTTTTGTGTTGATAAGGATATTTGCTTCAACAGTAAGGTTTGGGAAAAGTTCTGTAGGATTTTTGGTGAATATTGCATCTGCTTGAAAAGATCGAGTTCGTATATTCATCATTGGGTTAATTGCTATAATTTTGGCTTCAAAAACTTGAGATTTATAGCTATCCATTCTTATGAATACTTGTTGATCTTTTTTTATTTTTACAATATCAAGCTCGTCGATGTTTAATTCTATTTTAAATTGATCTTCACCAATAATAGCTACAGGTTCTGTTCCATTTACAAATTCACCGTTTTCTTTATTTATTTTATAAACAATTCCATTTAATTTACTTCTAACAATAAAATCGTCTTCTAATCTCTCTGCTATTTTTAAGTTATTTTTACTTTGTTGGGATAACAGTTTTAATTCGCGTTTTAGTACTTCGTAATTGGTCTTGATATTATTTAAATTTACTTTTGAGTTTTCAAAATTTAATTCTTTTTGTTCAAATTCAATTTTACTTCCTATGTTTTTGCTCCAAAGGTTTTTTTGTCTATAAAAAAGTAAAGAATCGTTATGGAGTTTTTTTTTAGCCAATTCAATTGCTTTTTGAGCATCAAGTAATTTATCAGCGTTGGTATGATAGTCAGAAGCAGTTGAAACCAGTTTTGCGTTTTCTGTGGCTAGTTTTAAATTTTTATCGTCTAATTGAAAAATTGGATCACCTTTTTTAACATGCATTCCTTCGGTAACAAAAACCTTCTTTATAAGACCATTGGAAAGACTATATACATCATATTGATTTTTACTTTTGATAAACCCAGAGGCATACACACTTTCGGTAATATTTTTAACTTCGGGTGTTATCGTTTCTTTTTTATGAGTGCAGGATAAAGAAAAGACAATTAATATTGCATATAAGAATAGTAATTTTTTATTCATCAGATTTTAATTTTTGAAGTAGGATTTTTCCAATTTCGCTAATATCATATCTAGATATTAGCTTGATTGAGAGTTGTTGTGGTATTAATCATAGTAAAGTATTTTTTTTACTAAAGTCAATATTAAATAACTCTTTCATCTATTTCAAGAAATCCGGATTTTTATATGAAGGTTTTGGATATTTATAAAAACCTTCACCTGTAGAAACACCTAATTTGTTTTTATCAATAAAATTTTCTTTAAGATAAGCTACGGTTTCTAGTTTAATAGGATCTTCTGTTTTTTCAGCAGTCATTTTATTAATGTTATAAGCTGTGGTAATTCCAACAATGTCCAATATCGCAAAAGGGCCAACAGGAGCACCGGTAGCTTTCATCCACGTCTTGTCTATTGTTTCGGGGTCTGCAACTCCTTTTATCAGTAAATCTGTAGCTGCGCTTAATAGTGGTACTAATAAAGAGTTTAATATATATCCAGGTTGTTCTTTGTGTAGAGGTAGTGTTAACATACCAATTGCTTTAGCAAAAGCAACAACATCTTCAAATACTTTAGGATCTGTAGCTGGATGCCCCATAATTTCTGCTGTATTATGAAGCCAAATATCGTTGGCGAAATGTAAAGCTAAAAATTTTGAAGGTCTTCCTGTTGAATCGGCAAACTGACTCGGAAGAAGAGTAGATGAATTTGTAGCAAAAATAGTTTTTTTAGGGGCTACTTTTGCTAGTTTTTCATAAAAATCAATTTTTATAGTTGGATTTTCAGGGACGGCTTCAATCAATAAATCAGCGTCTTTAACAGACTCTTTTAAATCTGAAGTATAGTTTAAATTTTCAAATGTTTGTTCTAATTGTTCTTGTGTAGCATTTAAGTCTCGTTTAAATGCTTTACTCATTAAATTAAATTTTGCTTTTGCTTTATCTAAAACTTCATCATTAATGTCATAAACAGTAACCCTAAATCCATGAAATGCAGATTGAAAAGCAATTTGATATCCTAAAACTCCGCTTCCTGCTATGGTGATATTTGTATAGTTCATTTTTATGAATTTAAATTGATGATACTAAGATACAACTAATTAAAAATTATAGATATATTTAAAATCAGTATTTGTGATTTTTAATGTATTAAACTCTCATTAAATACTATCTACAAACCTTAAAAACACCTTTTTATGCATTTCAAGATCCATATTACCAGAGAGTGATGCACGTACAATATAATCCTTGTCTCCTTCTTTGGTTGTTCCTTGGGTAGAGGTTGCAGGAATTGTCCAATAGCAGCCTTTTAATTGCCCATAGCTTACACAGAACTTACTTTCATCAGGGATTTCATTAATCATCAAATTGATGAGTCTTAAGTTTAAGGCTCTTTTGTAAGTTTCTCTTTCTTCGTCGGTATTTCCTTTTGTAGGAAGGTCTAATGAAAATACAGAAGGTGTAAAACCTTGTGTTGCCAATGCTTCTGAAACAAAATTGATTTTTGCTTCTGGTAAGGTTTTGTGGATAAAGTTTACAAATTCACGCGTGTTTTTATAAGCATCAATAATTCTTTGCTTCATTGATGGCATTTGTTTGGCTAATATTTCATATTGAAGAGCTGTAGCTTCATTGTCGCAAAGAGCTAAGTGCTGTTCTATTTTTTTAACCAATGCAATGGTTTTTTGATTTCCTACACAGTAACCCGCTGTACATTTTCCACCACTAGGGAATTTAGATCCACTTGCAAATGAAATAGTTCTTACAGTTGAAAGAATTTCATTATCTCCTAAAAAGTGTACATTAGGACAAAAAGTTTGATCTAAAATAAATACAGGATCAATTGCTATTGTACCGGATGCTGTTTTACGTTCTTGACTTAATACTTTTTTTAATTCAATTAAATTAGGAACTTCTACTCTAGGGTTGGTAGGGATTTCTGCAATAATGTATGGCACAGCATCTTCTTTTGCAATTTTAGCTAAAACAAGATCAATACTTTGTACCATGTCGTTTCCACCATCTACGGGTAAGTCTACAATCTCAACATTATCAATACAAGCTGCAACACGTCTTGCTTGATCGTTTGTTCCTCCATAACAGTTTGGAGGAACTATAATTTTGATAGCTTTTCCTTTGTGATTTTCTACAGCATCATGAATCAATCCCATTAAAATAGCATACTGAATAGACAATCCGCTAGAAGCTACAAGTGCCTGTGTGGTTGTTCCTGTAATATTGTTTATTGAATTTAAGACACTTTTTTTGTTTGCTTTAATAGTCTTTTTATTAGGTGTATCAGAAGGTTGTTTTACTAGCAATTTTAGAGCAGTAAGACAATTGGCAGGTGTCATGGCAATGGTTTCTCTTCTTCTAACATGCTGAATATCGGAAACGTAATTTTCATTTTGCTTTCCGTTTACAATCAAAATACTCCCTAATTCTTCATGAAGATTGATAAAGAAATCAATATTTGAGTTGAGGTTAATACTCCCAATTTCTTCTTGTTCTGAAATAAAAATAGTACTACCATTAAAGTCAGAAATAGCTTCTGTATCTTCTATCTTCTTTAGCTCAAATTTATAGCCATAAATCTGTTTTAAAACTTCTGCATCAAAATTCTTAGGCAATTTATCACTGTAAATAATTTGAGTGTTCTTATGCTCTAATAAGTTTTTTCTTAAAATGGCTAAAATAGGAATTGTTTTTGAAGAAAAACTTATTACATTTTCAGGTGATAACTGATGCAAATGTGCAATTCCCCATTCTAAAACACAAGACAAAGGGTGACCTAAACGAATATAATCATAAGCAGTAGGTAATTCATTTAATACAGATGAAGTAGCATTATTGATATTAAATAAAGCTTCAAATTGTTGTAAAAATTCTATTTTGGCTAGTTTTTCATCATAAATATCTAATCTATGGGTTGTTATACTTAACCATCCTGTAGGCATGTTTTTTAATACCTCTTTTATATAATTGAATATTTTATTGTCTTTCATAATCGTCCTCTTTAGATAGCTGCAAAGATAGGATAATTAGATTTTTTTAAAGAATATGTAATGTTTTGTTAAGAGGTATATTGACTTTTTAAATAAGAAGATTTTTTTATGAATAGTATTTTTTCTTTAGCCAAAAAGAAACTCTAACTAAAACAATTAAAGCAGGTACTTCTACCAAAGGACCTATAACTCCTGCAAATGCCTGTCCTGAGTTTAATCCAAAAACAGCAATAGCAACAGCAATAGCCAATTCAAAATTATTACCCGCAGCTGTAAAAGCTACTGAAGCTGTTTTATCGTATTCTCCTCCCATAGCTTTTGTAAAGAAAAAACCAATGAGAAACATTAATGTAAAGTAAATTAATAAAGGCAATGCAATAATTAAAACATCGGTAGGAATTTGTACAATCAATTCTCCTTTTAATGAAAACATCACTATAATGGTAAACAATAATGCAATTAAAGTTAAAGGAGATATGGTTGGAATAAACTTTTGAGTATACCATTCTTCTCCTTTTAGTTTTACTAAAATAAATCGACTTAAAATTCCTAGTAAGAAAGGAATTCCTAAATAAATAACTACACTTTCTGCAATAGTTCCTATAGAAATGTCTACAATTGCTCCTTCAAAACCAAAATAAGGAGGTAGTATCGTTATAAAAAGCCATGCATAAAAACTATACGCAAAAACTTGAAAAATACTATTTAAGGCAACTAATCCAGCACCATATTCATTGCTTCCTTCTGCAAGGTCATTCCAAACTAATACCATAGCAATGCAACGAGCTAAACCAATCAATATAAGTCCAACCATATACTCTGGATAATCACGTAAAAAAGTAATTGCCAAAACAAACATTAAAACCGGACCGATAATCCAATTTAAGATTAAGGAAATAGAAAGAATTTTTGTGTCTTTAAAAACCTTAGGTAACAAAGCGTAATTTACTTTAGCCAAAGGTGGATACATCATTAAAATTAAACCGATTGCAATTGGAATGTTTGTTGTACCGCTATTAAATGTATTTATAATATTTGGAAAACTAGGAAAAAAATACCCCAGTCCAATACCAAAAAGCATTGCAACAAAAATCCAAAGTGTTAAATTTTTATCTAGAAAACTTAATTTTTTTGTTCCCATTTGTTAAGAATTTATTTGAGAGAAAACGTAAAATAACTCGGTAGCAATTTGCATACTTCTTTCTTTATATTTTTTAGCTTGTAGAGGAGTGTTGTCAAAGGCTTTCGGGTCTTCAAAAGTAATTGGAATGCGTTTTTCTGCACCAGCAATAAAAGGGCAACCACCATCGGCTTGTGAACAAGTCATTATAGCAGCAAATTTAGATTCTGGGTTAAAATCATCATCTAACGTTTTAGAAAAACCAATAATTGGATGTTCATTAGCTGTATATTGAATAGCATAAATAGGATTGTTTCCTTCCGAAATTGTTTTTACTTGAAACCCAGAATTTTTAAAAGTTTCTGCTACCATAGGATACAAAGCTGTAGCTTCTGTACCGCCCGAATAACAAAATACATTTTTAATATTGAAAAAGTGTGCCATTGTTTGTGCCCAAACTTGGGATAAATGACTTCTTCTTGAATTGTGAGTGCAAATAAAATTGATTCGTATTTCTTGATTGTTTATTACTTTTGATTGTATAAAATCTATTAAAGGTTGTAAAATAGTTTTACGATCATTTGTAATCGTTTTAGGGTTTATTTCCTTTATTAAGTTTTCTATTTCAGAAAACAAAGTAGTTTGTGTAGTTGTCATCTTTTTTTAAGTTCTATTTTTTAGCAGCAACCACTTCCTGGTTTACAAGAATTTACAGCTTGGATTTCAGAAAATTGTAATTTTGGTTTTTCAGCAGGAATTCCACATTGGTCTTTTGCTAAACAGTCGGTTTGTTTAGAGGTAAGCAGGAAGTGTTTTCCATCAAAATCTAATCCGAATTTCTCTATCGTATTTCCTTGATATTCTACTTCTATTTCTTCATCTGATAAACCTAAGGTTTTTTCTGAGAGCTCAATAATATGAACTAATTTTTCTGGATGTAATCTATGGTCATAATCATCTGCATTCCATAGTTGAAAGTTTACAACCTCTTCTTTTCTAACGGTACCTCCACAATCTATAAAGTGTTTTGTAATTTTACCAACCTCTGTAACGTGAAAATGATTGGGTACCAACTCTCCATTTGGTAATTGAAAACCGATAGTTTTTAATTTGTTTAGAGCTACTTTTACTTCTGATAGTTTCATTGTTTTATTTGTTTATTGCGATTATACGATTGATGTGCTCAAATTTTTTTAACAGCAATCTTGTTTTTGTATTAAATCTTGATTAAGAAATTCTGACATTACTTTTTTCATTGCAGTCCAATTTTCATTATGAATGCAATAGCAAACTCTTGTTCCTTCTACATTTCCTTTTATTAATCCTAAGTGTTTTAATTCTTTTAAATGTTGTGAAATGGTGGGTTGTGCTAAGCCTATTTCATTTACCAAATCACCACAAACACAAGAGTTTATTTTGAATAAATGTTGTAAGATAGAAACTCTTGCAGGATGCCCAAAAACTTTAGCAAAAAGCGCTATTTGATTTTGTTGTTCTGTAAACATTTCTGTTTTTGTTAATCCCATTTTAGCTGTATTTGTTGATTGCAATATTACGATTAATATTTATACTGTCAAAATTTTTATTAAACTTAATTAATGATATGTAATAGATAAGAAAAAACCATCTCTAAATTCCGAAAATTATTCAGAATAAATGAGATGGTTTATTTATTTAAAATATGCAAGGTGCTACATATAATCTTCAATAGGATTACAAGAACACATTAAGTTTCTATCTCCAAAAGCATCATCAACTCTCCTAACACTAGGCCAAAATTTGTTTTCGGAAATATAATCTAAAGGAAAAGCAGCTTGTTTTCTAGTATATGGTAATGACCATTCATCTGAAGTTAACATTTCTTCTGTATGTGGGGCATTTTTTAATAGATTGTTTTCATCTCCTTTGGTAGTATTATCAATTTCTTTTTTGATAGCAATTAGTGCATCACAAAAACGATCTAATTCAGCTTTACTTTCAGACTCTGTAGGTTCTATCATTAAAGTTCCTCCTACAGGAAAAGATACAGTTGGAGCATGGAAACCATAATCCATTAAACGTTTAGCAATATCTACGACTTCAATACCATTTTGTTTAAAATCTCTACAGTCTAAAATCATTTCATGTGCGGCACGATTCATTTCTCCTGTATACAATGTTTTGTAGTGATCTTGTAAACGATCTTTGATATAGTTAGCATTTAAGATCGCATTTATGGTAGAATTTTTTAAACCATCTGCACCTAACATAGTAATGTATCCGTATGAAATTAAACAAACCAATGCAGAACCCCAAGGAGCTGCAGATACGGCTGTTATAGCATTATTACCACCTGTTTTTATAACAGGGTTTGTAGGTAGAAAAGGGACTAATTGTGGAGCAACACAAATTGGTCCAACACCAGGGCCACCGCCACCATGAGGAATGGCAAATGTTTTGTGTAAGTTTAAGTGACAAACATCTGCACCTATTGTAGCCGGATTTGTCAATCCTACTTGCGCATTCATATTGGCTCCATCCATATAAACTTGCCCACCATTTTCATGAATAATTTGTGTGATCTCTTTAATTGCTTTTTCGTATACACCATGAGTAGATGGATATGTTACCATTAAAGCAGATAAATTATCTTTATATTCAATAGCTTTTGCTCGTAAATCCTCTACATCAATATTTCCTTTTTCATCGGTTTTTGTAACAACTACTTTCATACCTGCCATTACAGCAGAAGCAGGATTTGTACCGTGAGCAGAAGCAGGAATTAAACAAATGTTTCTATGCGAATTTCCATTGGCTTGATGATAAGCTCGTATTGTCATCAATCCGGTAAATTCTCCTTGCGCACCTGAATTTGGTTGTAATGATGTTGCTGCAAAACCAGTAATAATATTTAATTGATGTTCTAACTTTTTTAAAACTTCTTGATATCCTTTTGCTTGATTTAAAGGTACAAAAGGATGAATGTTTCCCCACTGCGGATTACTTAATGGCAGCATTTCTGAAGCCGCATTTAATTTCATTGTACAAGAACCTAAAGAAATCATAGAATGATTTAAAGCTAAATCTTTACGTTCTAATTTCTTTATATAACGCATCATATCAGTTTCTGATTGATACGTATTAAAAATAGCATTCTCTAAAAAGGGTGTATTTCTTAATAAATTATCTGGGATTGCTTTTATAGGTAATGGTAAATCACCACTTTTTAAATTAAAAGCTTTTTCAAAACAATTTACAATAGCTTTTAGCTCTTTAAGTCCTACAGTTTCATTTATAGATATTGAAACATGTTTATCATCTATATAATTAAAATTGATTTTATGAGCCTCTGCAATGGTTTTTAATTTAGCAACTTCTACTTCTACTAATATGGTATCAAAAAAAGAGGTGTTTAGTTGTTTAAAACCTAAATCTTCTAAAACAATTGCTAATGTTTTGGTATTTTTATGAACTTTATCAGCAATATTTTGGAGCCCATTTTTTCCGTGATAAACGGCATACATTCCTGCCATAACTGCTAATAATACTTGTGCAGTACAAATATTTGAAGTAGCTTTTTCTCGTTTGATATGTTGCTCTCTTGTTTGTAGCGCCATTCTTAAAGCACGGTTTCCATTTTTATCCTTGGTTACCCCAATAATACGTCCGGGAATGCTTCTTTTGTATTTTTCTTTGGTAGCAAAATAAGCAGCATGTGGACCTCCATATCCTAAAGGAATTCCAAAACGTTGTGTAGTACCTACAACCACATCAACTCCAAATTCTGCAGGAGCTTTTAACTTTACTAATGATAAAATATCAGCAGCAACCGCAACTTTGATATTGTTTTCATTTGCTTTGGCAACAAAATCTGTATAATCGAAAACTTGACCATGTTTTCCAGGGTATTGTAAAATTACACCGAAAAAATCATCAGAAAAATCAAAATTTTCATGATTTCCAACAACTAACTCTATGCCAATTGGATTAGAGCGAGTTTGCAGAACAGATAGTGTTTGTGGTAAAATCTCTTCAGAAACAAAGAATTTATTTACTCCAGCTTTTTTTTGTGATCTATCTCTAATATCAAATAATAAAGCCATTGCTTCTGCAGCTGCTGTACTTTCATCTAATAAAGAAGCATTTGCCAATTCCATTCCTGTTAAATCACAAACCATGGTCTGAAAATTTAAAAGGGCTTCTAATCTTCCTTGTGCAATTTCAGCTTGATAAGGAGTATAGGCTGTATACCAACTTGGGTTTTCTAAAATATTACGTAGGATAACACTTGGTACAATTGCCTCATGATAACCTAATCCAATATAAGTTTTAAAAACTAAGTTTTTTTCAGACAACTCTTTAATATGAGCTAAATACTTATATTCGCTCATTGCGGGTTCTAAATCTAAATCGTTTTTTAAACGGATATCATCAGGGAGAGTTTCGAAAATTAGTTGATTTAAATCTTTGGCTTTTATAGTTGCCAACATTTGTTCTTGTTCATTTTGGTTTGGACCAATATGTCTTAATTGAAACGAATTTGTATTCATTATTTAGTTGTTAGTTATTGCTAATTTCAATCGATTTAGTGTTGCTTTTTTTGCGTTTCAAAAATACGGATTTTAATAGAGTATTTCATTGCTGTTGCTGTATAAAAATCAGTTAATTATTAACTAAATATAAAGGTTATGAACAGAAAGCCTATTTTTGTAATATGAGATTTCTAAAATTAATATTAGATTTTTATTTAAATTCGAGTATGCATGTGGCTTTGTCTGCATTTGCTTTTGTACGAATTACAGAGTTTTATTTTGGATTACCTTTTAATCAAAACTTAGATTATTTTGTTTTTTTTAGTACAATTACTGGGTATAATTTTGTAAAATATGCAGGAGTAGCAAAATTGCATCATAGAAGTTTAACAAAGTCATTAAAAATAATTCAAATATTTTCTTTTATTTGCTTTTTTGCAATGTGTTTTTTTGCATATAAAGTTTCTTTAAAAACATTAATGTTTTGTATTCCTTTTGAGTTCTTAACTTTTTTATATGCCATTCCTTTTTTTAGTGGATTTCATAGGAATTTACGAGACGTTAGTTATTTAAAAATCATTGTTGTTGCTCTGGTTTGGGCAGGTATTACTGTTTTAGTACCTGTTGTAGATGCAGGTTTAGGTCTTTCGTTAAATATTGGATTATTATTTCTTCAACGATTTTTAATAGTGATTGTTTTGATACTTCCTTTTGACATTAGAGATGTAAAGTATGATGCCATTTCTTTACAAACAATTCCTAAAAAAATAGGCGTTCAGCATACTAAAAGATTGGGGTTGTCATTACTTGTTTTTAGTATGTTGATTGAATTTATGATTACGCCAACAGTGCAAACAAAAAACAGTTTTATGCTCTTTTTCTTTTTAATTCTTATCTTTTTAATGAGATCAAAAATCAATCAATCTAAATACTACAGTTCTTTTTTTGTAGAAGCATTACCCATTTTTTGGTGGTTACTTCTTTTAGGAATCTATAATTTTTAGCCATTTTAGAAAGGTTTTTTGTCAATTGTATAATTTTTATATTTATTACGATTGATATAATAAAACTTTAAAATAGCTTTATAATAAACTATTTACTTTGTAGCTTTACAGCTTAAAATTATTCGTTTAGATTCTAAAAAATGAGTTCAAAAAAAAGAAATTATATTTTCGATTTCGACAGTACTTTAACAAGAGTTGAAGCACTAGATGTTTTAGCAGAAATTACGCTAGCAAATAATCCTAAAAAAGATGAAATTATTGAAGAAATAATTAACATCACCAATCTAGGAATTGACGGTGAAATTTCATTTACGGAATCCTTAGAAAAAAGAATTAAGCTATTAAAAGCTAATAAATCTGATTTATCTCCATTAGTAGATGAATTAAAAAAACAAGTTTCATCATCTATAGAAAGAAATAAAGAGTTTTTTGAGCTTTTTGCAGAAGATATTTATGTGATTTCTTGTGGGTTTAAAGAGTTTATAGATCCTATTGTAGCAGAATATAATATTCCTTCTAAAAGAGTTTTTGCAAATACTTTTGAATTTGCAAAGGATGGAGAAATTATTGGATTTGATGCAGGCAATGAACTTTCTAAACACAATGGAAAAATTGAATGTTTACAAAACTTAAAGCTAGAAGGAGAAGTACAAGTAATTGGAGATGGTTATAGCGATTACGTAACTCGTGAAGCAGGTGTAGCAGATACTTTTTTTGCATATACAGAAAATGTTTCTAGAGACAAAACGACAGAAAATGCAGATCATATTGCACCAAATTTGGATGAGTTTTTATATGTAAATAAATTACCAAGAAATATTTCGTATCCAAAGCATAGAATTAAAATTTTATTGTTAGAAAATGTTCACCCAGATGCATTTAAAAAATTATCAAAAGACGGATTTACAGTAGAAACGGTTGCTAAAAGTTTGTCTGAAGATGAGTTGATAGAAAAATTAAAGGATGTACATGTTTTAGGAATTCGTTCTAAAACACAAGTAACCAAAAAAGTAATTGAAGCTGCAGAAAAATTAATGGTAGTTGGGGCATTTTGCATTGGTACAAAACAAATTGATTTAGAAACTTGTAAAGAAAACGGAATTGTAGTATTTAATGCGCCTTATAGTAATACGCGTTCTGTGGTTGAATTGGCAATCGGAGAAATTATTATGTTAATGCGAAGCGTTTTTCAACGTAGTACAGAATTGCATAATGGCCAGTGGAATAAAACAGCTCAAGGTTCTAGAGAAGTTCGTGGTAAAAAATTAGGAATTATTGGTTATGGAAATATAGGAAAACAACTTTCAATCCTTGCAGAAGCTTTAGGGATGGATGTCTATTATTATGATGTTGAAGATCAATTAGCGTTAGGAAATGCGACTAAAACAGATACTTTAAAAGAGCTGCTAGAAATTTCTGATGTGGTTACTTTGCATGTAGATGATAATGCAGCTAATAAAAATTTCTTTGGTGAAAAAGAAATTGCGCAAATGAAAGATGGTGCTCATTTAGTAAATCTTTCTCGTGGTTTTGTTGTTGATATCAAAGCTTTGGTTGCGGGATTAAAAAGCGGAAAGTTAGCAGGAACTGCAGTAGATGTTTATCCTGAAGAACCAAGAAAAAATGGAGCATTTTATACAGAATTAAAAGGATTACCAAATGTAATTTTAACACCTCATGTGGGAGGAAGTACAGAAGAAGCTCAGAAAGATATTGCAGATTTTGTACCTAATAAAATTATGGCATATATGAATTCTGGAAATACTGTAGATGCAGTAAATTTTCCAAATATTCGTTTACCTAGACAAACCAATGCACACCGATTTTTACATATTCATAAGAATGTACCTGGTGTAATGGCCAAAATAAATAAGATACTTGCCCAATTTGATTTAAATATTACAGGTCAGTATTTATCAACAGATGAAAAAGTAGGATATGTAATTACAGATTTGTCTAAAAAATACAATCATAAAGTAATAACAAAATTAAAAGAAGTAGAAGGTACAATTAAGTTTAGAGTATTGTATTAATAAATAATTTATAAAATAAAAAAAGCCTTTCAATGTTGAATTGAAGGGCTTTTTTATGTTTTTGTAAGAAGAGTAAAACCTATAATTTTATTTTTTCTTTTAAGTTGATGATTTTTTCATCCTTTACATTTAAATAGCGTTTACTTCCTAGGTATCTGTTTTTATTAAATTCATCGTAATTAGATTGTGATGCATCCATAGAACTTATGTGAATGTTTCCTGAAGAATGAATAAATTCCATTTTACCATTTCCTAACCATATACCAACATGAGTAACACGTTGTTTTTTCTTTTCTGTCGCTTTTTTACCAAAGAATAATAAATCACCTTTTTCTAAGCCTTCAAACTTCAAATCTTTGTCAACCACTTTTCCTGCATTAATTTGCTGCGAAGCATCTCTAGGAATTACAAATCCATTCATTAAATAGACCATTTTTGTAAAACCACTACAATCCATTCCTTTAGAAGAAGTTCCACCCCATAAATAAGGAATTCCGTTAAAACTTTTGGCAATGCTTTCTATATTTTCTTTTGAAGTAATGCTATTTTCTAACCATGAATTATAAATTACAGCTTCATCTTTTTTTAAGAAACCTATTCTGTTATCTGGATATGCTACTTCATAAAAATTTGGTGTTTCAGAAATGTATTTTAATAAACCACTTAAAGTAATGTCAGAAACAACAGAAGATGTATTATTTTTATTCTCATAAACATATCCGAAATTTTTTGTAAAAATTACTTTTTTAGATTGGTTCCAAGTATCAAAATCAGTCTTATTCATTCTTGTAATTCCTCCTCTATCAACCCATGAAATATAATTATCGGGAGTTTGAATTCTATAAAAATCACCTTTTTTATCTAATACTTT
Source organism: Polaribacter marinus (assembly GCF_022662535.1). Lineage (GTDB taxonomy): Bacteria > Bacteroidota > Bacteroidia > Flavobacteriales > Flavobacteriaceae > Polaribacter > Polaribacter marinus. The sequence continues at coordinate 42,434 of NZ_JAKQYM010000010.1, forward strand.
TAAAGACATACCCAATAAACCTTGTGTGCCCAATTCTGCAGAATGTTTTGGGTTGGAGCGAATATTTATAACCGAATTTCTAGCGACTGCAAATTGTTTGTTTCCTACAGCAGAGTCTGGTAATATTCTAACATTATTTATAAACTCTAAATTTCTATTTTTTAAGCTATCTAAAAGAATCGTAAAAGCTTTTTTAGAAGTAGTTTCTCCTTCTAAAATTAATTGATCATCTGTAAAATTAAAAGTAATGTCAAATAATTCTACTCTTTTATCTGGAGCATATTCATTTTTTATAGATGAATGAATGGCTTGCAATTCAGTAATGTTTTTTGTATTGTCTTTACAAGAGAATAAAAAAACTAATAATAAAACAGAAAAGTATTTAGTTAACTTCATGTGAAATGTATTTTTTGCTAAAATACAAAACTAAATTACTGTTTTGCAAAATGAAGAATATCATTTTTCTAAATTAATAGCAACCTAATTTTATTAATTTTTGAAATTCGTAGCTAAAAATTGAAATCTAAAAATGATTGTTTTATATTTGAAGACAATCATTTTCTATTTTAAATAATGACGTATAAAAACACACTTGAGTACGCTAAACAACAAGATAAAGACGACCAACTTTCTTCTTTGCGAAATCGATTTCATATTCCTAAAGATAAAAACGGTAAAGATTGGTTGTATTTTACAGGGAATTCTTTAGGATTACAACCAAAATCTACCAAAGAATATATCAATCAAGAATTAGAAGATTGGGCAAATTTGGGTGTAGAAGGTCATTTTGAAGCAAAAAACCCTTGGTTAAATTATCATGAATTATTAACCGATACAATGGCCAAAATTGTTGGGGCAAAACCCATTGAAGTTGTTGTAATGAATACACTTACAACAAACCTTCATTTGTTAATGGTGTCTTTTTACAGGCCAACAAAAACAAAATATAAGATTGTAATAGAATCGGATGCTTTTCCTTCAGATAGATATGCGGTGCAATCTCAGTTAAAATTTCACGGTTTTGATGAAGAGGTAGGTTTAATTGAGTGGAAACCAAGAGAAGGAGAAGAATTGTTAAATATTGAAGATTTAGAAACAATATTAGAATTTGAGGGTGATGAAGTTGCAATGTTGCTAATTGGAGGCGTAAATTATTACACAGGTCAGTTTTTAGATTTAAAAAGAATTGCTGAAATAGGACATAAAAAAAACTGTGTCGTTGGTATCGATTTGGCTCATGGAGCAGGAAACATTCAACCAGATTTACATAACTCTGGAGTAGATTTTGCAGCTTGGTGTTCTTATAAATATTTAAATGCTGGCCCAGGAAGTTTGTCGGGATTATTTGTACACGAAAAACATTCTGATAATAAAGAATTACCTCGCTTTGGAGGTTGGTGGAATCACAATAAAGAAACTCGTTTTAACATGCGTCAACCTTTTGATGTGATGCAAGGTGCAGAAGGTTGGCAATTAAGTAATCCGCCCATATTATCTATGGCAGCTATTAAAGCATCTTTAGATTTATTTGATGAAGTTGGCATGGAAGCTTTAAGAGAAAAATCAGAAAAATTAACAGGGTATTTCGAGTTTTTAATCAATGAAATTGGTTCTGATGATATTAAAATTATTACTCCTTCAAACCCAAAAGAACGAGGTTGTCAATTATCCATTCAAGTAAAAAATGCGGATAAAAGTTTGCATAAAAAACTTACAGAGAGAAATGTTATTACAGATTGGAGAGAACCCGATGTTATACGTTGTGCTCCAGTGCCATTATACAATTCTTTTGAGGATGTATATAAAATGGTTCTTATATTAAAAGACTTATTATAATGAACAAAAATGATAAAATATTAATAATTGGAGCAGGTTTATGTGGAAGTTTACTTGCATTACGATTGGCTCAAAGAGGGTACAAAGTAGAAATGTATGAAAGCAGACCCGATTTAAGAACTACCGATATTTCAGCAGGAAGATCTATCAATTTAGCATTGTCAGATAGAGGGTTTAAAGCTTTGCGATTGTGTGGTGTAGAAGATAAGGCACGAGAAATTTGTATTTCAATGTATGGACGATTAATGCACGATACAAAAGGCAATACGTTTGCATCTAATTATTCTGGAAGGGAAAATGAATATATCAACTCAATTTCTAGAGGAGATTTAAACGGAATTTTATTAACAGAAGCCGAGAAACACAAAAATGTAAATATTCATTTTAATAAAAAATGTACTTCTGTAGATATAGAAAATACAATTGCTCATTTTAAAGATTATAAAACCAAAGAAGAATTTTCGATTAATGCTGAGGTGATTTTTGGAACTGATGGCGCTGGTTCTGTATTAAGAAAAAGCTATTATTTAGAAAAAAAATTCTTGTTTTCTTATGCTCAAAACTATTTGAATCACGGTTATAAAGAATTAGAAATCCCTGCAGATAACAGTGGGAAACATCAAATTAGCAATCAGCATTTACACATTTGGCCTCGTGGCGATTTTATGTTAATTGCCCTACCAAATTTAGATGGAAGTTTTACGGTTACACTTTTCTTAAGTTATGATGAAGGTGAGTATAATTTTAATAATTTAACATCTGAAGAAAAAATAACACAGTTTTTTGAACAAGAATTCCCCGATGCGTTAGCGTTAATTCCAAAGATTAAGGAAGAATTTTTAAACAATCCAACAGGTGCATTAGGAACCGTAAAATGTTCGCCTTGGTCTTATCAAAATAACACCATTTTATTGGGAGATGCAGCACATGCAATTGTACCTTTTTACGGACAAGGAATGAATGCATCGTTTGAAGATGTTACTGTTTTTGATGAAATTTTAGAGAAAGGTTTGAGCAATTGGAACTTGATTTTTAAAACTTTTGAAAAAGAAAGAAAACAAGATACAGATGCCATTGCAGATTTAGCGATTGATAATTTTTATGAAATGCGAGATCATGTTGCTAATCCATTATTTAAAGAAAAAAGAAAGATTGAAATGGATCTAGAAAAACATTTTCCAAATCAATATTCTTCTAAATATTCTATGGTTACTTTTAATGATGAAATTGGCTATAATGAAGCCATGAAAAAAGGAAGAGCACAAGATAAAGCCTTGTTAAACTTAATTGCTGATGATGAAGTGCATACGCATTTAAACATGAGTAAAGAGGAACTGAAAGTTATTTTAGAAAAAGTAAAAGTAGAAACGAATAACATTTTAGAAGAAGATAAAATTGCAGGATTATAAATGAAAACATTTATTGTTTTATTACGCGGAATTAATGTCTCAGGAAAAAACAAACTCCCTATGGCAGAATTGCGTAATTTATTAAATATTTTAGATTTTAAAAATGTACAAACGTATATCCAAAGCGGAAATATTATTTTAGATTCTGAGGATAGTAAATCAATAGTTTGTCAAAAAATAAAAGAAGGGATTTTAAACCAATTTGGTTATGATGTTCCAGTTATTGCAAGAACAATATCTGAATGGAAAATAGCAATTGATAATTATCCTTTTTCTTTAGAAAATGAAAAAATAGTTGCGTTTACTTTTTTAGATAGAAGCCCTAAAATTTCTGAAATTGAAATCAAAAATATAAGAGGAGATCAATTTAAAATTGCAAATGAAGTTGTGTATTTATATTGTCCAATAGGCTTTGGCAAAACTAAGATCACTAATAATGTTTTAGAGAAAAAATTAAATGTAATAGCAACCACAAGAAATTTTAAAACCACAGAAAAGTTATTAGAATTGGCAAAATAGAATGATGTATACAATTATTGGTGCAGGAATCGGAGGTCTTTCAACAGCATTAGCTTTTGAGGCAAAGGGAATTCCATATCAAATTTTTGAAAAAGCACCAGCGTTAAATGAAGTGGGGGCAGGGATTTGGTTGGCTCCAAATGCATTACAAGTTTTAGAGGACTTACAAGTATTAGAAGAGGTAAAAGAAAAAGGAAATGCAATAGATAGAATTACCATAGGAAAACCAGATTTATCGCCATTGTCAGATATTCAACAAGATATCTTTAAAGACAAATATGGGTTTACAACCATTTCTATTCACAGAGCTGCTCTTCAAAAATTACTGTTTGATAAAATTCCGAAAGATAAAATATTTTTAAATAAAGGATTTCAATCTTTTAAAGAATTAAAATCAGGAAAAATAGAAATAACTTTTAACGATACTTCTAAAACAGAAACCAATTTTTTAATTGGCGCAGATGGTATAAACTCTAAAGTTAGAAATCAACTGTTTCCAGATAGTAGAAGAAGGTATTCTGGTCAAACATGTTGGCGTGGAGTTGTAGATTTAAAATTAGATGAAAAATATGCTCATAGAGGCTTTGAGCTTTGGGGAAATCAAATCCGATTTGGAATTTCTGAAGTAGCAAAAGATAAAGTTTATTGGTTTGCTGTTATTTTATCGGCAGAAAATAGTGAAGATGATAAGAGATTTGTAAAAGAAAAACTACAGAGTTTATTTTTTGATTTCCATCCTTTAGTTTTAAAATTAATTTCAGAAACACCAGTACATCAAATTTTAAAAAATGATATTAACGATTTAAAACCTTTACCGAATTGGTATAAAGGAAATATCTGTTTAATTGGTGATGCTGGTCATGCAACAACTCCCAATATGGGGCAGGGAGGTGCACAAGCGATAGAGGATGCCTATTATTTAAGTAATTTAATTAATGAAAATACAGGTAAAAACGTATTTAAATTATTTCAAGAGCAAAGGCATAAGAAGGTGAAAACAGTTGTAAATCAATCTTGGAGTACTGGTAAAATGGCACATTGGAAATACGGAAAAAGGATGAGAAACTTTATTTTAAAGAATATGCCTAAAAAAATAATAGAAAAAAAGATGTTTGAAATGTATCATATCGATAAATTTCAAAATTAATTTTAAACAAAATAAATGTCAGAAAAAAAAGTAACACCCAGAGGCGCATATCCACATGTAAAAGTTGTGGGCGATTTTATTTTTGTTTCAGGAACAAGTTCAAGAAGAGCAGATAATACAATTGCAGGAGTTGATATTATTGATGAAATGGGAACAAAGTATTTAAATATTGAAACTCAAACGCGTGAAGTTTTAAAAAACATCGATAAAACTCTAAAAACAGTTGGTGCAAGCATAAAAGATGTTGTAGATGTTTCTACATTCTTAGTAAATATGAATGATTTTGCAGGTTATAATAAAGCCTATGCAGAGTTTTTTGACAAAGAAACAGGACCAACAAGAACCACAGTTGCTGTACATCAATTACCACATCCAGATTTGGTGGTAGAGATTAAAGTAACGGCTTACAAAAAGTGCTAAATGAAAATTAAAAACTATATCAACGGAGAATTTATAAATCCAATTCAAAATAACTGGATTGAGAATTATAACCCTGCTATTGGAGAGGTCTATGGACAGATTCCTGATTCTACAAAAGAAGATGTAGAAAAAGCAGTAGAAGCGGCCAAAAAAGCTTTTCCAAAATGGAGCAATACTACCTTAGATAAAAGAAGTAAAATCTTATCAAAAATTGCAGCTTTAATTTTAGAAAAGTTAGATTTTTTAGCAGCAGCAGAATCAAAAGATAATGGAAAACCAATCAGTTTAGCAGCACAAATAGATATTCCAAGAGCTGCTGCAAACTTTCAGTTTTTTGCCAATGCCATTACTCAGTTTTCATCAGAAGCTCACGAAAGTGTTGGTCTAAATGCTATGAATTTTACATTGCGTCAGCCAATAGGTGTTGTAGGATGTATTTCTCCTTGGAATTTACCTTTGTATTTATTTACCTGGAAAATTGCACCCGCAATTGCTGCAGGAAATTGTGTCGTTGCAAAACCAAGCGAAGTTACTCCAATGACCGCTTATCTGTTAGGCGAAATTTGTACAGAAGCTGGGCTTCCTAAAGGTGTTTTAAATATTGTTCATGGTTTGGGAACTTCAACAGGTCAAGCCATTGTAGAACATCCAAATATAAAAGCGATTTCATTTACTGGAGGCACAGCAACAGGTGCACATATTGCTAGAGTGGCAGCGCCAATGTTTAAGAAATTATCTTTAGAATTGGGAGGCAAAAACCCAAATATCATTTTTGCAGATTGCGATTATGAAAAAATGTTGGCAACTACAATTCGTTCGTCATTTGCCAATCAAGGACAAATTTGTTTATGCGGAAGTAGAATTTTTGTGGAAGAAAAAATCTATGATAGATTTAAGCAAGATTTTATTGAAAAAGTAGCAGCTTTAAAAGTTGGAAATCCTTCTGAAAAAGACACCAATATTGGTGCTTTGGTTTCTAAAGAGCATTTAGAAAAAGTGAAATCTTATATTGATATTGCAGAAAATGAGGGTGGAAAAATCCTTTTGGGAGGTAGTAAAGTTGTTGTAGAAGGAAATGAAAAAGGGTATTATTTACAACCTACGATTATTGAAGTTTTTGATAATCAATGTAAATTAAATCAAGAAGAAATTTTCGGACCAGTAGTTACTATAATGTCTTTTAAAACTGATGAAGAAGCCTTAACTTTAGCAAATGATGTAAAATATGGGTTGTCTGCTACAGTCTGGACAAATAATTTAAATAGAACGATGCAGTTTTCTAAACAATTACAAACAGGAATTGTTTGGGTAAATACTTGGTTAATGAGAGACTTAAGAACACCTTTTGGTGGGCAAAAAGCAAGCGGTGTAGGACGTGAAGGAGGTTTTGAAGCATTGCAATTTTTTACGGAAGCTAAAAACATTTGTATACAATATGAATAAAAATATAAAAGAAAAAATCGTTGCAGTATGTGATGATAAGATTGCTAAAAAAGGAGATAATGTTGGATTATCTTTTTATGCGTTCTTTAAAAATAAAAATGACAATCCAACTTTGTTAATGGAAGTTGCAAAATGGTGGATAGAAACTCATAAATTAGATCATTTTGAGAAAGCTGTAAAGATTAAGAAAATGATTAAAAATAGTTGATAAAATTAAATATGAAAAAATATAAAACAATACTAATATTCTTTTTTTTTACACTTAACTTAATTAGTCAGAATAAAACTGAAGTATATGAGACAGATAATTATTTTATTAAATATCCTATCGATTGGAATTTAAATTCTTCGGGTATTGGTAATACAAATTTTGCTGTTACTTCTCCATTATCATCTAAAGAAGATGGTTTTAGTGAGAATGTAAATCTAATTATACAAGATTTAAAAGGTATGAAATTTGATTTAGATAGATATACTTCTATTTCTAAACAACAATTATTATCAATTCCTAAGGGTGAAATTTTAGATAGTAAGAGAATTAGAACAGAAGGTTTAGAATATCATACGTTAACTTTTAAAGGTTTTTTAGAAAACAGAAACTTAAAGGGAAAACAGATTTATATCATTAAAAATAAGAAAGCCTATGTTTTAACTTATACAGCTTTAGAAAAAGATTACGAGTTATATTTAGAAAAGGCAAACCGAATATTAAAAAGTTTTAAATTAAAATAAATGAATTTAAACCTAAAAAATAAAAACGCACTAGTTTGCGGGAGTACTCAAGGAATTGGAAAAGCAACAGCAATTTTATTAGCTGAAGAAGGAGCAAATGTGACTTTAATAGCTAGAAATGAAGAAAAGTTAAAAGTAGTTTTGTCGGAACTTTCTAAAAATCAGAATCAATGTCATAGTTATTTAGTGGCGGATTTTTCGAATCCAAACGATCTGAAAGATGTTTTAGAAAAATCAAAATTGCAATTTCATATTTTGGTAAACAATACAGGAGGTCCTGCTGGTGGTCCCATATTTAACGCTAAAATTGAAGAATTTGAAAAAGCTTTTACACAGCATCTAAAATGCAATCATGTGTTAGTACAAACTTTGGTTCCGTTTATGAAAGAGCAAAGTTTTGGTAGAATTGTTAATATCATTTCCACTTCAGTTAAACAGCCTTTAGATGGTTTGGGAGTTTCTAATACTATTCGTGGAGCTGTTGCTAGTTGGTCTAAAACTTTAGCAAATGAATTGGGGCAATTTGGAATTACTGTAAACAATGTATTACCAGGAGCAACAGCAACGGAAAGATTAAATGAGATTATTAAAAATAAGTCTGTTAAAACTGGTTTATCTATTGATGAGGTAGCAAAAAATATGAAAAATGCTTCACCAGCAAAACGTTTTGCAAAACCAGAAGAAATCGCTGCAGCTGTTGTATTTTTAACGAGTGAAAAAGCAAGTTTTATTAATGGAATTAATGTTCCTGTAGATGGCGGAAGAACAAAAAGTTTGTAAATTGTCTTAGAATCTGAATATCAAATAATCTAAAAATCGTTGAAATGAATTTAGTACAACCTTTAAATTTTAAAAAGTGGATTGATGAACATCGTCATTTATTAAAACCTCCAGTAGGTAACAAACAAGTTTGGGATAATGGAGAATATATTGTGATGGTTGTTGGTGGACCCAATAATAGAAAAGATTATCATTATAATGAAACTCCTGAGTTTTTCTATCAGGTTGAAGGTGATATGATTTTAAAAATTATAGATGATAAAGGTAAGATGATTGATGTAGCAATTAATGAAGGTGATATTTATTTGTTACCAGCAAAAGTGCCACACTCTCCCCAAAGAAAAGAAAACACAGTGGGTTTGGTTATAGAATATCCACGCCCTAAAGGTATGTTAGATGCTTTAGAATGGTATTGTGAAAACTGTGGAAATCCACTATATAGAGAAGAATTTGCTTTAGATAATATTGAAACAGATATGCCCATAATTTTTGATAAATATTACTCAGATAAACAAAAATGTACCTGTAATAATTGTGGTACAATTATGGAAGCTCCAAATAAAATTAAATAAATGAAACGCAAACTACGCATAAACGGACACTCACATTTATTGCCTTATCCAGAAGAAATTCCTCAGTTTATGAAGGATAAAGAAATTTTTTGGGTAGATGATGAACGTAAACACATGTTGCAAAAAGGGTGGAAACGTCCTGTTACAGATTCTAGTTTTTTCCTAGATGAAAAACTATTGTGGATGGAAAAAAACAAAATTGATCATGCAGTAGTTTTAAATCTTTCTCAGTTATATGGAAATGGATTGCGTTTAGAAGAAATGAAAAAAGCACTACGCTTTCAAAACGATTTTAATGCAAAAGTGCAAAAAGAACATCCATCTAAATTTACTTGTGGTTTTGTAATTCATCCTGGTTTTATTTACGGAGCATTAGATGAAATGAAACGTTGTGTAGAAGAATTAGGGTTAAAAGTTTTGTGTTTGCCAACACATTTCATGGATTCTATTGGGCATTGGCGTTGTGTTTTTGATGAAGAAAATGATCGCATTTTTGAATTGGCTGATAAGTATAAATTGGCCATTGAAATTCATCCGTATGATGGCGATAAAATGATAAAATTAGAAAACACCAATTGGCGTTTTCATTTAATTTGGATGTTAGCACAATGTGGAGATGCTTATCATTTTTATACCTTAAATGGAATGCAAGAGCGTTTTAAAAATATTAGAACTTGTTTTGCACATGGTGGACAGTTAGCTCAAATGAATTTAGGAAGACGAATTCAAGGTTTTGATGGAAGACCCGATTTATTTGAAGGAAAAACACATCCAAGAAAAGCAGTTGGTCATAAAAACATCTTTTTTGATACGTTGGTTCATGATACAGATTCTTTAAAATTAATGTTTAAAAGACAAGGTACAAACCAGGTTTTAATGGGTTTAGACGATCCTTATCCTTTAGGAGAAATGGAAAGTGATGCTCAGTCTTCTTATCCTGGAAAAATTTTAGATTTAGCCATTGATGAAAAAATTATTACGGAAACAGAAAAAGAGCAAATTTGGGAAGATAATGTGTTGCAATGGTTGTTTGGTGATGATGAAATAGCAAAGCAGGAATTGATCAAAAAAATACTTTCTTAAATTTGTTAAGAGTACACAGTTGCAGTATTCAGAAGTACTGCAAACTGCAACTACCTACAGAATACTATTCTTTACACTGTTTTAAAACAGCTTCAGCTCTTTTTAGCATAAATTTTGGATAAAATTCTATTTCAATTTTTTCTTTTTTACTTAACTCAATAGCTCTTTCAATTTCTGAGCAATAAGGAGCAGTAGATTTTCCAAAGAATTTAGATGCGCCTATATTCCATTCTGCTTGTGCCAAAATTACACGTGGGCTTTCAGGTTCAATTTGTAATGCTTTTGCGTAAAGTTGATTGTTTTGTCCGGATAAAGTCATGCCGTATTTTTGCCCGTCAAAAGCAATGTAAGCCAAGTTTAAAAAAGCCTGAGCCACTAAGATTTCTGGATTGTTTTCTGAATTTATTTTAGCAACATCTAAAAATTCTTGAGCTTTAGTTAATTTTGATTTTAAAACGGTTTCGTCTTTTAAACCAAAACTAGTTATGGTTTCTATGGTTGCAACGTAATATGAAGGCATCCATTTTGTTGGTTCAGCTTTAGAAATTCTTTCAAAAAGTTGCGAAGCTTCCGTCATGTTGCCTTGTTCCCACAAATCAAACGCTTTTTGCATTCCTGTTTGGTATTTTGTTTGTGCAGAAATAAGTACAGTAAACAAAAGGACTATAAGTAAGATTGATTTTTTCATTTTAAAAAAGTTTTGGTTGGTTTTTACTTAAATTTTAATCTCAATTGTTTTGTTTTCTGATAATTGAAATTTTGCATCATCGTATTTTGGAGGTCCCATAAAACCTGTTGCATTGTTAGAACAACCATAATCTTCTTTTGGGATTCCTAAAAAATTTGTATCCATTTTTTTGTTATCATTTTCATCATGAACAAAGGATACAGCATATTCTCCTTTTGGTAAATCTTTAAAAACAACTACAGATTTTTTATCTTTAATTTTTACAATATCTCCTTTAAATTGTTTTTTTAAGAAATTTTCTTTTTTATTGTAAACAGCAATCAGTAAAGTTCCTTTGTTAGAATTTAAGCCAGAAATGTTTACGGTTAAATCTACAGTTTCTTCTTGAGCGTTTGTGCTTAAAATTCCACTAAAAAAGATGGCAAATATTAAAAGTAAGTTTTTCATAATTGTTGTTTTATTTTTTTGATACTTCAAATATCTGAGGTTTTTACCAATTTGAAACAAGAAACATACCGAATTGTTGTTTTTTGATTCTGAGTTGTTATTTCTATAAATTATCTAACTGATTTGTTTTTTTGTTATCGCTAATTGTCCAGAAAAAACCAACAAAAAAGAATCGGTCTGCACTCGGAATTATAGCTTGTCTATTAAAATTTCCATTAGACTCTGCGGTGTTTTTGTAATTGTAACCAAATACATTTTGTGTACCTAAAACATTACTTGCAGAAAAATATAATATTTTTTGTTGATCGATTAAATAGGCCCAATTAAGGCTTAAAGATTTGTAGTTTTTTGTTTTGTTATTTAAAAAACCAATTTCGTTTGGGTTGGTATAAGTTCTACCAGAAGCAAAATTGTAACTGAAACCAATCTGACTTTTCCAGTTTTCTACCCAATGTTTGGCAACTACAGAAAGATTGTGTTTAGACGCAAAGTTAGGTGTTGCAGTAGTTGGATAATTTTTATACTCTCTTTCTGCATCTAAATAGGAGTAAGAAACCCAATAATCTGTGTTTTTAATTTTACCGTTTTGTCTCCAAAAAACATCGAAACCTTTTGCATAACCTTCGCCGTTATTGTTAAAATTACTAGTGTATACGGCGTAATTATCATTGTATTTTACTAGGTTTTTATAATCTTTAAAATAAGCTTCTATTCTAAAAATTTGACCTTGTTTTGTATGTTGATAATTGGCAATTAAATGCGATGTGTTTTCGGCTTTAAAATTGTGATTGAATTTTAAATATTCATTTTTTGGGTTCTGATAAAATTGTCCGTATGCTAATGAAAATTGCGCGTTTTTATTCACTTTATAAGCGATAGAAGTTCTTGGAGAAAGTGTAAACTCATTTAGTAATTCTGAGTTTTCTGCTCGAATTCCGATTTTTACAGCCAAGTTTTTAGAAAAGAAAATATCTGTTTCTACAAAAGAGGCAAAAATGTTATTGTTAAATCCGTATGTATATTGTTGATTTGTATCTGTTGTGTAATCTTCATCAAAATCAGTTAAAAAATATTCAGAACCAAAGCTAATTTTGAATTGATTAGAAAAGGATTTTTTTAGCTTTACTTTAAAGTGCATTGAGTTTTCATTATCGGTAACAACATCCTCTATAATCTTAATGTTAGAATGATCATTGGTAAAACTAAAACCAGTTTCTAATCTCCAATTATTTCCAAATTTGTTCTTGTAAGAAGTATTAAAATAGAGGTTTCTGTTTTTTAAACCAAAGCGAAAACCATCTTCATAATTAATATCATCCTGAATCACATCAAAATCTGTATAACTAAAGGCTCCGTACATTTTTAAAAGAGATTGATTCTTAAATTTATGTCTAAAAACCATTTCTCCGTTTAAAGATTGTACAGGTTTTTTATAGGTATTTCTATCCGGAAAAGCTTCTTGATATGGCGCTAAATTGATATATGAAGTATTGATACTAAAAGAATTATTATCCCAAATTTGTGTATTTCCAACGCCCAAACCTAAGGTCATAAAAGATAAGTCTGTTTTTTCTTCTACAGGTTCATCAATCGTATTTAACTGTAAAAGACTCGATAAAGCTTGTCCGTATTCAGCAGAATATCCTCCAGTAGAAAAAGCAATTCCTTTAAATAAAAAAGGTGAAAATCGTCCGCGACTTGGTATGTTATTAGAACTTGGTGTATAAGGTGTAAAAACACGAATTCCATCAATAAAAATCTGTGTTTCTTCTGCTTCTCCGCCACGCACAAACAAACGTCCGTCTTCATCTACAGTAGAAGTTCCTGGTAAGGTTTGTAAAGCACCCATAACATCGCCCAAAGCACTTGCAGTTGTAACAATGTCTAAAGGCTTTAAAACGGTTACTTTTGCTTTTTCTCCTGCTTCAAAAGTCCCTGCATTTATTACAACAGCATCTAAAGAATTTACATCGTCTCTTAATTTTATTTTTAAGTTTTTGAGAGATATAACATTCGCAGTTTTTATAAAAGTTTCAAATGAAACAAATGAAATGACTAAAGTTTGGGTTCCTTTTTCTGAGGTTGTAAATGAGAATTCTCCTTTTTCATTAGTTGAGGTTCCGTCGTAGGTTCCGTCTAAATAAACGTTTGCTCCTAAAATAGGATTGTTTTTAGTGTCGGTTACTTTCCCGGAAATAGTGTTTTGTGCAATTAATGAAAATTGAGAAATAATGCATAAAAGATATAAGAGCTGTTTCATCAGTTTTGGTTTTGATGATACAAAGATGTGATGTTATTCAATTTTAAAATAAAAACAACTACTGAGTTGTAATTTTTAAATGATGAATTGTAATTTTATAAAATAGGAATGCACAGATCAACAATAAATTTGTTTTCGGGATGTTCAGCTGCGTTGTTGTAATAAATTTCAAAAGGATCAATTTCAGATTTTTTGTAACCATTTGTAACCATAAAAGCAAAAGAAGATTCCCATGCTTGCTGAAATTCAAAAGGTGTAATTTCTAATCTAGAAACAATACATTTTGTAGGACTTACTATTTTTAAATTCACTTTACCATCTAATTCAATGGGATCGTTTAAAACAATACAAGCACTCATTCTTAAATTATTTGGATCAGTAATTTTAGGGCTGTCATGATAAATTGTTACCATTCTTGTTTCTTCGTTAATCAAACCTTTTGGAGTTGCCCATTTTACTAATTTATTATACACACTAGCAATAGCTTCCATTTTTCCTTTATGAGAGATGCTTGCTAAATCTAATCTGGGAATTTTTTTAATTTCTGGATTTGTTTTCATTTGTAACCAATTTAAAGCGTTATTGATGTTGCAAAGATATTGCTGAAAAGTAACAGTTACTTTTCCATTCTTGCTTTCTGTTTTGTAAATCTTGCTAAATTGATTAGGATTTTTTTCTTTGAATTTGTTTGGTGAAATTCCGTAGAACTTTTTAAAAGATTTTGAAAAAGAAGAAAGATTATTAAAACCTACCGCTTCTGCAATTTCGGTTATATTTTTTTCTTGTTGATGTAATAAATAAGAAGCTGCTTTTTCAATTCTTTTTCTATTGATAAAATTATGTACTGTTTCGCTAACAACAATTTTAAATAAACGATGAAAATGAAAAGGAGAAAAATGTGCTTTTTCTGCAATAATTTCTAAAGGTAAACTTTCTGATAAATGATTTTCTATATAGGTGATTGCAGTGTTTAATCTAACTATATTTTCTTTCGCAATTTTATCGGAATTCATTTTTTAGTTTTTTGAAGATAGTAGAATACAAATCCACTTACAAAGTATAAAATAACATCTACAATGTCTTTGGTGTATCTTGCTAAATATTTCGGAAAAATATATTCGAATAATAAACTATATAAAAAACACAAGTATAAAATGATTGGTAAACTTAAGGTGTAGTTTTTATTATTTTTAGACCATTTTAAGAACTGTAAACAAATAAAAAGAACGATTGGAATAATTAAAAAATCGTTTACATAAAAATGAATAATCTTTGGTAAAGGAACCGAAAAATACTGTAGAAAATAAATGATAGTTCCTGTAAGTAAGGAAAATATAAAATAGTAAAAGAGTGTTTTATTCATACTAACCTGCAGCAACCATTGCAATAAACCAAGCTAATCCCGCACCAATTAAACTTACAATCATAATTGCAGAATATAAAATCCAACCAATAATTCTGTAGAATAAATTTGGATGCTTTTTTAAACGTTCTGCTAAATTGGGGTTTTCTTTTTCGTGAAGAACAACATCAATTTGATCTTGTTTAACTTGGGCTTCTTTTATCTGCCTCTTTTTAGTGTCAGAAATTAAAGCATTACAATTTTTACAATATTCTCTATTGGTATTAAAAACACCACAATTAGAACATTTAATAATTTTTGTAACACTCATTTAAATTATTGTTTTTTTCTTTTTATAAGGGCGAATAATCAATCTTGTTTCTCTGTCAAAACGAATATAATTATACATCCAATTTAGAAAAACGATGGCTTTATTTCTAAAACCTATTAAAGAAAATAAATGGACAAACATCCAAACAAACCAAGCAAAAACTCCTTGAAATTTCCATTTAGGTAAATCTACAACCGCTTTATTTCTACCAATAGTAGCCATGGAACCTTTGTCTTTATAAACAAATGCTTTTTGTTCTTTGTTAAATAATTTAGCAACGATATTTTTTGCAACTAATCTTCCTTGTTGAATAGCAGGTTGTGCCATCATTGGATGTCCGTAAGGATTTTTTTCTGAAGACATACAAGCAACATCCCCAATTGCATATATATTTGGATGATGTAGTACTTGGTTAAATTCATCAACTTTAATTCTTGCAGCTCTTTCAATGATACATTCAGCATGTAAACCATCAATAGTTTTGCCTTTTACACCAGCAGCCCAAATTACAGTTTCTGTTTTAAAATGATCTTCTCCATTTGTAGTTACAATTTTACCATTATAATCTAAAACGCGTAAATTTTTCCAAACATTTACACCTAATTTTATTAAGAAATCTTCTGCTTTTTCAGAAGCTTTTTCGCTCATTCCTTTTAATAAACAGTCAGAACTTTGAATTAAGTTTATCTGCATTTGTCTAATATCTAAATCCGGATAATCTTTTGGTAAAATACCTTTTTTCATTTCAGCCAAAGCACCGGCTAATTCTACACCAGTTGGTCCACCACCAACAATTACAAAGTTCATTAATGCATTTCTTTCTTCAATATTAGATGTTAATAAAGCGTCTTCGAAATTTTCTATTATTAGACTTCGAATGTTTAAAGATTGCGGAATGGACTTCATTTCCATGGCATATTTTTGAATGTTTGTATTTCCAAAAAAATTAGTTGTGGAACCTGTAGCAATAATTAATTGATCGTATTCTAAATTTCCAATAGAAGTTTCTATGGTGTTGTTTTTTGGATTTATTTTTTCTACTTCTGTTAATCTAAAATAGAAGTTTTCTACATCGTTAAAACGTTTTCTTAATGGAAAAGCAATAGAGTCGGGTTCTAAACCTCCGGTTGCAACCTGATAGAGTAGTGGTTGAAAAGTATGATAATTATGTTTGTCTATTAAAACAACTTGTACTTCTTGCTTTTCAAGTCCTTTTGCAGCTGCTAAACCTGCAAATCCGCCACCAATAATTATAACTCTTGGAAAGCTAGTTTGTGGAATGTTCATGTAGATTTGATGATTTTAAAATCAAATACAAATTTACTGAAAAGATAACTAGTTTTTATTTGAAGTTTCTTTTAATTTCAATCAAAGTTTTATTAGAGTTGATAAAACTAGAAATTATTTCTTTTCTTAAAATAGCTATTTTTTTATCATAGTAATTGGCCCATTTATCCTCTGTTAAAAGTTGGTTTATATGTTTAATTTTTTTTTGAGCTTCAGAAAATGTAAATAAATAATTTTTGTTTTCTTTTTTATTAGGTGAAATTTTAGCTGTTTTTTCTTCAAAATTAACATCAATAAAAAATATTTTTTCTTTCGAATTGATAGGGTAGAAGTCACACCATTTAGCATAGCCAATTACTGTTTTTTGGTTCTTGTAATCTTCATTTGCTATTAATTTCCATCTACAATTGGCAACTCTTCCCCAGTGATTCGATTTTCTATAAACACCTTCATCCGTATAAAAATACATACTTTCAGATTTACTTTTATAATTGGTGTCTTCAGGGAATTTAAAGTTTTCTATTTGTGTAAACTCACAAAAAGTATGTTTAAAGAAGTTGGTTTTATTGTAGATTTTCAAAAAAAATAGAATTTAATGCGAATTTATGAAAGAGAAATTAATTATTTAAATAAAGTTTTTTGTATTATTAGTTATAATACACAAAAAAACGCAACCAAATTAATGGTTGCGTTTTAGTTTAAGTATTGTAAAGTATTATTTTACTTCTTCAAAGTCTACATCTTCAACATTGTCACCTTGAGCATCATTAGCTTCTGGTTGACCTTGTTGTGCACCTGCATCAGCTCCTCCTGCAGCTTGTTCAGCAGCATACATCTCTTCAGAGGCAACTTTCCAAGCTTCATTAATCTTTTCCATTGCAGCATCAATTTGTGCCAAATCTTTAGATTCATGAGCAGCTTTTAATTCAACTAAAGCAGCTTCAATTGGTCCTTTTTTATCATCAGATAATTTATCACCAAATTCTTTTAATTGCTTTTCTGTTTGAAAAATCATAGAGTCAGCTCCATTTACTTTTTCTGCAGTTTCTTTAGCCGCTTTATCAGCTTCAGCATTTGCTTCAGCATCTTTTCTCATTTTTTCGATTTCTTCTTCAGATAAACCAGAAGAAGCTTCGATTCTAATTTCGTGAGATTTGTTTGTTCCTTTGTCCAAAGCAGAAACTTTAATAATACCATTGGCATCAATATCAAAAGTTACTTCAATTTGAGGTATTCCTCTTTGTGCTGGTGGTAAACCATCTAAATGGAAACGACCAATAGTATTATTATCTGCAGCCATAGCTCTTTCACCTTGTAAAACGTGAATTTCTACGGATGGTTGATTATCTACAGCTGTAGAGAATACTTGCGATTTTTTTGTAGGAATTGTTGTGTTTGCATCAATTAATTTTGTGAAAACATTTCCCATAGTTTCAATACCTAATGATAAAGGTGTAACGTCTAATAACAATACATCTTTTACATCTCCAGATAAAACTCCACCTTGAATAGCAGCTCCTAAAGCAACAACTTCATCAGGATTTACACCTTTACTTGGTGCTTTTCCAAAGAATTTTTCTACAGCTTCTTGTACCGCAGGAATTCTTGTAGAACCACCAACTAATACAATCTCATCAATATCAGAAATAGATAAATCAGCATTTTTTAATGCAGTTTGACAAGGTTCTATTGTTCTTTTTACTAAATCGTCAATTAATTGCTCAAATTTAGCTCTAGACAAGGTTCTTACCAAGTGTTTTGGTCCACTAGCAGTAGCCGTTACATAAGGTAAATTAATTTCTGTAGAAGCAGAAGAAGATAATTCAATCTTCGCTTTTTCAGCAGCCTCTTTTAAACGTTGTAAAGCCATAGGATCTTCTCTTAAGTCCATGTTTTCATCAGCTTTAAACTCTTCAGCTAACCAGTTAATGATTTTTTCGTCAACATCATCACCACCTAAATGCGTATCTCCATCAGTTGCTAATACTTCAAAAACTCCGTCTCCTAATTCTAAGATAGAAACATCATGTGTTCCACCACCAAAATCAAAAACAACAATTTTTTTATCGTCGTTAGACTTGTCTAAACCATAAGCTAATGCAGCAGCAGTAGGCTCATTTATAATTCTTTTTACTTGTAAACCTGCTATTTCACCCGCTTCTTTAGTAGCTTGTCTTTGTGCATCGTTAAAGTATGCTGGTACAGTAATTACTGCCTCAGTAACGTCAGTTCCTAAATAGTCTTCAGCAGTTTTTTTCATTTTTTGTAACACCATAGCAGAAATTTCTTGAGGCGTATATAAACGACCATCAATATCTACTCTTGGAGTATCATTATCTCCTTTTACAACTTTGTAAGGAACTCTTTTTACTTCTTGAGAAGATTCAGAGAACTTATTTCCCATAAAACGTTTAATAGAATAAACAGTTTTTGTTGGGTTAGTTACAGCTTGTCTTTTTGCAGGATCTCCAACTTTACGTTCTCCTCCTTCAACAAAGGCAACGATAGATGGTGTAGTTCTTTTACCTTCTGCGTTAGGAATTACAACTGGCTCATTTCCTTCCATTACGGAAACACATGAGTTTGTTGTTCCTAAATCGATTCCAATTATTTTACTCATAATAATTTATTTATATTAATTTTTTAAATTCAATTTTACATTATTCTATTTGTCAAACTGTGTGCCAACTGTTTTTTTATTGTAAAATGTCAGTTTTTTTAAAAAAATAATGAATATTGTTGTGACATTATGACACAAATTGTATCTAATTTATTGAAAAGGAAGAATTTTTGAAAAGACTTTTAAATTTCATATATTTGGATAATTCAAATAACCCTAATTATTATTTAATAAAAAAAACAAAAAATCATGAGTAAATTTGACGAAAAAGTAGCATTGTATAAAAAGTTTATGGACGATAGAGATCTACGTTCAAATACAGATTTATTAGCAGCCGTAACTAAAGGTTTAGGACCTTCTATTTATAAAGCAGATGCAGAAACAGTTTCTGGTTCTGATGCTAAAGAACTAGCAACTGTAAAAAATAATTTTTTAATTAAAAAGTTAGGTTTAACAGATAGTAAAGAATTAGATGAAGGAATTGAGGAGGTAATGGAAAGAATTGGTAAATCTGAAAGAAAAAAATATAGAGCAGTAGTTTACTATATGCTAATGAAAAAGTTTGATAAAGAAGCTGTTTACGGTTTTTAAGTTTTTAACTTTTTATTAATATAAAAAAAAATCCAACTCATTGAGTTGGATTTTTTACATTTACAACATAAATTTTAATCATTTTTAAGAATGTCTCAATTTATTAGTGTCTTTGATATGCTCAAAATAGGTGTTGGTCCATCAAGTTCTCATACTTTAGGTCCTTGGAGAGCGGCACAAGAATATGTTTCTAAGCTAAAAGAAACCAATAAATTTGATTTGATTGATAAAATTCAAGTTGATTTATATGGCTCTCTTTCTTTAACAGGAAAAGGCCATGCAACAGATTTAGCTGTTTTATTAGGCTTAAGTGAGGCAGATCCAGAATACATTCCTATTGAAGATATTTTTATTATTGTTGAAAGAATAAATACTCAAGAAGAAATTTTATTTAAAGGAGGGAAATCGATTCCTTTTTTCAAAAATTCAATTGTTTTTAATAGAGAATTTTTACCATTTCATGCAAATGGGATGACATTTAGAGGTTATAAAGAGGGTGAAGAAATTTCTAATGAAACCTATTTTTCTATAGGTGGCGGTTTTATTGTACAAGAAAATGATAACTTAGAAGAAGAAATTAAAATTAATAAAAAGAATTTTCCTTATCCTATCAATAGAGCTATTCAATTAGAAGAATATTGTGAAAAAGAAAATTTACAAATTTCTGAAATTGTTTTCAAAAATGAATTAGAATTAAGATATGCATCTGAAATTGATTTTGAATTGAATAGAATCTGGGAAACCATGTTAGAATGTATGTACATTGGTTGTCATACAGAAGGCAAGCTTCCAGGTGGGTTAAATGTAAAAAGACGCGCTTTTGATACACATCAAAGATTAATAAAAGACACTAGCTATCAAAATCCAAAAGAATGGATTACAGCGATTAGAAGTACAGAAGTAAAGTTTAGAGAAATTTTAAAATGGGTTAGTTGTTTTGCATTATCTGTAAATGAAGTAAATGCAGCTTTGGGTAGAGTGGTAACTGCACCAACAAATGGAAGTGCAGGTGTAATTCCAGCTGTTTTAATGTATTATTTAGTGATAGAAAACCATCAAGCAGATTTTAATGACATTAAAAAATTCTTATTAACCGCTGGCGAAATTGGCAGTATTTTTAAGAAAAATGCTACAATTTCTGCAGCTATGGGAGGATGTCAGGCAGAAATTGGAGTTTCTTCTGCAATGGCAGCAGGAGCTTTGACAGAGTTATTAGGAGGAACAGCAGCACAATGTTTATCGGCAGCAGAAATTGCTATGGAACATCATTTAGGTTTAACTTGTGATCCTATTGGAGGTTTAGTGCAAGTGCCTTGTATAGAACGAAATTCTATGGGTGCCATAAAAGCTATTCATGCAGCAGAAATTGCTTTAGAAACAAATCCTAAAGAATCGTTAGTACATTTAGACAACGTAATTGACACCATGTGGGAAACTGCGAAAGATATGAATAAAAACTACAAAGAAACCTCGGAAGGTGGTTTGGCAGTTACTGTAAGAATTGTAGATTGCTAATCAGTGGGCAGTTTTCAGTAACCGTTAATAGTGATAAATTGAAAACTGCCACTGAATACTGTAAACTATTTTTAACGTGTAAACACCAAATCATTTCCAGAAGACATTTCTTCAGAAAAACGATATTTATCAACATTAAAACCTTTTAATTCTTCAATAGTTTTTACGTTATTTTCAATAATATAACGCACCATTAAACCACGTGCTTTTTTAGCATAGGTCATTACAATTTTATAATTCCCATTTTTATAATCTTTAAAAATAGGTGTAATCATAGGTGTTTTTAATACCTTTTTTGGAATTACTTTAAAGTATTCTGTACTTGCCAAATTTATTAATAATTCATCATCTTTTAGCTCTTCATTTAAAGCTTCTGCTATAGTTGTATCCCAAAATTTATATAAATTTTCTTTTGTACCAACCTTTAATTTAGTTCCCATTTCTAAACGATATGGTTGTATTAAATCTAAAGGTTTTAATAAACCATAGAGTCCAGATAGAATGCGTAAATTTTCTTGTAATACAGGTAGTTTTTTTTTATCTAAAGTATTTACGTCAATTCCCTGAAAAACGGCACCTGTAAATGCATAAATAGCTTGTTTTGCATTTTGGGTTGTAAAAGGTGTTGCCCAAGTTTGATTTCGATCATAATTTAATGCAGCTAAATCATCAGAAATTTTCATTAACTCAGCTAATTTATTTTTTGAAAACGTTTTTAGTTTTTTATTCAATTTTTCTGATTGTGCTAAAAAACGAGGTTGTGTATGTAAACTAGTTGGAACTTTACTTTCGAAATCTAAAGATTTTGCTGGAGATATTATGATTTTCATACGATGTTTTTATTGTTGATGTAAAAATACAAATAGTAAGAGTTACATTCAAATTTTAAAAATCGTAAAATTGATAGAAATATCAATAAAATTGATGATTTCTATAACAAACAGACAGAAGCTCATTTAACTAATCTAGTTGCAGTAGTCTGGATTTTATATTGTGATATTAAATCATAATATTTTACCTTCATTTGAAGAAATTAAACTTTATATATAAGAAAAAAAATAGTCTTTTTTTTTGAATTTAAAATTCTTCTTTAGAGTTTTCAGAATAGGTTCTCCATTTTTCTAGACAGTCTGTAATATCTTTTGGGACTTCAGAATTGAACTGCATAAATTCTCCAGTAGTTGGATGCGTAAAACCTAATGTTTTTGCATGTAATGCTTGTCTTGGTAGTACCTTAAAACAGTTGTGTACAAATTGCTTGTATTTGGTAAATGTAGTTCCTTTTAAAATATCATTTCCTCCATAGCGCTCATCGTTAAATAACGTATGGCCAATATGTTTAAAATGTGCTCTAATTTGATGTGTTCTTCCAGTTTCTAATTTACATTGTACTAATGTAACATAAGTTAAACGTTCTAAAACTTTATAATGTGTTACGGCGTGTTTACCAAAATCTCCATCAGGAAAAACGGCCATTTGCAAACGATTTTTTAAACTACGACCAATATTTCCTTCAATTCTGCCTTCATCTTCTTCAATATTTCCCCAAACTAAAGCATAATATAAACGTTCTGTAGTTCTGTCAAAAAACTGACGAGATAAATTAGCCATTGCAAATTCGGTTTTAGCAACTACTAATAATCCACTGGTGTCTTTATCAATTCTATGAACCAAACCGGGTCTTTCATTAGAATTGGTTGGTAAATTTTCTATGTGATGAATTAAGCCATTGACCAAAGTTCCAGAATAATTTCCGTGACCAGGATGTACCACCATTCCTGCTGGTTTATTAACTACAATTACAGCATCGTCTTCATATACAATATCTAAAGGGATGTCTTCTGCAACCAACAAGTTTTCTGCTGGTGGATAAGCTAAAACAACTCTTACAACATCATTTGGTTTTACTTTATGATTTGATTTTACAGCAACGTCATTTACTAATACATTACCCGCTTTGGCAGCTTGTTGTACTTTGTTTCTGGTTGCGTTTTCTACAAAATTCATTAAAAACTTATCTACTCGTAAAGGCTCTTGACCTTCGCTAGCAGTAAATCTGTGATGTTCGTATAATTCGTCGTTTTCTATATCTTGATTTTCGTTTTCTTGCAAAATTTGTTTTTTAAGTTAAAAGTGATATTCGTAAAGAATCTCAGACTTTAACTGTTTAATTTTTAGTTTTAATCTTTAATTCCCTTTTCCATCACCTAAAACCAAATCTACAATTGAGTTTAGAGGAAGTTTGTCTCCATGAGTTAAAATTTCTCCTTTATATCGTAAGCCACGAACTACATCTTTACCTATATCTCTAACAAAAGTTGGATTTGTACCAATATTAAACCCTATAGAACGTAAATGAGACATTGCTTGTCTTTTCGTTTTTCCGTTTAAATCTGGGATTGTTACATCTCTATATTTAGAAGGGTTTAAGGTTAAATAAATTTTACGTTTTTCTTTTACAAAATCGCCTTCTTCTGGTGTTTGTTCTATAACAGATTTTTTTGGGTAATCTGGATTAAAACTGGCGCTGTCTATAACTTTAAAGTCTAAATTTAATTCTTTTAATTTTTGCTCTACCTCATCAAGGGTCATTTTATGTAAATTTGGAACTTGTATTTTTTGATCGTGATTGGTAGAAACTCCCAACCAAAATTTTAGAAAGAAAATAAAAGCTAGTAAACCTACAATTGCAATGGCAACTTGTATAAAAAAAGATTTACTTTTTAGAAATTGAACAATACTCATTTTTAAATTTTTAGAACACACAAAGATATAAAAACTAAACGTTGCTGTTTCTATATTTATTTTGATAAATTTGTTTTATTATTTTAGAATCAAATGAAAAAAAATATTGCCATAGTTATGGGCGGATATTCATCCGAAGTAAACATTTCTTTAAAAAGTGGAAATGTAGTTTATAATCATTTAGATAAAGGAAAATACAATCCTTATAGAGTACATATTTTAAGTGATAAATGGGTAGCTTTAGATGATGATAATAACGAATATCCTATTAATAAAAACGATTTTTCATTTTTAATGGAGAATGATAAAATTATTTTTGATTGCGCTTTTAATGCAATTCATGGTAGTCCAGGTGAAAATGGAATGCTTTTGGCGTATTTTAATTTAATTAATTTAAAACATACTTCTGCGCCATTTTATCAAATGGCATTAACATTTAATAAGAGAGATACTTTAAGTGTTGTAAAAGAATATGGTATAAAAACGGCTGTTTCTGTTTATTTAAATAAAGGAGATGTTGTTGATTTAGATAAAATTATAAGTAAAGTAGGTTTGCCATGTTTTATAAAACCTAATAATGCCGGATCTAGTTATGGTATTTCTAAAGCTCATACAAAAGAAGAAATTTTACCAGCTATAGACAAAGCTTATAAAGAAGATTCAGAAATTTTAATAGAGTCTTTTTTAGAAGGAACAGAGGTTTCTGTAGGAGTTATTCAATATCAAGGTAAAATAAAAGTTTTACCTATTACAGAAATCGTTACAGAGAACGATTTCTTTGATTATGAAGCTAAATATGAAGGAAAGTCACAAGAAGTTACTCCTGCACGAATTTCATCAGAAGAAAAAAGTAGAGTAGAAGAGGTGGCTAAAAGAGTGTATAAAATTTTAAGTATGTCTGGTTTTTCTCGTTCTGAGTATATCTTTGTAAAAGGAGAACCTCATTTCTTAGAAATAAATACAGTACCTGGTTTAACCGAAGAAAGTATTTTACCACAACAAGCAAAATCAGCAGGAATTACGTTAACAGAACTATTTGATAATGCTATTAGTATGGCTTTAAATTAAAATTATGAAGAAAGCAATTTTTCCAGGGTCTTTTGATCCAATTACGTTAGGTCATTATGATATTATTGAAAGAGGTGTAAAATTGTTTGATGAACTCATTATTGCCATTGGTATTAATGCTGATAAAAAATACATGTTTTCTTTAGAGCAGCGTAAAAAATTTATTGAAGATTGTTTTAAAAATGAACCTAAAATAAAAGTAGTTACCTACAAAGGATTAACAGTTGATTTTTGTCAAAAAAATAATGTCGATTTTATTCTAAGAGGATTAAGAAATCCTGCAGATTTTGAATTTGAAAAAGCAATCGCACATACAAATAGAGATTTAGCTCCAATAGAAACCGTCTTTTTATTAACAGCGGCAAGTACATCTTATATATCGTCCTCTA
This sequence comes from Polaribacter marinus, assembly GCF_022662535.1. GTDB lineage: Bacteria > Bacteroidota > Bacteroidia > Flavobacteriales > Flavobacteriaceae > Polaribacter > Polaribacter marinus. The sequence goes on from NZ_JAKQYM010000010.1 coordinate 67,658, forward strand.
TAGTAAGAGATGTAATAAGAAATCATGGAGATTATACCAAGTTAGTGCCCAAAACAGTAAGAATTAAATAATTATGAAAAACCTACTAAAAATAATAGCTTTATTCTCTTTTCTAGTGTTGTTAAATTCTTGTAATGATTCTTCTAAAAAAAATAAAGATTTTACAACACTATTCGAAAAATCTAAAGGAACAGAAACTCCCGTTTATAAAGATGTTATTTCTTATTATAAAGATTTGTCATCTGCTTATTCTGAAATTTCTTTGTTTTCTTTCGGACAAACAGATTCAGGAGAACCCTTGCATTTGGTGGTCTACAATCAAGAAGAAATCTATAATGTTAATGAAATTAAGAATTCACCCAAAAATAGAATTCTGATCAATAACGGAATTCATCCAGGTGAGTCAGACGGAATAGACGCTTCTATGTTATTGATAAGAGATATTGTTCAAAACGATTCTTTAAAAGAAAAATATAAAAATACTATTATTTGTGTTATTCCTGTTTATAATGTTGGCGGTGCTTTACATAGAAATTCTCATACCAGAGCAAATCAAAACGGCCCTAAAGAATATGGTTTTAGAGGAAATGCTAGAAATTACGATTTAAACCGAGATTTTATAAAACAAGACTCTAAAAATGCAGCAACTTTTGCAGAGATTTTCCACACCGTAGATCCAGATGTTTTTATAGATAATCACGTTAGTAATGGCGCAGATTATCAATATGCAATTACACATTTATTTACACAACATGATAAATTAGGGGGTAAATTAGGTGCTTTTATTGAAACTAAAATGCGTCCGAGCTTAGAGAATTCATTGCTTAAAAAAGGAATCTCAATTACACCTTATGTAAATGTCTGGGGAAATACTCCAGAGGCTGGATGGGCACAATTTTTTGATTCTCCAAGATATTCTACAGGTTATACAACATTGTTTCATACATTAGGATTAATGGTAGAAACCCATATGTTAAAACCTTATAAAACAAGAGTAGATCAAACCTATGAATTGTTGTTTTCTGCTTTAGATTTTACCGAAGAAAATTCACAAAAAATTAAAGGGCTCAGAAAAAATGCTATTGATGAAATTTTAGGAAGCAAAACATATCCAATTGCTTTTAAAATTGATAAAGAAAATTCAACAGAACTACAATTTAAAGGATTTGAAGGTGAATATATTGACAGTAAAGTAACAACAGGAAAACGCTTGTTTTACGATAGAACAAAGCCTTATACTAAAACTGTAAAGTATTTTAATAATTTTGTTGCAACAAAAGAAATTACAATTCCAAAAGCATATGTTTTACCAAAGGGTTGGCATAAAATTATTGATAGATTAGAAAATAATAATATAACATTTACTCGTTTTAAAAAAGACACAACTATTGCTGTTGAAGTAAATCATGTTGATCGTTTTGATACTCGTAAAATGGCGTATGAAGGTCATTATTTACACTATAATACCACTGTTTTAAAATCTACAGAAAACGTACTATTTAAAAAAGGAGATTTATACATTCCAACAAATCAAAACGGTATTCGTTATTTGTTAGAAACATTAGAAGCAGAAGCTACAGATTCATTTTTTAATTGGAACTTTTTTGATACAGTTTTACAGCAAAAAGAAGGATATTCTGCATATGTTTTTGAAGATTTAGCAGAAGAGTTTTTAATTAAAAATCCATTAATTAAAAAAGAGTTCGAAGAGAAATTAAATTCTGATCAAAATTTCGCTAAAAATCCTAGAGCACAATTACGTTTTGTTTATCAAAAAACACCTCATTACGAAAAAGCATATTTAAGATTGCCAGTTTTTAAAATATACTAAAAATTCATTTTATTTTTTAATCTAAAATTTACGTAACTTGTAGCATTAAAATATAAACAAGTGAGTAAATCTTTATCAATTAACGGAAAATCTTATACTGTAAATGTGCAAGATGATATGCCTTTGTTATGGGTAATTAGAGATATTGTTGGTTTAACAGGAACAAAATTTGGATGTGGAGTAAGTCAATGTGGCGCATGTTCTGTTTTAATTGATGGAAATCTTACAAAATCATGCAGCATGCCTGTTTCTTACGGAATAGGAAAAGAAATTTTTACAATCGAAGGAACTTCAGAAAACTTAGAATTTTTACGCAAAGCATGGAATGATGGTAATGTGCCCCAATGTGGGTATTGTCAATCTGGGCAATTAATTGCAGCAACATCGTTGTTAGATAAAAACGAAAACCCTACCGATGAAGATATAGATGCTGCAATGAGTGATAATATTTGTAGATGTGGAACTTACTCTAGAATTAGAAAAGCAATTCATAAAGCTGTTGAACTTAAAAACAAATCAATATGAGCAATATACAGCAAATAAATCGTAGAGATTTTGTCAAACTATTTGGTTTAACATCAACAGGAATTATTCTAGGTTGTAATATTTCATCAGATAGAAAAAAATTTATTCCCACTTCTGAAAAAGATACATTTTCGCCTAATTTATTTGTTCAAATAGAAAAAAATGGAGATGTTACTTTAATTGCTTCTCGTTCAGAAATGGGACAAGGAATTAAAACATCATTAGCGTCTGCTATTGCAGATGAATTAGAAGCCGATTGGAAGTATGTTAAAGTTAAACAAGCAATTGGCCACGAAAAATATGGAAATCAAAATACTGATGGTTCTAGAAGTGTAAGAACAAGGTTAGAGCCCATGCGTAAAATGGGAGCCATTGCTAAAATGATGCTGATTTCTGCGGCAGCCAAAAAATGGAATGTTGCAGAAAATACTTGTAAAGCAGAAAACCATTTTATCATAAATACCAATACAAATGATAAGATTTTCTTTGGTGATTTAGTTGATGATGCTGCAAAATTACCAGTTCCAGATGAAAAATTAATATTGCTTAAAAAAGTAGAAGATTTTAAGTTTATTGGTAAAAATTTAAAAAGTGTCGATTTAGAAGATTTTACACATGGAACTGCAACTTACGGAATAGACGTAAGAATTCCCAATATGAAATTTGCAGCGATTGCAAGATGTCCTGTTACTTTTGGAACTGTAAAAAGTTTCGATAAATCTGATGCAGAAAAAGTAAAAGGAGTAGAACGTATTTTTGAATTAGAAAGACTTGTACCACCAACAGGTCAGTTTTTTGGAGCTTTAGGTGGTGTGGCAGTTATAGCCAATAATACTTGGTCTGCTTTTGAAGGGAAGCAAAATTTAAATATCGAATGGAATTATGGCAATAATCATTCTTTTGATACGGAACAATTTCAAAAGAAATTAACAGAAAGAGTTCATAAAAAAGGGAAGTTAGTTCCAGGAAGTAGAGGAAACGTTAGTTCTACTTTTAATAAATCAAAAAATACAATTGAAGCTACTTATCATGTTCCTTTTTTGGTGCATGCCCCAATGGAAGTGCCAAATGCTACGGCTTGGTTTCAAGAAAATAAAATAGAAGTTTGGGCTCCTTTACAAGACCCGCAAACGGCAAGAGCAGAAATTGCTCATTTTTTTAATACAGATGTTCATAATGTAACTGTAAATGTAACTTTTTTAGGTGGAGGTTTTGGACGAAAATCGAAATCAGATTTTGTAGTTGAAGCGGTTGCTTTATCAAAAAAAATAAATGCGCCTGTTCAAGTAGTTTGGACGCGTGAAGATGATATTCAGCATAGTTTTTATCACGCTACAAGTGTTCAGTATTTAAAAGGTTCATTAGATACAAAAGGAAATGTTTCTGCATGGTTACAACGTGTTGCCGTTCCGTCAATAGTGTCGTCGTTTAAGTCAATGTCTGATTATGCTTCTGGTTTGGAATTGAATCAAGGTTTTACAAATAATCCATATGATATACAGAATTTTAGGTTAGAGAGCGTTAAGGCAGAAGCCCATTTAAGAATTGGTTGGTTAAGATCTGTGGTTAATATTCATAGTGGTTTTGGTAACAACTCTTTTGTAGATGAATTGGCTTTTGCTGCTAAAAAAGATCCTGTTCAGTTTCATTTAGATTTATTAGGAAAAGAAAAAGTTATTAAAGGAAGATCAGACTATCCGTTTGAATCTAAACGATTAAAAAATGTTTTAAAAAATACCGCTAAAATAGCCAATTGGGGTAAAGAACTACCAAAAGGTCATGGTATTGGAGTTGCAGTTCATTATAGCTTTTATAGTTATGTGGCAACTGCAGTAGAGGTTTCTGTAAAAAATGGAAAAGTGAAAGTTGAAAATGTTTGGACAACCATAGATTGTGGTTTGGCATTAAATAAAGATAATATTAAAAACCAATTAGAAGGAGCTGCAATTTTTGGAATGTCTATTGCTTTGTACGGTAAAGTTTCTGTTAAAGAAGGGGCTGTTGAACAACACAATTTTTTCGACTATCAAATGACAAGAATGAAAGATGCTCCAAATATTTATGTGGATATTGTAGAAGCAATGAATGAGCCATCAACGGGAGTTGGAGAACCAGGAGTTCCGGTAATGGCACCAGCAATTTGTAATGCTATTTTTAATGCTACAGGAAAACGCGTTCGGTCGTTACCTCTTTTAGATCATGATTTGGTGTAAAAAAATCAAATCAATAGAAAATATACTGAAATAATAATTTTGCCTTGCTATGACAAAAACTTTTGGGGAGTTTAAAAAAACTAGTTTTTATAAATATTTAATAATTTTTACAACGATTGCAGCTACTTTTTTAATAGCTATTGAATCGATTGAGGCAGGTAATGAAATCTCTTTAGATATTTTATTTGCAGAGCGAATTCTTTTTGGTTTGCTTGCTTTAGATTATTTTTTCCATTTTTCAGAAGCAGTAATTGATAAGAAACTTTTCTATTACTTAAAATCTTTTGAAGGAATTATAGATTGTATTGCTTTTCTACCTTTTGTTTTAACCTTTTTAGATTTTAATCATATTGAAGTTTTAAAATACTCTTTTGGTATAGCTACTTTTCTAAAAATTGCTCGTTTTTCAGACGCATTATCTATTTTTAAAGATGTAATTATTAGTGAGAGAAAGTCGATGTTAGCATCATTATATTTAATGTTTTTACTAACTTTTTTTATATCAACTATTTTATATTTTGTAGAAAAAGATATCAATCCTAATGGTTTTTCTAGTATTATAGAATCTATGTGGTGGGCGGTGGTAACATTGGCAACCGTAGGTTATGGTGATATTGTACCAATAACAGTTTTAGGAAAACTGATAGGGGCTTTAGCATCAATTGTTGGGTTAGGGATGTTTGCATTGCCTGCAGGTATTTTAGCTAATGGTTTTGCACAAGAATTGGCAAGAATAAAGTATGTAACTAGTTGGAATTTGGTAGCTAAAGTTCCTGTTTTTTCGGATTTAGATAAAGGGGCTATTTCTGATATAGCAAGACTTTTAATTGTAAAAAGATTTACTAAAAATGAAGTGGTTATTAAAAAAGGAGATCTTGGTGATGCTATGTATTTTATTTTAGAAGGCGAAGTTGATGTTGAGATACCAGAAAATCATATCACCTTAACTCAAGGAGATTTTTTTGGAGAAATAGCCTTACTGAAAGATGTAAAAAGAACAGCAACAGTAAGAGCTAAAAGAAGATGTGAAGTCTTAGAATTAACAACTTATGATTTAAAAAGACTGGTTCAGTCTAAACCAGATCTTATAGAAAAGATAGAGGCCATAGCTAAAAACAGATTTGATTTTTTTTAGAATTTATATTCTCCTAATGGATTAGGGAAATCTTCTGGATTTGCTGCTAAATGATAACGTGGGTCGTCAATATCTTCTATAATAATATCTTTAAAAATAGGGCTTGATTTGTATAATAAAAGTTTACAATCTTCACTCAAATGCTTTAAGGTAATTTTTTTTCCTGCTGCTTGATATTTTTCAACCAAACCAAAAATAGCTTCAATTGCAGAATGATCAGAAACACGAGCTTCTACAAAATCAATTTCTACATTTTCTGGATCATTTTTAACATCAAATTTTTCGTTAAAAGCAGAAATACTTCCAAAGAATAAAGGCCCCCAAATTTCATAAATTTTTGTTCCATCTTCTTTAAAACGTTTTCTAGCTCTAATTTTTTTGGCGTTTTCCCAAGCAAATACTAATGCAGAAATGATAACTCCTACAAAAACGGCAATTGCTAAATCAAAAATAACTGTTACAGTAGAAACGATAATTAAAACAAAAGCATCCGATTTTGGTATTTTCTTTAAAATTCTAAAACTAGACCAAGCAAAAGTTTCTATAACCATCATAAACATCACTCCAACTAATGCAGCAATTGGTACTTGTTCTATTAATTTGTCTGTAAAAAGTATAAAGGTTAATAAGGTTAAGGCCATCATTACTCCCGATAATCTCCCTCTTCCACCAGCGTTAATATTTATGACAGTTTGACCAATCATACCGCAACCACCAGTTCCGCCAAACAAACCACTTACAATGTTTCCTGCTCCTTGTGCAACACATTCTCTATTTCCGTTTCCTCTAGTTTCTGTTAATTCGTCTACTAAATTCATTGTCATTAAAGATTCTATTAATCCTACTGAAGCTGCTAAAAAAGCAAAAGGCAAAATAAAAGTTAGCGTATCTAAATTAAAAGGTAAGTTTTGCCAAAGTTCTAAATTCGGAGTAGGAAATTCTCCTTTTAAACCGGTTCCTCCTCCTTCAATAATATAGGAACCAACTGTAGAAACTTCTAAGCCAGAAAAAACAACGATTAATGTAGTAATTAGAATCGCTGTTAAAGATGCCGGTATTTTTTTAGTGATTTTAGGCAGCAACCAAATAATTCCCATTGTTAAAGCAACCAAACCTAACATTATATATAATTCTGTTCCTTGCATAAAAGTACTAACATATTGTTTTACACCTTCTGCAGAAACTTGTAGCGTTTTATGTGAAAACATTTTTACTTGTGCCCAAAAAATAACAATTGCTAAACCATTTACAAAACCAAGCATTACTGGGTGTGGGATTAAACGAACAAATCGACCTAATTTAAAGACCCCTGCAAAAATTTGAATGATTCCCATCAGAATTACACAGGCTAGTAAATAAAAATATCCCATATTATCTACAGGAGTATCAAATAACATTCCTTTGGTATGCCCTTCTGCAATCATTGATACAAAAATAACAGCAACTGCTCCTGCTGCACCAGAAATTAAACCGGGTCTACCTCCAAAAATAGCAGTAATTAATCCGATTATAAATGCACCAGAAAGTGCAACTAAAGGATCTATTTGTGCAACAAATGCAAAAGCAACCACCTCTGGTATCATGGCTAAAGAAACAGTTATTCCTGCTAAAACATCATCTTTTGCATTAGGTATTATTTTTCTAATAAAATCGGTCATCTTTAGTAGTTTTTACAAGTCGGCAAAGATAGAAGGTTTTTTTAGAAAATTAGACTTCTTTAAAAGTATCGTAGACTAATTTTATGTTTCCGTATGAGTTCTTTAGTTTTGTCGGAATTTCTTCATCAGGAAAAAAATTAACTTTAGTAATTCCTTCTTCAAGTTGTGGAATTAACTCTTTTTTGTAGTCAGAAGTCATTAAGAACCAATGAGTTTCTTTAATTTTTGTTCCGTTTTGATAATAAAGGTGATAAGTTGTAATTAATTTTTGTTGAATTATTAGTTCAAAAATTCCACATTCTTCTTCAACTTCTCTAATTGCAGCTGTTTCTATACTTTCTCCTTTTTCTATTCTACCTTTGGGTAAATCCCATTTATCATTTCTATAAATAAAAAGAAGTTCTTTTTTTGAGTTTAGAACCAATCCGCCAGCGGCAGAAACTACTTTAAAATTATTGATAAAAATATTCCAACCAGACTCTAAATCAGAAGTATATAAGTTTATACCTTTTATTTGTTCATTTTTAAGTTTATAGATAAGTTCATCTATTACAACATTTTTTAAAATATAAACAGGGTAATTATTTTCTTTATTTAAAGAAGATGTTAAAATTATTGGTTTATCATTTACAAAAACTTTATACATTTGCGATATGATTTTGAACAAAGATACTGCAAAAAAAACTGCTGAACTTTTATTACAGATAAAAGCGATAAAGTTGAATCCAAATGATCCCTTTCAATGGGCTTCAGGATGGAAGTCTCCGATATACTGCGATAATAGAGTTACACTGTCTTACCCTCCTGTTCGTGTATTTTTAAAAGAACAAATTGCTAAAATTGTTGAGTTACAACATGGAAAACCAGATGTTATTGCTGGTGTTGCTACTGGTGCAATTGCAATTGGTGTTTTAGTAGCACAAGAATTAGGGGTTCCTTTTATTTATGTGAGACCAGAACCTAAAAAACATGGTAGAAAAAACCAAATAGAAGGTCATTTAGAAAGTGGACAAAACGTTGTTGTTATTGAAGATTTAATTAGTACGGGTAAAAGTAGTTTAAACGCTGTAGAAGCTTTAAAAGAAGCTGGCGCAGTTGTAAAAGGAATGGTAGCTATTTTTTCTTACGGATTTGATATAGCTAATGAGAACTTTAAAGAAAAAAACATAAGTTTAACTACTTTGAGTAATTATGAAGAGTTATTAGAACAAGCTTTGGATAGTAATTATGTTTCTGTAAATGAACTAATTACCTTAAAAGAGTGGAGGTCTAATCCAAGTCAGTGGAAAAAAAAATAAAAAAAGATGAATATAGAAGGAAATAAAACAGTAGTAGCAAAATCTCAAAAAGAAATGTTTGAGTTTTTAACAGATTTAAAAAACTTTGAACAATTAATGCCAGAATCTATTCAAAAGTTTGAAGTTGATGGAGATTCATTTATTTTTGGTTTAAAAGGGATGCCAGAAATTAGATTGGTTTTAAAAAACTCAACAGAGTATTCTAACATAAAGTTAGGTGCAGCTAGTAGTAAATTAGATTTTGATTTGGATGCAAACATCTATGAAATAGATGATAGTTCTTGTGAAGTTCAATTAGATTTTAATGGGAAGTTTAATAAAATGATGGCTATGATGGTAAAAAAACCATTAACAAGTTTTATTGATACCTTAACCAATAATATAAAAGAGCTTTAGGCAAAAGAAATTTCTTTAATTCCAAATTCTTTTATTTCATCATTTTCAAGTTGAATCAGAAGGTTTCCAATTTTTGAAATACCATAAATTTTTCCTATAAACAAAACATTTTCATTATTTTTAAACATAGTGGGGATGTTTTTTTTGTACAAAACATTAAGGTATTCCTTTTCTAGAATATTAAATTTTTTAAGATTTAAGAGTGTAGTTTTTTCTTTTATTTTGGTAATTATTTTTTTTAATAAAACATCTAAATCATATTCTTTTTGAGTTTCGTTTTTTAAAGACGTAACATTTTTAAGTGAATTACGAAAGGTTACTTGGTTTACATTTAAACCAATTCCAACTATAGAAGATTTAATTTTACTGCCTTTTATGCTGTTTTCAATTAAAATTCCACATATTTTCTTGTTTACTGACATAATGTCGTTAGGCCATTTTATAAAAAGTTTTGATAGTTTTTCATCCAAAAGAACTTCTAAAATAGCTAAAGAAATAGCAAAATTTAGGTATTTTTTATGATTAATTTCCAAGGAAGAAAATCGAATGAATATGCTGAATGTTAGGTTTTTATGTGGTTCTGATAACCATTTGCTATTTAGTTGTCCACGTCCGTTAGTTTGGTTTTCTGTGCTAACAACAGTGAAGTTTTCTAACGTAGAGTTTTGTGCCAATTCTTTCAAAAAAGAATTCGTAGAATCAATGGCATTAAGTTTGATTATTTTCAAGTGTTAAATAATGTGTAAACTAGATCAATATTACATAAAATACTCGCAAAAAAATAATAACTTTGCAATAAATTAGAAAAAAAATTAATGGTAAAAAAACCAGTAAATACAGACGAGTTAATCGCTGTTATCATAAAAGGAATTGATGATGTTAAGGGAGAAGACATTCAATTACTAGATTTAAGAGAAATAGAAAATACAGTTTGCGATTACTTTATAATTTGTTCAGGTAATTCCAATACGCAAGTAAACGCAATATCTGGTTCAGTACAAAAAATAGTAAGTAAAGAACTTAAAGACAAACCTTGGCATGTAGAAGGACAAGGAAATTCTGAATGGGTTTTAATGGATTATGTAAACGTAGTTGTGCACATTTTTCAAAAACAAGTTAGAGAATTTTATGATATAGAAAGCCTTTGGGGAGATGCAAAAATTACTGAAATAAATCCTGTTTAAACTTTTTGATTTTTAAAACACATGAGTGATTCAAATAAAGACAATAATTCTAAGACACCTAAATTTAAGTTTAATGCTTACTGGATTTATGGAGCTATATTTTTAGCGATCATAGCCGTTCAGTTTTTTAGCAGTGGTGATTTAGCAACAAAAAATATTTCAAAAAACGAGTTTACTGAAATTTTAAAAGAAAATGATATTTCTAAAATTTTGGTTATAAATAACAACGTAGCTCAGGTTTTTATAAAAGAAGATGCTTTAAAGAAAAAGCGTTATCAAAAATTAGTAACGTCTACTTTTTATAGAAAAGGCGCTTCTTTGTACGAATATAATTTTGGAGATTTACAGAATTTTGAAAATGATGTAGAAAAAATTAGAAAAGAAAATGATTTAGATTTCGATTTAAAAAATGAAAGTAGAACCAGCATGTTTGATACTATTATTGGTTTCTTGCCTTTCATTATATTAATTGGTGTTTGGTTGTTTTTTATGAAAAGAATGTCTGGTGGTGGAGCCGGTTCTGGTGGAGGTGGTCAAATATTTAGTATTGGAAAATCTAAAGCTAAATTATTTGATAAAGACACCAAAGTAAAAACTACTTTTGAAAATGTAGCTGGTTTAGAAGGAGCAAAAGAAGAAGTTCAAGAAATTGTAGATTTTTTAAAAAGCCCAGAGAAATATACAGCTTTAGGAGGTAAAATACCTAAAGGAGCATTATTAGTAGGACCTCCGGGGACAGGTAAAACATTATTAGCAAAAGCAGTTGCTGGTGAAGCTGGTGTGCCTTTCTTTTCTTTATCTGGATCTGATTTTGTAGAGATGTTTGTAGGTGTTGGTGCATCTCGTGTTAGAGATTTATTTAAACAAGCAGCTCAAAAATCACCTTCAATTATTTTTATTGATGAAATTGATGCAATTGGTAGAGCTCGTGGTAAAAATAGTATGACGGGTGGTAATGATGAAAGAGAGAATACGTTAAATCAATTATTAACAGAAATGGATGGTTTTGGTACAGATACAAATGTAATTGTACTAGCTGCAACAAATAGAGCAGATGTTCTTGATAGCGCTTTAATGCGTGCAGGTCGTTTTGATAGACAAATTTATGTTGATTTACCTGATATTAATGAACGTAAAGAAATTTTTGAAGTACACATTAAACCATTAAAATTAGCAGATGATGTGAATGTTGAGTTTTTAGCACAACAAACACCAGGATTCTCTGGAGCTGATATAGCAAATATGTGTAATGAAGCTGCATTAATTGCAGCAAGGCAAGGTAAGAAAGCTATTCATCACCAAGATTTTTTAGATGCTGTTGATAGAATTGTTGGAGGTCTAGAAAAAAAGAATAAAGTAATTACTCCGAAAGAAAAGAAAACAATTGCATTTCATGAAGCAGGTCATGCCACTGTAAGTTGGATGTTAGAACATGCGGCACCATTGGTAAAAGTTACAATTGTTCCAAGAGGTCAATCTTTAGGAGCTGCTTGGTATTTACCGGCAGAAAGAATGATTGTTCAAACAGAACAAATGTTAGATGAAATGTGTGCTACCATGGGAGGTAGAGCTGCAGAAAAAGTGATGTTTAACAAAATTTCTACAGGAGCATTAAGTGACTTGGAAAAAGTGACAAAGCAAGCTAGAGCGATGGTTACTGTATATGGTTTGAATGAAGAGGTTGGTAATATTACTTATTATGACTCTTCTGGAAATGATTCTTTTGTAAAACCTTATAGTGAAGATACTGCAAAGACTATCGATAAAGAAATTTCTAAAATGATAGAAGCTCAATATCAAAGAGCAATAAAGTTATTAGAAGATAATAAAGATAAACTTACTACTTTAGCAGAACTACTTTTAGAAAAAGAAGTTATTTTTAAAGATGATTTGCAAAAAATATTCGGAAAAAGACCTTTTGATGAAGTAGAAGAAAAAATTGAAAAAGAAATTGAAGAAGAAGCTAGTGTTCCCCCAGTTAATAAAACTGAAGAATAACTAAACATCTTTAATTTAACAATGAAATTATTTAAAAAAATATTTAATTTTTCTATAAAGGAAACAAAAGAGATACAAAGTCAAGAGGTAAATTTATCTCTTGACGATTTGTTTGTACATAACTTTATAGAAAAAGGAGGTAAATTCTTATACTGCTTAAAAAAAGACGAAGTTATTGCAAACCTTAAAAGTATTATTTCCGAGAATAATTGGAGTGAAATTTTAATACTAGATAAAAACTTATCCTCCTTTTTTAAAAAAGAAGATGTAAAAATTATAGAGAGTTTTAATTCAAAAACACCAATTCTAACTACTTGTGAACATTTAATAGCAGACAATGGAGATATTTTATTTTCTTCAAATCAATTAAAAAGTAAGAAATTCTCTGAGCTGTCAGAAAACTTTATTGTATATGCTACTACAAGCCAATTAGTTAAAGATACTAGTCAAGGTTTAACGGGGATTAAAACAAATAATAAAGAAAATTTACCCACTAATATTTCAGCAATTAAGAACTATAACTTAAATAAAAGTGAGGATAATTTTTTAAACTACGGCAACAGTAATTCAAAAAACTTATATTTGCTGTTGTTAGAAGACTTATAATATGCGCAACCTTTTAAGAAGGAGTTTATCTGGAGTTATTTACGTTTTAATCTTTATTTCTGCAATTCTTTTTTCTAAAGAATCCTATATCATACTTACATCATTATTTGGTGTTATTTGCATATGGGAATTTTTAAAAATCATTAAACTTAAAAGTTTTGCTCCATATATTTTCTTTGTAGTTGCTTTATTTTTAATGCTTAAAAGACCTCAAAGTTATGCAGTAACAGGTATTCTAATTATTACGATTTTATCATCTATTTTTCTTATCTATCAACTTTTTTCAAAAAAAGAGATTAAATTTTCTGATGAAAGATCAAAACTAGGATTAACTATAAGATATTTAATTTTTTCTATGAGTTTCTTGGTTTTATTACCAATTTTTAAAGGTGATTATAAACCTTATTTGATGATTTGTCTTTTAGTTTTAATTTGGGTAAATGATAGCTTTGCTTTTTTAGTTGGAAAAAATTTTGGTAAAAGGAAATTGTTTGTTTCTGTATCACCTAAAAAAACAATCGAAGGCTTTTTGGGAGGTGTTGTTTTTGCATTAATTTCTGCTGTAATAATTAGTAAATATAATGCTGATTTTACAACTATAAATTGGATTATTATTGCACTTATTATTAGTGTAATTGGTACTATAGGAGATTTGGTAGAATCTAAATTTAAAAGACAAGCAAGCATTAAAGATAGCGGAAATATAATGCCAGGTCATGGTGGGATTTTTGATAGATTAGATAGTTTGTTGTTTGTTGCTCCATTTGTATATTTGTATATTAACTTTATAATTTAAGAATGATTCGTTTTCACAAAGAAGGATATAAAATTATTACCATTGCTTTTGTATTATCTATTATAGGTATTTTACTTGCAGAGAAATTTATTGAAATTGATTGGTTAGTTAAAGCGGTTCAAGTTTTTATTTTAGGTTTTTTAATAATTATACTTCAATTTTTTAGAAACCCTAAAAGAGTTACACCTTTAAATAAAAATACAATTATTGCACCAGTAGATGGTAAAGTTGTTGTAATTGAAGAAGTAGAAGAACCAGAGTATTTTAAAGGAAAAAGATTACAAGTTTCTATTTTTATGTCTCCAATTAATGTTCATGTAACAAGGTATGCAATGAGTGGAGTTGTAAAATATAGTAAATATCATCCAGGTAAATATTTAGTAGCTTGGCATCCTAAAGCTTCTACAGAAAATGAAAGAACAACAATTGTTTTAGAAAATACTACTTTTGGTGAAGTTTTATATAGGCAAATTGCAGGTGCGTTAGCAAAAAGGATAGTAAATTATGCTAAAGTAGGAGAAAAAGTAATACAAGGTACTGATGCAGGTTTTATTAAATTTGGATCTAGGGTAGATCTATTTTTACCTATTGGTACAAAACTGAATGTTAAATTAGGTGATAAAGTAAAAGGTGGAGTTCAAGTTGTTGCAGAGAAATAATTTTATGCAAAATGATTTAGACATAGAGTTTGAAAAAGCATTTGTTGAAATATCTAAATTAGAAGAAGCTGTAGCTCCAGATCTTATGCTGAAGCTTTATGCATATTATAAGCAGGCAAATTTTGGTAATAATTTTTCTTTTAAAAATGATATCGATGTAAGAGATGCATTTAAGTTAAATGCTTGGATTCAATTAAACGGAATGAAATCAGACGAAGCGAAAAAAGAATATATAAAGTTAGCAGAAACCATATTAAACCATAAATAATATAATTATGAAGAAAGTAGTTATTGTAGCTTTTTTAACAGTGATAGCATTTAATTTTTCTAGCTGCAAATCAGAAGCAAAAAAAGAAACATCAAAAGAAGTAAGTAAAGTTGACGCAAAATTTTCTTTAAAGAAGGCAAAAAATGAAATAAATTTTACTGCTTTTAAAACCACAGAAAAAGTTCCTGTTGGAGGACAGTTTAAAAAAGTAGATATTATTTCTGGAGGTGAAGGAAATACTATTAAAGAAGCAATTAATAATACAGAATTCTCAATACCTGTAAGTAGTATTTTTACAAAAGATACGAGTAGAGATTTTAAAATCAAAAAGTTTTTCTTCGGTATAATGGATAATACCAAATTATTATCTGGAAAATTAGTTATTGAAAATGATTCTGTTGGATATACAAATATTAAAATGAACGGAGTAACAGAGAAAATTCCTTTTCAATATACAATAGAAAACAATTCTTTTTCTTTGAAAGCAACTATGGATGTTACCAAATGGAATGCTGCCGATGCATTAGCAGCACTTAATAAAGAATGTTTTGACCTGCACAAAGGTGCAGATGGAATTTCTAAAACTTGGAATGAAGTATTATTAAATATTACTTCAACTTTTTAAGAACATAATATTAAAATACTAGTAGACTAGTTTCGTTACCGACTGAACCTAGTTCTTAAATTAAAAAGGTCATTATTATTTACTAATTAATGTTAGTAAATAATAATGACCTTTTTAAGGTTACAAAAATATTTTTTAGAACTAAAAAGTAACAAGCTATCCTTGATGATATTTTACGTTTAAATAAAGATTCACCATTTTAGGTGATAAGTCTCACCATTTATGGTGAGATGAAAATTTCACTATTTTTGGGTATTGACAAAGCCTTTATAAAGGAGTATTTTTAACATATAATAATTTACTAACCCCCCATAAATTTTTTATTATGAAAAAAATACTTTTCACATCATTACTTATTATTGTTTCTTTAACTACGAACGCTCAAGATTATGCATTAAATTCTGAAATGAATTATAATGAGAATAATATAGACAATAATTCATCTAAAGAAATAGTTCCTCTATTAGAGCAAACAAAGTATACTTATAAATATAAAGGAGATGATGTTTTAGTGATTTTTAGTGAGAACGAACATATAGAATATTTTAATGATAAAAAATATTTTATAAAATCAACAATAACTTGGACTGCAGAAGATGAATGTTATATGACATTACAAGAGTCTAACTTACCTAGATTTCCATTTAAAAAAGGAATTAAATTAAAAATGAAAATCCAAAAAGTAAAACGTGGATATATTTATTACGAATCGACTTTAGGAGGAAGAAGCTGGACAGGTAAAATGAAAAAATTAAATTAAAATAAATTTTTAAACGTATTTTGTAAAGTTGGAAATTTAAATTTAAAACCAGTTTCTATAATTTTATCAGCAGAAATTCGGCTTCCTTTTAAAAGTAATACGGACATTTCTCCAAAAATAAGTTGTAGAATTAAAGAAGGTACTCCAAATTTTATATAAGGACGTTTAAGGTTATTGGCTAATAATTTAGAGAATGATTTACTTGTTTGATGTTCTGGAGCAACAGCATTATAAATACCTTCTAATTGTTGTTCAATAACAGATATATACATATTACATAAATCGTCAATATGAATCCAAGGTAAATATTGTTTACCCGAACCTAAAGGTGAAATTATAGGTGTTTTCATTTTTTGTAAAGCGCCACCTTTTTTAGAAATCACAATACCAGTTCTTAATAAAGTAACTGGTATTTTTTTTGCTTCAAATTGAAGCGCTGCTTGTTCCCATTTTTTACAAACTTCACTTAGATAATCATTACCTGGTTTATCTGTTTCTTTGAAAATTTTAGTAGAAGTTATAGCGCCATAATAACCAATTCCGGAAGCAGAAACAAAGCCCTTTAAATTTAGTTTTTGTGCTATTACTTTTTTAAATAAAAGATTAGTTGTTTTTACCCTACTATCAATAATTAACTTTTTTCTTTTTTCTGACCAATTTTTATCCGCAATTCCAGCACCTGCTAAATGTATTATATAGTCTACATTTAAAAAGGCTTTATCATCAATATAGTCTTTAGAAACATTCCACTTGTATTCATTTTTATTTTTAGGAGTTCTACTTAAAATCGCTACTTCATGTTTTTGTTCTATTAACATCTTTGTAAGTCTAGTACCTACCAAACCTGTACCTCCAGTAATTAATATTTTAGCCATAATGTAAAGATATAAAAAAACCACAATCGAAAGATTGCGGTTTTTGATTGATAATTTTTATGCAATTATTTAATCTCTTTCATTGCATTGGTAATTAGTGTTTTTAAATGATTTTTATGTGCTTTGGTAGCTAGATTACCAGTACCATTGCTAACCCACGTTTTAATGTTTTTAAGATTATAAATTGCCATAGATTTTGCTGCAGAAGAAAATCTATTACTAGCTTTACCTGTAACCATATTAATTAATCTTTGTGTATAAACAACTTGTAAATTTTGTCTAAAAGAATTAATACTTCCATAAACATCTGGCTTAAACATTGTATTGTTTAAATCAGTCATAAAAGTAGATAATTTATATTTGTTACCATACAGTTCGGAATTAGATAATCTTTGTAATGTATTTGGATGCATTATGTGTGCTAAAACACTTGTTTGATAACCTAATACTTGTTCATGAATTTTAGGATCTTCTGGACCACCAAAGAAATTGTATCCTCTTCTTTGTCTTGCTAAAAGATTATAGACATCATTTGGTGTGTCAAAAGCATTTGGGGCAAAAATATACTTCTTTAAAGTATTCATAGCTCTTTTTTGATCAGCATAACTTACAGGAGTATAGGGTTGTGTTCCTCCATTTTGACCGAAAGTAGCTCTATCAACATATACACCTCCAATAAACCTAGAAACCACACCTCCTGCAGTAGCGGTTTGATTGTGAAGAGTATAGTAAGCTCTTCTTAATTCTTCATAAGTTTCTCCTTTCTTTGTAAATTGAGTTTTCAAATTCTTCATCATAGAATTGATTAACTCAAATCTGTTTATAGAGTACGTAATTTGATCGTTAGATAAATCGCCAATCATTACTCTTGGATCAATTGCTTTACCTGGAGAACGCATATCATCAGCATCGTTACCAAAAATTAAACCAGGTTCTGTAGATCTTTCTAATAATGCATTTCTTTCAGCTTTTCCTTTAAAAGGAGTATATCCAAATTGAATTGCCCAAATATCATAAGGTCCAACTGCCATGTCATAATATTGACCTTGTTTTGTTCTGTCATTAGTTAAGTTAATACCAGCATAATCCATTACAGAACCTGTTAAAGCTTTTCCTTTAATAAAGTTTTTATCTGCTAATTGAGCCGGTGTATAAACTTGACTTGCTTTCATATTATGATTCAATCCTAATGTATGACCAACTTCGTGCATAATTAAAGATTTCATCCCTTCTTTTTTTATCGCTTCCATTTCTAAATCTGAAGCTCCATTTGCTTGTAAAACAGCTGTACCTAGCATTAAATTTTCATGCATCATGTTTCCAATAGAGCAAAACATGTGGTTTTGGTGTTGTTGATGCTTTTTTACTTCCAATTCTTCTAAAGTTTCTAACTTCATATTAGAGGCTGCATCATTATATAATTTATCAGCAAAGACTCTGTTTGTAAAATGAACAAACTCTAACATAATATCTGCTCCTAAAATTTCACCAGTTCTAGGGTTTACAAAGCTTGGTCCATAACCACCAAAAGGAGGATTTGGAGAAGAAGTCCAACGTAAAACATTATAACGTACATCACCTGCATCCCAATCTGCATTATCTGGTTGTACTTTTACAACCATAGCATTTTTAAATCCTGCTTTTTCAAAAGCTTCATTCCATGCTAAAACTCCTTCTTTAATAGTTTCTCTCCATTCTATAGGAGTTGTGTTTTCTATCCACCAAGTAATTGGTGTAACTGGTTCTGAAATTACAGCATTAGGATCTTTTTTTACCAATTTCCATCGATGAATCATATCTCTATAATTTATCGTTTTAGTGGTTGTCATATCATTTGTTTCTGTTAAAAAATAACCAACTCTAGCATCATCCATTCTAGGAGTGTAGTCTTCTTTTGGCATTTTCATAAACGTGTGAAATACTTTGATAGAAACGTTTCTTCCGTCTGTTACTGCAGGTCCTCCTCCGTTAAAAACAGTAGGGTTGTTGTATACGTATTCTGTTTTTACGTTTGTGTTTTCTGGATAGTTTTTAATTGAGTTTATTTTAGATTTTGCTTTGTCAAATCTTCCTAAACTAAATGCAAACGGAGATTGTCCTGGAAATCTAGGTCCTTTAATTCTTGTAAATGTTTCTGATAAGAATAGACTACTTGCATCAATTAAAAATTCGCCTTTTGCATCATCGGAAGCTAATATTTTTCCACTAGCTACAACAGCATCACTAATATTTGCATTAGATGATTTAGATAATGCATTGTTTTTATCAAAATAGAAAGAAGTATTTGGAGCAATAAACTCTAATTTATTAAAGTATTTCTGTACATTAAATACTGTAGAACCTTTATAAGATCCTCTAAATTGACCTGCTTCTGTTACACCGTCTGCAATTTGAGAAAAGTAAATAAAGTCTTTGTTTAATTGCTCTTTCTTTACTAATAATTTGATATCACCAGTAACTGTGTCTTGAAAAATTGTAAATAAACCTTCTATTTTTTTACTACTTTTTGTGAGATCTGAAATTGTTTTCTCTTTTTTCTTAGGAATAGGTTTTTTTATCGGTGTTTCTTTTTTCGCGTCTTTTTTGTTTTTCTTTTTTCTTTGTGCATTTACATCATTAATACCTAAAATAGTAAGAGCTAAAAAAAAAGAGAAAATAATTTTAAATTTCCTGGAATTGATTGTTTTCATATTAAGTTTGAGTTGATTATAAATTAAGTTTGTAAGTTCTTTTTTTGTAAAACTACTTACATGTATTGTTTGTAAAAACAATACATGTCTTATAAAAAAGACTAATTATTTTGTGAAAAGTTACAAAACTTATTTATATTTTTTGTTTTCTTGACACAATTTTATGATTTCTGTAACTCTTTTTTGTCTGGTTGTTAGTTTTTTAGCTTGAAATAACCAGTACAAATATCCTTTTTTATAGCTTGGAGCAAAATTCTGATAGTTTGTAAATGCAAGATTGTTTTTATTAAACTCAATTTGTAAGTCTTCGGGGATTATTCCTTTTTCAACTTCATCTAAAGCAAACCAAGAACCATTTTGTTTAGCAATTTTAATTATTTCTAAACCTTTTTCTTGCATCAAGTTTTTAGAAGTTAGCTCTTTAATGTGTTTTTTATTTAAAGCACTCCAAACACTTTTATGGTTTCGTTTGCAGAAATATTGCTTTCGTTTTCCATTTCCTAAACTTTTTACTGTAGAATCTATCCAGCCAAAACAGAGTGCAACTTTTACAGCATCTTCCCACCTCATAGACTCCTCTTCATTTTCTACTTTATAGAAAATTAGATATACTCCTATAGAGCTATGATGATTCTCTGAAAGCCACTTGCGCCATTCAATATTATTTTTAAAATATAGTTCTGGCTTTTCAGACATATTTTATCTCAAAATCTTATTTGGAAAAACAACAACACTTTCGTGACCATCTTTACCAACTGATGCAACCCCAAAAAAGAAATTATCAATAACAATTCCTTCTAAAGTAAATTCTGTTTCTTTTACAAATCGACTATAATCCCAAGTTGGAGATGTTGTGTCTCTCCAATAAATTTTATATCCTTTCGCTCCTTCTACTTTACTCCATTTTAATTTAGCAGATGCTTGAACTATACCGCCAATAGCAACATCTTTAGGGCTTGCAGGAGCACTTGCTAAACCAGCCATTGTGATGGCGTTAACAGCAGTTAGTTTTTTAGCATAATCAAAGTTTACATGTTCAAAGGTATCCCCGTAATTGATGTCGTTTTCTGTTCTAATATTTTGATGTTGTTGCGTATAGTTTTCATGAGCTTCCATGATTCTAATTCCAGGAAAACCTAAATCATTAAAAGGTCTATGATGTCCTCCACGTCCAAATCTATCTAGTCTATATATCATCATTGGATTCATTTCTGGCATATATGTTTTGACCATTTTATGAGTGTATCTTGCAAGTTGACGAGAAATTCCATCTACTTCACCACCGTAAAATCTACGCATTTTACGTTGCTTTTCAGTTTCGTTTGCAGGAACTGGTTCTGAAAAAATTCGAAAACTACGATTATCTATTACTCCGTCAACACCGGTAATATTACCAATCATATCATTGTTTAATACTCCAATGATTTCCCAACCTTTTTTTTGAGCATACTTTGCTAAACCTGCACCACCAAACAAACCTTGTTCTTCACCAGAAAGACCAACATAAATAATACTACTTTCAAATTTATATTTACTTAATACTCTTGCAGCTTCAATAGTTCCCGCCATTCCCGACGCATTGTCATTTGCACCTGGAGCATCTGTAGTAAAGTCCATTGTGTCACTTGCACGAGAATCGATATCACCACTCATGATAATATATTTATTTGGGTATTTGCTGCCTTTTTGTATGGCAACAACATTTACTACCCAAGCATCATGCGGTACTCTTCTGTTGCCTTTTTTTGTAACAAGATCTTTTTGATAAAAGGTGTTTAAACAATTGTTACAATCAGTTGAAATTTTATCAAATTGATTTTTTATCCAACGTCTTGCAGCTCCAATTCCACGTGTATTGGAAATGGTATCAGAAAATGTGTTTCTTGTGCCAAATTCTGTTAACGTTTTAATATCAGCTTTAATTCTATTTGCAGAAACGTCATTTATAATATCGTAAATTTTTTGATCTGTTTGTGCTGTAATTGAGGTAGATATAAGTAGGTATAAGAATATGATTTTTTTCATTATGAAATATTTTTTTAAAGATAACTTCTTTTTAATTGAAAAAAAAAGTTAAAATAATGTTAAATAAGTTGTTTTTTTTTATAGATTTACGGCATCCCCTTTTAATCTTATTGTAAACACAAAATTAGTACAAATGAAACAAATCTTACATTTTTGTTTTTTCGTGTTATTTTCAGGGACCCTGTTAGCGCAAAAAACTAACCATCAAAATTTCGAAAAACTTTTAAAAACTAACCAAAAAATTGAGTCCTACTTCTTAAATAAAGAACGGCAAACACCTTCAACTATTAAATTAAAATCAAATTCTGATTTAACGACTAATAAACTTCCAGAGTTTATTAAAAATGCTCTTCAAATTAATAATGATGCATTTCAATTGTACTTATCTGATAAGACGAAATCTAAAAATGGATCAGAAATTATTACTTATTCTGCTACTTATAAAGGTATCGAAATTGCACATGCAAAATACAAAGCTTATGTTAAAAATGACAAAGTTAAATTTATAAGTTTAGAACATTATTTTATAGACAGAAGTATGAATAAAGCTGCTTCGATTTCTAAAAATCAAGCAAGAGAATTAGCAAAGAATTTTGTTGGAGCAGATAAATATGTTTGGGAAGCAATAAATGAGCAAATGGCTAAGACCACAGATGCAAACTTATTAAACAAACTTCAAGCTAGTTATGATGAAAGTTTCCCAAAAGGAGAACTGGTATATGTAGATGATTATACAACTCCAGAATCGGATTTAAAATTAGCTTATAAATTTAATATATATGCATTAGAACCTGTTTCTAGAGGAAATATCTTTATTGATGCTCAGAATGGAAAAACCATTTTAGCAGATGCAATTATTAAACATGCTAGAGAAGTAAATGAAAAAAGAGATGAAGCTAGAAATGCTTTAGCAAACATCCCATATAGATCAGAGATTTCTAGTTCTGCATCTGTAACTGCATCTGGAGATACTAGGTTTGCTGGGAATAGAAACTTTCAAGCTACTGAAACAACCATTGAAAGGGTATTGTTAGGAGATATCACTGCTTATTCATTAGATGGAACTATTGATTTATCTCCTTATGGTATTGTTGATGATCCCTTGACCGCAGATGTAGATGAATCTTTAGTGTTAAATGAAACTAGATCTTATAGAGGCGTTGGAGGTCTCCCAATAAATATAAACGGTCTTCCTACTTATTCTATATATGATGGCTATTCAGATCCATTAGAATTACAACTTAGCTCAGAAGTAGGAGATAATAATTGGACAGCAGAAGAACATTATCGAAATGATTTTAGTACGCCTTATCCTCTTCATAATGAAAAAAACAATGATGATATTGCATTAGATGCACATTGGGGAGCAGAAATTGTGTTAAGATATTGGGCTGATGTTCATGGAAGAAGTAGTCATGATAATAAAGGAACAAAGATTATTAATTATGTTCATTATGGTGATGCTTATGACAATGCTTTTTGGAACGGAACAGCAATGACATACGGAGATGGTAGTTATCAAGGAGGAACAAACTTATCTGGAGGTTCTTTTTTACCTTTAACTTCTTTAGATGTTTGTGGACATGAAATAGGACATGGTATTTGTTCTGCAACTTCAGACCTTGTTTATGCTGGTGAATCAGGAGCAATGAATGAAGGTTTTTCAGATATTTGGGCAGCAGCAGTAGAAAATTATGTATTAACTAAAATTGACAATACTTTACCATACGATCCTTGGGGAGTTGGAGAGCAAATTGATGAAAGTGATGGAGGTATAGCTCCTGGTGAAGCAGGGTCTGCAGCATTACGTTGGATGGATGATCCAAATGCAGCGGGAAGTCCTTCTTTTTATGGAGGTGAAGATTGGACGGCAACAGATGGTTGTGTTGCAACTTTAGTTAATGATCAATGTGGAGTGCATACCAATAGTGGTGTATTAAACAAGTGGTTTTATTTATTGGTTACAGGTTCTGGTCAGCCATTGTCACCAGGAGCAAATAAAATAGCAGCTGATCCTGCAATACAAGATAGAGGTGCAGGACTTCCTTATTCTGTTAGCGGTCTTGGTTTTGATCTTGCAGAACAAATTACATTTAAAGCAGAAGTATTACTTACTCCAAACGCATTGTTTTCTGAAATGAGAAATGCTACAATTTTAATCGCAGAAACAGAATATACTGCTTATGAAGTAGAACAAGTTATGAATGCTTGGTATGCCGTTGGAGTAGGAGAACAGTATGTGGCTCCAGACCCAAATATTTTATTGTATGAATCGACAACTAGCATGGTAAATGAAAAAACAGCTACTACAGGTTGTAATGAGTTCAATACAATTACTGTATCAATTACTGCTGCTTCAGTAACAACAGCTCAAACCGCAACATTTACATTTGATGATTCTACAGCAACTTTAGGAGAAGACTTTGATGTTTCTCCTTCTAGTTTAACATTTGATGTTTCTGCAACCCCGGTTACTAAAGAAGTAACAATTACTGTTTATAATGATGGAATCATTGAAGGAAATGAAACAATTCAAATGAATTTTTTAAACGGACCTAATCCAGAAGATGTAAGAAAACAAACAATTACAATTTTAGACGATGATTATGTGCCAAGTATAGGTGCTGGAACAATTGAATTATTAAGCGAAAGTTTTGATGATTCAGATGCTCCTACAGGATGGATTGTAGATTCTGCATTTGATGTGAATAAATGGTATTTTAATGGAACAGCATTTGTAGGGCCAAGTTTTATAGAAACACCAACGCCTATTTATAACGGAACAGCAATAAGTAGTGTAGATTTAATTAGTAAAGTTGTAGATGCTCGTGGTATTTCTAATGTAACAGTTTCTTTTGATTGGACAGCTGGAGGTGAAAATGATGGTTCTACAATCTTAGATTGGGGAGAATTTATGTATACTTTAGATGGAAGTACTTATGAATCAGTTCAGAAATTTTCAACAGAAGGATTACCTCTAATTGGTGTTGGAATACCAGATTCAGGGACATTTAATTTAGCGATACCTGCTTTAGATAATAAATCTTTTACTTTAATTTGGAGATGGTATAATGATGATTTAATTCAGAGTCTTTATAGTTTTTCTGTAGATAATGTATTGGTATCGGGTAATGCAGCTCCTGTAGAAAGTGATATAGCAGATTCTGATAACGAAACTGTAAATACAGGAAATCAAGTTTACTTTATAAGTAATCAAGATGGAGAAGTACTTGGACTTATTGAAAACGCAACAGAAGATTTAGGATGTGTAACTCTTTCTATTTTAGAAAATGGTAGTTCTTCAAATTTTTCTAACATAGCGGGTTCTCATTCAGGTAAAGTATTTAAAATAGAAGCAGATGGAGAGAATGCAGCAACAGCTACATATGATATAACATTATATTTTACTGATGCAGAATTAAGTGATTTTTCAGATCCGAGTTCTTTACAGATAATTAGAGTAGATGGTAGTTCTATTGATGATGCTACAGATTCTACTGTAAATTATAATATAAGTGGAAGTTTACTAGAAACAAATGCTAGTCAAAGCTATCATAGTTTTAAAGGGACTTTTACAGGATTTAATTCTTTTGCTCTTTATCAACCTTCAACTCTTTCTAAAGATAATTTTGAAACTTCAGAATTTATGATTTTCCCAAATTTTGTTAAAAGTGGAGATGATATAAATATTCAAAATTCAAAAACGAGTATCAACAAGATTCGTATATACTCAGTTTTAGGAGCTTTAGTTAAAGAACAAACTGTAGATGGTGATTTATCTACAAAAGTATTAACAGATAGTTTAACTACAGGGATGTATTATTTAGTGATTAATAATAATAAAAATCACAGTTATAAAATAATTGTTTATTAAAAAAAACAAGAACATAATTAAACCCAGTAAGCTTTCTTACTGGGTTTTTTATTTACTTAATTGTAAAAATCTGTTATCTTTTTAAAATTCTTTTCTGTTTCCAGATTTAGATTTTAGTTTCATAAGAAAAATAAATTATCTAATTTATTTGAAAACATTTCTGTTTCAAACACCTTGTTTTTAGCAATTTCTATTTTTACTTTTATGATTTTTGTACAAATTATCTTTCTAAAAAAATATTTTAATAAACGATTTGAATAATTTTGTAAAAGCTTATTTATCTGTTTTTAATATTATTTTTTTGTTAAAAGGGATGTTTAATTGATATACAATATCTTGATCTTTAGAAGCATCTACTAAATCTAACCCAAAAATCACTTTTTTAGGGTCGTCATAAGTTAATGTTCCAAACAATCGATCCCAAAAAGAAAAAATGTTTCCAAAATTGGTGTCTGTCCAAGGCATTTCAAAATGATGATGGAACTTGTGCATATTAGGAGTTACAAAAACAAAACTTAATATTTTGTCTAGCTTTTTAGGCATGTAAAAATTGGCATGCGTAAAATAAGCAAAAAATACAGTTGCCATTCTATAGAAAAGATAGTAGGCTAAAGGAATTCCAAAAAGAATTATAACTAATAAAGCAAAGACTTCTCTCATTAAATAGTCTCCTGGATGATGTCTAGTAGCGCTTGTAGCATCTACAGTAGTATCACTGTGATGTATCATGTGAAAACGCCACATAAACGGAACTTTATGTAATAAATAATGGACTAGATATTGTGCCGAAAAATCTAAAGCCAAAACGGCTATTAATAATTCTGCCCAAGTAGGTAAATCTATTAAGTATAAAAGTCCAAATTCATTTGTATTTAACCATGTAAAAATTCCTAAAGTTAAGACGCCAAACAGCAAGTTTATACTTAAATCCATTGCAAGAAAGACTAAGTTAACCCCAGCATGTTTCCATTTTTTATAATTAAATTTAACAAGTGGAATAATCAATTCTGCGATCCAATTTGCAGAAATACAGATAAATATCCATAATAATTTTTGCCACGAAGGCAACGTTTCAAAAAAGTTTAAAAAACTATCCATTAGTGAAAATTGTATTTAACAGATTGTAATATACAGATTTTTCAGCATTTTTTTTAAACTCTAAAATTCTAAATACATAATATGATTAGGGTTCGAATGTGTTTCAGAAATTTTAAAATCACTTTTACCAACTATTTTAAATCCGTTTTTTTTATAAAAATTGATTGCTTTTTCATTTTCTACCCAAACTTTTAACCAAATTCCTTTTTGGTTATTTTGTTTGCAAAGTGTTAGATTAAAATTGAATAATTCTTTACCTAGACCTAAGCCATAAAAATCCTCTAATAAGTATAATCTATTCATAAGAGTAATGTTTTTATGAGAGATATTGTCGTTTTCTGAATTAAAAACAATTTTAGAATATCCGGCTACTTTACCTTGATATTCTAAGATATAATATAAATTTTCTTTCTGTTTTAGTTCTTCTATAAAATTTCCTGCATTAAAGTTTTTAGAAATGTATTCTTCTATATCTTTTTTTGAAGCAGAATGACCGTGTGCTGGTAAAAAAGAAGCGACACTTAATTTCGATAAAAATGGAGCATCGGAAATTTTTGCTTTTTTTATTTTAAACATTGGTTTAAGTAAAAAATTATCAATATTATTCAAGAGTGCAAAACTAGTAAAAAAAATATTCTCATTTAAATTTAGGATACTTGCTTTTTAAGGTTTTATAACCTTTACATTGTAAGTAATAACGATCTCATTATTTAGTTTTAAATGAACATTATAAAACCCTTTTTTGTTAAATTTATTTGTAAACGAAATATTGCTTTTATCTTTTTTTAGATCATATATTTTATAATTTTTTTCTTCATTGCCATTAAAAAATATTAAAGCAACTTTACTTGATTTAATGTCCTTTAATGTTTTGAAACTAAAATTTATTTCTTCATTTTGAGTTGCTATAAAATCCATGGTTGTAGGATTTTTAGGAATTATTTTATACTTGTAAGCTTCACCATATAATAAAGGTGCACTAGTAAAATTTTTTGAAGTTATTTTTTCTGTTAGTAACCACTTCTTTTTTAAAGGAAAATGTTTTTTAGAAAAAAGAATAGGATCTGTTAAGAAATACCCA
Organism: Polaribacter marinus; assembly: GCF_022662535.1. Taxonomy (GTDB): domain Bacteria; phylum Bacteroidota; class Bacteroidia; order Flavobacteriales; family Flavobacteriaceae; genus Polaribacter; species Polaribacter marinus. The sequence goes on from NZ_JAKQYM010000010.1 coordinate 95,253, forward strand.
TCATTATAATCATTTATAAACTTTCCTTTTTCATCTATATAACCACTAGACCAGGTAGCATCACATAAATACCATTTGTTATTTAATCTTACGGCATTCCAAGAATGATTTGCCATTTCTAAAGTATCTACGTTTGAAGAAATATTTTTGCCATATCCATCTATTATCTCGCATTCTATATTAGCAATTTTTGCCATTTCTTTAACTAAATAAGCATAGCCTGTACACATTGTTTTTTGATGTTTTAATAAGCTTTTAAACATCTTTTTATTATAATTTTTATTCCATTTTAAATATGTAGTGCTATCTTTTTTTAATTTTTTTCGTTGCTTTCTTACTTTTGTGTGCATTGTAAAATCACCTTTAATATTATTACAAATCCAAGTGTAAATTGCTCTAAATTTTTCTACATCAGTCATTAATTTAATGGTTAACTTATGTGTTAATAGTGGTAAGTTATAGAGATTTTCTCCTTCATTTAATGTGGCAATATTATCGGCTTTAACCAAGCTAATATTTTTAAAATCTGATATTTGAGAGTTTGCGTTTATGGATATAACGAAGATGAAAAGAAGTGTAAAAGATTTCATTATTAAGATTTCATTATTAAGATTTCTTTTTAGATTTATAAACTTTTTTTACTTCTACAGCCCCCATTAATACATAAGATTCATTTTTAAAATTGACATTAAGTGTAATGTTTTTATTGGAATGTTTACCGTCTATTGTAATTTTTTTAGTTTCAAAACCTAAATATGAAAAGATTAAAACATCATCTTTTTTTAAGACTATTGGGAATTTGAATCTTCCATCGAAGTCTGTTTGTGTTCCTTTGTTGGTTCCTTGTAATAGAATACTTACACCAGGTAGAGGACCAGATTCATCAGAAACAATTCCTTTTATAAAAAAATCTTTTTTGAGTTGTTTTATTTCTTTATTAGAGGATTTTTTTTGAGCTTGTAATGTGCCGAATGTAAAAAAACTAAAGAAAGCTAAACCAATTCCGCCAAAGAAACTTAACTTTCTTTTAGGTAGCTTTTGAGGGGGGCTACTTAGTTGATGTTTCATGAATTGTCCACAAGTATTATGGTTGTTCTTTTTAAAATAATTGACAATTTCATAAGTTGTCATTTTTGTAAAATCGATTACTTCTTTATTACAAGAATTACAAAAACCACCTTTTTGGGTTTTTTTAAAAGTTTCAAATTTTTCTGAACAAGGAGTTTTTACGGCTAAATTAAATTGATTTTTCATGATATGTTTTTTAAGGATGACATATCAAACCTATAAAGTAATTTTGAGTTTTAAAACCAGTAATGAGTAAGCTGGTCTGTTTGTTAAGTAAAGTTGTGTTTTTAATTAGTGTAAGAAATACGATGTTTAGCAAAGAGGATTATTTTTTACGGCCAGTAAATTCTTCCATAGTTTTATAAATCCCTAATACAGAGCCAGCAAACCAATCAAAAAAGTTAATAGACATCATTGCTTGTCCTATTTTAACAAATCGATACATATACCCAGGGATTGTGATCATTTTTTTGTTTTTCTCAATTGCTTTTATAATAGTAAGTGATGCTGCTTCTGGTTTTAGAATTGGTATTTTAGAATTAACTCCATCAAACATTCCTGTATTGATGTAATAAGGCATAATCGTGGTTATATTAATATTCTTTTTTAATAGTTTCATTTCTAAGCGTAAACTATCAGACCAACCAATTAAAGCCCATTTACTAGCTACATAAACAGACATTTTTGGATTTGAAATTAAGCCTCCAGAAGAGGCAATATTGCATATGTGTCCAGTATTTTTAGTTAGCATGTCTTTTAGAAATTCTTTAGTAATTAACATTGGAGCATTTGCGTTTATATCCATTGTTTTGGTAATTTCTGATGTTGTATGTTCATGAAAGTACTTTCCAATAATTATTCCTGCATTATTGATAAGAATGTCAATGCTACCAATTTCTTGTTTTACTTTTTTAGCAGTTTCTTTTATTTCTTTTGGGTTTGAAACATCTATTACATATCCAAAAATTTCTCCAAGGTTTTTATAGTCAAAAATGGTTGTGTCTATTCCTTTTTGGTTGATATCCCAAATAATAACTTTTGCTTTTCGTTCTAAAAGTAAACGAGTCATAATTTTACCTATGCCAGAGGCTCCGCCTGTAATTAAAACTGTTTTATCTTTTATTTGCATATATTGATTTTATGTTGTGTAGAATTATTCAATCCTAAAAGAATACATTAAAGAAACGAATTTAGTTGTTTTTTTGATAGCTTCTAATAAAAAACCTCTCTGAATTAACAGAGAGGTTTATATAAGTAACCTTTGGTATTACTACTATTTAATCAGTTCGTAAGAACGTTTGATAAAGTTTGTTAACTCTTCACCATGTAAAAGGTTTTGAGACAATTTAGCCAAATCAAAAGCTTGAGAAATTAAACGCTTTTGTTTCTTTTCTGTTTTAGTGTTTAAGATTTCTGAAACTAAAGGACTATTAGTGTTTACCACTAAATTATACATATCTGGGAAATTACCCATTCCCATCATTCCTCCACCACCAGATGCTTGCATTTCTTTCATTCTACGCATAAATTCTGGTACTGTAATTAAAAAAGGAGATGCACTAGAATCCATAGCTTCTAATTGAACAGTGTAGGTTTCTTTTGGAACAGCAGCTTCAATAATTGGCTTTAAGTTCTCTTTTTCTTCATCAGATAATTTAGAAATTACATTTTCGTCTTTCTTAATTAAATTGTCAATAAAATCTGCATCTACTCTTGCAAATTTTACTTTAGCATCACCACCTTCTAATTTCTGCATTAAATGAGAAATAATTGGCGAATCTAATAACAATACTTCATAGCCTTTTGCAGTTGCATCTTGTATGTAGCTATGTTGAGCTTCTTTGTTAGATGTGTATAAAATAACGTGATTTCCGTCTTTATCTGTTTGTGTATCTTTTGTTTTTTCAATCAATTCATCAAACGTAAAGTAAGTATCTGCAACTGTAGGATATAGTGCAAATTTCTTAGCTTTGTCGAAGAATTTGTCTTCAGACAACATTCCGTATTCGATAATTACTTTAATATCGTTCCATTTTGTTTCAAAATCGGCTCTATCTTTTTTAAATAAAGAAGCCAATTTATCACCCACTTTTTTAGTGATGTAACCAGAAATTTTCTTTACAGCTCCATCAGCTTGCAAATAAGAACGAGAAACGTTTAAAGGAATGTCTGGTGAGTCGATAACACCTTTTAACATTTGTAAAAAGTCAGGTACAATTCCCTCAACATTATCTGTTACAAAAACTTGGTTTTGATACAATTGGATTTTGTCCTTTTGCATATCCATGTTCTGTGTTAATTTAGGGAAGAATAAAATTCCTGTTAAATTAAAAGGATAGTCAACATTTAAATGAATGTGAAATAAAGATTCTTCAAATTGCATTGGATACAATTCTCTATAAAAATTGGTGTAATCTTCATCGTTTAAATCAGCAGGGGCTTTTGTCCATGCAGGATTTGTATTATTAATAATATTGTCAACTTCAATTTGTTTGTGAGGCTCTGTAGTCTCTTTACCGTCTTTATCTTTTGTTGTTTTTGGTGTAAAATTAGGATCGTTTACTTTTTTTGTTCCAAATTTAATTGGCACTTGGTTAAAACGATTGTATTTATTTAATAAACCACCAATTTTTTCTTCTTTTAAAAAGTCTAAAGAGTCTTCTGCAATATGTAAAACGATTTCTGTACCTCTATCAGATTTATCATGTTCTACTAATGTATATTCTGGCGAACCATCACAAGACCAATGAGCAGCAGGCTCGTCTTTAAATGATTTTGTAAATATATCTACTTTTTCTGCCACCATAAAAGCAGAGTAAAAACCTAAACCAAAATGACCAATAACACCAGTGTCATTTTTGTCATCTTTATATTTTTCTAAAAATTCTTCCGCGCCAGAAAATGCAATTTGGTTGATGTATTTTTCAACCTCATCCATCGTCATTCCTAAACCTTGATCTTTAATCGTTAACGTTTTTGCTTTTTCATCGATACTGATTTCAATTTTAGCATCACCTAATTCTGTTTTTGCTTCACCAATAGAAATAAGGTGTTTTAGCTTGGTGGTTGCATCTGTTCCGTTAGAAATAAGTTCACGTAAAAAGATTTCGTGATCAGAATACAAGAATTTTTTAATCAGAGGGAAAATATTTTCTACTGATACATTAATGTTTCCTTTTGCCATTTTTATATTTGTTTTGTTTAACTTTATTATTTAAAGTATAATTAATAGTCAAAAAAAATACCAAAAATAATTTTCTGACAAGATGACAGAAATATTTTTTTAAATAGCAAGTTTTTTATGTATTTTTAAAAATTACTATTTTTACAGGCTAAAAAATTGCAAATAACTAAAAAATCAATATATAATTATGTATAATTCAAAAATTAGTGGTTTAGGATATTATGTCCCAGAAAACGTTGTAACTAATAACGATTTAAAAGAATTCATGGATACTTCAGATGAATGGATTCAGGAAAGAACTGGGATAAAAGAAAGAAGATGGATTGATCCAAAAACTGGTGATACAACTGCTGTGATGGGGGCTAAGGCTTCTAGAATTGCAATTGAAAGAGCTGGTTTAACTAAAGATGATATTGATTTTATTGTATTTGCTACATTAAGTCCAGATATGTATTTTCCTGGATGTGGTGTCATGGTTCAAGAAATGTTAGATATGCCAACAATTGGGGCATTAGATGTCCGTAACCAATGTTCTGGTTTTATTTATGCGATGTCTGTTGCAGATCAATTTATAAAAACCGGAATGTATAAAAATATTTTAGTGATTGGCGCAGAAAATCATTCTGGTGGTTTAGATCGTTCTACAAGGGGTAGAGGTGTTACTGTAATTTTTGGAGATGGAGCAGGAGCAGCTGTGCTTTCTAGAAGTGAGGAAGCAGGAAAAGGAATTTTATCTACTCATTTACATTCGGAAGGTAAACATGCAAAAGAATTGGTGTTAGAAGGCCCCTCAACACAACGTTGGGTACCAGAAATTCTTGCTGAAAATAATCCAGATGATATTTCTTATTTTCCATATATGAATGGACAATTTGTTTTTAAACATGCTATTGGACGTTTTTCAGAAGCTATAGTAGAGGGATTACAAGCTAATAATTTAGAAAAAGATGATATAGACCTTTTAATTCCACATCAAGCTAATTTACGTATAGCACAGTTTATACAGAAAAAATTTAGATTGCCAGATGAAAAAGTATATAACAATATTATGAAATACGGAAACACTACAGCTGCTTCTGTAATTATTGCCTTAACAGAGGCTTGGGAAAAAGGAAAAGTAAAGGATAACGACCTGGTTGTTTTAGCTGCTTTTGGTAGTGGATTTACTTGGGGTTCTGTAGTTATTCGTTGGTAATTTTTACTTATGCAGATAAAATAAAGGTTCTGCATTGAGTAGAACCTTTATTTTATTGTTGAAAATGAATTTATAGAGATAAAATTTTTACAAATAATCGATCTTTTTTATTATTTGATTTAATATCTTTAGTAGATTATAAACTAAATTTTGGATTGTTTATATTTGTGTAAATACAGTGTGATACCATTTAACCTAAACTTAATAAAATGAAAAATGTAACATTAGTTATTGGTGCATCAACAAATCCTAATAGATATTCTAATATTGCTATAAAAAGATTGGTTGATAAAGATTTAAAAGTGGTGGCTCTAGGTGTAAAAAAAGGAACTGTTTTAGGAGTGGTTATTGATGATGAAAAAAAGAATTACAAAAATATAGATACTGTTACTTTGTATTTAAATCCTAAAAGACAAGAAGAGTATTATGACTATATTATTGGTTTAAAACCTAGACGAGTTATTTTTAATCCTGGTACAGAAAATACAGAGTTTGTAAAACGATTACAAGAAAATAAAATTGAAGCAGAAGTTGCTTGCACTTTAGTGCTGTTGAGTACAAATCAATATTAAAAAGTAAATTGAATTAGCAAGTTTAATTTCCCCCTCCATAATATTGTAGAATCTAATAAAATTTTTGTTATTTATCAGAAAAGCTAATCCAATTTACAATGCAGTAAAACTACCTTATATGCTAATTCTCTACAATACTCAATATGAGTAATTTTGTAAATTTAAATTAAACTTAAATTACTTTTGAAATAGTTAATTAACTCATAAGTTGAGTTTAAGTTTAATTTTTTTAAAATGTTTCTTCTATGTGTGTCTACAGTGTGTTTGCTGATATTTAGTGTTTTAGATATTTCTAAACTTGTTTTACTTCTAAGTAGTAAACGAATAATATCTCTTTCTCTATTGCTAATTACTTGTAATAAATTATCACTTGATATATTTTTATAGAACAGGGTTTCGTACTCATTTTTATCGTTTAAATACTTAGCAGAGGCACATACATCCATATTTATATCACCATTTAAAACCGTGTAATGTGCTAATCCTATAATAGGTTTCTGTTCTTTGTCAAACTGTAGTGGTGTTGTATTTTGAATAATAGAAATATACTTTCCTTTTGCATTTTTAATTCTATAGTTCCAAGTATAACTCATTCTTTTACGCTGTTCATCATCAAGTTCATTCATTGTAAATGACATTAAACTTTCTAAACAAGTTAACCAAGGTTTTACGACGTTTGGATGAAAAAGAGACCAAAAATAATTCATACCTCCATTTTTTAGTTCTTCTGGTGATAAACCTGTGCAAGCAGAAAAGTTTTTACTTACATATTCAAAACTTTGATTGGCTGTATTTGTAATGCAAAAAAAAGTAGCATTATAAGGATAGAAAAAATCAAATTCAATTAATTTTTTTATATGCTCTTTAATTTCTACTTGTGGGTAGGTTTTGAATATTTTATTATAAATGGAATTAATTTCTTTTACACCTACCATAAGTTATACTTTAAAAACTTTACCTGGTTCTGCTAATTCAGTATTCTCAAAAATTTCTTTGGCTTCTTTTTGAAACAAAGAAATATCTTTATACCTACCCGAATAATGCCCAACAACTAATTGCCCAACTTCAGCATCTTTAGCAATTTGTGCAGCCTGTTTAGAAGTAGAATGTTTTGTTTTTTTTGCTAAATCTTCTCTGTCTGCTAAAAAGGTAGCTTCATGGTACAATAAATTTACATTTTTAATAATAGGAATAATGTCTGGCTTGTAACTTGTATCACTACAAAAAGCATAGCTTAAAGCTTTCTTTGGGCTAATCGTTAATTCAGAATTAGGGACAATCTCTCCGGTAGGTAAAATAACATCTTTACCTGCTTTAATATTTAAATAGTCTGCTCTGTCTATTTCTACATAATTACTAATGTTATCCATATGTAATTTTCTTGCTTTCTCCTTTTCTGTAAATAAATAACCATTTGTATAAACACGATGATTTAATGGTATTGTCCTTACAGAAACTTTATCATCTTCAAAAATAAGTTCACTTTCTTTTGAAGATAATTCATGAAATATCATATTGAATTTAGCATGTGACTCTGAAACTTTAAGCATTTGAAGTGTCGCATTTTTAATGCCTTTTGGTCCATAGATATGCATTTCTTTTTCTCTACTTAGGATGCCATAGGTAGATAATAACCCTACCAAACCATAAAAATGATCTCCATGTAAATGAGAAATAAAAATATGATCAATTTTAGAAAAACCAACTTTATATTTTCTCATCTGACGTTGAGTACCTTCACCACAGTCTATTAAAAAATGCTGATTATTGATTTCTAGGTATTGTGAGGTTGGGAATGCGTTAACACGGGGAGTAGCAGAATGACAGCCTAGAATAGTTAGTTGTAAACTCATCTAATGACAAAACGTTTTGAGATCACTTTCTTTTTGTCTTGAATGCTATAAATATACATTCCTTTAGATAGATTTTCTTTGTAAAAAGGAATCGAATTTTTTCCTGTTTTGGTTTTGTACATTTTTTTAATAACGGTCTTACCTAAAACATTTTTTATACTTAAAATTATGGTAGAATTACTATTAGAATTAAAAGTGATTTTTGTAGAATTATTAAATGGATTTGGGGCTGCAGACAATTTATCAATTGATTTTTCTTGTGAAAATCCAATTGTTATAAAGAATAAAAGTAAAATAAAAAGTATTTTTTTTATCATTTATCTGTTTTTAAAACCCGAGTTCTCTTTCTATTGCTTCCATTTCTAATATATCTTCGGCTTCTTGTAAAGTAGGTACAATATTAAAAGTTTCTGGAAAATCATTAACATTTACCTTTGTATTTACAACTACAAAAGATGTACCATTTTCTTTTTTTTGAGCAGCAATATCCAAAAATAATAAAAAATCTTTGTTGGTAACGTTAATATCTTCAGAAATTTGAAGTATTAAATGTTCTTTTTCTAAAGCTTTTACTTCTTTTAAAAACGAATTATAGCAATTGGTAAATTGCTTTTCATCAAAAGAAATAAGTGTGTAATTGGATTTTTTGTCAATTTGCATTTTGTTATCTTTTTATTTGTTGCGCCAATAAATAAATAACAGCCATTCTAACGGCAACTCCATTTTCTACTTGATTTAATATAATTGATTCGTTAGAGTCTGCAACATCACTTGTAATTTCTACTCCACGATTTATTGGACCTGGATGCATGATAACTATTTTCTTGCCAAGGTTGTCTAAAATCTCTTTATTAATTCCAAAAAGCTGTGTGTACTCTCTTGTTGATGGAAAATATTTAATATCCATTCTCTCGTGTTGTACGCGCAAAACATTAGCAACATCACACCATTCTAATGCTTTTTTTAAGTTTGTTTCTACTGTAACACCTAGACTAGAAATGTATTTAGGAATTAAAGTTGTTGGTCCGCATACTTTAACGGTTGCTCCTTGTAATTGTAGCGCAAATATGTTTGATAAGGCAACTCTAGAATGTAAAACATCACCAACTATAAGTATTTTTTTTCCTTTTACAGAGCCCAATTTTTCTCTAATTGAATACGAATCTAATAAGGCTTGTGTTGGATGTTCATGGGTTCCGTCTCCAGCATTTATAATTTTGGCATCTACATGTTTAGATAAGAAAACACCAGCACCAACATTAGGATGACGCATTACAACAATATCTACTTTCATTGATAAAATATTGTTAACGGTATCGATTAATGTTTCTCCTTTTTTTACGGATGATTGACTAGCAGAAAAGTTAATGACATCTGCTGATAATCTTTTCTCGGCAAGTTCAAAACTTAATTTTGTTCTTGTGCTGTTTTCAAAAAATAAGTTGGCAATTGTAATATCTCTTAAAGAAGGAACTTTTTTGATAGGTCTGTTTATAACTTCTTTAAAATGATCTGCAGTTTTAAAAATGACATCAATATCATTTGCTTTAAGATATTTTATTCCTAATAAATGTTCTACACTTAGTTCTGACATATTACTTTTGTTCAATATAAACTGCGTCTTTATTATTTGTTTCTTTCCAAGTTACCAAAACTTTTTCTTTATTTATAGCATCTACTTGTCTTCCCCTATAGTTGGGTTGTATTGGTAAATGCCTACTAAAACGTCTATCTATTAAGACTAACAATTCAATATTTGTTGGTCTTCCATAAGACTGAATTGCTGTTAATGCAGCTCTAATACTTCTGCCAGAAAATAAAACATCATCTATAATTACAACTTTTTTATCTTCGATTAAAAAATTAATATCGGTTGTAGCTGCAGCTAGGGGAGTGTCTTTTCTGCGAAAATCATCTCGATAAAATGTTATATCTAAAAGACCTAATTCTAGGTTTTTAATGTGATATTCTTCTTTTAATAAATTAGCTAATCTGTTGGCTAAAAAAGAACCCCTAGGCTGTAATCCAATTAAGACGGTATTAGAAAAATCATTGTGGTTTTCAATTAGCTGACACGCTAATCGATGCAGAATTATTTCAATATCTTTAGAGTTAAGTAAGGTTTTTCTGCTCATAAGAAACCTATCAAATTAGCTTGATAGTTATTGAAAATCAAAATTAATGTAAATAAACGTATGTGCAAAATTTATGTGAACTAAATGTACTATTGGTTGTTAATTAAATTGTTGAAAAGAAATCAATAGAATTTAAAAGTGGTATAAGAGTTGTAGTACCTTTATTTTAATAATTCAAATCTCATAGTTATGTCTCTATTAAAGTTTGAATCCATGCTCAAAACCAACAGTATTTATTTCTTTGATTTGGTTGAGTTTGAGGAAATCATCATACATTATCTAGAAGTTGGTAAACATTCACTTGCTAAAAAAGCAGTGAAATTAGGTTTAGAACAACACCCTACCTCTGTAGATTTAAAACTCTTACAGGTAGAGCTTTATGTTTTTGAAAATGAGTTAGATAAAGCATCTCTTTTGTTAAAGATAATTGAACGTTTAGAACCTAATAACGACGAAATATTTATTCAAAAAGCAACTATAAGTTCTAAAAAAGGAATGCATTTAGAAGCTATTGAAGATTTGAAAAAAGCACTTTCTTTTACAGATGATAAAGTAGATATTTGGTCTTTATTAGGAATGGAATATTTGTATTTAGACGATTTTAAAAATGCCCGTTTAAGTTTTGTAAAATGTATAAATGTAGATTTTGAAGATTATTCTGCACTTTACAATATTGTGTATTGTTACGATATGAGTAAAGAACATGAGCAAGCTGTTAAATATTTAAATTCTTATATAAATAAAAATCCGTATTGTGAAGTTGCGTGGCATCAATTAGGAAGACAGTATTTTATTTTAGAAATGTTTAATGAAGCATTAACTTCATTTGATTATGCTGTTTTAATTGACGAATCTTTTATTGGTGGATATTTGGAGAAAGCGAAAACTTTAGAAGAATTAGCGCGCTATCAAGAAGCTATCGACAATTATTTAATAACCTTAGAATTAGATGATCCAACTGCATTTGCTTATGTAAGAATTGGAGAATGCTTTGAAAAATTAGACAAATTTGAAGCAGCAATTTCGTATTATAAAAAAGCTGTACATGAAGATCCTTTGTTAGATAGAGGTTGGATTTTATTAACCAATTTATATTATGACCAAGAAGACTATCAAAAAGCAGCTTATTATATTTCTAAAGCCTTAAAAATAGATGAAAGTAATTTTGTATACTGGAAAAGGTATGCCGAAATAAATTTAAAACTCAATTTTTTCGAAGAAGCCGTTTCGGGTTTTCAAAAATGTTTGTCTTTAAATAATGATTCTTTAGATATCTATATAGGCTTAACTGATATTTTATCTTTTTTAGGAGAATTTAATGATGCTTTAAAAATTTTGTTAAAAGCGCAGAAAACTTACAAAACTACTGCAGAGGTAGAATATAGATTAGCAGGTTTGTTTTTTATTCTTAATAAAGAAAAATATGGGTTTAATCATTTAATATCGGCAATGGAATTAGATTATGATTATCATACAATTTTAAATGAAATTTATCCATCTGTTTTTGATAATCTTAAAGTGAGAAAATTATTAAATAATTATAAAAAGGCAATGGAATAAGCTTTTTAATACCTACTAAAAAAATATTAGTTTTTAGAATTTTTATATTTAATAATTTGAGCAGCAATACTTACTGCAATTTCTTGGGTAGTTTCACTTTTAATAGGAAGTCCTATTGGTGCATTTACCTTACTTAATTCTTCTAAAGTAAAACCTTCTGCTATTAAAACTTCCCACATTGTTTTTAATTTTGCTTTACTACCTAAAACACCAATAAAATGATGTTTTTTTCTAAGTAACTTGCTTAAAACCAATTTGTCATCCGTGTATTTGTTGGTCATTATTGCTATATAACTTGAACTTCCTTCATCAATATAATTATTGATTTCATGATAATTAATTACCAGTTTTTTATGTGCAAAATTGTTGTTTTCTAAGGTGTTTAAGTTTTCTCTATTGTCTATAACCACAATATAAAATCCTAGTTTTGCAAGAAGTTCAGAAACAGCAACGCCCACATGTCCGCCACCAACAATATATAGTGTTTCTTTGAATCCTATTTGTTCTTCAAAAAACCAATTTTCAAGAGTATATATTTGATAATTAAATTGATTTTCTACGAGCTTATTAGAAAAAGAGAAAGAATTTTGTGTAAAACTTAAAGTTCCTTTTTTACCATTGTTGATACAGTGAATGATGTCTTTAATCTGTGAAAGATCATTTTTATCTAGGTAATGAAATGCAACAGTTTGTTCTCCAGAGCAAATCATTCCAGAACCATTTTCTATATTACCTCTATGAACTTGTTTTTTTATAAATATAGATGTTTTTTTATCTAGTAAAAGTTGTTTTGCTTCTTCTACCAAAGAGAACTCCATAACGCCTCCACCAATAGAACCAAAGATAAATCCGTCTTGAGCTACCATCATTTTAAAACCTTTTCTACCAGGAGAGCTTCCCAAGTTTTCAATAACGGTTAATATATAAACAGCTTTGTTTTCTTGAAGTTTTGTTGCAATATGTTGCCAAATAATCATTGAAAAATAGTTTCACTTAATGCATAATAAATAGCCATTATTGCAGAAAAAATAGCACTTGCTAAAAAACGCCAATTGAGTTTTATATTATTTTGTATCATATAATTTGCAGCAAATGAAATAGGAATATTCACCAAAAAAGATAAAAAAGCTATTTGAAACAAATTAAAATTGATATCAGTATAATTACCAGAAAATAATTTGATAAAAGCCAAATGTCTAAAAATCCAAATAGGATTAAAATACGCTATTGCCAAACTTGTTTTAGACAAGATTTTTTTGATTCCTGATAGTTTTTTTGTTTTGAGATCAATCCAAGTAAAATAATTGGGGATTTCAAAAGCATAAATTGTTGCTCCAATAAACATCATCCCTAATAATCTATAGATAGAAAATTCATCTAATAAAAAGGCAGCAATACTATCTCCAGCACTATAAATTATAGCGCCTTTTAAGATGTTTTGTTTTGTAAATTGAAGTTTGATAGTTTTATTTTTCATACAAACTCATCAACACTTTTTCTGGAGTAAAAGGTGCGTGAAATTTTAATTTATAATTAGGATTAAAGGCTTTTACGGCATGTTGAATTGCAAAATATGCCCCAATTCCATACATTAATGGAGGTTCTCCTACAGCTTTTGATTTTTGAATAGCCATTTCATTTCCATCTGTTTCTAAAGGAATGGTTACTATGGTTTTTGGTGATGAAAATACATCAGGAACTTTATAGGTAGACAGCGCATTTGATAATAATCTTCCGTCTTTATTGTAAGCGATTTCTTCTAAGGTCATCCAACCAATTCCTTGTGCTAAAGCACCTTCAACTTGCCCAATATCAATTCCAAGATTCATAGATTTTCCAAAATCATGTACAATTTTTACACTGTCAATTTCATAGTTACCACGCAAACAATCTAATGTAACTGTTGTAATTGCAGTTCCGTAAACATGATATGCAAAAGGATGACCTTTTTCTTTGCTTTTATCGAAATCAATAATTGGTGTAGCATAATGTGCATTTTCACTCAATGCAATTCTTTCTAACATTGCCTGTGTAATTAAAATTTCCCAAGAAAGAGAAGATTTTTTAGTGTCAATAAAAACAAAATTATCTTTAAAATGGATGTTTTTTTCATCCGAGGATAGCATTTTAGCAGCTACTTTCGTTAATCTTTCTATTAGAGAATTACATGCCATTTCAACTGCTTTTCCGTTTAAATCTGCAGTAGAACTTGCTGCAGAAGGAGAGGTGTTAGCAACACGAGTTGTGTTTGTAGTTTCTAGTTTTACTTTATCTGCAGAAATTCCTAAAATATCTTGAGCAACTTGTAGCATTTTTGTATTTACACTTTGTCCCATTTCTACAGCGCCAGTTGAAACTCCAACACTTCCATCTTGATAAATATGAATTAGTGCTCTTGCATGATTCATTGGAGTGTTTGTAAAAGAAATTCCAAATGTAATAGGCATTAAAGAAATTCCTTTTTTATACAATTGATTTTCTTTATTGAAATCTTCAATTTCCTTTTCAAGCTTTTCTAATTCAAACTTTTCTTTGGCAGAAAACCAAGATTTTTTTGCTTGTACTTCGGTAGCAATTTGTCCGTAAGAAAATTCATCATTTTCATTTAATAAGTTGGCTTCTTGAATTTCTTTTTTATCAACCCCAATTTTATCTGCAGCTTTAGCAATAGCACTTTCTATAACAAACATTCCTTGTGGTCCACCAAAACCACGAAAAGCAGTATTTGGAGGTAAATTGGTTTTACAACTATAAACGGTTGTTTTTACATTCGGAATAAAATAACTATTGGTTGCATGAAACAAAGTTCGTTCTGCAATAGCAGGAGATAAATCTGCAGCAGCTCCTGAGTTTTGTAAAAACTCTGCTTCAAATGCTTTGATTTTTAAATCTTTGGTTAATCCTATTTTAAAGAAAGATGAATAGGGATGACGTTTTCCTGTCATTCGTAAATCATCATGACGATTTAATACGAATTTTACAGGTTTATTTAAATATTGTACAGCAACTGCGGCCATAACCGCCCAAGGTGTAGCTTGGTCTTCTTTACCACCAAAACCACCACCTAGACGTATGACATCAACTTCTATTTTATGCATAGGAATCCCTAAAACTTTGGCAGCTGTTTTTTGCACTTGAGTAGGACCTTGCGTTGAAGAAATTATTTTAATACTTCCATTTTCTTGAGGAATCACATAACAACCTTGGGTTTCTATATACAAATGTTCTTGCCCGTTAGAAAAGGTTTCTCCTTCTAAAACATATTTGCAATCTTTAAATGTATCTGATGTATTTCCAAGAGAAAAAGATCGAGGAGCGTTTATAAAACTTCCTTTTTCTTTGGCTTCTTTGGCAGTTGTTATAACAGGTAATTCTTCTATTTTTATGGTAATTAAAGCTCTTGCTTTTTTTGCAATTGCTTCAGTTTTGGCTACAATAAAGGCTATAGGTTGTCCCCAAAAATGCACTTCATTTTCAGCCCATAAGGGTTCATCAGGGATGATACCTCCAATTTGATTTTCTCCTAATACATCTTTATAGGTAAATATTTTTTCTACTCCTTCTAATGCTTCAGCTTTTGTATAATCTACTGAAATAATTTTTCCGTGTGCTTTTGGTGAATCAAAACACAAACCAAATAAAGCATCTTGTCTGATCATTAAATCATCTACAAAAAGAGATTCGCCACGAACATGTGTAAAGCTATCTATATTTTTCATGAAGCGATTAATTTTTGAGGTTGAATTTTATTTGGAAATAATTTGATGAAATGCGCAAAAAATAATTGTTTTGCTAATAAACGTTTGTATTCAGAAGTTCCTCTAACATCACTTATTGGTGAGATTTCTGATTGTAAAATTGTTTCAGCTTCTTTTATAACGTCAGAATTGAGGGGTTTTCCAATTAAAAATTGATTTGTTTTGTATAAGTATTTTGGAATAGCTGCAACACCACCAACCGAAAAATGAGCATCTGTTATCGTATTGTTTTCTGTTGATATTCTTCCGGCAGCATTTACACTTGCAATGTCTAAATGTGTTCGCTTGCTTACTTTTTCGAAGTTAAAAGAAGCCTCTTTGTTAAGTTTAGAAAAAGAAATGGATTTTAAAATTTCATCTTTTTGTAAGTCGTATTTTTTATAGTTTTGATGAAATTCTTGAAAGGGGATTTCTCTTTCAGAACCATTTGAATGTTGAATTCTAAGTGTTGCATTCAGTGCTAAAAAGAATATTGACATGTCTCCAATTGGAGAGGCATTTACAAAGTTGCCTCCAAGAGTTCCCATATTTCTTATTTGCTCTGAAGAAATAAGTTTTATAAAGGATTTTAAATGAGGGATATTATTTTTTAACGCTGTATTTTCTAACAGTTCGGTAACAGTTGTGTTTACACCAATGCTGAAAAAATCATTTTCAAAATGAATTCCTTTTAAAGCTGATGCGTCTACTAACAAATGTAGATCTTCCTCTGCCATTTTATCTGCATGACGAACATAAACATCGGTACCATTGGCAACTTTTATTCCGGTTTTTTCAAAAACTTTAGGCTGTAAGTTTTTTAATTTTTCAGGAATAGTTTTAAAATAATTTGGAATAAAGCCTTCATCAATCAACCATTCAATTTGGTGATTATTATCCTTTTTTTGTAGTTTTTCTTCAATTTCAAATCCTGCTTTTTCTATTGACTTATAACCGGTACATCTACAAATGTTTCCGCTAATGGCATCATTACAAGAGTTTAAAGTTTTGTTGTTTTCTAAAGCATAACCTGTCATAGAAACTACAAATCCGGGTGTACAAAAACCACATTGGGTTGCAAAGTTATTTGCCATTGCACTTTGTACTTTATTAAGTTCTTTTGGAAGATTAACGCCTTCTATTGTAACTATGTGTTTGCCATTGGCATTTCCTAAGGGAGATATACAAGAAGTTATACTTTGATAGGAAATGGAATCATTTTTTAATGTTCCAACTAAAACTGTACATGCACCACAATCGCCTTCGCGACAACCAATTTTTGTGCCTTTTAATTGTTGGTGTTCTCTAATGAAATCTAGTAATGTAATACCTGATTTTACAGAGGTTTTTATAATTTTATTATTGAGTATAAATTGTATCATAAGCAAAGTACAAGATACAAAAAAAGTGTTGTTTTTATAAAAAATCATGCAAACAAAAAAAGATTGCCTAGGCAATCTTTTTTTGTTTTGTGTAAAGAGAGAAAATTATTTCTTCTCACTTTCTTTAATTTCCGAAATATATTTTTGTAATTCTTTACCGTAAACAGAATTTTTTACTTTTTCTGAAAGAGAACTATTTATAGTGTCTAACATTTTTAAACTGGCAGTATTTAATGTTAACGCAATATAAGCAGAAGCTTCGCTTTCTGGGTTTGTCATAGCATAATTAGTAGCAAAAAGAACTCTTCTTCTTTCAAGTTTTTGAAAATCTATTGCTAGTTGCTTTATTAGTTCTTGATTGTTTTCTTTTCTAGCGTCAAAATCTTTTTTGATAAAATCTAAACGTAGATTTTGAAACTTCTTATCAATGTTAGTGTATTTATCAAATATTTCTTGATTTTTAGAACCAGAAATTTCTGGGTTAAAACCAAATTGATCTATATTATCATTAATCGTTATGATTCCTTTTTCACCAAAAAATAAAATTCTTTTATCAGTTGTGTTTCCATCAAAAGTTAAAAAATATAAAACAGGAGAATCTACATTGTCTGTTAATTTGAATTTTTCACTCCCTAATATTGCAACAGAATCTATAGAAACTAAAGCCGAATCCTGCATTTTTTGCAGATAGAGAGTTCCTTTTTTTAATCCTTTAATTGTCCCTTGAACAATCATATTTCCTTCTTTTTTAGAATTGCATGCAACTACTAAAATGGATAATGCTAGTATAGCAATAATTTTCTTCATGTAAATTAAAATTTTTGAATGCAAATATGCTGATTTTTATTTAAACTGTTGCCGATAATTCCATTAAAATAGTACATAAAATTGCACCTACAGTTCCAATAGCATAACCAAAAACAGCTAATAAAACTCCCACAGTAGCTAATGATGGATGAAATGCTTGTGCTACAATTGGGGCAGAAGCTGCACCGCCAACATTTGCTTGACTACCAACAGCTAAAAAGAAATAAGGAGCCTTGATTAATTTGGCAACTAAGATTAATAGTCCTGCATGAATTGTCATCCAAACAAGACCAATTACAATTAAACCTAAATTGTCAAAAATCATTGCTAAATCCATTTTCATACCAATTGTTGCTACTAGAATGTAAATAAAAACACTACCAATTTTACTGGCACCAGCCCCTTCATAATTTTTAGCTTTTGTAAAAGATAAAATAATTGCAATTATGGTTGAAATACTAATCAACCAAAAGAATCCTGAGCCTAAAAAAGTAAAGATATTTCTCCATGTGTCTGATTCTATTCCAGCAACTAAACCCTTAAAAAAAGAACTTAAAAAAGTAGAAGCAAAATGTCCAAAACCAACGGTACCAAATGCTATTGCAAGCATGATCATTAAATCGGTTAATGAAGGATTTCTTTTAGTTTTTTTAGCAAAGGCAGAAACTTTTTCTTTTAACTCTTCAATAGCAGAAGTATCTGCACCAAGCCACTTATCAATTTTATCTTTTTTACCAATTCCTATTAATAAAATAGCCATCCAAATATTGGCAACAACAATGTCAACAAAAACCATTCCTCCGTACTTAGCGGGATTGTATTTGTAAATTTCTAACATGGCTGTTTGGTTTGCACCACCACCTATCCAACTTCCTGCCAATGTAGAAAGCCCTCTCCAAACGGCATCAAAATCTGCACCACCAACTGTTTCTGGAGAAAATATAGAAATTAATAAAATAGCAATAGGACCACCAATTACAATACCAATAGTACCAGTAAAAAACATGATTAATGCTTTAGATCCTAAGTTGAAAATGGCTTTTAAGTCTATACTTAACGTCATTAAAACTAATGAAGCAGGCAATAAAAATCTACTTGAAACATAATAAAGTTGAGACTCACCTTGTAGAACTTCTCCTACAGAATTTATTGTTTCCCATTTTGGTGATATAATTCCTGCTGTTGTAAAAATTGCAGGAATAAAGTATGCCATGAATAAACCGGGTACTATTTTGTAAAATTTTGGCCAAAAACCAGATTTAATACTTTCTGTATAAAATACAAATCCTAAAGAAATCATTAATAAGCCAAAAATGATGGCATCGTTTGTAAATATTGGTTCTGTCATTATTTGTTTTTTTTGTATTCGATATTTAATATCATCCCTGATTGTAATTTAAAGGGGCAATTAGGTAATTTTATTAAAAATATCTTTTTGTTTCGTTTTTAAAATATTTCACTAAATGCATAGATACTTCAATTTTATGAAATAAGATAATTAACATTTAATTCATCATAGAATAAATTAACGGATTAATTTTAATTGCTAGAATAAATTTTAATTTCTTTAAATGGTGAAATGTTGATATTCTCTGTCATCGATTTATAATGAATCCAATCTTTATTAAAGAATAGGTTTGTTTTTAAAATTGCTTTTTTAAATTCTTCTTTAAATTGATCCATTAATATAGTTTCTGTCTTGGTTTGTTCTCCAAAACGAGAGCGGATATAACTGCTTGCTTGTCTAAAACGTTGGTTAACGCTAACCTCTGGGTTTCTTGTTATTCCTTGTCTTTTATCAATCTTTCCTAAATAAATGGCAACTAAACCATCGATTTTTTTTATAATTTCTGAAGATGATTTTATTTGAGTTTTGTATGTTTTCTTGTTTTCTTTACTTAATTGAGATTTTATTAATGTAGCCGTATTTTTACTTTCAATCAATTGTTTTACAATATTTGCAATTTTCTCTTGATCTTTTTCTAATTCTTTACTTGCATTGTATTTCTGATTGATAGCTTCTTTAGAAATTTGTAACCTAGGGTCAAATTCTACTTTTATATTTTGCTCAGAAACTGCATCTCCAAAAGTCATTTTTAACTGATAAGTTCCTGGTTTTACAGAAACACCACTTGGTTCTCTTTTAGGTTTTCTAATTGTTCTTGAAGCTCTATCAACTCCTTTTTCTCTTAAAAACCAAGTGGTTTTATGAATGCCATTTTCTTTTGGAGCTTTCATTTTTAGTGTTCTTATCTTTCGAGATCCGTCAAAAATTTCTAATTGAATAGAATCGTATTTGATTTTACTTTCTTTTGGTTTATTTATGTAATAAGAAATAATTGCACCTCTTTTTCTATTTTCTCCTTGGTAAATTGCATCTGCACCAAATCTACTTCCTGTTGGCTGTTGCGTTGCAGCTTGATAGGCTGTTGGAGGAGCAAATAACTCTAATTTTTTGGAAGTTACCTCGGTTCCATTTGCAATTGCTCTTAAAGGTCGAATGTCATCTAAAACCCAAGCGGCTCTTCCAAAAGTTCCAATAATTAAATCATTTTCTCTTGGGTGAATTACCAAATCTTTTACGGGAACTGTTGGGAAACCTACGGTCCATTTTGTCCATTTGTTACCTGCATCAACAGAAATATATAAACCATCATCAGTTCCTAAAAATAATAAGTTTGCATTTTCTGGATCTTCAATAATACTTAGTGTATAACTCTCTACATCATTTTCATCGACAATGCGTTCCCAAGATTTTCCGTAATTTTTGGTTCTATATGCATAAGGTGTGTAATTAAAGCATCTATAATCATTTGCAATTAAAAGTGCTTCACCTTTATTTTTGTTGGATGCTTTTATCTGTGTAATCCAACTATTTTTAGGTAATCCTCTGATGTTTTTTGCAACATTTGTCCAAGTTTTTCCTCCGTTTTTTGTGATGTGAACCTGACCATCATCAGTGGCAGCCCATAAAACATCTTTTTGTAAAAGAGAGGGTTCAATAACTAAAATGGTACAATGATTTTCTGCACCCGTTGCATCCATGGTTAAACCCCCACTTTCTGCTTGTCTTAATTTTTCTGGATTATTGGTTGATAAATCTGGCGAAATTACTGCCCAAGTTAATCCCTTATCTGTTGATTTATGTACAAACTGACTTCCAAAATAAAGAGTAGAATTATCAAAAGGGTCTATGTTTATGGCAGCATTCCAGTTAAAACGTAGGGTTACATTTGGATCTTTATGTGTTGGTTTTACGGAGTAATTATTTCCTGTTAAATAGTCGAACCTAGAAACAGATCCTTGTTGACTCATAGTCCATCCATAGCGAGAATTGTCTTTGTCGGGTACCACATCAAAACCATCACCAAAACTAATTTCTTGCCAATAAGAATTTCTAATTCCTTGTGCTTTCCAAACATATGCAGGACCTCTCCAAGAACCGTTATCTTGCATGCCTCCGTATACGTTATAAGGATATTCATTATCTACATTTATGTGATAAAATTGTGCTACAGGAATATTGCCAATAAAACGCCATGTTTTACCACCATCTTTAGTGATGTTTAATCCTCCATCATTTCCATCAATCATAAATTTACCATTACTAGGAAGAATCCACCAAGCATGATGATCTGGATGAATACCATTGTTAGCACCATAAGCAGGCATTAATTGTTTGAAAGATTTTCCTCCATCTTGAGAAACATTTATATAGGTAAAAACAGTGTAAAGTCTATTTTCATTTTGTGGATCTACATAAATTTCTGAATAATAAAAAGGTCGATTCCCAATACCTGGTTTATCATTTATTTTTTTCCATTTAAAGCCACCGTCTTCACTTTTGTATAAGGCATTCTTTTTGGCTTCTACTAAAGCATAAATGATATCTGGATTATTTGGTGCAATTGCAACACCAATTCTTCCTAATTCTCCTTTTGGTAAACCTTCTTTTTCTGTAGTTTGTTTCCAGTTTTCTCCACCATCATGTGTAATGTATAGCCCACTTCCTTTTCCTCCCGATTTAAAAAACCAAGGATCTCGTTTGTGTTCCCACATGGTAGCTATTAGTTTATTTGGATTTTTAGGATCCATAATTAAATCTGCAGCTCCTGATCTTATATTTGTAAACAGAATTTGTTTCCAAGTTTTTCCGCCGTCTGTAGTTTTATAAACTCCACGTTCTTTGTGTTCTCCCCATGGAGAACCAATTGCGCCAACATAAACAGTGTTAGGGTCTGTTGGGTCTATTATGATTCTATGAATATGTCTAGTTTTTTCTAGTCCCATACTTTTCCAAGTCTTTCCTGCGTCTAAAGATTTATAAATTCCAAAGCCACCATTTAAGCTATTTCTTGGGTTTCCTTCTCCTGTTCCTGCCCAAATTACACTAGGGTTAGACTGTTGAATGTCTATAGCTCCTATAGAAGCTGTCAATTCTTTTTCGAAAATTGGCTCCCATTTGATCCCTCCAGAAGTAGATTTCCAGATTCCTCCAGAAGCAGTTCCTACATATATTATTTCTGGGTTAGATGTAACAACATCTACAGCAGTAATACGTCCAGACATTCCTCCAGGACCAATATTTCTAGGTTTCATGTTTTTAACTAAATCCATAGAAAACTCTTGAGAAAAGAGTAGGGTAGTTGCGCCTAAAAAAAGTAGTGTGAATAATTTTTTCATAATTAGGTGGTTTGTTAATTTTGGTAAATGGGAACAATATACAAAATAGAAAACGCTCAATAAAAATTGAACGTTTTTTAACAGTTAGAAATGTTTTGTCTAATGAAAAATAAATTTAGTAATATATTATCAAAACTTATTCTTCTTTCTTTTTGGGTTCTCGTTTTGCTTCTTTAAGAGCTTGCATTAACATCCATTCGATTTGTCCGTTTGTAGAACGAAATTCGTCTGAAGCCCATTTTTCTATGGCTTTTATCATGTCTTCATTAACTCGTAGTGCAAATGCTTTTTTCTTGGCCATTTTATTTTTTTACAAATGAAACAATAGTTTCTATCAGTTTTTCTGATAAAGGAAAGTCTGGAGAGCTGTAAGATTTTAAATTATCTTCCTCTTTGAGGATGTTTTTTAAAACATGATTCATGTTTTTAATAATTACTAAAGTAGCATTTGGTTTTGCTTTTTTTAAAGCTTTGGCATCAGAAATTAGTACTTGTAAATCTTTATCACCATTGATGATTAACGTTGGAATTTTTATGTTTTTAATTTCTTTTATTGGGTCTAGTTTTATCCATGAAGTCCAAAAAGGTTGATTGGGTTTTGCAAAAAGAGAAATTAAGTTAGGGTTTATGTCTTTAATTTCTCCTGTTTCTTTTAGTTCTTTAAAATGTGCTTTAGCAATTTCTCCAAATTCAGGATTTTGTGCAGTTAACTGTCTTATCAATGTCTTGTCTATAGTTTCTCCAGCTCCAGCAATAGAAATGTATTTGTCAACATTTTCTAATGCTAACATTGCAATTAATGAACCTTGGCTGTGACCCGCTAAAATAATTTCAGAAAAACGTTTGTCATCTTTAAACTGATTCACAACTTCTTTTGCATCAAAAATAAAGTCAGAGAAATAGACGCCGTCTTTTAAAAAAAGAGCATTTTTAGGATTGGCAGTTCTTTTATCATAACTAAAAAAAGCAATATTTTCTTTGTTTACAGCATCTCTAAATTGTTTGATATATTGTGGTTGATTTCCATTTCTATCAACACCACCAGAACCATGAATCCAAATGATTAAAGGTGATTTTTGAGATGTATATGAAAGTGTTCCAGGAAGCTGTATTGCTTGATTGTTTATTACTACTTCTTCCGACTTTATTTGAGCAAAGGAAGAGATAATACTAAATATTGTAATCACCCAAAAGCTTATAATTTTAATCATATTATTTTATTTTGATAAGTTTCTAAAACTCTTTTAGCCTCTTCTTTTTTTTGGGTTCCTATTAAAAGTTTTTTTCCATTTTTAAATTCTAGTTGAATGCCAACATCACCAGAAACATTAAAGGCTTTTCCTTTAGCTTTATTTCCAAAAAATCCACTTCTAAAACCCCAACCACCATATTCTGATAGAGGGAGGTAAGTTCTTACTTTTGCAGTTTTTAGTTCAGACCATTTAATTGTTTTTGTAGAAAAATGCATAGGAAAAAATTGATAGTGAATTCCGTTTTCATCAATCCTACAAGATAATTTAAAAATGAATATTAGAATTGAAAAGCACAGCATTACAAAGGTGAAAAACAGTAAACCTGCATCAGACATTGGTTGGTCACCAAATGGTTGCTTTAAAAATATCTGCTGTGTAATTCCGTAAATACCAATACAAAGAGGGATAATAAGAGCAATTATTGGAATAATCACTAACCAACTCTGCGTAAAGCGCTGTTCTTCTTTAAAGATTTTCATTTTATCTGTTTTTATCTCTTTCAAAAATAATACTAGACCAATTCTGCCCTATGTCTTTAACAATCCACCCTTCTCTAGCATTTTGATTTAAAAGATCCTGCATTTTTTCTTGCCTTTTTGTTAACCCTAATCTTGGTATTTCTACTTTGTATTCTTTCATGTTTTAATGACTTAATGTACCTGCATTTACTACTGGTGAAGCTTCTTTGTCTCCACATAAAATTACCAATAAATTGCTTACCATTGCTGCTTTACGCTCTTCGTCTAATTCTACAATTTGTTTTTTGTTTAGTTCATCTAAAGCCATTTCTACCATTTCTACTGCACCTTGAACAATTTTATGTCTTGCAGCTACAATTGCTGTTGCTTGTTGTCTTTTTAACATGGCACTTGCAATTTCTTGAGCATAAGCTAAATAACCTATTCTTGCTTCTAAAACTTCAATACCAGCAATAGATAGTCGCTCGTCTATTTCCTTTTCTAAGGCTTCAGAAACTTCATTTACGCTAGACCTTAGTGTAATGTCTTCATCGTGACCTTCATCTGCAAAATTATCATACGGATACATGCTTGCTAGTTTTCTTACAGCAGCATCTGTTTGTACACGAACAAAATTTTCGTAATTATCTACGTCAAAAGCTGCTTTGTAGGTATCTGTAACACGCCAAACTAAAATAGTAGAAATCATAATAGGGTTTCCTAGTTTGTCATTTACCTTTAAACGTTCACTATCAAAATTGCTTGCTCTTAAAGAAATTGTTTTTTTTCTGTATAGTGGATTTGCCCAATACAAGCCATTATCTTTAATAGTACCAACGTATTTTCCAAATAGCAAAATAACTTTAGAAGTGTTTGGGTTTACAAGTATAAAACCAAAAAAACCAATAAAACCTATTAAGGTTGCAATTAAATAAGCCGGATTTTCTGCTTTTATGGATAATGCAATTCCACTAAAAAATAATGCTAAAACTATAAATAACATTAAATAACCATTTGCTGGTTTGATAATTTTTTCTGCTTTCATGTATGTTTGTTTTAATATGATATTAAAATGATATCGTAAAGATATGATTTATTTTTTGAATTTTGCAAATTTTAGAACAATTATTTTTATATTTTAGCTGAAAATTAATTATAAAAACAACAAATGAAAATTAAACTATTTTTATTGATTTCGTTTTTCTTTACAGTAAACTCTTCAACTGATGAAGCAGTTTTTTGGGGGCAAACAGGACATCGAGCAACTGGTAAAATTGCTGAAAGTTATTTAACAAGAAAAGCAAAGAGAAAGATTGATAAAATTTTAAAAGGTCAAAGTTTAGCCTTTGTTTCTACTTATGGTGATGAGATTAAATCGGATAAAAAATATAATGAATTTTACTCTTGGCATTATGTAAATATGAAATTGGATGAAAAATATGCTGATGCAGAGAAAAATCCTAAAGGTGACTTAGTTACAGGAATACAGAAATGTATCGAAGTTTTGAAAAATAAAAACAGTTCAGAAGAAGACAGAGTATTTTATTTAAAAATGTTAATTCACTTTGTGGGAGATTTACATCAACCAATGCATATTGGACAAAAAGAAGATAAAGGAGGAAACACTATTCAGGTTCAATGGTTTGGAAGAGGTACAAATTTACATTCAGTATGGGACACCAAAATGATTGAAGAGTGGAATATGAGTTATTTAGAATTAGCAGACAATGCAGAAAAGTTATCTAAAAAACAAATAGAAGCTATAGAAAAAGGAACTGTTGTGGATTGGATTGATGAAGTGCATGAACTTACAAATAAGTTGTACTCGTCTGTAAAAGTTGGAGAGAACTTAAAATACAGATATTCTTATGAGCATTTTGGAACCGTTAGAACACAGTTGCAAAGAGGAGGAATAAGATTAGCAAAAATTTTAAATGATATTTTTGATTAAAAGGTTATAAAGTAATGTTTTTAAAAGCCTCATAAAATTTATTTTTATGAGGCTTTTTGTTAAGAATGAGTTAATTATTAGTGTTATTATTTTAAAATATGTAGTTTTATAAAATGATTAAAAAATTAATTTTTGTACTAGTTGTTTCTATGGGTGTGTCCTCTTGCAAAAAAGAAGAAACAACAAAGAACACGCTTCAAAAAACAATAAAAGTAACTTCAGTAAAATCTTATACATATAATGAATTGAAGCCTTTGTTAGAAAAAAATGATGGAACAACTTATATCATTAATTTTTGGGCAACTTGGTGTGGGCCATGTGTGAAAGAATTGCCTTATTTTGAAAAGATAAATAAAGAATATAAAAATGTTGAAGTTATTTTGGTGAGTTTAGATTTTCCAAAACAAGTAGAAAAGAAATTAATTCCCTTTATCAATAAGAAAAAACTACAATCACAAGTTATTCATTTAGATGATATAAATGAAGATGTTTGGATTAAAGCAATTGATTCTACATGGTCTGGAGCAATACCAGCAACATTAATTTACAATACAAAAAACAGGAAGTTTTACGAAAAATCTTTTGATTATAAAACTTTAGAAAACGAACTAAAAACTTTTTTAAAACCATAAACGATGAAAAAAATTCAAACAATACTACTGCTAACAGTTATCGCAATGACAACTGTTGCTTTTACGATTAAAACTGAAAAAGGATACAAAATTGGAGATGTAATAGAAGATTTTTCTTTGAAAAATATTGATAATAAAATGGTTTCCTTATCAGATTATCAAGAAGTAAAAGGGTTTGTAATTATTTTTACATGTAATACTTGTCCGTACTCAGTTGCCAATGAAGATAGAATTATTGCACTTCAAGAAAAATATAAAAGCAAAGGTTTTCCTGTAATTGCTATAAATCCTAATGATCCTAGTGTTTCAGCAGGAGATAGCTTTGAAAAAATGAAAATTAGAGCTTCGGAAAAAGAATTTAATTTTCCTTATTTGTTTGATGAAGGACAAACTGTATACCCAAAATTTGGAGCAACAAAAACACCACATGTATATATTGTTACTAGAAATGATATGAAAGTACAGTATATTGGTGCAATAGATAATAGTTCTAGAAATCCAGATGCTGTAACAGAAAAATATGTAGAGAATGCTTTAGATGCATTGTTATCTGGAAAAAGTATTGATAAAAAAGAAACTAGAGCAATTGGTTGTTCTATAAAAGTAAAATAAATTATCAGTCTAATCTATAAAAAAAAAATCTCAAATCTATTTTGAGATTTTTTTTTTATAGATTTTTTAAATTTTAATTAAAATTGGTTTTATTCATCTTTCTCAAATTTCTATTATCTTCGTTTCGTAAAAAAGAAACTTAAAAATGAGTAGAAGTATAAAAGATTATATAATTGTTGGTTTAAAAGGAATGGCAATGGGAGCTGCAGATGTTGTTCCTGGTGTTTCTGGAGGTACAATCGCTTTTATTTCTGGTATTTATGAAGAATTATTAGGTTCTATAAGTAATGTAAAATTAGGTTTGTTTAAAACCTTAAAACAAGAAGGACTTAAAACTGCATGGAAACAAATAAATGGAAATTTTTTAGCATCACTATTTTTAGGGATTTTTATTAGCATTGTTTCATTAGCAAAAGCCATAAAATATTTATTAGAAAACGAACCTATTTTATTATGGTCATTCTTTTTTGGGTTGGTATTGGCTAGTATTATTTACATCGCCAAACAAATTACTAAATGGAATTTTATTTCAATAATTATTTTAATAATGGGGGCATTTTTAGCTTATTATATAACAACACTAAATCCATTAGTTTCAGAAAATTCATCTTTATTTTTTATGTTTATTGCTGGGGCTATTGCCATTTGTGCAATGATTTTACCAGGAATTTCAGGGGCATTTATTTTAGTTCTACTAGGAGCATATAAACCAATCTTAGCCGCTGTTAATGATAGAGATTTTAAAACAATAGCAGCAGTAGGTTTAGGAGCAATAATAGGTCTATTAAGTTTTTCGAAAATTTTAAAATGGCTTTTTGCTCACTACAAAAATTATACTTTAGCAGCTTTAACCGGATTTATAATAGGTTCCTTAAATAAAATTTGGCCATGGAAAGAAACTTTAACATGGCGTACAAATTCTCATGGAGTTAAAGTTCCCTTTAATCAACAAAGTGTTTCTCCTTTTTCTTTTGATGGAAATACAGAACTTACAATGGCAATTGTATTGGCTGTTGTTGGTTTTGGTCTAATTTTATTGATGGAAAAATTGGCAGTAAAAAAATAATCAATGCAAGTAGCAAGAAATTTTTTACAGAAACTAAGTCTTTTTTTGAAAGGTTTGGCAATGGGAGCAGCAAATAAAGTTCCCGGAGTTTCTGGAGGAACAGTTTCTTTTGTTTTTGGTTTTTATGAAGAATTAATTTACTCTTTTAGAAAAATAAATTTAAAGGCTTTTAAACTATTAATTAACGGGCGTTTTAAAAGTTTTTACAAATATGTAAATGGTCAGTTTCTTTTCTTAATTATGGGGGGAAGTATTTTTAGCTATTTTAGTATTTCATTAGTTTTAGATTATTTTCTAATTAATTTCGAGCTTTATGTTTGGAGCTGGTTTTTTGGGATGATTATTGGGTCTATTTACTATATAGGAAAAGATTTTGGAGAATGGAATTTTAAAAATTTCCTTTCTTTAATTATAGGGGCATCAATAGGAATTGGTATTAGTTTTTTAACACCTGCTACAGAAAATGACAATCTTTGGTTTGTATTTGTTTGTGGAATTATTGGTGTTTCTGGAATGACACTTCCTGGTTTGTCAGGTTCTTTTATCTTAATTTTATTAGGAAATTATGTGTTGCTTTTAGTAGATTCTGTAAATGCTTTATCAAGTGTAATAACTAGTCTTTTAAGAGGTGATATTAAGGTGTTGTCAGACCCTATCAAAATAAGATATTTAAAAATAATTAGTGTTTTTACAATAGGTTCTGTTTTTGGATTGGTGTCTATTTCTCATATATTAGGTTATGTTTTAAAAAGATGGCATCAAATAGTAAATGCTATTATTATTGGTTTTATAACAGGATCTTTAGGAATTGTTTGGCCATGGAAAAAAACAATTTATGCTTTAGAAGATGGTGTATTTTTATTAGATCAAAAAGGAAACAAAATTGTTGAAAATTATCAGCGTTTTATTCCTGATTTTTCCAATCCTGAAACTTGGATAGCCCTATTTTGGATAGGGATTGGCATCGCTTTAATTTTAGTAATAGATTTTTATGGAAGAAAGAAAAAATAAAGTTTTTGGATTGTTAGGAAAAGATATTTCATATTCTTTTTCACGTGGATATTTTTCCAACAAGTTTAAAAATGAAAACCTAAAAAATCATCAATATGTAAATTTTGATATTCCAAAAATTCAAGATTTTCCATTAATTTTAGAAGATAAAAATATAAAAGGGATAAATGTTACCATTCCTTATAAAGAAGAGATAATTCCGTTTTTAGATAAGTTAGATAAAACGGCAAAAAAAATTGGGGCAGTAAATACTATAAAGTTCACTAAAAAAGGAAAATTAAAAGGTTACAATTCAGATGTGGTAGGTTTCGAAAATTCGATAAAACCACTATTAAAAAACCATCATAAAAAAGCTTTTATTTTAGGGACTGGTGGAGCATCTAAAGCCATCGCTTATGCTTTAAAAAAGAATAAGATAAAATACAAATTTGTCTCTAGAAACCCAGAAGGGAAAAAGCAAATTTCTTATGATTCTTTGTCAGAAAAATTAATAAATGATTATACAGTTATAATTAATTGTACGCCGTTAGGAACTTCGCCAGAAATAGAAAAACATCCCAATATTCCTTATCAATTTTTAACAGAAAAGCATCTGTTATTTGATCTAATTTATAATCCAGAAGTATCTACTTTTTTATCTAAAGGAAAAGAAAAAGGGGCAACAATTAAAAACGGATTGCAAATGTTAGAATTGCAAGCAGAAGAATCTTGGAGGGTTTGGAATGAATAATAATTAGATAATTTGTAGATTATATAAGTTGTCTGTATCTTTATAAACTGTATAAATATAGTTTTATACTCAAATGACCTTTAAACATTGTAGATATGTTAGATAAAAATGATGAAAATAGTAGCGAAGTTGAAAAAACGGCTAAAGAACAAATAAATGATACTACACAAGAGGTAGTAGAAAAAGAAAATGTTGAAGAAGCTCTAGAGGAAACAAAAGAATCTGAAGTAACTGAAGGGGGAAATGCAGAAGAAGCCGTAAATGAAATTGAAAAATCTGTAGCTGAAAAAGCGGAAAAAGAAGATGGAAATGAAGAAGTTGAAGAGCTTGATTACTCTACAAAATCATTAGAAGAATTAGTCTCTGAACTTAGCAAAGTACTTGCAGGCAATCCTGTTCAAAAAATTAAATCTCAAGTAGATGGAATTAAAAATGCTTTCAATCAAAAATTTGGAGCATTATTAGCAGAGAAAAAAGAGGCTTTTTTAGCAGAAGGAGGAAATTCTATAGATTTCCAGTTTTCTAGCCCAATTAAATCAGAATACAATAAATTACTTACCGATTACAAGAAGCAAAGAGATGCCTATTATTCAAATCTAGAAAAACAACTTAAAGAAAATCTAGAGAAGCGCATTAAAGTAATAGAAGATTTAAAAAGACTAATTGAAGAAGCAGATACTTCTACCATGTATAAAAATTTTAGAGAGCTTCAAGATGTATGGCGTAGTATTGGGCCAGTTTCTAAGACTCGTTATAATGATACGTGGAAAACTTATCATCATCATGTAGAACGCTTCTATGATCTTTTACACTTAAGTAATGATTTTAGAGATTTAGACTTTAAGCATAACTTAGAGGAAAAACTTAAAATTATAGAAAAAGCAAAAGCTTTAGCTAACGAGAGTGATATTAACTATGCGTCTAATGAATTGCAAGAACTTCATAGAGCTTGGAAAGAAGATGTTGGACCAGTATCTAAAGAAATGCGTGAAGAAATTTGGCATAAGTTTAGTGAGGCAACCAAGAAAATTCATGATAATAGACATGAGCATTACAAAGAATTGCGTTCTAAATATCAAGAAATCATTGATAAAAAATTAGAGGTAATTGCTGTTATAGATGCCTATGATACTTCTAAAAACAAAACTCATAATGATTGGCAAAAGAGTATAAAAGACATAGAAGAATTAAGGCAGCAATATTTTAACTTAGGTAAGTTGCCTTATGCAAAAAGCGAAGAAATTTGGAAAAAGTTTAAAGCTGCTACTAAAAAATTCAATGCTTCAAAAAATATCTTTTATAAAGAAGAAAAAGGTAGTCAGCAAGATAATTTAAAAAGAAAAATTGCTTTAATAGAAATTGCAGAATCATTAAAAGATAGTGAAGATTGGGAGACGGCAACCAATACCTTAAAGAAAGTACAATCCGATTGGAAAGAAATAGGTCATGTACCTCGTAAGTTTTCTGATGATATCTGGAAACGTTTTAAAGCTGCTTGTAATCATTATTTTGATCGTTTTCATCAACAAAAAAATGCTGTTAGTAAAGAGCAACAGGAAGTTGTTGAAGCTAAAAAAGAATTTTTAGAAGCGTTAAAACTTCAAGAGAATCCAACAAAAGATATTGTTATAGAGGCGATTAATAAATGGAAAGAACTAGGGAAGCTACCAAGAAACGCACGTCATGTAGATGGTAAATTTAATAAACAAATAGATAGAATGTTATCTACTTTAGATATTGACAAAGATGAAATTTCTATGCTAAAGTTTACAAACGTTGTTGATCTGTATTTAGAAGATAATGATGTTAGAAAATTAGATTCTGAGCAGATGTTTGTTAGAAAGAAGATAGATGAAGTTGTAAGAGAAATTCAGCAATTAGAAAATAATTTAGGCTTTTTCTCTAATGCTAAAGATGATAATCCTTTAGTAATAAATGTAAAAAATAGAGTAAATGAATTTAAACACGATTTATCTATTTGGAAACAAAAACTTAGTTATCTAAAAAAATTAGACTATTAGATTTATTAAAATAAATATATAAAAAAACTCGAAGCAAATGCTTCGAGTTTTTTTTATGAGTATGTTTTCTTAATTTTAAGAAAATAACTTATCTATTTTAGCTTTTTCTTCTTCAGCTAAAGCTTGATCTACTAAAATACGTCCACTATGTTCGTCTATAGTAATTTTCTTTCTATTTGCAATCTCTAATTGAACCTGAGGTGGAATTGTAAAATAAGACCCTCCAGAAGCTCCTCGTTCTATCGCAACAACAGCTAACCCATTCTTTACCTTGTTTCTAATTCTGTTGTAAGCAGCTAATAAATGAGCGTCAATAGATTTAGAAAATTCTTCAGATTTTTCTGATAAAAGCTTTTCGTCTTTTTCAGTTTCTTTTAAGATAGCATCTAATTCTGCTTTTTTATGACTTAAGTGTTGCTCTTGCTTAGCTAATTTTTCTTTAGTAGCATCAATTACTTCCATTTTCTGAGCAATCTTAGCTTTGTACTCGTTAATTCTTTTTTCAGCTAATTGAATTTCTAAATCTTGAAATTCAATCTCTTTAGATAATGAATCAAACTCTCTATTATTTCTAACTTTCTTTTGTTGCTCATCATATTTCTTCATCAAAGAATTAGACTCTTCTATAGCTAATTTTTTGTTGTTGATATCTGTTTCTAAGTTTGCAACATCTTCAGCTAAGTTAGAAAGTCTGGTATTTAAACCGGCAACTTCATCTTCTAAATCTTCAACCTCTAAAGGTAATTCTCCTCTAACATTTCTAATTTCATCAACTCTAGAGTCGATTAATTGTAAATCATAAAGTGCTCTTAATTTTTCTTCAACCGAAACTTCTTTCTTCTTTGCCATGTTTATATATAATAAATAGGATTTGTACTTTTTTCTGATAAAACGACTGCAAAATTAGTGAATTTTTTTGTAAGATAATCAACCAAAAGGTTTTTTGTAAACTGTTCACTCTCATAATGGCCAATATCTGCTAATAAAAGGCTGTTTTCTGCTTTAAAAAATTCGTGATATTTAAAATCTGCGCTCACATAAGCATCTGCTTTGGCTTTTTTTGCGTTAGAAATGGCAAAACTTCCAGATCCTCCTAAAACGGCGACTTTTTTTATTTTTTTATTTATTAAGGCAGAATGACGTATACAATCTGTTTTCATTGTTTTCTTTAAATAAACTAGAAAATCTTTTTCATTCATTTCTGTAGAAAGCTCACCAATCATTCCCATTCCTACATTTTGATGTATATTTTCTGTGGTAAAAATTTCATAAGGAACTTCTTCATAAGGGTGGTTTTTGTGTAACGATTTTAAGATATTTGCTTCATTTTTACTTTCAAAAATAACACTAATTTGTGTTTCTTTTTCTGTATGAAGTTTTCCTTTTTCTCCTAAAACCGGGTTAGAGTTTTCATTTCCTCTAAAAGTTCCTTCCCCATTAATATTAAAAGAACAAAGATCGTAATTGCCAATGTTTCCTGCCCCTGATTTAAAAAGAGAATCTCTTAATGCAATGGCATTTTCATTAGGAACAAAAGTAGTTAGCTTTTTGATGATTCCTTTTTTAGGAATTAAAATCTCAGTGTTTTTTAAACCTAATACTTCACACATTTTTGCAGAAACTCCGTTTTTAGAATTGTCTAAAGCTGTGTGAGTTGCATAAATTGCAATATCATTCTTTATGGCCTTCAATACCGCACGTTCTACGTAAGAATTTCCGTTTAATTTTTTTAATCCGCTAAAAATAATTGGATGAAAACTTACAATTAAATTACAGTTTTTAGCAATTGCTTCCTCCACTGTTTCTTCAAGCGTATCTAAAGTAACTAAAACTCCTGAAACGTTAGCATTATAGTTACCTACCAATAAACCAACATTATCAAAATCCTCGGCATAACTTAAAGGAGCTAATTCTTCAATGTAATTTGTTATGTCTTTTATTGTCATTTTAAAATGTATTGAAATTCAAAGTTAACATTTTCCATTCATCAATCCATAAAAATGACTTATTTTCGTATTAATGAAATTTTTACGTTTTTTATTATTTCCATTTGCAATTGTTTATGACTTGATAACTTCAATTCGTAACTTGTTTTTTGATGTAGGTATTTTTAAGCAAACAGAATTTAAAATTCCTGTAATTGTTGTTGGAAACTTAAGTGTAGGAGGAACTGGAAAGACACCTCAAATAGAATATTTGATAAGATTGTTGAAAGGGAAATTTAAGGTAGCTGTTTTAAGTAGGGGGTATAAGCGTAAAACAGATGGTTTTGTTTTAGTGAATAAAAACCATTTTGCAGAAGATGTTGGTGATGAGCCTTTGCAATATTTTAAAAAGTTTTCAAATATTAATATTGCTGTTGATGCAAATAGAGTAGAAGGTGTTACAAGATTATTAAAAGAAAAATCTCCAGAAGTTGTTTTGTTGGATGATGCTTTTCAGCATAGAAACATAAAAGGAAGTTTTTATGTTTTATTAACAAAATATGATGATTTATTTTCGGATGATTTTTTATTACCAACCGGTAATTTAAGAGAAAGTAAAAGAGGTGCAAAACGTGCAGATATAATTGTGGTGACTAAGTGTCCTATAGATTTTGATATGCATCTCCAAGAAAAAATTACACTACAATTAAAAAAATATCATAAAGAAATCTTTTTTACTACAATTTCTTATGCAAATCAGTTATCAGGAAATCATAATATTACTATAAATGATTTAAAAGAATACGAAATTTTATTAGTCACAGGAATTGCAAATCCAAAACCATTAACAGAATTTTTAGCGCAAAAAGGAATTTGTTATGATCATTTAAAATTTTCTGATCACCATCATTTTTCTGAGTCCGAAATAAAAAATATAGAACAAAAGTTTGCCAAAATAAAAGCAGATAAAAAGCTTATTTTAACAACAGAAAAAGATTTTACTAGATTAGAAAATAAGATTAAAGACTTGTCTTTTTTAGAAATAGAAACTGCTTTTTTAGAAAATAAAAATCAATTGTTTAATACAATTATAGAATCTCATATAATAGAAAACCAGCGTTAAAAACGCTGGTTTCTTTTTTTGATTTTTGCTAGAATAATTTTATAGACTACCCAACAAGGGTAAGACACTATATTTTTCTTAAAGTCACAAATTTATTTCTCTAACAAAAAATTATAATTTATTAAAAAACAAGCTTTTAATAATACCGTCTGCAAGACCAATTTTTGGAACATAAATTTTTCTTGCTCCACTCCATTTCATCGCAGATAAATAAATTTTAGTTGCAGGTATAATTACATCGGCTCTATCTGGATTTAAACTCAATTCAGAAACCCTTTCGTCAAAAGTCATTTGTTTTAAAAATTGATATTGAGCGTTTAAGTAGATAAAAGAAATTGGTTTTCCTTCTGTTCTTCCAGACATTTTAAAAAGTTTATTGATATTTCCTCCAGAACCTATTAACGAAAGTCTTTTTAAATCTTTTGTGTTTTTCTTAATCCATTTTTCTACATGGGCAAACATTTCTTTATTTACTGACTTTTTGTTGTTTAACAAACGTACTGTTCCTATTTTAAAAGATTTTGAAGTAACAATTTTACCTCCAGAGAAAATGGTGAATTCGGTACTACCTCCACCTACATCTACATATAAATAAGAGTTGTCTCCTTCAATTAATTGGTTTAAATCTGTAGAAGATATAATTGCAGCTTCTTCTTTGCCTCCGATAATGTCTATTTTTACTCCGGTTTTTAATAGAATTTTTTCTGCTACTTCTTTACCATTAATAGCTTCTCTCATAGCAGATGTTGCACAGGCTTTATAGCGTTCTACTTTGTGTACAGACATTAATAATTTAAATGCTTCAATAGCATCTATCATTCTTGCGATATTTTCGTCGCTAATAACTCCTTTTACAAATGCGTCTGCTCCTAAACGAATAGGTACCCGAACTAATGAAGATTTTTTAAATTGTGGTTCTTTGTCTTCTGCAATAATTACGTTAGAAACTAGTAATCTTATTGCATTTGAACCAATATCTATAGCTCCGTATTTTTTTACTTCTAACAAACTGTGTTATTTATGGTTTTTAGGATTTTCTATTAAAAAAGTTTTTCCTTTTTTTATGTTTTTCCAATGTTTTTCTTCAAATTGTATTCCAATCACTCCACAGGTAGAAACATGTGCAATGGGTGTGTTCCCAAATTTATTTACAAAAGTATTGATACCATGATCATGACTAAAAATTATTGCAGAATTAAATCCATCATCAAAAGCTTTAACTGTTTTTACTAAATAGCCATCACTAAAGCTATAAAGCTGTCTTCTAATTTTAAGATTTGATAAAGGGTATTCAAAGTTTTCGCAAAAAATAACAGCAGTATGTAAAGCTCTATTTGCACTACTGGAAACAAAAACATCTGGTCTATCTATTTTTTTAGAAAGAAACTTAGACATCAAATGTGCATCTTTAATTCCGCGTTTTTTTAGAGGCCTATCAATATCTTCTATCCCTTGGTATTCCCAAGAAGATTTTGCGTGTCTAACAATATATAAAGTTTTCATTTAGTTGAATTGTTGAATTGTAAATATAAAAATTTACGGTGCTAATCTTTCTAATTTCCAAGAAAAATCTTTTTCTAAAGTATATCTAATTCTATCGTGCATTCTATTGGGCCTACCTTGCCAAAATTCTATTGAAATTGGTTTTACAATAAAGCCTCCCCAATATTTTGGTCTAACAATCTCTTGGCCTTTAAATTTTTCTTCAAATTTAGATAATCGTTTATCTAATTCTTCTCTAGAGTCTACAACGGTACTTTGGTTAGAAGCCCAAGCTCCTAGTTTGCTTCCGTCAGGTCTTGATTCAAAATAACCATCAGATAAATTTTCTGAAAGTTTTTCTGCTTTTCCTTTGATGATAATTTGTTGTTCTAAACCTGCCCAAAAGAAAGACAAACAAATATGATTGTTTGCAGCTATTGCTTTTCCTTTTTCAGAATTATAATTGGTGTAAAAAATAAAACCTTCCCAAGTATATTTTTTTAATAAAACAACTCTGCTTTTTGGAAAACCATCTAAACCTATTGATGAAACTGTCATTGCATTAGTTTCGTCTACTATTTCTGATTCATCTGCATTTATAAACCATTTTTGGAATAATTCCATTGGATTTTCAGGACAAGTACTTTCTAGAAGCTCTTGCTTTTCATATGATTTACGGTAATTTGATAAGTCTTTTGACATTTATTTTATTTGAATACAGTAAAAATACTGAATATTTTATGAGTACAAACATTCTAAAATGTAGTTTTTAATCAATCTTATTTAAATGTTTTGCAAGTAAAAAACCATTACTTGCACAAGCTTGTATTAGATACCCTCCAGTTGGTGCATCCCAATTTAGCATTTCTCCAATGCAATATTGGTTCGGTATTTTATGCAACTGAAAATGAGTGTCAACTGCTTTTAAATCAATTCCTCCAACAGTAGAAATGGCTTCGTTTAAAATGCCTAAATCTGTAATTTCTAGTGGAAATTTTTTAATATTATTTGATAATACTTCTGAATTTAAATAATCTTCTTTAGAAAGGTGAATTTTTAACAAATCGATTTGTGAATTATTTATTTTTAATTCTTTTTTTAAAATTTGCGTGGTGTTTTTAAAGCCTGATTTTTTAATTTTAGCAGTAATACTCTCTATGGATAAGGTTGGTTTAAAATCGATAAAAATAATTGCTTTTTTTTGCATTTTTAATTGCTGTCTAATTTGCGGACTCAAAGCGTAAATGGCATTTCCTTCTATACCAAAATTGGTAATAACTACTTCTCCTTTTTGCCTTTTATCAGCACAAGAAATAGCAATGTTTTTTAAAGGATTTCCTTCATTTTTTTTGATAAAATCAGAATTCCAATCAATTTTAAAAGCACAATTAGAAGCTTTAAAAGGAACTGTATCTATGCCTTTTTGTTGAAATGTTTCCAACCAAGTTCCGTCTGATCCTGTTATCTTCCAACTTCCTCCACCTAAAGAGAAAACTGTGTAATCAGAAGAAACTGCTATGTTATTTATAATTGTATGGTTGTTTGGTGTCCAACCCATAAAAGTATGTTCGTACTTAAAAATAATTCCTCTTTCTTTTAAATGATTTAGAATGTTATTTAAAACGGTAATTGGTTTTATTCCTTCTTTAGGATAGATTCTTTTACTACTACCTATATAAGTAGGAATTTCGATGGTGTTTAACCATTTTCTAAAATCATCATTTGTAAAGCTTAACAAAGAGTTTTTTAAGAAATGCTGAGGTGTATAACGTTTTATCAATTCAGAAATTGGCTCTGAATGGGTTAAGTTAAAACCACCTTTTCCGGCAACTAAAAATTTTCTGCCTGCAGTTTTGTTTTTTTCGTAAATGGTAATGTCAAATTTTTCTGTATTTAAAAAAGACGCTAAAATCAACGATGAAGGTCCTCCACCAATAATAGAAATTGTTTTTTTCATGTTACTTCTGTCTAAAAATAGACAATCCTATAAAGGTAATAAATCCATTTAGGATTAAAAGTGAAAAACCAAAATCAAAACCTGCATATGCTAAAGCTAAATAGTTTACAAAGTAAGTTATAATTGGTGATGCTAAACAAATTAAAGGCACCATTTTATCTTTTACTTTTATTTTTGTGAATAGACCAAATGTATAGAGCCCTAATAAAGGTCCATAGGTGTAATTAGCAAACGTAAATATTTTTGCAATTACACTTTCATCTGCAATAAAATATTTGAAAATTAAAATGGTTGCAATTAAAACAAAAGAGAAAATGATATGAATTTTCTTTCTTGTTTTTTCTTGATCTACTTCGTTTTTCTTTTTATCAATTTCTAATATATCTATACTGAATGATGTTGTTAGTGAAGTTAAAGCAGAATCGGCACTAGAATAAGCCGCTGCAATTAAGCCTAATAGAAAGAAAATGGCTGTTGCCAAACCTAAATTTCCTTTTGTTGCAATTATTGGAAATAGTTGATCTTTATGAGCGTCTATTCCGTTTTTCTGAGCATAATCTGTAAGCAACACACCTAAGGCTAAAAAGAAAAAGTTTACAATTACCAAAACAATAGTAAACCAAAACATATTTTTTTGTGCGTCTTTTAAGTTTCTACAAGTTAGGTTTTTTTGCATCATGTCTTGATCTAAACCAGTCATTACAATAGCTACAAAAGCTCCTGCCAGAAAACGTTTCCAAAAATAATTTCCTGCATTTACATCGTTAAAAAAGAATATTTTAGAAAGCTCGCTATCTGCAACATAACCAAATAAATTTGTGATTTCCATTTCATCAGAGATGGTGTAAATACAAACTCCAACGGCAATCAACATAAATAAAGTTTGTAAAGTATCTGTCCAAACAATGGTTTTAATACCTCCTTTAAAGGTATACAGCCAAATTAATAGTATTGTGATGGAAACTGTTGCCCAAAACGGAATTCCGTAGTCGTCGAATAATAATAGTTGCAAAACATTTGCTACTAAAAAGAGTCTAAATGCAGCGCCAATTGTTCTAGAAAGTAAGAAAAAACTAGCTCCCGTTTTGTAGGAGTATTTGCCAAACCTGTCGTCTAAATAGGTGTAAATTGACGTTAAATTTAATTTATAATAGAGTGGAAGTAAGACCAATCCGATAACGGCATATCCAACAACATAACCTAAGACCATTTGAAAATAACTCATATTTTGTCCCTCTACCCATCCAGGAACAGAAATAAAAGTAACACCAGATAGTGAAGCACCAATCATACCAAATGCCACTAAATACCAAGGTGAAGAGTTATTTGCTTTAAAAAAAGTTTTATTGTTTGCAGATTTCCCTGTGATATATGAAATGAAAATCAATACAGTAAAATAAGCGACAATTAATAGTAAGATGTGAAGTGGTTGCATTTGGTCAATTACGAATTACGATTTAACTATTACGAAGATATACTTTTTTAAATTTTTAATGGATTAATTCGTAATTGATAATTGATAATTTGTAATTTTGACGGCTATGGATTTTTCATCAAAACTTTTAGAAAACGCAGTGAATGAAGTTTCTCGTTTACCAGGAATAGGTAAAAGAACTGCATTGCGTTTGGTGTTGCACCTGCTAAAACAACCTTCAGAAAATACTAAATATTTATCTGAAGCTTTATTGCATTTGAGAAATGATGTGAAAACTTGTGAAAAATGTCATAACATTTCTGATACTGTTTTGTGCGATATTTGTCAAAACCCAAAAAGAAACGAAGAAATTGTATGTGTTGTAGAGGATATTAGAGATGTAATGGCTATAGAAAGTACTTCTCAATTTAATGGTTTGTATCATGTTTTAGGTGGTAAAATTTCTCCGATAGAAGGAATTGGTCCTCAGAATTTGCAAATAGATTCTTTAATAAGAAAAGTTGCAGAAGGAGAAATTAAAGAATTAATTTTTGCTTTAAGCTCTACCATGGAAGGAGACACAACCAACTTTTATATTTTTAAACAAATAGAAAAATTTAACATTACAACGTCTACAATTGCCCGCGGAATTTCTGTGGGTGACGAATTAGAATATGCAGATGAAGTTACTTTAGGTAGGTCTATTGTGAATAGAATTCCGTTTGAGCAGAGTATTAGAGGGTAATTATTATTAGTAGTAAACAGTATTCAGTTGGCAGTGAACAGAAACAGTTTATAGTTGAGTAACTGATATTGAAAATTGTTACTATTTATCATTTTCTAAAACCTCTCTTTCAGCTTTTTCCCAAGATTTTTTTTCTCTAATTTTTTTGTAGAGTTTTATACTCATCATCATAATAATCCCAAAAAGAATAATTCCTACAACACCCCAAACCCAATTAATAGCGCTTTTTAAAGTAACCAGAAAGACAACGGCAAAAAGAATAATGGTAGCAATTTCATTAAAAATTCTAAGTTTTAAAGCAGAATATTTTATAACATCTTTTTGTAGCTGACTAAAAATTCTATGGCAAGAGTAATGATAGAAATACAATGCTAAAACAAAAGCTAGTTTTACATGCATCCAAGGCATTTCTAAATAAATGGGATTTTTATAGAGCATCCAAAAAGCAAAAAAACTGGCTAAAATTGCAGAAGGCCAAGTAATGATATACCACAATCTTTTGGCCATTAGTTTGTATTGTGTTTGTAAAATTTCTTTAGCGGGCTCTAATTTATTTTCTGCTTCTGCATGATAAATAAACAAACGAACAATATAAAATAATCCGGCAAACCAGGTTACAACAAAAATAATGTGTAATGCTTTTACGTATAAGAAATCCATTTGTATCAGTTATCAGTTATTAGTAATTAGTAATCAGTAATCAGTAATCAGTTGTCAATGATCAATGATTATTGTTTTTTATTTTTCCAGTCGTTAATCCACTTTACCATTACATCTACCCAGTCATCATTGTCATTCATACAAGGG
Organism: Polaribacter marinus; assembly: GCF_022662535.1. GTDB lineage: Bacteria > Bacteroidota > Bacteroidia > Flavobacteriales > Flavobacteriaceae > Polaribacter > Polaribacter marinus. The sequence continues at coordinate 136,616 of NZ_JAKQYM010000010.1, forward strand.
ATATGTTTATAATTGCTTCCTCCAAATTTAAGGAATTCATCTTTTCCTTCCATGGCAATTTCCTCTAAAGTTTCTAAGCAATCAGCTACAAAAGCAGGAGTTATTACGGCTAAGTTTTTCTTTCCTTCGGATGGAAATTTCTCTAATTCGAAATCTGTATAAGGTTTTAACCAAGGATCTTTTAACAAACGTGATTGAAATGAATTGCTATACGTTCCTTCTTTTAAACTTAACGTTTTCGCAATTTCTTTAGTGGTCTCAAAGCACTGATGTCTGTAGCAAGTATGATGCGCAACAGAATTACGTTCGCAACAAGAACCATCTATTTTACAATGATTTTTAGTAACGTCAGATTTTAAAATATGTCGCTCTGGTATTCCATGGTAAGAAAACAAAATATGGTCGTAATCAAATCCTTTTAAATGATTTGCAATATTATTACTCATTGCTTTGATATAATCTGGTTCATTGTAAAAGGGAGGTAAAACATCTAATTTTATATTTGGATATTTTTCTGCGATAATTTGTTCTGCTTTTACAACTACTGTTTCGTAAGAAGACATAGCGTAATGCGGATATAATGGGGCTAAAAATATTTCTGTCACACCTTTGTCTACTAATTCTTTGATGCCATTTTCCATGGTCATAGAACCGTAACGCATTGCCAAAGCAACAGGCAAATCTACTTTTTTAATCACTTTGTCTGTAAATCTTTGTGATATTACAACTAAAGGAGAACCTTCTTTCCACCAGATTTTCTTGTATGCAGCACCCGATTTTTTAGGTCTTGTTTTTAAGATAATTCCGTTAATAAGTAGCCAACGTTTCCAATACGGAATGTCAATTACGCGTTCATCCATTAAAAATTCACCTAAATACTTTTTTACATCTTTTGTTTCGGTAGAATCTGGAGATCCTAAGTTGTTTAGTAAAATTCCTTTCATTTATTAAAGTTTCAAAGTTGAAAAATGGGCTTTTGTTTAATGTTTTTTTTGTAAATCGTAATTGATTTTCAGTGTTTTATAATTGCTTTATTTTATAATCGGCAATTTGTTTTTCAAATTTTTGACTATCCTTAAAGGCACATAAATTTCCATCTGGATCTTGAAATTTAGCTATTGTTCCCCATGTGTGTTCTTGGTAATCTACTTTTACGTTTTTTGAAATTAAATTCTCTGCAACTTCTTTTACATTAGGCACATTCAATCTTAAACAGGTTTTAAATCTTTCGGTTTTTGTTTCAATACCTTTATACTCATCATCTAACTCTACTAATAAATATGCATTTCCAAACTCAAAACAAGTTAAATTTTCACCTTCAAACATTTTTTGCAAGTTTAAGATGTGTTCATAAAAATTTACACAAGACTTATAATTTAAGGTATACAAGATTATTCCAGTTCTATCTAATTTCATTCTTCTTATTTTGCTGACTACTTACTGTCAACTGATTTGTAACTTCATATAAGGTAATTGCCAAACTGTGTATTACATTCATACTTGAGTTTCTGCCAAACATAGGTATTGCAATAGTACAGTCAACCAGATCTATGTTTTCTATTCCGTTTCTTTCACTTCCTAAAAGTAGTACGATTTTTTCTTTATTTTTAAAATTAAAATCTTGAATATTGATGCTTTTATCAGTAATTTCTATACCAATAATAGTATTTCCTTCTGCTTTTAATTGATTTGCAAGTTTATTAAAATCTGTATAAGTTTCATGTTCAATTTGATTGACAGTGTTTCTTGCTGTTTTTTTTACAATTCTATTTTCTGTAGTTGGAGAATTTTCATGAAAATAGATTTTTTGCACACCAAAACTTTCGGAAATACGAAAACACATACCAATATTTTCAGGTGTTCTAATAGCATCACAAACAATTGTAATTGGAAATTGTTGTTGCTTATTTTTTATGTCGTAATGTGTAAGTTGTTCCAATTTTTTTAATTTTGATTACTGATTACTGATTACTGATTACTGATTACTGATTACTGATTACTGATTACTGATTACTG
>NZ_JAKQYM010000011.1 GCF_022662535.1 Polaribacter marinus
GGAATGATCTGTGTTAAAAACCTATTGTTTTTTGTTAAATTTTCATCTAATTACAGCAATATAAATTTTGATGATTTTCATCATAATATTTCTTGTTTTTAGCAATAGAGAAAATCTGTTTTATTAATTTATTTGCTAATGCTATCTTAATTACTCTTTCGGGCTTTCCTTTTGCTTTTAATCTTTTATACATCTCAATACAATGTTTATTAACTTTTTTTGCAGACCAAGAACAGAGGTATAATAGTTTCCTTATTTGAGGTTTTCCCATTTTACAAATATGTCCTTTTCCTTTTACACTAGTACCAGATTGATATAGCCTAGGACTAAACCCAACAAAAGCTGTTAACTGTTTATGGCTTTCAAACTTTGTGAAATTATCTGTAATTACACTCATCATTATTGCTGTTTTTATTCCGACACCTGGTATTGTTTTTAACCTTTCTATTGTTTCTTTATATGCTGTAACACCTATCTTTTCTATTTCTTTTTCAAATTTATCAATACGTCTTTGTAACAATATTTCTACTTGTTTTAATTCTCTTTTAAGACTACTGGTTAACAATCCTGTTGCTTGAAAAGATGCTAACTGCCTTTTGGTTTGATGTATTTGTTTTTTAAGTAACTCTAATGCTGTATATAATTGTTTTATTTCTGTACTTGACTTACTCTCTGGGCTCCATTTCTTTAAATCATATTGAGTTCCATATTCTGCAATAGTTCTAGCATCTTTTTTATCTGTCTTTGCTCTGTATAATCTTGTTTGACTGTAACGTCTAATTATTAATGGATTAAGGACACAAACCTTGTAGCCAAAAGCATTTAAATAGCTCGCTAATTGTACATAATAAGGACCACTTGCTTCCATCACAATCCAATCATTTTCTTCTATCAAGTTTTTAAAACAATCAAAACCTTTTAAATTATTCTTAAATATTTTATGTTCCCATTTATCTTTTTTTAAAAAAGAAACATCAAATGTTTGTTTACTAATATCAATTCCTATAATTTTACTCATATCAAATATGTTTATAGAAAAGTTACTACTTTACTTATCAATCCTAAATGCAGACTTTAATGTCTAATGATCTGTTCAAGTTTTTAGTAGTAAAGGGTAAAGTGATTAGCATTCCGAACGGTCTTCTATGACAAATGACAGACTATAATCTTAACCTTTACCCTATACTTTTCTTGTTAATATTAATTTTAAATGTAATTAATTCTAACAAAGTATTTAACACTTGACAAACATAGGATGTCTAATGATCTGTTCAAGTTTTTAGTAGTAAAGGGTAAAGTGATTAGCATTCCGAACGGTCTTCTATGACAAATGACAGACTATAATCTTAACCTTTACCCTATACTTTTCTTGTTAATATTAATTTTAAATGTAATTAATTCTAACAAAGTATTTAACACTTGACAAACATAGGATGACATTACTTTTTTACACTATTGATAAAATTAGTAACCAATTGCTCACCAACATCTGTTAAAATAGATTCTGGATGAAACTGAACCGCAGAAATTGGAAATATTTTATGTTCAATTGCTTGAATTAACCCATCTTCATCTCTTGCTGTTACTTGTATTTCTTCTGGAAAACCTTCGTCTGTTGCTGCCCAAGAATGGTAACGTGCTGCTAAAAATGTTTCTGGAATATCTTTAAAAATAATGGCTGAAGGGTCTGCGACCCTCATTTCTGTGGCAACTCCGTGAAAAACGTCATCTAAATTGATGATAGTTCCTCCAAAAACCTCTGTAATGGCTTGTAACCCCAAACATACTCCGAATATTGGTTTTACACCTGCGTAGGTTTTTATTACTTCTTTTAAGATTCCTGCCTCATCCGGAATTCCTGGTCCTGGCGATAACATGATCATATCGTAGTTTCCTACCTCTGCAATACTGATTTCGTCGTTTCTAAAAACTGCGGGAAAATTTCCTGTAATTTTTTCTACCATGTGAACCAAGTTGTAGGTAAAAGAATCGTAATTATCTAAAATTAATATTTTCATTTTAAAAGCTTTGGGCTCTTTGCTCTTAGCTTTTAGCAAATTGCTAACGACTAACAGCTAATAGCTATTTTTAAATATTCTCTGCTAAAATCAACGCTTTTTTTAACGCCGCTAACTTGTTATTTACTTCTTGTAATTCTTTTTCTTCATCGGAATGAATTACGATTCCTGCGCCTGCTTGCGAATACAAAACGTTGTTTTTACTCACAAACGAACGAATGGCAATGGCTAAATTTACAGAACCATCTATACCGATAATACCTACTGCTCCTCCATAAAATCCACGGGTTTGATTTTCATATTTGTCTATCAACTCCATTGCTTTGTACTTTGGCGCGCCACTTAAGGTTCCGGCAGGAAAAGTGTCTCCAACAATTTCTATTGGGTTTCCTTTAATCTTACCTCTAACCGTAGAAACCAAGTGAATTACGTGGCTAAAATACTGTACTTCTTTAAAAACCTCTACCGTAACTTTATCGGCATGTTTGCTTAAATCGTTACGGGCTAAATCTACCAACATTACGTGTTCTGCCGTTTCCTTTTTATCTTCGGATAATTTTTTACCCAACTTAATGTCTTCTGCCATATCGTCCGTTCTTCTAAACGTACCTGCAATAGGATTGATAGTGGCTTTACCTGCAGAAATTTTAATTTGTGCTTCTGGTGAAGATCCCATTAATTTGAATGAACCGTAATCGAAATAAAATAAATATGGCGACGGATTGATCGAACGCAACGCTCTATAGACATTAAACTCGTCTCCTTTAAATTTTTGTTGAAATTGGCGTGACAAAACCAATTGAAAAACATCGCCTCTTTTACAATGTGATTTTGCTTTTCTAACATATTCTTTAAATTCTTCGCCTGTTGTATTGGAAGTTTCTTCGCCTACAATTTCGAATTTTTGTGTATTAAAAGCTTGTGCATCTATAATAGTCTGAACTTCTTTAATACGAGATGCTGTACCTTCTTCTATGTTTTCTATCAATGTCATTTCATCATTAAAATGATTGATAGCAATAATAAAACGGTAAAAACTGTATTGCATTTCTGGAATTGCAGAAGGTGCTTTTGGGTTTTTAAATTGAATATTCTCAAAATACTGAACAGAGTCAAAGGTTGTATAACCGTACAATCCGTTGAACGATTTTAATTCGGCTGGACACTCTAAATCTATAGCATTGGTAAACTTATCAAACAACTCATAAAAGTTTTTGTTGATAGGTTGCTGATCTAGTTGTGTTCCTTTATGAGAAACAGAAAACTCATAATCGTCCACTTTCATCGTTAAAATGGGCTCTACCGCAATAAATGAGAAACTTTCTTCTTTACTATGATAATCTGAACTTTCTAACAACAAAGTGTTAGCGTATTTGTCTCTAAAACGCAAGTACAAACCAACCGGTGTAACGGTATCTGCAATCTTTGTTTTATGAATTGTCTTAAATTGTAATTTCTTCATTTTATAAAATTAAAAAAGGCTTATCGTGAGATAAGCCTTTTTTTTATATTAATTATATATAGGATTAGTTCTCACTTATTAATTAAGAGAGTTCCACCACCATATGTTTTGTTGTTTCATCATTGAGCTACAAATTTAGAAACCAAAATCTACTTGAACAAATTTTAAGGCACTTTTTTTCTCTTAACTAACAAACAATAAGTATCTAAAGACAAAAATGACAATAAACTTACATTAACAAATTAATTTAAATAAAAAAGTTATTATTTATAACTAATTATTGATTTTATGTTTATTTAAAATACAAATAATCGGTTTTTTGTATTGGAAATAAACAATTACTATAAAAATATAAAGTTATGTGCGGAATTGTATGTGCGTTTGATTTAAAAGAGACATCTGAAGTTTTAAGACCTCAATTATTAGAAATGTCTAAAAAGATTAGACATCGTGGGCCTGATTGGAGTGGAATATATAGCGACGATAAAGTAATCATGTCTCACGAAAGACTTGCTATTGTAGATCCTGCATCAGGACAACAACCTTTATTTAGCGATGATAAAAAATTAATTTTAGCCGCTAACGGTGAAATATATAATCACAGAGAATTGCGCAAACAATTTGATGGAAAATACAATTTTCAGACAGCTTCTGATTGTGAAGTTATTTTAGCTCTTTACAAAGAAAAGGGCGTTGATTTTATTGATGAAATGAACGGTATTTTTGGTTTTGCATTATATGACGTTGAAAAAGACGAATACTTTGTTGCCAGAGATCATATGGGAATTATCCCTTTATATATTGGTTGGGATCAAAATGGAACTTTCTATGTTGCTTCAGAATTAAAAGCACTTGAAGGAATATGTACTAAAATTGAATTATTTCCTCCTGGGCATTATATGTCTAGTAAAGACGGTGAATTTGTAAAATGGTACAAAAGAGATTGGTCTGAATATGAGGCTGTAAAAGAAAACGAAACAAGTATTGCAGAAGTAAAAAAAGCGCTTGAAGACGCAGTTCACAGGCAATTAATGAGTGATGTCCCTTATGGAGTGTTATTATCTGGCGGTTTAGATTCTTCTGTGGTATCTGCCATAGCCAAAAAATATGCACAAAAACGTATTGAATCGGGCGATGAAAAAGACGCTTGGTATCCACAATTGCATTCTTTTGCTGTAGGACTACAAGGTTCTCCTGATTTAGCTGCCGCACAAAAAGTCGCAGATTTTATTGGCACTATACATCATGAAATAAAATTTACAATTCAAGAAGGTTTAGATGCTATAAAAGATGTAATTTATAATATAGAAACTTACGATATTACTACAATTCGATCTTCGACACCAATGTACCTAATGGCAAGAGTTATTAAATCTATGGGAATTAAAATGGTGCTTTCTGGTGAAGGTGCAGATGAGATTTTTGGAGGTTATTTATATTTCCACAAAGCACCAAATGCAAAAGAGTTTCACGAAGAAACGGTTCGTAAACTAGACAAATTACACATGTACGATTGTTTAAGAGCTAATAAAAGTTTGATGGCTTGGGGAATTGAAGGTCGTGTGCCGTTTTTAGATAAAGAGTTTATAGATGTTGCGATGCGTTTAAATCCGAAAGACAAAATGATCAACGGTGAACGCATGGAAAAATGGATCATCAGAAAAGCATTTGAAGATATGTTGCCAGAAAGTGTTGCTTGGAGACAAAAAGAACAATTTTCTGATGGAGTTGGCTACAGTTGGATTGACACCTTAAAAGAAGTTGTTGAAAAAGAAGTTACAGATGAGCAATTGGCAAATGCAAAATTTAGATTTCCAATTCAAACCCCACAAAATAAAGAAGAATTTTACTACCGTTCAATTTTTGAAGAACATTTTCCAAGTGATGCAGCAGCTTTAAGTGTTCCTCAAGAAGCAAGTGTTGCTTGTAGCACTCAAATCGCTTTAGAATGGGATGAAGCCTTTAAAAACATGAACGAACCATCTGGTAGAGCAATTGCCAATGTGCATGATGATTCCTATTAAAAATACATTCTCAAAACTTTAAAACTAAAATTAATTAAAATATAAATTTTCTAATTTAGAGATAAATTAAAATGTGTTTCTTATTTTTATAGAGAATGTTTGCTAACAAAACTCAAAAAAAAAAGACATGAAAATTAAAAAAATACTTGTTGCCAACAGAGGAGAAATTGCCATTAGAATTTTTAGAGCCTGTACAGAAATAAACGTAAAAACAGTAGGGGTTTACACCTTTGAAGATCGTTACTCACTTCACAGGTACAAGGCTGATGAATCTTACCAAATTGGAGAAAACAACGAACCGTTAAAACCGTATTTAAATATTGATGAAATTATTAGAGTTGCATTAGAAATTGGCGCTGATGCAATTCACCCTGGCTACGGTTTTTTATCAGAAAATTCGAATTTTGCTCAAAAATGTGAGGATAATGGCATTATTTTTATTGGTCCAAAAGTATCTGTTTTAAAATCTTTAGGAGATAAAATAACAGCTAAAGAAGTAGCAGTTGCCAACAACATTCCTATTATTAAAAGTAACGAAAAGCCTTTAAATAACGTTGAAACTGCGTTGATCGAAGCTGAAAAAATTGGGTATCCTATTATGCTAAAAGCAGCTTCTGGAGGTGGCGGAAGAGGAATACGTGTTATTAGAAAATCAGAGGAATTAAAAGGAGCGTTTAATGAAAGTAAACGAGAGGCTTTAAATGCTTTTGGCGATGATACTGTTTTTCTTGAAAAATTTGTAGAAAACCCAAAACATATTGAAATTCAAATTGTTGCCGATAATCACGGTAATATTGTACATCTTTTTGAACGAGATTGTTCTGTACAACGTCGTTACCAAAAAGTAATTGAATTTGCTCCTTCATACGGTTTAAAACAAGAGACAAAAGACGCGCTTTACACTTATGCAATTGCTATCTGTAAAGCTGTAAATTACAACAATATTGGAACCGTAGAATTCTTAGTAGACGATGATGGCTCTATTTATTTCATTGAAGTAAATCCTAGAGTTCAAGTAGAACATACAGTTACAGAAGTTGTAACCAACATCGATTTAATAAAAACACAATTATTTATTGCGGGTGGATATCAATTAGGAGACCAGCAAATAAAAATCCCAAATCAGGAGTCCGTAAAAATAAATGGTTACGCTTTACAATGTAGAATTACCACGGAAGATCCTCAAAATGATTTTAAACCAGATTATGGAGAAATTACTACCTATAGAAGTGCCTCGGGTTTCGGAATCCGATTAGACGCAGGAAGCGTATATCAGGGAGCAATTATTTCCCCTTTTTTCGATTCTATGTTAGTTAAAGTAACTGCAAATAGTAGAACTTTAGATGGTGCTTGTAGAAAAGTTAGAAGAGCTTTAGCCGAGTTTAGAATTAGAGGGGTAAAAACAAACATGCCTTTTTTATATAATATATTACAACACGAAACTTTTAGAAAAGGAGAAGTAACGGTAAACTTTATCAAACAAAACCCTGATCTATTTATTTTTAAAGCACCTAGAAACAGAGCTACAAAATTAGTCACCTAACTAGGTAATGTTATTATAAACGGAAATCCAGATGTTAAAAAAATAGATCCAACAAAAACTTTTGTAAAACCAGAAGTGCCTAAGTTTGACATAAACGCAAGTTTCCCTAAAGGAACAAAAGATTTACTCACAGAATTGGGGCCGGATAAATTTTCTCAATGGTTAAAAAATGAAAAAAAGGTTCATTTTACAGACACTACCATGAGAGATGCTCATCAAAGTTTGCTAGCTACAAGAATGCGTACCTACGACATGTTAAAAGTAGCTGAAGGATACGCAAAGAACAACCCAAATATCTTTAGTATGGAAGTTTGGGGAGGCGCAACTTTTGATGTTTGTATGCGCTTTCTACAAGAAAACCCTTGGGAAAGACTACGTTTATTAAGAAAAGCAATGCCAAACGTATTATTTCAAATGCTCATTAGAGGCTCTAACGGTGTTGGTTATACAGCATATCCAGACAACTTAATAGAAAGTTTTGTGCAACAATCTTGGGAAAATGGAGTCGATATTTTTAGAATTTTCGATTCTTTAAATTGGATGAAATCTATTGCACCTTGTATCGAGCACGTACGAAATAAAACCGAAGGATTAGCAGAAGGTTCCATCTGTTATACAGGCGACATATTGAATCCAAAAAACAGCAAATACAACCTTAAATATTATACAACTTTAGCCAAAGACATAGAAAACGCTGGTGCCCATATCCTAGCTATAAAAGATATGGCTGGTTTATTAAAACCGTATGCGGCTTTCGAATTGGTTTCAGCATTAAAACAAGAAATTAATATTCCTATTCACCTACACACACACGACACGTCATCGATACAATCTGCAACGTATTTAAAAGCAATTGAAGCCGGAGTAGATGTTGTTGATGTAGCACTCGGTGGTTTATCTGGATTAACATCTCAACCTAATTTTAATTCGGTTGTAGAAATGATGAGATTTAATGAAAGAGAAAGTGACTTAAATATCGATTCTTTAAATGAGTACTCTAACTACTGGGAAACTGTTAGGGAATACTATTATCCATTTGAATCTGGCTTAAAATCTGGTTCTGGTGAAGTCTTTAAACACGAAATTCCTGGAGGACAATACTCTAATTTAAAACCCCAAGCACAAGCTTTAGGTTTAGAAGACAGATTTCATGAAATTACTAAAATGTACGGTGATGTTAACTTACTTTTTGGAGATATTGTAAAAGTAACCCCAAGTTCTAAAGTAGTTGGAGACATGGCACAATATTTAGTAAGTAATAATTTAACGGTACAAGATGTTTTAGAGCGTGGCGATACTATTTCGTTTCCACAATCCGTAGTAAGTTTCTTTAAAGGAGATTTAGGTCAGCCAGTTGGTGGTTTTCCAAAAGATCTTCAAAAGTTAATTTTAAAAGATCAAAAACCATATACCGACAGGCCAAATGCACATATTGAGCCTTTAGATATTGAGGCAGCATATAAAGCTTTCAGAAAAATATTTGAAAACGATTTAAGCAGACCTATCGATTTTACAGATTTCTTATCGTATAAATTATATCCAAAAGTTTTTACAGATGCGTATAACAAGCATTTAAAATATGATAGTTTGATTAATTTACCAACCAAAAATTTCTTTTACGGAATGGAAAGAGGTGAAGAGATTATTATCGAATTAGACAAAGGTAAAACTCTTTTAATCACTTTAGATTCTATTGGCGAACCAAATGAAGACGGAATGGTTACCGTTTATTTTAAAGTTAACGGACAAGGAAGAGCGGTTCAAATAAAAGATGAATCCGTTAAAATTAACAAAATAGAACATGTAAAAGCAGACAAAGCAAATAGTAAAGAAATTGGAGCTCCTTTACAAGGAATGCTATCTAGTATTTTAGTGAAGAAAGGTGAAAAAGTAACTAAAAATCAACCATTATTTATTATTGAAGCCATGAAAATGGAAACAACAATTACCGCAACCGAAAATGCGACGATAAAACAGTTAATTCTAAAAGCAGGTGTAATGGTAAATTCTGAAGATTTAGTGATTAAATTAGCCTAAAAACACATTTTCTATAAACTAAAAATCTCGCTTTTCCGAGATTTTTAGTTTTATCAACTCCTACATCAACATTAAAAAATAGCAATTTTAAAATTAAAGTAGTTTTTAAGCGATTTAAGGCACTTTTTTCTTTTTAACAAATGTTGATAATTTTAAACCTCACAAACTTAAAAGCTTTTATTTAATGTTTTAAAAACGTAAATTTGCTACAAATCAAATCGTCTTACAAAAAGATGATTATGTTGCTTCTGGTTTCAATTTCAACAAATAAAACCTACAGAAACAACCATACGTTTAACTTAATTTAAAATAATGAGCGAAGACAATAAAAACAATTATGATGCTTCCAGTATTCAGGCATTAGAGGGAATGGAGCACGTAAGAATGCGTCCATCAATGTATATTGGAGATGTTGGCGTTAGAGGTTTACACCATTTAGTATATGAAGTTGTAGATAACTCTATTGATGAAGCAATGGGAGGTTATTGTGATACTATTGATGTTACAATCAATGAAGATAATTCTATTACGACAAAAGATAATGGTCGTGGAATTCCTGTTGGAATACATAAAAAAGAAGGCGTTTCTGCACTACAAGTTGTAATGACTAAAATTGGTGCCGGTGGTAAATTTGACAAAGATTCTTATAAAGTTTCTGGTGGTTTACACGGTGTTGGGGTAAGTTGTGTTAATGCATTGTCAGATCACTTAAGAGCAACAGTACATAAAGAAGGAAAAGTTTGGGAGCAAGAATACGAAAAAGGAAAAGCTCTTTATCCTGTTAAAACTATTGGAGAAACAGATTTCACGGGTACCATTGTTACTTTTTTACCAGACAAATCTATTTTCGCACAAACAACAGAGTATAATTATGAAACGCTTGCAACTCGTATGCGTGAATTAGCTTTCTTAAACAAAGGAATTACCATCACTTTAACTGACAAAAGAAATACTGACGATGAAGGAAACTTTATTTCAGAAACTTTTCATAGTGACGAAGGTTTACCAGAATTTATTAAATACTTAGATTCTACTCGCGAGCAATTAATTGGCTCTGTAATTTCTATGGAAGGTGAGAAAAATGGCATTCCTGTAGAAGTTGCTATGGTTTACAATACTTCTTATGCAGAAAATTTACATTCTTATGTAAATAACATTAACACTCACGAAGGAGGAACACACTTATCTGGTTTTAGACGTGGTTTAACAGGTACTTTAAAAAAGTATGCTGATGAATCTGGTTTACTTAAAAACGTAAAATTTGATATTGCTGGTGATGATTTCCGTGAAGGACTAACAGCAATTGTTTCTGTAAAAGTACAAGAACCACAGTTTGAAGGACAAACCAAAACAAAATTAGGAAACAGAGAAGTTAGCTCTGCAGTATCTCAAGCAGTTTCAGAAATGCTAACTGACTATTTAGAAGAAAATCCTAATGATGCAAAAATCATCGTTCAAAAAGTGATTTTAGCAGCAACTGCAAGACATGCAGCACGTAAGGCCAGAGAAATGGTACAACGTAAAACAGTGATGTCTATTGGTGGTTTGCCTGGTAAATTATCTGACTGTTCAGAAACAGATCCAGCACAATGTGAAATTTTCTTAGTTGAGGGAGATTCGGCAGGTGGTACTGCAAAACAAGGTAGAGATAGAAACTTTCAAGCCATTTTACCACTTCGTGGAAAAATTTTGAACGTAGAAAAAGCCATGCAACATAAAGTCTTTGAAAACGAAGAAATCAAAAATATGTTTACGGCCCTAGGTGTTTCTATCGGAACAGAAGAAGACCCAAGAGCTTTAAACTTATCAAAAGTACGTTATCACAAAGTAGTTATTATGTGTGATGCCGATGTAGATGGATCACATATTGCTACCTTAATTTTAACGTTCTTCTTTAGATATATGAGAGAAATGGTAGAGCAAGGTTATATTTACATTGCTACTCCACCTTTATATTTAGTTAAAAAAGGACAAAAAAGAGAATATGCCTGGGATGATAATCAACGTGATTTAATTGCACAGCAAATGGGTGGCTCTGTAAGCATTCAAAGATACAAAGGTCTTGGAGAGATGAATGCAGAACAACTTTGGGACACCACTATGAACCCTGAATTTAGAACTTTACGTCAAGTAGTAATTGACAATGCAGGGGAAGCTGATAGAGTTTTCTCTATGCTAATGGGAGACGAAGTTCCTCCTCGTAGAGACTTTATAGAACGAAATGCCAAGTATGCAAATATAGATGCATAATACACTTAAAAACAAACAAACCATACACACTCTAATTCTTAGAGTGTGTTTTTTTTTATATATTAGCTAACATAAAAAACCAAACAACTATTAATTAAAATTCAATAAAATGAAAAAGTATATTTTTTTTTTCTTATGCATATTTTCTTTGTCATTTAATACAAAAGCACAAGATGGCTTAGAAGCATTACTTTTAGCAGACAATGCAGATAGAAGTAAATTAATTAATGCATATGTTAACCCCGCAATGAAAGGTTTAATCTACGGTATGAGTAGCGGATGGTATCATACAGCAAAAGTTCACAAATCATTTGGCTTTGACATATCTATTGGTCTTAATGCATCTATTGTTCCAGAAGCTGATGAAATGTTTAAATTTTCTGATTTAAATTTAAGCTCTGTAACCTCAGTCTCATCTACCGCAGCCACTGTTGCAGGTTCTGAAGATCAAAAACCGATTGCTTTAGTTTCTTTCCAAGAAGGAGGAAATACTTACACAACTCAATTTACAATGCCTGGTGGAGCCAAAGAAAGTTTACCTTTAAATGCAATTCCTACCCCAGCAGTTCAAGTAAATTTAGGTTTACCTGGAAAATTTGAAGCTAATTTACGTTTGGTTCCTAAAGTAGGAAATGATGATGTTAAAGGAAGTCTTCTAGGAATTGGGATTAAGAAAGAAATAACTAGCTGGTTTGGACCTATGGAAAAAACACCTTTACACGTTTCATTATTAGCTGCGTATACCTCAATGAATGTAGATTATGATATACAAAATGGTAGTTCTGTTTCAGGCTCAAATCAAGCTGCGGAATTTAAATTGAATTCATATACAGTACAAGCATTAGCTTCTTTAAATTTTCCTATTATAAATATTTATGGAGGATTAGGATACACTAGCGGATCTTCAACATTAAAAATGCTAGGTACCTATAAATTAGATTATAACGGAGGCCTTACAAGAACACTTACAGATCCTTTAAACTCTAAATTTAATGCAAGTGGCTTCACCACAACAGTCGGAGCTAGATTAAGTTTAGGTTTCTTTAAAGTTTTTGGCTCTTATTCATTACAAGAATACAACACAGCTAACTTAGGTATAGCTTTTAGTATTAGATAAAATTTGTTTTAAGTTTATGAAAAAAAAGACATCAAAATTGATGTCTTTTTTTGTTTGCTCAATCACTTAAATATTAATCTATTATCGTATTTTTGCTAGATAAAATTATTCAACACAATAAAAATATAAAAACATGAAAGTTACAGTAGTTGGTGCAGGTGCAGTAGGCGCAAGTTGTGCAGAGTATATCGCAATTAAAAACTTCGCATCTGAAGTTGTCATTCTAGATATTAAAGAAGGTTTTGCAGAAGGAAAAGCAATGGATTTAATGCAAACCGCTTCATTAAATGGATTTGACACAAAAATCACTGGAAGCACAAACGATTATTCTAAAACTGCAAATTCTGATATTTGCGTAATTACCTCAGGGATTCCTAGAAAACCAGGAATGACTCGTGAAGAATTAATAGGCATTAATGCAGGAATCGTAAAAATGGTATCTGCTAGTTTAATTGAGCATTCTCCAAACACAATTATCATTGTAGTTTCTAATCCTATGGATACAATGACCTATTTAGTTCATAAAACTACAGGATTACCAAAAAACAGAATTATTGGAATGGGTGGTGCTTTAGATTCTGCTCGTTTTAAATACAGGTTAGCAGAAGCTTTAGGAGCTCCTATTTCTGATGTAGACGGAATGGTAATTGGAGGACATTCTGATAAAGGAATGGTACCGTTAACAAGATTAGCAACAAGAAATTCTGTACCTGTTTCTGAATTTATTTCAGAAGAGAGATTAGAACAAGTTATGCAAGACACTAAAGTTGGTGGAGCAACATTAACCGGTTTATTAGGCACTTCTGCTTGGTATGCTCCGGGTGCTGCTGTAAGCGGATTAGTACAAGCAATTGCTTGCGATCAAAAGAAAATTTACCCTTGTTCAACTTTATTAGAAGGTGAATATGGATTAAATGACTTATGTATTGGAGTTCCTGTTGTTTTAGGTAAAAACGGAATTGAGAGCATTGTAGAAATTAATTTAAGTGATGCTGAAAAAGCACATATGCAAGAATCTGCTGCTGGTGTATCCAAAACCAATGGTTTGTTAGATTTATAAAAAATATCATTTTTTTTATAAATAATAATTATAAAAAAATCCAGCCAAAAGGCTGGATTTTTTTATGTTAAAATACCTACTTGTAGGTATTTTTTTTACTTATAAAAATAATTAGCTTTGAATTTTAAAATATAAAATTATGAAAAAAACGATTCTAGTTTTAACCTTGTTCTATTTAAATATAACAAACGCTCAACTAAAATTAGCTATAAAAGATGCTAAAACAAATGAAACAAAAATTAATTTAGTTGAATATAAATACGCTATGATTCATCCCAAAGAGATGAGTGGAACATATTTACTAAAAAAAACAAGTAGTTTTGGCAGCACTAATTTCAACTATGAATATGAAATCAATTTAAACGCTGACGGAACTTGTAAAACCAGATATTACAAGAGCAATATGCGAGTTGGCCCTAAAAACAAAACAACAAAATGTAAATGGGGAATATCTATAGATTCAAAAACAAAAAAACCTAAAACAAAAGAAAAAGAAGGAGAAGTTTGGTATGAAATTATTATAGAATCAACAGAAGGAGATAAAAAGCTACAATATTATGATAGAACAGCATACTATGATTATGTTATTCTAAATTCAAATAAAAAAGCCGAATTACGTTTAATTTTTGCAAACGAAAAAGACGGTAGAATTAAAAAACAGTAAAGGATATAAAATTTCCATAATTACAAAAACCACAAACCCAAGTTAAATAACTCGGGTTTGTGGTTTTCATTTTTTATTTAACGTTAAGACAATCCAGAAATAACTCCATTATTATCTATCGTCATATTTTCTGAAGCAGGACTTATTGGTAACCCTGGCATACGCATCATCTTTCCTAGAATAGGAATTAGAAACTGTGCACCAGCAGCTATTTCAATTTCTCTAACCGTCACAGTAAAACCTTCTGGTCTTCCTATTAAAGATTCGTTATCTGAAAAAGATTTTTGCGTTTTTGCCATACAAACAGCAAAATCGTTAAAACCTAATCTATTGATTCTTTTCAAATTCAACTGAGCTTGTTTACTATACTCCACAGCAGTCGCTCCGTAAATTTCTTTTGCAATAATTTCTATTTTATCTGTTACTGGCGATTTCCAATTATACAGAGGTTTATATTGTGTTGCTTTATTCTCTACAATATCAACAACAGCTGCTGCCAACTTCATTGTACCTTCTCCTCCTTTGGCCCAACCTTTAGACAACACAGCATGAACACCTAAACTAGCACATTTTTCCACTACAAAACTAACTTCTTCTTCAGAGTCTGAAACAAAAGAATTGATTGCCACTACAGGTTCTATATTAAATTTTCTAATATTTTCTATGTGTTTTTCTAGGTTCTTAAATCCTTCAGTAACCTTGCTTAAATTAGGAGTATTATAATCCTCTTTTTTAGCGCCACCATGATGACGTAAAGCTCTAATTGTTGCAACTAAAACAACACATTTAGGATTTAAATTTGCAAATTGAGATTTTATATTTAGAAATTTCTCAGCTCCTAAATCCGCCCCAAAACCTGCTTCTGTAACAACATAATTAGATAATGAAAGCCCCATTTTTGTAGCAATTATCGTATTTGTTCCTTGCGCAATATTTGCAAATGGCCCACCATGAATAATTGCTGGATTTTCTTCTAAAGTTTGAACTAAATTAGGTTTAATAGCATCTTTCAACAAAATAGCCATGGCATTTTCGGCTTTTAAATCTCGTGCAAAAACAGGTTCGTTTTTATAAGTAAGTCCGATAAAAATATCTCCTAGACGTTTTTTTAAATTCTCAAAATCCGAAGCCATACATAAAATTGCCATCACCTCAGAAGCTGGAGTAATATTAAAGCCATCCTGTCTTGGAACACCGTTTGCCGTTCCCCCCAATCCAATTGTAATATCACGCAAAGCCCTATCATTCATATCAATAACTCTTTTCCAAAGAATGGTTCTAGGATCTATATTTAAGTTATTTACTTTATTCTGAATATTGTTATCAATTAAAGCAGACAATAAATTGTTTGCTTTTTCTACAGCATTAAAATCTCCTGTAAAATGCAGATTGATATCTTCCATGGGTACAACTTGCGAATATCCACCACCCGCGGCACCACCTTTCATTCCAAAAATAGGCCCTAAAGAAGGCTCTCTTAAAACAACTGTTGCTTGTTTTCCTATTTTATTCAACCCCTCTGTTAAACCAATAGATACGGTTGTTTTACCTTCTCCCGCAGGAGTTGGTGTAAGTGCAGTAACTAATACTAAATTATTATTTTCTATTTTATCATCATCAATCAAAGACAAAGGGAGCTTGGCCTTATATTTTCCAAACATTTCTAAATCAGCCTCATTAACATCTAATTTTGCCGCAATCTCTCTTATATGTTTTAATTCTTTTGCTTGTGCAATTTCTATATCCGAAAAATGTGTCATTTTAATATTTTAAGTATTGTTTTTTTATCATTTTAAAAAAATAAATATAATCATTTTATAGAGTTGTTAATATCATTAAAATTTAATTTAACAGAAACTTAAAAAAGTCCTCATAAAATATAACAAAACAATTGTTTACTCTACTTTGAAAGAGTATATTTGCACGTTTTAAAAAAAAGAAGTCGACAAAAAATAAAGAACATGCAAAACAAAGGACTTATTAAATTATTCGCAATCCTTTTTGGATTAGTGAGTTTGTACCAATTATCATTTACATTTTTAGCCAACAAAGTTGAGGATGACGCAAAAGTATATGCTGAAAACAAAGTAACTGATAACAACGCAAGACAAAAAGCTACTTTTGAACAAAAGTATCTAGACAGTGTTGCCAACAAAGACATTATAGACTTAGCTGTTACAAAATATAGCTACAATGATGTAAAAGACAAAGAGATGAACCTTGGTCTTGATTTAAAAGGAGGTATAAACGCTATTTTACAAGTATCAGTAAAAGAAGTTTTAAAAAGTTTATCTAATGATTCTAAAAACGTTGCTTTTAACAAAGCCTTAGGCGCTGCAGATGAAGCTCAAAAAAACAGTAATGCTACGTATTTAGACTTATTCTTTGAAGAATTTGAAAAAATTGCTGGCGATACTAAATTAAGTGACCCTTCTATTTTTGGAACAAAAGCTTTAAGTGAGAAAATTTCATTTAACGAAGAAAACAAAACTGTAAAGGTAACTTTACAAGAAGAAATTAACAGTTCTATTGGTACAGCTTTTGAAGTTTTAAGAAGTAGAATTGATAAATTTGGTGTTACACAACCTAACATACAAAGAATTGGAAATTCTGGAAGAATTCAAATTGAATTACCAGGAGCTAAAGATATAGAACGTGTTACTAAATTAATTACTAGTAAAGCTGAATTACAATTTTGGGAAGTTTATACAAATGCAGAAGTTCAAAATTTCTTTTTCTCTGCAAATGCTAAAGTTGCCGAATTATTAAAAGATGACACTGTTTTAGAAAAAGAAAAAGACTCTTCAAAAAAAGACGATATTGATGATCTTTTAGGTGAAACTACAGATTCTACGAAAGTTCAAAAAAATCTTTTTACTTATTTATATCCTAACGTAGCACAATCTCAACAACAATTAAGTTCTTTAGTAGCACAAGCAAAAGTTCTTGATACAGCAACTGTTAATAGCTTATTAGCAAAAAAAGAGGTTAGAGCATTATTACCTGCAGAATTAAGATATGTAAAATTCTTATGGGATTATAAAACAATAACACCTACTAAACCAGCAAACGCCGGTGATGATTATGAAGCAACAGAACTTATAGGTTTATATGCTATAAAAGGAAATAGAAATAACAAAGCCACAATAGATGGTGATGTTATTTTAGATGCTTCACAAGTATTTGACCAATTAAACAAACCAGAGGTTAGCATGACAATGAATGCTTCTGGAACTAAACAATGGGCTAAAATGACTGCAGATAATGTGGGGAATTTTGTAGCAGTTGTTTTAGATGATTATGTTTATACTGCTCCTTCTGTAAACCAAGCAATTACTGGTGGTAGAACTTCTATCTCTGGAGGAACAATGACAGTTGCAGAAGCAGAAGATATTGCAACAGTTTTAAAAGCGGGTAAATTGCCTGCAACAGCTAGAATTATACAAATTGAAGTTGTTGGACCTTCTTTAGGTCAAGAAGCAATAGATTCAAGTTTCTTATCATTTGGTTTAGCAATTATCTTTGTTTTACTATGGATGATTTTATACTATGGAAAAGCAGGTTTATATGCTGATATTGCTTTAGCTGTAAACATCTTATTTATTTTTGGAATACTGGCATCTTTTAACGCTGTGTTGACATTACCTGGTATTGCAGGTATTATCTTAACAATTGGTATGTCTGTAGATGCAAACGTAATTATCTTTGAAAGGATTAAAGAGAGTTTAACTTCTATGAAAGGATTAAAACAATCTGTTGAAGAAGGTTTTAGTATAAAAGGAGCTTTATCTGCAATTATAGATGCAAATATTACGACATTATTAACGGGTATTATATTATATGTTTTTGGTACAGGACCCATTAAAGGTTTTGCATTAACGTTAATGATTGGTATTGCTACTTCATTATTTACAGCAGTATTTATTACTCGTATTTTAATTGATAAGTCAATTAGCAAAAACGCTAACTTAACATTTAACACATCTATTTCTAAAGGATGGTTCCAAAACATCAATGTTGAATTCTTAAAGAAACGTAAAGTTGCATACATCATTTCTGGTACAATTATTATAGCAGGAATTGTTTCTATATTTTCTATCGGATTAAAACAAGGAGTCGACTTTAAAGGAGGACGTTCTTATATTGTTCGTTTTGATCAAACTATGAATGCTACCGAAGTTGCTTCAACATTAAAAGATGCATTTGGTACCGCACCAGAAGTAAAAACCTATGGTTCAGATCACCAATTAAAAATAACGACTGTTTATAAAATTGATGAAGAAGGGCAAGAGGTTGATGAAGAAGTACAAAGTGCTTTATTTACAGGATTAAAATCATACTTAGGAGACACCACATATGAAAACTTTAAACCTGGTTTCGAAAAACAAGGGGCTGGTGTTATGAGTTATATGAAAGTAGAACCAACCATTGCAGATGATATTAAAACATCAGCATTATATGCAGTTTTCGGTTCTTTATTAGTTGTTTTCTTATATATCTTATTACGATTTAGAAAAGTTTCTTTCTCTATTGGAGCTGTTGTTGCTGTTTTCCATGATGTATTAATTGTATTAGGTGTATTCTCTATTACTTATAGCTTTATGCCTTTTGATATGGAAATAGGACAATCATTTATAGCCGCCATATTAACTGTGGTCGGGTACTCTCTGAATGATACCGTAGTAATCTTTGATAGAATTAGAGAATTTACAGGAACACGTCCAGATTGGAAGTATAGTGAAGTTGTAGACAAAGCCTTAAGTTCTACTTTAGGAAGAACCATAAACACTTCTTTAACAACATTATTAGTAATGTTAGCAATCTTCTTATTCGGAGGAGATTCTATTAAAGGATTTATGTTTGCTTTAATTGTTGGTGTAGCAGTTGGTACTTATTCATCATTATTTGTGGCAACACCAATAATGTATGACACTTCTAAAAAAGAAGAAAAGAATAAATAATTCTATTATAACATAATCATAAACCGTTTTCTTGTACTTATAAGAAAACGGTTTTTTCATTACACATGTAGGCCTTATATTTGCAGTCTTATGAAAATTATAAAACTTCACGATTTATACTTTAAACCTTATATAAATAAGGAAGAAATTTTAACGATTGTAAAACAACTTGCTATACAAGTAAAGGCTGATTTACCAAAAGACGAAGCTCCACTTTTTGTAGGTATCTTAAATGGCTGTTTTTTATTTGCTGCAGACTTTATTAGAGCGTTTAACGGAGACTGTGAAGTTTCATTTGTAAAACTAGCTTCGTATAAAGGTACTGCCTCTACAGACAATGTTAAACAGCTCGTAGGAATTAATGAGGATTTAACAGGAAGAACTGTAATTATATTAGAAGATATTATTGATACAGGAAACACACTTCAAGAAATTTATAATATATTTAAGGACAAAAATTTAAAACAACTAAAAGTTGCAACATTATTTTTTAAACCAGATGTATTTAAAAAAGAACTGCCAATAGATTACATCGGAAAAAGCATAGAAGATAAATTTATTGTTGGTTACGGATTAGATTACAATGGCTTTGGAAGAAATTATGCAGATATATATCAACTAACAACACAACCTAAAATGAAAAACATCGTATTATTTGGTCCTCCAGGAGCAGGAAAAGGAACACAAGCCGAATTTTTAAAAGAAATGTATAATTTAGTACATATTTCTACAGGTGATGTATTTCGTTTCAACATTAAGAACCAAACAGAACTTGGATTGTTGGCTAAAAAATATATGGATGAAGGAGATTTGGTTCCGGATGAAGTTACTATAAAAATGCTAAAAGCAGAAGTAGCAAAAAATGCAGAGGCGAAAGGATTTATTTTTGATGGTTTTCCAAGAACAGAATCTCAAGCAGAAGCTTTAGATACTTTTTTAGCTGAAAAAGGTGAACAAATAAACGGAATGATTGCTTTAGAAGTTCCAGAAGATTTACTTGTAGAGCGCTTATTAGAACGTGGTAAAACAAGTGGAAGAACAGACGATACTGATGAAGGAAAAATTAGAAATCGTTTTAATGAATACAATACAAAAACAGCTGTTTTAAAAGATTATTTTGATGCTCAAAATAAATATTATGGCATTAACGGAGTAGGTTCTATAGAAGAAATTACCCAAAGAATTGCTAAAGTATTTGATACTTTATAAAACGTTGAATCGTTAAATAGTTTATTTATTTTTACATAAGTAAACGCATACAGAAAGAAAATGACTGAAGGAAATTTTGTCGATTACATAAAAATTTACGCCTCTTCTGGAAAAGGAGGGCAAGGTTCTGTGCATTTACACAGAGAAAAATATATTACCAAAGGAGGTCCAGATGGTGGTGATGGTGGACGTGGTGGTCATATAATTTTACGTGGAGACAAAAATATGTGGACGTTATTTCATTTAAAATTTAAACGTCATTTTAGAGCAGATCATGGTGGTGCAGGAAGTAAAAGTAGAAGTACTGGACATGATGGCTCAGATATATATATTGATGTGCCTTTAGGTACAATTGTACGAGATGCTGATACCGATGAAGTTATTGTAGAAATTACAGAAGATCAAAAAGAAGTCATATTGTTACAAGGAGGAAAAGGAGGTCTAGGAAACTGGAACTTTAAATCTTCTACCAACCAAACACCAAGATATGCACAACCAGGAATAGATGGTTTAGATGGTTGGTTTCGCTTAGAATTAAAGTTATTAGCAGATGTAGGTTTAGTTGGATTTCCTAATGCAGGAAAATCAACTTTATTATCGGTTTTAACCTCTGCAAAACCTAAAATTGCAGATTATGCTTTTACTACTTTAAAACCTAATTTAGGAATTGTAGAACACAGAAATTCGCACACTTTTGTTATTGCTGATATTCCTGGAATCATAGAAGGAGCTGCAGAAGGAAAAGGTTTAGGACATCGTTTTTTACGTCATATAGAGCGTAATTCTACTTTGTTGTTCTTAATTCCTGCAGATAGTGATGACATTAACAAAGAATATGAAATTCTTTTAAATGAGCTAAAAAAGCACAATCCAGAATTATTAGACAAAGAGCGATTATTAGCCATTTCTAAAACAGATATGCTAGATGATGAATTAATAGCAGAAATTAAAGCTGATTTACCAAAAGGTGTTGAAACTATATTTATTTCCGCTGTTGCTCAAACGGGTTTACAAGAACTAAAAGACAAACTTTGGCAAATGTTGAATTAAGGAAATGTCCTTCCTTTATTTATCATTCTGATAACCTAAAAATACTAACATCCCGTTTTGTCATTTTAACTTTAGAAGAAATTTCATAAGACTGGCAAAATGTTAAAATAAAATTGAGATTCTGACATAAATTCAGAATCTCTTTAGTTTGCAGCAATTTTTATTACGACAAACCTTCCCTAAAAAACTAGATAAAAAGATAATGAGATTCCTCCGTCTTAAAACATAGGATGATAGAAAATAGTTATTCAGTTAACTGAATTTTAATTGGCAATCTATATTTTGTTGTTACAGGAATTCCTCTTTTAATTGCAGGATGAATAATTGGCAATTTCTGTACACATGCTCTTAACAAGCTATCTAGTTCTGGTAATTCTTTTTTTATGTTTTCTGAAGATTGAACCTCCTCTAAAATAATAAGTCCCTTAGAGTTGATCATCATATTAACATATACAGTTTCAGAAATAGCATTTTTAATTATAAAAGAATGTTTCAACAACTCTCCTCCTATTTTTTGATGAATAGAAGTTCTAAAACAATCTGTTTTTTTTGTTTTATCAATAATAGAATCACAAACTTTAAAAGACGGAGACACATCAACAGAAGAAAGATCTACAATTGTATCTAAAGTAATTGTTTGTGAGTTATTTGTAAATGAGAATTTATCACACGAAGTGAAAAAAACGATTACAATTATAAAAGTAAAAACACGCAAAAACATAGTTTTATTTATTGCGTGAATTTACTAAAATTTGTTGAATTCTTAATCTAAACTTTCTTCTGTTAAAAAGTACTCTTTTTTGATCTCTTTTACTCTTCTTTTTACAAAAGCTGTCATAACCTCATCCCTGTCTTGAAAACGATCTAAATATCTAACATAATGTTTGTAGGCTATCTTTTTTTCTTTATAATAATCATCTGATAATTTAGCTAATTGAAACAATGCTCTGTAATTATTGTAATTTTCTTTGAATGCTTTTTCAAAATTATCAATTGCTTGTTTAGGTTTTTTAGTTTCGTAAAACATCATTGCTAAACCATAAAATTCTTCGTCTCGTTTTTCCTTTCCTTTTCTTGTTGCTATTGTATAATTCATCATCGCAGACATGTATTTCTTTTCTTTCATTGCAATGTGCCCTAAATATGTATTTGCTTTAAAATCTTCTCTATCTTTAAAAGATAGTTTTGTGAAATACTTTTTTGCAATTTCTAAGCTATCTAAATTATAATAAGACTTTCCTAACATTGATAAACTATAGGTGTCTTTTTTACTTATGCTATCTAAATTTAATAAAAGCGGAATTGTTTCTAGATATTTCTGTTCTCTAAATAATTGATTGATTTTTAACTTATTGAGATTCACATCGTCCTTATTTATAAGTAAACCTTTTTCTACAAATAATTTTGTAGAGTCTATATCTCTTAACTTATTAAAACTAATGGCTAATCTAGAAATGGCTTTTAAATGAAGTGTGTCTTTTTTATAGGTATCAATAAAGCTATTGATCATTCTATCTCTATCATTTTTAATCGCAAAAGCCAAAGCTAGTTGATAAGAATAATGTGCATTTAATTGGTCTTTACTTATTAAATACTCAAATATTGAAATTGCTTTATCTGCATTTTTTGTAACAAGATATAGTTTTCCTAATTGATATTTTAAAATCAAATTTAAAGAATCTATCTCTAAAATGTCTTCATAAATAGATACCGATTTATTTGATTTTTTTAATCGTAAATAAGCTTTTGCTAATTTTAATTTTGATTGATAATCTTCTTTAAAAACCAATGCTTTTTCTAAATACTCTGCCGTTTTTTTATAATTATCTATAGATTCGTAAATAAGTGCCTTTTTATAGTTTGATAAAAAAGAAGGCTCTTCCAATTTGTCTAATGTTTCTAAAGCTAATCTGTATCTTCCTTTTTCAAACAAACTATCGGCAACAGAAAAAGTTGAAGTTTGTGCTTCAACTTTTATCATACAAAATAATAAGACAAGTAATATTTTTATCTTCATAGATAATCTCTTTTTATTTAACAACTATTACAAAAGGAATTGAATATTTTACACCCACTTTTTCTCCTTTATGTTCACCAGGAATCATCTTAGGTAATCTATTCATTACTTTTAGAACCTCTTTCTTAATTTCTTCATGTGGAGCTCTTGCTTGAACGTCTACAACATTTCCTTCTTTATCTACTTTAAATCCAATATAAATCTTTTTTCTACCTGATGCTAAGCCCAATGTATTAGGTAAATCAGAATCAAAATTTTGTATAAAATGCTTTTGAATCATATTAGAAAAACATTTTTTATCACCTTCTTCACAACCTGGAAAAGTTGGTGCTTTGTCTATGATCATAAATGAAACTTCGTCGCTATAATTAACTGTTTCCTTTCTAGATTCTGTAGTAACAACATATGGCTCTTTATCTCTTAACGAATTTAATTCTTCTAACAATTCCTTAATTCTTTCCTCTTTACTTTGTGGTTCTTCTTTTAAATCTTCCGTTGTACATCCAACATAAAATAACATACTTGCCAATACAGGTATTATTACTAAATACTTTAATTGATTCCTTTTTTTTGATTGTGTTTTTTTCATCATAATAATTCTTTTTTTAATTAAGGTTTTTCTATAAAATTGATTGACAAAAGCAATGTTTTCAACTTGAAAAAAGTTGGATAATAAATTATTTATATACGTTTCTTTTGATGCTGATTTTACTACAATTTGATCAGAAATATACTCGTGTATTAAAGTGATTCTTTTTTGATAGAAATAAATCATTGGATTAAACCACATCACAATTTTTAGCATTTCAAAAAACAATAAATCAAAAGAATGCTTTTGTTTACTATGTACAAACTCATGTGCTATAATTTGATTTTGTTGTGAAACTGGAATTTCCTTTCCTAAAAAGATAAAATGAAAAAATGAAAATGCTTTTGTTTGATGAGGAATTAGTACTAATGTAAAGGCTTTCTTTTTTTCGATTTCTGATTTTCTAATTAAATTAAAAATTTTGATAAGTTTAATTAAGAATAAGATTGCAAACAAGCTTACCCCTACTAAAAACAAGATGTTTACATAATTTATTGACTGATAAAATGTAGTATCTTGAATTATTTTTTCTGGCGATAAAACAATTTCTGGTAAATAAATAATAAACTCTTGTGGTATTGCTTTTTGAAACGTTGGTATTTTAATAAACGGAATTAAAAAAGACAATATAGGTATGCTTAATAAATACCACCTGTTTTTTGTGAAAAAAGTTTCTTTACTTAAAAAGAAATCATAAATCGCTAAGAATAATACCTGAAATAAAATGACTTGTAAAATATAATTAATCATAATTTTTAGATTTGACTGTAAATTGCAACTGTTAAACTGCTTACTTTTTATCTTTATTCACTTCCTTTAAAATAGATTCCAATTCAGAAATATCCATTTTGTTTTCTTTTACAAAAAAGGAAACCATACTTTTAAATGAACCATCAAAATATCCATTCATTAACTTATGTAAACTTTGATTACTATAAGTTTCTTTATCAATTATAGGATAATATAAAAAGCCTCTTCCAAGAGGTTTATGATTAACAAATTCTTTTGTTTCTAATATTCTAACAATTGTAGAAACAGTATTATATGCTGGTTTTGGTATTGGTAATTGATCTATTACTTCTTTTACAGAGGCTTCTTGTAAATCCCACAAAACTTGCATAATTTGTTCTTCTGCCTTTGTTAACTGTTTCGCCATAATTTTAACTAAGTTTTTAGTTCTACATCACAAATATAACTAAAAAATTAGTTTAAACTAATTTTTTAGTTGAAAAATCTTGTAACAAATCAAATATAAACTCGTCTAATTTGTATAAAACCTTTACTAATATTGGTTTTAGAAACTATAAATAAAATGGATATTTTTTTATTACTTCTTGGATTTATTTTTATTTGCTTAGGTATTATTGGATCTTTTTTACCCATATTACCTGGACCTTTAACAAGTTGGGTTGGACTTTTACTATTACATTTTACCAACATTGTCCCTAAAGATTGGAATTTCTTAGGTATTACCTTAGCCGTTGCAATTTTAATATGGATTTTGGATTATTTCATCCCTGCAATGGGTACAAAACGTTTTGGGGGCACCAAGTATGGAGTTTATGGAACAACAATAGGACTAATTATTGGTTTGTTGTCTCCTATTCCTTTTGGTATGTTGTTAGGTGCTTTTTTTGGAGCATTAATTGGAGAGCTCCTTTATGACAATAAAGATACAAACAGAGCTTTAAAAGCATCTTTTGGAGCTTTTTTTGGTTTTGTAGCTTCTGCCACTATAAAATTTTCTATAGCCATTATTTATTTTGTCCTTTTTATAAAAGAATTTTGGAAATACAAAGGAGAGTTCTTTTAATAAGAAAAAGCAAGAAATTTAACTCTTTATAAAGCAAAAAAAAAGCGTCCCATCTCAGGGAAGCTTTCCATTGGTTAACAAAACCATGACACTTTTACGAAAGTGCCAAAACAACACAACTAAATACTGATTTTATAAAAAATCAGCCTGCAAATATACAACGTTTTTAGATATTCACAAATAAATATATTCTTTTTTCCTTTTTTCTCAATTGTCTATTCGTTCAATAGATTGTATCTTTGCACACTTTAATAAACACAAGAAAAATTAGACATTAAATGCAATTATCAGAACAAGAAGTTGTACGTAGAGAAAAGCTAGCAAAATTACGTGCTTTGGGCATTAACCCTTATCCAGCAGATTTATATCCAATCGATTCAAATTCGACAATAATAAAGAAGGATTATATTGAAGGAAAAAAGGTAATTATTGCTGGTAGATTAATGTCTATCAATATACAAGGAAAAGCTTCTTTTGCACAACTACAAGATGGTGAAGGTAGAATACAAGTGTATTTTAACCGTGATGAAATTTGTTCTGGTGAAGATAAATCGTTGTATAATGATGTTTTTAAAAAATTATTAGATTTAGGTGATTTTGTAGGTATTGAAGGAGAATTGTTTACCACCAAAGTGGGAGAAAAAACAGTGCGTGTTAAAAATTTTAAATTATTAAGTAAAGCTCTAAAACCATTGCCTTTACCAAAAATAAAAGATGGTGTTACTTATGATGCTTTTACAGATCCTGAATTACGTTACAGACAACGTTATGCAGATTTAGTGGTAAACCCACACGTAAAAGAAGTATTTATTAAAAGAACAAAGTTGTTTAATGCCATGCGTTCTTTCTTTAATGATGCTGGTTATTTTGAAGTTGAAACTCCGGTTTTACAACCAATTCCTGGAGGTGCAGCAGCAAGACCTTTTATAACACATCACAACTCTTTAGACATTCCATTATACATGAGAATTGCTAATGAATTGTATTTAAAAAGATTAATTGTTGGTGGTTTTGATGGTGTGTATGAATTCTCTAAAAACTTTAGAAATGAAGGAATGGACAGAACTCATAACCCTGAATTTACAGCCATGGAAATCTATGTATCTTACAAAGATTACAATTGGATGATGGATTTTGCTGAGCAACTTTTAGAGCATTGTGCTATTGCTGTAAACGGAACTTCGGAAGCTACTTTTGGCGAACACAAAATAGATTTTAAAGCGCCTTACGCAAGAGTTACCATGGCAGATTCTATTAAACATTTTACTGGTTTTGATATTACAGGTAAAACGGAAGATGAAATTAGAGAAGCTGCAAAAGGCATGAATATTCCTGTGGATGAAACTATGGGTAAAGGAAAATTAATTGATGAAATCTTTGGTGAAAAATGTGAAGGAAACTACATTCAGCCAACTTTTATTACCGATTATCCTAAAGAAATGTCTCCGCTTTGTAAAGAGCACAGAGACAACCCAGAATTAACAGAACGTTTTGAGTTAATGGTTTGTGGTAAAGAAATTGCCAATGCTTATTCTGAATTGAATGACCCAATTGATCAAAGAGAACGTTTTGAGCATCAATTAAAATTGGCGCAAAAAGGTGATGATGAAGCAACAGAATTTATAGATCATGATTTCTTAAGAGCTTTAGAATACGGAATGCCTCCAACCTCTGGAATGGGAATTGGAATGGACCGTTTAATTATGTTTTTAACCAACAATCAATCCATACAAGAAGTACTTTTCTTCCCTCAAATGAGACCCGAGAAAAAAGCGGCGTCAGTAGAATTGAATGAGGATGAAAAAGCGGTTTTAGCAATCATTACCAAAGCAGAGAAAATAGATTTAAACGACTTAAAAGTAAAATCCGGTTTATCTAACAAGAAATGGGATAAAACCATTAAAGGTTTAACAAAACATAAAGTTGCTAAGGTTTCTAAAACTGATGAAGGTTTGTTTGTAGAAACAATATAAAAATTTATATTTAAATGATTTTTAAAAAGGAATTACAGAAATGTAGTTCCTTTTTTTATCTTTGGTAAATTATGAAATGTAAGAACTGTCAAAAATCACTACTAGTAGAAGCAAATTTCTGCAATAATTGTGGCGCCAAAGTTATTAAAGAAAGAATAACTTTAAAGCTATTATTGCTTGAATTTTTTATTACTATTTTTGGTATTGACAGTAAATTTTTCTTGACTTTAAGAAAAATGATTACTCATCCTCAAGACGTAATTCATGAATATTTAAATGGAGTTAGAAAGCGATATATAAACCCTTTTGCATTCTTAGCTATTGGCGCAGGTTTGTCTGTAATTGTCTTTAATTATTTTGCTGATGATTTTATAGCAATTCAAAATTCTATGAATTCAGAACAAATTAAAAACCTAAAAGAAACAGCAAATAAAGATATTTCAAGTCTTAAAAACTTATCTAAAGACGATGTTAAAAAAATAGAATTTGAACAGAAAAGTGCTCAATTACAATTAAAATTAATGGATGGTATCTGGGACTTTATGTTAAGATATTATAATCTATTAACTTTTGTTTTTCTTTTTATATATGCCCTTTTAAGTAAATGGACATTTTTAAAGCCTCATAATTTTGGTGAACACGTTATTATGAATGGTTATATTTATGGTTTTACAACTTATTATACTCTTGTTGCATTTATCTTTGCTATATTAATTCACCCTTCTATATATGTAATTAGTATTGTTGGCTCTATCATATATTATATGTATGCATTTGGTAAAATTTACAAACTTTCTATTGGTAAAAATATTTTAAAATTATTGCGCTTTTTTATAGGGTTGATTTTTATCTTTATTCTCATTTTAATACTAGGTACCATAGTGGGTATAATTATTGGTTCACTCGGGTTAATTAAATAAAAAAACGATCCTCTTTTAAATTCATTCCTAATTGCAGCATTTTTATTAGTTTTTAAAGATTTTATTTCAAAATATCAGAATTAAAATGCTCTTAGTTTCTTAAAGAAGCAACAGAGCTTGCTAGCTTCAAATAATTAGTGTAAAGTTGTAAATTATCATGATCCATTTATCTCATACCGAAAATCAAATTCAACAAGTTACAAATTTTAACGAGCTTGTTTCTATACCCTTTTCTAAAAAAACGAATGCAATTTGCTGGACTAGAAAACTGATAGGTGATTTTTCTGAAATTGTTAAAAAAGTAGCTTTAAATGAAAATATGGTAGAACTTAAACTTGAAGAACTTCGTGAACTTCAATTAAGCGAACAAGGGCAACTAGCTCGTGAAGTTCTTCTAAATGATTTTAAAGTATTGAAAGAGCATGGTGCATCTCCAACACTTAATTTGATTCAATCTTATGAAAGAGATGATATCTTTCCGTTTTTACCAACCGATGTTTACTCTTTTCATGTAGATCGATCTCCTATACCAACCGACACTTTTTTATGTACATACCATGGTGAATCAAGTGATATTCTACCAAACTCACAAGCCATACAAAAAGTACTTATTCCTGAAATACGTACAGAACTCAAAAAACTATATGGCGGAACAGATAATGGTTTTGAATCCTTTTTAACTGAACACTTTTTTGACCTACATTATCAAGCGAAACCAGAAGCACAACCGATCAACTTAGGCATTGGTCATTTATGGAAATTAGCTATTGATCATCCAGAGAGTAAAGTTCTACCTTGTATTCACCGTGCTCCAAAAGAGAAAATAGGTCAACACAGATTATTGATGATTTGTTAAAATGCTTACTCGTTACTATCAGCCTGTGTAACGTTTTGAAATGTAGGGAGACTCTCTGTAATACTTCCAGCACCTTTCTTATTAATTTTAAAAGTAACATCCTTTGTTGTGGTAAATAACAACACAGAAAAAAAAGATTTCTTAAGATAAGGTTTCAAAAGCTCATAGGTTTCTTCTAAAGTCAGTTTAGTTTCAACATCTTCAGTCTCTTTAGATCGGTAACGAAACTTTACCAAGACCTTAAACCCATCTCCAGAAAAAATGGGTCTAACAAATATATTTTTTAAATCCGGTTTCCCAATGGTCTTTGCCATGGTTAACTTAGCAAATCGACCTTCTTGAACACTCTCTTTTACCTGTTCCCAGAAAAGTACAAATACATCTTGATACTCCATAAACTAAAATTTGATAGTAAAATATTCTTAAAAATTAAATTTTATAAAAAACAGCTGCTAACATGTGTTTAAAAGCTATCCTTTAAATTTCATTCCTAAATGCACCACTTTTTTAGTTTCAAAAAAAGGTTCATCAAAGTAATCTGGCAAATCAAAAATTGTTGCAGAAGTATACAACTTTAACTCTTCAGATAAGTCCCCTCCTTTTAAATACAAGATTCCATTTTTTAGATCGTGATTTTGTTTTTTAGCAATTTTTCCTTTTGTCCAACGCACAAAAGTTTCCATTTGAGCAACAGCTCTACTAACAATAAAATCGTAAGTATCTTTTACGTCTTCTACTCTACCATGAGTAGTTTTTACATTTAGCAAACCTAATCCTTGTACAACTTCATCAACAACTTTAATTTTTTTTCCAATAGAATCTACCAAATGAAATTGTGTTTCTGGAAATAAAATTGCCAATGGAATCCCTGGAAAACCACCACCTGTTCCAACGTCCATAACCTTAGCGCCTGCTTTAAATTGCATCACTTTAGCAATCCCTAAAGAATGCAAAACATGACGCAAATACAACTCATCGATATCTTTTCTAGAAACAACATTTATTTTCAAATTCCAATCTTGGTACAACTCTTGCAGTTTACTAAATTGTTGAATTTGAGATTCTGATAAATTTTTAAAATATTTTTGAATAATATCCATTTAAGAAAGTTTGAAATGCAAAAATAGTTATTTGTTAACAAACAATTAGCAACAAAAACTGACGTTTATCATATATAGCAAATTCAAAAAGCATATTTTTGTACAATATTTAAAACAATACATGAAAACAATAAATTTTTCTAGAGTAGATAAAGCTAAATTTTTTAGAACTCTTAACAAAAGAGTAAATAGCTACTTTAAAGAAAACAACATAAAAAGAACTGGAAACTGGAAATTATATACAAAAGCAATTGTAATGTTTTCTTTGTTTTTAGTGCCATTTATTTTAGTTCTTACTATTTCAATGCCTCAATGGATGATGGCCTTATTAATGGTGATTACAGGAATTGGAATGGCAGGAGTGGGTATGAACGTGATGCATGATGCCAATCACGATTCTTTTTCTAAAAGAAAATGGGTAAATAAATTGATGGGAAGCAGTATTTATATACTTGCCGGAAATGTATATAATTGGAAGGTACAGCACAACGTTTTGCACCATACTTTTACCAACGTAAAAGACCATGATGAAGATATTGATGCTGGTAGAATCATCCGTTTTTCTTTACATTCTAAATGGCTAAAAATTCATAAACTTCAAAAATATTATTCAATATTCCTATATGGATTATTAACCATTAACTGGGCAATTACTACAGATATTAAACAAATGCACAGTTATTTAAAACGTAAATTATCTTACGGTAAATTTCCAAATCCAGCAACAGAATGGACAAAATTGGTGATTTCTAAAGTTATTTATTATACCCTTTGGATTGTTTTACCAATTCTAGTTTTAGACATTTCTTGGTGGAAAGTTTTGATTGGTTTTTTTGTAATGCATTATACAGCGGGTATGATTTTAAGTTTGGTTTTTCAACTGGCACATATTGTTCCTAATACAGAAATGCCAATTCCAGATAAAGATGGAAATTTAGAACACACTTGGGCAGTCCATCAATTATATACTACATCTAACTTTGCACCTAGCAACAGATTGGTAAATTTCTATACTGGTGGTTTAAATCATCAAGTTGAACATCATATTTTTCCACATATTTCTCATGTACATTATGATAAATTAGCTAAAATTGTAAAAGAAACAGCCAAAGAGTTTAATTTGCCTTATAATGAATACGAAACAATGCGTAAAGCAGTAATAGAGCACTTTAGACATTTAGGCGTTTTAGGACAAAAACCTGAATTAGCATAAAATAACAACACAACTAACAGTAAAAATGACACATCCATTATCGGACAGAATTAACAGTTTACCTGTATCTCAAACCTTAGCAATGGCTGCTAAAGCAAGAGAATTAAAATTTCAAGGAGTAGATATTATTAGTTTAAGTTTGGGAGAACCCGATTTTAATACACCCGATTTTATTAAAGATGCAGCAATAGAAGCCATCAATCAAAATTATAATTCTTACACTCCCGTAGATGGTTACGTAGAGTTAAAAGAAGCTATTTGCAAAAAGTTTAAACGCGATAATGATTTGGTTTATCAACCCAACCAAATTGTAGTTTCTACTGGAGCAAAACAATCTATTGCAAACGTAGCTCAAGTTTTACTAAATCCTGGAGATGAAGTTTTATTACCAGCTCCATATTGGGTTAGTTATTCTGCC
This sequence comes from Polaribacter marinus, assembly GCF_022662535.1. Taxonomy (GTDB): domain Bacteria; phylum Bacteroidota; class Bacteroidia; order Flavobacteriales; family Flavobacteriaceae; genus Polaribacter; species Polaribacter marinus. Next base: position 32,295 of record NZ_JAKQYM010000011.1, read on the forward strand.
ATTGCAATTTTATGCGAAGCTAAATTTGTGGAAATTCCATCTTCTATAGATGATGATTTTAAAATTACACCCGCTCAATTAGAAGCTGCAATTACCCCAAAAACTAAAATGATCTTTTTTAACTCGCCAAACAATCCTAGTGGAAGTGTTTACAGCGAAAAAGAATATAGAGCATTGGCTGCTGTTTTAGAAAAACATCCACAGATATATGTTTTATCTGATGAAATCTATGAACACATCAATTATGGCTACAAACCTTTTAGTTTTGCTGCTATAGAAAGCATGTACAATAGAACAATTACCGTAAACGGATTGGCAAAAGCATTTGCTATGACTGGTTGGAGGATTGGATACATTGGCGCTCCAGAATGGATTGCTAAGGCGTGTACAAAGATGCAAGGACAAATTACCTCTGGTGCAAACTGTATTGCTCAAAGAGCTGCTATAACAGCTGTATTGGCTCCTGTAGAGAAAATTCAGTATATGGTAGACGAATTTAAAACTCGTAGAGATATTGTAATTGGGTTACTAGAAAAAATAGACGGATTTAAAATTAACGAACCAGAAGGGGCATTTTACGTTTTCCCAGATATTTCTTATTTCTTCGGAAAAACAATAGATGGAACGACGATTCAGAATGCAAACGATTTTTCTTTATTCTTATTAGAAAAAGCAAATGTTGCTACAGTAACGGGTGATGCCTTTGGTGCTCCAAACTGTATCCGATTATCTTATGCCGCATCTGAACTTCAATTACGTGAAGCAATAAAACGAATCAAAGAAGCAGTAAGCTAAAAATACTGCAATAATACTATATAAAAAATCCGTCTTTTTAGATGGATTTTTTTTTGCTTTAGCGTGCCCTTTCAGGTCAGGCTTTTCGCACTCGCTTTTTGTTCATACTTCACAAAAGAGCTCAAACAAATGCTTCAATCCTTCACGCATCCAGATTTGCAAAAGCTAGTTACGAGATATAATCCTTTTACTTTTTTAAAATGAAATCACAATAATTGCAATTACAAATAAAGAAACTTGTAAAATGGTTCCAGTTTGACTTTCAAGTTTTCCTTGATGATTTAAAACTAAAGATTTAATTCTAGACAAAGATTTACGTTTAGCAATTCTTATATCTCTTTTTATTTCTTCTTTATAAGTAGAAGTTAAAATTCCTCTTTCAATCCCTGATGTTGTGGTAGTATATTTCATGATATTTAAATTAATTGATTATACAAAATAGACGATGAGAAATATCATTTGTTACACATTAAAAAATCAGAAAACATTAAAAAAATTCATTTTTCTAGCATTGATGGTTTACGACAATTAGAAAAAAAATAACAATATTTCATGATTTTTTATTAATTCTGAAATATTGTTACAAAAATAAAAACCCATATCATTAAAAAATGATGTGGGTTTTTTATGAATTGAATCTTTATTGATTTGTTAATCTACATTATCATGTAAAAAAGAGTTATTAGATTTAAAATCGATCTTATCTTCATCTTTTTGAATTGCCGTTTTAGAATTGCTTATTGGAGCATCTAAATTTAAATCTATCCCTTGTCTTTTATATGCAGGTTGACTGGAAATCTCATCTACATTCTTACTCAACTGATCGTTAAACTTGTAATTAAAAGCTTTCATTTTATTACGTCTATCTTTCGTTGTTTTTCTAACTTCACTAATGGTTAAGTCTAAAGGAGTGATTTCTTCACTTGTCATTTCAATTTTATTAATTTCAGATTGTAGAGAAGCTGTTTTTAACTCAAATGTTATTTCTTCCTCTTCTATAGTTGTTTTATTTTCAACAATATGAGAACTTTTACCAATAGTAGGTTTTGCATCAAAATCTTCTAATACATAACGAGTTTCTACTTCTTTCTTTTCAAAAACAATCTCTTCAGCACCAAACACTTCTATTTCATTTACATTCTTTTCTTCATTTAAATTGAATTTAATTTCTTCATCAGCTTTTACTTCTGTATAAGAATTTAAAGGTAAATCAAATAACAAATCTGCTTGTAATTGTTGTGGTTCTTCTTTTATTTCTTCTTTAACAGGAGTTATATCTGTTATAATAAAATCATCTTCAGCAATTGTTTCTAAATGAATTTCATCATAAGTTACAGGCATATTTGCAATTAAATCAGAAGTTTGAATTAAATCCATTTTAGGCAACTTCTCTTCAACTTCTTCTTCTAGTGTATGTACAATTTTTTGTTCAACGGGATTTATAGGTTGATTTAATGTTGGAGCCTTGGTAATTGTTTTATCAGAAAAATCATAAGTTGCCTTTTGTTCATCTTCTAGAGTATGTACAATTTTTTTTACTTCTGTATTGGTGATTGTACTTTGTTGATCTGCCGCAAATCCTGTAGCCACAATCGTTACAGAAATTGCATCGCCTAGATTTTCATCTTCACCAATTCCCATAATAATATTTGCATCGTAACCAGCTTCATCTTGAATATAATCGTTAATTTCTCCGATTTCATCTAATGTAACTTCGTTAGATCCTGATACAATTAGCAACAAAACATTTTTAGCTCCTGTAATTTTATTATCGTTTAACAAAGGAGAGTCTAATGCTTTTACGATAGCATTTTTAGCTCTGTTTGTACCTTCTTCTTTTGCAGATCCCATAATAGCAGTTCCACTATTAGAAAGTACTGTTTTAGCATCATGTAAATCTATATTCTGTTTATAATGATGTGTAATTACCTCTGCAATACCTTTAGATGCAGTAGATAAAACTTCGTCAGCTTTAGAAAAACCTGCTTTAAAGCCAAGGTTTCCATATACTTCACGTAATTTATTATTATTGATAACAATTAAAGAATCAACATTTTGACGCAGTTGGTCGATTCCTAATTGAGCTTGTTTTGAGCGCATTCTACCTTCAAACTGAAAGGGCATTGTTACAATACCCACAGTTAAAATGTCCATATCTTTTGCAATTTTTGCAATAATTGGTGCTGCACCAGTTCCTGTTCCTCCCCCCATACCAGCTGTAATAAATACCATTTTTGTTTGAGTATTTAACATTTGCTGGATTTCTTGCAAACTCTCTTTAGCTGCTTTGGCTCCTATTTCTGGATTTGCACCTGCACCTAAACCGGAAGTTAAATTTGCTCCTAGTTGAATTTTATTAGGGATTGGACTATTTTCTAAAGCTTGTGCATCTGTATTACAGATTACAAAATCTACTCCTTTTATATGTTGTTTAAACATATGATTTACTGCATTGCTACCTCCACCCCCAACACCAATTACTTTTATGGTATTAGATTGTGTTTTAGGCATGTCAAATGAAATGTTATCGAATTCTGCGCTCATAATAACGTATCTATTGTTTATTTTTATAATTTGTTTATTCTTTTTCTCTTATTCTGCGTTGTCTAAAAAATCTTTTAATCCTTCTACAAATTTTTCGAAAAACGATTTCTTTTTTGGTTTTGATTTTTCTACAACAATTGGTTCTTCTTCTACTTCTACACTCTTAGAATCATCAATAAATTCTTCTTCAATTTTTTCTTCAATGCATTGCTTATCCAAACCTTCCATTAATAAACCAACAGTAGTAGCAAAAGCAGGGCTCGATAATATTTCATCAGAATCTCCCGCCAAATGTTCGTTTGGATATCCAATTCTAGCATCCATACCTGTTATGTATTCTACCAATTGACGTAAATGTTTTAATTGTGCACCACCACCTGTAAGAACAATTCCTGCAATTAATTTTCCTTTTGCAGTTTCATGTCCGTAATTTTTTATTTCTAAATATACTTGCTCTATAATTTCTTGAACTCTTGCATGTATAATTTTTGATAAATTTTTTAATGTAATTTCTTTAGGTTCTCTTCCTCTTAATCCTGGTATAGAAACAATTTCAGTTTCTTTATTTTCTCCTGGCCATGCAGAACCAAATTTTATTTTTAATAACTCTGCTTGTTTTTCTATAATTGAACAACCTTCTTTGATATCATCTGTAATTACATTTCCACCAAAAGGAATGACAGCAGTGTGTCTAATTATTCCATCTTTAAAGATTGCTAAATCGGTAGTACCACCTCCTATATCAATTAATGCAACTCCTGCTTCTTTTTCTTCTTGACTTAATACTGCAGCCGCAGATGCTAAGGGTTCTAATGTAATATCACTTAATCCTAATCCAGCACTTTTTACACAGCGTCCAATATTTCTAATTGAAGAGACTTGCCCAACAACTACGTGAAAATTTGCTTCTAGGCGTCCACCATACATTCCAATTGGTTCTTTAATATCTGCTTGAGAATCTACTTTGTACTCTTGTGGCAATACATGAATAATTTCTTCTCCAGGTAGCATCACTAATTTATGAACTTGGTTTACAAGATTCTCTATATCTACTTCATCAATTACTTCATCTGCGTTATTTCTTGTGATATAATCACTATGGTGTAAACTTCTAATATGTTGACCAGCAATACCTACGACTACATTTTCAATTTTCTCACCAGAAATACTTTCTGCTTCCTCTACTGCTTGCTGAATCGATTGTATGGTTTGTGTAATATTGCTAACAACACCTCGTTTAACTCCTAAGCTTTTTGCCTTACCAATACCAATCACCTCAATCTTGCCATATTCGTTCTTACGACCAATCATTGCAGCGATTTTGGTTGTACCAATATCTAAACCAATTGCTATTTTATTGTTTTCCATTTTGATTTATTTTGCGCACACAACTTGGTTGTGATATTTTAAATTAATCGTTTTATAATTCTGAATCGTTTTATCTTCAAATGTTTTGTTATAAAACGCTTTTAACTTCTTAAATTTTATATCAAGCTCTGTTAATTTTCCGAAATTAATTTTATAACCTCCACTTCTCACGGAAAATTGATACTCATCCTCTCCAAATTTCTGCACACTAACAATTTCTTTTTTAAGAAAATCATCTTGTAAAATAGCAGAAATTAATGGTTTAATTTGGTTGATTTCTTTGTCATTATTTATTCCAAAAACCAACAAAACTCTTGCTGAATGATTATCAGACAAAGGAACCTTTACTCCTTGTTTATCAATATAATAAGAACCTTTTTCATTTAGAATTCTTGCTATTGGTGTGCGCTGTTTTACAATCGCTTTTACAGTCCCATCAACCGTTAAAAAAACCGAAGCTTTTTCTACATAAGGGTTTTTTAAAACATTATTCTCTAAACCGTATAAATTTATCACAGATTTTGCTTGGTTTTGTATGGTTTCATTATTTTGTATTAACAATTTATTAACCATAGAATGTGATAAAAAATTATTGTCACCTGCCTCAAATTCCACAACAATATTTGTAACTTTCTTATTAAAATTTCTTTTAGAAGAAAAACCATACAAAAAGCCTAAACTTATTGTTAACACTACAAATAACAGGTATTTTAAAATCCTCTTAAATCTCATTTTTACGGGTATTTAAAAAATGTTTTGTAACCTCTTCTATCATAACACCAATGTCTCCAGCCCCCAACATGGTAACCACTTTTGCAGATGAATTATTAATATCTTTTAGTAAATTATTTTTTTTAGACATTTTTTTCTGCTTACTATTAATCTTACTCAACAGCCACTCTGAATTTACCCCTTCAATAGGTAATTCTCTTGCGGGATAAATATCTAACAAGATAACTTCATCAAATTTTGATAAAGCAGCAGCAAAATCATCAATAAAATCTTTTGTTCTAGAAAATAAATGTGGCTGAAAAACTACTAATACTTTTTCATTAGGATACATTTCTCTAACCGAATTTTCTACAGCATTTATTTCTGTTGGATGATGTGCGTAATCATCAATTAAAACAAAATCATCTGTTTTAATTTTATATGAAAATCTTCGTTTCACTCCCTTAAAAGAAGCCAAACTTTCTTTTATTTTCTCTAAAGAAATTCCATAAACATCTGCCATTGCTAAAGCCGCTAAAGCATTCATAACATTATGTTTTCCTGGTAAATGGAATTCTATATTTTTTATTGTTGTTGATGGAGTTTGCACATCAAAAACATATTTTCCACTTTCAATTTTTAAATTAAATGCTTTGTAATCTGCCTCTTCATTTACAGCGTAGGTTAAGCCTTTTAAAGGCAAGCCTTTTGCAACAATTAAAGTGTCTGAAACTTTTTGCGCAAATTCTACAAACGATTCTGTTAAACTTTCAGAATCTCCATAAATATCTAAATGATCTGCATCCATAGAAGTTACACATGCAATATTGGGTGCTAATTTTAAAAAAGATCTATCAAATTCATCTGCTTCTACAACGCTAATTTTGTCTTCACCTAAAATTAAATTCGAATTGTAATTTTCTGCAATACCTCCTAAAAATGACGTTGCATTTTCTTCTTGCATTATATGTCCTAAAATAGAAGAAGTAGTGGTTTTTCCATGCGTACCTGCAACAGCCAAACAAAAAGTGTTTTCTGTAATTTTACCTAAAACTTCGGATCTTTTTAGAACTGTAAAACCATTTTCTATAAAGTAATTTAATTCTGCATGGTTCTTAGGAATTGCGGGTGTATATACAACTAAAGTCTTTTCGTTATTTAAAAAAGGCAAAGGAATTTCTTTTACAGCATCTTCATAATGAATTTTTGCTCCCATTTTCTCTAGCTCTTTAGTGAGTAAAGTTGCCGTTTTATCATAACCCGCTACCTGTTTTTTATTTACAACAAAATAACGCGCAATAGCACTCATACCGATGCCTCCTATTCCGACAAAATAAACGTTATGTATACTCTTTAATTTCACCCCTTTAATAACTTTTCAATTTCATTTACAATATCTGTTGTTGCACTTGGCAAGGCTAATTCTTTTATATTTTCTGATAAATTTTGTCGTTTCCCTTCATCTTTTATCAATGTTTCAAAAACAATAGGAAACGTATCCAATTCACTTTCTTTCAACAAAATAGCAGCGTGTTTGTCTGCAATAGATTTAGCATTTTTTGTTTGATGATCTTCTGCCACATTTGGTGACGGAATAAACACCACTGGTTTTCCAACAATACACAACTCCGAAACCGAACTTGCACCTGCTCTAGAAATTACAATATCAGAAGCAGCATATGCAAAATCCATTCTATTTATAAATTGATGCACTTGCACATATTTTAGCGCATCATATTCTTTATACTCATCAAAATATAATTTACCACATTGCCAAATAATTTGAATTTCTTGACTCTTAAAAAACTCTAAATTACTTTCTATCAATTGATTAATCCTTCTTGCCCCTAAGCTTCCTCCTAAAATTAAGACCGTTTTCTTTTCACTATCTAATTTAAAAAAAGTTTTTCCTTCTTTTGTTTTAGAATGAATAGACAACAAATCTTGGCGAACAGGGTTTCCTGTTTTCACAATTTTATCAATAGGAAAAAAACGCTCTAAATGATCGTAAGCAACACAAATTCTATTTGCTTTTTTACTTAACAGTTTATTAGTGATTCCCGGAAAAGAATTCTGCTCTTGTATTAATGTTGGAATTCCTTTTCGATTTGCCATCATTAAAGTTGGTCCACTTGCAAAACCACCTGTTCCAATTGCTACATTTGGTTTAAACTTTCTAATAATTTTTGAGGCATTCCATAAACTACTAATCAGTTTAAAAGGAAATAATAAATTAGTTATCGTAAGTTTTCTTTGAATACCAGAAATCCACAAACCTTTAATTTGATATCCTGCTTGTGGAACTTTTTCCATTTCCATTTTATCTTTAGCTCCCACAAACAAAAAATTTGCATCTGGAAAACGCAGCTTTAATTCGTTTGCAATTGCAATTGCTGGATAGATGTGTCCACCTGTTCCTCCTCCAGAAATTAGTATGTTAATCGATTGTTTCATGCAAAATATCTAAAGGGTTATCATCTAAAATATCTTCTTCGGTTTCTTGTTTTGATGCACTTACACTTAAAATCATCCCCAACGCAAAACAGGTCATCCAAATAGAAGTTCCTCCGCTACTTATTAAGGGCAACGTTTGCCCGGTAACAGGAAACAAATTTGTAGCAACTGCCATATTTATTGTAGCTTGAAAAATAATTGGAAAACCAACACCAAGTACTAATAACGTACCAAAAATTGTAGTTGTTTTTTTAATAACAACAAAAATTCTGAACAGTAATAAAAAATATATTGATATAATTATAACGGCTCCTAACAAACCATATTCTTCTATAATAATTGCAAAAATAAAATCTGATGAAGATTGTGGTAAAAAGTTTTTTTGCACGCTTTTTCCTGGACCAAGACCTACCGTTCGGCCTGTTGCAATGGCTATTTTGGCTTTTTCAACTTGATACGCTTCTTTAGCTCCATCACCAGAAAAGCTCTCAATTCTATTTTGCCAAGTTTGAACTCTATTTGGCATTGCATCTGGAAAAGCTTTTGCTACTAATACAAAAAATGCCAATCCAACAATTCCTGCCCCAATTATAAAACCAATATATTTTAATGGATAACCTCCAATAAAAACAAGTAATAAAATCATTGAAAAGATAATGGCCGTGGTAGAAAAATTTGCAGGTAAAATTAGTATTAAAACAGCTCCAACCGGTAACCAAAGTTGTAACAAACTCTCTTTAAAATTAATTTTCTTTTCTTTATTTTTTGCTAAATACCTTGCCACATATACCATTAACACCAAACCTGCCAAAGTAGATGTTTGAAAACCAATACCTGCAAAACGAATCCATCTACTAGCATTTGCGCCGCCTATTGTGGTTCCTTGTGCTAATGTAACAACCAATAAAATAATAACTACAGGTAACATCAATACAGAACCTCCAGAAAAATACCTGTATGGAACTTTATGAACTCCATAAATTATTGCAAAGCCCATTATTAATAAAACCATGTGCTTAACTAAATACCCTAAAGTAGATCCTGCACCCACAACATACACCAAATTTGTACTTGCACTATACACAGGCATAAATGAAAATATAGCCAAAACAGCAACAATTGCCCAAATGGTTTTATCTCCTTTTATATGTTGAAAAATGGTTTTCATTATTCTATTCTAATTTCTTCCAAAGAAGGGAACACACTATTGTATTTTCTCTTTTACCCTTATTTTTATTTATCTTATTTTTTTACTCATCTCTATAACCTGTTAATTATTTCAATTTTAGAAAGGCTGTAATGAGATGTTTTTTATAGATTTTTCACCGCATTCTTAAATTGAATTCCTCTGTCTTCATAATTCTTAAACAAATCGAAACTTGCACAAGCAGGTGAAAGCAAAACAGTTTCACCTCTTTCTGCCAATTTATGAGAAACTTTAACGGCTTCTTCAGCTCCAACCGTTTCGACAATAATATCAACCACATTGCCAAAAGTGTTTTTAATTTTTTCATTATCAACACCTAAGCAAACAATTGCTTTTACTTTTTCTCTTACCAAAGGAAGTAAATCATTATAATCATTTCCTTTATCTACACCACCAACAATCCATACAGTAGTTTTATCCATGCATTCTAAAGCATAAAAAGTAGCATTTATATTTGTTGCCTTAGAATCGTTGATATACTCAACTCCCTTAACTTTAGCCACCTGTTCTAATCGGTGTTCTGCTCCTTCAAAATCTTCTAAGCTTTCTTTTATAACTTGCCTTCTAGCTTTTAATAATTGTGCAGTCATGGTTGCTGCCATTGCATTTTTAGTATTGTGCTTTCCTTTTATTGTTAAAGTTGATAGTGGCATATTAAATATATCTTTATTAATGTTGATTATTATGTTGTTTTTTCTAATAAAAGCACCAAATTCTAATTCTCTTTCAATAGAAAATGGAATTAATTTTGCTTTTGTTTTATTCTTTTTTAACCAATTATTGATAGCTTCATCATCCGCATCATAAATTAAATAATCGGTTGTTTTTTGATTTTTTGTTATTCTAAATTTTGATGCTATATAATTATTAAAATCATACTCGTATCTATCTAAATGATCTGGCGTAATATTGGTAATTACAGCAATATGTGGAGCAAAATCTTGAATCCCGTCTAGTTGAAAACTACTTAATTCTAAAACATAGTTATCAAAATCTTGTTCTGCCACTTGTTGCGCAAAACTATCTCCAATATTTCCTGCAACTCCAACATTAAAATTGGCATTCTTTAAAATATGATACGTTAATAATGTTGTTGTTGTCTTTCCATTTGAGCCAGTAATTCCAACAATAGTTGCGTCTGTAAATTGAGCTGCAAATTCGATTTCTGAAATAACAGAAATTGAGTTTTTTTTCAATTTTTGAATTAAGTCAACTTTATCTGGAATTCCAGGAGATTTCATGACTACATCTGCATTTAAAATTTTGCTTTCTGTATGATTGTTTTCCTCAAATTCAATTTTATTATTTAAAAGAACTTCTTTATACTTTTTAGCTATTTTTCCTTTGTCAGAAACAAAGATGTCATACCCTTTTTTCTTACCTAAAATAGCTGTTCCTACACCGCTCTCTCCTCCACCAAGAATGACCAATCTTTTCATTTATCTTAATTTCAAGGTAACAATTGTAAATACCGCTAGCAAAATTCCAACAATCCAAAAGCGAACAACAATCTTACTTTCATGATAATTTAACTTCTGATAATGATGGTGTAAAGGCGACATTTTAAATATTCTTCTTCCTTCACCAAATCTTTTTCTGGTATATTTAAACCAAGAAACTTGCATGATAACTGATAAGTTTTCTATTACAAAAATCCCTGCTAAAACTGGTAACAATAATTCTTTTCTAACAGCAATTGCAATAACTGCTATAATTCCTCCGATTGTTAAACTTCCTGTATCCCCCATAAAAACTTGAGCAGGGAAAGTATTATACCAAAGAAAACCAATTAAGGCTCCTGCAAAGGCAAGAATAAAAACAGTCATTTCTCCAGAATTTGGGATATACATTACATCTAAATAATCTGCAAAAACAATATTTCCAGAAACCCAAGCAAACATAGCAAGTGTTATCACCATAATTGCAGAGGAACCCGCTGCTAAACCATCGATTCCATCTGTTAGGTTTGCCCCATTAGAAATTCCCGTTACTATAAAAACAACAATGAAAATGAAAACAATCCAACCATATTTTTCATAGCCATCACCCAAGAAACTTAAAGCTTTAGAATAATCTAATTCGTTATTTTTAAAAAAAGGAACTGTAGTTTTTGTAGACTTATGAGCATCACCAAAAACCATTTTTTTTCCGCTTTCATTAACAATTTGCTGATTGCTAGGTAATTGTTCTTTTATGGTCACTCCATCATTAAAATATAACATTGAGCCTACAATAATCCCTAAACCAATCTGACCCAATACCTTAAACTTACCGCTTAAACCACCTTTGTCTTTTTTGAAAACTTTTATATAATCATCTAAAAAACCTATTAACCCCATCCAAACCGTAGTGATGATCAAAATAATTACATAAATATTATCTAATTTTGCTAATAACAAAACTGGAATTAAGGTTGCAAAAATAATGATGAGTCCACCCATTGTTGGGGTTCCTGACTTTTGTTTTTGTCCGTCTAAGCCTAAATCTCTTACCGTTTCACCAACTTGTTGTTTTCTTAAAAAATCGATAATTCTTTTACCATAAATTGTTGAAATCAATAATGACAAAATAAATGCGGCAGCAGCTCTAAATGTGATAAACTGAAACAATCCAGCTCCAGGAAAATGCGTTTGACTTTCTAAATATTGAAATAAATAATACAGCATTCTAGTTCTTTTTTAGTTGATTAAAACAATTCATTACTTCTTCTAAATCATCAAAATGAGAGCGAACTCCATTTATTTCTTGGTAATTTTCATGCCCTTTTCCTGCAATAAGAATAATATCTGCAGTTTTAGAAAACTTACATGCTGTTTTAATAGCCTGTTTCCTATCTAAAACCGTTAACGTTTTCTTGTAATTTTCTGGAGAAACGCCTACTTCCATTTCGTCTAAAATCGTTTGAGGATTTTCTGTTCTTGGATTGTCAGATGTAAAAATTACTTGATTACTTAATTGTGAAGCAATCTGAGCCATTTTTGGTCTTTTAGTCTTATCTCTATCACCTCCACACCCTACAACTGTAATTACATTTTCGTTTCCTGTTCTAATATCATTTATTGTTTCTAATACATTTTTTAATGCATCTGGTGTATGTGCATAATCTACAATTGCTGTAATACCATCTTCAGAAATCACGTATTGAAACCGACCACTAACACTTTCTAATTGACTAACAATTGTTAAAATTTCTAGTTTTTCTAAGCCTAATAATTCTGCCGTAGCAATAATTGCCGTTAGATTGTAAATATTAAAAACACCTATTAGTTTTGTCCAAACTTCTGTTCCATCAACATTTATCAATGTTCCTGATAGTTGTTTCTCTAAAATTTTTACTTTAAAATCTGCCAATGTTTTTAAAGCATAGGTTTTCTTTTTAGCCTTCGTGTTTTGCAACATAAAGTCACCATTCTTATCATCAATATTTGTTAATGCAAAAGCAGATTTTGGTAAAGCATCAAAAAATGATTTTTTAATATTTCTATATTCGGCAAATGTTTTATGATAATCTAAATGATCATGAGATAGGTTGGTAAAAATTCCTCCTGCAAATGTTAAGCCTTCTGTTCTTTTTTGATGAATTCCGTGAGAACTCACTTCCATAAAACAAAAATCTACACCTGCATCAATCATTTTATCTAAATACAAATTGATTGTTACAGAATCTGGTGTTGTATGCGTTGCCTTAAATTCGGTTTCATCAACTACAATTTTTACAGTTGAAAGCAAGCCTACCTGATAACCTGCTTTTTTAAATAATTGATACAACAGTGATGCAATCGTTGTTTTTCCGTTTGTGCCTGTAACACCTATTAACTGTATTTTTTTAGATGGATTTTCATAGAAGTTAGAAGCCATAATTGCCAAGGCAACATTTGCATCAGCAACCTGAACATAAGTAATTCCTTCTTTTTTATTTAACGGAAGATCTTCACAAATAATAGCAATAGCACCTAAAGAAACAGCCTTCTCTATATATAAATGACCATCAACAGAGACTCCTTTTTGAGCCACAAAAACATCCTTCTTTTCAATTTTTCTTGAATCGAAAACAAGTTGATTCACATCAATATTTGTATTACCAAAAACTTGACGTATAGAAACCTGATATAATATGTCTTTTAATTTTTTCAGTTTAGGATAGATTTAAAATAATTGTTTCTCCTTTTTTTAGTTTTTCTCCTTTTTTTATGGATTGAGATTTTACCCTACCAATACCAGAGATTTTCACTTTTAACCCAATATTTTCTAACAACGAGAGAGCATCCATACTAGACATTCCTGTAACATTTGGAACTTTTGTATAACTTTTATTTAATTGCTGATCGTATTTTGAATATTCATTATCTATAGATGCAAATTGTGTTTTATCATCTACAGATTGGTAATCTATTGGAGTAGTCGTATAAATTTTCTGCGCAATTTCTTTAAACACAGGTCCTGCAACCGTTGCCCCATAATATCCTTTTTCTTTCTTTGGATCATGAATTACAACTATGCATGAATATTTAGGATTATCCGCTGGAAAAAACCCTGCAAACGATGCCACATAATGTTTTGTAGAATAATGCCCAGCAATCGTTTCTCCTTTTTCATTTTTATGTCTTGGAATGTATTTTTTAGCAGTTCCTGTTTTACCCGCCATAGAAAAATTAGGCGAATATATATTCTCTGCAGTTCCCTTAACAACTACATTTTCCATCACTTTTCTTAGTTTTAACAGCGTTTCTTCTGATGCTATTTTAGGGTTCACAACCTCTGTTTTGAAAACTTTTTCTACTTTTTCCTGTCTTCTTAATTCTTTTATAAATCTTGGTTTAACCATTACCCCGTTATTGGCAACAGCATTGTAAAACATTAAAGTTTGCATTGGCGTTATTGAAATTCCATATCCCCAAGACATCCACTCTAAAGATATTTTGTTCCATCTTTTTTTGTCTTTTGGATTTGGTACATAAGGAACCCCTTCTCCTTTAATAGAAAACCCTATTGGCTTTGTAAAACCATATTCTTCTATCTTATCATAATATTTTTGAGGATTATTGTCGTAATGCTTTTTAATCATTTTTACAATTCCTACATTGGATGATACTTCAAAAACCCTAGCCACAGAAATTTCACCAAAACCACCTCTATGAGAATCTTCAATTTTTCTATTATGTATGAATATCTTTCCTTTTTCTGTATCAATTACAGTTGATGTATCCACAACTTTATCATCTAAAGCAATCATTAAACTTGCTAGTTTAAATGTAGAACCGGGTTCATGACTTTCCCAAACCGCATAATTCCTTTTCTCGTAATATTTTCCTTTAGAAGTTCTTCCTAAATTAGAAATTGCTTTAATTTCTCCCGTAGCCGTTTCCATAACAACTGCACAACCATGATCGGCTTCAAAATACTCTAACTGACTTAACAATGCATGATGTGTTATATCTTGAATATTTACATCTATCGTTGTAATAATATCATGACCATCAATTGGCTCTTTTTCATTAACATCATTAATAGGTTTCCATTGATTTTTTGCTATTTTTTGTTTCCAACGCAAACCATTTTCACCTTGCATATAATCTGCAAAAGCACCCTCTATACCAGCTTCACCTCTAAAATCGTCATAACCAATAGTACGTTCTGCAATTTTACCAATAGGATGAGCACGCACTGTTTTATGTTCAGCAATAAATCCACCACCATAAACTCCCAATTTAAAAATTGGAAATTTTTTCATTTTTAGATAATCATTATAACCAATGTTTCTTGCTATTAACAAATACCTGTTTCTTCGCTTTTTTGCCGATCTTAATTTTCGCTGATAATACTCAGGAGAATTTCCTAACATTTTAGAAAGTTCTTTAGATAAACCTGCGATATTTTTTTCAAAAACTTTATCATCAACTGCAACAACATCCATTCTAATCGTAAACTTAGACATTGATGTTGCCAACAAATTTCCATCTGCAGCATACACATTGCCTTTATTGGCGTAAACTGTGTCGTGTTTAATTGTTAACTCCGTAGAAAGTTTTCTGTATTTTTCTCCTTGATAGTATTGAATATTTACAACCCTTACAATTATAGCCAGCAAAAAAAGCGTCATAAAAGCAGCTACCAAGTAGAATTTTGTAAGTATGCTTTTTTTCTGAGTTGCCAATTGTTTTAATCTTTAATAGTTACTTTTATTTTTTTTGGAGGGATCTCTGATGGTTGTAATCCTCTAGTTTTTGCTTGTTCTCTGATATTCGATTCCATTTTCATTCTCATTAAAATAGTACCTGTATCTACATATTCTGCTCTTAACTCTCTTTTCTTTTTATTTAACTCTGATATTTTTATTACTTTCTTATCAGCACTATGTGCACTGGAAATCATAATCAGTAAAAGTGCAACTACAAAAATTATTATCCGCCAGTTTTTAAAAGCAGATTCATCATCTGTAAGGAAACTTCCTCTTAGAAAACTATAAACTCCTTTTTTTACTTTAGACATTGTTGTGCTTTTACTTTTTTGGTGATTTTAATTCTGCGATTCTTAATTTAGCACTACGCGCTCTATTGTTTGTTTTAATTTCTTGCGAATTTGGCACAATCAACTTTCCAACTTTTTGTAAAGGCACATCACTATTTCCAAATACATCCTTTTCTGGCTCACCACGAAACAAACCTGTTCTTATAAATCTTTTCACCAACCTATCTTCTAACGAATGGTAAGAGATTACACTTAATCGACCGTCTTCTTTTAACAGATTAGGAACTTGTTCCAAAAACTCTCTTAAAACATCTAGCTCTTCGTTTACTTCTATTCTTATTGCCTGAAATATCTGCGCCAAAATTTTATGTTCTTTTGCTTTTGGCAAGTATTTTTGCAACAATTCTCTTAATTGAAAGCTTGTTTCTATTTTTTCATTCTCCCTAGACTCAACAATTGTTTTCGCTATATTTCTAGAATTTCTTAACTCACCATATAAAAACAATATTTCAGCCAATTTTTCTTCCGAATAATTATTAACAATTTCTTTTGCAGAAACTTTCGATTTTTGATTCATTCTCATATCTAAATCACCATCAAATCGAATAGAAAAACCTCTTTCAGCTTCATCAAACTGATGAGATGACACACCTAAATCAGCTAAAATTCCATCAACTTTTTTAACCCTATGAAATCTTAAAAACCTAGAAATAAAACGAAAGTTTTCCGGTATTAAAACAAAACGTTCATCATCTATAACATTCTCTAAAGCATCTGGATCTTGATCAAAACCAAACAATTTTCCGTTTTCACCCAATCTTTTCAAGATTTCTCTCGAATGACCTCCGCCGCCAAAAGTTACATCTACATAAACACCATCTTCTTTGACATCTAATGCATCTACACTTTCTTGTAATAAAACTGGACTATGATAATTCATCTACTTCTGTGTTACCCATTACTTCTTCAGCCAAATCTGCAAAATCAATCGCTGCATCATCAATTGCTTTTTCGTACTTATTTTTATCCCAAATCTCAATAATATTTACTGATGATGACATAACAACCTGCTTTTGTATTCCTGCAAAATCACATAAATCTTTCGGAATTAAAATTCTTCCAGAAGCATCTAATTCTACTATTTTTACACCCGCAGTAAACCTTCTTATAAAATCATTATTCTTTTTTACAAATCTGTTTAACTTGTTGATTTTCTCCATCATTAAGCTCCATTCTTTCATTGGATACAATTCTAAACAAGGCTGAAAAACAGCTCTTTTTACAACAAAACCTTCTTGCAATACAGAAGACAGCTGCTTTTTAAACGCCGATGAAAACATCAACCTTCCTTTAGCATCTGCTTTACACTCGTATGTACCAATTAGGTTTACCACTTAGAAAACAATTTTATAGATATCAAAAATATACAAAATTTACCACTTTTTACCACTTTTTACCACATTGTTAATAAAAACTCAGCTTTCCTTTTAATAAAGCGAGTTTTCTCATTGTTAAGAAGATAGAAATCTAGTTTTTTAAAAGAATAACTATGTTATAAAAAAGAATTACATTTGCGTTTAAGTGAAATGAAAAATAATCAATGACTGACAAGTTAATTACAGAAGGAAAATTTACATATGCAGAAGCAGGAGAAGGATCTTCAATCATTGTTTTACATGGGTTAATGGGAGCTTTAAGTAATTTTGACGCTACTTTTAATCATTTTTCTAACAATGGCTATAAAGTTTTAATTCCAGAATTGCCTTTATACTCTCTACCCTTATTAAAGACCAATGTTAAAAACATGGCTAAATTTTTGTACGATTTTATTGAACACAAAAAATTAGAAAATGTAATCCTTTTAGGAAATTCGCTTGGAGGACATATTGGTTTATATTTTACAAAACATTATCCAGAAAAAGTGGGTGCATTGGTATTAACCGGAAGTTCTGGTTTGTACGAAAAAGCTATGGGAGATAGTTTCCCTAAGAGAGGAAATTACGAATACATTAAAGAAAAAACCAGAGCTGTTTTTTACGATCCAGAAATTGGAACAAAAGAAATGGTAGACGATGTCTTTAAAATTGTAAACGATAGAAGTGCTGTTATTAGAACTTTATCTATAGCTAAAAGTGCCATTAGACATAACATGGCAAAAGATTTACCAGAAATGAAGCAACCTACTTGTTTAATTTGGGGAAAACAAGACACTGTTACACCTCCAGAAGTAGCAGAAGATTTTAATAGATTGTTACCAAATTCTGATTTATTTTGGATTGATAAATGTGGGCATGCTGCAATGATGGAAAAACCAGAAGAATTTAATAAAATTCTTCTAGACTGGTTTATCTCTAAAAAGATATAATTCTCTTAACTGAGAATTTAAAAAAATTGAATTTATTACAATGAAAATTAAAGCTGCTGAGTTTATAATGAGTAACAGTAATGTTACCAAAGCTCCAAAAGACAGACTTCCAGAATATGCTTTTATTGGACGTTCTAACGTTGGTAAATCATCATTAATCAACATGTTAATGGAGCGCAAAGATTTGGCAAAAATCTCTGGAAAACCAGGAAAAACACAACTAATTAATCATTTTAAAATAAATAACGAATGGTTTTTGGTAGATTTACCTGGTTATGGTTATGCACAAATTTCGAAAAAGAAAAGAACTATTTTTCAATACTTTATAGAAAACTATTTTAAAGAAAGAGAGCAGCTTGTTTGTACCTTTGTTTTAATTGATTCAAGACACGATCCTCAAAAAATTGACTTAGAGTTTATGCAGTTTTTAGGTGAAAACCAAATTCCTTTTTGTATTGTTTTTACCAAAGCAGATAAATTGGGAAGTTCTAAATTGAACAAGCAAATTACATCTTACAAAAAGAAGTTATTAAACACTTGGGAAACTTTACCAATGACTTTTTTAACCTCATCTTCTACAGGACTTGGTCGTAAAGAATTTTTAGACTTTATTGATGGTGTTAATAAAGATGTTGCCAAAGATTTTAAATAATCAGAATGCAATCAACCAAAGAAAGTTTAGAGGTTTTATTTGAAGATAATCACATCATTATTGTCAATAAAAAAGCTGGTGATATTACACAAGGTGATAAAACCGGAGACAAACCCTTAAGCGATGTTGTAAAAGAATACGTAAAAGACAAATACAACAAACCTGGTAATGTTTTTATTGGAACCGTACATCGATTAGACCGACCCACTTCTGGCATTGTAATTTTTGCAAGAACTTCTAAAGCTTTAGAGCGTTTAAATAAAATGTTACGTGATAAAACCATCAACAAAACCTATTGGGCTATTGTTAAAAATAAACCTCAAAAAGAAAAAGACACTTTAACTAATTTCTTAAAAAAAGACACTAAGAAAAATAAATCTTTTGTCTATAAAAAAGAAATTGAAGGAAGTAAAAAAGCAACTCTTCATTATACAGTTATCAAAAAACTAGACAATTATTCTTTGTTAGAAATTGATTTAGAAACCGGAAGGCATCATCAAATAAGAACTCAACTTTCCCATATTGGAAGTCCTATAAAAGGCGATTTAAAATATGGTTTTGACAGAAGCAACAAAGACGGAAGTATCAGTTTACATGCTAGAAAAATAGCATTCATACATCCTGTTTCAAAAGAAAAAATTTCAGTCATTGCTCCAACACCTAATGATGTAATTTGGAACGCCTGCCATTAATTTTTAGGTTTTAAAACCAATACATTTTTACTTTGTTCTATTTCAGTTTGATTTAATTTCATTTTCACAAACTCTCCATCTAAATATTTTTGCGCTTGATCTTTGTAATGTTTACTAAAGACATTACCAGACTGCCCAGTTGGTAAAATCCCTAAACTATTATCAACATCAGAAAAATCTACAATTCTTCTTGTAGAAGGTCCTGCTTTGATTTTATAAACCCCTGTAGAATCTAAATCGTAAACTTGATTGTTAATTACCTGATCTCCTCCAGTGGTTTTGAATGGTCCAACATTAAAATATTTTCTTAACAAAGCAACTTCTCCTACAGCATGTTTGTATTCTACAGAAAGTACTCTTTCCCACTTCCAATCCTCAACATTTTCTCCTAATTGATTGACTAGAAAAGAATACATTTTTAAAAAGGATTTAGTAATTATTTCTTCTTTAGTTTCAATCTTATTTTTTGTTGAAATATCATCCCACCAAATCGATTTTTCTTTTTTTACCTGAACAGGCAAAACTTTTTCTACGAAAGGTGTATTTACAAATTGATTATATGCTTCTCCCATTTCATCTGCAAATGTGTTTTTTTGAAACTCATACACCAATCTATTGTAGATTACTGGCCCAACTTCTTGCTTTTTAAAATTCCCTTTCCAATTTTGCAGCAAAGCAATTGCCTTTTTTTGACTAGCAGTTAACTCGTTTTTGCGAATTGATTTTACAAAATCGGCAATAATAATTGGAGCATTTGGTGAAGTAACATCATAAATCATTTCTGCAACATCTTCTTTTGTCCAATCATCTTTTGGTTCTAAAAGCTGTACTATTCTTTTTGCTCTATCTTCATTTAAATAATAACCAGGATAGAGACCTCCCACAATAGAATCTGGTTGATTATTAGCGGTATATACATAACCATCCGTAGGATTTATAGCTTGAGGATTCTCTTCAAAATCTAAATATGCTGTAATTTCATCATTGCCAGATGCACCATTTAAATATGTTTTAGTATATAAAGAATCTCTGTGTTTGTACAACTTTCCAGAAGCAAACCAAGCAATATTATTTTTTGCATCACCATACATCATATTTAAACCAGGTGCATGTAATTTACTAGCTCCTTTTTTAAAATCTGACAAACTCTTTGCGTGAGAAATTCGATAGGCTACATCTAAAATTTCATTATCAACTTTAGTATAAATCCACTGCATTGCAATAGGTCTTTCATCATCTATATGATCAATAATCCCATTCATTACTGGCCCATGTTTACTTACTTTTATTGTGTAAACAGAATCTTTTTCACCTTTAATTTTAATACGTTTTTCAACTAAATCATAATTTACATATCCGTTAGGAGTTTTGTATTGGTTTGGATTTTCTGGATTTTCTTCTTCAATATAAAAATCTATATCATCATTTTCAAACATTGTTAAACCGTAGGCATAATTCTTATTATGTCCTAAAAGAGGAAAAGGGACTAATGCCAAATGGAATCCATAAATTTCAAATTCAGGAGTTTTTACATGAGCTTGGTACCAAACTGAAGGCTGAGAAAAACCAATATGTGGATCATTTGCAAAAATCACTTTTCCATTTTTGGTTTTATCTGCACCAATAACCCAAGAATTACTTCCTATAAAAGGTGAAATTGGCAATTGCTCAAACAAATTGTGCATCTCTTTCGCAAAGCTCCCTTTCATTACTGCATTCTTTTCGTTTTTTAGAAGTGTTAAGTTTTCTTTTTCAGCACCTATCAATTCGTTAAAATAAGCAGCTCCAAGTTTTTCTTTTATCTCTGTTAAAAGCGGATCTATTTTATGAGCCGCAGCAAAACTAAAAGCCATATAACCAAACACATTGTACATGTCTTTAATTGTATATTTTTCTTTCTCTACACCAACTAAACTATATTCTATTGGTGTTTTTCCATCTTCAATAAATTGGTTTACACCATCAAGATATGCTAAAGCTAATTTGTACCTATCAGAATTTTTATTTAAATTTTTAATAGTCTTAACAGACGCTTCTTCTATCCCTAACCCAGAGAAAAACTTGTCTGTTCTAATTAATTTTTTTCCAAAAATTTCAGACAATCTTCCCGCTGCAAGCCTTCTAATCAATTCCATTTGCCACAACCTATCTTGCGCATGTACATACCCCAAAGCTGTATAAGCATCTTTTTGATTTGTTGCGTTAATATGAGGTACTCCAACCTCATCAAAATAAACAGTTACTTCATCCGTTAAATTTTTTATTTCTAGCTCACCATCATAATTAGGATGATAGGTTTTAGAATAAAACCAACCAAAAACAACAATTAATAAAACAAGTATGATTACAATTTTAACAAACTTCTTAAGATATTTCATGAAAAAAATGGATTTTCATCAAAGATAAGAGAATTATTATTTATGAATAAATTAAAAAACATTCAAACTTAGTTTTGTATTTTTGATACATCAAAATTCATTACATGAAAAAAATTCAAATGGTAGACCTACAAGGTCAGTATCAACAAATAAAAGAAACAGTAAACACATCAATACAAGAAGTTTTAAACTCTTCATCATATATAAACGGACCTTTAGTTCATGAATTTCAAGCTGATTTAGAGAAATATTTAGATGTAAAACACGTAATTCCTTGTGCCAACGGTACCGATGCTTTGCAAATAGCAATGATGGGCTTAGGCTTAGAACAAGGTGATGAGGTTATTACTGCAGACTTTACTTTTGCCGCAACTGTAGAAGTAATTGGTTTGCTAAAATTAACTCCTGTTTTAGTTGACGTAGAACCCGATACTTTTAACATAGATATAAATGCCTTAAAAAAAGCTATAACCCCTAAAACTAAAGCAATTGTTCCTGTTCATTTATTTGGTCAGTGCGCAAATTTAGAAGCTGTTTTAGAAATTGCTAAAGAACACAATCTATTTGTAATTGAAGACAATGCCCAGGCTATTGGTGCAGATTATACTTTTAAAGATGGAACAAAAAAGAAAGCTGGAACTATTGGAAACGTAGGTACAACCTCTTTTTTTCCTTCTAAAAATTTAGGTTGCTATGGAGATGGAGGTGCTATATTTACAAATGATGATGAACTTGCTCATATACTTAGAGGGATTGTAAATCATGGGATGTATACACGCTACTATCATGATGTAGTAGGTGTTAATTCTAGATTAGATTCTATACAAGCAGGAGTACTAAAAGCAAAACTACCTTTTTTAGACACATATTGTGATGCAAGAAGAACGGCTGCAAAATATTACTCAAATGCATTTGCAGAGAATACAAATATTATCACTCCAAAAATTAGTGATTTTTCTACACATGTTTTTCATCAATACACCCTACAAATTACAAATGGAAAAAGAGATGAATTACACAAACATCTACTAGAGAAAGGGATTCCTAATGCTATTTATTACCCAGTAGCATTACATGCTCAAAAAGCATATAAAGATATTCGTTACAAAGAAAGTGATTTCCCTGTAACCAATGAGTTGATAAAAACAGTGATTTCGCTACCAATGCATACAGAATTAGATACTGAACAATTAGAGTTCATTACAAAAACAATTTTAAATTTTGTAAACTAAAAAAAATGAAAAAGAAAAAGATTTTAGTTACGGGAGGCTTAGGGTTTATTGGATCTCATACAGTAGTAGAATTACAAAACGCAGGTTTTGAAGTTATTATTATTGATGATTTATCAAACACCACAATTAGTGTACTAGATAGTATTACAGAAATCACAGGAACAAAACCAGATTTTCATCAAATAGATTTACGCATTAAAAATGATGTAAACACTTTTTTTGAAAATAATAACGTTGATGGAATTATACATTTTGCTGCCTTTAAAGCGGTTGGAGAAAGCATACAAAAACCTTTAGATTACTATGAAAATAACATTGGAAGCCTTGTATATCTTTTACAAGAAATGAGAGATCGAAAATTAGATCATTTTATTTTCTCTTCTTCTTGTACTGTATACGGACAAGCTGATGAACTACCTATTACAGAAAATGCACCTGTAAAAAAAGCCGAATCTACCTACGGAAATACCAAACAAATTGGAGAAGAAATTATTCAAGAAGCATGTAAAGCTCATCATTTAAATGCCATTGCTTTGCGTTATTTTAATCCTATTGGCGCACACGAAAGTATTAAAATAGGAGAACTCCCTTTAGGTGTGCCTCAGAACTTAATTCCTTTTGTAACCCAAACTGCAGCTGGAATAAGAAAAGAATTATCTGTTTTTGGAAATGATTACGATACCGAAGATGGAACTGCAGTACGTGATTATATTCATGTTGTTGATTTAGCAAAAGCACACATTGCTGCTTTACAACGTTTGATTCGTAAAAATAATAAAGAAAATTTCGAATTTTTTAATATTGGTACAGGAAAAGGAAGTTCTGTTTTAGAAGTTATAAAAGCTTTTGAAAAAACTTCTGGCGCATCTTTAAACTATAAAATTGTTGGTAGAAGAGAAGGAGATATTACTGCTGCGTATGCAGACACAACTATTGCCAACAAAGAATTGAACTGGAAAACAGAAAAATCCTTAGAAGATGCCTTAAGATCTGCGTGGAAATGGCAACAAAAACAATAATTTTAAAGAACAATCTTAAAATGTAAAAAACTCAAACGAAATAAAGTTTGAGTTTTTTTTTAACAGTATTTTTCAATATTCCTCAATTCCTTTTAGTAATTTTCTCTTTTTAAAAATCAACCCAAATGAAAAAAATATACATTGCTTTTTTAGCAATTACAAGCTTTTTGGCCTGTGACAATTCTTCAAAAGAAAAAATTCCAGAACTAAGTATTAATTACCAAAAAATAGAATTAGATAACGGATTAGACGTTATTTTTCATGTAGACAAATCGGATCCAGTTGTTGCAGTTGAGTTAATGGTTCATGTAGGTTCTGCAAGAGAAACTGAAGGAAAAACTGGTTTTGCACATCTTTTTGAACATTTACTATTTTTAGAATCTGAAAACCTAGGAAAAGGTGGCTTAGATAAAATGAGTGCAAAAATTGGAGGTTCAGGTGCTAATGGATCTACTTCTAGAGACAGAACCAACTATTTACAAACGGTTCCTAAAGACGCTCTAGAAAAAATGATTTGGGCAGAAGCAGACAAGTTAGGTTATTTTATAAACACTGTTACAGATCCTGTTCTAGCAAAAGAAAAACAAGTAGTTAAAAATGAAAAAAGACAAAGTATAGATAATGCACCTTACGGACATAATCAATATGTTATTGGTAAGAATTTATACCCAAAAGATCATCCGTACAATTGGCAAGTTATTGGTTCTTTAGATGATTTACAAAGTGCAAATTTACAAGATGTAAAAGACTTTTATAAAAAATGGTATGTTCCAAACAATGCTACTTTGGTTTTATCTGGAGATATTGATGTTGAGCAAGCAACTAAATGGGTTCATAAATATTTTGATGAAATCCCTAAGGGTGATGAAATTCCTGCCATAGAAAAAAAACCTGGAATTGTTAAAGAAACTAAGTATTTATATTACGAAGATAATTTTGCAAGAGTTCCTCAACTCACCATGGTTTGGCCAAGTGTAGAACAGTACAATAAAGACTCCTATGCATTAGAAGTTTTAGCTCAATATTTAACAGACGGAAAATCTGCTCCTCTAAATCAAGTTTTAGTTGACGATTTAAAGGTAACCTCAAGTACAACAATGTATAATTACACCTCTGAAGTAGCAGGAGAAACACAGCTAATTGTTAGAGCTTTTAATGGTACAAATTTAGACAAGGTAAAAGCAGGAATAGAAAAAGGTTTTGCAAAATTTGAATCAGAAGGCATTTCGGAAAAAGATTTAAAAAGAATTAAAGCAGGACAAGAAACACAATTTTATCTTAGTTTATCAAGCGTTTTAGGAAAAGGAACCAACTTAGCTTCCTATAATACTTATTTAGGAAATCCTGGTTTTGCAACAGAAGATATTAAAAACACATTAGCAGTAACAACAAAAGATGTAATGCGTGTTTACAATACATATATTAAAAACAAAAATTATATTGCAACAAGCTTTGTTCCTAAAAGTAGTGCTGAATTAGCTTTAAAAGGTTCTGTATTAGCAAATATTGTTGAAGAAAAAATTGTAATTGGAGCCGAAGAAAAATTTGACCCTAAAATTGCCGCAACCTATGAAAAAACAGCTTCTTCTTTTGACAGAAGCATAGAACCTCCTTATGGAAACACACCTTCTTTAGCGGTCCCAAAAGTATATAAAAGTAGCTTAGAAAATGGTTTAAAAATCTTTGGAATTGAAAGTAATGAAATTCCTTTAGTTCGTTTTAATTTAACCATAGATGGTGGACAACTTTTAGAATCTTTAAATAAATTAGGGGTTGCCAATTTAACTGCAAATTTATTAAACAAAGGAACAAAAAATAAGACTGTTAAAGAATTAGAAGAAGCTATTCAAGAATTAGGTGCTTCTATTTATATATACTCTAACAAAGAGAGCATTACTCTAAGCGGAACAACCTTAGCCAAAAACTATAGTAAAACATTAGCTTTAGCACAAGAAATTTTATTAGAACCTAGGTTTGATGAAAAAGAGTTTGATTTACTAAAAAAAGCAACTATTGCTAATTTACATCAGCAAGAAGCAAATCCAAACTCTGTAGCTAGAAATACCTATAACGAATTGATTTATGGAAAAAATAATATCCGCTCTAAAAACACATTAGGAACCATATCCTCTGTAGAAACAATCACTTTAGATGATATCAAAAATTATTACAACAATTACATTTCTCCTTCTGTAGGAAAAATGCTAGTTGTTGGAGATATTTCTAAAGACAAACTCGTTGCATCTTTAACAAACTTAAACAATAGCTGGAAAGCAAAAACTGTTACAATTCCTGAATACAAAACCCCCGAAGCTCCAACAAAACCAACTGTATATTTTTATGATATTCCAAATGCAAAACAATCTGTTTTACAATTTGGTACGCCTGCATTAGCTGCTACAGATAGTGATTTCTATGCTGCATCTGTAATGAACTATATTTTAGGCGGAGGTGGTTTTGCTTCTAGATTAACACAAGAGCTTAGAGAAGGAAAAGGCTACACTTATGGTGTTAGGTCTGGATTTTCTGGTACAAAAGCAAAGGGAACTTTTACGATTTCTAGTGGTGTAAGAACCAATGTTACTTTAGAATCTGCACAATTAGTAAAAAAAATCCTAGAAGAGTACCCAGCTACTTTTTCTGACAAAGATTTAGAAACTACTAAAAGTTTTTTAATTAAAAGTAATGCAAGAGCTTTTGAAACTTCTAGAGCAAAACTATCCATGTTACAAAACATTAGTAATTTTGGATGGAGTCCAGATTATGTAAAAGACAGAGAGTCTATTGTGAATGATATGACAAAAGAACGTATTCAAGAGTTAGCCAACAAATATATTAATCCAAATAAGATGATTTGGCTAATTGTTGGAGATGCAGAAACACAATTAGAAAGAATGAAAGAACTAGGTTATGGAGAGCCTATTTTATTAAACAAAAGACAACAAAAAATTAAGAATTAGGTTAAAAATATCCAAGACTGCTTCGCTTTCAGAGTCAAGAAACAAGACTTGAATGTAACTAATTAAAAGCAGAAGTCTTTTTTATCTAATACTAAACATAAGAAGTCCCAATTTCAAATTTGAAATTAGGACTTCTTATGTCTTGTCTATTTTCTGTATTCTAACTATAAAATCTACTCAAAACTCACTCCACTTGCAGCAACACTTCTATCAATCTTACGCATTAAACCTTGCAATACTTTACCTGGTCCAACTTCAATAAACTCAGTCCCTCCATCAGCAATCATTGCTTGTATAGATTGGGTCCATCTTACAGGTGCTGTTAATTGAATCATTAAATTTTTCTTAATTTCATCTGGATTTGTAACAGCTTTTGCAGTTACATTTTGATATACCGGACAAGTTGGCTTACTAAATACTGTTGCCTCAATTGCTGCAGCTAGTTCTTCTCTTGCTGGCTCCATCATTGGCGAGTGAAACGCACCTCCGACAGGTAATAATAAAGCTCTTTTTGCACCTTTTTCAGTTAACAATTCACAAGCTATTTTTACAGCCTCTATTTCTCCAGAAATTACTAACTGACCTGGACAATTGTAATTTGCAGCTACTACTATTCCATCAATTTCTGCACAGGTTTCTTCAACTACCTTATCATCTAAACCTAAAACAGCTGCCATTGTAGAAGGTGCAGCTTCACATGCTTTTTGCATTGCCAAAGCACGTTTAGATACTAATTTTAATCCGTCTTCAAAAGTTAAAACACCATTAGCAACCAAAGCCGATATTTCTCCTAAAGAATGTCCTGCTACCATTTCTGGTTGAAAAGAATCTCCTAGAACCTTTGCTAAAATTACAGAATGTAAAAATATTGCAGGTTGAGTAACCTTTGTTTCTTTTAATTGTTCTGCAGTTCCTTCAAACATAATATCTGTAATTGAGAACCCTAAAATATCGTTTGCCAATTCAAAGTATTCTTGCGCCAATGCAGATTTTTCGTATAAATCTAATCCCATCCCTGTAAATTGCGCTCCTTGACCTGGAAAAATATATGCTTTCATTTAAAATTGTTTATTTGTTTAATTTTTGGCAAAAATACTCATTTTTATTTGAAGCTATTTCCTGCTTTTCGCACTCGCTTTTTTTATTCAAAAAAGAATAAAAAAGAGCTCAAACAAATGCTTCAATCAGGGCTAAACTTATCAATTAACAATTTCCGTTCTAAAACTTATTGAATATTTAGTAAATTCGCTAAATGACTACTAAAGACAAACAACTTGCAGATAGAATTTATCTCATTTTAGCCGCTTTATTTATAGCGTCTTTAGTTACCTCTAACCTTATTTTTCAAAAATTTTTTTATTGGTATCCTTTCCATATTGAGCTATTTGATGTGAAATTATTTGAAGTTTCAGTTGGTTTATTACCCTATCCTTTAACCTTTTTAATTACAGATATTTTATCAGAAATCTATGGGAAAAAGAAAGCAAATGAGGTGGTAATTGCAGGAATTTTCGCATCTTTCTTTTCACTATTAATTATTTACATTTCAAAAGTTGTACCCGCAACCTCTTGGTCTCAAGTACAAGATGATACATTTTTAAATGTTTTTGGTGCAGCGCCTTTAGCCGTTTTTGCATCGATGCTTGCTTATTTATTTGCGCAATTTATAGATATTAGAGTGTATCATTTTTGGAAAAATTTCACCAAAGGAAAACACTTATGGTTGCGAAATAATTTTTCTACTTTTACTTCTCAATTTATAGATACACTTACTGTTTTAGTACTCTTATGTTCTTTTGATATTATTCATTGGGATAAATTCTTTGGACTCTTAATCAGTGGTGTCATTTTTAAAGTAATCATTGCCGCATTAGACACACCCTTTTTGTACCTAATTGTTTACGGATTCAAAAAAAGATTCAACTTAAAAATTAACGAAGAAATTACAGCTTAATTTTTAATATTTTTTTTGTAATCATTTTAAAAAGGTTTCGTCTAAAATCCTGAAACCAATGATCAATGAAAAAAACACTTTTATTATTTATCACCATTTTAACAGTATTAAAAATAAATGCGCAAACATCTGTTTTTAATAATTTATTACAAAAAAACGTTGACAAGAATGGAGTTGTAGATTATCAATTATTAAAACAAGACATCACCCAATTCAATCGCTATATTTCTTATTTAGAAAAAACATCACCCAATAAATATTGGTCTACAAACAAACAAAAAGCTTTTTGGATTAATGTATACAATGCATATACCATCAAAATTATCTTAGACAATTACCCGTTAAAAAGCATTACAGTTATTAAAAAAGAAGGAAAAACTGCTTGGAAAATACCTTTTGTAAAAGTTGGAGGAAAAACATATACTTTAGATTATATTGAACACGAAATTTTATTTAAAAATTTCTTTGACCCAAGAATTCATGTGGGGGTAAATTGTGCCTCTAAATCTTGTCCGAAATTAGCAAATATTGCTTTTACAGAAAATAATATAGATGCAGAATTAACCAAACTAATGAATGATTTTGTAAACGATACTTCTAAAAATAAAATATCTGAAAAGAAAATTCAAGTTTCTGAAATATTTAATTGGTTTAACGTTCATTTTACTAAAAATGGTTCTGTAATCGATTTTTTAAATACATACTCAGAAACCAAAATTAATCCGAATGCAGAAATTACTTATTTAAAATACAACTGGACTTTAAACGGAAAATAGTATTTTTATTTTTTAATCAAAATAACAAAAAAAGAATGTCTAAAAACTATTATGATGCAGCCGATTTAAGGAAATTCGGTAAAATAACTGAATGGAGTGAAGAGCTTGGAAATAAGTTTTTTGATTACTACGGAAAAGTATTTGAAGAGGGCGCATTAACGGCCCGAGAAAAATCTTTAATTGCCTTAGCTGTTGCACATACAGAACAATGTCCTTATTGTATCGATGCATATACAAAAGACAGTTTACAACGCGGCATTACCAAAGAACAAATGATGGAAGCAATTCATGTGGGAGCAGCTATTAAAAGTGGCGCAACTTTAGTGCATGGTGTTCAAATGATGAATAAGGTTAATAAACTTGAGATGTAAATAAATTATGAATTTTAAGTTACAAATTATGAGTTTCAATAAACTTTAATACGTAATTCAAAATTCTACATTCGTAATTAAATGAAGAAATCGCTAAAAGCAAGAAATAACGATATTGCAAATACATCTCGTCAAATGGAAATTCTTTCAAATGGAATTTTTGCTGACGGGAAATTACCCACTTTTGCTACAAAAATTAAAGAAACAAATCAACTTCCACTTCGACCTAAAAAATTAGAAATTCTTCAAATTAATTTAGGATATATGTGTAATCAAGTTTGTGAACATTGCCATGTAGATGCGGGGCCAGATCGTAAAGAAATCATGACATTAGAAACCATGAACCAATGTTTGGAGGTTATCAAAAAAACAGAAGCACATACCTTAGATTTAACAGGTGGAGCGCCAGAAATGAACCCTAATTTTAGATGGTTTGTAGAAGAAGCTTCTAAAGCTGGTATAAAAGATTTTATTGTCCGTTCTAACCTTACAATTATTAGAGCGAATAAAAAATATTACGATTTACCCGATTTTTTTAAAAAACACAATGTACATGTAGTTTCTTCTATGCCACATTGGACACGTGGAAAAACAGATAAGCAACGTGGAAATGGTGTTTTTGATAAATCAATCAAAGCTTTGCAAGAATTAAATGCAATTGGTTATGGTTTAGAAGGTTCTGACTTAAAGTTAGATTTGGTTTATAATCCTTCTGGAGCATTTTTACCGGGAGATCAAATGGCTTTAGAAAATGATTTTAAAAAAGCATTAAAAACTGAATTTGATATTGATTTTCATAGCCTTTTTGCAATTACAAACTTACCTATCAGTCGTTTTTTAGATTATTTAATCGCTTCTGAAAATTATGAA
Source organism: Polaribacter marinus (assembly GCF_022662535.1). Classification (GTDB taxonomy): domain Bacteria; phylum Bacteroidota; class Bacteroidia; order Flavobacteriales; family Flavobacteriaceae; genus Polaribacter; species Polaribacter marinus. The sequence goes on from NZ_JAKQYM010000011.1 coordinate 63,111, forward strand.
GATTATATGGTTTCTTTAGTTGACGCTTATAATCCTGCTGCTGTAGAAAATCTAATGTGTACAAATACACTTTCTATCAGTTGGGATGGTTGGTTATATGATTGTGATTTTAATCAGATGCTAAACTTAAAAGTGGCAAGTAAAGTAAAGCACATTTCAGATTATAATGAAGAGTTATTACAAAACAGAAATATTATTATTAATCAACATTGTTACGGTTGTACTGCTGGCGCAGGAAGTAGTTGCCAAGGAGTAGTTGCATAAAAACAAACGGTTTCTTTAACAAACGGTTTAATGCAATTAAAACAATTACTAAAATATGACTGAGAACTCTATCTTTTTAGAAAAAATAGCATCTAATTTTAGTGTTACACAATGGCAATGGTTATTAATAATTTGTTCTAGTTTAATGCTCTTTTTTTTATCTCCGTTGGCAAAAACAACAGATCAATTTTTTAAAGCCGTCAACAAAAAAAAAGTTCCAAATACGTTAATACTTACTGGTAGTTTAATTATTTCTTGGATTTTTGCAAAAAGCATAACAAATGCAGCTAACTTAGGGTTAGACTATGGTATTGTAGGAGGTGTTGCTTATGCAGGTTATTACTTATCTTTTGCTGTTGCAGGAATGATAATTTATAAAATTAGAACCCAAGGAGGTTTTAATAGTATCCATGAATTTTTAACTTCTAAATACGGAAAGAATGCCATGGCTATTTTTTCTATTTTAATCGCATTTAGACTTTTTAATGAAGTATGGAGCAACACTATGGTTATTGGCAGTTATTTTGGTGAACAAGGAAGTAGTTCCTATTATTATTCAATAATTGTTTTCACTCTTTTAACTTTAGCTTATGCTTTAAAAGGTGGTTTAAGTAGTTCTATTTTTACAGATGTCATTCAAATGATATTATTTTCTGTTTTATTAATTATAATTTTGGTTGCTATTTTTTCTGTAGATGATTTTACTTCAAAACAAATCATTACTTCTGGTAATTGGAATTTCGAACTAGGTTTAAACTTATTTTTTGCCGCAATTATTCAATCTTTTAGCTACCCTTTTCACGATCCCGTTTTAACAGATCGAGGTTTTATTAGCTCTCCAAAAGTAACCAGAAACAGTTTTATTTGGGCTAGTATTGTTGGTGCAATCTGCATTATTCTATTTAGTTTTATTGGTGTTTATGCACAATTTAAAGGTATGCAAGGACAAGCGGCTGTAGAAGTAGGAAAAGCTTTAGGAGTTGTAATCTTGTTAGTTATCAATTTTATTATGATTACTTCTGCGGCTTCTACATTAGATTCTGCATTTTCATCCTTTTCTAAATTATTATCAATCGATTTAAGTTTAGGAAAGTCCCTTCCTTTTGGAAGAATTGCCATGATTATAATTGCTGTTTTAGGAACAATTCCTGTGTTTTTTGATGCAGAAATTTTATCAGCAACCACCATTTCTGGAACTATGGTGATCGGTTTAACACCTATTTTTATTTTTTGGGATGTAAAAGTTCCAACAATTAGTTTTTACTTATCTGTAATTTGCGGATTGGTTTTTGGTATTTTATTAGTATTTAATTTATTCCCGGAAACACTCATATTTACAAAAGGAAAATACGCCGATTTACTTTGGGTAAATGTTTGGGGAATTTTAAGTTGTATCATTTTATATTTTATTCCAAGATGGATCCAAAAATAGAACAATTAGAAAAAGTATCAGGAAAAGCATTACTTTTTGGTGGTGTTTATAGTAATTTACAAGCTTTAGAAGCATTGAAAAAAATTGCTGAAAGAGAAAACATTGCTTCAGAAAACTGTTTTTGCACTGGTGATATTGTTGGCTACTGTGCACAACCCGAACAAACCGTGCAATTGTTTAAATCATGGGGCGCAAAAAGTATTGTTGGAAATGTAGAAATTCAATTAAGAGAAAATGCTGCAGATTGTGGTTGCGACTTTAATGAAGGTTCTCGTTGTGATGATTTTTCTCAACTTTGGTATCCGTATGCACAAAGCAGATTGTCTGAAAATTCTTTAGATTTTCTAAAAACATTGCCCAATAACCTCCATTTTGAATATGCTAAAAAGAAAGTAACAATTGTACATGGTTCTTATTTTAACGTATCCGAATTTATTTTTAAATCTACAGATTGGTCACTAAAACAACCTAACTTTGACGTTACAAAAAGCGATGTAATTATAGGTGGACATTGTGGATTGCCTTTTTATCATGAGCACAAAGGCAAACTTTGGTTAAACCCAGGAGTTATCGGAATGCCTGCAAATGATGGGAATCCAGCTGTTTGGTATGCCATTTTAGACGATGCAAATAATCAATTTAATTATACCTATCAAAGTTTAGATTACAATTATCAATTAACTAGTAAATTAATGCAAAATGGCTTACTTCCCAAAGAATACGCTAAAACTATCGTAACAGGAATTTGGGACAATACAGAAATTTTACCTACTATAGAAGAAAATCAACAAGGACATCCTATTGAATTTTAGCATAAAAAAGAATAAACATCCATTAAAAATAAACTTATGAGTTATTTAGAAACCACACATAATGTATATAAAGAAGCCGCTTTAACACCCGATGTTGGTTTGTGTTGTACCACAAATCCTATTTGGGAATTACCAGGATTAAAAATTCCAAGAATTATGCAGGAAATGAACTACGGTTGTGGTTCTACTGTGCATGCAAGAGATTTAACCAACAATCCTAAAATGTTATATGTTGGTGTTGGAGGCGGAATGGAACTATTACAGTTTGCCTACTTTAACAGAAACAAAGGTGGTGTCATTGGTTTAGATGTAGTAGATGAAATGTTAGAAGCATCTCGTAAAAATTTTAAAATTGCAGAAGAGCAAAACGATTGGTTTAAAAGCGACTTTGTAGATTTACGTAAGGGTGATGCTATGGACTTACCTGTTGATGATAACTCTATTAATGTGGCGGCTCAAAATTGTTTGTTCAATATTTTTAAGTCGGATGATTTAAAAAAAGCCATTGCAGAAATGTACCGAGTTTTAAAACCTCATGGAAAACTAGTTATGAGCGATCCTACTTGTGAGCAACCCATGAATGATGCATTACGTAATGACGAACGTTTGCGTGCTTTGTGTTTAAGTGGAAGTTTATCGATTGCTGAGTATGTAAAGGCATTAACAGATGCTGGTTTTGGAACCATTGAAATTAGAGCTAGAAAACCATACCGAATTTTAGATCCAAAGAATTACCCAACAGACGAATTAATTTATATAGAATCTATTGAAGTTGCAGCAATAAAAGATCCAATGCCAAAAGATGGACCTTGTATTTTTACAGGAAGAGCTGCCATTTATTATGGTGATGAAGATTATTTTGATGATGGAGAAGGTCATACTTTATTAAAAAATCAACCTTTAGCAATTTGCGATAAAACTACAGCTGCATTGCAAGCTTTAGGAAGAGATGATATTTACTTTTCAGAATCTACGTTCCATTATGATGGTGGTGGATGTTGCTAGGTTTGGTTGTTCTTTGTTAACTTGTCTTTTTTGAGCATTACTGAAAACAAAATATATTTTTGTTGAAAGTAGCTTGCGAAGCAATGAAATGTAGTCGAAAAATCTAGATTTCTCCATAAAATCGAAATGACAAAAAATTAGATAATGAAAAAAATACTTTTACTTTTTATGCTGATAAGTTCAGTTTCTTTCGGACAAAAGAAGCTGGATAAACTGCTGAATAAATTCAACAAGAATAATGTCCCTTACATTTCTGTAAACACTTTAGCATCAACTAAAGCCATTTTGTTAGACGCAAGAGAAAAAAAAGAATACAAAGTAAGTCATTTAAAAAATGCTATTTATGTTGGTTATGATCATTTTAAATTAAACGAAACCTTAGAAAAACTCCCAAAAGACAAAAGTGTTCAAATTGTAGTGTATTGCTCTTTAGGTATTCGTTCTGAAATTATTGCACATCAATTAAAAACAATCGGATACACCAATGTTTACAATTTATATGGTGGTATTTTTGAATGGAAAAATAATAATTTAACGATTGTAGATACTTTAGGAAACATTACCGAAAAAGTACATGTTTTTAATAAAAACTGGAGTCAATGGTTAAAAAAAGGAGAAAAAGTTTATTAGTAATCGCTTTATAAATTAGAACATACACAGCATTGAAAAAAAACAACTTATTATTAATATTTACTAGAAACCCTGAGTTAGGGAAAGTAAAAACACGATTGGCAAAAACAGTTGGTAATGAAACCGCTTTCAATATTTATACTTTCTTATTGCAAAAAACACGTGATGTTTCATTAAAAGTAAACTCAGACAAAGCTGTTTATTATTCTGTTAAAATCAGAACAAATGATCTTTGGGATGATCACATTTATCAAAAACACCAACAAGTTGGAACCGATTTAGGTATTAGAATGCTAAATGCTTTTAAAAATGGTTTTGACGCTGGTTATGAAAAAGTACTAATAATTGGTAGCGACTTATATGATTTAACATCAGAAAATATAGAAAATGCATTTCATCAATTAGACTTTAATGATGTTGTTATAGGTCCTGCAGAAGATGGCGGTTATTACCTTTTAGGCATGAATCACCTACATGAAAAAGTCTTTAAAAATAAAGATTGGGGAACAGAAACAGTTAGAAAAGATACCTTAGAAGATTTAAAAGATAAAAAAGTACTTTTGTTAGAAGAATTAAATGATGTGGATGTTTTTGAAGATATTGAACACCATCCTGCATTTGCACAGTTTTTAAAATAACAAACTTTCGCTCGAGTACACTCGATCAGACAACAAATACCGAAATAAATTCAGCATACATGAAAAAACAACAATTACTAGAAACCATCAATTTTCTAAAATCAAACGGAATTACAAATCCTGCAATAGGAATTGTTTTAGGAACTGGTTTAGGAAAACTCGTTGATGAAATTTCCATTGAAAAAGAGATTTCCTATGCAGACATCCCAAACTTTCCTGTAGCAACAGTAGAGTTTCATTCGGGTAAATTAATTTACGGAGAATTATCAGGAAAAAAAGTAATTGTAATGGCTGGTCGTTTTCATTTATACGAAGGCTACACCCCTTGGGAAGTAACTTATGGGATTAGAACCATGCATGGTTTAGGAATCAAAAATTTACTGATTTCAAACGCTGCTGGAGCTATTAATTTAAAATACAAAAAAGGGGATTTAATGTTGATTGAAGATCATATTAATTTACAAGGAAGCTCTCCTTTAGCTTTTAAAGGGGCCAATACTTTTGGAAATATATTTGCAGATCTGTTAGAGCCCTATTCTAAAGAATTAAATACTAAAATTAGTGAAATTGCTAAAGAACAAGGTATTATATTACACCAAGGTGTTTACACAAGTGTTTTAGGACCTCAACTAGAAACAAGGGCAGAATATAGAATGCTGCAAATTTTAGAAACAGATGCTGTTGGTATGAGTACAGTTCCTGAAGTTATTGTTGCCAAACAACTCAACTTGCCTTGTGCTGCCATTTCTGTGTTAACAGATGAATGTGATCCTAAAAACTTACAATCTGTAGATATCTCAGAAATTATTGCCATTGCCGGTAAAGCTGAACCAAAAATGATTGCACTTTTTAAAGAGGTGATAAAAACACTATAATTCATAAAAAAACCTCTTCTGTTTTATAATACACAGAAGAGGTTTTTATTTTATAATGCAATTGAGTTCTCTATACTATAATTATATTTACAAACTAAATTCATATCTAAACGCAATTCCAAAAACTCTTAATTTAGCCTGAGCAAATTGATTGCTTGAACTTCTTTGACGATCTATTGCTTGTAATATTGACGTTGATAAAAACGCTGTTGCTTCTTCAGAATTATAAGAAACTAAACCACTTTTCATATCAGATGAAAGTGTATTTAATCCCAATTTTGTAAAAACACCTACATATAAAGAATTTCCGCTTTTTAATATTTGTTTTACTCCCGCTTCTAATGTTGCGTTAAAACTATTCTTAACTTTAAAATCATTTGAAATAAATTTTTGATTTTCAAAACTTCCAAAACCAGCAAATGTTGGTTGAGTAAGTTCTGCATTAATTCTAGGAAAATACCCTGTAGTTGTTAATTTTTCTGCTTTAGACTCATACTTTTGACTTACAAAAAAGTTAGCTTCAAAACCTACTTTTGAATAAAAACGAAAGTTTCCTGTAGTTTCATATTGAATCGCTATAGGAATGCTAATTGCTGAATAGTTTTGCTCTTCAGAAAAATTTTGAACTTCATATCTAAATTCAAAATCTTCTCCAGACATGTCTACTGAATTTTCAAAACTAGAGTAAGAATCTAAGGTGATTTTACTCTTATAACGATTAAATCCCAATCCAGAAAACAAACTAAATTTTGTATTTAAACGATAAGATATTCCTAAATTAACTCCAAACCCAAAACCTGATGGATTCTCAAGAGATGAATTATTTAACTGAACTTTTGAGGTCATTAATTCTGTGCCTACAGAAAATTTAAGCTTAGGAATTACCTTCTCCGAATCAGATTGAGCATAACTAAACTGTACTAGTACAAGACAAAATAAAAGTACTATTCTATGTTTTAATTCTGTGAAAATATTTAAAAATTTCATTCTTTATTTTATTTTTTGTTGATATTTTAGTTATAGATAAAACGTTTAAAATCACGATTTTTTGATGTTATTACGACAATACTATATACCCCATTAGAAATACTTGCAGGCAACTCTATGCTATTATTTATGCCTGTTACTTTTAAAGTAGTAATCAACCTTCCGTTTAAATCAAAAATCTGAAAAATTGCATTTTTTAATTCTTCTTTAGGATAATCTACACGAACGTTTAATTTATTTCCTTGTGTTACCGGATTTTGTAAAATTGTCAATCCTCTAAATGTTTCTAACTCAACTTGAGCAACACATGTCCGAAGCTCATCTCCATTTTCTGTAATCATAACTGCTTGATATGTAGCATTAGGATCTAATTGATCATCTGCGTTATTTCCTTCAGAATAAAATTGTTTTTCAGAAACTAATTGTCCATTTTTAAACCATTTATAACTTACAAAAGAATACCCTCCATTTGTAGCTGGGTTATTATTTACAACCAATGTATTGTTATATTTTTTCTCAATAATATCCTCAAACTGAAAAGCCTTCTCTACTAAAACTTCGTAATTTTTAGTTTGAGTTCCGTCTTGAGAGTTTATTACAATATTTGAACGATAAACACCTGGAGTTAATGTTTCGATACTAAAATTAGTACCTACATTTGATACAGCATTTGCATCTACATCAATAGCAATATCTACTGATGATACATAATTACCACAATCTATTAAATAATAAATTTGAGCATCCGGGCTGTCAAATGTTTGTCCTCCAATTGTTACATTGTATATTGACGCATTGGCACTTGTGATCTTTAAATCACGCTCTACAGAATCCATAGGTAAATAATTATTATCGCCAACTTGGCTAGCTGTAATTGTAATAACTCCAGAACTTAACAACTCAACAAATCCAGTTGCACTAACTGTAGCAGCAGGTAAGTCTGAACTATAAGTAAAGCTATAACTAACTGGTAAGCCAGAAGATGCAATAGCATTCAATTGAAAATCAACATCATTTTCTAAACTTTTTGTTGGAATCTCATTAAACACAATCGTTTGTGTTGCTTTATCAATCTGTAAACTGATAGAAGTACTTGCGGATAGATAATTTGATGTTGCTGCTGCACTTGCTATAATTGTATAACTTCCTGCGTTGGTATACCCTTGTTGTGCTGCATAACTGATTGTAGTTTCTGAATGGTTTAAACTTG
>NZ_JAKQYM010000012.1 GCF_022662535.1 Polaribacter marinus
TTACTGATTACTGATTACTGATTACTGATTACTGATTACTGATTACTGATTACTGATTACTGATTACTGATTACTGAAACCTATGCATATAGATTTACCCGAAAAACGTTATTATAAAATAGGAGAAGTAGCCAAAGCTTTTTCTGTAAATGCTTCATTGATCCGTTTTTGGGAAAAAGAGTTTGCTATTATCAAGCCCAAAAAAAATGCAAAAGGGAATCGCCTTTTTACACAAGATGATATTAAAAACTTCAAATTAATCTTCAACCTTGTTAAAGAAAGAGGCTTTACTTTAGAAGGAGCAAAACAAAAGCTTAAGAAAAATCCAGAAGGAATTGTAAATAATATCGAAATTATTAGCAGATTAGAAGCTGTAAAAGCAGAATTGCTTAAAATTAAAAATCAACTATAAAAAGTCAATTTATAGTAAAATAGTTTCTAGATATCAAGACGATACAAACACTACTTTTTTAAGAATTATTAGTTAATTTTAACTCATCAGACCTATATTGTTTTCTTGATTTACTATGCGCGCATAATAATTTTCGCTATATTTGAAGATGTAAAAGCTTCAAGAAAAGAACAGAAGAATATTAAAAATAACTATAAAAATTCAATATTATGCCAAAAAAGTATGTAGATCTCGAAACGCTTAAATACATACTTTATGATATTCACAAAATAGAAAATTTACTGTTTAGAGAAAGGTTTCAAGAACATGATATGGAATCTTTAGATTTATTTATAAATTCAGTAAAAGAGTTTTCTGATAGAGAGTTGTATCCTTATTTAAAAGAAATGGATGAAACTCCTGCATATCATAAAGATGGAACTGTTATTGTGCATAAACAAGTAAAAAAGGTAATGGAAAAATCTGGAGAAATGGGCATTATTGCTGCTTGTTTTGATTATGAAGATGGAGGTTTACAAATTCCAATATCTGTTTTTCAAGCAGCATTATATATTATGGATGCTGCCAATAATCATTTACCTGGTTATCCAAGTTTAACTTTGGGTTCTGCAGAATTAATTGTAGAGTTTGGAAGTGATGCTTTAAAAGAAACCTATGTACCAAATATGCTTGCTGGAACTTGGTCAGGCACCATGTGTTTAACAGAACCACAAGCAGGAAGTTCTTTGTCAGACATTGTTACAAAAGCAACTCCTACTAATGAAGGTTTTTATAAAATCACAGGACAAAAAATATTTATTTCTGGAGGTGATCATCAATTCTCAGAAAATTTTGTGCATTTAGTGTTGGCAAGAATAGAAGGGGCTCCAAAAGGAACAAAAGGAATTTCTTTATTTGTTGTTCCTAAACACAGACCAAAAGAAGATGGAACTTTAGAATATAATGATGTAATGACCGTAGCCGATTTTCAAAAAATGGGACAACGTGGTTATTGTACAACACATTTAGGTTTTGGTGATAATGACGATTGTAGAGGTTGGCTTGTTGGCGAAGAACATAAAGGTTTAGCACAAATGTTTTTAATGATGAATGGTGCAAGAATTGCCGTAGGTAGAGGTGCTGCAGCCATTGCAATGGCTGCTTATAGAACATCTTTACAATATGCAAACGAAAGACCACAAGGAAGAAAATTAACGGCTGATGGGAAGAAAAATCCAACAGAAAAACAGAGTTTAATAATAGAACATCCAGATGTTAGAAGAATGTTATTATTGCAAAAATCAATAGCAGAAGGTTCTTTAAGTTTAATCTTATTAGCTTCAAAATATCATGATATTTTAACCACGGCAACTTCAAAAGAGGAAAAGGAAAAATATAATTTATTATTAGAAATGATCATTCCAATTGTAAAAACCTATCCAACAGAAGCTGGTATTGTATCTGTAAATAATGGGTTACAGGTTCTAGGTGGATATGGTTTTTGTACAGATTTTAGCTTACAACAATATTATAGAGATATTAGAATTATGGCTTTGTACGAAGGTACAACAGGAATTCAATCACAAGATTTATTGGGTAGAAAAGTACCTATGCAAAATGGAAAAGGTTTAGAGTTATTAGTTGCTGAAATTACGAATACAATTTTGGCAGCATCAAAAGATGATGAGTTAAAAAAATATGCAGATGTTTTAGGAGGTAAATTAAAACTTTCGCAAAAAGTATTAAGTCATTTAATGCCCTTTGCCATGAAAGGAAATTATGAACGTTATTTAGCCGATGCCAACTTATTTATGGAGTATATGAGTATTGTTGTTTTAGGATGGTTATGGTTAGAAATGTCGGTAGATGCTAAAAAAGAGTTGAACAATGCGGATAAAAAATATTCAGAAACTTTCTATGAAAGTAAAATTCACACAATGAAGTTTTACTTTAAATATGAAATTCCAAAAACAAATGCATTAGCAGAATCCTTAATGAATACTGAAGTAGTAACTATTAAAAAAGATAAAGAATACATTTTATAATGAGTATAAAAAATCAATTTAATTTAGAAAACAAAGTAGTCATCATTACAGGCTCAAGTAAAGGAATCGGAAAAGCTATAGCGAAAGGATTGGCAGAAAACGGAGCACAAGTTGTAATTTCTAGTAGAAGTCAGGAAGCTTGTGATGAAGTGGTGAAAGAGTTTACAAAAGAAGGCTTAAAAGCAGTAGGAATTGCTTGTCATATAGGAAAAGAAGAACAGCGAAAAAATTTGATTGATAAAACAATTGAAGCTTTTGGAAGAATAGATGTTTTAGTAAACAACGCTGCTATCAATCCTGTATTTGGACCTATTGAAGATGTAGACCCTGCTATTTTTGATAAAATCATGGATGTAAATGTAAAAGCACCATGGTCTTTGTCTAATTTGGTTTTACCATATTTACAAGCAAATAAAAAAGGACGTATTATAAATATTGCTTCTGTTGAGGCATTAACCCCTGGAATGGGTTTAGGTATTTATAGTACGAGCAAAGCAGCTATCTTGATGCTTACAAAAAACCAAGCTAAAGAATGGGGAAGCCATGGAATTACAGCCAATGCAATTTGCCCAGGCTTAATCAAAACCAAATTTAGTGCAGCTTTATGGCAAAATGAAAAAATGTTAAGTAAGTTAGAAAGATCCATTCCAAGCGGAAGAATGGGAATGCCAGAAGAAATAGTAGGTTTAGCCTGTTTGTTAGCTTCGGATGCGGGTAATTATATGACTGGAGGCGTTTATACGGCCGATGGTGGATATATGATTGCGGGTTAATCAATTAACACTTAACAATAATAAATTATCAATTTTTCATTTTTCGATAATTGGTAATTGATAAAAGAACATTGAATAAATGAACTTCGAATATTCAGAAAAATCAAAAGAGTTACAACAGAAGTTATCAACTTTTATAGAAGAACACATTGTCCCAATTGAAGAAGAATTTATTGCTTTTCAAAGTGATAAAAACAATATGTGGAAACGTTTTCCAAAGACAGAAATGTTAAAAGAAAAGGCAAAAGAAGCCGGTTTGTGGAACTTGTTTCTCCCAAAAGATTATGGAGATTTAAGTCCGGGCTTAACCAATTTAGAATACGCTCCCTTAGCAGAAATAATGGGACGTAAAATTTGGGTTTCAGAAATTTTTAACTGTTCTGCTCCAGATACTGGAAACATGGAAGTATTAGCAAAATATGGAAATGAAACTCAAAAAAAACAGTGGTTAACACCATTAATGAATGGAAAAATTCGTTCTGCTTTTTTAATGACCGAACCACAAGTGGCTTCTTCAGATGCAACAAATATTGAAACTTCTATTGTTTTAGAAGGCGATGAGTATGTGATTAATGGAAGAAAGTGGTGGTCTTCAGGAGCCATGGATCCACATTGCAAAGTGGCCATTGTAATGGGGAAAACAGATGCTACAAAGCATAGACATCAACAGCAAAGTATGATTTTAGTTCCTATGGATACAGAAGGGGTAGAAATTGTAAGACCATTGTCTGTTCTAGGCTATTACGATTCGCCAGAAGGACATGCAGAAATTGTTTTAGATAATGTTAGAGTTCCAAAAGAAAATTTAATTTTAGGTGAAGGAAGAGGTTTTGAAATCGCTCAAGGGCGTTTAGGTCCTGGACGAATTCACCATTGTATGCGTTTAGTTGGTATGGCCCAATATGCCTTAGAATTAATGTCTCAAAGAACTTTAGAAAGAGCAACGTTTGGTAAGAAGTTTTATGAGTATAGTAGTATTAGACATGATATTGCAAAATCGCAATGTGAAATAGAACAGGCACGTTTGTTAACACTTTCTGCTGCTGATAAAATGGACAAGGCTGGTAATAAAGAAGCAAAAGACCTTATTGCAATGATAAAAATTGTGGCTCCAAATATGGCATTAAAAGTAATTGATAGGGCCATGCAAATTTTAGGAGGAAAAGGTGTTGGTCCCGATACATATCTGCCTCATTATTTTGCTGTAGCAAGAATGTTGCGTTTGGCAGATGGTCCCGATGAAGTGCATATGTATCAATTAGGGAAAAGTTGTATTCAAAAATATGGTAATAATTCATGAGTAATCAAAAAGTAAGAAAAGGAGAAGAGTTGCCAGAAGTAGCTCTAAAAAAATATTTACAAGAAATAAAACTTATTAAATCTGTAGAAAGTGATTTGTTTGTAGAACAATTTACACACGGATTTTCCAATTTAACTTATTTGTTAAAAATAGAAAATAAGGAATTTGTTTTAAGAAAACCACCAAAAGGAGCTATTAAAAGAGGGCATGACATGAGTCGTGAATTTAAAGTGCAAAGTGCAGTTCATAAAGCATTTTCTAAAGTTCCAAAAATGTATGGTTTTTCTGATGATGAAACTATTTTAGGGAGTGATTTTTACATCATGGAAAAAGTAGAGGGTATCATTTTAAATTATAAAGAAGCTCACAAAAGAAAGATATCTAGCGCAAACTATAAAACCATTGCAAATTCTTGGTTAGATACTTTGGTAGATTTACACAATGTAGATTATAATGCAATTGGTTTAGCTGATTTAGGAAAACCAGATGGATATGTAGAAAGGCAAGTTTCTAACTGGGGAAAGCAATATCTAAAAGCGAAAACCGATGAATATCCAGAAGCTGAAATGGTGATGAAATGGATGGACGAACATCAACCTAAAAAATATGACCATTGCTTAATTCACAATGATTTTAAGTATGATAATGTGGTTTTTAAAGACGATTCCTGGCAGGAAATTGCTGCAGTTTTAGATTGGGAAATGGCAACTTTAGGAGATCCTTTGATGGATTTAGGAACTTCTCTAGGATATTGGACAGTGGCTACAGATCACGATTTTGTAAAACAAGGAATTCCGTCTCCAACTATTTTTGAAGGAAACCCTATTAGAAGTGAAATTGCAAAAATGTATGCTGATAAATCAGGAAGAAACGTAGATAATTTAGTGTTTTATTATGTTTTTGGCTTATTTAAAATTGCTGTAATTGCGCAACAAATTTATTTTAGATATTCTAAAGGATGGACTACCGATCCACGTTTTGCAAACCTTAATAAAGCTGCAGAATTATGTTGTAAATTGGCTTTAAAATCTATAAAAACAAAATCAATAGACTAAGTAAAATTGTTAAATAATTATTGTTACAAATACTAAATTTATCACAGGCCTTACAATTAAGTTACTCAGAGGAATATCTCTTTTAAATTGTCAAGAATATTAAGTAAGTTTGTAATACAGAAAATCAACATAAAAATTAAAATTTAGAAATTATGAAAAAATGGTTAATTCCCGTAATAATAATTGTAGTTATTGTTTTTGGACTTTATAAATGGGGTGTAGGATTTAATAATACAGCCGTAAAATTAAACGAAAACATTTCAGAATCTTGGGGGAATGTTCAAACTGCTTATCAACGTAGAAATGATTTGATTGGAAATTTAGTAAAAACAGTACAAGGAGCAGCCGATTTTGAAAAAGGAACTTTGGTTGGCGTTATAGAAGCTAGAGCAAAAGCAACATCAATCAATATTGATCCTTCTAAAGTAACACCACAACAACTTGCAGAATTTAATAAGGTACAAGGAGGTTTAAGTGGAGCTCTTAAAAGCTTATTAGTAACTGTAGAACGTTATCCAGATTTAAAAGCAAATCAAAACTTTTTAAAATTACAAGATGAATTGGCGAGTACAGAAAACCAAATTTTAACGGCAAGAACTCGTTTTAATGAAAATGTAAAACCTTACAATAACCATGTTAAAACCTTTCCAAATTCAATTTTAGCAGGATGGTTTAATTTTGAAGGAAAACCTTATTTTGAATCGGAAGCTGGAGCAGAAAAACCAGTAGATGTGAATTTTGATTTTAATAAGAAAAAAGAATAAATGTCTAAAGTAGAAGAGTTTCTTAGCAAAGAAGAAGAACAAGAAATTATTTCTGCCATAAGGATTGCAGAGAAAAATACTTCTGGTGAAATACGAGTTCATATTGAATCTTCTACAGAGAAGGATCATTACGAACGTGCGCTAGAAGTATTTTATCTCTTAAAAATGAATAATACCAAAGAGTCAAATGCAGTGCTGCTTTACGTAGCTGTAAACGACAAGAAGTTTGTGATTTATGGTGATAAAGGGATTAACGAGGTTGTTCCAAAAAACTTTTGGAATTCTACCAAAGATGTTATCCAAAATCATTTTAAACAAGGTCATTTTAAACAAGGAATTGTAGACGGAATTTTAAAAGCAGGTGAAGAATTACAAATCCATTTTCCTTGGCAAACTAATGATGAGAACGAATTATCTAATGAAATTTCTAAATAATTAATGAATTTTTTTAAATCACTAAAACTTATAGTTTTCTTAATTGGATTATTTACATCTCAAATTGTTTTTGGGCAATTTACTATTCCTAATAAACCAGCAAAAATAAAAGACCAAAAAGCGGTTTATGATTATATAGATCTGTTAAATGAAAATGAAAATTTATCATTAGAAAATAAGTTAATACGTTATTCAGATACTACATCTACTCAGATTGTAGTCGCAATTATTAAAACTACCAATAACGAAAGTATTGGAGTCTTGGCACCAAGATGGGCTCAGAAATGGGGGATTGGTCAAGAAAAAGAAGATAATGGAGTTTTTATATTGCTTGCAGAACAAGATCGTAAAATATGGATTGCTCCAGGTTATGGTGTAGAACATAAGTTAACTGCAGGAGTTACAGGAGAACTGGTAAGAAATATTATCCTTCCAGAATTTAAAAAAGGAAGCTATTATAAAGGATTAGATAAAGGTGTAGATGCTATTTTTCAAGTTTTAAACGGCGAGTATAAAGGCACTAGAAAGAATAACTCAGATTCAGAATTTGATCCAGGAGTTTTTGTTTTTATCATTATTGTTATCATCTTTTTTATTTTAATTTCTAGAGGAAATAGAAATAATAGAGGAGGAGGTAGAGGTTATAGAAAGCGTACACTAGCTTCCGATATTTTAGAAACTATTATTTTAAGTAATGCTGGTAGAGGCGGAGGAAGTTTTGGTGGTGGATTTGGAGGCTCTTCTGGAGGAGGAAGCTTTGGCGGAGGCGGCTTTGGAGGTGGCTTCGGTGGAGGTGGATTTAGTGGAGGTGGTGCTGGTGGTAGCTGGTAATAAATACATTTTTTAGATGAAAAAAATTATTTTATTTTTTGTAATAACATTTTGTTTGAGTTGCCAAGATTTTGGCAGTTTAAAACTCATTTCAAGTTTATCTAAGGATCTAGAAGAAGTTTCTGGAACCGAAGTAGTTCCGAATTCGAATTTAGTTTGGATGCTAAATGATGGTGGAAATAAACCTAAAATCTTTGGAGTTTCTGAAAAAGGTAATATTGTTAAAGAATTGGTGATCAATGCAAAAAACAACGACTGGGAAGATTTAACTTCTGATGAAGAAGGAAATATTTATATTGGAGACTTTGGGAATAATCAAAGTAAAAGAAAAAACCTTGCTATTTTAAAAGTAAAACAGAAAGATTTAAATAGTACAGAAAAAGTTGATGTAGAAAAAATTAAATTTTATTATCCTAATCAAACAAAGTTTCCTCCTAAAAAGAAACAATTGTTTTTTGACGCCGAATCTTTTTTCTATTATAAAAATTCATTTTATATTTTTACTAAAAGTAGAGTGAAAAATAAGTTTGGTAAAACATCTTTATACAAAGTTCCTGCTGTTGTAGGAAATCATAAAGCAGAATTTATTTCAGAATTTACCAACTGTAATGAAATGGAATGTTGGATTACCTCTGCAGATATTTCTAATGATGGTAGTAAAGTGGTTTTACTGACCCTTTCTTCTGTTTTAGTTTTTACAGATTTTGAAAAAGATGATTTTTTATCAGGAAAAATAACAAAAATTCCTTTAAAATATAGCTCTCAAAAAGAAGGTGTTACATTTAAAGATCATAACACCTTGTTAATTACCGATGAAAAAGCTCATGGTGCTGGCGGTAATTTTTATAAGATAAAAATAAACTAAGAAACAAATTCATAGAGTAATAATATCCACCCTAAAACTAAAAACAATCCACCTAAAGGTGTAATTGGGCCTAGAAATTTTAGCTTTTTATTCTTAGTGGAAGATAATACCAATCCGTAAATGGAAAAGGAAAACAGGAGGATTCCAATTATAAAAGCATAGATTATGTGTATAGGAATATTAAAGTTTACTTGGAATCCTAAAAGCAATAATACAATTGCATGATACATTTGATATTTTACACCAGTTTCAAAACTTTGTAATTGTTCTATAGATAGTTTTTTCTTTAGTAAGTGAGCTCCAAAAGCACCAAAAATTACAGCAGTTGCTCCATAAAAAGCACCAAAAATCAATCCCAAATTTTCCATTCTTTTTTTAAAATTTAAAGCCTAAACCAATAGCAAGTCTCATTCCATCTATACTTTTAAATGTAGCAACATTAGCACCAAACATACCTGCAGCATCAAAGAAGATACCACCACCATAAGAAGTATTCCAATCTTTAAAAGCACCTGGAGTTACTGTTAAACTTTGTTGTCCCCAAACTGTTCCATAATCAAAACCTCCATAAATACCAATGTTTAATGGTACCAAACTTGTTTTTACTTTACTTAAAAGTAAACGAATGTCTGATGAATGATAAAAAGAATTTTTACCTGTAAAACGTTGATTTCTAAAACCTCTTAAACCATTTTTATTACCTCCAATACTTGCAGCTTGATAAAATTCATATCCATCTCCAAAAGTAAAATGTGATTTGAATTTAGTAGCAAAAACTAATTTACCATTGGAAGAAAGTTTTTGATTGAAAGAAATAGAAGGAATTAAATAACCAAAATTATTACTGTTTTTTAAGCTAGAAGTATAACCTACTTTTAATTCAGTTTTCATTCCATTGGTTGTAAAAGCAGCATTGTCTGCATTTTCAAATTCATAGCTAGCTTCTGTGTTTAAAAAGTTTTGATTACTAAAAATTTGATTGTTTGGGGCAAATTGAGTTTCTATAAATCTTCCCGAAGTATTTTCTACTTTGTAATTTTGAAAATTTACACCTATTTTAATTTTAGCTCCTAAGTCTCCTTTCCAATGAATAAAAGAACCAGCAGTAAGTTGTTTTATTTTAACCCTATTGTAAGCTTCTTCTTCTAAATCATTTACTACTGGGTTTAAAGAATTATTTCCTAAACCAAAGTAGTTTATCGCAAAATTAGGACTTGTAAAACGAGCTTCTATACCCAAATTCCAACTGCCAAAAATATTAGCAAATTCACTAGAATATTCCAATTCAAAACCACTGGTAGCAAAGTAATATGCTGCATATAAAATATGTTGTGAAGAAAATGGATTTCTCTCAAAACTGTTTACAGTATATATGTTTGTTAATCCAAGTTTAATACCATCGTCTGGATTAAACCAAATAGAAGGGTTTAAAATATTTAAATGACTTGGCATTTTTTTGTAATTGTAAACATTTGTTTCGTAATCATCAGTTAACTTAACTTTTCCTTTATTAGTGGTAAAAGTATTTTTCTTTGATTTAAAATCGTAGATTTTAACCTTGTCACCATTAATAATATTATAAGTATCATTATTTTGACCACCAATAATTCTTATTTTTATGAAGTCTTTGGCTTCACCTTTTACCACAAAAGTGTCATCATCATCTAAACCGTAAACCCAAATTTCTTTAGTTTCAGATTTGTAGTAAGTTCTTTCATGAAAAATAGCTCCTTTCTCTCCTTTTTTTATACGGTATCCAG
Source organism: Polaribacter marinus (assembly GCF_022662535.1). Classification (GTDB taxonomy): domain Bacteria; phylum Bacteroidota; class Bacteroidia; order Flavobacteriales; family Flavobacteriaceae; genus Polaribacter; species Polaribacter marinus. Next base: position 10,220 of record NZ_JAKQYM010000012.1, read on the forward strand.
TAATTTTAGTTGCTCCGTTTTGCAACCTCTCAATATCAAACCAATCATCTTTATGAGTACCTCTTATTACTTGATATTTATTCATGTAATTAAAATACATATCAGAAATCTTCTGTAAATTACTTCTTCTACCTTGTAGTTTTTTCTTTATTTCTATAATAGTTTCGTCTTTTACTTCGTCTGGAAAAAGCGTAAAAGCATCATCTATAATTTCATCTGTAATATTATCCGTTATAAGTTTTACTTGAGCATCCCAATCACTTTTATTAGATTTTGTGATTAAAGACATGTCTAAAGGATAAGGCTCTAAATTAAACCATTCAGGGCTTTTTAGCTCTTCGCTATAAGCTCTCATTAAGCGTAAAGTAGGGACATTGTTTGTAGCAAATTTTAGCAAAGCACCATCTCCCATAATAGAAAATGCTTGGTCTCTGTCTCTAGGAATTGGTCTGTAAATTGTTTGTTTACCTTCTTTAAAAACTGCCCATCTCCATTGGTCTTCATGTCTATCCCAATCTCCAATTAGCATGTCAAATAAACGTGCTTTTATATAGGCTTTTTCGTCTAAAACGTGATTTTCATTTTTGTCTAAATTTTTTAATAAATCATCGGTACTAATTACTTTATCGGCAAAACCAAAACTAGCCTTGTCTCCATGACCAGATGCAGCGCGTTCTTCAATCATATATAATTCGTCACCAAATTCAGAATTAAAATGGCCTAAATTATTTTGTTTTGGAACGTAATATAAAACGGGATTTGTATGATATACGCCAATAGCGTCAGATAATTTCCCTATTGTAAAAGGAGCGTAAGGGTGTGAGCCCGTAAATACATCCATTAATAAATCTTCTGTAGCTGTATTATTAAATTGACCTTCTATATATTGGTCTTGAAAAGCTACTGCTTGTAAATATTGTACAGCATTTTTACGCAATGCACGCATTACATATTCTCTTCCTTTTTTATCTTTTAATCTTAACGATTTTGATTGATGTCCTCCTCCTTTTCTAACAGGTGTTAAGCCTCCAAAAAGTGTGTCTAAGTCTACGGTTGGTGCATTTACTTTAGTACCAAAATATTTTCTATAACGTTCTCCCCACAAATAACGATAAAAGCCACTTTTACTAACTTCTTCTTCAGTATAAATAGAGACCTTTTTTTCTGTTAATTTATTTTTAGGAAATGTTGTAAAAGTTTTCTTTTCGTTAGCTGGCAAAACATCTGTTTGGTATACAATTTTATTGTCTTTTACCGTATAAAAACTAACTTTAGAAGAGCCATCTTTATAAACATCTAATTTAGCAAAACCTTTAGCAGCATATGTAAATTTAGCTGAGCCAGTTAATTTTGTAGGTGTTGTTTTAGATCCAGAACCACTAATTATTTGTGGAAGATTGTCTTTTACAATGTATTGTAAATTATGATCATGACCCGAAACAAAAATAGTTTTATCGTTTTCTTGAGAAATGGTAATTAGATGTTTTTTTAGTTCGTTGTATTTTTTATTCTGTATGTCTGTGTTAGAAAGCCCAGAAGTTTTTCTGATTAAATTTTTTATAGAGCCTAAAACGGGAGCAGGATTCATATGACTTCCAAAAGAGTATTTTCCTCCATGAGAACCATTTGTAAACATTGGGTGATGCATGGCAATAATGGTTGTTTTTCCACGAGATTTTTTAATTAATCCTTCAAATTCATCAAAGAATTTTGCTCTAGTTTTTATTTCACAATTGTCATTTATTGTTGGATGTTTGTCCCAATTAGTTAAATACCAATGTGTATCTACAATTATTAAAATGATGTCTTTAGATATTTCTACTTTTTCTAAAGGACAACCATTTTGTGGTAAAAAAGATTTTTTTCCTAACACTTTTTCAACTAATTTTTCTTCTCTCTTTAATCCGTCTAAACCGTGATACCAATCATGGTTTCCAGGAATAAAAATTGACTTTCCTTTAAAGTTTTTAGCAACATCGGTTTGTGCTTCAATTCTTCTTTTGGCTAAAGGATAATTTTTAGAATCTTTATTTGGAATTCCAGTTTCATAAACATTATCTCCTAAAAAAAGTAACGTTGAATTCTTTGATGAATTTTTAATCTTACTGTTTAAATAGTTTAAAGCCGGTGAGTTTTCTGTTAAAGTCGAATTTCCAGCATCTCCTATTAAATAAAATGTGTGCTCTATTTTTGATGTAGTTTCTGAAGTATTCTGCTTACTATCGTTAGCGTATTGAGCCTTGTAGGTTGCGCAACTTACTAGCAAGAGCATAAAAAGGATGTATAAAATAGAGTTAATTTGTTTCATAGATTTTTTTTTGATAAAGGTAAAAATATTGATTTTAAATGAATTTCTTGTATAATATGTAATCTTCTTGTGTATCAATATCTAAAAAAGGTTTTTTTCTTTTAATTTTAATGACTTGAAATTGATCTTTTTGTAGAAAATCTTTAGCTCCTTTATCTCCTTTTATTGTTAGAAGTTTCTCAAAATAAATTGCTGGAAAAATAGCAGGAACTCCAGCGTTTTTAGAATAACTTGTGGAAATTATTTTTGTAGGATTTTCTAGTGAAATTTTTATAATTTCATTTAAATAAACATCATCAACATCGGGTTGATCTGCTAATAAAATTAAAACAGCATTAAATTCTGGATGATTTTTTTGAATATAAGCAACTCCACAAACAAGACTTGAACTTAAGCCATCTTCAAAATTCTTATTTAAAAGATATTTAATGTTTTTTGATGCAGTGTTTGCTTTAATTTTGGATGCATTTGCACCTAAAACACAAAAAATATTTTTAGGAGTTACCTTTTGTGCATTTTCTAAGGTGATTTCGAGTAAGGTTTTATTGTTGATTTTTAGCAGTTGTTTAATCTCTTTCATTCGGGAAGATTTTCCTGCGGCTAAAACTAAAATGGCTATAGAATTCATTTTTTAAGGATGAATTTTACCTGTTAATTTTCTTAAAGAAAACGGTTCTTTTTCTTTGATTACTGATAAAATTTCTGCAATAATCGAAACGGAAATTTCTTCTGGAGTTTGTGCACCAATATGCAAACCCGCAGGGGTGTATATCTTATCTAGAAATTCATCTGAAATATCTGGTATAAAATTAAAAAGCTCATTAAATAAACGTTCTCTTCTATTAGGAGCTCCCAAAATCCCTATGTATTTAGGTTGATATTCGGCTAGTTTTATAACATATTTTAAATCTTGTACATAACTATGATTCATGATTACAATAGCTGTATTTTTTTCAATACTAGAAAACCGAATACTTTCTGGAGAATCTCCAATGACAGAGTTGGCTCCAGGAAAATCTGATAATTGTTTGCTGTCTTTTGCAGAGGTAACCACATCAATCTCCCATCCTAAATTAGAGGCAATTTTACACAACTTTACAGCATCATGTTCACCTCCAATAATAATCAATCTAAAAGAAGGTTGTAAAATTTGGGTGAATACATCAAGAGAATCTTTTAAACGAACGTTAAAAGAATCTGAAAACTTAAATTGTTGATGATTGTTAAATGTAACCAGAGAACCAAAATGTCCAAAAACTTCATCTGCTTTTGTAAAATGACTTTCAATTTTTATGATTTCTCTTTTTAAATTTGCTTCAGAAAATGAGTTTAAAAAATTATCAGCAATCAAAAAAGGTTCAATTAAAATATATAAAATGCCTTCGCAACCTAGTCGATATCTGCCGTCATAAGTAATAACTTTAGGCTTATTATCGCTAAAAACACTTTTAGATCTATGTATGATTTCCTTTTCTACACAGCCTCCACTAACAGCTCCAACCGATTGTAAATCTTCAGAAATTAACATTCTAACTCCAGGTTTTCTGTAAGAAGAACCTTCTAAAAAAACGACTGTAGCTAGTACATTTTTCAATCCTTTTTGTTGATTGATAATAGCTTGATTGATAATTTCTTTGAGTTCGTGAATCATTAATTAAATAGGATTAGACCACTAAAATACTATTTTTTAGATTTATGAACTACAAGACAACATAGAACAACCAACTTTATCCCTTGCCCATTCAGGCCTTTTTGCAAACCATTTTTCGTGTTTTGCTTGTTCTGAATATGGTTTTTTTAAGAGTTCAAATAATTCATTAATTAAACTGTAATTTCCTTTGTTTGCTTCATCAATTGCCATTTGAGACATGTAATTTCTAAGCACATATTTAGGGTTTGTCAAATCCATTTTCTTTTTTCTTTCTTCGGATGAAATGCGTTCTATAGCAAGTCTATCTGCGTATTTTTTAAACCAATTATTCCATCGGTTTTCAACTTCTTTAGAAAGATTTTTTAAATCATAAAAAGCATTTTCTATCAATTTTAAAGCAGTTGTTTCATCAGAAAAACGACTTAAGTTTCTAAAGAAAATAGTCATGTCTGTTTCTACCAATTGTAAATTATCTTCTAATTCTTGTATCAATTTTAAATCTTCTTCATCGGAAGAAACCAAACCTAATTTGGATTTCATCATCTGTAAAGATTGGGTTTCAAAATCGATTTTATATTGCTCTAAAATGGAGTTTAAAGGTGCTACTTCTTCAATGATTGGATACAAAGCATTTGCCAATTGATACAAGTTCCACAAACCAATATTTGGCTGATTTCCGTAACGGTAACGTTTGTGTTGGCTATCGGTTGTATTTGGTGTCCAGCCAAAATCGAAACCTTCTAACCATCCGTAAGGTCCGAAATCTATGGTTAAACCTAAGATAGACATGTTATCTGTATTCATTACCCCGTGTACAAAACCCACACGTTGCCAGTCGATAATCATTTTTAAAGTACGCTCAGAAACTTCCTTAAAAAAGTTGATATAACTTTCTTTTGATGGAGTTCCTAAATGCGAAAAATGATGTTTGATGGTATAATCAACTAACTTCTTTAAGTTTTTGGTGTCTTTTCTAGCGGCAAAAATTTCAAAACTACCAAAACGTAGAAAACTCGGAGATACTCTAGCAACAATGGCTCCTTTTTCATACGCCGGATTTCCATCATATAAAACATCTCGTAAAACATCATCACCAGATAAGCTTAAAGACAAAGACCTTGTGGTTGGTACATTTAAATAAAACATGGCTTCTGCACACAAATATTCTCTGATAGAAGAACGTAAAACCGCCAAACCATCTGCAGTTCTAGAATATGGCGTTTCACCAGCTCCTTTTAATTGTATTTTCCAGTTTTTATGTTGATGCTCAATTTCAAATAAATTAATGGCTCTACCGTCTCCTAATTGTCCTGCCCAATTGCCAAATTGATGTCCAGCATAACACATGGCATAAGGTGATGTGTTTGGATAAATTTCGTTTCCCGTAACAATATTTTTAAAGAATTCAGATGCTGTTTCTTCTTTAGAAATCCCTAATTCAGCTGCCATTTCTTGCGAAACGTGTAATACTTCCGGTTGTGCTGTTTTCTTTGGTTTAACAAAAGAAAAAGCAGCATTTTCTACTTGTCTTCTAGTGTTTTCTAAATTAGTATCAGAAGGTAATTCTGCGGTAAAAGTATTTTTTATGTTGAGCTTCATGCTAATTTATCTGCGTGTAATTTTCTCAATTTAGTCAATTTTGGTTCAATCACAAAACTGCAATATCCTTGTTCTGTATTTTCTCTGTAAAAATTTTGATGTTCTTGAGTAGCTTTATAAAAAATAGGTAAAGCACTTAATTCAGTTACTATTTTGTCTTCATAATAATCTTGAATTTGCTTTAAAACTTCTGTTGCAACCCTTCGTTGATTTTCATCATGATAAAAAATTACAGAACGATATTGGGTTCCTCTGTCTGCACCTTGTTGGTTTAAAGTTGTTGGATCGTGCGTGGTCATAAAAATGACTAAAATGTCTTCATAAGAAATGATGTTTGCATCAAACGTAATTTGAATTACTTCTGCATGACCTGTTAAACCAGAACAAATTTCTCTATAAGTTGGTTCACCCGGAACATTTCCGCCAGCATAACCAGAAACTACTTTTTCTACACCTTTTATTTCTTGAAATACAGCTTCTGTACACCAAAAACATCCACCACCTAAGGTGGCCATTTGTAATTTTTTATTCATTTTTATCTAAGACCATCGATTCAGAATTAATACAATAACGCAATCCGCTTGGTTCTGGACCATCAGGGAAAACATGACCTAAATGCCCATCACAAGTATTGCACATCACTTCAACTCTAATCATACCAAAAGAAATGTCTTTGTGGTATTTAATAGCATTTTCTTTAACAGGTTGCGTAAAACTGGGCCAACCAGAACTAGAGTCAAATTTTATAGTTGAATCAAATAAAGGAGTGTTGCAGCAAACACAGTTGTATTGTCCTTCATCATAAATACTACATAAAGCGCCAGAATTGGGTCTTTCGGTTCCTTTTTGTCTGGTAATTCTAAATTGTTCTGCGGTTAATTGAGTTCTCCATTCCTTTTCAGATTTTTCAACCCTTTTATCTGGTGTTGGATTTCCTTTTGTTGTGAAGTTGATAATTTCTTTCCAAGTAAGCATATTTTCTTTCCTTTCTATATAAGATTGTTATTTTATGATTTGTTTTTTAGACGTAAAAACACTTGTTATCTTACAAAACTTGCTTAATTTGTGGTTTTGAAAGTTATACCTAAATTTACGACAAAAATTAAATAATTTTAGGTGAATTTTATTTTATCTATTTTTGTTATTAAAGATCCTTATATGAGTACACTAATTGCTGCTGCAGAAAAATATGTTTTTAATTTATTAAACAAAGAATTAGAAAGAAAATATGTATATCACAATTTGGTGCATACTCAGAGGGTGGTAGAGAAAACGAAAGAACTTGCAGAGAATTTAAGTATTGATAAAGAAGCCACAGAAAATTTAGAAATTGCTGCTTGGTTTCATGATACAGGATATATTAAAGGAGCTGTAAATCATGAAAAAGAAAGTGTTAAAATTGCCTCTACATTTTTAAAAAATCATGATGTTAGTGATGAAAGAATAGAAGTTATTTCTAGTCTTATTATGGCAACAAAAATAAATCATGAACCAAAAGATGATTTGGAAAGGATAATTGTAGATGCTGATTGTGCTCATTTAGCAAGTAAAAATTATTTTGATTATACTTCTTTACTAAGAAAAGAATGGGAATTAACAGGGTTTCAAAATGTATCTGATTTAGAATGGGTTGAAGGAAATATTGATTTTTTCAGCAAACATCATAAGTTTAATACAGAATACGCTTTGAAAAAATGGTCGAATCCTAAAGAAAAAAATTTAGCCAAAATGCTAAAAATTCAGAAGGATTTAAAAGAAGATATTAAAAAGTTTAATCAGAAGCAGGAAGCCTTAGAATTAAAAAAAGAGAAAGGGAATGTTCCTGAACGTGGAGTAGAAACTATGTTTAGAGTTGCTTTAAGAAATCATATCACCTTAAGTGATATTGCAGATACTAAGGCAAATATTTTACTTTCTGTAAATGCAATTATTATTTCTTTAGCATTGTCTAATTTACTACCAAAGTTGGATAATCCTTCAAATGGACATTTATTTATACCTACGATTATTTTTATCATTTTTACTGTAGCATCTATTGTATTATCTGTTTTGGCTACAAGACCAAACGTAACTGGTGGAAAATTTACTAAAGAAGATGTTGCTAACAAAAAAGTAAACTTACTTTTTTTTGGGAATTTTCATAAAATGAAATTAGAAGATTTTGAATGGGGAATTCAAGAAATGATGAAAGATAGAGACTATCTGTATGGATCTTTAACTAAAGATTTATACTTTTTAGGATTGGTGTTAAATAGAAAGTATAGCATTTTAAGGCTTACTTATACCGTTTTTATGATTGGTATTTTGGTAAGTGTTTTAGCCTTTGCAGTTTCTTTTTATTACCAAGGAATGGCATCTTAAGCTTCAATTTCTTTTATTAAATCATTAAAAGTAATTGTTTTGTTTTCATCAAAATCTTTTTGATATTTAACTTCTACTCGTAAAGCTTTTAAACCAGAAGCTCCTTGTAGGTCTTCTAGTTCTAGAAATTCTATTTTTCCTAATTGATTTTTAGATTGCAAGAAATTTATATATTTAATATATTCTAAAGCATCTTTGTCTTGAGAATAAACAATTGCTATTTTTCCAGGAACAGTTAAACGCTCTGTTGTACCTTTTAAATAAGCTTTGTCTATACGTTTTTTGATGATTTCGTATCTAATGTTATAAGCTCCATCTACATCAAATTGCTTTTCATCCATCCTAAATTTAATAGCCATAGAATTGCTATGTATTAAAATTAGAGAGGCAACTCGTAAATCATGTTGCATGTTTTTACGTTCATAAAACGCAAGGTTTTCCATTTCACAAGTAATTTGTAATTGCCATAAACGGAGATTATATAGATATAAACTATCAAAAGTCTTATTTTTTGTAATAGATTGACCGATATACATGTTATACTCAACTCCGTCAGTTTTGTAACGTTCAAAATAATGAGGAAACATTTCTTGTGCTTCTTTCTGTTTATTGTCTAAGAATTTAGCCAATTTATCATTTAAAAGAGTAACGCTATTTTCGTAGTCTTTTCTTTTTTCATAAACAACATTTAGTTCTTTGTCTAAACGATTCATATAGACACTTACTTTATTAGAAAGCTCTGTGTTTATGTTTTTGATATGATGAAAAACAGGGTAAATTTCTCTACTTAAAAAATCAACAATTGTAACTTCATCTCCAGCATTTAAACCTTTTTTAACATCCTTTAAATAGGCAGAAACTCGAAACATTAATTCGTTGTAAATAGGAAGTTTTTCATGTAAACAAGCGTCTTTTAATACAGAAATAGCTAATGTAAGTTGTGTTGTTAAATCTTCTTTAATGGCATTGTTTCTAGCCATTGAAGAACTTTTGATGTCACTTTGACCAAATAGAGGAAATACATCATTAAAAACAATTTCATCTAAGGTTGCATTTTCATCTGTTAGAGACTCCATATGATACTTCTCTACAGCTTCATAAAAACGCCATTTTACTGAATTATGAATTGATGTATAGTTTTCTTGAATGGTAGCTTCTAAAACATTTTGTCTTTCTTCTGAAGTTCTTTTCACTGCGGCTTCAAAAACAGGAATAATGTCTTTTAATTTATTAATGTTTACAGAATTTAAATCATAAGCTTTAGGAGATGCTATTTCTAATAATGCTAAATCTCCATTTTTTGTAGCTTTAATAGGAATAAGTATAATGCTTTGTAAACCAGATTTATGTAGATTTTGATAAAAGAGGTTTTTATGAGTGTTTAAACCATATTCTTCTACATCTGAAATGATAAAAGTTTCATGTTTTTCGAAAACTTTTTCCATAATTTGGTTACAGAAGTAACCAGAATCACAATTTATTTCAGAGGAATTATTTAGTATGATACTATTCGATTTTTTTGCAACAGTTTCACAAATTTTTGTATTGATATTGTCAAAAATAGAATATCCCAATTTTAAATCTTTGATACTGTAAAAATCTCTTAAATTATTTTGTAACTTAGGAATTAAACGATTTCCACCAGCTAATAAATTGGCTTTTATTGAAGAAATCATCTCTTCTGCAGTAACATCAAATAAATTGATAATTCCAAAACCTTTAAATACGTAACTATTTGGTGGGAATTTTTCTTTCCAAAGAGCTATATTTTCAAAGTTATTTAACAGTTCTTTAAAATCTTTATCGGTTAGTTTAGGTGCGTTCTGTGTCGCTGTTATTTCTGTAAAATCTCCGTTATAAGCCGCTCTATAGTATTTTATTGTTCCAGTTTTTTTATCTGGAATATCAAAATAAAAAGGTCTTTTTACATCTATTTTAAAATCATAAACCAAACTTAAAATAAAGGTACAAGCCATAATGTACATACTGTCTTCTTGAAAGTTACGTACACTTAATACGTAATCTTCTCCAGCATTATCTAATAAGTTTTTAAAGCGATTTGTAAATTTAAACGATGTAAAAGAAAAAGGAATACTAGCAGCTTTAATTTCGTTTAATAGTAAAGGTTCGGGAAATAATGGATTTAGCAATAAATCAATTTGACTGCTATATTTTTCTAATAAAGAATAATCAGAAAAACCATTAATTAGCTCTGGATTTTTTTCAAAAAGATTTACCATCTCTATTGCTGATCCATGAAAAGGGTGATTTGTAAAACCTTTATCTGCATATTTCTTATACAAATCAAAAATTTTACTAAAAGAAATGTTTAATTCTAATGGTAATTCTACATCCGAAATAAAACTAGATTCAATAATCTTCATTTTCTGAAACTTTAATATTTACAAATTTACGAAATTGTAAAATAGTAGTCGTTTTAAACCCGTATTACTTTCATTTTTGTAACTTTAGAAAAAAAATATGAGAAAAATTATTCTATTATTTATAATCACTTGTTTTTATAACAGCCTTTTATCGCAAGAGATTGTTTCTGCTAGAATTTTTTATAAAGTAAGTAGGAGTCTTTCTCCAAAAAAAGTTTTTGAAATTCAAACAAAATTATATTTAAATGATTTTGTTAAAAAAATGATGTTCGGTACTCTTTTAAGAACAAAACCAGTTACTTCTATTTTAGAATTTAAATCAAACAAATCTATTTATTCGTTATCAAAAAAAGATATAGATGAATCTAGAGATAGGACAATAGATGGAATTAACCTTTCTTTTTCATTTGGAGGGAGTGAAAATATTTATTTTTTAGACTTAGAAAATGAAGAGATTTTTTATAAAGGAAAGAATATGAGTATGTCACATGAATTGGTTTATTTTGATAAACCTAAATGGGAGTTACTTAAAGGCGAAAAAGAAATATTAGGCTATACTTGTAAAAAAGCAATGCTAGTTAATGATAGCAAAAATAAAACGACTGTTTGGTATACAGAAGAAATTCCTTATCAATTTGGTCCAAAAATGTATTTTGGTTTGTCTGGTTTAATTTTAGAAATAGAAGGGAAGAATTCTACTTTTGTAGCTACAAAAGTAGAAATTAATCCAAATGATATTTATATTTTAAAACCAACGGCAAAGACCAAAACCACTTATAAAAAAAAGATAAAGGCTTTTTCTAAAATTATGGAAGAAAATTAATTACTTCTGTCTAAAATAAATGGTAATAGGAACACCTTTAAAATCGTAAATCTCTCTTAATTTGTTTTCTACAAAACGTCTGTAGGGATCTCTAACATATTGTGGTAAGTTACAGAAAAATGCAAATTGTGGCGTCTGAGTTGGTAGCTGCATACAATACTTAATTTTTACATATTTACCTTTTATTGCTGGAGGTGGATAATTTTTAACGATTTCTAACATCGTCTCATTAAACTTACTTGTTTGTATTTTGTTTTTTCTATTTTCAAAAACTTCTACTGCCGTTTCTATAGCTTTAAATAAGCGTTGTTTTGTTAATGCAGAAATAAATACAATTGGTACATCTGTAAAAGGTTCTATTTGTTTTCTAACCATTGCTTCAAAGTCTCGCATTGTGTTAGTTTCTTTTTCTATTAAATCCCATTTATTAATTAGGATTACAATACCTTTTCTGTTTTTTTCTGCCAACCAAAAAATATTTTGATCTTGACCTTCAAAGCCACGAGTAGCATCTACTACTAAAATAATTACATCAGAATATTCTATAGACCTAACAGCTCTCATTACAGAGTAAAATTCTAAATCTTCTTTTACACGAGATTTTTTACGAATTCCTGCAGTGTCTACTAAGTTAAAATCAAAACCAAAACGGTTGTATTTTGTGTCAATCGAATCTCTTGTTGTACCAGCAATATTGGTTACAATATTTCTGTCTTTACCAATTAAAGCGTTTATAAATGACGATTTTCCTGCATTTGGTCTTCCAACAACAGCAAACCTTGGTAATTCTTTTTTTTCTAAATCTACTTCTTCTGGTGCAGGCATTTTTTCTGCTAATGCATCTAGTAAGTCTCCTGTACCACTACCATTAATGGATGAAATTGTATGATAATCTCCTAATCCTAAATTATAAAACTCAACAGCATTTGCATCACGCATTGCGTTGTCAACTTTATTTACAGCAATAAAAATAGGTTTTTTTACTTTGCGTAGAAGTTTTGCAACTTCTGCATCCATTGGTGTAATTCCTTCTTCAACATCTACCACAAAGACAATAATATCAGCTTCATCAATTGCTAAATTTACCTGTTTTCTAATCTCTTCTTCAAAAATATCATCAGAACCAACAATATATCCACCAGTATCTATTACAGAAAATTCTTTACCATTCCAATCAGATTTTCCGTAATGTCTGTCTCTTGTAACTCCACTAACTGAATCTACAATGGCTTCTCTTCTTTGAACCAATCTATTAAAAAGTGTTGACTTTCCTACATTTGGTCTTCCTACAATGGCAACGATACTATTCATTTGAATTGAATTTTTTTGCAAAGATACAATTTACTATATGATAATTAATTGTAAATTTAAACTGTTATAAAATGAGTGTTTTATGAATGAAAAAAAGAACCTTTTAATAGAGAAGAGAAATAGCGAAGTTTTTTTACGTCCAAGATTTTCTATTGATTTAGATCTGAGCAGCGAAAAAGTGTTAAATCGTTTTTCAAATGAATTTAAAAAAGAAGAAACCCCTTTTATTGGAAATATTGTTGATGGACATATTTTTATTTCAGTTTCAAAAAAAGAAGAACACTTTTGGTCTCCACAATTGCATTTAGAAATCTTAGAACAAACAAATGAAACATCACTTTTAAAAGGATTGTTTGGTCCAAAACCTCAAGTTTGGACACTTTTTATGTTTGTTCATTTTGTAATTGGAATTACCTTTTTAGGATTTGTAGTGTTGTTTTATACACGGTATTCTTTGAAAGAACCTATTTTTTTCCCAATAATTATGTTGATATTTTTACCTTTTATTTGGACGGTTTTATATTTTTTAGGTAAAATTGGAAAGGATACAGGGAAAAATCAGATAAGAGATTTACACGATTTTATGATAAAAGTAATCAATAATTAATTTTGATTATACCCAAAACGTTTTAATTGATTTTTGTCACTTCTCCAGTTCTTATTTACCTTAACATATAATTCGATAAAAACTTTTTTCTCAAAAAACTTTTCTAGATCTTTTCTTGCTTCTGCGCCCACGCGTTTAATTGCAGAACCTTTATGTCCTATTATAATCCCTTTTTGAGTTTCACGTTCAACCATAATTACAGATCGAATTCTAACTATATTTTCTTCTTCTACAAATTCTTCTGTTTCTACTTCTACCGAATATGGAATCTCTTTTTTGTAATGAATTAAAATTTTTTCTCTAATTTTTTCGTTCACAAAAAAACGTTCTGGCTTATCTGTTAATTGATCTTTTGGATAATATGCAGGAGCTTCTGGTAATAATTCAACAATCTTTTCAAATAAACTATCTACATTAAAACGTTCTAAAGCAGAAATTACATAAACAAAAGCATTAGGAACTTTTTCTTTCCAATAATTTACTTTTTCTTCTACAACTTCCTGTGATGAAGTATCAATTTTATTTAATAAAAGAATTACAGGAATTTCACTGTGAATGATTTTGTTAAAGAAAGCTTCGTTTTTAAGTTCTTTTTCGCCAACTTCTACCATATAAATTAAAATATCAGCGTCATCAAGTGCAGATTTTACAAAATCCATCATAGAAGATTGTAATTCATAGGCCGGTTTTATAATTCCTGGAGTATCAGAAAAAACAATTTGATACTCATCGTGATTTACAATTCCTAAAATACGATGTCTTGTTGTTTGTGCTTTAGAGGTAATAATTGACAGTTTTTCGCCAACTAATGCATTCATTAGCGTAGACTTACCTACATTAGGATTTCCAATAATATTAACAAAACCAGCTTTATGTATCATGTTGCAAAGATAGTTTGTTTTTGTATTTTCTATGATAAAATTTGATGGAAAAAAATAATTGAAATAAATTTTGGTTGATTGTTTAATTTAGTTGTATCTTTGCAGTCGAAAATAACGGATCGAATTTTATGGGTCGAGAGTTAAAAGCTAAGTCGTTATTTTTGAAATTACAACGCGGGATAGAGCAGTAGGTAGCTCGTCGGGCTCATAACCCGAAGGTCACTGGTTCGAGTCCAGTTCCCGCTACTGAGTAAGACACGTTAGAAATAGCGTGTCTTTTTTCATTATTGCTACTTTCTAATTCCTTGTTATTGTTGAATATAAGTGCAACCGCATCGTTAAATTTTGCGGTTCGATACTTTTTATTTTCAAAAACTAATTTTTCTGAAAATATCGAACCAATAATTCGTCTTTTAATTTCCGTTGTTGATTTTTTGTAGAAAACATCTATGTTTGAAAGTAATTGCAATCCAAAATTAATGAAAATATTAGTGTCTTTATGGTAGTCTGAATACTCGCCTATGTTGAGTACTAACTCGTTTATTTGATTATTGTAGTTGTTTTTTAGTCTATTATAACTTTCTCTGTCTATACTATCTTCTACAAATTTCTCTGTTAAGTTATCTAACTTATTTTCGATTTGTATTTTCTCTTTCTTTAACTTTTTCACTGTGTTTGTTCTGTTATTTTGACTTGACTTATACACATCAATGAGGATTTCTTTGAATAGTTCCAAGACCTCATTAGTTGGCTTTATTGAGGTAAATATCTTGTCTAGTTCACAGTGTGCTAATTCAACTTTAAAACGTTCTCGACAGCCTTTTCTTGTGTTGCAGTGATAATAGTAATGATAGTTCCCATTTCTGCTTTTAGATGGACTTCCTGTAAGATTATCTCCACATTTAGAGCATTTTAGTACACCTCCTCTAAGTGGTAAATACTCTTCGTGCTTACTTTTTTTTCTACTGTTTATTCTAATATTTGCTTTTTTAAACTTAACCTGTTGAACTTTCGTAAACAAAGCCTCATCAACAATTGGAGTATGCATTCCATTAACTATCTCCCCAGCCAATTCCTCGTATTCTGGAGCATATACTTTACCCATATAAGTAATATTTGAAAGCATATTACTGAATTGGCTTTTACTTCTTTTTATTCCTTTTTTGCTGTATTCTTTTCTTAAACTTTCTTGTGAATATAATCCAGTCGCATACTTTTCAAAAATCTCTTGAATAAGTTTAGATTTTTTTTGATCTTTTTGAATTAATGGAATTTTAGTTGAATTTGCCCCTTTGTCATTATAGTAACCGATTGGTGCTCTATTAATAAATCGACCTTTCCTTAACGCTCCATTATTCGCTTTCTTTATGTCTTTACTTTTATCTAGATTGTTGACGTGAGGTTGAGATGCATAAAGACCTAGCATTGTTAGATGAGATGACTGATTGTAGTTTATTCTTTGGGATATTGTATTAACTTCAATGCCCATTTCACTAAAATTAGAAATCACTTTAAAAGTTAAAAACATATCTCTAGAAAATCTACTCCAGTCATAACAAAGAACTAAATCAATACTTTTTTTGTTATGTTTTGAATATGCTAGTAATTTTTTAAAAGCAGGTCTGTTAAAATCTTTTGCAGATTCATTGTCTTGAAAATGTTTTATAATATTAATCTCATTTTTTTGACAAAAACTGTACAATAAATCTTCTTGCATATCAAGACTGTGACCAAATTCTTTTTGTTCTGTGGTACTTACTCTTGTGTAAATTATCGCATTTTTATTCTTCCAACTTTCCATCTTCAATTGCTTTTACATCGTTAACTATACTAGCCATTCTATAAAGTTCGTCTCGTAGTTTTTTTACATCTTCATCAGAATATTTTTTGCCTCCTGCTTGCAATATCTTTTTACACTTTTCCAACTTCAACATAACAGACTATTTATAGTTTTCAATTATAAATTCTGCCTCATCATTAATTTGGATTTTAATGTTCTCAAATTCCCAATTTTGGATTGTAGATAGTAAATTTTTATTCTTTTTAAGTTCGGATGAGTTACTAAGTAGTCTAATATCTCCATCAGAAAGTGTGATGCGCATTTCTTCAAAATCATTTGTTTTAAGATAAAACAATAGAGATACTTTTTCTACATTATCATCAATGTCTTTAATTCCGAAATTTAGATTTAAGTTATTATTAGGAAATTCTTCTCTAATAAAGTCAATGAACCTAATATTGATGTGAGAATATAAATAACCTTTCTCTGAAAGAGTTGCATAGTTCTTATATGGATAAAAACCTATTTCGTGATCTTCATCAATGATTAGATATTTTGGATTTTCAAGTATGTTTTGAAGTACTTGAAATTTAAACATACTAAATCCATCAACGGTATAATTAAATAACTGTGTACGAATATATTTTAAGTCTTCTAATGATACACCAAACTTACGTAGTTGAACAGCAATTTTTATCCAAATGCTTTCAAGCCTGTTAAATCTTTTTGTTTTACCCTTATCTGATTCATTTATAACTACAACCCCTTGTTCAATCCATCTAGTTAATGCTCTTGGAGAGATATTTGCAGTTATGCCTGTTTTTGTGTAGTTTAAATTGTAACTAGATACTTCGTTGCTAACAAATTCTAAAAACGAAGTTGGTGTGTTCCCAATTTCATCAATAATTTCTCTCTTCTTTAATTTAGGAGTTAATTCTCTTAGTTTATCGATACTCATAGTAGTAAAATTTAGACAAAAATATAAATTTTACCATTAGGAAACAAATTAAATTAATAAATTACCAATTAGGTGTTTTTTCTAAAAACCTCATCTAAAGTTTTACCCTCTGTATTCTTCCAGACTATCCAACCATTGTTACTACTGCCAATACAAAAATCTGCTGCTGTACTTGGGCTTTTAAATGTGTAATCTGTTTTTAGCATAATGCTATCCTGTATAGTTTCCGTGTATTCTTGAATAAATTTTTTGCGTTTATCTTCCCAAGCGAATGAATTAACCACCGTAGAAGCGATAATACTCCCTTTTAAGACCGTAAATCCATTTTCGCTGTAAAACCCTTGCGCATCAGATTTACGCCCTTTAGTGTAGAACATCTCGTATTTATCATTTCTGTTACTACTGGACTTAAAAATAGTGTACCCTGCAAATTCTGTGATAAACCTTACATCTTCAAAGAAATCGTTTAGTGTATCAATAGTATGCCTTTGTAGTTTGGGGTGTTTTGGGTTTTGTTTATTCTCATCTATGTTATAATTCCCAATTTCTCTTGCGTGATTAATCCCTAGATATTCCAAGTACAGAATATCGGCTTTGTTGAGTGTGCTTGCTTGTGATATAAAAACTATGGCTTTGTCCCAAAAATTCTTTTTTTGGTTATGTTCATAAACACGTTCTAAAAAATCATCCGTCTGTCCAAGATAGGCTTTAGGTTTAACGGCTTCACTTTCTTCAATAAGAATATACAAACAAGGAGAGCCTACTAATTCTTCTAATTGTTTCGCCTTTTTGAGTTCGGCTCTTGGGATAACAAAACCCATAATATTTTTATTACTAATTTGGAGGCTTTGTATTCCTTTTGGCGTTCCCTCAAGTAGATGCGTGATGATTGTTTTGCCCATTTTTTTAACAATTTATTTCTACATCACTAATAACAATAAAACTCCAAGATTTAGGAAACATCATTTTTCTCCAATCTTCCTTTATCTGTTTTTTAGTTGTGGTTATTTTTTTAGAGAGACAAAAAACAGCAATACAAGACTTGTTTCTATGATTTCCTACATATCTATTTGCATCAATGAGTAATTCATCTAGTTTAATTCCAATATCTTTTTCTGTTCTGATTAATTTGTATTCTATGGAAATACCCTCGTCAGAAAGTATTACATCTGGTTGGTAACTCTTAAATTTATGCCTAAAGAGACTTTCTGAATACTGAACTACATTACCATAATATAAATCCAAAAAATTACGTATTGTTTTATTTATACTATGCTCGTTTTTTACAACAGTGTTAGTTATTTTTAGAATTTCATTTGTGTTTTCTAAAATTTGATGCAATTTAATTAATTCATCTTCTTTCTTATCAATTTTAAACAATTTAAAAGGGCTTAAAAAATTCTGCCATTCGTGAATTAAATACATTTCTTCTTCTGTGTCTCCATCATAAAGTGGATAACATTCTATTTTTGTTGCTTCGCTGATATTTAAAACAATTTCACTATATTTTGTTTTAAACTCTTTTAAAAATTCATTTAAGCCTAAAGTCTCCATATAAACACAAGCAATACGATACATTTTTTCTAAATCTTCACGCACCCAAAAAGAAGTTACATCAATAGTTTCATTATCTAATCCATTATTGCCAAAATAGAAGTCCCATAAATAATGAGAATGCTTTCTTACTAATGAATAATGATGTTGAAATTTTTTTTCTAGGTCTATTAATTCAGATTCCATAGGTGTCTTTTTAAAGCAGTTTCTATTGCATTAATTATTTAATTCAAAAAGCAAGTGATGTAAAGTGAAGTCCTTGTTAAAACGAGAGTGAATACTATCGAAAGTAAAATCGTTTGCTAGAATAGAGTTATTAATTATTTGCCTTAAATCTCCATTAGGGGAAGTGTCAAATTGATTATCTAATTTTTGAATTATTCTATCCTTAATACTTTTTATATCATCAGCCAATACAAAGCCTAATAGACCTCCAAAATTTTGATTTTGTGCATATTTTCCGTTAAAATAGCGATAAACACCACCATCCCTTTTTGGGGGTTTGTTCTTCGGATAGATTTTAGTATAAACATATTTGTCAATGTGTGACTTTTTAGAATCAAGACTTAAATTCTTACATTCAAAATAAAACTCGTTTTCCCAATATGAATGAATTAAAGTTATGTCATAATTGCCTTCTACATCTTCGTCATTAGTTACCTCTCCAAATACTTTAAAGCCACGTAAACTGAACTTTATATTATCTCTAAGATACTTTCTTATATATTTTGTTATTTCTCTCTCAGGTCTTGGGTGCTTTCTTGTTTGCTCCTCTTTAATTATTGTTTGAAGTTCTAATTTTGAATGATTTTTATAGAAATCGAGCAAATAATAAAAAACCCATTCTTTCCAAAAATTGTCATTCAAATCTTTTAGATGATTTGTGTTTGTTGGCATTGGAGAAGATGGTTCTACAACTTTAATATACTCTCTCTTCTCCATCTATTTCATAAGTTTTTTTAGTACCTCTTGACCATCTTCATACGCTTTAGTTTTAGTCCAATTAGTATTTATATCTTGTTTAATAATATAGATGCAATCTTTACCCCAAATTTTTTCACGAGATGCTAAAAAGTTTTCTTGTGGATTTTGCTCAAAAATTTCATTGAGTAAATATAAACCTGTCTTCTTTGCTGATGGAGTGTCAGAAGTGTCATTCAAATTAATTTTTATGGCTAGTAAGCCTAAACCTGTATTGTGTTCTTTCTCAAAAGTTACAGGTTTTTTTAGAAAAATATTAATAGAAGATTCTAAAGTTTTAATATAGTCTCCAATTTCATTTTTAGATGTTGTTACTGCTTTCTTATTCAGAAAATAATCTTTAATTCTCTGTCTTTCTAAATAGGACAAATCATATAAATCAAAGATTAATTCATTTAAGTTTTCTTGAACTTCATTATTGTACTTATATTCTTTATCTGTAAGATTTTTACTAATTCTTGAAATTTCAAAAGCAGTATTGTTGTTTAATTCTTTTGGGATTGGAAGTTCTTTTATTGCGCTTACATTTAAGTATGAAAAATTACTGCCAAATCGTTTTTGATGTTTCTGTTTTAAAAAGTAATCGATGACTTTAGAGTTGATTATTGCTGTAAATAAATAGTAATAATTTTTATCTTCTAATTTTAAACCAAATAATAGATTTGAGAAATAAAAAGTTTCTTTAACAAATACGGCATTAATTTTTTTTCCAAATAAATTCAATAAGATGTTTTCTTCTTCATAAATAAAGTGGTTTCTAGTCCTTTGAAAATTGTCATTTATGATATGTTTCTTATTGGTGTATCCATCAATTTTATTAATTATAAATTTACTAATCTTTCCGTCTGGTCTGTACAGGTAAGGAGTATTGTTAGTATCAGTTTTTGTTTTCGACAAAAATTTATCATAAGCATATTGATAGTATAGTTCTACTTTTTCTTTTGAATTTATTTTTTTGTCAATTAGATTGTAATGCTTCTTTAACTTGTTAAATTCAACTCCATCTAAGCCTTTGAAACTAGAGTAATTATTGTTTTTAGATAAGTAATCTTCTAATGAATTATTATCTGATAGTTTATCGATTAACGAAATGTCAAGATAATTTCCAATTAAAAAATCTCTTAAATCAAAATCGTTATTTATTAAATCATTTTGTTTTATTATAAAAGATTCATCTTCTTTAATAATTAGCAAGTTGAAAGGTTTCTCTGAAAATAAACCCATTTTAACTGGGTAATATTTGATTAATCCAGAATCATTTTTTTGATTAGAAAAGATTAATGCCAAAACACTTTCAGAGGCATTTTCAAATAATATCTTTTTTACTCTTGATAATTCATATATTTTTTTGATGCCATATTCGCTGTAAAAGAATTTTTGAAAATCTTTTGATTTCTCATTATCAAAATTGGAACTATTTGAAACAAACCCAAATTTGGTATTTTTATTACTCCAATCTTTTATTTTAATAAAGAAACATTGAGAAATCTGATGTTTCCCAACAACTTCTTTTGCATTGTATTTAGTGGCGTCATTTTTATAAGTAAACTTATCAATGAAACTAATTTCTATTTTAAATTCATCAGTATTCTTAACTTCAAAAAACGGAGGATTACCAACTATATAGGAAAATGTTTTGTCTTTATGTGGAATTTTATCGAGGTCGGTTTCTAGAGAATTAGCGTGCTGTATATTATTGAAAAAAGAATGTTTTTTAAACAATTCAACTTGACCTTTCTTTTTTAATTGATCTGCGATAAAATCTCTTATCTGTGTTTTTTCTAACCCTCTGAATAATTGTAAGGATAATGAGAAAAGTGTAAAGCGTTGGGCGGTTAATTCTTTTTCAATACCAAAAATATTATCTTTTATAAGTTTAGTCCTAAATTCAATCCTAGAGGCAACATCTTTTAATTCTTCTTCCTTGCTATTCTCTAATAATCGTTGAAAAGCAGTAATTAAAAACATTCCAGAGCCACAAGATGGGTCTAAAACTGAACCAATTTCATCTTCTACAATAATATCATCAACTATAAGTTGTGCCAGTTTTTTAGGAGTGTAATAAATACCATTTTCTTTTTGTTTATCAGTCAAGAATATTTCATAAATATAACTGATAAATTCAACAGGAATAATATCAAATCTAAAGTCAAAAAGACGTAATTGCCCAACTTCAATATTATGGTTTAAAGAATCTTGTATTAATCCACAGATTTTTGAGTTTAGATACTTTTTCGGGATTGTTGGTTTTTCAAACAACTCATTATTAAAAATATTATGAATTATTTCAAACAATTTATTTAATCCAATGCTATCCGTATTTAATAGTAACTTTTTATAATCTACTTCGCTGTCTTTAAAGTGATGTTCATAAAAAAAAGAGTTTATAATATGATTATCTTCAAGATACTTTATATAAAGTGTTCTGTCAATTAAGGCTTGGACATACTCTTCTTTCTTTTCGGTATTATCTGAAACTAAAGAAAAAGCAGAATTTAATTGATTTTTAAGAGCCTCAAGTGTTCCGACTAACTCTTTATCAATGCTTTTGAATTTTTTACTTTTAATTAAAAACTCTTGATAGTTAGTCCAAAAAATACCACTGTCAAATTTCCAGCGTTGAATTTTATCTAACTTCTCTTGCTCCTCAATTGAAATATTAAAACGATCTAGTTCACAATCATCATCAGAAACATTTGGAGACACTTTAGCATATTGCAGAACTAGTTTTGTTAGATTATCGTTTTTTAAGTAGAAAAGTAGGTCTGCTTTGTTTTCATTCCAGACATATTTTCTAATCTCTTTTAATTCTTTTTCATCTAGTATCTCATTTATAAAATAAAAAGAAGTATTAGTTTGATTAGGACTATCAAAAAAAAATGCTGTGTTTTTTAATTTTTCATTAAGTTTTGATGAATTTTCAATAACGACTTTTACAGGCAATAAATCTTTATTAAGATTGAAGCCTAACTCATTAAAGAAATCTATCACAACACCCATTTCACTTAAAATACCCTGTTAAATAATTTGCACCTAATCTACAAATTTAATTAATAATTATAACAGGGCTTGGATAAACGAAAAAACTTTTTTTAATAACAGTCTAAATCTCTCATTTTTTCATCGATAAAGTCCATTAGTTCAAGTTCTTTATTTGCTCTTTTCCCAGTTGAATGTTTAATTTCTGACATATCAGCAGCAATTGTAAATTGTTCTTGTAGTTCTCCGCAGTTTTTACCTATAATCAATTTGTAAATTCGCTTTTTTACAATAGGGTCGTATTTATTCCAAAACTCATCATTCCCCATAATCTCATTGAATTTTCTACGCTCATTTGCGATTTTCTCTTCTTTAATTACTTCTTCTTTACGGTATCTAACAGCAACCTCATCAACAAAAGTTTCAAAACTCGGCACATCATTAATAGTCATAAATTCTTTTATGATTTTCGCATACGTTATTGTGGTCTTTTTTAAAGTGATACTATCATCCTCATTAATCTCATACTGCAAAGCATAGCCTTTGATTTTTCCGTTTTTAGCATCGTCTTTTAGATAACTGATATCATCCGAACCGTTATAATCAAATTTAGGATTGAATGTAAGAACTGCTACTTTTTTAATGCTGTCGTATTGTTCCGAAATATAACCTTGTTGAGGATGCCTTAATGCATAGTTATTATTACCAAACATACTACCGATTTCTGCGAGGTTTTTTATGTTTTGTAGAGATTTATCGTTTTTGTTATTCTTGATGTAATTAATTAGTACATCTTTTTTGCTTCCAAAAACCTCCGCATCACTTTTAGGCATAAATGCTCCAGCAATTAGCAATAATCCGATATAAATACCGTAGCGTATTTTTTTGTTTTGAAACAAAATAACTTGCTCCTTAATTTTTTCTGATACTGGAGGTAAAAGTATTCCACCTAAAATTAGAGTTAATAAACCTGCAATGAAGTCTCCTTTTGCTATAAAGCCGAAACCTCCCATAATTAAGAAAATTGATAAAATGTACTTTGCTACTTTCATAGAACTGATGTTTAGGTGCTTTCAGCCTCAAAAAGCAGTTATATGAAACGAAAAAGGGCGTGAGGTCTGAAACGTCATTCTTAAAGGCATCGCCAGAAGCCCACAGTCAAACAGAAACAGCCTACGCCCAATCGGACGTAGCCATAAACTGTATTCTTGACTGTTATTTGAAACTGGCGATTTCTTAAGAACAGAATACGATTACGCTACTTTATTTTAATTATCTATTTATTTTATATCTAAATTTTTTTTTTCAAAGACAAAATTACATTTTTTTATTTTGTTTCAATGCAAAATTAGTGCCGTTGTAGTACTAATTATTTAAGTGTCTATCATATAGCCGTTGTACTTGATTTTGCTGAAACTCTTTGTTGTTACGTGTTTTATACCCTAGTTTATTTAATTCTTTAGTAATAGCATAAAAAGAAAGCCCATTTTGATACAAGGAAATAATAAAACCTTGTGCCTTTCTATTATTCTCATTATTCCGTGCATTTCTCATTCGAGCCTCCAAACCTTTTTCTCTTGCCTCTTTATTAAGGTTCTGAGGCGAACCTAATTTAACACCTTGCTTAATTAATTCCGCTAAAGCATCTTTAGTACGTTTAGAGATTCGCTCTCGTTCATCTTGTGCAAGTACAGCCATAATTCCAATAGTAACGGAATTAGCCTCTGGCATATCAACACATTTGAATTTAACTTGCGTATCTCGAAGCGTAAAGATAAAAGCAGCGTTTCTGCTCAATCTATCGAGTTTGGCAATTAAAAGCGTTGCATCGTTATTTTTACAGTCCTCAATGGCTTGTAATAAATTTGGACGATTATTATTTTTACCGCTTTCTACATCCGTGTAACTTTCAATAAGTAAATCTTCGTCATTAATAAATTTTAATACCGATGATTTTTGAGCGTCTAATCCTAATCCCGAATTGCCTTGCATTTTAGTCGAGACTCTGTAATAGGCTATGTATTTGTTCATTACTTACGTTTTTTAAAGGTTAGTTTAAAAAATGTAAGTACTGTTAATTGTTGTTCTGACTGGTTGACTGGTTTCATATTTTATTCTTCTGCGTTTATTATTGCTAATAGTTCTTCTACTGTTTTATCTTTCATATCATCTTTTGGAATATCGGTGTTGAGGTTGTGCTTCGTTTCCACATAGCCACGATGTTTACCTTTCATCTTTAAAAAGAATTGAATGCTACTCTCTTTACCGTTTTGGATGCACTTCATCAAAGCACCTTCTGCAAAGTCTAAAGCACGTTCTCTAAGTTCGTAAACCTTATCTGCATACTTCTCATCTTTTTTCATCCAAGCATAGTGAGTGCTTGGGTTAATATAGCAGGCATCCGCAGAAGCAGATACATTGCCCATTGTTTGAGTTAGTGATGCTAACATAGTCTTCTTCTTTATTGTTGTACTCAATCTTGGTTTTCTATTATCGATAATTTTTGTCATTGCTTCGTGCGTGTGAGTGTTGGATTTTGTTGAATTTAAACTGGTTTTCTATTGATTAAATCACAATCTTCATTAAGTATATCGCACGGATGATCCCAGTATTTATAACCGTTATAGTAAAATACACGATACAAAACGCCCTCGAATATTTCTGCTATTCCATAAAATCGAATATGTGCAACTATGTGCAAAAACTGTTCATTATTACCGAAATTCTTGCGTAAAGTGTACCAATGTGGGTTCGTTTTAGCCATTGTTTTGGCAAAAATCCATTTGCTTTTTTCAAGTATCTGACCTACATATTCATCAGTTAAATTGTAATGTCCTTGTGCTTTGTATTGGTTTTGTTTCCAGTATTCTTTTTGAATGGTTAAATCAACGTTTTCAACTTCGGTAACATTCATTCCGTTTGCATTAAGATAATCGCTTAAAATGTGTCGATAGCAAAACTCATTTTCTTTACCATAGCCCAACAATGCTATTTTACTTTTATTTTGTTTAGAAACAAGATTTAGCAAGTCTGCTTTCAGTTTCTCAATTCCTTTACGTTTTAGTATGTCTCTGTACAGGATGTTACAAGCGTACCAATCTTCTGCCTTTTTATGGTAGTAATGTCTGAATGTGTTAAGGCTAGTTATTCTCTGTATTTCTTCTCTAGCGTATTCTCCGTACACTTTTCCTATAATGCTTACACATATATAATCTTCACTAAGTAGTTTATCTACTTCTGTAAAGTTTGCTGTTACTATTTGTTTAATTTCTTCCATTACTTAAAAATACGATGTAGTTTCTGCACAGGCAATTGTAGTTGAGGTTTCTTGGTTTCCCTTTAGAACCCATAATATCCGTTTACATTTTTTCCATTAGAAAATACGCTTCTTTTTTAGGTGGATATTAGACTTTATTAAATCTGCTTCTACTATCTTTAAATACTTTCTGCCTCTACGAATACGACCTGCATTTGATTTTCCTCTATAAAGTTTGTAAGTATGATAATGAGAATTATTATAACGTTCTCCATTGTCATCGGTTATGAATACGGTGTTTTTCTTTTTTGTAATAAATCCAACTTTGTGTGCTTCTTTTTTAAAGTTGTAGGCAGTCGTTTTACTAACTCCTAGACATTTTGCTAAATAGTTACAAGATATTGTATAGAAACCTTTAGGATATGTCTTGCAATTCGTATTGGTACGCTCCATATTAGCGACCGATTGCTTTTGAAAATATCTTTTTTTGTTTCTATAATATATTATAACTACTGCGCAGCAGAATGCTTTGAAGTCAGAAAAGTTTTCTGGGTCATATTTTATTGCAGTTTTAGATTTGAAGTTAAGTTTTGTAAATAATTTTGAGTAGCCTTTAATGTGAATGGCTTTACTTATACCATTTATAGTAATCCATTTTTCTTTAATTAACCACTTAAAACAATTTACTATCGTCTTGTGGTTTAGTTGTAACTCATTTGCCCAATCTTTTGCACATTCAAAAATATCTAATTCATATTTTATGTGTCCGCTTGATTTAAGTTTAAGTAATAGATACAATTTTGTATGATTAACTTTTCTGTTAACCAAAGCGTATTCACATAATTCAACTGGTATGGTAGTGTAATAATTTACCACGCCTGCAATTGGTTTGTATCTGTTGGAAGAGGGTATAAACCTGCTTCTTCAAGTACAGGTTTTAATTCGTAGAGGTTTTTAAAACCAATGTATATTTGGTTCGAGAATACTCCACTTGGGGCTACTAAGCAAGACTCATTAACATTTTTTGTTAATGAGTCTTTTCTTTTTTCATCGATATTAGCTGTTTTCTGGTTCGTTATAAAATCCTCGTTGTTTTATAGTTAAGCTTGTATTAGTAATTAAATTTATTACAAGATTTAAGTTGTTAGTTATATAGAATGTATTTTTTTAGGTTTCCCAAGTTACATCTCCTTTAATAAATTTAATAGGATTTCCTGCGTAGATCCCAGATTGATTTGTTATGTCTTTGTTTAAAAAGGAGTTGGCGCCAATTATTGAGTTATTTGAGATTTGACTACCTTTTAATATTACATTTCGACAACCAATCCATACTTTATCTCCAATAATTATAGGTTCTGGAGAATTGATTAATTTCTTTGTATTATCATATATTTTATGGAAATCGGTGTCCATAATTAAGCAATCCCATGAGATTAAAACATTTTTACCAAATCTAATTTTTCTTTCTGAAACAATTTCTGATTCCGCGGTAATGATAAAGTTTTCACCAAATTCTATTTCTGCATCTTTATTAATAGAAATCTTGGATCCGTGACCAATATTGGTTTTTCCTTTAAAAATGACTTTTCCTGATACTTGCCAAATACTTCGTGAGCGTTTCATGTCAAAGATTCCAATTTCGCCGAATCCAATTTGAATCATTCCTGTTTTTATTGGAGCATCAATTGTTACCGTACCTTTAGTTTTAAGAAGAAATACTTTGTTTGAAATTATAATTGGGAATTTAATAGCATCTTTAAAGGGAAGGTATTTTAAATTAAAATAGATTGACTTAAGGTTTATTCTTTTGAAAAATTTAATATAATTATTCATCTATTAATTTGGTGTTAGTTTTTACCTTTGTAGGTATTCTTATGTGATTAATTTTAAAAGTAATTCTTTATTATCAATATTGTTGTTGCCTATTATTTTTGTTTTAATGCATTTTCAATTTCGTTTTCTACAGCTAATGATGGCTCGTTAATATTAGAGTTAATTATTTTCCCATCTTTTCCAATAAGAATATATCTTGGAATTGATTTAATATTGTAGTTGTTTCCAAAATCGGTTCGCATACCTTTTTTTATAAATAGGTTTTTACCAAGTGTTTGATTTTCTTTATTTAAAAAAGATAACCATTTGTCTTTTGAAGCATCCACAGAAACTAATAAAATTTCTATATCATCATTATCTTTATATTTTTTAACAAACTCTAGAACCTTTGGTCTATGATTAATACAAGGTCCACACCATGTAGCCCAAACATCAATAAAAACAACCTTTCCTATAGAGTTTTCTAAATTAAAATAATCTCCAAATAAATCTTCTGCTTGAAATAAATAAGCTATTTCTCCATTTTGTGAAGCATAAAATGATGATATAGGTTGTTCTATCAAATTGTAATAAAGATTATTTTTTTCAGAAGCTAAAGTTTGAGCTAAGATTTCTGTATTGAATAGTTTTTCATGCTTTTCCCAATATGAGGGCATGTCTATCAATGCTTTAATATAGTTTGCTTTTAAAAAGTCGGCTAAATCGTTATTGTTTGTTTTTTTTTCAATATATCTTAAAAAAGCAGTAATACTTTCTATTGATTTGTTTTTCCTCAGGTATTCAACTTCATATTTATAGAGATAAATATCAGGTAGTGATTTTAAAGTTTTATTTGCTTTTGGAATTTTTTTGATGAAATCAAAATAGCTGTTATTTGGGTCTAAATTTTTTACTACTCTGCCTAGATAAAATAAAAAAGAATAAATACGTGCGTCATTTTGAAAATACAGAATATCTGCAATATCAGAAGTGATTTGTTTTTTTGATTTGGTTATTTTGTTGGCTCTTTGTTTTCTAAATTTTTCAAACAAAATTGGAATGGAATCTATATTTTTAGTTAGAAATATAAAAGAACTATTTTGGGATATAAATGACAAATTGCTTTTCCATAAAAAGTTTAATAAAGAATCACTTTTATCATTGGTTGTTATACTTGAATTTGGCTTAATAGAGATGTTTAAGTCTTTATTTTTTACTAATATTGTTAAATAGCTATTGTCTTTATTTTTATCATATATTTCAGCAACAGTTGAATTGTTTAAATGAATATTTTGTCTTTGTTTTTTTTTATTTAGTTGAATAATTTTATTTTCTGTAATTAATTCCGATACATAAATTGTATCATTCTTATTCCCTGAATTTAGGCTAACATTAATCCCTCTATTTTCTTCTTTACATGAATGAAATAAGAAGAAAGGTATTAATATTAAAAGGTATTTTAATTTCATTTATGATTGTTTCTTTGAATTTGCTACAAAGGTTTATCTATTTAGTTTTGTTTGTAAAAACTAAGTTAGCAAAATAAATGAACAAGAGGTAAATCTGTAAGGTTTAAAATTGAAGGTTTGTCACTAAACTTTTTGATATAACATTTCTAATTCTACATCTACAATTACTTTTTGTAAGTAAGTTCGCAGTTAGCAATTAATTTATCTGTTGTTAAGTAAAGGTTATTCTTGATTTTTAATTTGTTTTAATTTTTCAATTAATGGGAATATTTTTTTTTGATAATTCTTTACTCCTTTATTTCTTGCTACAAATAGAATAATAAAAAGTATGAAAGTTGAAAAATGAAAAAATATTCTAGTTGAATTTCTTAACTCGCTAAATGCACCTAAAAAAGCAATATTTAATGCTAGAACAAAGAGGATAATAAAGATTAAGATATAAACTTTAGGAATTAATAATTTTTTTTTCAAGTATTTAATTTGGTTTTCAATAAATTGATTAGTGCTCTCAATTTTAAAATTCGGTTTGTTTTCAAAAAGAGGAACAAGGATTATTAAAAAGCCCAAAAGAATAAGAATTATTGCTGTAGTATTAAAAATGTTTTTAGAAAGATGAGTTAACATTGAGTACATTGAAAATATTGTAACAAGAAGAAAAAACAGTTTTTGAAATGTTGTTATTCTATCTAATTTTGTCAATTGTTTTGTTAGCAAATCAACATCTAAATTATCAGCTTTTTGTTGACTCCACAATTCTGTCCATTCGTTTATATTATTCTCCATAACTGTTCATTTTTTTAGTTAAGGTTTTTTTAATTCTATTAATTCTTACACCAACATTAGAAATTTTGATTCCAATAATTTCCGCGATTTCTGCATAAGTATTTTTTTCTAACAATAAACTGATTATTATTCGATCTTTTTCTTTTAAAGTTGAAATTGCTTTATACAATTGAATCATTTTTTTGTCTGAATAAATTGGGGTGTTTTCATCAGTTAATTTTATATTTTCTAAGTCTAATGAATTCTTTTTATTTAGCAATTTTGCTCGTTTACTAACAAAAACGATTGCGGTATTTGATGCAATTCTATAAATCCAAGTATTTATACTGCTTTCTTTTCTAAAACTCTCTAAATTATTCCAAACTTTTATAAAAATTTCTTGAAACAAATCGTCAGCATCCATTTTGTTTCCTGTAAATCCTAAGCAAAGCCTAAAAACTTTATCCTTTGAGTTCTTATAAATATTCTTGAATATTTTTTTTTTATCAATCATTTGACAATTAACATTCTTTCATTAACTATTTAAAGTGCTATTTTTTAATTTAATCAACTTATATAAACTAGTAAATATAATTCCTATTGTAATACCAATTAAACCTCCGTAAATAAAATCTGGTATAGATCTATAATGTTTAATGATTTGTACAAAAGACATTAAGATTAAGCTAATAAAAATCATTTTTTTTAAATTCTTTCTTTTCATTTTTAGTGTATTTAAATAGTTTGTTTACTCTTTAGATTAATTTTAACAAGATTTATTACACTTTTTTTTATTTTTTTTTGAATTTAGAAGTTTTTCTTAGTTGTTGTGTTAAGTTATTGAATGGAAGGTTTTTTTTGTATTATACTGATATAGGTTGACCTTTTTTTAGGTTAATTTATACCGTTCAAAAGATTTTTTTAGCCGTTTAGAA
>NZ_JAKQYM010000013.1 GCF_022662535.1 Polaribacter marinus
CCGTCGGAAATTACATAAGCAAACGTTGAACTTCCGTGGTAATTTAAATCTCCCTTGAAACTAATTGCTCCTGATCCGGTGATGCTTACAGTTCCGTTTGGAACCGTAATTGTTTGAGCAACTCCTGTTAAAGTTGTTCCATGAATACTTGTGATTGTTAAGATATCTCCAGAATCTACATCGCTATCACCTGTTAAGGGTAATAACGTTACCGACGCATCTTCATTGGTTGTATAAGTATCATCTACAGCTACCGGAACATCGTTGATTGGGTTTACAGTAATTGTTAAAGTACTATTTGCTGAATTGGTTCCATCACTTACTGTATAAGTAATTTGTGGTACTGTCCCATTAAAATTTAAGAAAGGTACAAATGTATAACTTCCGTCTTTATTAATTGTTAATGTTCCTTTACCTATTATTGTTGTGGTTCCTCCCGTTATGGCATCAACAGTTATTGCTGTTAATCCACCATCAACCACAAATTGAGTGATTGCTAATGAGTTTGCATCAATATCAGAATCATTACTTAATAAACCAGCTGCTACTAGTACATTTAATGTTGTGTCTTCATTTGTTTCACCTGTATCAGCTACTGCTACTGGAGCATCATTAACTGGTGTTACGGAAATATCTAAAGTTGCTTGATTGGAAACTAAACCATCATTATCTTTTATAGTATACTTAATATCTGCAGGTCCATTAAAATTCTCTAAAGGAGTAAAAACGACTGTACCTGCTCCATTTACTGAATATGTTCCAATATTTGCGATTACCAAAGGTGTTCCTGTAGCTCCGGTATTAGCAGCATTATTAGGGTCTATTAAAATAATTGAAGTTGTGTCTATTGTTCCGTCTACATCTGTATCGTTTGCACCAATTGTTGTTAAAGTTAATATTGCTCCTTCAGGAATTGTTCCAGAATTATCATTTGCAACTGGAGCATCATTTACAGATGTTACTGAAATACCAATTGTTGCTTCATTTGAAGTTAAATTGTTACTATCTTTTATTGTGTAGTTAATATTTGCAGAACCATTGAAATTTAAAAAAGGAGTAAACTTAACATTTCCTAATGGATCTACTGTATAAGAACCAACATTTGCAATTACTAAAGGTGTTCCTGTTTTCCCTGTATTACTAGCGTTAGATGGGTCTATTAAAATTATTGTAGATGAATCTGGAGTTGTGTCTTCTACATCCGTATCATTTGCTCCAATTGTAGCAACTGTTACGGCTACATCTTCTAAAGTTGTTGCACCTAAATTATCTACTGCAATAGGTGGATTATTATTTACTGTTAATTTTGCTGGTGGAGTAGAAGTGATACCACAAGCATAATCAGTTTTAGAAATAATTACTTGATATTGATAATTATTCTCTGAAGTTGTTAAATTTGAGATTGTTAACTGATTTGTTGTAGCGCCAGTGTAATTACCTCCATTAGTTATATTTGTAAAAGTGGTACCTCCATCCCTACTTTCTTGCCATTGAAAAATAGAACCTGTAGAAGTTACTTCAAATATTGCGTTTCCTTCAATAAATCCTGATTGATCAGTTGGTTGTTGATTAATAACAACTGCTGTACCAACTGTAATAATGTTTGTTTTATTCGGTTCTGCTAGAACAGTATAAGCAGTTGTAAAACCCGTTACTTTACCATCTGTTCCGTAAGCTGTACCCGCTACTTCTCCTGGTTTTGTTGTACTTTCTAAATATCCTGCTTCAGTAACATCTGGACAGCCATCATTATCTGAATCTGAATCTTGATGATTTGGAATTCCGTCTCCATCTATATCAAAAGTAGTTACTATACCATTGACATTTAAAACACCAGTATCTGAGTCTTTATAATCTGGAATTCCATCGTTATCTGAATCTGCATCTGGATTTACATTTCCAGGTGTTTCAGCAGTATCTAGGATACCATCATTATCGTCATCTAAATCTATAGCATCTGCAATACCATCATTATCTGCGTCTAAAATATCTCTATAATCTACATCACCACCAGAAGCTACATCTGCATCTTCATCAGGAGAATTGTCTGATTGTGTATCGTCTAAATTTCCGTTTGCATCTGCATAATTATCTGCTGCATCAAAATTATCATCTAAACCATTAACTCCTGTTGATGTATTTGTTTCTCCATTTCCATTTGTGTCTGCAGTTGCATTTCCAAACTCTACAATATCTTTTATTAAGTCATTATCTGAATCTAAATCTAAATAATCTGGATTATCAGTGCCATCTGTATTTTGAGGAGAAATTGCCACACCTCCATTAGTTGTGTCAAATCTATCATCTAAACCATCTTTATCTGTATCAGTACCTGTAGGCGCTAAATAACCCGTAGTAGATTGCGCTTCTACAATATCTGGAATGGTATCATTATCTGAATCTAAATCTAAATGATTTGGAATTGAATCTGAATCTGAATTTAATGGAGAAATTGGCGTTCCTCCTAATGCTGTATCTGCATTTCCGTCTGCATCATCATAAGGGTCTATTGCATCTGCCAAACCATCTGAATCGGAATCATTTGCTATACCAGAACCATATTTTCCATCTCCGTCTGGGTCTGTACCTCCAGCTTCAATTGCATCTACAATACCATCATTATCTGAGTCTAAATCTAAAAAGTCTTTAATAGTATCTGCATCTGTATCAGGAATTACTAAGTTAGATGTTGTACTTATCCCTATAATCGTTGCATCTGGAGAAACATCTAAAGGAATACCTTTTGTGTTTACTTCGGTTGCATCTAATACTCCTGTTCCTGGTTGACCATTTCCATCAGGATCGTTTGTTCCACCAGCTTCAAAATAATCTGTAATTCCATCATTATCTGAATCTAAATCAAAATAATTTGGCACACCATCTCCGTCTGAATCTGAAGGATTGGTTCTTGGATTGTTATCGTTATCTAAATTAAGATCCTCATCTTCATCTAGAATACCATCATTATCATCGTCTAAATCTACAATATCATTAATTCCATCTCCGTCATTGTCTTGTGCAGATGCTTCTCTCCAATCTCTATCCCCTCCTGGAGAAGCAGGATCATCATCTGGATGTGTTAAAGGAGTTTGACCTCCATTTGTTGCATTGTTAGCGGTTGCTGTTCCGGTAAGAATTTCGTCAAAATCATCATGTAAACCATCACCATCTACATCTACAAATTTTGCTAAATCTAAATCTCCATCTACGTTTGCATCTAAACTATTTGTAATTACAGTTGCTTTATAAAAACTTTCATTGATATCGAAAATTCCATCATTTTCGGCATCTGTATCAGCATAATCTGGAGCAGAACCTCCATCTGTATTTGTATATCCAATTGCAACTCCACCGGCTGTATCTACATCATAAGCATCGTCAATACCATCGGCATCGGCATCTGTACCTTTTGGTGCAACGTAAGATTCAGTAGCCTGACCCTCTATATTATCTATAATTCCATCATTATCAATATCGATGTCTAAATAATTTTTTACACCATCCCCATCTCTATCTTGATTAAATCCAAAACCTCCGATAACATTTCCAGCCTCATCAGGATCGTTGGTGTCTGCTAAACCATCGGCATCTGAATCTGCAGGAACCCCCGTACCAACAATACCGTTATTATCTCCATCGGAAACTTGAAAATTTCCTTCAAATGTATCCGGTAAACCATCACCATCTGAATCTAGGTCTAGATAATTTGGGATCGCATCTGCATCTGAGTTTAAGAATATTGGAAATGTTATTTCTGCATCAATTGTATCATGCCAACCATTATTATCTATATCTATAAAGCCATCTACAATACCATCATTTGTGATATCATTATATGAATTGTTATTTGAAAAAGCTTCTTCTGTATCTGAAATACCATCGTTATCTGAATCTCTATCTAAAAAGTTATATAAGGTTGCTACTATATCTGAACTAGCATCTGTATTTATTGGGTTATTTGCTGCAACACCACTATCTACTACTGTTTCTAAACCGTCTGCAAAACCATTAACACCAACACTAATTGCTGCTTCATCTGCAATACCATCATTATTTGTATCTGCATAACCGCCCTCTAGAACATCTGGAATCGCATCGTTATCCGAATCTAAATCCAAATGATTTGGAATTCCATCTCCATCAAAATCAAATCCTGCAGCAATTCCGTTTCCATCTAAAGAACCTGAATCTGCATCTAAATAATTTGGAATTCCATCTGCATCTGCATCTGCAGTAGGGTCAATTCCTTGACCTTCCACAATATCTAAAATCCCATCATTATCTGAGTCTAAATCAATAATATCTGCAATATTATCTGAATCTGAATCTACATCAATTGTAATTGTTAATGTTGAAGATGCTGTACCTGGAGTTCCTGGGTTATTATCTGTAATGTTATATGTTGCTACGGGTACTAATCCAAAATAATCTGCTGCTGGTGTAAAAACATAACTCCCATCTGCATTCATTTGTAAGGTTCCTACCCCTAAAATTGTTGCTGTTTCACCTGCATTTTTGGTAGTTCCTCCTATAGTAAAAGTAGAAAGGTTTAAAGTTGTTGGTACATCTACATCTGTATCATTCTTTAAAACTCCATTAGCAGCATTTACAGTTAAATTTTTATTTTCTGTTACTGAGTTTGTGTCTGGTAAAGCAACAGGAAGGTCATTAACAGCTATAATTGTAATTTCTAATGTTGCTTCATTTGAAGCAAAACCACTATTGTCTTTAATTGTATAATTAATATTTGCATTGCCATTAAAGTTTGCTTCTGGTGTAAAAGTTACATTTCCGGCAGCATCTACAGTATAAGTTCCTTTACCTACAATTACTAAAGGGGTTCCTGTTTTTCCAGTATTAGCAGCATTTGTAGGATCTATTAAAACGATTGTTGACGGTACAACATTTCCGTCTTCATCTGTATCATTATCACCAATTGTTGCAATATTTACAGGATTATCTTCTAGAGCAGTTCCTAAATCGTTGTTTGCGACAGGTAAATCATTTACAGCTGTAATAGATATATCTGTTAAACCAGCAACGGATGCTGCAATTCCATCTGATACCGAATAGGTAAAATCACCTGGATTATCAGAACCATTATAAGCTGTTGGAGCATCATAAATTAAGCCTGTTAATTCTGCTATTGTTAAAGTAGCTCCATTAGCAACAACATCTCCATTGGCTTTTTTTATGATTCCTAGAATAGGTAAACCAGTAACTGTTATTGTAAGTGTATTATTATCTACATCTGTAGGCGCATCTAATCCTAAAGGATTTGCTGTACTTTCTTCTGAAACAGAAATACTATTACTATCTACAACTGGTGGTTCATTTGTAAATACGGTTAAAGTTCCAACATTAGAAATTATTGAACAAACATAGTCTAATTTAGAAACGACAACTCTAAATTGATAATTATTTTGTGTGCTTAAAACTCCTGTAATTGTTAGCGTATTTGTAGTAGTTCCACTATAAACACCACTATTAGATAGAGTACTAAAACTTGTCCCTCCATCTGTACTTAATTCCCACTGAAAAATATTACCATCTGTTGTTGTTGGAAAGGTTGTGTTTTGACCAACTTGTATATTTCTATTTGGCGGTTGAACCGAAACTGAAGCGGCAGTTCCTGCAGTTGTAACATTAGCATTGGTACCTGTATAAGCTGTAGTTACTCCTGTTACTTTTCCGTTTATCGCATGATAACCTGTTCCTTGAACTTCTCCTGGTTTTGTAGTACTTTCTTTATGGCCTGCCTCTGTTACATCTGGACAACCATCATTATCAGAATCAGTATCCATAGAATTTATATCTCCGTCATTGTCTGAATCTTTACATGATCCTCCTATTCCAATATTATCAATATAAACTTCATCATGATTAGAACCAGATCCAGAACCTTCAAATCTTAATGTTACAGTTCCTGCAGCAGGTGTAAATTCTACTGCTCTGCTAGACATGTTTAAAGTAGGATTACTCGATCCAGCATCACCTCCATTATCTGTAGCAATATCAGCAGATGTTTGACTATAAATTTGTACACCATCAATAAAAACACGGATTGTGGCATTATCATTATTAGGCGTATATGCACCTATATCAAAAGTTAATGTGTTTATCTCTCCTGAAGTAACTGTAATACTTTGAGAAAAATAACCAGAACCATCTACATAATTTGGAAATTTTATTCTATTTCCATCTTGTGACATTTGCCAAATATTATCACCTGACCAACCTTCATTTGTATAAAATTTGTTAAAATCCCCATTTGGAACTAAAGTAGCTACAATATTGCATTCTTCTGTATCTAGAATACCATCATTATCATCATCTAAATCACAGCCATCAGGAATGCCATCTAAGTCATTATCTGCTGCATCATCAAAACCATTACATATATCTACTGAATCTAAAACACCATCTTTATCTGTGTCTCCATCAACTTTTACAATTATTTCTGCAGTTTCACAATTATTTGTATTAGAGCTATCACATATTTTATATTTTAAAGTATAGGATCCTGTTGCTGTATTTGTAGGAACTGAAATATCTCCATTAGCAGCAATTGCAACTCCTGTTAGCCCACCATCATCTATAAGAGTTGGGGTTACAGTTGTTGACGTTACAACAACACCATCTATTGTATCATTAGAAAATGCATTACCTGCCGTACCACCTGTAATTCCGTTTATAACAGTTCCAGAAAAATCATCATCGGTTGCAACTAAATCTGAAAGTCCAAAAACTGAAGCGTAAGAAATATCATCTTCATGAACATTTTCTGTATGAGTAACTGTTTGTGCGGTAGTAATTTCTACACTCGTAACACTAAATACGTTGTCTACTTTTGTCGCTGTAATATTTGCAGCAGTAATTGTATAAGCACCTGTGTACACCCAGTGTTCATCTTCATCTAAAATACTGTTATTATTTACATCTCCACTAACTAATGTAAGTGTAGTACCGATAGAACTTGTAACTACCACACTATTAAGTGCTACCGCTCCAGAATTATACACAGCTACGCTGTAATTTATAATATCTCCTGCGTTTTTTGTTCCTGTTGGCGCCGTGGCATTAGGAACAATCGTTACTGCTTGCGCAAAACTTGCACTAGTTGCAATAAAAAAGAATGTAAAAAGCAAAAAAAGCGTTCTCGCTTTATTGTTAATTGTATTCTGGAAGTTGAAAAGTGTGTACTTATTTTTCATACTTTATCTTTTATTAATTGTTGCTGTTGGATATGGAGTCTTTATCAGTTTCGTTTACTGAAAAAATCTCTGTTGTATTATCAATAATAACTCCAGTATTAATTACTGTTGCTACAATTTTAATCACTATTGTTTGGTTCTCTTCTATGGTTAAAGCACTTAAATCCCAAATACCAGTTCCTGGTGTATAGGTTGTGTTTGCTGGTATTACTGATGCTCCTGCATCATAAGTTAAACCTAATGGTAGTTTATCTTTTACTTTTACTCCCGTTGCGTCTAAACCTCCCGCATTTTTTAATTGTAAAGTAAAAACAACTGTTTCTCCTTTTTTAAATATTGATTTATCTACTGTTTTTGTAATACTTAAATCTACAAAACAGGCATCATTATCATTTGCATCTAATACTGCTGTTGTTGTTCCTTGCTGATAACCAATACTGTTAAATATTGGATTTCCTTCTGCATCAGAAACTACACCTAAATTGTAAGAACTACCACCGTTACTTCCTCCCGAAAAAGCAGTTAATTGTGTCAACTGTACGTTTCCAGCTCCTTCAATTGCATCAGGACATCCATCATTATCTGAATCTGTGTCCCAATGATTCATAATTCCATCTAAATCATAATCGAATCGATCATCTACTCCATCAGAATTAATATCTATAAAACCGGGAAATTGAGGATCTATATAATCAGGAACAGAATCCCCATCATGATCACCATCAGGATCAAAAGAGCCTAATTCTACTGTATCTAAAATACCATCATTATCATCGTCTAAATCTACATTGTCTGAATAAGAGTCATTATCTATATCACAGTTAGGGACTGTTAGTGATGAATTTGGGGAAGTAACCTCTTCACCATAAAACCAAGTATTTAGTACTCTTTCATTACCATAATCATCAGTTGTAGAAGAAGTTGAACTTCCTTTCCCTCCAGGAACTGCTGGACTACTCACAATATTATCTCCTGGAGGATTGTCTCCATTCCATTTATGAGTTGGCCCTAATTGACCGTCCTCTGGATTTGACTTATCCAAACCTCCAATAGTATTATTATTATTTGTTATAACAACAGCAGAATCATCCCAATACATTTTTCTATTTGCTAAAACAGGCAATACAGAGTTGATTACCAATCCGTTAGGGTTTAATTCTGCATCAATCATTGGTACACTTGTTCTACCTCTTAAACTCGTTAATGTTGCTGATGATGTAGTAGATCCTAAAACTGGGTCTCCTAAACCGTCAATTCCATCCCAAGGAATAACAATATTTCCTTTAGGTTGATTAAACGCTTGTACGATAATATCTCTCGTATTTTCCTGAAAACCAAGAACCCCATTTAAATCTAAAGTTACATCAACATCTCCGGCTTCTTCTATTTTTACAGCGATTAAATAACTTCCAGGACAACCAAAAATACCTCCCACAGAAACGGGATTAACAGGAACTCCTACAGGAAAAGCTGCTGTATCTGGTTGGGTTATAAAAACTGGATACCCATTTAGTAAATCTGGTATCGAATTTCCTGTACTTCCATTATAAGAAATAGACCTTCTTGTTGTTTCCCAAACATTCGTAGGGTCATTGTCATCGTCTACAATTCCAAATTTATTCATTGCCAATAAATATCCATAAGGCCTAAAACCTTCTTGAAATTCTACTGTTACAATAATTTTATCATCTGTATAACCAAAGAAAGTTCCTTTAAAATCATATTCTATAGACGGCACAAAATTAGTTGGATTATAAGTGATAAACCCCCATTTTTGAGAAAAGATTCTTCCTTCTGATCTATTATTTGAACTGTCTGAAACAGTAAAGTCAAAATAAGGAATCACAATATCTGTTCCTGATGATGTTCTAGATGCACCTCCATTATTACTTTTATATATTTCTATATAATAATCTCCGTTTGCATTTGGATTAAATGTTAACGGGCTATACCCTGTAGGTACAGCATTGTTAATATTGGGTCCTGCAACTGCCTGGTCATAAGTATCTATGTAACCGGGGCTACCTGCTGTTGTATTAAAAAGAAAAGGTCCTGCAACTATATTTCCTAAAGCATCTTTTATTTGGTAATATAAATTTGTACTTAATACTAAAGGATTTCCTGTTCTTTGTCTTGGGTTTAACCCAAAATATAAGTTTTCTGTAGTATGATCTAAAATTCTAAATTGTAATCTTTGAGATGATGAAGAGTTTAAATAAGGACCATATCTACCATCATCAGTAATATACATTGCAACTCCATTATTAGGATCTGGCATGGCTTGTTTAGTTCCATCTGCAAATAAATTAGTAAGAACTGTTATAATAAAAAATAATGACAAGAATTTTTTATTATTAATTTTCTTTAAAAAATTGAAAAAATCTTCGATTTTTTTCATCTTATTAGGGATCGGGGTTAATCCGCAAAAGTAGTTTATATTAAAAGCTTAATGTTTTTTAAACATTAATTTTCGTTCATACAACATCATTTGTAGATTAACGGGGGATTTTGGGGGTTATTAAAAAACTTTATAACTATTTTAACAATAATTAACCTAAAGATAAGGAAAAAATTAGTAATTATAATCTAGCTTTTCAATTAATTTCCATTATTAGGTGTAGAATTAACATCTTTCTGCTCCGTTTTAATAATTTCAGCAGTATTTAACTGAATGTTTTTTGTATTTGCAATAGCTTTTATTTTTAAAAGGATGCTTTCTCCACTTGCTATTGTTCTTCCACTTAAATCCCAAATACCAGTTCCTGGTGTATAGGTTGTGTTTGCTGCCAATACAGAACTACTAAAAGTTAATCCCGCTGGTAACTTATCTTCTACCTGAACACCAGTTGCTCCTTGTGGTCCATAATTTTTTAAAGTAAGTGTAAACGTAATTTCATTTCCAATTTTCACAACAGATTTATCCACCTCTTTTATTAATCTTAAATCTATTTTTTTAGCAGTAATTGTAAAACTCTCAGACAAATCATCTGCAGATAAGTTTTTATCTACTTGATCTTGGGTGTTAGACACTATATTTATAAAACTCCCTTCTTCTGGTTTATTAGGCACTTCTCCTACAAATTTGATGGTTTTTAATTCTCCCGCATTTAAGGTGCCAACCTCCCAATTTGGTGCATTCCAAGTTCCAACACCTTGATTGACACTCACCAAATTTAATTGAGGAGGAAACACATCTGTAATAACCAAATTCGTTACTGGGTCTTTTCCAAAACTTTGAACTGTAACCGTAAACTCAATAGTATCACCATCCGTAACAGTCGATTTATCTGCTGTCTTTTTTACCACAATATCAGGATCACAATTGTATACCGTAACAATAGGTGACGAATAAGAACAAGTACCCTCTGTAACCACAACATAATAGTCTCCTATAGAATTAGGGGTATAAGTTGATGCTGTTTCTCCTACGACAATCACACCGTTTTTATACCATTGATAGGCATCAAAATTACCAGTTTCTTCTTCCAGTACTCCCGTTGGAAAACAACCTCCTCCTGTAACTTTTACTCCCACAACAGGCACTGTATCAAAACCAGAAAAATACCCTGCCAAACCTGCATTTGCACCAAGGCTCATAAATGTCCCTACTGCAATTGGCCCAGAAGAAGTAATATCAATTTCACCCTCTAAGCCTGTCACATAAAATGTTTTCCAATCTGACGTTCCAGTAGGAAAAACAGGTGCAGGTAATGTTACTACATTTCCATTTTGTTTTACTATAATATTGGCATTTGGTGTAATACTAGACGCAATAATTGTAATGGCTGATATATTTGTTGCAGAACCCGCAATTCGATCAATATCAGGAATTTCATCTAAGACACTTGGTAACAAGCAATTTACCGGCGCTATAAAATTCATACCAATCGTTTGAATTTTACCAGACCCTTCCGCACCTTGTAAACATTGATAAGCATAAGCCTCTTTAGAGGTTGTTACATACATACTAGCACCTGCAGATCCAGAAGAATAATAACTTCCTGGTATCTCTAAATACTCTCCATCATTAATTGTGCCTACTAAATTTCCTCCTGCATAAACAGCTGTTCCGTTTTGTGTTCCTACAATTATAGGAAACTCGGTTTCATTTGTTCCGTTTGCTCTTACAAAAACATATTCTCTTCCTAAAGAAGACACATCTACAGGTTGGTCTATACCAACATCTCTACTTTGAGCACCAGGTCTAATACCAACATTTAATCCTCCATTACTAATTACAATTGGTTTTGTAGCCACTAATTTTGCTCCTAACCAACCATCTGAATTTGCTGCTGCTGCATTTTTTACAGCTTCTAAAACAAAAGACTCTCCTTTATCTAACTCTATAGTTAATGAATCATCGGTAATTCCACTTTCATTATTTGCTTTTCTAAAAACACAATTTAAATCATATCCAGAAACCGTAACAACAGTTCCGTCTTCTGTAGCCATCATACCTAAACTTGTTGTTAAGTTTACATTATCTGCTCTATTTGGTATTCCTCCCCATCTAAATTCTGTTCCTTTTGCTTTTGCCCCTTTTGATGTTAAAGAACCCGCTTGTGCACTAGACCTCCCTCTATAATTTACATAAAATTTCTGACCTCCTGGAGCCACAATTCTTAAACCAGAATTGGTTAAGACTTTCCCTGTATTTGCATTGGTAACTAGGGTTATATTATTATCGCCATCCGCCAAACCATTACTACTATCAAACACCTTGCTAGATCCTTTTTTTAATCCAGTAATTGTTGTTAGTGGAGTGGCACTATTACCTCTATAAATTTCAATTGAAAAAGCTGTAGTTTCTGGTGTAGAAAAATACACCGCCTGCTCTTTAATTGCTTGATTATTAATTACTTGCTTTAAAGGAGGCAAGTAATGCTCACTATCTAACTGAGCGTAAGTATTTATTGAGTAAACAATAACAAATAGTACTCCAATAATTTTTCGTAAGCAATTTTTTTTTACATCATCATTATTATTCATCATCATCTAAAAATTAAATTCTAAAACAAAAGTTTACCACAAAGTAATATTTTTTTTTTAAAGACCTCTTTCTTTTTTAATTTTTTCGTACGCCGATTGTATATTTTGAAATTTCTCTTTTGCTCCTTTTACATGTTCTTCTCCCAAATCCTGTACTTTATCAGGATGATATTTTTTTGCCATTCTTCTATATGCTTTTTTCACTTCCTCATCTGTTGCCGACTTGGTAATTTCTAAAATCTTATAAGCAGCATCTGAACTATTATAAAACATCGCTTTTATTGACTCAAAATCATTTTGATTGATGTATAAGTATCCTGAAATTTTTCTAATTTCTTCTACCTCGTTTTCTGTTACAAATTCATCAGCTTTAGCAATACCAAACAAAAAATGCAACAATTGTAAACGAGAAGCATGAGACATATGTTCTCTAATTTGAATACAAACCTGACGTGCAGATATTTGTTTTTTTATAATTCCGTTAAAAAGTTTAAAAGCACTATTTGCACGTTCTTTACCGTACATGTTTACAAAATGAGTTCTTACAAAATCTAGCTCCCGTTGATCTATTCTACCGTCAGATTTTATTACGATAGAAGACAGAACTAGTAAACTCATTTCAAAATCACCAGATTTTGTATTAGAATGATTTCTATTATTTCTTCTCTCTTTTTTATAATCTATTTGCTCTTGTTTAAACTCATCTTCAGAAAAACCATCTACAAAACTACCTATTGCAAAACCAATGGCCGCACCAATTGGCCCCCCAAAAGTAAACCCTAAACCTGCTCCTAACCATTTTGTGAAATTTCCCATTTATTTATTTTAATTATGGCAAAGTTACAAAGTTATTTAGTTAGTAAGTTATAATGTAAAAAAGATTCAAAGGTTTCTTTTGCGTGAGGGATTGCAGCATTTGTTTGAGCTCTTTTTTGTTTTTCAAAAAAAGCGAGTGCGAAAAGCCCGACGATTTTTAAAATAATTGCAAAGTGAAAACGGAGCATTTATTTTAAAAATGGACACGCCCAAAAAAAGAAAATTATAAGTATCTTTGTAGTCAATTAAATTAAAAATTATGTATCCAGAAGAATTAGTAAAACCAATGCGAGATGAGTTAATAAACGCTGGTTTTGAAGCATTATATACAAGTGAAGATGTAGAAAAAGCATTAGCCAAAGAAGGTACAACTTTAGTAATGGTAAACTCTGTTTGTGGTTGTGCTGCAGGAACTGCTAGACCTGGAGCAATTGCTTCTTTAGGAGCAGATAAAACACCAACAAATTTAACAACAGTTTTTGCAGGAGTAGAAAAAGAATCTACCCAAAAAGCAAGAGAATTTATGGTTCCTTTTCCTCCATCATCGCCAGCTATTGCTTTATTTAAAGATGGTAATCTAGTACACATGTTAGAAAGACACCACATTGAAGGACGTTCTGCACAAATGATTGCTCAAAATTTAGCGCA
This sequence comes from Polaribacter marinus, assembly GCF_022662535.1. Classification (GTDB taxonomy): domain Bacteria; phylum Bacteroidota; class Bacteroidia; order Flavobacteriales; family Flavobacteriaceae; genus Polaribacter; species Polaribacter marinus. The sequence continues at coordinate 13,668 of NZ_JAKQYM010000013.1, forward strand.
AGCATATGATGAATTTTGTTAAGAAAATTATTAACATTTATATGAAAATCCATTCTAAATAGAATGGATTTTTTACTTTTATAAAAACACAAAATCATGGCTTCTTTACAATCTACTTACACGACAAAAGAACTACAAAAGAAATTAAAAACACAAAAAACATTGCTTATAATACAAAGTATTGTTGTTGTTTTTATGATAATTCTTGCTGTTTTTTCTTCTTTAGAAAACGGTATTAGTTTTCAAACTTTTTTACCTCTATTTTTTATCCCAATGGAAGTTGTAATGTTTATTGAAATTAAAAAAGAATTATCTTCAAGAGCATCAGAATGAACAAAAATACAATCATAGAAAATACCATAAAATTTGTAAAAAAAGAATTAAAAAATGCAGAAGGGGGACATGATTGGTTTCATATAGAGCGTGTTTATAAAAATGCTTTGTTAATCGCTAAAAAAGAAGATGTAGATATCTTTATTGTTTCTTTAGGTGCTTTATTACATGATATTGCTGATCCAAAATTTTATCTTGGAGATGAATCTGTTGGACCTAAAATGGCGACTGAGTTTCTTAAAAATCAAAACGCAGATTACGACACAATTACACATGTAATAAATATCATTAAGCATATCTCTTATAAAAATTCTCTTTCATCTGATAAAGAAAAATTCACCTCAAAAGAGCTACAAGTTGTGCAAGATGCAGATAGGTTAGACGCAATAGGAGCTATTGGAATTGCGCGCTGTTTTAATTATGGTGGATTTAAAAACAGGGTTTTATATGATCCTGAAATTTTGCCAAATTTAACAATGACAAAAGAAGAATATAAAAATTCTAACGCTCCTACAATTAATCATTTTTATGAAAAACTATTGCTTTTAAAAGATAAAATGAATACCGATTCTGGAAAACAAATTGCTTTAGAAAGACACCTTTTTATGGAAACATTTTTAAAACAATTTTATGAGGAATGTAATGGTGATAAATAAGTTTAATCTATATATAATTAAAATTAATCAATATTAATTATACAAAAAACTTATTTAAACACCTTTTGTTATGTGTTTAATTTTTTTCGCTACAAATTGCATGTAAAAAAATTAAATAGCCCTTAAAAACACCACAAACAGGTTTTCTTTCTTCAAAAAAAATTAAGCCCCTGGAAAATTAGGTTTTCTTTTCTCTAAAAAAGCAGTAGTCCCTTCTTTAAAATCTTCGGTTCCAAAACACTCTCCAAATTTTTCTATTTCAACATCAAAACCGTTTACACCATCATTAAAATTTGCATTTACAGCTTTGATAGCTGCAGATATTGCTACAGAAGAATTTCTCATAATTTTACTAGCAATTTTTTCTACTAGTGGTATTAATTCTTCTTGTGTTGTTACATAATTTACCAGCCCCCAATCTTTGGCATCTTCAGCAGAAATCATTCCAGCAGTCATAATTAATTCCATGGCTTTACCTTTACCTACCAATTGTGGTAAACGCTGTGTACCACCATATCCTGGTATTACCCCCAAAGAAACTTCTGGCAACCCCATTTTTGCATTATCAGATGCTATTCTAAAATGGCATGCCATTGCAAGTTCTAAACCTCCTCCTAAAGCAAAACCATTAACAGCAGCAATTACAGGTGTAGATAAATTTTGGATATAATCAAACAAGATTTCTTGTCCTTGTCTTGCTAAGCTTTCTCCGTCTTGTATAGAAAAATGAGCAAACTCAGAAATATCAGCACCCGCCACAAAAGCTTTATCTCCACTTCCTGTAAGAACAATTGCTTTTATTGATTCATCATCTTCTAACATCACAAAAGCTTCATTTAATTCTTCTATTGTTGCTTTATTTAAAGCATTTAACTTCTTTGGTCTATTAATTATTACTTGTGCTAGACCATTGTTTTTAGAAACTAAAATGTTTTCGAAATTCATTTTTATATTAATTTTAAGACCTATAGCTTTATGGATCTATAGGCGATATTACTATTATGTTTTTGGTAAAATTACTGTAAATACAGTTCCTATTCCTCTTTTTGATGTAAAAGAAATCGAACCATCATATGCTTCTATTATACTTTTAATGATCCCTAAACCTAAGCCCATTCCACTAGTTTTAGTTGTAAATTTAGGTTCAAAAATTAAGTCTTTAACATCATCAGGAATTCCTTTTCCATTATCAGAAACAGTAATTTTTACGGCATTCCCTTCAGAAAAAACCTTTACTTCAATTAACGGATTTTCTTGCTTTTCTATAGCTTGTGAGGCATTTTTTACCAGATTAGTTACAATTCTTATCAACTGAGTTTTATCTAGATTGGCAAACAATTCTTTTTGTTGAGGATAATATTTTACTGCATTTTCATTAAAAATGTCTAAAGCTAATTTTACAACACTAATTACTTCTATTCGCTCTCTTTTTTGAGTTGGCATTTTAGCAAAATCAGAAAATGCAGAAGCAATAGAACTCATAACATCTATTTGCTGAATTAATGTTTGGCTATATTCTGCCAATTTTTCTTTAACGTTTTTATCTTTTGGATCAAACTTACGCTCAAAACTTTGTACCGTTAATCGCATAGGAGTTAGCGGGTTTTTAATTTCATGTGCTACTTGTTTTGCCATTTCTCTCCAAGCCTGCTCACGCTCGCTTCTAGCTAATTTAGCAGCACTTTCTTCTAGTTGATCAATCATATTATTATATGCATCAACCAAAACCTCTATCTCAGAACTAGCTTTGTCTAAAATAATTTTTTCATTGCGTTCGTTTAATCGCGTTTGTTGCATTTTATCTGAAATTGTTTTTATAGAACGTGTAATATAACTTGATAAAAAATATGCCAAAACAATGGCCAACAAAAACATAAAAGCATACACAAAACTTAACCTAGAAATAAACTCTCTAAGCTCGTGCTCTATTTCTGAATTGTCTTGTGTAAACTGCAGTTCTAAAATCCCTATTCTCTTAAACTTAGGGTCGTCTATATATGAAAATGAGGATTGATAACCAATGCTATCTTCTTGCCAATCCTTAATGATTCTATGATTAGAATTTTGTGCTAATTCTTTAAGCGTTTCTTTTGAAAGTGGCTCTACATTATTCTTTTCAAAAGCACTGGCTATAGACGACTTTAAAAGGTTTCCTTTTAAATCGTAAATAGAGATATTTAATTTATTGATAGATGATATTTCGTAAATACGTTCTCTAAAAATTTTAGCTAAATTTTCTGTATTTACAGCAAAAGTAGTTTTGTTTTTTAATTCTAATTCTATCGTTTCTTTTGTAATTGCTTCTTTACGTTCAAAGCGCTGAATATTATAATCTTTTGTCTGCTCATCATATTGATAAACAGTAACTACCAAAATTAAAATTGATGCCAATAACACCAATAAAATCATTGATAAAAAAATACGTATTCTTAAAGATATGTTTTTTAGTTTCGGCAAATTATTCTTCTTTTATTCGTTTTGTTCTCATTGTTAGCAGGTCATCAAAATCACCATCTTTATCCCAATCGCTTTTGCTTTTCCCTAAAAACCCTTCATCGGTTTGTGTTATATGATAACTCACATTTGTTGTAACATCATTATAAATAAAATGAACAAACAACGAATCGTTTTCTGCACTCCACTTACCATCAACATGTGAAAATTTCCCTCCGTTTTTATCTGCAAACCAAGCAGAAAAAGTACCGTCAGAATTGTATTTAGATTGCGCAACTTGTGCTGAATTTTCATTAAATTCCTTTTCGTAGACATATAAAGAATCAGACTTCTCGTAGGTTGCCATTTCTATTTTTAAATAAGTAGTTTCCCAACTTTGAGCCATATATTCTTTTAATGATTGTTTTTGTTTACAACTAACAATAAACATTCCGAAAATAGCTATTAATAGAAAATTTTTAAGTTTCACTTCAAATAAGTTTTAGAGTGACAAGATAACTAAATAAAAAAGCCATTACAAATACCTGTAATGACTTTTACTATTGTTTTCACAAACAAATTTAATGTTTTATAAAACGATGTGTTTTAGCCAACTATATTTACAATTTTACCAGGTACAATAATTACTTTCTTAGGAGTTCTACCTTCTAATTGTGCAATTGTTTTTTCGTGAGACATAACTGCTGCTTCGATTTCATCTTTAGATAAATCTAACGGAAGCTCTAGGGTAAAACGCATTTTACCGTTAAATGAAATCGGATAATTTTTAGCGCTTTCTACCAAATGTTTTGCTTCAAATTTAGGGAAATCTGCTGTAGAAATAGATTCTTTGTGACCTAACAAACTCCACAACTCTTCTGCAATATGTGGCGCATAAGGCGAAACCAAAATTGCTAAAGGCTCTAATATGGCACGTTTGTTACATTTTAATGCTGTTAACTCGTTTACAGCAATCATAAAAGTAGAAACTGATGTATTAAAAGAGAAATTCTCGATATCTTCTTCTACTTTTTTAATGGTTTTGTGTAACACTTTAAGCTCGTCTTTGGTTGCTTCTGCATCAGAAACCTCAAAATGATCTCCGTTAAAATACAGTTTCCACAATTTCTTTAAGAAACTAGAAACTCCAGAAATACCAGAAGTTTTCCAAGGTTTTGCTTGCTCTAATGGGCCTAAAAACATTTCGAATAAACGAAGTGAATCTGCTCCATATTGTTCAACAATATCATCAGGATTTACCACATTATATTTCGACTTCGACATTTTTTCTACTTCACGGCCAACTTTATAAACGCCATTTTCTAAAATGAATTCTGCATTTTTATAATCCTGGTTTAATGGATGATTCTTAAAGGCTTCCACATCCAATTCATCAGAAGCATTTACTAATGAAACATCTGCATGTATTGGTTGTACTTTCTTACCTTCAACTAAGCCTTTTGATATAAAGGTATTAGTTCCTTCTTCCCTATAAACAAAAGCAGATGTTCCTAAAATCATTCCTTGATTAATCAGTTTTTTAGCAAACTCATCTACAGGTACAATTCCTTTATCAAACAAGAATTTTTGCCAAAAACGTGCGTATAATAAATGTCCTGTTGCGTGCTCAGATCCACCAATATAAAGGTCTATTTCTTTCCAATAATCAAGGTTTTCTTTCGATGCTATTTCATTTTCATTACTCGGATCCATATAACGGTTAAAGTAATATGAACTTCCTGCCCAACCTGGCATGGTGTTTAGTTCTAAAGGATAAACAGTCTTGTTTTTTAATTTCTCGTTAGAAACTACTTTCTTATTACGAGAATCCCAAGCCCATTCGGTTGCGTTTCCTAAAGGTGGTTTTCCGTCTTCCGTTGGCAAATACTTTTCTACCTCTGGTAAAACAATTGGCAAGTATTTTTCGTCAATCATTTGTGGCATTCCGTCTTTGTAATATACAGGAAATGGTTCTCCCCAATAACGTTGTCTGCTAAATACAGCATCGCGCAAACGGTAGTTTATTTTTCCGTAACCAAAACCACGTTTTTCCATTTCAAAAATGGCTAATTTTAAAGCTTTTTTATATTTTAATCCTGATAAAAAATCAGAATTTGCAATGACAGTTCCGTCTTTATCTGTGTGTGCAGCTTCAGAAATATCTACACCTTCAAAAATATTCGGAATCGGAATATTGAAATGTTTTGCAAAATCATAATCACGTTGATCTCCACAAGGAACCGCCATAACAGCTCCGGTTCCGTAGTTTGCTAACACGTAATCTCCAATCCAAATTTGAATTTTATCACCCGAAAAAGGATGAATAGCATAAGCACCTGTAAAAGCACCCGAAATGGTTTTTACATCTGCCATTCTATCGCGTTCAGAACGTTTTGCTGTTGCTTTTATGTAAGCTTCAACTTCTGCTTTTTGAGCATCTGTTGTAATTTTTGAAACCAACTCGTGTTCTGGAGCCAAAGTCATAAAACTTACTCCAAAAATAGTATCTGGTCTTGTCGTAAAAACATCAATTTTGTAAGATTTCTCGTCTTTAAGAACAACTTCCTTTTCAACTGTTTTTTCAATCTTTTTTGGAAATTGAATTGCAGCATTAATTTCAGAAACCACTTTTACAACATTTTGTAAAACTTCTTCATTTGTAAATCGAATAACGTTAAAACCCTCGTTATTAAAAAACTCAGTTCTTGCTACTTCATCTTCTTTACCCGAAAATTCAACAATTAGATGTTTTGCCAAACAAACGTAATCTACCCTAAAAGTACCAATTGTGTACTTTTTTCTAAATTTTGCTGCCCCTTTTTTATTTTTTAATTCGTCCCAAAGCGTAGTTTCTGCTTTCGATAAATTTAACCGTAATTCTTTTAAATCTTCTAATTCTTTATATGATAATTTTACTTCAGAAGAGTTCTTTTCAGAACCATTAGCTACTTTAAAAGTAACCATTGCTCCTTGAGAACGTCCAATCCAATTGGTTTGAGAATCTTTTAAGGGTTGTGGCCAATCTATTTTTTCTAATCCGTCTAACAAACGTTGTGCATAGGCAGAAATTCGCATAGACCATTGGGTCATTTTTTTTCTTACAACAGGATGTCCTCCACGTTCTGAAACTCCGTTTACAATTTCATCATTCGCTAAAACAGTTCCTAAAGCAGGACACCAGTTTACCTCTGTATCCGATAAAAAGGTTAATCTGTATTGTAATAATACTTCTTCTTGTTCTGTTTTAGAAAATGCTTTCCATTCATCTGCAGAAAAAGATTTGATGTCTTCATCACAAACTGCATTTACAGTTGTATTTCCTGCTGTTTTAAAGATTTTTTCTAATGTAGAAATGTCTTCTGCTTTGTCTGAATCTTTATTGTACCAAGAATTAAATAATTGAATAAAAATCCACTGTGTCCATTTATAATACTCAGGATTTGAAGTTCTTACTTCGCGAGACCAATCAAAAGAAAAACCAATTTGATCTAATTGTTTTCTATAAGTAGTAATATTAGCTTCGGTAGTTTTTGCTGGATGTTGCCCAGTCTGAATTGCATATTGTTCTGCAGGCAGACCAAAAGAATCATATCCTTGCGGATGCAATACATTAAACCCTTTATGACGCTTATAACGTGCATAAATATCACTTGCAATATACCCTAAAGGATGTCCAACATGTAAACCTGCTCCTGATGGATAAGGAAACATATCTAACACATAATATTTAGGTTTCTCCGATTCATTACTGGCTTTAAAAGTTTGGTTTTCTGCCCAAAATTTTTGCCATTTCTTTTCTATTTCTAAGTGATTGTATTGCATTGATTTTTTTCTTTAAGAGGGTGCAAATTTACGTTTATTCTTTAGAAGAATAAAGTAAAAAGAAACATGCTTAAATTGTTCAGATTGTAGAAGGTAAAATTAATACAATCTATAAAAAAGAAAGCCTCTTTACATAAAGTGAAGAGGCTTTAAATTTATTCATGTTTTTTTTTAAAATTGAAATCCTAACGTTATTTGAAAAACACCATTTTTAATATCTGGATTTTCACTAATTGCCACCAATCCTAAATTATATCTTGTTTGAAAAAAGATACCACTTTTAGATTGATACCCTAAACCAAAGTTTGCGGCAAGATCAAAATTTTCTGCGTCTGTATTTTGTACACCAGTTCCGCTATATTGATCTATTGGAACTAATTGATCTTTTATTAAAAAAGAAAATTGTGGGCCTGCTTCTACAGTAAATCCTTTAGCTATATAGTATTTTGCCATAATTGGTAGTGAAATATAATTTAAATCATATTTAAAATTATCTCTTTGTTGCGCACCTTGTGCTGAATACAATAATTCGGGTTGAATTGAAAACTTTTCAGTTAAGGAAACCTCTGCCGTAGCCCCAATAACAAACCCTGTTCTCGAATCAAGATTGTTTGCATTATGACCATTTACAGAAGCAATGTTCATTCCTAATTTAAGACCTAACTTAACGTCTTGTGCACTAACTGTTCCTACTAAAACAGTTGCTATACAAGTAATCCATAATTTTTTAATCATAATTAATTGGGGTTTTATTTATTCGTTTAAAAACAAATGTTATGCCATTTTTTTTACAATACTTAAAAATTTACACGGATCTAAATTAACAAACTAAAAATCAGTTTAATCAGCATAAAAAAAACGTAAATAGTATTTACGTTTTTTTTATATGTTATAGTTTTAGAAAAAAATCTATTCGTTTTCAAATACAACAGGCAAAGAAATAACTTTTTTCCCCCATCCCATATGCATAGTTGCTTTACTTCCTTCTCCATCAAAAACAATAGAAAAAGCTTCTATATTTTCTTCCGATTTTGTAACCTTTCCAGGAACCCTAACAACATCTTGTGTTTTATCATAAAAATAAGCACCCCAAACATTTTTTTGATTACTTAAAATAATGGTCCAATCTCCTTCTGTAGGAATTGAAAACATGGTATATGTTCCTTTTTTCACCTTTCTGTCTCCGAAAGTTACATCTTTATAAAATGTAACTTCAGCAGCTTCGTTTGCTCCTGTTCTCCAAACTTTATTTAAGGGAGCTAATTTATCTAATGATCTTCCTTTTAATTGTGGTCTACTATAAATGATTTTAACAAGTTTGTTAGCATCTTTCCAATTGTTTGGGAATGATGCAGCGTCCATTGGACTTACATCCATTTTTGGAAACTTTTGAGCATTTGTTTCTGTAGAAGAAATTATTGTAATTACTAAAAGTACAATTGATAAGATAGCTTTTTTCATTTTTATATATATTTTTTAAAATTTATTAATTTTTAGTATAAGTCTTCAAAAATAAAATTCCTTACTTAAAAAAGCTATTAATTTTATGTTAAGTTTCAATGACAATCACAATCTGTACTACAGTTTTTGCTTTTTTTAGAAGGAAAAATAAATTTTTTTACTAAAAAAACTACTGCTAAAATTACTAAAGTATAGGCTATTATTTCTTGCATTAGCTTAAGATTTGATATATAATAAATGAGGAAACATATGCCAAACCTGTCATTCCAAAAAGCTGAATTAGCGGCCATTTCCACGTTTTCGTTTCGCGTTTTACAATAGCTAAAGTTGCCATACATTGCATTGCAAATGCATAAAAAACCAACAAAGACATTCCTACTGGAAAATTAAAAAGCTTTCCTCCCGTTTCATTTACTTCCGAAGCCATTTTTTGTTTAATCGTTGTGGTGTTTTCATCATCAGCTTCCACACTATAAATAGTTGCCAAAGTACCAACAAACACTTCTCTAGCTGCAAAAGATGTAATTAAAGCAATTCCTATTTTCCAATCATATCCTAAAGGTTTTATAATTGGCTCTATGCTTTTTCCCATAATTCCGATATAAGAGTTTTCTAATTTTGCTGAAGCTATTTTTTGCTGCAATACAACATCACTTAATTGTTGATTTTCAGAATTTTCTATCACATTTTTTTCAGAATTTTTAAATGATGCTGGCCCATTTGATGCTAAAAACCACAACACAATAGAAAGTGCTAAAATTATTTTTCCTGCCCCCAATACAAAGGCTTTTGTTTTTTCTATAACATCAAACAACACATTTTTTATTGATGGCAATTTGTAATTTGGCATTTCAACAACAAAAAAAGATTTGGATTTTATTTTTAATGTTTTGTGTAAAATATAAGCTGCTAAAATTGCAGTAGCAAATCCTAGGGCATATAAAGACAATAAAACCAATCCTTGTAAATTTAAAAATCCAAAGATTTTTTTATTAGGAATTACAAGTGCAATTATAATGGCATAAACAGGCAAACGTGCAGAGCAAGTTGTAAACGGTGTTACTAAAATTGTAATTAAACGCTCTTTCCAGCTAGAAATAGTTCTTGTAGCCATAATTGCCGGAATTGCACAAGCCGTTCCTGAAATTAACGGAATTACACTTTTGCCATTCATTCCAAAACGACGCATAATTTTATCCATTAAAAAAACAACGCGACTCATATAACCTGTTTCTTCTAAAATGGCTATAAATAAAAATAAAATGGCTATTTGAGGTATGAAAATAATGACCCCTCCAACTCCTGGAATAATTCCTTCTGCTAACAAATCTGTTAATACACCTGGTTGTAAATTACTTTTTGCAAAATCTGAAAGTTGTGCAAATGTACTATCTATAAAATCCATTGGTACAGAAGCCCAATCAAATATAGATTGAAAAATCACTAATAAAATAAATGAAAATATTGCGTATCCAAAGATCTTATGTGTAAACACTTTGTCTAATTTACTGCGTATATCTGTTGCTTTGCTTTTATCGACTATATACGTTTTCTTAAGAATTTTATTGATCTCTTGATAACGATAAATAGTTTCTTTATGCTGGTATTTTTTTAATTTAGATACATCTTGTTTAAAAGCTAGCAATTTTTCTTTTTCTTCTGATGTAATGGTATCTGGATAGTTGTTTTGAGTTACCATCAACCACAGTTCATATAACGAATAGTTAGGACTAATTTCTTTTAATTTATGAAAATAATCTGGATCTATTTTATGATTTATCCCACATAAAGGAGAAGCCTTTGCCGCTACATGACAACGAATAATTGCTTCTTTCACATCGTTGATTCCTTCATTTTTTCTTGCGCTAATTAAAACAACCTCTGTATTTAATTCTTTTTTTAACAAAGACAGATCAATAGAAATACCTTTTCTACTCATTTGATCAACCATATTAATTGCCAAAACTGTTGGAATTTCTAAATCTTTAATTTGTGAAAAAAGTAGTAAATTTCTTTTTAAATTCTCTATATCTGCAACTACTAAGATTACATCTGGAGATTCTTTAATATCTTTTTTAAGTAAGGTTTTAAGTACAATACTTTCATCTACAGAAGTAGGATTAATACTGTAAGTCCCCGGTAAGTCTGTAATAATTGCATTTTGAGTAGCAGAAAGCTTACTAACTCCTTGTTTTTTATCAACCGTTACTCCAGGGTAGTTTCCAACTTTTTGGTTTAAACCTGTTAGTTGATTAAATAGCGAAGTTTTCCCTGTATTAGGATTCCCTATTAAAGCAACTTTTATATTGTTCTTAGACATTATAAATTGGCTTTAAGTATTTTTATTTGCAATGCGGTTTCTTTTCTAATTGCCAAATGACTTCCATTTACACAAATATAAATTGGGTCTTTTAATGGAGCTATTTGTATTAACTGTACTTCGGCGCCAGGTAAACAACCCATTTCTAACAATTTTAACGGAATAAAATCTAAAGATTCTTCAGAAATATAACCTATTTCTCCAATATGTAAAGATGCTATTGTGTTCAACGATTTTTATTTGGATAGCAAAGATACTAAATTAGAATGATTCTAAACAAGTTATTTCTTAGCATATTCCTCCTTTAAAAGAGCAATATCTTTTTTTAACTTTATCATGTCCTCTTTTTCTGTACCATCATAATACCCACGAATACGTCTATCTTTATCTACTAAAACAAATTGTTCTGTATGTATAAAGTCATTTTCATCACCATTTCCTTCATCTAAAACAGCAAAATAACTTTTTCTTGCAAGTTCATAAATGTGTTTTTTACTTCCAGTAGTTACATTCCATTTACCATCAATAACACCTTTTCTATCTGCATATTCTCTTAAAACAGAAACACTGTCTATTACAGGTGTAACAGAGTGTGACAAGAACATTATATCATCATCATTTTTATAAAATTCTTGCAATTCACTCATGTTATAGGCCATTGCAATACAAATAGTTTGACAACGAGTAAAGAAAAAATCTGCAACGTAAATTTTATTTTTATAATTTTTATTGGTAATAATCTCTCCGTTTTGGTTTATCAATTCAAAATCTGCAACAGTATGATTTTTGGTTATATGAGCAATGCTTTCATCAACCAAACGCGGATTTACATCTGCAGGATTATAAATTTTTAGTTTTGTATCTACTTTTAATAAATGATAAAAAACAGGAAGAGCAACAGCAGAAAAAACTATTAAAAAAATAAGTGTTGGTAGCGATTTTTTAAAGAATTTTAAATCCATAAATAATAGTAATTATACTACAAATTTACAGCATAAAAACGCCCTAAAAAAACAAACAAGAATAAATGTATTCTAAAATCTATGTTAAAATAAAAATCATCCACTATTTGTACTTTTTAAACTCTCTTTAAAAACGTACATTTGCCACCATTTTAATTATGATTTAACGCTGAATGGAAATATTAATAAAAGCATCACAATTTATTTTAAGTTTATCTTTACTAATTGTTTTGCACGAACTAGGGCACTTTATCCCTGCAAAAATATTTAAAACTCGAGTAGAAAAATTCTACTTATTTTTCGATTATAAATTCTCTATTTTCAAGAAAAAAATTGGAGATACAGTTTATGGTATTGGCTGGATTCCTTTAGGAGGCTATGTAAAAATCTCTGGAATGATTGATGAGAGCATGGATACAGAACAAATGGCTTTACCTGCACAACCTTGGGAATTTCGATCTAAACCCGCGTGGCAACGTCTAATAATTATGTTAGGTGGTGTATTTGTAAACTTTGTATTAGGTATATTTATTTACATCTGTTTAATGTGGGCTTATGGAGAAAAATTTTTACCAAATGAAAATGTAAACGCAAAAGATGGTATTTGGGTACAAGATTCTTTAGCTATAAAAGTTGGGTTAGAAACTGGTGATAAGATTTTAACCATAAATGGAGAAAAAGTTAGAAAGTTTAACGACATTACTTTAGGTTTTATAAATGGAGACAAATTTCAAATAGATAGAAACGGAGAAATTATCAATAAAAACCTTCCTGTAGATTTTATTTCAAAATTAATTGACAGAAGAAAAAATGCCGAAGGACCCATTGTTTCTGCTAGGTATCCTTTTATCATTGCAAAGGTTCAAAAAGATTCTATAAATGAAAATAGCGGTTTACAACCTAAAGATATTGTTACTTCTATAAATGGCGAAAACATTAAATATTATGATCAAGCTAAAAAGATCCTCTCTAAGTATAAAAATCAAGACATTACTTTATCTATAAAAAGAGGAGATGAAACAAAAGAAATCCCTGTAAAAGTTACCAAAAATGGAACTTTAGGAATTGTATTTGGCGGCGTTTCTTATAATGATTTACAAAAACTAGGATATTACGATTTAGCAGAAATAGAATATTCTTTTTCAGAAGCTATTCCTGCTGGTTTAAATAAATCTTGGAAAACATTAACCGATTACATTAAACAGCTTAAAAAGATATTTAATCCAAGTACAGGAGCTTATAAAGGTTTAGGTGGGTTTATTTCTATAGGAAGCATTTTTCCTGATGAATGGAGCGCACAGTCTTTCTGGAACATCACTGCATTTTTATCAATCATGTTAGGTTTTATGAACTTGTTACCAATTCCTGCTTTAGACGGTGGACATGTAGTATTTACCCTTTGGGAAATGATTACAGGTAAAAAACCTGGAGACAAATTTTTAGAATATGCACAAGTTGCCGGATTTATTCTTTTAATAGCCTTATTGCTTTTTGCAAACGGGAATGATATTTTTAGGTTGTTTAAATAATAAATCTATTTATAATAAATTTAAAAAAGCCTTCGAAATTCTATTTCGAAGGCTTTTTTTAAACTCTAAAAGAGTAGTTGATAAAAGAAAACCAAATATAATATACATTACATTTATCGCATGAATAGGCTTTCGTTCCTGGTATTATTTTAGCAATCCCTTTTCTTTTCATTCTGTGTCGAGACTCAGATTTACATTGGGGACAAGCTTTCATAAGTATTTACATTTGTTTAGATAAACGCAATGTACTAAAAATCAAATCAATAAAAGTTAAATCATATCAATGATTTATTTCTTTGTTTCAAAAATAGTTTTTTGAGTTCTTAAAATAGCCTGTTCGTTTTTCCAATCAATCCATTTTTGCCCTTTTAATCTTCTCATAATATTATCTATCGATCTCATAACAAAAACATTATAAATTGCTTTTGACAAGTTTTTAGGTTTTCTTGCAATTGCACGCAAACTCATTGAAAACCCAGGAGTAACATATTTCATGTAATGCCAGTATCCTTCTGGCATATATAATACATTACCATGTTCTAAATTAGCAATATAACCTTTGGCTTTTTTTAATGCGGGCCATTTCTTAAAATCCGGATTTGAAAAATTAATATCTTCTCTTGTAATTAAAGAATGTGGTATTTTATACAAATATTTATTTTGCTGTTGATCAAACAAAATAACTTCTTTTTTCCCTTCGAAATGAAAATGAAAAATATTGGCTAAATCTATATCATAATGCATAAAAGTATAGGAGTCTTTTCCTCCAAAAAATAGCATTGGCAAACCTTTCATTAATCGTAAACCAAAATCTGGATATGTAAAATCTTTTTGTAAAACAGGAACTTCTTTTAAGATATTCCATAAAAAAATTCTAAATTTTGTAGGTTTCTGCTTTAATAAATCCACATAGTCTGCCATTTTCATTTTAGCATGAGGTTCATTAAAACCATCTTTAAAATCTACAGGTCTGTCATCATATAACGGAACAATTTTATCTCCGGCAACTTCCTTCATATACTCTAAATTCCATTTAGAATATGCTGGCCATTCTTCTATAAAACGCTCAATAACCAAAGGTTTTTGAGGTTTAAAATAGTTCTTAATAAAATCTTCTTTGGTAATTGTTTCTACCCTATCTATTTGAGCTAAGTTTAAACTCATTTTTCAAAAAATTAAAATGCAAAGTTAAGAAAATGTTATAAAAATAGATGTTAAAAACAAAACCATCAATTAATAATAATTAAATGATGGTTTAATTTAAAAAATAAAATAAGTATTATTTAGAAGACAAGTCGTCTTTTGTTTCTTCAATATTGATTGTAGCATTATCAGGAATTTCTTTTCCTTTTAAATAATCTGGCAATTGCATTCCTGCCATATTAAACATTTCTTGTAGAGGTGGAACCGATTTATACATTCCTGAAATAAAGTTAGAAGTAGCTGTTTTCCCATCTTTTCCTCCACCATTTTCCCAAACAGTCACTTTATCAATCTTAATATTTTTAATTGCTTCTGCTTGAATTTTCACTAACTCTGGTAATTTATCTGCAATTAACAATAAGGCTGCATTTTGAGAATCGTTTCCTGCTGCTTTAACAATTTCGTCTAATCCTGCTGCTTGTTTTGTTAAAACTTCATACAGACCTTGTGCTTCTGCTTGTGCTTTAAATAAGATGGCATCTGCTTCCCCTTTTGCAATTCTTCTAATATTTTCTGCAGCTGCTTCTGCATCAATTTCAACTTTACGTTTGTCTATTTCTGCAGGAACAATAATATCTGCCAACTGAGAAGAACGCTCTCTTTCTGCTCTTGCTGTTTCTGCAATTTGTTCTGCTGCATAAGATTCTTCTAAGGCTTTTGCTGTTTGTACTTTTTCTGATGCAATTGCCACTCTTTCTGCTTCTGCTTCTCTTTGTCTTCTTAAAGAATCTGAATTAGCTACCGCAATTTTTGCAGTGTTTTCTCCTTCAACTGCTTTTGCATTTGCTGCTGCAACTTGGCTTCTTTCATCTTGTACTGCGTTTGCTTCACCAATAGAACCATCTCTAGTTTTTTCTGCAACCGATTTACGTGCCGCATTAATTGCGTGAGCAGCTGCTTCTTTCCCTAAAGCCTCTATATAACCAGATTCATCAACAATATCTGTAATATTTACGTTAATTAATTTTAAACCAACTTTCTTTAACTCCGTTTCTACACTTTGAGAAATATTGGTTAAAAACTTATCACGGTCGTTATTAATTTCTTCAATATCCATTGAAGCTACTACTAAACGTAACTGTCCGAAAATTATTTCTTGTGCTAAATCTTGAATGCTATCTTGGTCTAAACCTAACAATCTTTCTGCAGCATTTTGCATAATTCCTGGTTCTGTAGAAACCCCAATGGTAAATCTACTTGGTACATTTACACGGATATTTTGTTTAGAAAGTGCGTTTACCAGATTTACTTCAATAGAAATTGGCGTTAAATCTAAGAATTGATAATCTTGAATTACTGGAAAAATAAATGCAGCTCCACCATGAATACATTTAGCAGATTCCCCTCCACCAACTTTACCATACACTACTAAAATTCTGTCCGAAGGACATCTTTTGTAGCGTTTTATCATGGCCACTAATAAGATAAAAATAAACAGAATTGCTATTCCAATTCCTACCAAACCCGCGAACGGGCTACTTTGTAATACAATAAAATTTAGCATTTTTTTTTAATTTTGAGGTTCAATAATTAATATTCCGTTGTTGGTTACTTCAATCACTTTTATCACATTTCCTTGTGTTAAATCTTCTTCATAATCGGTTAAAGCTTCTAATTCTCTTAAAGCTCCTTGCACTTTTACTTGTACCTTTCCTATTTTAGATCTTTTAGCACCAACTGTTAAATAAACTTCTCCGATAGCATTTAAAGCATTTTTCATTTTTAACGTTCCACTAGAAGTTAATTTACTGATGTAATAAAACATTGCTGCCATCACAAACATCATTAGTAAACCACAAAAAATGGAAATAATAATTGTTAGTGATTTAGAGTTACTTGCTTCTATACTTGCTATTCCACTCCAACCAAAAATAGTAAAAAAGGCTACTAAATTTTTAAGTGTAAAAAACTGAAAACCAGCTCCTGTATCTGCTTCTATTTCTACATCTACATCTCCTATGTCATCGGTATCTGCACCAATAAAAGTACTGA
Source organism: Polaribacter marinus (assembly GCF_022662535.1). Lineage (GTDB taxonomy): Bacteria > Bacteroidota > Bacteroidia > Flavobacteriales > Flavobacteriaceae > Polaribacter > Polaribacter marinus. Next base: position 30,379 of record NZ_JAKQYM010000013.1, read on the forward strand.
TTAAAACAAATAAAAAGAATACGGTAGAAATCCCGGTAATTATCCAATAAGTCTTTTCAAAAGAAGATAATGCTGAATACCATTCCATCATAATAATACGTTTTTAAAAGTGATTAAATATAAAAAAATTGACGCAATAAAAGGGTTATTTTATCAATAAATAGAAACTACATTTGAATAGCGTTAAACTTTCTAAATTTTTTAGTCTTGGAGATTATAGGTTTAACAAAAAGTTTACGAACTCTATATATAAGTGTCATAAAAAAGGTTTTTGTTACAAAAAAAATCAAAATCTTCTAAATTAAAATCAAAATGCCTTGACAAGTAAATTTGTCAAGGCATTTCAAAAACATATAAATTACCTTTTTTAAAAACCGTAACGTAGTCCAAACAACACATTGCTTGACGGCATTGGCACAAAACCAGACTCTATATATTCTGCATCAAAAATATTATTTGCAGTAACTGTAAAACTAAATGTATCGATATCTACAATTATAGAAGCATCCCAAACATTATAACTTGTGCCAACAGTACGTTCTGCGTGTTTGTAAATAATATTCTGACTCACATTTTTAAATAATTTTGATGAAAAACGTGTTGTAAATTGATGTCTTAACGTATTTAGAGAATAACGAGATAAATCTTTATTCTGATCTAAAATGTCATCATCTAAAAAATTATATCCAAAAGATAAAGTCTGATTAAACTCATTTAATTTAAAACGATAATCTGCATTAAATTCAAAACCTCTGGTATTTACTTTTGCAATATTAGTTGCCTTATATTGTGAAGTAGGATCTGTGTCTGGTCTAATAAAATCAATTAGATTATCTGCATCTCTATTAAAAATGGCAACAGAAGTTGTAAATCTTTCTGAATTATATTTTAATCCGATTTCTTGTGCAAAGGCTTCTTCTGGCTTTAAATTTGGATTTCCTTTTGTACTACTATTATTGTAATACAAATCTGTATAAGTTGGTATCCTATACGTTAGGCCCAAGTTTCCATAAGCTTTTAATTTATCTGATAATTGATACCCAACATCTAAACCTGGAAAGGCATGAAATTTAAAATCTGAAAAATAAGTAACTGCAATTCCTGGAGTAAGATCTAACTTATCATTGGCTAATTTAAAACGATGTTCTAAAAATAAATTCGCCATAGTTCTCTTTCTATCTCCTAAATTATTACTATTTATAGAAACTCTAGAAATATCTACACCAAAACCTGTAATTCCTAAATTAGAAGTATAAGAAGCATTTGTTTCTACACCTACTTTATTAGTAATGTGTAAATTTCTAGAAAAACTAGGATCTTCTCTTTTTAAAAGAAAAATATCTTGCCCTCTTCTCCAATAAACTCTTGGTGTAATTTTTAATTTATCAGTTTTAAAAGTAGTTGTAACTCCAATTACGCTATTCTGAGTTTCTTCATATTCACTAAAACCATAAGAGGTTGGTGTATAAAAATTTTGTGCGCCAAATTTCTTATCAAAAAAAGTAGCTAAAACCTCTATTGATTGTTGTTTTTTATTAAAAACTCCTTTTAAGAAATAGTTGTAATTATTATAATCAGAATTTTCTCTGTATCCATCTGATGTTAGTGCACCAACATGTGCAATTATTGATGCATTTTCAAATTCTTTACTAACCGTCACAGAACCATTTAGTTGCCCAAAAGAACCAGCTTCCAGATTTATAGAAGCGGTGTTTTTTAATTTCTTTTTAGTGACAATATTTATGGCTCCTGTAAATGCATTCTGACCGAAGACTCTTGCCGCAGGACCTTTTATAATTTCTATTCTTTCGATAACTTCAACCGGTAAAGCGGCATTTAAGGTATGGTGTCCGGTTTGAGAATCATCCATTTTAATACCATCAATCAATAATAAGGTTTGATCAAAACCACCACCTCTAATAAATAAATCTGCCTGACTCCCTGCAGTTCCTCTTCTTCTAATATCTACACCAGCAACTTGTTGTAGTAAATCGGCAACAGTTGTAGCGGCACTGTTTTTTATTTCTTCCGATGAAATAACATTTATCGTTCTAGAATTTTCTTTAAAAGGTAAATCTATCCTAGTAGAAGTAATTATTACTTCTTTTAACGTGTCTCTTTTTATAGGATCTGATTGCGCTTTTACTTGAAAGGCAACAAATAATAAAGTAAGGATTAAGGTAATTTTAATTTTCATAAATGATTGATTAAATATGACGCAAAACTCGTAACTTTCCGGACGATTAAACTAGTCCAGTTTTAAAATGAAAGATAGTCCGATTAATACTTTATTTAAACAATTAATCAATTTTGATAAATCGATACCTCAACCTGTTTATATACAAGTTGCTCAGCAAATTATAAATGCTATACAACGTGGATATCTATCTAAAGGAACTCTTCTACCCGGAACACGTGTTTTAAGTAGGGTTTTAAAAATCCATAGAAATACTGCAGTTGCTATTTACGAAGAATTAGCCTCGCAAGATTGGGTAGAAATCATACCAAATAAAGGTACGTTTGTTTTAGAACCAGCATTAAAAACGGCAAAAATTAAAGCACCTTCTCAAAAAATAAATGAGGCATATAATACAGCCAAAACAACCGGATTTCCATTTCAGAAGTCTTTTCATTTAGCATCAACAATTGAATCAACAGTAGCTAAATATTCTATTAACGACGGAAAACCAGATTTACGTTTGCATCCTGTACATCAATTTTCTAGATGGTACAGCGCTGCTATGAAACGTAAAACCCTCATCAAAAAGTGGAACAGACCCAACGAATCTTTTTATTCGTTATTTGAAACGCAACTTTGTAATTATTTAAATGTTACCAGAAATTTTCATATAAAACCGAACAATTTAATAAGTACGCGTAGTACAGAAATGAGTTTATACATTGTTTCTCAACTATTAATTAAACAAAACGATGTTGTTTTAGTGGGTAATTTAAGTAATTATACTGCGAATATGATTTTTCAGCAAGCAGGTGCCAGCATTAAAACAATTCCGGTAGATGCAGATGGGTTAGATGTAAATTATATTAGAAAACATTTTATCAAAAAAAGCATTCGGTGTATTTATATCTGTGCGCATAGAGATTATCCAACAACGGTAACTTTAAGTGCAGAACGACGTTTGGCATTATTGCAATTGGCAAAAGAATACGGTTTTGCTATTATTGAAGATGATTACGATTACGATTTTCAGTTTGAAGGTTCTGCTATGCTCCCTATGGCAAGTGCAAATACAAATGGAATGGTCATTTATTTAGGAAAATTAGGGCAATCGTTATTCCCAAGTTTTCAAACAGGATTTGTAATTGCACCCGAAAACTTAATTTCTGAAGCTAAAAATTATCTACAATTGTTAGACGAACAAGGCGATTTAATTCAGCAACAAATGTTATCGGAACTAATTTATGAAGGTGAAATTTATCGTTTAATGAAAAAAAATGTTGTGATCTATAAACAAAGACGCGATTGTTTATGCGAACTCTTAACCGATTATTTTTCTGAAATTGCTTACTGGGAAATTCCTTCAGGTGGCTTGGCAATATGGATCCAGTTTAAAGAACAAATATCGTTGGTAAAACTAGCATCAGCAGCAGAAAAAAACGATTTATTTTTACCAAAAACCATTTTGTATCAAGATAAAAATACCTGTGCCATCCGTTTTGGTTTTGGACATTTAAATTTAGAAGAAATGGAAATTGTTATTCAGAAATTAAAAAATGCTTATAATAAGGTTATTGAAAGAAATTAAAGATTTTATTTATTTCGTTTAATTTTAGGTGGGTTTTGTCGAGTATCAAAAACATCAATTATTTCAATCCGGTTTTCCTTAATATTCACCCAATAAATTAATTTGTAGTTTAAGGAATTCTTGAACAAATTCTATTTTTCTTGTTTGTAAATCCATTTTAATTGGCTTTTTTCGAAAATACAAAATTTTAAAAAATCTAAAATCAATTTATTTTTTCAACAGATTAAGATATTAACAACATAATTTTGCCTACTATTTTTAGGTACATTTATGGCATGTTTGCACTGGTAGATTGTAATAATTTTTATGCTTCTTGCGAGCGGGTTTTTAATCCGAACTTGCAAGGAAAACCCGTTGCTATTTTAAGCAATAACGATGGTTGTGTTATTTCTATGAGCGATGAAGCTAAGAAATTACAACTGCCTTTTGGTGCGCCTATTTTTAAATGGGATGCCTTTTGTAAAGCAAATAATATTACCGTTTTGTCTTCTAATTATCCGTTGTACGGAGATATGAGCGCAAGAGTTATGAATATTTTGGCAGGTTTTTCTCCCGATGTAGAAGTCTATTCTATTGATGAATCTTTTTTAGAATTAAAAGGTTTTGAGAATTATAATTTGGAAGAATACGCTGCAAAAATGAGAAGTCGTATTTTAAAATGGACAGGTATACCCACTTGCGTTGGAATTGCGCCAACCAAAGCATTAACAAAAGTTGCGAACAAAATTGCACGTTCTAACATTAAACAATCTAAAGGAATTTGCATTATCGATTCTGATGAAAAAAGAATTAAAGCTTTAAAGTGGACCAAAATTGGCAATGTTTGGGGAATTGGAAGGCAATTAAAAAAGCGCTTAGAAGCCAAAGGTTGCATAACTGCGTATGATTTCACACAATTGCCAAGCAATTGGGTTTTAAAAGAATTGTCTATTGTAGCATGGCGTTTGCAAAAAGATTTACAAGGCATTTCTAAAATTCCGTTAGAAGAAGTTTCATCAAAAAAAATGATTGCTACAACGCGTAGTTTTGAGTTTACCTATTCTGACATCAACAATATAAAAGAACGCATTTCTACTTTTGCTGCGAGTTGTGCAGAAAAATTACGGAATCAAAAATCTAGTTGTCATATGCTCATTGTGCAACTCTCTAGCGATCGGCATAAAGAAAGCCAACAGCAACATAGAGAAAGTAAAACGGTGGTTTTTTCGTGTCCAACAGATTCTACATTAACCATTTCTAAAGCTGCAGTAGAAGCTGTAAAAACCATTTTTAAAAGTGGGATTCAATATAAAAGAGCCGGTGTAATTGTTACAGGTTTGGTACCTAATGATAATTTTCAATTGAATTTATTTTCGCATGAAAACCCAAAACACAAACCGTTAATGTCTACAATTGATAAATTAAATCGTAAATTTAAAGCAGATAAAATTAAATTAGGGAATCAAGATTTAAAACGGACTTGGAAAATGCGTCAAGAAAGATTATCACCTAGATTTACCACAAATATTAATGATGTTTTAATTGTTAAATAAACCACTATGTGTTAGAAATACATAATTTTTAAAGTCAGTTTGTCTTTCCGAACGAGGAACGAGGAGGAATCTCATAATTATAAGATTTCTCGTCGTTCGTACCTCACTCTCGAAATGATCTGTGTTAAAAACCTATTGTTTTTTGTTAAATTTTCATCTAATTACAGCAATATAAATTTTGATGATTTTC
>NZ_JAKQYM010000014.1 GCF_022662535.1 Polaribacter marinus
CTGATACTACTTTGAACGAATTGGTCAAAATAGTTTCCGAGCGATATTGATGTGTTTTTGTTCATTTGATATAAATTTACTCAAATATACCAAAAATTGGTATTAAAGCAAACTTTTTCTCAAATTGCACACAACTGGTTATATGCAATCAAATATATTTCTTTTTGGGATTATTTTAAGGGATCACAGCACTTTTTTATTTTAGTTCTTGGTTTCTTTGTCTTTAAAGAAAATTACAAAATGTAAAAAAATAAGGTTGGGAACCTTTGCTGAATTTGTAAAAGTCTGGTTTTTGAAATCAGGCTTTTTTTTTGTTTAGCTCAGTTCTTTGTTGGCAAATGTTTTGTTATTTGTTTTCTGGTTTTCCATTTTTCCATTGACCTTTATAAATAGTTTCTCCATCTTTATAGACCTCTCCATATCCGTTCATTTCTCCCTTTTCAAAACTTCCTTTATAATACATAATACCATCATTGTATAATATTCCTTTTCCTTGATATTTTTCATTTTCCCAATAACCTGCATACTGCATACCATTACTATAGTCATAGATTCCATAACCATTTTTACAATTACCATAACACGGACTATCAAATAACATTTTCATAGAGTTACGAAATTTTATCCTTTCCATATCCGATTCTATTTCTAATAGTCGATCGGCTTGCATATTTGCAGTAAGGTTTTGCATTTTAGTAATAAATTCATCTTCTTTATGATACAGATTTAGGTCAAGTTGTGAAAGTTTAATATCCGAATAAAAACTAATTCTATTTGAAAGCCCAATTAGTGGTATTTTTTGTGAAGCAAGAGGTAAATCATAACTCCATCTTGAATAAGAGTTTAATTCTACATAAAAAATACCGTCAGGGAAATGAATGAATTTAATATGGTTTTCCTTATTAAAATTTATTTTATCCGTTTTTATAACTTTTAATTTATCTGTCCATCCTTCTTGATTTCTTACACTAATTAAAACCTCACCACTTTTATTGAAACCAATCCACGTAAAGCCACTTGGACTATTTCCTAAAAATATTTGTACTAAATGGGTGTTTTTTTGTGGATCATAATTTGATAAAGGAGTAAAAGTCATCTCAAATTCGTAGGGCGTATTTAAATCTCTCAAGTTTTCCATCCAAAGTTTCCCTCTACATTCATTTTCAGTTGATAAAGTGTTTGTTTTTTTATTAAAAAAAGCTCCGCAATCACTAGTTATTTCTTGGATATCATTTAAATTATAAAAATTTATTTTTCTTAACTCTTTGATTTTTTCTAAATAACTGTTTTTATTTATGATTTCTTTTTGAGCAAATAAGTTTGAACTAATTGTTATTGAAACAATTATTATTAATAGTTTTTTCATAATTTTAGGTGTTAATGTTTACCAACGTGTTCGTGTATGCTTAGTTGCGTGTTTAAGCAATAAAGTTAATAAATATTTACGGACAAAGAAAATTCGCGAGGATTTCGCAAGTAGGCTAGAAGTAAGCAATTAATTTTGTATGGTGTTATAAACTGGTTTTTAAATTTGTTATTTTGTCAGATATTCCTTTTGTGTTAATTCCTTTTAATTTGATTTCATCCTTGTCAAAAGTTTCAATATGATAAACACTTTCTTCGAAAAAATTAAAGTTAAGTATAAGGAAAAAATTCCTGTCTTTTTCTCCAATATACCAAAAGCCAGTAGATTCATTATTATTTAAATATTGAGTCTTTAAGATTCTTTCATTTTTAATTCCATATTCAAAGGAATTCTCATTACTAAAAGATTCAGAAAAGTTTAGTTTTAAATCACCATTAGCAGAATAAAATTCTCTATTAATTAAACTTTCAACAATTTGTCTTTTATTCAATAAAATTTTCTTGTTTAGGTAAATAGGAATAAAAACTTCAGTTAAATTATCTTCCTCGTAATATATTTCAAGCGAATCCTTTCCATAAAGTTTGAAACCAAAATTGTTTATTCCTCCTTTTTTTGAAATGGTTTTTTCTTTAAAATTTACTTCAAAATATTTTATTGAATCTTTGGTTAATAATAAATTCGTTCTTTCAAATTTATTAAAATCCATAATTGAATTCATTGAATAGTAAGTAAATCCATTTTTTTTGGTTAAAGCTTTATTTTTAATTTTAAGCCAAACTCCTTTTGGTTTATTCTCTTGGCAAGAAATAATTCCAATAAATAAAAATAATAGGATTAAGCTCTTCTTCATAAACTTGTTTACAACTGGTTATATGCAATCAAATATATTGCTTTTTGGAATTATTTTAAAGGGTAACAGCACTTTAGTATTTTTATTTTAGTTCTTGGTTTCTTTGTTTTAAAGAAAATTACAAAATGTAAAAAATAAGGTTGGGAACCTTTGCTGAATTTGTAAAAGTCTGGCTTTTGAAATCAGGCTTTTTGTTGTTTAGCTCAGTTCTTTGTTGGCCTTTCGTTATTTTTTAATTCAGATGTTTTTATTCATTATCGTTGTTCTCTTCATTTGGATATTCTAGCATCACTTTCCTTAAAATAAATTCACTTTCTTCACTAAAATCATCCTCAAGGAATTTATCAGCTACATCAACTAAATCATTTTGAGAAATTTGAATTTCTAAACACATTTTCTGAATTTCTCCATCATACGGTTGTTTTTTGCCAAGAAGAATTCGTGGTTTGTTATTAAGAATTAAACCTATGACACCTATAAGTGCATAGTCTTCTGTTTCGTACTCTTTTAACTCAATTATATCCGATTCAGATATTTTGGTTTTATTTAGATAAACCTGTTTCAGAAACGCAATTAAATCTGATTCATAATTATCTTGAAGAAATTTAGAAATCATCTGTGTTAGTTTTTTAATTCAGAGGCTGTTTTAGCATTGTAATCTTGTATAATCGTTAACCGAAGCATTTTAATCTCTTTAATGTTATACTTTTTTTCATTATCAGGTTTTGAAATGATTTCATTCAAGTAGTCCAAGAAAGTTTCCTCTTTTCCATTGTATATCTCCACTGAATTTACATCAATCGGATATTCATCCTTGTCACTAAGTAAAAAATGACACAAAACACTCTTATACATTCCTAAATCAACAATGCGTTTTAAAAAGTGTTGTGGGTTTCTTGTTTCATCTTCTGGACCTTCATAGCAAATTAATTTTTCAGAATGTTCATTCCAAAACTTGGTCAGTTTTTCTCTGTATTTTGGGTCTTCTCTTAAGACACCTATATTAACTAAAATTAAATCTTCAATATCTTTACCTGCAGTTTTAGCTGATACGGTTCTATATGCTATGGAAGCACTGCATATTTTCTTTGAAATATCTTCAATTGTCTCATCGCTTATTTTAGTTTCGTTCTGTTCTTGAGCACTAATTGTAACTAAAAAAACAAATACCAATGATAAATATTTAATTCTTCTCATAATTTATTTTTTAATTCATAGGTTTTTCTTTTTATGAAACTTGTATTCAATTTTGCCTAACGGGTTATATGCAATCAAATATATTGCTTTTTGGGATTATTTTTAGGGACCACAGCACTTTAGTATTTTTATTTTAGTTCTTGGATTCATTGTTCTTAAAGAAAATTACAAAATGTAAAAAAATAAGGTTGGGAACCTTTGCTGAATTTGTAAAAGTCTGGTTTTTGAAATCAGGCTTTTTTTGTTGTTGTTTACTACAGTACTTTGTTAGGTATTAGTTTTTTGCAAATTCAATTAACTGTTTGAAATTGCCATTGTCTGCTTCTCTTAGAGCTTTTATATATTGGTTTCTTGTTTCGTTAGCTTTAATTATATTTGATTGATGCCAAGAAAATATTTCGTTTCCAAATATTGATTCCATAATAATGTCAGCCATCATTCTAGAGTGTCTTCCATTTCCATTTGAAAAGCAATGAATGGATACTATGCGATGTTTAAATCTTATCGCTATTTCTTCAGGTGGAAAAGTTTTGTTTTCTATCCAATATTTAGTGTCGTCCAGTAAATTTTTTAATTCAATTCCAATTTGCGTCCACGGAATTCCAATGCTCTTTTCGGTCTTTCTAAAATTGCCTGCCCATCCCTTTTGTGGAACTAGGACCATTCCTGCATTTTTAAAATTTGCTAATTTTTGATCTAATTGTTCTATGAGTAATTTTTTCTTGTTTCTCATTTGTTAACATTTTATACATATAAGTATGTAATTTAATGTAAAAGTATAGATATTAAAAAACAAGTAAAAGAATACTTATATGTATGTTTTTTAGATTATAATCATACAAATATGTATTACTAAGTTTGTTTGAAAGTTTACTTGTATTATACTGATATAAGTTAACTTTTTTGATAAATCAATACCGTTTAAAAGATTTTTTTAGCCGTTTAGAATGTAAAAAATAAATTTGGGACCCTTTGCTAAATTTGTAAAAGTCTGGTTTTTGAAATCAGGCTTTTTTTATTGTTGTTTAGCTCAGTACTTTTGTTGTAAGTAGTTATTAGTCAAACCATCCATATGGATCTTCTCTTTTAGCTGTTATTTCTATTGTGTCAATTGTACCATCATTATCATAGTCATCAGAAGTAAGTACGGTAAAGTAAGTGTCGTCTATGGATATGACTTCATAAGTTAAAACTAAATTTTCTCCAAAAAAGAAAATCAACATATTCTCTTTGACTTTCCATTCAAGAGTTATTCCGTGACTAGCACAATTATCATCTGTATATACATTCTCATGATATTCATATGGATTCCCTTCTCTGTTATAAAAAGCAAAAACATCAATTCCACAATGCTCTCTGTGTTCGTAATCGAACACTTGTCCATTTACTTTTACAGTTTGATTAACCCATGCACCAATCATTTTATTAACGTCAAATTTTGGATTAATAATATTTCCTGTTTGGAGTACATCTTCATTTGAATTTGAACAGGAAAATAAAACTCCAACTATTAGAAATAAAATTAGTTTTTTCATTTTTATGATTTTTTATGTATTATACTGAAATAGATTGACCTTTTTGGATCTAATTTACACCTTTAAAATATTTGTATTCTAAATCGTTCGTTTAGGTAAATTTACATTATTTCTTTGATATGATTTGTATTTGATGTATGATTAAAATGTACTTCTGCTGGTTTTCTTATATCTAAGCTAAAATGGGTTCTTAGATTGTTATAATTAGATACTGTCTGTTTTTTGTATTGCTTGCTTCGTCTGTCGGGGACATTGTTGCGTATTAGTCCGACCATTTTTACGGAAGATATTCTAAAAACGAATCTTTTGGCCGTTGTGGGTGCTACGGTTAGTTTTATGGTTTCTTTGTTTTTAAAGAAAATTACAAAATGTAAAAAATAAATTTGGGAACCTTTGCTGAATTTGTAAAAGTCTGGTTTTTGAAGTCAGGCTTTTTTGCTGTTGTTTACTACAGTACTTTGTTGTGCCCAGTTATTTTAAACGGTAGATTGTTTTATTTTTTTCTCCTATTTTTTCAAATAAACCTAATTCAGCTCCTTTCTTTAAATCTCTACTTGCTGTTGCTGAAGAAATATCTTTAAAAATATCCATATAATCTTTCCTTGTAAATTCAGTTCTATTTAATGAAACAAAATATTCTAATCTGTCTTTTTCATTTAGCGTTCTATTATTAAAATCTAATAGTTCACTTATTGAAATGTCAATTACGTTTAGCATATATTCAATAAACTTAGTTGACTTTCCAGATTTATCACTTTCAGCTAAAGATTTGTAATATTTTTCTTGGTCTTTACTAATTAAAGTTTCAAAAGGCAAAAACTCAAAGATTGGATATTTTTCCATTAAAATTAAAGTTTGCCATAATCTTCCCATTCTTCCATTTCCATCTAAAAAAGGATGTATAAATTCCATTTCGTAATGGAAAACACAACTTTTAATTAATTCAATTTCATCAGACTTTTTCAAATATTCAAAAAGGTCTTTGATTAAGTGCGGAACATTTCCAAAAGGTGGTGCTAAATGCTCAACTTTTGAGCCTTTTACAATTCCGACACTTTGATTTCTGTATTTCCCAGGACTTTCAACAAGACCTTTCATTAAATTTTGATGCGCTTTTAAAAAGGACTTTTGGTTATTAGGATTGTATTCTTCCAAATTCTCATAGATTTCTATAGCATTTAAAACTTCAAGAACATCTTTTTTAGGGCCAATAACTCTTTTGTTTTCAAGAAGTGCTGTTATTTGTTCTTCTGTAAGAGTGTTTCCTTCTATTTTTAAAGAAGAATGAATAGTTTTGATTCTATTCTGTTTTCTCAATTTCGGTGAAGGTTTGTTTAATAAATTAGCATTTACTTCTCCTATTTTTTCTGAAATAGAAGTTATTAATTTTAAAATAGAAGATGTTATTTCGTAAGGTGGTTTCATTTTTGATACTATCATTTGATACTATCAAAGATACAATCATTTGATCTGAATTATCTTATGAAAGGAATTTTTTAATTGGAACTGGTTATATGCAATCAAATATATTGCTTTTTGGAATTATTTTAAGGGATCACAGCAATTTAGTATTTTTATTTTAGTTCTTGGTTTCTTTGTCTTTAAAGAAAATTACAAAGTGTAAAAAATAAATTTGGGAACCTTTGCTGAATTTGTAAAAGTCTGGTTTTTGAAATCAGGCTTTTTTTTGTTTTTTAGCTCAGTTCTTTGTTGGCATAAGTTATTTCTTCTATTTTCATACTTTCAATTCCGTCTTCTCCTCTAAAATAAATACTAATTTTAGTATCAATTTCTGGGTTGAATAATCGAATCTTCTTTTTTGTAGTTTCGGAATAGCGAAAAATATTATTTCTTTCATCATCTACTCTTTTTACATTATAATGTCCTCTATTTTTCTCGTTAACGATTGCTCGTGTTATATGAATATTCCTTGTTGTTTTGTGAAGTTCTTTTTCCGAAACTTTTAAAACATATTGCGAAAACTTTTCTCTTATAAAGTTAATTGCATATTCCTCATTTTCATTTAGTGTTTTAGAGAAATCTTTCAAAAGGTCGATTACAGGTTTTCCGTAATTCTTTTTTTCTAATTTTTCTTTCCGTTCCTCAACATAACTTTTGAAGTTCGTTTTTATAAATGAAAGAAATGATTTAATTAAATATGATGATTGATTATTAATTGGGTCAATTAAACCATCACGTTCATTGTTAAATATTTTAATTAGCTTATTGAAAACAGAATTTTCGTGATTGTCCCAATATAAATGATACTTTTTAGCATAATTTAATTTTTCAAATGAATTACGAGATGTATTAGATGGAACTGGTGTTAAGTATATAATATAAATTTCGGGTTTGAAATTACTTTCCAAATAATAGTTTTCTAAACCTTTAAGTTCATCTTCAAGTTGTGAATCATTTGTTATAATAGAAGAATCAGTTATTTTATTTTCTAAACATATTGAATAAATTATTTCAGTTGTTTTGTCGTCTATTATTTCTATTATTATATCAATATCTCTTCTTTTCTTTTTTCCTTTTTTTTCAAGATTTACAGTTAGTTCAGGAATTATATTTATTGAATAACCTGAATATTTTGATAAATCTGCAATTCTATTATTATACTTGATTTTCGATAAAAAATTTTTGTCAATTTCTGCTATATCACTCAAGAATTCTTGAAGCAATAAACTGGAAATTCCGTGATCTTCTATTGGGTCTAATAAATATGCTAAAAAAGAACTAACATTCGGTTCATTGATTGAACCATCATTAGAAGATAAAATTCGGAAAATGTTCATAGTTATTTCTAAAGTTGATTTTTCGTTCTAATTTATGCTAACGGTTTTGTATAAGATTAGTGTGGGAAGTAGACAATCGAAAAATTGTCAACCGAGCCACAAGCTTATACTTATTTTATGTTTTTATCTTGTCGACCTAAAAATACTTAAATAAGAATAAGTGACCTTGTAAATAAGCCAGAAACTTTGAGAAAACCATAAAAACCCACATTAATTTTATACGGCTTAAGTTTTCGTTTTTTCCGTCCTGCTGATAGCGTTGGCAAGGCATACTCTTTTGCAATTTTTGGCGAAGTGTTGGCTGTAGCGAATTGCGAATGTGTATGACTTTGAGCGTTGGCTTTTCATTCAATTCATATTCTTTTTAGTTCTTTTGTTTTGGGTCAGTTTATTTTCACAAGGTTAGTATTCTAAAATATATCTTCTTCCTTTTCTCTTTTTGTTAATGTTTGTTTTTTAGATTCGTCTTTCTTTAAATCTTCTTTATCTGTATCAGAACTTGCTGGTCTAGCTCTTGTTGATGCCCACTCCCTTAGTTTAGTTATGCTATCACTTTTGGTAAGTGCTAAAGGAACAATAGCTTTAGCTGATTCTATTAGATGTGATAATTTAATCGCTGGTTCTTCATTGTTTTCAATATATGCCTTAAACATTGCTTCTTTTACAGTTTCTTCAATTTCAGCACCACTAAAGTATTTGGTTTCTTCAATTATTAAATTGAAGTCAGTTATATTTAATTGATTATTTTTCTTGAGATGAATTTTAAATATATTTTTCCTTTCTTTTTTTGTTGGTAAGTCTATAAAAAAGATTTCATCAAAACGTCCTTTTCTTAAAAGTTCAGGTGGAAGATTACTTATTCTATTGGCAGTTGCAACTACAAAAACTGGTTTCGTTTTTTCTTGCATCCAAGTTAAAATGGTTGAAAATACTCTTGAATTTGTGCCTCCATCTTTTTCGCCTCCTCCAGTACTTAATCCTTTTTCGATTTCATCTATCCACAAAACACAAGGTGCAATTGCTTCTGCTGTCATTATAGCATTTCTTATGTTGTTTTCACTACTACCAACTTCTGATTGAAATACTTTACCTATGTCCAGCTTTAATAATGGTTGATTCCATTCTGTAGCAATTGCCTTTGCTGTTAAACTTTTTCCAGTTCCAGGAACACCTAAAAGCAACATTCCTTTGGGTTCTTTTAAACCAAATACTTTCGCTTTTCTTTCAAATGCTTTGCTTCTTTGTTTCAACCAAACTTTTAAACTGTCTAAACCACCAACACTTGAATCTAAATTTTCTGTTGTATGATAATAATCTAAAATACCACTTTTCTTTATTATCTGTTCTTTTTCACTTGCTATAATTCTAATTGCATCTTTACTATTTAGACCAACTTTTTCTTTTGCTAGGCGAAATGCTAAATCCGCTTCAACATCTGTTAATCCTGCACCTGCATCAAGAATTAGGTTTTTTAAATCCTCGTTTATAGTTTCTTCTCTAATTATTACATTCAGCCTTTTTTCTAAATCATTTTTATCAGGTAAAGGCATATTTAGAACTGTCACATATTTTTCTAATTCAATAGGTAGTTTGAAAAATGGGGATAGCAACAATAAGTGTTTGTTTAGTGCTTTAAAATATTGTGTTAGTTTTCTTAATTGAACCACAAATTTTTCATCTCGAAACTGTTTATGTGCATCTTCAATAATAAAAATCTCCTTTGATTCTTGGTTTTCATTATTGCCTTTTAATAAAAATTCAAGAAAAGAATCAGGATTTTTAGTTTCGCCATTATTAGGATGTTTCTCTACTTTATCTAATCTATTAGAATTTTCATCTTTATTATGGATTTGTAAACCATCTACAATATCCCAAGTGCTAAAAGTATATCCTTTTCTAAAAGCTGAGCTTCTAACTTTTTGAATTATACGTCCATATTCAGGTGACGCTAGATAGATTAATGGATAATTAGCGTCAAGCATATATTTTAAATCTTCAAATGATTTTTCCATTGTTTTAATTTTTTGCTATGATTTTATTTGAAGCACTACAGTAAGCCTTGTTTTTATATCTTACTGGTATTTCTTTTCTTTTTATTTCCATTCCTTCTCTTCTTGTATTTCCAAATGACTTTTCAATTCCTTCCATTGCTTTATCTGCTAATTCGTGAACATCATATGGAATATAGTTTGAATCAGAAATAATAGTACCATCTTTTAGAATTGAAAATTCTATTTCTGTTCGTTTTTCATCCTCATTTTCTAGTTTAGAATAACCAACCATAAAAAACTTCTCTTTCACTTCTTCATTTGGTTCAAAGTCGTAGTCTTTTTTTAGAGAAAACCCAACACTTTCAAATTCAGTAAGAATTGTTTTTTTGGCGTATTCGACATTCAATGCAAAAAATTCCCTCTGCAATTCTTTAATTAAATCTTTGCCATTCTTCAGGTAATAACTATTATAAGTTACTATTCCATTTTTAATTTTTATTGCATATTCTCCGTGAAGATTTGTATTTGGAATTTTAGTAACAATAACTTCATTATTACTTTTAATTTCATATTCCCAGTTAAATTTCTTAACTGCTTCAATAAAAACCTCTGTTTTAAATACTTGAGGGTTTTTCAGAAAAGTAGATGTTTCAAAACAAGACATATTATCGTTTTTTTCTATTGTTGGTTCTATTTCTTTTGCTAAGAGAAAGCAAAGATGTTAATTCGGTAATTGTTTTAGCAGGTATTTGTAACTTCTCAGCTTTAATCTGTAAACCTTTATCATTAGTTAAAAGAATTGCATTTCTTTTTTGATAATGTAAAGCAACAGATAAAATCATATTATCTGGTGATTTTCTATTTAGATCATCAGGTAAGTTATCAACTGTACTAGTGTCAATAATTACATTTCTCTTTTTTTGATGTTTGTGTATTTGTCTAATTGCTTCTTGAGCTTTTTCTTTTGTTTTGCTATTATTCTTCAAACCATCAAGTTCATCAATAACTTTTAAAGAAATAATAATATTTTGGAGTGGACCAATTATGTCAACTATTTTTGGTTCTTCCAATAGAATGTTTGTATCAATAATTATTGATTTCCTCTTTTTTATTAGTTCAAACTCTTTCTCTTTAAGTAAAAACTTCTTTTCAATTTCTAAAAATAAACTTGTTTCTTGTTCTTCAAATTTTTCTTTCTCTTTATTTATTTTTGATTTTAATGATTTAAATTTTCTTTCATCAGACAACTCTAAGTTTTTAAGTTCGGCTAATATTGAATTTAAAAAAATGTTTATTTTCTCTTTTCTTGCATTTTTTACTGATATTAATAAAGAATCTTTTGTTACTTTAATTTCGTCGAAAACATTTTTATATTGTTTAATATTGTAAAAAGGACGAATTTTAAAATCTATGTTTTCTATTTCTTCTATGGTAAATTTTGATAAACTGTTGCTCTTAATTCTTTTTTCAATATCATTATTAAATTGATAGTATAATACTTTTAAATACTCATCTGCAAAATCTCGCCTAAAGGTCACAATGTGTTTTTTAAGATCTACACTTAAGTACTTTTTAACGAATTGATATTTGATTGATTTACTACTTATTTTTAGAGGGAAACTGTCTTTTTTGTATATAGATGTTTTACTCGATTTTACAGTTATGACATTAAATTCATCGATTTTTCCAATTATTACATATGAATTTAAAGTTTCCGAAACTTCATTTTTAAACGCTTCTAAATCAGTTTTTAAATCATCATTAATTGGTAGATAAATAAAAAGGTATTTATCGTTATTATTTTTAATTACTTTAGATAAAGTTTCAATCAATAATTTTGATACCTCATTAAACATTAGCCAAACTTCATTTTCTGAATTTTTGATAATTGTATCTAATCTATCAAAAAACATATAAGGCTCGATAAATTTTAGTTGATTGATGTTATTAGCGATTTCTTCTGAAATATTTTTATCCTCAGCTATTACTCTTTCAATTTCTTTTTGAGATTTAATTAATTCTTCTCTGTATAAAAAATCATCAGAAATTGGATTCTGATAAAAACTATATTGTTGTAAAACTTGAAAAAATAAATTGTCTGCCTTTTCTTTATTTTTCCTTAAATATGTAGAAAAATAGTCATTGATGGTTTTTGAATATTCTTCGTAAACAAGAGTTCTGTATTTCCCAGAAGTTGTGTCAACTAAAAAAACAGCATATAACGTTGTTGATTTATGCTCTTTTTCGATTAGGACAGAATCCTTAAAAGAATTCATTTTTTCAACATTATAAATTTCAGGAATTTGATTTTCTGAAAATGATTTTAATAGTTGTTCATCTTCATAATTAATTCTAGAATTAATTGAATTTTCTTCAGTATTAACGCTTTTCAAAAACTCAAAATTGTCTTTTGCTTTTGAATGGTCATTATTTGTATTATCAAAATATAACTCAAATCTTTTATTTGTATGTACTCTGAATTTTTTACCTTTTTGAAAGTATTCTTTTCCAATATCAGTCAATTGACAATAAGAAAAAGAATTATCTCCAGTAGTTATCATTTCAAATTCTTCTAAACTTTGTAAAGCATCTTTTAATATTTCATATTCAGCGAAATCTTTATATTTTTTCTGAGAAGGATTGTCTGTTACATTAAATCCTAAAATTTCGCCTATTTCTTCAAAACTTAAAGAGTTTTCGATATTTAGTAAACCACAAATAGTCTTGTCAAACAATGTGAATTCAACTGCTTCTGTACAAGTTGCAGAATACTTTGCTTTTGTAAAAAACCAATCAAAAGGTTTATAGCCAAGATATATTTCTGTTAGTTTTTTATCTTGTTCTATGGCTTTAAATATGTTGTAGTCTATGTTATTCATTATTACCAAATTCTTTTTTTAAGTTTTTGTAGTCCACAACAATTCCTTCATCGTTTATGGTATCAATTACATTTTTATAAATTTGGTTTCCATTTTTATCTTTAAATCTGTAAAACATATTTTTATTACCAACAACTATTAATAATCGTTTGGCTCTTGATAGTGCTACATTCAATCGTTTTGGTGATTTAGCAAAACCAATGTCATAATTCTTCTTAATCTCTCCATTTTCAATCTTTTTATCACTCCTTACTGTTGAAACAATAATGATGTTTCTTTCCATTCCTTGAAATTTATCGACAGTATTTAAACGAACTGGTATGTTATATTTGTTTCTTGCTTTTAAGGCGATTTCTTTCAGTTTTGATACTTGATGTCCGTAAAAACTAATTACACCAATTTCTTTTTCTTCTTGAAATTTATTTGGGTCATTACTGCTTTCCCAATGTTTCATATACTCTTCAAATCCATTTGATTTTTTAAGAAGTTTTATGACTAACTCAACAGCTTCAATTTCATAATTATTTATTCTTGATGTACCACTTAATTCTTCTGGTTCATCAACATTAATCCAAATAGTATGAATATCTGGATTAATAAATTTATTAAGTAAAAATCCGTGATGTCTAGAAAATGGGTTATTTAGATTAGTGTCATTTGCATTTTCCTTTATAGGTTTTCCAGGTTCTAGACCACCTTCATCCAAGTAAAATTGTTTAATTACATTGTTAATTTTTGGATGCATTCTATATTGTTCATTAAATGTAGATTTAATGGTTGGTGACACTTTAGGATGCATTATTAATCTTTCAAACTGAGAAGTTTCTACAAAGTCCTTATTAATTTCAGATGCCAATTCTTTTGCTTCTGTTGTTTCAAGTGATTCTAATGTTTCTTTAAACGTTTTATCGTGAAGCATTGGTGGTAATTGTCTATGGTCGCCTATAATAATATTTTTGCGTCCAAAACACATTGGTAGTAATAATTCTGGTGGTGTCGCTTTACTTGCTTCATCTGTTATTACTGTATCAAATTCAATAGGCTTTAAAGAGGTTGTATTTCTGTTATTAATTATTGAACCATATCTAAAATAGGAATTAGCAAGTTTCTCCGCACTTTTAATATCTTTTCCGTTTTGAAGAAAAGCTCTAATTATTTTTTCTTTTGAAATCTCTCCACTTATTGATTTGATTATACTTTCGTTGGAAACAGATGTACGATACCATTTGTATTGTTGTCCTATATCAATATTATCAGTTTGATTTTCAATATTGAAAATTCGTTGATAATCTGCTCCGAAATTTGGACTTCCAGCGGAACTACTTGTGCTACCAACAACATTCGCATATTTAAAGTATTTGTCTTTAAATACCGTTTTCATTTCTTTGTCAGGTTGAGCCATTTCAAAAGCCCAATCTTTCATAATTTCACTATATTTCGGATTAGATTGTTGAGAATTGTTCGCAATTCTTCGCATCCATAATTGTACAGAATTATTGTAAAAATCTTCTTCAACTATTTCAACATCATCTTCCTCTAGAGCTTCATTTTCATAATTATCATCAGTTTCAAATTTTTCGTCAACCCATTTCATTATGCGCTCAAACGCATACTTTTTTCCTTCTTCCTCAAATTTACTAGCTCTCCCAAAACGTATTGGTTTTACTAGTGTATGATTTTTATTTAGTAATTTTTCTAATGCGTTATCTACAGCAAGGTTTGTTTCAGAAGTTAAAAGTATTTTTTGTTCTTGATTAACTCTTACCATTTGCCAAATCATTTCTGCTATTACTGTTGTTTTACCCGTTCCTGGTGGACCTTGAAGTAATGCTAAATCAGTACAGTTTAAAGCAGATAGAACAGCTTTTCTTTGAGAATCATTTAAGATTAGTAATTCGTGTCTTTCTAATTCATTCCATTCTTCCTCATCTTTAGAGAGGTTTTTATATATTTCTTCTGCTTTTGAGCTATCAAAAATGAAATCTTTGATTTTTTCGTTTACAGGTTTTAGGTCTAATCCTTCTTTTGGATTAGTAATTTTATTCATTGCTTCATTTAGCCAAGATATTTTTGCTTGGTCTCCTCTTAAATTTGGTATTACAACTTTAATTTTAGGTTCTTCTTCAATGAACTTGAAAAATTTATCTGTTTGAC
Source organism: Polaribacter marinus (assembly GCF_022662535.1). Lineage (GTDB taxonomy): Bacteria > Bacteroidota > Bacteroidia > Flavobacteriales > Flavobacteriaceae > Polaribacter > Polaribacter marinus. The sequence goes on from NZ_JAKQYM010000014.1 coordinate 14,771, forward strand.
GTTTATCATCTGACCATTTGTAAGGTAAATTGAAAACGTAGTGGTTATAGTCGGAATTTCTACCATTTAGATTTCCAATTACTACCTGTCTGTTTTTGTATTCAAATTTATCACCTCTATCTATGTAGAATTCTGAACCAGCTATCTGTCTTGTTTTATCCAAAAATTCCTCTTTTTTAGATTTTTTAGCTATTATGTCAATTTTTACTTTGAATTTAAAATCGTCATTTAGTGGCGAGAGCATTATGTTAAACCTATTTAAAGATTTTATTTTCTCGTATTTTAATTTTAAATCTGAATAATCAATAAATTCAAAAGCGACAGTTTGTTGGGACTCACTAACATTTGTGTCAAAATCGAATGAATAAAACTCTCGTTTTATTTCAGTCCAAAAAGTGTTTTTAAATGTTGAGTTTTCAAACTTCATTGGTTCGTTAACTCTTGATTGGTCGAATTGTAAATATACTTTTGACTTAACTTTTTCTTTACCAAAAATTGAGATTAACTCTTGGTACATTTTTTTAAGACTATCAATTTCATTATGCTTTCGTGAAAAAACATTGTGTCTTAATCGTCTCAATAAGTGGTCGCTAATTTTTAAGTTCTTGTCTAATTTTATATTGCAATGCCAATCAATTTCGAATTCTGCTCCGTAACTCTTGAAGTAAAATTGCTCTAAAAACATTTTATCTATGACTTCTTGTTTTTGAGATAAATTATTTATATAAACACTAATTGTATCGCTATTGTTTGAAACTATAAAACGATTGTTAAACGTTTCACTAATTTTATTTGATATTGAAAAAGGCGTGATTTTAAGTACACAAGCAATTTGTTTGTTCCTTTCGAGTATAATTGTAAAATCTTTTTGGATAACTCTATCTAGGACATCACTAATATCCTTATATCTCAAAAACAGGCTTCCATCTGGATTTATTCTTTCGTTTAGCTTGAAAGGTTCTTCTGAAATAATCTTTTCAATATTCTTATATTCTAAATTTTCTTCTTGTTTTAACTTAACTCGAAATTGATAGAGTGATTCGTGAATATTTATCGGTTGGTCGTATTTGACTATTTCTAATGGTTGTGAATTTTTATTTAGAATGAGTTGTTGTGCTTCAATCCATTTATCCCAAATTTCTTGCTGATTTTCAATTTCTGATTTTGGCGAAATTTCAAGTTTGCATATTTTGTTATATAAATCTTCTAATTCTCTTTGTGAACGATAGGGCTTTTTGAAATCAATTAATTTTACTGTGCAATTTTCAGTAACAGTATATTCATCTGAATTGAGTTGTTGAATTTCAGATATTACATTTTTTGATTTTTGATTTATTATTGTTTTATAGTCGAAAGTTTGCTCTTGCCATTTTAAAACTAATTCTATTTGCTTGTTTTCAATTTGAAAAGTTACTTTATGCTCGTCCTCATTTTTCTTTTGAAAGAAGCATTCTATTGATTTGTTTTCAATCCATCTTTTTAACTCTTCAAAGCTTGGATTTTTTTGTTTATCAAGTATACTTACTGCTTTGTTATCAAATCTGATTATTAATTCTATAGGTTCTTCATCGAAAATATCTTCATTATTATGGTTTGGCATTTATTCTTTTTTTATTAGTCCTTTCAAGCGTTTGCTATATGCAGCTCTTTTGTTTTTTTATCGTTGGCTTTTCGCGTTGGCAAAAAAAATAAATGTGCTGTTTGTGTGTTGGCTTTTTTAGTTCAAATGTTCAATTTTAGCTCGATTTTCGCATTACACACAACTGGTTATATGCAATCAAATATATTGCTTTTTGGGATTATTTTAAGGGATCACAGCACTTTAGTATTTTTATTTTAGTTCTTGGTTTCTTTGTTTTTAAAGAAAATTACAAAGTGTAAAAAATAAATTTGGGAACTTTTGCTGAATTTATAAAAGTCTGGTTTTTGAAATCAGGCTTTTTTTGTTGTTTTTTTAGCTCAGTTCTTTGTTGGCAAATCATTATTTTTTCACCTTAATTACTTTTTAAAAAATTTACCAATCATCTTTTGAACCTGTGATTTTTATTGAATTTTTAAGTGAATTCATTGTGTTTTTTATATTTTCCAAAATAGTATTATTCATTTCGTTCAAAAAAGGTTTTGATAAAGAGTTGAATTTTTCTCTTTTCTTTTTATTAATCATTCCCTTTTTTAAAATAGCATCATTAATAAGGTTAAATTTTTCTAATTCAACTTCATTAATTCCATTTAAGCTAATACAGTCAAAAACAATTTTATTCCAACCATAATCCTTGTTGTTAACTTTCAATAATGCATATATGATTCTAAATTTATTATCTTTAATATTAATTTCAATTAAATGATTAAATCTATTTACTTTAACTAAGTGTTCTTGAATACTTTTGAAAACTCCTTTAGTCGTTATTTTATTTGTATAATTTACTTTGTTTATTCCTTTAATTATGATCGTCCCAGATTCTTTATCATTCATCTGAATAACATCTTTAGATGAAGTATAATTAATTGAAATCCATTTATTAATATTAGAATATAATTCAGATTTATTTTTATTCTTAATTTCAAATATTCCAATAACTTTTTTTTCTTTTATTTCAAATTCTTGGGAATATGAAGAAAAAAATGTCGTTAATAATAAACTTAAAAATAAAATAATATTGTGTTTTTTCATAATTTTTTTTTTCAAATGTTTGCCAACTGGTTATATACAATCCAATACATTTTCTTGGGGGATTATTATTTGGAATCACAGCACTTTAGTATTTTTATTTTAGTTCTTGGATTCTTTGTTGTAACCCAAAAAACGCCATGTACCATAACTATCCCTTGGTTTATTTTATATCATCAACCAGATAAAGTTATTTTGTGTTTATTATGTTGTTTGAAATTGCAATTTTTTCAGGCACTAAACTATACTAAATAAAGTTATTTTGCAATTTTTTCACACAAAATAGATGAAATCAATAATAAAACATACTATATTTTATTAAATCATAATATATTCTTATTAAAATGGATGATTTTGATTGTGAGTCCTTTTTGTTTTGCGAGGTGGGTGCTACGGTTAGTTTTATGGTTTCTTTGTTTTTAAAGAAAATTACAAAGTGTAAAAAATAAATTTGGGAACCTTTGCTGAATTTGTAAAAGCCTGGTTTTTGAAATCAGGCTTTTTTTTGTTGTTGTTTACTACAGTACTTTGTTGTAAAAAGTAACTTTGAATTCGTTAATTTAAATTATTCCTTTTTCATTATAATTGGACGTAATTTCTTTTTTAAATCTTCAAATTCTTTTTTAGACATCATATCTATTTCCATAAGTTCTTTAGCTTCTTTAAGTTTTGAAATAGCTTCATCTCTTGTCATTTTCCTGTTTTTGAGTAAGATTTCACCAGATTCGATAGCTAATTCGGTATCCATAACACTTAAGTATTTGTTAATTCCAAATGCTCTCCCATTCATCTCTCCAAGAACCATAACTAGATATAATGGTTTCTTTTTGCTTCCTCTATGATAAGCTTTTATTTCCTTAACTATAGCTTTTGAGTTTTTCAAACTATTGTTAGCCATTGATTGTGCATCTCCATTTAAAGAAGCCATAATACTTCCGAAACCAGCTGGTCTTCCCATTTTTATGAATTCATAAGTTTTTTTTGTGGTACTTCTAGATTTTGATATACCACCTCGAGCTTTATTTCCATAGCTTCCTGAATAAGTTTTTGAGCTAAATTCTTGTGAAGTTGGGTTTCCTAAAATAACAGTATCTCCAATTTGAATAACATTTTTATTAATTGTTTTATATTTTTGAATTAATGTCCTGTTTTTTACACTTTTAAAAAAGTTTATGTCTTGAGTATTTTCATAAGTTAAAGAATCTAATTCCCTTTGTGCATTCGTATTCGTAATTGAGAATAAAGTTAATGCAATCAATGTAATAATTTTTTTCATAGTTTTAATTTTCATTTAATTTAGCTTCTATTGTTTACAACTTGTTATATGCAATCCCGTATATTGCTTTTTGGGATTATTTTAAGGGATCACAGCACTTTAGTCTTTTTATTTTAGTTCTTGGATTCATTGTTTTTAAAGAAAATTACAAAGTGTAAAAAATAAATTTAGGAACCTTTGCTGAATTTGTAAAAGCCTGGTTTTTGAAATCAGGCTTTTTTTGCTGTTTAGCTCAGTTCTTTGTTGTGGTGCGTTTTATTTTTTCCTTTCCTTTAGTTTAAGTGAAACTCCACTAATTAGAAATGTCACGCAAGCAATGAGAAGAAAAGCTTTGAACCATGTTGAACTTCCATAAATTTCAGTGAATTCTATAATCAAATATATTGTTAAGAAAAGTATAGAAAGGAACAGGTAGTTATTCGATTTTTTCATATGCATTTTTTTGTAATAATTAAAGGCTTTAAATTCTGACTTTTCTTGTCATAATAATACCCTCAAATAGTGTCTAACTTTTTGGGAGCAGTTCAGTTAATTTAGAGGATTTTCGTAAGTTGGCTTTTACCAGCAATTTTTTTTACACGGTGTTGCCCAGAGTAATTTTTTAATTATTTCTTTTCCAAATTTCACTCTTGTTATTATTAAAATTCCCATTTTGATTTTTTTCATAAAGTTCAAAAGTATTATTATTAATAAATAATATTTTCACTTCTCTTAATTCGTCTTTATAGTTTTTGATTTCTAAAATATCTCCTTTTAAATTGTATTCAAGGTTTCCACCTTTTTCATATGGTCCGCATTCTCCATTTGTATTTATCCTGAAATTATTAAAATTATAAGTATTCATACTAAAAGTAATGTCACTTTTTTTTTCACATTCCACAATATCTTTATTTGCGCCAGAATCGAAAAATTTAGCCTCAAGAGTCCATTTTCCTAAAATTAAATTTGTAGAATTTTCTAAATCATCATTACTTGAGCATCCAAACATTATAAATGCTAATAATAAAAAGGTCAATGTTTTTTTCATAATTTTCATATTTTTTTGTTTAATTTTTGTTTTCAAATTCCTGATTTTTCGTCTTATTGTGGGCAACGGTTAGTATATGAAAAGTAGGCGATTACGAAGCACAGAACTTTCGGTTACGCACAAAGTTTGATACGAGCTAAAACCCTTGAATTTATTACTATTTCGCCTATTTTTTATATACATTGTTATGCCCTTTTTTCATTTTCACGTTCTGGTTGTAGCGTTGGCAAAGACATACTCTTTTGCAATTTTTGGCTTGTGAGTCGGCTGGTGCGAATTGCAAATGTGTATGGCTTTAAGCGTTGGCAAATAAATCATTTTCTGTTTTTCGGCCAATTATATACTTCTTTCCTTTTGCTTCAATGCTAATTCTATCGGAAAACTTCTCTTTTATTATTTGAACTACATCATCTTTTTTAGAAATAGTCTTTTCAACTGATAATGGTGATAATATTTTCTTTAATTCATTAAGCCTATCAGTTTTGATTTCAAAAGAGCCTTTTTCCTCATCTAGTATTCTTAACAGCATATCTAATATCTGTTTTTGTACTCCTGAATAGTCAGATGTAGAAGTCTTGACTTGTTCTTTTAAAACTTGCTCTTTTCCAGTTACTACTTTTTCGATGATTTCATTTTTATCTTTTACCTCGCTTAATTTAGATTGTTCTGTATTCTCAAATTTAGAAGATTTTATTTCTGGTTTAATCGTTGTTGAAGGAACAGATTCAATGACTGGTTCTATCTTATCATGTTTTTTGCTAACATTAGTATCTTCTTGTGGAAGCTTCACTTTTTTCTTAAATATTTTCAAGTCAACCAAATCGTATAAGTCATCATAGAATTTTTTATATCCGAAAAATGAACCAGTTAAATAAATTGCAAGATTTAATTCGTTGATGAATTGCTTATCCTTTCTTATTTCGCCAATTAACCTGCCTGTTGCTGAATCCTTAATTGTGTCACGTTCAGCTAGGTCATTCTTAAATTTTAAAAATATTGCGGAAGCGAGGTATTGCCTTAAACCGTTAGATGTTAATTGCTCGGTAAATTTCGTTACATCATTGGAATCAGATATAATTTGGGCAATTTGAACAAATGATTTTTCAGATAATGCTTGTTTGTTATTCTCTAGAAATGAATGGAAACTACTACCTTTGAACGAAGTCTTACCTTTTGAATGAGCGAATATTTCTCCAATGTCATAATAATATCCTAAATCTGAATTAGGGAAAAATTCATAACGGTCGTATGCTAATAAGTGAATAAAAAAATCATCTTTAAACTCACTAGATTTAATTGCATTAATTCTTTTATGGTATGATGATTCAATTAATTCATTTGTAAGTAATGGTTCATACTCACTTTTGACTTGGCATAGAATCCAGAAAGCCTTAGAACCTCTATATCTTTCTTGAATATCGATTTGCTCTTCTATTTTATGAACAATATTTTCAAATCGAGCATCTTTAAAATCCAGTTTATCATCAAACTTCATTTCAAATGAATTCTTGGCAGCCTTAGTTAGAGGAATGACTTCTTCTACATATTCTATTTCTAACCATGTGTTGTCCTTCAAAACATTTTCAAAACTTATTATTAAATATTCTTCATCACCAACAAAATAGGGTAGGGATAGAAATCCTTCGTAAATTTTTGAGTTGATTTCTTCGGAACTTAGATTTACTGTACTTATTATCTTATTAGAAATCAAAGGGATTGTACCGAAACGATAAAGTGAGGTAAATTCTTGTTTTGTTAAAATATATAAATTCTCCATTTCAAATTATTTAGAAATCAAAATCAATATTTGTGTCTGCAGGTTGATTTGAAGCTTTTAGGTCAATTCTCTGACAAGTTGATTCAAATTTTGAAACCAATCTGTGCAGATAACCTGAGTAAGTAATAAATAGATTCATTTTACTACGAGTAATCGCAACCATAAATAAAGTTTCTTCATCTCTTCTGGAAATGCTTGTATCATCAGAAAGAAATGGAAGAAAAACATTGTCAAAATCCATTCCTTTAGCACTATGGTAAGTCATTAAAATGGTGTTTCTATTTCGTTCTGCATTTTGAAATGAACCATATCCATTTCCAACGTATTCTATTTTCAAACCTTGATTACGAAAGTGGCTGTTCAATGAATTGTAGTCTGGTTTGCCCCAATTGTTTTCTTGTAAAGTCCAAGTAGCCTTACCATTCTGTCTTAAAAGACGATTCGCAAAGTCTATTATGTAATCATGTTTAGGAAGTAATACTGCTGCAGAATACCCTTCTGAAGTTGCATTCGATGATTGTTCCCAAACATATTTTACTTCTTCGTTTTCATCATAACCTTTACCCAACCTAACGCTAACATCTTTTTTAGTCATATCTCTACGTGAGCCAAATATGTCCATGTTTGGCAAAAGGTTGGAAACTGCGTTCATTATTGACCTTGTAAGTCTATAAATTCTCGTAAGAACAAAAGGTCTAGCATTGATTATATTTCCAATTTCTGTAGTTGTAACTGTGTTTTCGTAAATTGACTGATTAGAATCACCCGCAACATATACATGTTGGCTTCTTTGCTTCATTTGACTAAGCACATCAGCAGGTAAATCTTGAACTTCATCACAAAATATATAGTCATAATTTCCATACCCATTTTTGAATTGATGATAGGTCATAACTGGTATAGGCGGCATTCCAAGTTCTGCCATTCCCGTTTTGAACATATCAATTAGTGAGTAAGTGTAAACAACCACACATACGTTTGCATTAGGATTATTTACCATTTTCTTTCTCAAAGCATGAATTAACATAACGGATTTACCACTTCCAGCAAATCCTTGAATCCAAACGTTTCCTCTTTTATTAATCTCTTTATCGACAAAATCTTTCTGGTCATCATCAAGTCTGTCGTATCGAATCATCCAAGCCATAGTTGTTATTGTTTTTGAAGACCTTCTTCTTGTTTGAATTGGGTCAAATTATCAGAGTTATACATTTTATCTAAATTTTCTTTTGGTTCGCATTCTTCAATATGTTCGGCATAATCTTTTTTACCTAGTGCTCTGGCGCAAGATGAGAACCAACTATAATCCCATTTTTTCATTTTATTACTTTCAAACTTTTGTTTCCATCTTTCAAATGCCTCTTTTAAAAGTTTTTCGCCCTCTTTCTTTTTGCCAGCTTTTATATATTCCTGACCTAAACTATATGCAGATGGATTATGTAATGGATTAGTTTCTTGTGCTTTTTCTAGATATTCTTGATATCTTTTCTTGTCTGTATGTTTGTATTGCATAGCTATGTTAAAAGCTGTTGTCGAAGATGGTTCTTTGGACATTGCTCTTTCATAAAACATAATGGCTTTATCTTTCTTTCCTGCATTACTGTAATGCAACCCTATATTGTTAAGATTTCCTTTTCCAGGAAACATTTCTTCTATTTGTTCTAATGTTTCAGCAGCTTTAAAATCCATTCCAATTTTTTCGTATGCTTTGTGCAAGCTTTGTAATGCAGATAAAGATGGTTCACCACCGTTTCGCTCACATTCTAGATTAAAATCTCTTTCAGCTTTATATTTAATTCTTTCCTCCGTAGTCATTTCTTTATTGGCAAAAGGGCTTAGAGGTTCTACCATTATTTTTTTATTCCCAGCTGATGCTCTAATTAAAAGCATTTTATCTGCATTGATTTCAATTTCTAATTTTACGGATGTTGATTTTGGAAAACCACCTGACTCTGGATTGAATAACTTAATGTTGTACAGTAGTTTGTTTTTGCTGCCTACACAAATAGGTAGCTCAATTACTTCTTGTCCTTCTTTTTGCGGTGAAAGATTTTCAATTATTTTAATATCTGATGGAATAACTGTACCAGCTTCTACTATTGAATCTACTATTTCTCTATATCCGTCTTTGGTAATAAGCATAATAGGTTCACTTGTAATAGGTTGAATTACATTTTTTCCAAAACCATTATAGATTAAAGAATGGATTGCTGCACCTGAAGAAACGTGAGCTTGTAAATCATTTGGTAATAAAATATCAGACTCGGGAAAATAATTACTTACAGCTTTTTGAATAAATGGATTCTTCGAGCTACCACCGATAAATAGGACGTAATCAATATCTGTACTAGAAAGATTAGCTTTTTTTAAGGCTGTTTTTATTGGCGTAAAAACACTTACAAATTCAACTTCCTTCTCAATTCTCTTGGTTGGCAGATTACTATTTTCTTTTGTAAATACGGAATTTATTCTAGCAAACTCTTTATAACTCAATTTGGGTTCTTCAATGGATAGGATTCCTTTTCTTGTTTCAATTTCAATTTCTTTACCTAAAGAGGTATAGTCATTTGTTAAAGCCAATTCGGATAGGACCTTTGTTGTGGTTTGCAATGAGATATTATCGCTTAGTTTTATTTTTAGTCGCTCTGCTGCTGCAAGTAATTTTGGAATGATTAATTCATTTAATTCTCTAGTTCTGAAATCTTCAGAACTAAGCCCTGTTCCTTCTAATAATTGAGGTAATAATACATCTACAGCAATTAACTTGTCTATGTCGTTTCCTCCAAGTTTTTCAAACCGTGAGATTGCAATATTTTTGGAATATATTCCATTATTGTCTTTCCCTAATTCAAGTATTGAAATGTCGCATGTTCCAGCTCCAAAGTCGAATACAAGTACATTTGGAAAATAGTCTTGTGGAATTTGAAGATGTTTTCCTTCTACCGAAGATTTGGATACATAACTTAAAAATGCAGCATTTGGCTCATCAATAAGTGATTGTTTGTTTATCATGAAACCATTGCTTTCCAAACTGTCGACTAAGTCTCTTCGTTGATTAGCCTCAAAAGAAGCAGGAATGCTAACAGCATACTGAATATTTGAAGGTAAAGAGTGAGTGTTTACATAACGCTCAATTTGAACTTTTAGATATTTGAAAAATATTTTTGAAGCGTCTGTTGGATTTAGAATTGTTAGTTTATTGTGATTTTTACCAAGTTCACTATTCGGATATTTACAACCTACATCTTCTCCGAGTTCCATTTTAAATGAATGCCAAAGATTTTTCCCTTGTCTTAATTTGAATTTTAGTTGAGCTGCACCTTCGCCAACTATAAGGTTGTTATTGTACCAAGCAATGACGGAAGGAACTTTATAAGATGAAAAAATTGCACCATCTGATAGTTTTTGATTCAATTCAATAGGTTTTACAATCAGAGGTTCTTTATCTTTTCCCAAAACTGCGATACTCACAACGGTCGTAGATGTGCCAAAATCTATTCCGACAAAAGTTGTGTTTTGAATTGTTGCATTTTTTTCTGATAGTTTTCCAGTAGTTAAAACTGGAAGCAAATTATTAATTGTTAATTCTGTACTCATATTTATTAAGTTCTATCGAGCGTTGGCAAAAAACAGCTCTTTTGGTTTTTTCTGCGTTGGCTTTCGTGTCCGCAAAAACCAAATGTGCTGTTTGTGCGGCTGTTTTTTTTTAATTGGGCATAACGGTCTCGGCTATGAGTAGTTGCGTGGTTTAGCACGTAACTTAGCAAGTACACACCTAACTGAAAATCCGCGAGGATTTTCAGAAGTAGGCGAGAACAAGCAATTACTTATAGCCATTGTTGTGGTTAGTGTTTTTTATTTATTTGCTCAATTTTAAAATTCTAAAAGCTCCTTGAATTACCAAAACAAAAACTATTGTTCCGATAATCAAATCAGGTTTGCTTGAACTCAACCAGTTTACCAAAAGTCCAGCTGTTATTACTCCTAAATTTATAATCACATCGTTTGATGTGAAAATCATACTTGCTTTCATATGTGCCTCTTCTTTACTTTTTGATTTTTGTAAAATGTAAAGACAAATTCCGTTTGCAATAAGTGCGAAAATTGAAACTATAATCATTGTCGAAAAGTTGGGTAATTTCTCGTCTCCGAAAAATCTCCTTAAAACTTCTACAAATCCAATAATTGCAAGTGTTATTTGAAAATATCCAGCAAGTTTGGCAATCCGTTTTTTCTTTATTACTGTTCCGCCAACCGCAAACAAGCTAATTCCGTAAACGAAACTGTCCGCAAGCATATCTAAACTGTCGGCAACCAATCCCATTGATTTTGAGATTATTCCTGTTGTCATTTCAATTATGAAAAACGCAAAATTTATGGCAAGTACAGACCAGAGTAGTTTTTTTTGGTTTGCATTTTCATTAAATTCTGTTTGATCGGTTTGTTCAGTCGATATTTTCTTTCCGCCTAAATTTAGTTCAAGAACTGATTTTTCAATTTGGTCAGTTTCTCCGATGTGAAAAACGGTCAATTTTCGGTTGGGAATGTCAAAGTCCAAATTCGCAATACTTGAAATTCCGTCCAATTTCATTCTGATTAGATTTTCCTCTGAAGGACAGTCCATTTTAGTAATCTCAAATATTGTTTTATTCATTTAGTTTCTTGGTTTTTCGACATTAACCACAACGTGTTTTTGTATGGAAAGTTGCGTTTTAAGTCGACGGCTATTTTCCGAAGGAAAATAGGAGTTGATAGAAATGCAACAAACCTTGATTAAGCCAAATTTAGCAATTTTTTATACAAGATGTTGCCAAATGCGTTATTTTATTTCCATTTCCATATTTCGTTTAATATTCACGTTATTTTTAATTTACAACTAGTAATTTCTATTTTTCATGCATTTCCAATTCCGTAAACTTGATAAATTAAATTCTGAGTAAAAATTCCGCAATTTTGGTCTTCAGCTTTTGAGTGTTTTCTCACGTGCTTAATTCCGACAATAATTTTCACTTAATTTAATTTTTAGAAAATTCTCAGCCTTACTAAACTTTGTTTTAGAGAAAATTCCGCACAGTTTTTGTTCCGCATTTTGCTGAATTCCGCAAAGTTTAGAAATTCACATTTGAGTGATTTCTCCGCAATCTTAATTTCAGCGTTTGAGTAAATTCCTTTTTTGTAAAATTTAGTAAACGCTCCGATTTTTCAAAATTTTAATTCGCGAGAGAGTGTTTAACTTTTTTCAGATTTCAGATTTACAAACTAAAAAAAAGCCAAAATTATATTTTACTAAACGACTTGTATTCGGCTCGATTCACCAGTTTTTGGCAACGTGTTTGTATAACATTAGTTGCTAATTAAGTAAAAATAGAATAATTAATTAGTTCAACATCTACACGATAAGCTATGTCTATTTTAGATAAGCTATTAGTAGCAATTAATTTTATACGGTGTTGGCAACAGTATTTTAACTATTGTCATATAATTCCTTCGTTAACACGATTAGTTTAATCTTTAAATTTAATTGTGATGTCAAAATTCGTTCCTTTCAAAAAAACAACTGAAAATATTTGGAGATATACAGAAGATGGAGACCATTATCTATTTAAAACCATAAGTAAATTCAGATTTTTAGGGATTTGTTTCTATATTTCAATTACTATTAAATCTGGAGATTTGTAACGGTTTCAACATTCTCGTCTCTAATTCCTTTCTTATTTAATGTATATAGTATTGTGAAAAACGAATTATTACTTTCAACTATTTTTGTTTCAGATTTATCAATATTCCATTTGTTTTCTTTTAAATACTCTGTTATTTCGTTTAATTCTTTTATTTCACAATTTTTAGAATCATCGCTAATTGTATTTCTTACTGTTACTGCTATTAGTTTAGTTTTCATATTTATTTAACTTTTAATTTTAATGTTTTTAAAGAATCTATTTCGTGTTTTAATTCAAGTATTAAAGTGTTCTTATCGTTCAACTGCTTTTGATAATTATCATTTAGTTCATTTCTTTCGGATGATATTTGTAGTAATAGTTTTTCTTCCATTGACTTTTTTTGTTCACTATTTATTAAGGTTATTCCAAAACCAATTAATGATATTATAAATATTCCGTAAAATGAAAAACAAAATTTCTCAATTTTTAAGTAGATTTCCTTTTTTCGAGCTTGTACAAAAGGAATATTTAACTTTCTCTCAACCGACAATTTATTTGTATGTTCTCCGAGATTCAAACGAAGCTGATTTAATGTATTTATTTCGCCATATAGAAGAACTGCGCAAAAAAGGATTCCAAGTCCGAGTGATAAGATAGTAACAATTCTAAATATTTCGTTTATGTAATTATATTCATTTATATTGGTAAAAATTACTATTGCAGTTATTAAACCTGTTGACGATGTTATTAAATGTTTTAGAAACGAATAATATTTGTCACTTTGCTCTTTCTCTATTTCAAAATATCTTTTTCGTGAATTAAATATTTCTCTATCTATTTCTTTTTCCATAATATATTTTGAATTTATTTAATAATTGTTCTTTCCACAAAATATTGATTTAGAAGTTTTGAAATCGAATTCATAATAAAAACAATCATAAAATAGAATATTAAATCTCCTACCAAATACCAAAACATAAATTTTTTATATAATAAATACATTAAACCCCAATAATTAACTGTAAACCCTATAATTCCAATTATAGCAACTGTTTTATTGATTTTAATTAATGTGTCATTGTATTTGTCATTTATAGCTAATTTATTTTCAATTATTCGAAGTGAAGTTACAATCAATGAAGAAATTAAACTCAAAATTAAAAACAGAATTATATAAGATATTACTATTGTAAAATATAATAATATTGTCATATACCATTCGCTATTAAAACCCCAATCAATTAAGTCATAATACCAATTTTTCAAATGTTCCGAATAAAAAGGTGTAAAGTGAGCTATACATCCATAAATTATAATTACGGATATTGTGTAGATGATATATTTAATTGTTTTCATTTTCAATTCCTTATTTCTCTATTTCCATATTCTTTTCATTCACTATCTATTCTTTTTATTATCTCTTTATATTGTTGCCAACTGGTTATATGCAATCCCATATATTTCTTTTTGGGATTATTTTAAGGGATAACAGCACTTTTTTATTTTAGTTCTTGGATTCATTTTTGTAACCCAAAAAACTCCATGTACCATAACCATCCCTTGGTTTATATTATATCATCAACCGGATAAAGTTATTATGTGTTTATTATGTTGTTTGAAATTGCAATTTTTTTCAGGTACAAATTTATACTAAATAAAGTTATTTTGCGATTTTTTCACACAAAATAGATGAAATCAATAATAAAACATACTATATTTTATTAAATCATAACATATTCTTATTAAAATGAATAATTTTGATTGTGAGTCCTTTTTGTTTTGCGAGTTTAATGGTGTTGAGAGTACCTCTGCTTTTTCCGTCCCAAAAGGCTATTAACGCATCTGCATAATTGACCATTTGCAGGTTTCTTTTGGGACCTGCTGCTTTTCCGTATCGGTTCCAATTTGCAGGAAATTTTGTTACTGGATATTCTTTTTCTTTTGCGTATTGCTCGCCTAGTTTGTCGGCTCCTTTGTAGTGTGCTCCTGATACAATTTCGATATCCGTTTGGTTCTGAAGGAACTGGTTACACACTGTTTTTAGTTTTTGGTAATTGGTGAAGTTTCTGCTTCCTGCTATGATGAGTTTCATATGTTGGTTGTTTAATTATGAGATTGCCACGTCCTTCGTCCGCGCAATGACATTTTGGGTTTTATTTCTTTTCATTTTTTCTTGATAAAAAACGAAACAAAAAATCAAGACTCACTTTTATTTTACTTGAATTCTACTTTTTATTCCATTTTCGAACCCAGACCGCAAGCTCTTTGGGTTCTCGGAATTCCACAAAAATTGAATTCTTACCTAAAATAAAATAGGTCGTTTTGAGATTTTCTTTAATAGTGGATCCGTTTTAGTTTAGTATAGCTTCGCCATTTAAAATCTTAGTAAAGCGATTTTGAGTTGTGAAATGGTTGCTAATGTGCTTCCTGGTTTGTGGGTTTTGATTTGAAAAGTTGACATAGTTATCCAATTTAAAATTATGCTTCGCTTCGTTTGCTCACTATTTTTTGTTTTTACTCAATGGAGTTCGCGAATTCCGTTTCACTCCATTTCGCCACATTATTTTTTTGGAAAAAAGAAGAAAAAGATGTGCTCTCTGAAAGTGCCTGGGAAAAGGCTGTCAAGGTTTTTGGGTAAAAGTTTTTTGAGTTTGTATGTTATAAGAAAAAGGAAGAGGTTTGTGAAAAAAGTTTTATTCAAAACCCGAAGGGCTTGACCTTTATAGCCTAAAAGCGGTGGGGTAATATTGACAAAATTTTGATTTTGTTCTATTTTTATTTTGGATCATGAGATGCTGAAACAAGTTCAGCACTGCGAGGGCACTTATATTTGCTGTCTTTTTATTTTATTCTAACTCTTAAATGCATTCATTTAGGCGTATTCATTACCCTTATATTAAAAACGAAGGTAAATTTCATTAAAAACTACCCTTGTTCTTATAAACGCTCCCTTTTTCATGCATATATTATATTTAAAAGCATATAAAATAACATTATTTTATTAAATTATATCTAAAAACATATAAATTAGTATATTTGCTTATATTTATATTTAAAAGCATATAATGAAGTTATTATCAGAGTTTGTAAAAAAACGCAGAAAAGAAGTGCATCTAACACAAGAGGAGTTTGCAGAACGTGCAGGTGTTGCTTTAACTGTAGTAAGGAAAATAGAACAAGGTAAAACCAATTTAAACTTAGAAAAAGTGAATTTGGTTTTAGCCATGTTTGGTCATGAATTGGCACCTGTAGAAAGAAAAAACATAGACGATGAGACAAGGTAATGTATATTATAAAGATACACTGGCTGGTAGTATTATAGAAACTGCAGAGGGAGATTATGTCTTTACATATGATGCTTCATATGTAACCCAATACTCTAAACAATTTATCACATTTAGTATGCCTGTAAGGATTGAACCCTATACATCAGATCGATTGTTTCCTTTTTTTGAAGGACTAATACCAGAAGGATGGTTGTTAGAAATCGCTACCAAAAATTGGAAAATAAAAGCCAATGACAGAATGGGGTTATTGTTAGCCTGTTGTCAAAATTGTATTGGAGCTGTTAGTGTTGTACCTATAAAAGAAAACGATGAAGCCTAAAAATAACTGCCTGTATTGTTACAAAGCATTGACTAACGAAACGGATTTTCATGAAAAATGCGCGCTAGCATTCTTTGGAACCAAAGAAGTACCAAAGATTCCGTACAGTCTTGAAGATATGGGGGCACTCGCGCAACATGTTGTAGAAAGAAGTATTGCAGTACCCGGAGTACAACCAAAACTATCTATGTCTTTAGTAAAAGATTCAGAAACTAAAGAACCCCTTAGACTTACCGTAGTTGGAGCTTTGGGAGGACATTATATTTTTAAACCACCTACATCACAATTTAGAGAAATGCCAGAAAATGAGCATTTGACGATGCGTATTGCAGAAGCCTTTGGTCTGAACTTTGTTCCTTCTAGTTTGATACGTCTTGCCTCTGGAGAGCTCGCTTATATTACGAAAAGAGTTGATAGAACCTCTGAAGGAGAAAAAACACATATGTTGGATTTATTTCAGGTTACTGAAGCCTATGATAAATACAAAGGCTCTATGGAAAAAGTAGGCAAAGCCATTGGTCAATATTCTACGAATACTTTACTTGATAAAATCTACTTTTTTGAATTAAGTTTATTCAGTTTTTTAACAGGAAATAATGATATGCATTTGAAGAATTTTTCTTTGATAGAAAGTGTTTCTGGATGGGTTTTGGCACCTGCATATGATTTGTTAAATGTTAGCATTGTTTTACCAGAAGACACAGAAGAATTAGCACTTACACTAGCAGGAAAAAAGAGAACGTTAGAAAAGAAACATTTTGAAAAACTAGGACAACTTTTAGATTTAACAGACAAACAAATTAAAGGTGTTTTTAAACGTATGCTAAAAAATAAATCTAAAGCCATACAACTTATAAACGTTTCTTTTTTATCTGATGAAATGAAAACAGCTTACAAAACTGTTTTAGAAAATAGATATCAACGCATTGAATAATTGAAACTAACTTTCAGACTCAACCTGCGTAGGTGGAGGTAATTGGTGATGTTTGAGAAATGGAAAAAATAAATAAAGGGTATTTTGGAAAAAATACTCTTTTTTTATGTGCGGTGTTGAGGTGGGTATATGTAATGAACAATTCCCTGAAAGGGTTTTGAGAATGTAATGTACTTACCGCAGACACATGGCAAACATTGCCAATTGCTGGAACCTACTCCTTTGAAAGGGTGGTGGGGAAAGTGGACAAATCCAAGGCTTTCTTTTCTTTGTTTCTTATTCTTTTCCATTGATGAAAAGAATCAAAAATCTAGTCTTGAATCTTCGGCGGTCAATTTCACTTTTGCTCTCTAAAAGAAAAAAACTCGCTTTGCTCAGACAGTTTTTCTTTTTACGTTCGCTTCAATTGATTGACGCTCGCCTGCCAGATTCTATGACAGTGGAGATGGTAACTTGTTTGTGAGATTGTTGTTGCTAATGTGAGATTGTTTCGATGAGCTCTTAATGACAGTGGGGATGGGACTAAAAATCAAGCCCCTCCTTTCTTTGTTTCTTATTCTTTTCCATTGATGGATACTGAAACAAGTTCAGCACTGGCTTCATCAAAAATCTAGTCTTGAATCTTCGGCGGTCAATTATACTTTTGCTCTCTAAAAGAAAAAAACTCGATTTGCTCAGACAGTTTTTCTTTTTACGTTCGCTTCAATGGATTGACACTCGCCTGCCAGATTCTATGACAATGGAGATGGTAACTTGGTTGTGAGATTGTTGTTGCTAATGTGAGATTGTTTCGCTGAACTCTTAATGACCGTGGGGATGAAACTAAAAACCAAGCCCCTCTTTTCTTTGTGTCTTATTCTTTTCTATTGATGAAAAGAATCAAAAATCTAGTCTTGAATCTTCGGCGGTCAATTTCACTTTTGCTCTCTAAAAGAAAAAAACTCGCTTTGCTCAGACAGTTTTTCTTTTTACGTTCGCTTCAATTGATTGACGCTCGCCTGCCAGATTCTATGACAGTGGAGATGGTAACTTGTTTGTGAGATTGTTGTTTCTAATGTGAGATTGTTGTTAGCTAATATGAGATTGTTTCGCTGAACTCTTAATGACCGTGGGGATGGAACTATGCTTTATAGTTTTAGTCCTTGATTTTTGTGTTAAAAATAGATTTGTTAGCGAAATGAAACAAACAAAGAGTTGAGGTTAGGAATACTTTGATACTTCGACTACGTTTAGGATAAACTATACAACCCGAAAGACAGAGGTTTTTTTTTAAGCCCACTACGCCAGCTGGCTCATTCACTAAAAACATCCACAGGATGTTTTTCTTAACGTTCTGCCCGGTTTTGGGTTTTGGGGAGTGAACCACTTGCATTTTATATCTAAATGATTGAGTTTGTTTTATTATTCCGAAAATTTTAATCAAAAAGCAATATATTTGGTTAGATATAAGGAGTTGGCAACTATATGAAAATCAACCGTAGGAAAAATAACAAACGGAATAAACTTTCGATTATACTACCAATTTTGACAATAGTCGGAATTGGATTTATTGTTGTTTTAACTTCTGGTTATGAAAAAAGTTGGGAATTTAGTTGGAGCGGTATAGAACGAAATATTAAAGATTCAATTAGTGTTTATGAAATTCGGAATATTTCGAGTGGAATTGGAGGAAATGGAAAAGCAATTCCTGAAGAAATAGAAAGTAGGAAATGGATAATGAAAAACGCAACTGAATCTGAACTTATGAAACTTACGGAATTTCCAAACGGAAATATGAAGGCAATTGCTTACGAAGGATTATTAAGAAAAAAAGAATTTAAGAATAAAAAAGAGCTAATTGAAAATGCAATTAATGATACAATATATTCAGTTTATTATGATTCTGGTTGTACAGGAATGAAAATGGGAATTGGAGAATATTTAATTCAGAATGTATTAATGATTGATAATAGAATTGAACCATTTTCGGCTGAATTAATAACTGATTTTGGATTTTCAGAATTAGAAAAAAAAGAAATTCTAACTAAATTTCACAATCGGAAACAATAAAATACAGTTGCCAACACCTTGTATAAAAAATTGCTTAATTTGGCTTAATCAAAGTTTGTTGCATTTTTAATAAACTCTATTTTTCCTGCGGAAAAATGCCGTTCATTTAAAACGCAACTTTCCATACAAAACAACGTTCTACGCAATTTGAAAAAAACAGTACCAAACTTAATACGAATTGAATCGAGCTATGAACCAATAGCATCCGAAAGATTATTACTTTGGAGATATAATCGTATAATCGATGAAGGATATACTTTTCCAATATTTGACTTTTATTGCTACTGTGCTCTTTTGATAAGACACGCTAAATTGGAACGGTATCCTGAAATAATGCTAAACGGAACTGAACTTAAACCCGAAATAAAATTTCAACTAATAAACTTTCAAATTAACAACGATGAAGAAGTTTCAAAAACTGACAAGGAATTTCATCTTGTAGAAATGAAAAAAATGTTAGTTGAACGAAAAAAGTTTATAAAAAAAGAAATTCGTCAAACTAAAATTGACAGAAGTGAAATAGAATCAATAAGTCCTAAAAACTCTGAATTTTATCGAACTCTATTAATTCTGACAAGGGAATTTACCGACATAACACTTATGGATTGGTTCATTCCAATTGTTTTGACTTATGAAAGACTTATACATATCTTTATTAGACACATAGAAGAAACCAAATTTGCAGACGGAAAAAAGAAACGACAGACATTTTTCGATTATGAACCGAACGAAATTTGGACTCTTTTAAAAACACTAATAAAATATGACAAAGAAAACATTGAAAATCATTTTCTGGAAAATAGTGTCCATCACCAATTGGAAAGGAAAGATTTAATGACAGATTATCTTCGGAATTATGAAAATCCAATAGTTTTTAATGGAGATAGTTTTGTAATACGAATTGACAAGAATGGATTTATTAAACAATTTTATCAGTTATAAAAACTGCGTAGAACACCGTATATAATTTATTGCTAGTTCTAGCCTACTTACGAAAATCCTCGCGGATTTTCTATTCAGTTTTTATTTGCTAAATTACGTGCTAAACCACGCAACAAACCATATACAAACACGTTACCAAACATTTGACCAATGTACTTTCCTGAAATAGGTTGACTAAAAATTAAACACTTAATTATAGTCACTTATGAAAACACAAAATGAACACTGGCTAAAAAAAAGCTATCAAAAAGCAACTTTAGAAACCAAACTTTTAGTCGTTGACCAAATCTTAAATGGTCAGATTT
>NZ_JAKQYM010000015.1 GCF_022662535.1 Polaribacter marinus
TTTATATTGAAAACACACATTGATAAAATCATAAATTCCAATTTTCAGAATATGAGTGAGCGCAATTTTTGGCAACGGTTTTGTGTATGATTAGTGGCGTGTTTAAGGACCTAATTTAGCAAATAAAAACCAAATAGAAAATCCGCGAGGATTTTCGTAAGTAGGCGGAAACTAGCCATTAATTATAGTCCATGTGACCCATTTGAAGTCTTTTTCAAAGAAAGACTATTCGGGAGAATATAGTTAAGTGTAATATTTACCTCTTGTTCTGATACTACTATCTTCTCGGTTATAATTTCTATGATGTTACGTTTTTGTCGCTTAGTTAGTTTGTCCCAATTTTCATATAATGAACGTGCTTCTTCGATAATATATCCGCTAGATTTAAATTGGTCTTTGAGTGCATATACTTCACCTTCAATCTCTGGAATTTTACGTTTGAGTTGTTCTATTTGAGTATTTGGTTTGTTGTAGTATTCATCAAATCGTTCTGTTTCAATTTTACCTTGTTCATGTAACTCAAATACTTTTGCAATTTTTACTTCTAAAGTTTCAATCTTATTTTTAATATTTTCAATCTCTTGTTCTTTGTCTCCGATGATTGTATGTGTTCCATCAAAATAACGATTGACTTCATCTTCTGAAATTATGAATTCGGTAAGTTGTTCTTTGAAAATGGCTTCAATATCTTCTATGTGGATTTTTCGTTTACACTTTTTGCAGGTGTACTTTGGATTACTTGATGGCACATACATACCTCCTCCACATTCGCAGAATAAGTAACTTGTAAATAAATGAACTTTCTTGTTGAGTGGTTGTATTTTCTCTTTTTCTTGCTTTTGGATAATAGCATTAACTTCATCCCAAACCTCATCAGAAACAATACGTGGTGCTTCATGGATATACCATTCTTCTTTATCTCTCATAACCGTTTTACCATTCTCATCTATTTTAGTGATGTGTGAACGGCGTATTCCTTTTGCGGTCGGGTCTTGGAGTAATCGTTTTACGGTAGTGCCAGAGAACAGGCTTTTTCGTTTAGTACGATATCCTTTATCATTTAATATATTGGCTACAGTAGCATAACGTTTATGTTCCAAGAATAAATCAAACATCATCTTGCGGATAGGTGCTTCGTGTTCATCAAGTTCCATATCATCTTTACCAACACGTTTATAGCCAAATGGAATGCCCCCCATGACTTTTCCCATTTTTGCTCTAACCTCTACAGATGACTTTATACGCTCAACAATATTCTCTCGTTCCCACTGACTCATCGCTGAAATTATCGTGTAGAAAAACCTACCAGATGGAGAACTTGTATCTATTGATTCACCGAGCGAAACTAAATCAGCATTGTGTTTTTGAAAGTGGTCTGAAAATTCAAGGAGTTCTTTTACATTACGAGCAAGACGAGATATTTTAGAAAATATTAGGGCATCTATGTGTCCACTTTGTATATCTCGCATCATACGTTGTGCTTCATGATGTGAAATGACGCTTTTACCGCTAACTGCTTCAAGGTGATATTCTTCTACAATTTCCCACTCTTTGAGTTCCGCATACATTTTTGCCTTTTGTAAATGATGCTCTGGACTATCTGAATTCTGTTGTAATTTTGTGGATACTCGAATCCAAACGCCAATTCGTTTTTTCATGACTTCTAAGTTTCTGTGAATGAACAGCTAACCTAAAGGTTTCATTTGAAACACGCAAAAGAAAGCTAAAATAAGTCGAGTTTTGTTTGTGTTTCTGTTTTTGGAGTAAATGTACCAATAATCACAAAAGGATTTCTTCCTGTAAAATGAAAACGCTTAGTGGTTCCTAGAAATAAGTGTAAATCTTTAGTTTTAGCAAAGTCATCAATATACTTTTTCTTTACCAACTCACAAGCTCTTTCTTCACTACCACTTCGGTAAAGACAATTCCAAAAAAGTTGTCCTATTTCCCAGTCTTCAATCATAAGAGTACTTCTGCGACCATTAATATCTTCAAAAGTGTATGAGAATTTATAGGGTAATTTCTTAACTACTTCAAATCCTTTATCAGTGCTTTCAAAAAGATTGAATTGCTTAAGGCTTGCGAGCTTCTTTTCATCCCACTCTCTATCAACTTCTTCAATAACAAAATCGACAATTTTTGTTGGTTTAAATACAGCAAGTGAAGTTCCAATATTTTTATCCTGTGCTTCTGCAATCAGCTTGGTTAAATCGGTATGAATATGGCTTAACACTATTTCCTTACGAAGTGCCCAGTTACCTTTAGTATCCAGCTCTCCAATTTTCACAAATGGTGTATCGGCAGTTCTTGGACGAAAACTCTCTGGTCTAAAATCAGAATCATTTTTAACCAAATCTACTTCAACCCAGTCATATTTTTTGTACTGGTCATTGTAATCCTTTTTACGGTACTCAACAGGATAGATACGAATCCACCTACCATCTTCCGTAAAACCTGCCGTGCAGACCAACTCATCATATTTTACTGATAATGTAGGATAGGTTTTTACGGTTATGAGTACCTTGGTTTTCAAATGAATTTATAGATTTTTTTGTGGAATATTCCAGCCCTTTAATTTTTGTATTTCTTTGGCAACAATTCCACGATGGCACATGCACACTTCTTTTTCAAAGCACGTAATTGCAACTCTAGTATGTTGCTCCGATAATTCCTTTAATTGAAGTAAATAATCGATATTTGTTTTTAATGTTGTTTTCTTATACGAATCAAATAATTTTTTATAATCATTTAAACTATTAAGTTCCTTTCGTTCTTGTGATTCAATCCCCAGTTGTGGCAAATGCATATATGCTATACCAATACTCTCACAGGCATTTTTGAGCTGACTTTTTGAAAAGCCGTATTTCATGCTAAAAGAATTCTTTCTCACATCAACTAATAAACGTACATCGTTAATAATTAGTTTATTTAAATACGTCTCAAGTGAAATACCTTCATAGCCAATAGTAAAAAACATTGGCTCTTCAAATGTTCTCTTTTGAGCATTAACTTTTTCAAGTTCAGTTTTTGTCAGCACTTTTTCTGCAATCTTACTTTTGGTGGCAAAAAAAGGATAGTTTCTGTATGTTTCTTTAATTAAATCTTCTGCTTCAAAATCTTTGTAGTTGTTAATAACCCAAAATAAGGTTGCTCTATCTTCCTTTTTTAATTGGGACGCATAATCATCTGTATCAATACATTTCCATGTATGATTGTTTTTTTCAATATTGCCAAGTTTTATCATTGTAAGTAGATCTTGGTTTGCTTGAAATGAAAAACAGCCATATTTATAAGGTACAAAATCAAATGCTTTTTTCTCTTGTTTACGTGTAGCTAGAAATAATAGTTTCTGGAGATTTAAATTATCTAAGACTCCTCCAAATTCTTGTATAAGTGCTAATAAATATTTTCTTCTATAGTACATTAATTGTTATATGGTATCTATAATTAAAATCATAGGCAAATCTACAAAATCCAATTCATTCTACGTTCAAAATAATCTAAATAGACAATTGGTATAAGTCTTTTTTACAGCTTTTTGTGAGGTAAGCTAGCCTTTCTTCTATCATTAAAACTGACCCTGCTTGACATCCAATCTATCAAGCATCAACGAGAGGATATACAAAACATGCAATATAAAGAAGGAAAATGGGGTATAGTATCCTCTTTAAATTAGTAAATGGAAAACCCCTATTTGTAGGTATTTTAATCTTTAGATTTTTTTTTATCTTTATCAAAACTTTTAATTATGAGCCAAATTAATATAAACTTTAATGTCAGTAGAAAGGATGCGAAAATGTTTATTACTTCGATAGAGTATGTCATTCTTAACACACAAAACCAACAAGCGAAAAAACGTCTCTATACTATACTTAATGAGATAAAATTTGATTATTGGAAAGATGATAAAATACTTCTTTTTGTATCTCAAGGATTACGCATTGTTACTCGTAAACCTATTCATCTGAAATCCAAGTTACAGTCTGAATTAGGAATTCCAGAAATATGGATTCACAGGACACTCTATAAAATGTGTAATGATATTATTGAACGATTAATGCATTTAAGTAAGAAAAATAAACCCTATAAGAGTGTTACACCAAATCAAGCAAGTACATGTAAAACTGTACATGATATCATTAAACTAATAAGAAGTACTTATGACAAAGCATAAATTAATATATTCCGTTTTTTTAGCAGGTTTTTTTACCTTACATATATCTGCACAAGATAATTCTTGGAACACTAGTATTTCAATAGGAGAAGCTTCTGACAATATCTATACTAAATCTCTTCCAGCAAAATATATTGCAACCTATCCATCTGACCCAACAAAAAGTAATTCATATAGTATTAATGGTTTTGTAGCTTTAAATTTTAACTATGGAGCAACAAAGAAATACCCAACATCACGAGTTTCTATTTTCTATGAATTACACAAAAACACCTTAATTAAAAAAGAACAAGACGTGTATCAATTAGGTCTTTCATTCTCTAAAATATGTGAATTTGGAAATGACAAGGCTCCTATATATATTCAACCAGAAATATCAATAAAGTTTTCTGAGGATAGAGAGGAACAAAAAAAGGGTCTTCAATATTTAGCATATACTTCTTTCAAATGGTCAAAGGATAGTTCTACTGAATTTATAAACTATTTACTTCCCGATAGAGTGTATCCAACCAATGACAGAACAAATATTCCAACCGATGAGAACACTACTATTAAAGAAGGAAAAGAACTGCTTAAAAAGCATCGAAAAATAGATTGGTCTAAAAAATTATATCCATCAGATTATCTACAAATTAAACACACCCATAGTATAGGTTTAGAACATATTGGTTATGAAAAATTAAGTATGTTTAATGTTAATTTAAATCTTGAAATATATCCTTTCAGCGGTTTACTCTATTCAGCTTTTGGAAAATATCAAATATTAAAATTTAATTACTCTTTTTCACACAGATCAAAATTAAACACTTCTGAAAGCAACCTCTTTGTTGGAAACTTAATAAATAAAGGAGTATCGCTCAATTATGCAATAGATGACGATGGTAAAACATCTTTTTCTCTTGGGTATGAGCATTCAGATGGTGGAAACCCTCTTAAAGGATTAAAAGACAGTACATTTGGTCAATTATCAATTGGAGCAAAAATTAACATATAAGGTAACCCAAAAAGCACTCAACCGAGTGCTTTTTGGGTTAATAAATTATCTCTCTTTTATTTCAGTATCTTCTTTTTCTCTTTTTTAGAATAGTGATAAATAATATTAGGAATAAAAGCGATGAACCAAAAGAATAAAGCAAGTAAAATGTGTATTCCTGTTGATGCAGTATTTCGTGTTAATAAAAAATACTCTGGTGTTTCTTCTTTTAAGTTCCAATCATTAGCAAGATACATTTTCATATCTTTTATGGCTTCTTCTCTTTTCTGTGTTTGTTGTTCTTCCATTTTAATTTTGCTTTGATTTCTGAATTTCTGTTTTAATCATCTTCATTTCGTTAACATCAATATGTCTCCACGCTGTTTTAATAGCTTCTTGGTAGTATCCCTCTAGTGCTTTTGCCGTAGGGTTATACACCCCTGTATCCTCCGACATTAATTGTCTTGGTGTTGGTTTTCCTGTCCACGTCTTATTCCCTTGTGCCATAATCTCCTTACGTGGTAATGAAATTGTTTTCTTCCAAAACTTCTCCCCTGTGAATGGGTCAGTTGCTTCGATAATAATATTCCCAAAATGATAGAAAGTTCCCGAAACGGTGTAATGATTTGGTGCATTTTTACTGATAGCTTGCGCCCAATTAGTTTGCTTTTTGAGTTGTAAATTTCCTTCATCTTTTAAGCTAATTCTAATCTCTAGTGCAATGTCAGAGTTCTTCTTGTCTCCATAGACCATCTCGTCACGGTTTTTAAACGGTCCACGTAATGAAAATCCTTTAGCAATTAACATTTCTTCAAAGTCATCCGCCATGTTTTCGATAAAGGTAGAATAAGGCTGTACTCTCAAATTTGGGTTCTTATCGGCAAAGACAGGATTAAGAAGTGCAATAGTAATATCAGCACTTCTTGGGTTGGCACGTTCTGGTGGCGTGTAGTCGAAGTTTGCGTTATACCTCGGTACTTCATTCTGTGCTACTTTGGCGGTTGAACCACAACTTGTAAGGATTACAAGACTTAAAATAAATAAGATTTTTTTCATAATGTACTGTTTTATATAAGTTAAAGGGCAAACATAAAAAAAATATCAATATAAGTGGTAAAAAATAAGTGGTAATTTAAAACAAGTTAATAATTCAACTTTGTTTATCGCTAATACTTATATATAACAATGGCTAAAAAACAAACCTTAACTAAAGAATTTGACCCAAGAGCATTAAAAGTTGCTCAAAAGTTAAAAAAAATAAGAATTGAAAAAGGATATACTTCGTATGAGAATTTTGCTATAGATAAAGGAATTAAAAGGATGCAGTACTGGAGAATGGAAACAGGTGCTAATTTTACCTTTAAAAGCTTGTTAAAAATATTAGATGCTCATGAGATGAGTTTGGCTGAATTTTTTGAAGATTTTAGTTATGACGAAGAATAATTAGTAAAAGTTTTCTAGTTTGTAATGTAAAATGTATATATTTGTAATTAAAATTAAAAAATATATATTATGAAGAAAATTAAACTTTTAGTATTAATTACTGTTTTTACTTTTTTACAAAGCTGTGAAAATTCAGATGAAAACTTATTAGAAAACCCAAACTCTTTAACTGAAGATTTGATTGACATTGAAGATTCTTACTCAAAAATTGAAACAGAATATATCGAAGGAGATATCAAAGATGAGTTTTTATTTTCCAAAGGAGATTTTAAAAATGAAACTTTAGCAAATGAAGAGACTTTAGAGTTAATTACTGCAAAACTAAATGAAAATTTTTCAAAACAAGTAGTCTATAATAGAACGAGTAACTCACAAGCTGTTGGAGTTTTTAAAAATGGAACATGTGGGGCTTATAAAGAGCTTGTCGTTTTTATGGATGCTGAAGATAGCAGAAATGCTTCTAGAAGGTCTGGTTTTACAGGTAGCAGTAATATCGATTATCGCGGAAATGTAACTTTGCGATTTTGTGTTGTAGATAATAACCCTTTTAGAAACGTTACAGGAGGGACTTATGCAGTTTTAAATATAAATTCAACAAGTTATGGCAACTTCACTATAAATAGACATTTTGATAATGAAGACAGGCGTAATTCAAACAGAACGACTTACAATGGAAGTAGAATATATTCTTTAGGTGCAAATAGATTTGGTGGAAATACAATATTATCTTTTAAAGGATATGGAAATCCTACAAATGGAAATCCTGGTACTCGAGGATTTATGGCTTTTCCAAATATTGGAGTTTCTTATGGTGTATTAGGTGATGTTTATAGACATGTTTCTACTTCTTATCCATGGCAGGCTGCTAGCCCACCAAGAAATAGTTATTTCGGTTATATCAATTCTGATGATGAAGATAGTCGTAATGCTAATTATTGTGACAGAATCTTGTCTAATGGAAGCAGAACAAGAGTTTCTGGAAGAGTAAGTAACCTTTTGGTTGCTGACAGAAATACTACTTTATATTTTACTAAAATAAAATAAATTAAATAGATAGTTTTTAATAGCTTCAATATTTTCAATATTGAAGCTATTTTTTTAAAATAA
Organism: Polaribacter marinus; assembly: GCF_022662535.1. Classification (GTDB taxonomy): domain Bacteria; phylum Bacteroidota; class Bacteroidia; order Flavobacteriales; family Flavobacteriaceae; genus Polaribacter; species Polaribacter marinus. The sequence goes on from NZ_JAKQYM010000015.1 coordinate 7,698, forward strand.
TTTTAATGATAAGTAAAATCAAATATATAGCCTTATGTGGGCTTATTTTAGCTTTTTTTTCTTGTAAAAAAAAGCAAGAATATAGAATTAATAAAAATAAATCCATTGTTGCAACAATAGATTCAATCTCTATCACTCAAAACGAAGTGGATTTATTTGTAAAACAAAAATTATATGATGAATTGAGTAGGATTCATTTAATAAGAAAATTAGCTTTAGATGAAATAATAAATAAAAAAATTTTAAAAAGGCAAGCTGATAAACAAAAAATAACAACAGAAAAGTTATTACAAAGTTTATATGATAAAAAAGTTAATGATAGTAATATAATTAAATTTTCTAAAGAAAATGATTTTGATAAACAGGGTGTAAATTCAATTGAAAAAAATATAGTTAATTATGATATTAACTCAAAAAAAGGTAATGCCCTTCTTATAAAAAGGTTTAAATCATTTATTTTATCTAAGTATATTGATTCTCTTAAATCAAAAAGTAAAATCAATTTTTTTTTAAAAACCCCAACACCACCTAAAACTAAATTAGATCAATCATTAGTTCATTTTTATGGAAATAAAAATTCAAAAGTAACACTTATTGAGATATCTGATTTTGAATGTGATATGTGTAGAGAATACAATCCAATCTTTAAACAACTTTTTGATAAGTATAAAGATGATGTTGCTTTTGGTTTTGTTAATTATGGTTCTTATGTCTCTAAACCAGCTATTGCCTCTGAAGTTGCAGGAATGCAAGGAAAGTTCTTAGAAATGAAAGAGTTACTTTTTAAAGAAAATAATAACTATACTGATAATAAAATTGAACTTTTGGCGTTAAAACTAAATTTAGATATTAAAAAATTTAAAAATGATTTTAATAATCCTGATTTAAAAAATAAACTAAAAGAAAACTATGACTTAATTCATAGATCAGGAATCTATGGAACACCTACAATACTAATTAATTATAGAATAATGCATAATTCATCTTCAAAAGAAGAATTAGAGAAATTTTTAGTCAAAAAAATTAAAGAATCTAAAAAATAATTTTTCTGTATGAAAACAAAATCACTTAAGACCTTTATTTTCTTGTTTATTATTTCTGGGTTTGTCATTACTTCTTCTTGTCGTAAAGATTTTGATACTGTTTTAAATACTGGGGAATTAGAATTTTCCAAAGATACGGTGTATTTAGATACTGTTTTCACCAATATAGGTTCAAGTACATACTCCCTTAAGGTCTATAATAGAAGTAATAATGCCATTACTATCCCAGAAATTAGATTAGAAAATGGTAATAATTCTAATTATCGTTTAAATGTTGATGGTATATCAGGGAAAGAGTTCGAAAATATTGATATTCTAGCAAGAGATAGTATTTTTGTTTTTGTGGAGACAACAATTGATTACTCTCAAGTAAGTACTCCTCTTTATGAGGATAAGCTATTGTTTGATAATGGCGATAATATGCAATCAGTAACGTTAATAACGCTAGTTCAAGATGCTCACTTTTTATACCCTTCCAAGAGTAATGGTATTATAGAAACTATAGTAATAGATGGAATCAATACTGAAATTCAAGGAAGATTTCTGAATGATAATGAACTAAATTTTATTGATGAAAAACCCTATGTTGTATATGGCTATATGGTTGTTGGGGATGAAAATAATGCATCAAAAACCCTAACCGTTAATTCAGGAGTTAAGGTGTATTTTCATCAAAACTCAGGGTTAATTATTAATAACAATTCAAAAATTGAAGTTAATGGAAGTCTAAATCTTGATGGACAAGAAGAGACTGAAGTTACTTTTCAAGGTGATAGGTTAGAACCTGCATTTAAAGATATTCCTGGTCAGTGGGGAACTATTTTATTTAGAACGAAAAGTTTCGGCAACAAGATTAATTATTTAAACATAAAGAATTCCAGTATTGGATTAAATGTTTTTGGTGATGGAGGTAACGTAAACAACATTAGTATTAAAAATACTAAAATATATAATAGCTCTTTTGTTGGGGTTTGGGGAGAAAATGCTAATATTGAAGTAGAAAATTTAGTCATAAGTAATGCAGGGGTGTCTTGTTTCGCAGGAGTATCAGGAGGTAATTATATTATAAAGCATTCTACTTTTGCAAATTATTGGAATAGTAGCCTTCGAAATACTCCTAGTTTTATATTGAGCAATTACAATATTTTTAGAAGAGAGGGAGAAGTAATAGTAGCGTCAAATTTAAATAAAGCTATCGTTTCAAATAGTATTATTTTTGGAAACAATAATATTGAATTAAGTTTGGAAAAATCTGATCAAGCGGATTTTAATTATTTATTTCAAAACTCCGTTATTAAATTTGATGATACAGGAGGAAATTTTACTAATAACGAACTATTTAATTTCAGTAATATTAATATTTATAAGGATATTATTTTAAATGGTAATGTAGACTTTAAAGATGTTACATCAAATTTGTTAGAAATAGATACTAACTCAAATGCAATAAGTAAAGCAAGAATTAGTATTACTCAAGAAGTCCCAATAGATATAAAGGGATTAGAAAGGGCATTTCCTGCTGATATTGGAGCTTATCAATTTGAAAATTAAAAAAATGTTTCATTCAATTATAACTTTTGATTTTATAAAAGAAGAGGCTTGGAAAAAGCCCAATCCATTATTATCAATGTTAGTGGGTGGTGATGCGGGTGCAGGACTATACACACCTCCATCTTGTTTAAATTGTTCCAATAGAAACTTAAAATAAGAATAAGCCTCCTGTGAAATGCTACTCATTTTAATATTTATCTCATCACCAATAAAATAATAATAATACCCAAAATCTTGAGGAGACGCACCATTATCTAAAAAAACTTCAATATTTCCTGAATTTAAATTTTTATCTGATAATACTTCAAATTCCCAATTAGTTATTCCATTATGATTAGTTCTTTCAAAGTTTTGGTTAATAAGATAATAATTTTTAGTTTCTTGTGGTTCAAAAAAAGATAACAACGGAACATAATATTCTTGACCATCTTTTTCAGAAACTCTTAATTCATAAGACAGTGAATTAATTATTGGCGGAGGTTTCATGTAATCTGAAGCAGAATATGTTTTTCCTTCTTTTGTTGTTACAGTAAGTGTATATAAATGGTTGGGTTCGCCCACAAAATTTGTAGTTCTATAGTAGCCCCCTTTGTTAAGAACAATTGCATCATTACTGTTTTCAGGAACAAGCATCAATTGTTCTGTTTGCCCTGAATCATCTGAAATTATAACTATTGCGTCTTCTATAATTTCAACATTCTCATCTATATCTAGATAATTATTTTTAATGAATGCACCTGTAGAACTTTTAGTTATTCTAATATAATGAGGTCCAGTATTATTCTCAACTAAGCCTTCGATAACTACTCGTTGTTGTACTTTATCTAAATCTAAATTAAATTCTTCTACGCAACTAAAAAATAAAATAAAGCATAGACTACAAACTAAATATTTTTTCATTTTTTTTTAAAATTTAAAATTATAACCAACATAAGGAGAAAAACCATATAAATACATTTTATAAGTCTTATTAAATTCTAAATTGGTATTATCCTGTTTAACAAACAGGGAAAATATATTTTCCCTGTTGTATAAGTTATATATACCAAAAGACCATTCTCCTTGCCATTTCCTGTTTATATTATTCTTAGACTTTAAATTAGCGGAAATATCCATTCTATGATAGGCAGGAAGACGATACCCATTTCTTTCTGAATAATAATTAAAAGCAACTCCATAAAAATTGAAGGTTCCTTCGGGTAATGTTATATATCCCCCCGATGTAAATTTAAAAATTGAAGAAATAGTAAACCTTTCAGAAAATTCATAAGAAAAGGTTGTAGAAATATTATGCTGTTTATTAAAAGAGGTTGGATACGAACGACTATTATTAATTCCTTCAATAGTTCTTGCCGTATTTGACCAAGTATAACTTAAAAACCCATTAAATTTACCCGTCTTTTTTTCAAGTAAAAACTCTATTCCATAAGCCTCACCAGTTCCTGAAAGTACTTGAGTTTCAATATTAGGATTTAAAAATAAATCTGCATTGTCTATGTAATCTATTACATTGTCCATGCTCTTGTAATAGACTTCTGTAAAGAAATCAAAGGTTCTATCTTTAGCACTACCGTAATAACCTAAAGAATATTGGTTGGCAGTTTGTGGTTTTATGTGTGTATCTGAAGGAAGCCAAACATCAGTAGGTAAACCAACAGTTGAATTACTAATGAGATGCTGATATTGTTGTGTTCTCGTATATGAAGCCTTAATTGCATGACCATTATTTAAAATGTAATTTGTTGAAATACGTGGTTCTAAACCTTGGTAAAATTTTACTAACTCTCCATTATTATATTTTTTTGTAGCTGTAATATTAAAATCTTTATCATATTGATTAACAGTTGCATTGCCTAATAAGAAAAAATTAGAGTACCTTAAACCATAATTTACTTTAAAATTATTGCCTATTTTTTGAGTATTATTTATATATACACTTCCTTCAATTGTTTTTTTGTCATCTAATTCAAATCCTCTTGTAATAGATTCTGTATTTCTAGGAGTTAATTTACCAGGTTCATAAAAATGATTTTCAACGGAAAAACCAAATTTTAAATGATTAGAAGCGTTTGCAAAAAAATCGAAATCCGATTTTAAATCTAATTCTTGCATATTCGCAGACCACTTAAACTCTCTTGTATCGTCTTTCAAAATATAAGAATAGTCATACTTGCTATACACAAGCATTGTGTTTGAAAATAACTTACTATTAAATGTGTGGTTCCATCGTAAATTTCCAATTACATTTCCCCAATCCATACTGCTACTATCATCTATATCAATATAGAAAAAATGATCTCTACCTATATAGGTAGAAAAATAAAGGTGATTTTTTTCATTTAATTCTACATTTACCTTGGCGTTAATATCAAAAAAATTAATTTCGTTATTTGGGCTGAAATTATTTAGACTACTGACACCTAAAGATTGTAAAACACTTCCGAGAGTATTGGATGTAAGACCCGCATAACTATAACGACCGGAAAGCATAAAAGATGATTTTTCTTTTACAATAGGAGACTCAATTGTAAATCTACTAGCGATAAGACCTACACCACCGCTTATTTTCTGTTCTTTATTATTTCCTTCTTTCATTCTTACATCAACAACAGAAGACAATCTACCTCCAAATTGAGAAGGGATAAATGACTTATAAACTTTCACATTTTTTATCGCATCAGGATTAAAAACAGAGAAAAAACCTAATGCATGAGATGGATTATATATTGGCGCATCATCTAGCAAGAATAAGTTTTGGTCATGAGAACCACCCCTTATGGATAAATTAGTAGTACCCTCATGGGATGTTTGAATTCCTGGTAGTAATTGAAGTCCTTTTAATATATCGACTTCACCAGCTACAGCGGGCAATTTTTTTATTCTATCTAAGTTTAAAATATGGCTTCCTGGTTCAGAATTTGTAATATCATTTTTACCTTTTGCTCTAATCAAAATTTCATTTAAACTTTTCGAATCTTCAGTTAAATTAATATTTAACAAGATGTTTTCTGTAATGTTTAGACTTTTTGTATAGGTCTTATATCCTAAATAGGATACTTTCAGCGTACTTATACCTTTAGGAATTTCCAAAGAATAGAAACCATATGAATTTGATATAGCATATGAATTTGTATTAGGGATAAATACAGTAGCACCTATTAATCTTTCCCCATTATTAGCATCAGATATTACACCATGAACGGTGTAATTTTGAGAAAAAAATGTAATACTAAATAGTAAAAAAATATAGTTTATTTCTTTTTTCATAGATAAAAAATAGTTAATCAAATGTACTTATTTTTTAAAAAAAAGAACTATTTCATTTAGCAAAATTAAAAACACCAAAACGGTGTTTTTTAATCTGTCATATAGAAATGAGTAATACCAAGAGAAACAGCATCAAATGAACCAGTTACATAGGCTTCTCCTTCATAACATTTTCTTTTTTCAACAAGTCTATCTTTCATAGAATCTATATTTTCAGAAATAGCTTTTGCAATTTCATATTTGGTATGTGCATTGAAGTTACTAAATACAAAGCGAATATCTTTTCGTGAATAGGTATAAAAATTAATATTACGTTCTTTGCAAAATTGAGTTAGTTCCTTCAGTAATTTAGATATGCGTTTTGATTTTCTTGATTTCTGATAATCTTCAATAACAATAGTATCAGGTTCATAATAGGCAATTTTCTCACGAATTTTCTTCATAACTTTTGCGTTTGATATTGGTCGTGGTTTAATGGCAACCGTTTGAGCTATTTCAACTGTCAAAGCATCTTTCATAATAGCAAAACCAAAGCCAAGAGCATTAGGGAAGAGAGCCATTGTTAGTCCAGATTTGTGGGACTTAATTTCTTGACTCATATTCATGTTCTTGGTTTAATAGATTGACAACTTCATTTAAATATGCTATTCTTTTAATACTCTTCGGGGATTGATTTACATTAAGTAAATCAATGAGTCCTAGACTTCGATGCACGAGATTACGTTTTACTGTTTTGACGAGTGGTATGAACAAATCATTGAGCGTTGCTCCGAAGAGGATATGATACGTGAGGATAATTTCTGGAGTAGGATTGCGTTGTCCGTTTTCATAGCGGATTAGGTTGGGCGGTTTCATATCTAGTAAGGTCGCAATATCTTGCTGTGGTATGCCTGCTCGTTCGCGAACGTATTTCAAATTATTTTTCATTATTATATTAAACAGGCGATGGCATTACTGATGTCCATCGCCTGTTTTAATTGTAGAAAGAATTATGGTTTGCTCCAAGACATAAAAAATTATCCATACGGATAATTTTTTTCGCGGTCACCCAATATTCTGTGGAGAGAATGGGAATAAAGTGGTTATTTAAAGTTGAATTGTATTTTTTAGTAAAGAATTACTGATGTAAGAGATTAACAAGATTTTGTACATCATTATCATTTCCATTAATAGTAAGTCTTAATCTTACTTTACCATTTTCTCTAATATGATTAATTTGAGTAGTAAGAACTGGAATTTCTTTGGGATTATACCCATTAATTATTTCCTGTATCTTTTTTAAATTTTCAACATCATAGGTATAAACAACTCTCATAATTTATTTTTTAAAACTAATCAAATATAGCCATAATAAGCAATTTAAAAGCGTAGTATCCGTCTTTATGAATAAAGACGAGTAAGAAGCCATAAATAACTAATACGACAACCTATTAGGTGCGGGTTTCAAGAATCTGTTGCATTCGTTCCCAATCTGAAATCTTAATTTTTTGTTGAAAGCTCTTTTGTTCATTTAGTTTTGTAGTATTAGTTTTGTTATATACCTTATTCTGCACAGGTTTATGCTTCTGTTTGCATACCTTTTTGTTATTTTCTGCACAGGTTACAAAGCAAGGTGCGTAATATATGCCTACCTTTCCTTTACGTTGTTCTGGAGTATGTAATTTATTACCTTGATAATCGGTTACGGTAATAAGATGTTTTGTAATAAGAGATTGTACCACGTCTGATATTACTCTTCTTGAGAGTCCTGTTTTTTGTTTGAATATATTATGAGTTATTCTATCTCTTTGCTTTCGCTTTCCATTTTTTAATTTCCAACCATACGTTTGTCTAATGATGTAGAGCAGTATCTTTAATTCTGAAAATGTAAGCTCAGTTAGATGCAAATCAAATACTTCATTGGGAACTTGGGTGGTCTTTTGATATCGCATTGTTTTGTGTATGGTTATGAACGTTTAATGTAGAAATATTACCAAGGAGAATATTGAAAAATTGCTCTGTTTGTTCTTTGTTGAGCGGTTTTGGTTGGATTCCAGAGGTATTCTTATCCGTATAGATAATTTGTGATGTCATAGTTCGAGAGGTGTCCCGAAGATGGGGACATTTTAATAAAATATCTCGATTAGCGAGTTCATAATACGGAGAAAGCATTGAAAATACTACTCCTTTACCTTTTGCAGTTAAGTTCGAGGTAATGTTTTTTAGCATTTCTCTTTTTTCTTCTAAAACAGCCGAATTGTAAAGTTTTAAAGGCTCGTTACTAAGTTCGAGGAAATCTTTGATTTTAGACAATATTCCATCATTTCCAGCCTTCACTTCATTAATATTTTCATCGAGTTCATGAATCTTAATCAATAAGTCAGATTTACGCTGTTCAAACTCATCTCTTTCAATAAGGTTTTCAAGATAGGTATCAAGCAATTTCTTTTCTTTTGAGACTAAACTATTTTTTTGAAACTCTAGTGATTGCAATCGTTTTTGCTCAATAGCAAATTCATGTTCTTTTTGTTTGGATATAATCTCAAATAAGCTTTCCAACTCTTCTTTTCGTAATGAAATAGTTTTAAGCATATTCTTTACGTAGTGTTCAATAGTGTCTTCTCGAATACTCTTTGTTGGGCATCCTTTAGTTTGGCAACGATAATAAACTGTACCTTTCTGCTTTTCGCCACTCATAACATATTTACATTCTTCACAGCGAAGTAAACGCCTGAAAAGATAATTGTGTTTTAGACCCTTAGTATTTTGACGTTCCTTAATAATCAATTGAGTTTTCTTGAATATTTGAGTTGTAACTAATGGTTTATGATTTCCTTCGAAGGTTTGCCCTTTAACTTTCATAATACCTATGTAAAAAGGGTTCTTAAGTATTTTAGTGATTCCATTTTTGCAAACCCTACCTCCTTTAGTATTTACAAGTCCACGCTTTTGCATTTCTTCAGAAAGGGTTCGCACATTGTAATCAGCAGTTGTATAAAGTTTGAATAGTTGCTTAACGAGTTTTCCTTGAATAGGGCAAATTGTTTTTACTTCTCCCTTTCCATTATTGAGATAACCTATTGGTGCAGCCCAAGGGTACAATCCTTGTTTTAAACGCCCATACAGCCCTTTTATAGCCTCTTGTCGCAAGTTACGAACATAGTCAGATGCCATGACAGCTTGAATATCAGCAGAGAGCCTTCCTCCACGTTCACTTAAATTTAAATTTTCATGAGCAAAGAACACTGAGATATTGTTGTCTATTAAATCCCCAATATCTGCCCAATCATGTAAGTTTCTTGAGCCTCTGTCTATTTTGTGGATGACGACACCATTCGCTTTTTTTTCTATTAAGTTTTTCATCATTTCATTAAAAAGAGGTCTTCCCCGTTTTGCAGCAGTTTTCTTTTCTTCGTAAAAATGAATAATTTTTAAATTATTTGATTTAGCGTACTCTTTGAGAATACGCTTTTGTTCTTGGAGTGATACTCCTTCTTCTTGTTTCTTATCTGAAATACGAATGTATCCATAAACATTTTTCATATTTTTTTAGGTTAGTTTTTGTTTGACGAGTAATAGTTATATTTAACAATAAGTGTGTTAAATAATCAAGGCTTTGTTTCTGTATCTCTTTGTATTCGAGAATGAATTCGTTCTGCTAAATCAAGAAAATCAAAGAAGCGCTCTTCAGCATCTTTGATTTCTTCATCTGATTTATGTGCTAATAATTTTCTTATAAATGGTAATTGGGTATGTTTTGTATTCATAACAGACAAAGCATAACGTTCAAAAAATATTGAAAAAAGACGTTACAAACATTAGGTAGTAACTTTGATATTGTGAAACTGGTATAATAAAAATATGTCACAGGAAATATCCCAAGAAAATTTAACGAAGAGTATTAAGCAAACTGCGACTACTATAAGTGTGAATTGTGTTCGCAATACAGTTATTGAAAACTACCATGCAGGAACATTTCCAAAATCAAAAACAGGCGACTATTCAGATGTAAAAGTTGTTACTCCTTTCGGAGAAATTGCTTGGAATGAATTATCACGTATTAGTGATGAGGAAATGAAAGCTTTTAATATTGAAGTCAACAACAGAATATATACCTATTTACAAGCCTTATTTAATCCAAAATACGCTGATGCAAAAAATAAGTTTATGAAGTTTTGTCGCTCTATGTATCCGAACAATTGGAATGAACCAAAACTCGACAAAGGATTTTTAGGAATAAAGGAAGGAAATAGCCTATCAAAAAAGAAGTAGTATAGGTTCACAGGCGTTATAAAAGTAGGGTCTTTAATATTCAACTTCGGAGAGCATACTTCAATGTATGAATCCTTCATACAAAAACTACATTAGTTATTTTGCTTTCACCAACTTTAGAACTGATGGAAAGCTCTTTGGAATTTTGCAAAAAGATAGACTACTCCATACATATATTCTTGGAAAAACTGGTGCTGGAAAAACCAATTTATTAACCTCACTTATCCTTCAAGATATTACAAATAAAAGAGGAATATGTGTCTTTGATGTACATGGTGATTTATCTCATACCATCATCAATAATGTTCCTCAAAACCAAAAAAAAGATATTATCTATCTTGATATAGCTGACCCAGAGTTGGTATATCGATATAATCCTTTGAAACGTGTATCAGTCGAAAAACGTTCATTAGTTGCATCATCACTTTTAGAGTCATTTCAAAAATTATGGAAAGGTGCTTGGGGAGTAAAATTGGAACATATTTTACGATATATAATTCTTACACTTCTTGACCAACCACAGGCATATATTTCAGATATACATAGAATCATTCACGATACTAATTATCAAAATCAATGTTTAAAAAACATTCAAAATCCATCTTTGATTCGTTTTTGGGAAACTGAATTTAAAAAATATACCAAAAATGATATTGTTCCTATTCTCAATAAGGTTGGTGCATTTTTAGCTCATCCATCCATTCGTAGATTTCTTATTGAAAACAAACAAGAACTATCACTCCGAAGATGTATGGATGAAGGAAAGATTGTAGTGGTAAATATTAGTAAAGGAAAACTTGGTTCTGATGTTTCAAATATTGTTGGTTCATTTCTCCTTAACGCCATTATGGGTGCTGGGTTTTCTCGTATTGATACCCAAGAGCAATATAGAAAGCCTTTCCATCTATTCCTTGATGAATTTCAGAACTATACCACTTCATCAATCATTAATTTACTTTCAGAAATCCGTAAATGGAAGATATCATTAACCCTTGCACATCAATACTTATTCCAACTTGATACTGATATTAAAAATGCAGTATTAGGAAACGTTGGAACGATTATTTGCTTTCGGCTAGGACAAGCAGATGCAAAATATATGGCACAAGAATTCCATCCTGTTTTTGAAACCTCTGACTTTGTAAATTTAGAAAATTATGACATTTATTTAAAGCTCATGATTTATGGAAAGCCTTGTAAACCATTCTCTGCAAGCACCTGTAAATTCTCATATATTCTGACGTTACCAACGTAACGTCTTTTTTGATTTTTGAACTCAGTCATAATGACTACAAATAAACCTTTAAATTAATAACCAATGAAAACACTACCAAGTATTGAACTACTCGGTAGTTCATACATTGAAATCCATTACCAGAGACCTCACCAACAGGAAATGCATCATATTTCTTGTGCTAAAGATGCTGATGAAATATTAAGAAAATATATCAATCCCAAGCAATTGGATTTACGGGAATGCTTTTGGGTAATACTCCTTACTAACGCAAATCGTGTTCTTTCTGTTTCAGAAATATCACAAGGAACATCAAGAGGGGTATTAACCAATCCAAAGTACATATTTCAATTAGCATTACTAACGAATGCATCAGCCATTATCGTTGCTCATAATCACCCAAGTGGAAATTTGAACTTCTCAAAAAGAGATATTTCAGAAACCAAAAAAATTAAACGATTAGCAACCTTGATGGACATTACTTTACTCGACCATATTATTATCACTTCTGAATCTTTTGTCTCTATGGCAGAAGAAGACGAGTTGTAATAATTTATTACCTATTAACTCCCTTTATGCCTAAAACCCCCATATCATATTACGGTGGAAAAATTAATATGATCTCTACCATTCTTCCTTTAATTCCAAAACACAGAATATATACCGAAGCCTTTTTTGGTGGTGGTGCAATATTCTTTGCTAAAGAAAAAGTGGAAGCTGAAACCATTAATGACGTGAATACAATGGTGATTAATTTCTATGAAGTTGTACAGACTGATTTTGAAAATTTAAAAGCCAAAATTGAAGCTACGTTATTTTCTCGTAGAACTTATACCGTTGCGTGGACAATTTACCGAATGCCACATTTGTTTAACAAGTTACAACAAGCGTGGGCATTCTATGTTGCCACGAATATGGGATTTAGTTGCCAGATTGGGTCATGGGGGTATGACAAATATGGAAAACGAGTGAAAGCTTTTCGGAATAAGAAACTGATTTTTAATACTGACATGTACAAACGATTGGAAAACGTACAAGTTGAGAATAACGATGCATTGAAAGTAATTCAAAGTCGAGATTCTATAGATGCTTTTCATTATGTAGACCCACCATACATAGATACCCACCAAGGGCATTATGAAGGTTATACAAAGTCAGATTACAAAAAATTGCTAGAGGTTTTATCGAATGTGCAAGGGAAGTTTCTCTTGAGTTCGTACCCTTCAAAAATACTGACCAAGTACACTAAAAAAAAGGGTTGGTACACAAAAATGACTTCCAAACCACTTTCCGCATCAAAAGGAATTACTGGCAAAAAAAGGAAAACAAAAGTTGAAGTTCTCACAGCTAATTATCCTATCTAAAAATAATTAATCTTAAAATTTAATACACATGAAAAAAGTAATTGAAAAAACCGTCAATCTGAATTTGATTGGTGTGAACGGAAATGCCTTTATGATTATGGGCGTATTTCGAAGACAAGCCAAAAAAGAAGGCTGGTCTCAAAAAGAAATTGAAGCAGTACTAACCGATGCAAAAAGTGGTGACTATAATTATCTACTTGCAACGATTGAAAACCATTGTGAACCTAAAGATGAAAGCCATGACGATTAAAGAACGTAAACAAATCTTATATTTTCTTGAAGGCTTTATGGCTAATATAGAAAGCTTTGATGAAAATAACATCAGTTCTGAATTTTTGAATCTTTTTTCAAGAAAAAAATTGATTGAAATTGTCCTATGGCTCTTTACCAACTATAACAAAAGTATGCTGACTGAAAAAACAGATACAGAATTGTTAGAGCTGATTGGTGATGATGCAAATGTACTTTCTTTTGTTATTGAACAATGGAAAAGTAATATAAGTGCAGTGCCAACATTGTCCCAAGAAGAAGTAAATAACTTCTTTGATGAGATACAACTTAACGTCCATTATTTGAGACATAAGCCAGTTGAACAATGGGATGACTATGATGTCAGCAATTACTATTCAATCTTATTCAAACGAGGAAAGACACAACGTGTCTTTGCCATCTTTACTTCTGATGTGAAAGATGAAGACAAATATGCAGTAACAACACAACCTTCATTCTTTTTTGATTCAAAGGAAGAAGCAGAACAAGAGGTGGAACGTATCTGTAATGAGACCAAACAAGGTGCATCTGATTTTGTGATTCACACGCTTTGGAAAATATCCTAAAACTAAATATTAATTTAAAAATGAGAAATTATGAGTAATGTAACTATTGTTGATGTTTTAATTGGAAACATCAAAGAAGACCAAATGCTTCTTAATGTCCTAGAGGCAAAAATTGAAGAAGCAAAAGTGGAAAAACAAACGATTGTAAATCGATTAAAAGATTACCGCAGAGATGTATCAGTACTGCTAAAATATGCAGATGACAGCAAGAAAAAAGAGCTTGAAGAATTGGGTTTTAGTTTCTCTGAAACAGAACGTGGTTTAAATACCATAGCTTCTGCTACATACGATATTATTGTAAAGGCAAAAGATAATCAGCTTACCAATGCTGAACTTTATGATGCGTATGTAAAATCTTTGAAAAACAAAGATGATGCGGTTAATTATACCGAGTTCAATATCAAATGTCGTTCATTGTTTAATACGCAACGTTTATTGCGTAAAAAAGGAACAGACCCAAAGTCATCACGTACTGATATTATATCTTTAAATGGACGAGTATTGCATAAAGAACCAAACCCTAAAAAGTAATGAAAAACAACTTTTATTTAGATATTTTTTCTTCACAAGAAAAAGCGATTCATCATTGCTTGTGGCTCAACTTTAAATACCGAATTGCAAACATTAATTTTGGAATCATTAATGGACCGAATAATAATTTTGCTGTGGTTGAGGAAGCTACTGCTAAAGAAATGGAAATGTCTTTTTTAGATATTTTGCCCAAAGATTATTCTAAAATGACTTATGATAATATACGTCATATACGAATGGATAGAGAGCCGTTAACTCATTTAGAAAAATTATTTGGTCAGTTTGCTACTATGGATGGAGAAATTTTACGATTTGTTCTTCATAGTAAAATACCTATTGAAAAGCTGATTCGTTTTGTATTAGCAGAACGTGGATATGATAAAAATCATCGTTGGTGTGGATTTAGCAAATCTTTTAAGATTTGGCTAAATGAAAATTGAAGATATTAGAACACTCAGTTATTGAGTGTTTTTTTAATTTCATCTAAATCAGTAAATCAAATAGACCATTGATAAGTTCTGTCTACATTTAGAGTAGCTTTTTAATAATATTCTCATTAATTAATTCAATATTTTAACCAACTTAAAAGAGAGGTACTTTGTAAGTTAAATTATAATTAGGCTTAGTTTATTACTAATCACCTTATTCACAATAACTTAATCATAATATTAGAAAACTTTAGTTCTAAACACTTTTGTAATAAAAACCCAAAAGAAAGTCATTTTTGGCTAAATTCTAATGCCCTCTATCTATTCTCTGTCTTATAGCAAAATCAATAATAGAATGTTCTCCTCTCAGAGTGTTTAATTTTGAAACATCTACTTTTTGAGCAAAATTTGCACCAAATTTTTTTGAAAGATAATATCTGCTTTCATCGTTAAAAAGTGTGGTTAAGGCAAGGTCAGGTCTAGATTCCAAAACCTCTCTTAAAGCTTTTTTTGCCTCCTTGTTACCTAATTCTCTTCCAGAGTAACTCATTTGATTTTCATCAATAAAGACTGAAAAATCCTCTGTGAAACCATTTTCGTGAACTAAACTATTTTTATTTTCAAGAGCAAATGGAGAACCTATTACAGGTACAAAAGAACCTATTGTAGCCGTGTGAAGGTTTAATTCGTTAATGATAAATTTAGTAGTAGCCTTATTAGCTTTTTCAGTAGCTCCAGGATAACCAAATAAAGCATAGGAATAAACGTGTATTCCAGATTCAGCGCAGTTTTTAAAAATTTGACTTATTGAATCTGATTGATTGATTTTTTTTCCCATTTGTTTGATTAAATCCTTATCTATTGATTCAAGACC
This sequence comes from Polaribacter marinus, assembly GCF_022662535.1. GTDB lineage: Bacteria > Bacteroidota > Bacteroidia > Flavobacteriales > Flavobacteriaceae > Polaribacter > Polaribacter marinus. The sequence goes on from NZ_JAKQYM010000015.1 coordinate 23,077, forward strand.
AAAATATGATTGAACACACCCTGACAAACCTAATTGGGAAACGAATGATTGATTAAGAAACCTTTTTTCTGCTATGCCATAAATTTCAAAATTAATATCTAATCGTGCTTCTAAAATTCCTTTTGATAAATCTTTTAACAAATTTGGTGGACTAGCTTCATCTACAAATCGAAAATCTCTTATAGAATATTCATTAACTAAATTTGATATTTCTCTTAAAACAACTTTGTAATCTAAAATTCTTTTTTTTGGATCCCAACTTTCATGTATTGTACAAAATTTACATTTTCCCCAATAACATTTTCGACTAGATAAAAGTGGTAACATTTTTGTAAGGTTCCAGTAATTATCAACATCATAATCCTCAAATATTTGCCCTCCAGTTATAGATATGTCTGTAACTTGAGTTGTGTCTTTTTCAAAATCTCTAACTACAGAACAATTCTTAATGTCTTCAGCCGCTTTAATTTTATCATCATTTTTTGGAAATTTGTTTTTACCTAAAAGATATTTTAATAGTGAAGCCAATGGCATTTCTCCCTCTCTAATAATAATAAAATCAAAATAATGTTTAAGCGAATTCCCAAAAACCGGGAACACACGTGATAATAAAGCGCCTCCCCAAATAATTTTTGCTTTAGGTTTTAATTCACGTATTAAAAAAACTAATCTGAATGAAGGCAAAATTTGATCTTCAACAGATAAATTTATACCAAATACATCAGCGTCAGATTCTTGTAAGTATTTTCCAAAAAGACTATCAAATGGTGTCACATTTTCTGAAAACTTTATTATTTCCTCAATTTTTGTTCGGGAATGAGGGGCGTCTAAAGACCTTAATGTTAATCTAAAGCCATCATGTTTAAGTGACCATAAATCAAATTTACTTTGTGTGAATTTCTCAAAATCCAAAACGTTACTTATGCATTCCTCAATAGAGTTTGATTTGTCAACATTATGCCTAAAATCATTTAAAACTAAATTGTAATCAGAACCAATAACTGATTTATAAAATAAGTGATTTAAATCATGGCACTTCACTTCAATTTCAGGTAATTCTCTCATAAGAAAACCCTTTAGGTGAGGAAGAGCACTATGAGGGAATCCTGGGTCATGTTGAGGAGCAAATATTAAATCTAATTTCATAAAATATATCTAGGTATTGATTTTTGGAGTTTCCTTAGTATCTTCTAAGCTATTAATTGGATTTAAGGGAATTCTCCTTGAAAGCTTTTGGACAATTTTTATTTGTTCAATAACTTTTTCACCGAAAGGAGAAGAAATAGGAGCTTCAATACACGATCTGTCTAGAAGTTCAGTAGCCCCAAGCCTTGGTGACATATAAAAATTAATCCCATAATATACTTTTTCATCAACTACTACTGCATGTAAATATGGAAATTCATCCATCTCGTATAATTCAATACGGTCAAGTAAATTAGTGTTATATTTTTTTTCACTAACATAGCTTCTTAGCGTGCTGATAATTAACTCCTTATTGAATATTTGTTGTTTTCTAATCGTCTTAGCGTCGTTAGTTGTTAACATTTTTTCTAAAGAAACATATACATGACCTGGTGCATCAGGAGATATGAAAAGTATTTTTATCTTTAAACTAGGGTTCTTATGAAGTTTATTTATATACTTTTGTAAAAGTTCTTCTTTACCAACTCTAGTAACACGCCAAGCTAAAACAGTGAACTCAGACTGCACCTTATTGATTGCGTCTAAAGCAAATTGATTAGTCCAATAATTCTCGGCTATTATTTTTGCATTTTCTAAGATACCTTCATCTTTAGCTTCAGGGAGAAGAATTCGCATTGCTGTTGTTAACTCCGCATTTAACTTAGTTAATGAATTTTGTACTTGATCAACGTTTACTTGACCTTCATTTCGAATATATGATTCAGTAATTCTTAGTTTTCCAGCTAAATCTTTCAGATTTAGTGCCCCTGTAAGTACTTCTCTCTCTTCTGATTTAGCTTTTTCAATAGATTTCACTTTAGCAAAAGTATAAAGTGAAATAATTGCACCAGCTAAGGAAAAGAAACCTCCTAATACTGAAATCCAAAATATTAAATCAAATTGACTAGTATCTGTCTCAATAGGTACGTTAACTTTATTAGACGCTACCTTAGAAATTGTATCACTAACTGAATTTATAGAATCTTGTAGTCTATTCATTTATTAAAATATTTTTCTATATTATCAATTAATTCATTATCTAAACGATCACTAGCTTCGTTAGTTAGCCCTGCTAAATGTGGAGAACATATCACATTTGGATGCTGTGCTAATTCTTTTAAAACATGGTCTGAATCTTCTGCATAACCCGAAATCTTATTATCAACTAGTAATTGTAATATATCTTTATGATTAACAACCTCTGACCTGCTTGTATTAATTAAATTCAAATTAGGTTTAGAATATTCCAATAATTCTTTATTAATGAAGTTAGCAGTTTCATTGTTTAGAGGTACATTAATGCTAATAATATCAGAGTCAGTAAAGAGCTTTTTGAGTTCAACAAAATTAATTTCCCCATCACTACCAGTTGTTTTAGATTGAGTCGTAGAGATAACATTCATACCAAAGCATTTAGCAAACTCTGCAACTTTAGAACCTATTTTACCTAGACCAACAATTCCAATAGTCTTGTTAAAAAGTTCAAAAGGTTTTTTTATAACTCCAGCCCGTCCTTCATCATTTATTACAGCTTGATGTGATAGTTTTAGGTTTTTTGAGAGCGCTAAAGCAAAACCTATAACATGTTCAGCAACAGATAACACATTTGCTGTTGGTGCATTAATAACTTTTATACCTCGTTTTTCTATTTCTTCAATATCAATATGGTCTAAACCAACCGATAAGGTACCTATTATTTTAGGTAATGATTTACTTTTTTCAAGAACAATTTTTGAAATTTTTTCCCGTGCTCCAATAATAACTACGTCAGTATTAGATAAAAAATCTGGCATTTCTTCCTCACTTGGTCTATTTTCAACATAAACAACTTCTTCAAATATGTTATCACTTTTGTTCTTAAAATATATATTTTGTTCAAGACTTTTTATTGCTACTTTAACTTTCATATTATTATCATTATACTTTTAATATTCTTACAACCCAAGACCCTTTTATTGCAATTAAATTTTTTCTAAAACAAATACACCTGCAATTGAAAGGAGCTTTTATTAACTCTATATTCCCTTCAATATCATAAATTGAGAGAATTACATCATTTTTTTTAAATTCTCCTGATACTTCACTAAATACTTTGTAAGCACCATCAATTGATGAGTATAAATTTACTATTGAACCATGATTGACATTTATCGGGGTACTTAGGGGTGTATTTTTATCTATAGCTACTAGCTCATTAAAAACCCTTTTAGACCAATAATCAATTTTAGAATTAGTGTTTATTTCTAAACTAGGTAACTCAAGAGTGACTGCTTTACATTTTGGGTTGTTAAAATTATTTGAATCTTCAAAAGAATCTTCAGTTATAAGGTCTGATATTATATGTATTAAATCATCAAATGTTATAAGTCTCTTATCCAAAGATTCTACATAAATATGCTCTATTCCATATTCAGGAGTATGGACATCAACCAATGTTTGAAAGTCTTGAGATAATTTTAATAAAGAATCCGCAAGCTTAAATTCTAAAGTTTTAGTATTTATTTTTTTTATGTTAAAAATCCTATTCCAATCTAATCTGTTTGGAAAAGATGTTCTTCCACTATCTCCATAGATTAAACCCTTGAAACCTGTTGGGTTACAACAAGGAACTATCCTGATAAAAGTACTTTCTAAAGGATGCTTTTCTAAGATTTTAATTAGTTTTAATAAAACTAAAAAAGCTGTTACCTCATTGGAATGTAAATTACCTTGTAAATAAACCTTGTTTTCAGCATCTTCATTGCCAATGTCAAAGTACCTTATTGATTCATTAAATATTTCAATAAATTTTTCTTTCATTAATTAAATGTGATTATTTTTTTTTATCCAATAACTTGAGAGGATTATTCTTTCTCCTGTAAGAAGTGGTTTTGATTTATGTAAACCTCTTGCATCAAATAATACAAGAGTACCTGCTTTTCCTAGAATTTCAAACTGTTGAAGATTTTTATTCCTTATAAAATTATTTGATTGGTGTGGGAATAATGTCCCTGCAAATTGAGAATCTTCATCATGTAGAAAACTATCACTTCCTGTAGAGCTAAACTTCCAAAGTTCTTTTGCAAGTTTAAATCGAAAAAAACTGAAATTTTGAGACTTTTTCACATAAACTAAGGGGGCATTACCTTGTCCAACATCTGTTATATATAAAAAAGCTTTTAACCTATGTTGCCAAGTATCTGAATGAAAAAATTGTTCAAACGCTCCTGTATGACCAATAAAATCTCTTTTCTGAACAGTGGATCTTAGTTGATATGAATCCTTTCCTATTATTTTTAAAAAAGTTTTTCTGATAAAATCATCTTCAAAAAAAGACCGTAATCCATCTATTTTAATTGCAGTTGAAACAAACCGTGTTTTGGTTCCCTCTGGAGATAAACGCATTTCATTTTCACTAGGGATATTTTTATAAAATGATTTCAATTTATTTTTATCAATATAATTTTCAATAACTACAACACCTTCTTTCAAAAGTTTCGCTTCTAGATCTGTCTTTTTTGATAGATAGCGTAATTGAAAGTATCTTAATTCAATTCTAATAAATTTATATAAAAAATACAAATAGCTCATAACAATAATTAAAGACATAAATATATATAAAAAATAGAAATAAAACCTGTTGTGCATTTTAAATAATGCTGATTTTAATATTATTTATGTTTCTATTAAATATAAATTTGTTGATATATTGAATAGTTGTCAATGCTGTTATTTTACACAAAACCCTAGTTTTAAACCCACTAAAAGATTTAGCATAATTTCTTCTAATCATAAATTGGTCACATAATTGAGAAAATAATGTTTCAATTCTCTTTCTTTTCTTTCTAAAGATATAAGGTTGTTTTTTGAAGTTTGTTTGATTTTTTCTCATAGGTGTGTTTAATCTTATGTTACAAGTTTCAAAAAGATTGAGTTGGATTTTTGAAGACAAATAACCTTTATCAGCAATCAAAGTGCAATTACTAATTTGAGTTTTAATATCCTTTAAATAATGAATATCATGTACTGATGCTGGACTTAAATCAACACTTTGAAAAACACCATTTACAGAACAAACAGTATGTAGTTTATAACCATAATAACTTAAACCTTGGGAAGCACAATATCCTTTGTCAGGATAACAATAGCTATAATCTTTGCATATTTTTGAACGTAAACTTCTTGATAATTTACAAACTTCTAAAGGCATACTGTCAACAATAAAGTATTCTTCAAATTCATTGAATTTTGAAGCTATCTTTAACCGTATTTCATCTAAATGATTTACTAAATTCCTTCTTCTTTTGTTATAAACGCTACGTTCTATTTTAGCTAAAATAGCTTCTGGTAGTTGCCTAAATAAATCCATTAAACTATCAATACTCATAAATTCAGATGTTAGACTTAAACCCACTAATTCTAAATCACTGAATTTTGGTGTACGCCTTTGGTAAGTTAAAAGTTGTTCTTTCGATATTTTTCTTAATACTTCCAATATTCTTTCGTAATTTGCAATCAAGTTGTTCATTATAAATGTTTTATAGCTAAAATAATTTACTGATTTTCAGTAAGATGAGCAACTTTCTTTATTTAAATCATAATGCACAACAGGTGAAATAAAATACTTTGTAACAAAACAATTGTTTTACCTACATATATTATACAAGTTCTTTGAAATAAAAATAAACAACCTTAACAAGTTGCCTTTATATATTAACCCTTTAAACCATATTGCATATGATAAAAACAGCAAGATGTATAATATTTAACTATTTGGTAGCTCCAAATGCTAAAGAACTACATGTTAGCAACAGCGTCTAAAAAAGATGAATGTTGGTTATACAAACAACCAACGCAAGATACCTGCTTAATAGATAAGCAAAGCGGAAAAGTTACCGCTAACATATTCAAAGTACCACTTTATTCTATTCTTTATGTAACAAGCTTTAACATTAAGAAAAATTTTAAAAAGTTTGTTAAGAGTGACGGAACTGAATATTACAAAAGATTATCATTAAAAGAAATTGTTGAAGTAAATGATAATTTTATTTTTATTACAAAAGATACCATTATTAATGTATCGCATGTTACCAAGAGATGTGACTGGCTCTATATTTGGATTGAAGACCAAGAGTTTAAGATTTCACGAAGCTACAAACAGAGTATTATAGAAAGATTCGAATCATTTGTTCTATAGCAAAACCGCCACGAGGCGGTTTTTTTGTTTTAGCACAGTCTCGAAACACCTTAGCACACGTAAACGACCACATATCCCAAAGGGATATATATTTGCTTCAATCGGAATTACTTTTATTGTTTTTAATCATTAAAAACAATAATTATGAACGATGTAATCTATTATTTTTTACAATACGGAGTGTATTGTGTCTGGGGAATTATTATATTCATATTTCTCAAACAACTTTTTTCAGAGTCTTTAAAAGACCACCATTCTAACTGGAATACTTTAATTGATAATTTTGATTATTCGCCCAAGGAGTTCTATGGACGTTTAAAAACAGAATTAGAATCTCATGGTGTTAGTAATATTAGAATTAGACAAGTACATATAAACGAAGGAGGTGTCATGTCTCATTCACGTATTTATCTAAGAGCAACGTGGAAAGGTTATCAATATGATATCTGTGGTGCAAAATTTGGCGATGGTTTTTTTATTTCTTGGTGGCTGTTGTACACCAATTCGTTTTGGAAAATTATCATCAGTAAAATACCTTTTATTGGAGGTTGGATTGCCAAGAAATTATACCCTGTTACATATTACACAGTAGACTCGGCTTCAATGTTTATGACATACGCACAGGCTTCTGTAGTAAAAGTAATAGAAGACATTACCAAAGACAAAGGCGTACGTGCTTTATCTGAAGCAGATAAGAAGCCTGTTTTAAACGATATTTTTAAGCGTTAATACGTGAATTTAACGATTAGCGAACAAGCAACACTTAACTTCTACCAATGGGAGTATCGTCATCGTGGGTATTACCACTTCGATACTCCTGTTGATATAGAAGTTCCATATATTCCTTTCTATCATACTACTTCTGTAGATACACGAATTATAGATGATGGTCGTGCGCCATCACTTTTTAAAAGTATCAGTAATTTACTTTCTCCACCAAAACTAGAAGAAGAACCTCAGCAAGAAATTGATGAAGTAAAACCACTGCTATTAGAGTTTGGCACTCAACCAAACCTTGTTAGCTTAACTATAACCTTTGCAAAAGGAATAGAAATTCTCCCAAGTAGAAATGTTGAGTTTTTAAATATGCTTTCGTTTACCGAGCATCTCCTTTCGTTTGAAATAGTGGGTAGTTCGGAAGAAATACACATTCAAATAATCTGTAGTGATTTGGATGTAAGTCGAGTGCAATCTCATCTTTCTGCATACTTTCCTGCGGCAATTATTAGGAAAACTGAAATTACTAATTTTGGTTTTTCTCCTAAAATCGATGTTGCTATTGCAGATTTTGGTTTACATGATGAATACATGCGCCCCATCACTATTGCGGATTCCTTTAGCATAGATCCTTTAACTTCTGTTATTGCGACAATGGAATCATTACACAATGATGATACTGTTGTTTTTCAGATATTATTTAAAGGTATCTCCTCTCCACTTGCAAAAGACATTACGTATTCTGTTTCTGATGGCACAGGTGGTTCTTTTTTTGCAGATGCACCCGAAATGCCAATCTGTGCAAAAACCAAAATTGCCAACCCTTTATTTTCAGTTGTGATGCGAATTGCAACACAGGGAAATACAAATTCGAGAAGTCAGTATTTAGCACAAGAATTGGCACGAAGTGTTTCAGCAGTTTCCAGTTCAGAATACAACAAGTTAATCCCGCTTTCTAATGAAGGATACAATTATGATTTTCATTTCTATAACCTTAATAATAGATTAAGTAATCGTTTAGGGTTTGTCTTAAATTCTAAAGAGTTAAACATCTTTGTACATTATCCAAATAAAACGGTCGTTTCTCAAAAATTAGGAATACAAGGAGATAATACCAAACAAGTTCCAAAAGCATTCATTCAACAAAAATATCTACTTGGTATAAATGAACATAATGGAATAGAAACAAAGGTAATGTTAGATGACGAAATGAGGCTTCGTCATACGCATATTATTGGAGCTACAGGTGTTGGTAAAAGTACCTTAATTGCCAATATGATGATTGAGGATATGAATACTGGAAATGGTTGTGCCTTGTTTGACCCACATGGCGACATCATTGAAGATATTTTATTGCGTATCCCAGAACATAGAAAAGAAGATGTTATTATCATAGACCCATCTGATGAAAAATATTCTATTGGATTTAATTTACTCGGTGCAACAACCGATGCTGAAAAAATTGTTTTAAGTTCAGATTTAGTTTCATCATTTAAACGTCACGCAACTGCGTGGGGGGATAATATGAGTGCTGTTCTTTCTAATGCCATCAATACTTTTTTGGAAAGTAGCAGAGACGGAACATTAATTGAATTAAAAAGATTCCTTCTTGAAGATGCCTTTAGAAAAGAATTTTTAACAACTGTTGAAGACCCATCTATTCATTATTATTGGAATAATGAATACGCAATGGTTCAAAAAAGAATTGCCCCACTCCTTACAAGAATAGATACCTTCCTCCGACCCAAAGTTATTAGATATATGTTATCTCAAACTGGAGGAGTTGATTTCAAGCAATGTATAGAAGAAAAAAAGATTGTCTTAATTAAACTTTCGCAAGGATTGATTGGAGAAGAAAATAGTTTTTTGCTTGGCTCAATATTTCTCTCTAAATTTAACCAAGTAGCACAAGGAAGACAATCTCTCTCAAAATCAGAACGCTATCCATATTTTATATATTTAGATGAATTCCAAAATTTCATAACACCAAGTATTACAAGAATACTTTCTGGTGCTAGGAAATATGGATTAGGCTTGATATTGGCACATCAAGAACTCGGACAAATTGATGATACTAAAATTCTTAACTCTGTTATCTCAAATCCATATACACGAATTTGTTTTAGACTAGGAGATGCAGATGCAAAACGATTAGAATCTGGTTTTTCATATTTTGAACAATCAGACTTGCAAAGCTTGGGAACTGGAGAAGCAATAGTGCGCGCTGGTTCTTCTCAAAATGATTTTAATATTTCAACCTTTCCATTATCAAAAACTGAAATAGATGCAGAAGTAAATCGAAACCTTATCATTAGAAACACTCATAATCTCTATTCAAAAACGAAAACAGAACTTGATGAACTTTTACTCTCATTATTACCAAAGCAAAGGCATTTAAAGAAGGAAGCTAAAGAAAAAACAGTACTCAAAAAGCAAGAAGAAGTAACTAAAGTTGTAACTCCAACTCTAATCAAAAATGTTGATGAAGTTAAAGATGTTGTCCAAACTAAAGAAATATCTTTAGTAAATAATGTGAGTTCTGAAATGGATAGTGACCTAGAGAGACGTACTTCAAAGTATCTAGAGCAAGCAGAAGAACAGGAAGTTGTACGTAAGCACCGTTCACTTCAGTATTATGTGCGTTCTATGGCACAGCAACGAGGCTTTAAGGCTACTCTTGAAGAATCAACTCAAATTGGAGGTAAGGTTGATGTGGCTTTGATAAAAGATGATATTCGTATTGCGATTGAAATATCTGTTACAAATAGAGTAGATTACGAGGTGCAGAATATTCAAAAATGCATCGATGATGAATATTCACTAGTATATATGATTTCAGAAAATGACAAGCATCTTAAAAATATTCAAGAACAAACTTTAAAAGTTATATCTAAGAAACAGCATTCAAAAATTCACTTTTTCTCATCAGAAGAATTGCCATTATATCTTGATGCATTGCAGCAACCAAAAACGAAAATAAAACGTGTTAGAGGATACCGTGTAAAAGTTGATTACAAAACGGATAATGATACGAGCAAACAATCATCTATTACTAATATCATTATGAAAGCCTTGCGAAAAGGGAAGTAGTTTTATACATATTCGAATTCTTTTAGATAATACGACGCTGGGTGTCGTATAAAAGTGTGTAGAGTAGTAGTTTGCATGTCTGATATTTTACAATATCGTGCCGTCTCAAGTTTTATAATGTTGTCTTTAGAAACTTTAACCATTCCGCAAAACATATCTAAGCTAACCTTATTTTGCAAACGCCATACTTTACATTGTGTTCCAATAAAATCAATTTTTGATATTTTATCTGGAACATACCCAATGAATTCTAAAGCCTTTTTAAGTCGTTTTGGGTGAATAGGTCTTCTATTTGTTTCCCAACTTGAAAGGGCATCCACTTTAACTCCGAAGTATTTTGACAGTTCAACTTGGGTTATTTTTCGTTGTATTCTTTCTTTTGCAATGTACTCACCAATGGAGTGATTAAATGGTTTGTCCTCTGTTTTTTTGCGTTTTACAGGTTTCAGACGAAAACTGCAAATGGGTATCATTGAGTATACACGGTGTTGTAAACTGTGCTTTTATTTTTCCGCCATTAATTTCGTGTAAAATTTTTCTTTTTTCGCATTATTTGTTGCTTTTTCATATAAATCAAAAAGTCCGAATAAATAAAGTCTTTCGTTCATTGTCATTCCTCCAATTCCGTTAATTGCAGAGTCTCTAAATTCCGACCATATTCCGTAAACTTTTTCAAAATCCGCTTTTTTGTCAATCCACGCATTTCCAAGATACCGTTCAACATTTTCTTTTAATTCAAGAGCATTTTGTTCGTTAGTTTTCCATTTTTGGATAAATTCCGCTAATTCTTGAACATTTTTTTCAGATGATATTTTTCTGATATTTTTTGTCAATTCATCAATATTCATTTCCGCAAGAGTGGTTTTTCAGCATTGTTTACAATTGTGCTTATAAATCAGATACTTTTCTTTTTAACCAATTCATAAAATCCTCTCTATTATATTCTTTCCATTCATTTGTCAGAAGATATTCAGTTTCTCGGTTTTCAATCGGTTTTGCATAATATCTCGGATTTCCATTTATTAATCCGTTTTCTTTCAGAGATATTTTTTTGTCCACTTTTTTTAGAATAGGGAAGATTACGTTAAAAGTAAATTTAGAGTAATCTTTTTTCAGTAAATTTTGAATTTCATTTTCAGAAATTAAATCCTTTTCCAAAATTATAGATATTGTATTCTTAACTAATTTTCCAATTTTCAATTTGTCAAGTTCTTTTTTTTCGCTCTCTGATATTTCCATAATTCCGATTTTCTATCTATGATTTTTCAAATGCGTACTGCTTTTCGGCATTGTTTACAACGAGTTTGTGTTATTGAAAGTTGCGTTTTACGTGAACGGCTATTTTCCGCAGGAAAATAGAAGTTTACAAAAAAGTAACA
>NZ_JAKQYM010000016.1 GCF_022662535.1 Polaribacter marinus
TTTTTTGTAAACTTCTATTTTCCTGCGGAAAATAGCCGTTCACGTAAAACGCAACTTTCAATAACACAAACACGTTGTGCGTCATTAAAAAAAATCGTAACTACAAATGAAAATTGAGAAATATAACCAAAGAATATTAGCTGTTTTAGGAACAGTTGGAGTGATTTTTCTAATCGTAGCATTAATTGCATTTATATCGATTACTATTATGGAACATCGAAGTTATGATGATGTAGAAACTGGAATTTTATCAGACGAAAAAATTGAGGAATTACAAAAAGAAAATAAACGAGAGCAAGTAATTTCATATGAAAATCCACGATTGATTGACACACTCAATTCTGTTTACATTATTCCTGTTTCTCATAAAACTCTGAATGACCAAGAAGACATAAATGGACTTTTAAACTTGACTAAAGCCTCTTCAAGCTACGAAAAAAATGACACTCGATATTCGAGACAATATTATGGAGCTTTCAATAATTTAATTGTTTATGATTCAAAAAACGACAGTAATAAAAAACTCTTTGACAAACGAGTGAATTTTAACCAAATTAAAGCAGAATATTTTGAGGATGACATTTTATTATTAATGAGAGTTTCGGAAAAAGATACTTACAAAGACGGAGTAATAAATCTTTTAGATTTTAAAACACTTTATATTTATTCATTAGGTAAAAAGGAACTTAAGAAGGTTGGAATTGAAGGAATGGATATTTTCAATTTTAAGTTTCTTAACAACGAAAAAGATTTGACAATTCTATTTGGAGTTGACAAAAATAGTGATGGGAAATTTGAGGAATATAATGAGCCAACTTTAATAAAAAAATACGAGTTTGAAACTGGAAAAATGACAGACATTGTGGACGAAAAAATAAATATTGATTTACAAGAGACATTGGAAGGAACAAAAAAATAACGAACGCACAACACCGTGTTATCTAAATAAACTCTTGTAACCACTATATTTATTGATATAAATTTAGGTAAAACAAAAAAGGTACAACATAGGTACAACTTTTTGAACCTTATATCATACCCTTGTATAAGTGGTATTAAAAACAAAAAACCGCTCCTTTTGGGAACGGTTTCTTTACTTCTATTTAGTCGTTATTAACTTGCCGTACCAGAGCCTAAATAGATGCTATTCGATACTTGACTACCATCTGCCGAAACAAATGCCATAAATAGCTCTACTGTATCGCCTGCATAAGTGTTTGGTATTGTTACTGTCTGTGCTCCAGCAGTTCTTATAGCACCATCAAGAATATAAATAGATTCTTTTTTTGATGGGTTATAAACCAAAACCATTGATCTGTCAGTTGTATTTGCATTACCTTCTGCCGAGTTATCTCCCCAACTAAAATCTACTTGACCTGCATTTGTTAGATCTGTAACGCCATTTAAGACACCTGAGAGGCTTCCTCTACTCAATAATGCGTTACTGTAGTCAACCGTAAAATTGGGTGCTGTACCGACTACTGCATTATTCAACAAATAAGACATAGCAGAATTAAATTCTGTTTTCTTAACCGCAAAACTCTTGTAACCGACTTTTAAAAACGCTTTGTTAGGTTGAAGAAACTCCAACACACTTGAAAACTTGTTTCTTTGATTTACTTGTCCTTCCGTTCTTGGATTCGCAACACTTGAAGGTTTTATTCTTATGTAATCGATTCCTTTCCAATTACCACCGATAATGTTTCCTACTTTACCTGATAAACCTCCTAAAATTCCTTGAGATATTTTGCCCATACTATATAAAAAATTAAAAATTACTTATTCGGATTTGGTACGGACTTAATTCGGTTTTAACAATGCTTTTGCGCTAACCTTTAAGCAAATATAAAGACTTCTGCAAGGACAATTAACCTATTGGTTGCCTTTGCATTTGCTTGCCCTACTTTACTTTGCCCCTATATATTTTTAAAAGAAAAAAGAAGAAAAAAGAAAGCAATAAGTAAAGGTGGCGTGGATAATGGCGACAAGGTTTTTGGGTAAAAGTTTTTTATAGCACTATGCTTCAAATTAAAAAAAAGAGTTTATTAAAAAAAGTTTTATCCAAAACCCGTAGGGCTTGACCTTTTCGGCATTTAGCGTTGGCTGAAGGAAGCCACATATCTTTGATTTCTTTTTTATTATTTTTTACTATCTCAATGTTAATTCAAAATCTAAATACTTTTTATTTTATTCCGCTTTTCTGGGGAATTAACACTTAAAAAAATAGGTCTATTCCGAATTGAGCGTTGGATGGTGCGTTTGTATGTGTAGCGTATTAAAAAGTTTTATGATAATACAGCTTTTAATTAAGCTACTCATACAGGACTTTTAGACAATAGCTTGTTTCTTTTTTGAGGCACGATAAAAAGGAATGTGCTATGGCTTGTTCCTAAATTTTATTGACCTATTTTTTTATATCCTATTTCTTGGGTGGTGGGGAAAAGTGGACTTTAATATTTGATAGTGAAATGAAACAAACAAAGACTTGAGCTAAGGAATATCTGGACTTAGTGATGGTTTTGTGCAGTTGAATGAGATAACGAATATTATAACAAATTAACGTAATCCTTTAAATGTTCGACTGTTTAATGCTTATTCAAAATGTGATTAATAGTTCGGATGTGAGCGTTGGATGAGCGGATATTTTACATAATAGCAGTTATAGCTACGAAAATATAATAACACGCCGTAGGCAACCATTGAAAGGATTTTTGCTACTATAACTTCTATTATGTAACATAGCTTGGGTAAGTTTAGGGTTTTATGATATAATACTAACAGAATAGCTTATTGTAATTTGGTTTGATTTTATGAAAACCAAATTGCAATATGCTATTACCTTAAAGACAAAAAAACGCTAAACTCGCAATGTAAGCGGAACAACACAAAAGACAGAGGATTTTGAGGCACGAAAAAACTGGGTTTTGTGTTGTGTGGAATTATATATTCAAAAATTAAAATAGACAAACATTAGACACTTAATTTATTGTACTAAAAATATTTATTTCAAAGTCTTAATAGCTGGTTGTAGTGCTTTTTCAAATTTAGGTAAGTAGGTTATTAAAAATCTATTCATTTTCTCCCAATCATTTTTATCAAATAAGTTTACATCACTCATTTCATATTTGATGCGACTCATTTTATAGTTAGCCAATTCCTCCCATTCAAGTTTGTCTCCAAAATTATTTTCAATACTTTCTTTATTAGATAATAGCCTTTTGAAGTATTTTTTATTTTGTTCTTTACTTGATGAAGTTATACCTAATTCTATTCTTGCATATTTCCCTGTAACAACAAAAGTATAACCTAAGCCACTAATGCCTGCTCCAGAACTTATCCAATGGTCCTTTGTTGGGTTTACATTTGCAAATAAATTAGTATCAACAATTAAGGGCAATAATTGTTTCCAAAATGCTCTACGCACACTAAAACGATTAGGAATAGCACCACCAACACTATCATTATCAGCATATTTTATTAATAATTCGTCTTCAAGTTCAAATAAAGGAAGTAGTTTCTTTAGAGTGCTAAACTTTGAGTTACTGTCTATATTTGATTCAATAAAGTAACCACTTTGCAATTCTTGTGGTGCTCTAAAATCTAATGCATTGCGAGTAATTTTAAATATGTCTTTTGCCTCTAATAATAATTGAGCATTTTTTTCATATAATTTTTCAATGACGTAAAAATACATTTGGGCGATAACTTCTTCTTCAACTTTTGTGTTTTCAAAAATAAAATACTCTAATTTTTTGTGTGTAGGTGATTCAGAATTAAATAGATTTTGTTCCTCTGTATTTTCAGAAACTGGTATTGCTACATCTGGATATTCCCATATTTTTAGAAAGCGATTAAAAATTAGGTCAAAACGATTATTATAATTTACAATATTCCAACTATCGATAGTTTTAAGATAATCATTTAACCATAGACGACTGAAATTATACCCTTGTTCAGCACCTTTTCTATTCATATCTTTTTTATCATTAAAAGACTTATTGCTTAAAGCACCATTATTGCCAGACAATGTAAGGTTTGCTATAGTATTTATATATTTCTCTTTAAACATAAAATAATCATCTGGTGTAATTACCTTATTCCAATCCTCGTTAGGTGTTTGAGGGAAAATATGCTCTATTGTGATGTTTTCATTAGATGTATTAACATATTCTCTATTGTTAAAATTCTCTAACAACTCGAACATATAATTTCTGTTTTTTGATTGGATGTTATATAAGTCTTTATCCTTCAATGCGGTTTTTAAATCTTCATCAGTTGGGAATTTTGCACTACCTCGTTTTTTTATTAAAGCTAATGCTATTGAATTATAATACTCTTCTGTATCGACTTCTGAATACAATGTCATAAATATTTTGTTCAATGCATTAGTAGGTAAGCCTACAACAAATCTTCTCCAAGTATAAGACTGTACTAATTTTAAAACTTCAATTAACTCATTAATAGATATTAAACCATTTTCTGCATCTTCAAAAACTTGTAGAAGAAAAGGAAAAGCTACGTTAATTTCAAGGCGTGAAATGTATTCTAACTCTCTACGAATATTGTGGTCTTGAACAGAAGAGGGATTAATAAACTTTTTGTAATGGACAGAAAGTGATTTAATATTTTCTAATTCTTGAGTATAGGTTTCATCTTTCTCATTAAATAGCTTTTTAAACTCTACGTATACTTTATTTTTATTTGGTATTTTCTTATTACGCAGGGTTAGATAATCTCTTATATAGTCGGATACGACGGACTTTTGCTTTATTAAATCTCTTGCATTATCTTCAATTGGATTCCAAATTTGTTCAAACACCTTATTTTGATTTTTAGGATCTAAATCCATCAAAATATAATTTCTTATTAAATCTGATTGTGATAAATCTAAGCCTGTAGAATTTAAACTTTCAAATATTCTTTGTGGATCATCTTTTCCTCTTTCTAATGATATTTCAACAAAAATTAATCTTTTTAAACCATTTAGTATAGTGTTAAAGTTATCCTTTACAATGATGCTTTTAAAATAATTGAAGTTTTCAATAACATTTGAATAATGGTTGAACTCATTTTCTGTTCCATTCATTATAGCTTTAAATGCTAATGAGTTAGTATCTGTTTGTTTTAGTTTAAGTTTACTTGATTCGTGTTTTACATATTGATTTGTTAGAAACATATTGAGCAACATATCTGCTTCATTTTGCATATTGTTTTCATTAGCAAAACGGAATAATGCAACATACAAGATGTTAATCGTAGTTAAGCGTTGCTGACCATCAATTATAACTAATTCTTTAACTTCACTTGTGCTATAAGCACCCTCGTGAATAAAAACAATACTGCCGATAAAATGTGTACCTCTATTGTGTTTTTCTACTGATATAACATCATTCAACAATTCTTTACATTCATTATTTGTCCAATCATAATTACGCTGATATACGGGAATAACAAATTGTACGTTTGGTGCTTGTAAAAAATTAGTGATTGGTAATTCGTTTGCTTTCATATTCTTAATTGAATCTTAAATAACGTTATTAATTTTAAAAAATAGTTAAACTATAAGACCTAACTCTAATGCAATATCTCTGTATAACTTAGAAAAAGGTCTTTTATGAAGCTCATTAAGTGATGTGTAATTGCCAATTAACACCCTATCTATTTCTGAATCAGAAAAGGATAAACCTTCAAAATTATTTAAATATTCTCTGTATTTATCATTGTAATAAACCTTCGACTTAACAATCAATTCTAAAACGTGGTCGCTATGAAGTTTATACAAACTATCAAGTTTAAATACTTCCACATTACCTTCAACTTGTTTTAAAAATTTCACATCAACACTACTCTTGCCATCAAGAGGCGATAGATAATCTAATTTTGTTAAATCAAATGTGAACTCATAATCATCTTCCTTTAGCAAATAAGGTGAAACCATTTTTTTAATAAATGGGTCTGTTTCGCCTTTAACGCCTAAACCATTGCAAGTCTGACAACTTGGTATCAAATTATAAAAACTAACACCAAAATAAGGATATATACTTTTGGGATAAAAATGGTCTAATTCAGGTTTTATTTTTGCAGATTTAGATAAGCTGTAAACATAATTTCTATTACAATATGGGCAAGTATCGATTTCTAATTTAGAAATAAAAGCGTGTTTATCTATAGAATTATAACCATCAGAGACGAATATTTTATATAACAAACGGTTTAAGTTATTAGTATTAAAATGGATGTTTGGAAAACGCTTTAACATATAGCGCCTCAATAAAGCTAACTTATCTGGACTTGCTGTAACTAAACCTTTTAAAACAGATTTTTGGTTTAATGTGTTTAAAAAAGCACGCTCATCCAATACAGGTGTGTATTTTATTTTTTTATAAGTGCAACCATTTTTTAGAACATAAGTGATACTCTTTTGTAATCTTTCAAATACAATATCAAAATGTGCATCTACTATAACTAATTGTGAAGTGTTAAGTGAAATCATCCTAATTATCTAAATCTTTTAATTGTTTTAGTAACATTTCTCTTTGATAGACTTTATCGCTTTCGTATTTGTTAAAATACATTCTCAGAAGTTTTGTTCTCAAAAAATCCTCAGAGATTATTTCTATCCTCTTTTTAATTTCTTGTGGCTTCTCATTAAAATAAGGCTCTATTATTTTATCTTTAGTTGAGCGAAGCGTATTAATAATCTTTTCAATATCAAGTCTTGCTTTCTCGCCTATATAATATTTACCCAGAAAAAAACTATCAGTTAGCAAATCGTAAATATTTGCCCCATAAGTTTGAGGTTCATCTATGGAACTAAATGGCTTACCTTCATCTAATTTCAAAACGTTAGTTACAGGTATATCCGATAAGATATAAGGTGAGTGTGTTAAAAAAATAATATTTAAACCCTGAATGTATGAGATATTTCTTTTGTTAATTTTACTTATAGCACTTAATAAATCATTTATATATGTGCGTTGCCAATCTGGATGATAATACAATTCTATTTCATCCAATACAATATTCAAGTACCTATAACTATGAAATCTATTCGTTGGGTCTATTCTTAAATTATAGTCTGATACTGAGTTTAAATTAATTAAATGATAAATAATTGAGCTAACACTATGCATTTTCTGCTTTTCTCCAGAACTCAAAGAATCTATACTTGAATCATCGCTTAATATTATATTGGTATCAAAAAATGATGGTGGTGCTAACATATAAGTATTAACGAATGTTTTTTCATCTAATATTATACTATCGATAATTTTAGAGTACTTTTCTATATCAAAAACAATCGTTTTAGATTTTGTATTTACTTCTTTAGAAAATAATCTGTCATAATATTTAATATATAAAATAGCACCTTTTACCTTAAAGAAAATGTGACTATTACTATTGTAAACGTGATTTATAAAAGCATTTAGATTTCTTAATACTTTAGAGTTATTCTCTTCTACCAGGTACTTATTGTAAGGGTTGTAATTATTAGCAATTTTATAAAGCTTATTACATATGTAATCAATACATAAATTAATAAACATATCAGTATCTAAAACGTTTTTTGAAATTTGAAAGTCAAATACTTTTTGAATAAGTGTAGTTATATTATCTCTAAGTTGAGAATTAGACTTTCTGTTTTCTTCAAATTTATCAACCGTTTTCTTATTATAAGAAGCCTCAATAGATATTGCTATTTTATTATTTGCAATGTTACGTAGAGAATCGTTTGGAATTTGGTCATTAATATTTTGTAATAAGTTTGCTTGAAGCCTTCTTTTTAGTAATTGATTCTCTCTTTTAATATCAATGTTTCCATCAGTTCTCATAGGATTAAGAACTATTGGTGTTTGATAACCGTCATTTTTATGAAACAAAGAATTAATCCATTTACCAACCTCGGTAGCATTTAAACCATAATGTGAATAGTTTATAGTTATGGTGTAAAAATATTCTCTAAAATCAAGAATAGAAAAATACTCTGGTTTGTGAAAATCAGAAACTACACCATCCTTGTCAATCATTATTTGACTTTTAACAACACCTCCTTTGTCAAAACTGACTATAAAGAATTTTTGTCCTAAAGCATAAATCAATTCAAGTTCTAAATCTTTAAACCCTTTTAAGAATCTATTACTCTTTACATCTCTTAGCAATTTTAGGCTACATCCAATATTATATGTAGCTAAATAAAGTAATTCAATCAACGAACTTTTACCAGAACCATTTTTGCCAACTATTGCACTAATATTAACCTCAAGTCTATGGTCTTCAATATCTAAAGAATACAAATCTACTGAAGTGCTATTATCTATAAGTATTTTATTAAAATCATTACTCGGAAATGAATAATTTGCATAAAATGGATA
Source organism: Polaribacter marinus (assembly GCF_022662535.1). Taxonomy (GTDB): domain Bacteria; phylum Bacteroidota; class Bacteroidia; order Flavobacteriales; family Flavobacteriaceae; genus Polaribacter; species Polaribacter marinus. The sequence continues at coordinate 8,373 of NZ_JAKQYM010000016.1, forward strand.
TACAGTATTTGTTTTTAAAACCTTATATGGGTCTATCTTTCTATTGCTATCTGGTATAGTAATAAAACGTTTTTGTTCTGCTCCAGTTTTTAATGCAATTAATCTAAATCCTTTCATATCTATTTAAACTAATTTATATCTATCAGAACGCATTTTAAATGCTTTCTCACTTCCTTCCATAACATCACAAATCTCTTTCTTTATCTCTTCTCTTTCTACTGTACCTGAATGTAAAACCGATGTGAATTGACTCTCAGAATCCATAGAGATAATATATTCAGCATCGCCATTAACAGGAATATTGGCATTATGAGTAACTACAATAATTTGTCTACTACCTTTGGCTACTTTTAATCTATCTACTATTAAATCATAGACTAACCTATTATCTAAATCATCTTCTGGTTGGTCTAATAATAATGGAATAGTACCAAATGAAAGTAAAAAAGTTAATATTGCTGTAGTACGTTGTCCTGCGGAAGCAGTAGACAGCGATTTAAACGTAACAGCGTTTTCAGGTTTATATTCCACAACTACTTCATCCTCTGGCATAAATAATTCTAATTCATCCATACCTGCATCAGTTATACCCTTAACAGCATTTTTAAAATGTCCTCCAACTATATCAGCATTATCATCAAAGAAATTCTTGCGGAATACATCTTTGACTTCTTTTATTTTCTGCTCTACGTTACCTTGAAAACATAACTCTTTTAGCTTTTTAAAATCCTCTTCAAAAGATGTGTCTTTGCCAATAATCTTACGGACTTGTAACTCAAAACTTGTTTGATTTCTGAAAGGTTTAATTTTGACTCTAATTTTATCATCAGTTACATTATCATCAATAAACGTCTTACGGTTATCAGTTATGTCTTTAGATAATTGAACAAATTCTTCCTGATATTTGGCTCTTTCTATAAGTTCTAAACGTTCTTTTTCTTTTATAACATCGAGTGCAACTAATTCTTCTTCCTTATCTTCAATATCTTTTGATATAGCTTCATATTGGTCTATGTTTTCTACGCCTTCTGCTTCAAGTTCAGCTTTCTTTACATCATAATTAGTTATCGCTGTAGTATATGCTTGCTTCCATTGTGAAGATGTTAATTTAGTTTCTAAATCAGTTTTTATTTGTGATATAGATGTTATTAGTGCTTCATACTCCGTTGCTTTTGTAGATAGAGCTTCTTTTACCTCAGATAAGATTGTTTTAAGTTCTTCTCTATTACTTTCAGAAAAACCTGCTTCATCTGGTTGTTCAATATCAAACTCCGTTTTTAGACCATCTAATTGATTAGCTAATACTTGAATTTGTTCTTTATAATCGTTTAGTAATTTCTCTTCTTCCGCAAACGCTTTCTTTTCGGCCATTAATTCCTTAATGCCTGCCTTATCTAAAGTCTCTAACTTCTTTTTTAAGTCATCAATATCCGTTATTAATTTAAGTCTTGATTTTAAACTTACTTGATGTGTTCTGATAGTACTACAAGACTTCAAGAAATTCTCTTTAGCAACCTCCCTTTTATCCTTTAGTTGACTGATTTCCTCAACATTTAAATCAATTCTATCTAATAAAGCATTTGGGTCTTTTGAAATTTCAAATATTTGCTTTTGAGAATACTGTTCAAACTCTAAAAAGTTTAAGAACTCTCCATTCTCAATCTCTACCCAAACTTCGTCAACTAATTTATGTATTTCAATAGTTTGATTAACCGAAGAACTTATATTTGATGCTTTTACACGATATAAAAAATCTTTACGAACAAACTCTACTTCAATAGTAGATACATCATTAAACACACCTATAGACTCTGTTCCTTTTACTTCATTCGTTTTATAGAAACTATTATGCTCTTTTATTAACTCAGTAAAGTTTTCAAGATTACTTGTACGGTTAAATACACCTCTAATAAACCTTAAAATACTTGATTTACCACTACCACGACCACCAATTATAGTATTTAATTGTGGATTGAATCCTATTTTAAAAGGTACTGTTCCTGTTAACGTAGTATTCATTATAGTTATTGATTTTATCCAAAATTCAGGTTTATCTGTTATAGAAGTTGCATCTACAAAATCATTAACTATTCTATGTGATGGCAATAAAAATGCTTGTCTTAACCCTTCTAAAGAAGGTGTTTCGTCCATTTTTATATATGTGAATCTTGAACCAATACCATTTAAACCGTGTTTTGAATTTTTAGGTTCGTGTGGATTATCTGAAAAAGTTAATAATGCTAAATCACTTTCCTTAGATAGCTTTACTGTATTATACCACTTCTTCGCAGTAGCCTCATCTATAGGTAATGGTGAGTTTTCATAATAATCGTTTAGATAAGGTAGAACAGTTTTAATATTAGCATTAGTAAATTCATTTTCATTAAAAATTTTATGCACAACCTGAACAGCATTTATATCATTACGTTTATAAAATTCTAAAAGATTCTGATTACCTAACGACTCTAAACCATTAAATTCATCAATATGTGCAGGAATTACCATTGCATCATTATTGAATGCTATATCTGCTACCTCATTAATACTTTTGACAGTTTTAGCTAATTCATTTCCAAAATCGTCTCTCTTAATTTCACATTGAATAAGAAAATCTCCAACATCTGTGGCTTTTTTAGAAGGGTCAAATAATATTAATAAATGAACTTTAGAACTATCACAAGTAATTTCAACACCAGGGAAGATTGTTAAGTTAGTAGTTTTAGCTACTTCTTGAATTTCTTCAATGCCATTTGGACTATTGTGATCTGTAACTGCAACACAATCTAAACCTTGTTCAATTGCTCTATCAACCCATTGTTGCGCTGTTACTTCTCTATCTTGAAAACATCTACTTGCAGTTGTATGCAAATGTAAATCGCACTTATACCACCTTGCTCCGTTAAAATCTTGCATATATAATTCTATTTCATATCCTTTAATATATCTATCAATTCTGCTACTGTTCTTGCACCATCTAACTTATCGCTTTTGAAAACCATAAAGTAGCGGTAATTATCTCCAGCTTTACTTGCCCACTTTTCGCCTAAGCGTAATTTCTGTTGACTGTCTGAACCATCTAAATGGTCTCCTTTTGTTTCTACTAAAATGGTTTTACCATTCTTCATTTTTACAATAAAGTCTGGATAGTGATTTACAAAACCGTTTATTAATAATCCCTTACCACGTTCTAAGTTTCTATGCCAGTAAACAACACTATCAAGATTAGCTACTTCATTAATGACTTGCCTTTCAAAATCATTCATTTCGCCTTCTTCTATGTAGAGGTTTTTAGTGATTCCTTTAAGCGTATTTTTTGGACTAATCTTTTTAGAAAACTTAAATGAAGGCTGACATAAAACAGTTCCTTTATCTAATAGAATATCAAACTGCTTTTCCATATGTTGGTTAGACAATTCAGTAATTCTATTTTTTATAATTTTAGCATAGAAAGGTTCATTATTAGTGATTTCAGCAATTTTATCACTATTTAAATTTTCAATAATTTTCTTTATATAAGCAATTATTTGAGGTTCTGGTATTTGGTCTATCTTCTTTATGATTTTAGTAATACGACCTGCAATTTGATTTATCTTTTGTTCCGGTGTTAATGTAGATAGATATTCTGCAAATGCTTCTTTTACGTGATTATCTACGTATTTATACTCTGGAACATATTCATCTTTTCTACCCTCTGCGAGATCTATACTTGCCATCTTAGATGCTGTACGAGTTAGGTCTATATCACTATTCTGCTTATCCAATTCAAAACCATCTAATAATAGATTTTTAGTTAGTGGAATAAGATTATCTGGCTCTATAAGTGAAGGCGCTGTTTTAATGTGAAATGTTGGTATTACTTCTTTATTTGCATCTTCTTTAAAAACCTCTTTGATTGGGAATGATTTTATCTTTTCTTTCAATTCGGTAGGTATTAAATTATCTTCTTTTTCCAATTCTTCCATCTTCTTTTCAAACTCTGCATTAGTATCACCTGCAAGCTTTAAGATGTCTTCTAATTGACTTGTACCTTTTTCTGATTCTGTAAGTTGCTTTACATCATCTACATTAATTGTAACTTCTGTATCATCATTATCATTATTTGAAGTTGAAGGCTGTTCTTGTTCTTTACCAAACAAATCTTCAAAACTACCTTTACCAGTAGAAGTATCAATTTTAGATTCTATTTGCTGTTCTTTTACTCTATAATCTTTTGCACTAAATCCCGACTTATTTAGACCTAAAATAATTTTATCTAAAGTATCTAAGAAGTTATTAGATGAAGTAAACACATAAGAGTAATTCAATAAATCTTCTTTATGCTTAGTTACATAAGGCAATCGTAATACTCTACCTAAAATCTGCTCTACATCTATAGATGAAGATTTATTTGCCAATGATGCTAACACATAAGCAAAAGGACAATCCCAACCTTCTTTTAAAGCATTTACAGTAATAATATAGCGTACTTCACAATCACGACTTAATAAATCTAAATTTTTAATTTCGTCTTTATTTGCTGTCTTAATCTTAATTTGACTTTCTGGAATACCTATTTCCATAAGACTACTTTTAATCTTATCAAATGTGATATTATCGTCTTTAGTTTTGGGTTGTGCTTGAAATAATACAATAGGTCTTATATACTTACCACCATTTGCCTCTTGTGTTTTAGCTTTAGCCTCTAAAGTCTTTTGCATTTGTATTGCACTACTCAACACCTCTGTAGTATCTTGATGATTGTAAACAATAACAGGTAGTTTTACCATATTGTTTTTCTTCAACTTAATAGCATCTACAAAACTTATGATATTACTCTTATTACGTGGTGTAGCAGTTAAATCGAATATGAAACTTGGATTGATATTATTTAACATCTCTATCCTTAAATCTGCTTCAAAATTATGACTTTCGTCTATTACTATAACAGGATTAAGATATGCTATAACTTGAATTAATGCAGTATCATCAACATTATCAAGATTTGCTTTTAAGTCTCTAAAATGAGACACAAACTCTGCTAAATTTTCATTTTCTCTATATGCTCTTGGTAAGCCTTTTCTAACTGTTTCTACAAAAGACTGTACACTTAATACTAAAATGCTTAATTGCTCTTTAACCTCTACAGGATTGAATCCTTGACCAAATAACAACGCTTCTTTATCATAGACTTTTACATTACCATTGAAATGTGCATCTATCTTTTGTCTGTATGGATGCGAAGTATCTTTTAGATTTTTATATGTCTGTTTTAAGATTGTATCTGAAGGTACAAACCATACAACTACTTGTGGCTTATCTAAAGGAAAGCTATCGAAGATAGGTTTTAAAGCATTACAGGCTATAAATGTTTTACCACCTGCTGTTGGTACTTTTACGGTAACTCTTGGTACACCTTTAATAGAATTATCATAAGGTCTTAGAAAATCATCTTCTAAAGACTGTACAGATATTCCTTTACTTTCCCAAAAGTTAGAAAATGCATTACTAAGATGCCTTGTCGTATCAAGCTCTTCTATAAACTGAGTAAGGTCATTTATAACCTCTTGTTGGTATTTTTTTAATTCCATTCTTAGAAACGTTTTATATCTCTTGGTATTTTTTTGAATATGATGTTTTTGTTAAGCATATAGGCTTCATCAAGTAAACAGATGTCTGCATAAATAATGTATTGTTCTTGCAATTCTGAAATGATACCTAAACTATTATTATCTAAAGTGGTTAAACTATCTTTTTCGTAATAGAAATAGTAGCCTGTATCCTGATAATTATCTAATAGATATTTGCCTTCTTTAGATTGTTGTCTTGTAAGTGGTTGCTTAGTCTCGGTATAATAGATGTAATTCCTTATTTTATCTTCTCCTACTTCTTCATTAAGATTTTCATCATCTTTAAATATTGGTTTTCCTAATTCGTAATAATCGAATGAACCGCCAATACCTTCTGTTTTACCAGAAACCATTTTTTCGCCAACTATAGAAATTGCACCATTATTATCTGTTAATGCAACTTTTGAATATTGAGTATCATTTTTATAATCTTCATATTGCTTTATAATTTTATCAGCTTTTTTTAGATTTGTTATATTTATTGAATACTCTTTTAAAATATCTTTTTGTTTACCACTAAAATCATAGCCCTGAATTACTTTTTTTATTCTTGTTGCTGTAATACTATCTGCATAATCTTCTAACTCAACCATTATAAACTTACGATTACCACCATCTTTTTTATTAAGGTTTAATACTGCGTGAGCAGTTGAAGCTGTACCTGCAAAAGAATCTAAGATTATAGCATTAGGATTGTTTCGTAAACTCAAAATCTTTTCCATTAAAGAAGTTGGTTTAGGTGTTTCAAATGGAAGTTTAGACTTAGGAAACAACATTTTAATTTCCTTCTTTGCATCTTGAGTATGACCAACCTCAGAATATGGCCATACAGTCATTGGTGTAATACCGTCCTTTACTTCCGTTAAAAATTTCTTGACAGAAGGAACTGCGTCACCGTTATTTCCAAACCAAATTCTTTTATCATTTAAAAACTCCTTAAACCTTGTTTCAGTCAAAACCCAACACCTACCTTGTGGCGGGTAAACTACTCTACCTGATGGTGTAGTTATAGGATATAATTTATCTTCAATTACTGGCGCTACAGATAAGTCCGAAGACTTCCATACGCCTCTAATATCATTATCCTGATTATCATATCTATCATTTGCATCCTCAGAACGAGGTAGCAAAAGCTCAACCTGATTTTTATTTTTCGCATAGCAAACAACAAAATCGTGATTCAAAGAAAAACGTTTTTTAGTATTAACAGGGGAATAAGCTCTTTGCCAAATAACATTATTTAAAAAGTTATTAGGACCAAATATTAAATCCAACATTGGCTTCAAATTACCGTGTTCATTATCGTCTATTGAGCAATAAAATACACCATCATCTTTCAATAGTTTATGAAGTAGTTTTATTCTTGGGTACATCATACATAACCATTTGTCGTGGCGTGTTAAGTCCTCTCCATCTTCTCCAACAACTTCTCCTAACCATTTTTGAATCTTGGGATGTTTTACGTTATCGTTATACACCCATTTTTCTTTACCCGTATTGTATGGTGGGTCTATATAAATCATATCTACACGACCTTCATATTCAGGTAGCAAAGCCTTTAATGCTTCAAGGTTATCTCCGTGAATTATTTTGTTACCACTATTGGTTTCCTTTTTTGATTGTCCTTTTTCATTATAGCCATACTTATGTTCTAATATTTTGTATGGCACATCTTGATGATGACTAACTACTTTATCTTTTCCTATCCAATTTAGTGTTGGCATATTTACTTACTTATTAAATCTTTGTAACTAATAATTCTTTTGCGTCTACCTGTAAGATTGTTGCAATCTTGTACAAGGTTTCTAAACTTGGTTGCGTGCGGTTTTGCACATAACCATTAACTGTATTGAAACTCTTGCCTAATCGCTCTGCAAGCCATACTTGCTTAATACCTTTATCTTCCAGAACTTCTTTTATTCTGTTCATAAATCTATCTTTTAGACCCTATAAATATACATTTATCTGCTTAAAAATACACCGTTTTGCGTTATGTTTTTATACATAATTTTATATTACAATACTGTTTTATAAGATTGATAAGGGTTGTAGAAGATTCTTATTTATGCTATTAGGCTTGTACCAAAAAGAGAACTTTATTTTTACCCTTGTTTTAGACTATACTACACGTCTTAAAAATGGCTTAATTATTAATCGAAAAATCAATTTTAGATTTTAGTTTATCTATTACTATATTTTCTTGTGTAGTATCTTGATATTTAGTTAGTAATTTCAGAAACTGACCACGCTCTTTTTTATGGGTTTCCTTATGATGCTGTTTCATTGCTTTAGCAGAATCTTCATAATTCATATAACCATATAAGCGTGTTTCTTTAGTTGACCATTTAGAGAAATTGAGATTGGTTTTCTTTTTTATGCTTGCATAAAAATTGAGCAATTCGTTTGCGAGTAATCGGTATTTTATAGGGTCTATTAAATCTTGAACAGTATATAATCCTATGGGATTTGTACGATTATTAAAATACCTGTTATTGCCTTTTAACTCTACACGCATTAACTTATTCAGTAGCTTTATACCTGTGGTCTTTTGGGCTTCAAATGTTTTGTTATAGGCTTTAAATTTGTAATTGGTTTTCCTAATTTCTTTACCATATATAACATTTCCTTTTATCATTGGAATAGGTAAAGTGCCTTTATAATCTAACCATCTATCTGTTTCTTGCGTGGTATCGTGATTAATTACTACACCAACATCTGCTCTTAATAGTGTGGTTTTATAAATATCTATTGGAAGATTACTATTGAGTTTGTCAAGCGCAGTCAAAACCTGCGAAAATGTAAAATCTTGATAATTGTTACCCATATAGAATTTTTGTAATGAATTTTCTATTTGCAACTCACTTCCATATAATTTAAGATGAATATTATTCAACTCTGTTTGGTAACCTATTACGTATGCATTTTTATTCTGAATAGGACGCCATAAGAAATCTGCCCATTTTAAATTTTTAAGCTCTCCTGCTAAAAATTCATTGGGTAGATTATCTATTATAATTTTAGATTTAATGGTATCGTACAAAGTAGCCAATGCATAAGCATAAGAACCTCAAAAAGAAAAACGCTAAAAACCGAAGTTATTAGCGTGTCTTTTTAAATGCCTTATTATAGTTCTTATTTAAAAGCGTTTGTACATCTGACATACGGTAATATATTTTATTCCCTATTTGAGAGAATGATATTTTACCTTCATCACGCCACGTTTGAGCGGTGCGCTTGCTTATATTCATAAGCTGTAAAAAGTCTGCATTATCTAAAAATACATCTTGTGGTTTTTTAGATGTATCTGAGATTGTAGATTTGATTTCGTCAATACGCCCTATAAGTTCTTGGTATTGGTCTTTAGATAAAATTACTGCTTCCATAAATGCTGTTTTTGAGTGTTAAACAATTAATTATGGTGTAAATTTGCGTAATAGAGTAACACTAAAACAGTTACATAGGGTTATATAACCCCATCCAAAACCCTTATTACCATTGAGTTTATAGCGATAAAATTATTTTAATTTTTTAATTTCTGCTTGCATAGTTCTTAGATGTTTTTCCCAAAACTCTATTGCTTTATAATCTGGACTATTAAATTCATTTCTTAGCTTTTGAGTGCTAATACCTTTTTCTGGATTCGATTGTTTAGTTTGAAAATTTGCTGAAATAAAACGATGTAATTCTGCTTCTGACTTCAGATTAAAAACCGTAGGTTTTAGGTCGTTAATCATTTTAAATAGCAACGCAAGTTGCGGAACTGAAAGATTTACTTTTAGCTTATCACTTTTACTTGAAGAATCTTTTTCTCCTACTTGTACTTTATTATGCTTAGCTAATTCTGCTTTTATTATTCCTTGCATTTCATAGATTGAATAAAATTCAAAAGGAAAGAGTAACTTCTCTTTGTCTATGTATGTAGTAATCTCGCCTTTTTTACCTCCCAATATTCCAAGTGATGGATATTTTCTAATGTAACCTAAACGCATCATATCTTCCTCTGAATGTCCTCTTTTCCTTAAACTCTCTAACGCTTCTTCTACTTGTTCAAATGAATAATTACACTCATAATCATCCTTTTCTGCAAATACATAAACTTCTATATCATTTAAAAAATACTTTAAAGATGTAGGATCTAAATTTGTTTGCTCTTTTATAATATTAAACAACTGTAAGCGTGTATGGTCTTTAGACCTGACACCATCAAGCAATTTGTAAATCTCATTATCTTCATCCTCTGTCATTTTCGCATATTCTTCTTGTAAACGCTCCGTTTCAATTGTATCCAAAATAGATTTATAGCCTTTTAATCTATCAGCAATAATCATAAACTTAATGAAGTTACTAATATGTATATCTTCTACTCCATAGGAATGAGATTCTATTAGTACTTCCCAAAAATAATCAGGTTCACTTTCAATTGATTCTATTGTTGTGAATTTATGTTCTAATAGATTTTCGCACACTTCAACAAATGTAGATGCAACGTAATTCTTAATTATACGCTCTCTATATTGGTGATAATCATCATCGCCAATATCAAACTCACTTGGATTGATATAAGCTGTTATATATGCAGAAATATCGGCAGGACACCTTGCTAATTTCTTTTGTTGCTTCCTAATTTCCTTTTTGGTTAATTCTTCTTTTTCTTCGTCATTAAGACAAGATGCGAATAGCATTCTGTCTTTATCTCCATTCTCATAAATTCCAGATGAAATTTGTAGTTCTATTTGCTCAATACTTTTATCGAGTATTAATAACTCTTCTTTTGAAAATTCTCCCATAGTTTAATTAATGTATTGGTCTACTGCTTTATCTAATTCGCTACTTACTATTTTTGCATATACTTGTGTGATACCTATATCTGTATGGTCCATTAGTTTTGATACGTGTTCTATTCTCATACCGTTATTTAATGCCCTGGTCGCAAATGTGTGCCTACTAATATGAAAGGTTAAAGAAAAAGGCAATTCTAATTCTTTACCCATTTTAGTTAAATACATACCACTTAATGCGATTGCTCTTTGAACTAATTTTGCTCTATGCTCTCTATTTGTAAAATACTCTTTGTCAATTTTTGCAAATGGAAATATTATATCTCCGTTTTTGCTTTCTTCTGTCTTATACTTCTCTAAAATCCCAATCGCTTTTTGCCCTATTCTAATACTATGCTGTCTTTTAGTTTTGCGAATAACTTTAGTTATTTTTTGCTCTTTAGCGTTGTAGTTATTCCATTTTAATTCGATTACATCGCCAAACCTTAAGCCACCAGAAAAGACTGAAAAAATAAACATATCTTTTATAACTTGTGCTTTAGCTTTATTTGATACTTCTAAATTTATTAATGCTTTAAACTGTTCATCGTTAAGATAACGCTTTGTGCTTTTTGACTTCTTAACATTAAACTTGCTAAATGGAAAGTGATTTAAAGGTATTAGGTCTTCTCTCTGAGCTTCCTTAAACATTAAGTTGAGAATCTTTAAAGAAAAATTTATAGTCGTGTTATTGTTACCTAACGTAGTACTGCAATATCCTGCATAGTTTTTTAATGTTGTAACAGTAATATCATCAAACATTACTTCTCTATGCCCTATAAAGGTTTCAAACTTTTTAAGGTAGTTTTTATAATTATTATAAGTAGATAATGCAAGTGTGTGCTTTTGCTTCTCGCAACGATTATACGAGTACTCAAAGAAATTAACCATAGGCTTACCTTTTATAGCCTCTTTAAGTTTTCTTGCTGATGTAGATTGATTTTTGGTTTCTAAGTCTGCTATTTGCCCTTGTGCATCTGCAACCTTTTGAGATAAGAATTTATTAAGGCGTGCAGAATTACTATGATTTTTCTTTACAGTCTGTTTATCTTCATCCCATTCTGATGGACTGATTTTAAAGCCTAACGAAATAAATTTAGGTTTGCGGTCTTTGATAAGTCTAAGATATAAAGGTGCGTTACCTGCTTTATCTATCTTGTTTTTTCTTAAAATTATTTTAACTGATGCCATAATTCCCCTTTGTATTATAGTGTGCAAGCTGGTGCAATAGAATACTAAGGTACAACAATTGGTACAACAAATAACGCATTTACGTGTATTTATTTGCACTTTGTTGCATTGATTTTTTAGTTAAATCCTTTATATATAGTCTTTTTAAAGCATTGTAGATTATACAGGTACAACAATTAGACAACACCGTGTATAATTAATTGCTTGGTTCACTGCCGACTTACGAACATTCCTGCGGAATATTCTATCTGTGATTTATTTGCTAAATTAGGTGCTTAACCACGCAACTAACCATACACAATTCCGTTGTGGCTAATACGAGAACGAACTCAAAATTGAAATTAATGGGAAAAATTATTTATTACGTAGCAAGTTCACTAGACGGATTTATCGCAGGAAAAAATGACGATATAAGTCAATTTATACTTCAAGGAAAAGGAGTTGAAAAATATCAATCTGACCTCGCAAAATTTAAAACCGTAATAATGGGTAGAAGGACTTATGAGTTTGGATTTCAATATGGTCTTGAACCAGGACAACCTGCATATCCAAATATGGAACATTATATTTTTTCTAATTCAATGGAAATAAAAAATTTAGCGGAATCTGTTCATATCGAAAAAATAACAATTGACAAAGTGAAAGAAATTAAAGCAAATTCTGAAACGAATATATATTTATGTGGTGGTGGAGAATTTGCAGGTTGGCTACTTGAAAATGGACTTATTGACCAACTAAAACTGAAATTAAATCCAATAGTTTTGGGAGATGGAATCAGAATATTTGGTAACTCAAAAAACTTTGCGAAATGGAATTTAATCGAAAATGAATCTTTTAAAGATGGTCTTCAAATTTTAACTTATGAACGAAAATAATAAAGTACTAGCCACAACACTGTATATAATTTATTGCTTGGTTCTTGCCTACTTACGAAAATCCTTGCGGATTTTCTATTCAGTTTTTATTTGTTAACTTAGTTGCTTAACCCGCAACAAACCATATACAAACACGTTGCCCACAATTTGAAAAAACATCATCGAAACATATTAACCTTTATTTTATTTATGGGATTTTTAAGTAAAATCTTCGGACAATCTGAACCGAAAAATGAATACCAACCTGATTGGACATTTTACTTTTCGAATGTAAATGACAAATTAAGTTCAATTGCAACCGATTTGAATTTAATGAATGTTGCACCAATAAAAGGACAAGAAAATGTAGTTTATGTTTCAATCAAAATGCCTAATCCGAAAGATAACGGCTTATCGAGCAACGAAGATGCGGATGAATTATGGAAAATTGAAGACGTAATAATAAACGGATTTGACAAAAACAATCTGAATTACACTTTTGCTGGTCGACTGACTTCTAATGGATTTCGAGATTTGTACTTTTTTGGAGAAAACACAATTTTAATGGAAAAAGAAGTGTCTTCAGCAATGACCCAATTTCCGAATCACAAATTTGACTTTGGACATAACGAAGATAAAAAATGGAGTGGTTATTTTGACTTTCTATATCCTCTGCCAAGACAAATGCAAATAATTCAAAATAGAAGAGTTCTCGAACAATTAGAAAAAGGTGGTGACAAACTAACAAAAGAAAGAGAGGTTTTTCATTGGGTTTATTTTAAAAATCAAAGTAAAATTGACCAATTTGAGAAATTTACAAATGATTTAGGTTTTAAGACAATAAACAAAGCAAAAACAGAACAACCGAACGAATATAAATTTGTTATTCAAATCTCACGGATTGACAAAGTTGGTTATGATGAAATAGATGAATATACCTTGGAATTATGGGAAAAAGCATCTGAATTAAATGGAGATTATGATGGTTGGGAAACATCAATTGAGGAATAAAAACTGTGGGCAACACCGTATAAACTTTATTACTGGTTTTAGCTCACTTTGGAAATTCCTTCGGAATTTCGCCGTTCGTGTTTTATTTACTAAATTCACTGCTGAAACAACGCAACAAAGCTTATACAACAACGTTGTGCAACATTTGAAAAAAACGATGACGTTAATATTAGAAAACACAAAACAAGTTGAATTTCACACGGATTTGTATGAAATAATAGAACCGTTTGAAAAGGAGTTTTCTGAATTAAATTGGCTGTTAACAAATCAAGATTATCGAATTTTAGATTTCGACCAAAAAGGCGGAATTGAAAAACTGAATTTTGAATCGGACAGAATAACTTTTAGCGGAATTGAACTTTTGGAAATCATAAGAAACCGCAAAATTGATTTTATTTGGTGTGTGTTTTGCGGATTTAAAAACGACATTCCTAAACTAAAAAAATCGGAATTGCCTTATGCGGACTTAAACTCTGATATTTGGAATAAACCGAATGAATTTTTAAACGAACAAAGCGAAATTGAAATTATAAGTTTTGACGGAACATCAACAATCTTTAAAACAAAAATTAAGGAAATTGAGAATAAGTTTCGTGAGAAATTTACAGATGCAATTGAATTAAAAAAAACGTTGCACAACAATGTATAACCGCAATTACGGCGGATTCGACTACGTCCGAATCCACTCGGAATTGCTAACGTCAGTGCTTAACCGAAAATTATTAACTTTAATCCCGTAACTGACGGTTATACGAGACCGTTGGCAACAAGCTAAAAATGAAACACCCATTGAACATAATATTTCTGATTTTAACTTTGTTTTCGTGTAAAAACCAATCAAACTCTGAATTAAAAAAAGTAGAATTAAAAGCGGAAATTGTTAAAACTGAAAAAGAGGAATCAAAAGACGTTAATAAACTGAAAACTATTCCAAACGATTTACGAAAATTTGGTGTTTTTGACTTTTTTGACTCTGACGAAATTATGAGAATTTGGAGATTTCCAGAAGGTGGAGCTGTATTTGAGGAATTAATAGAAATAAAACGAAATGGAAAAGAATGGAGTTCTATTCGATATACATATCTACTGGACGAATATATTGAGAAACCTGAATATCAAAAAATTAGAAAAAAACAAACTCTGAAATTAAAGAAAGAACAAATTCTCAAATTTATCAATAAGGAGTTATTGCTAGAAAACATAAAGCCAAATAAAGAAGACCAAATTTGCCTTTGTGATATATATTTAGGAGAATATCGACTTAATAATGAACAAAATTATTTTGAATTCTTTTTAGGAGAAAAAGGAAATAATAATATTTCAAAAGTCAATTTAATGAAATTCCTGGATGAAATAATATCTGAATAAAGCCTGTTGCCAACACCGTGTATAATTAATTGCTTGTTTCTAGCCTACTTACGAATATTCCTGCGGAATATTCTATCTGTGATTTATTTGCTAAATTAGGTGCCAAACCACGCAACTAATCATACACAAAACCGTTGGGCTTCATTTCTCACTCGAACTCAAAAAAATGAAAAAGAAGATAATTATTGCATTTTTTATAATTTTAATTGTTCTAATTGGAATAATCATTTCGAAGTTTAATGAATTTAAGAATGAACCATATCAGAAAACTCCATTCTTTGATTTATTTGTAGCTAAATCTTTTTATAAAAAAGATTTAGAAAGACCTTGGGAAGAATTTTGGGACAATAGTTGGAATAATGTCTCTAAAGAAAATGAAAGACCAATTGAATGGATTTCAAATCCGAAAGATTTTGAAAAATTAGACTCAATATATTTAGGTTTTAAAAATACCACAAAAGAAAAATTCTATTATGTAACCTGGGGAGAACCAAATTCAAGAATCAGAATTAGTTTTAATGTATTTAAAAATGGAAAGATTGATTCTATCCCTTTTGGAGGTTTTGGTTGCGGAACAGGAATATATATTGCTCCTTTAAAAAACGGAGAAATTGCTGGTGGAAAATTTTTGAATCCACTTTTATTCAATCCATTTACGAATCATTATTTACCTTTAAAAAATCGAAAATTCCCTGAATTATTTAAAGAAATATATGGAGACTCAGTAGCAATAAAGTTTGAACAAGCAACTTATAGCTTACCTTGGAATAAATTTCCTTCTCAAATGATAGAATCGAAGGAAATTATAATCTCAACTGAAAAAATTATTGAAAATTGGAAAAAAGGAGATTATAAATTAAGTCCAGAATTTGACAAAGAAAATGAACAAGCTTTTTACATTAAATATAAAGAAGATTATGAATTAAGTTCTATTTATGAAAAAGAAGGAAAAACTAAATAATTGAAAAACGGAAATAAAAAACGAAAGCCCAACACCTTGTATAAAAAATTGCTACTTTTAGCTAAAACAAAAGCTGTAGCATTTTTGTAAACTTCTGAATTTCCGTTGGAAATTCCTAGTTCACAAAAATCGCAACTTTCCATACAAAAACACGTTGTAGCACATTTGATGAAGAAACTGAAAAAAATAGAATTAATAGATAAAATCGGAAGAGAACTTCAAGAAAGAATGAAGTTCAACGAAATAGACGGCTATTTTGAAAGTTACGGAATACCAACTGACCACCAACCGAGTTACAACAGTAAATACGTTTATGTTAAAGAAGTTTTACCAAAAGTAAAAGATGACATTGTATTGGAAATTGCATCTGAATTAGGAATCGAACACGAAGAAGTTTCTGCAATTCCATTTAAAATAAAAGAAAGTGAAGCTACATTTTGGAAACCTGGACATTTTAAACTTTTTGTTAGTCATCTAGCAAGTTTTAAGAAAAAGATTGGAATTCTAAAAGCTGAATTAGAAAAATATGGGATTTCGTCATTTGTAGCACACGAAGACATTGAACCAACAAAACAATGGCAGGACGAAATAGAAAAAGGTTTATTTTCAATGGACGCTTTTTGTGCTGTATTAATGGAAGGTTTTAAAGAAAGTAATTGGACTGACCAAGAAGTTGGAGTTGCTGTTGGTAGAAATGTATTAATTATTCCAATACGTAGAGGTCTTGATCCTTATGGTTTTATTGGGAAATATCAAGGATTTCAAGCAGTTGGAAAAAACGTAGGTCAAGTAGCAGAAGGAATATTTGAAATTATCTCAAGAAACGAAAAGACAAAAGCTAAATACTTGAATACACTTGTAGAATTAATTTTACTTTCAAATACTGCAAATCAAGCAATTGAAAGACTAGAAGCTCTAAAGAAAATTAAAGATTTACCAAAAGAAAAAGTAAAGTATTTAGAAGATAAAATAACAGATAACGAGAATCTGAAAGAAACTAGATTTCTAAATCCTTTTAATGAAATAGCGTGGAAATATAAATTAGATGGTTTGAGTCTAAAATCATTTGAAAAAGCTACAGAAGAGGATTATGATGATTTACCATTTTAAAAAACGTGCTACAACAACGTGTATATTTTATTGCTTTCTTTTAGCCAACTTACGAAAATCCTCGCGGATTTTCTATTCAGTTTTTATTTGCTAAATTTACGCTAAACCAACGCAACAAAGCATACACAAACACGTTACCCAACATTTGAGAAAAATGCGAACTGAAATAAAATATTTAGAACTTAAAAGTGGATTTTCTGGAAATGGTCCAGCTTGGATTGGACTTGTTTCGTTCTCAAAAAGCGGAAAGACAATCTATTTTGATGGAAAAGCTTTTCAGAGAATGGGAAGTGCAAGAATTCAAGGAAACTTTATGGATATTGAATCTGGAAATGAATATTGGATTTCTGGAGTTAAAAAAGATTTATCTGACCGACACAAATTTGGTGGAGGAAAAGTTTTGGTGGAAAAACGGATTTTAAGTGAGTATTTACAAATTATTGGAAAGTCAGAATTACCGAAAACTGACTTTGAACTGACTGAAGTAAATGTTGAGATTCCGATTGAGAGAATTAACGAAATAGAGAACGAGAAATACGAAACGTCTGAATTTGGAGCTGACTTGCATTTTAGAGAACCTAATGAATTAAGTAATGCCGAAATTGAATTTGTAATTGCCGAATTAATTGAAGACGAAAAAAGCGCAAGATTCAATAAAGGAAGAAGATTTACGAAAAAGAAAAGGCTCGAATTCGAAGCTGAATTAGAAAAACGTGAAATAAAAAACGTTGGGTAACACCGTATAAAAATAATTGCGGTTTAGTGCTTAATCAAAGGTCGTTGCGTGTTTGTAACGTCTGATTTTCCTTCGGAAAATCCTCGCATACAAACCCCCAACTATTCTTATACATAAACGTTGCCAAAAATTGCCCAAAAACCAATCAAAACGTTGGAAAAAAAAACAATAAAACTTCTGAATTTAAAATGTTAGACACTCTCTCGCGAGTGAAAATTTTAGTTTTTAATAAAGATTTAAAAAGTTTGAAAACATTTAGATTCTTTAAATAAAGTTTGTAGAATATTCTCTTAAACTCAAAATTTTAAAAGGCGGAGAAATCTCATTTTTCAAGAATAAAAGAAACCACTCAAATGTTGAGTTTCCAATTATTGCGGAATAAAAATCTTTGTGGAATTATCACTCAAATGCTAAATTTGAAAAAACGGAAAGATCTCGTTAATTAAAATTTGAAAAACCACTCAAATGTTGAATTCCCAATATTACGGAATTAAAAATATTGGCGGAATTATCACTCGAACGTTAAATCTCGAAAATAATAACAAAGTCGGAAAAACAAAAAACAACTTTAGGCAACACCTTGTATAAAAAATTGCTAAATTTGGCTTAATCAAAAGTTTGTCCTTTCTTATAAACGCTATTTTTCCTGCGGAAAAATGCCGTTCATTTTAAACGCAAATTTCCATACAAAAACACGTTAGCAAAAACTTGGCTGAATCCCATAGAAAGACATAAGGACTTAAAATCTATCAAGCCAATCTGAAGCTTTATCAAATTCGTGTTTACAAGACTTACATCGATAGCGGAAAATTCTAATATTCCAAAAGGAATTATAATCTTTACAACGAGGACACTTTACCCATACTAATATTCCCATAACAATTTATTTTAAACAAAGATAATATTTTAAACTAAAAATTGCTGAATTGCGCCAAATAAAAGAAAGTTTTTAAAATATAATTTTAGCTTTTTTTTAGTTTATAAATCAGAATTCTGAAAAAAATGGAGCACTCTCTCACAAATTAAACTTTGTAAAGTATGAGGGTTTCCAGATTTTTCCAAAAAAGGAATTAACTCAAACTCTGAAATCAAAATTGCAGGAAAATTATTCGAATATATTTATAAATTTTTCGGAATTCTGAAAAAAGAGAAAAACCAAAATCACGTGATTTTTACTCGGAATTTTAAATTAGTAAATTTGTGAAATTTCGAAAAACATAAATTCGGAATTTTTATTTTTTATGGTTATTAAATAGAAAATGAAATTATAAAAAATGGAAAAAATTAGAAAACGCATTTGCTAACACCGTATAAAAAAAATTGCTATTTTAGTGCTTAATTAAAGACAGTTGCATTTTTGCCAACTTCTGAATTTCATTCTGAAATTCCTCGCTGACAAAAACGCAACTTTTCTTATACAACAACGTTGTAAAACATTTGACCAATGAATCGCCTCATTCTAATTTTTGGTTTTTTTATACTGCTGATTAGTTGTAAATCGACTAAAATAAGCTATGAATCTGAATTTAAAATATCTGATGATTCTGTAAATCTTTATGCGTTTATCGGAAAAAAAATATCTGTATTGGAATTTGACCCAAATGAGAATAACACTGAAGTTGTAACGGATACTGTGTTTGGAAAAGTATTTAAGTCTACACCCTATATTATGGACTATGCATTCAAATGCAAATATAGAATCGAAAAAAATGTGTTTAATGAATTAAAAACGAAAACTATTGATTTTGTAGCTTATGACCATTATGGAATTGCAAAATTTAAAAATTACAAGTACGTAATTTTATATATTTCTCTTGATAAAGAAGATGGAAGTTATTATCACCAAAAATATCAATTTGACCCAGTAGAAAAAACAAAAAACGGAACTTGGCAAGGTTTGAATGGAGAAAGCATTGAAAGTTTATTTAACGATAAAAAAAATGGAGTATTATCTGCTCGTGGTTTGTTTGATAAATAAAAACGTTTTACAACACCGTGTATAATTAATTGCTTGGTCACTGCCTACTTACGAACATTCCTGCGGAATATTCTATCTGTGATTTATTTGCTAACTTAGTTGCTTAACCACGCAACTAATCATACACAAACACGTTGTACACAATTAAAAACCAGAATTATAGAATGAAATTTTATTTAATTGTTATTTTATTTTCAGTATTAATTTCATGTAAATCTGAAAATAATTCGAACGAAAAGAACAATTTAAAAAACAAAAAAGGAAATATTGATTTATATATTACCGGAGAAAAATTTGAAACTAAAAAGTCTGAAAAATTGAATTCAGAAGGAATTGAGCTTTCGAAAAAAAACGAATATAAAAAAGCCGAAAAAATCTTTTTAAACGCTCTGAAAATAGAACCAAATAATTCTATAATTCTGAACAATTTGGGGAATGTCAAAAAGTTTCAAAATGAATATGAAGAGTCTATAAAATATTATGAAAAATCATTACTTGTATCAGATTCATTATATTTAAATTCTGCTCTTAATATTGGAATTGTATCTTATCAAACTGAAAATTATAATAAAAGTTTAAGTTTATTGGAATATGTAATATCTAAAAGTAATAATTTGAAATTAACAGAAATTGCATATTATAATTTAGTGCTTGTTTATCTAAAACAAAACGAATGTGAGAAAGCAAAAACCGAATTGAAAAAATATGAAAAAATATTTAAAGATAAATTTCAATTTGTAAAACAATATGAATATTTAAAGTCTGAAATAAAAAACTGTGTACAACCCCGTGTATAAAAAATTGCTATATTTAGCATAAACTAAAACTTGTTGCTCTTTTGCAAACTTCTGAATTTCCGCTGGAAATTCCTCGTTCACAAAATCGCAACTTTCCATAACACAACAACGTTGGCAAACATAAATGACGGAACCAAATTCAAGATTGAAAGCCTTATTATCACTAATTGATATGTCTCTGGAAAATCAGAGAAGCATCTTAATTGAATTGAACTCTCTTTTAGCAGATTGTACTCAAGACTTATTTGATTTAGGAATTAAATTCGAAAATGCTGGACTTCTTGAAAAGTTATTGATTCAAATAATTAAACATAATTTAAGCATAGCAACTCTTTCAAAAGGCTCATACATCAAAATAAGAGAAAATGAATTGATGATGGATGATTTGACGGCTGTTTACTCTATCGCAAGATTGCAAATTGAAACATTTGTAAATTTGAGTTATCTTTTTTTCTTGGAATTTGAAATATCGCAAGAGTTGAGAATTAGCATTTACAAAATACAAGGACTGAATCAACAAATTTCTTTAACAAGCAAACATTCTAAAAAATTTGAACCAGTTGCAAAAATGAGAAATGAACTCGCTGAAGAACTCAAAAAACTGCGAAATCTATCTGAATTTAAATTAGCATCAAAAAAAGAGAAAACAAAATATACTAAACCTCGTTATGCAAGGCTAAAAAAACCAGATGAAATTTATGATATGATTAAAATAGGTGATTTATCAAAAACACACTCACTGTATTCAAATCATATCCATTCTGAATACATAAGTATCAGACAATTGAATTCCGCTATTCAAAACACTGAACAAATTAGTAATTCTATTTCAACTGTAATAATATTATGTTCAAGAATTACATCATTAGTAATTACGAACTTCACTTCTAAATATGAAATAGAAAACAACTCATTTTCGAAAAAATCAGATATTTTAGGAGAGAAAATAGATGCATTAAACAAAATGTATGGAAAATAAAATACGTTTGCCAACACCGTATATAATTTATTGCTGGCTTCTCGCCTACTTACGAAAGTCCTCGCGGACTTTCTTGGTCGGTAATTATTTACTAAATTAGTTGCTTGAAATACGCAACAAACCATATACAACAACGTTGGCAACAATTAGCGGGAACGCACTCAAAATAAATAATGGAAGAATTTGAACTAAAAGGAGACAACGGAATTATAACTGTTGGAATTGAAAAAACTTTTGGATTCCCGAATGAAACTTGTTTCAAAGGTGGATATGAATGTGTTGCTGGAATTGAAATTAAAGTTGGTTCTTATTTAGTGAAAAGTAGTTTTTATACTTCTACTGGCGAATTATTCAAATTTTATGAAAAACTAAAAATCTGTCAGACCGAACTGAATGGAAATGCGGAATTTGACTCTTATGAGAACAATCTGGAATTGAATGTAAAATATGAAATAGGAAAGATTGAAATTTCCGGAAAATATCAAGAGAATTTAGGAACTGATAATATACTGGAATTTGATTTCAATAGTGACCAATCTTATTTTGAAAAACCTATTGAACAATTAGAACGAATTTTTGACAAATATGGCGGAATGAAAGGAGTGAAAAAATAAAATAACAGTTGCCAACACCGTGTAGTAAAAATTGCTAAATTAGTGTTTAACTAAAAGCTGTTGCATTTTTGCTCACTTCAATTTTCCTACGGAAAATAGCCGTTCACAAAAATCGCAACTTTCATTACACAAACACGTTGGCAATAATATGAAAAGACTATACAGAATAATAATTGGAATTCTATTCTTGGGAATCTATTGGCTATGTGAATATAACTTAATCCATAGTGAATCTGAAAATTACCTCAAAAGTGATATTAATGATTTAAAAGACTCGCTTTTCATCGTCTCAATTCTTATCTCAATTGTTATTGCGTTCTTTATTGTATTTGAAGAAAATCTCGCAGGTGGAAAATGGAAAAAAATTGACCATATCTTCTATATCGGAATTATGTCTTTTCTAATTTTCCCTATGACTGCTTCAATAATATTAACTTCAGGACTTAAACTGAATCGACTTTCAGAAAACGGACAATATAATGAGCCTTTTATTATTTCTGTTAAAGACCTTTACGGCAATAATGACAATTATGTTTGGGGAAGAATCCCAAATAAAACAGAATATGGACAAACAGAAAAAATAAAATTAAACAAAAAAATCTATGACGAAGTCGAAAAAAATCAAGAAATTAAATTGAATTTAAAAAAGGGGGTTTTTGGAATTCCATATGACCCAATCGGAACAAAATAAATACTATTGCCAACACCGTATAAAAACAATTGCGGTTTAGTGCTTAATCAAAGGTCGTTGCGTGTTTGTAACGTCTGATTTTCCTTCGGAAAATCCTCGCATACAAACCCGCAACTATTCTTATACATAAACGTTGGCAAACATTTACCAATCACACCCAAAATAGATATGATTAAATACAAAGTTGAAAAATACGCCAATACTAAATCTGGGGATTTTGTAACTTTTAGAGAAACAATTCCTTCTAAAAAACTGGAGGAATACAAAAAAAATGAATGGAATGTTGTTGAAAAAATAGTGCCTTTTATAACTTGGTGGAATAAATTTTCAACGACTAATAAGATTGCTATTCTTGCCATTTTTACACCGATTTTATTTGGTGGAATTTATTTTCTTGTTGAACAGTATCAGAATAATAAATATGAATCTTTAAACAAAGATTATTATCTACTGAAAAATAAGTTTGAAAATTCTCAATCTGAAAATTCTGAATTAAAGAAATTGAACAAGTATTTAATTGACTCTTTAAGTAAATTGAATAAAAAAGGAGAATCCAAACCCAAATAACACTAATTAGGAATAGTGTTTTATATAATTTTAATTGATTTATATTTTTTGACATTTAATTATAATTTGAATAAATAATTGAATAAAAACGATTTGCCAACACCGTACAAAATTAATTGCTTTATTTAGGCTTACTTACGAAAGTCCTCTCGGACTTTCTTTGTCTGTTATTATTTATTAAATTAGCTGCTTAACCGCCGCAAAAAATCTTGTACAAACACGTTAGCCATAATTAAAGAAAAATGACAGCAGAATTTGAAACTGAAATAGTAAAAACAAAGGGATTCAATAAAATCTTTATGATTGTATTTATCATTCTTTATATGATTTCAGGATTTTACATTTTTATGTATGACAAAGAAAGTCAAAACATATATTTGAAATATTTTGCTCTTGCAATTTATGTATCAGGAATTTATTTTCTATTCGGACAGTCTTTTATCAAACCGAAAAAAATCGGAAAACTAAAAATTTCAACAGAAAGAATTGAATTTAACGAGAACGACGAAAGTAAAAGTGTTACTCTGAATGAACTTGAAAATATTTATCTGAAATATATGGATTATGGAAGTTGGACAACTCACTCGATTTTCGGAAACAAAAACTACTTGACTATAACAGAAAAGTCAGGAAAAAAATATGATTTTGAAATACTGATAAGAAATAAAAATTCAAAAAGTGACCTAAAGAAAATTTTAAATAGTCCAGAGTTTTATGAAAAATTTGATTTTATGACTGATGGAAACTCTCGAACTGAATTTTAAAAAAACTATGGCTAACACCGTATATAATTTATTGCTGGCTTCTCGCCTACTTACGAAAGTCCTCGCGGACTTTCTTGGTCGGTATTTATTTACTAAATTAGGTGCTTAAACCACGCAACAAACCATATACAAACACGTTGTAGGTAAGCTAAAACCGAAATAAATCAATGAAATTCGAACTATGAAAAAAGATTCTTATTCTGGACTTTCTTGGATGACAGAGGAAATAAAAAACGAATTAATTATACGAGATAAAATTGTTGAAAATGAAGATATTGAAAGTCTATTTTCTTTAAAAGACAATTCTGACTTTTCAATTGCATTATTTGAAATCCTTCAAAAAAGGAACGAAAAAGAACCTAATTCTTTAAATGAAATTGAACTGAATTTATTTTTATGTATGAATTTGGAAAATGCAGGTCAAGCAGATAGTATTTTGACTTTTTTACAAGAATGGTTTCCTGAACAGAATGAAAAAGTTATTAAATCGCTGAATGAAATTGGAGCGTCTAAATCATCTGAAATAATAAAAAAAGCTATTGAATTACTTCCTGAAAATGGTACTTGGTTTTTTGAAAGTTCAAACGAAGAATCTGAAAGATTTATGAGTGAATTAGATTCTGAATTTTCTAATTATCCAGATGGTTCAATGAGAAATTTATATCGAAAATATGCCGAAAAAAATAGGAATGAATTATAAAGCCTACCTACAACACCATATATAATTTATTGCTAGCTACTTGCCTACTTACGAAAATCCTCGCGGATTTTCTTGGTCAGTAATTATTTACTAAATTAGGTGCTTAAACCACGCAACAAACCATATATAAACACGTTGTAAAACATTATGAAAAAAATACTAGCATTAATAATAATCTTATGTTCGACAATAACTTTTGGACAAGAAAA
>NZ_JAKQYM010000017.1 GCF_022662535.1 Polaribacter marinus
TAATCCTCATATCTTACGATATGAGGATTTTTTTTTATACAAAATTTATTCAAATTGATTTTTGTTCTAATTGTGAAAGCCTGTAAATAAGATTTACAGGCTTTTTTAATAAATAGAAAGTGATTATTTAGATTTTAGGAAGGTCATTGTTGTCTTTTAAAGGAAGGTTGGAAGTTCCCATTAAATACGAATCAACATGATAAGCTGCTTGTCTTCCTTCTGAAATTGCCCATACGATTAATGATTGTCCGCGTCTCATATCTCCTGCAGAGAAAATACCTGGAATATTTGTTGCGTAATTTTTTGTACTAGCTTTAATATTATTCCTGAAATCCATCTCTAATCCAAACTCTTTTGACAAGGTATTCTCTGATCCTGTAAATCCTAATGCTAATAAAACTAAATCCGTTGACCAAGTTTTTTCTGTATTAGGAATTTCTTTTAATTGAGGTCTTTCTCCATCTTTAAAAATCCATTCTACATTTACAGTTTTTAACCCTGTTAAATTTCCGTTTTCATCTCCAATAAATTCTTTTGTTGAAATGCTAAAAAAGCGTTCGACACCTTCTTGATGCGAAGAAGTGGTTTTTAATTTCATAGGCCAATAAGGCCAAGGTTGATTGGCAGGCCTTCCTTTAGTAGGTTTTGTTAAAATTTCAAAATTCGAAATTGATTTAGCACCATGTCGATTAGACGTTCCTATACAGTCTGAACCAGTATCACCACCACCAATTACAATTACATTCTTATTTTTTGCAGAAATGATATCTTTAAAATCAATTAGACCATCTACTTGCTGGTTATTTAATTTTAAAAAATCCATAGCTTGTGTTACTCCTTTTAAATCAGCACCAGGAATAGGTATCTTTCTTTTTTGTGTTGCTCCTCCACATAGTACAATAGCATCAAATTCTTTTTTAATTTTTAAAGCATCTATATTTTTACCTACATGTGCATTCATTTTGAAAACAATTCCTTCTTCTTCTAGAACTTTTATACGCCTATCAATTATATTTTTTTCTAATTTAAAATCAGGTATTCCGTATCTTAATAAACCACCAATTTTTTCATCACGTTCAAAAACCGTTACAAAATGTCCCGCTCTGTTTAATTGTTGTGCAGCTGCTAATCCTGATGGTCCAGAACCAATGACAGCAACTTTTTTATCAGTTCTTAATTTTGGTGGATTTGCAATTATCCAACCTTCTTTAAAAGCAGTTTCAATAATATTCTTTTCGATATTTTCAATGGTTACAGGATCTTCATTGATACCTAAAACACATGCTTCTTCACAAGGAGCAGGACAAAGCCTACCAGTAAATTCTGGAAAATTATTTGTTGAAAGTAAGATTTCAGCAGCTTCTTTCCATTTTGCTTTGTAGACTTTATCATTAAAATCTGGTATTAAATTCCCTAAAGGACAACCACTATGGCAAAATGGAATTCCACAATCCATACAACGAGCACCTTGGTCTTTTAATTTTTCTTCATTAAGAGGAATGGTAAATTCTTTGTAATTTTTAATACGTTCTTTAGTAGATTTATAATCCTCTACTTGTCGCTTAAATTCTAAAAATCCTGTTATTTTTCCCATGTTAAGCTGTTTGTAATTCTTCTTTTTTTAATCTTTCTAATGCTACTCTATATTCTTCTGGTAAAACTTTTTTAAATTTAGGTACATAATTTTTCCAATTTTTAAGTATTCTTTTTGCTAAAGGACTATCTGTAGCTTTTATATGATTTTCAATTAATTGTTTTAGTTGCTGTTTGTCTTCTTCACATGTAATAAGATCGATATTTAAATCATCTGCATTACAGTTTTGTTGGAATGTTCCGTCTTCGTCTAAAATATATGCAATACCACCACTCATTCCCGCTCCAAAGTTTCTTCCTATTTTTCCTAAAATCACAGAAATGCCTCCTGTCATATATTCACATCCATGATCACCGATACCTTCAACAACAGCTTTTGCACCAGAGTTTCTAACACAAAAACGCTCTCCTGCTTTTCCATTGATGTACACTTCTCCAGAAGTTGCACCATATAGAGTTACGTTACCTGTAATAATGTTATCCTCAGGAATTATAGTACATTTTTCTGGTACTTTTATAATTAGTTTACCTCCGGAGAGTCCTTTACCAAGATAATCGTTTGTGTTTCCATGGACAGTCATGGTTATTCCTTTTGTTGTAAATGCACCAAAACTTTGTCCTGCAGAACCACTAAAATCTATATTTATAGTATCTTCAGGTAAACCTTCAGCTCCGTAAATTTTTGAAATTTCGTTACTTAGTATTGCTCCAACAGCTCTATCGATATTTGTTATTGGTAGTTCTAAATGAGTTTTTTGTCTTCTAAATAAAGCTTGATGCGCTTTTTTAATTATTTTAAAGTCTAAATGCACATTTAAATTATGATCTTGACAATAAGTATTGTATAATTTTACATTGTCATCAACTTTTACTTTATGTAAGATAGGAGTTAAATCTATACCAGATGCTTTGTAATGTTCTATTGCTTTGTTTCTATTTAATTTTTGAGATTGTCCAACCATTTCATTAATAGTTCTAAACCCTAGTTTGGCCATTATTTCGCGCAATTCTTGTGCTACAAAATACATGTAGTTAACTACGTGCTCTGGCTTTCCTTTGAATTTCTTTCGCAATTCTGGGTTTTGAGTTGCAATTCCTACAGGACAAGTATTTAAATGACAAACACGCATCATGATACAACCAGAAGCAACTAAAGGAGCTGTTGCAAAACCAAATTCTTCAGCACCTAAAAGACAAGCAATTGCTACATCTCTTCCTGTTTTTAACTGTCCGTCGCATTCCAAAACGATTCTGTTTCTTAGATCGTTCATTACTAAAGTTTGTTGTGCTTCAGCAATTCCTAGTTCCCAAGGTAATCCTGCATGTTTTTGTGAGGTTAATGGTGTTGCTCCTGTTCCTCCATCAAATCCAGCTATTAAAATAACATCAGCTTTTGCTTTTGCTACCCCTGCTGCTACTGTACCTACACCAATTTCTGATACTAGTTTTACATTAATTCTTGCTGTTCTATTTGCCGATTTTACATCGTAAATTAATTGTGATAAATCTTCAATAGAATATATATCATGATGTGGTGGTGGAGATATTAAACCGACATAAGGTGTAGAGTTTCTTGTTTTAGCGATTTCTCTATTTACTTTTGGTCCGGGTAATTGTCCACCTTCACCAGGTTTAGCACCTTGAGCAATTTTTATTTGTATTTCACTTGCGCTAGTTAAATAATTAGAAGTAACACCAAACCTACCAGAAGCAACTTGTTTTATTGCAGAGTTTTTCCAATCGCCTTTAGAACTTTTATAAAATCTTTCTTGGTCTTCTCCTCCTTCACCAGAATTAGATTTACCTCCAATTCTATTCATTGCCACAGCTAGATTTTCATGTGCTTCTTTACTGATAGAACCATAAGACATGGCACCAGTTTTAAAACGTTTTACAATTTCTGTCCAAGGTTCTACCTCATCTAAAGGAATTGGGTCAAACTGATCAAATTCAAATAATCCTCTAATCGTCATTAAACTTTTAGATTGATTATTAACTAGTTCAGAATATTCTTTAAAAGTTGAAGCTTTATTTGTGCGAACAGATTCTTGTAATTTGGCAACAGTTAACGGGTTGAACATGTGTTTTTCTTGTCCACGTCTCCACCTGTAATCTCCTCCAATTTCAATATTAGGTTCTATATTTTTTGTAAATGCTTTTTTGTGACGTTTCACAATTTCTTGCTCAATTTCTCTTAAACCAATACCTTGAATTCTTGTTGGTGTATTTGGAAAATACTTTTCTACTGTAACGGTATTTATCCCAATACATTCAAAAAGCTGTGAACCTCTATAGGAGTTTAATGTAGAGATACCTATTTTATTCATTACTTTTAAAATTCCTTTTCCAACAGCTTTATTGTAATTTTTAATTGCCGTCAAGTATTCTAGTTCTGTAATTTCTCCAGTTAAAACTTGCTTTTCTACAATTTCATTTACTATATATGGGTTTACGGCACTTGCTCCAAAACCAAATAATAAAGCAAAATGATGTACTTCTCTAGGTTCTGCAGATTCAATAATCAAGCTAATTCTAGAGCGTTTTTTTAATTTGTGTAATGCGTGATTTAAATATGAACATGCTAAAAGCGCAGGAATTGGAGCATGATTTTCATCAACATATCTATCTGATAGAATGATAATATTTGCCCCATTATCAATAGCTTTTGATGCTTTTGTAACTAAGTTTTCTAAAGCAACCTCAAGTTCGTTTAAACCTCTATTGACTTCATATAACATAGAAATTGATTCAATTTTAAAATCCGGATTGGAATCGTAATCTCTAATTTTATCTAAATCGTGTTTAGATATTACTGGGTTTTGAATTTTTAATTTCTTACAATGTTCAGCATTTATATCAAAAATATTTACATCGCTACCAAGAGTTAAACTAATATCTGTAATTAATTCTTCTCTAATTCCATCTAAAGGTGGATTGGTAACCTGTGCAAAAAGTTGTTTAAAATAATTATAAATTAATTGAGGTCTTTCAGAAAGAATTGCAATAGGAGTATCACTTCCCATAGAGCCAATAGGTTCTTTACCACCTTGTGCCATTGGTTTGATAATAGTGTTTAAGTCTTCTTGTGTATATCCAAAAACAATTTCTCTCTTTTTTAGTTCAATTTCATTATATTTAATATGACCTTTTTTTGCGGATAAATCTTTTAAATGCACTAAGTTTTGATTTAGCCATTTTCTATATGGATGCTTAGCTGCAATTTGTTCTTTTATTTCTTCATCATTTACAATTCGACCTTCTGTCATGTCTACCAAAAACATTTTTCCAGGTTCTAAACGACCGTGAAATTCAACATTTTCTGGTTTAATATCTACAACACCCGTTTCCGAAGACATAATAACATTTCCTTTTTTTGTAACAGTGTATCTTGATGGTCTTAAGCCATTTCTATCTAAAACAGCACCAATAAAATTACCATCTGTAAAAGGTATTGAAGCTGGTCCATCCCAAGGTTCCATTAAGCAAGAATTGAATTCATAAAAAGCTTTTTTAGCATCCGACATATTTGGGTTTTTTTCCCAAGCTTCTGGAACTAACATCATCATTGCTTCTGGTAGAGAACGCCCTGTCATTAATAGCAATTCAACAACCATATCTAGGGTTGCAGAATCTGATTTTCCTTTTAATACAGTTGGAATAATTTTTTTAATATCATCTCCAAACCAATCACTTTGCATGATTTCTTCTCGCGAAAACATTCTAGAAACATTTCCTCTAACAGTATTGATTTCTCCATTATGGCAAATATATCTGAAAGGTTGTGCTAAGTCCCAAGTAGGAAAAGTATTTGTTGAAAAACGTTGATGTACCAAAGCTAATCTTGTGTCTAAAGCAGCATTGTATAAATCTAGGTAATATTGATTGATATGTTCAGGCATTAAAAGCCCTTTATAAATGATGATTTTTGTGGATAAACTGGGAATATAAAAGAATTTAGCTTCAGATAATTTAGAGTTGTAAATGGTGTGTTCTGCAATTTTACGAGCTGCAAAAAGTTTTAAATTAAAATTAAAATCTGATTGCTTTTTTTTTGTTTTTCCTATAAAAACTTGCTTAACAAAAGGTTCAGTATTTTTTGCAATCTTACCTAATACTTTGCTATTTACAGGAACATCTCTCCAACCTAAAATTTGTAAACCTTGTTTTTTTATTTCTTCTTCAAAAATAGCTATACAATATGTTCTTTGGTTTTCTTTTTGAGGAAGAAAAACGTTGCTAACTGCATATTCACCAGCTTTGGGTAATGTAAACTCACAAAATATTTTAAAAAATTTATGTGGAATATCAATTAAAATACCAGCCCCATCTCCTGTTCTTCCATCGGAACTTACAGCACCTCTATGTTCTAGTTTTACAAGTATTTCTAATGCTTTATGAATAATATCATTAGAACGTTTTCCTGTTAAACTACATATAAATCCTGCTCCACAATTATCGTGTTCAAATTCTGGTAAATAAAGTCCTTGTTTTTTCATTTTCTACTGAATAATATTCGCTAAACTAAGTATTTTGTTAAAAATAATTTAACGATTTGTGGTTTTTAATATTATTTTTGTAGTGAAAATAAAAAAAAGGTATTTAAAATGTAATATTAATAATTTAAGTCTTTAGAATTGTTATATTCTTAAAAAGTAGAATTTTTTGTATAAAATAAGAAGGAATGGTGTTTGTATTATATATAATTAAGTGTTTCTTCACCTTTTTTACCAGAACTAATTAAATAGGCTTGGTTGATTTCTGAAACAAAAATTTTACCATCGCCTTCATTTTTTGTAGATGCGATACTTAAGATTGTTTTAATTGTAACCTCTTCAAAAGCATCATTTACAACTATAGAAAGGTGTTTTTTTTGATTATTATTGTCGTTGTAATCTTCTGATGAGTGAGATTTATTTTCGTTTTTATTACCTAAAGTAGTTACATCCCAATAAGAAAAATAGTTTACATCTACTTCGTGTAATGCTTTCCTTAATTCGTTAAATTTTGATGCTCTAATTATGGCCTCAATTTTTTTCATATTTTTTTAATGTTTATTTATTTTTACAAAAAATCACACAACATAAAAGTTGTGTGATTTTTTTGAATTAAAATTTATTATAACTTTAGTTATCATCAAATTCTCTTTGTCTTTTACCAGGGTAAGCAATAGAACCATGTTCAGAAATATCTAAGCCTTCTATTTCTACTTCTTTTGTAACTCTTAATCCTATTGTAGCTTTTAATATACCTAACACAATAAAAGATAAAGCTATTGCCCAAACAGCATAAGCTAAAACTCCAATTGCTTGTGTTCCTAATTGAGAAGCTCCTCCACCATTAAACAATCCAATTGCTTTATCTCCGTCTACACCCCATAGTCCAATAACTAAAGTACCCCATGCACCAGCAACACCATGAACAGAGGCGGCACCGATAGCATCATCGATTTTTAATTTCTTTTCAATAAATTCTATAGAAAAAACTACTATAACTCCACCAATGAGTCCCGCTAATATAGCTCCCCCTGTAGTCATATTTCCGCAACCTGCTGTAATACTTACTAATCCAGCTAATGCTCCGTTTAAAGTTTGTGCTAAGTTTGGTTTTCCGTACCAAATCCAAGTTGTAATTAAAGCACCTAATCCTCCTGCTGCTGCAGCTAAGTTTGTAATTAATACTACGTTTGAAGCAGCAATAGCATCGTCACCACCCCAAGCTAATTGAGACCCCCCATTAAAACCAAACCAACCAAACCAAAGGATAAATACCCCTAAAGTTGCTAGTACTTGGTTATGTCCAGGAATAGGTAAAACTTTACCGTCTACATATTTTCCAATTCTAGGACCTACTAAGAATGCAGCTACTAATGCAGCCCAACCACCAACAGAATGAACAATAGAGGAACCGGCAAAGTCAATAAACCCTAATTTAGTTAACCAGCCTTCTCCTTGCCATTGCCATCCTCCTGATATTGGATAAATTACTGCTGTCATTACAAGAGAGAAAATTATATAAGTACTGTATTTTGTTCTACCAGCAATAGCTCCTGATACAATTGTTGCTGCTGTTGCTGCAAACATTGTTTGGAAAAATAAATCAGCTCCTTCACCTTGCATTAAACCTCCCCAGAAAAACCATCCATTACTTGTGTCTCCGTACATTAATGAATATCCTACAAACCAATAAGTAATAGAACCTACACAAATGTCTAAAAGGTTTTTCATCGCAATATTCACTGCATTTTTAGATCTTGTCATTCCAGATTCTACTAAAGTGAATCCAGCTTGCATAAGAAATACTAAGATACCAGCAATTAGCATCCAAAGCATTCCCATGTCTCCTTTAATTTTTGCAACTTCAGTAGCAACGTCTACAGTTGCGGTTGCATCTTGTGTTAATGTTAAAAATAAACTCATATTTTTTAGTTTTAGTTAGTGTTTTTAGAAAGTGTAAACAGCAGCAATAGTTGCACCAGTCATGCTGTCATCTGCAGGGAAACCTGGGATAATCATATCTTTAGAAGTGTCATATCTTACTTCAGGTATTATTTTTAAACTTTCTGTTAAAGAAAAGTTTCCCGAAAGAGTAAATGCAGAAACATTTGTATCTCCTGCACCAGATGTATAAGAGAAAAATTCTGGTCTAAAACCTAATGAGAATTTTTCGGAAAACTTATTTTGTAAGTACAAAGCAGCACCTTGGTAACCTGCATCAGCATCACTAGATTTAGAATATGCAGCATTGATTCCTATGTAAAAAGATTCTGTAGCATCAAAACCACCTGTGTAGTCTAAGTACAAAACATCTGTAAAACCAAATCCATCTGCGCCATATGCTAAATTAAAATACTGCCCTTTATAACCTGTTTGAAAACCTAATTGATAGTTATTAGTTGGATTTGAACCCGTAATTATTGCATGTGGATTTGTAACTGCTAGCATAAATGATAAATCTTCTGATGCTGCATAATCTATTTTTAGACCTGTATGAGAAAAAGGCCCAGCTCCAAATAAATAAGAAACAGAATAGTTAAAGTTTCCCGAAGGAGAAATTACTTCGTAACCATAAAAAGTATTAAACTGTCCTAAAGTTAATGTTACTTTATCGGAAGCTTTGTAGTAAGCATATAATTGATTGATAGCACCTTGATATGCATTTGCAGCATTTGCTCTTGGTCCGTAGGCTAAGTCTGCAACTACTCCTGCCTTTCCTTTTTCGTAAGCAAAAATGGTATTAATCATCCCTAAGCCAAATCCATTTGCAGGGACATCAGATAATATACCAACAGTACCTAATGAATTGCTTTTTAGATTGCTACTGTGATATACATCTACACTACCACTTAATGTAAAGGTTCCTTTATCTTCTTTGTCTTCTTTTTCTTGACCAGTGATTACTAAGCTACTTGCTAGTAAAAAAGTAAAAATAATTTTTTTCATGATAATGTTTTTTTTTAGTTGTTTTTATTTTGTTTAACAGGTCAAATGTATATATTAAAAATAAATTAAAATAAGGGTTAGTGTTTGAAAAGTATGTTTTTAAGATATGTACCCTTAAAAAAATAGGGGGTAAATTAAGATTAATGTATTTTTTAATTATTATAAGGGGGTAAATATTATGTTTAAAAATAAATGATACGTAATTTTGGGATATTCATAAAAATGCACTTTTTGAAAAAAAAGTTGATTTTATTGTATTTTTGACACTATGAAATACTCATTTTCTTATCTAATTAAGATTCAGTTTTTAGGATTTCGATTCTCTGGATGGCAAAAACAAACAAATGCAAAAACGTTACATGATATGGTTGATAAAACCTTATCATTTGTCTTTGAAGATGTTCGGTATAAAACAATTGGTGTAGGAAGAACCGATGCAAAAGTTTCGGCGAACTCTTACTACCTTCAGTTGTTTACTGATATTGTTGTTGATGAGGTGTCTTTTATGGAGTTGTTAAATTCTAATTTTCCTTCCGATTTTAAAGCGATTTCTATACAAGGAGTTGATGGAGGTTTTAATCTTATAAACTCTCCTAAGATTAAAGAATATCATTATTACTTTTCTTTTGGCGAAAAAAATCATCCTTTTGCTGCTCCTTTTATGGTAAATGTTGGCAGAAATTTAGATGTTGATTTAATGAAAAAAGCGGCAAAACTTTTTGAAGGAGAGCATTATTTTCATAAATATTGTACAAAACCTTCCGAGCATACTATTTTCAAAAGAGTGATTGATTCTTGTGAAATTGTAGAGAATGAGATACTGATAGCTAACTTTTTCCCTGAAAAATCATATATACTTAAGGTAAGAGGAAAGGGGTTTTTAAGGTATCAAATACGTTTAATGATGGCAACTTTGTTTGAAGTAGGAAAAGGAAATTTAGATTTGCGATTTATTCAAGATTCTTTAAAAGAAGATAATGATCGTAAATTTTTGAGAAATAATGCACCATCTTCTGGTTTGCAGTTGTATGATATTGAATTAGAGCTGTAGTTGGAAAGTAAGTCTGCCCTGAAAGGGTTATAAAATAAAAATCCACCTATTGAAAAGATGGATTTTTATATTTTGTATGTAAGTTGTTATTTATCCTTTGATAATTCCTCTAGAAATTACAATTTTTTGAATCTCAGATGTTCCTTCGTAAATCTGTGTAATTTTCGCATCACGCATTAAACGTTCTACATGGTAATCTTTTACAAAACCGTTTCCACCGTGAATTTGTACAGCTTCTACAGTTTGTTCCATGGCAACTTTAGATGCGTATAATTTAGCCATGGCACCAGACATATCGTAATTATTACCTTGATCTTTGTCCCATGCAGCTTTCATTACTAGCATTCTTGCGGCTTCAATTTCGGTGTGCATGTCAGCTAATTTAAAGGCAATTGCTTGATGATTACAGATTTCTGTTCCAAAAGCTTTGCGTTCTTTAGAGTATTTTAAAGCTAATTCGTAAGCACCAGAAGCGATTCCTAAAGCTTGAGAAGCAATACCAATTCTACCTCCAGAAAGTGTTTTCATGGCAAATTTAAAGCCAAATCCATCTTCGCCAATTCTATTTTCTTTAGGTACTTTTACATCGTTAAATTGCAAAGTATGGGTGTCTGAACCACGAATTCCTAATTTATCTTCTTTAGGCCCTATGTGGAAACCTTCGGTTCCTTTTTCTACAATAAAAGCATTAATACCTCTGTGCCCTTTTTCTCTATCGGTTTGAGCAATAACTAAGTATACATCAGCACGTCCTCCGTTAGTAATCCAGTTTTTTGTACCGTTGATAATGTAGTGATCTCCTTTGTCTTCTGCAGTTGTTGCTTGTGATGTTGCGTCAGAGCCTGCTTCTGGTTCACTTAAGCAAAATGCACCAAGGTTTTCTCCTGTAGCTAATTTTGTTAAATATTTTTGCTTTTGTTCTTCAGAACCATAAGCTTCTAAACCATAGCAAACTAAAGAATTGTTTACAGAAACCATAACAGAGGCAGAGGCATCAATTTTAGAAAGTTCTTCCATAATTAACACGTAAGAAATAGCATCCATTCCGCTTCCTCCATATTTTGGGTCAACCATAATACCTAAAAACCCTAAATCTCCCATTTTTCTTACCAATTCATTAGGAAACTCTTGCTTGTTGTCTCTTTCTATAACGCCAGGTAATAATTCGGTTTGCGCAAAATCTCTTGCAGCATCTCTAATCATTAAGTGCTCATCTGTTAAACTAAAATCCATTTGTATATTTTTGGTGTATTCTTATTTTTTGATTGCAAAGATATCGATTTCGTAACATATTTTGAATAGAGTTTTATTATTTTTACGGGCATGATTAAAAATGAAGTGTTTTCAATAGGAGTGATGTCGGGTACATCTTTAGATGGAATTGATTTTGTGTATGTAAAATTTGATGAAAATAATGTTTCAAATTTTAAAATTTTAGAAGCAAAAACTATTGCTTATTCAGATCTGTGGAAAGATAAGTTGCAAACTGCAATTTCATTTTCAGAAGATAAATTACAAGATTTAGATGTAGATTACGGTGTTTTATTAGGAGAAAAAATAAATGATTTTATTGCTGAATTTAAAATTGATAACATTGATTTTATAGCTTCACATGGACATACTGTTTTACATCAGCCAGAAAATGGAATTACACTTCAAGTAGGTAATGGTCAAATCATAGCAAACTTAACAAAACAAAAAGTAGTTTGTGACTTTAGAACTCAAGATGTTAAACTTGGTGGTCAGGGGGCTCCTTTGGTTCCGATTGGAGATAAATTGTTGTTTTCTCAATATGATTATTGTTTAAATCTTGGAGGGTTTGCCAATGTTTCTTATCAAAAAGGAGAAGAAAGAATTGCATACGATATTTGTCCTGTTAATATTGTATTAAATAAGTATGCACAGCAATTAGGTTTCAATTATGATGATAGGGGTAAGATTGCTGCTTCTGGAAACTATTTATTGAATTTAGATACGGAATTACGTTCCTTATTATATTATAAAGAGAAGCCGCCAAAATCTTTAGGATTAGAATGGGTTCAGGAAGAAGTTTTTCCAAGAATTGAGTTGGTAAAAAGAAAGCCCGAAGATGTGTTAAGAACCTTTACAGATCATATTGCTTGGGCTATTGCAGATGTGTTTCCAGAAAATGCCAAAGTTTTGGTAACAGGTGGTGGAGCTTTTAATGAATATCTGATTGCTCAAGTAAAAAATAAAAAAAATGTTAAACTTATCATTCCTTCTAAAAAATTAATTGATTTTAAAGAAGCTTTAATTTTTGCTTTTTTAGGATTGTTACGTGTTGATAATCAGATTAATTGTTTAAAAAGTGTAACAGGGGCAAGTAAAGATCATTCGTCTGGAGAGGTTTTTTACCCTAAAGAAATTTAAAGCAAATCATTTGGCTCTTCATTTTTTTGGAGTAAATTTGTTAGTAACAAAAGAAACTAATTAAAAGCATTTTATATAATGAATCAACTTTAACTTTTTTATAGACGAATAAAACGGCGAATTGCGAAGAAGAATACTTAAAAACAAAGTTGAACATTATAAAGCTAAAAATGAAAGAATTACTAAAAATATACGAAAATAAACAACCAGAAATCGTTTTTCATTGGAAAGACCAAGAAACAGATGCAGAAGGTTGGACTGTCATAAATTCTTTAAGAGGAGGTGCTGCAGGAGGTGGTACAAGAATGCGTAAAGGATTAAACATGAATGAAGTTTTATCACTTGCAAAGACGATGGAAGTTAAATTTACCGTTTCTGGGCCAGCTATTGGAGGTGCCAAATCGGGAATAAATTTTGATCCAAATGACCCAAGAAAAAGAGGGGTTTTAGAGCGTTGGTATAAGGCAGTAACACCTTTGTTAAAACATTATTATGGAACTGGTGGAGATTTAAATGTTGATGCAGATAAAGATGTAATTCCAATTACGGAAAGTTGTGGAGTTTGGCATCCTCAAGAAGGGATATTTAATGGTCATTTTAAACCAACAGAAGCAGATAAAATTAATAGAATCGGTCAGTTAAGGCTAGGTGTTATTAAAGTTATAGAAGATAAACAATTTTCTCCGGATCTATCTAGAAAATATACCGTAGCAGACATGTTAACGGGTTATGGTGTTGCAGAAGCAGTAAAACATTATTATGATATCTATGGTGGAAACATCGTTGGTAAAAGAGCCATTGTGCAAGGGTTTGGAAATGTGGGCTCTGCGGCCGCTTATTATTTAACGCAATTAGGTGCTAAAGTAGTGGGTATTATTGATAGAGATGGTGGATTGATACAGGAAGAAGGATTTTCTATGGAGGAAATGACGAACCTATTTTTATCTAAAGATGGAAATAAATTGGTTGCTGATAAAATGATTTCCTTTGACGAAATTAATAGTAAAATTTGGAGTTTACCAGCAGAAATTTTTGTTCCTGCAGCTGCTTCAAGACTGGTTTCTCAAGATCAAGTTCAAAAAATGATCGATAGTGGTTTAGAGGTAATTTCTCCTGGAGCAAATGTTCCGTTTGCAGATAAAGAAATTTTCTTTGGACCTATCATGGAATATACAGATAATCATTTAAGTTTATTACCCGATTTTATTTCAAATTGTGGAATTGCCAGAGTATTTGCCTACTTAATGGAATCTAAAATAGATCTGCCAATGCAAGACAAAGCAATATTTAATGATACATCTACTATTATAAAGAAAGCTTTGCAAAAAACATTTAGAAGAAGTGCTTCTAAAACAAAAATATGTTCAACTGCATTTGAAATTGCATTAAAACAACTAATTTAAACTAATTTATATATGGAATCAATTATTATTATCGTATTTGTAATGGGGTATTTAGCCATTACATTAGAGCATAACTTAAAACTCGACAAACTAATTCCTGCCTTAATTATGATGGCAGTTTGTTGGGCTATTGTAGCTTTAGGTGTTGACAGTTTTACAACTTGGTTTGATTCGAGCAAGCATGCTTTGGTCGAGGGTTTTGGGTCGTTGGTTCATGATGATAAAATACATTTGGTTGAAGAAACCTTATTGCATCATTTAGGAAAAACAGCAGAAATATTGGTTTTTCTTTTAGGTGCAATGACTATTGTAGAGATCATTGATTATTTTGATGGTTTTTCAACAATCAAATCCTATGTTGTAACAAAGAAAAAATCTAAAATTTTATGGATTTTTTCGATACTTGCGTTTTTATTATCTGCAATTATTGATAATTTAACAGCAACAATTGTTTTAATATCGATACTTCAAAAAATAGTAAAAAAGAGAGAAGAAAGAATTTGGTTTGCGGGTCTAATTATTATTGCGGCTAATGCTGGTGGTGCATGGTCTCCAATTGGGGATGTTACTACTACCATGCTTTGGATTGGTAAAAAAGTAACTACTTTAAAATTAATTGAATACCTATTAATACCTTCATTATTGTGTATGGCGGTACCAACTTTAATTGCTTCGTTTTTACCGGCTTTTAAAGGTGAAATAGATTCTGAAGAAGAACTAGAAAAACCTCAGAGTCCACACAGTGCCAAAATGTTGTATTTAGGTTTAGGAGCTATTGTTTTTGTGCCAATATTTAAAACAATTACACATTTACCTCCTTATGTTGGTATGATGTTGTCTTTAGCAGTTGTAGCTACTTTTGCAGAAATATACAGTCGTACAAAATTCTCTTTAACAGATTACGATAATGAATCTGAAGCGAATGCACATCATAGTCCTGTACACGCTTCTTTGTCAAAAATTGAAATGCCAAGTATTTTATTTTTCTTAGGGATTTTAATGGCAGTTGCTGCTCTAGAATCTTTAGGGATATTATTTAACTTTGCTTCTACCTTACAAGAGTCTGTACCAATGATGGGAACAGAAATTCATGTAGCTGGTAGAACAGGTGTTTCTGATTTGGTAGTAATGTTATTAGGTGTAGGTTCTGCGGTAATAGATAATGTGCCTTTAGTGGCAGCAAGTTTAGGAATGTTTTCTGAACCTATAGATAATGAGTTATGGCATTTTATTGCTTTTTCTGCAGGTACTGGTGGTTCTATGTTAATCATAGGTTCTGCTGCAGGAGTGGTAGCAATGGGGATGGAAAAAATAGATTTTTTCTGGTATTTCAAAAAGATATCTTGGTTAGCTTTAATAGGTTTTGTAGTTGGTTCTGCAACATTTATGATCACAAGAACATTGTTTTAAAAACTAAAAAATGAATAAAAAAATGTCATTTCAATGTAATTTGAAATGACATTTTTTTGTGGTATCAATAGTCTTTTTATAAAACAAAACAATTTAAAAAAAGAAAACTCGTTACTAATAAAGAACTAAAAATAAGGTTTAATGATTTCATTTTTTCAAGAAAATAAAGAAGTTTTAGAAGAGGTAGTACCTAAAGAGAAAACACTTTCTATTTATAAGTTAATTATGGATGGTGGTTTAGGAGGGCAAATCATAATTGCTTTACTTTTTGTATTGCTTACAGTTGCATTATACATCTATTTCGAACGGTTTTTTGCTATAAAAGCTGCCTCAAAAGAAGATAAGAACTTTATGAACCAGATTAAAGATTATGTTTCTAATGGTAAGTTAGAGTCTGCAAATGCTTTATGTAATAGTAAGAATACACCTACGGCGCGTTTAATAGGTAAAGGAATTTCTAGAATAGGTAAGCCCTTAGATGATATTAATACCGCTATTGAAACCGCAGGTAAATTAGAGGTGTATCAGCTAGAAAAAAATGTAAGTGTTCTGGCAACTATTGCAGGTGTGGCTCCAATGATTGGTTTTTTAGGAACTGTAATTGGAATGATTGTTGCAATACATGAAATAGCAAATGCTGGTGGGCAAATTGATATTAAAATGCTTTCAGACGGATTGTATACGGCAATGACAACAACAGTTGCTGGTCTAATAGTGGGGATTATTGCTTATGTTACCTATAATCATTTAGTAGTAAGAACAGATAAGGTTGTATATCAAATGGAGGCAAAATCGGTAGAGTTTTTAGACTTATTAAACGAGCCGGCTTAGTATGAATTTACGCGGAAGAAATAAAGTAGATCCAACATTCAATATGTCTTCAATGACAGATATTGTGTTTTTACTGTTGATATTTTTTATGCTTACATCAACATTAGTAACAGTAAGTGCCATTGATGTTTTGCTGCCTAAAGCTGGAGGAAAAACAGAAAACAGCAAATCTGTAGCTGTTACTATAACCAGTAAGTCCGTTTTTTATATTGATAAAAGAAAAGTAAGTTCTTCAAAATTAGAAAGCGAAATTTTAAAAAGCATTGGAGCAGATAAAAAGAAAACAATCGTAATTAGAGGAGATAAAGATGTACCTTATAAAAATGTGATGAAAGTAATTGATATCGCAAACAAAAATAAAATAAAAATGATTTTAGCTGTAAAAGGCGGAAAGTAAAATAGCGCTTCTTAAAAGCTTAGGAAGTAAATTATGAAAATATTAAACACCAAACATAAACGTAAATCTGCTGTTATTACTTCGGTAATTTTGATGCTTTTCATTTTTTGGATTTTTAATTTCGGAATGAAGTACCTAGATCCTCCAGAAGAATATGGTTTGGCTATAAATTTAGGGAATTCTAATATTGGTAGTGGAGCGCCTGTTCAAAAAACAAAAAAGATTTCTACTCCTAAAATTATTGAAAAAGAAAAGCAGGTAGAAGAGGTAAAGGAAACTCCAAAAGAAATTATTAAAGAAGAGATTATAACAGATGATACTTCAAAAGATGTTCCTGTTGTTGAAAAAAAGAAAGAGAAAAAAAAGCCGCTTAAAGAAGTTGTAAAAAAAGTAAAACCAAAACCTAAGCCAAAGCCAAAACCTTCTAAAGAAAACCAAGATGCATTAAATAATTTATTAAAGGGAAATGCTTCAGATGGAAAAGAGAAAGGTGAGGGAGATGACAAGATAGAAGGTGTAAAAGGGAAAGAGAAAGGGGATCCTGATTCTGATAAATATTATGGAAATACAGGGAATGGTTCTGGTGGGAATTATAACCTTAATGGAAGAAAAGCTTTGTTAAAACCTAAAAAGCAACCAGATTGCCAAGAAGAAGGAATTGTGGTTGTTAGAATTACTGTAGATAAAAATGGAGAGGTAATTGATGCCGTTGCTGGTGTAAAGGGGTCTACAAATACAGCTCCTTGCTTGCTAAAACCTGCTAAAGAAGCTGCCTTAAAAACAACTTGGAATGCAGATAATAAAGCGCCTTCTAAACAAATTGGGACTATTATTTATAAGTTTTCTTTGTCTAAATAATCATGTATTTTTGCGGAATAAATTACCAACAAACTTTTTATTGGGTGTTTGTGTAATTATCAATGTACCTAAGAGAATGTAAAATGTCGTTTAAAAATAATTTCACGAATATTTTATCATTTTCAGAGGGGTTAAATTTATAAAGAAAAAATCCAAATCTATTGATGTTGGAAAAGCAAACAAAAAAGAAGAGGCATGTACTTTTTTGTTTAAATTGATTTTATGTTCTTTGCAGTAATCTGAATAAAATTGATGAAATTCACAGTTTTAAAAGGCAGGAGTATTTTAAAGGTTTACAAGTTAATATTGTACATTTAAGCCGGAAAATTAATGTTTTAGGAATTTGTTTTTTGTAAAAAAAAAGTTAAGTTAAATTAAATGAAGAAAAAAGCAATTATTGTTTCGGGGTATTTCAATCCAATTCACAAGGGGCATTTAGAGTATTTTATCAATGCAAAAGCTTTGGCAGATGAGTTGTTTGTTATCGTAAACAGTGATTTCCAGAGAGCGTTAAAAGGTTCTAAAGAATTTCAGAAAGAGGAGGAAAGATTGTTTATTGTTCAGAATATTAAATCTGTAGACAAAGCAATTATTTCTGTAGACCGAGATAGAACTGTTTGCGAATCCATTAAGAGTCTTTTTAAAACTTACGGAGACCTGTACGAATTAGCTTTTGCAAACGGAGGAGATCAAAATAATAATTCTATTCCAGAAGCACCTATTTGTAGAGAATTAGGAATACAGTTGATAGATGGTTTAGGAGATAAAATTCAGTCTTCTTCTTGGTTGTTGGCAAAGAAAGAACAATAAGATAAATACTACCTATGCTCTTGATAATATAGAAGAGTGTATGGTTGTTTCAGTTGAATTAATGAATGTATCAGTACTTTAGAAAAGGAAAAAATTATTTTTGTAGTAGTGGTTTTTAAGAAATAAGAATAGACTTATATGAATATAGCAGTCATAGGATCTGGTTATGTAGGCTTGGTGTCAGGAACTTGTTTTTCGGAAATGGGAAACAAAGTAACCTGTGTAGATGTAGATCAAACTAAGATTCAAAAATTAGAAAAAGGGATCCTCCCTATTTTTGAACCCGGTTTAGAGCAAATGGTTTTTAATAATGTAAAAAACAACAACTTGTTCTTTACAACAAACTTAGCCCTAGCTATTAATGATGCTGAGATTGTTTTTATAGCAGTAGGAACCCCTATGGGCGATGATGGGTCGGCAGATTTGCAATATGTTTTAGCGGTTGCTAAATCTATAGGAAAGAACATGGAAAAAAGATTGGTGATTGTAGATAAGTCTACAGTGCCAGTTGGAACGGCTGATAAAGTAAAGCTTACTATACAAAAGGAATTAGATGCTAGAGGAGTTGATATAGATTTTGATGTGGTTTCTAATCCTGAATTTTTAAAAGAAGGAGCAGCTATAGCTGATTTTATGAAGCCTGATAGGGTTGTTATAGGAGCAGATTCAGACTATGCTTTTGAGTTAATGAAGCAATTGTATTCACCTTTTTTTAGAACACATGATCGTTTTATAACCATGGATATTCGTTCTGCAGAAATGACTAAATATGCAGCAAATGCAATGTTGGCTACAAAGATTTCTTTTATGAATGAGATTGCTAATATTTGCGAAAGAGTTGGTGCCGATGCTAATATGGTTAGGATAGGTATTGGATCAGACCAAAGAATTGGTTATAGTTTTATTTATCCCGGTGCTGGATATGGAGGGTCTTGTTTTCCAAAAGATGTAAAAGCGTTAAAGAAAATAGCAAAAGAAAATGGGTATAAAGCCAATTTAATTGAGTCTGTAGAAAAGGTTAATAATGCTCAAAAATTAGTGATTGCTCATAAAATTGTAAAACGATTTGGAGAAGATTTATCTGGGATGACTTTTGGATTATGGGGGTTAGCTTTTAAACCAGGAACGGATGATATGCGGGAGGCTCCATCAATTTATATTATGAAAGAATTGATAAAAAGAGGGGCTAAAATAAAAGCTTATGATCCAAAAGCAATGAAAGAAGCCAAAGAGTTTTATTTAAAAGGAATTGAGAGTATTCAATATTTTAATTCTAAATACGAAGTTTTAAAAAACGCTAATGCTTTAATTCTTTTAACGGAGTGGAAGGAATTTCGTTCTCCAGATTTTGAAGAAATCAAATCTTTGTTGAATTTTCCTGTTATTTTTGATGGAAGAAATCAATACAATGCTTTTCATTTAGAAGAAAAAGGCTTTGAGTATTTTCAAATAGGAAAAGTTTAGTCTCTTTTTAAATAAATTTATTTCACCTAATGGTATTAGATATAGAGTTGTTGTAGATATTATTCTAAATAAGATTGTTATTGACTTCTTTTGTTAAGAAGATAAAACACTGTAGTGTATGGATAAAAAGAAAAACCTTATTGTTTTTGGAACAAGACCCGAAGCTATTAAAATGGCACCTTTGGTCAATCAGTTTTTAGCGGATGAACGATTTGAAACTAAGGTTTGTGTTACAGGGCAG
Organism: Polaribacter marinus; assembly: GCF_022662535.1. Lineage (GTDB taxonomy): Bacteria > Bacteroidota > Bacteroidia > Flavobacteriales > Flavobacteriaceae > Polaribacter > Polaribacter marinus. Next base: position 19,889 of record NZ_JAKQYM010000017.1, read on the forward strand.
CATCGAGAAATGCTAGATCAAGTGTTGACCTTTTTTAATATTATACCCGATTTTGATTTGAGTTTGATGAAGCCCAATCAAAATTTGTATCATTTAACAGGTGAAGTTATCTCTGGTTTAAAACCTATTTTGGAATCTTTTCAACCAGATTATGTTTATGTACACGGAGATACAACTACAACAATGGCAGCAAGTATTGCCGGTTTTTATGCTGGTGCAAAGGTTTGTCATGTAGAAGCGGGTTTAAGAACGAATAACATGTTATCACCTTTTCCAGAAGAAATGAACAGACAAGTGGCGGGTAGAGTGGCAACGTACCATTTTGCTCCAACCCTAAAATCACAAGAAAATCTATTAAAAGAGAATATTTCAAAAGACCACATATTAGTTACAGGAAATACCGTGATAGACGCTTTGTTAGAAAGTGCTAATAGGGTTGAAGGTTTAGAAAATGAGGATGTAGTTGAGCTTAGCTCTAAGATAGATTTTGAGAAAAGAATCATATTAGTTACAGGGCATCGAAGAGAAAATCACGGACAAGGTTTTGTCAATATTTGTGCAGCTCTAAAAGAAATAGCAGTTCAAAATCCAGATGTAGAGATTGTATACCCTGTGCATTTAAATCCAAATGTTTTAAAACCAGTAAACGAACTTTTAGGAAGTATAAGTAATATTCATTTGATAAAACCACTTTCATACCCCTCTTTTGTTTGGTTAATGAATCATTCGTATTTAATTATTACAGACAGTGGGGGTGTTCAAGAAGAAGCGCCAAGTTTGGGAAAGCCAGTTTTAGTGATGAGAGATACTACAGAGAGGCCAGAGGCGGTTGAAGCGGGTACAGTTATTTTAGTGGGAACAAATACAAATAAAATAATTAAAGAAACACAAGAATTATTAGACAATTCAAATAAATATAATTCAATGAGTTCTTTACATAACCCCTATGGAGATGGTAAAGCATGTCAAAAAATTATTGAATTTATTTCAAACTTATAATATCATGAGTAAAGTAGAAGTTGTTACCTTAGGTTTAGGGTATATTGGATTGCCTACCTCTGCATTAATTGCGCAAAATGGCATTCAAGTGCATGGGGTTGATGTAAATCAAAAAGTAGTAGATACAATTAATCAAGGTAAGGTTCATATTATAGAGCCTAGTTTAGATGTTGCAGTTGAAGAAGCAGTACAAAAAGGTTTTTTAAAAGCGGATATAGAGCCTGTTATTGCTGATACTTATTTAATTGTAGTTCCAACTCCTTTTAAAGGCAATCATGAACCAGATATTTCTTATGTAGAAGCTGCAACAAGAAATATCATTCCTTTCTTAAAAGAAAATGATTTGTATATTATTGAATCTACTTCCCCTATTGGGACTACAGAGAAAATGATGAATTTAATTTATGGGGAAAGACCAGAATTAAAAGATAAATTAAATATAGCTTATTGTCCAGAAAGAGTATTGCCTGGAAACGTTATGTACGAATTGGTTCATAATGACAGAGTTATTGGAGGTGTAGATGAAAAATCAACACAAAAAGCAATTAATTTTTACAAACAATTCGTAAAAGGAGCGCTGCACGCAACCAATGCGAGAACAGCAGAAATGTGTAAATTAACGGAAAATTCATCAAGAGATGTTCAAATTGCTTTTGCCAATGAGCTTTCTTTAATTTGTGATAAAGCAGATATCAATGTTTGGGAACTGATTACTTTAGCGAATAAACATCCAAGAGTTAATATTTTACAACCAGGTTGTGGGGTTGGAGGTCATTGTATAGCAGTAGATCCTTATTTTATTGTTTCTGATTATCCAATGGATTCTAAAATTATTGGAACCGCAAGAGAAGTAAATAATTACAAATCTTTTTGGTGTGCAGAGAAAATTCAAACAGAAAAATTAAAGTTTGAATTAGAATATGGAAGAAAACCAAAAATAGCCTTAATGGGATTGGCATTCAAACCAAATATTGATGATTTACGTGAATCTCCAGCAAAATATATTGTGAATAAAGTTTTACAAAACGACAATAATGGCGACTATTTTATTGTAGAGCCAAATATAGAAGAACATAATGTGTTTAAATTAACAGATTATAAAGTAGCTATAGATAAATCGGATATTGTTGTGTATTTAGTAGCTCATAACGAGTTTAAAGAATTAAAATTACCTAAAGAGAAAGTTGTTTTAGATTTTTGTGGTGTTTGTAGATAAAGATTTTTATTTAAAAAGAATTAAGAATACTTTCATTTTTTTAACCAAGTAGAAGGAAAAGCATTCTTTGGTTTCTAAAAAATAATAGAATGCTTTTTAATTTTAAAGAACAGATTTGAGTCTTTTCAAATCAAAAATAAATAAATTAACTTATTTTAGTTAGATGAATTATCAACAAACTTTAGATTGGATGTTTGCACAATTGCCTATGTATCAAAGAGAGGGCAAAATGGCGTTTAAAAAAGATTTGACAAATATTTTAGCCTTTTCAAAGGCGTTAAATTTTCCAGAAAAAAAGTTCAAATCAATTCATGTTGGGGGAACAAACGGAAAAGGATCTACAAGTCATATGCTTTCTTCAATCTTGCAAGAAGCTGGGTATAAGGTAGGTTTGTACACCTCTCCTCATTTAAAGAGTTTTACAGAAAGAATTCGAATTAATGGTAATGAAATTCCTAAAATAAAAGTAGCCTCATTTATAAAAGAACATAAAGATTTTTTAGAAAAACAAAAATTGTCCTTTTTTGAAATGACGGTGGGTATGGCTTTCAATTACTTTGCCAATGAAAAAGTAGATATTGCTATTATTGAAGTTGGTTTAGGGGGAAGGTTAGATTCTACAAATCTAATTAGTCCTGAGGTTTCTGTGATTACAAATATTGGTTTAGATCATACTCAGTTTTTAGGAGAAAGCTTACCAGAAATTGCCTATGAAAAAGCTGGAATTATTAAAAAAAATACTCCTGTGGTTATAGGTGAAAAACAAGTAGAGGTTCAGGGTGTATTTATTGCTAAAGCAAAAGAGCATGCATCAAAAATATTTTTTGCTTCAGAAGATACTCAAAGTTACAAAACAGATTTGCTAGGCAATTATCAAAAACACAATACAAAAACAGCGGTTCAAGCTATACGGCAGTTAAAAGGTTTTCATGTATCAAATAAAAATATTTCCGAAGGTTTGTTAAATGTTGTAAAAAACACCAATTTAAAAGGGAGGTGGCAGATTTTACAAGAAAAACCAAAAGCTGTTTGCGATACTGCTCATAACAAAGAAGGTTTACAGATTGTCTTACATCAACTTAGAAAAGAGAAATTTAAAAATAGGCACATTGTTTTGGGTTTTGTTTCTGATAAAAATTTAGAAGATGTATTGCCACTTTTTCCTAAAGAAGCAAGGTATTATTTTTGTAAACCAGATATTCCAAGAGGTTTGTCGGCAGATGTTTTACAAGAAGAAGCGTTAAAGTTTAATTTAATTGGAAAAAAATATACTTCAGTTCAAGAAGCATATTCAAAAGCCTTAATTGCTGCAAATGAGGAAGATATTGTTTATGTGGGAGGAAGTACATTTGTAGTTGCAGAAATAATTTAAATTTTTTTAATTTTTCTTTTGGATATCTTAAAATGTATGTTATATTTGCACCCGCTAAGGGCAATTAGCTCAGTTGGTTCAGAGCATCTCGTTTACACCGAGAGGGTCGGGGGTTCGAATCCCTCATTGCCCACAACAATTAAAATCCTGATGAATTTTTCATCAGGATTTTTTCTTTTACAAAAATTTGAAATTTATTTGAAGGAAGGATATCAGGGATCAAGGGATCAAGTCCAAAAGTTGTGGGATTTAAGGATTACGCAAAAATTGTACTAAGTCTGAATAAGAAAAAATCTACATT
>NZ_JAKQYM010000018.1 GCF_022662535.1 Polaribacter marinus
AAACAAAAAAAACTCTGTAAACATATAATTTACAGAGTTTTAGCATTATTTGCTATTTTTAAAAGCGGTCTGGACGGAAATAAATTTTTAACACACTCATAATCAAATATTTAACCCATACATCAAAAATGAAATAGATGCATTATAGAGGTTATTAATAATATTCCTTAATATATCCATAAGCTCTTTCAAATAATATTTGATCTTTGTGTAATTTATACTTCAACAAGGCTTTACGCAATGATTTTTGTACTTCACGTTCACCAGAACTTGTTTTTTGCCAACCAGGAAAACGAACAATTCTTACTATAGCATCAATATCGGTAACGATACGTTCAACTACTGCAGGTGTTTCTTCATTTTTTAACTCTATAAATAAGTCAGTAAGTGCTGCTTTTGGTGTTTTTTCGACCAATAGAGCTTCTAACTCTTTTTCGGCTTCTACCGTTTCTTTAGCTAGTTTACATAGTTCCTTAATAAATTCAATTGAAGTAATTAATCCTTGTTCAGCTTTATCTCTTAAAGCTTCTAAGCGTTCACTTAAAGATTTGAATTTAGGATCACCCGCATGTTTCTTAAAACGTTTTATTAAAAGTTTTTCTAATTTTTTAGCACCAGCAGGATCTGGGTTATTAAAAATATCTTCAATAACATCTGCATCTAAAATAAATTCATCTAGATGATGTACTTCACCTACGTGAATAATTTCGTGAATTAATTTGGTAGTTTCTGCTCCCAAAGAAAACCATAATAACTTACCAATATTATCTGCAGCTGGCCTTACCGATTCGAATACTTGAGATAACCATTTATAATCTTCTTGATATAAATTTAAGATTGTGTCTGGAGATAAAGATTCCCATATTTTAGATAAAAACTTGTAGTCTTTTGCAAAAGCATCCTTTTTATCATTATTCCCAATAGCGTTTTGTGCGGCTTCTAAGCCTTCAAATCCGTCTATAGCTCTATCGACTCCTTCAAAATGAGATAACGCTTCTTTCATGGCATTTGGAAGCTTCTCTCTTAATTCAGAAAGATTAGAAATAACTGTTTTAATACTTTCTTCATCAAACTGCAATGCTTTTGCAGCATCATCAAATACACCAAAATAATCAACAATTCTACCAAAATACTTATTAGGAAACAATCTATTGGTTCTACAAATAGCTTGTAATAAAGTATGATCTTTAATCGACTTGTCTAGATACATTGTTTGTAAAATAGGCGCATCAAAACCTGTTAAAAGTTTCGCTGTAACGATGATAAATTGTAAATCTGATTGTGCATCGTTAAACTCGTCTACAATTTTTTCTTGCTGACTTTTATCAACGCCCCATTTTTGTTTAAATTCTATGTTGTCATTCGCTGATGTAGAAAACACAACGCGACTTGCTTCTTCTGAAAAATAGTTATCTAGTTCTTCTTTATACTGTACACAAGCATATCTGTCTGGAGTAACAATCATCGCTTTAAAACCATGAGGAGCTACTTTTTCTTTAAAGTGTGTTGCTATATCTTCTACTATTTTGGCAACCCTTTCTGGAGATTTTAAGAAAGCGGACATTTTAGCGGATTTCTTATTTAATGCATCTGCTTCTTCATCTGTTAAGGCGCTATTTTCTTTAAACTCTTCAAAGGCTTTATCTATAGTATCTTTATCTACATGTACATCTACTAAACGTGGCTCAAAATGCAATGGTAATGTTGCGTTATCTCTAATAGAATCATGAAATGTATAACGAGACATATATCCTCCTTCATCTTCTTCGGCTCCAAAGGCCCAAAACGTATTTTTATCAGCCTTGTTAACAGGTGTTCCTGTTAATCCAAAAAGAAATGCATTTGGCAATGCTGCTCGCATTTGTCGTCCTAAATCCCCTTCTTGGGTTCTGTGTGCTTCATCTACCAAAACAATAATATTATCTCTTGTATTCATATTTGGTTTCGCATCTCGAAACTTAAATATCATAGAAATGATAATCTTTCTAGTATCGTTTTCTAATAGTTTTTGAAGTTGTTTTATATTGTCTGTCGTTTCTACATTAGAAATATCGGCAGCATTAAAAGTACCTGTTATTTGTGTATCTAAATCGGTTCGATCTACTAATACAATAACGGTTGGACTTTTTAAATCTTTTTCTTTTCTAAGCTTTTGAGCCGCAAAAACCATCAATAAAGATTTACCTGACCCTTGAAAATGCCAGATCAATCCTTTTTTGATTTTACCTTCTTTTACACGTGCTACTATTTTATTGGCTCCTTCGTATTGTTGAAATCTTGGAATTACTTTAATACGTTGTTTCTTTTTATTTGTGGTAAACAACGAGAAATTTTGTAAAATATCTAACAAGCGTTTTGGATGTAATAAATCGGATAATTCTTTACCAACTTCTCCTAAACCTAATCGTTTCGCAATAGCGTCATCATCATTTTCTAAACGCCAAGGTGCCCAAAACTCTAAAGGTGTTCTTATGGCACCATAATAGAGTTCTTTTCCTTCTGTAGCAAAAGATAATATATTAGGTACGAATAATTGTGATACTGAGTTTTCATAAATATCATGTACCTCATGTGCGCCATCTAACCAACTTATTGCGGTTCGAATCGGTGTTTTTGCTTCACCAATAACTACTGGTAATCCATTAATAAATAAAACTACATCTGGTATTTTAGTTTCTCTATGACGAATTCGAAACTGAGTGGTAGCAATAAAAGTATTATTATTTAACTCTTCAAAATCTATTAAACGAATAGGAACGTGTCTGTTATTTTCTCCAAAAGGCATCGTTTTATCACCTTGTAACCATTTAAAAAATTCTTCATTGGCACGAACCAAACCTACTTGATGTACAGACAATAAAATAGCACGGAGTTTATAAATAACTTCATCTGCTAAATCTTGATTTTCTGTTATTTCTAGATTTAAACGAATTAAAGATTGTTTTAATTCTGTTTCTAACAAAACCTCGTTTACAGAACGATTTAATTCTTGTGGCGATTTGTATTGCCAAAAACCACCATAAAGAGTGGCGTCTTCGGATGCTTCATTCGTATTTAAGTTAACTCCTGTAAGTTGTTTAATAATGTAGTTTTCTACACTGTTTAGTTCGTTGAATGACATTAATTTTCTTTTTCAATTATTTTTTCAATTTTCTCAATCACAATTGGTATACGTTCTTCAATCATTAAAGGGTGAACATGTGCCATTAAAACTTCTTCTAATAAACCCATATCTATGATAAGCAATAGTTGTTCTATCAGAAATTCTTTAATTTCTTTTTCGGTATCCTGTATTTCTCTTACAATAGTTGTTCTGTTATCTAAAACATATACTATATCTTCTATATCATGACTTGTTCTATAATCTGAACCTCTATTACTATATGCTTCAAATTTGGTCGCTAAAAAACAAGGGGCTGATAATATTTTTACTTCTTGCTCATGTGCATTTACGGTCCATAAATCTTGAAACCCTATTTTATACCATCTGTTTGCTGGTCCCATCGGGCCATCTTCTGCAGACATAATATCTACAGGAATATCCTTGTATTTATAACTACAAATAGCATGTCCTTGTGGATCTGGATGAAAACCTAAAGTTGATAATCTTTCTTGAAGTGCTACCCAGTGCCCTAAATTGATTACATTTATGGTCATATCTACATCTTGTGTAGGCCGAATTTCATCTGCAGCAGGATCATCTGTATACAAACTAACTACAGCTCCACCAACAAAAACAATTTGTTCTTCTATGGTTTTTAAAGCAGCGGCAATTTCTGCTACTACAGCAATATTTATGATTCTATTTTCCAAAACCCAAACGTGATTTAATTTCAATAATAGCTAATTCTTTTTCCCTAGCTCTTCCTACTCGTAACGCATCTACCAAAGCTAATAACTCATATAGCTTTGCGTCTTTTAAAGCGGCTTCGGGAACAGATGGATACAATGGAATTATACTCTGCCCTCTAACAGTTCCTTTGGCATAGGGCCAAACATAATGTTCTGTACTTTCTATTTTGTCTTTTAAAGGTGCTGCGGAATGTGATGTTGGAATACCTCGAACTACTGCCCCTGGTTTTTGTGGAAATACGTAACGCAAACCAAATTGTAAAAATTCTAACAAAGCTAGTTTCATTACTTTTTTTCCTTTTGGATCTATCAATCCTGCATATTTAGAGCGGTTTAAAGATTTACTTATTTCAGACTGACTGATACCTAAACCTTCTGCCATAGATTTTTGAAACCATTGCTGACTACCATAACTTGCTATTTTTAATAAAATAACAATATCATGCGGACTCATTATTTGTTGTTTACTTTGCATAATATTCCATATTCAAATATGCAATATTAGTTATTTATTGTTTAATTATCAATTATTTATATATAATTATTCCGTATCGGAATATGGAATATTAGATCGTGATCTACATTTAAATTAAACCTAATGAATTATTTTCCGATGTAGTTTTCTACGCTCTTTAGTTTCATGAGCTGATAAAGTTTAATTTTTCAAACTATTTACAATAGCTATTTCTAACTCATTAATAGACTTCCCTTTACTTTTAAGAAATTGATAATCAATACTACATCTAAAATCTGCGTTAAGCATTAATAATTTAGCTTCTCTAGATTTACTGGTACTTTCAATTACTTTTTTGTGATCTTCATAAACTGAGTTTAAAAAAGTTCCTGGATTTTGGATAAACTTTAAGTTTTTTAGAACATATGCTTCATCCATATCTTTAATATCCTTAGTTCTTTCAATAAGTGCAATACAATAATGTTCTATATATTTAGGATTTACTGTTCTTTCTAGTTGAGATATAGCTAGTTTTACCGAATCCGTGTTACCATTTTTAACAGATTTCATTTCAATATAAAATGATTGTCCTGTTTCTGGATTTGTAATTCTAAAATCATACGAACCACCTCCTGCATAAATAAAATCTACTGCTTCTAAATCTACCTTGTCAACTATGAGACCTAAATAATTATTCTCAAAAGCAGATTTAAATAGTTTTTCTACATCACTTCCAATTTTTGATTTGGTATCGAAATCACGTTTCTTTTCGCCTTCTTCTCTTGCAAAATCCATTATTTGAGAAGGTATTTTATTTGGAAAAAGCAATGAAAGTTCAGTTAACTGTTCTAGGTTCGCACCAGAATCAATTATATTAACTATTTGTTTTATATCTGAAATACTCTCAACTACCTTGTTTAATTCCTCCTCTGTAACATCTGACTCTGCTAGTTTTAACAAAGAATCTTGCTTACCACTATCACGAATTGTTATTGCTTTAACCTTTTCTTCATCATCGAAACTTTCAAGAAAAAAACTAGTATAGGAACTATTAAAAGTCGGGAAATAAATAGGTAACTCTGTCCAATTAGGAAAACCTTTTCTTTTAAGCCATTTCACAAGTAGAGTAAGACCATCTATTTCATTTTTTGTTAATTTAGAATTTGCGTCTAAACGTAATCTGAAAATTTCATCAATTTCTTTTGCAATTGTTTCCCAAGTCTTAAATTTGGCTTCAGGCAGTAAGTTTGAAACTTCCTTATTTATAGTTTTATTTAAAAGCTTAAACCTATAATTCTGATTTTTCATCTTATTGTAAACTTCTATTAAGTCTACATCAACTCCATTATCTGTAAAAATCTCAGCATCTCTATTTACAAAACTTCCTTGTTCTGATTGGCAAGGTATAATGTTGTATTTGGTAAGTAATCCGTTATCATTAACTTTCACATATTTAATAAAGGCTGCCAACCACTTAACAGTTTCTTCTTCATCTTTATTTATGTTTTCAGCTAGATGAACTAAATTTTGAGAATTTGCAACCATTTTAACTGCTGCTTCTAATCTAAATGGAACACTTTTAAATATTGTAAAATCAATATTTTTTAGCCAATTTAAATATTCTGATCTTGACGGAACTTCATTTATTATTAATGCTGAAACGGTATCATAGAATTCTAAATCTCTTGATTCTGTTTTATTTTCTGGTATAAAAGGAAGCTTCAGTTTAGCATAAGAAATAGGATTTCCATTACAATTAACAAACTCTACTTCATCTAAGACTACTTTGATTTCCTTTTCAATATTTTTCTGAAACCAATCGGAACCGTTTGGGAGTGCTTTTATTCTATCACTTTTTAACTGAACCAAATGATATAGGTTGCCAATTCCTTCTTCTGATAAATTAAGAAGCAGTTTTTTGTAAGCCTTTACTCCATTTAATAAATTGTTTTTATTTTCTATACTTACGTCCGAAAGACTGATAGCATTTCGCTCTGTTTCTGGTTTAAATGCTGCTGAGTTAATTGAGATTGGAAACGGGAACTTTTCCGAACCAATTAATGGTAGATATAGAAAAAGAACAGCAATTTCTTCTGCATATTCTGTTACAACATTATTTTTTATTTCTCGAGCTACAATTACATCTTGCTCTTTGGCATATTTGACCTTAATATCATTCTGCGGAACCGCATTAATTTTCAATCCTATTTCACATAATCCATTTTCATCACTTCTTTCCTTTTGATAAAAGTGTTTTTCTGGAATACCATTCTGAATAATCTTAACCGATTTAAGTTTTGGTAAAAAAGTAAATACTAATGGTAATACTTTTATGGCATAGTCAATACCAGACATTGCTATTTCCTTAGGTTTTATATTAGATAAACCTTGTGTTAAATCATAACTGAAAATAGTATCAAATGAACCTGGTAAATAATCGGACTCTTTATAGCCTTTTTTAAATTGATCTTCAGATTCTTGAATTGAATCAATTAAGAGCTTTTTAGAATTATAATTTGATCTATTTAAATCAAATTTAAATTTATAATGAACTTTATCTCTATACTTATCTTTAACTACACCTTGAACAGTTATTACAGAAGATAGGGCGTGTGTAGATATAAATCCACTTCCAAAACGACCAATATAATCATCATCAATATCTTCATCATCTTTATCTGAATCTGGTGTTATTAAATTTTCTACATCTACTATTTTAAAAGGTTGTCCGTTATGTCTAAAAATTAAAGTGTTTTCTTGGAGCTCTAATTCTATATCTACTTCCGAATTAAAATCACTAGCATTTTGTATTAATTCCCAAAACCAACGATATTTAAGTGACTCTATTTTACTAGGAATTGGTTCCAGTTTTTCCATCAACCTTTTTGCTGGAATACTTAGTTTCTTTTCAATTTCCGTTTCCTTGATTTGGTCTTCAAAAGACACGAAACTCTCTTGTGTTGATAAATTTTCTTCCATACCTGAAAACACCTAATTAATTAAACTATTATCTCTTTCTACTTTTCTCATCCTCTTGCTATTTTCTTGCATTTATCTCTTAAAATGCTAACGTTATTTAATGCTCCAGGGTTTCCTGCAATATTTAATAAAGGCAAATGTTGATTGATTAACTTTTTTTCTAACCCGTTTAAATTATCTGTAACAGCAACCCAATTGATCATTAAATTTTCATCAATCCATTCTATAATTTTTTGCTCATTATTAGAAGATAATTTATAATTGCTTTGATTGCTTTTTCCTATTAGCGAACCTTCTTCTGGAAGATAACCCAATATTGCACCTAAACTTCTAAAAAAAGTACCATGACCTTTTGCTCTTAACTCTTGATTTAAAAACCGCTTTTCTAAACTTTTAGAAGCTAAACCTATATAAATAATACTATGCTTACGTTCTGCTAAAACATTTGAAAAAACAGTTTGTAAAGATTTTGGGTTTTTTATACGTATACAATACAAACCAGGTGCATTGGGAATTAAATGACTATGACCTGTAATAGTTTTAAAGTTTTTTTCATTCATTAAAACTTTTAGAGTCAATTCAGTATTTTTATCTAGATTCTTAACAGGAATCTGCTTTTGTTGTTTTATAGCCTTTTTAGGTAGTATTCCTGTTGATCCTTTTAAAGCAATGTATCCATTTTCTTTATGAAACAACTGCGGGTAATTTTTAACACGGGCACCAATTTGACTATTTGCTATTTTTGAACCATCCTTTTTAACATACCAACTATTTCTGTTTAATATTTCAGCAATATCTTTTGCTATTAAAGGTGTTTTCGCTTTTAATAAAACTTGTTGTATGGCTTCGTGTAAGGTCACTTTTTTATTTTTTTTAGATAATTATTACGTATTTAAATTCAATTTATACCTTAATTAATTCCAGCAGTTTTTATACATAAACTTTTCAATTAAATTATATTTCTCAGTCAATTTCAATTGTTCAAAAATCTGTTTGTCACTATCTGTAATGCTTTTAAAAGCAAATTTATGGTCCTCAAACTTTTTAATATTTATTGGGTTTTTAGTTAACTCTAATTCTAAAGGGAGGTTTGAATTAAAATCAATACCATTTACACAAGTACCTACAATTTCAATATCTTTTAGAAACAAAAATATTGATGTAGGAATATCACTAAAACTCAAATTAGAACAATTATTAATAAGTCTTTCAAATGACCAACATTGTACCCAACTATTGTTGACTTTAAATATGAAAAAAGGTTTCAAATTACAGACTAACAACCTCTCGTTGTTATGATTTAGAACAAATAATTCATCTTTAAAATTCAATGATTCATTTAGCGTCTTCTTCAACACTTTTTGCTCTAAATGAAACCAATCACTTTTTAAAAATAGTTGATTAATAATGTTAACGGTTCTAATAATAGTATTACTACTTAAGGCTCCCATAAAAGAATGCTTCTCTGGGTGAGCCAATATATTTCTTAAACCTCTTATTCCTTGTAATTGATATTTTAATTCTTTTGGAAAGCCCTTTTCCTTGATTAATTGATCTATTAAAATAGCTAAATCTTTTTTCTTTTTATTCCCGTTTTTAGTTTCAACTTCAATACTAATTTCTAATGATTGACACTTTAATTTTATAGCCATTTCATAAATACCTAAGATCTTTCTTAAAGCCTCATCAAACATTGGCCAATGATAATAGGCGTGTGCCATTAAGTATTCAGCAGTTTCATAACTTTCTTTTATATCTTGAGGAACTTCATTATGAAAATTACCCTTTATAACATATTTATCTACGTATTCAGTTCTAGTTTTGGCTCCATAAAAGTCCCATATATCATCAGGTTTATAATACATAATTTACTTAACTATTTAATTCATAGTTTTCTCCAAAATTGTCTTCTTATACAATTTGACTTGAAAGATATTCTGACATATTTTTTGCAAACTCTTTAACATTATCAAATTTATGATCTAAAAGTTCGTCAACTAAAACTTTCCTTTTTTTGTATAATCCAGATGTTGAAGTAGAATCTATCATAAAATAGCTTGTAAATTTAGAGCTAATATTATCTAAAACTTTTTGCTGATTACCAAACTTATCAACTAATTGTTTGGCATATTGATCCCATTCTAAACTTCCATCTTCATTTTTTTTATAGATATTCATAAACCTTATAGCGATTGGAGGATATTTGAGGTTACTTGTTGACCAATCATATAATAGTTTATTATTAGAAACTGATTTTTCTAAAACACTATAAAGTTTATAGCCACTTTGTTGACCAGAAGCCAGATGTTCTCCAAATATTGGCCAAGATTGATCAAAGAAATCATTTATTAAGAAGTATGTTAAATGGTCTAAAAATGACTCGTTTTCAAAATGAAATTTTGTGTAGTTTTTAATTATTTGATGAACTAAAAAAGAAATGTGTTTATCAGAAGGATCATCATAAATTGATTTAGAAATTAAATCTTCAATATGAAATGTACTATTAATAAAAGAACTGTATTCAGTTATTTTATCAACATACAACAACTCATTTATTATTCCTTTTAGATTATTCCATCTATCAATATCTTTCCTTAAAATTTCATATAAAATTTCTAGAGCAAAGGAATAATTAATTTCTTTTATCCAACCTACGAGCTGTATAGTTTCTTTATTAGTTAAGTTGGTTAAATCTAAGTATTCTAAATTTCTTAAATAATCGGGAGTAGTTATTAGTAGGTTTTTTATTTTTAAAAGATCTTCATATTCAATAGGATTTAAATATCTAATTAACCTAATTCCATGAACTTCTGTTAAATTTGACGATATTAATTTGTCTATAGAATATCTAGTAAAAGCATCATCTTTTGCGCCATAAATTAAACCACTTACAAAGGCTGAGTTTTGTTCTTCAGTTGGTATTGTTTTGAAAATATCAAAAACCAAATCTATTAAAACTATATTACTATCACTTTTTCCTTTTTCACCAACAACTTGCGAAAATGAATATGTTTGTCTTTGCTCACCTTTTAATAAAACCTCTAGACCTTCCTTCCAATTAACACTTTCATCAAAATATATTTGTGCCAACTCTTTTGCTTTCTCTGATGAAACATTTATATAGTTCCCCTGTCCATCTCTATCATTAATCCATGCAGGTAAAACCACAAAAGCAGTTAATTGTTCTTCTATACTTTCAGGTTTGTATTTCTCTAATAGGGCCTTAATTGCTTCTAAAAAATCTTTATCAAGCTCATATCTATCAGAACTTAACTCCCTTAATTTTTGACGTGTGTCATTTGAAATTTCACCTTGTTTTTGAATAAACTCATTAATAACTTTAATTATTTGATCAAAATTACCAATGCTAATTTGATCATAAGCTCTTGATAAAATTGAATCAAAAGCTAATTTTGAAAATGTTTCATTACCATTAAGAGCTATAGATGATAACTTTTCAATAACACTATTATAATAACTTGATATTTCTTCACTATTAGGTTTAGAAACTTCACCCCTATTCTTAGATTCTCCAGATTGAATTCTGCCTGTAAAACTATTTGACTTTAAAGCTCGTTCATAGGTATTAATAATAACAGAAGACATCTCATTTTCTTCTTCTATTTCAGTTAATACTTGTAATCGCCCCTCTAAACTCAAACAAGTTTCAGCTAAATAAACTTGAAACAAAGAAACAAACTCAATATTAGCAGAATTTTGAAGATCACTATCACCATTCGCTAACCCATATAACAACTTGAAAGAATCACTTGCTGTTTCAGTATGTAGACACAACTTTAGTACTGTATCAATAGTATATCTATCACTACTATGAAAATTAAAAAAATCTATCATAATCTTTCTATTTTAGATTTTATTACATCTAATGCTAAACTAGGAAAGTAATCTGCTAATAAATTCACAAATTCACCACCCTCATTGGTATCTATGAAACTACTATCTTTTAAAACTCCATCTACAGAATTTAAGCTATTTATATAATCACCAGAGTCATCATTTTTCAAAACATCAAAAAACTTGTCGGAAAAATTACTCCAAAGACTATTATTAGATACATTCAATACAATCTCATTAATATTTTCTAATGCTTGACTTTTCCAATGATCTATAAGCTCTTTTTCAAATGCGTTCGCAAGTATATAATCACCTTTTATGATTATTAAATCTTTCGAGACTAAAAAACTTATTAATTCATTTAATTTTTCCTTCGGACATTTCACAAAAGTTGTTCTTATAATCTCTATTTGATAGGAATAAGAACCTGTAGCACCCACTTTTTTAAATAGTGACACTGCTATCAATAACTTAATGGCTCCAATGTCTACATTAACTTGTCCAATTATTATCGTTAATAAATCAATTACTGATTTAACAATATCTTCTTCTTCAACATCTGAAACAATTACAGAAACAAGTTTATTCAAATCACCATCAAGAGTGTTATATAGTTGTGACACATTTGTTGAAGGAAATTTAGAATTAAAAATATTATGAAAAACTGTTTTCCTAATATTTTCATCGATAAATATATTAGGAAAGACTTTTTCACTTTTTTTAGAATTAGGCTCGATAGTCACTAACCTCAATTCAGTACTGAAAAAATCTTTTGCTATTCTTTCGTGAATCTCTTCACTACAATTATCAATTATAACAACTTTTAATTGGTTTAAATTTGTAAGATCTGCTACCTTATTTGATATATCTTGATACGTTGTTCCTTTTAAATCATAGTACAAAATACTATTTTCAAGTTCATCAGCTTCAAATTTGCCATTCTTCCTAAACACTTCATAAACTAGTCGTGTTTTTCCTGAACCAGAAACTCCTGCAATTCTAATTGGTCCCTTATAATTAATTAAGAAACTTCTTAACTTTTTAATTATATCTTCTAATTCTGGAGTAAACACAAATGAGTAACTGTGATATCTATCTAATTGTTGATTTATTTTAAAAGGAGACCATTTTTCAATTTGATGAGAAGCCTCTGCATTAATAGCATCTTTGATGGCATTATATAAATCATTTGCTAATTCTTTCCTTACAGCTTTTCTAGTATCATAATTAGTTTCATTAAGATTATATGTAATACCCCAACGAAAACCTATTAAATCTACAGGTAGTTCTTCTGGTGAACCAAAAGCATCATTCATAACGGCTAAAGTTCTATAGGTTCCTTTTTTTGCCCATGCATAACCTGTCTCTAATAAAACATTTGGATTAGGAGATAGTTTACGTTTCCCTTTAGGTACACCAAGCCAAGAATGAGTAGCGTCTTCTTCTAATAGCTCTGCATCTAACCACTCTTTAGCAGAAGTGAACGTTAAATCAACAATTACCATGTCTGATTCAGTACTTTTCTTCAACATTTCATCAATAAGTAAAGGTGTTCCAGGTGTTTTTCTAAACCCGAAATCTAAAGTGACTTCAATATTTTCATCTTTTAGTTTTTGAATAGCAATTTCTATAGCTTTTTGAATAAACCCTTTACCATACTTATCTTCGGTATCCATTTGAAAGGAAAAAAACACTTTATATGCCATACCCTAAAACACCTGATTAATTAAACTCTTTTGTAAGGCCTTGGAACTTGAAATTTTGGTCTGAAGTTCTAGTATTTTTTCATCCATAAATACAAGCTTATTTCCGATAAATTCTTGAGTCTCAATTTTACTCGGAAATGGAATCAATATCTGATTTAAATGATAAGGCCCAAAATTTGGTTGAGCCGCTCCAGTAATTAATATATCAATTTGTCTTTTGAAAATTTTTGATTTAAGAAATTGATTAAGAAAATTATAATTGACACCCTCTAATGGCTGAAACCTTATAACACTTGTATTCATCATTAAAGGCAAATCTTTTTGTCGAATTACGGCATGTTTACAATAGGAGTTTCCCGAACTTGCTATAACAATATCTCCTTCACAACATTCAAAATGTTTATACGTTTTATTGAATTCTACCCAAGACACATGTCGCTTAGTTTTTGATAAGTCGAGAATACCTTCAACTAAATTAGTAACATTAATAACCTTAATGCCTTCTTCTTTAAATTGCCAATTTCTTAAACCAGGTCCTTCTTGAAACCAAGCTATTTTGGGTAACTCAACAATTTTCCAACTTAATGGAATATTTCCAATTTTAGTTTTTTGTTTAGGTAAGTCTACAAATTTACCTAACAAATATTCACTTTCACAAATATCTCGAGTAATATCTAACTTCTCTAAAAATTTCAGTTCTTTCTCAATCACACTATCCATCGCCCAAAGTAATTCAGCAAGTTTAGCTTGTTGTTCTTTTGGTGGTAGTAAGAATTCTTGTTGTTTTAAATCTCCCCAATTAATCGTTGGAGATAAACCACCAACTGAAATATCTACCATTCTGTGCATAAATTGGTCTGAATGTAAAAAGAACGGAAATAATTTAGAATCTATAATTTCTTCGTTTGCTCTAAATACAAAAGCGTGTGCAGAACAAATACCATCAAAATCGACAATAGCTGCTTTACGTTGGTAAGCTCGTCGTTTTCCAAAAATAACATCACCAGGATAACATCTTAATTTTCCTCCTTTAACATCGGCAGGAACGCCTTTTCTACGAATGTGAATATCATTTGCATCTATATGTTCTAGGCCAATATAAATATCAACTTCTGCTTGGTCTGGCTTTACTGTTTTAGATATTTTTTGAGCAATATCTTCAAACGTAAAAGTTTCCCAAGTTGATTTATTTAAATTATTCAAATCTATTTTTTGTGTCATAGTTTCCATTTAATCTAAGATTTCAAATAATTTACTCATACTTTTTTCAAGTGTTTTAGATTGTTGCTTCCAATCAAAAATCGCATCATTAACAGATAAAACAGGTTTACTAGTGTCTACATTACTTAAAAACTGAGCAATATTTAAACTTCCTTTATTTTCTAAAATTTCTTCAATAGAAACAACTTTAGTAAAGTCATCAATATTCTTAAAGTCTTTGTATGCATTAAAAATAGTGTCAATATGTTTTTGCTCTAAAAAGGCAATGTTTTTTTCTTGTTTTACTTCTTTTAAAGCATTTATAATTAAAACCTTGCCTTGTTTTTCTTTGCTCTTGTTAGTTTTGGTAATTAATAAACAAGCTTCCATTGGAGAATTGTAAAACAAATTTGGTCCTAAACCAATGACACATTCTACCAAATCTTCTTCAATCATTTTACTACGCATTTGAGCTTCAGAATCTCTAAATAAAATACCATGAGGCCATAGTGAAATAGAGCGTCCGTTTTTGGCATCTAAACTTTTTTGTATGTGTTGCTGAAAAGCATAATCAGCACAACCTTGTGGTGGTGTTCCCCAAAGATTACGCCCAAAAGGATCGTTTGTAAATGCTTTTTGGTCCCACGCTTTTATAGAGTATGGTGGGTTTGCTAGTATTACATTAAAGGTTTTTAAAGTGTCGTTTTCTAAAAAGGCAGGTTGTGCCAAGGTATCGCCACGAACAATGCTAAACTCTTCTATACCATGCATAAACATATTCATACGTGCTATGGCAGAAGTAATCAGGTTTATTTCTTGTCCGTATAATTTTAGGGTTCTGTATTCTTTGCCTTCATCGCGTAAATGCAAAGCGCAGTTTAATAGTAGACCACCAGAGCCACAGGTTGGGTCGTACACAGATTCACCTGGTTGTGGATCCATAATCATGGTCATTAGTTTTACAACGGTACGGTTGGTGTAAAACTCTGCTGCTGTATGACCAGAATCGTCTGCAAACTCTTTAATTAAGTATTCATAAGCGTTTCCTAATTGGTCGTCTGGTACGTTTTCTAAATTTAGTTTGTGTTGTGAGTAATGTTCTATAAGGTTGGTTAAGGTTTCATCACTCAACCTGTTTTTATTGGTCCAAGAAGCATCACCAAAAATACCATAAAGGGTTTCTGGGTTTGCTTTTTCAATGGCACGCATGGCGTCTTGTATAGCAATACCAACATTTGTTGTGGTTTCACGTACGGTTTTCCAATGGGCATTTTGTGGCACAATAAAATGATGGTTTTCGACAAATGCTGCGTATTCTAGATCATCATCACTTTCTTCTAAAGCTTTTTTAAACTCTTCATCGTACACATCGCAAATACGTTTGAAAAACAATAACGGAAATATGTATTGTTTATAATCGCCTGCATCTATGGTACCACGTAATGCGGTTGCTGCTCCCCAAAGGTATTTTTCTAGGTTTTGTTGGGTCATAATTAGTTTTATTCCTGTATTCTGTTTTTAAATTGACTACTAATATAATTTTTCTTAATAGTATCAAGTTCTAAAAATTCTTGTTTCATTTTATTTAGTAGATCAAGGAAATCTGTATGAAGTTGTAATAAACTAGAACTCATTTTATCCATAATCTGTTCATCACTAATTTCTTCATGATATGAAAGCTCACCTTTTGTCGAAATTAAATAGTTTGAGTTGTTTTTAACTTTTTCAAAATCAGAATGAAGGCTGTTGAATACGTTAGGGAAGTCTTTTAATAATTCATTTATATTAGTTTCAATATAACCTAATTTATAGTAAGTATGATCAATTGCTTTTTCGTCATATTCAGCAGCATCAAAAAAGTAATTTTCGAATTTATAGTTTTCTATAATTAATGAAAATTTCTTAAGCATTTTTATTTTTTCATTAGAATCACCTGCAAAATCTATTACTTTGGATAGATGTTCAAAATCATATTTTTCTAAGTTTAACTTGTATTGTCTGTTTAAATCCTCTAGACGAACCAATTCTGCTTTCATTTTTAATTCATTATTTCTACTAGCTTCCTCAAAAACTTGTTTTTGTAAATTTAAATTTTGAGATTGAAGATTAAGATTGTCTGATAAATTTTTGACTTCTTTTTTCTTATACCAAATAGTAATTCCACCACCTACTATTGCTCCAAATAAAGCTGATGAAATAGAAAACAATAATCTATAATCAGAATCTGTTAATGTTATAAAGTTTAATAAATTCATCTATTTATATTTCTTCTACTTTGTTAATAATATCATTTGCACTAATATCGTTACCAGAAGTAAGTTGAGAAATTGCTTGAACAACATACTGTCCACGTTTTTTAATAAAAGCTTCAAAATCTGTGGTTACTTTTTCTTTTTTATCTTCTGGTGATAAATTTTCATAGCCTCCATTTTTTAATTCTTCAATAGGAATTAAATGTGATTTTAAACGCGCATTTACAATATCTTCACTAGTCCAGTCGTAACGTTCCTTTAAATATTTAAAAGGTTCTTTATTACTAATATTAAGGTTTGTTTTATCTGTAATTAAAGAACAATTTAATGCTAAATAACTTTCTACTTCTGCTTCTTTTAAAATAGCATCAGGAAAAACATGATGGTAATGTCTTCTACTATCAATTAATTGTTGTCTTGTTAATGTAGAACCGTCTGCAAAATCCATAGCGCCTAACTTCGTAAAAACAGCCATAATTCCTCTAGCTCTAATATTTTCTCGTTTTGGCCAACCTACTTTTACCAATTCATCAATAGTTGTTAATGAATATTTTTCCCTGTTTAATACAGGTACATCTTTTTCAGTAAAATAAACATCAGGAGCTTTTTCTTTTTTCAAAATAATAGATTTCAAGGCAATAAAATCTGCATAAGCATTTGAAGCTGCTGAATTTTCATATCTATCAGTAAAAAAACTAGACCATAAATACTTTTTTAATAAGATTTCTGCTTGTCCTCTAGCATCTAAATTTTCTGGAATAACAGTGTAAAGAGCAGCTATAACAGAAAGTACAGCATTGGTTGGTAATCTGTTTTTATCATGAATTCCTTGAGATTCCATAAAAGTTGCCATTTTAGCGAGTCCGCTACACATAAGATCCCAATTTTCTACTAAAGTATCTTTTTGCATATCCCACATACCACGCTGATTGGGGAGTTTATCTTGTATCAAAGCAGATGTTGCTAATATTAAGAATGGAAGTTCGAAATAGTAATGTATGTTAGGATAATCTGCATCTAATTTATGTTGATAATCATCTAAAGAAACACCTTTAACTCCCTCAATTTCAGCTCTAATAATATCATACTGAGATAGCGGCTTGCTATTGGTATTCATATTGATGAAAACCTGTAAAGCGGTATCTTTACTAGTTTGACTTGGTAATGCTAAATATGGAAGATTAAAATGAGAAATGGTTTCTCTATAATCTCTAATAATTTTTAAAATCTCATTTTTAAAGTTCATCCAAGAAAACAGCTTATCCTCATAATTTTCATCACCAGAAGCAGGCTTCATAGGTAACAATGCATCGTCAACCCATTTTTCATATTCGGAAGAAATGTCGCCGGGTCTAAACAATTCCATAGGAATCAAACCGCGTTGAAAACTATCGTTAGGACTATCTGCCCATAAAGGCATTAAATTCCCTTTTTTATTTTGATACCTAGTTTTATAAAATACATTTACTTCTAATGCTTCTTCTGTTTTTTCAAAATAACGATCGTACTTACTGATATATAAAAAGAATTTTACATCTTCATAATTGTTGTGTAAGGTTCTCCATAAAGAGGTCAATCGTTGTTGACCATCTAAAAGATGCTCTGTTACTCTGGCTCCAGTTTCAGGAGCAGTTGCAATGTATCTTGATACAAAATGTTCTTTATCTACATTAAGTAATAAGGTTACACCTAATGGTAAATTTAAAATGACTGTATCTAATAAACTAGCAATTCTATTTCTATCCCAAGCTTGATGACGTTGAAATCGAGGTAATTTAATTTCTCCATTTTGAATTTTTTGAAACCAGATGGAAACTTGTCTGTCCTGTGCCGAACTTGAAGGCATTTTATTATTCATCATATAAAATCTTTCAACATTGTTTTAAACTTCTTTTCTGCTTTTTGGCTTTCTGCCCAAGCCGTTTTTAAATCAAAAAGAGCGTCATCTAAATTAGGTAAATTGTCTTCAATAACTTTCTCTACATAAAATGGGATATTTAAAAAATATTTTTTCTCTTTTATAAAATCAATATTAGCTACTTTAACATAGTTTTCAACATCTTCAAAATTTTGATACCATTTAAAAATCTGAGTTAAATGATCTTCTTCAAGGAAGTTTTGTGCTCTACCAACTTTAATTTGGTCTGATGCATCAACAAATAGAATTTTTCCTTTTTTATCATGCCTTTTATTTTGTTGAAAAACTAAAACACAAGGAGCTAGTGGTGTACCGTAGAAAATATTTGGACCTAAACCAATGACAGCTTCGAGCATATCTTGTTTTATAAGTTCCTCTCTAATTCGACCTTCAGATCCCTTTTTAAAAAGTACTCCATTCGGCAACACAACCGCCATACGACCAGTACTATTCATAGATTTAATCATGTGTTGTACCCAAGCCATATCACCATTACCTTTTGGAGGTACGCCTGCAATATTTCTTCCAAACGGATCGTTTGCCCAATTTTCTGCTCCCCATTCTTTTAATGAAAATGGTGGATTTGCAATCACACAATCAAAAGTTTTTAATCCATCTGCAGCAAAAAATGCAGGTTGTCTTAAGGTATCGCCTCTTGAGATTTGAAAGTCTTCAATGCCATGTAAAAACATGTTCATTCTAGCAATAGAGCTAGAAGTTAGATTTTTTTCTTGTCCGAATAATTTAAGTGTTCTATAATCTTCGCTGTTTTCTTTTAAATGGTCTACACACTCTAATAACATTCCACCTGTACCACAAGCAGGATCGTAAATGGTTTCGCCTTCGTGAGGATCTAATATGAGTCCTAATAAATGTACAACAGAACGCGGTGTGTAAAACTCACCTGCTTTTTTATTCGTTAGATCGGCAAAGTGTTTGATTAAATACTCATAAGCATTACCTAGAATATCTGGTTCTACTAAAGAGTTTGATAAACTATATTGAGAGAAATGCTCTATTAAATCGATTAATAAACGATCTGATAATTTGTTTTTGTTACTCCATTGTGCATCACCAAAAATGCCATACAACAGTTCTTGATTGGCTTGTTCAATACCTCTCAGTGCTTTTTCAATGGCTAGACCAACATTAGTAGTCGTTTCTCTAACGTCTTTCCAGTGGCAACCTTCTGGTATCTCAAATCTATGAAATTCGGGTAGTGATGCGTATTCTATATCTCCTTCGGATTCCTCCAACGCTTGTTGGTATTCTTCATCATAAACATCGGACAGACGTTTAAAAAATAATAAAGGAAAGATATATATTTTAAAATCTGAAGCATCTACTGGTCCTTTAAGAATCCAAGCGGCTTTAGATAAATACTGTTCTAATTGCGATAAAGTTAGTTTTTCTTTACTCATATTTTATAAAGTACTTTGTGTAGTCTCTTTTTATTAAAGAATTTGATAATTACGTTTATCTATCATTTCCATAATACCTGCATGTTCAAATAATTTACCAACGGAATGCACATTGCATGGTTTTGCATTGAGCTCTCTAGGTAAATTTGTTTCAAAAATGGCTCTATTGTAGGTGTTGTTATTCAGTTTTGCAGCTTCGAAAATTGTTTCTAACATGTGTAGAGGAATATTTACTGAAGTGTTTGTACCCACCTGAACTCTGAATCCTTCTGAATTATTATAGTTTTTACACGTATAAGGCGGAATTTCTCTTACTATTTTGAAACTTTTACCAGGTGTTAAGTGTAAACCCAATTGGATGTTTTTTTTCAGTAGTTCTATTGCTTGATTCCAAATCATAAGTATAAATTTTAATTATAAAAAAACATACTTTAAAAAAGCAATCATATCATTCTGGCAAATATTATCATCAAGGGAACAATAATATTCAAGTAAATAAGATAACGTTTTTCATAACCAAAGCAAGTTACATATTTTTTAGATCTTTTTTCAGTAAAAATAAGTAAAGATTCTAATTAATTCTGAAAGGTTTTACTCTGTGGCAGTTTTTTTTTATTACACTCTTTTTTCTGAAATATATCTATCATAAAATCTACTAACTTGTGTTTGCTGAATTTTTTTGCCAAACCTAGGGATCAAGCCTAATTGTTGTGTTTAAGCAAAAATTGTTGTTAATCTATATAGGAAGAAATGGCTCAATACAAAAAGTTGTGGAGTAAATTAAAAAGCATGAACTTTGCAGTCTAATAAACCTCTATTTTGGACACTT
>NZ_JAKQYM010000019.1 GCF_022662535.1 Polaribacter marinus
TTTTGTAAACTTCTATTTTCCTGCGGAAAATAGCCGTTCACGTAAAACGCAACTTTCAATAACACAAACTCGTTGTAGCCAATATAAGAAACGCCTATGGGAACTTGGGGAACAGGAATTTCTTCAAACGATATTTACGAAGATATTAATTATGAATTCTTTGAATTATATAATCAAGGAATGGAAGTTTCTGCGATTACTGAAAAGTTAATTCAGGAAAATAAAGAACTGATTGATTCTCACGAAGACCAAAATAATTTTTGGATAACTATCGCAAAATCTCAATGGGAATGTAAATCACTTGACCCAAAAGTTCTTAATCGGATTAAAGATATTGTCGAGTCTGGAAAAGATATTGAATTGTGGAAAGAACTTGACGCTTCACAATCTGACTTGACTAAAAGGCAGAAGGTTTTAGATAGCTTTTTAAAGAAAATATCAAACGAAAAAAAGACATCTCGAAAACGAAAAGTAAAAAAATCACGAAATGCGATTTTCGAAAAAGGAGATTGTTTAATTTTTAAATTAAGTGATGGAGATTATTGTGGAGTTTTCGTGTTGGAATCGGAAAAAGAAACGGAATTCGGACTGAATTTAATTGCTGTAACTGACATTAAACAATCGGAAAAACCAACTGAAAAGGACTTTGAGAATGCAAAACTATTATTTAGACTTGAACAGCAAATAAACAAAGAGTTTAAACCAAAGGAACAGATTAGTTGGTATTATGCTCAACATTTCAAAAAATCGGAAACGGAATTTGAAAAAATTGGGCAATTAAAAGTTAATAAAGATTATCATTCAAATAAAGACCATCAGAGTTTTTCGAATTGGGACAATCTGAAATTATTTCAAGATGAATTCTATTCTAACTTTGAAAATAATAAGTGTAAGAACAAAGTAAAATTAAGTAGTTTAAGGAAAAAATACTGGCTACAACAACGTATATAATACATTGCTAGTGAAAGCCAACTTACGAAAATCCTCGCGGATTTTCTATTCGGTTTTTATTTGCTAAATTACGTGCTAAACCACGCAACGTATCATATACAAAACCGTTGTATGTTATTCTCTGAAAATTAAGGTTCATATTAAAAAAAAAGAAAAATGAATGGAAATCATATAATAGTTTTGGGAATAATAATTATTGCTTTTGGAACTGGCTTAACAATCTATGGTCAACAACTATTAAGTAAAAGCGAAAATGATAAAATATTATCTCAAAATAATAATTTTCTTGAAAAAATAAAAAAATATCAAAAAGATATTAAAATAAAGGACAAAAAAATAAAAGAATTAGAAAAATGGGAAAAAAAGATAACTATTAAATATTTAGAGGAAATTCACATTCAAATGAATTCTCTTTATGAAACAATTAGTTCTTATTCGAAATTTAAAATCGAATCCAAAAATATTGAATCTTTTAAAAAATTATGTAAAGGTTTTAATTTAAACCAAAAAACTAACATACGTATTTCAGTTAATAAAAATACTTACCATAGCTTAAGGAGTTTGTTATTATTAAAATGGGAAAATATATGTATTCAGATTAGCAATCTGAGTTTATCAACTTCATATATCCACCCAAAAGCCTATGAACTTTTTCTAAGAATAAGAGAAAAAGGTGAACCAATTAGCATTTTAAAAAACACTAAAAACTCTAATAAAGATTTAGAATCTTGGCATGAAACTTTTTATGAAATGTATAAATTAACAAATGAATTAAAAAAACTAAAAAAAGAAATTAATTCATATTAAAACAACATACAACACCGTGTATAAAAAATTGCTTAATTTTAGTTTAACCAAAGTTTGTTACTTTTTTGCGTACTTCTGAATTTCCTTCGGAAATTCCTCGCACACAAAATCGCAACTTTCAATACACAAACACGTTGTAAAGCATTAAAAAAAAAATTGAATGTTAAATAAAATAATGAAAAGTTTAGTCGACTTCATATACGGAACCAATAGGTTAAGAGTAAAATATGAATTATCAAATCCGAATGAAAAAGTTTTTGCTTCCGATGCTTCGAAAGGAATAATAACAAACTCAAATAAAGACATTGTTAGAGGAACAAATTGGGTGACTTCCCAGCGAGCAGTTGTAATGTTAACAAATTCTAAAATTATTTGCGGTAAATGGAATATCCCAATTAATGAGATTCAATCATCTCAGTTGATTAAAATAAATTCATTGTTCGGAGGAGGAGTCGTTCTTAAAATTCAAACAGGAAATAATGAGAACTACCAATTTGGTATGCAAATAAATCCCGAATGGATTGAGCAAAAAGTACTACCTCTTACTTTTGAAAACGGAAAAGTGAAATATTCTATTTTTAGTATTATTATACGAATATTAGCAATTGGATATTTAATAAATTGGGCATACAATAAATTTTCAGGAAACTAAACTTTAAAAAAAAACGCATTACAACACCGTATAAAATTAATGTGGGTTTTTAGTTTTAGCCCAAAATTTTGTGTTTCTTTATTGGGTCGCTTATACTTATTTTGAGTATTTTTAGGTCAACAAGTTAAAAACATAAAATAAGTATAAGCTTAGTGGCTCGGGGGACAATTCTTCGATTGTCTACCTCCCACACTAATCTTATACAAACACGTTAGGTAAAACAGAATCGTAGCTGCGTGTTCGATTTTTTTAGAACTTATTTATCTTTGAAAAAATTCTCAAATCTGATAATTTTCAACTCCTACTCTATTCTGAAAAATCATTGTTTTTTGTTGAGAAAATCGTAGCTGTGGAAAAGTCGTTTAAGGGATTTTAAAGGATAGCTTCGCTGTTTTTTTCGTTCGGACGTTTAAGTACACAAGAATTTCATCAAATGCTCCTGAAAATGCTTAAATCGTTTCGTTGAGAAATTTCATTCTTTGAAAAAATGCTAGTTACTGAAAAAAACTAAACGTAAAATGTTACGTAGAAAATTAATCGAAAAATTGTCTTGTCTGAAAACAAAGAAAAAATCAGAACGTGGAAATTTGTTTCATTGATAATTTATCTATTAAAAATACTTGTGTTTGAATTCATCGTAGCTGCGTAAAAAATTAACCTTTTTAATTCGTTGACAGTTTTTTCTGTCTGAAAAAAACTGCATTACCTAACACCGGCTAAACTTCATGCGGGTTTGGTGCTAACTTCAAAGTTTTGTGTATATTTACTAGGTCGCCAAATCTTGTTGATTTGGCTTTGTGAAACCAAAAAACAAATCCAAACAAAAAGCTTCGGCTTAGTCCGTGTTCGAAAATCTTGGCGATTTTCAAGCCCGCACAAAGCCTAGCCAAAACCGTTACCCATAATTTAAAAAAACATCCGTAAATGAATGAACCTCTTCCAATTATTGAACCTTTAATTAGTGGTTATAAAGAATTAAATATTGGAGATTT
Source organism: Polaribacter marinus (assembly GCF_022662535.1). GTDB lineage: Bacteria > Bacteroidota > Bacteroidia > Flavobacteriales > Flavobacteriaceae > Polaribacter > Polaribacter marinus. Next base: position 3,403 of record NZ_JAKQYM010000019.1, read on the forward strand.
CCTAAAAACCAAGCAATTTAAAAGGTATTGCAACAAAGTTGGGATTGCTGATTTTTGGAGACAGATTTTTGAACACGTTGAAAATTCCAGAACATTTTACTCTGTTGGAATGGACACAGTTCGTTGGGACTCAATCGACACTTTTGTTATCTTACTAAATGAACTTTTCGAAAAAGAAAAAAATAATTTCTTCAATTTCAATCTTGATTTTCTAACTATATATTGCGAATGGAATCAAGAAGAAAGTGATTTAACAGAAATAATTGAAGATTTATCAATCCTTTCTGCACCAAATGTGGTGTTAGATAAAATAAAAAAACTGAATAACAACGGAATTTCACCAGTCCCAAAAACAATAATATCTGAAAATATTTGGAACGCTGAAAAGCTGGAATTGTCGATTAATAAGATGGACGTTTCTATTAAAAACGGAGAATATAATTTGACTTTAACTTATGCATATTCTTGTTTAGAAGGTTTGTTTAGAGGATTTATAGAAAAGAATATTCCAGAAAAAACAGAAGAAACCGACCTTTCTAAATTATCTAAAATTGTTAAAGATTATTTAAAATCCGATTTTGAGAATAATAATATTGAATATCCTGAACAGATGATAAATCTAATCGGTACAATCACAAATGCAATTTCAAACGCTCGAAATGGATTTAGCGAATCTCATTTTGACCGAAATTCTGAGAAATGGCTTGCGGAATTTTCACGAGATTGTGTTAATTCGATTGGACGGCTGATTATAAAATTTGTAGAATAATAACTATGGGTAACACCGTATAAAATTAATGGCTAGTTTTAGCCTACTTGGAAAATTCCTGCGGAATTTTCTCTGGCAAGTATCTATTTACTAAATTAGGTTTTTAAACACGCCACTAATCTTATACATCAACGTTGGCAAAAACTCGGGAAAGGCGCCGAAATAAAGTCTGTTTTATAAATTTACTTCTTGCTTTTCCTCTCTTTTCAAAACCCAATTTCGGAAAATGTAGAAATTTAAAATTTATGGAACAATCTCTCGCTCGTGAAATTTTGTAAAAATTGGAGAGTTTGAAAAATTTAATAAAATGGAATTTACTCAAACACTGAAAATCCAAAATTGCGGAATTTTCACTCAAGCCTTGAATTTAGCAAGTTTGCGGAATTTAGCAAAATACGGAAAAACAAAATGGTGGAATTCTTACTCAAACTCTGAATTTAGCAAGTTTACGGAATTCTCACTCAGAGTTTGAATTTTGAAAAAAAAGAAAATTATGAAAAAGTTGAACGAAATAAAAAAATCACGCATTTGCCAACAACTTGTATAAAAAATTGCTACTTTTAGCTTAAACAAAGGCTGTTGCATTTTTGTAAACTTCTGAATTTCCGTTGGAAATTCCTCGTTCACAAAAATCGCAACTTTCCATACAAAAATACGTTACCTGCAATAAAATTTTAAAAAGCCGAACTTACTCGGTCGGAATAATTGAGGATTTTAAAACATTTAGAAATTAATTCAGCTTGATAAATTGCATCATCTATTGCAACGTGATGTTTTCCCTCTCTTTTTACTTCTGGATTTCCCGCCAACTCTTTTAAAGTTCTTAAATCTTTAAATAAACGGTAGTGTATAAAAGGTTCTATCCCTACTGCTTTTAGATTGTTTTTTAAAACTGGAGGGTCAAAAGATGCGTGCGACCAAATATTAAATTCATCATTTCCTACCCATTTTTTAAAATCTTCTAAAGCGTGTTTTAAACTGTATTTTATAGAGTATTCGCCAAAAACTTGTTCTATTGCCTCACTATCTTGTTTTAACCACCAATTGATTGTGCTATAATCTGGGGTTAAATTGTAATTATCTAAATCTTCTATAATTACAGTTCTTGAAAAAGTAGAAGTTATGTTTCCATTATTTTCAAATTTACAAGCACCTATTTGCACTATTGGTGCATTGTGTGTATTTCCTAATGTTTCTAAATCAAATGATATATTCATAATATTGTGTGTTTTTTGCCCTCGTTCCTCACGCACGGCTTTTTAAAATTTTACAGACAGGTAACACCGTATAAAAATAATGCTATGTCTGTGCTTAATTCAATGTTCGCGCTTACTTTGCTACTTCTGAATTTCTGTCGAAATTCCTCGCACGCAAAGACGCACTATTCTTATACAAATACGTTGGTAGCCATTTAACACCGAATCAGAGCAATTTAAAGACCATCCGACTTACGGAATTTAAAAAGAAAAATTGTAAATTAAACCTAATAAGGTGAGAAATGAAAACCAAAAGTCTAAAAGCAGATAAACTGCGAGCTGAATTACTAAAGACTTTAAATAATAAAGATTCAGCATTTAATTTTTAAATACAATAAAAATGAAAAAATTGTTTTTTATTTTAGCATTTATGCTAATTGGCACAGTAACCTTTGCTAACAATTTAAAAACTGAAAGCAAAGAAAAAATTGAAATAATCAAAAAGAAAAACTTTAATTCAGAAAAAGTAATTAGAGTAACTTTAAAGAATGGAGTATTATTTTGTGAGGAACTTCATATTGTTTATTTTAATGGTGAGAGAATTGGAGAATTTTGGGTAGAGACCCAAGGTGTAAATGGTCCTTGTGGAATTACACTTCACATGGTTGAGGTTCATTAAAATTCAAATATTTAACTAAACCCCTTAAAATTTTAAGGGGTTTAAAAACATAAAATTATGAAAAAAACCATACCCTTATTAATGATTTTTATTTCTTTAGGAGTTTTAGCTCAAGAAAACCTTGTAGTCAAAATAACTTATAGCGAAAAATTAAATTTTGATTTACCTGTAGTTAAAACTTCAGAATTATTTTTTAAAAGTACTCAATCTTATTATCTTGAAAAAAAATCTGAACAAATTGTAGATGATAAAAAATTTAAAGTAAAAGGGAAAAAAAATAACACCTCAAATAAAATTATAAATATTAATTTAGAAAAAGATTCAATTTTCACAAAGACTTCACTTGATAAAACTTTTTTTTTAGTCCAAGAAAAGTTGAATAAAATAGTTTGGAAAATTCATGAAAAAACTTATAATATTATTTTAGGATTTAAATCTACTAAAGCAACAGGATATTTTAGAGGTAGAATTTACACAGTTTGGTTCACAAAAGAAATACCTACAACTTTTGGCCCATGGAAGCTAAATGGACTTCCAGGTCTGATACTAGAGGCGAAAGATAATTTAAATGAAATATTTTTTATTGCTGAAAAAATAGAATACTTAAAAAAAGAAGAGGCTCCATTTAATTTTTTAAAAAAAAACAGTTATGAAAAAATTAGCTTGAAAGAGTTTAATAAAAAGTTAAATGAAAAGTTAGAATCTAAAATGCAACAAATTATTTCTAAACTACCAAAAGGCAGCAAAGTAACTAGCTATAAGTTCAAAAAATATAAAGGAATAGAATTAAAATATGAATGGGAAAAAGATAAATAAGAAGATTATTTTAATCTTTATTTTCTTTATATTTTCTTTACAAGCGAAATCTCAAAATTTAATAAAAGGATTAGTATTAGATTTAAATAATAAAAGAATATCTTTTGCACATATTACTATTGTAAAAGATTCGATTAATTTGAAGTATGTATATTCAAATAAAAACGGTTTGTTTGAGTTTAAAAATTTCACAAACGGATGCAAACTAAAAATTTCAGCATTAGGCTATCAAACAAAAGAAATAACATTAGATTTAAAGAAGGGTACTTTAAATAAAACAATAAAAATTTTTTTATTAGAAAAGGTATTAGATTTAGAAGAAGTAATTATTAGAACAAAAAAACCTATTTTAATAAAAAAAGACACTATTAGTTTTAAAACAAAGTTTTTTACGAACGGAACAGAACAGACAGTAGAAGAGTTATTAAAAACAATTCCTGGTTTAAATATAGAAACAGATGGGACTATAAAAATTGGTAATCAAGAAATTGAAAAATTGATGGTAGATGGCGATGACCTTTTTGAAAAAGGGTATAAAATTCTATCCAAAAATATGCCTGCATATCCTATAGAAGAAGTTGAATTTCTTAAAAATTATTCCAATAACAGGCTGTTAAAAGATATTGAAGAAACTGACAAAGTTGCTTTAAACCTAAAATTAGACGAAAAATCTAAACGCATTTGGTTTGGTAATTTTGAAACAAGTATTGGCAATGACAATTTTTATCAACTAAAAGTTAATTTAATGAACTTTGGTAAAAAGAATAAATATTACTTTTTCACCAACTTAAACTCAATTGGTTATGATGCAACTGGTGATATAGAAAATTTAATTAGGCCTTTTCGTATTAACGAACCAGCAAGTATAGGCGATAATAAAAGTGTAAATTCGTTACTAAACTTATCACCTAATAATCTTAATTTTAAACAGACTCGAACCAATTTTAATAATGCAGAGTTAGTATCACTAAATGCTATTTTCAACCCAACCGAAAAATTAAAAATAAAAACATTAGGCTTTTTTAATTGGGATGAAACGGATTTTTTTAGAAATTCTATAGATATTGTAGACGGTAATAATACAAATTTCACTAACACCCAAGATTTTGAGTTCCGCAATAAAAATAGAGTTGCATTTGGTAAACTAGATTTTATTTACAACATCTCTAAAACCAAAATGTTAGAAGCCACAACAAAATACAATAATGGCGATTTTAACGACAATTCTAATTTATTATTTAATGGTAATTCTACCATAGAAAACTTACAGCATCAAAATACACTTTTTGACCAAAAAGTAATTTACACCAACAAGTTTAAAGACAAAAAAGTGTTTTTATTAACAGGTCGTTTTATAGATGAAAAAACACCTCAAAATTATACTATAAATCAATTCTTTTATCAAGATTTATTTCCTGCAAATAGTAACGCTAACAATATAAGTCAACAAAGCACTAATCAAATGCAATTTGCAGGAGTAAATGCACATTTATTAGACCGCAAAGACAATGGACAACTATTAGAATTACAGTTAGGTAATGAATTTAGAAAAGATAGATTAGAAAGCAAATTTTCAATTTTAGAAAATAATTCCGTTTTAGAACTGCCAAATGGTTATCAAAACGAAACCAATTATCAGGTCAATGATTTGTACCTTAAAAGCAAATACAGATTAAAAATTAAAGATTTTGGTATTGTTGGTAGGCTAGATGTTCATCAGCTTTTTAACCGTTTAGAAAACAATAATGTAAGTAGTAATCAAAATCCATTTTTTATTAATCCAAGTTTAGGTTTTGATTGGAAAATAAATGACAAAAATAAAATTACATCTTCCTATTCTTACAAAACTACAAATGCGAAAGTTTTAGATTTATTTAGTGATTTTGTTTTAACTGGTTTTCGTTCCTTTTCAAAAGGAACAGGCGATTTTAATCAGTTAGACGCTTCGAGTGTAGTTTTTAATTATCAATTAGGTAATTGGAGTGATAGATTTTTTGCCAATACATTTATTCTTTACAGTAAAAATCACGACTTTTTTTCAACAAATACAGCAATAGAGCAAAACTTTACCCAAGCCGAAAAAATACTGATTAAAGACCGTGAGTTTATAAGTATAAATTCAAAATTAGATTATTACTTCAAGTTTATTGCATCGAATTTAAAAGTAGATTTAGGCTATACAAAAAGTGAATTCAAGAATATTGTAAACAATTCTAATTTAAGATTAGTAACCTCAAATAATTATAATTATGGTTTAGAATTACGTTCTGGTTTTAAAAGCATTTTTAATTACCATATTGGCACAAAATGGTTAACAACAGAAATAGAAACGACCATAAATAATTCCTTTACAGATAACGTGAGTTTTTTAGACTTATCATTCATTTTTAATAAAAAACTTGATTTTCAATTACAGTCTGAACGCTACTATTTTGGAAATTTACAAACCGATAAAACGTATTATTTTTTAGACTTTTATGCACGTTACAAACTCATTGAAAACAAACTGACTTTAGGGCTTACTGGTAAAAATCTGTTCAATACGGAAAGATTTAGGAATTTTTCAATTAGCGATATTGGAACATCAACAACTGAATATAGATTATTACCAAGATTTGTGCTTTTAAAATTGGAATACAGATTTTGACAAACGAACTGAATAGAAAACGGCTACCAACACCGTATAAAATTAATTACTGGTAAAAGCCCATTTACGAAAGTCCTCGCGGTCTTTCTATCTGTGATTTATTTACTAACTTTAGTGCATAAAACACGCAACTAATCTTATACAACAACGTTGCCAAAAACTGGTGAATCGAGCTGAATACAAGTCATTTAATAAAATATAATTTTGGCTTTTTTTTAGTTTGTAAATCTGAAATCTGAAAAAAGTTAAACACTCTCTCGCGAATTAAAATTTTGAAAAATCGGAGAGTTTTCTAAATTTTACAAAAAAGGAATTTCTTCAAACTCTGAAACCAAGATTGCGGAGAAATCACTCAAATGTGAATTTCTAAACTTTGCGGAATTGAGCAAAATGCGAAAAAAAACTGTGCAGAATTTTCTGAAAATTAAATTAAGTGAAAATTATTGTCGGAATTAAGCACGTGAGAAAACACTCAAACGCTGAAAACCAAAGTTGCGGAATTTTTACTCAGAATTTAATTTATCAAGTTTACGGAATTGGAAATGCATGAAAAATGGAATTTAATGAAATTACTACTTGTAAATTAAAAATAACGTGAATATTAAACGAAATATGGAAATGGAAATAAAATAACGCATTTGGCAACACCTTGTATAAAAAATTGCTAAATTTGGCTTAATCAAGGTTTGTTGCATTTCTGTCACCTCCTATTTTCCTACGGAAAATAGCCGTCGACTTAAAACGCAACTTTCCATACAAAACAACGTTGTAGGTAATTAAAAACAAAATTTCGTAAATGAATGACAATCTGATAATTACTCTTGCTATTTTACTATTATTTTCGCCAGTAATTCATCAATGGTATTTATTATTAAAAGAACGAAAAGCTGAAAATAAAAAAGTTTTAAAAAAATTATTTAGACTTACTAAATACAGTTTTATAATTCTAATTTTCACTTCAATTACTTTTGGAATTTTAAGTCACACAAATTTCTTGAATTACGAAAAACCTATAACTTTTGACAAATTCGATAAAATCACATTTGAAAATTTTCGTGGTTTAGAATTTTTTAAAAAGTCACTTTACGGAAATGAAAGATTTGCTTATGTTGTAACATCAATAGAAACTGAAATTAATGAAAATTCTGTTATAGTTCAATCATTGTTTCATCCTTCACGTTCTTTTGTTTACAAAACAAATACAAATAGCAAAGAACTATTAACGCACGAAAAATATCACATTAAAATCACAGAATTGTTTTCTCGAAAAGCAAAAGCAAAAATATCTAATCTAAAAAAATTCAATAAAAACAAAATTGAAGGAATTATAAGAGAAGTAAAAACGAACGAAAGAGCTTTTCAGAAAAAATATGATTATGATACATTTCATAGCTATGTTTTTAGTGAGCAAAAGAAATATGAGAAAGAAGTTGATAGTTTATTAACTTTGCTAAAAGAATATAAAAAACCAAAAATTACTATTAATGAGAAAAATTAAATACTTCCTTTTAGCATTTGTTTGCTTAATATTAACAAATTGCGAAACTGAAAAACACGAATTCCCATTAGATAAAAGATATTGGGATACGAACGATTACGACAAAGTAATTCTTGAATTAAGATATGGTTACGAAAATGACGAAAAAAAACCAACTTTTGACAATCCAGAACAAAGAATCGTTGTTGAGAAACTAACAGATGAACAAAATTTTAAAATCGTATTAAATGATAAAGAATTAGGTTTAAAACATCGAAATAAAGTTGCAACAGAATTCTTTAATCATTGGAAAGATATGCATCAAATTTATCAAGCTACAGACCGAAAAGATAAATATCTTTATGATTTAGAAATGTTGGCTGTTTGGCAATATGGTTTGAGTTTACAGCTTGAATATTTTAAATTAGGAAATGACGAAATAATTGAAAGTGCAGACGATCCAAATTCTTCAAAAGTAAAAAACACCATTAACTCAAATATTCAAACTTTGATAAGTAATTATATTATTTATTTAGATGAGATAAACAATGAAAAATCATTTTCAGAAAAAGGAAAATCTAAACTTGCGAGTGGAATTAATAAATATTTCTCTAAGCTTGTCGAACTTCATCCGAAAGCAAATTATAGCGGAATGAAAAATAAAGCGGAATTGATGCTAAAAAAGAGTGAATCCAATGAAATTAAATCATCTTTGAATAAGTTAATTGAATTAATCGAATTAAAGAAAAAGGAAGAATAACTACCTACAACACCGTGTAAAAAAAATTGCTTGTTTTAGCTTACTTACGAAAATCCTAGCGGATTTTCTATTCAGTAATTATTTGCTAACTTTACGCTAAACCAACGCAACTTTCCCTACACAAATACGTTACCAAAAATAGCTCAATCACTCAAATCCTGAATTTAAAATAGCATTTAAAAGCTAAAAAAAAAGAATTTAAA
>NZ_JAKQYM010000001.1 GCF_022662535.1 Polaribacter marinus
AAATCATCAAAATTTATATTGCTGTAATTAGATGAAAATTTAACAAAAAACAATAGGTTTTTAACACAGATCATTCCGACAGAGTAAGGAACGAACGACGAGGAATCTTTTTTCAGTTTTAAGTCGTCAGTTATCAGTTGACGACCATAAGCTAATAGCTAAAAACATTTTACGAGAGTCATTCCGACAGAGTGAGGTACGAGCGACGAGGAATCTCCAACAACAAACAACGAACCAAGGCTAGATAAGATTTACCTTCTGAAATCAAACTGTTACTTCTATGGTTTTTGGGAATGGTCCATTAATCCTCTATGACTACCTTATAAAATCATAAAACTTTTTATTAACAATAAGGAAATGCCATTTATAATCAAAACAAATTAAATTTTAGGACAATTTAAGCCGCTTAGCACTATTTTATGTTAAAAAACATCTAAAACCATACTTACACTGTAAAAAACAGCGAAAAACACATTTAAAATGTTAATAAATGGTGAATAAAAAAATGTATTAAGAAGGAAACATGATTGTATCTTTACAAAAAATAAAAAAAAGCCTTAAAGGCTGGCACTTTAAGACCTTTTTTAAAACGGTAACACTTTTAGGAGTGTTTGTTTTGTTTTTAACTACTTCAAAATTACAATACTTCTTAAAGCTTACCAAAAAATAGTGTATAATTTTTAAAGCAGTTTGCCAAACTGCAAGGGTAAGGTATGATTTAAATTTAGTTTATAGGATCTCCGCTAGCTAATTGTTGGTTAGTGTTTTACTGCTCAAAATCGCGAGTGGTTGGGTACGTTGTACAGAGTTTTAAAAGCGTACAAAAGAGATGTGGTACAACTGTCTCTTTGTAAATAAAAGTTGTAATTTTTTTAATTTTAAAAACAAATAAAGATGGTTAAATTAAAACCTATATCGCGTCCAAATCCTCAGGATAGAGCCGCGGACAATAAATTTTATGTACAAGCAATAGCAACCGGTGTTACTGATTTGGAAAGGTTGGCTTATTTGGTATCCAATCAAAGTACGGTTAGAGAGGCCGATTGTTATGCTGTTTTATTATCTTTATTACACAATATTAAAGATGAATTAGAGCAGGGTAAAATCGTAAAGTTAGATAAATTAGGCGCTTTTCAAATAGGAGTTAGTTCACAGGGTGTGGACACTTTAGAAGAGGTTTCTACGAATGCGGTTAAAAAAGCACATATTAATTTTAGACCCGACAAACGTTTGCGTAATATGTTGACAAATGTAGGGTATACATTAGATTAATTTTGTGAAATGATGTTCGATGAGAGCTCTTCTATAATTATGATGTAGAAATAGGGCTCTTATCGAACATTTTTTTTTATTTCTTCAAAAACGAATAAGTACGCAGAATAATGTTAAAGTTGTATGCAAAGATCATGTAGCCTTTTGTAGTAATTTCTTACTAAAAGATCAAAAAAACATAGTTTACTTTTTGCAGATAATTTCTTAACTTTTTACCAAAAATATAGATAGATTTCTCTAAAAGAAAGGATACTTTTAAAATAAGTATCCTTTCTTTTTTTTGTGCTCATACATTTTAGTCTGTTTTCTTTATCAAAAATCACTAAACAACAATGATAATAGCTTTTTGCTTATTGTTTTCAGTACGTTTTTTTGTTGATGATAATTTAAAAATTGACAGTGTTCTCCTTATGTTTTGGTGAAATGAGACGCAAATAATGTCGGTTTGTTTTTAGAATGTGCTAATTTTTGTAGGGTATTCATTGGTCCAATAAAAACCTTTTTTTGTAAGTTTGTAAAAAAAATAAATTGTATTGCAATTATCTGGTAAAAAAATTTTAGTTACTGGTGGGGCAGGTTTTATCGGTTCTAACTTATGTGAAGAATTGATAAATAGAAATAATCAAGTTGTCTGTCTAGATAATTTTGCTACGGGAAAAAGAGAGAATTTAGCAGCTATTATCAACAATCCTAACTTTACTTTACTTGAAGGAGATATTCGAAATCTTGAAGATTGCATGTTGGCAACTAAAGGTGTAGATTATGTGTTGCATGAGGCTGCATTAGGTTCTGTGCCAAGGTCTATAAAAGATCCAATTACTTCTAACGATGTAAATGTCAGTGGTTTTTTAAACATGTTAATGGCTTGTAGAGATAATAAGGTGCAGCGATTTGTGTATGCGGCTAGTTCTTCTACTTATGGTGATTCTGAAGCTTTGCCTAAGGTAGAAGATAATATTGGAAAACCCTTATCACCTTATGCGGTTACTAAATATGTTAACGAGTTGTATGCAGATGTTTTTTCTAAAACTTACGGATTGGAAACCATAGGCTTAAGATACTTTAATGTTTTTGGACGCAAACAAGATCCAAACGGTGCCTACGCTGCAGTAATTCCTAAATTTGTGAGTCAATTAATGAATTTAGAATCACCTACTATTAATGGGGATGGAAATTACTCTAGAGATTTTACTTATATTGATAATGTAATTCAGGCAAATTTATTAAGTTTAGTGGCAGCTAAAAAAGCTGTAAATACTGTGTATAATGTTGCGTACGGAGATCGAAATACTTTAAATAACTTAATGAGTTTTTTAAAGGAATATTTATCTGAATTCAACCCAAAAATTAAAGAAGTCGAAGTGATTCATGGTGAAAATAGATTGGGAGATATCCCACATTCTCATGCCAGTGTTGATAAGGCAAAAGACTTACTGAACTATAACCCGCAGTTTTCTTTGCAAAAAGGATTGAAAGAGGCGGTGAAATGGTATTGGGGGAATTTGTAGAGATTAAGGGATTTGGAAGTGAGGATTAGTTATTAGGTAATTGGATGAAAACGCATAAAGATTTACTGGTTTGGCAAAAGTCAATTGCTTTGGTGACGGAAATCTATAAATTAACGAATGAGTTTCCTAATCATGAAATGTATGGATTGGTAAGTCAATTAAGAAGAGCTGCGATTTCAATACCTTCTAACATAGCAGAAGGAGCTGGTAGAAAATCAGATAAAGACTTTGTTCGGTTTTTGTATATTGCAAGAGCGTCTGCGGCAGAAGTTGAAACTCAGCTAATTATTTCTGAAAATTTGGGTTATCTGCAATCGAATAAAAATAATTTAAAAGAAGAATTGATAGGGATATCTAAAATGCTTACAGCACTGATCAATAAAATTAATAAACGTATAAAAGAATAAAGAATAAAGAATAGAGGAACAAATAGAGATTATTAGGTTGTGGTTAATTCTCATTTCCTAACCCCTAACCCTAATCCCTATTCCCTAATCCCTATTCCCTAATTCCTAATATAAGAATAATTATGAACAAAGAAATAAAAATCGCAATCATCGGACTAGGCTATGTAGGCTTGCCATTAGCAAGATTGTTTGCAACAAAATATTCAGTAGTTGGATTTGATATTAATGTAGAAAGGGTAGCGGAATTAATGTCTGGAAAGGATTCAACATTAGAGGTGTCTGATGAGGTTTTACAGAAAGTATTAGTCCCTAATCCCCAGTCCCTAGTCCCAGCGGCTGAAGCATCCATAAATGGTCTCTATTGTAGTAAAGAAATACAAGATATTGCAGAATGCAACTACTACATTATTACAGTGCCAACACCCGTTGATAAGAATAATAGACCTGTTTTAACCCCTTTGGTAAAAGCGAGTGAAACGGTTGGGAAAGTATTAAAAAAAGGAGATATTGTTATTTATGAATCTACGGTGTATCCTGGGGCAACAGAAGAAGAGTGTATTCCGGTGTTAGAAAGAGTATCTGGATTAAAATTTAATACAGATTTTTATGCAGGCTATTCTCCGGAAAGAATTAACCCAGGTGATAAAGAGCATACGGTAGAAAAAATATTAAAAGTAACTTCGGGATCTACTCCAGAAATTGGGTTAAAAGTAGATGAATTGTATAAATCAGTCATCATAGCAGGCACCCATTTGGCACCCACTATTAAAGTAGCAGAAGCAGCAAAAGTAATTGAAAACTCACAAAGAGATATCAATATTGCCTTTGTCAATGAATTGGCGAAAATTTTTGGATTAATGGGGATCAATACACAGGATGTTTTAGCTGCTGCAGGTACAAAATGGAATTTTTTACCTTTTACACCCGGTTTGGTGGGAGGGCATTGTATTGGGGTAGATCCTTACTATTTAGCACAAAAAGCGCAAGAATATGGGTATCATCCAGAAATTATTTTGGCGGGAAGAAGGATGAATGATAGTATGGGGAAGTACGTAGCTTCGGAAGTAGCAAAATTGATGATTCAGGCAGATATTAATGTAAAAGATTCGGAAATTTTAGTGTTGGGAATTACATTTAAAGAGAATTGTCCGGATGTTAGAAATACAAAGTCTGTAGAGGTTATAAATGAGTTGACGGATTATGGAGCTAAAGTTACAATTTTTGATCCTAATGCAAACCCAAAAGAAGTTAAAAAAGAGTATAATTTAATTTCAGAAAAGATTTTGACAAATCAAAAATTTGATGCTATTGTGTTAACAGTGGCGCATAAAGAGTTTGGAGAATTGAATGTGAAATCGCTTCAAAAAGAAAAAGCGATTGTTTACGATGTGAAGAATTTTCTTCCATCAGAAAAAGTTAATAAATCATTATAGTGTATGAAGAATTTCGCTTTAATAGGAGTTGCAGGTTACATAGCTCCAAGACATTTAAAAGCAATTAAAGATACCAATAACAATCTAATAGCTGCACTTGATAAGTTTGACAGTGTTGGTGTAATGGATGGTTATTTCCCAAAGGCAGACTTTTTTGTAGAGTTTGAAAGATTTGATCGTCATATTGAAAAAATAAAGCGTCAACAAAACATCAATTTAGATTATGTGAGTATTTGTACTCCAAACTACTTGCACGATTCTCATATTAGAATGGCTTTGCGTAGAGGTGCAGATGCTATTTGTGAGAAACCTTTGGTATTAAACCCTTGGAACATAGATGCGTTGGCTGCTATCGAGAAAGAATCTAAAGGAAAGATTCATACAATACTTCAGTTGCGTTTGCATGAATCTATCATAAAACTAAAACAAAAAGTAGATTCTAGTAATAAAAAAGGAAAATACGATATCGATTTAACTTATATTACCTCAAGAGGAAATTGGTATGATATTTCTTGGAAAGGAGATGAAAGTAAATCTGGTGGTATCGCCACCAATATTGGCGTGCATTTTTATGATATGTTGTCTTGGATTTTTGGAGAAGTGCAAGAGAATATAGTGCATTTAAAAGAGAAAGATAAATCTGCGGGTTATTTGGAATTTCAAAATGCAAGAGTACGTTGGTTTTTATCAATAGATGAAAATGATGTACCAGTACGATTAAAAAAGATTGGTCAGAGAACTTATCGCTCAATAACAATTGATGAGGAAGAGTTAGAATTTAGCCAAGGGTTTACGGAGTTGCATACAGATAGTTATAGAGGGATTTTAAAAGGGGAAAGTTTTGGGTTAGAAGATGCAAAACAATCAATTGAAATAGTGCATGGTATTAGGAACCAAGAAGTTATGTTTAAGGGGGAAAAACATCAATTTGTAAAATAAATAAAATGACTATATTTGCTTAAAAAAATGAAAATAGGAATCACTTTCAGTGCATTTGATTTGTTGCATGCTGGGCATATAAAAATGTTAGAAGATGCTAAACGGCAATGCGATTATTTGATCTGTGGACTTCAAACAGATCCAACGCTAGATAGACCAGAAAAGAATAGACCCATCCAGTCTGTCGTTGAAAGATATATTCAGTTAAAAGGATGTAAGTTTGTGGATGAAATTGTCCCTTATGCTACAGAGCAAGATTTAGAAGATGTATTAAGATCTTTTAACATTGATGTTCGTATCATTGGAGATGAGTATGCTAGTAAACAATTTACCGGAAGGCACTATTGTGAAGAAAAAGGGATTGATTTGTATTTTAATAAAAGAGAGCATCGTTTTTCGAGTAGTGGTTTAAGAAAGGAAGTACAAGAGAAAGAAAATTTAAAGATAAAAGATAAATAGTTATGAATATAACTGTAGTTGGATCAGGTTATGTAGGCTTGGTTTCTGGTACTTGTTTTGCAGAAATGGGAAACAAAGTGACTTGTGTAGATATAGATCAAAAGAAAATTCAAAAATTAGAGGAAGGAATCATTCCTATTTTTGAACCAGGATTAGAACAAATGGTTTTAAAAAATGTAAAAAACAAAAATTTATTTTTTACAACCAATTTAGGAAATGCTATTAGTGATGCTGAGATTGTCTTTATTGCGGTGGGAACCCCAATGGGAGATGATGGTTCTGCAGACTTGCAATATGTTTTAGCTGTCGCTAAATCGATAGGTAAGACCATGAAAAAAAGATTGGTGGTTGTGGATAAATCTACCGTGCCAGTTGGAACGGCTGATAAAGTAAAAATTACTATTCAAAAGGAATTAGATGTTAGAGGGGAGGATATTGATTTTGATGTGGTTTCTAATCCTGAATTTTTAAAAGAAGGAGCAGCAATAACTGATTTTATGAAGCCTGATAGGGTTGTGATAGGAGCAGATTCTGAGTATGCTTTTGATAAAATGAAGCAATTGTATTCACCATTTTTTAGAACGCACGATCGTTTTATAACTATGGATATACGTTCTGCAGAAATGACTAAATATGCAGCAAATGCCATGTTAGCAACAAAAATATCCTTTATGAATGAGATTGCTAATATATGTGAAAGAGTTGGTGCTGATGCAAATCAAGTAAGAATAGGTATAGGTTCAGATCAAAGAATTGGCTATAGTTTTATTTATCCCGGTGCAGGATATGGAGGTTCTTGTTTTCCTAAAGATGTAAAAGCTCTAAAGAAGATAGCAGAAGAAAATGGATATAAAGCAAATTTAATAGAGTCTGTAGAGAATGTGAATGATGCTCAAAAATTAGTGATTGCTCATAAAATTGTAAAACGATTTGGAGAAAATTTATCTGGGATGACTTTCGGTTTATGGGGATTGGCTTTTAAACCAGGTACCGATGATATGAGAGAAGCTCCCGCTATTTATGTTGTGAAAGAACTCGTGAAAAGAGGAGCCAAGGTAAAAATGTATGATCCAAAAGCAATGAAAGAAGCAAAAGAATTTTACTTAAAAAATGTTGAGAATATCGAATATTTTAATTCGAAGTATGAGGTTTTAAAAGAAGCAAATGCGTTGATTTTATTAACAGAATGGAAAGAATTTCGTTCTCCTGATTTTGAAGAAATAAAAAACACATTAATTTCACCTATTATTTTTGATGGGAGAAATCAGTATATAGCATATAAATTGGAGGATAAAGGGATTGAGTATTATAGAATAGGTAAATAAGTACAAATATTAAACTTGCAACAAAATTTTTAATTAAGAAATTAATAATTGAATTTATCAGAAAAAATTCTTAGTGGCATACTTTGGAGTTCAATAGAACGATTGAGTGTTCAAATAATTCAGTTTGTAGTTGGTGTTGTTTTAGCACGTATTTTAGACCCTGAAGAATACGGCGTTATGGGCATTTTATTTGTAATAATTGCTTTTTTGCAAGTGTTTGTTGATTCAGGCTTTAGTAAAGCTTTAATACAGAAACAAGACAGAACATTTGTCGATATTTCAACTGTTTTTTTCTTTAACATAGGTGTAAGTATTTTTTGCTATATTTTATTATGGGTAGCTTCCCCTTTTATAGCTGAATTCTATAACAATTTAGAATTAAGTTTATATATTAGGGTTGTTGGTATTTCACTCTTTTTTAATGCTTTAATAGCTATCCCTATAACGATTTTAACAATAGATGTAAATTTTAAATCAATTGGTAGGATTAATTTTATATCTGCTTTAGTAAGTGGTGTTATAGCTATAATAATGGCATATTTAGACTTTGGAATATGGGCGTTAGTTTTTCAAACAATTATTCGTGTAGTAGTAGCTTTGTTAGTTGTTTTTTTCAACGTGAGTTGGCGTCCCGTTTTTATGTTTTCAGCTACATCTTTTAAAAACTTATTTTCTTTTGGGTCGAAATTATTATATTCTTCGCTTTTAAATATGGTCGTAAATAACTTTACGAGTATATTTATTGCAAAACTTTCAAGTGTAAAAGATTTGGGATACTATACTCGAGGTACACAATTTAGTGATGTTGTTTATGGTGTTTTTAGTTCTGTTTTAGATAGTGTGCTTTTGCCAACGTTATCTCAAATACAAAATGAACAAAAAAAATTAGTTAATGTTACAAGGAAAATAATTAAATCTACAGCCATCATAAACATACCATTATTTATGTTACTAATATTGTTGGCGGAGCCGTTAATAAAAACCTTATTAACTGATAAATGGATAATGGCTGTGCCAATAATGCAAATTATGTGTATTGCTAGAATGATTACAATTATTTCAGGAATAAATATAAATGTATTATATGCAATTGGTAGAGCTGATTTAGCATTAAAGCAGCAGTATGTAAAAATACTTGTAAGGGTGGTTCTTGTATCTATATCTCTTAAATACGGTATAATCTTTATTGCATTTGCTGAATTGACATCTACAATGATACATTTTTTTATAAATACATATTACCCCGGAAAATTATTGAAATATGGTCCATTTGATCAAATTAAGGACTTACTACCTATTGTTTTTGCTAGTTTAATAATGATGTTTGGAGTCTTTGTTGCTATTTATTTTATTGAAAACAATATAATAAAGTTAGTTTTAGCTATTTTTACGGCTTTGCCACTTTATTTTATTTTTATTTACCTATTTAAAGTACAAGAATTTATCACATTTTACACTAAGCTAAAAATTAGTTTAATTCGTTACAAAAGATAATTTAATTATAAAAATGTATATGGGAAAAAAAAATGAAATTTGTTGTATTTTTAACATAGCATCTCACTATAGAGAGCCTATATATAAGCTAATGGATGAGGAGCTTAAATGTGATTTTTATTTTGGAGATAAAGTAAGTACATTAATAAAGTTAATGGATACTTCTACTCTAAAGGGATATAAAAAAACAGTTAAAAACAAAAAAATAATTTTCAAAAAATTTGTTTGGCAAGTAGGAGTTGTAAAATTAGCTTTTAAAAAATACAAATTTTTTATACTTACAGGTGATACAAATATATTATCCAATTGGTTAATTTCTTTGTTCTGTTTGATTTTAAATAAAAAAGTATATTTATGGATGCATGGTTTGGTAAGAGAGCTTTCTTGGAAAGAAAAACTATTAACTTATCCACAATACTTTATGGCAAATAAATTTTTACTGTATGGTGAAACAGCCAAAAGAAATATGATAAAAAAAGGCTTTAATGAGAAAAAAATGATTTGTATTTACAATTCATTAGATTATGTAAAACAACTAAAAATAAGATCTGATTTAAAGTTATCTAATGTCTATAAAGATTACTTCAAAAATGATTATCCAGTTTTAATTTATATAGGTCGTATACAACTTTTAAAAAAGATTGATATGATTATTGATGCTATGGGTATCCTTAAAAGTGTAGGACATTATTGTAATTTAATAATTATTGGGGATGATAATGAAAATGTATTTATTGATAAAATTATTAAGAAAAATAACTTACAAAATTATGTTTGGTTGTATGGTAGTTGCTATAAAGAGGAACTAATTGGTAATTTAATATTTAATGCAGATGTATGTGTTTCTCCTGGTAATGTTGGTTTAACAGCAATGCATAGCTTAGTTTATGGTACACCAGTAATCACGCATGATAATATATCTTATCAAATGCCAGAATTTGAGGCAATTGAACCAGGCTTAACTGGGGATTTCTTTGAAGAAGATAATTTAGAGGATTTATGCCAAAAAATAAAGGTTTGGACATCAATTAAAGAACAAAAAAGACAAGGCGTTAGAGAGTCTTGTTATACTGTTATAGAAAAAAAATATAACCCTATGGTACAAATAAAAATTTTAAAAAATTTATTTAATATTTAATTTTATAAGTAAAAATTTAGTGAATAATATTGTTTTACAATTTGTAGAATAAACATTTATTTTGAGGTTTTTTAATTTAAAAAGAGTTTTATAATTACCACTTTTTCCATTAGGTGTAATAACAATTAATATATGAAAAAATCAATAAAGGTATTATGGTTTTGTAATGTTAAGTTTTCAAACTCTAAATCTGTAGCAACTGGCAGTTGGCTATACTCAATGTCAGAAGCACTTATTGAGACAGGTGAAGTCGAGCTATTTAATATTACTGAAGGTTCAGTTGATAAAGTGGTTAGAGATGATTATGGGGTTTTAAAACAATGGGTTTTACCAAACAATAGCATTAAGAAGAATGGGCTACCTAGCACCAAAATTGTTTTAGAAATTCAATTAATAATAAAAGATATCAAACCAGATATTATACATATTTGGGGCACAGAAAATTATTGGGGATTATTGTATGCTCGCGGCTTTATTAAAGGGAATGTATTACTTGAAATACAAGGTTTAAAGTATGCTTATGCTAAATATTTCTATGCAGGCATGTCTCTATTAGATATTATTAGATGTTTTCGTTTAAAGGAATTTATAAAACCTACTAGCTCTTTAATTGGTTCAAAATTAAGGTTTAAAAAATGGGGAAAATTTGAGAAGGAAATGATTTTGAAATGTGGTTATATATCTACGCAGTCTGATTGGGTTAGAACTTATGTGAGCAATATAAATGGTAAAGCAAAATTAATTAAAACAGAATTACCATTAAGAAATGAGTTTCTACAAGCTAATAAGTGGGAGGTAGATAAATGTTGTCCATTACAAATTTTTACTTCAACTTCAGGTACATCACTTTCGTATAAAGGGTTACATATTCTATTAGATGCATTAACTATTTTAAAAAAGCGATATCCAAAAATAAACTTACATATAGCAGGAAGTATAGTGTCAGGGATAAGAATGGATGGATATTCTAAGTGGCTTAAAGATAAAATTAGTAAAAATGATTTAGCAAATAATATAACATGGCTAGGTTCATTAAGTGCTAATGATATTGTTTTTCAAATGCATAGAGCAAATGTGGTTGTCGTCCCCTCCTTTATAGAAACATATTGTTTAGCTTTAGATGAAGCTCTTACTGTTGGTGTTCCAACAGTAGTGTCGTTTTCTGGAGCAATGCCAGAACTTGCTAAACATGAAGAAAGTGCTTTGTTTTATCCTTCAGGAGATATAGAAATGTGTGCAAACTTTATTGAAAGGTTAATGAATGATAAAAACTTATCGATGAAAATTTCTAAAAATGCGTACAAAAGTAAAGTGAATAAAAATAATACTGATATAGCTGTTAAACAATTAAAATCATACAAAACTATACTTAGTAATTAGATTGAAATATGAAGAAATTAAATGAAGACATTATTTAAACAATAGAAATTAGTATTTATGCAGTATTTAGTAATCATTATATTCTCTATATTTATTTTGTTGGTTAATTTATTTATTAAAAATAAAATTAAGAGGGTATATGTGTATATATTTCTACTTATTTGGTTTGTAGTTTTAATAATGTCTTCATTTAATTTATACGGTTTATATGAAGTTTCTGTTAAAATATATTACTTAATTTTTTTCTCAATTTTTTGTTTTTTATTAGGTGTGTTTTTATCTAATAAAGGTTTGGAGAAAAAGAAACTTTTGGATGATAAAATAAAAAAATCTAAGAAGGAAGTCATTTTTAATATTACCTCTTTCATTAATAAGCTTAATAAAAATATTTTTATTAAGCTTATTATGTTATTAAACTTAATTTTTATTTTTAGATATTATTCTATATATCAAAAAGCGTTAGTTGTTCTTGGTTCGTCCGAAGCTAGAAGATTAAGATTCTTTTCTGGAGAGCTTTTTAGTTCAACTCTAGAAATATATTTCTATAATTACTATTTTGAAACTATTGCTATACTTTCTGTTTTATACATTTCTTTTGTATTTGTTTTCTCTAGGTTTACTTTGCTAGCTTTTATCAATTTATTATATGTGTATTTTTTCGCAAACATTGGGGCAGGACGATTTTTATTAATTGAGATATCTTTTTATGTAATAGTTATTTCTATAATTAAAAGAATGTACTTTGGAGTTAAGTCAACTTTTATAAAGAAAGGTGCTTTTTCATTTATATTTCTATGTTTATATTTAATAGCAATTTACTTTCAAAATATTAGAAGGGGTATTTATGAATATAATATAAATACTATTTTAGAAGGTAATGAAAGGCTTTTGGAACATGCAGTTATATATAATATTGGTCCGTTAAGGGCTCTTGAACAAGGGGTTAACAGCTTTAACGCAACGCAAAATTATAAATTTTTTAGATTGTATTTTGGAGGTTTAGATGAATTTATAACAGTTTTTTTAAATTACATTGGTTTTAAAGTAACTTCAGCAAATTTAGAGGTAGGTGAAGTTCTTTTTAATGAAATATCTATAGGTGTTAATCAAAACTTTAATGCATTATATACAAATATATTTTATATGTATGCGGATTTTAATTTATTGGGTGTTTTCGTTTGTTCAATTTTTAATGGAATTGTTTTTAGTTATTTTTTTAAAAGGTTTTATGTTTATCCTACAATGATAAATATTATTATATTTGCTTTTTTTACTGTAACTTTATATTTATCTAATATGAATTGGTCGTTTACAACTCCAAGTAGTTGGATATTTATTTTTATGTGTTTTTATTTTTCAATAAAAAATAAGTAAATAATTTTTTTAAAGAGTATGCTTTTTTTTTGGTTTATGAGTGTGATATGGATAGGAAATAATTATTGTTAGTTATGAGTATTAGTAGGGTTGTGTTTTTAGGAGGTTTTTTTCCTGATTCAAAAAGAAAAGAAATTGAAGTAAACAGTAAAGGTGTAATTCAATATGCAGCTGATGCATTGCAACAAGCGATTGTAAAAGGTATGTTAGTTAATAGTAATAATGTTGTAATTGTGAATAGTGTATATATTGGATCTTATCCCAAAAAATATAAAAAAAGTAAGATTTCCTCTTATTCATTTTTAATAAATGAAGATATTGAAGGATTTAATGTTGGCTTTTTAAACTTACCTTTATATAAATTTTATTCGCGTTACATTAATGTGAAAAAATACTTAACAAAAATAACAAAGAAAAATGATGTTATTATAATTTATGCGATTCACACTTCTTTTTTGAAAGCAGCTGTTGATTTAAAATCAACTTATCCTTCTTTAAAAATCTGCTTAATTGTGCCAGACTTGCCTTCATTTATGGGAGGAGGTAATAATTTTTTTGAAAGGATTTTAAAAAAAGTGCAAGAAAGTATTCAAAAAAAGTTATTAAATGAAGTTGATGCATTTGTTCTTTTGTCAGATCATATGTATAGGCCTTTAAAGGTTAATAATAGACCATGGGTAAGGGTTGAGGGGGTGTTCAATAATGAGGACTTAATAATAGAACAGAAAAAAGAAAAACTTAAAACTATTCTATATTCTGGTACCCTAGCAAAAAGATATGGAATTATGAACTTATTGGAAGCTTTTTCAATGATAGCAGACGAAAACTATAGATTGTGGATTTGTGGAGACGGAGATACCAAAAGAGAACTAGAAAAGATATCAACAGCTGATAAAAGAATTTGTTATCTTGGTCAAGTTGAAAGAGAACAAGTTTTAAAGTTACAAAAGCGTGCTACAGTTTTAGTAAACCCTAGAGACTCAAAGGGTGAGTTTACAAAATATTCATTTCCATCAAAAACTATGGAGTATTTAGCTTCAGGGACACCTTCAATAATTTACAAATTAGAGGGTATACCTGAAGAGTATTTTAATTATTGTTTTGTTGTAGAAAATGAAACTCCTTTCAGTTTATCCCAAACAATTACTTTAGTTTGTGAAAAAACAGAAGATGAATTAAAGGAGTATGGGGATAAAGCAAAGCAGTTTATTTTGACTAATAAAACATCAGAAAAACAGGCAAAGAAGATTTATAATATGTTAAATAAACTTTAATTCATGAAAATAGAAAATAAAACACTATTAATTACTGGAGGAACTGGCTCCTTCGGAAACGCAGTTTTAAATCGATTTTTAAACACCAATCATTTTAAAGAAATTCGTATTTTTTCTAGAGATGAAAAGAAACAAGATGATATGCGTAATCAATTAAAAAACGAAAAATTAAAGTTTTATATTGGTGATGTACGAGATTATGCTAGTGTAGAAAGAGCAATGCGTGGTGTAGATTATGTATTCCATGCGGCAGCATTAAAGCAAGTACCTTCATGCGAGTTTTTTCCAATAGAAGCAACTAAAACAAATGTTTTTGGAACACAAAATGTAATTGATGCAGCAGATCTAAATAAGGTAAAAAAAGTTATTTGTTTAAGTACTGATAAAGCAGCGTATCCAATTAATGCTATGGGGATTTCTAAAGCTTTAATGGAAAAAGTAGCGGTTGCTGCTGCAAGAAATTGTACAAACACAACAGTTTGTTTAACAAGATATGGTAATGTAATGGCTTCTAGAGGATCTGTAATTCCATTGTTTTTAAATCAAATTAAAAACGGAGATACCATAACAGTTACAGATCCTAAAATGACCCGTTTTTTAATGTCGTTAGAGGAAGCTGTAGAATTGGTATTGTTTGCTTTTGAACATGGTAACCAAGGAGATCTTTTTGTAAATAAAGCGCCTGCTGGTACAATTGGAGATTTGGCACAGGCATTAAAAGAAATCTGTGATGCCAAGAATGAAATAAAAATAATAGGCACAAGACACGGAGAAAAATTGTACGAAACTTTATGTACGCGTGAAGAAATGGTGAAAGCTGAAGATATGGGAGAATTTTATCGAATTCCGGCGGATAATAGAAACTTAAATTATGCACAGTATTTCTCTAAAGGAGGTGAAGACGTATCTGTCGTGGAAGATTATCATTCTCACAATACAGAGCAACAAGGTGTTGAAGGAATGAAAAAACTATTATTACAATTACCTATCGTAAAGGAAGCTGTAGCATCTTAATTGATAAGCGTAATGAAAAAAAAGCCAATACTGATAAGCGGAAATGTCTATAATGATGATAGAGGAAGCTTATTTTATAATAATGATTTTGATGCAAGTATTATAAAAAGAATCTATTTTATTGAAAATGCCACTACATTAATTAATAGGGGGTGGCAAGGACATAAAATAGAACAGCGTTGGTTTAGTTCGGTTACAGGTAGTTTTAAAATTTCTATACTAGAAATTGACAATTGGGAGAAGCCAAGTAAAGATTTAATACCAAAAGAATTTATATTAAATTCTAGTACTTTAGATATATTGCATATTCCAAAAGGTTATATTACTTCTATAAAAGCACTAAAAGAAGAATCAAAATTATTAGTTTTGGCAGATTATTTATTAGGGGAGATCAAAGACGAATATAAATTTCCTCAAAACTATTTTGAGCATCTATAAATTAAAATTGAAAAAAAATGTTAAAGATTGGAATTACAGGACAAGAGGGGTTTGTTGGAACTCATTTATACAATACGTTAAATTTATTTCCCGAAGAATATTGTTGTATAGATTATAACATTAGCTATTTTAGTAATGATACACAATTAGATGACTTTGTATCAAAGTGTGATGTTATTGTTCATTTAGCAGCTATGAACCGTCATAACGATCCTGATGTAATTTACAATACAAATATTCAATTAGTAGAAAAATTAATAGCATCTTTAGAGCGTAGTAAAAGTACGGCACATGTTTTGTTTTCATCATCAAGTCAAGAAGAAAGAGACAATCCTTATGGTAGATCAAAAAAAGAAGGGCGAAAATTATTAGAAAAATGGGCTTCTAAAAACGGAGGGAGCATTACTGGGCTTATTATTCCAAATGTATTTGGTCCTTTTGGCCACCCTAATTACAACTCTGTGGTTGCCACTTTTTCTCATCAAATTTCACATGGAGAAACTCCTGAAATTGAAGTTGATGGTGAGTTAAAGTTAATTTATGTTGGTGAATTAGTTTTAAAAATTATAGAAAAAGCGAAAGAGCAAAAGAATGAATCGCTTTATCATGTTCCACATACAGCAACAGCTAAAGTATCAGAGATATTAAATTTATTAAAAAAATATAAAGAAGAATATCAAGATAGAGGAGAAATACCAACTATCAAAACTTCTTTTGAGCTGAATTTATTTAATACGTATCGTTGTTATATGGATATCAAAAATCATTTTCCTGTAAAATTTACTCAACATACAGATTCTAGAGGAAGTTTTGTAGAAATTATACGTTTAGGGGTGGGAGGTCAAGTTTCTTTTTCTACGACAGTACCAGGAATTACAAGAGGGAATCATTATCATACACGTAAAATAGAACGTTTTGCTGTTATTAAAGGGAGAGCATTAATACAATTGAGAAAAATTGGTACAGATGAGGTGTTAGATTTTTATTTGGATGGTGATGAGCCAGCTTATGTTGATATGCCTATTTGGTACACCCACAATATAAAAAATATAGGAGATGAAATTTTATATACAAATTTTTGGATAAACGAACTTTATAACGCAGAAGATGCGGATACTTTTTTTGAAGAAGTTTAAAAAATAAAATATTATGAAAAAATTAAAAGTTGTTACAGTTGTTGGTACACGACCAGAAATTATAAGACTTTCTAGAGTATTGCTAAAATTAGATGAAACAGAAAGCATTGAGCATATTTTAGTGCATACTGGTCAAAATTATGATTATGAATTAAATGAAGTTTTTTTTAAAGATTTAGGGTTGAGAAAACCTGATTATTTTTTAAATGCAGCGGGCGGAAATGCAACAACAACTGCAGGCCAGATTTTAATTAATATCGACCCAGTTTTAGAGGAGACTCAACCTGATGCGTTTTTAGTATTAGGAGATACGAATTCTTGTTTGTGTGCTATCGCTGCTAAAAAACGAAAAATCCCCATTTTTCACATGGAGGCGGGAAATCGATGTTTTGATCAAAGAGTTCCTGAAGAAACGAATCGAAAAATTGTAGATCATATTTCAGATATCAATTTAACCTATAGTGATATTGCTAGAGAATACTTATTGAGAGAAGGGTTATCAGCGGATAGAATTATTAAGACAGGGTCTCCAATCTTTGAAGTTGTCACAGCATATGAAGATAAAATTGAAGCTTCAAATGTTTTACAAGAATTAAATTTACAAAAAGGGAAGTATTTCCTTGTTTCTGCGCATCGAGAAGAAAACATTAATTCAGATAACTTTCTTAAATTAGTTGAATCTTTAAATACGATTGCTGAAAAATATAAATTGCCTATTATTGTTTCTACACACCCGCGTACTAGAAATAAAATTAATGAAACTGGTGTTGCATTTAATTCATTAATTCAATTAATGAAGCCACTAGGTTTTCATGATTATAATAATTTACAAAAGAATGCCAAGGCAGTTTTATCAGATAGTGGTACTATTTCAGAAGAATCTTCTATTATGAATTTCCCTGCCTTAAATATTAGAGAGGCACATGAGCGACCTGAAGCAATGGAAGAAGCTTCTGTTATGATGGTAGGGCTAAATCCAGAGCGTATTATGCAAGGTTTAGTACTTTTAGATTCCCAAAGTAGTGGCGAAGATAGATTGCTAAGATTAGTTAGTGATTACTCTATGCCAAACGTAAGTGATAAGGTAGTGAGAATAATTATTTCGTATACTGATTATATTAATAGAGTTGTTTGGAGTAAAAAATAAATTAAAAGATATTTATGAAAATTTTATTTTTAACTTTAATTGATATTAACTCCATAAACGAAAGAGGTCTTTATCAAGATTTACTTAGAGAGTTTTCAAAAAATAAACATTCACTCTACATTGTGTCTCCAACTGAAAGACGGAAAAAGAAAAAAACATACCTTATAAAAGATGCGTTTTCTACCATTTTAAAGGTAAAGACATTAAACATCCAAAAAGCAAACCTAATAGAAAAGGGAATAGGTACTTTTGCTATAGAACATCAATATCTTTCCGCAATTAAAAAGAATTTTAAGGATATTTGTTTTGATTTGGTTTTGTATTCTACTCCACCAATAACTTTTACTAAGGTTATACAGTATATTAAAAATAGAGATAATACTTATAGTTATTTGTTATTAAAAGATATTTTTCCTCAAAACGCTGTTGATTTAGGCATGTTGAATAAAGGAAATTTGTTGTATAAATTTTTCAGAAAAAAAGAAAAAAAATTATATGAAGTATCGGATGCAATTGGATGTATGTCTCAAGCAAACGTAAAGTATATTAAAGATCACAATCCAAATTTGGATACCACAAAAATAGAAGAAAACCCTAATACAATTGACCCAGTTGGATTTAACCTAAATAAAAAACAAAGAATTTCTATTAGGAAAAAATATAATTTACCAACAAATAACAGGATATTTGTTTACGGTGGAAATTTAGGGAAACCTCAAGGACTAGATTTTTTATTGCAAACAATTGAAAAGAATAAGCATCCGAACGTTTTCTTTTTAATTGTTGGAAATGGGACAGAGTATAATAGAATGAATAAATGGTTTATACAGAATAAGCCAAATAATGCAAAATTATTAAATAGTTTGCCAAAGGGTGAATATGATTTACTATTATCAAGTTGTGATGTTGGGCTTATTTTTTTAAATAAATATTTTTCGATTCCAAATTTCCCTTCCCGACTGCTTTCTTATTTAGAAATGAAAATGCCGGTTATAGCTGCTACCGATAAAAATACAGATATTGGAGATATAATTGAAAATGCAAATTGTGGCTTAAAAGTAATTTCCGGAAATCATAAGCTAATGCAACAAGCTATTGATCTTTTTGCAAATAAAGAATCGCTGGAAGATTTAAATAATAATTCATATAAATTGCTTCAAGAAAAATATAAAGTAGAAATATCATATTCCTTAATCATTAATAAAATTAATAATAATCAAGTTTATGTATAAACTTTTTTTTAAAAGATTTTTCGACCTATTCTTTTCGTTAATTATTTGTTTAGTATTAACTCCAATATTTTTATTTATTTATATTGTTGTAAAATTAGATTCAAAAGGAAACTTTTTTTTCTTTCAAGAAAGATTGGGTAAAAACGGAAAACTTTTTAAGGTATTTAAAATTAGAACGATGACAGATAAGCCTAGAGAAACAACACAAGAAATCTTCAAAGGAAATGCTGAGGTAACTAAAGTTGGTGCTGTTTTAAGAAGATTAAAAATAGACGAATTACCGCAATTTATAAACATTTTAAAAGGAGATATGTCATTTGTAGGGCCAAGACCTTGTTTACCTTCACTTCAAGAGAAATTTGATGAAAATGCTTTGAAAAGAATGCTAGTACGTCCAGGATTAACAGGGCTTGCACAAACTAATGGGAATATATACTTAACTTGGGAAGAACGTTGGAAATATGATCGGTATTATGTTGAAAACATTAGTTTTTTATTAGACGTTCAAATTTTTATAAAAACGATACAGATTGTTTTTAAGGGGGAAGAATCATTTTTAAAAAAGCCAAATGTATAAAATACTTGTTATAGGAGCTGTTCAAACAACAGCCATAACGATTGAAATGTTAACTAAGCATAAGTTTAATATTGTTGGAATTTTAGGGCATGAGCCTAATAATATAGAAAGAGTTTCTGGTTGGTCAGATTTAAGAACTATTGCAAACACTAATAATTTAGATTATTTAGGATTTAAAAAAATTAACGATAATGAATGTGTTAATTGGGCAGTAGAAAAAAAACCAGATATTATTTTTGCGGTAGGTTTTTCACAGTTATTATATAATGTATGGTTACAAATGCCAAAATTAGGATGTGTTGGTTTTCATCCAACAAGACTTCCTGAAGGTCGGGGTAGGGCACCATTGGCATGGATAACACTAGAAAAAAAGAAAGGAGCTGCAAGTTTTTTTTTAATGGGAGAAGGAGCTGATGATGGGCCCATATTTACACAATCATTCTTTGATGTAGAAGAGAATGATGATGCAAGTAAAATAGAAAAGAAAATTGGGGAACACATAAAAATTGCATTAGACAATTGGCTTCCAGAACTTAAAAATGGAAATTGGAATCCTATTCCTCAAAATCATAGTTTAGCAAGTTGGTATGGTAAAAGAGGTCCTGAAGATGGTTGGCTAAATTGGGGTGATTCAGCTAAGAATCTTAATAGACTTATTAAAGCCAGTTCAAAACCGCACCCTGGAGCATATACATATTTTAATGATTCAAAGGTAGTTATTTGGAAATCACAAATTGAAAATTCTATTGCTATCAAAGGTGTAGTTGGACGTGTATTACTTATAAATGAAGATAAAGGATATTTGATTCAATGTGGTGATGGACTACTTTGGTTATATGATCTAGAATTTGAATTTGACAACACTTTAAAGGTTGGAGACAAATTAGGCTATAATATAGAAGACGAGATTTACAAGTTTAAAAAGAAATTGAAAAATGAAAAATAAAATTTTAGTAATCGCACCTCATGCAGATGATGAAATTATTGGTTGTGGTGGCACAATAGCTAAAGCTATAAGTAATGGCAGTGAAGTTTTTGTTGTAATTGCAACTAATGCAAGTATAGGTGCTCCTGAGTTATTTGATGAAAAAGCTATTGATATTGTTAGGCAAGAAGCATTAGCTGCCCATAATTTTTTAGGGATTAAAAAAACTTTCTTTCTAGACTTTCCGGCACCTGCATTAAATGCTTTCCCAGAATACAAGATTTCTATAGAGTTATCTAAAATTATTAATAAATTGAAACCTAATATATTGTATTTACCGCACCCTGGAGATTTGCATCAGGATCATAAAGCAATTTATAGAGCAAGTTTAGTTGCTTCAAGACCTCAAGGGGAATATTCTATAAAAGAAATATACTGTTATGAGACACTTTCAGAAACAGAATGGGCACCTCGTCAGGAAAAGGCATTTGTACCAAATATGTTTAACGACGTAACTGATTTTTTTGAAGAAAAGTTAACAGCAATGAAATTCTTTAAATCTCAAATTAAAGAATTTCCTCATACACGTTCAACAGAAACTTTTGAAGCATTGGCTAAATACAGAGGAGCAACAGTTGGGGTTAAAAGAGCTGAAAGTTTTATTGTTGAAAGAATAATTAAAAATTAAATTTTTTCTAGCTTAATAAATGATAAAAAAACGTGTTTTTGATATAATATTTTCTTTTACGTTATTAATTATTTTGATTGTACCAATGTTTATTATTTGGATAATTACTAGTATTTGTTTTATGTCAAATGGATTGTTTTTTCAAACACGAGTAGGTCAATATGGTATGTTTTTCACAATTTATAAATATAAAACCTTATACAAGGATAGGAAAAGGATTTCAAAATGGGGTTTGTTTTTACGTAAAACAAAATGTGATGAGTTACCGCAGCTAATAAATATCATTAAAGGAGATATGAGTTTTGTTGGTCCAAGACCAGATTTACCAGGTCTTTATGATACTTTAAAAGAAAAAAATAGAGTATTATTAAAACTAAAGCCAGGACTAACATCAGAAACAACTTTGAAGTATTTTGAGGAAGAGAAAATTTTACAAATGCAAAATAATCCTCAGAGATATAATAATGAAGTTATTTTTCAAGATAAAGTTAAAATGAATTTAAATTATTACTACAATAGAAATTTTTTGGTAGATTTGAAGATTATTTTAAAAACAATAATCAAAATATTAGAAAAAAATTTTGATTTTAAAAACAATTTAAAATGGAAAAAATAGCAATAATTGGTGCAGGTGGTTTTGGGAGAGAAGTTAGGGTTTTAATTGAGCAAATAAATAATATTGAAAAAAAATATGAAATTATAGGTTTTTTTGATGATGCTTTTGAGAAAGGAGAAAAAATAAATGACTTACCAGTTTTAGGTGATGTCTCTTCATTAAATAGTATTAATTATAATTTAAATGTTGTATTAGGGGTTGCAGAACCAATGATTAAAAAGAAAATTATAAATAAAATTAAAAATGATTTTATTTTATTCCCTACATTAAAGCACCCTTCAGCTATAGTGCCAGAAGTTGATGTAGTTATTGGGCAAGGGAGTATTATATGTGCGGGATGTATTATTACTTGTAATATTAAATTAAAGGAATTTATTACATTAAATTTAAGTTGTACAGTTGGTCATGATACAATAATTGAAGATTTTTGCTCATTTATGCCAACAGTTAATATTTCCGGAGAAGTAGTTATTGAAAAAGGTGTATACATTGGCACTGGTGCAAAGGTAATTAATCAATTAAAAATTGGTGAAAATACAATTGTGGGAGCAGGTGCTGTTGTTGCTAAATCTTTACCCGCTAATTGTACAGCTGTAGGTATACCAGCTAAACCCATTAAGTTTCATCATTAAATTTATTGTCTTGAATAACAAAATATGGCTCTCATCTCCTCATATGGGAGGAACGGAGCAAAAATACGTACAAGAAGCATTTGACACCAATTGGGTAGCTCCATTAGGACCCAACGTAAATGGTTTTGAAAAAGATTTAGAAAATTATATCAAGGAAGAATCTAAAGTAGCATGTTTAGCTTCTGGTACAGCAGCAATACATTTGGCTTTGATTTTGTCAGGTGTCAAACTAAATGAAGAGGTGATTTGTCAATCTATGACATTTTCAGCATCTGCCAATCCCATCACTTATCTAGGAGCCAAACCTATTTTTGTTGATAGTGAATTAGATACTTGGAATATCTGTCCTATCCATTTAGAAGATGCCATTAAAGGGAGTATTGAAAAAGGGAAAAAACCGAAAGCGATGATTGTTGTGCATTTATACGGAATGCCTGCAAAAATGGACGCTATAGTTGCCATTGCAAAGAAATATGAAATCATTTTAATAGAGGATGCGGCAGAAGCTTTAGGAGCAACCTATAGAGGGAAAAACTGTGGTACCTTTGGTGATTTTGGGATTTTATCTTTCAATGGAAATAAAATTATTACAACCTCTGGAGGAGGTGCCTTGGTTTGTAAAACCGATGCTATGAAACAAAAAGCAATTTTTTTAGCAACACAGGCTAGAGATAATGCGCCGCATTACCAACATTCAGAAATTGGATACAATTATAGAATGAGCAATATTGTTGCAGGTATTGGTAGGGGGCAAATGGAAGTTTTAGATCAACATGTAGCACTTCGTAGAAAAAACAATCAGTTTTATAGAAATCTTTTTAAAGATGTAAAAGGCGTTACTGTTTTTGCAGAGCCAACCGCAGACTTTTATTCGAATCATTGGTTGAGTTGTGTTGTTATTGATGCTGAAATTACAGGGTTTACTAGAGAAGACCTTAGACTACAATTAGAAAAGGAGAACATAGAGGCACGTCCATTATGGAAACCCATGCACTTGCAACCTGTTTTTAAGAATTGTGAATATTATGGGGCTAAAGAAGCAGAAACATTATTTGAAAAAGGATTGTGCTTGCCTTCAGGATCTAATTTAACCGATGAGGATAGAAGTAGAATTGCTGAGGCCATCATGAAATTGGTAAAATAATCACCTTACGAAGGATTTATTACCAATGAATCTTTCTATCGTCATTACGAGGAGGTACGACGAAGTAATCTTTTTTGTAGGAATATCAATCTTTTTTAGGAAGTGGTCCTGTCAAAAGAAATAAAGAGCGAAGACACGGAAGTGCGACACGTAGTGTAACGCATGAAGTGTTGAAAGTGAATGTTCTGCAAGAATTTCCTATGACAGGAATTGATTTTTGTAACTTTTTATCAAGAAAAAGTTAAGGAAAAATTTACTATTATTATCGGGAGGAGGTAACTATGAAATAGTCTTTCTATTTTCAACAGATTGCTTCGTTGCACTCACAATGACGTGTTATTACTGTTATTCCGAGGAGGTACGACGAAGTAATCTTTTTTGTAGGAATATCAGAATATCAGTTTTGTTGATCTTATGGGGAATCCAAAAGAATCGCATTTTGCATAAATAATTTTTTGTAAATTCGCTGAGTTATTTTGAAAACAGAAAATGGTTCGATATTTTTTTTTAAAAGTACTAAACAAATACGCTTCTAAATGGGTGGTGTTGTTTATTGATATTTTTTTAGTTTGCTTTTCTTTTGTAATTGCTTATTTCATTCGATTTAATATTAGCTTTGACTTTGATACTTCAACTTTAATAAAGCAGTTACCACTAATTGTTGTGGTTGCTTGTTGTAGCTTTTTGATTGTAGGCTCTTATAAAGGGATTATTAGGCATACAGGAACAAAAGATGCTATTAATGTATTTATGGGCGTTACCATTTTTAGTTTAACAATCATGTTTATTGTTGCTATAAACCAACTGTTTCGTGTTTTTCCTAATTTTACAATCCCAAAGTCAATTATTCTGATTCACTATTTAGTAGCTGTTTTTTCTTTAATTGTCAGTAGGTATGTTTTTAAAACCTTTTTTGAAATTATTTCAACAGAATTAAAGTCTGTAAAAAATGTATTGATTTATGGCGCAGGGGATTCTGGAATTATCACCTATGGGGCGTTAAATAGAGAGAGAAATAACGAATACAATGTTTTGGGTTTTATAGATGATGATCCTAATAAGATTGATAAAAAAATTGACAGAATCAAAATATACAGTCTTTCTAAAATTGATCCTAATTTTATAGAGGATAACGACATAAACGAAGTCATTATCTCAATTCAAAATATAAAATCCAATAGCCTTTTAGAGATTACCGATAACTTATTAAAGTTAAATGTAGAAGTGAAAATTGTGCCACCATTATCCAAATGGATTGGAGGTGATTTGCAAGCAAATCAAATCAAACAAATTAATATTGATGATTTATTAGGGAGAGCTCAAATAAGTTTTGACAATCCCATTGTAAAAAAAGAAGTAATAGATAGAACCATATTTGTTACAGGAGCAGCAGGATCAATTGGAAGTGAAATTTCTAGGCAATTAGCAACCTATAAATTAAAACAATTGGTTTTAATAGATCAAGCAGAATCGCCTCTATACGATTTACAACAAGAATTATCTTTGAAAGGGATTGAGAATTTTACTGTAATTGTTGCTGATGTGAGAGATCGAAAGAGAATGCAAGAGATTTTTGAGCAATATTTACCTGAAAAAGTATTTCATGCAGCGGCTTATAAACATGTTCCTTTAATGGAACAAAATCCATATGAAGCAGTTAAAATAAACATTTTTGGCACTAAAAATATAGCAGACCTATCTATGATTTATCATGTAGAAAGGTTTGTAATGGTTTCTACGGATAAAGCCGTAAACCCTACCAATGTGATGGGGGCAACGAAAAGAGTGGCAGAAATGTATATAAGTTGCTTAAGTAAAGAAGCCGAAAAAACTAAATTTACAATAACTCGTTTTGGAAACGTTTTAGGTTCTAACGGCTCTGTAATTCCTTTGTTTAAAAAACAGATTGAAAACGGAGGACCTTTAACGGTAACTCATCAAGACATTACTCGGTATTTTATGACCATACCAGAAGCCTGTAGGTTGGTGCTAGAGGCGGGAACAATGGGGGTAGGAGGAGAGATTTATATTTTTGATATGGGGAAATCTGTAAAAATATTTGAAATGGCAAAAAGAATGATTTCTCTTTCAGGATTGAAGTATCCAGAAGATATCGATATTCAGATTACAGGTTTAAGACCCGGGGAGAAGCTATATGAAGAATTATTGGCAAATGGTGAGGATACTACAAAAACATATCATGAAAAAATTATGATTGCCAAGCCTCAAGAAATGGATTGCCACCTTATGCAATTAAAAATAAATCAACTTTGCGTTGATCATCAAACCTTAAAAAATGCAGAAATTGTTGGTTTGCTAAAAGAAATCGTTCTTGAATATAAGTCGAACAATTCGATCTATGAAAAGTTAGATGCAAAAGATTAACAAGTCAAATTAAAATATTATTTTTGCAAAAAAAGAAGTGTATGAATTATATGAGATTACAGAAAAAGATGCCTTTTTTACTTTTGATTGCTTTGTTTCTTTTGGGAGCTTGCGTTTCCAAAAAAGACATTGTATATTTTCAAAATGACGAAATTGATCAAGCCTTGGTAAACAATAGTTACCAAACCATTATTAAGCCAGATGATTTGTTAATTATTAATATTTCTGCTATAGATGTAGAGGCTGTACAACCCTTTAACCTACCGGTAGTATCTTATTCAATAACCACTGATAGAGCTGTTGGGCAAGCCATGCAACAATCTTATTTGGTAGATTCTAAAGGACGAATTGATTTCCCTGTTTTAGGTAGTTTGCAAATAGGAGGTTTGACACGAGAAGAAGCCATACAATTATTTAAAGATAAGTTAGACCCTACTTATGTAAAAGACCCGACCATCAACATCCGTATTACCAATTATAAAATAGCGGTATTGGGGGATGTACAAAAACCTGGGACTTATACCATACCAAATGAACGAATTTCCATCATTGATGCCATTGCGCTAGCAGGAGATTTGAACATTTCTGCCCAGCGAAATAATATCATGGTACAACGGGAAGAGGGGAATAAGAAAGTACAATACAGAGTCGATCTTTTGTCCAATAAAATCAATACCTCACCAGTCTTTTACTTACAGCAAAATGATGTGGTCTATGTAGAGCAAAACTATGCTAGAATCCAGTCTGCTTCAAGTAATTCCAATACCAGTTTATTTATTTCCATTACTGGATTGGTCATGACGATAATTTCAATCTTAATAAGATAATATGGAGTTAAACAAAGAACATTTTTCAGAGTTACATGAGAACGATACCCTTAATATTAGAGACGAGGTTGAAAAATACCTCTTTCATTGGAGAAAGTTTGTTTTAGGGGGCTTTATAGCCCTGATTGTTGCCTTTTTCTATTTGCGTTATAGCACAGCTCAATACAGTGCGAGCACTTCTATTCTGATTAAAGACAATCAAAAGTCAGGGATTTCTCAAGAATTATCTGCTTTTAAAGATTTAGGGATTATTGGAGGAGCGTCTGCTAATAATACGGATAATGAAATTGAAATTTTAAAGTCTCGAAAAATTGTTGGAAATGTAGTAGATTCCTTAAAATTAAATGTCAATTATTTTGTAGAAGGAAGGATAAAGAAAACGGATATTTATACAAAATCGCCTATACGTTTTCATTTTGAAGAAGATCATTTGGAAGCACCTAAATTAGATACTTTGTTTGTGGTATCAAAAATAGATGAGAATCATTTTGTTTTAAATAATGATGAAGGTGATCAATTGGGGAAGTTTTCTTTTGATGAAAAAATAAAATATAAGGGAGGTTTCTTTTATATAACGAAAGTTGGTGATTTAAAATCTGTAGGAAATTCTTTTTATATAGTTGTAAGAAGAAAATCTACGGTTATCGATAGTTATATAGGTAAAATTGCTATAACACCTGTAAATAAAAATTCGAGTGTGTTGAAACTTTCTATAAATGACCCTGTAGTAGAACGAGCAGAAGATTTTTTGAATGAATTGGTACGACAGTATAATATTGATGCCATTAATGATAAGAGTGAGGTTTCTGAAAAGACCAGGGATTTTATAACCGAACGCTTGGAGAAAATTGCTGAAGATTTACGAGTGATACAAGACAGAGTCAAAAATTTTAAAGATGAAAATAAGATTACAGGACTCTCTAGTGAGGGGGAGCTTACTCTTAAGAATGCCTCTGAAAATAATGTTAAAATCATTGAAATAAATTCGGAGTTGATTTTAGCGGAGGGAATCATGGAACAAATTGATAGTGAAGCCATATCGGAAGATCAAACATTGCCCCCAAACTTAGGTTTTAAAGACGCGAAAATTTCAGAATCTATTATTGGCTATAATACTTTGGTGAGTAGAAAAAATAATTTAGCACTTACCGCAGGGAAAGAAAACCCTAGCTTAATTCAGTACCAAAAAGAAGTGCTTTTGCAAAGAAGTAACTTGATGAAAAGCATCAAAAATTATATTTTATCCCTGAAATCTCAATTAAGTGAATTGAATAAATTTGCAACTCAAGTAAATAAAAAAGTATCTGCCATTCCAAGCTTAGAAAGAGGGTTTATAGACATTGCTAGACAACAAGAAATCATTGCAGGACTGTATTCTTATTTGTTAAAGAAAAAAGAAGAAACCGCCATTTCCTTAGCGGTTACGGTTCCTAATGCCAAAATTATTGATTATGCTTATGGGAACGGGATTCCAGTATCTCCTAAAAGAAAAATTATTTATTTAGCCGCTTTACTATTGGGGCTGTTAGTACCATTTATTTATATATATATAAAGAATTTATTAGACACCAAAATACATTCTCGTAAGGATATTGAAGAGGCTACAAAGATTCCTTTTTTAGGAGATGTACCTCATGCTGAAACGGATGATAAGGTGGTGATTGGAAAAGATGCTAGATCGAGTACTGCAGAAGCATTTCGATTGATTAGAACCAACTTAGATTTTATGCTTCCTAGTTCTGTAAATAAGGAAAAAGGAAAGACCATATTTGTTACGTCTACGACCAGTGGAGAAGGAAAGTCATTTATTTCTATCAATTTAGCGGCTGCTTTATCACTCAATAATAAAAAAGTATTGTTGCTTGGGATGGACTTAAGAGCTCCCAAGGTAACCGAATATTTAGGGATTCCGGAAAGAAAAGGAATTACCAACTTTATTACAAATACAGATATCACCTTGAAAGATGTGACATTTTCTATTCCTGAAATAAAAGGATTAGATATCATTGCTTCAGGGGTCATTCCACCCAACCCTGCAGAATTATTACTTACAGAAAGGGTGAAAGAATTGTTTGATCAAGTTAAGAATGAGTATGATTATATTATTGTAGATACGGCTCCTGTAAATCTAGTAACAGATACATTATTAGTAGCTAAATATGCAGATATGTTTTTATATGTGGCTAGGGCCAACTATTTGGATAAGCGAATGTTAATGGTGCCTCAAACCTTATATCAAGAGAAAAAATTACCAAACATGGCTGTGGTATTAAATGATACGGATATGTCTAGAGGATACGGATACGGATACGGATACGGATACGGATACGGATACGGATACGGATACGGATACGGATACGGATATGTTGAAAATGAAAAGAAACCTTGGTATCAAAAAATATTTAAGTAATATTTAAAAAAAAAGGAAGCTATATGGCTTCCTTTTTTTTTGTTTTTAAAAGTGAGGAGATCCCTCCTCATATTTCGTTCGGGATGACATAGAATTACTTTAAAAGTTCCAAAGTCATTTCGACAGAGCGAAGCATGAGCGATGAGAAATCTTATACTTGATAGTCATTAATAATAAGATCCCTCATTCGTTTAATGGACTCATTTCGGAATGATGTTTTGGGGTTAGTGAGATCCCTCCTCATGCTTCGTTCGGGATGACATGTGGTTATTAAAGAACACCAAAGTCATTTCGACAGAGCGAAGCATGAGCGACGAGAAATCTCATAATTGATAGTAGATCGCCTGATGGCTCATTTCGGGATGACGTTTTGGGGTTAGTGAGATCCCTCCTCATGCTTCGTTCGGGATGACATGTGGTTATTAAAGACCTCCAAAGTCATTTCGACAGAGTGAAGTATGAGCGACGAGAAATCTCATCCTTGATAGTAATTAATAATAAGATCCCTCATTCGTCTTATAGACTCATTTCGGGATGACGTTTGGGTGTTAGTGAGATTCCTCCTCATGCTTCGTTCGGGATGACATGTGGTTATTAAAGACCTCCAAAGTCATTTCGACAGCGCGAAGTATGAGCGACGAGAAATCTTATAATTGATAGTAATTGATATTAAGATCCCTCATTCGCCTGATGGCTTATTTCGGGATGACGTTTGGGTGTTAGTGAGATCCCTCCTCATACTTCGTTCGGGATGACATTCGGTTTTTAAAGAACACCAAAGTCATTTCGACAGAGCGAAGCATGAGCGACGAGAAATCTCATACTTGACAGTAATTATTATCAAGATCCCTCAATCGTCTTATAGACTCATTTCGGGATGACGTTTTGGGGTTAGTGAGATCCCTCCTCATGCTTCGTTCGGGATGACATGTGGTTATTAAAGACCTCCAAAGTCATTTCGACAGAGTGAAGTATGAGCGACGAGAAATCTCATCCTTGATAGTAATTAATAATAAGATCCCTCATTCGCCTGATGGCTTATTTCGGGATGATGTATGGGGGTTAGTGAGATCCCTCCTCATACTTGGTTCGGGATGACATTCGGTTTTTAAAGAACACCAAAGTCATTTCGACAGAGAGAAGTATGAGCGACGAGAAATCTCATACTTGATAGTAATTAATAATATGATCCCTCAATCGTCTTATAGACTCATTTCGGGATGATGTTTGGAGGTTAATGAGATCCCTCCTCATACTTCGTTCGGGATGACCTGCTATTACTTTAAAAGTTCCAAAGTCATTTCGACAGAGTGAAGTATGAGCGACGAGAAATCTTATGGTTTTTAGTTCCTAAAAGTGAGATCCCTCATTCGCCTGATGGCTCATTTCGGGATGACGTTTGGATATCAATGAGGTTGTTCATTATGTCTCGTTGGAGATGACAGTTAGGTAGTGATACCTTTTGTTTTTTATTGGGATAACGAATGAATAAACTTTTTGTTATTGTTTAATAAGTGTTCAATACTTTTGAATGTTTTTTTAGTCCCAATTTTTTTTAATAAGTTTAAATGACTTTGATGATGGGTATCTGATCCTACAAAATCGTACATGTTTTCTTTTAATAATTTTGCACTTACTTTTTGTACATGTTTCCCGTACTGTTCGGTTAAAGACAGTAAGTTTAACTGAAATAAACAGCCTGCTTTTTTAAGTTTATAATAACTTTCAAAATGAGTGTGATAAAAATTATAGCGCTCTGGATGTGCTAATACTGGTTTATAGCCTTTTAATTGAATCTCAAATAAGATATCATACAAATTAAATGGAGCGTTAAAATAAGACATTTCTACTAAGATATAATTGTCCTTTAAGGGTAGAATGTCATCCTTAGCTAACAAGTCCGAAAATTGTTCATCCATCATGTATTCTGCAGCTGCATGAATAGAAATGTCGGAAATTTCTCTTGCCTTCAATTCATTTCTAACTTCTTCTAACTTGTTTTTTATGGTTTTAGAAGAATTTGGATACACATCACCTAAAACATGAGGTGTAGTTATAAAATTTTTAATTCCGTAAGAAGACATTTTTTTGATCAAATCGATACTATTTTCTAAGCTTTTAGCACCATCATCAATTCCTGGAAGTAGATGAGAATGAATATCTACAAAACCTTCAGGAAAAAAATCAGCTAATGGAATTTGTTTGTTTTTAAAAAATATCATTGAATTACTTTTTGGCAAATTTACAATATTCAAAAGAATAAATTATCTTTAAAATTATACGAAAACGATTGAGTTTTATAAGGCTATTGTGTATGACGTTTTCTTATGATATATTTGGTTTCCTAAATATATGAATATGATTTTAATTGCAGATGGTGGTTCTACTAAAGCAGATTGGATTGCTTTAGATAATTCAAAAAACGAAGCTTTTAGAGTAAGAACACTTGGTTTAAATCCTGCTGTTGTGGCAGCAGAAGAGTTACATAATAGGATCATAAATATGTTTCAATTGATACATATTAAAGAGGAGGTTGCTGAGATTCATTTTTATGGAGCGGGCTGTGGTACACCGAAACCTGTAGAAATTTTACGCAAAGTTTTACAAGCTATTTTTGTAAATGCAAAAATATGTATAGCAGAAGATACCTTAGCAGCTGTTTATGCTGCTACAGGAAAAGAACCTGCGATAGTTTGTATTTTGGGAACAGGCTCTAATAGCTGCTATTTTAATGGCGAAAATATGGAAATGTTGGTGCCTTCTCTGGGATATATCCTAATGGATGAAGCAAGTGGTAATCATTTTGGTAAAAAACTAATCATCGATTATTATTACAAAAAAATGCCAAAAAAAATTGCTGCACAGTTTGAAAAAGAATTTAATTTAGATGCAGATTATATAAAACAAAACTTATATAGGGAAACAAACCCAAATATGTACTTGGCTTCTTTTGCTAAATTTATGTTTGATTATAAAGAGGATAAATATATTAAGAAAATCATTAAAAAAGGATTTCAAGAGTTTTTTAAATGTAGAATCTTACCTTACAATAAGACCTCCGAAACGCCTGTTTATTTTATAGGTTCTATCGCTTTTTACTTTAGAGATATTTTAGAAAAAGTGGCAAATAAATACGATTTAAAAATAACGGATGTTATTCAAAGACCTATTGATAATTTATTAGCATATCATAAAAAAAATATCAATTAATAAAATCTAATAGTCTTTCTAATTGCATGCCTCTAGAGCCTTTTATTAAAATAGATGCGTTTTTTAAAGGATGTTTTTTAATATAATTTTTGAAATCTTCAAAAGTTTTAAATGCATTGGAATTTACAGTTTTGTAAAATAGTTGACCTATAAAAAAACGATTTTCAAAATCCATTGAGTTGGCTAAATCGATAATTTCTTGATGTTCTTTAATGCTTGTTTCACCTAATTCAAACATATCGCCCAAGATAATTGTTTTTGATTTTTTATGGATACTAGCAAAGTTTTCTAAAGCAGCTTTCATGCTAGAAGGGTTTGCATTATAAGCATCTAAAATAATTTCATTTTCTTTGGTTGTAATGATTTGAGAACGATTGTTTTTGGGAACGTAGTTTTCTATGGCTGTTTTAATATCACTTATATTTATGTTGAAATATTCACCAATGCTAATGGCAGCAGCTATGTTTGTATAATTGTATTTTCCTATTAAATTGCTTTGAATTAAGGTGTCTTTATAGGATAATTTTACAAAAGGATTGACTTCTACAAATTGTAAATTATCCGTATCAAAACAAATAGATTGAATGTTTTTTGTCTTTTCAACTTGAATGGCATCATTCGTATTTACAAAAGCAATTTTATGATTTGTTTCTAAATAATTATAAAGTTCACTTTTTCCTTCAATAACTCCTTCGATTCCTCCAAATCCTTCTAAATGTGCTTTTCCAAAATTGGTAATGTATCCAAAATCTGGTGCACAAATAGAACATAAAAAATCAATTTCTTTTTGATGATTTGCGCCCATCTCTACAATACCAATTTCTGTATTAGGAGTCATAGAAAGTAGTGTAAGGGGTACGCCTATATGATTGTTAAGGTTGCCTTTTGTAGCTACTGTTTTATATTTAGTAACTAAAACTGTATTTATTAATTCTTTGGTAGTGGTTTTGCCATTACTACCTGTTAGTCCAATTATTGGGAGTTTTAATTGCCTTCTGTGATAACTTGCTAGTTTTTGTAATGTTTCTAAAACATTATCTACAAGAATACTATTTTTATGCACACAATATTCTTTTTCATCTACAATAGCACACTTAGCGCCAAGTTTTAATGCTTGCTCTGCAAATGTATTTCCGTTAAAATTATCACCTTTTAAAGCAAAGAAAATAGTGTTCTTTCTAATGTTTCTTGTATCTGTGTCTACAAGAAATTCTTTTGAATATAACTGGTAAATAGCTTCAATTTTCATTTTTTAAATATAAAAAAAACCTCATTGTTTTTGACAACAATGAGGCTAATAATTTTAATGTTTTATTTTATCTACTAGGATTTCTAGCTTTTCTTTTCTCATTGGTCATAGGTCCAATTTTATCGGTAACACATCTAAAACCGATGTAGTTAGTTGCTAAGTATTCTGGTAAAAATCTTCTTTGAGCAGGATCTAACCAGTATTCTCTATCTGCCCAAGAACCACCTTTGTATACTCTTGTTCTGTCACTGATCAAAGTAGTACGATTTTTATTGTCGTTTATAAACTTTTTTCTACCTGTAATAGAATCTATAATACTTGTTGGTTTGTGAGGAGAGTTATACATGCTTGGTCTAGAAGCAAATTGCTCTTCATCATCTTCATAAAATCTAGAAGAATACAAATCACCATCTTTAATGTTAGAGTTATCAGAAACCATAAAGTTTCTTCTTAATGTTGTATCATCTTTAGTGATTGGGATGTATTTGATTGTACCTGGTAACTGTTTTGGAACAATTTTACCATTTGGCAATGTATCGTATTCTATTTCTGCATCTTCTGTATTACCAGCAATGACAACCTTACCATCTTCACTAATCATTTTTTTAGTAAAAATATTTCCTCTAAAATAATTAAAGTCATTTGCTTCATTGTCTATGATAGGTCTGTAAACATCCGCTGTCCATTCTGCTACATTTCCAGACATATCGTATAAACCAAATCCATTTGGAGGGTAAGATTTTATTCTAATAGGAATATCCGCTCCATCAGAACTCCATCCTGACAATCCGCTATAATCTCCTTCACCTTGTTTAAAGTTGGCTAACTGATCACCTCTAAATCTTTTGCTTTTATCTCTAGAATATTTACCATCCCAAGCATATTTTTTTCTACCTCTAATGTTATTGTATTCTCTGTTTTCTACATTTGCTTTTGCTGCAAATTCCCACTCAGCTTCAGTTGGTAATCTAAATTTTTGTTGTAAAATTCCGTCTGCCTTTGTAATTTTTCTTCCTTGAAAAGCATCCTTTGAAGGTTTTGGATCTCCTTTTCTTCTTGCTGTTCTAACTCCACGTTTATAAACGGTAGTATCTCCATTAAAAAGTTTGCTGTCATCTGTTAAGAAAACATCCGTATCAAAGAAATTGCTAATGGTATCATTCTCAAAAATGTTTTTGATATGACCTTTGTCTATTAACGTTTTAAGATTGACAGCGTTGGTACGCCATTTACAATATTCGTTAGCTTGTAACCAACTTACACCCACTACAGGATAATCTGCATATGCTGGGTGACGAAAATAATTTTCTGAAAGAATATCAGTATTTCCTAAACTTTTTCTCCAAACTAAAGTGTCTGGTAAAACAGAGTTATATATATGCTTGTACTTTTCTTCTGAAGGAGGAAAAGCTTGTTTTATATATTGTACATATAAAAAGTATTCTGAATTTGTAACTTCTGCTTCGTCCATAAAAAAAGAACGAACATGTAATTTTTTTGGCGTAGTGTTCCAATCAAACATTACATCATCTTGTACTTGTCCCATTGTAAAAGAACCTCCTTCAATAGTAACCATCC
The DNA here is from genome assembly GCF_022662535.1 of Polaribacter marinus. Classification (GTDB taxonomy): domain Bacteria; phylum Bacteroidota; class Bacteroidia; order Flavobacteriales; family Flavobacteriaceae; genus Polaribacter; species Polaribacter marinus. The sequence continues at coordinate 35,212 of NZ_JAKQYM010000001.1, forward strand.
CTAAAGGTGGTTTTTCTCCTTTAAAAGATTTTCCTCTGATAAAATTACCGTTTTTAGGATCATTAAAAGATAAGCCTGTTAAAGATGATTTTCCAGAACTAGATCTATTACAGTTAGCTAAAAGTAATGTTGTTAAAGCTACTAATGTTATTTTTAATACGTTTTTCATTTCCTAATTGAAATTGATAAGGTTTTGTTATAGCGATGCAATTTACAATAATATTACTTTCTTACAAGTAATTTCTAAAATTTAACGCATCCTTTTTTTACTCTCAATCTATTTAACGATTGCATTTTTAGTTTAGTATAATTTATCTTTGTAAGTACTAAAATATCTTCAAAATATTTGCGTTCTTTGAATATTGAATTATGAAAAATAAAATTTTACTACTTTTTGTTTGTCTTATTAGTATTACAAGCGTTTCGCAAGTGACTAATTCTGTACTATCTTCTGGTGATTGGTATAAATTTTCTGTTGATACAACAGGCGTTTTTAAAATTGATAGAAATTTATTGCAACAAATAGGGGTGTCTACCAACAACTTAAATCCTAAAAAAATCCATATTTATGGAAACGGAGGAACACTTATTCCTGTTTTAAATAGTGATTCTAGAAAGGAAGATCTTATTGAAAATGCAATTTATATAGAAGGAGAAGCTGATGGTTCTTTTGATTCAAATGATTATATTTTGTTTTATGCGAAAGGGCCTCACGATTGGAAAGTAGACAGCAATAATGAAACAGCAAATCACAGACAAAATATTTATTCTGATAAAGCGTATTACTTTATTACAGTAAACAATGATGATGGAAAAAGGATTGAGCCAAAAACCACGGTTACCGGAAGTGTGCTTACACAAATAAATGTTTTTGATGATTTTACTTTTTATGAAAAAGAAGAAGTAAATTTATTTGGTGTTGGAACACAGTGGTTTGGAGAAGGGTTTAGTGTGGAGAATGTCTTAAATTTAAATATTCCCTTTCCTAATGCAGTTTTAAATGAAGATCTTAATGTGCGTATTAGAGGCGTTTCTAATTCTGTTTCTCCATCTTCTATGGATGTAACCGTTAATGGTCAAGCTATTTATACAATTAATTATCCAGCTGTAATTTCTGGTTCTTTAACACAAGCACAGGCTTCAGAAAGATCTGCAAATATCTCCAATAATTCTACAAACATTAATATATCTCTGACCTATAATAATAATGGTAATCCATCTGCCAATGCGTATTTAGATTTTATAGAAATTGTGGGGAAAAAACAATTGTCTTTTTCAGATTATCAATTTTCATTTAGGAGTTTTGAGCAAGCAAATACAACGGGAATTGTAGAATATCATATTAATAATGGAAGTGCTTTATTTCAGTTATGGGATGTTACCAATTATTCATCTCCTAAAATAATAACAAATGAAAGTACATCTAGCGATTTTGTGTTCAAAGATAACGGAGGTGTGCTAAGAGAGTATGTTGCTCTAGATCAATCAGATTTTTATATTCCAGAAACTGTGGATAATGCTAAAGTTGCAAATCAAAACTTACATGGTTTAAGTGCTATTAATTACTTAGTGATCACAAATTCAGAACTTTCTCAAGAAGCTCAACGATTGGCAGACTATCATCAAAATAATTCAAACTTAACAACAAAAGTTGTCTTGATTGATGAGATTTTTAACGAATTTTCATCAGGTGCTAGAGACATTACAGGAATTAGAGATTTTATAAAGCATTTGTATGACGGAAGCTCTACTACTGCTGAAAAATTAAAATATGTATGCTTTTTTGGAGATGCTTCTTATGATTATAAAGATCGATTACCTGGAAATAATAATATTATTCCTGTAAAATTAGCAGAAACTAGTTTTAATCTTGCCAGTTCATATGTTACAGATGATTTTTTTGTAATGCTGGATGCAAATGAAGGAAATATGTTGACTTCTCATACGGTAGATGTAGCTTCTAGTAGAATTCCTGTTTCTACAATTTCTCAGGCAAAAGATGTGGTAGATAAGATTCTTAACTATTATGCAAAACAGTCTATAGGAGACTGGAGAAATACCATTACTTTACTTGCAGATGATATTGATGCGGTTGGAGAAGAGGTGATACAACAAGGTGTTGAATCTATTGCAGATGAAATAAAGAACAGCAAACCCATTTTTAATATCAATAAAATTTATGCAGATGCTTATGTGCAACAAAATTCTTCTGGAGGAGAACGTTATCCGGACGTAAAAAAAGCAATTTCTAATGCCATTGAAAAAGGAACTCTAGTGTTCGATTATTTTGGTCATGGAGGAGAAGATGGTTTTGCTTCCGAAAGATTTTTAGAAAAACCACAAATTCAAGATTTTAATAACTTTAATATCCTACCTCTTTTAATTACGGTTACCTGCGATTTTTCTAGATTCGATAATCCAAATAGAATTACTGCTGGCGAATTAACTTTATGGAATAAATCTGGAGGTGCCGCAAATATGATTACCACAACTAGAGAAGTTTTTATTTCAATAGGACAAAATTTTAACGAACAGTTGATTCGAAAACTGTTAAGTTTTAATAATGAAGACTTTACCATTTCTGAGGCATTGCTAGAAACAAAAAATCAATTTTCGAGCTCGCAAAAATTCTTTATCTATTCTTTTGGAGATCCTGCAATGAAATTGGCCATTCCAAAACCCAATGTGAGAATCACAAAAATGAACGATGTGTTAATAACACAATCTATAGATACTCTAAAAGCCTTGGCTAAAGTTAAGTTTGAAGGTGTTGTTACAGATAATACAAATACAACTTTAACCAGTTTTAACGGAACGTTATCTACAACCGTTTTTGACAAACCCATTGATAAAACAACTTTAGATAATGATGGATTTGGGATAATTATGAATTTTGATACTAGAGATAGTAAACTTTTTAGAGGAAAATCAACAGTAGAAAATGGTGTTTTTAGTTTCGATTTTATTGTTCCAAAAGATGTTAAAATAGCATACGGAAAAGGAAAGCTAAGTTTTTATGCAGAAAATGGAGAAATTGATAAGGCTGGGTATAATTTTGATGTTGTTGTAGGTGGAATTAATGAAGATGCACCAGAAGACACTTTAGGTCCAGAGATAAAATTATTTATGAATGATGAGTCTTTTATTGATGGAGGAAACACAAACGTTTCGCCAAATTTAATTGTAACCTTATTTGATGTTAGCGGAATTAACACCTCAATTACTGCTGTAGATCATGATATTGTTGCAATCTTAGACGGTGATGCAACAAACCCTATTGTACTAAACGATTTTTATCAAACAGAATTAAATGATTTTACCAACGGAAAAGTTACTTATAGATTAAGAGATTTATCCGTAGGACCACACAGTTTAAAATTAAAAGCTTGGGATACATACAATAATTCATCTGAGGCTACGTTAAATTTCGTGGTTGTTAGTGATGCAATTTTAAACCTAGAAAATGTTTTAAATTATCCAAATCCTTTTGTAAATTATACAGAGTTTTGGTTCAATCACAACAAACCTAATGAACCTTTAGAGGTGCAAGTTCAAATTTTTACGGTTTCTGGGAAATTGGTAAAAACAATCAATCAAAATGTACAAACTACCGGTAATTTATCTAGAAATATTACCTGGAATGGTTTAGACGATTTTGGCAATAAAATTGGAAAAGGAGTATATATTTATAAATTAAAAGTAAAATCAACAACAAGTAATTTAGTTTCAGAGAAGTACGAAAAATTAGTAATACTTCAATAAAAATTAGATATTTGCCAACTTAACAAAAAAAAACAAAATGAAGAAATTAGGATTATGTTTAATTATATGTGTTTTATACGTGTTTAAAACTCAAGCACAAGAAAATGCAATTACAACAGCAGCACCTTTTTTATTAATTGTGCCCGATGCAAGATCAGGTGGTATGGGAGATATTGGAGTAGCAACATCGGCAGATGCTTGGTCTCTTTTTCATAATCCTGCAAAAATAGCTTTTAGTAGTAGACAAATAAAAACAGGAATAACGTATTCTCCTTGGTTGCGTAATTTAACAGATGATATTTTTATTGGAAGTGGTTCTTATATAAATAGACTTAGCGAAAATTCAGCTTGGGGTGCAGACTTTAAATATTTTTCTTTGGGGCAAATAGATTTAACAGACAATCTTGGGAATCCAAACGGAACCATCAATCCTAATGAGTTTGTCATTTCTGGAGCTTATGCTTTAAAATTAAGTGAAACTTTTTCTATGGGAGTTTCATTAAAGTATATTCGATCTAATTTAGCGTTTAACGGAACTTCAGGGAATTCATTACAACCTATAAATTCATTCGGAGTAGATGTATCTGGTTTTTATCAATCTTTAGAAGAAAATTACGGAAACTTTAACGGACGTTATAGACTAGGATTTAATATTGCTAATATTGGGCCTAAGGTTTCTTATACGCCTGGTCAAGAAGATTTTATACCAACAAACTTAAAATTAGGGGGTGGTTTCGATTTTATTTTAGACGATTATAATATTATTTCTACTACTTTAGAATTTACAAAACTATTAGTGCCAACTCCACAAGGAGACGGTTCTGAAAGAGATAAAGGTTGGGTAGAAGGAATGTTTAGTTCTTTTGGAGATGCTCCTGGAGGATTTAGCGAAGAACTTAAAGAATTTACTTATGCTTTTGGTGCAGAGTATTTATACAATAATGCCTTTGCCTTAAGAACAGGGTATTTTCATGAAAGTCAAGATAAAGGAAATAGACAATATTTTACTTTAGGTGGTGGTTTTAAAACCAACGCTTTAAATATAGATTTATCATATTTAATCAATGCTTCTGATGTAAATAATCCATTAGAAAACTCTTTGCGTTTCTCTTTATCTTTTGATTTAGGAGAAATTTATGAAGATTATTAGAATTCATAAAATTTTAGTAAATTTATACCATATTTAAAGCAGTCAAAAAAGGCTGCTTTTTTTGACCACTATACTTTTATGAGAAAAATTGAAGTAACAGCATCCGCTACAGTTTATCAAGACTTTTCAGAACTTTCTTCTGATGACAAGGCATTAATGGAAAAAGCAATTGAAGCTAGAAAAACAGCTTATGCCCCATATTCGAAATTTAGTGTTGGAGCAGCTTTATTGTTAGAAAATAATGAAATTGTTTTAGGTAACAATCAAGAAAGCGCCGCCTATCCTTCTGGAATGTGTGCAGAAAGAGTGGCTATTTGGAAAGCCGGTTCAAGTTTTCCTGGTGTAAAAATTATAAAATTAGCTATTTCGGCAAGTTCCTCTGTTTCTAAGGTTGATAAACCTGTTGGTCCTTGTGGTGCCTGTAGACAAACATTGTCTGAATATGAAATCAATCAAAAACAACCTTTTGAAGTTCTTTTTATGGGGGAAGTTGGTGAAATTGTAAAAACAGATTCATTACTTTCTTTACTGCCTTTTTCTTTTGATAGCTCATACTTATAAATGAAACCAGATATTTCATCACGCAAAGACATTAAATTCATTATCACTAAGTTTTATGATAAATTATTAGTGGATGATAAAATGATTCCCTTTTTCAAAGAAATTGTTGCTCAAAATCACTTAGAAGCCCATTTAGAGGTGATCACCGATTTTTGGAGTGATATTCTCTTTGACACCTATTCTTATTCTAACAATGTGATGAAAAAGCATGTAGATAAAAATGCTTTTGTTGAATTTAAGAAAGAACATTTTACAATTTGGACATCGTATTTTTTTGAAACAATTGACACTTTTTTTGATGGATCAATAGCAGATAATATGAAAAATAGAGCAAGGTCTATTGCTACTGTTATGCAACTAAAAATGAAGCTTTACTAAAAGAGTCGTTTAAAATAAAAGATGTTTTTTTCGGATGTTTTTCTTTATTGAATTTCGTTTTCTAGCAAGTATTTAATTTGACTTTTTATCAATTAATAGTACCTTTATAAATTGATAATTAATAAAAAAAATGATTTCATCTAAAATTACAGGAACAGGAACTTTTATCCCCTCAATAAAAAAAGAAAATACTGCATTTGTAAACCAACATTTCTTAAATGAAGATGGTTCTGTTTTTTCTTCAGATAATGAAGTAATTATAAATAAATTTAAGGCAATTACAGGTATAGAAGAAAGGCGCTATGCAAAAGAAGATTATACAGCCTCCGATTTAGCTTTTTTTGCAGCAGAAAAAGCCATTCAAGATGCAAACATAAATCCAGAAGAATTGGATTATATCATTCTAGCTCATAATTTTGGTGATGTTAAAAAAAACACCATTCAAAGCGACATTTTACCAAGTTTGGCCACAAGAGTGAAACATAAATTAGGAATAGAAAATCCAAATTGTGTTGCTTATGATATTTTATTTGGTTGCCCAGGTTGGATACAAGGGGTAATACAAGCACAAGCTTTTATAAAAGCAGGAATTGCCAAAAAGTGCTTGGTAATAGGTGCAGAAACGCTATCTAGGGTTGTAGATAAGTATGATAGAGATTCTATGATTTATAGTGATGGAGCAGGAGCATGTATTGTAGAAAAAACAGAAGAACAAGATTCGGGAATTTTAAGTCATGCTACCCAAACTTTTGCAAAAGACGAAGCCTATTTTTTATATTTTGGAAAATCGTTTGATAAAAATGAAGACAAAGATGTACGTTATATAAAAATGTACGGAAGAAAAATTTATGAATTTGCGCTTACAAATGTACCTCTTGCAATGAAAACAGCTTTAGACAAAAGCGGTGTTTCTATAGATGAAGTAAAGAAAATTTTTATTCATCAAGCAAATGAAAAAATGGATGAAGCCATTATAAAACGATTTTTTAGATTGTACAAAAAAACAACTCCAGAAGGTATTATGCCTATGAGTATACATAATTTAGGAAATAGTTCTGTGGCAACAGTACCTACTTTATTAGATTTGGTGTTAAAAGGTAAAATAGAAAATCAAAAAGTAGATAAAGGAGATGTTATTATTTTAGCCTCTGTTGGAGCAGGGATGAATATCAATGCTGTAGTGTATAAATACTAGTTTCTGTTACGAATTATTTCTATATGGCTACGAATTCTAATTATTCGTAAAAAATCATCATTTTCAGTATTAAAATTTAATCTGAAATAGTATTTTTGCGCATGCAACAACACAACGTACTTATTTTAGATTTCGGATCGCAATACACACAACTAATTGCGAGAAGAGTAAGAGAATTAAACATTTACTGTGAAATTCATCCATATAACAAACTTCCCAAAAATGTAGCCGATTTTAAAGCTATAATTTTATCAGGAAGTCCAAATTCTGTTAGAGGAGAAAATGTTTTACATCCTGATTTATCAGAAATTAGAGGAAAAAAACCGGTATTAGCCGTTTGTTATGGTGCTCAATATTTAGCACATTTTTCTGGTGGAAAGGTAGCACCATCCAATACTAGAGAATATGGAAGAGCCAATTTATCATTTGTAAAAAGTGATGAAATTTTCTTTGACAATATTACTGTTGGTAGTCAAGTGTGGATGAGTCATTCTGATACCATTAAAGAATTACCAACCAATGGTTTGCTTTTGGCTAGTACAAAAGATGTGCAAAATGCAGCTTATAAAATACAAGGAGAAGATACTTATGCAATTCAATTTCATCCAGAAGTATATCACTCTAAAGATGGAAAACAATTATTAGAAAATTTTTTAGTTAAAATAGCAGGAGTAGCACAAACATGGACTCCAGATTCTTTTGTAGATGCTACTGTAGCTTCAATAAAAGAAAAAGTAGGAAATGATAGAGTTGTTTTAGGTCTTTCGGGAGGTGTAGATTCTACAGTTGCGGCAGTTTTATTAAATAAAGCAATTGGTGAAAATTTGTATTGTATTTTTGTAAATAATGGACTGTTAAGAAAAAACGAGTTTAAAAATGTACTTTCTCAATACGAAGGAATGGGTTTAAACGTTAAAGGTGTAGATGCATCTGAACGATTTTTATCTGCCTTGGCAGGTTTGTCAGATCCTGAGAAGAAGAGAAAAGCAATAGGAAAAGCCTTTATAGAGGTTTTTGATGATGAAGCGCATCAAATTAAAGATGTAAAATGGTTAGCACAAGGTACCATTTATCCAGACGTTATCGAGTCGGTTTCTGTAAATGGAGGTCCGTCTGCAACAATTAAAAGTCATCATAATGTTGGAGGTTTACCAGATTTTATGAAATTAAAGATTGTAGAACCTTTACGTATGATTTTTAAAGATGAAGTAAGAAGGGTGGGTGCTTCTATGGGAATTGATCCAGAATTATTAGGACGTCATCCATTTCCTGGTCCAGGTTTGGCAATTAGAATTTTAGGAGATATAACTCAAGAAAAAGTTCGTATTTTGCAAGAAGTAGATGCTATTTTTATAAACGGACTTAGAGAAGACGGATTGTATGATAAAGTTTGGCAAGCTGGAGCAATGTTACTTCCCGTAAACTCTGTGGGGGTTATGGGAGATGAAAGAACATATGAAAAAGTAGTCGCATTAAGAGCAGTAGAAAGTACAGATGGAATGACGGCAGATTGGGTAAATTTACCTTATGAATTTTTGCAAAAAACATCTAATAAAATAATAAATAATGTAAAAGGTGTTAATAGAGTTGTATATGATATTAGCTCTAAACCACCTGCAACAATAGAATGGGAATAGAATATATGAAACATTTAAAGTTTTTTGTATTTCTGTGTATTTTAACGTTTACTGTTTCTTGCGGTCAACAAAAAAAATACATAGAATATAAGGTTAAAGAAGGTGAAACTATGCGTGTCATAGCCAAGAAATTGGATATGAAAACCAAGGATTTATTACGTTTAAATCCTGATGTGAATAAGAAACCAGATGCAAATACCGTAATTATCATTCCTAATAAGAAAATGATAAAAACCAATAAAAAGGTTAGTGATACTGTAAATGAAGAGTTAACAGATAATCTAGAAATTGATGATGTCGTAAAAGAAGACACAAAACTTTTAGAAGACTTAAAGAAAGAATTTGTTGTTTATGAGGTTAAAAAAGGAGATACCTTTTATAGTTTGACTAGATTTTACAATGTTTCTCAAGAAGATTTAATTTCTTTAAATCCAGAATTATCTGAAGGCTTAAAAGTTGGTCAAACCATAAAAATTAAACCTATTGAAAATGAAGGTGAAACAGAAAACAATATTTATGAAGATGTCATAGAGGAAGATCTTGCATTAAAAGTTGCCTTACTTTTGCCTTTTAAAGCCAATGAGTTTGATACCATTCAACATCAAGATATTTTTTCTAAAAGTACCTTAGCAAATATTGTCACTGATTTTTATTTGGGATCTGAAATAGCAATTGATTCGTTAAGAAAACAAGGAATAGTAATCGATTTAACGGTATATGATACCGAAAAAAACAGCACTAAAATTAGAAGTATTATCAATGAAAACGATCTAAATTCTAACGATGTTGTCATTGGTCCTTTGTATTCTGAAGAAGCAGAAATTGTTGCTAATAAATTAAAAATTCCAGTAGTTTTTCCGGTGTACTCTAAAAATCAATCTAAATTTTCTTCGTCAAAATTAATCAAAACATCACCAGAGAAAAGTGTTTTTAGAAAAGAGTTAGAAACTTATATCAAAGAGAATTTTAATGATGGAACTTTAATTTTAGTAGGAGATGGAAATGCAACATCAAACCATGTAAATACTGTTTTAAAATCTTCTTTAGAATCTGCAGATTCGATTTCTAAGGTTCATATCTTAAAACCAGAAAATGGATATATTGAAAAAGAAAAGTTTTTAAAAATATTAAAAACTAACAAAAAGAATTGGGTAGTCATGACCACAAATGATAACGTTATTGTGGCTGATGCGATCAACAGTTTAATTAGTTTGCCAGATTCTACAAGTGTTAAGGTTTTTGCTTTTGATAAAGGAAAAGCTTTTGATAGGATTAACAATCAGAAATTAGCTAAAATAGGATTTACCTATGTAAGCGATAGTTATGTAGATGAAACTTCATACACAACTAAAGTCTTTAACCAACAGTATTATAAAAAAAATAATGCCTTACCTTCTTTTTATGCTACAAAAGGGTTTGATATTACTTATGATATTTTAATAAGATTGGCTTCGGGAGAGAACCTAAAATCAACATTTAAAGAAGGCGCTTCTTTTAGAGTAGAAACTAAATTTGATTATAATAATAAACTCTTTGGGGTTTCTGAAAATAACGGATTGTTTATCCTAGAATATAATGATGATTTAAGTTTGACGAGGTTGAAATAAAATGGTAGCATTCTTATAAAATAAAAAATCCGCTTTAAAGCGGATTTTTTTATATCTATAAAATAACAAGAAAGAAATTAGATTTTTTTCATCTGTTGTTTCATCATTGTCATTTGCTCTTTTAACATTCCATGTTTGTCTAATTTTTTAGCCTCTGCCATTAAATTAGTTGCTTCACGTTTGCGTCTTTTTGTCATTGCAATTCCTGCTAATTGTAATTTAGCCATCGCTAAATCATGATCCATAGCCAAACCTAATTTTACCGCTTTACGCAAATATTTCTCTGCTTGGGTTATGTTTGTTTGACTCAACATAATCCCATGTAAATAATTAAAGTAACCTTGTTGTTTTACTGTTAAAGCTGCTTCAGGGTTTTTAATATATCCTAACCATTTTTGAGCTCCGGGAAAATTTTGCTTTCTTAATTGTAAAAAAGACAGTAAAATAAATTCGTTTTTAAAGTAGAATAAAACAAAAATTCCAGCTAGTAATAAGATAGAAATTCCGTTCATTATATTTCCTTGACTAAATTGATAAACAGCCCAAACTGTTATTAAAACTGCTAAAACTAATTTTATATTTTTATTGAACATTGTTAATTTTTATTGAATTGCAAAAGTACAGTTTTCTATTAAAAAACAAGAATTACTTTTTAAAGTATTTCTTGTTTTTAAATGATGCAATAATGGTTAATAGAATTAATGCACCTATATAAATAAATGCTTCTTTAGGAGTTACAGCTTTATCTCCACTTGCATAAGAATGTAAGCCAGATAAATAGAAATTAACACCAAAATAAGTCATCATTATTGATAAATAGGCAAATGCTGATGCAAAGTTAAATGATAATCTACCACGTAGCCCAGGTATTAAACGCATGTGTAATACAAAAGCATAAATCATAATAGAAATTAAAGCCCAAGTTTCTTTTGGATCCCATCCCCAATAGCGTCCCCAGCTTTCATTAGCCCACATACCTCCAAGGAAATTTCCAATAGTTAGCATTACCAAACCAACAACTACAGCCATTTCATTTATAATGGTTAGTTCTTTAATGTTAATGTCCATTCGCTTTTTATTTTTCTCGGTTGTAAAAGAAATTAAGATTAATGAAACAATTCCTAAAATCATGGCTAAAGAAAAAGGCCCATAACTTGCTACAATAATAGAAACATGTACTAATAACCACCAAGAATTTAAAACGGGTTGTAGGTTTGCAATTTCTGGATCTAACCAATTTTGATGGGCAAAAAGTAAGATGATTGCAGCTAAAAATGTTGTAGAACCAATGGTTAAAGCCGATTTTTTACCTAAAAACATACCAAATAACATCGTGGCCCAAGCAACATATATAATAGATTCATAAGCATTAGACCAAGGAGCATTTCCACTAATATACCATCTAGAAGCAAGTCCAAAAGTGTGAAAAAGAAAGCTAAGAATAATTAAGGTAATTAACCCCTTTATGATGTAATTTAAAACTTTAGACTTGTAGTAAAATATTTTTAAAATTTCAATAAAAATTAAAAGCAAACCTAAAGTCATATAGAAAATAGCACTTAATTTAAAGATGCCTAATTTGTTATAGGTAATTTCTAAGTCAATTTTCTTTTCTGAAGGATATACGTCTGCACCATATTTTTTCTGATAATTTTTAATTCCATCTAAAATTTGATTTGCTTTTGTATAATCATGAGTCTTTTTTGCACTTTGTAAAAGTTGTATATAAAGAGGTAACAGTTTAGGAACAAAAACAGAATCTGCCGTGTTAAATACTTTTACAGAAGAAAGTTCTGGATGCGAAACCCATTTGTTATTTTCATCACCTTGTATTGGATAAATTCGTAAAATTCCACCTCCAATAGCGCTGTATAATAAGCCAACTCTTTTGTCAATTTTTATAAGATCCTTCTCAAATTTATTCTGAACATTCTTCTTTTGAGCCTCTGCAACTTGTTCTCTAATTTTATAGGTAACAGTAGAAGTGAAAAAGTCGGATAATCTAGCATAGGTAGCAGTATCAGCAATACCTAATTGTCTGCGTATTTTGGTATTATGTTCTTCTAGATAAATGGCTGGAACTTCGTACCATAATCTTGGGTTTTCTATTATAGACAAGAAAACTTGACTAGGTTTCATGCCATATAATTCGTTTGTATGACTTACTTTTCTAACGAGTTCCGAAGCAAAAGTATGTGCAGGTTTCATTCGTCCACCAGCATCTTGAATGACTAATTTGTTGAACTTTTCAGCATGATGAGTATCAACTAAATTTGCTTTTAAAATAGAATCTATTTGTTGATCAGTAATTCTATTGATATGATTATCTTGATGTTGAGCAAAACTTATTGAAGATAAAAATAGAGCAGCTACAATAGATAATGTTACCTTTTTCTTTCTTATTTTTCGTAACGATTTTTTTAAGTCGTCAAAGCGTGTGTTTTTAGCAAAAAGCATACAAATTAAACCTGTGTATAAAAGTGAATATCCTAAATAAGTTACAAAAGTTCCCCAAAAATCATGATTTACAGATAAATGAGTTTCTTCTGTTTCGCCAGATAAATCATAACTAGATTGAAAGAATTTATAGCCTTTATGATCTAGAATATGATTCATGAAAATTCTATAATCAAATTTGTCTTTGCCATCAATTACTGTAACTTCACTTGCATAGGAAGCTGCACTTTCTGAACCTGGATATTTCTCTAGCTGAAAATCGTTTAATTTTATACTAAAGGGAGTTTTTAAAACTTTAGCGCCGTACCACATTCTAAAATTTAAATCACCTATAGAAAACTCTTTTGCATTATCATTATTATATTTTCCTCCTGAGAGTTCTACTCTTTCGGTTTTATTATTTGTAGTGACGTCTAAAACAATAATGTCTAATTTTTTATCGTCTTTGGGACCTCTAATAGTTTGCATGATTCCTTTCTCTGCTGGCTTAGGAATTACAAATTGTAAGTCTCCAATATTGTGTAAAGTTAAATATTGAAAATTTTGAACAGAATCTTTGGTTATTTTTCCTCTTTTTTGATCTGCCATTCTAAACCAATCTCCATCGGTCTTAGAAATCATTTTTAAGTTTCCGTCTTGGTTTTTAAAATTGATGGAAATATTTTCTTCTTTTGCCTCAAAACCAACTAAAACACCGTGGATATTTTGGATGGTTCCTTTTTTGATCCAGTGCTCATGACGAGTACCTTCGGAAGATTCTACAAAAAATAAATGTTCTACTCCATTTTTATCTTCAACTAATTTTCTTTCTGCCCATGGGATGTAATCAACTAAAGAAACTTTGTAATCCTTTCCTTTAAAATCATCGGAAAATGACCAATTGTTTTTTCCCCAAGCGGAAAGTAAAATAGGTTTGTGTTGTTTTTTTTGAACTTTTCTATTGTCAACAATTAAGTTTACATAAGTTGTTTCCGTCAAAAACTCATTGGTTGTTTCACCTTCGTTTATCAACATAATCCCTTCGTAGCCAACATACCTTGTTATTCCTGCTCCAATAAGAATAAATAAGAAAGCTCCGTGAAACATTAAAACAGCCCATTTTTCTTTTTTGTAGAGGCGATATCTAAATATATTACCAAAAAAGTTGATGACAAAAAACACCATTATTGCCTCAAACCACCAAGTGTTATAGACTAATGCTTTAGAAGTTTGTGTTCCGTAATCGTTTTCTATAAAAGTGGCAACTCCCATTGCTGCTGCAAATAGAATAAATAAAACGGCCATTAAACGTGTAGAGTAGAGGAAATTTAAAATAGTTTTCATCCTGAAAGTATTGCTTTAAAAGTGTTGCAAATTTAAGGATAAAAGCACTAAAACAGTTGTGGTTTTGATGTTTTTTAATGTTAAAAAAGCATATTTTTTTATCGGAAAAGTATGCTTTTTAAGATTTACAGAGAGTACGCTACGATTTTATTTGATTGGTACTAGTTCGTTTTAACTTAATTTAAGTTTGATCGTTTATTTAATTATTCGGCTACACTGTCAATTAATATGGTTAGTAAATCTATAGCAGCTTGTGCAATTTTGGTACCAGGACCAAAAACACCTACAGCGCCTGCATCGAATAAGAATTGATAATCTTGTGCAGGTATTACTCCTCCAACAATTACCATAATATCTTCTCGACCATATTTTTTTAATTCTGCAATTACTTGTGGTACTAATGTTTTATGACCTGCTGCTAAGGAAGAAATACCTAAAATATGTACATCGTTTTCTACAGCTTGTTTTGTAGCTTCTATAGGTGTTTGAAAAAGTGGTCCGATATCTACATCAAACCCTAAGTCAGCATAACCAGTAGCTACTACTTTTGCGCCTCTGTCATGGCCATCTTGTCCTAATTTTGCAATCATAATTCTTGGACGTCTTCCTTCTAAATCTGCAAATTTGTCTGCTAATTCGGTAGCTTTTTTAAATAGCTTGTCGTCTTTTATCTCTTTACTATACACGCCAGAAATGGTTTTATGAACTGCTTTATGTCTTCCAAAAACTTCCTCTAAAGCATCTGAAATTTCACCTAAACTAGCTCTGTTTCTTGCTGCTTTAACTGCTAAATCTAATAAGTTTTCTTTTCCTGTTTTTGCAGCTTCGGTTAAAGCTACTAAAGATTTTTTTACGGCAACAGCATTTCTTTCTAATTTTAGTTTGTTTAATCTTTCTATTTGTGATTTACGAACAGCTTCATTGTCTACTTCTAAAATGTGTAAAGGGTCTTCTTTTTTTAATTGATACTTATTTACTCCAACAATAACATCTTGTCCGCTATCAATTTTTGCTTGCTTTTTTGCTGCGGCTTCTTCAATTCTCATTTTTGGAATTCCTTTTTCAATTGCTTTTGTCATTCCTCCTAATTCCTCAACTTCTGTCATTAATTCCCAAGCTTTGTTGGCAATATCTTCAGTTAATTTTTCTAGATGGTAGCTTCCAGCCCAGGGATCTACCGTTTTTGTAATATGTGTTTCTTGTTGTAAGTAGATTTGTGTGTTTCTTGCAATTCTAGCTGAAAAATCCGTTGGTAATGCAATGGCTTCATCCAAAGCATTTGTATGTAAGCTTTGTGTGCCGCCAAAAGCAGCAGCCATGGCTTCAATCGTTGTTCTAGCAATATTGTTAAATGGATCTTGTTCTGTTAATGACCAGCCACTTGTTTGACAATGGGTTCTTAATGCTAGAGATTTTTGATTTTTAGGATTGAATTGTTTTACAATCTTTGCCCACAACATTCTTGCGGCTCTTAATTTTGCGATTTCTGAAAAATGATCCATACCAATGGCCCAAAAGAAAGACAATCTTGGAGCAAAAGAGTCGATATCCATTCCTGCTTCTATTCCTTTTTTTAGATATTCTAATCCGTCTGCCAATGTATAAGCTAGCTCAATTTCTGCAGTGGCACCTGCTTCTTGCATATGATATCCAGAAATAGAAATCGAATTAAATTTTGGCATATTATTGCTGGTGTATTCAAAAATATCTGCAATAATTTTCATGGAAGGAGAAGGAGGGTAGATGTATGTGTTTCTCACCATAAACTCCTTTAAAATATCATTTTGAATAGTTCCTGCTAATAAGTCGGCAGAAACTCCTTGTTCTTCTGCGGCAACAATATAAAAAGCTAGAATTGGTAAGACCGCTCCGTTCATAGTCATAGAGACAGACATCTTATCTAACGGAATTTGGTCAAATAAAACTTTCATGTCTTCAACAGAATCTATAGCAACACCTGCTTTACCAACATCACCTTGTACGCGTTCATGATCTGAATCATAACCTCTATGAGTGGCTAAGTCAAAAGCAACAGATAGTCCTTTTTGACCGGCTTCTAAATTTCTTCTATAAAAGGCATTGCTTTCTTCTGCTGTAGAAAAACCAGCATATTGTCTTATGGTCCATGGTCTTCTTACGAACATTGTAGAATAGGGGCCACGTAAATTTGGCGCAATTCCTGCTACAAAGTTTTCGTGTTCAAAAGCGATAGAAGGTTTTGAATACGATTTTTTCAATTTAAGAGTATCAAATGATTTTCTAGTTGTTTTCTTCATCTAATTTTAGCTTCATTAAATCGTATAGTTTTGTGCTTATTCTTTTCAATTCTTTCTTTTTAATTTTAATTTTCTTAAAATTTTGAAATATAAAAAGAGTACTAATTAATATTAAAATTATTATTGTTGAAATAATAAAGTTTATACCGTTTCCAAAATAATGGTATACCTTTTCTTCTAAATAAAATGTAAGAACAATTGTTATTACCATTAACCCTAAAAGATATTTTGGGGTCTTTGTTTTTATGTGTTCAATCTCTTTTTCAAGAATATTTTGCCTATTACGGTGCTTTATTATTTCATTATTATTCCCCAAAACAAATACGTGTTTAATTAGTTTCTTCTTGTAATCTTTCTTTTTCTAATGTTTCTGAAAGACGACTTTTTATTATTGGGGGGATTAATGTTTTAATATTTCTTTTTTTTGCAAAAGGATACAACTCCAAATCATTTTTCATTGTATCATTTTTATTGGATTGTAAGTTTGTTCCCAAAAGTACAATCTCTTTTTTGTTTAGTTTTTCTAATTCTTTTTCGCTACTTTCTTTAATCTTTTTTTGAATCTTGCCGTCCTTTAGTTGTTTTAAAAATCCACCAGATTGTTCTATTTGTTTAAAAATTTCTAATGCTTTTTCAGCTAATTGCTCTGTTAAAGACTCAATATAATATGCTCCATCAGCAAAGTTTTGAGCTTCATTTAAATAACTTTCTTGTTGTAAAATTAATAATTGATTTCTTGCAATTCGTTCTCCAAATTCATTTGATTTATGATAAATTGTGTCATAAGCAATGGTAGAAATAGTGTTTGCACCACCCAAAATAGCACTCATAGTTTCGGAAGTTGTTCTTAGTAAATTTACGTTGTAATCGTATAAGGTTTTATTACGTAAACTAGGTTGAACAAATAAATGAGCTTCAGTGTCTAGGATGTCGTATTCATTTAAAAGTGTTTCCCATAAGATTCTGAAAGCTCTTAATTTAGCAATTTCAAAAAAATAATTACCACTTACAGACATTATAAAGTTAATTTTATGGGCATTTTTACTACCAATATGTTGTAGGTACTCGTTTGCATGTGCCAAAGTATATGCAAGTTGTTGACTAATGTTTGCTCCGGCATTTTGATACAAGTCACCAGAAACAGAGATGCAATTACTAGTAGATTTTACAATGTTATCTAGCTTTTTAAAATCGTCTTTTAAGCTAACAAACCAATTGCCGCTTTCTGCTAAATGGCCAATAATATCGGTTTGAAAAAAAGTATGTTTTGACTTGATGTAATTTGAAAGTTCAATTTGAAATTCCTCATTTAAAAAGTAAAAATTAAAGTAAATAAATGTTGACTTTACATTAATGTTTTGAAGCACAATTTTATAATCAAAAACAGAATTGGCTTTAAATTGAATTGAATTAGCTCCTCTTTTTAATGCGTCTGTAGCTAACGAATTTGCAATTTTCTCATCATCAATAAAAATAGTTTGACAAATATTAAATCCTTTTTTAGGAGTATTTATTTTTTGATTTGATCGATCTTCAGATGTGTAAAAAGGTTTTACAACAATGCCTTCTTCGGTTTTCCAAAGTAAAGTTTCATTATAGTCTGCACCTTTTAAATCTGCTTGAATTTTTTGTTTCCAAGCTGTAGGTGTCGTTCCTTTAAATTCATCAAATAGAAAATTACTCATTATTTTTTAATGGTATCAAATTCAATTATATATATGTCTTCGTTTTCCTTTTTCATTAAATATTTTTCTCTAGCAAAACGCTCCAATTGCAAAGAATCTTCTAACTTTTTTATCGTAGCCTTGTCCTCTGCTATTTTTGTTTTGTAAAATGAAATGGTGTTTTCTAAATCGTTAATTTCTTTATCAAATTTACGATGTACCAAATATGAGTTTTCATCAAAAAATAACATCCAAATTAAAAATGGAATAAAAATTAAAACAAAAATATTTGTAATAATTTTTACGACTTTATTATTTTTAAAGGTACGAAAAGTCATTATTATAAACGTTCGTTAATTACTGTTCTTACAATGTCTATGGCTACGGTGTTAAATCTATCATTAGGAATAATTAAATCGGCGAAATTCTTTGTTGGCTCAATAAATTGCTGATGCATAGGTTTTAGGGTGTCTTGATAACGGTTTAAAACTTCATCTATGTCTCTTCCTCTTTCTGTAATGTCTCTTCGAACCCTTCTAATTAAGCGTTCATCTGTATCTGCATGTACAAAAATTTTAATATCGAAAAGGTTTCGAAGTGCTTCGCTATTAAAAATTAAAATTCCTTCTACAATTACAACTTTTCTAGGATGTGTTTTTACAGTATCTTTTGTTCTGTTATGTGTTACAAAAGAATAAACTGGTTGTTCTATTATTTCGCCATTTTTAAGAGCTGTTAAATGTTTTACTATTAAATCGAAATCGATTGCTCTAGGATGATCGAAATTTATTTTGGTTCTTTCTTCATAAGATAAGTTATTTGTTTCCTTGTAATAAGAGTCTTGTGATATTACGCAAACTTCATCTGCAGGAAGTTGATTGATTATTTGATTTACAACAGTAGTTTTTCCACTTCCTGTTCCTCCAGCAATTCCAATTATTAACATTTAGTTGTGTTTAGTTTCACAAATTTACAAAAATCTAAAGATTTTTATAGATTAATAAAGTTATTGATTTTAATATCTTTTGCTTTTAAAGCAAACATTAAATTATACAAGTTAAAAAAGGTTGTGTTTATGTGTATAAAATGTTAGTTCCTTCTTTTTTTATATCAAAGGAATATACCACAAAAATACAAAACGTTTAATCGTTCTAAAAATAAGAAATTATATAAAAAAAAGTTAATTTTTTTTGAATGATTGAAACTTTTTTTTAGTGTAATTATAATCTTAAAAAGGTGGTTTATAAAAGTTTAATCTAAAAAAAAATCTCAAAAAATATTTTTTTGAGATTTTTAAATTAAGAGCCGATGGAGGGACTCGAACCCACGACCTGCTGATTACAAATCAGCTGCTCTAGCCAGCTGAGCTACATCGGCTTTTTGAATTAAGAGTTTGCAAATTAAATACAAAAAAAGAAACTGAACAAGATAAATTTGATATTATTTTAAAGCGTCTTTATAAACGCTCAAACAGCGTTCTCTTGCTAATTTATGATAAACAATTGGACTTGGATAAGTCAATTCTTGAAAGTCTGTAACCCAGCTTTTTATATAGGTTAAATCTTTGTCAAACTTTTGAATTTGGGTTGTAGGGTTAAAAATTCTAAAGTAAGGGGCAGCATCAACACCACAACCAGCAACCCATTGCCAGTTACCAACGTTACTTGCTTGCTCGTAATCGTGTAATTTTTCTGCAAAGTATGCTTCTCCCCATCTCCAATCAATTAATAAATGTTTGCATAAAAAACTACCAACTAACATTCTTACCCTGTTATGCATAAAACCAGTTTGATTTAATTCTCTCATTCCAGCATCAACTAAAGGATAACCTGTTTTTCCTTTACACCAAGCTTCAAATTCATTTTCGTTATTTCTCCACAGAATTCTATCGTATTTGGGTTTAAAACTGTTTTTTGCGGTCAGTGGAAAATGCCATAAAATTTGCATAAAAAACTCACGCCAAATCAATTCTTTTAAAAAAGTGTTGTTATTACTTTTAGACGCTAGGTTAACCATTTTACGAATACTAACGGTTCCGAATCTTAAATGGGTTCCTAATTTTGATGTACTGTTTTTTGAAGGAAAATTTCTGGTTTCTTCATAATCATCAATAAGTTCTGGGCTAACTTTATAAGATTCTATTTTTATAGAAGATTTTGTAAAGCCAATTTCATCTAATGTTTTAATTTGATGTTTTTTAGTTTTAATGAAATTTTCTAAATTCTTTTCTGAAGGGAAAAAATGTACTCCTTTAAAATGAAAAGATTCTAACCACTTTTTAGAGTAAGGGGTATATACTTTATAAGCTGTTCCGTCTTTTTTTACAATTTCATTTCTTTCAAAAATCACTTGATCTTTATAAGTGTTAAAATTAATGTTTTTTGAAGTAAGGAATTCTTTAATTTCTAAATCTCTTTTGATGGCGTATGGTTCGTAATCGTTATTTGTGAAAACAGAATGTATGTGGTGTTTTTGAATAAGATTTGTAAATACATCTTTTGGGGTTCCATAAAAAACAGTTAAAGAGCTCTCTATTTTTTTTAGTTGATTATTGAGGTTTTCTAATTCTTGATGTATAAAAGTTACTCGCGCATCATCCTTTGGTAGTCTTTCTAAAATTTCTTTATCGAAAATAAAAATTGGTAGCACTTTTTTTTTAGAATTTAATGCGTGAAATAGTCCGCAATTATCATCTAAACGGAGGTCTCTTCTAAACCAAAAAATGTTGATTTCCTCGTTCATTTACTTGTATTCTCCAAAAAGTTCAATCATTTTTTTTTGTCTGTAGTTAAAGATCTCTTCTAGTTTTGGTTTTACTAAAATAGGATATGCTAATTGACCTAAAATTCCCATAGGTATTTTATAATCGATAATGTCTTCCATTTGTACGCCTCCTTTAATTTCTTTGATAAAATGTTTATGATGCCATAATGCATATGGACCAAAACGCTGTTCATCTACAAAATATTCATTTTCTTTTACATGTGTAATTTCTGTTACCCATTTTGTTTTAATTCTAAGAATAGGGGTAACAATGTACTGTATAATTTGACCCGCAAACATTGGTTTTTCAGTTCCAGAAAGAATATCAAAACTCATATAATCGGGTGTAATGGTTTTTAAATTTATAGGATTAGATAAAAATTCCCAAGCTTTTTCAATACTAATTGGGATGTTTTGTTTTTTATGAAGTGTGTATATTTTCATTTAATTATAAATTAAAAAGTATAGATTTAAAGATGTTGCAATACACAACCAGATCATGTAAGGAAGAATTAAATATCTATAGTTACCAACATTTTTACTTAGTTTGAAGAAATAATAGAATATAATTAATGATAGTATTACAATCACTATTAAACCAAAGAAAACTAAATGCTGATTGAAGAAAATGTAGTTCCAACTAATGTTTAATATAGATTGAATAAAGAATACGATTGCTAATAATTTTTTTCTTTTATCTTTTATGAATAAATGCCCTAGATAAATTGAAAAACAAATCATTATAGTTGTCCAAGCAACACCGAAAAACCATCCAGGAGGAGTCCAAGGAGCTTTGTTTAAACTTGTGTACCATTCCGTTAAAGGTCCATTATTCATAAGAAAACTACCCAAAGCAAGACTTCCGAAATTGATAAATAAAAATAAAATTATGAGTTTAAGAAGTGGCTTCATTATTTAAAATGCTTAGTAATTTTAGAACTTAAAGGTTTTGTAATAGAAAAGTAGTAATCAACTAATTTCCCTTCTGGAGAAACTAAATATTTTTGAAAGTTCCATTTAATAGAAGAACTCTTTTTTCCGTTTAATTTTTTTGAAGTAAGCCAAGTATACAATGGATGTTGATTTGTACCTTTAACATCTACTTTCTCTGTTATTAAAAAAGAAACGCCATAATTTACTTGGCAAAATTCTTGGATCTCATCGGAATTACCAGGTTCTTGTTTTCCAAATTGATTGCATGGAACCCCAATAACAACTAAGTTATTTTTATAAATGTCATTTAGTTTTTGTAAATCTTTGTACTGTGGGGTAAAACCACATTTGGAAGCAACATTTACAAAAAGAATGTATTTCCCCTTAAAAGCAGAAAAATCAACAGCTTTATCTTGTAAACTGTTGATTTTTATATTGTAAATTAAATTTTCCATACAAGTCTTTATCATTAGAAAGACTTTAGAAAAATGTTTATCGTCTTCCTTTTAAACGCTTTTCAATTTTTTGTTTCACAGCGGTTAATCGTTTCATTTGATCCATAATTTCTGGATCTTTTTCTAATTTATAAACTTCGTTAAGTTCTAAAATTAAAGCTTTTACTTCTCTAGAGGCTAATATTCTGTCACTAGTAGTTTTAAATGAGAATTTTCTGTTCTCAAACTCTGTGGCTCTTTCAATTAAATTCATTCTATCTATAGTGTTTCCTTTTTTCTAATTTTCGAATATAATTATAAAAGTTAGAAATACAAGGGGAAATATAGCTTTTTTATGCAGTTAAAGGTTTTCCTTTTAAACGTCTTTCAATTCTCTGTTTAATAGCTGTTAGGCGTTTCATAATGTCCATTATTTCTTCCTCTTTGTTTTCTTTATACACTTCATTAAGGCTTAAGATTAAATCTTTTGCCTCTCTTGCTGCTAAAATACGATCACTTGTTGTAGGGAATTTCATTTTCCTATGTTCAAATTCTAATGCTTTTTCTATTAGTTCCATAAATTCATTTTATTATTATAATTTATCATAACAATTATCTTGCCGAATTTCTCAAATATAGTAAATGTTTAATTAATTAAAAAATTTATTAAACAAAATATTGAATTGTCATGAATTAAAAAAGCCAATAACAATTTGTTATTGGCTTTTTGTCGGGGTGGCAGGATTATAACTGCTTCCCGTTTATGTTTAATAATCAATAAGTTATGTAATTTTCAAATTACGTGGTAACCGAATGGGTAACTTTATTGATAAGAACTTTCGCTTTGTATTAGTTTACACTTGAGCGATGCAAATATAGCAACCTCAACTTAACAATACAACATAAATTTACACAAATTTTATGAAAAATAAAAGTAGATTGTAACTAATTAATATACTGGTTGATAACTTCTATTTCTATACCTGAATACTCCGAAAATTCACGTATAGTAACAAATTGATGAGGTTCTTTATCTTGTAATTCTCGGATAGTTTGAAGTAATTTACGCCCATATCGCTCACTCCTACCTGTTATAAGTTGGATATCTTTTGCATATATACATATTCGTTTGCGATTCATAAGGCTTTATCTAGGGCTTATCTATGCTTTTTCATACAAATATAAAGCCATCTGTGGTTTATTTGGTAAAATCGGTTTATATAGCATTTAACGGAACTTGATTTTTTAATACCTGAATACAAGTTAGTTGTTTTGTTTTATTAATCAAAAAATGAAATATTATGGCAAGACAAACAGGAATTATTAAATTAAAAGGAACTATCGGTGGTATTTCTTTTTACAAAACAAGTGATGGACATCTAGCACGCGAAAAGGGTGGTGTTGATGCCAGTCGTATTGCAAATGATCCTGCGTTTCAGAGAACGCGTGAAAATGGGTCGGAATTTGGACGTGCAGGAAAAGGTGGAAAAGTATTGCGAAATGCTATTCGTATTCTTTTGCAAAATGCAAAAGATAAACGTGTAGTTTCTCGATTAACAAAAGACCTTTTAGCTATCATTAAGACAGACACGACCAATGATAGAGGTTTAAGAACCTTAACAGAAGGGGATTTAAACCTATTATTAGGTTTTGAATTCAATCTGAATGGTAAACTGGGTACTACTTTGTTTACACCTTTTGTAAATGCGTTTGACCGTGTTTCTGGGGACGCTACTTTAGATATTGCTCCTTTTTCTCCAACTTTAAGAATTGCAGCTCCAACTGGAACAACACATTTTAAAGTGGTTATGGGTGCTGCTGAATTGGATTTTGAAAATGAAGCTTCAGTTTTTGAAAATGACGAAACAGCAATTCTGCCTTACACGCCTGCTGATACAGCTGCAATTGCTTTAACAGCGTCATTAACTGCAAACTCTACTGTAGATGTTGTTCAGGTGCTTGGTATTGAATTTTATCAAGAAGTAAATGGGCAAATGTATGAGTTAAAAAACGGTGCTTACAATGCCTTATCTGTTGTTACTATAGATACTCCATAATTATGGATTTAATACTCTATAGAGCGTATTACAAAGAGGGTACTAATGGTACTCTCTTTTGTTCTGATACCTTTTTATGTCACACAATAGAGCTTCCCTGGAAAAACAACAAGCGTAATTTATCGTGTATTCCGGAAGGCTCTTATGAAATCGTTACAAGGTATTCTAAACGTTTTCAAAATCATCTTTTAGTTAAAGGTGTAAAAAACAGACGATTGATTTTATTTCATCCAGCTAATAATGCTTTAAAAGAATTAGAAGGATGTATTGCACCAGTAACCTATTTAAGTAATATAGGTATGGGAACTCAATCAAGACCAATGATGCAAAAACTATTGTCTTTGGTACATCAAGCAAAAGACCGTAAAGAATCTATTTTATTAACTATTAAATCACAAAATTATGAACATTGTAGAACGTTATAAAAAACCAACTCCGAAGTTTTTCAAAATTTTAAGAAATATTGGTATTGCTTTGGCAACAGCTGGTGGTGCCATTATTGCAGCTCCAATCACAATGCCAGCTATTGTTGTAACAATTGCAACTTATATGACAGTTGCCGGAACAGTTGCCACAGCTGTAAGTCAAGCAGTTGTTAAAGATGAAGGTAAATCTGAAATTAAAGCTAATGCAACTAACGATGGACCATAATACAAAAGCTAGTTTTTTGGGTGGTATTTTCTTTTCTTCAGTTGTAAATATTGGTGTTGAAGATTTTATCACTACCAGTATTTTAGCTATTGTTGGCGCAACAGTTAGTTTTTTTGTTTCAATTTTTTTGAAATTTTTATACGAAAAGCTTAAAATTAAACTCAAAAAATAGTTTTGGAACTACAAACCCAATAACATTAATTTTAAAAGAGAAACGAAAAAAGCCTAAAAAAAAGGAAAGAGAAAGCAGAGAACACCAAGCACGCTAGTGCTTATCTTTGTTTTCTCTTTCCTTTTTTCAATAATAAATGTTATCTCTTTTCGGGGTAAAGTGACGTAGGTGGAAGTAATTATTGATGTTAGGGTTGGAAAAAATAAATAAAGTGCATTATGATAATAATGTGCTTTTTTTATGCGCTGTGTTGAGGTGGGTAAATGTAAAGAGTGATTCCCTGATAAGGGATTGAACGAATGAAATGCATCCTACCACAGACACTTGGCAAACATTAATAATTGCTGTAACCTACACCGTTGAATGGGTGGTGGGGAAAAGAGGCATCTAATGTTTGTTAACGAAATGAAACAAGCAAATACTTGAGATAAGGAAAACTTGGACTTAACGATGGTTTTGTGCAGTTGAATGAGGTAAGGAATTATAATAAAGTTAAAATACCTAGTGCGCCGGCAGCAGCGAGAATAAGTGTATTGCTTTTTATTTGATTGTACTGTTTTTTTGATTGGTTTTGTTAAAAGTGAATGTTTTGAAAATATTACTTATGAGTTAGATTATTGAAATATATAAGTTTATTTGATTGTTAATAGCATTTACTTTTAGTGAAACCAACTATCCTGATTTTTTCAAATAAAAAGTTATACTCTTATTGGCTTTTTTTTGATTTTATAGGTGCTTTACAATTTCTTTTATAAACTGAAATTTTAATGATTTTAAAAATATTCACTTAAATTTACCAGTAGGCACTTATAAAAACAATGTAAAAAAGACGGAATGTTATTAAATTATCTACTTGTTATTATTAATTACTGGATGCGCGTCGGATGTGTGGCTATTTTACATAATGGCGTTATAGTGCCTGGAGTTTTTCACGGAAGAGCAGTATAACTGCACGTTATGTAAATATAGCTTGGGATAGCGTTTAAATTATTAGCTTTTGGCATTGTGCAGCTCTTTGCAGTTGTGTAATGAGGCACGAATGAAACAAGCTGTAATGTGCTGCATAAGTGAGGCAATTTAAACGCTATAAAGGAATGGCGAGGGGAACAAACTAAAAGACAGAGGATTTTGAGGAACGAAAAAACTAGGTTTTAGTTTGTGGGGAAATTATATAGCTGCTTTATGATGCAAATCAATACCTTCAATTTCATAAACTTGTGTTGTTTTACAATTTAATTTTTCAGGATTAAAAATTGCCAAATTATATCCTTCAGAATATAAGGAACTTTGATATTCTACACCATCAAAACCTAATGATTTAATGAACTCTGAAATATATTGAGTAGGAATATAATCTAATTGTTTATCTAACTTACGAATTGGTAATGAAATTTCTTTTTGTAATGTTTGAATAAAAGGAACATAAATTAAAAAATCTTCAATTGCTTCATTTTCTGACCAAGGAATTGGATCATCTTTTGGATTCCTTAAATTTAAAATTTTTAAATCTTCTTTTAACTGAAATTCGCCAACAGTTACATAATCAAAGAGTGAAGCTCTTGTTTCATATAAAGATGTTTTAAGTGTATCTGCAACATATAAATAAGAAATACCTTTAGGGTTTGCTCTACCTCCAGTAGTAACTTCTTTTGGTGGATTACCCATTTTATCTGGCGCAAAACCTTTCTTGTCTGAAATACGACAACGGTAAAATATTCTTCCTTTTTTAATTTCTTTATAAAAACTTTCGTGCTCAAAAAAATTGGCTAGTTTTTTTAAATCTATTGTATTTTGAATGTGGTAACGATTTGTATATTTTATTTCTTCTTTAAAATCTTCCCAAATACCGTGAATTTGATTTGTTTCAGAGAGTAATTCTATCTTAATTTCAGAAGATACGTTACTATTAAATAATTCGGTAATATCTTCCATTTCATCTATAAAAATTGCTTTAAATAGTTCTTTGGAATCTTCAACTATATCTGTTGTAAGGTTAAAATCTTTTTTTAAAGATTGAGCTATATCTTGGTTAGAGCTAGCATCAACAGCGTATAAGGACAAGAAATTTCTAAAAAAAGGAATTAACTCTCTAGGTGTATAAATAGATACATTTGTTGATTTACAAAAATTACAGTTACCAACTCTATCATCAGCATTTATTATACTAATGATATAATCACTAGTAAAACAGTTTACACAACAATTCATAACTAAATGTTTTTAATTACTAATTCGATGTGATTCATAATTGACAACTTTTTTAAAGTGCCAAGACCAGGGAAATGACCTCTTTGGTGCAAATCTCGAAAAGTATTTACTGCATTTGTTTGTATGTCTTGTTGGTTGCACCAAGTAACTAACTTATGTATGGCTTCAGAAAATTTACCACCAATATCTGATACATCACCATTAGAGTCAGACACAAAATGTTTTACTCTTATTCTATCATTACCATCTATATAAGATAAATGTATTGCTACAGCTCTAGGTAAAAATCCTGAATCGGAATAATTATCACCTATAGTAAGAAAATCGCCAAAACCAACAAAACCATCTTCTTGATAATATTTGTATTCTTCAGAAAAGCTGCTTTCTAAATCAAGATAATCAGCATTTTTAGGCATTTCCTTAAAATAATCATCTAGTGATACTCGCGTGTTTTGAGCAAACTCTCTATAATATCTTCTACTTGTTTTAGAGAAGTAAATTAAGTTATAAACGATATTAAGATTTGTAGTAAGTAATTCTATATTATTACCGGAAACTTCAGAATTGTGAATTAAGGTAACACCATTAAAATTAAAATTCAGAGCACCTATAAAATCAATAAATGTTTGGATATTTCTTTCGGACTTATCATCCAAAATAACAGCTAATTGGAAGTTCTCATAGCCTTGTAAACTTTCTGAAACTACATCAATAATTTCTTGATGTTTTCCTTTTAAATCGCCAACTCTAGGGTTTATAATAATATTAAAATTAACATTTTTAGAAGCTAATTCTTTTAATGTTGATTTAAAAGTTGATGTACTTTTAACTGGTTCTATTACTGGTGAAGTTTTTAATATATCATCTGAAAATATAGAGCATAAATCTCTTAATGCGATTAATTCAAATTGTTTACCTCTAACATATGGGAAATACATACTTTGCTTTTTTGGGATAAAAAATTATCTAACTGTTGGTATTCATTATCAGAAAAGTTTAAAGAATAACATATATGTTTTAATGATTCTGGAATTTGTCTTTCTTTAAAACTTTCTGGGTTAGAAATATTTCTAAATTTTAATTTTTGAATTACTAATTTTTGAAATTCTAAAATATCAATATTTTTTGACAACTTAAGACATTCTCTGAATATTTGTGTATTAGGCACATTTGGCACAGCATTAAAATATGATTTAATTATACTTAAATATTCGTCTTTTCTTAATGTTTTAAATAATGTTTCGTGGTTAAAAACTGATTGATTTACTTTTGCTTCTTTTAAAGTTTTAAGTGCATTTCTATTAGTTAATTCAATAATACCAATATTAGAATTGTAATATTTTGTCAATAAATTAGGAATGTGTTTAGAGCTTGTTACAATGTAAATTTTATCAGCAAATTTTTCATAATCTGATATTTGTTTATCTAATTTCTCTAAACCATCAAGCTCTGTTTTTATTTCATAAATACGAGCTTCACCATTTAAAAGCACAAAATCTGCAATAGAATTACCTACTTTAAATTCATTTAAAGCAATGGTATTTTTAAGACTATATTTTTTAATTAAAAGCTTGTTAATTAGTACGTTTTTATAGACATATTCATTTTTATAAACCTTTAATAATGATTTGTAAATTTGATTTAGCACCTCAAGATTAGTAGTATTCTCATTAATTTTAGCATATCTGTTTATACGGTAAAATGTATCAAAATAATTATCTTCTCTTACTATTTTTTTAAAATTAGAGGCAGAAAATATTTGAGCTAAACTTCTTATTTGGGTTATGTCGCTAGTTTTGTCCATTATTCAACAAATTTACAAATTTCATTAAGAAGTCGTATAATTAACGACTTTTTCTGTTATAGATTTAAAACACGTCTATTTACTTATTATTGTTTTCAATATTTAAAAGCTATTAAAATTTTAACCTCGTTTGTCTTTACTGCTTGAATCGAAACTTATTAAGTTAAACATTTGTCGCATTCGAGAACGTACACGATTACCATATCTTTCTTCTAATTCTTGTGCATTTAGGTTGGTTGTAGCGTGTGTTCTTATTTTTCTTTTTAGGAATAAATCGTAACGAGATAAAAGAATTTCTCCCATTACATTACAATCTTTACCAAAATGACGACCAGTTGATTCAACACCTAAATCATCAAAACAATAAAAACTACTATTACCATATTCTTCAATAGTTTTGTAACCAATATTATTAAATGCGAATGTGATATTTCTAGCAGGAATTAGTTCATACGGTTTTTGATGTGGTACCATAAACCTTAATAATTTCATTAAACTTGTTTTACCACAGCCTACAGGTCCCGATAATAATATCCCTTTGTTTGGATCTATTTCTAATTTTTTGCAAGCCTCAAAATCACTTATAAAATAGACACATAGTTTATATAAAATAACCTCATCTTCTTCATAGATTTTAAAGTTTTTACCAAAGAGCAGCTTTCCTTTTGCATCAAGATAAATTAATATTTTTTTGAAATCGTATGAAATATTATTGTTATTAAATTCTCCTAATTGGTATTGAACACCTCCTTCTTTTATAATATGTGGTTGTATCTTATTCATAGTTTTAGATAGTGAGTTACTGAAATAAGCGCCGTATGACGCAAAGCGTTATAAAGGCTCATTGTAGTTTTTGTTTTTACTTGTCTTTAGGTTGTCTTGATTTTGGCTAACTGCTTTTTGATTTATTTTTGTTTTTATTTCTTCAGCTTTTAGCATCCAATTTTTAGCAGTAGCTTGCCAATTGACAATTTTTGTTTTTCCACCTACTTTCCAACCAATACCTTGATAATGATTAAAAAATTTTTGAGCTTCAATTATTGGCCATTTTTCATTTTTAAAAAAAGTAATAACATCATTTTCATTTTTTGGCTGGTCAAGTTTATTAATGTTTTTATTAGTTTGTATATGTTTATTATTAGATACCAGTGCTTGTCCGTTTATAGGATTGTATGAGTCCATAACTTGTTTATAACTTGTCTCAAAATTGAACATCTTAATTTTACTTCCCTTAAATGGATTGTGTGATGGATAGTAAATAATATATTTCCAATGATTTAGCTCTTTAATACATTTATGATATGTTGATTTAGAGCCTATCTTTGAAAAGCTCATTACTTCTTCTCGATTGATATAAAATTCGTCTAAAAACCGATTGTTATTCCAGATTTGGAATAATGCTATATATAAACTTATATGTGTTGGATTTAAACGGTTGTCTTTAGAGAATTGAATAAATACACCTTTTAGGTGTTTTATATAATTAACTTTTTGCATAGAATAGGTGTTTTAGCTGCACTTAAAGTGGCATTAAAACTTGTTGTGTATTCTATTGTCTTGCATTACTTTTTGAATATCATCATAATCGTAATAAATAACACCACCAACTTTAGTGTATGGTAACGTTCCGTTAATTCGTAAGTTTTGTAATGTACCTGGTGAAATACTTAACAGGTCGCGAACTTCTGGTGATTTTAACCATTTTTTAGTGGCTAAACCTGTTTTGTTATTGATGATTGTTTTAATACCTTCTAATAATTCTAATTTGAATTCGTGAAGATCTTCGGTTGTAATAATTGTTGCTGCCATAGTAAACGATTTAAGTTAAAAACAGCTACCACAACAAACTTTCGTTATCAATGGCAGCTATTAAATTGATTTAATTCACGAGTTAGAATGTTTTTTTCAAATAGGTATTCGTGAATCTGTGATTTGACTTTCGTTTAGCAAATATGAAGTGAATTATTGAGTGTTTTTCACAAGTTACACCCAACTTGGGTGTTTTTATACGCTCATATTTAATGAGTTACATTGATTTGTTTTAATGTTTTACTTGTAAAACATAGGCAATAAAAAAGAGCAAATACTATGATAATTATTTGCTCTTTAAAACACCCAAGTTGGGTGTTTATTCATCAGATTCTAGCATTTTATCTACTAAAGACTCTTTTAGTTTATCAATGAATTTTGTTTGATTTATTTTGCGTGAACGGATTTCTAAAAAAGTTCTGTAATAATCGCCCAAACTAACGTTAAACATTTGTTCGCAAATTAAGGCTACCTCTTTAATATCTGCTGTTCCACTATTTATTACTCCAGAACTATGAAGTGCATAAATGAGTTCTATTAAATCTGTTTTATTACCTGTCCAAAATAATTTTGATTGCTTTTGAAAAGCGTTATAATTTGCTTCCATACCATTGTTATTTTCAAGTTTATCAATTTCAGTTTTTAAATAAATTATTAGCATATCATAAGCAAGAATTGTGGCTACAGTAGAATCGTGGCTTGTAGAAAATTTATCATCTGCGAAAAAAGAAAGAGAATCTGGAAATAAACGAATATTAGCTTTTCCTCTTATAAAATATTCGTTATCCAAAAAAGTAGCACCTCGTCTATAATAATGATAAAACTCTAAATTATCATTAAAATAATTTTGCAACCTATCTATATGTTTGTTAAAATACTTTACTTGAGATTTGTTACTACTTCTTGGTCTTTTACTTTCAATACTAAATAATTTCACATAATAAATTAATTTACTAAAAACTTGAGGCTTAATATTTTTGAAAAAATAGATTTCATCAGAAGTTGATGCTGATTTTCGTTTTAACAAAAGTTCTCTTATTTGTTCAAGAGCTCTTTGAGTTACCTTAATACCCTCTTCAGACTTCTCTAAAACGCCTTCAATTTCTTTTTCTAAAAAATCTAAATTAGAATCTAATTTTTTTACTATTCTTTCAATTTTTTTCAACTTACAGTAGTTATGAGGACAATAAATCTGGTTTGTTTAAAAATACTTTACTTTAAAAAAATTAAAATAAATACAATGACTTTAATTATTTAACGCCATTGCATTCGTTGTAATCTTACAGCATTCAAAATTGCTAATAACGCAACACCTACATCAGCAAATACAGCTTCCCACATTGTTGCTAAACCACCTGCACCTAATATTAAAACAACTATTTTAACACCAAAAGCTAAAATGATATTCTGCCAAACAATTTTTCGAGTAGAACGACTAATTTTTATTGCTTTAACTACTTTTGAAGGTTGGTCTGTTTGGATAATGACATCAGCAGTTTCAATGGCAACATCACTTCCTAAACCTCCCATTGCAATACCTACATCACTTGCTGCTAAAACTGGTGCGTCATTAATACCATCGCCAATAAAGGCTATTTTATTTTTGGAATTTTGTTTTAAAGTTTCAACTTCATTCAATTTATCTTCGGGTAATAAACCACCTTTTGCTTTTTCAATGTTTAATTGAGAAGCTACTTTTTGAGTAATGGAATCTTTATCCCCGGAAAGCATCATTATTTTAGAAATACCGACTTTGTGCAAATTGGTTATGGTTTCTTTGGCATCTTCTTTCAATTCGTCTGCAATGACAACATAACCAGCAAACTTATTACCAATTGAAACTAAAACAATAGATTCTACAATAGTGTCGATTTCTTTTGCAACTTCAATATTATTGGCAGTCATTAATGCTTTGTTTCCAACTAAAACAGTTTTTCCGTTTACAATTCCTTTTAAACCTTTTCCTGCTATTTCTGAAACTTTGGTAGCATTAAAATCTGCTCCATTTGCTTTGTATTCTAAAATGGCTTTAGCAATTGGATGCGTAGATTGCTCTTCCATCGCCATTAAGTATTTCATAAATTCAGTTTCTTCCCAACTGATTGCTTTTACTTTTTTGATTTTAAAAACACCTTTGGTAACTGTACCCGTTTTATCCATAACCAACGTATTAATTTTGGTCATAGCATCAAGAAAAGAAGCACCTTTAAATAGAATACCGTTTTTTGAAGCTGCTCCTAAACCACCGAAATAACCCAATGGAATTGAAATAACTAAAGCACAAGGACAAGATATTACCAAGAAAATTAAAGCTCTATACAACCAATCTCTAAAGACATAACCATCGACAATAAAATAAGGTAATAATGTAACGCCTATGGCTAAAAACACAACAATTGGTGTGTAAATACGTGCAAACTTCCTTATGAATAATTCGGTTTTAGATTTACGAGCTGTTGCATTTTGAACCATATCGAGAATACGAGCAATGGAACTGTCTTTAAATTCTTTGGTGGTTTCAATTTCTATAACACCATTGAGATTGATACTTCCTGCAAATACTTTTTCACCTTTGGCAATGGTATCTGGTTTACTTTCACCAGTTAAAGCTGCTGTGTTAAATGATCCTTTTTCAGACAAAAAAACACCATCTAAAGGTACTTTTTCGCCAACACGTACTTGTATCTTTTCGCCAATATTTACGGCTTCAGGATTTACAGAAACATAATCTTTATTTCGATAAACTAACGCTTCCTTTGGTCTAACATCAAGCAATGCTTTAATGTTTGATTTTGCTCTATTAACTGCTGTGCTTTGAAATAATTCGCCTACTGCATAAAATAGCATTACTGCAACACCTTCAGGATATTCACCAATAATAAACGCACCAATGGTTGCGATTGACATTAAAAAAAATTCTGTAAAGACATCACCTTTTTTAATACTTTTCCATCCTTCTTTTACAACAGGAAATCCAACAGGTATATATGCTATGATATACCAAACAATGCGAATCCAATCTCTAAAAAAATTAATATCAAAATAATCTAAAGTAATACCAATGATTAGCATTACAAAACTTACTATCGCTGCACTATATGCTTTAAAATTATTGGAACCTTTACTGTGATTATGACCATCATCGTGACTG
Organism: Polaribacter marinus; assembly: GCF_022662535.1. Taxonomy (GTDB): domain Bacteria; phylum Bacteroidota; class Bacteroidia; order Flavobacteriales; family Flavobacteriaceae; genus Polaribacter; species Polaribacter marinus. The sequence goes on from NZ_JAKQYM010000001.1 coordinate 69,204, forward strand.
TGTTCTTTTTCAGAATTAGGTTTTATATCTCTTAAATTGAGTTTCTTTTTTTTCATTGATACTTAAATTTAATTCAAAGATGCTTTAAAATTGACTGCAATGGAAGTGCATTGTTAGCTACTACATTTATCACAAATACCTTTTACAACCAAGTTGACGTTTTCAGAAACAAAACCATCAGGCACTTTTATTTGAGGTATTTTATGTTCTGTTAAACATATAGTTTCGTTACAATTATTACAATGAAAGTGTAAATGTAAATCGGTTTCAATTTCACAACTGCATCCTTGCTCACAAAGGGCATATTTAGTAATACCTGTACCGTCGTCTATTTGATGAACAATTGCTTTTTCTTCAAATGTTTTAACTGTTCTGTATAAGGTGGTTCTATCTGCTTTTTCAAAAGCATTTTCAATATCGCTTAATGTAACTGCTATTTGTTTTTGTGCAAGAAACTTATATATAAGTAATCGCATTGCTGTAACACGTATCTCTTTTGACTCTAATAATTGTTCTATAGTTTGCATAATTTAATGTTCGTGTTCTGCTTCACCTTTTTTCATTTCTGCAATAAGGTAGTAGGCATTATTATAAGCGAATTTTGTACTCGTTTCGATTTCTTTAGTAAACTCTACAGCTATCCAATTACCATCTTTAGCTCCTAAAATGACTTCGACTGGTTTGAAACTCCAATCTTCATTTTCCTTTTCTACAGAAAACACAAAATAGGTATCGCCTTCTTTTATAATGGCACTTTCTGGTAATGCTCTTGTTTTTGTATTTTCAACTTGAATTTTACCTTGGATATACATTCCTGGAATTAAATTACCTTTTTTATTTTCAATTTCTGCGTGAACGTGTACTGCTTTAGGGTTATCTTCGAATGTTTTGCTTACCGAATAGATTTCTGCAATTAATTCTTCATTTTGAGTAGATTGAACATTAAAGGTTACTTTTTGACCTTTTTTTACTTTATAAACATCTTTTTCGAAGACCATTAAATCTGCGTGGACGTGATGTGTATTTACTATTTCAAAGAGTTCTGATTGAGGTTCAACATACTGACCAGTTTTTACTTCTACCTTTTGAACAAACCCTTCAATTGGGCTACGCAATGCTACTTGTTGAGCTATTGTGCCATTACGAACCGATGTTGTACTGATATTTAGTAATTGTAGTTGAGCTGCCATTCCATTAACCATAGCCTTTGACGCTTCGTATTCTGCTTCTGCTTTTTGAAAATTTGCACCAGAGCCTACGCCAGCATTATATAATTTTTGTTGACGTTCATAATTTTTCTTTAAAAAATTGCTATTGCTATACGCATTGAGATAATTGGTTTGCATTTGAATGATATTAGGATGTGATAAATAAGCAACAACCTGACCTTTGTTTACTTTATCTCCTTCAATTACTTTAATGGAAACTACATTAGCTCCAATTACGGAAGTTATTGCTGCTTCATTTTGTGGTGGTACTTCTAACGTTCCATTGGCTTCAACATAACCACTCATATTTCGCAACGCAATGGTGTCAATTTTCATTTTTAAGGCTTCAAATTGTTGTGCTGATAGCATCACTTCTTCGTTTTCGCTATGCCCTTCATTAGTTTCAATTTTGGTTTCTTTATTATGAGAATGCCCATCTTCTTCGTTGTGTTTTTCTTTATTGCCACAGGCAGTTATTAAAAAGGTCAACATTACTATTATTAGGATATTATATGATCTGTTTTTCATAGTGTTATTATTTAAAATATTGTAATTCAAAAATGCTTTGTAAATAGTTTACCAATGCTGTTTGAGCTTCTAACTCTGATTGAATGGCTTGATTTATAAGTTGCGTAAAGGCAGAATAATCAATTTCGCCTTCTTTATAAGCAAATAAAGCGCCAGTTTTCTGTTCTTTAATAAGTGGTAATACTTCATCTTTATAAAATAGCCAAGACGTTTTCCATTTTTGGTAATTTTCTTTTGCTTGATTAAATTTAGATTGCACTTCCTTTTGTTTAAATAACATATTTACTTCTGCAATTTCTTTATTGAATTTTGCAGTTCTAATTTGTTTTCTTGTTGTACCAGAAAGAAATGGTATAGAAATACCGGCTTGATAAGTATAATAGCCTGAACTACCGTTTACTTTTTGTAAACCACCTTGAAGGTTAAACTTTGGTAAATTCTCGGCTTTAGCAGCTTTGTAATTTGCTTCTGCTTCTGCTATTTTAAGTTGAGAAACACCATACAAAGGATGAGCTTCTGCACTAAAGGCTGTTAAATCTATGTTGTTAAGGGTTTTAAACTCGTTTGGAACTGTATAGATTTTTTCAGAAACTAACCATAAATTTAATTGCTGTAAAGCAATGAGGTATTCGCTATAAGCTTGCTTTGTTTTATTTTTAATTTGTAAAGCTTGATTTTTAGCTGCTGAATATTCTAATTTTGATATAGCTTCTACTTCATAATTTAACTCAACAGCTTTTTTAAAATTGGTGTAAATAGCATTCAATTCTTTATACAGATTATAATTCCGTTTACTTTTAAAGGCATTAGACCAGGCTTTTTTCACCTCTAATTCTAACTCCAATTCTGAAAGTTGATACGCCTTTTGCGCTAATTGAATACGTTGTTCTAATAATTTTTGCTTTGGTGCAATACCAAACACATCTATATTTGATTGGCCAACACCAATAGTTGTGTAAATACCTGAACCATCTTTAATTTCCTCACCACCTGTAAAAATTTGAGTTGAGCCAAAATCGAAAGCAGTCCCTTTTAATTGTTGCTGTTTATCAATTTCTAACTGTCTTTGTTTTAAACTAGGATAGTTCTCTTTTGACATTTTTATAGCTTCTTGTAATGAAACAATAGGCAAAGAGTCGCTAACTTGTTGTGCATTTCCTGTTATTGGAAACAAAAACATAAAAACTATAATAGCTGTTGCAGTTGCAAATTTTTTGTTTGCTTTAAATTTAAAAGACTTGTTCTCTACCCAATGGTATAAAATAGGAAGCACAAACAAGGTTAATAATGTAGAAGTTAACAGACCACCAATAACTACCGTTGCTAAAGGACGTTGTACTTCTGCACCTGCCGATGCAGAGATAGCCATTGGCAAAAAGCCTAATACATCAGTAAAAGCTGTAAGCATAATAGGTCTTATTCTTCGTTTTGTACCTTCAATAATTCTATCTTTTAAATTGGTAACGCCTTCTTCTTTTAATTCATTTAAACCACTAATCATTACTAAACCATTTAAAACTGCAACACCAAAAAGGACAATAAAACCTACACCTGCCGAAATACTAAAAGGCATATCACGAAGCCATAAGGCTATAACACCACCAATGGTTGCCATTGGAATAGCGATGTAAATCATTAAAGTTTGTGGTAGTGATTTTAGCGCAAAATATATTAACACAAAAATAAGTAGTAATGCTATTGGTACTACAGTTTGCAAGCGATTACTGGCACGTTCTAAATTTTCGAAAGCACCACCATATCTAATAAAATAACCTGAAGGCAATTGAAGATTTGCATCTAATTTTGATTTGATTTCTGCTACTAACGATTTTACATCACGACCTCTTACATTAATACCTACATAAGTTCTTCTGTTAGTATTGTCTCTACTTATTTGCATAGGGCCAGCTTTGTAGCTTACGTCTGCAACTTCACGAAGTGGAATTTGTGCACCAGAAGGCAAGTTGACAAACAAGTTTTGAACATCAGTTATGTCTTTACGATTATGAGAACTTAACCTAACCACTAAATCAAATCGTTTTTCACCTTCAAAAATAACACCTGCTGTACCTCCTGCAAAGGCAGATTGTACAATTTGATTTAAAGTATTTACTTGAAGTCCGTATTGTGCTAATTTACTTCGGTTATAGGTGATTGTCATTTGTGGTAAACCTGTGGTAGCTTCCGCTTTCATATCACCAATACCTTCTGTACCTGCAATTATTTTAGATATTTCTTCTGCTTTTTGAGACAGTACATTTATATCTTCTCCATAAAGTTTTATAGCTATGTCTTCTCTAACACCTTCGAGTAGTTCGTTAAAACGCATTTCAATAGGTTGAGTAAATTCATAGTTAACACCAGGAATTATTTCAACCGCTTCTTTCATTTCTTCAATTAAATCATCTTTAGATTTAGCTGTTATCCATTCGCTTTTTGGTTTCAGAATCACAATAACATCTGCTAAATCCATAGGCATTGGGTCGGTTGGTATTTCGGCAACACCAATACGACTCACTACTTTTTCGACTTCAGAAAAATTAGCTTTTACAATTTGCTCAATTTTTGTGGTTGTTTCAATGGTTTCAGAAAGTGAACTGCCTGGTTTTAAAATAGCGTGAAACGCGATATCACCTTCATCAAGTTGTGGAATAAATTCACCACCCATTCTAGAAAACATAAAAGCGGTAATTCCGAATAAAATAACTGCGATTCCAACTATTAGTTTTCCTCTTTTTAAGGCTTTTTCTAATAAAGGTTGGTATTTACTTTCTACCCAATGCACGAACTTATCGCCATAGGATTTTTTGTCTGATTTTGGTGCTCTTAAAATAAGTGCAGACATCATAGGAACATACGTCAAACAAAGTACCATTGCACCAATCATTGCAAAAATGAAAGTCAATGCCATTGGTTTGAACATTTTGCCTTCAATCCCTTCTAAAGCTAAAATAGGAAGGAACACAATTAAGATAATTAGTTGACCGAAAAATGCCGCATTCATCATTTTTTTTGAAGCATTTGCTGCAACATTATCACGTTCTTTAGAGGTTAGCTTCTTCTTTTTTAAGATTTGTGAAGCAATCAGGAAAACGGTACTTTCTACAATAATTACAGCGCCATCGACAATAATTCCGAAATCTATTGCCCCCAAGCTCATTAAATTTGCCCAAACGTCAAAGACATTCATTAGTATAAATGCGAATAATAAGGATAGTGGAATTGTTGAAGCTACTATTAAACCACCTCTCCAATTTCCTAATAAGAAAATAAGAACGAAAATAACTATTAAAGCACCTTCAATTAAATTGGTTGCAACGGTAGATGTTGTTTCACTTATTAGTTTGCTTCTATCTAATAAAGGTTCAATAATAACACCTTCTGGTAATGACTTTTCAATTTGCGCCATTCTTTGCTTGACATTCTCGATAACATCGTTTGAATTTGCACCTTTAAGCATCATTACCAAACCACCAACAACTTCGCCTTCGCCATCTTGTGTTAATGCACCATAACGAATAGCAGAACCGTATTGAACCGTGGCAATGTCGCCTACTGTAATTGGGATGCTATTTGTGTTTTTAACCGTAATCTTTTTAATGTCTTCTAAACTGCGTACTAAACCTTCACCACGAATAAAATTGGCTTGATGATTTTTTTCAATGTATGCACCACCAGTATTTTGATTATTGGCTTGAAGTGCATTGAAAATATCGGTAATTGTTAATCCAATGGCTTTTAGTTCGTTTGGGTCTACAGCAACTTCGTACTGTTTAATTTTGCCGCCAATTGCGTTAACCTCAACAACACCTTCTACCATTGCCATTTGACGTTGAACAATCCAATCTTGCATCGTTCGTAAATCTGTAATCGAATATTTGGCTTTATATTCTTGTTTTACTTTTAGCGTGTATTGATAAATTTCTCCTAATCCTGAAGAAATTGGTCCCATTGTAGGTTCGCCAAAACCACTTGGAATTTGTTCTTTGACCTCATTTAGTTTTTCCGCCACTAATTGACGAGGAAGGTAAGTACCCATGTCATCGTCAAAAACTATGGTAACTACTGATAAACCAAAACGGGAAACGGAACGAATTTCTTGAACATCTGGTAAGTTACTCATTGCAACTTCTACAGGATAAGTTACAAATTGCTCAATGTCTTCGGTACCTAAATTTGGTGCTTGGGTTATTACTTGTACTTGGTTGTTGGTAATGTCCGGAACAGCATCTATTGGTACTTTGGTCATACTCCAAATACCTGCTCCAATAATGGTAAGCGTTAGCAACCCAATAATGAATTTATTATTGATTGAAAAATCAATGATTTTATTAATCATATTAAAATGTATTAATTCAGTTAAAAAATATAAAAGTGTGTTCGTAATTCGATTTCGCTCAATATGAGCTTCTCGTAGCTATGCTACTCGAAGACGAAAACATTAAAAAAGGATATAGCTATCCTATGAAAACTGAATTATACCCGAGGTGGTTGTAAAATGGAAGTCGTAAAATCTTTTTCTATCCCATTGTGGTAGAAAAAATCTTGGGTAGAAATAAATGTTATTTCATATTTTATGTAAGAAAACTGAAAATATGTAGCGTTTATATGACAACATTGACATATACAAAAAGGTGAACATAAATCTGAATCTTGGTGCTGATGGTCATTATCCATAGCTTGTGAAATTTCAGTTTTAACATCATTATCAGACACATCAAAATCAGCACAAGGTGCTAGATTGAGTGCGAAAATATAAATTGATAATATGAATGCTAATAATTTCATTGTAGCAAATATATAAATTATTTAATGCAATGGTTGTGCAAATAATAGGCTTTACAATAATTAAAAGGTGTTTGGTTAGTTATATTTTATAGCAAAAGAAAAAACCTTAATTTTCCTTTTGCTATAAATTACATTAAAAAATCATACTTATTTATTGATTCATTTTCATTTCGTGGTCGTATTGACAACAACCTGGTAAATTTTTATAAGCTTCTTCGCTTCCTGCTACTTTTTCAGTATCATAACCAGAAGCTGCTATTGCTTTATGAATTGCCATTGCATTGGTTTTGGTATCATCAAAAGAGACATCGATTTTCTTTTTATCTACATTCCAATTTGCACTTGCAACACCTTCAACAGCATTTACTGCTTTTTCAATGGTTTTTTTACACATACCACAATTACCTCTTACACCAAAAGACAAATCCGTCATTGCCATATCCTTTGACATTTGTGTAGTGGTTGTTTTTGTTTCTTTTTTTGTTTCGTTTTTACAACTTGTAAAACCTAATACTGCAATTACGGCTACACTTAAAATTACTTTTTTCATTGTTTTAAAATTTAATTGTTATAGTTTGTATTTAATTATTCTATTACTTGTTTTACTTCTCCACAGGTTAGCATTGCTTCGCCAAAATATGGATTGATTACTTTTTCTTCTTTGCTTAACCAATAGGCACCTTTATTACTATCTGCCATTGGACAAAACTCTACATATACCTTTTCATTGATACCAAATAGTTGCACAGCTTTAATTAAATGCGAAGACAAATGTTTAAAATGATTTCTTTGCTCTTTTATATTTGCTGCTTTAGAAATAGCAATTGTTGAAGATTTAATTTCTTTTACTAATGACATCCAATGATTATGAGCTTCATCTTTAACTAATTTCATATCCACATTATTCAAATTATCAAGTAAACTATTTGCATTTTCTGATGCTTTACTTGAGTTATCTTTAACAAACGCATCCTTTAAATTAATATAGCTTTCAAATACTTTTTTTAATTGTTTCTGAAATGCTTTTGATACTTCCAACCGTTCATTCATATTGGTATGGTCTGTATTATTTTTTGATGAATTACTATCCATACCTAAATGCCCTTCGTGACCAGTCATTACTTTTCCACCATCTTTATTCATCATAGATTTTTTTCCTTGTAATTGTGCTGCTGCATCAACTGTAAAAGTTCCATTGGTTACAATTTCATCACCATTTTCTAAACCTTTTAATACTTTGTAATTACTACCTATTTGATTACCTAAAGTTATTTGACGCATTTCAAAAACTGGTTGGTCTGGATTGGTTTTTATATATACTACAGAGCGTTCACCTGTCCATAAAATGGCAGATGAAGGCACGAATAATGATTTTTCTTTATTAGAGGTTACCTCTTTAATTTTCCCTTCAATAAACATTCCTGGTTTAAATACTTCGTCTTTATTATTAAGCACTACTCTTAATTTAACAGTACGAGTTCTGTTATCTAAAATAGGATCAATAAAATCTACTTTACCTTTAAATTTTTTATTAGGATAAGTATTTGTTGTTACGTTTATTTCTTGCCCTTTTTTAAATAAGTCTATTTGGTTTTCGTACACATCAAAGTTTCCCCAAACTGAATTTAAGTTTGCAATTTTTAATAGAGGTTGCCCTTGTTTTATATAATCGCCTTGCTCTACTAATTTTTCTGTTACAGTACCAGAGATAGTTGCGTAGACAGGAAAATTTTCTTTTATTTTTCCTGTTTGTTCTATTTTATTGATTTGCTTTTCAGAAAGTTTCCATAATTTTAATTTATTACGAACTGCTTTATATAATGCCGGTTGTGATTCCTTTAATGAAGCTGCTGTAATTAATTCTTGTTGTGCTGCATATAATTCTGGTGAATAAATGGTTGCTAATAATTGCCCTTTGTTTACTTTTTCTCCAGTAAAACTGACATTTAAGCGTTCAATTCTTCCAGAGAAATAACTGACTTGCACAGCATTTGCTTTTTCATTGGCAACAATTTTACCTGATAGTTTAATACCGTTATCGTCTGCTTTACTACTACCTACAATTGATGTTTGAATGTTGGCCAACGCCATTGCATTTTTTGTTAATTTGAATTGGTCTGCTGCTAAACCATCTGCTCCAGCTTCGGCAGGAATTAAATCCATACCACAAATAGGGCAATCACCAGGTTCTGGTTGCATAATTTGTGGGTGCATTGAGCAAGTCCATTTTTGATTGGTTTCTGCTATTTCATCGTGATTATGTTCAGTTTCTTTGTTTGATGAACTACCGAATAACAACCAACCTAATAATAAGCCAACTGCTAATATTACTATGTAAACTATATATTTTTTCATTTTTCTATATTTTAATATTTCTTAATCTTAATGCGTTTGCAATTACTGATACTGAACTAAAACTCATTGCTAAAGCTGCAATCATTGGTGAGAGTAATAACCCGAATATTGGGTATAAAACACCTGCTGCAATGGGCACACCCAATACATTGTATATAAAAGCAAAAAAGAGATTCTGCTTTATGTTTTTAACAACAGCGTGACTTAATTTTTTAGCTTTTACAATACCTTGTAAATCTCCTTTTACTAACGTAATTGAAGCGCTTTCAATAGCTACATCTGTACCTGTACCCATTGCAATACCAACATCTGATTGTGCTAAAGCTGGCGCATCGTTAATACCATCACCTGCCATTGCTACAACACTTCCTTTTTGTTGAAGTTTATCAATTTCATTCAATTTATCTTCTGGAAGACATTCTGCTTTATAGTGTTTAAGGTTTAATTGTTCTGCTACCGATTTTGCAGTGTTTTTATTATCACCAGTGAGCATTATTACCTCAACACCATTATCTTGTAGTTGTTTAATAGCATTTTGACTTGTGGTTTTAATGGCATCGAAAATAGTTACATATCCAACAGCTTCATTATCTACTGCTATATACGATACTGTTTTACCTTGTTCTTGTTCTGCAACCACATTAGTTTCTAAATTTTTAGAAATAGTTATGGCAAACTGCTCTAATAACTTTGCATTACCTAAAGCAACTTTTTTGTTTTCAATAGTACCTATAACACCTTTTCCTGCTACAGCTTGAAAATCGTTTACTTTTGTAATTGCAGTATTTTTAGATTTACCATAGTTTACAATAGCTTCTGCTAAAGGATGTTCGCTATATTGATTTAAGGAAGCAATGAAATGAAGTAGTTTTTCTTCTTTTAAATTATTAATTGAGATTACTTTTTCAACTGATGGTTTTCCTTCAGTAATCGTACCTGTTTTATCTACAATAAGCGTATCTACCTTATTCATTTTTTCTAATGCTTCAGCATTTTTAATTAACACACCAGATTGCGCACCTCTACCAACACCAACCATAACAGACATTGGTGTTGCCAAACCTAATGCACAAGGACAAGCAATAATTAATACAGCAATTGCATTTACAAAGGCAAAAACATAAGCAGGTTCTGGACCAAAAATAGCCCAAACTATAAATGTTATTACTGCAACAACTAATACAATTGGAACAAAGTATTTAGATATTCTATCTGCTAATTTTTGAATAGGTGCTTTTGAACGACTTGCATTATTTACCATATGAATAATTTGAGAAAGTAAGGTTTCGGAACCTACCTTTTCAGCTTTCATAATAAATGACTTTGTACCGTTAATTGTGCCAGAACTTACTTTATCGTCTATGCTCTTATCTACAGGAATTGGTTCTCCAGTAATCATAGATTCATCAATGCTACTATGACCTTCTACAATACTACCATCTACTGGAATTTTTTCTCCAGGCTTAACTCGTAATAAATTGTCTTTTTCAATTTTATCGATTGCAATAACTTTATCTTCTCCATTAGTAACCAATGTTGCTGTTGAAGGCACTAATTTTAGTAATTCTTTTATTGCGCCACTTGTTTGACTATGTGCTCTTGCTTCTAATAATTGACCTAATAATACTAATGTTAAAATTACCGTTGTAGCTTCAAAATAAACAAATACATTACCATCGGCTGTTTTAAAATCTTGTGGAAATACATCTGGAAATACCATTGCAAATACACTAAATAACCACGCGATACCCGAACCAATACCAATTAAAGTAAACATATTCAGGTTCATTGTTTTTATTGATGTGTAAGCACGTTTAAAGAACATCCAAGTTGCATAAAACACTACAGGGATTGATAATGCAAACTGAATCCAGTTCCATTGTTTTTGTTCTAAAACATTATATAAAGGATTATTATCTAATGCTTCTGACATTGCTATTAAAAATATTGGCACAGTAAAAATTACAGCTATCCAAAACTTTTTCAACAATTTTTTATAGGTTTTGTCTTCTTCTGAAATATCCGCTTCTAATGGCACTAAATCCATCCCACAAACAGGACAAGAACCTGCTTCGTCTTTAATTATTTCTGGGTGCATTGGACACGTAAATTGGCTACTTGTTGTAGTTAAACTTCTTTCTTCCACCAAGTCCATTCCACAAACAGGACAATCACCTGCTTTATTATATGTTTTGTCTTCTTCGCAGTGCATAGGACAATAAAATGTACCTGTTCCTTTGCCTTTAGGTTGTTCCTGCTTTTTTTCTTTATTAGGTTGGTGTTTACCTTGTTTATGAATACTATATCGACCACCATCCTCTTTTAATGCTTTTTGAAATATTTCAATTGAAATATGTGATTGCATTTCAATAATAGCTTCTGATTTTTCTAAATTGACTTTTACGTTTGAAACATCATCAACTTTTGAAAGTGTTTCTTCTACGTGACTGCGACAACCGTTGCAAGTCATTCCGTGTATATGATATGTGTGTTTCATTATTTTATTTTTGTGCCTGACAAGGGAAGGGCTATTAACCAATTAATTAGTATTTCCTTCCCACATCAGGGCTTTATTTTAAATTGCCTTTTAGTTTCTTTATATAATCAATAACCAATGTCTTTTCAGATGTTGATAATTTTGCGTTTTTATGAATTAAGGTGTAAGATGAAAGTGGCATTTCATTGTTCTTAATCTGATTAATAATTGACTTTAATTTGCTATTCTTTCTTCTGGTTGAATACGTGTCCCAGTTATTAAAATTCAGCTCTTCTTTTCCATCGGCAATATGGTTTTCGAGAAACCAAGCAATGGGTTGAATTTTATTATACCAAGGATAGCTTGTATTATTACTGTGACAATCATAACAGGACGTTTGCAATAATGTATTGATATTTTTAGGTGTATTATTTACCAATAAAAAATCTGTTTTTGGTACGATATTACTTTGGTTTAGTTCTGTAGGCATAAACTGTATGCCTACAAAACACACCACTAAAACCAATGCTATGATTTTTACAATTTTCATTTAGTTAATCTCTTTTTGCACTTTACCACATTTCAGCATTTTACTACCGTAATAAGGATTTTTAATTTCCTTGTTCAAACTTAACCAAGCGCTGCCACCATCATACATTGGACAAAATTGTTGATATAAAGTATTTTTAGTACCGGTAATTGCAACCATATCCATAATATCCTTACTCAATGTTTTAAAATGTTCTCTTTGGTGATCTATTTCACTTCTACCAATATGTTCTGCGTGTTCTTTGGCATCTGTAATAATATCTTTAAGTTCTTTTTGCTGTTCAACAGTAAAACCATTTATTTCAAATTTGCTCAAACTATTGTTCAATTTATCGCCAGCTTTAGCAGCTTTGTTTTTGTCGGTTTCTACTAAAGCATCTTTAAGTATCATATAGTCTGCTAACACTTTTTGAACACCTGAATTTTGTGAATTATCATCCATCATATTATTGGATTTATCCATTTTGTTATGGTTCATTTCTGAATGAACTATGCTGTCTTGAGTATTCTCCTTTTTTGCATCTTTACAAGAAATTATTGTAAGATTTATTAAAGAGATTACTAAAATTGCTACTATTGTTTTTAAATATTTCATTTTTATTGTTTTAAATTATACTTGTTTTTAGTTGCTTAAATAATTGATGATTGTGGTTTGTAAATAATAAGTTTTAATCGATTCTATTTGATTCATTTGAAACTTTAATTGCAGTTCTTGAATGTCTAAAACATCATTAAAATCAATTGTTCCTGTTTCGTAACTTTTGATTAATATTTGCTCTGCATCATTAGCTTGCTTCAAATTTTTGGTTTGAGTTTTATAACTTATTCTTGCAGACACTCTTTCTTTTATTGCTTTATCTAAAAGCGTTTCCAAAGTATTTAAGCGTTCTTGTTTTTGTGCAGTAATTTCCTGCTGTTGTAACTCGTTTTGCTTTGTTTTCGATTTATATTTTTTATTAAATATTGGTATTGATAAAGACACCATTGGCATTACAATATCTTTTCCATTATCGCTAAAGTCCATATTTGGACGTTTCGCCACATTGATATAATCTAATCCAAAACCAATCATAGGACTGCTTTCTTTTTGGTTTAATAATTCTGATTGTTCAATGGATTTAAAGAGTTTATCATATTTTAATAATTCAGGATGCAATGCTAAATTTTCAAAAGTGATTTCAAAATCTTCAGAAGGCATATTTAATTTATCAACAACAACTATAGAAACCTCTTTTTCTCTATTTAAAAGTTTATTTAAGGTTGTTTGTTCTGCTAAAAATTGTTGTTGCAACACTTCTTTTAATTGTTGTAATTCATTTTGACGCATCTGTAATCGTAACACATCTACTGCTGAAGCTTTGCCAACTTCGACAGAAGTTAAAGCCATTGTTTCGTAAGTTTTTAAGAGTTCGATATTGTTAGTTAATACTTTTTGTTTTGCTTTATTAGTATATAACTTGTAATACGATTGTGATACCGAAACCATTAATTTACGTTTGGCAATTACAATATCTTCATATTTAGTTTCAGCTAAAGAACTTACATAATTTTCTCTTGCTGTTATTGAGCCAAACCAAGGCAACATTTGTTTTGCAGAAACTTTAAAGCGTTGGGCTCCAGTTCTTGTTTCTGGCTCACTTACAAAATAACCTACTCCAAATTCGGTATTTGGAATGGTATTAACTTCATTTACTTTTTCTGAAACTCTCTTGTGCTGTAACTCGAATTTTTGAATCTCTGGATTGTTTACCAAAGCTTCATCGATTAAAGTTTGTAATTCTTGTGCATTTCCTTTGAGAACAAAGAGAAAAGAAAAAAGAAAAAAGATTGTTTTTATATGTTTCATTTTGATGTTCTTTTTAGTTGAGCTTCTGCTTTCCAGCTGTATAAAACTGGTACTACAAATAAGGTGATTAAGGCAATTAGCATACCTCCAAAACTTGGTATTGCCATAGGAATCATAATATCACTACCACGACCTGTTGAGGTTAATACTGGTAATAATGCCAATATGGTTGTTGCAGTAGTCATTAAACACGGTCTAATACGTTTTTCTCCTGCTTCAACAACAGCTGCTCTGATTTGCTTTTTGTTTTTTGGTGTATTCCTTTCAAATATTTGAGTTAAGTACGTTGCCATAACTACACCATCATCGGTTGCAATTCCGAAAAGTGCAATAAAGCCTACCCAAACAGCAACACTCAAATTAATTGGATGCATCTGAAATAAATCACGCAGATTTTCGCCAAAAAAGTTGAAGTTTAAAAACCAATCTTGACCATATAACCAGATCATTAAAAAACCACCTGCAAAAGCAACTGCAATACCAGTAAATACCATTAATGATGTACCTACTGAACGGAATTGAAAATAGAGTATTAAGAAAATAATAGCCAATGCCAAAGGCACTACAACCGATAAAGTTTTTTCTGCTCTTATTTGATTTTCATAGCTTCCTGTAAATTGATAATTAACCCCTTTTGGTACTACCAATTCGCCTGAATCTATTTTTTGCTGAATTAAAGCTTGTGCATTTTCAACAACATTTACTTCTGCAAAGCCATCCATTTTATCGAATAATACATAGCCTACTAAAAAAGTATCCTCACTCTTAATAACTTGTGGCCCTTGTTCATATCTAATGGTTGCCAATTCGCTTAATGGTACTGGACTGCCTTTTTCAACTGGCACATAGATTTGCTTTAAATCGGTTGGATTAGCTCTTAATTCTCTTGGGTATCTAACACGTACTCCATAACGCTCCCTACCTTCAACAGTTTGGGTTAAAACCATACCACCAACAGCTACTTTTAGCACCTCTTGTACATCTTGTATAGATATACCATAACGTGCAATTTTTTCCCTATCAATATCAATAAGTAAATAAGGTTTTCCTACAATACGGTCTGCAAAAACAGCTTCGTCTTTTACACCATCAGCTTGTTTTAAAATTCCTTCTAACTGTACACCAAAGGCTTCAATTTGTTTTAAATCTTGACCTTTAACTTTTATTCCCATTGGTGCACGCATACCTGTTTGCAGCATTACCAATCGTGTTTCAATAGGTTGTAGTTTAGGTGCAGAAGTAACGCCTGGTAACTTGGTAACTTTTACAATGTCATTCCAAATATCGTTTGGTGATTTTATTTCTGGTCGCCAGTTTCGATAAAATTCGCCATTATTATCTTCTATTAATTGCGACCTTTCTACAGCGCTCAAAGTGACATTTTCTGTATTATTAGGATTAGCGATGAAACGTCCATCTTTTAATTCAAATAAACCATCATTATTTACTTTGTAACGTTGACGTTCTCCGTTTTTATTCAGCATATATTCTGATTTATACTGAATAATATTTTCATACATAGACAAAGGCGCTGGATCTAAAGCTGATTCTGTACGACCTGCTTTACCAACTACGGTTTTTATCTCTGGAATACTTGCTACAGCCATATCTAACTGTTGTAAAACACGTTTGTTTTCTTCGACTCCAGAATGTGGCATTGAAGTTGGCATTAATAAAAAAGAACCTTCATTTAAAGATGGCATAAATTCTTTGCCTGTATTTTTCATTATGAAAAAACCTGCTATTACAATAGCTGTTGGTATGGATAAGAATATTAGTTTATTGTTCAAACACCATTTTAAAATACGTGTATAATACCTTATGAATAATGAGAAAACACCTAATAAACCAAAGCAAATAATACTTACAAAAATGAGATTCCAAAAGATGCTTTTATCTACACCTAAAGGTCTCCAATATTCAGCTAATAAAAACACAATAGCAGATACAGATATGATAATATTAATAAGATTTGCTTGTTTTTCGCTTATCATTTTTTGAACACTTAATAGTGTTGTAACTCCAAAAGCTACCAAGATTAAACCTAACCAATAACCATAGACTGTGGCAATAATTCCTAATGCTATTAAAACCCCATTTAAAACATATTTGAAATTGGTTTTAATGTTTTTCTTTTTAAATAAAAATGCAGCAAAGGGTGGAATTAAAAACAACGCTACAATAATTGAAGCTGTTAAAGCAAATGTTTTAGTAAAGGCTAATGGTCTGAATAATTTTCCTTCAGCTCCAATCATTGTAAATACAGGAATAAAACTTATAATGGTTGTCATAACTGCTGTTACAATTGCTCCAGATACTTCTGCTGTTGCGTTGTAAACCACATTATTTATAGGCAGTTTATCTTTGTTTTCATCTAAATGCCTAATGATGTTTTCTGAAAGTATTACACCTACATCTACCATTGTACCAATAGCAATAGCGATACCTGATAAAGCCACAATATTAGCATCTACACCAAAGAGTTTCATTGCTATAAAAACCATTAATACAGCAACTGGTAGTAAGCCAGAAATCAATACAGAAGCTCGAAGATTAAATACCATAATGATTATAACTAAAATAGTAATTAGTATTTCTAATGTTAGGGCTTCATTAAGTGTCCCTAAAGTTTCCTGAATGAGTTCTGTTCTGTCATAAAAAGGAACAATAGTTACTTGTGAAGTTCTGCCATCGGCTAATACTTTTGAAGGTAGTCCTGCGCTTAATTCGTTAATTTTTTCTTTAACATTATTGATAACTTCCATTGGATTCGCACCATATCGCGCTACTACGACAGCACCAACAACTTCTGCACCTTCCTTGTCCAGTAATCCTCTTCGAGTTGCAGGACCTAAAGACACTTTTCCTATGTCTTTAATTTTAATCGCTGTGTAATCTTCGGAAGTAACTACTGCATTTTCTATGTCGGAAATAGATTTTACATAACCTAAACCTCTAACTAAATATTCGGCTTGATTAATTTCTAAAGTTTGTGCACCAATATCTTTATTACTTTCTTTTACTGCTTTTACAATATGATGTAAACCAATATTGTATTGACGCATTAATTCCGGATTAACATCTACTTGGTATTCTTGTACATAACCACCAATTGATGCCACTTCTGATACGCCACTTGCAGACGATAGTGCATATTTAACATAGTAGTCTTGAATACTTCGTAATTCTTGTAAATCCCAACCACCTGTTACATTTCCGTTTTCATCACGACCTTCTAATGTGTACCAAAAAATTTGCCCTAATCCTGTGGCATCTGGACCCAAAGCAGGATTAACACCTTCGGGTAATAATCCGCTTGGTAACGAGTTGAGTTTTTCTAATATTCTACTACGACTCCAGTAAAACTCAATATCTTCTTCAAAAATGATATAGATACTTGAAAAGCCAAACATAGACGAACTACGAATGGTTTTTACTCCTGGAATACCGAGTAAAGATGTTGTTAATGGATAGGTTATTTGGTCTTCTATATCTTGTGGTGAACGACCATCCCATTTAGTAAATACTATTTGTTGGTTCTCTCCAATATCGGGAATAGCGTCTACAGCTACAGGGTTACTTGGTAAAAATCCTGTTTCCCAATTAAATGGTGCATTTACCGTTCCCCAGCCTATAAAGAGAACAAGTAATAATACTGCTACGAGTTTATTTTCTATTAAAAATTTGATGCTTTTATTTAGCATTGTCTTTGATTATTAAACAGTTAGACATAGGTGTTAAGAAAACACCGAATACAAAAAATCATCCTTATGACATACAGCCATAGGATAAAACAGTCTAATGTTTAAAAATCAAATTAAATAAGTCTCGTCAATCTTGAAGATTTGCTTGACGACAAGTGGTGGTTCGTATTCTTCGAAAGAAGATACGTTATTATCTAACCCTTCAAAAAGGTTAATGTAAGTATATACGAAAGAAGCAATAAATACCTGCTGCTCAAAAGTAATTTTATCAACTTGAAGTTGTAATTCATTTTGACCATCAACAGCTAATTGTTCATCACTACAACAATTCTTTTTTGTTATAGAACACCCATCAGTTAATGGGTTTTCCATTTCCATTCCACAGGTTTCTGCTTTATGGAATATAGCTGTATCCATTAAAGTATCTCCACAATAGTGCATATCTACAGTAAATGACATTGTAGAAAATAACACTACAAAAGCCATTAAAAGTGACATTATTTTATGGAATACTTGTTTCATATTGAAAACAAAGGTATAAAATTTAATTCAATTTGAATAGATTTTAACTTTGCTTTAAATAAAACTTGATTGGTTTTTGGTTGTTTTTACACCTTTCTCAAATTTTGCTCTTAATGTTTTCATATCATCACTTACCTTACGTTCAATCACTTTAGCATAAATTTGTGTTGTTGAAATGCGAGAATGACCTAAAAGTTTAGATACTGTTTCAATAGGTACGCCATTACTTAAAGTTACTGTTGTAGCAAATGTATGTCGTGCCAGATGAAATGTTAGATTCTTTTCTATTCTGCATAAATCTGCTATTTCTTTTAAATAAGCATTTAATTTTTGGTTTGACATTTTTGGAAATACAGTAGCATTTGCTAATGATTTTGGATTTTCTTTATACTTATTAATTAAAGTAAGTGCTTTAGGTAGTATAGGAATTCGTAAGGCATTGTTTGTTTTCTCTCTTTTCATAATTAACCACAACTCGCCATCTATACCATAATTAATATCACTTGCTGTTAAGTTTATTACATCAATATAACTCAAGCCGGTGTAACAGGCGAAAACAAATAGATCCTTTACTAATTGTAGTCTTTCAATTGAATAATCTTTTTCTTCAATTTCGTTCAATTCCATTTCAGTTAAATAGCCTCTTTCTACTTTTACAAATTTAGATTTGAAGTTTATAAACGGATCTCTTTCAATCCATTCCAGTTTATAAGATAGTGTAATCATTTTTCTAAAGCGTTCAATATGCTTCATTACAGTATTGTTACCCATTGGTTTTTGGTGATCTGTGGGTGTGAAATTTCTTAAGTATTTTTCAAACTTTAAAATGAAATTATAATCCAATTGCTTTAAATACATATCTGTAACTTTATATTTTACAAAAATGAAATCTGCAATGTACCCTTGTGTTGTGAAGTAATTTTTTTGAGTACCCCATTTGAGTTTCCCTACCATATCTTCATTATGATATTTTATGATATCATTTAAAGAATAATTTTGTTCATCTTCTTTTAGGTAACGAGCCTTAACGGTTTGAGCTGAAGTAATCTTACCTTCGGATTTTAATTCGTTTTTGGATTGGTGAAGCTCTGAAGATACCTGGTCCAAATATGCGTTAATAATTCGAGCCTCTTGGTTGGTTCCTTTTACTTTGTTTTTGGCAGAGCTCCAAAATTCAATTTTAATTTTTCGTTTGAGGCTAATTTCTGCTCTTTTCCCATTTACCGTTATACGTGCATAAAGAGGTGCTTTTCCATTTTTAGCTTTTGATAGTTTGAGCCAAAACAGAATACTAAACGTTGTCGAAGTTTTCATATCTTTCGTCTTTAGTTAAACATTTGTTTACTGACGAAAGTCAAATCAATAATTCGGTTACCTATATACCTATTATAAAATGGTAACCGAATAGGTCACTTTTTTAATCAAATAATATCAAATCTTATGATTGCTTAAAAATCATAAAACCTCGATAATCTTACGATTACCAAGGTTTTGATGTTAATTGATTATTAATTTTGTCGGGGTGGCAGGATTCGAACCTGCGACCTCCTCGTCCCAAACGAGGCGCGATGACCGGGCTACGCTACACCCCGAAAATTTCGGATTGCAAATATATAACTTTTATTAAAATATTGCTACTTTTTTGTATTTTTTTTCAGATATAAGATTGTTTTTTTTTATTGTCAAATTGTCAAAAGATATTCACAATAAATTTTTTAAAACTTAAAAAAAATTACATTTGTAATTGTAAAAATATTTATAAAATGTCAGAGACTATAGAAAGAATAAAATGCCTAATTATAGGTTCGGGACCAGCAGGCTATACAGCAGCAATTTATGCCGCTAGAGCAGATATGAAACCAGTAATGTATACTGGAATGCAAATGGGAGGACAATTAACTACAACAACTGAAGTTGATAATTACCCTGGATATCCAAACGGTACAGATGGTACTGCCATGATGAATGATTTGCAACAACAAGCAGAACGTTTTGGGACCGATGTTCGTTTTGGTTTGGTTACTAAAGTGGATTTGAGTACTGAAGTAGGTGGAATTCATAAAGTTACTGTTGATGAATCTAAAGTGATTGAGGCAGAAACAATTATTATATCTACAGGCGCAACTGCTAAATATTTAGGTTTAGAAAGTGAGCAACGTTTAATTGGTGGAGGTGTTTCTGCTTGTGCAACTTGTGATGGTTTTTTCTATAAAGGTCAGGATGTAATTGTAGTAGGAGCAGGAGATACGGCTGCTGAAGAAGCAACATATTTGGCTAATATTTGTAATAAAGTTACGATGTTGGTAAGAAAAGATACCATGAGAGCATCAAAGGCAATGCAACATAGAGTAAATAAAACTAAAAACATTGAGGTTTTGTTTAATTCTGAGTTAGATGAGGTTTTAGGAGATAATGTAGTGGAAGGAGTTAGGGTTATAAATAATCAAACACAAGCAAAACATGAAATTGCGGTTACTGGAGTTTTTATCGCTATTGGACACAAACCAAATTCAGATTTATTTAAAGGTGTTTTAGATATGGATGAAGTAGGGTATTTAATTACAAAAGGAAAATCAAGTAAAACCAATTTACCAGGAGTTTTTGCAGCAGGAGATATACAAGATAAAGAATATAGACAAGCTGTTACAGCAGCAGGTTCTGGTTGTATGGCTGCTTTAGATGCAGAACGTTATTTAGGGGCTTTAGAATAGTGGCTAAATTAGTATATAAAAAAAGAGATTGCATATTGCAATCTCTTTTTTTTATACTTATTGTTTTAATTTTTAAGCTAAAACAGAAGCCTTCATAGACTTTCTATAGATAAAAGAATTAAAAATATTTCTTTTACCAAAATTATTCATAGATTTTGCGTTTACAAATTTCCCGAAAAGAATTTTACTAACACCAAAGTATTCGTATTTATTTCCGTCTGTAAAAGTAACTTCTAACAACATACTTTTATGGTGCCAATCTGCAACCTGAAATTCTGTAATAGTTGTTTTATAGGCATCTAAATTAGCTTCTTTAGTTTCTGGAGCAATACTTACTAAAAAATGATATCCATCAATAATTTGTGTGCTTACGATTTCTGCTTCATCCTTCTTTTCTTGTTCTGTAAACTTATCTGGATGCCATTCTTTTACCAAACCTCTGTAAGTAGTTTTTAACTCTTTTAAATTAATAGCTCCTTCTACTTTAAAAAGTTTTTTATATTCTTTAATACGCTTCATTTACCTTGTTTTCAAATTGCGTGCAAAAGTAATCTAATTATCTGAAATATAATGAAGTAAATTGTTTTAAATAATCGCAATAATTGATTCTGAATAAAAACCTAAAATTTAAAAATTGAAATTATTATTTGATAACTGATATTTATCATTTTATGACCTCTTCTTGTTTTGCAACTTTACAGTAAAATCAAACGTATTTATTATGAAAAAAAGTAGTTCTCATTTTCAAAGCAAAAGCGAATTTCGATTATTGGTAACCGAATCATTCTCTGGATTGATTGAATTTAAAAAAGATGAAAATCAAACTTCATTTAATGACTTAGTTTTAAAAATCTTACCAGAAATAAGAAAATATGTAAATCAAAGATTAAAAACAGCAATTAAAAAAGGATGTTTTTCTAAAAAGAAATATAAAGCAGATGATTTTATTGATCAACTTTTTATAACGATATATGATAATATTGAAGAAGTAAAAAATGAAAATGATTTCTATTTATGGTTGTTTAAAAAGACAAATGAATTGTTAGACGATATTATTGTTGAAGAAGAATTTGATGATTTGTTTTTTAAGAATATAGATGATTATTCTAAGCCAGAATGGGATGCAATGCAAGAGAAATATAGTACTGATGGAGGGGGAGACTTGTTATTGATAGAAGAATTAGATGATCTGTCTTATAATCATAATGATTATAGTTTAAATCATGTATTTGTAGAAGATAATGAAAGAGATTTGTTAGAAAAATTAGATAAAGAAATAAGCGAAGAAAAAATTAAAGAACACATAGATTTGGTCTTACATAATTTACCTTCTAACATGCGCATCGTTTTCTATTTATATACAAATCAAAAATTAAAAATAGAAGAAATTGCAGAGGTGCAACAGAAAACGATTGCAGAAGTTGAAAGTATTTTAAGTGATGCAAAAAAAGCAATTCAAAGAAGTTTATTAAATAGATATTCTTCTGTTGATGATTAATCTTTTTTTGTTGGGCAATAGTTTTTAGTAAGAAATTATTTTTTTACGACGAATAGAGTCTTTTTGAAAATTAGACCAGTTATATTTCCCTTCTAAAATTCCTTTTGTTTCCCAGTCTCCATAAATAGGGTTGGGTAAAACAATGAATTTTCTACCAAAAAATGTTTTTAAACTATCAACACTTTTATTTCTTTGTTTTGTATTGCGGTTTTCAAATATTGAAGAAAAATCAGATAAGTTATCACCTAGAAATAGCACAATCTGATGTGTTTTTCTAATGTGATTTCTTCTGGTTTCTTTTTCACTACTGTTTGTTTTTAATATTACATGAGTTTCATCTGCAAATGGAAAACCTTCTGATTTTAAATTTTCGATGGTTTCTTTTGTTTGGTTTGAAGATCTATTAGAAACATAGAAGACTTCTACTCCTTTACTTTTTGCGTAATTAAAAAAAGCGACTGCTCCAGGAATGGCATTTGCTTTTTTCTTTTGCACCCATTCTGTCCATCTTAAAGTAGAATAATTTTCATCTAATTCTACCTGTTTGCCACTATAAGGACTATTGTCTAGTAAAGTCTCATCAATATCTGTAACAATTGCATATGGTTTGTTAAACTCATTTTTGGTAAGAATATTCTCTAGTTGAAGTTTTGCCAAATTGTATGCTTGATAAGTTAGAGCTTTATATTCTGCAGCATTCTGTTGCCATAAAATTGATTGTATTGTGTGTTCTTTAATAGGAATGCTATTGTTATTTTCTATTTTGACTTGATTTATTTGTGATTTACATCCAATAAGTACAATAAATACAAAAAGAAAAATAAAGATTTTGTTTTTCATTAGGAACTATATTTTAATAATGTCAGTAGGAGTTTCTATCAAAATGGTAATATCACCTCTTAAGGCAATAGGTTGTTTCATAATTTCAGGATTGTGTTGAATCATTTTTATCCAATCATTCGTAGAGAAATCATGATGTTCAAAATTAGAAGTGTAGGAAGGATGCTCTTGATTAACTAAGTCTTTAACACTTATTTTTAACCTGTCTGCCAGTTCAATAATTTGGGTTCCTGTTATTTTTGTTTTTAATAAATCAATTTCTAGAATTGCCAAACCTTCTGCTTTAGCATAGGCCAAAGTTTGTTTTGCTCTTACAGATTTTGAATGATAAAACAATGTGATTTGATAGTTAGATGTAGCTATTTCTCCCATTATATTGATTTTTAGGTTTTACTGATTTGCTTTATGTGTTTCTATATGGTGTAGTAATAATTGCTTTAAACTCCCAAGATAGTCTTGCATTATTTTTACATCCATATGCGGGTGATTTACAGAAGGAATTGTTAATGGGTTTTCATCTAAAGATCTATACAGTTCTGGATAATTTGTTTCTATGTTTGTTGTTAACTGTGTAATTTCTGTTAAAAGGGTTTGAAGATTTTTCATAATTATTAGCGTTACAATTAGTACTAAGCATCTTACTTTTTTATGTTTAAAAAGTAGAATAACAAAAATACTCATTTTAAAGGTGAATTCATATAATATAAATCAGACTCTAATGTTAAAATAAAAAAAAGAGACCATCAAAATAGACGATCTCTTTTAAACAAACAACTAATTCTTAAAACCTGAATAGTTTTAAAAAGTATTTTAGTGATTTTTAGAAGCAGTATTTATTTTCTGCTTTTAATTTTTCTGCAATAGTATTACGTAAAGCAACAACGTTAGGATAATTTGCGTATTTAGAAAAACGCTTTAATCCCATTAACAACATACGTTGTTCATCTCCTTCAGCAAAAGAAACAATTCCTTCTTTACCATTTTTGGTGATAATTTCAACAGCATTGTATAAGTATAGTTTTGCCATTGCTATTTGTCCTTCTTGTTTTTCTTCACCAAAACGTTTTACGTTTTTCTCTGTACGTAATAATGTAGACTCTGCTATATAAACTTCGTTTAAAATATTTGCAGCTGACATTAATATTTGTTGGTGAGATTCTAAATCTGTTCCGTATTTTTGAATTGCAGACCCTGCTACCATTAAGAAAATTTTCTTCATTTTAGCAATCATTTCTTTTTCTTCAGCAAATAATTCTGAATAATCTGGAGTATCAAAAGAAGGAATTCCCATCAATTCATCTGCAACAGCAGTTGCTGGTCCAAGTAAATCTACATGACCCTTCATTGCTTTTTTTACTAACATACCTACAGATAACATTCTATTGATTTCGTTGGTACCTTCATAAATACGAGCAATTCTAGCATCTCTCCAAGCTGCTTCCATAGGAGTTTCTTCCGAAAATCCCATCCCTCCAAAAATTTGAATTCCTTCATCTGCACATGCTTGTACATCTTCTGAAACAGCAACTTTTAGGATAGAGCATTCAATTGCATATTCTTCTACACCTTTTAATTCTGCTTCTTGATGAGAATTTCCAGCGGCTAATCTCATGGCAATTCTGTCTTCAATATTTTTAGCAGCTCTATAACTTGCAGATTCTCCTGCATACGTATTGGTTGCCATTTCTGCTAATTTTGATTTGATAGCACCAAAATCTGCAATAGGAGTTTTAAATTGTTTACGTTCTGTAGCGTATTGTAATGCTGTTTCTAAAACTCTTCTTTGAGAGTCTAAACAAGCAGCAGCTAATTTAATACGTCCAACATTTAAGGCGTTTACAGCTATTTTAAATCCTCCTCCTCTTACAGATAACATGTTTTCTGCAGGAACAACTGTATCGTTAAAAAAGACTTGACGAGTAGAACTTGCACGAATACCTAATTTGTGCTCTTCTTCACCTAACGTAATTCCGTTAGGATTTGCAGCATCATATTCAACGATAAATCCAGTAATATTTTTATCATTTTCAATACGAGCAAAAACAATCATCAAATTACAGAAACCTGCATTTGAAATCCACATTTTTTGTCCGTTAATTTTATATGATTTTCCATCAGCAGAAATTTCTGCCATGGTTTTA
Organism: Polaribacter marinus; assembly: GCF_022662535.1. Taxonomy (GTDB): domain Bacteria; phylum Bacteroidota; class Bacteroidia; order Flavobacteriales; family Flavobacteriaceae; genus Polaribacter; species Polaribacter marinus. The sequence goes on from NZ_JAKQYM010000001.1 coordinate 94,370, forward strand.
CCTGAATTTGCATCAGATCCTGCTCCTGGTTCAGTTAAACAGTAAGCCCCCATCCATTCTCCGGTAGCTAATTTAGGGACATATTTTTGTTTTTGTTCTTCTGTTCCGTATAAAGTAATTGGCATTGTACCAATTCCTGTATGTGCTCCAAAAGCAGTACTCAAAGATCCATTTCCACTAGAGATATATTCGCAGGTAATCATTGTAGAAACAAAGCCCATTCCCATTCCTCCATATTCTTCTGGAACAGCAACACCTAAGAATCCAAGTTCTCCGGCTTTTTTCATTACTTCTTCTGTCAGTTTGTAATCTTTGGCTTCAAATCGATCTCTATTGGCTATGATTTCACGCTCGTTAAATTCTTTAACGGCTTCTTTCATCATTACTTGTTCTTCTGAAAAATCTTCAGGAGTAAATACGTCTTCACATGCAGTTTCTTTTACTAAAAACTGGCCTCCTCTTAAGATCTCTTTTTCTGTTGCTTCCATTGTATAAATTTTTTAATCTTTTTTTTTGTTAATTTAGAAATTCGAAAATACCAGCAGCACCCTGACCTGTACCAACGCACATGGTTACCATTCCGTATTTTCCTTGCATATTACGCTTGCGCATTTCATCAAATAATTGAACAGATAGTTTTGCTCCAGTACAACCTAATGGGTGTCCAAGTGCAATTGCACCTCCATTTACATTAATAATGTCTGCGTCTAATCCTAATTCACGAATTACCGCTAAAGATTGAGAGGCAAAAGCTTCGTTCAATTCAATTAAGCTAATGTCTTCTTGTTTTAATCCTGCTTGTTTTAATGCTTTTGGTATAGCAGCAACGGGTCCAATTCCCATAATTCTAGGAGGAACACCAGCAGCAGCATAACTTACCATACGTGCAATTGGTTTTAGATTTAATTCTTTTACCATCTCTTCACTCATTACCATTACAAAGGCAGCACCATCACTTGTTTGTGATGAGTTACCAGCTGTAACGCTTCCGTTGGTAGCAAATACTGGACGTAAACGTTCTAAACCTGCAATGTTAGAACCTTTACGTGGTCCTTCATCTTTGGTTACAGTGTATTTTCTCGTTGCTTTTTTTCCTTTAGCATCAACATAAGTCTCTTCTACTTCAATAGGAACAATTTGATCTTGAAAACGGTCTTCAGCTTGTGCTTTTAATGCTTTTAAATGTGAGTTTAATGCAAATTCATCTTGATCTTTACGAGAAATGTTATATTTTTTGGCAACTTCTTCTGCAGTGTTACCCATTCCCCAGTAATAATCTGCATGACCTGCAGCAACAGTATCGTAGTTTAATTCTGGTTTAAAACCTGTCATTGGTACAGAACTCATACTTTCTGCTCCACCAGCAATAATACAATCTGCCATTCCAGACTGAATTTTAGCAACTGCCATGCTAATAGTTTCTAGACCTGAAGAACAAAAACGGTTTACGGTAACCCCAGGAACTTCTTCAATTTTTAAACCCATTAAAGAAATTAAACGTGCCATATTTAATCCTTGTGAACCTTCTGGCATTGCGTTACCAACAATTACATCATCAATACGTTTTTTATCGAATTCAGGTAACTTCTCCATCATATACTCGATAGTTTCAGCAGCTAATTCGTCAGCTCTTTTAAATCTGAACACCCCTTTTTTGGATTTTCCAATGGCTGTTCTATATCCTTTTACTATATATGCTGTTTTCATTTTTCTTAGTTTCTTAATGGTTTACCAGTTTTTAACATGTGTTGAATACGCTCTAATGTTTTGCGCTCTGTACATAAACTTAAGAATGCTTCACGTTCTAAGTCTAATAAATACTGTTCAGAAACCTTAGTTGGTTCTGATAAATCTCCACCAGCCATTACATAGGCCAATTTATTTGCTATTTTTTGATCGTGAGCAGAAATAAAATTACTTGCTTGCATAGAATCTGTAGCTACCATAAAAGCACCTAAAGCTTGCTTACCAAGTACCAATACATCTTTACGAGTGACTGGTTGTGTGTAACCTGCTTCTGCCATTAATACAGCATGTTTTTTTGCTTCTGCAATTTGACGATCTTTGTTGACTACAACAACGTCTTTACCATGTTGTAATAATCCTAGGTCAAATGCTTCATAGGCAGAAGTTGCTACTTTTGCCATACCAATTGTTAAGAAATACTCTTGTAAAACGTTTAGTTGAACATCTCCTTTTCGGAAAGTATCAGATGCACGTAATGCCATTTCTTTTGATCCACCACCACCTGGAATAACACCTACTCCAAATTCTACTAATCCCATATATGTTTCTGCTGCTGCAACAACCTTGTCTGCATGTAAAGAAATTTCACATCCACCACCTAAAGCCATTCCATGAGGAGCAGAAATTGTTGGGATAGAAGAGTAACGCATGCGCATCATTGTATCTTGAAAATACTTGATAGCCATGTTTAATTCATCATATTCTTGTTCTGCTGCCATCATAAATATCATTCCGATATTTGCTCCTACAGAGAAATTTGCTGCTTGGTTACCAACAATTAATCCTTGGTAATTTTTTTCAGCCAAATCAATTGCTTTATTTATTGCTGCTAAAACATCACCACCAATGGTATTCATTTTAGATTGGAATTCTAAATTTAAAATTCCGTTTCCTAAATCTTCAATTACAGCGCCAGAATTTTTCCAAACTTCGTTAGATTTTCTAATGTTATCTAATATGATAAACGAATCTTGCCCTGGTTTTTTAAGTTGTTTGCTTGCAGGAATATCATAATAATATGTTGCTCCTTCTTTTACAGAATAGAAAGAAGTTTCTCCTTTTGCTAACATTTCTGTTACCCAAGAAGCAATTTCATAACCTTCTGCTTTCATGATTTCTACACCTTTGGCAACACCAACGGCATCCCAAATTTGAAAAGGTCCATGTTCCCATCCAAACCCAGCTCTTAATCCATCGTCTATTCTATATAATTCATCAGAAATTTCTGGGATTCTATTTTGAACATAGGCAAACATTGCTGCAAATGATTTTCTGTAAAATTCTCCAGCTTTGTCTTTACCTGCAACTAAAACTTTAAATCGATCTGTAACATTATCAATCGTTTTTGTTAATTCTAAAGTTGCAAATTTTGCAGATTTCTTTTCTCTATATTCAAGTGTATTTAAGTCTAATGATAAGATGTTTCTTTTACCATTAGCATCTTTGGTCATTTTGTAAAAACCTTGTTTGGTTTTGCTTCCTAACATTTTGTTTTCCATCATATGGTTCACAAAATCTGGAATTACAAACTGATCTCTCATTTCATCTTCAGGACAATTGTCTTTAACACCATTTGCTGTGTGCACTAAAGTGTCTAAACCAACAACATCAATAGTTCTAAAGGTTGCTGATTTTGGTCGACCAATAACAGGACCTGTTAATTTGTCTACTTCTTCGATAGTTAATCCCATGTCTTTTACAACGTGAAACAAACTCATAATGCCAAAAATTCCTATTCTGTTTCCAATAAAGGCTGGTGTGTCTTTTGCTAAAACAGAGGTTTTACCTAAAAATTTATCACCATACATCATTAAGAAATCAGTAACTTCTTGTTTACAGTTTGGACCTGGAACAACTTCAAAAAGTTTTAAATATCTAGGAGGATTAAAAAAGTGAGTAACTGCAAAGTGCTTTTGGAAATCTTCACTTCTTCCTTCGTTCATGAATTTGATAGGTATACCAGAAGTATTAGATGTTATTAATGTTCCTGGAGTTCTGTATTTTTCTACTTTTTCAAAAACACTTTTCTTAATATCTAATCTTTCTACAACCACTTCCATCACCCAATCTACATCTTTGATAAGGTGTAAATCATCATCTATATTTCCAGTTGTAATTCTTTCTGCAAACTTCTTACTATAAATAGGAGAAGGTTTCGATTTTAATGAAGCTGTTAAAGCATCGTTTACTAAACGGTTACGAACAACTTTGTCTTCTAACGTTAATCCTTTTGCTTTTTCTTTGTCGTTTAATTCTCTTGGAACGATATCCAATAAAAGAACTTCTACGCCAATATTAGCAAAATGACATGCAATTCCACTTCCCATAATCCCGGAACCGATAATTGCTACTTTTTTAATTCTTCTAGTCATTAGTCTAATTTGATTTATATTGCTTTCTTGTTGATATTTTCATAAATATCTTTGTCGGCAATCAATTTGTTAATTGTTGAGGTTACTTTAAAAAAACCTTCTAAGTCTTTTTCAGAAACATTTTCTCTAATTGTATCATTAAACTGAATTACATGACCTCTAGAAATTTTACGCATTTCTTTGCCATAATCAGTTAATTTGATGATGACACTTCTACCGTCATCTGGGTTTTTCTCTCTGCAAATAGCGCCTTTATCTTCCATTGTTTTTAAAATTCTAGAAAGACTTGTAGGTTCCATTCCCATTAAAGGACCTAAAGCTGTAGATGGTGTTCCGTTTTGTTTATCAATATTTAATAAAACAAAAGCAGTTGCCATTGTGCTATCGTGTTTTGCTGCTTGCTCATTGTACACTTTTGCTACAGCTTGCCACGTTGCTCTGAGTTCATGATCTATTGATTTATATCTATTCATTATGCCAAAGATAATAAAATTTATTATGCACGCATAGTAAGTTTCAAAAAAGTTATGCACGCATAATAAATTTAACATAATATTTTATGTAACAAAAAGAGAAGAAATAATACAAATACTTAGAAAATATGTAAGTTTGTAGTTATTGAAAACTTTCAGAATAAAATTAACAACCACCAATGAAGAATTTATTAGAAATTAATAATGTTGTAAAGAATTATGGAGACTTTACTGCTTTAAATGATGTTTCCATTCATATTCCTAAAGGAAGTGTTTATGGCTTATTAGGTCCAAATGGAGCAGGAAAAACCTCTTTAATTAGAATTATAAACCAAATTACGATGCCCGATAGTGGGACTATCTTTTTGGATGGAGAAGTATTATCACCAAAGCATACCGCAGTAATTGGTTATTTGCCAGAAGAACGAGGTTTGTATAAGTCTATGAAAGTAGGTGAACAAGCTTTATATTTAGCACAGTTAAAAGGATTGTCTAAAAGTGAAGCAAAAAAACGCTTAAAATATTGGTTTGAGAAGTTTGATATTTCTGCTTGGTGGGGGAAGAAAATTGAAGAGCTTTCTAAAGGAATGGCGCAAAAAGTACAGTTTATTGTTACGGTAATGCACAATCCTAAATTATTGATTTTTGATGAACCTTTTTCTGGATTTGATCCTATAAATGCACAATTAATAGCCCGAGAAATTTTACAATTACGAGATGAAGGTGCAACCATAATTTTTTCTACGCACAGAATGGAATCTGTAGAAGAAATGTGTGATGAAATAGCTTTAATTGATAAATCTAACAAAATTTTAGATGGTAAATTAGATGATATTAAAAGACAATTTAGAACCAATATATTTCAAGTTGGTTTAAATGCGGAACATCCTAAAGAAGTAGAAGCCAAATTAAGAGAAAGTTTTGAGGTACTTCCTGCAGATTTTAAATTACTGACTGATGGCTTAACAATGAACGTTAAGTTAACTGAGGGGAATTCTGCAAACGATTTATTATCTTTTTTAACAAGTAAAGGAGAATTGCAACATTTTGTTGAATTAGTACCAAGTGCAAATGACATTTTTATACAAGCAATAAACAAAAATAAGTAAGAAAATGAGTAAGTTAAAATTAATTATACATAGAGAGTTTATTGCAAAAGTTAGAAATAAATCATTTATAATGATGACTTTTTTAAGCCCTTTATTAATGGTAGGTATGGGAGCTTTGGTTTTCTTTTTAATGAAAAAGAACGACGAAAAAGTAAAAGAAATCGTATATGTAGATAACTCGGGTTTGTTTTCAAAAGAAGATTTTAAAGATACAAAAACAATTCATTACCAAGATTATACGGCTTTAGGTATAGAGGAAACTAAGAAAAAGGTTGAGGATGGAAATTATTACGGAGTTTTATACATTCCTAAAAAAGATAGCTTAGAATTACTTGCAAACTCAATAGAGTTTTATTCTAAAGATTCTCCAGGAATGTCTGTTATGGGGAGTTTAGAAAACAAAATAGAAGTAAAACTTCGTAATGAAAAATTAAATAATTTTGGAATAGATTTAGAGAAAATTAAAGCCTCAAAAATTCAATCTGAGATAAAAATGTTTAATTTTTCAGGAGAAGAATCCTCTAAATTAATAAACGGATTAAAAATTGGAGTAGGTGCTATTGCGGGTTATTTGTTAATGATGTTTGTAATGATTTATGGTACCTCTGTAATGAGGAGTGTTATTGAAGAAAAAACGAGTAGAATTATAGAAGTTATCGTTTCTTCTGTAAAACCCTTTCAGTTAATGTTAGGTAAAATTATAGGAAATGCTTCTGCAGGTTTACTGCAATTCTTTATTTGGGGTGTTTTGCTTTTTGTCATTATAACGGTGGCATCCTCTGTTTTTGGAGTGGATGTTGTTGAAATGCAAACAGCTAAAGTTCCTGATGCACAAATGGACGTTGTCAATCAAGCCGTAGGTGGAGATAAAATGCAAATCATTATTCAAGAAATATTAAGATTGCCAATTTTAAAAATGTTTGTCTTGTTTATTTTTTATTTTTTAGGTGGATATATGTTATACAGTTCTTTGTTTGCAGCGGTAGGTGCAGCAGTAGACAATGAAACAGATACTCAGCAATTTATGCTACCAATTATGTTGCCGTTAATTTTAGGTGTTTATGTTGGTTTTGCAACAGTTATTAATGATCCTCATGGATCAATTGCTGTATTGTTTTCGTACATTCCGTTTACAAGCTCTATAGTTATGTTAATGAGAGTTCCTTTTGGGGTTTCTTGGTATGAGTTAGCAATTTCTATGTTGTTATTATTAGTAACATTTGTGTTTATGGTCTGGTTAGCAGCTAAGATTTATAGAGTGGGTATTTTAATGTACGGAAAAAAAACAACCTATAAAGACTTGTACAAATGGTTAAAATATAAAGGATAAAACAAAATAATGAAATGGACAAACTTAATAGTTTTTTAAATTTTTCTTTTAATTTAACCTCAGGCATACATATTAATGTAAAAACAATTTTGTTTGTTGCTTTTGTTTTTCTTCTTACAGGATTATTTTTAAAAATTGTAAAGAAGGTTGTCAATAGAAAATTAGACGAAAAAGATAAAGATAAATTTAAAGCCGTTTATTCTTTTATTCAATACTTTGTATATGTAATTGTATTGGTAATTGCTCTAGAATCATCAGGAATAAATGTTAGTGTTTTATTAGCTGGATCTGCTGCATTATTAGTAGGTATTGGTTTGGGGTTACAAACCTTATTTCAAGATATAATGTCTGGTATATTCATCTTAATTGATAAGTCTTTAAATGTAAATGATATTATTGAAATAGAAGGAAAAGTAGGAAAAGTAGAAGAGATTAGATTAAGAACGACAAGAGCAGTAACTATAGATGATAAAGTACTCATAATACCAAATCATAAATTTTTAACCAATAGTTTGTTTAACTGGACACAAAACGGGGCTCAGACAACAGAAGGAGTAGAAGTTGGTGTGGCCTATGGTTCTGATGTAGAATTGGTAAAAGAAATTTTAATTGACATTGCAAAATCACATCCAAAGATTTTAAAGAAACAAGAGCCAATAGTAAGGTTTACAGATTTTGGAGATAGTGCTTTAATGTTTAAACTACTTTTTATAATTAATAATAGTTTCGAGCATTTAGCTATTAAGAGCGATCTACGTTTTGCAATTGATAAAAAATTTAGAGAGAATAATATTACAATCCCTTTCCCTCAAAGAGATGTTCACCTTATAAAATAATATAAAAGGATGCCAAAAATATTAATTATTGAAGACGAAGCTGCTATTAGAAGAGTTTTAACAAAAATTATTTCTGAAGAAAACAATAGCTATAATGTAGAAGAAGCAGAAGATGGCTTGTTAGGAATAGAAATGATAAAAAACAACGATTACGACTTGGTGTTATGTGATATTAAAATGCCTAAAATGGATGGTGTTGAGGTATTGGAAAAGGCAAAAAAAATTAAACCAGAAATACCAATTGTGATGATTTCTGGTCATGGAGATTTAGATACAGCTGTAAATACAATGCGTTTAGGTGCTTTCGATTATATTTCTAAACCACCAGATTTAAACCGTCTTTTAAATACCGTTAGAAATGCTTTAGATAAAAAAACGTTAATCGTAGAAAACAAGCGCTTAAAGAAAAAGGTTAGTAAGAATTACCAAATGGTTGGAGAAAGTACAGCAATTTCTCATATTAAAGATATTATAGAAAAAGTAGCAGCTACAGATGCCCGAGTTTTAATTACTGGAGCTAATGGAACGGGAAAAGAATTGGTTGCACATTGGTTACATGAAAAATCTGAAAGAGTAAAAGCTCCAATGATTGAAGTGAACTGTGCAGCAATTCCTTCAGAATTAATAGAAAGTGAGCTTTTTGGGCATGTAAAAGGTTCTTTTACGGGTGCTAATAAAGACAGGGCAGGTAAGTTTGAAGCAGCAAATGGAGGGACTATTTTCTTGGATGAAATAGGAGATATGAGTTTGTCTGCGCAAGCTAAAGTTTTAAGAGCTTTACAAGAAAGTAGAATTTCTAGAGTGGGTTCCGATAAAGATATTAAAGTAAATGTTAGAGTTGTAGCGGCAACAAATAAAGATTTAAAACAAGAAATATCAGAAGGACGTTTTAGAGAGGATTTATATCACAGATTAGCAGTCATTTTAATTCAAGTTCCATCTTTAAATGATAGAAGAGAAGATATTCCTTTATTGGTAGATTTTTTTACGAGTAAAATATCAGTAGAACAAGGAACTCCTAAAAAAGTATTTTCACCTGAAGCAATTAAATTGTTGCAAGAATATAATTGGACAGGAAACATTCGTGAATTACGAAATGTTGTAGAACGTTTAATTATTTTGGGAGAAAAAGAAGTCTCTGCAAATGATATTAAATTGTTTGCAAGTAAATAGCTTCTTTGACTTCTAATAAATTTATAATTTCTTTCAAACTTTTTTCTTTAGCATAATCTAATGCAGATTTGTTTTCTCTATCTTTTAGTGATACATCGGCATTTTGGTTTAATAAAAACCCTACCATTTTAGGTTGATTGTATATTGTTGCAAAGATTAAAGGAGTATAACCAAGATTATTTTGTGCATTGATATTTGCGTTATTCTTTAAAAGAAGTTTTGCAATATCAACATTGTCTTTAAAAGCGACACCTAATAAAGCGGTGTTTCCTTTAGCATCTCTATGATTTACATTTGCATTGTGATTAATTAAGGTTTCTGCAATTTCTATTTTATCAAAATAAGTAGCAAAAACTAAGGGAGTGAAACCTCTTTTATCTTGTGCGTTTGCCAATTTTGGAAACCTTTTTAAAAGTGTTTCTATTACATTGATATTTACAGATTGAATTGCTTCAAAAAAAGTATTTAAAATATTCATAAGTAGGGTATTGTAAAAGGATAAGCTTTCATAATAAAAGTTTACCCTTTTTTTAAAATTATTTATTTGATATCAAATCGATCAGCATTCATCACTTTTGTCCAAGCTTTTACAAATGCGTGTACAAATTTTTCTTTGTTGTCATCTTGTGCATATACTTCTGCATAAGAACGTAAAATTGAATTAGAACCAAATACCAAGTCTACACTTGTTGCAGACCATTTAAAAGCATCTGTTTTACGATCACGAATTTCATACAAACCTTCACCAACTGAATTCCAAGTATTTCCCATATCTGTTAAGTTTACAAAGAAATCATTGGTTAAAGCACCTTCATTATCTGTAAAAACTCCATGTTTTGTTCCTCCGTAGTTAGTACCTAAAACTCTCATTCCTCCAACTAAAATGGTCATTTCTGGAGCCGTTAAACCTAACAGTTGAGTTTTGTCTAACATCATTTCTTCTGGACTAACAATATATTCTTGTTTTAACCAGTTTCTATATCCGTCTGAAACTGGCTCTAAAGGATCAAAAGAAGCTGCATCTGTCATTTCATCGGTTGCATCACCACGTCCAGTAGTAAAAGGAACCCTTGTATTAAAACCAGCATTTTTAATTGCTTTTTCTAATCCAACATTACCCGCTAAAACAATGGTGTCTGCAATACTAATTCCAAATTCAGTTGCAATAGGAGTTAAAACAGCTAACACTTTGTTTAATCTCTCGGGCTCATTACCAACCCAATCTTTTTGTGGAGCTAAACGAATACGAGCACCATTTGCTCCTCCACGCATATCAGAACCTCTATAAGTTCTTGCACTATCCCAAGCGGTAGATACTAATTCTGCAATCGTTAAATGGGTATTCGAAATTTTTTCTTTTACAAGGTTTACGTCATAATCTGTCTTTCCTGCAGGAATTGGATCTTGCCAAACTAAATCTTCAGTAGGTACATCTGGACCGAAATATCTAGCCTTTGGTCCCATATCACGGTGTGTTAATTTAAACCAAGCACGTGCAAAAGTTTCAGAAAAATATTGGTGGTCTTTACTGAATTTTTCACATATTTTACGATAAATAGGATCTACTTTCATGGCCATATCGGCATCCGTCATCATAGGATTCAAACGAATAGAAGGATCTTCTACATCTACAGGTTTGTCTTCTTCTTTGATATTGATTGGAGCCCATTGTGTTGCTCCTGCCGGACTTTTTGTCAATTCCCATTCATAACCAAATAAAAGGTCGAAATAGCCATTATCCCATTTGGTAGGTTCTGTTGTCCATGCGCCTTCTATACCACTTGTTACCGTATCTCTACCAACACCCGTTCCGGTTGGATTAGACCAGCCAAAACCTTGGTTTTCAATAGGAGCAGCTTCTGGTTCTGGGCCTAAAATACTTGCATCACCATTTCCGTGTGCTTTTCCAACTGTATGACCACCTGCAGTTAATGCTGCCGTTTCTTCATCATCCATTGCCATACGAGCAAACGTTTCTCTAATATGTAAAGCCGTTTTTGCGGGGTCAGACTTCCCATTAACTCCTTCTGGATTTACATAAATTAATCCCATTTGTACAGCTGCTAATGGGTTTTCCATTGTGCTAGCGTCTTCTACATCATTATAACGTTCATCACTTGGAGCCAACCATTCTTTTTCATTACCCCAATAGGTATCTTTTTCTGGTTGCCAAATATCCGTTCTACCAAAGGCAAAACCATAGGTTTTTAAACCCATAGACTCATAAGCAATGGTACCCGCTAAAATGATTAAATCTGCCCAACTTAATTTATCTCCATATTTTTTCTTAATAGGCCAAAGTAAACGTCTTGCCTTGTCTAAACTAGCATTGTCTGGCCAAGAATTTAAAGGAGCAAAACGTTGATTTCCGGTTCCTGCACCACCACGTCCATCACTTGTTCTGTAAGAACCTGCAGAGTGCCATGCCATACGAATCATTAATCCTCCATAGTGCCCCCAATCTGCTGGCCACCAATCTTGACTATCCGTCATTAATTTTGTAACATCTTCTTTTAAAGCCTCAATATTTAAGCTTTTAAGCGCTTCATGATAGTTAAAATCTTCTCCCAGTGGGTTTACTTTTGTATCGTGTTGGTGTAAGATATCTAAATTTAAAGAATTTGGCCACCATTCGTTATTTGTTTCATTAGTTGTGTTTCCTCCATGAAAAGGACATTTTGAGACGTCTCCTGAAGTGTGTTTGAAGTTTTCCATGATTTATTTGCTTTAATTTTTTTCAAAACTACAATATGTTTTTAAATAATTTTTATCTATAATTTTTATTTTTATATAGTTTTAATCTATTGTATTGAGTTGTTTGTACAATTTACGAATATTATAAAGATTTTATTTTAAGATAGTTTAAGGTTATTTATAATTGTGTTAACTATAAGTAAAATTGATTTTAATATAAAAACTTATCATGAGTTTTATTTAAAAAAAGAGGCATGTATTCTTATCTTTGTAAGAAGAAAAAAATAAATATTAATTATATAAAAATTTATAAAAAATGGCAACAGCAGTTGGTAAAAAATTTCCAGATTTAAATGTAGACGCAATGAATGAAATGGGTGATACATTTAAAGTAAATGTATTAGAAGAGGCAGTTAACAATAAAAAGAAAGTTTTGTTATTCTGGTATCCGAAAGATTTTACATTTGTTTGTCCTACAGAATTGCATGCTTTTCAAGCAGCTTTAGGAGAATTTGAAAAAAGAAATACCATTGTTATGGGTGCTTCTTGTGATACTCCCGAAGTTCATTTTGCATGGTTAAGTACTTCTAAAGATAATGGAGGGATAGAAGGTGTAACATATCCAATTTTAGCAGATTCAAACAGAAATTTATCATCAATTTTAGGGATTTTAGATATCACTAATGAAACTTTTGATGAAGCTACACAAACGGTACAAGTTGAAGGTGATAATGTAACTTATAGAGCTACTTATTTAATTGATGAAGAAGGAACTGTTTTTCATGAAGGAATTAACCACATGCCGGTGGGTAGAAATGTAAATGAATTTTTACGTTTAATTGATGCTTATGCACATGTACAATCTCATGGAGAAGTTTGTCCAGCAAACTGGGAAGAAGGGAAAGATGCAATGTCTCCAGATGCAAAAGGAACAGCAGCTTATTTAGCTTCTCATTAATATAATTTAAGGATAAAGGGTTCGTGTAAAAATTGGGGGATTGATACACGAGCTCCCTTATTTATAAAAAAAAAATAATATTATGGTACAAGAATTAAGTCAAGATAATTTAGCAGAAATAATTTCTGATAATAAAAAAGTAGTAGTACAGTATGCTGCAACTTGGTGTGGTAATTGTAGAATTATGAAACCAAAATTTAAAAAATTATCTTCAGAAAATGAAGAAATGGTTTTTGTAATTGCTGATGCAGAGAAATTTCCAGAAAGTAGAAAATTAGCAGATGTAAGTAATTTGCCAACTTTTGCCACTTTTGTAGATGGGAAATTTATAAATCAAACACAAACAAACAAGTTTGAAGTTTTACAAGAACTAGTTAAAGAAGTTGTTTAGTTATGAAATTACCTGTAATAAAACACCTCACTAATTTTATCGAAGAAAACGATCAAGATTACGTGTTAGAAACAATAGAGACATTAGAAGCCTTAACAGAAGTTCCATCTTTAAAAGATGAAGAGTTAGATGTAATTGGCGAGTTAATTTCTAATATGTATGGGGCAATAGAAGTAGATAAAATGATAAAAGAAGGAGCTCCAAAAAAAGAAGCCTTAAACGCTTTTATGAAACGTGTTTTAGGATCTATTGATAAATAACTCTTTTAAAGTATTTTACAAATAAAAAAATCTTGAGCAATTTGTTCAAGATTTTTTTTGTTTATAAAAAATGTTATTCGTCTTAAATAGCTTAATTTCAGCTTAAAATTTAAATAAGCATTCAAAACTTAGATTATAATTAATAAATTTTTATAATTTAGTGGTAGATTAATTAAAATATGTCTCTGCAAATAGAAATTATGAACGGTAATAAATATGCTTTAGAAAAAGCATATCGATTGCATTTTAAAAAAGTATTTTCTGTAGCTAGAAAGTATGCAGGAAATGATGCTGAAGTAGAAGACATCGTACAAGAAGTATTTCTCAAACTTTGGAGAAATAGAGCTAATATTTCTACAGAACTATCTATAGAACATCAATTATTTGTAATTACAAAGGGGTTGGTTTTGAATTCTTTAAGAGAAAAAGTTAATCGACAAAAATTATTGCTAAAATTTAAAGTAGAAAGAGAAAATGATGCTATACAAGTAGAGGATTTTTCAAAAAAAAGATTGACAAAAATTAATAATACAGTAAGTAAACTTCCTAAAAAGCAGCAAATTATTTTTAAAATGTATCGTTACGAAGGATTAACTTATGATGAAATTGCAACTTCACTAGGTATTTCTAAAAATACCGTTTCATCTCATTTGAATTCAGCTATGAGTTTTCTAAAAAAAGAATGTTTATAATATTCTTTTGTTTACGTAGTTAAATTTATAAAAAATATTCATTTACTATTTTATTGCTATCAAATATGTTAAATTTTTTAAATTTTAACAATTAAAACTAGTACTTCTTGTTTTGGCAAGTGTATAAGTATATAAGAAAGATAATTTAAAAATAACTTATGGAAATAAATCGATTAATAGAGAAGTTTTTGAAGGGCAATTGTTCTCAAGAAGAAATTTCCATTTTAAATGATTTTTTAAATAAAAAACAAATAAAAGAACTAGATGTAGAATTTTTAAAAGCTTGGGAGTCTGAAAATCAAGATGACTCTATGATGTTAAAAGAAGAATTCATTTGGTGTAAATTGAATGACAAACTTAATGAAGAGAAAAGAATACATACTTTAAAACCTTTAAAAAAGAATTCTTTATATACACTACTAAAATATGCAGCAATATTTATAGGTATTATAACCACCAGTTTTTATGTGTATAACTACACAATGCAACAAGAAAAAGAAGAAAAGTTTGTTAAAATTAGATTATCAGATGGTTCTATTAAAAAAATTAAGACTAAAAGCAAGCAAGATACTTTAAGAAATAAAACAACTAAAATAGCAACTCTAAAAGAAAATCAATTAATTTATTTTGTAAAGGATAAAAATAAAAAAACTACAAAGCTAGTTTATAATGAGTTAATTGTTCCTTATGGTAAAAAGTTTCAAGTTATTCTTTCTGATGGTTCTCATGTGTTTTTAAATTCAGGTTCATCTTTAAAATACCCAGTAGAATTTATCAAAGGACAAAAAAGAGAGGTTTTCTTAAGCGGAGAAGGATACTTTAAGGTAGCAAAAAATACAGAAGATTCTTTTATTGTAAACACAAAAGAGTTGAGTACAAAAGTATACGGAACAGAGTTTAATATTTCTTCTTATGAAAATGAAGAAAAGGTAAATGTTGTTTTGGTTGAAGGGAGTGTTGGTGTTTATAATAAACAAAACAACAACAAAGAGAGTAGGTTAAAACCAAATCAAATGGCTTCATATTCTAAACAAGTTCATAAAATTAAGGTTGACTTTGTAGAAATTGACAGTCATATTGCTTGGATAGATAATGTTCTTTTATTTAGAAATGAAAAATTTAGTGTAATTCTAAAAAAATTAGAAAGACATTATGGGGTAGAGTTTGTATACAATAAGGAAAGTTTTAGTGATGAGCGTTTTACTGGAAGATTTGAGGTAGAATCTATCGAAGATGTTTTAAATACAATAAATAAAGTATTAGACTTTAATTATATAAAAAATAACAAACAAATTATTATTAATCCTAAAAACTAAAAATAGATGATTTGACAGAAAACAAAAAAAATCGAGAAATGCTGCAACATTTCTCGAAAATGAATAACTAAAAAATTAGAAACCAACTTTTTAATCATAACAAAAATATGAAAAAAATTAGCACGAATTGTGTCTTAGACACAATCTCTTTTAAATTTGATTTAAAAATGAAACTTACGGGAATACTACTCTTTTTTGCCTTGTTTCAAATGAATGCAAATGACACTTACTCTCAAGGTAAAAAAATATCTTTAGATTTAAAGTCTACAACAATAGAAGAAGTTTTAAACGAAATTGAGCGAAAAACAGATATTAATTTTTTTTACAAAAATTCTGCAATTAACCTAAATAAAAAAATAGATGTTAAGGCAGACAAAATAAGTGTAAGAAAAATATTAGAAGCTATTTTTAATACCTCAAATATTAAGTTTGAAGTATTTAATAAGCAAATAATACTTAGAGAAGACTTTAAACAAAAGTCTTTAGTTAATATTCTAAACAAGTTTGTTAAACAAAAGAAAATAATTAGTGGTACTATTACAGATGAAGGAGGCACGCCTTTATATGGAGCAACTGTTCTTATAAAAGGAACTAGAATTGCTACGAGTACAGATTTTGATGGAAAATATAACATTGAGTTAACTGATGCAGCAACAACTTTAGTAATCACTTACATTGGTTTTAAGAAACAAGAAATAGTTATTAATAATAGAACAAAAATAGATGTTCAATTAAAAGTAGAAGAAACTGATTTAGATGAAATTGTTGTTATTGGCTACGGAAAAGTTAAAAAAGAAGAATTAACTGGATCTGTAGGAAGTGTAGACATGAAAAAAATATCTTCTCAGTCACCAACAATTAATTTAGATAATGCTTTACAGGGTCAAGTGGCTGGTGTAAATGTAACAAGTTCAAATGGACAACCTGGAGCAGCTGCTAGAATTAGAATTAGAGGAACAACTTCTTTATTAGGATCAAATCAACCATTATATGTAATTGACGGAATTCCTGTTGTAGCAACAAGCAATATTCCTGTAGGTGGTACTGAAGGGTTAAATTTAGGGAGATCACTAGATCAGCAAGGTATAAGCACACCTATTGGAAATATAAATACTGCAGACATAGAGTCGATAAGTATTTTAAAAGATGCTTCTGCTGCAGCTATTTATGGGTCTAGAGCAGCAAATGGAGTTATTATAATTACAACAAAAGGAGGGGCTTATAATAAAAAACCTGAGTTTAACTTTAGTATGACTAATAGTTTTCAAAATGCACAAACATTAAATGTGTTAAATGCGGCTCAATTTAAAGATGTATGGACAACAGCTGTTTTAGAAGGAACTACAAATAATGCATATACAGCAAGTGTATTGGATGGCTCTTATTTTGGTAATGCAGATACAAACTGGGAAGATGAAGTTGGACCAAGTAGTCCAATATCTACAAACTTTAATCTTAACGTTTCAGGTGGTACAGCAAAAACAAAATACAATACTTCGCTTGGGGTTAATAAACAAGATGGAGTTTATAAAGGCTCGGGCTTTGATCGTTATTCTTTTAATTTAAATTTAGATACAGATATTAGTGATGTTTGGAAATTTGGATCTAGAGTTTCGATTTCTTATGCAGATCAACAATCTGTAGACGGTGGATTAACGCAAAGAACTTATAATTTTAGACCAGATTTACCTGTTTTAGATGAAAATGATAATTATACGTTTTCGCCACAATATAATTCAGAAAATCCTATGGCGCTTTCTAAAGCAAAAAACAGTAACTCAACCTTATTTGTTTTAGGTTCATTTTTTTCTGAATTAGAAATAATTAAAGATTTAAAATTTAAAACGTCTCTTTCTGTAAATTATAATGCAGGTCATCAATACAGTTTTTATCCTAAATTTACTTTCACAGGTGGCTGGAGAAGAACGGGTGGCGATGGAGATGGTTATGCGCAAGATAGTAGAAGTCAGATTTATAGTACTCTTTTTCAAAATGAATTAACATACACAAAGAATTTTAATGATGTACACCATTTTACAGGTTTAGCTGTTGTTTCTTTTGAAAAACAGAATAGTAATTTCACAAAGGCTTTTGGGACTGGCTTCTCTAATGACGTATTAGCTAATGTAAGTAGTGCTACTGTATCTACTGGTGGTTTGTCTTATAGTACAAATTATGGATTAGAATCTTATATAGGAAGATTAGATTATGATTTTGCAAGCAAATATTATGTAACACTTACTGGAAGGGTAGATGGTTCTTCTAAATTTGCTATAGATAATAGATATGCTTTTTTCCCTTCTGCGGCTTTGGCGTGGAGAGTTTCTAAAGAACCTTTTTTAGAAGATGTAGATTTTATAGATGAACTTAAATTACGTGCAAGTATAGGAAAGACTGGTCAACAAGATTTTGGACCTTATGCTTGGAGAACATTGTTTGAAACTTCTTTTTATGGAGGAGAATCGTCTGTTATTTTAACGCAACTAGGAAACGATAAATTAAAATGGGAAACAAGTAATCAATTTGATTTAGGATTGGATTTTTCTCTTTTTAAAGGAAAATTTACTGGAGAACTAGGGTATTATACTAAAAAAACGATTGATGCTTTGTTTACAACTTATTCTCCTGGAAGTTCTGGAGAGAATAGAACAATTGCAAATATTGGAGATACCAGAAATTCTGGTTTAGAATTAAAGTTAAATGGTAGTATAATTGAAAATGATAACTTTGGTTGGGACATGAGTGTAATTGTTTCTACTAATAAAAATAGATTGGTAAGGATTGCCGATGATTTTAAAAATGAAGAAGGATTTTTAACTGGTTTTCCAGGAGGTGGAATTTTAAGAGAAGGAAGTCCAATAGGATTAATTTATGGATATAGATCAGAGGGTATTTTTCAAAACCAAGCAGATATAGACGCCTTAAATGCGGCTTCTCCTACAGGGGTATATCAAAAATCTAGAACATCTTTGGGAGATTTGAAATTCAAAGATTTAACCGGGCCAAATGGAGTTCCAGATGGTGTTATAACTAATTTAGATCAAGAAGTGATAGGTAATGCCCAAGCAGACTTTTTTGGATCTATTTCTTCTAATTTTAAATACAAAAACTTTACGCTTTCAACTTTCTTTACATATTCTGTTGGAAATGACTTACAAGCATTTAACTTGGCAAGAGATACTAATTTTTCAAGTACCTATATAGGAGAAAATAAGGTGACTTCTGTCTTAAATGCTTGGTCGCCTACAAATACCAATACTTCAATTCCAAGAATTGTTTATGGAGACCCTAATGATAATGATAGATTGTCTAGTCACTATGTATATGATGCTTCTTATATTCGGTTAAAAAATATAAACATATCATATTCTTTTTCAGAAAGTTTATTAAAGAGGTTAAAATATATTAAAAGTTTGTCTATACAGTTTTCTGCACAAAATTTACTAACATTTACCAATTATCCAGGGGCAGATCCAGAAGCTTCAAACTTATATAATAATGATATTAGTTCAGGGAGAGATAATAACCGTTATCCATTAGCTAAAGTTTTTACAACTGGAGTAAGGATAGGATTTTAATAAAAAACATACAACATGAAAAAAATATATTATATACTAATTGCAATAATGTTTGTTACAACATCATGTGAACTAACAGATGTTTTAGATAATAATCCGCCAAATAATTTAGTGCCAGAGAATGTCGTTAAAAATCAGGCAGATCTAGAAGCTCTTTTAAATGGTGTTTATAGTACTATTATTTCTAGAACAACATCATATTATTATCACGAATTTGAAACGATGCCAAGTGCATTAGTAGGTACAATGAAACAAAGTGGTTTTGGTGCAGCAAATAATGATATTAGAGACAACAGTGTTGATTTTCAAAATACAGTTATCAGAAATTATTGGAACATTGTTTATGAAGTGGTAAACTTATCAAACAATGTTATTGATCAAGCAGAAAATTTATCTGAAGAAGAAATATCTGAATCTAAAAGAGTAGAAATCATTGGAGAAGCTAAATTTTTAAGAGCAATGGCAACTTTTGATATTCTTCGTTATTTTGGTCAATATTGGGATGAAAGTAGTAATTATGGAATTGTAATTAGAACAGAGCCCTCTAACTTTGTTACAAGATCTAAAGCAAGAAGTACTGTGGCAGAATCATACAATCAAATATATTTAGATTTAGAAGATGCTATAACAGATGCACCTGATTTTTCTGTTTCTTATAGAGCTTCAAAAACCGCAGCCAAAGCTTTAAAAGCAAGAGTTTTACTTTATAATGGTAAATTTTCTGAAGCGGCTATCTTAGCAGGTCAAGTAATAGATGAAGGTACAAGAACTTTAGAAACAACATTTGAATCTACTTTTACAGATGGTTTGAATTCAACTGAAATGATTTTAATGACCTATAGAGATGCTAATTCTGATGTAGATCAGAATAACAGAAAACGTTACTATTCTGGTAGAGCTGCTTCAAGCGGTTGGTTTAAAACGTTAATATCAGGAGACCCAAGAGAAAGTTTTACATATAGTGGCTCTGTAATTAAAAAAGTAAATCAAGCAAGTACATATAGACCTACTTATTATTTGCGTTTAGCAGAAATGTATTTGATAAAAGCAGAAGGTTTGGCTAATAGTGGAGAAACTTTATTAAATAGTAAAAAACCTTTAGATATCATTAGAAATAGAGCAGGAACAGGAAATTCTCCTGCAACAACTATGGCAGAACTAAAGGAAGATATTTTTGAAGAGTATGCAAAAGAATTAGCCTATGAAAACGGTTCGGTTTGGGCTGCTGCTATTCGGTTTGGTAAAATTATGACATTAAAGCCTTCTGTAACTTCTAGTAATCAATATATTTTACCAATTCCTGAAGAAGAAATTATAGGGAATGGAGAGATTAATTTAGAAAATCAAAATCCAGGGTACGAATAATTTTTCATTTTTATTTGAATTTAAATAGGGCTTGAATGAGTAGTTTGAGTCCTATTTTTCTAAATAACTATTTGAAAACATAAACAAATAATTTATTATGATAGTAAAAGTTTTAACTAGATTAATTCTAGTAGCTTTTGTTTTTGGTTTTTCTACCAAAACAAATGCGCAATTTTGGAAAAAAAAGAAAAAAGAAAAGGCAAAAGTAGTTTCGGTAGTAAAACCTAAAAAAGGAGCTATACAGCCATATAATAAGGTGGTTACAAAAGAATATAAAACAGATGAAGGTTTGTTTAAAATTCATAAAAAAGAAGAAGAGTATTTATTTGAAATTCCAGATTCTTTGTTGAATAGAGAGATGCTTATGGTAACAAGAATTGCCAAAACTGCAAGTGGAATAGGTTTTGGAGGAGGTAAAACAAATACACAGGTATTGAGATGGCAGAAGCAAGGTAAAAAAATACTATTACGTGTTGTCTCTCATAATGTTGTTGCTGACACAATTTTACCGGTACATGAAGCCGTTGTAAATTCAAATTTTGAGCCAATATTGTATGCATTTCCAATAAAGGGATTTAGTAAAGATTCTACAGCAACTGTTATAGATGTTACACCTTTTTTTACAGAAGATATAAAAGCAATTGGTTTTCCTGCTACACAAAGAAAAAGGTTTCAGGTTACTAGATTAGATAAAGCTAGATCTTATATTCAGAGGTTGAGTAGTTATCCTCAAAATATTGAAATCAGACATGTAAAAACCTATGCTGCAAATAAAGCTCCAGCTACAGCTTCTACAGTAGGTGCTATTTCTTTAGAAATGAGTAATTCTATGGTTTTATTACCAAAAGAACCTATGAGAAGAAGGTATTTTGATCAAAGAGTAGGTTGGTTTGCTCGTGGGCAAATAGATTATGGATTAAAAGAGCAAAAAAGTAAAAGAGTAACTTATTTAGATAGATGGAGATTAGAAGTAAAAGAAGGGGATCTAGAGAAATTTAAAAGAGGTGAATTAGTTGAGCCTAAAAAACAAATTGTATACTATATTGATAGAGCTACCCCTAAAGAATGGGTGCCTTATATTAAGCAAGGTATAGAAGATTGGCAAGTTGCTTTTGAAGCAGCGGGTTTTAAAAATGCGATTATAGCAAAAGATCCTCCAACAAAAGAAGAAGATCCAGATTGGTCTCCAGAAGATGTTCGTTATTCTGTAGTTCGTTATTTAGCATCTCCAATTCCAAATGCAAATGGACCTCATGTTAGTGATCCAAGATCAGGAGAGATTTTAGAATCAGATATTAATTGGTATCATAATGTAATGACATTGTTACATAATTGGTTTTTTATTCAAACAGCAGCCATTAATCCTGATGCACGTAAAAATAAATTTAAAACAGAAACAATGGGGCGTTTGATTCGCTTTGTTTCTTCTCATGAAGTTGGGCATACCCTAGGATTACCTCATAATATGGGGAGTTCTGTTGCTTATCCAGTAGATTCTTTACGTTCTGCAAGTTTTACACAGAAATATGGAACAGCTCCTTCAATAATGGATTATGCTCGTTTTAATTATGTTGCTCAACCAGAAGATAAAGGAGTTGCTTTAATGCCTAAGATTGGGCCATATGATAAATATGCTATTTCTTGGGGGTATAGGCCAATTTTAAATACAACAGCTAAAGAAGAGAAGGAAACATTAAATAAATGGATATTAAAACATGATGGAGATCCTGTTTATCGCTTTGGTTCTCAACAACTATTAAATAATTTAGATCCAAGTTCTCAAACAGAAGATTTAGGAGATGATGCTATGAAAGCAAGTACTTATGGAATTAAGAACTTAAAACGAATTCTACCTAAATTAAAAGAATGGACAACCGAAGAAGGAGAAAATTATGATGAATTAGCATCTATGTATAAAGAGTTAACGAATCAATTTAATAGATATATTGGTCATGTTTCTGCAAATGTTGGTGGTGTTTATGAAAATTTTAAAACAGCAGATCAAGAAGGAGCGGTATATACCTATGTAACTAAAGATAAGCAAAAAAGAGCTGTTCAGTTTATTGTTGATGAAGTTTTTACAACACCAACTTGGTTGTTAGATGAAGAAATTTTAAATAAAATTCAATTTTCTGGTTCTGATGTTAAAATTAGAGATTTTCAAATAGCTGCTTTAAATAGAGTGATGAGACCAGGTAGAATTGCAAGATTACTAGAAAATGAGACTTTAAACGGTAACAATGCATATACTTTTATGAATTTAATGTCTGATTTTAGAAAAGGAATTTTTTCTGAGCTTTATTCTAAAAAATCAATAGATGCTTATAGAAGAAATCTTCAAAGAACTTATATTATTAAGTTAGCAGATTTAATGAAAGCAAAAAAACAAGGTTCTATAAATATTGGTATTCTTAAACTAACAGCTATAGATGCTAATATTTCAGATCTTAAACCAATTGTTAGAGGTGAATTAAATAGACTTAAAAGAGATCTTAATAGAGGAATAAGTACTGCGTCAAATACAATTACTAGATATCATTTACAAGATTTAGTAAAAAGAATTGAAGCTATTTTAGATCCTAAATAATCATTTTTAAAGTTAACTTAAAAAATCCTGAATGAAAATTCAGGATTTTTTTTATTAAAATTTATTTGGAAAGTGCTCTTTTAAAATGTTATTTAACATTTCTACGGTTAAAGGTTTGGGTTTAAAACCACTTACAATACCTAGTTTCTTTGCTTTTTCTTTATCTACAGGATCTATAGAGGTTGTTAGCATAACAAGTATCATTTCTGCCTGTTGGTTTTTTTCTAATTTATTATAATGATCTAAAAACTCCCAACCATTCATTCCGGGCATGTTAATATCTAAAAAGATAATATCTGGTTGTGGATATTTTCCGTTCTCTTTTAGTAATAAATAGTCTAAAGCGAGTTGTCCACTTTGTTTGCAAACAACTTTTTTGGCACAATTTGCTTTCTTTATTATAAATTCATGAATGTAATTTGTTGCTTCATCATCATCAATTAATAGAATACAATTTAGTTTTTCTTTCATATTTAATTATTCGTTTAGAATTGTGAAATAAAATTTACTGCCTTTCATAGGAGATGATTCTACCCAAATTTCACCGCCGTGTAAATTAGCGATTTTTTGACAATGTGCAAGTCCTATACCGGTTCCTTCGTATTCATCTTTTAAATGTAGTCTTTGAAAAATGGCAAAAATCTTTTTTTGAAATTCTTTTGCAATACCAATTCCATTGTCTTCTACGCAAAATTCCCAAATATTCCCTTTTTGTTTTGCGCTAATTTTTATGATTGGACTCCTATCTTTCTGCCTAAACTTAATTGCATTTGTTATCAAGTTTTGAAATAACAATCTAATTGCTGTTTCATATCCTTTTAACTCGGGTAGTTTTTTTGCTTCAATTTTAGTATTTGTTTGTGAAATTGTTGTGTTTAGGTCTTTTGTAATATTATCTATTAATGTGTTACAGTTAATAGTAGTTAATTTCTGTTCGTAACCTAGTCTAGAGTAGTCTAAAAGAGCTTTAATTAAAGAACTCATTCTACTAGTTGCTTGCTTTATAAATTTAAAACTAATTTTAGCTTGTTCATCTAATTTATCTTGATATTCGGTGCTAAGAATATCAGAAAAACTGGTAACAGTTCTTAAAGGTTCTTGTAGATCATGAGAAGCAATATAGGTGAATTGTTCTAATTCTTTATTTTTAGCTTCTAGTTGTTTTACATATTGAGATTCTAACAAAGCTTCTGCTTTTTTACGCTTACTAATGTCTTGTTTTAAAACCACAAATTCTTCAATAGTACCATGTTCATTTTTAAAGGGGATAATTGAGCAGCTAACCCAAATAGTGGTTCCATCTTTTCTTAAATTTTGCAATTCACCTTCCCAAATGGTTCCATTATTTAAAACAGCTAAAATATTTTCAAAAAAAGAAGGCTCATAATGGTCAGAATAAAATAGAGAAAAATCATTTCCTAAAAGTTCTTTTTCTGTGTATTGGGTCATTTTAGTTAAGTTGTCATTTATTGTTTTTATGACTCCTTTGTTATCTGTAATTGTTAATGCTGTAACACTATTTAAAGCAATCTTATATTGTATTAATTCTTCATTTTTTGAAATTATATTTTGATCTAAAGCTCTTCTTTTATAATCAGATTTATTCAATCCAAAAGAAATAATAGATGTATAAATAATACTAATTAAGATTAATATAACGGTATAAATTATAATCCCAAAATTGTATTCGATAATATTTTTATGAATTAAATCGGATAAAAAATAACTTAATAAAAATGGAATTAAAAGAATAAATGGAATCATTTTTCTTAACAAACTACTTCCGTTTAATTTACTGAAAAGTAATTTTATAAAGCCAATATTGGGGGTTTTTAAAGCTATTAAAGAGGATGAAAATAGAAACAATAGCGATGTGTGAATAGCCATTGTTTCAAAGAAAAAGGTTTTGTTTTCTGCTGGAATTTTTAGGACATATGTTATTGCCGATATAAAAGCAATAAACATGGTTATTAAAACAATACTTTGACTTATTTTTTTAAACTGAATTTTTCTCGTTTTTAATCCAAGGAATCCAATTCCAAGTAAAGTAAAACAAAGAGAAGTTGCGACAGACATTCTACCGGGAGAGTTTTTTGAAATCTGATCTTTAACAAATAAATTATCTATAGCCAAGTCTATTTGAAAGCCATGTTCTAAAATGGATAAAGTACCAATTAATAAAATTATTCCTGTAAGAATAAAATATATTGATTGGCTTTTTTTGCCTTTTTTATTTTCAATAATCAAACAAAAGCTAGTAAGAAAAAATAACAAAGCGGTGTTAAATTTCATGGTAGCACTGTCGGAAATTACGCTTAATATTTCTTCAATATCTAAAAACCATGAAATCATTACACTTCCACTAATTAGCAAAACGATAACAAGGATTGTTTTTTTAAATATTTTAGTAGTGTTGTTGATCATAGTAAAGAAGGGATAAACTAAGAATAATGATTGTGTTATGATTTTTGTTCATTCGCTTTTTTAATAATATTTTTTAAGCGTTCCCTAGTAAGTTGTTTCTCTAATTTCACTTTATTAATTTTTCGATTCATCAACTTTGTATGCTTTGCTTTGTTTTTGGTATTTTTTTCTTTTCCTTTTTTAGACATGCTGTTAATTTAAATTGTGTGCGAACAAACAAAAATAGCTGATCATTTCTTTTTTTATGCGTGTTTTGGAAACAGTATTTTAACAGTAGTACCTTTTCCTATAATACTTCAAATATTGATATTTCCTTTAAGAAGTTCGATATATTTTTTTATAATATTAAGTTTCAGACCTGTTCTTTATGTGTTACTTGCTCTAAAAAAAATCTCCATAAGTATCGTTCCAAGCATTTCTTCTCTAGAAGGTTTTGCATGTATACTAGCGGAAGTATTTACATAACAATAACGCCATTCTCGATCGATAACTTGTACCCCCTCAAGCATATCGTCAAATATGTGGTACTCTGAATAAGGCATAATTTTTTTCTTTTTTAGGGTGCAATTTTTAATGAAGTTTTTAGCGTTTTTTTTTGTTAAAAAGATATAGAGTGTTTTTAATGTCCTATATATCAGAATTTCACAAGATATTAAAAAAAATATTAAAAAAGATGTTTATATGTTGCTTAAATTCTATAACGAATTGATTTTCTGTGTAAAAAAATGAGATTTTTAATTAATATTTTATGCTAAAAAAAATGAATAACAAAAGACTTTTCTCTATCTTTAACGTACTTTTTTAGAGAAAAATAATAGAAGTCAAATAGAAGAATATAAGCTTAATAGCATCAGTTCATAATTCTTTTTTTTAAAGAAAATTTATTATAAGATGAATTTGGAAAAATATAGAGTAAGTAATAAAATTCAGTTAAATAATTTTAAAACGAAAGAAGTTATTGAAGATGCCAATAAAGCTCTAAAAAAACTTCGTAAAAAAATTAGTAAACTACAAGACGCTATGTATGCAGAAGGCAAATATAGTGTGTTGATCTGTTTACAAGGAATGGATACCTCTGGAAAAGATAGTCTAATTAGAGAAGTTTTTAAAGATGTAAATGCACGTGGAGTGCAAGTACACAGTTTTAAAGTGCCAACAGAATTAGAATTAAAACACGATTTTTTATGGCGACATTATATAGCCTTGCCTGCAAAAGGAAAAATAGGTGTTTTTAATAGAACTCATTATGAAAATGTATTAGTAACTAGAGTGCATCCTAATTATATTTTAGGAGAAAACATCCCTACTGTAAAAAAAATAGAAGAGGTAGATGATACCTTTTTTTACAATAGAATGGATAGAATTAATGATTTTGAAAAACATATTTCTGATAACGGAACCATTGTTTTAAAATTCTTTTTAAATTTATCTAAAGAAGAACAAAAAAACAGATTATTAAGAAGATTAAATATTCCAGAAAAGAACTGGAAATTTTCTGCAGGAGATCTAAAAGAACGTAAATTATGGGATAAATATATGTTTTGCTATGAAGATCTATTAAATAGAACTTCTAAAGAAAATGCACCTTGGTTTATTTTGCCAGCAGATGATAAACCTACGGTTAGATTAATATTAGCAGAAATTTTATTAAAAGAATTAAAAAAATATAATTTTAAAGAACCCACTTTACCTAAAAAAGTTTTAGATCAAATTGATGATTTTAAAACCCAATTAAATAACGAATAGTTCTCATTGAAGTCCAAACAGACTATGATGTCTTATGAATACAGTTGAGAAGTCAAACAAAATAGATGAATTTAAATTTAACAAAACCAATCGTATTTTTCGATTTAGAAACAACAGGAGTAAATATTGCAACAGATAAAATTGTAGAAATAGCAATTTTAAAAGTATTTCCAAACGGAAATAAAGAAAGTAAAACCTGGTTGGTAAATCCAGAAATAGAGATTCCTAAAGAGGCTGCAGATATTCATGGAATTACCAATGAAAGAGTAGTAACAGAACCAACGTTTAAAGAATTGGCTCCAAAAATTAATGAAATGATTGGAGATGCGGATTTAGCAGGGTTTAACTCAAACAGATTTGACATCCCTTTATTGGCAGAAGAACTAATGCGTGCAGGGATTGACTTTGATATGAAAAATAGAAAAGCTATTGATGTTCAAGTTATTTTTCATAAAAAAGAACAAAGAACCTTAAGTGCAGGTTATCAGTTTTATTGCGGAAAAGAATTAGAAGGCGCTCATGGAGCAGAAGCTGATACCAATGCAACTTATGAAATCTTGTTAGCGCAATTAGACAAATATGAAGATATAGAAAACTCTGTAGAGGCTTTAAGTGAGTTTTCTACACATGGTAAAAGAGCTGATTTTGCTGGTTTTATTTTGATGAATGATGAGGATCAAGAAATTTTTTCTTTCGGAAAATACAAAGGAAGAACTGTAGAAGAGGTCTTAAAAGAAAATCCAGGTTATAATAATTGGATTCAGAATGCAGATTTTCCTCTGTATACAAAAAAGGTGTTGAAAGAAATTAAAGAACGAATGTCTGCTCCCAAAGAAACAATGTCGGAAGCAGAAAAATTACAGGCTTTACAACAGAAATTTAATTTAAGATAGTTAACATATCTAATTTTTAAAAAGCTAAAAAACATGTTTACAGAATATACAAATTTACCAAACAATTCTCGTGTTTGGATTTATCAATCCGATAGAGAATTCACCGAAAAAGAAGTTGCATTTATTGCTGAAAAAGCAGAAGATTTTATCAATCAATGGACGCGACATGGAGATGATTTAAAAGGTTCTTTTACTATAAAGTACAATCAGTTTTTAGTATTGGCAGTAGATGAGAGTTTTAATAATGTTTCAGGTTGTTCTATAGATAGTTCGGTGCGTTTTATAAAAGCATTAGAAAACGAATTGCAATTAGATTTAATGAATAAAATGAATGTTACATTTAAAGATAATGACAATGTTAATCTAGTAAAATTACCTGATTTTCAGAAATTTGCTAAGGATAAAAAAATTACTTCAGATACCATTGTATTTAACAATATGGTAAACACAAAAGAAGATTTTGAAAACAATTGGGAAGTTCCGGCAAAAGAAAGTTGGCATAAACGCTTTTTGGTATAACTATTGATTTTAAGTAAAGTATTAGGTTTACAAATAAGTTGCGTTAAGGATTGAAATGACATCCTTTTTATGCTGTATACAGCATAAAAAGATAGAATGGAAAGCCTGTTAAAACGCCCAAAATATATGTTGAATAAAAATATGAAGAAAGAGTTACTGATTATCTTTTTGATGAGTTTTGTATTTAGTGTTTCTGCACAAAGTGTAGATCCCTTAAGAACAAAAGATGCCGAAGCACAAGATGCATGGGTAGATAGTATTATAAAAAATATGACAATTGATGAAAAAATTGGTCAACTTTTTATGTTACAAGCATATTCTAATAAAGATAAAAAACATGAAGATTTTATTACTGATATGATTACAAAATATCATATTGGAAATTTAATCTTTATGCAAGGAACTCCACAAAAGCAAGCGGTACTTAATAATAAGTATCAAGCACTTTCTAAAGTGCCTTTGTTAATTGGTTTTGATGGTGAATGGGGCTTAGACATGCGTTTAAAAAATACGTATAGATTTCCTTGGAACATGACCTTAGGAGCAATTAGAAATGATTCTTTGGTAAAACAATTTGGAGAACGCTTAGGTGTACATTGTAAACGTTTAGGAATTCATGTAAATTTTGCGCCAGTTGTTGATATAAATACCAATCCAGAAAACCCAATTATAGGAAATCGTTCTTTTGGAGAAAGTAAAGAAAATGTTACTCAAAAAGCAATTGCATTTACACAGGGAATGCAAAGCAAAGGAGTTTTAGCAAATGCTAAACATTTTCCAGGTCATGGAGATACAGCAACGGATTCTCATCATACCTTGCCTGTATTAGATTTTGACATGGCACGTTTAGATTCGATAGAATTGTACCCTTATAAAAAAATATTTGATGCTAGAATTGCAAGTGTAATGACGGCACATTTAAGTATACCAAGTTTAGAGTCTAATCCAACTTTACCAACATCACTTTCTAAAAATGTAGTTACTACATTATTGCAAGAAAGATTAGGTTTTTTAGGGTTGATTATTACTGATGGATTGAATATGAAAGGTGCGGCTAATTACGCAACGTCAGCAGAAATTAATTTGGCAGCAATACAAGCAGGAAACGATCTGTTATTAATTCCTCACGATGTTTCTGGTACTGTGAATTTAATTAAAAAAGCTATCGAGTTAAAAACCTTAACAGTAGAGAGGTTAGAGTTTTCTGTAAGAAAAATATTAAAAGCAAAATATTGGGCAGGTTTAAATAATTACAAGCCTGTTGTTTTAGAAAATTTAGATGAAGATTTAAATACAATTAACGACGAATTATTACACAGAGAATTGGTTAAAAATTCTCTTACTGTTGTTAAAAATATTCATAATGATATTCCTTTAAGAAATTTAGAAAAAAGAAAAATTGCTTATGTAAATTTAGGAGACGATCCTGGTGATGTTTTTGTAAATATGCTTCAAAACTATACTAAGGTAGATGTGATCTCTGATAAAAATTTAGACAGAATTATAAACAAACTAAAGCCCTATAATTTAGTAATTGTTGGTTTTCACAAATCCAATAAAAATCCATGGAAGAGTTATAAGTTTACAAATAAAGAGTTGGTTTGGTTACAAGAAATAGCAAGAGAGAAAAATATTATTTTAGACGTTTTTGCAAGTCCTTATAGTTTATTGCAAGTAAAAACATTTACAAATATTGATGGGATTATTGTTTCGTATCAAAATAGTAAACTGGCACAAGAACTTTCTGCTCAACTCATCTTTGGTGCATTTTCAGCAAAAGGGAAATTACCGGTTTCTATAAAAAAAGATTTTAATGAAGGCTATGGATTAGTAACATCAAATTTAAGTAGATTCGAATATTCTATTCCAGAAGATGTTCATTTATCATCAATTAAGTTAGCCGCAATAGACAAAGTAGCCGATACTATTTTAAAAGAAAAAATGGCTCCAGGCTTTCAGGTATTGGTAGCTAGAAAAGGGAAAATTGTTTTTAATAAAAGTTATGGCTATCATACAGATGAAAAGAAAATAAAAGTAAAAAATTCTGATGTTTATGATTTAGCATCTTTAACAAAAATATTGGCTTCACTGCCTTTAATAATGAAAGCAGAAGAAGATCAAAAAATACCACTTACAGCAAGCTTAAGAGATATTTTACCAAGTTTTGGTAATTCAAATAAAGATACAGTAACAGTAAAAGAAATTTTAGCACATATTGGAAGGTTAAAAGCATGGATTCCTTTTTATAAAGCAACTCAAGATAGTGTTACTGGAGAAAATTCACCTAAATTTTATAGAAAGAAGAAAACAAGTGTTTATAAAATAAAAGTGGCTGAAAATTTATACATCAAACAAAGTTATAAAGACAGTATTTACAAGTATATAAAAGAAGCCGATCAAAGAAAAAGAAAAGGTTATAAATATAGCGATTTAGGCTATTATCTCTTTAAAGAGGTGCTTGAAAAAAAATATGAAAAGCCTTTAAATACTTTAGTAGATGAAGAGTTTTATCAATCTTTAGGAGCTAACAGAACAACCTATTTGCCTTTAAAAAAGTTTCCGAAAAGTCAGATAGTTCCTTCTGAAAAAGATGATTATTTTAGAAATCAATTGTTAATAGGAAATGTACACGACATGGGGGCCGCAATGTTAGGCGGTGTTGCGGGGCATGCTGGTTTGTTTGCCAATGCTAATGATGTTGCAAAAATTATGCAAATGTATTTACAGAAAGGATTTTATGGAGGAGAGAGATATTTAAAAGCAGAAACAATAGATAAGTTTAATCATCGATATTATTCAGATAAAAAAGATAGAAGAGGTTTAGGTTTTGATAAACCACAATTAAATCCAAAGGTTAAAGCTACTTGTGGATGTGTTTCTGATGAAAGTTTTGGGCACTCAGGATTTACTGGAACTTATACTTGGGCAGATCCTAAAAGTGAAATTGTTTACGTTTTCTTATCTAACAGAACTTATCCATCAATGACTAACAATGGTTTGGTTAAAACCAATATGCGAACTAAAATTCAGCAAATTATTCAAGATGCAATTATAGACTAGTAAATTTTCTGTTTTTTTGCTTGCTAAAAGAGTTCTTAAATTGATTCAAATCTGATATTTTTTTGAAAAACTATTCGTTTTCAGTATTTGTTGGTGAAAATTTAGTGTAAATGAAAACGGATAAAAAAGAAACAATAAGATAAATTAGGGCTATTTTTTCATCAAGAAACCAACGCACAACTCCTGCTTGAAAAATATAAAAAACTGGAAAAGTAATAATGTTTAACCCAAATCTAAAAGTATCTGTAAATTCAATCTCATTAATGCCTTTTGCTTGTTTTTTCCAAAACAAATAAGGGATTAAACTGTTTAGGGTGATTAGATAAAATAAAGGTTTAAAAAAGTTTATTGATTTTTTTACTGCTTTTGGAAATTCTTTTTTGGCAATCATTTTATTGACCAAATCCACATCGGTAAAATCTACATTAGCATTATTAAGTTTGTTTAAAACTGTTTCATAATACTCGTCATTTGGTATGTGAACTGTTATTTCTTTAAGCTGATTACTAACTTCTTGTTTTAAAATGTTGATAGCTTTAGGTTTTGTATTTGCTTCAAGAATAGCTCTAGAATCAATAGCTTTTCCATAATGAATTATAGCTTTACAAGGAAAGGAAGAGGCGTTTTGGTATGTAATTCCAACAGGAACAACAGCAATGTTTAAATCGGAGTACTTTTCTAAAGCACCAAAAACAATTCTTGTAAATCCTTTGCTTAAAGGTTTAATATTTCTATCTCTTGAGTGTCCTCCTTGTGGAAAAATAAATAACGTTTCTTTGTTTTTTAAAATATCAAAACATTTTTCAAAAACTTCTTCGTTGTTAGAAAGTTGCTTTATGCCATCTCTAATTCTATAAATGGGCATTAAATTTAAAGAATTTAAAAATTTTCTAATTAAAGGTTTTTTAAAAACATCTGCTCTTACCAAAAAATGATTTTCTCGGGTGTTGTTAGAGGTTACTAACAAAGGATCTAATAATGCATTTGGATGATTAATAGCAAACAAAACAGCGCCTTTTTTGGGAATATTTTTGATGCCTTTTACTTTGATTTTTTTACAGTAAAATTGTAAACTTATTTTTAAAAAAAGATTTACACTTGAGTACCAAATTTTTTTAATTTTCATTGTGGTAAATACTATATATTCTTTTTTCTTCCCCAATAGGTAGCTAAAGCCATGCCAGAAAACACGTCCCATATTCCCCAGAAAGCAGCCAATAAAGCCATTCCACCTAAGCCATCAAAAAAACCAAAGATTAACAATAAACCTAAACCACCATTTTGAATTCCTGTTTCCATAGAGATTGTTTTAGCATCTCTTTTATTTAAACCAAAACTTCTAGCAGTATAAAAGCCTAAGATATAAGCAAAGATATTGTGGAAAATTACCAAGAACAAAACGTGGTGAATATGATTGACAAATACTTCTAGATTTTGTGAGAAAGCGATGAAAATTAACGCAATAAAAACTAACATAGATAAAGGTTTTAAAACTTTTTCTATTTTGCCTGCCATTTCAGAATGATAGTGTTTTATGAGCATTCCTAAGATTAACGGAATTCCTAAAATTAAAGAAACTAGTTTCAGTAAATCTATCCAGTTTAATTCTACAGTTTTTATAATTTCGTTGGTAGGTTCGTATAAGCTTCCCCAAAACTGTAAATTAAAAGGAGTCATTACAATACATATTAATGTTGCAAAAGCAGTTAAACTAACCGATAGAGCAGCATTTCCTCCTGCCATTTTACTAAAAAAATTAGAAACATTTCCACCAGGGCAAGCGGCAATCATCATCATACCTAATGCAAAACTAGGATGTGGCTTTATGATCAAAATAGCTAAAAAAGTTGCAGCCGGTAATAAAATGAATTGTGCTAAAACTCCTACAAAAACTATTTTAGGATTCTGAAAAAGTCGTTTAAAATCGTTTGTAGAAATACCTAAGGCAACACCAAACATAATAATGGCAATGGCAATATTTAGCACCCACAAACCTTCTGCATCAAAGTTTATTTTAATGTCATCAATATCTATATATGGACTAGTTTTTAAAAGCATATTCTATAATGTTTGCACCCATTTTCAATGCTTTTTCTCTTACATTTTTTGGGTCATTGTGTATAATTGCATCTTCCCATCCATCACTTAAATCGGTTTCATAATCGTAAAAAAGCACCAATCTTCCTTGGTAGAAAATACCAAAACCTTGTGCTCGTTTTTTATCGTGCTCATGAATTTTTGGAATTCCGTTTGGAAATTTAAACGTTTGATTATATATAGGATGATTACTTGGTATTTCTTGTAATTCTAATGTTGGAAATACTTTTTTCAGTTCTTTTCTTAAAAATTTGTCTAAACCATAATTATCAGAAATGTGTAAAAAACCTCCAGAAATTAAATAATTTTTTAAGTTTTCTGCTTCGTCTTCAGAAAATAAAATATTTCCATGCCCTGTCATAAAGAGTATTGGAAAACTAAAAAGATCTTCACTACCAACAGCTACCGTTTGTGGGTTTTTAGAAATATTAGTTTTAATATTAGTGTTTGCAAATTCTATTAAATTAGGTACGGCTGTTGGATTAGCATACCAATCTCCGCCTCCATTGTATTTTAAAATAGCAACATCTTGTGCATTTGTAGGAAGAACAAAGGATATAATGAGTAAGATTAAAAGGTGCTTCATAAAATTTTTAAACAAGAATTGAAAGCAATATAGTGAATTATTGATTGATAAACGAAACTATATTTACAGCTACCAATGCAGCTGTTTCTGTTCTTAATCTGCTTTCTCCTAATGAAATTGGAATGAAGTTTTTGCCCAATGCTTTTTTTATCTCTTCGGAAGAAAAATCGCCTTCTGGACCAATTAGAATTGTAATTTTTTCTGATGGATTTACGATGGATTGTAATAGTGTTTTTTCTTGCTTTTCGCAATGTGCGATACAAATTTTCCCTTCAAAATCTTGATTGATGAACTCGTTAAACTTAATTGGTTGATTTAGTTTTGGTAATGTAAATTTTAAAGATTGTTTCATTGCCGATTGAATAATTTTTTCAAATCGTTCTAATTTTACAATTCTTCTTTCTGAATTACTACAAATTATTGGAGTAATTTCATCAATACCAATTTCAGTGGCTTTTTCTAAAAACCATTCAATTCTGTCGTTATTTTTTGTAGGTGCTATTGCAATGTGTAAATAATAATTCCAGGGTTTTTGCTTTTCTTCCACATTAATAATTACGGCTGCACATCTTTTGTCGTTTGCAAAACTAATTTCTGCATCAAATAAAAACCCTTTACCATTTGTAATTTTAAGAACATCACCTTCTTTTTTTCTTAAAACACGTACAATATGTTTGCTCTCAATTTTATCAAAAGTAATTTGTTTGGTTTCTTTAGAAAGTTCTGAATTATAAAATAGCTGCATGGTTTAAATCAGTTACAAGTTTTTAAAATTGAGGTTTATTTATAAATACAAACCAATTTACTGTATGTTTTTTCGATAGGTTCTACGTCTTTTATGAGTTATAGGGTCAAACTTTTCCCATAACTTTTTAATTGCTTCATTGTCTTCTAGTTCGGGAGTTCTAATGCAATTATCGATTCCTAAAGGAGCAAAAGTTTTTGTGTATTGATCAAAAATAATGGCATGTACCCCTTTGTTTTGGTAATCTGGACGTACGCCAATTAAGTAAAAAGTAACGTCTTTAGCATGTTTTCTTGCATGCAATAAATGGAACAATCCAAAAGGAAATAATTTTCCTTTGGCTTTTTGCAAAGCTTCAGAAAAAGAAGGCATTACAATAGCAAAAGCGACTAATTTATTATTCTCATCAACCACAAATTTTATATATTCTGGGTTGATAAATGAAATATATTTTTTCTTAAAATAAGCTATTTGTGCATCAGAAATAGGAACAAAAGTTGATAGTTTAGAATAGGATGCGCTAAAAACTTCAAACATTTCATCTACATAAGGCATTATGTCTTTTGTTTTTGTAAAATCTAATGCTTTTAGTTTAAAACGTTTTTTTAAGATGTTGCTAATTCTGTCAAAATAAACAGCATCAACATTTTTAAATTTGAATTTGTTTTCTAAATATTCTTTCTCTTTAACAAAGCCTAATTGTTCTAAATGATCTTTATAATAAGGGTGATTGTACCATGTAATCATGGTTCCTAAATGATCAAAACCATCTATTAATACACCAGTTTTATCTAAATTATTAAAGCCTACAGGGCCTTCTATATATTCGAGCTTATGTTTAACTCCGATTTCTTTTACTTTTTCAAGTAAAACTTTTGCGACTTCAAGATCATCAATTACATCAAACCAACCAAAACGGATTTTTTTAATCTGTTGTTTTTCAACTTCAAACCAATTGATAATGGCAACAACTCTTCCAACAATTTGACCTTTTCTTATAGCAACAAAAAACTGTGCCTCTGCATTTTCAAAGACAGGATTCTTTGTAGGGTCAAAATTATCGACTTCATCTTTTATAATAGGAGGAACCCAATATTTATTGTTTTTATATATCGAGAAAGGAAAGAGTACAAATTGTTTCATTTCCTTTTTTGAAGTAATTTTTTTTATCGAAATCATACTTATAAAGCGGGAATAAATTAATTGTCTGTCTCTTTTTTCTTTTTTTCTTTTTTACGGAAAAGACCAAATAATCCACCTTTTTTCTTTTTAGTTGAAGCTTTTTTTCTAGTTCTTTTTGGTCTAGTTCTTTTCTTTTTAGTTTTATCTTTTTTCTTAAAAACACTAAAGATTCTACTAAAGAAACTACCTTGTTTTTTATTGTATTCAGAAATGGGTGAATCTTTTAATTCATTACCATCATCGTCTAATTCAATATAAGAATCTTGATGCCTATTAATTCTGTAAGAAACACCTAAACTTGCGTAATAACCTTGTGATTTGCCTTCTAAAAGTAATCTTGCAGAGGCATTTATTTGTAGGTTTCTGTTATATAAGTAAGCTAATCCAGTTCCTAAGTTAGAGTTGGTTTGTTTTTTTTGAAAAGCACCTTGATTTTCAAAAAAAGTAGACCATTGGTCGCTAAAATTATAAGTTCCAGTAATTATGTATGAAATTTCGGAAAACTCTGACCCAATTTTATCATAATAAACATTGGTAATTATGTTAAAGTCGTTGCTTAAATTATTTTGAAGTAATACACCTACTTTTGGTGTTATGCCTCCTGTTTTATAGCCTTCGCTTAAAAAATCAGTATTAACTCCTAAGTATATTGCTACAGACGGAATGAGTCTTTTTGTATCAAAAGCGTGTCTTCTCTTCCAACTTCTTACTTCTTTGGTTTTATCCTCATACTCTTGTTGAAACAATAAATACTTAGCTCCAATAGTAAGTTTACTTAAACCATGGTCAAAATAACTAGAAGTAAAAACATTTTTAAAGGCAACTTTATCTCTTTGGTAGCTTATTTGTGTATTTAATTCTAGTTTTTCAAGAAAAAAACTAGTTCTAAATAATAAATCTAAGCCTAAAGATTGAGGTCTAGAAAAAGTAGGTTCTATAGAAGTATTTCTAAAAAAGATATTACTTTCAAATTGATAAACTCCTGTACCAACACTATATGGACTTTCAGAAAATCCAGGTTTGTTAGAGTTGATGACTTCTGTATATTGACTGTAAGTAGAAGAAAAACTTAGTAGAAATAATAAATAAAATACGTTTAATAGATTTTTCTTCATCAGAAAATTTAGTTTTATAGAATTTACAAAAAACATATAACACAAACATAGGCTAAAAAACCTATTTTTAAAAAGCATTCAAGACTTTTTTAGTATTAAGAAACTTTTATACTTTCTAAACGCTACAATTGTGCTCAAATTGTTATTTTTGATAGATTTTTTTAAACATAAATTTTAAATGGGTTTACTAAAAACTATCTTTTTTATATTATTATTTATTTACGCTTTTAAATTTTTAGCGAGATTATTTGCTCCTTTTTTAATGAAGAAAGCAGCGGAAACAATTCAAAGAAAGGCTGAAGAGCAATTTAGAAGACAACAACCAAAAAGCACGGTAAAAGAAGGGGAAACAATTATTGATAAAGCCCCTAAAAATAATCAACAAAGTAAAAACTCTGTTGGAGAATATGTTGATTTTGAAGAAATAGATTAATTATGAAGTTAAATAAAATTTTACCTTACGTTATTGCAATTGCTATTTTTGTTTTAGCGTCTATAATCTATTTTCATCCTGTTTTAAAAGGGCAAAAAATATCTCAGTCCGATATTACTCAGTTTAAAGGAATGGTTAAAGAGATTAACGATTTTAGAGCTGAAAATAATACCGAACCTTATTGGACAGGTTCTTCTTTTAGTGGAATGCCAACATATCAGGTAAGTACGTATTACCCAAATGATTTTGTAAGAGTTTTGGATAGAACTTTACGGTTTTTGCCAAGACCTGCAGATTATACTTTTTTGTATTTCTTAAGTTTCTTTGTCTTGATGATGGCTTTGAAAGTTAATTGGAGGTTGGCTATTTTAGGAGCACTTGCCTTTGGTTTTTCAACCTATTTAATTATCATATTTGGAGCAGGACATAATGCGAAAGCACATGCAATTGCATACATGCCTTTGGTGTTAGCAGGTATTTTGTGGGTTTTTCAGAAACGATATATTTTAGGTTTCTTGGTTACAGGCGTTGCAATGGCTCTAGAAATCTATACAAATCATCCACAGATGACCTATTATCTAGGTTTCTGTTTAATTATTTTAGGAATTGTAGAAGGTATAAACGCTATTAAAGAAAAAGTATTACCTACATTTTTTAAACAAACAGTAATCATTATTGCAGCTGTTTTATTAGGAATTGGAGCAAATTCTCCTCGCTTAATGGCGATGAAAGAATATGCAGACCATAGTACAAGAGGAAAATCAGAATTGACTATAAATCCTGATGGAAGTAAAAAAGAAGCATCAAAAGGATTAGATAAAGCATATATTACTGAATACAGTTATGCAAAATTAGAAACGTTTAATTTATTCATTCCGCGTTTTATGGGAGGCGGAACTGTTGAGGAATTAGGTGAAGGTTCTAATTTTTATAAAACAATAGAAGATAAAGCAGGAAAAAAAGTAGCTAAAGATTACTCTAAACAAGCACTTACCTATTGGGGAGATCAAAACATTGTAGAAGCACCTGCTTATATAGGAGCCGTAATTTTCTTTTTATTTTTCTTGGGAATTTTCTTAGTTAAAGGACGTTTAAAGCAATGGTTAGTTGCGGCAACCGTATTTTCGGTTTTAATGAGTTGGGGACGGAATTTTGAGGTGTTGACCAACGTTTTTATTGATTACTTCCCTTTGTATAATAAATTTAGAGCAGTTTCATCCATACAAGTAATTGCAGAATTATGTGTACCCATTTTAGGAATATTGGCTTTAAAAGAATTCTTTTCTTCTAAAATTACTTCGAAAGAAAAACAAGATGCATTAAAAAAAGCAGTTTATGCTTTTGGAGGATTAATAATTGTTGGTTTTTTATTAGCACACGGATTTTCAACTTTTGAAGGTTTAAGAGATGCACAATACAACCAGTTACCTGGATTAACAGATGCTATTATTGCAGATAGAAAATCGATGTTATTTGTAGATACTTTACGTTCTTTAGTTTTAATGATTCTTTCAGCGGGTGTTTTATGGATGTTATTAAAAAATAAATTAAAACAAGGTATTGTTATCATAGCATTGACAGTTTTTGTTTTATTTGATTTAATTTCTGTGGATAAAAAATATGTAAATGAAGATGATTTTAAAGCAGCAAGAAAAATAGAAAAACCATTTACAGCTTCGGCCACAGATAAATTAATATTACAAGATAAAACACATTTTAGAGTTGGTAATTTTACGGTGAACCCAATGAATGATGGAAGTACTTCTTATTTTCATCAATCTATAGGCGGTTATCACGCGGCAAAAATGGGACGTTATCAAGAGCTTTTTGATTATCAAATCGCCAAAAATAATATGCAGGTTTTAAACATGTTAAATACAAAATACTTTATTGTTGGTAATGATAAAGGAGAGAAACAAGCGCAATTAAATCCTGATGCAAATGGAAATGTATGGTTTGTAGATAAAGTACAAGTAGTAAATTCTGCAAATGAAGAAATGCAAACTCTAGATTCATTGAACACAAAAACAACGGCAGTTTTAGATTTAAAGAATTTAAAAGAAAAAATAAATTTTCCAAAAGAAAAAGATTCAACGGCAGTAATTGAATTGTTAAATTACGATGTTAATTCGTTAACTTATCAATCCAAAACAACAAAAGATCAATTTGCTGTTTTTTCTGAAATTTATTATAAAGATGGTTGGAATGCTTATGTTGATGGGAAATTAACACCGCATTTTAGAGTGAATTATGTTTTACGAGGAATGATTGTTCCAAAAGGAAAGCATTCAATTGAATTTAAATTTGAGCCCAAAGTAATTCAGCAAGGAAAAATTATTTCTCTAACGTCGTACGGATTATTACTATTAATTTCCGTTGCTTGGTTCTTCTATGAACAAAAAAAAACAAAAAATAATGTACAGTAAAATTCCTTCAAAAAGATATGAGCATACGCTAGCTTTTCTACAAAAAGTTTTACCAAGTCCTGCAACTGTTTTAGATCTGGGAATTAGAAATCCTTTCTCTGAAATTATGGAGCAAAATGGATACACTGTTATCAATACAGAAGGGGAAGATTTAGATATTTTACCGGAAATAGTAAAAAAACACAAAGTGGACGCAGTTACTGCTTTCGAAATTTTAGAACATTTATTAGCTCCGTTTAATGTGTTAAGAGAAATTGAAGCTACTCAATTAATTGCTACAATTCCGTTAAATTTATGGTTTGCAAAAGCTTATAGAAGTAAAACTGATATGTGGGATCGTCACTATCATGAGTTTGAAGATTGGCAATTTGATTGGTTATTAGAAAAATCTGGTTGGCAAATTCAAGAACAAGAAAAATGGACAAGTCCAATAGATAAAATAGGATTTAGACCTATTTTACGAAAATTTACTCCAAGATATTATGCAGTTTCTGCAACCAAATAAATCGAAAATGCATGCTATTTTAATGATTGTTGACGGATATTATCCTGCAGATATTCGTGTTAGAAAAGAAGCTGAATCTTTAGCGTTAAAACACAATGTTTTTGTTTTGTGTTGTAGAAAAGAAAATGATCAAAAAGTTGAAATCATTAAAAATGTAACTGTATTAAGAGAAATATTTTACAAAAGTTTTACTGAAAAAGGATTGATTGATATGCGGTTAGCAATCAATTTTGTACATCCAAAATTTCATAAAATCCTACCAGAGATGATCAATAAAAACAATATTGATGTTATTCACGTGCATGATTTACCTCTCGCTAAAACAGGTTTTTTTGCGGCAAAAAAATACCATTTAAAATCCGTTTTAGATTTACATGAAAATTATGCAGCAGCACTATTAACTTGGTTTTCTTGGAGAAAGAATCCTGTGATAAGATTGAAAAATAAAATATTTTTTAATCATAAAAGATGGCAAGATTATGAAAATCGGATTATTAAAAAATACGATAGAATTATTGCGGTAGTAGAAGAAATGAAAGATAGAATTGTTACAGATACAGCTATAGATGAAAGTAAGATTACAGTAATTACCAACTCAGAAAAGAAAGACTTTGTTGCAAATTTTGATGCAACAGAAAATTCTTTTTTTAAAGATCATAAAGACCAATTTATTATATCGTATGTTGGTGGTTTTGGTCCTCATAGAGGATTGCAAACGGCTATTGAAGGTATGAAAGACGTTTCTAAACAAATCCCCAATGCTTTATTAGCCTTAATTGGTCCTGCAAATAATGATGTAAAAAGTTATTTAGAAAATTTAATTGATGAATTTAATGTTCGAGAAAATGTTGTTATTTACGGAAGTCAGCCATTTAAGAAGGTTGTAAAAATAATGCAAAGTTCTGATGTAAATATCATTCCTCATATTTCTAACTTACATACAGAAAGTACTATTCCACATAAATTATTTCAGATACTACTTTCCAAAAAACCTTTATTAGTCTCTAATTGTGCTCCGTTAGAAAGAGTCGTAAAATCGAATGATATTGGTACTATATTTAAAGCAGGACAAGCAGAAAGTTTTTCTAAAGAAATTATTAAAGTTTATAATAATTACGAAACAGCGATGCAAAAAGCTGCCAATGGCTTTGAGTTAGCTTATAATGGTGATTTAAATTGGGAGTTTACTGAAAAAAAACTACTACATTTATATGAAAATTTAGAATCTTGAAAGTATTAATAATTACTTATTATTGGCCACCAGCAGGAGGTTCCGGCGTTCAGCGTTGGTTGAAATTTGTAAAATATTTGCTAGAATTTGGTATTGATCCTATTGTGTATACGGTTGACAATGCAAATTATCCGAAAGAAGATATTACGTTAAAAAATGAGGTTCCTAATACTATTGAAATTTTAAAACAACCAATTTGGGAACCAACCAATTTGTTGTTTTGGAAAAAGAAAAATCAAACTAAAAAAGATATATCTAATATAAGTAATAGCGGTTTGTTATCTTTTATACGTGGAAATTTTTTTATTCCAGACCCTAAAGTTTTTTGGGTAAAACCTTCCGTAAAATTTCTTCAAAAATATTTAGATGAAAATAAAATTGATGTAATTATTTCTACAGGTCCTCCACATAGTATGCATTTAATTGCACAACAATTACATCAAAATAATGATTTAAAATGGATTGCAGATTTTAGAGATCCTTGGTCCAATTTATATTACAATAAAGATTTTAATCAGCAGAAATTTGCGGTTAATAAGAACGTAAAATTAGAAACATCAGTTTTAAAAAAAGCAGATTGTATTTTAACGGTAAGCAATACATTAAAAAAAGAATTTGCTAAAAAAGCAAGTAGAGTAGAGGTAATTACCAATGGTTTTGATGATGAAGTATTAAAGAATAATTCGATTGCTTTAGATGCAAAGTTCACAATTTCTTATATTGGTTTGCTGCCAAAACAAAGTAATCCAAAAGTATTATTTAAAGTTTTACAGGAACTTTGTGTACAAAATGAAGATTTTAAAAATGATTTAAAATTGAATTTTATTGGAGATATTTCTGATGAAGTAAAAGTACAAATCTCGCAAAATAATTTGTTAGATAATACTAGTTTTTTTGGGTATGTTTCTCATAATAAGGCTATTGAGTGTCAAAAAAAAGCACAAGTATTGTTGTTGTTAATTCCGAATGTGGAAAATTCTAAAGGAATTTTAACAGGAAAATTATTTGAGTATTTAACGGCAAAAAGACCCATTTTAGCTATTGGTCCGGAAGATGGAGATTTGTCAGAAATTTTAAAAGAAACCAATGCTGGTGTTGTAATTGATTTTGAGAATGAAGAAAAATTATCATTAGAAATAGAAAAATTATATCATCAATATAAAACAGGCAATTTAGAAGTAAGCTCTAAAAATATCGAGAAATATCACAGAAAAGAATTAACCAAAGAGTTAGCTTTGGTAATTAAAAGTTTACATTCGTAACTATGGGGATCATATTAAAACAATCTTTTAAAAATACACTTTTTATTTACCTAGGCTTTGCCTTTGGGGGAATCAATACTTTGTTTTTATATACTCGATTTTTAGAAGATGAATATTATGGTTTGGTTACTTTTTTATTGTCTACTTCTAATTTATTAATGCCTTTAATTGCTTTAGGTGTTCATCATACTATTGTAAAATTTTATTCTAGTTATTTTACAAAATTAGAGAGAGATCGTTTTTTATCATCCATACTTTTTTTACCCTTATTAGTTGCAATACCCATTGCATATTTTGGGAATTTTTTTTATGAAGAGATTGGTAATTATTTATCTATAGAGAATCCAATTATTAAAGATTATACGTTTGTTATTTATTTAATTGCTGTGGCTTGTGCTTATTTTGAAATATTTTATGCTTGGGCTAAAGTTCAATTTCAATCTGTTTTTGGAAATATTTTAAAAGAATTATATAATAGAGTGGTGGTAATGATTTTATTATTTGCCGTTTATTTTGAATTGATTTCTAAGCCTGAGTTTATTTACTATTTAACAGCGGCATATTTTTTAAGAATGTTTATAATGATGTTTTATGCATTTAAATTATACATGCCTAAACTTACCTTTTCTAAACCTGATAATTTTAAAGAAGTAATTCGTTTTTCTGGCTATATTATTTTAGCAGGAAGTGCTGGAGCAATCATTTTAGATATTGATAAGTTTATGATTCCGGGTAAAGAATCTTTAGTAAAAGCTGCTTATTATTCTGTAGCCGTTTTTATTGGGTCTTTTATTGAAGCGCCAAGTAGGGCGATGTTAAATATTTTACAACCATTAACTTCTAAGACCTTAAACGAAGAAAATCATAAAGAGGTGGCTTCTTTGTATAAAAAGAGTTCTATCAATTTACTATTAATTAGTGGACTTTTTTTTGTCTTGATAAATGCCAATATAGGTCAGTTATTTAATTTATTACCTAAAGAATATGCTGGTGGAACATTGGTAGTATTAATGATTTCTTCATTAAAATTATACAATGGCTTTTTAGGAAACAATGGTGCTATTATAAATAATTCTAAGTTTTATAGAATCACTTTACCCATTAGTATTGCTATGGCTTTGTCTGTTTATTTTTTGAATAAACTTTTTTATTATCAGTTAGATATGGGAACGGATGGTTTGGCATTAGCGACTTTAATTGTGATCTTTTTTGCCAATACATTTAAATTGTTTTTTATAAAAAGGAAGTTTTCTATGACTCCTTTTACAGA
Source organism: Polaribacter marinus (assembly GCF_022662535.1). Lineage (GTDB taxonomy): Bacteria > Bacteroidota > Bacteroidia > Flavobacteriales > Flavobacteriaceae > Polaribacter > Polaribacter marinus. Next base: position 138,744 of record NZ_JAKQYM010000001.1, read on the forward strand.
TAAGTCTCTTAAAATGATTCTAATAATTGTGATGTTATATCTAGCTTTTAACTTTTGGGATTTTCCAATAGCTAATATCTATGTGTGGAAGTTTCCTATTCATCCAATTATCAATATAGCTTTAAAGAGTATAATCATTATAATGGCATACATCTTCTTGGTTCTTAAACTTAATATTTCTAATGAGTTTGACAATCTTTTAAAAAAATATTATAAATAGCAATCGATATAATCTGTAAGCATGTGAAATAGCAAAGCTATACAGAGAACTCTTGTCTTTTTAAAGAATAAGCCAACACAATAAAAACCAATTGCAATATAAGAATGCAAGGGATGAAAATTGATACTACATCTATTTTTATCAAAGATTGGTGTTGCTAATAAATGATCTAGGTCTACCAACATAGAAAATAAAAAAATAAAATAGACAACTTTCCAGTTTTTCTTGAAGAAAAAATAGGCTATAAAAAGTGGAGCTACAAAATGTAGTCCATAATGTATCGTAAATTCTAAAGACATAAATAAAAAAAAAGGCTTATTAGAAATAAGCCTTTATATTAATTGCTAATATAGCAATTAATTAGGGGAATAATAAGCGGCAAAACTAGGTTATTCTCAATGTCTATATCTTAACCTATGTTTATCAATTTTATTTATTTTGAAAATATTTTTTTTCTAATTCTACTTAATTGAACAGGAGTGATATTTAAATAAGATGCAATATGATACTGTGGTATTAAGTTTTCGATATTAGGAATTTTCTTTTTTAGTTTTATATATCTTTCTGTTGCATTTAAAACGCTTAAATCGTAAACTTTCGATTCTAAAGTTAAATAAACAACTTCTAATGCAGATGCATAAAAACGACAAATTTGTTTATCTTTTTTTATTAGTTCTTTAAGATTTTTAAAATTGACAGCATACACTTCACAATCAGATAAACAATCATATGAAAATCTTGAGGGTTTATTTAGTAAAAGAGCTCTTAAGGCTCCTAATATTTTATAAGGAATAAATATTTGTCTATTATATTCTTTGCCTTTTGTATCTGTGTCAAAAGATCTTATAACTCCAGATTTTAAAACATATATGTCTTTGGGTCTTTCTCCAATTTTAACAATGCTATCTCCTTTTTTTAGTTTTTTAATTCGAACTAAAGCAACTAAAAGATCTCGAGACTCTTTTGATAAAGGACTAATACTATTGATGAAATCATTGAAAAGTTTCATAAAATATTTTTATTTTCTAAAAAGAGAGTGCTTAAACTGTTGAAAACCAATGTTTAAATTTAATGCTTTTTATTTTAAGTAGCTAATTGCATTTGGACCTTCCATGAAAAGTAAGTCTAGAATAGATAAGTTTGGTATAAAGCCATGGTTGTCATCAAACATTTGAATGTAATTTTTCACCAACTTTTTAGGTTGATATTTTCTGTCTGCTAGTATTCTAAAATCAGGTTCTTTGCTTTGAGTTTGGTATTCAGAAGTTTTTGTAAAGTCAGAATTTAGTTGAAGAGCATCTGTAATAAACAAAAAAGTATCAATATTTATATCTTGAAGGTACTTGTATTTTTTCTCAAAAATAGGTGCAATATCATGCTCAAAAAATTCAAAAAAAGGAGAGGATCTATAAGCTGTTTGTAAAGATTTTAAATGTTGATCTTGCCATGGAAAATCATTTTCTACTAAAGTATCTTTTGTTTTCTTTCTTCCTTCATTAACTTGATGTTTTACAGGAATATTTAATAATTGCTTACCATTTGTATTGTAAATATAGCATCTGTTTCTATAGCTCTGTTTTTGGAAATTATCTTCCATTTCAAAAACAACTTTATCAGATTTTACAATTTCTGAATATTGAGAAATAGGTCCAAAGTATGTAGGTATAAATAGTGACATTTCTTATTTGAATTCAGTTTACAATCACAGTTATCAGTGCTAATTGTTAACAGAATTGCTAATCAACACTAAAACTTGTTACTTAAAACTATTTTTTAACCTTTTTTCCTTTATAAAAACTATAGCCAATATATAAACCGATTAAAGCTAAAACGTAATATCTATAAGAAACAGGTTCTCCGTCTCCACCAACTGTAGTAAACATTCTGTCCCAACGAATTGACTTTATTTTATCTCCAAAACTAGCAGCATTAGCATCCCAACTAAACCAAATCATTACAGGTTTTCCTAAAACATGATCAAATGGAACATAGCCCCAATAACGAGCGTCTAAAGAGTTGTGTCTGTTATCTCCTAGCAACCAATAATAATCTTGTTTAAATGTGTAAGAATCTGTTTGTTTTCCGTTGATAAAAATATTGTCTCCAATAACTTGTAAGTCATTGTTTTCGTAATTTTTAATAATTTGCTCGTAAAAAGGCAAGGATTTTGAGTCTATTTTTACTGTTGCTCCTGCTTTTGGAATGTAGATAGGGCCAAAATTATCTTGACTCCATCCCAAACTTTCTACATGAGGAAAGATGGCTTTGTCTGCATCATGATTAATTTTCTTTACTGAAATTGTTTGAGGTTGTTTTTTTAAACGAGCAACTTCATCATCTGTTAAATTAATGTTTATTTTATTTTCTACTGAAGACATTTTTAAACGTTTGGCTAAATCGGGATTTATGCCTCCGGCAACTTCTGTATACAATGAATCAGAACCTATTTTGGTTAAACTGCCTCCTTTTTTAATTGCATCTTGTACTTTTTCATTATTCCAATATTCTGATAAAATTTTGAAAACTCCTGTTCTTTCTTTGCCAATTAAAAACTTTGGATATGTGTTTCTGTCTATTGCTGTTTTTGATTCATAAGTGTAATAAAATTGCAATTTAGCTCTATAAGGTAATTCATTCTTTTTTCCATTGATATAAACGTAACCATTTCTAATTTCTAAAGAATCGCCGGCAATACCAACAGCTCGTTTTACATAGTTGGTTTTTTTATCTACAGGTTTGTAGGTGAATTTTCCAGAAGTATCTCCCCACATTGTGGCTAAAGTATCTGCAGGCCAATTAAAACAAACAATATCATTGTTCATTATTTTTTGAAGGCCAGGTAATCTTGTGTATGGTAGTTGTGGACTTTTTAAATAAGAAGCAGTACCAACAAAAGGTAAAGAATCATGTACCATTGGGGCTGCTATTACTGTAGATGGAACTCTAGCTCCATAATGAAATTTACTTACAAACAAATAATCTCCAACTAATAAAGATTTTTCTAATGATGATGTTGGTATTGTAAAGGGCTGCATAAAATAAGTGTGCACTAAAGTTGCAGCAATAATAGCAAAGGTAATAGAGCTTACCCATTCTCCTAATTCAGAACGTGGTTTTATACTTCTGTCAGCATTGTATGTGGTATCTGTTGCATAGTTGATATAAAAAATATAAAAACCTAATGTTACAATTGCTAAAAGTGAATCTATTTTTTTATAGAAACCAAAAGTTCTTATCGTTTCTATCCAAATAACAGGAAACATTAAAAGGTTTACAATTGGAATAAACAATAAAATAATCCACCATTTTGGTCTATTTATAATTTTCATTAAAACAACTCCGTTATAAATAGGGACAATTGCTTCCCAAGGTTTTCTACCTGCTTTTACATATAATTTCCAAGTTCCCAAAAAATGAATTACTTGAACTGCAAGAAAAAAGATAAACCACTGTGTAAATGTCATAATTATATATTTTAATGATCCTTTTTAGAAAAAGATTTTTCTTCGTTTTTTATAAGGCGCAAAATAGAAAAAAAGTTACAGATTTTAACCAATGTTTAACACATCTTTCATAGAGAAAACGCCTGTTTTATCTACAATCCACTCTGCAGCAACAACAGCACCCAAAGCAAAGCCTTTTCTATTATGGGCAGTATGCTTAATTTCGATAGCATCTACTTCCGAATTATATAAAACTGTATGTGTTCCAGGAATATCTGCTATTCTTTTTGCGCTAATAGGAATACTGTTTTCAGAGATGCTTTTTCCTAGCTCCCATTTCTTTTTAGAGGAATTCTCGATAATTCCTTCTGCTAAAGTAATTGCTGTTCCACTTGGTGCATCTAATTTTCTTGTATGATGAATTTCTTCCATAGAAATAGAATAATCTTCTAAAGTATGCATCATTTTGGCTAGTTGCCTATTTAGTTCAAAAAAGATGTTTACCCCTAAACTAAAGTTAGAAGCATAAATAAATGCACCTTGTTTTTCTTTACATAAAGCAATTGCGTCCTTATATTTTTCTAACCAACCTGTTGTTCCTGAAATTACAGGAACATTATTGTTTATGCAATTAGAAATATTGTTAAAGGCAGATGATGGAATACTAAAATCTATGGCAACATCTGCTAAATTTACATCAATATCTTCTTCGTTATTTTTTTTAATTACAATTTCATGTCCACGAGAAATTGCAACTTTTTCAATTTCTTTTCCCATTCTACCATAACCAAGTAATGCAATTTTCATTTTAAAAAGAATATTTAATATTTAAGCCAACAGTTGGAGTTTCAATTTTTATAGGATCCATAATTAAGGTTGGTTTAAAGGATAAATTATCATCGGTATTAAATTGTAGTAAATGTGCATTTACACTAGCTTCAACTATTTGTAAAACGTAAATAATAATACCAGATAATAAAGACATATCTCTATTTTCTTTTAATTGTTTTTGTGCTGTTTCTAAAGTCTCGACAGAAACAGTTGTTGATCCATCATCTAAAGTAAACTCGTCTTGTAATCCGTTTTTTCTTAGTTTGTAAGCTCTCCTGTAACGCTTATACTCACTATTATTTATTTGATAATAATAAACAGGAATTGCTAGTGCACCCCAAACAATAGGTGCTTTCCAGTATTTTTTATTATAAATCTGCCCCATCCCTGGAAAAATTGCAGAATAAAAAGCCGCTTTAGAAGGAGATAAAGGATTGTAAACACCCTGTGTTGTTTTTAATTTTCCTTTTATTTTTATGCCTTTAATATTCGTAGAATCTTTTTGAGCAAAAAGATTCGCTGAACAAAATGCGATAAAAAGAACAAATATGACCTTTTTTAAAATCACTTATTTTAATAAGTTTTTGATACGATTAAAATCTTCTTCAGAATGAAAAGGAATAGAAATTTTTCCTTTACCATTATTACTAACAGTAACGTCAATTTTGTGACCAAAGTATTCGCTAATTTCTTTTACACTATTTTTAATATAACTAGGTACCGCTTTCTTTTTAGGTTTTGCGATTGTTCCAGATTTTAGATTTTTAACTAAATCTTCTGTTTGTCTCACTGATAATTTTTCGCGTAAAATTTTCTCATAAATGGCTAATTGATCTTCTGTGTTTTCTACATTAATCATTGCACGTCCATGTCCCATAGAAATAAACCCATCTCTCATTCCTGTTTGTAAAATAGGGTCAAGTTTAAGTAAGCGTAAATAATTGGTTACTGTAGATCGTTTTTTACCAACTCTTGTACTTAACTCTTCTTGTGTTAATTGAATTTCATCAATTAAACGTTGATAAGAAAGTGCTACTTCAATAGGATCTAAATTTTTACGTTGTATATTTTCAACCAAAGCCATTTCTAGCATTTCTTGATCGTTGGCAAGTCTGATATATGCAGGAACAGTTTTGTTACCTATTAATTTTGATGCTCTAAAACGACGTTCTCCAGAAACTAATTGAAATTTATTTCCTTCTAGTTTTCTTACAGTGATGGGTTGTATAACTCCTAATTCTTTGATAGAACTAGCTAGTTCTCTTAAAGCCTCTTCGTCAAAGTAAGTTCTTGGCTGAAAAGGGTTTACATCAATTAAATCTAATTCTAATTCTATGATGTTTCCAACTACTTTATCTGCATTTTTATCGGATGCAGAATTTATATTTGAAGACTCTTTTAATAAAGCCGATAATCCTCTTCCTAAAGCTTGTTTCTTTGTTGCTTTTGCCATACTACGAATTCTTTTTTAATAATTCTTGAGCTAAATTTAAGTAATTTACAGCACCTTTACTAGTAGCATCATATGCTATAATACTTTCTCCATAACTTGGCGCTTCACCCAAACGTGTATTTCTTCTAATAATAGTATCAAAAACCATACTAGAAAAATGCTTTCTTACTTCATCTACCACTTGGTTAGAAAGTCGTAAACGAGAATCGAACATTGTTAATAATAAACCTTCTATATCTAATTCTGAATTATGGATGTTTTGAACGCTTTTAATCGTATTTAAAAGCTTTCCTAAACCTTCTAGGGCAAAATATTCACATTGAATCGGAATGATCACAGAGTCTGCTGCAACTAAAGAGTTTAAGGTAATTAATCCTAGTGATGGAGCACAGTCTATTATAATATAATCGTAGTCATTTTTAATTTCTACTAACGATTTTTTTAACATGTATTCTCTTTCTGACTTATCTACCAATTCAATTTCTATAGCTACTAAATCTATATGTGCAGGTATAACATCTACATTTGGAGATGTTGTTTTTACAATTGCTTCTTTTGCAGAGATTGAATGTTCTAAAACTTGATAGGTCCCGTATTCAACAGTTTCTACATCGATTCCTAAACCAGAAGATGCGTTTGCTTGCGGGTCTGCATCTATTAACAACACTCTTTTTTCTAAAACGCCTAAAGAAGCTGCTAAATTTATGCTAGTAGTAGTTTTACCAACTCCACCTTTTTGATTTGCTATTGCAATTATTTTGCCCATTGATACAGTAAATTTATAAAGAGTAAAATTACAATTTATTCTGTTTTTTTTTAGTGAAAGATGTTAACAAATCTATAAAAAAATAAAATACTGATAAACAGTTGTTTATATCTTATTTTTTGAAGTTTTTAAACAAATTTTTAAAATAAAAAAACCGAAGTTTTAACTTCGGTTTAGATTTTATTATAATTGTTATTTTTTAGGAATACTCTTTAATATCTCTAATAAAAATTTCCAAAATTTTTGAGTTGAAGAAATTTGGGCTCTTTCATCTGGAGAGTGAGCTCCTTTAATGTTTGGTCCAAAAGAAACCATATCCATTTCAGGGTAATTCTGACCTAAAATTCCACATTCTAATCCAGCATGACAGGCAGCTACATTTGGGGTTTCTTTAAAAATAGTGGTGTAAATATTTGTAACTGTTCTTAAAATTTCAGAATTTATATTTGGTAACCAACCTGGGTATTCACCCGAAAATTCAACGTCAAAACCAGCTAAATCAAAAGCAGATTTTATAGCATTTGCTAAATCATTTTTATTTGTTTCAGATGATGAACGTGTTAGGCAGGCTATTTTAATACTGCCATTTTTTACAATAACTCTGGCTATATTGTTAGATGTTTCTACCAAACCATCAATATCTGGGCTCATTCTGTATACTCCATTTAGGGCAGTATAAATAGATTTTGTCAAACCTTCTTGTACACCTAAATCCATCACAAATTTGGGAGATGGAACTTCAATAAGATCAATAGTTAAATTGGGTTCTAATGTTAAAAACTCTTGTTTTATGTTGTTAACAAGTAGGTTGGTTTCAAAAAGAAATGCATCTTTAGAAACGTTGTCTACAGTAACAATTGAGAAACTTTCACGTGGAATTGCATTTCGTAAACTACCTCCATTTATTTCAGAAACTCTTAATCCAAAATTTGCAAAACCATCAAATAATAATCGATTCATTATTTTGTTTGCATTTCCTAAACCTTTAATAATATCCATTCCAGAATGCCCACCATTTAAACCTGTGACAGAAATTTTAAAAGCTGTCGAATTCATAGGAACTTCTTCTTCAGAATAATTTCTTGTAGCAGTAATATCAACACCACCTGCACAACCCATTCCTATTTCATCATCTTCTTCTGTATCTAGGTTTAATAAGATTTCTCCCTCTAAAACACCGGCTTTTAAGCCCATTGCTCCAGTCATTCCTGTTTCTTCATCAATAGTAAAAAGTGCCTCAATTGCAGGATGAGCAATTTCATTAGAAGATAAAACGGCCATAATTGCAGCAACACCTAAACCGTTATCTGCTCCTAAAGTGGTTCCTTTAGCTTTAACCCAATCTCCATCAATAAACATTTTAATGCCTTCTGTATCAAAGTCAAAATCGGTATCTGCGTTTTTTTGATGAACCATATCTAAATGACCTTGCATAACAATGGTTTTTCGATCTTCCATACCAGAAGAGGCAGGTTTTTTAATGATTACATTTCCAACGTGATCAACTTCCGTTTTAAGGTTTAGTTTTTTTCCAAAATCGACCATAAACTGAATCACTCGTTCTTCTTTTTTTGATGGACGAGGTACGGCGTTTAAGTCTGCAAAATGGTTCCAAACTATTTTAGGTTCAATATTTCTAATGTCTGAATTCATAATTTTATTTTGTTTTTTCTGATGTAAATTTACAAGATTTCTATTATAGTTTCTGAGGTATTTTTTCTAACTTTTGCTAAATCTTTCATATAACAATCTTTTGCCCTAAAACCAACAGGAAGTAAAAGAACAGCTGTTAAGTTGTGATCTTTTAAATTTAAAATTTCATCATACTTCTCAGGGTTAAATCCTTCCATAGGACATGAGTCTATTTTTTCTACAGCACAAACAGTTAGTAGATTGCCTAATGCTATATATGCTTGGTTTTTATTCCAAAGAAATAATTCTTCTTGTGTTTTTTTTGCGATTTCATCTGTTAAAAATTCTTTAAACGGGTTGATGATCGCATCGGGTGTTTTTCTAATTTTTTGTACTGTTTTAAAGTAATTCTCTACTTCTGTTGTCTTGTATGTTTTAGGGATACAGATAACTAAAAGGTGAGAGGCGTCAACAACTTGGTTTTGATTCCAAGAATGGGGTACTAATTCTTTTTGAATGTTTTTGTTTTTAATAACAACTAATTTTATGGGTTGTAAACCATAAGAAGTAGCTGTTAAATTAAATGCATTTTTTAATATATTTACTTGTGATTTTGTAAGTGATTTATTGGAGTCGAATTGCTTAACTGCATAACGCCATTCTAAACTTTTTATAGTGTCCATTTTTCATTTATTCTAGTGCAAAAATACTCGATTATTATTGGTTTTTAAACCAATTTCGATTATTAAAATTGATAAGGTTATCAATATTTTTTTTAACTTGAAAATTAAAAAAGAGATGAAAGAAGATTTTCTTCATTATGTATGGAAATACAGTTTGTTTTCTTTTGATGATTTACAAACAACTTCTAAAGAAAATTTAATAATTATCAAACCAGGTTTGCATAATGTAAATTCGGGCCCCGACTTTTTGAATGCTCAATTAAAAATGAATAATCAGCTTTGGTTTGGTAATATAGAAATTCATCTAAAATCTTCTGATTGGTATTTACATAAACACGAAGAAGATGCAAATTATGATGCTGTTATTTTACATGTTGTTTGGGAAGATGATGTAACAATTTTTATGAAAAATAACTTGCCTTTACCGACATTGGTTTTAAAAAATAGGGTAAATGAAACTGCGTTGAAAAATTACAATGAATTATTTTCTACTCAACAACGTTGGATTCCTTGTCAAAAAGAAATTAGTTTTATAGATGGCATTATTTTTTTAAATTGGAAAGAACGTTTGTTTTTTGAACGATTAGAAAGAAAATCGAATGAAATGATAATTCTTTTGGAAAACGAAAACAATAATTTTGAAGCGGTTTTATTTCAATTATTAGTGAAGAATTTTGGCCTAAAAGTAAATGGAGATGCTTTTTTAAGGCTAGCAAAATCTATTGATTTTTCTATTGTTAGAAAAATAGGCTCTAATGAGTTTCAGTTAGCAGCATTGTTTTTTGGGCAGGCGAGTTTTTTAGAGGATGAAGTAGAAGATGGATATTATCAAGAATTAAAAAAAGAGTATCAATATTTACAATATAAATATAAACTACAACCAGTATCTAAGAATCAGTTTTCTTTTTTTAGAATGCGACCTTATAATTTTCCAACAATTAGAATTGCACAATTGGTTTCGTTGTTTTGTTTGCATCAAAATTTATTTTCTAAATTAATGCATATTAAATCGATAGAGGAATTTTATAATTTCTTTCTAATTGAAGTCAATTCGTTTTGGAAAACACATTATACTTTTGAGAAAGAGTCTAAACCATCTTCTAAAAAAATGACAAAATCTTTTATAGACTTGTTGTTAATCAATACTGTTTTTCCTTTAAAATTTTTATATCAAAAGAGTAGAAGTGAGGTAGATGAAAGTGAATTTTTAGGCTTTTTAGAGAAAATAAAACCAGAAAAGAATAGCATAATTTCTAAGTTTTCTAAATTAAACATTTGTGTGAAAAATGCTTTTGATTCTCAGGCTTTATTAGAGCTTAAAAATACCTATTGCGCATCTAAACGTTGTTTAGAATGCGCAATAGGTAGAAAAATTTTACAAAAAAGTTAAATTAATTTTTCGGATTTAAAATGTTATTTACCATTACCAAGCAATCTTTATAGTGATATTTAGTAATTCTATTTGTAGCTCTTTTACTTGCTGTGTTTAATTGGTATTTTAAAGCTTCCAATTCTCCCCTAACAATTGAAGAGATGTCTGTGTTCTTCGCTTTTTTATCAATTAATAAAGTTTCTATTTTTTGAATGAATGATTTTTGAAGATTTCTTCTGTATACATCTACATTTTTTAGAGAATTTGTTTCAGAGAAAATGCCTTTTCTTAAGTCTCTAATCATCTCTGAAGCTGGATAAAAATTAGATTGAATTACTTCTGCATCAATCATTCTTTTTAAGGTATTTGTATTTAAAAGAGTGTTTAAGTGTCTGTTTTGATAGCGTAAAAATCTTTCTGTGTAGCCACTTTCATCAATTTTATTCAATATATTTTTATCTAACAGCCAATTTTGTGTTGAAAAAACATTGTTTTGTAACCAAATTAAAGATTCTTTTTGCCTTTTTTTATCAACATTTACATAGACATTTCCGGTTTGTTCTGGTTTTTTGTTAAATTCGTAAACACCTCCAATATTGCCTGTAACATGACCAACGTATCTATTCCAAACACCTAATAATTCTCCATATAATTCGCTTAAATCTTCATAATTATTGGTTTGGTTTGAAGTCCAATTTGGTAGATTTTTGGCAACAATTTTTAAGTTTTTAATTCCGTAAGTACTTGCTTTAACTTGGTCGTTTCCAATCCCTTCAGTTTGTGCTGAAGGATCAAAACGTTGTCCTCCAAATCGATACATAGGGTTGTTTGCTTTATCTTCAATCCATTTATCTAAAGTTTTAATTTCATCTTCGGGTTTGTTAGCGTTTGGAATTAATCGATATCCCCAATTGATAGCGTAGTGATCGTATGGTCCTAATTGACGAATAAAACGTACGTTTTTATCTCCGGGTTGGGCAACGTAATTATATCTTGCGTAGTCCATAATTGTTGCTGCAATTCCGTATTTCTGAGTAAATTTTCCAGAACGCAATGAATCAACCGGGTAAGCAAAACTTGCTGCCATATTGTGAGGTAAACCTAGAGCATGACCTACTTCGTGAGAAATTACCATTCTCATCATCTCTCCAATATCTGCTGCTGGTGTATTTAAAGTTCTTGCAGAAGGGTTTGCAGCTCCTGTTTCTAATAAGTATCTATTTCTATAAGAGCGTAAATGGTTGTGGTACCAAATGATATCACTTTCAATAATTTCTCCAGTTCTTGGATCTGAAACACTTGGTCCAGTAGCGTTTCTTGTTGTACTTGCTACATATCTAATAGATGAGTAACGAACATCTTCCATACTAAACTCAGGATCTTCTTCTTTTGTTGGTGCATATTTTGCCATAATTGCATTTTTAAAACCAGCAGTTTCAAACACTTTTTGCCAATCATCTACACCTTGTTTTATGAATTTTTTAAGTTTGTCTGGTGTGGCAGGGTCTAAATAATAGACAATTGGTTTTACTGGTTCTACTAATTCTCCTCTAGCATATGCTGCAGGATCTTTTGGTTCTAATCTCCAGCGTCTAATGTATCTTTTGCTATCTGCTTTTAAAGCTTCTGAGCTATAATCTACATTTCCTATAGAAAAATATCCAACTCTTTTATCATGAATTCTTGGCATCATTGGGTTTTCTGGAAGCAAGATCATAGATTGATTGATGCGCAAGGTAATTGTATTGGTTCTTTTATTACTTGGAGGTGCATCTGCATCAAAAGTAAAATCTTGTACAACTTCAATATTCTCTGGGTAACTTTTAATGCTATTGATAAAACTTCTGCTAGCATCTAATCTTTTTACTTTATATGTTTTTCGATAAAAGGAAGGTAAGCCAGTTATAGCTTTTACATCCGATGAGAAGAATTTTGTAACATCTATTAAAACAGCAGTAGCATCTTGATTTTGAGATTTTATATCAAAAGCATAGATAATTGGTTCTAAGTTGTTTGCTTTTACAGATTTGTATATGGGAAGCGAATCGTTTGCAACGGCATTGTATGACTTTACTTTTAGTAAAATTTTATTTTTATATTGTTCCCAAACAATTACTTGTGTATTGATTTTAGAACCTGCATTTACATATCCACCGCCTAAGCCAGCAGGAATGTCTTTAATTCTTGTTACCAAAAGCATTTCTTTGCCGAAGTATGACTTTGGGATTTCATACATAAAGGTATTATTTGTTTCATGTACTTTAAATAAACCCTCATCTGTTTTTGTTTCTTTTTTTACAAAATCGGAATATGTTGGCGTTTTCTTTTTTTGGGTAGTTTTTACGTTTGTTGTTTGATTTTTTTTAGATTTTTTTCTTTGAGCATTTGTTTCTGAAGGAAAGTAAAAAGCTATAATTAATGAAAATAATAGAAGTTTTTTCATGATAGTTTAGTTGATTATTGAATTGTCTAAAATACCAAAAGCTATTGAGAGAGAATCTTATAATTCTGTTAAAATAAAAAAAGCTCAAACAAATTTGTTTGAGCTTTTTTTAGTATTTGTAATAGTTAATTAATACAAATTTTTAAATTTAGTTGGATTTGATTCATGCATAATTTCATATACTTTTTCAAAAACATCTTCAGCAGAAGGTTTAGAAAAATAATCGCCATCTGTACCATAAGCAGGTCTGTGTGGTTTAGAGGTAAGTGTAGCTGGTTTGCTATCTAAAAATTGATACCCATTTTGTTTCTCTAAAATTTCTTGTAAAAGATATGCAGAAGCTCCTCCAGGAACATCTTCATCAACAATTAAAAGTTTGTTGGTTTTTGCTAAACTTTTTACACAGTCATGACGTAAGTCAAAAGGTAATAAACTTTGTGCATCAATAATTTCTACATTGATACCAACTTGTAATAAATCTTTAGCAGCTTCATCAACAATACGTAGTGTAGATCCATATGAAACTATGGTTATATCACTTCCTTTTCTTGTAGTTTCTACAATTCCAATAGGTGTTTTAAATTCGCCTAAATTGGTAGGTAATTCTTCTTTTAATCGATATCCGTTTAAGCATTCTATTACTAAAGCAGGGTCATCACCTTCTAATAAGGTATTGTAAAAACCTGCTGCTTTGGTCATATTTCTTGGAACTAAAACATGAATTCCTCTTACGTTATTTATAATTCCTCCCATTGGAGAGCCAGCATGCCAAATTCCTTCTAAACGGTGACCACGGGTTCTAATAATTAATGGGGCTTTTTGTTTACCAAAAGTTCGGTAACGTAATGTTGCTAAATCATCACTCATTATTTGTAACGCATATAGCAAGTAATCTAGGTATTGTACTTCTGCAATTGGTCTTAAGCCTCTCATGGCTAGTCCAATTCCTTGACCAATGATGGTTGCTTCTCTAATTCCTGTATCAGAAATTCTTAACTCGCCATATTTTTCTTGTAAGCCTTCTAGACCTTGGTTTACATCGCCAATAAAACCTGCATCTTCACCAAAAATGACAACATTCTTATGTTTTTTTAGAATTGCATCAAAATTATCTCTCATGATAATTCTTGCGTCTACTAAGGTTTCTTTTTGTGAATAGGTGGGTTCTTTTTCAAAAACATTCAAAGCTGCTTTATCTGTTTCGCTTAATAAATGAGATGAATATTTATAAGCGGCACTTTTAAGGTTTGCTTTTATAAAGTTTTGAAGTGCTGTTTTTTCAGTAAAATGTTCATCTTTTAAATAACGTAAAGATTTTCTTGTAGCGACTAAAATATCTTTTCTAATTGGATCTACAATGTTTAATAAATCGTTTCTGTATTTGTTGATAAATGTTCCGTTGTTGCTTTTGGTAGCAACTTTTTTTAATAAATCTGCAGCAACTAAAACTTCTTCTTTAATTTCATTTAAATAAGAGTTCCAAGCATTTCTTTTTGCTGTAGAGACTTCTTTTTTTGCTTCTTTTTCTAGTAAAATAATTTCTTCTTCGGATTCTACAAAACGTAAAGTTTCTCCAGATTCAGTTTCTAATTCAAAATCTAAAATCCATTGACGCATTTTAGCAATACAATCGAAATCTTTTTCCCATTGTAATCTTTCTTTATCTTTATATCTTTCATGTGAGCCAGAAGTAGAGTGTCCTTGGGGTTGTGTAAGTTGCTTTACATGAATTAAAATGGGTACATGTTCTTCTCTAGCGATTTTTGAAGCTTTTTGATAAACATCAACTAACTGCACATAATCCCATCCGTTGACCACAAATATTTCATAACCGTTAGTGCCATTTTCTCTTTGAAATCCTTTTAAAATTTCAGAAATACTTTCTTTTGTAGTTTGGTGTTTGGCGTGAACTGAAATTCCATATTCATCATCCCAAACATTCATTATCATTGGAACTTGTAAAACACCAGCCGCATTTATGGTTTCAAAAAATAAGCCTTCACTGGTGCTTGCGTTACCAATTGTTCCCCAAGCGACTTCATTTCCATTTACAGAAAAATTGTTTTTTCCTTTTAGTTCGTTAATGTTTCTGTATAGTTTAGAGGCTTGAGCTAAACCTAATAAACGTGGCATTTGTCCTGCGGTTGGAGAGATGTCTGCAGAAGAATTTTTTTGTGTTGTTAAATCTTTCCAACTTCCATCTTGGTTTAAACTATGTGTTGCAAAGTGTCCGCCCATTTGTCTTCCACCTGACATTGGATCTACATTGATATCTGCGTGAGCGTACAATCCTGCAAAAAATTGTTGGGGACTAAGTTGTCCAATAGACATCATAAAGGTTTGATCTCTATAGTAACCAGATCTAAAATCTCCATTTTTAAAAGCTTTTGCCATGGCTAATTGCGGGACTTCTTTACCGTCACCAAAAATTCCAAATTTTGCTTTTCCTGTTAATACTTCTCTTCTACCTAGTAAACTACATTCTCTACTAATTTTAGCAATTTTATAATCTTTTAGAACTTCTTGCTTAAAATCATTAAAAGAAATTTCTTGGCTATTTGTAATAGTTTTTTCTAGCATAAGTTTAGAGTTTTACCTTTTGCAAAGGTAGTTTTTTTAGTTGATATTTAAAAATATCTTATTTTGTTAGGAATGTGTTAAAGATATAGTAAAAAAAGCTATGTAAATTATTGATAATGTAATTGATTGGCTGTTTTTATTTCATTTAAAGAAAGCCTCTCTTAAAAAAGTCGTAAATAGAATTAAAATCTGTAGTTAAAGTAAATCTTATTTTTTGAGGGTAGGCTTCTTGTGAAATTTCCCATCCATTATTGGAGTAAAAAGGAAGGTAAATTTCGAAAATATTATGAATAAAATTTAACCTTATCCCGTTTTCATAACCAAAAAATATCGGACTTTTTTTATTTTTTAAAAAGGCAACATCATTATATAATTCAACCCATTTCCACATTCCAATACTCGAATTAAATGAAAACATGTATTGATTTGCGTATCTTGTTGCTAAAACGGATTTGAATCCACCTTCGTTTATAATGTATTGTTGACTAAATAATCCTGAATCTTCTGATCTCCCAAAATAGTTAAGCTGAAATAGGTAATCATTACTTCTGTCTAAACCAAAACTAAAGTAATTTCCTGTAGAGTTATTTTTTAAAAAGGCACCTGCAAAAAATCTAAAATCTAGTTGTGTGTCTGAAGTGGTTAAGGATCTAAAACGTAAATCTACAGCAGCTTTAGAAAATTGTTTAGAAAATTCTACATTAAATTTATACCAAACTTCTTTAATAATATCTGGTTTTCTGTAATTATAACTTAAGCTAAAAACATGGTAGTTGTCTTGTGGTGTTTTTATATTACCTGGGGCAACATCTTTGTCTATATAAACCAATTGAGCTGTTAAGTCTTCTGATGTTGCTTCTCTTAAAGATTTTCTTTTTAATGATAGATTTACAAATGGAATAAAAGATTTGTAAGATAAGTTTGGTGCATAATCTAAGGTTGTAGCAGATAGGCCATACATCATTTTATATATTTTACCTTTCTCAAAATATTGGTTGTAAAGTACAGAAACACTACCTAAAATAGATTTACTTTTTGTAGCGTATGAAGGGTCTATTTTAAATTCTAAGTTTCTTTTTATAAGCGGTTTGTTGTGTATTTTTACTCCTAAAATTAACCCATTGTAAAAATTATATTGAACATTTGGTTGATAAAATAACTGAGTATAATATGGATCTTGAACATCTTTAATTAAACTAAATTTTAAAGGTTTGTTAAATATTTTATTTTCCAAACTTTTCCAATTATCTAGTGTATTTAATTCTGGATAAATGTTTTCGTAATTTAAAGCTACTTTATTAGAATCTCCTTTTGGTATTGTTACGGTAGTAGTATCACTAACATTAGTGATCCATTTTTTGTAGTTAATTTTTTTGTCATTCAACCCATATAACAAAACAGGAGATGTAATGTTTCTTTTGTTTCTGATGGTAACTTTTATGCTATCTTTTGTAGTTGTGACTTTGTCTATTGTGTAGTCAATTTTTTTGTTCGTATTTATAAAGTCATTAAAAAACCAACTAACATTTTTGTTTGTCTTTTTAGTTAGAACCTCTTTAAACTCTACACTAGTTGTGGTTTTTAATTGATGCTTTTGGTAAAACTCTTTAATACTTTGATTTAAGGTGTTTTTACCTAAGTATTCTTTCAAATATCTAAAACCTAAACCTGCTTTGTATTTGCTAACGATTTTTCTGTTAAAGTTAGATAAGGAATCAGAAGATGTTATCAAAGCTTGATCTAAAAATTTTCTTGAACCAAATTGATATACAAAAGGATATTTATCATTAAAATTTAGTTTAGAAATATTATATCGTTTTAGTAACCAAGAATCAGATGCCTTACCTAGCAATTTAATTTCAGGATAATACTCTGCTACATATTCTATCATTAAATAATTTTGTAGGCCATCTAAGAACCAATAATCTTTTCTTTGATTAAGTAGTAGAGTGCTTTCTATATAGTTTTTTGTGATTGATTTAAACATAGAAATATCATACTTAAACACATCTGAAAAAGGTCTTATAAAATCGGGTAATTGGTTTAATCCAAAGACTGGATTTTTATTAAAAACAGCTTTATCTATAAAGATTTCTTTA
Organism: Polaribacter marinus; assembly: GCF_022662535.1. Classification (GTDB taxonomy): domain Bacteria; phylum Bacteroidota; class Bacteroidia; order Flavobacteriales; family Flavobacteriaceae; genus Polaribacter; species Polaribacter marinus. Next base: position 156,266 of record NZ_JAKQYM010000001.1, read on the forward strand.
TGAGGATATTTTCCTAAATATTTTTCGATAAACAACAATTCTCTATTTAAGATGCTGGTTGTTAATTTATAATCAAAATCATAATTATCAATATCTGTATAGATAGTTATATTTTTGGTTTTAAGTGTTTTAAGTTGTTTTTTATTATTGATATCTAAAGTAATGTTGGTTTTGTTTATACCCACTAAGTAATAGTTTGTATGATTTTCTTTTGCTGTTTTATATTGGTATAAATTACTTTCTAAAATATAATCTTTAGGGAGATCTATTTCAATGTTAAAATCGGTAGCTTCTTCATATAAGTCATCTAAATTTAAATTACTCATAAGTTGCCAACCATTTTTATAAACAGCAGGTGTTAAATACCAAAAACGTAATTTATATCCCCTATCTGTTTTTCCATATCCAGTAAATTTACTACTAGGAATTTTAACGGAATAGGTTGCAGAAATTTTAATACTATCCCCGATTATTAAAGGTTTTTCTAGGTCAATTTGAATAATATCTGCTTGGTTTGTTAGTTCTTGGTAATTTGCATTCTCAAAGTTTACAGAGATGTTTTTAATAGTAGTATGCCCTAAGTCTTCCTCTTTTGCAAAGTACATGGTTTTATTAAAATCTTCTATAAATCTTTTTGAAAGAGGGGTTTTTCTATCCTTGAAACTATTGGCCCAATTGTGTAGAAATATTTCAGTTAACGTAGTATCTGCATTATTATGAAAAATTATTTCTTGCTGTATAAGCAGCTCGTTTGTTTTAGGGTTTAAAGTAGATTTAATAGTTATCTTATTGTTTTGTGAAAATAATGAGATGCTTAAAAAACTTAATAATATAGATATGTAAATTGACTTTTTCAATTAGATTTTTATAATTTTTTTTGGTGAATAATTTTCAGCTTTTAAATAATAAATTCCTTTAGAAAAATGACTTATATTTAGCTTAAATTCTGTTTTATTTTTAGTTTCGATCTCCTGTAGTTTTTGCCCTAATTGATTATATACAATAATATTATAAATATCTGAATTTTTAGGAATTGAAAAGCTTAAAGTAGTTTCTATAATATTGGATGAGGTAAATGTGATTGGGTTTAAGTAATTATATGTTGACAATGTGTTTTTTGGTGTTTCAATTTCCATAACAACGGGTAAATGATCACTAAAATTGTAAATAGCTGCTCTTAAACTTTGAGAAAAGACTCCAGAACAATTGACATTGCTAACATAAGAATTATAACAATTTCCATTATTTCCAATTGATTTATAACTGTTGTTTACGTAAAATAAATCAGAGCTAGAATTAAAGTTTTCAGACATCATAATAAAATCAAACCTATCGTCCATTCCTCCGCCAGCTCCATCAGAACCTGCGCTAGTTCTTGTAGATTGTGTGTGAATGTCTTTAAATGAAGCGTTATTCCAAAAATAGGTATTATCATATTCTGTATTATAATAAACATTTCCATCATTTGGAAAAGTAGGACACAATCGATTGATTGGATCTGTTATTTTAATGAAATTAGTGGGATCTATAATTTTTAAAAAACCTTCTTCATTACTTGTGTAAAAATTAAAATCTCCAGCAAATAAAACATAACTGTTAGCAGGTATTCTTTCTAGTTCTCTTGTAAACTCTTCTACAGATTCTAATCTTTTTTGTCTGTTACTACTGTCATAAGAAGCTTTTAAATGAGTTACAAAAACTTCAATTTTTATAGGATTTGTTTCTGCGTTTTCTGTATTTATTTTAAAAGTGTAGTGATTGATGTCTCTAACTCTTGTGGTGATAATATTACTTGCTTCTAAAACTAATTTGTCATTATTATAATACACCATTTGTTGCAAACTTCCACCGCTTTGGGCGTATTCAAAAGTTGCTTTGTTAAAGTGATTGTTGAAAGGAAGAATTGCATTGTTAAAAAGATAATCTGATCCGGAACTGTTTTTTAATTCGCAAACCATAAATAGATCTGGCTGAACATTATCTAAAATCGTTTTTAAATGTGGTGTTCTATTCTGGCTTTCTGTATTTGAAGTATAATTTAATAAGTTGTAAAACATCGCTTTAATTCTAGTTTGTCCTTGAAAATTAATTGAACAAACTAGAATTAAAAAAAAAAATATTTTTTTTGTGATGTTTTTTATGTCCATACTAGAAGTTTGGTTTCAAACTATATTTGGCATAGAATTTATTTAAGTGATCTATAGCTTCTTCTGCGGTATCTACAATTCTAAATAGATTTAAATCTTTTTCGCTAATGTTGCCTTCTTCTATTAAGGTGTTTTTTATCCAATCTAATAAGCCTCCCCAAAATTTTCTGCCTACTAAAACAATTGGAAAACGTCCTATTTTATTAGTTTGTATTAAGGTGATTGCTTCAAATAACTCATCCATAGTTCCAAAACCACCAGGCATAACAATAAAGCCCTGAGAGTATTTTACAAACATTACTTTACGAACAAAGAAATAATCAAATTCTAAGTTTTTATCTTTGTCAATCCAAGGATTATCGTGTTGTTCAAAAGGTAGTTCTATATTTAAACCAACAGAAGTTCCTTTTCCTCTGTGTGCACCTTTGTTACCAGCCTCCATAATTCCTGGTCCACCTCCTGTAATCACACCGTAACCATTTTGTGTAAGTTGAAAAGCAACTTCTTCGGCTAATTTATAAAAAGGGTCTTCAGGTTTTGTTCTTGCTGATCCAAAAATAGATACACAAGGACCAATTTTGCTTAATTTTTCATAACCTTCTACAAATTCTGCCATAATTTTAAAAATGGCCCAAGAATCATTAATTTTTATTTCGTTCCAGGTTTTTTGTTTTAATTTTTCTCTAATTTTTCTATCGTCATTTGTCATAATCTGTAAATTTTTAATTTTAATACTATACTGTTATTTATAAAAAAGAGCAGCTTGCTAAATTAATTCTTTTTTAAGAAATTTAGCGGTATAACTAGTTTTATGTTTTATTACTTCTTCTGGGGTTCCTGTGCAAAGTATTTTTCCACCTTTTTTTCCGCCTTCCATTCCAACGTCTATAATATAATCTGCAAGTTTTACAACATCTAAATTGTGTTCAATAATCAACACTGTATTTCCTTTATTAGCAAGTTTATTTAAAACTTCCATCAACACTCTAATATCTTCAAAATGCAAACCTGTTGTGGGTTCGTCTAAAATGTAAAAAGTGTTTCCTGTGTCTCTTTTAGATAATTCTGATGCTAATTTTATTCGCTGAGCTTCTCCTCCAGAAAGTGTGGTAGATTGTTGCCCAAGAGTAATATAACCTAATCCAACATCTTTAATTGTTTTTAATTTCCTATGGATTTTAGGAATGTTTTCAAAGAAATTGGTAGCGTCTTCAATCGTCATATTTAAAACATCAGAAATCGATTTTCCTTTGTACCTTATTTCTAAAGTTTCTCTGTTAAATCGTTTTCCTTGACAGGTTTCACATTCTACCTGTACGTCTGGTAAAAAGTTCATTTCTATTACCCGAACACCTCCTCCTTGACAGGTTTCGCAACGTCCTCCTTTTACATTGAAAGAAAAACGACCAGGTTTGTAACCGCGAATAGCAGCTTCTGGAGTTTTGGCAAACAAACTTCTAATTTCAGAAAATGTACCTGTGTAGGTAGCTGGATTTGATCTTGGTGTTCTTCCGATAGGAGATTGATCAATATCTATTACTTTATCTACATGTTCTAAACCTTCAATTTTTTTATAAGGCATCGGTTTTTTTACCCCTCTATATATATGTGCGTTTAAAATTGGGTATAAGGTTTCGTTTATTAAGGTGGATTTTCCACTTCCAGAAACTCCTGTAACACAAATCATCTTACCAAGAGGAAACTCTACAGAAACATTTTTTAAATTGTTTCCTGTTGCTCCTTTTAGTTTGATGAATTTTCCATTTCCTTCTCTACGTACTTTAGGAACCGCAATTTCTCTTCTTCCTGTTAAATAATCTGATGTTAAGGTATTTTGTTTTTTTAATTCTTCAAAGGTTCCAAAACTTACAATTTCTCCTCCATGTCTTCCTGCTCCTGGACCAATGTCAAACACAAAATCAGCATGTTCCATCATGTCTTTGTCGTGTTCTACAACTAAAACAGAATTACCAATATCACGTAATTTTACAAGTGAATCTATTAGTTTTTGATTGTCTCGTTGGTGTAATCCAATACTTGGTTCATCCAAAATATAGAGAACTCCAACTAATTGAGAACCAATTTGAGTCGCCAATCTTATGCGCTGTGCTTCTCCTCCAGAAAGTGATTTTGAAGTTCTATCTAAAGCTAAATAATCTAAACCTACATCTAGTAAAAACTGAATTCTAGTTCTAATTTCTTTTAGAATTTCTGAAGCAATTGTAAGTTGTTTTTTAGATAAATCTTTTTCAATGTTTTTGAACCATTTGGCAAGTTCAGTTACATCCATTTGTGCTAAATCACTAATATTTTTATCGGTAATTTTAAAATGAAGGGCTTCTTTTTTTAATCTTTTTCCTCCGCAAGAAGAACAAGAAACTTCGTCCATAAAACCTTTGGCCCATCTTTTAATAGAGGTGCTTTCTGCATTTGCATATTGATTTTCTATGAATGAGATGATTCCTTCAAAATCAATTTTATAATTTCTAGTAACACCAACAGTTTTAGATTCTATTTCGAAAGATTCATTTCCTCCATTTAAAATTACTTCTAAGGCTTCTTTAGGAATGTTTTTAATGGCATCTGTTAATTTAAATTGATATCGTTCTGCAATATTTTCTAATTGTTTAAATATCCAACTATTTTTTTGTTCTCCTAGCGGGATAATCCCTCCGTTTTTTATAGAAATAGTATTGTCTGGGATTACTTTGTTTAAGTTGATTTCATTTGTGATTCCCAATCCATTACATTTATTACATGCTCCTTTTGGAGAGTTAAAAGAAAAGGTGTTTGGTTCTGGATTTGGATAGGCGATACCAGTTGTTGGACACATTAACTCTCTACTAAAATAACGAGGGTTATTGTCATCAACATCGATAACCATCATAATGTTATTTCCAGAATATAAAGCCGTTTTTATAGTTTCTTCTAATCTTTTTTCTGAAGATTTATTGATGGCCAACCGATCAATTACCACCTCAATATCATGAGTTTTGTAACGATCTAGTTTCATTCCTTTTTCTATTTCTTTAATTTCTCCATCTATTCGAACACGTAAAAAACCTTGCTTAGAGATTTGTTCAAAAAGTTCTCGGTAATGTCCTTTTCTAGATTTAATTAGAGGTGCTAAAACAGCAATTTTTTTATCAGCAAAATCGGTTAAAATTAGTTCTTTGATTTGTTCATCAGAATAACTCACCATTTTTTCTCCTGTGTTGTAAGAATAAGCATCTGCTGCTCTTGCAAATAATAATCTTAAAAAATCGTAAATTTCTGTGATAGTACCCACTGTAGAGCGCGGACTTTTATTCGTGGTTTTTTGTTCGATAGAAATTACTGGCGAAAGGCCATCAATTTTATCAACATCAGGTCTTTCTAATCCGCCTAAAAACTGACGTGCATAGGCAGAAAATGTTTCAATATATCGTCTTTGTCCCTCCGCGTAAATCGTGTCAAAAGCCAATGAAGATTTTCCACTTCCGCTTAAACCTGTAATAACAACAAGTTTTTCACGAGGGATTTTTACATCAATATTTTTTAAATTATGAGCTCTGGCTCCGTAAACTTCTAAGTATTCTTGGTCTTTCAAAAGTGGTTTTTTTCGGAAAAAGGCAAAGTTAATCAATCCAATTTTAATTTAATTGATGTATGGTTAACAAATGATAAAATAGTATCTTGCAATACATTTTTAATAACAATGATAGATCATATTAGACATTTTTTTGAAAGAAATGGATTTCAGGTTTCTTCGAGATTTGCAGATAGATTAGGTATGAGAGCAACGAATGTTCGATTGTTTTTTATTTATATATCTTTTGTAACTGTTGGTTTGTCTTTTGGTTTTTATTTAACATTAGCATTTTTACTAAGGTTAAAAGATATGATTTATACCAAAAGAAGTTCGGTTTTTGATTTATAGTTTATGAAAATTTTAGAATCAAAAATTAATAAAACAGTTTTACTCGTTGTTTCAATCATGGCTGTTGGAACAATTGGCTATATGTCGCTTTCTCATTATTCTTTTATTGATGCAATGTATATGACTGTAATTACAGTTACTACAGTTGGTTTTGGAGAACTTCGTCCTTTTTCTCCCGAAGAAAAAGTTTTTACAATTTTTTTAATTCTTACAAGTATTACTGTTTTTGGATATGCAATCTCAGCATTTTCAGAGTATTTAGTTAGTGGAAGATTATTTGAACATTTTAAACATAAAAAAGTGGAAAAACAAATAGCGCATTTAAAAGATCATACTATTATATGTGGTTATGGTAGAAACGGGAAACAAGCAATTTTAAAATTAAAAAATTATAAAAAACAGTTTGTTGTTGTAGAGAAGAATAAAGAAATGGTATTGGGTTTAGATGGAGAAGGGATTTTAAATATTGAAGGAGATGCCACTTTAGATGAAACTTTACTAAAGGCGGGAATAAAAAAAGCAGCTAATTTAATAACGGCTTTGCCTTCTGATGCAGATAATCTATTTGTAGTTTTAACTGCAAGTCAGTTAAACAAAAACTGTAAAGTAATTAGTAGAGCTTCTAACGAGTCTTCATACAGTAAGTTAAAAATTGCGGGTGCAGATAATGTTATTATGCCAGATAAATTAGGTGGAGATCATATGGCTTCTCTAGTGGTAACTCCAGATGTTATTGAATTTGTAGATAGACTAACAATAGAAGGAGAATATACAGCAAATTTAGAAGAAGTAGCAGTAAATGATTTGCCTAAAGAATATCTTAATAAAACACTCTTAGATTTAGATTTAAGAAGACAAACAGGATGTACAGTTATTGGTTTTAAAAATGTTGGTAATGATTATGTTATAAATCCAGAGGCAGATTGTAAATTGACAAAAGATTCACAGTTAATCGTTTTGGGGAGGCCAGAGCAAATTATAAAATTAAGAGAATTGTTTTAAAATGGTAAAAGTAGTTATAACAGGGAGTAATGGTTTATTAGGTCAATCTTTATTAAATTTATTGCTAAAAGAAAAAGATAAATACGAAGTAATTGGTTTTTCGAGAGGGAAAAATAGAAGTGGTAGAACCGATTTTCATTATTGTGCTATTGATATTACAGATAAGCTGCTTTTGAAAAAGCAATTAACAGAAATAAAACCAAACGTTATTATAAACACAGCTGCAATGACAAATGTTGATGCTTGTGAGAATAATAAACAAGAATGCGATGCTCTTAATATAGAAGTGGTAAAAACTTTAGTGCAGGTATCAGAAAAAATAAACTCACATATAATACATCTTTCTACAGATTTTATTTTTGATGGAGAAAAAGGGAATTATAAAGAAACAGATACGCCAAATCCATTAAGTTATTATGGATTGTCAAAATTGAAGTCAGAAGAAATTCTAACAAAATCAAAAATAAGTTTTACAATTTTAAGGACTATTTTGGTTTATGGAAAAGTGTTTGATATGAGTAGAGGCAATATCGTGCTCTGGGTAAAAGAGATGTTAGAAAAGAATAAAGAAATTACGATTGTAGATGATCAGTATAGGATGCCAACTTATGTAGAAGAATTGGCTTTGGCATGTAAGATTTCTATGGATAAAAAAGCACAAGGAATTTTTAATGTTTCATCAAATAACCTCTTAAGTATTTATCAAATAGCACAGCAAATTGCTACTGTTTTTAATCTAGATCAAAGCTTAATTAAACCAATTTCTACGTCTACTTTAAATCAAACAGCAGCAAGACCCGCAAAAACAGGTTTTGATTTATCAAAGACAAAAAAAGAGTTAGGTTTTTTTCCAAAATCATTTAAAGAAGATTTACAAATATTTAAACGAAGCTTAATCTAAAAATCACTTTTATTGAGAAAAAGTTGTTAAAAGGGCATTTTTTTATGATATTGCGAGTTACTAATTAAAAAACTAATCATATTTATTATGAAGAAAAAACTTCTTTCGTTGTTGTTTTTAGCAGCACCACTACTAGTATTTGCACAAGAAAAAGGCTTAGATCAACAAATTGATAAAGCATTCGGAGATGCTACAGGTTGGTTCGTAGAGCTTATTTTTTACCAAATACCCTTTACAGATACAATTAGTATTTACTGGGTTTTGTTTCCGTTAATTTTAGGAGCAGTATATTTTACATTTTATTTTAATTTCATAAACTTTAAAGGTTTTTTTACTTCAATAAATATTGTTAGAGGTAAATATGATGATTTAGAGGGTAGAGTAGATCATAATGTAGAAATAGCAAAGTCAGCATTTAGTGATGAAGAAGATAATCCAGATACTATAAGGATAGAAGGACATGTTGGAGAGGTTTCTCACTTTCAGGCATTAACTGCTGCGTTATCAGCAACAGTAGGTTTAGGAAATATAGCAGGAGTTGCGATTGCTGTTTCTATTGGTGGTGCAGGAGCTACTTTTTGGATGATTGTTGCAGGGTTCTTAGGAATGGCTTCTAAATTTGTAGAGTGTACCTTAGGGGTTAAATATAGAGATATTGAAGCAGATGGAACTGTTTATGGAGGTCCTATGTATTACTTAACAAAAGGATTGAAAAATAAAACATTAGGTAAAATTTTAGCAGGATTATTTGCAATTTTTGTAATAGGTGGTTCTTTTGGAGGTGGAAACATGTTTCAGGTAAACCAAGCTTTTCAATTAGTCGAAAATATTACAACACCAGTAGGTGGGGTTTCTTTTTTACATGGTAAAGGATGGGCTTTTGGTTTGGTAATGGCAATTCTTGTAGGTATTGTTATTATTGGAGGGATTAAAAAAATAGCGAAAGTAACAGATAAGATTGTTCCTTTTATGGTGGCAATTTATGTAGCTGCTTCTTTGTTTGTGATTTTTGTAAATTACGATATGATAGGGAATGCTTTTTCTCAAATTTTTAATGGAGCATTTAGTCCAGAAGGAATTGCTGGTGGTGCCGTTGGAGTTTTAGTGCAAGGTTTTAGAAGAGCTGCATTTTCTAATGAAGCTGGTATTGGATCTGCATCTATTGCGCATTCTGCAGTAAAAACAAAATACGCAGCAAGTGAAGGGATGGTTGCTTTATTAGAGCCTTTTATAGATACCGTTGTTGTTTGTACAATGACAGCTTTAGTGCTAATTATTACAGGAAATGTGGCGGCAGAAAATGCCTCTCTAAACGATGCGCAAGCAATTTTATTAACTTCAGGTGCATTTGAATCTGCAATTTCATGGTTCCCTTATGTGTTAACAGTAGCTGTAGTTTTATTTGCATTTAGTTCTATGATTTCTTGGTCTTACTACGGTTTTCAAGGTTGGGTTTATTTATTTGGTAGATCTAAAAAAATGGAATATACTTATAAAGTAATTTTCTGTGTATTTGTAGTTGTCGGAGCCGCAGCAAGTTTAGGTTCTGTAATTGGTTTCTCAGATGCAATGGTGTTTGCTATGATGGTTCCTAATATGATTGGGTTAATCATTTTAGCACCTAAAGTTAAAGAAGAGTTAAGTAAGTATATGTCTGCTATAAAAGCAAGAAAGGCGTAAAAAAAGGACACTTCAAATGAAGATATTTAAATCCCATTTCTGGTACAATAAAAACCAAAGGAATGGGATTTTCTTTTTATTACTAATGATCTTGTTGTTGCAAGGAATTATTGTTTTTGGAGATTTTTTTACCGATAATCTTGTTGAAACTGATACTTCACAGATTTTAAATTTTCAAAAGCAAATAGATAGTTTACAAAAGATTGAAAAGGAACAAAGGGAACCTAAAATTTATCCTTTTAATCCAAATTACATAACTGATTATAAGGGAGAACAATTAGGAATGTCTTTAGATGAAATTGATAGATTGTTAGAGTTTAGAAAAACAAATCAATTTATCAATTCTAAAGAAGAGTTTCAGCAAGTAACTAAAGTTTCTGATAGCTTATTGCAAATCATTTCTCCACATTTTAAATTCCCAGATTGGGTGGTAAAGCAAAAGAAACAATTAGAAGCTAAAAAATCTAAAAGAAATATTGTTTCTAATCGAATTATAAAGTCATTTCCCAAAAAACAAATTTCAACAACAGATATTAATAAAGCAACTATTTTAGATTTACAATCTATTAATGGTGTAGGAGATAAGTTGTCAGAACGGATTGTAAAATACCGTAAAAAACTTCAAGGTTTTTCTTTTGAATATCAGCTATATGAAGTTTGGGGTTTAGAAAAAGAAGTTGCAAATAAAGTGTTATCTACTTTTAAAATAATTGAGAAGCCTCAGATTAAAAAAATAAATGTTAATACGGTCAAATTTAAGCAATTACTTAAAAACCCATATATAGATTATGATTTATGTGTGAAAATTTTTAACTATAGAGATGAGGTTGCTGAACTTCAAGATATTTCAGAGTTAAAAAACATCAAAGGTTTTCCTTTAGATAAATATGAGAGAATAGTCTTATATTTGGTCGCTAAATAAACAAACAACAAACACACTTATTAGCTTATGAACAGTATGTATTTTACTGAAGAACATGAAGCATTTCGTCAAAGCTTTAAAGATTTTTTACAGAAAGAAGTCGTCCCTCACATAGAAAAATGGGAAAAAACAGGAACTATTGAACGTTTCATTTGGAAGAAATTTGGAGAAATGGGGTATTTTGGATTAAATACTCCAGAAGAATTTGGAGGAATGGGGTTAGACCTTTTTTATACAGTTATATTTTTAGAGGAATTACAAAAAGTAAATTCTAGCGGATTTGCAGCTGCCATGTGGGCACACGAATATTTAGCAATGACACATTTAAATAAAGAAGGAGATGATTTTATAAAAAACAAATATTTAACACCAAGTGTAGAGGGCGATATGATTGGGTGTTTATGTATCACAGAGCCTTTTGGTGGATCTGATGTTGCTGGAATGCGTTCTACCGCAATCAAACAGGGAGATAAGTATATTTTAAATGGCTCTAAAACCTTTATAACAAACGGAATTTATTCTGATTATTTAATAGTTGCTGCAAAGACAGATCCTTCAGATAAGTACAAAGGAATCAGTATTTTTGTAGTTGATAGAGCTGCAAAAGGAGTTTCTGCAACCAAATTAGACAAACTAGGTTGGCGAGCTTCTGATACCGGTGAAATCGCTTTTGATAATGTAGAAATCCCAGTATCAAATTTAATGGGTGAAGAAGGAAAAGGTTTTCCTTATATCATGCAGCATTTTGCTTTAGAGCGATTAATAATGGGAATCAATGCACATGCAAGAGCAGAATATGCTGTAGAGTATGCAGTAGGTTACATGCAAGAACGTGTTGCTTTTGGAAAATCTTTAGATAAGTTTCAGGTCTTAAGACATAAAATTGCTGAAATGGCAAGTAGAGTAGATATGTGTAAAGAATATAATTATTCAATTACAAAACGTTTAAACGATGGGCAGTATGTAGTAAAAGAAGCAAGTATGTCTAAATTGTTGTCTACCAAAATGGCAGACGAAGTGATTTATGATGCGTTACAAATGTTAGGTGGTTATGGTTATATGGAAGATTATCCTATGGCACGTTTACTTAGAGATAGTAGATTAGGGCCTATTGGCGGAGGAACCTCTGAGATTTTAAAAGAGATTATCGCTAAAATGGTCATAGATAATAAGGAGTATAAACCCGCAACATAGTTTTTAAAGATGGTACTTTAGTGCTTGTTTTTTAGTTCTTTGTAAGAATACATGGTGTCAATTACGAGCTTTAAAAATAATTTACAAATTTTAATTTTAATTCATAATTTGTAATTACATTTGCAGTCCAAAAAATAAACCAAATAGTTTAAATACTATTCAAAATATAAAGATACGATGAAGGGAGGTGCCAACTTATGTTAATTATACCAGTAAAAGAAGGAGAAAACATTGATAGAGCTTTAAAGCGTTACAAACGAAAATTTGATCGTACAAAGACAATGAAGAACCTACGTAGCAGAAAAAACTTTATGAAGCCTTCTGTAGCGAAAAGAGCGCAAATGATTAAAGCGTCTTACGTTCAACGATTAAGAACACAAGAAGAAGTAGGTTAGTAATAACTTATTTTTAAAATATAAATCTCGTACTAATTTTAGTGCGAGATTTTTTTATGCGCTTTTTTTTGTAATTTTACGAATAAATACTATTTGTAACTTGATTAATTCGTTTTTAGATTACTTGTCTTTAGAAAAGAAGTATTCAGTTCATACGGTAACTGCATATAGGAATGATCTGATTTCATTTAGCGATTTTATAGAAACAACTTACCAGCAAAAGAGTTTGTTAGAAGTGCATTATCCACAAATTAGAAGCTGGATTGTTGCTTTGGTAGATTTAAAAATATCTAATAGAACAATAAATAGAAAAATAAGTTCTTTAAAATCGTTTTATAAGTTTCTGCAAAAAACAAAACAGATAGAAGTAAACCCTTTAACAAAACACAAGGCTTTAAAAGTTGCAAGTAAAGTGCAGGTGCCTTTTACTTCTAAAGAAATTAATTCTGTCATAAATAATTTGAGCTTAGAAGATGATTTTATATCAATTAGAAATAAATTAATTGTGGAGCTATTTTATTCAACTGGAATAAGAAGGGGTGAATTAATCAATATTAAAGAACAGGATATAAGTTTTTCAGATAACACAATAAAAGTACTTGGAAAACGTAATAAAGAACGTTTTGTTCCGTTGTTAAAATCGGTAGTAAAAACTTTATATAAGTACTTAGAAAAGAAAAAAGAAATTTCAAAAGATATAGAAGAGTTGTTTATTACAGAGAAAGGAAATAAAATATACGAAACTCTTGTTTACAGAATTATAAATTCTTATTTTGGTCATGTCTCTTCAAAGGAGAAAAAGAGTCCACATATTTTAAGGCATTCTTTTGCAACTCACCTTTTAAATGAAGGGGCAGATTTAAATTCAGTTAAAGAATTGCTAGGGCATTCGTCTTTAGCTTCCACTCAAGTCTATACACATAATAGTCTTGATGCAATTAAAAAAGTGTATAACCAAGCTCACCCTAAGGGCTTAAAAAAAGAATGAAGTATGAAAGTATTCACACAATCAGTAAACTTTAATGCAGACAACGAATTAATTAAATTTGTAGAAAAAAAAGTAGAATCATTGGTAAAGTACCATGATAAGATAGTAGATGCCGAAGTTTTTTTAAAAGTTCAAAACACAAGCGATAAAGAAAATAAAATTACAGAAGTTAAAATTAATATACCAGGAAGTGAATTAATCGTAAAAAGAGAGGCTAAAACCTTTGAAGAAGGCGTTAATGCTGCTGTAGATAATTTAAAAAGACAACTAAAAAGGTCTAAAGAAAAGCATAGAGATTCATTAATTTCATAAAAATGAAAAAAAAATGAAAAAATAATTACAAAAAGTTTTAGAATATAAAAAAACTTTATACATTTGCAATCCGTTAGAAATAGCGGGTTGTTTTTTTGAAACAAAAGCCGATGTAGCTCAGCTGGCTAGAGCAGCTGATTTGTAATCAGCAGGTCGTGGGTTCGAGTCCCTCTATCGGCTCAAAAGAATAAAAAAAAATAAGTTCATTAACATAGTAAATTAAAGGGGAGATACTCAAGCGGCCAACGAGGACGGACTGTAACTCCGTTGACTACGTCTTCGCAGGTTCGAATCCTGCTCTCCCCACAATTTATATATTATTGCGAAAGTAGCTCAGTTGGTAGAGCGTCAGCCTTCCAAGCTGAATGTCGCCGGTTCGAACCCGGTCTTTCGCTCAAAATTATCAACAAGCCGGTGTAGCTCAGTTGGTAGAGCGCATCCTTGGTAGGGATGAGGTCGTGGGTTCAAGTCCCATCGCTGGCTCATTTAATACGTATTATTAGACACTAAATATATTTAAACTAAGAATTAAAATTAATAATTATGGCAAAAGGAACTTTTGACCGTTCGAAACCACACTTAAACATTGGTACTATCGGACACGTAGATCACGGTAAAACAACTTTAACTGCGGCTATTACTAAAGTATTAGCTGATGCAGGATTCTCTGAAGCTAGATCTTTTGATCAGATTGATAATGCTCCAGAAGAAAAAGAAAGAGGTATTACAATTAACACTTCTCACGTAGAGTATCAAACTGCTAATCGTCATTACGCTCACGTTGACTGTCCAGGTCACGCGGATTACGTAAAGAACATGGTTACTGGTGCTGCTCAAATGGACGGTGCAATTTTAGTTGTTGCTGCAACGGATGGACCAATGCCTCAAACTAGAGAGCATATTTTATTAGGTCGTCAAGTTGGTATTCCACGTATCGTTGTTTTCTTAAACAAAGTTGATATGGTTGATGATGAGGAGCTTTTAGAATTGGTTGACATGGAAGTAAGAGAATTGTTATCTTTCTATGAGTATGATGGAGATAATGGTCCTGTAGTTTCTGGTTCTGCTTTAGGAGCTTTAAATGGTGAGCAAAAATGGGTAGATACTGTATTAGAATTAATGGCAGCTTGTGATGCTTGGATTGAAGAGCCTTTAAGAGAAGTTGATAAAGATTTCTTAATGCCAGTTGAAGATGTATTTTCTATTACTGGTCGTGGTACTGTAGCAACTGGTCGTATTGAAACGGGTATTGCAAATACAGGAGATGTTGTTGATATTATTGGTATGGGAGCTGAAAAAATGTCTTCTACTATTACTGGTATTGAAATGTTCCGTCAAATCTTAGATAGAGGTGAAGCTGGAGATAATGCAGGTATCTTATTAAGAGGTATTGCAAAAGAAGATATTAAAAGAGGTATGGTAATCTGTAAACCAGGTTCTGTAACTCCTCATGCAAAATTTAAAGCAGAGGTTTATGTTCTTAAAAAAGAAGAAGGTGGGCGTCACACTCCGTTCCATAACAACTATCGTCCTCAGTTCTATGTAAGAACTACAGATGTAACAGGTACTATTAATTTACCTGATGGAGTTGAAATGGTTATGCCAGGAGATAACTTAACAATTACTGTAGATTTAATTCAACCAATTGCATTAAATGTTGGTTTACGTTTCGCTATCCGTGAAGGTGGTAGAACTGTAGGAGCAGGTCAGGTAACTGAATTATTAGACTAATTTTTATTAGTTTATTAATAATAAATTAAAAGGGTGTCCCGTTTTTACGGGATGCCTTTATCAGTGAATACGATACGGGTTTAGCTCAGTTGGTAGAGCACTGGTCTCCAAAACCAGGTGTCGGGGGTTCGAGTCCCTCAATCCGTGCAACAAAAACATAAAAGTAAGATGAACTTTATTCAATATATCAAAGATTCTTTTTTCGAGTTAAACAACCACATGACGTGGGTAACCAAAGAAGAAGCGCAAAAAACAACTGTAACTGTTGCTGTTTTTACAATTTTGTTTGCATTAGCTGTAGCGGGTATAGATTATGTTTTTCAAACTGGATTAGATAACTTTTTTAAATTATTTTAATTAGAAATTATGGCTGATTCAGTAATGAAATGGTATGTTGTAAGAGCCATTGGAGGACAAGAAAATAAAGTAAAAGCTTATATAGAAACTGAAATTTCTAGAGTTGGTCTTTCAGACTATGTTAGTCAAGTTATCGTTCCAACAGAAAAAGTGATTCAAATAAGAAACGGTAAAAAAGTTAACAGAGAAAGAGTTTACTTTCCTGGTTATATTATGGTAGAGGCAAACCTTTCTGGAGAAGTGCCTCACGTAATTAAAGGAATTACTGGTGTGATAGGATTCTTAGGAGAAACAAAAGGTGGTGAACCTGTTCCTATGAGGAAATCTGAAGTAAACAGAATGTTAGGAAAAGTTGATGAACTTTCTATTCAAGATGAAAATATTGCAATTCCTTTTGACATAGGAGAAACTGTAAAAGTTGTAGATGGTCCTTTTAATGGATTTGACGGAACTATTGAAAAAGTAAATGAAGAAAAGCGTAAACTTGAAGTAATGGTGAAAATATTCGGAAGAAAAACACCTTTAGAGTTAAGTTATATGCAAGTAGAAAAGATATAATTGTTACACAAATATATATTTATATCGATTTATTTTTTGGCTTCCAACTTAAAATAAATCATTAAACATTTTTAAAATGGCAAAAGAAGTTAGTAAAGTAGTTAAGTTACAAGTAAGGGGAGGCGCAGCGAATCCATCGCCGCCGGTTGGACCCGCTTTAGGTGCTGCTGGTGTTAACATTATGGAGTTCTGTAAACAGTTTAATGCAAGAACGCAAGACAAACAAGGTAAAGTTTTACCGGTTGTTATTACTGTTTTCAAAGATAAATCATTTGATTTTCTTGTAAAAACTCCTCCTGCAGCAGTTCAGTTACTAGAAGCGGCCAAAATTAAAAAAGGTTCAGGAGAACCAAACAGAAAGAAAGTAGCATCAGTTACTTGGGATCAAATTAAAGTGATTGCAGAAGATAAAATGGTAGATTTAAATGCCTTTGAAATAGCTTCAGCAATGCGTATGATTGCAGGTACAGCACGTTCTATGGGATTAACAGTAAAAGGTGATGCACCAGCATAAACTTTATAAAAAGTAGTAAAATGGCAAAATTAACAAAAAAGCAAAAAGAAGCTTACGCAAAGGTAGATAGCTCTAAATCTTATGATTTAGCAGCAGCTTCAGCGCTAGTCAAAGACATTACTAATGTAAAGTTTGATGCATCAGTAGATTTAGCAATACGTTTAGGAGTAGATCCTCGTAAAGCTAATCAAATGGTTCGTGGGGTTGTAACACTTCCACATGGAACAGGTAAAGATGTAAAAGTATTAGCATTAGTAACTCCAGATAAAGAAGCAGAAGCTACAGCAGCTGGTGCAGATTATGTTGGATTAGATGAGTACCTTCAAAAAATTAAAGGAGGATGGACAGATGTAGATGTAATTATTACAATGCCTAGTGTTATGGGTAAATTAGGTCCCTTAGGAAGAGTTTTAGGTCCTAGAGGTTTAATGCCTAACCCAAAAACAGGTACAGTAACGATGGATGTTGCAAAAGCAGTTCAAGATGTAAAAGCTGGTAAAATCGATTTTAAAGTTGATAAAACGGGTATTGTACATGCAGCAATTGGAAAAGTATCTTTTGATGCTAAGAAGATTGAAGAAAATGCAAATGAATTAATCCAAACAATTATTAAATTGAAACCAACAACAGCAAAAGGAACGTATGTAAAAAGCGTTTTTATGTCTAGTACGATGAGTCCTAGTATAGCTGTTGAGGTAAAATCTGTTTAATACGTTAAAACTTATAATTATGACTAGAGAAGACAAATCACAAGTAATACAAGATTTAACAGCAGTATTAGCAGACACAAACACCATCTATTTAGCAGATATTTCTGGATTAGATGCACAAACTACCTCTAATTTACGTAGAGCTTGTTTTAAAGCAGGTGTTCAGTTATCAGTTGTAAAGAATACATTACTTGCAAAAGCAATGGAAGCTTCAGATAAAGATTTTGGAGACTTACCATCAGTATTAAAAGGAAATACTTCAATGATGATTTCTGAAGCAGCAAATGCTCCAGCAAAATTAATCAAAGAATTCAGAAAGAAAACTAAAGATAGACCTTTATTAAAAGGTGCATTTGCAGAAGAATCTGTATACATTGGTGATGATCAATTAGACGCTCTTGTAGATATTAAATCTAGAGAAGAACTTATTGGTGATATCATTGGATTATTACAATCACCAGCTAAAAATGTTATTTCAGCATTACAGTCAGGTGGTCAAACACTTTCAGGTATTATCAAAACATTATCTGAAAAATAATTACGCGCACAAATAAACTATAATAAACAAAATTTTTAAAAACAATTAAAATGGCAGATTTAAAAGATTTCGCAGAGCAATTAGTTAACTTAACAGTAAAAGAAGTTAATGAATTAGCTACTATTTTAAAAGATGAGTATGGTATTGAGCCAGCAGCAGCAGCAGTTGCAGTAGCAGGACCAGCAGCAGGTGGTGAAGCAGCAGCAGATGAGCAAACTGAATTTGACGTAATTTTAACAGCAGCAGGTGGTTCTAAACTTGCAGTAGTAAAATTAGTTAAAGAATTAACAGGTTTAGGATTAAAAGAAGCTAAAGGTATCGTAGATAGCGCTCCTGCAGCAGTAAAAGAAGGTGTAACTAAAGATGAGGCTGAAGGTCTTAAAAAATCTTTAGAAGAAGCTGGAGCTGAAGTAGAGCTTAAGTAAGCTTTTACTCCCGATTTCGTGTTATTCGAAACGGGAAAACAAATTTAGGTTTAGGTACTAAGAACATTGTTTTTAGACCTAAACCATTTTGTGTATATATTCGTTCTTTATTTTAATTCAGATTTTAATCAAAAAAATATTCTCTTTTGGCAACGAAAAACACTACTGAAAGAATCAACTTCGCATCTTCTCAAATGATTAAGGAATATCCAGACTTTTTGGATATTCAGGTAAAATCTTTCCAAGATTTTTTCCAACTTCAAACTAAGGCAGAAGAAAGAGGTGAAGAAGGTTTGTACAAAACCTTCATGGATAACTTTCCAATTACAGATACAAGAAATCAATTCGTTTTAGAATTTTTAGACTACTTTGTAGATCCTCCGAGATATTCCATTCAAGAATGTATAGAAAGAGGTCTTACACATAGTGTGCCTTTAAAAGCACGTCTAAAACTATACTGTACTGATCCGGAACACGAAGATTTCGAAACTATTGTTCAAGATGTATATCTTGGTACAATCCCTTATATGACAAACTCTGGTACCTTTGTAATCAATGGTGCAGAGCGTGTGGTAGTTTCTCAATTACACAGATCACCTGGTGTATTCTTTGGGCAATCTTTCCACGCAAATGGTACAAAATTATACTCAGCAAGAGTTATTCCTTTTAAAGGATCTTGGATTGAGTTTGCTACCGATATCAATCAAGTTATGTATGCTTATATTGATAGAAAGAAAAAATTACCAGTAACAACGTTGTTCAGAGCCATCGGTTTTGAAAGAGATAAAGATATTTTAGAGATATTTGACCTTGCAGAAGAAGTTAAAGTTTCTAAAGCTGGATTAAAAAAAGTATTGGGTCGCAAATTAGCTGCTAGAGTTTTAAAAACTTGGCATGAAGATTTTGTGGATGAAGATACTGGAGAAGTTGTATCTATCGAAAGAAATGAAATCATTTTTGATCGTGATACAATTTTAGAAAAAGAACATATTGATGAAATAATAGATGCAGGTGCTAAAACCGTTTTACTTCATAAAGAAGATAACGATATGGCAGACTATGCTATTATTCATAATACTTTACAGAAAGATCCTACCAATTCTGAAAAAGAAGCAGTAGAGCATATTTATAGACAACTTCGTAATGCAGAACCGCCAGATGAGGAAACTGCAAGAGGAATTATAGATAAGTTATTCTTTTCTGAACAAAGATATAATTTAGGTGAAGTTGGACGTTTTAGAATGAACACTAAACTTCAGTTAAATGAACCTATTGATCAAAAAGTATTAACCAAATTAGATATTATTACGATTATTAAATATTTAATCGAATTAATCAACTCTAAAGCAGAAGTTGATGATATTGATCACTTATCTAATAGACGTGTAAGAACTGTTGGTGAACAATTAGCAGGTCAATTTGGTGTTGGTTTAGCTCGTATGGCTAGAACCATTCGTGAACGTATGAATGTACGTGACAATGAAGTGTTTACTCCTATTGATTTGATTAATGCTAAAACATTATCATCGGTAATTAACTCATTCTTTGGAACCAACCAATTATCTCAGTTTATGGATCAAACCAATCCATTAGCAGAGATTACGCACAAGCGTAGATTATCTGCCCTTGGACCTGGTGGTTTATCAAGAGAAAGAGCTGGTTTTGAGGTACGTGATGTTCACTATACACATTATGGTCGTTTATGTCCAATTGAAACTCCAGAGGGACCAAATATTGGTTTAATTTCTTCACTTTCTGTTTTTGCAAAAGTGAATAATTTAGGATTTATTGAGACTCCATATAGAAAAGTGGATAACGGTATTGTTGCACCTGAAGAACCAATTTATTTAAGTGCTGAAGAAGAAGAAGGTATGAAAATTGCCCAATCTAATTTAGAATTAAAAGAAGATGGGACTATTGTTTTAGATAGAGTTATTGCACGTGAAGAAGGAGATTTCCCTGTTGTTAATCCAGATCAGATTAATTATATGGATGTTGCCCCAAATCAAATTGCTTCTATCTCAGCATCTTTAATTCCGTTCTTAGAACATGATGATGCCAATAGAGCACTGATGGGATCTAACATGATGCGTCAAGCAGTTCCATTATTAAGACCAGAATCACCTATTGTTGGTACAGGTTTAGAGCGTAGAGTTGCAAAAGATTCTCGTATCTTAATCAATGCAGAAGGAGCAGGAGTTGTTACTTATGTAGATGCTAATAAAATTACAATTAAGTACGACAGAACTGAAGAAGAAAAACTTGTAAGTTTTGAATCTGATGAAGTTTCTTACAACTTAATTAAATTTAGAAAAACCAATCAAGGAACAAATATCAACCTAAAACCAATTGTAGAAAGAGGTGATAGAGTTGAAGAAGGACAAGTTCTTTGTGAAGGTTATGCAACACAAAAAGGAGAATTAGCTTTAGGAAGAAATATGAAAGTAGCCTTTATGCCTTGGAAAGGGTATAACTTTGAGGATGCGATTGTAATTTCTGAAAAAGTTGTTCGTGAAGATATATTTACATCTATTCATATTGATGAGTATTCTTTAGACGTAAGAGATACAAAATTAGGAACTGAAGAGTTAACTAATGACATCCCTAACGTTTCTGAAGAAGCTACCAAAGATTTAGATGAAAATGGAATGATTAGAATTGGAGCAGAAGTAAATCCTGGTGATATCTTAATTGGTAAAATTACACCAAAAGGAGAATCTGATCCAACTCCAGAAGAAAAATTATTACGTGCAATTTTTGGTGACAAAGCAGGTGATGTAAAAGATGCATCATTAAAAGCTTCTCCATCATTAAGAGGTGTAGTAATTGATAAGAAATTATTCAAGAGAGCTGTAAAAGATAAGAACAAAAGATTAAGAGATAAAGAAGCAGTAGCTACTTTAGAATCATCTTTTGTTTCTAAATTCGAAGGATTAAAAGACGAATTAATTGAAAAATTATTCACTTTAATTAGCGGAAAAACATCTCAAGGAGTCTTTAATGATTTAGGTGAAGAAGTTTTACCAAAAGGTAAAAAATACACACTTAAAATGTTAAACTCTGTTGATGATTATGTACACTTAACAGGTTCTTGGACAACAGATAAAGAATTAAATGATTTAGTAGGTGAATTAGTTCACAACTACAAAATTAAAGTAAATGATTTACAAGGTTCTTTACGTCGTCAAAAGTTTACTATTTCTGTAGGAGATGAATTACCAGCAGGTATTTTAAAACTAGCTAAGGTTTATATTGCTAAAAAACGTAAACTAAAGGTAGGAGATAAAATGGCGGGTCGTCACGGTAATAAAGGTATTGTTGCTCGTATTGTTAGAGCAGAAGACATGCCTTTCTTAGAAGACGGAACTCCAGTAGATATCGTTTTAAATCCTTTAGGTGTACCATCTCGTATGAATATTGGTCAAATCTATGAAACTGTTCTTGGTTGGGCAGGTCAAAAATTAGATAAAAAATATGCAACACCAATTTTTGATGGAGCATCTTTAGATCAAATTAATGAATATACAGATGAAGCGGGCGTACCAAGATTTGGTCATACATATTTATATGATGGAGGAACTGGAAAACGTTTCGATCAACCAGCAACGGTAGGTGTTATTTATATGATTAAATTAGGACACATGATTGAAGATAAAATGCATGCGCGTTCTATCGGTCCTTATTCATTAATTACACAACAACCATTAGGAGGTAAAGCTCAATTTGGTGGTCAACGTTTTGGAGAGATGGAAGTATGGGCACTTGAAGCATATGGTGCATCAAGTATCTTAAGAGAAATCTTAACTGTAAAATCAGATGATGTAATGGGTAGAGCTAAAACTTACGAAGCAATCGTAAAAGGTGAAACTATGCCAGAACCAGGTTTACCAGAATCTTTTAACGTATTAATGCACGAACTGAAAGGTTTAGGTTTAGACGTTAGATTAGAAGAATAACAGAAATTGATATCAGAAGTAAGTTTTTAAAGCTTACTTCTGATAATCATTTATTTATAAGTCTCAATTGAGGCCATTTTTACAATTTTAATTCGAATCCATTACCATGGCAAGAAAACAAGAGAAGTACACTGTAAAAAAGTTTAATAAAATCTCAATTGGTTTATCATCACCAGAAGCTATTTTAGAAATTTCTAAAGGTGAAGTTTTAAAACCAGAAACAATAAATTATCGTACACACAAACCAGAAAGAGATGGTTTATTTTGTGAGCGTATATTCGGTCCTGTAAAGGATTATGAATGTGCTTGTGGAAAGTACAAAAGAATTCGCTACAAAGGAATCGTTTGTGATCGATGTGGTGTAGAAGTAACAGAAAAAAAAGTACGTAGAGATAGAGTTGGTCACATTAATTTAGTGGTACCAGTTGCTCATATATGGTACTTTAGATCATTACCTAACAAAATGGGATACCTTTTAGGTTTGCCATCTAAAAAGTTAGATATGATTATTTACTACGAACGTTACGTAGTAATTCAACCAGGTATTGCTAAAAATGTAGAAGGAGAACCATTACAAAAAATGGATTTCTTAACAGAAGAAGAATACTTAGATATTGTTGATGAATTACCACAAGAAAATCAATATTTAGATGATGAAGACCCAAATAAGTTTATCGCTAAAATGGGAGCTGAGTGTTTAATTGATTTATTAGCTCGTATTGATTTAGAATCTTTATCTTTTGAATTAAGACACAAAGCAAATACAGAAACATCTAAGCAACGTAAAACAGAAGCGTTAAAACGTTTAAATGTTGTTGAAGCATTTAGAGATTCTCAAAAGAATAGAGAGAATAATCCAGAATGGATGATTATGAAGGCGATACCTGTAATTCCACCAGAATTACGTCCTTTAGTTCCATTAGATGGAGGTCGTTTTGCTACTTCAGATTTAAATGATTTATATAGAAGAGTTATTATTAGAAACAATCGTTTAAAAAGATTGGTTGAAATAAAAGCTCCTGAAGTTATTTTACGTAATGAAAAACGTATGTTACAAGAATCTGTAGATTCATTATTTGATAACACACGTAAATCATCTGCTGTAAAAACAGAATCTAACAGACCTTTAAAATCTTTATCAGATTCATTAAAAGGTAAACAAGGACGTTTCCGTCAAAATTTATTAGGAAAACGTGTTGATTATTCTGCACGTTCTGTAATTGTTGTTGGACCAGAATTAAGACTTTCAGAATGTGGTATCCCTAAAGATATGGCAGCTGAACTTTACAAACCTTTTGTAATTAGAAAATTAATTGAAAGAGGAATTGTAAAAACAGTAAAATCTGCAAAGAAAATAATAGATAGAAAAGAACCAGTTGTTTGGGATATTTTAGAAAACGTAATTAAAGGACACCCTATTTTATTAAACAGGGCTCCTACTTTACACAGACTAGGTATACAAGCATTTCAACCAAAATTAATTGAAGGTAAAGCAATACAATTACACCCATTAGTGTGTACAGCCTTTAATGCCGATTTTGATGGGGATCAAATGGCGGTTCACTTACCATTAGGACCAGAAGCTATTTTAGAAGCACAAATATTAATGTTAGCTTCTCACAATATCTTAAACCCTGCAAATGGTGCTCCAGTAACGGTACCTTCTCAGGATATGGTACTTGGTTTATACTATATGACTAAAGAAAGAATCTCTACTCCAGAAGTGAAAATTAAAGGAGAAGGATTAACTTTTTATTCACCAGAAGAAGTAACTATTGCTTTTAACGAAGAAATGGTAGACTTAAATGCTTCTATTAACGTTAGAACGCAAGATTTAGATGAAAATGGAGAACAAGTAACTAAAATTATAAAAACTACTGTTGGTAGAGTTTTATTTAATGAAGTTGTTCCTCCTGCTGCTGGTTATATTAATGAGGTATTAACTAAGAAAAATTTACGTGGAATTATCGGTGCTATTTTAAAAGCAACAGATATTCCTACAACAGGAGATTTCTTAGATCAGATAAAAAATATGGGATATAAATTTGCCTTTCAAGGTGGTTTATCATTCTCATTAGGGGATATTATTATTCCTAAAGAAAAACAATCTATGATTGATGCAGCTAATAAAGAAGTTGATGCAATTGTAGGTAATTATAACATGGGTATGTTAACGCAAAAAGAGCGTTACAATCAGGTAATTGATATTTGGGGTAGAACCAATAATGATTTAACTGAATTATCTATGAAACGTTTACGTGAAGATCAACAAGGTTTCAACTCGGTATACATGATGCTTGATTCTGGTGCAAGGGGTTCTAAAGAACAAATTCGTCAGTTAACAGGTATGCGTGGATTAATGGCGAAACCTAAAAAATCTACAGCTGGTGGTGGAGAAATTATTGAGAATCCAATTCTTTCTAACTTTAAGGAAGGTTTATCTATTCTTGAATACTTTATTTCTACTCACGGTGCGCGTAAAGGATTGGCAGATACCGCTTTAAAAACGGCAGATGCGGGTTACTTAACACGTAGATTAGTAGATGTTTCTCAAGATGTTATTATTAATGAAGAAGATTGTGGTACATTAAGAGGATTAGAAGTAGCACCTTTAAAGAAAAATGATGAGATTGTAGAATCTTTATCAGATAGAATTGAAGGACGTATTTCTTTACAAGATGTATATCATCCTTTAACAGAAGAACTATTATTAGAAGCAAATCAACCAATCACATCACAATTAGCTGATAAAGTTGAAGCTTCTGGAATTGACTCTGTTGAAGTAAGATCTGCTTTAACTTGTGAATCTGCAAGAGGTATTTGTGCAAAATGTTACGGACAAAGTTTATCAACTCGTAATAAAGTACAAATTGGTGAAGCTGTTGGTGTAATTGCTGCACAATCAATTGGAGAACCAGGTACGCAGTTAACATTACGTACTTTCCACGTTGGTGGGGTTGCAGGTAATATTTCTGAAGAGAATAAATTAACTGCTAAGTTTGAAGGTAAAGTTGCTATAGAAGACTTACGTACTGTTGTTGGAAAAGACAATGATGGTAAAGATGTAGAAATCGTTATTTCTAGAACAGCAGAAATTAAAATTATAGATAAGAAAACAGGAATTACATTAAGTACTAATATTATTCCTTACGGTTCTTATATTTTCGATAAAGAAAGAAAATCAATCAAAAAAGGAGATGTTATCTGTCAATGGGATCCATTTAACGGAGTAATTGTTTCTGAATTTGGAGGAAAAGTGAAGTTTGACAATTTAGAACAAGGGATGAACTTCTCTGTTGAAATTGATGAGCAAACTGGTTTTCAAGAAAAAGTAATTACAGATTCTAAAAATAAGAAAATCATTGCTTCTTTAATTATTGAAGATAATGATGGAAATGCTTTACGTTCTTATAGTTTACCAGTTGGAGCACATCTAATGGTAAGTGATGGTGATAAAGTTGAATCTGGACATACTTTAGTGAAAATACCTAGAAAATCTGGTAAAGCAGGTGATATTACTGGAGGTTTACCACGTGTAACAGAATTGTTTGAAGCACGTAACCCTTCTAATCCATCTGTAGTTTCAGAAATTGATGGTGTGGTTTCTTTCGGAAAAATTAAAAGAGGAAATAGAGAAATTATTGTTGAATCTAAAACAGGAGATATTAGTAAGTATTTAGTAAAACTTTCTAATCAGATTTTAGTTCAGGAAAATGACTTTATTAAAGCAGGTATGCCATTATCAGATGGAGCAACAACTCCTTCTGATATTTTAAGAATTAAAGGACCTTCTGCAGTACAAATGTATCTTGTTAATGAAATACAAGAAGTATATCGTTTACAAGGTGTAAAAATTAATGACAAACATTTCGAAGTTGTAGTTCGTCAAATGATGCGTAAAGTTAAGATTATTGATTCTGGAGATACTTTATTCTTAGAGAATCAACTAATTCATAAAATTGACTTTATCAAAGAAAATGATGCAATTTATGGAATGAAAGTTGTTGAAGATGCTGGAGATTCTGAAAACTTAAAAGCAGGTCAAATTATTTCTGCACGTCAATTAAGAGATGAAAATTCTTTATTAAGAAGAAATGATCAAAACTTAGTTACTGCAAGAGATGCAAAACCAGCTACAGCTGAACAAGTTTTACAAGGTATTACAAGAGCATCACTTCAAACAAAATCGTTTATTTCTGCAGCTTCTTTCCAAGAAACTACAAAAGTATTAAACGAGGCTGCTGTAAGTGGTAAAATTGATACCTTAGAAGGATTAAAAGAAAATGTAATTGTTGGTAAGAAAATACCAGCTGGTACAGGTATGAGAGCTTATGATCATATTATAGTTGGTCCTAAAGACGAAATAGAACAAAGTTTTTAATTTATATTAAAAGCCTCTAATTTTTTAGAGGCTTTTCTTTTTAAAATATATTCTTATGGAAGAAAATCAAAACAAAGACGGACAATTAAATATTGAATTAGATCAAGAAGTTGCTGAAGGAACCTATTCTAATTTAGCAATTATTAATCATTCAATGTCAGAATTTATTGTAGATTTTATTAATATAATGCCTGGTGTTCCAAAGGCAAAAGTTAAATCTAGAATTATTTTAACTCCACAACATGCAAAAAGACTTACAAAAGCTTTAGCAGATAATGTTCGAAAATTTGAGCAACAATATGGAGAAATAAAAGATTATGAACAACCTCCAATTCCAATGAATTTTGGTCCTACAGGACAAGCATAAAAAAAAAGCGAAACTTAGAAGTTTCGCTTTTTTTATTTTTATATAGTTCTTGTTTTATTTAGTAAATAAAAATCAGCCAAAACCAAAGCAGTCATTGCTTCTACAATTGGTACGGCTCTTGGAACAACACAAGGATCGTGTCTTCCTTTCCCTGTTATTTCTGTAATCTCGTTTTCAGAATTTATAGTTTGCTGAGAACTCATTATAGTGGCAACAGGTTTAAAAGCTACTCTAAAATAAATATCCATTCCATTACTAATTCCTCCTTGAATTCCTCCAGACAAATTAGATTGAGTAGAACCATCAGCATTAAAAATATCATTGTGTTCTGAACCTTTCATTTTTGCACCACAAAAACCGCTTCCAAATTCAAAACCTTTTACAGCATTTATAGATAACATTGCACTACCTAATTGTGCATGTAATTTCTGAAAAATAGGTTCTCCTAAACCAACAGGTACATTTTGAGCAACACAAGTAATGGTTCCTCCAATTGTATCTCCAGCTTTTCTAATTTCTTGTATTCTGTTAATCATTTTCTCAGCAGAAGCTTCATCCGGACAACGAACAATATTACTTTCTGTCTTAGAAAAATCTAAATTTTGATAAGGTTTATCTATAAAAACAGCTCCAACAGATGAAGTAAAAGCATTAATGTTTATGTCAGAAATAAGTTGTTTTGCTAATGCTCCAGCAACCACCCAGTTAGCAGTTTCTCGTGCAGAACTTCTTCCACCACCTCTATAATCTCTTAAACCATATTTTTGATCATAAGTGTAATCAGCATGAGAAGGCCTATACACATTTGTATTGTGATTGTAATCTTTACTTTTTTGATTTGTATTTCTAATGATAAATCCAATAGAAGTACCCGTTGTTTTTCCTTCAAAAATTCCTGATAAAAATTCAACAGTATCTGGTTCTTTACGCTGGGTAACAATTTTAGATTGTCCAGGTTTACGTCTATTTAATTCTTCTTGAATGGCTTCAAAATCTACTTCTAATCCGGCAGGAAATCCATCGATAACTCCACCAATGGCAATTCCATGGGATTCTCCATAGGTTGTTACTTTCAATAAATTTCCAAAAGAATTAAATGACATAATATAAATATTAGAATAATGCTAGCAAATATACTAAACTGCTATACAAGAAAAGTATTTTTATGAATTTTTGAATTATACCTAAACAATATAAAATGTTTGTAGTCCTTGATTTTTAGATAGATATACAATGTATATGATGATATTCAAAAAAAATAAAAAATAATAGAGATTTTGTTTTAAAAAATAAAAAAAGCTTTCTATATTTGCAGCCGCATTCAGGGAATACCTGATGAGACTTCTGGAGAAATGGCAGAGTGGTCGAATGCGGCAGTCTTGAAAACTGTTGACTGTAACAGGTCCGGGGGTTCGAATCCCTCTTTCTCCGCTTAGAGAATCACAATTCTCAACAAAACCCTATAAACATTACGTTTATAGGGTTTTTACTTTTCCACAAAACCCATAATATTCATTAAATCGTATAAAAAAGGTGTCCAATTAGGGGACCTATACTTATTACAAAAAATAGGTCCCCGAATTTTTCGCTAGCCCTTTATTCAATAAGGATACAGAGAGTTAAACTTGTGATAAAACTAGTTCAAAAAACGTACATCTTGCGTTGAATTAGGTGTTACTTTAAATTTAATATGAATATAAAAGGTTGCCAAAATTAAAACAAAAACGTCAATTCTCTTTTATGCAAAGAGAGCAAGAATCAATGCTAAAGGGAAATTTCCAATTTACACACGCATTACTATCAATGGAAAAAGAATCGAATTTAGTATCGGTAGAAATGTCACAGCGGCTAAATGGTCCGCAGAAGCAGGAAAAATGAAAGGACAATCTGAAGAAGCTTGTTCAGTAAATAAACACCTTGATATTTTAAGAGCTAAGATTATAGACATTCAAATGGAATGTATTCATGCGTAACTTCCTATTTCCAACCTTACTTATTCGACTTCTACCTCGTACACTACTGCCAGATACTCTTATCGTTGGAGTAATTCCTACATAACTACATAATTGTGAAGCTGTTTCAAACTTCCTAAATCCATCAGTAATTACAATTAAAAACAATGCCGTTTTCAACCCTATTCCTGGAATACTAGTTAGCAATGTTAACTGTGCTTGTTGCTCTTTTTTTACTAACGAAAGTACTTTTGTTTCGATTCCTAGAATCTCTTTATCTAAATGTTTTTTAGTTCGTTTTAAAGAACGATAAACCCACTTAGAGGGAATCCCTAAAACTTCTTCTCCGTGGATTTTATTCTTAACAGCTGTGCGTTTTTTAAGATCACTATCTAATAATCTAAACAACTGTAAACACTCACTCTGAACATTGGTAAGAGCGGTATACAATGGAACTTCATTAATGCTTCCATATTCACAAATAGCCTTAGCATCACTTTTATCCGTCTTTACTTTGGCTAATTTCATTTGGATAAAACGTTTGACTGATAAAGGATTTACAACCGATACAAAAATGCTTTGCTTGTATAAAAACTGAGCTAATCTGTAATGGTAATAACCTGTTGCTTCCATAATGACTAATGAGTTTTTAGGCAGACTTTTTAAGAACCTTTTAAACCCTAATTCATCATTTTTAAATTGATCATGACCACTTGTACTTCCATAAACATCAAAAACGTCTTTACTGATGTCAATTCCAAAAGTTTCATTATATTTATTCATAAGAAATGATTTATGAAAGAATAACCTACTTTTACTCACAACAACTTGAAATCGAGATCTAGGTCTCACAGAACTGAACGTGATTTTTAGTAGAAAAGAGAGAGGATTATCAATGTTGTCGAAGTCGAAAGCTTCACCGTATATATTAACCTTAATTCTCTCTTTTATTCTTTCTGATTTATTATCAAATGTATTAAAAGACAAAATTAAGACGTATAAAAAAAATTGCTGGTAAAAGCCAATTTACGAAAGTCCTTTGGGGCTTTCTTGGTTCGTGTTTTATTTACTAAATTCACTACTTAAACAACTCAACAAAGCTTATACAACAACGTAAAATAAGAATCGATTCTTATATAAAGAGTTACCTGTAAACAAATTAAAGGACCTGAAATGAATAAGTATATTGATAACTTAAATCAAACTTCTTTTGCAGATTTAAAAACAAAACTTGAAAGATGGGAAAGACTTGTAACAGAAGGGGCTTCTGTTGATATTTTAGTTGAAGAAGTAAATGACATTACTACTAACTGTCCATTTCAATGTTTAAAAAGAAATACTGGACACTTTTATAGAGCTAGGAAAAATGAAGGTAGAAACTTTTTTAATAACATAGAAGATGTTTGGTATCCTAGGGAGGAGTTTGTTAAGGAAGTTGGTCGTGCAAATAGAAGCGGAGAGTCAAAAATGTACATTTCTCAGTTACCTAGAACAACTTTGTTTGAAATGCAATTAAAAAAGGGTGATAATGTAACTATTTCAAAAATTGGAATTAAGGCTGATTCAGAATTAAATGTTCAGTTTATAAGTTCAGCTGAAAAAAATTCGAAGGTAGTAAAAGATGAAATTCTTTTTAATATGGGTTTAAATGAAAATGGTGTCAAAAATTATCACACCATACATAAATTTCTTAGTGATGAATTTACGAAGCCTGATAAAAAATGGTATCCACTTAGTACAGCTATAACTGAAACTATAACAAGTTATGAAGAATCAGATGGGTTGTTATACCCAAGTATGCAATCGAAGAATGATCTAAACATTGTATTAAAAAAGGAATCTGCAGATGGTAAATTAGAGTTAATCAGTTCAGTTTGCTTCGAAGTTATTGCGGAGAATCTAAATGGTAGCCTTACAATAAAAGATATCGCAGCAACTTCTTTAATAGATAAAGAAACGGGGGAATTACTATGGAATGATTCTTTGAGAGTAGATAAGGTATGGAATGAATCAGAAAGATTTGGAATGAGTAAAATTAATGTCGGCAGCTAACACCATATAAAATTAATTACTAGTTCTAGCCTACTTAAAAAAAAACTCACAGACTTTCTACTCAGTATTATTCACTAAATTTATAGCTTAAACCCTTAACAAATCATACCAAAAACCGTCAGCACCAATTAATTGCCTTGAAGAAAATTATATACATTTTAATATTAACAATTATCTCAAGTTTAATTGCTTGGTTTTATGTCGAATCGAACGACGGATTTGGTAAAGGAGATATTTTACCTTTCACTTTTTATTCATTCATCTTATCATTGCTTTCCATATCAATAATTGGACTTTATCAAAAAGCATTTGAAAAAGTACATTACTTTTTCGGTTTTATACTATCAATCATTTTTTCCATTATACAAACCTTTCTTTTCATTCTAATTTTATGGCTTGTTTTTGGTCCTTGGATTGGTGCAATTAGCTTTCCTTTCCAAATATGTTGGCTAATCGGAGTTAATATTGCTAATCTATTCCTACTAACTAAATCTCAAAGTAAATTTAATACTCAACATCTTTTTATAATTTTTATCGCCATCGGATTATCGATTCTAGTTTATAAAATAACTTATAGGCTAAAAGATAATCTCGCTGAAAATCAAAATTATGATATAATTTGTCTTTCTCATTCACCTAATGAAGAAGCAAAACCGAGTATTCAAGACCTCATAAAATACGGATTATCTGAAAATGAAGCCAGAGTAATTCTCGAGCAGAACTTAACCGGAAGTTTTTGGACTGATACTTTTTTTAGAATTTCTCAATCTAAGCTAATCTCAACGGATTACCCAAATTATGATTTCGATAAATTGGAAAAAAATGGCGGAAATAAAATTGAATTTACTTTTGGCAATAAACTAAATCCAACTATTAATTTAAATCCTAATAGAATAATAATCGTTATGAATCATCCCTTAACCAAACCATTTGAGTTCAAGGAACCTTTGAATACATCTATGATAATTATTCAAGACTCTATTGGAAACGGATTTAAAGAAATTAGATTTAGCGAAAAAAAGAATTTAAAGAAAATAACAATACAAGAAACTGATTTTCGAGGTTTCCCATATTCTACCTCAATAGAACTTAATTTAAAAGAACATGGTAAATTTAATATTCACGGATTTCAATGGTTAAAAAAATAACAACTGCTAACACCCAATGTCATTCCAACAGAAAGAGGAACGAACGAAGAGGAATCCCAACTAACAACTAAAAACTCAAAACTCAAAACTAAAAACTAAAAACTCAAAACCCAAAACCCATTTGCAACCCTCCACAAGCAAAATGTAACCCCGCTTAATCAAAATGTAAGTCTGCATAATTAAAATGCAAGTCCACACAACTAAAATGTAAGTCCGCGCAACCAAAATGTAAGCTCACGCAAGCAAAATGTAAGTCCACTTAACCAAAATGTAAAGCCTCTTATTAACAAAGTAAATACACTTATCAACAAAGTAAATATTAAATAATAAAATGTTATTATTTTTAAATTGTAAGGAAACCTACGCAAGGTGTTTGCAAGCTTAATCAAACCAATTGTATCCTTACACATGAAAGAGAAATCTAATATTAACTTAAGTAAATTATCATGGGACTAAAAAACACACGTTCACAAACAGAAATTTTAGAAACTAGCAGAATTGCATTACAAAACGTAGAAACCAATCCGGTTATCAAACCCTTAATGGAAGCATTAGGCTACAACACCACAAAAATAGACGAAGGAAAAGCAATCTTAAACAATGCAAAAAACCTTTACAATCAATGCCAAGAATAAGAAGACATCAGAGCAAAAGCATACAAAGCTTTCGAAAATAAGCGTAAAGATATAGACCTTAACTATGCAAGAGATCGCAAAAAAGCTAAAGTAGTTTTTAAAACAGAACCTTTAAATTATAAAGAACTAGGCCTAAAAGGAAGCCTACCAAGAACCTATGTAAAATGGTTAGAAACAGTAAGTTTGTTTTACAATACACTCAATGCACAACCAGAACTATTAGCTAGCTTAGCAAGCCTACAAATTACAGAAACAGAGGTTACAGATATGCTTACCAATATAAATGAGCTAGAAACTTTAAGAGCAGATTATATACAAACCAAAGGAAATGTTCAAAATGCTACCAAAACCAAAGCCAAAGCCTTTAAAGATTTAGAGAAATGGATGGGTAGCTTCTATGCAGTAGCAAAAATAGCCTTAGAAGAAGAACCACAACTATTAGAATCTTTAGGGAAGTTAGTAAAAAGCTAACAACTATTTTTTTCACACCAACTATAAAACCCTGATAAAACAGGGTTTTTTTTATGCTCCAAACCTAGTTAGTCAATTACCAAAACACAAGTCAACAAACAAAACACCTTACAAACAGAACAATAGCATTGTCCTACAAAAAGCAAAAGACGCAAAACAGCATAAAGTTACTCGCTACTTTTATACAAAATCAATGCAATAAACAGAACAGCAACAAAAAAAAGTAGGCATTACAGCCATAGCGCCAAAAAAAGCTATCAGTACCTATTTAAATACAAAAGAACAGATAAATAATGCCTAATTTTTTATAAATTAGACTGCTTTAAGACGGAATATTAATTTTTAGAATAAGATGATCTTTCACTGCCAGCACTAAAAGAAGAGTACAACAAGTAAAGCGATATTGCAACAAAACACTAAGATTCCTACTTTCAAGCAAAATAAATATGAATAAATATATTTTCATCTTAATTTTTACTTTTTCACTATTTCATTGTAAAACAAATTCAAATTCCGATTTAGAAAAAACACTAAATCCAATAGAATATGCAATGGATAACAGTGCAAAAATCATTTTAGAAAATTCCGAAATCCACGCAATCTCAATAGGAGTTTTTAAAGACAATACAACATATACAAAGTATTACGGAGAAGTAGATAAAGGCAAAGGCAATAAAGCAAATAACAATTCCATTTTTGAAATAGCCTCGGTAACAAAAACATTTACAGCCTACATAACCGCACAAGCAGTTTTGGAAGGAAAATTAAGTTTAAACGATGATATTAGAAAATACTTAGACGGCTCTTATTCCAACCTACAGTTCAATAATCGTCCTATTCTTATTAAAGATATAGTAACTCATACAACAGGAATTAAAAGAGCCTCTTTTTCTAAAACCTTGGCAAAAATGTTTTCTATAGATGCTACAGAGGACGAACGAAAAGCAGTCACCAAATACAGTAAAACAGATTTCATTAAAGATCTAAAAAACTACCAACTAAAAGCAACTTCAGGAAAAGAATACAATTACTCAGGTTTTGTAGCACCAGAGCTATTGGCAATCATTTTAGAAAAAGTGTATCAAAAACCCTATTCAAAATTAATAGAAGAATATATTCTTCAAAAAGCGCAAATGAATCATACCTCATTACGTGTTGCTAATGAGAATAAACAATATCTTTTAAATGGATATACCGATAACAATCAAATTGTAAAGCCTTTACAAATGCCTTTAACAGGTGCCGGAGGCGGATTAAAATCTACAGTTCCTGATATGTTAAAGTATGTAGAGTTTCTTCTAGATGATAACAATCCTGTAGTAAAAGAAATGAAAAGACCTTTATTTTATGATGAAAAAGAAGGAGACCAATACGGCTATTTTTGGATGGTAGAAGGAGATGATTTAATGCTGCTTAATGGCGGAACAGGAGGAAATACCAATTGGTTAGTTTTATTGCCAAAAATAAATACTGGATTTACTGTTTCCTTTAATTATAATGGTGATAGCGCGGGTAATTCTATTAATACCATAGCTTCTCTTTTAATTACAGACCTTTTAAATTATCCTACTAAAAACGCCTATTATCTAGTTCGTAATGATATTCAAAATTCCCCTAATCATTGGGTAGAAAAATACCATCAATTAAAAAAAGAATACGGTACAGCATACAATTTTAAGGATGCTTCTATGTTAAATGATTTGGGCTACGAACTCTTAGAGCAAAATAAAACAAAAGAAGCAATACAAGTTTTTCAATTATTAGTTTCAGAGTTCCCTAATTCAGCAAATGCTTATGATAGTTTAGCAGAGAGCTATTTTTTAAATAAACAATACAATTATTCTTTAAGCAATTATAAAAAATCGATCAAATTAAACCCCAAAAACAACAAAGCCAAAGAGATGATTCAAAAAATAAACCAAATACATAACAACCAATAGGGTAGGGGGCTTTGTTAAAACAAAAACAACCTTTATGTCCCATTAATGATATAATTAGTCAATAAAAATGAAACTCATAAAAACAATCATCATCAGTTTGTTATTTACAAACATGGCACTTGGTCAAAAGTACTTAGGCTATTCAAACAACATCATAAAGTATAAATCCCAATACCTTAAAGATTCTATTACCTTAAACCTACACCTTCCAGAAACATTTAACTTTTCGGCTAAAGAAACAAAATATCCAATTACAATCATATTCGATAGTCAACACCAAAGCACCTATCCTCAAATCATCAACTCAATAGATTTATTAACCAATGAATCTCAAATGCCCGAAAATATAATTATTGGAGTGCCTTTTAATCGTTCTAATAGATATTATTTAACATCAAATAAAAAAGCTAAAAACGATTCCTTAGCAGGTATCCAAAGAATGGAAAAGTTTCTTTTTAAAGAGCTCATTCCTAAACTTCAAAGAGATTATAAAGCCAATCAGTTTATAACCATAATCGGGCATTCAAGAACCGCCTTTTTAGTCAATTATTTAACAACAAAACAAAGCAAAAATATAAATGTAGCCATTGCTCTAAGCGGATTTTATAGCAATCAGCCTCTTTCGGCAAACACATTTAAGGCCAGTATATCCAACCCAACCAATTTTCCGCATAAGTTTCGATACTATTTTACCGCAGGATCTACTTTAGAAGAAGAATCATATTTAAAAGAAAACTTAGAGGTATTTCAGTTTATGTCTAAAAACAAAATGCCTCAAAATTTTAACGGCTCTTTTACAGAAACTTCAAACGCAAATCATATGACCAACTACTGGGTTTCTCTACCTGCTATTCTTATGGATTGTTATGCAGATTATAATCATATTTTAAATAATTGGTTTTATAGAAAATTAAAAAAGACAAGCATTAAAAGCCCAATCATAGAATTTAAATCAGATTTAGAGAAAGCCGGACAAAATATGGGCTTTACACTAAACCCAAGTTTAACCCATCTGTTTTCATTGGCTAGCAGTTATGGCTATGAAAAAAAAGACTATCAACAAGCTATTAATTTTATAAAATTAGGACAAAAGTATTACCCTAATTGCCTAGATTTTGATTTAGAATTAATTGATTACTATAAGTTATTAAAGAATGTAAAGTTGTCCGCTTTTTATAAAAATGAATATCGAAAAAAAGTAATGTCAAGAAACGATTTAAGTAATCTTAAAAAAACAGAATTGATAAAAAAGATCAAAGATCAATAGAAATTTATGTAGATTTTCTATTCAATTCTTATTTGTTAAATAATAGGCTAAGCCCCGTTACTATTCTTATATAAATACTTACATAAATTAATGAAAACTAAATTACAGATATTTAAAATTGTTGCTAAACATTTAAGTTTTACAAAAGCTGCAGAACAATTGTATCTTTCACAACCAGCTATTTCTAAATCAATTAAAAATTTAGAACAAGAGTTTAAAACCACTTTATTTATAAGAAAGAGAAACTCTATAGAATTAACAGATGAAGGAAAAGCGTTTTTAGTTTATGTTAATAAAATATTGGCTATTTATACTCAAATGGAAGAGCAATTTCTTCACAAAAAAGACAACTTTCCAAATTTCATTAATTTTGGAGTAAGTACCACTTTATCTAATTACATCATTCCTAAAATCATTGCAAAATTTAGAGTACAGTTTCCGCAAACAAAATTTAATATCATAAGTAATAATTCTGAGAACATTGAAAATTTAATTTTAAATGAAGATATTGATTTTGGTATAACAGAAGGAAGTACTTCAAACCCCAAATTACAATTTGAGAAATTTATTAAGGATGAAATTGTCCTTGTAACAAATGTAAATAATAAAGCTTTTCAAAAAGGAAGTATCGATATTACTATGTTACAAAAAATTCCAATAGTAGCGCGTGAAAATGGCTCTGGAACAAAAGAGATTATTGATACTTTTTTATTAAAACATAAAATTTCAAAACTCAATTCGGTTGTGTTTTTTAATAGTACAGAAGCAATTAAAAATTATTTATATCATTCAGATCATTACGCACTGCTTTCCATTCATTCTATTTCTGATGATTTGATGAATAATAAACTTAAAATAATAGACATTAAAGATTTAAGTATTGAAAGATGGTTTTACTTTGTAAACAGAACAGGGTATCTTTCTAATACTTTTAACTATTTCAAAAAATTCATTCGTCAGAACTATAACTTTTAGTTATCTAATATCAATAATTAATTTGCTTTAAGCTTATTAATGTATTTTACTTTTGTATCAAATAAGACCTCATGATATGAAAGATATTAGCTCAAAAACAATTTATTTCCTCATCGTAGCAATTGCTCTTTTAGGCTTCATTAATAGTCCAACAGCATTAATTCTCGGTTTTGCTTATGCCATTATTTTCAATAATCCGTTCAAAGAGTACAGTCACAAAGCCATTCATTATTTTTTAAAAATTTCGGTTGTGGGTTTGGGTTTTGGTATGTTTATAAAAGAAACGTTAGAAACAAGTAAAGAAGGATTAACCCTCACTATTTATTCTATAATATTAACTGTAACCATAGGCTTATTGTTAACAAGACTTTTTAAAATAGATGTAAAACTAGGACATCTTATTACCTCTGGAACTGCAATTTGTGGTGGAAGTGCAATTGCTGCCATTTCACCAGTAATTAAAGCAAAAAGTAAAACCATAAGTATTGCTTTAGGAATTGTTTTTCTATTAAACTCTATTGCGTTATTTGTATTTCCTGCGGTCGGACATTTTTTACACTTAACACAAGAACAATTTGGCTTATGGTGTGCTATTGCAATACACGATACAAGTTCGGTGGTTGGAGCTGCTTTAGGTTACGGCGAAGAAGCATTACGAATTGCAACCACAGTTAAATTATCTAGAACTTTGTGGATTATCCCTTTATCTATTTTTTCAATGTTTCTTTTTAAAACAAAAGGAGAAAGAATTAAAATCCCTTATTTTATTTTCTTATTTATGCTAGCAATTATAATAAATAGCTACCATATTTTACCTGAGGCTACAACTAATTTTATTGTTCTAATGTCAAAACGATTATTATTACTAACCTTATTTTTAGTTGGTTCTACAATTTCTATAAAAGACTTAAAATCTACCGGTACAAAACCTATAATTTTGGCTCTTACACTGTGGGTATGTATTTCAATATTTTCATTAGTCTATATTTTAAACTAAATTGTGTTTGGAGATAAGAGGTGCTAAAATTTGCCAAAAAGATAATCTTGTTTTATGATTTAAAATAATCATTAAAAAAAAGAAGTTGATATTTTATAGAATTTGACCAATATTCCCAGTTATGGGCACCAGGACGTTCAATGAAGTCATGTGGAATATTTCTTTCGATTAATTTTTTATGAAGTCGCTTATTTGCATCGTAAAAGAAATCATTAATTCCGCAATCAAATATAAGTTTTAGGCTATCTTTTTCTAACAGATAAACCATGTTAATTACTGTATTTTTTTCCCATGATTCTTTGTGTTCAGAATATTTCCCTAATAGTTTAGGTAGTCCCCAATTACTTGAAAATGCTCTAAGATCCATTCCTCCGCTCATGCTTCCGGCAGCACCCCAAATGTCTTGATGTTTAAAAGCAAGATAAAAAGCTCCATGTCCGCCCATACTTAAATCGGTAATCGCTCTTCCCGATTTTTGTGCAGAGGTATTGTATTTTTTATCTATTGTGTTGATGAGTTCTTTTGAGATATAAGTTTCATAATTGATGTTTTTATCAATAGGACTATCAAAATACCAACTATTATGCCCTCCGTCAGGACATACAATTATTATTTGATATTGGTCTGCATATTCTTTAATACTTGGAACTTTTGAGATCCAATCGGTATAGCTGCCAGACGCACCATGAAGTAAATACAGTACAGGAAAACTCTTTTTTTGAGTAGAATAATTGTTAGGTAAAATAACAATATTTGAAATAGATTTATTCATGGATTTACTTACAACCTTAATGGTGTCTACAGTAGAGGCAAAAATAAAAGCTGAATTAAAAACTAAAAAAAATAGTATCAATTTTAATCTTGTAATCTTGTTTTTGAACATCTTATAATATATATAGTAATGAGGCTAAGGAACTAATTTAGTAATTAAAAAATGAATAATAGATATTGGCTAATTTTTATCAATTAAGCATATTCTTATAAGGTTCATTTTATGCTTTTTAGTAAACTTAGATTTATTCTATAATTCCTGTAAAAATAAAAACATAATACAATCCAGTTAATATAAAAACCACACCAGCAACGGTTCTCATTATCTTTTCTATTTGAGTAATTTTATTGTAAACCACACCTATTTTTCCAGCAGTAAAAGCAAGTAAATAAGTAAAAAGAATTACGGGTAAACCTGTTCCAAATGCAAATACAATTGGCAAATAAAGTCCGTCTGCAGATGCAATTGTCATTGGTATTAACATGCCAAAAAACAATGCGCCACTATAGGGGCAAAATGCCAAAGAAAAAACAACACCTATCATAAAAGATCCTAACAGACCTTTGTCTTTAAATTTATCAGATAGTTTTTCTTGAAAATTTAATTTACTTAAAAACTTAAGTTTGATAATATTTAGCATAATTAAGCCTATTAGTATCAATAAAGGGCCTAAATATTTTTCTCCGTTCTGATTAAAAAATCGGGCAAGATGAAACTTGCTTGCACCAAAGTATAATATTAAGCCAATTGCTGTATAACTAAACCCTCTTCCCAAAGAGTATAATAACCCACTCAAAAACACTTTACGTTTGCTAGAAATGTTTTTTGAAATAAAAGCAGTGGCGGTTATATTGGTAGCTAAAGGACAGGGACTAACCGCTGTCATTAGTCCGAGTATAAAGGCTGATAAAATAGGAATATTATAATTTTCTAAAAGCGATTGTAAAAAATCCATTTAGAGGGTTTTTAATTCAGCTTCAATTTTAGCCTTTAGTTCTTTAGAAAAAAGATCTTTGTTGTTTCCTTCCATAAATGCAAAATCGGTTAGATTTATTTGAGTTTCCTTTCCGTTTTTAATTACATTTAAGATAAGAGATGTACCAGAAGCCTCAAATTTTTCTGCAATTTTTTCATTTGCTTTTTCATCAACATTAATTACTTGAAATGTAACTTTATCTTCTTTTAATTCCTTTGAAAAATAGGTGTCTAATGTATATTTTGTATTGGCCTCAATGGCTTTACAAGTCATGCATCTATGTGTTGAATGAAAATCGATAACTTCAATTTTTGAAATAGAATTATCTAAATGTTTAACATTACTTTTATTTTGCTTACTGCAAGATGTTAATAAAATACCTATTGTTAAGACGGCTAAAAATTGTATTGCTTTTTTCATTGTTTTCATTTTTGATTTTATTTTGATTTATATTTTACAATAATATGTTGAATAAGTATCCTGAAAAGATAATGCAGAGTGTTACCACGCCAAAAAAGATAGCAATTAACTTTAAAGACATTACTTTTTTTAGTAAAGTAGCTTCAGGAATAGACAAACCTACTGTTGCCATCATAAAGGCAATGGCAGTACCAAGTGGTACACCTTTAGCAACAAAAACCTGAATAACAGGTACAATTCCTGCAGCATTTGCATACATAGGTACTGCAATTAGAACTGCTAATGGAACTGTCCACCATTCATCACCTCCTAAATATTGATTAAAAAAGTTTTCCGGTACATATCCGTGCATAGCAGCACCAATTGCAATTCCGATGATAACATAGAGTAATACACTCTTTACAATATCCCATGCGCCTCGTGTAATTTCGGGTAAACGTTGCTTAAATGTTCGATTCTCGTCCTCGTATTCAAGATTTTGTGTTTTATTTTTAAGAATTTTTTTTACCCAATCAGAAAGTAGTGGTTCTAATTTAAATTTACCTAGTAACCAACCACCAATGGTACCTAAAAAAACTCCTGAAACAACATAAATTAAAGTAGCTTTTACTCCAAACATACCAAGAAACATTGCCACAGCAACTTCATTTACTAAAGGAGATGTAATTAAAAAAGAAAAGGTGACTCCAAGAGGAATTCCTCCTTGTACAAAACCAATAAAAAGAGGTACAGAAGAACAAGAACAAAAAGGTGTAATTGCACCAAAAATAGAAGAAAAAAGGTATTCTAAACCGTACAGTTTTTTTCTATTCAGATAATCTTTTAATCGTTCTATAGGGAAATAGGTATTTACAATTCCCATTATAAAAACAATAAAAAATAAGAGAATAAGAATTTTAAGAGTATCAAATACAAAGAAATTTAGAGCTGTTCCCAAGTGTGTTTCTGCTCCAAATTCAAATACGGAATATATTAACCAATCTGCAAAATGTTGCAACCAATCAAACATCTTTAAGCGTTTTAATTGTTCCTAAAATACTACAAGCTAACTTTACGGTATTGTAGATTGTACCGTGTTTTTCAATGTTTTTTTTAAGTAAATTGGTATTTAATTTTTCATCATTGCTGTAAATGGTTAAATTGTAAATAATACTATCCATTCTTGGTGGCTGTTCAAGACGTGTGGCATTTACGGTAACCGTAGCTTTTGTATAATTAAATTTCATCATACCAGAAAAACGCTCTACATTTTTTAACATACAAGCTGCAAATGCACCTAAGAATAATTCTGCTGGATTTGGCAAGGATTCAGAAGTTCTTGACGTTGTTCCGAAAGCAATATTAGATTCTTTGATATGAATTTCTGCGTCTTGATTTGAAATAGAAGAAGCTTTAACTTGGTAATTCATAATGTTACAATTAATTTAAAAGAGCTAAAACTTCATCTTTAGACGGAACTCTACCTTTTATTGTAATCACATTATCTATTACTAGCGCAGGAGTTGTCATGACGTTAAACTTCATGATCTCCATAATGTCTTCAACTTTTTCAATGGTGGCATCAATCTTATTTTCAGATACAACATCTTTAATAACTGCTGTCATAGATTGGCATTTTGGACAACCTGTTCCTAGAATTTTAATGACTTTACTCATAATATTTATTTTTTGTTTATCGCAAATAGACGATATGGTTATTAAATAAAAAATCAATCAAAAAATTGTTGGAATAATGATTTAGCGATATTCCAATTTTCTTGATGAATACAGTATTTTATTTTGGGCGGTTTTAATTCAC
This sequence comes from Polaribacter marinus, assembly GCF_022662535.1. Classification (GTDB taxonomy): domain Bacteria; phylum Bacteroidota; class Bacteroidia; order Flavobacteriales; family Flavobacteriaceae; genus Polaribacter; species Polaribacter marinus. Next base: position 198,666 of record NZ_JAKQYM010000001.1, read on the forward strand.
CTTGAATAAGACCAGCGTTTTTTAATTCTTTAAGATGTTGAGAAATTGTAGATTGTGCTAAAGGAAAAACTTCTACCAAATCACCCGTAAAACAACACGATTGATTTTCAAGATGTTTTAAAATGGCAATACGAGTAGGATGCCCCAAAGCTTTTGCAAACTTTGCTAAAGCTTCAGTATTTTCTTTGTATTCTATAGGTTCTAAATTTCTTTTCATATTTCTTATCGCAAATATACGATAGATATTTGAAATGATATGTGATTTTTGTTACATTTAAAATTAAAAAATATGTTGATTTAGATTTTTAATATAGTTTATTATTTTTTCTTTTTAGAATTTTGAGAAGAGATGACTGTTTTTTACTTAATTATAAATTTCATTAGATTTTCTATATGCTGATGGGCGTTTACCCATAACATTACAAAAGGTATTACTAAATGTAGGCAAGCTATTATACCCTACCATATTTGCTATTTCTGAAATATTATAGTCAGAATTCATTAAATACTCTAAAGATTTAAAAATTCGTAATTGCGTATAATATTTAATAAACGACATTCCTAAATCTTTTTTAAATAATCTGTATAATGACTTATCTGTCATACTAAAATTTGAAGCTAATTTAGGTAGTAAATGCTCTCGGTGAATTTGATTTGTTAGGTAGTTGACAATATTTATCAATCTTCCATCTTTTGGATGTGGTAGCTCTAAATGTAAAGATTTTGTAATTGATTGCTCTAAAAGCGCTTTGAAAGCATAAACAATTGCGTATTTGTTTTTTTGAGACTTAGTGATATCTCCATTCCAATTTTTAATAAATAATAACAACTCTAATAATAAGTTGTTAATAGGATAAATTCCTTCTTTTTTATAAAAAGAAGATGAATTTGATGTTATAGGAAAATAGAGGTTTCTCATTATCACTTTTGATGAGCTAGGGTAAATTGCATGTTTTGTTCCAGATGGAATCCACATATAATGTCTTGCGGGTAAATAGTACATTCTGCTATTGGTTTTTACATGTACTACACCTCCTTCAGAATATAAAAATTGTCCTTTTTGATGTTTATGAGACTCAACAAATGTTTCTCCTTTTAAATCATGGTAACAGAATATACTCTGAGGATTCTTATCAACTTCGGTTAAATAATACTTACTTTTCAAAATATTTACAAGTTCATTATATTTTGCACTAAATTAATAAAATTATGTCTTTTTTCAATAAAAAGACATTAAATATCTTACATAAATTGCCGGTACTATTTATCAAAAATATAATTTAAAGAGTTATATTAATTAAAAAGAAAATTTTTTTACCCAAAAATTATAAAATATATAATAATATGAATAGAATTAAATATTCCGCATATTTAGATAAAATTCAAAAACCAGAAAAAGCAGCTTTATTAATTAAAAATCATCATGTTATAGGCGTTAGTGGTTTTACAAAAGCAGGTGATAGTAAAACAGTATTACCAAAAGTTGCAGAAAGAGCACTTCATGAAGAATTAAAAATTACCGTATTAAGCGGTGCTTCTTTAGGTTATAATACAGATGCAGATTTAGCAAAAAATGGAGCTTTATATAAAAGAATGCCTTTTCAAGCAGATCCTACTTTAAGAAAGAGTATTAATAATCATGAAGTTTTATATGTAGATCAACATTTGGGGCAAACAGCAGACATGCTTCAGCATATTGATACTTTTAAAATTGATGTAGCCATTATTGAAGCTTTAGCCATTACTAAAGAAGGTTATATTATCCCTACAACGTCTGTGGGTAATTCTCCTGTTTTTGCCGAAAAAGCAGATAAAATTATCATTGAAATTAATAGAACTTTTCCAGAAAGCCTTATTGGAATTCATGATGTTAAATTTTTGAAAAAACAACCTTATAGAGAGGTTATCTCTATTTTACAATCTGATACAAGAATAGGAGAACCTTATATTAAAATTGATCCCCAAAAAGTTGCAGCTATTGTCTTTACAGAAGTTCCGGATTGTCCTGCAGTTATTTCTGCTCCTGATGAGAAAACGACGGCAATATCAAATCATATCCTACAATTTTTAGAAAAAGAGGTTGAAGAAGGACGTTTAACAGAATCGCTTTTACCTTTGCAAGCAGGAATAGGTAAAACAGCTAACGCTATTTTATCGGGTTTTACTAATAGTAAATTTAAAGATCTTACTATGTATTCTGAAGTACTTCAAGATAGTACTTTTGAGTTGTTTGATTCTGGAAAATTATTATTTGCTTCTGCTTCTTCTATAACTATAACAGAAGAGTGTTCTAAGAGGGTGTTTGATAATTTTAAGAAATATAAAGATAAATTGATTCTAAGACCTCAAAATATTAGTAATTCTGCAGAAGTTATCAGCCGTTTAGGTGTTATTGGAATTAATACAGCTATTGAATTTGATATTTATGGTAATGTAAACTCTACACATATAGGAGGTACTAAGATGATGAATGGAATTGGTGGTTCTGGTGATTTTGCTAGAAATGGTTATCTGAGTATTTTTGCATGCCCTTCTATGTCAAAACAAGGTTGTATTTCTCATATTGTACCAATGGTTTCTCATACAGATCATACCGAGCATGATGTAGATATTTTGGTTACAGACCAAGGTTTGGCAGATATAAGAGGGTTGGCACCAGTAGAAAGGGCTAAGCTTATTATACAAAATTGTGTGCACCCAGATTATAAAGAGCAATTATTAGAATATTTTGAAGAAGCATACAAGTTAGGAGGTCATACACCACACATTCTTGAAAAAACTTTTAGTTGGCACTCACATCTTAAAACTTATGGAACTATGAGAAAGTAAGACTTTATTAATAATTAGGCTTAGAATAAAATGAAAACATACTAATCAATGGTTTGAATTTTAATTTGATATTAAAGAAAACTTGCTTTTGAGTTCTTTTTGTACATTTACTTTCATGGATTTATTTTCTACAGAAAAAATAGCAAACATTCTTCCTTTTGATGGAGTTACAAATTATCACGGACTCGTTTTAAATAAAAGGCAATGTGAATTTTACTATGAAAAATTGATGGAAACCATTTTGTTTAAAAATGATGAAGCAATTATTTTTGGTAAGAAGATTATTACCAAGAGAAAAGTAGCTTGGTATGGAACATCTGAGTTTTCTTATACCTATTCTAAAATAACAAAAAAAGCAAACTTTTTTACTAAAGAATTGATAGAACTCAAAGATATTGTTGAAAAAGAAACTGGAGAAACTTTTAATTCTTGTCTATTAAATTTATATCCATCAGGAGCCGAAGGAATGGCTTATCATTCTGATGGAGAAAAAATGTTAAAGAAAAATGGGGCAATTGCATCTTTGTCGTTAGGAGCAGAACGAAAGTTTTCTTTTAAGCATAAGAAAAACAAACAAAGAATAGATCTTATTTTAGAAAAAGGAAGTTTATTAGTTATGAAAGAGGGAACACAAACCCATTGGTTACACAGATTACCACCTACAAAAAAAGTAAATTCACCTAGAATTAATTTGACATTTAGAACGATAGAATTGTAAAGTTAATTATCAATTTTTTTAATAAAATCGTCTTTGTAATTTAAACCAATTGGAATCCATTTGTCATCTATAATAATTCTATTTCTTTGTACAGAATAAATGTGTTTTAAAGAAACAATAAAAGACTTATGTACTCTCACAAAATTTACTTTTCCTAATTTTTCTTCAAAACTTTTTAAACTGCTAAGCGTTAAAATAGGTTTGTCTTTATTTGTATAAATTTTAATATAATCTTTTAAAGACTCGATGTATTTTATGTCACATAAATTTATTTTTAAATTTTCATATTCAGATTTTACAAAAATAAATTCTTGAATTACTTCTTGATTTAGATTAGGAGTTTCTTCTTCAATTTTTAATTTCAATAAATTATGAGCTCTAGTTGCAGCTTTTAAAAATCGATGAAAAGGAATGGGTTTTACAAGATAATCGATAGCGTTTAAGTTAAACCCTTCTACAGCATAATGTGAGTATGCTGTAGTAAAAATAAACATTGGTTTTACATCTAAAGATTTAATAAAGTCAATACCAGAAAAATTAGGCATTTCTATGTCTGTAAAAATTAAATCAATTTTTTGTTCTTGTAAAATAATACTAGCCTCAAAACCGCTTGAACAAGTGCCTGCACATTCTAAAAAAGGTACTTTAGAAATAAAATCTTCTAGCAATTCTAGCGCCAAAGGTTCATCATCAATAATTATACATTTCATTGGCTATTTTTTTAACTTGATTTTTAAATTGACTTCAAAGGATTTTTTATTCTTTGTAATACCTAATGTGTGAGAATTTGGATAGAGTAAGTTTAATCTGTTTTGTATGTTTTCTAACCCAACTCCAGAGTTTTTAGTTGTTGATTTTTGTAAAGATGAAAGGTTGTAAACCTTTAAGTGTAATTCATCATTATCAATAGAAATCTTAACTCTTATATCTGTTTTTCCTTTATAATCAGTACCGTATTTAAAGGCGTTTTCTATAAATGAAATAAGCAATAAAGGCTCTATTTTATAATTTAAATCTCCATGCACATTTATTTTTACACCACTAGAATCTTTTAAGCGTAGCAACTGTAAAGAGATATAGTTTTTTATATATTCTATTTCTTTTTCTAAAGAAATAAATTCTTCATTAGCCTCATAAATCATATACCTCATAAGTTCAGAAAGTGTAACAATGGCAACTGTAGTGTCATCAGATTTTTTATTGGCTAAAGAATAAATGCTGTTTAGTGTGTTAAATAAAAAATGAGGATTTAACTGTGCTTTTAAAAAAGATAATTCAGAATTTATTTTTTGAGAAGCAATGATAGTTCTTTCTTTTTCAGACTTATACCATTCAGAAACTAACTTTACACAAGTACTTAAGGCAAAAAATAAGAGTAATAAAATGTGTGGCCTTAAATTTATGTTTCTTTTTCTGCGCCTTGGAAGATTAAGATCGAGGTTTTCATTTAAAAAATGGGGTTTTGTAGAAAACGTTAAAGATGGCTCTACAACAAAAATGATAAAGAGAATTAATACCAGTGAAATGATAATGTATAAAACGATTTTTTTATTGAGTAAAAATTTGGGAATTAAAACCAAATAATTTAAATAAAAAACGGTAATAAAAGTAAAGTTTAAAAAGTAAAATTCATTTGGTATTCTACTAAATCTTGAATACGATTGTATAGCTGTAATTGCTAAAAAGAAAATCCATATAAGACTATGAACAATTATTGTTGTGTTTGATTTCTTTAAAATAGTATTCAATTTATTGATTATTTAATAATTGCGAAATTAGTGGGAAAGATTCTTAAAAGACTCACAACAAACTGTTGTTTTTTTCATAAAAAAAAGTTTAAAAATTGAGCTACTTAGAATTAGCGGCTCAATTTTTAAACTTAAATTTTGATATTTAAGAAAGTTTAGTCATCCTCATTTTCCAACTCATTTGGTCTAAATTCCCAAACATCATCAAAATAATAACTTCCACTTCTTCCCATCAATACATAAGCTTTAGAATCAAAAGTAAAAGCACTTGCATTTTGTCTAGCAGAACCTTCAAAATCAGGAAGCTCTTCCCAAGTATCTGTACTAGGGTCGTATTCCCAAGTTTCTGTTGTTATAGATCCAGAAATACCTGTAGTTACATATCCTTTTCCGTTAAGTGTAAAAGCAGTTCCGCTACTTAAAAGAATTTCGTAATCGTAATCATCATCTTCGTCATCATCTAAATCCGTTAACCTTGTCCAGTTAGTTCCATCAAAAGAATAAAAATCTTCTTCGTATGCTCCATTGTGAATTCCTAAACCAATATATGCAACTTCGTTAATCACAAAAACAGAAGCATCTTGCCTTTTTTGTCCACCAAACCCTAGCGATTGTTCCCAAGAATCTGTAGCAACATTGTATTTCCAAAAGTCTTTTTGCTCACTTCCATCATATCCTGTACCAATATATCCATCTCCTGAAATAGAAAAACCAATAGCTCCATATCTAGCTGTACCAGCAAAGTCTGCTTTTTGTGTCCAAGTATCTGTACTAGGATCGTATTCCCAAAAATCATTAAGTTCGTTGTTTCCATCGTAACCTGTTCCCAAATAACCTTTCCCGTTAATAGAAAAACCTACAGCACCACTTCTTCCTACTCCAGGAAAATCTGCTTTTTTAGTCCAATAATCTCCTTCAGAATTGTATTCCCAGGTGTCTGTTAAATAATCATCACCATCATAACCTGTTACCAAGTATCCTTTTGTACCAATTGTAAAACTGATAGAGTTTGATCTAGAGTTTCCATCAAAAGTAGAACTTTCTACCCAATTTCCGTATTCATCATCATCATCATCATCACTACTACAACTTATAATAGATAAAGACATTAATGTAATTAAAAATAGAAATTTACCTTTTTGTGTCAAATTTGTTTTTCTCATTAGATTTAATTTATTCATTTGCTTAATTAGTGAACAAATCTAGAGGCTATTAAATTGATAAAAAGTATGAAATAGACAAACAAGTAGATTTTATAGATAATCATGTAAAGCAAATGTTAATTTTCTTAAAAGGTGTTAATTAATGGGTTTAGAGATGTTTTTATGAGATAAGTCTATTGAAAAGTATTGTTTATATATTTTGTGATTTTTTGTGATAACTAGCCTAATACTTTTGCTTTAAAAAGTAAAATGAGGTATTTTATTATAAGTATTTTTAGTATTGTTTTGTTTGTTTCTTGCACTTCTGATGAAACATTAAGTTACAAAGTTGGAAGCGATTTTATAGAAACAGATATACAAGTAAGATTGATTGATACATTTTCTATAAAAGCAGGAACCTATAAATTAGATTCTTTACCAACGTCAAATACAAGTCGTATTTTATTAGGAAGTTTGTTTGATAATTATTTTGGGCATTTAACAGCAAAATCATACCTTCAATTATCTCCTAGTTCTTTATCAATAGACGCTGAAGCGGTTTACGATTCTATTGGGATGATTTTAAATTACGATAATTATTATTATTATTATTATTATGGAGATACTACAAAAATACAGTCGTATAACATATATAGAGTTACGCAAACAATAGAACCAGAAGAAGGAACTACTTTTTATAATACGTCTACATTACATTACGATCCTGCTTCTTTGGGTGAGCTAAGTTTTACTCCAAAACCGAATAAAAGTACAGATTCATTATATATACCAATGAAGGTTGAATTAGGAGAAGAAATATTTAATAAAATTGTAGATAATGATATCAATACCATCGATGATTTTCTTCAATACTTTAAAGGGATAGCTATTGTTCCAGACACAACTTTAGATAGTCATGTTTTAGGGTTTAATATTTCTACAATAGAAAGCACAGCTCGTAATTCTAAAGTAAGATTGTATTATACTGTAAATGATGATGATGATAATGAAAATAACAGTTATTATGTAGATTTTGTACTTTCTGATGCAACCAAACAATTTAATGAAATTCGTTCAGATTTATCATCTACCATATTAGACAGTTTTGAAGATGTAGAAGATATCAAGCTAAGTACTAGTACAGATAATTTAATTTTTGCTCAAGGGGGTACGGGAATTTCTTCTCGAATAGAAATTCCATCAATAAAAAAACTCTCAGAAATTTCAAATACAAGTTCTGTTTTAAGTGCAGAATTAACGTTTAAACCTCTAAATGGTAGTTATAGTAATAGCAATTCCTTAGATGAAACATTGCTTGTTTATGTAGTAGATCATAAAAATAGAGTTATTAAAGAACTTGTAGATATAGATGGTAATGTGGTAAATGCAGTTTTAAATCAAGATGGTAGTGAGTTTAATTCTAATACCTATTACAGTATAAATCTAAGTGGTTATGTTGAAGAGATTTTACAGTCAGAATACGATTTAAATTATGCACTTATGATTCAGTTTACAAACTATAGTAGCATTGTTAAAAATTTAGTGATCGATAACGATGCAAATAATCAAATAAAATTAGCAGTAAAATATTTAAATTATTAAAGAAGATGTTAAAGAGAAATTTATTACTACTGTTAATCAGTACAACAGGTATTTTATATTCACAAAACAATACTAATACACCTTATTCTTTGTTTGGCCTAGGTGTAGAAAATAAAACGGCAACGGGTGGCTTAACGGGATTAGGGAATACAGGTATCGCTCAGAAAAATATGTTTGAAATAAATATTATTAATCCAGCAAATTTAGGAAATATAGTACAAAACTCATTTTTATATGAATTTGGATTAAATGGAACATATTCTGTGTTAAAAACAAATAGTTTGAGTGAAACCAGTAGTAATGGTAATTTTTCTCATTTGGCCATTGCTTTTCCTATCAAACAAAATTGGGGAGTGGGAATAGGGCTTTTGCCTTATACAAAAACAGGATACAATGTAGATATAGAAAATCCAATAGAAGGATCTGTAGATACCTACATTACTAGAATAACAGGTTCTGGTGGGTTAAATAAATTTTATATTTCTACAGGAATGAAACTTCTTAAAAATCTTTCTTTCGGGGTTGACTTCTCTTTTCTTTTTGGTGCAATAAATCAAGAAAAACAATTATTTACCGATTCTTTTGTCTCTATTAGCGATCAAAATAATTATGGAGGTGTTAAACTAAAAACAGGTTTTCAATATACCATGCCTAAAATAAAAGGAATAGAAACTACCATTGGAGGTACTTTAGAATTGCCGACAAAACTTACTGGTACGCAAACAAGAACATCCTACAAAACTTCTTCTGGAGGGAACTCTATAGGAATAGAAAATGAAGTAGAAAGTGAATTAGATAACTTTGAACTTCCTTTTTCATATGGGTTAGGAATCACTTCTGTATTAAACAAAAACTTTACTTCTAGTTTCGATTATAAAAAGTTGCTTTGGAGTGATACAAATCAAAAATTAAATAATGAACGTTATACAAACCAATCTGTATATGCCTTTGGTTTAGAATATAAATCTTCTAAAAATAAACCCAATTATTGGAATAATGTAAAATATAGATTTGGAGCAAACTGCAATTCAGGTTTCTTAAAAATTTCAGACACACAAATAGACAGTTATTTTCTTTCTGTAGGTTTAGGCTTACCATTAGGAAAACTTAATAAAGGAAATTTAAATATTTCTTATTCTTATGGGAAAGAAGGATCTATAAATAATAAACTAATTGAAGAAAATTTTCATAAAGTTACTTTAAACTTAAACTTTGTAGGTAGGTGGTTCGAAAAAAGAAGAATCAACTAAAAATAAATTCAACTTTTTGCCCCGGTAAATTGTAATGTAATCTGTATTTTTGCTAAAAATAGTTCTCTTTTGGAAAATACAAATCAACAGTCTATAAATCTAAATAAGTATATAAGTTCTTCAGGAATTTGTTCTCGTAGAGAAGCCGAAAAATTTATAAATGAAGGCAGAGTTACAATTAACGGAAAACCAACTCAATTAGGAAATAGGGTAGGCAAAAAAGATGTTGTAAAATTAGACGGTAGACTTGTACAACCTAAAAACGTAACCTTATATATTGCATTAAATAAACCTGTTGGAATTGTTTCTACAACAGACGATAGAGAACCTAATAATATTGTAAAACATATAAATTATCCAGAAAGATTATTTCCTATTGGGCGTTTAGACAAACCCTCTGAAGGCTTAATTTTCTTAACAAATGATGGAGATATTGTCAATAAAATTTTAAGAGCAGGAAATAACCATGAAAAAGAATATTTTGTTTCTGTAAATAAATCGATTACACAAGATTTTATAGATAAAATGGGAGGCGGAATCCCTATTTTAGGTACTATAACTAAAAAATGTAAAGTAGAAAAAATAAGCGATAAAATCTTTAAAATTATTCTAACCCAAGGTTTAAATAGACAAATTCGTAGAATGTGCGAATACTTAGATTACGAAGTTACTAAGTTAAAGCGCACAAGAATTATGAATGTAGAATTAGGTTACCTGCAAACGGGAGATTGGAGAGAACTTACAGACGATGAAATGAAAGAAATTAATAAAATGATTTCATCATCATCTAAAACAGAAGAAGCCTCTAAAATTAAAGAAAAGCCCAAAAAGCAAGTTGCTAAGAAGAAAATAGCTCCTGCTAAAAATAACTTTAATAAAAAGAGTGCTTCGTTTAGAAAATCCTCTTCAAAATCTAAAAAAAATAACGCAAGTTTTTCATCTAAAAAGAAACGCTGGTAATTATTTAGGGCGTTACCTTTCAGGTCAGGCTTTTCGTTGTAATCTTTATTTATTTTCAAAAAAATAAAAAAGGATTTCCACTGCAATCCTTAACACATATTTTTGCCAACAAAAAAAATAAACTATTTTTTGGTTTTATATAACAGTTCATTTTATTTTTCAATTCTTAAATAATAGTATCTTTGCCACCAATGAAATTCGACTTAAAAATAACCGACGCCAAAAGCAAAGCTAGAGCAGGAGTAATAACTACTGATCACGGAACAATAGAAACACCAATTTTTATGCCTGTGGGTACTGTAGGAACTGTAAAAGGAGTTCATCAAACAGAATTAAAAAACGAAATTAATCCTGATATTATTTTAGGAAACACATATCACTTATACTTACGTCCTGGTTTAGATATTTTAGAAAAAGCTGGAGGGCTTCACAAATTTATGAATTGGGATAGAAATATCTTAACAGATTCTGGAGGTTACCAAGTATATTCTTTATCAGGAAGAAGAAAAATTAACGAAGAAGGAGTAAAGTTTAAAAGTCATATAGATGGTTCTATGCACTTTTTTACGCCAGAAAACGTAATGGAAACCCAACGTATTATCGGAGCAGATATTATTATGGCTTTTGATGAATGTACCCCTTATCCTTGTGATTATAATTATGCAAAACGTTCTATGCATATGACACATAGGTGGTTAAGTCGTTGTATTAGTCATTTAGAAAAGGTGCCATTTAAATACGGTTTTGAGCAGACTTTTATGCCAATTGTACAAGGAAGTACTTATAAAGATTTGCGTCAACAATCTGCAGAATATATTGCAAATTCAGGACAACAAGCAAATGCAATTGGAGGTCTTTCTGTTGGTGAGCCTGCAGAAGAAATGTATGCAATGACAGAAGTTGTTACAGAAATTTTACCTGAAGATAAACCTCGTTATTTAATGGGAGTGGGTACACCTATAAATATTTTAGAAAACATAGCATTAGGAATTGATATGTTTGATTGTGTAATGCCTACAAGAAATGCAAGAAATGGAATGTTGTTTACTGCCCATGGAACAATAAATATTAAAAATAAAAAGTGGGAAGATGATTTTTCTCCAATAGATGAAATGGGTATTACTTGGGTAGATACAATGTATTCTAAGGCATATTTACGTCATTTATTTGCAGCAAAAGAAATGTTAGGAAAACAAATAGCATCAATTCATAATTTAGGTTTTTATGTTTGGCTAACTCGTGAAGCAAGAAAACATATTTTGGCTGGAGATTTTAGAGAATGGAAAGATCAAATGGTAAAACAAATGGATAACCGTTTGTAAAATAGATTTAAAAGAAGCTTTTGAAAATTATAGATTGGTACATATTAAAACGTTTTTTGGTAACATTTATGTTTACCTTATTAATCTTGATACCTATTGCTATAGCTATAGATATTTCAGAAAAAATAGATAATTTTCTGGAACATGTTAATTTAAGTGTCTATGAAATTATAGACCAATATTATATCAATTTTACGATTTATTACACAAATACTTTTATGCCTCTGGCATTATTTATTGCTGTAATTTTATTTACGTCTAAACTTTCTAGTAATACAGAAATTATAGCTATAACAAATGCAAAAATTTCATTTACACGTTTTTTATACCCTTATTTTATAGGAGCAACTATAGTTACTGTTATTTCTTTAATGATGAATCATTTTGTGGTTCCTAGTAGTAGCAAAGAAAGAAAGAAATTTGAAAAAGAATATATTAAAAATAAAACACAAAAAAATCAGTTAAAATTTGTCACTAATTTTAGTCTACAATTAACAGATAGTACCTATATTTATATTCGTAGTTTTAATACAGAAAGCAACTCTGGTTACGATTTTACTTCAGAGGTTTACGATGGGTTAAAATTAAAATCAAAATTATCTGCAGATAACATAAGATACAATTCTAAAGATTCTGTTTTTACTCTAAGAAATTGGAGGAAAAGACAAATTTATAGAGACCGAGATAGTATTTTTTATGGTAGTAAAATAGATACCGTATTTAATTTTACAGCAAAAGATTTAATTTATCAGTCTGCATTAGCTCAAGAAATGCCATCTGATGAATTAATAAAGTTTATAGATATTTCTAAAAAACGAGGTATTAAAAATTTAAATGCATATTTGGTAGAGCTTCATAAAAGAACAAGTTTACCAATAGCATCTTACATACTTACTATTATTGCTGTTGCATTGTCCTTTAGAAAAAAGAGAGGTGGAACAGGATTTAATTTGGCAATAGGTGTCGGTGTAATGTTTGTATATGTTTTTTTAATGAAAATAGCGGAAGTTCTTGGTGCTGTTGCTGGGGTAAATTCTTTTTTTTATGTCTGGATACCCAATATTATTTTTGGAGCTTTAGCAATTTATTTGTACTTAAATGCTAGGAAATAGATTTAAAAATTATTTACTACTTCACTTCATTGTTTTTATCTGGGGATTTACAGCTATTTTAGGCAAATTAATTACTATTGATGCAATTCCGTTGGTCTTCTTTAGAATGTCCTTGTCAGTCATTTTTATTGCAATCTATTTTCTATTAAAAAAGAAAAGTTTTTATCTTGATAAAAGAGGTCTTTTTAAATTTTTATTTACAGGGATAATAATTGCTATGCATTGGATATTTTTCTTCAAAGCTATTAAAGTATCAAATGTTTCAGTGGCTTTAGTAACTATGAGTACTGGTGCTTTTTTTACTTCATTAATAGAACCTCTTTTTTTTAAAAGGAAAATAAAATCAGTAGAAATATTTTTAGGGCTACTTGTTATTGTTGGTTTGTACATCATTTTTAATTTTGAAAGTCAATATAAGTTAGGTATATTTTATGCGTTAATATCTTCGTTTTTAGGCTCTTTATTTGCTGTTTTAAATGGACTTTTTATTAAAAAATATAAAGCAAGCACTATTTCTATTTATCAACTTTTTTTTGGGGCACTTTTTATTACGATTTACCTTTTGTTTACAAAAGGATTTTCTGTTTCACTTTTTATACTGCCTAAATCAGATTGGATTTACTTACTTATTTTAAGTAGTTTTTGTACTGCTTATGCATTTATTGCTTCTGTAAAAGTGATGAAATACTTATCACCTTATACAGTAATGCTTACTGTTAATTTAGAGCCCGTATATGCTATAATTTTGGCATTATTTGTTTTTGGGGAAACAGAAAAAATGAATCCTGAGTTTTATTTAGGAGCTTTTATTGTTTTATTTGTTGTTCTATTAAACGGAGTTTTAAAGAATAAATCGTTTTTAAAAAAGAAAATTAAACAAAAAAACTGTTAGTAAAAAGTCGTTACTTTTTGCTAAAAAAATTAAATTTTATAGTATGTTTGTCTCTACAAACAACTACAGAAATGGAATATTTAGATTTTGAAATGCCCATTAAAGAACTTCAAGACCAGCTTGAAAAATGTGAAATTATTGGGGAAGAAAGCGAAGTAGATGTTACTGCTACGTGCAAAAAAATTGAAAAAAAATTAGACAAAGCTAGAAAAGATATTTATAAAAATTTAACTCCTTGGCAAAGAGTTCAATTATCTAGACATCCAAACAGACCTTATACTTTAGATTATATTAGAGCTATTTGTGGAGATACTTTTATGGAGCTTCACGGAGATAGAAATGTAAAAGATGATAAGGCGATGATTGGTGGTTTGGGTAAAATAGGAGATCAATCTTTTATGTTTATTGGTCAACAAAAAGGATACAATACCAAAACTCGTCAGTATAGAAATTTTGGAATGGCAAATCCTGAAGGCTATAGAAAAGCTTTACGTTTAATGAAAATGGCAGAAAAATTTAGAATTCCTGTGGTTACTTTATTAGATACTCCTGGTGCATATCCAGGTTTAGAAGCAGAAGAACGTGGACAAGGTGAAGCAATTGCTAGAAATATTCTTGAAATGACACGTTTAAAAACACCTATTATAACAATTGTAATTGGTGAAGGAGCTTCGGGAGGAGCATTAGGAATTGGAGTAGGAGACAGAGTATATATGATGGAAAATACATGGTATACTGTAATTTCTCCAGAATCTTGTTCTTCTATTTTATGGAGAAGTTGGGAGTTTAAGGAACAAGCAGCAGCTGCATTAAAGTTAACCGGAGCAGATATGAAAAGGTTAAAATTAATAGATGGTATTATACAAGAACCAGTTGGGGGGGCTCATTCAGACAGAGAAGGGGCTTTTAAAGCTGTTAAAGAACAAATTATTACTGCTTTTGATGAATTAAAAGATTTAAATGATACTGATTTAGTATCTGAAAGAATGGATAAATATGCTAATATGGGAGTTTACAAAGAGTAAATTTTTTAATTTAATGGTATAAAAAAAGCGAAATTCAAATTTGAATTTCGCTTTTTTTTTGCTAATGTTTAAGTATTAAAGACCTAAAGATGTAAATAATGTTTTTAAACCTGGGTCAGAAGGTCTTGGTGCATTGGCCTCTACAATATTTCCTTTTGGATCAATTAAAATAAACCTTGGTATTGCATTTATTTGATAAGCTTGTTGAAAAGAATAATCTTGTCCAGCCCAAAGTTGAACACCACTCATTTGTTTGGCTTTTACAAAAGCTCTCCATTTTTTTTCTGCAGCCTCCCAAGAACCACCACTTCTAGTACTTTCATCCGTAGAAATGCTTACAAACTCAATATTTTTATTATGATATTCTTTCTCTAAATTTTGTAGAAAAGGTATTTGTTGAATACATGGTCCACACCAAGTTGCCCAAACATCGATATAAACATATTTCCCTTTAAATGAATCTAACGATTTTTTACCTCCTTTAATGTCTATATAATTCTCAAATACTGGTGAAGGTTTCCCTTTTCCCATTTTAAGATTATTTTTATATGTAGTTTGTAAATATGAAACCAATCTATCTGTTTGTTGATTTGCTATTGAAGCTAAAGAACTATCAATGTTTTTATAAGAAGTTAATAAACTATCATACTCATTTTTTATCTCAGTAACTTTTTTATCAAAGGCTTCTTTATCTAGATTTAAAATAAGTTGAGGATTTCCTATGTTTTTACTTTTTAATATTTGAGCAATTATAAAATTACTATTAGAAGAACCTTCACCTGTAAATTTAAAACTATCCATAAATTTATCTGCATCACCAGTTAAATTGATATCAAAACCATTTTTTAAATAGATAGGTGCTCTTTTAGAAGCTGAGGTCATAAAAGTATAAATATCACTTTTTTCAACCTTTAAAGTATCGCTAAAAACTCCTGTAGAGTCAACCGATATCTTTTTAATAATGCCTTTTGCTCCTGCAATAGTTATTATAGAATCTTTATTGTTTTCCAATTTACCAGAAAGTGATAAATAATTTTTAGAATGTTCTTTTGTACAAGAAGCTACAATTAATAGTGTAAAAAGTATTAAGCTTAATTTTTTCATTATTATAATTTTGATTTAAAGCTGCAAATATAGAACATATAATATAGAAAAATAGTTAAAATCACTTGCATATGCTACATTGAATTTGCACTTTTGAAAAATAATCAATCAACTTATGAGTTCATTTCATTACATAGATTCCATTCCTTTAGATTTATCTAAAATTCAAGAAATAATTTCAACAGATATTAAATTAGCTTTATCAGATTCTGCTATTCAAAAAATAGAAAAATGTAGAGCTTATTTAGATGAAAAAATGAAATCGATTTCGAAACCTATATATGGTATTAATACTGGGTTTGGTGCCCTGTACAATGTGAAGATAAAGGGAGAGAATTTACAAAAACTACAAGAAAACTTAGTAATGAGTCATGCTTGTGGTACAGGAAGTGAAGTGCCTATTGAAATTGTAAAATTGATGATTTTATTTAAAATTCAAGCATTGAGTTTTGGGCATTCTGGAGTGCAATTAGCAACTGTAAAAAGATTAATAGATTTCTATAATAATGATATTATTCCTGTTGTTTATACGCAAGGTTCTTTAGGGGCATCTGGAGATTTATCACCTTTAGCTCATTTGTCTTTACCTTTAATTGGTTTAGGAGAAGTGTATTTTAAAGGAGAAAAAATAAGTGGAGAAAAATTATTAGAAACTTTTGCTTGGGATAAAATAAACTTACAATCTAAAGAAGGTTTGGCCTTGTTAAATGGAACACAGTTTATGTCTGCTTATGGAATTTACAACTTATTAAAAGCTCATAAGCTTTCTTATTTAGCAGATTTAATTGGAACAATTTCACTAGAAGGTTTTGATGGAAGAATTGAGCCTTTTAACGAGTTAATTCATTTTGCAAGACCTCATAATGGGCAAATAAAAACAGCACAAAGAATTCAGAATTTTTTAGAAGAGAGCGAGTTGATTTGTCAAGAAAAACAACACGTACAAGACCCGTACTCTTTTAGATGTATGCCACAAGTACATGGCGCAACTAAAGATACTATCCGTTTTGTAACTAAGACATTTTTAACAGAAATTAATTCGGTAACAGACAATCCAAATATTTTTGTAGATGAAGACGAAATTATTTCTGGAGGAAATTTTCACGGTCAACCTTTGGCTTTGGGGTTAGATTTTTTAGCAATTGCATTGTCAGAGTTAGGAAATATATCAGAGAGAAGAACGTATCAATTAGTTTCTGGTCATAGACATTTGCCGCCATTTTTGGTTTCAAATCCAGGATTAAATTCTGGATTTATGATTCCACAATATACAGCCGCAAGTATTGTAAGTCAGAATAAACAATATGCTACACCAGCAAGTGTAGATTCTATAGAGTCTAGTAATGGGCAAGAAGATCATGTTTCTATGGGAGCAAATGCTGCTACAAAATGTAAAAAGATTGTAGATAATTTACAGACTATTTTAGCAATAGAGTTATTTACAGCATCACAAGCATTAAGTTTTGGAAATGGGAAAACTTCCCCTTTTTTAGAGTCTATTCTTAAAATGTTTAGGCAAGAAGTTTGTATTGTAGAAGAAGATAGAGTTATGCATAATGATATTATGAAAGCATCTGAGTTTATTACTTCTTTACAAATTGACTCTTGGGAATTGTTTGAATAAATAAAAGTCATTATATAAAAATTTACATAATGACTTTTTGACTTCCTCTTTTTATTTGGTGGTGATAATTAATTTATTTGCTGTTTGATATAAACTTTTTTAGTAAAAGTACTTCCTTCTGGTGTTATGGTTTTAAGGACGTATAATCCATTCGATAAATTAGAAATGTCTAAATGATTTTTACCAGAATTAATTTTTCCTTTCTTAATTAATTGACCATTTAGGTTAAAAAAGGAATATTTTCCGGACAGAATTGAAGTTATATTTAATTTATGACTTGCAGGATTTGGGTAAATATTAAGGTTAGTATCAATTTCATTTTCAAGAATAGACAATGTGTTATTTATTTGAGTAGTTGCTGTATTGGTAATAATTGGTAAATTATAATCAAAGTAAATTTTAGCAATATTTGAAATAACATCTCCTACATTAAAGGTGCTTTTTGGTTTTATTTTGTAATATACCCATCCATGACTTCCAGGTTCATCACTTGTACTGTCTGCTAGGTTAATACCATTAAAAACAAAATCTACTTCACTTCCATTATTTATAATAGTGTTGTAATTATGACTAGCAGCAATAGGCTGAAAAGTTGTCCAATCTAGAAATGCATCAAGTGAGTTTTTTACTGTAATATTAATTGCAGAAGCAGTTCCCGTATTTTGAAAACGGATTAAAACATTTAAATATTCAGTTGCTTGACTTGCGGAAAGCAAAGGGCCTTCTAAAATTGTGATGTCATTTGGATCATATGATCCAATAGTTATTTGGTTAAATGTATATGTATTGTTTGTAGGTGTATAATCACCAGTAATAGGATTAACTGAAACGGTATAACTTAAAACATCACCATTATTAACTGTTGGTGGGGTAAATATATTAAAGTGTACATCTATATATCTTGTTTCTAAAGGTAATAAGTTAGAGTAATTCCAACTTAATGATGTTGGATTTGTAAGGTCTGGAGAGATAGATGCATTTAAAAAAGTAACTAACGTGTTATCAAAACTTAAATCTACACTTCCACTTAAAGTAGTTGTTCCTAAATTTGTATATCTTAATTGGTAGGATGTATTAAAACCTGGTCTTGCCTGTGTAGTAGGAATTATTGACACATTAAGATCGTTTGCAACTGTATTTGGAGAAATACAAAAATTTTGATTTGCTAAATTGTTAATTCCAGAGCTAATATTGTTTGTGTAATTTGCAGGAGTTGAGCTGTAAAGAGCTTGATTTGTTTGTGTTACAAAATTCCCGGTAATATTTTGTGTTTCAATAATATAGTTGCCATTAACATCCGTAAATATATTATAACTTGTGTTTGAGTTTGTTTCATTTAATTGAATTGGAAAATTAGAAACAGTTGTAGTTGATGTAGCGCAACCATCATTATTAATATCTAATGTTACCTTTCCACTAAAAGTATTTTGAATAATTTCTTCAAAACCAACATTATCTAAAACAAATTCTGCATTTTGCTGTTGTTGACCAACAAATTCTAAATAATATGTTCCGCTTGTAGGAACAGTAAAATTATCGGAATAACACATATCTAAATAACCTATATTACAATTAGATAATCCTACCACTGCTGCGTTATTACCATTTATATCTTTTAAAGCTATATTTGAAAATCCTCCAAGTGGAGTTTCTCCCATCATTGGATCGAATTGAACATTTCTATAATCGCCATGAAGTTTGTAAGTTTTATTTGCGTCTAGATTAAATTGTGGAGATGTAAGAACAAAGTCTTCTGTATAAATTCCAGAAACATTAATGTGTAGTTCTCCTCCGCCACTAATTGTAGTGTTATCGCCAACAATACTCCAACCCGAAGTATCTGTATTAAAACCTCCATTAGGAATTAATATGGTTTGTGATTGAGCTAAACTTATAAAAAATATAGTAAATAATAGTAATCCTTTTTTCATATGTATTCTTTTTAAATATGATTATTTTTTTAAAATGCTAATACAGTTTAAAAGTACTATTTTGTTGTCGTTATTTTTTACGCAAACTAAATATCTATCAATTTCATTTGATGAAAGAGTATTCTGATAAGATAAAGCAAAAAGGATACTTAATAAAAAAACAAGAAAGTAGTAATCCTTCTTAAAGCGGTATATAATTACTGAAGTATTTTTAGGATAATAAATAAGTGGAAATGACTATTTTCTATCCAAAAAATCTTGAAAGGCATTTTGGGAGATGGCCTTTCCTAAAGAATCTAATTTATCAGCTTCTGAACCTGTTTTTAGAATAGGTTTTTTACTTACAAAATCGTACACAAAAAGGCCGTTTTTTGTAAGTGTACCAAAGCCTTTATTAAAGATATAGTGAGTATATTGTTTCTCAGAATTATTAAAAATATTTTTACTATAAATAAAATCTGAATTGTCTCCTTTTAATAAATCTAATAAAGTATAAGAAAAATCAACTTGACTAGCAATTGTATTGATTTCTATTCCTTTTTTTTGTAATGCACCTCCTAACCATAACATAGGTATTTTAAATTTTTTAGGAGAATTAAATTCACCTTTATGTTTTGGGTATCTATGTCCGTGATCAGCCATGATTACAATAAGTGTGTTTTTGTACCAAGATTGTTGTTTTGCAAAATCGATAAATTTTCCAATAACCTTATCTGTATAAGCATGAGCACTTCTAAATTTATTTTCTTCGGTGTCTTTTCCAAATTTATAAGTTCCTTGAATTTCAAAGGGTTCATGACTCGTTAATGTAAGTGCTATTTTAAAAAAAGGTTCAGGTTGTTTGGTTGATAAATCATCTTCAAAGCGTTTCATGAAAATATGATCATGAGCTCCCCATTTAGAATTCCAATCTTTTTTGTCAAAATCATTTCCATCAACAAAATCGGTAATTCCACCATTTCTTAAATAAGTATTCATATTACCGAAATTTAAATCTCCTCCATAATAAAACGAAGTTTTGTATCCTAAGTCTATCATTTTTTTAGATAACATTGGTAGGCTTCTTGTTTTATTAGGCATTTTCATTATACTAGTACTTGGTTGAGGGTAATAACCACTTAAAATTGCAGGTATACCTTTATCTGTTCTTTCTCCATTTCCATAAAAATTGGTAAATAAAATTCCTTCTTTAGACAACCTGTTTAAGTTTTCTGTAACGCTAGGTTCACCGCCTAAAGAACCAACTACTTTAGCGGTTAAACTTTCCCAAATAATTAATATAACATTTGGTTTTGTTGTATTTAAAACACTATCAGTATCTGAAACTAAAAGTTGATTTCTTCTTTTATTAATAATCTTTTGAGCAATGTCGTTATCAAACGATTTATAAGTGTTTTTACCATTAAACTTATGGGTTAATGCATTAAAAAAATTCCAAACAAAATTAATTGAAGCGTGATTGGCAAACATTTTATTGGAAAAATAAACATTACTTTGATTTACAGGAATTGTTTGTAAGCCTCCTCTTACAGGTATGATTAGTAAGGCCGTAATTAATAAAAAAATAGGAGCTTGTAGCCAATTTCCTTTTTCTATTTTATGAATTTTGTTACTAATTACTCTATGAAATATTTTAATAAAAATATAAGACGATACTAGCCAAAATAGAGTTCCAGAAATAAGCTGATAAGTAGAGGTTGAGGCTATCATAACTTCTGGTGTATTTAGATATGTAAGTATGGTTGCATCTAAACGAACTCCCCAAGATTGGTATAAGCCTGCATCAATTATAAGTAATAAATTGATAAAAAGCAGTATAAGATAAGAGTACCATTTTATACTATTTTCAATGATTTTAGAATTGCTGAAAACTGAAAAAATTAGTAATAAAAAAGGAATAAAACTTAAATAAGCAGCAAAAGAACTGTCTAAACGTAACCCATAAAAAAAAGTTTTCAAAGTAGTCGTTAAACCTAAATTTTGAGTTTTATCAAAATAAAAAAGAAGAAAAAAAAGGCGAGCAAAAATAAAATAAGCCACCCATAATAAATAATATGAAATATAAAATGATAATCTGTTTTTTAGAGTTTTCATAAATTTATTCTGTTACTTTTAATCTTGCTTTTGCGGTTACAGAAACATTAGAATATTTTTTGTTTAAATATTTTAAATAACCAGTAATAGCAATCATGGCAGCATTGTCTGTAGTGTATTCAAATTTAGGGATATAGGTTGTCCAACCAAAATGTTTTTCGGCTAATTGCAATCTATTTCTAATTTCTGAATTAGCAGAAACTCCTCCAGCAATAGCAATGTGTTTAATTCCCGTTTGTTTAACAGCATTCTTTAATTTTTCCATTAAAATTTCAACAATAGTATATTGAATTGAAGCGCAAAGATCATTTAAATTTTCTTCGATAAATTGAGGGTTAATTCTTTGTTGCTTCTGAATAAAATAAAGAATCCCAGTTTTCAATCCACTAAAACTAAAGTCCAAGTCTCCTACTTTAGGCTTTGTAAATTTAAATGCTTTTGGATTTCCTAATTTTGCATGTTTATCAATTAATGGCCCACCAGGGTAAGGTAATCCAAGAATTTTAGCAGATTTATCAAATGCCTCTCCAACAGCATCATCAATTGTTTCACCTAAAATTTCCATTTCAAAATGATTAGAAATTTTTACAATCTGTGTATGACCACCACTTATCGTTAAACAAATAAAAGGAAATGGAGGGATTTTATTACCTTCTTCATTTATAAAATGAGCTAATATATGCGCTTGCATGTGGTTAACATCAATCAATGGTATTTCTAAGCCTAAAGCTAAAGATTTAGCAAAAGATGTACCCACTAATAATGATCCCATTAAACCAGGCCCACGCGTAAAAGCAATTGCAGACAAATCTTCTTTTTTAACATTAGCTTGTTCTAAGGCTTGTTGTACAACGGGTACTATGTTTAGCTGGTGCGCTCTTGATGCAAGTTCTGGAACAACTCCACCATATTTAGAATGTACATCTTGGTTTGCAACAACATTACTTAACACTTTGGCATCACAAATAACTGAAGCACTTGTATCGTCACAAGAAGATTCTATTCCTAAAATATAAACAGGTTTTTCCATCAAAAGAAAGTTAATTTCTTGCAAAATTAAGTATATTTTTATGTTGAGGGAACTTTTTTAAGAATAGAAATTTAATTCTTTGTTAAATTTGCACGTTCTTTGTAATAAATGGCAATGTTTTTGATTATATATTGTTGAAAATAGGTTTCATTTAAAAAAATATCATCATCAAAAAAGCTGGAAAAAAAATACTGAAATTTCTAGGGTACATTGTGCTCTTTTTTCTGCTAATAAGTATTTTATTATCTATTCCTGCTATACAAACTAAAATAGGTTCATACGCTACCAACAGAATTAACGAAGATTTTGGCACAAACTTAACTATAGATAAAGTCGATTTATCTTTTTTGGGAAATGTTAAGTTAAAAGGAGTTAAAATTAGAGATCATCATAAAGACACTTTAATCTTTGTTGAAAAATTAAGTACATCCCTTTTAAATGTTAAGAGAATTATAGATAATGAAGTTTCTTTAAAAAGTGTTTCTTTAGATGGCGTAGATTTTTATATGAAAACATATAAAGGAGAAAAAGACGATAATTTAGCAGTTTTTATTGATAGTTTTGAAGATGGAAAGCCAAGAGATTCGCTTTCAAATCCTTTTATTTTAAAAACATCTAATGTTTACCTTAATAATTTAAATTATAGATTAATAGATGAAAATAAAAAGAAACCTATAGCGTACGAAGTTAAAAAAGCTGGAGGTAATTTACAAGATTTATCAATAATAGGCCCCGATTTTTCAACCAATATTAGAGGCTTGTATTTTAAAGATATGTATGGCTTGGATGTTACAAACTTAACTACAGATTTTACATACACTTTAACGGCAATGTTTTTTAAGAATACAACATTACAAACGGTAAAGTCTAAAATTAATGGAGACATTGAGTTTCACTATAAAAGAAAAGATTTAGCCAAATTTAATGATAAAGTTAATATAACGGCAGATTTTAAAAAGAGTAAAATTGCTGTTTATGACTTAAAGAAATTTTATAAAGAATTAAGCGGAAATGACATTATTGATTTTAGCACAAAGTTAAATGGACAACTAAATAATTTTACACTTAAAAATCTTAATCTATTATCTAGAAAAGGAATTAAAGTTAATGGAGAATTATCTTTTGTTAATGTCTTAAATACAGAAAGAGGTTTTGTTTTTGATGGAGATTTAGCCAATTTAACAGCTACTTATAATGAGCTTAAAAGTATTTTACCTAACGTTTTAGGAAAAACACTTCCTTCTGAATTTGAAAAGCTAGGTAAGTTTACGGTTATTGGAAAAGTTAGAGTTACCCCAAAACAAATGCAAGCTACAGTTAATATAGATTCAGAAATTGGTTCTACAATCTCTGACTTACAAATAACAAATATAGACGATATTGATTTTGCAGAATATAGCGGAGAAATTGAATTAAATAATTTTGATATTGGTATCTTTTTTAACGACCCTTTGTTTGGAACAGTTTCTTTAAAAGGAGATGTAAATGGTAGTGGTTTCCGATTAGATAATATTAATACATCTTTTATAGGTAAGGTTTCTGAACTTAATTTTAAAAACTATAGCTATAATAACATTGCTGCAAATGGACAGTATCAAAATAATAAATTTGATGGAAACTTAGAAATAGATGATGAGAACTTTAAAATGAAGTTTAATGGTTTGGCAGATTTATCATCAGAAATTCACAAATTTGATTTTAAATCTGACATAGAAATTTTAAATTTAAAAGAAACTAATTTATTTGTAAGAGATAGTATTTCTCTTTTAAAAGGAAAAATTGAATTAGATATAGAGGGAAACACTTTTGATGATATTGTGGGGAATGCAACCTTTAAAAATATATTATACACAAATCAAAAAAAGGAATTTGTTTTTAAAGAATTTAAAGTTTCATCATCACTAAAAGATAGTATAAAAACAATAGAAGTTGCCTCTAAAGATATCGCAAACGGTTATTTAACTGGGAAATTTTCTTTTGAAGAATTATTGCCGGTAGCACAAAATGCTTTAGGAAGTATTTATACAAATTACAACCCGTATAAAGTAGCGCCTAACCAATTCTTAGATTTTAATTTTACTATTTATAATCAAATTGTAACAATCTTTTATCCAGATATTACTATTGATGATAATACAAAGATTAAAGGAAAAATTAAATCGAATAAGAATCAATTAAGGCTTACGTTTTCATCTCCTAAAATAGATGCATATGGTAATGAGTTAAAAGATGTTTTGTTAAGAACAGATAATCAGAATCCACTGTATAACTCGCATTTAACAGCCTCAGAAGTCAATACAAAATATTATAATATTTCTAAATTTAATTTATTAAATAGAACGCAAAATGACACCTTATTTTTTAAATCAGAATTTGATGGAGGAGATAAAAACAACGAAAATTTTAACCTAGATTTTTTCTACACTTTTAATGAAGAAGGAAAATCTGTTATAGGTATTGAAGACTCTAAACTTGTATTTAAAGAAAACGTTTGGAGTATAAACCCTGATAATAAAAATACAGATAAAATTACATTTGATTTAAAAAAGAATGAGTTTGATTTTAGTCAATTTAAATTAACCTCAGGAGAACAAAAAATAGAATTTTTAGGAAGTATTAAAGGCGAAAATGAAAAAGTTTTATTAGCAGATTTTACAAAAGTAGATTTGCAAAGTTTCTTGCCAGTAATAGATAGTTTAAATTTAAAGGGAAAGCTTTCTGGAAATTTAGATTTTGTACAAAAAGAAAATGTTTATAGCCCAGAAGCCATCTTTTTGATTAAAGATTTTGAGGTTAATAATTTTAAACAAGGAGATTTAGCTTTAAGTATAAAAGGAGATAATTCATACAAAAAATATGATGTAGATTTATCTATAAATAATAAAAAAGTCAAAAGTATTGCCGCTACCGGAAATTTAGATTTTTCTGCAAAAAGACCCTTAATAGATCTAGAAGTCTTTTTAGAAGATTTTAATTTAGATGCTTTTAGTCCTTTAGGTCAAGATGTATTGTCTTCTTTAAGAGGTACTATTTCTGGAGATTTTACATTAAGAGGGTTCTTAGGAAATCCAGATATGGAAGGAACTTTAAGACTTAAAAATGCGGGGTTAAAATTCCCATACTTAAATGTAGATTTCGATTTTGAAGGAGAGTCTATCATTACTTTACAGCAACAATCTTTTATTTTAGAAAACTTTTCTCTGTTAGATACAAAACACAAAACAAAAGGAAGGTTATTAGGAGATATTACGCATCAGAACTTTAAACAATGGTTTCTAAATATTGAAATTGATGGTAAAAATTTATTGGTTTTGGATACAGAAAATACAGAAGAAGCATTGTATTACGGAACAGCATTCATAGACGGAACAGCAAATATTTCAGGCTTAACAGATCAATTGACTATAGATGTAAATGCAAAAACCAAACCAGGAACAAAATTTGTAGTTCCGTTAAAAGATATAGAAACCGTAGATAGTTATAAGCTTATATACTTTAAATCGGATAAAATTTTAGATAGAGATAAGCAAAAAGAAATTGCTAGAGAAGCCATAAAAGGATTGTCTTTAAATATAGATTTAGAAGTAACAAAAGATGCAGAAGCACAAGTTGTTATTGATGAAGTTAATGGAAGTCAATTAACCGGAAGGGGTTCTGGAAATCTTCAAATAAGAATAAACACAAGGGGTTCTTTTAATATGTTTGGTGAGTATATAATTGATAATGGAGTTTATGATTTTAAATATGGAGGAATTATTAACAAACCATTTTTAATACAAAAAGGGGGTTCTGTTTCTTGGAGTGGTAATCCTTATGAAGCAATTTTAGATGTAACAGCAATTTATAAAGCCAAAGCAAATCCAGGTGTTTTATTGGAAAATTTTAATTCTAATAGAAATATTGAAGTAGATTTAGTTACAAGAATTACAGGAGGTTTATTTAGTTCTAAACAAGATTTAGATATTCAATTAACCAATGTAGATCCTACAATAGCAAGTGAGTTAGAGTTTCTTTTAAATGACAATAATGTTAATCAAAAAACGACTCAATTTATTTCTTTATTGGCAACTGGTTCTTTTTCAAATCCAGATAAAGTAAACTTTGATGTTAACAATACATTAGCAGGTACTGCAACTAGTGCTATTTCTGCTGCTTTTTCTAGTTTGCTAAATAACCCAGATAGTAAATTTAAGTTAGGTGTAGATTATCAACAAGGAACAAAAGATAACGATTTAGAAAGATTAAATATAGATAATCAGGTTGATGTTTCTGTAAGTACTCAAGTAAGTAATAGGGTAATTATTAATGGTAAAGTAGGTGTTCCTGTTGGGGCACAAACACAATCTAGTGTTGTTGGTGAAGTAAAAGTAGAAGTTCTATTAAATAAAGAAGGTAATTTTAGGGGGATTATTTTCAATCGCCAAAACGAAATTCAATATTCTACGGAAGAAGAAGGGTATACTCAAGGTGTGGGGTTATCTTATCAAGTTAACTTTAATACATTGTCTCAATTACTTAAGAAAATTGGACTAAAAAAGAAGATAAAAAAAGAAACTAAAAAAGTAGTTAAGAAAGACTCTGTTAAATCTCAACACAAAGCTTTAATCAATTTTGAAGGAAATTAGTTTTAATCTCTATAGTTTAAAAAATACTTTTTTCACTTAAATAAGAACATCAAAAAAAACGAAAACGATTTCGGATTACAAGTTCTCTTTCCTTTTAAATAAAGGGTTTTTTGGCTAAAACGATTTCGTAACTTTTTTATTTTAAACAACTAAAAAGCAGTAATTTTACATCACAATTATATGGAGAAAATTAAAAAAATAGCGGTAATGACTTCTGGGGGAGATGCTCCAGGTATGAACGCAGCAATAAGGTCTGTAGTAAGAACTTGTGCTTATTATAGTATAGCTTGTGCAGGTATATACAGAGGATATGAAGGTTTAATAGAAGGTGATTTTATAGAGCTTACAGCAAGAAGTGTAAATAATATAATTAATAAAGGAGGAACAATTCTTAAATCTGCCCGATCTAAAGAGTTTAGAACAAAGGAAGGTAGACAAAAAGCATATGAGCATTTAAGAAAAAATAAAATTGATGCTATGGTTGTTATTGGTGGAGATGGCTCTTTTACTGGTGCAGTTGTTTTTAATGAAGAATTTAACTTTCCAGTTATTGGAATTCCAGGGACAATTGATAACGATATCTTTGGCACATCCCATACCTTAGGATATGATACAGCATTAAATACAGCTGTTGAAGCTATCGATAAAATTAGAGACACAGCATCTTCTCATAACAGACTGTTCTTTGTTGAAGTTATGGGGCGTGATGCAGGATTTATTGCTTTAAATGCAGGAGTTGGAGCTGGTGCAGAAGAAATCTTAATTCCTGAAGAAGACTTGGGATTAGACAGAATGCTAGAGTCTTTAAAAAAGAGTAGAAGAGCGGGAAAATCATCAAGTATCGTAGTAGTAGCAGAAGGAGATAAGTCAGGGAAAAATGTATATGAATTAGCTGAATATGTAGAAGAAAACTTACCAGAATATGAAGTAAGAGTTTCTGTTTTAGGGCATATGCAAAGAGGTGGTTCACCTTCTTGTTTTGATAGAGTTTTAGCTAGTAGATTAGGTGTAAAATCAGTTGAGTTATTATTAGATGGGCAAACCAATTTAATGGTAGGGCTTAAAAATAACGAAGTAATAAGTACAAGTATTGCAGAGGCAATAAAAGGAGGTCATACTATTAATATGGAGCTTTTAAGAGTTTCTGATATTATGACAACATAAGAATAAGTTTAAAGATTAAAGACAATGATTAAAGTAGGAATTAACGGATTTGGTAGAATTGGTAGATTAGCATTTAGAGCTACAGTAAATAGACCTAATGTACAAGTAGTAGCAATTAATGATTTACTAGATGTAGATTATTTAGCATACATGTTAAAGTACGACTCTGTTCATGGTGCTTTTGATGGAACTGTAGATGTAAAAGATGGTAAATTGGTTGTAAACGGAAACGAAATCAGAATTACTGCAGAAAGAAATCCAGAGAACTTAAAATGGGATGAAGTAGATGCAGAATATGTAATGGAATGTACTGGATTCTTTAAAACTATTGAACAAGGAAATTTACACATAAAAGGAGGAGCAAAGAAAGTAGTTATTTCTGCACCATCTCCTGATGCTCCAATGTTTGTAATGGGAGTAAATAATAAAGAGTTAAAAGCTACAGATACTGTTTTTTCTAATGCATCTTGTACCACAAACTGTTTAGCTCCTTTAGCTAAAGTTTTAAACGATAATTTTGGTATTGTAGAAGGTTTAATGACTACTGTACATGCAACTACTGCAACTCAAAAAACAGTGGATGGACCTTCGTCTAAAGACTGGAGAGGTGGTAGAGCTGCAATTCATAATATAATTCCTTCTTCTACAGGAGCTGCAAAAGCAGTAGGGAAGGTAATTCCAGAATTAAATGGGAAATTAACAGGGATGTCATTCCGTGTGCCAACCATGGACGTTTCTGTAGTAGATTTAACTGTAAAGTTAGAAAAATCTGCTACCTATGAAGAGATAAAAGCTGCAATGAAAGCTGCCTCTGAAAGTGAAGAAATGGGTGGAGTTATTGGTTATACAGAAGAATTATTGGTTTCTCAAGATTTTGTAGGAGATACAAGAACTTCAATTTTTGATGCAAATGCAGGAATTGCTTTAAATGATAACTTTGTAAAAGTTGTTTCTTGGTATGATAACGAAATGGGATATTCTACAAAATTAGTAGATCTAGTAGAATACGCTGCAACCGTGTAATAAAATATTGGTTTGATTAAAGTTAAAAAACCTGGTAGAAATATTATTTCTATCAGGTTTTTTTATGTTTTAAAAATTTTAGTTGCTTAAAATTATTTAATTGCAATCATACTAATTTCTACATTTACAAACTTAGGTAAGTTTGCTACTTCAACGGTTTCTCTAGCAGGTGCCGTTTCTTCATTAAAATATTCACCGTAAACAGTATTTATTTCCGAAAAAGTATTCATATCGGATATAAAAATACAGGTTTTTACAACATTTTCAAAAGTCATTTCAGCAGCGGCTAAAACTTCTTTCATGTTTTCCATTACTTGTTTTGTTTCAGATTTAATAGAGTCTAAAACTAATTCTCCAGTCATCGGATTAATAGCAATTTGACCAGAAGTATATAAAGTGTTTCCACTTAAAATAGCTTGATTATAAGGTCCTATTGGAGCTGGTGCTTTTGTTGTTGATATTATTTTTTTCATTTTATATAGAGTTTCAAGTTTTTGTTAATTTTCTTAAAATAACACTCTATCTGGTGGTTTGTTTTTATCCCATTTCAAATCACTTAAAACAGACGATTTTACACCGATAAAAAATGTATAAGAAGAATTTGTTCCAAAAGGAACCCAATTAAAATTAAATCGCCAGCTATCTAAATCTCTAGAAAAATTAAATCTAGAAAAGGAGAAAGCACCATTTTTAACATCGTAACCAGAAGAATATCCAACACTCCATTTAGGTGTCAATTCAATATTTCCACTAAAACCAACAGTATGGATACCAATAGATCCTGGGGCTAATCCATTATTGGTGTAATTTGCTGAGTAAATTAAATTTAATGTCCAAGGTATTTTAGACCTATACAATTCTGTTTTTTTAGTCTTATTCTCTTTGTTAGAATTGGCTGTATTGTTTGTGCTTCCAAATCTATTATTAGGGTCGATATTAGCACCCATTACATCTGGTGGGTTGTTAGGATCTCTACCTTTAGTGTTATTATTGTTTTTACTGCCTTTTGCGTCGTCTTTCTTATTAAAGTCTTCACTAGAAAGAGAGTAATTGGCCGTTAAACTTGCATTTGTAAGTCTAAAAATACCTGAATTATACTCATTAATTCTTGCTCCACTTTCATTAACTTTATAAGGATCTAAAGAACCTGTAAGGTTTACAGATAATTTATCTTTTAATAACCTTGTACCTGCAGAAAATGATACAGGAGACCAGCGTAAACTATCTGCGGCAATATTGTAAGAACTGTTGAAATTTAAGTTGTTAAGGAGGGTTATTTTTTTATCTTCTTCATCACTATCAGGATCTTTTGGAGCAACTTTAGCTTCTAAAACATTGTTTAAAGCAATACCAATAGAATTGCTAATTCCAGAAGAAGGACCACCGTAAATTCCTTGGTCAAAAACAGTATATTCTTGTAAATCAAAAGGATTTGCACTTTGTTGTACTTCTTTTATGTATTTATCTTTAAAATCGGGTCTATAAGAATAAGAGATAGAAGGTCTAAAAGTATGTCTTATGGCTTTTAATCTTCCTTTTTTAAAATTAAAGGTACCATAAATATTGGTAGATAAACTTACTCCAAAGTTATATTCTCTATAACTTTTAAAACCTCTTAAAGTATCTGTAACTACAACATTGTTTGTAGGGTCGTAATCTTTTTGTATATAATCGAAATGCCAAACTTCTTCGTAATTAGCACTTGGTGATAAAGTAAAATATTTAAAGGCCTTTATATTTGTACTTGTACTTGTTTTGTGTTGCACTCCAGAACGAGCTGTTTCAAACATTTTTTTTGTAAAAAACTCATCATCTGAAGTATTAATTAAATACTGCCCTTGCATATTATAATTAAAACCTAATTTTTGAATAGGGTTTTTCTTAACACCTCCTTTACCCGCAAAAGGGTATACTCTATTCATATTTAGAGTTAATGAAGGTAAGGTCATTGTAATTTTTTCTGTATTTGTATTTTGTTGATGCGAGGCATTTAAGCTCATGTTAAATGGCGTGCCAACAAATGTTCTACTATAATTTATAGAGGAATTAAATGTATTGTTTTGCGATTGTGAAATATTAAATTGATTTAAAGATTCTCTAAAAAATCGACTACTACCAACATTTACAGAGGCTGAAAAGTTAGAATTAGGACTGGCTTTTGTACTTTGTCTATGATTCCAAGTAATATTAAAATTATTAGCTTTACTAAAATCATCAAAACCTTTAATCCCTTGAATGATGTTTTCAAACCTTAAATTAAAAGTCCCACTATATTTATACCTATTATTATAATTAGAACTAATATTCGCTCCCCAACTACCATTAGAATAGGCATCACCTAAAACAGCCAGATCAAAATAATCATTAACCGCAAAATAATAACCTCCGTTTTGAAAACCAATTCCTCTATCACTACTTCCCGTATCAAAAGAAGGTATTAAAAAACCAGAAAGATTTTTATCACCTAAAGGAAAATAAGCAAAAGGTAGAAAAAGAGGAGTAGGTACATCTGCTAAAACTAAATTACTTGTTCCAACAATAATTTTTTTACCAGGAACTAATTTGGCTTTATTTGTAGCAATGTAGTAATCGGGTATTTTTTTTTCTGAAGTGGTAAATTTAATTTTACGGATATATATAGTAGAATCATTTACTCGTTTGGTTTTTTCACCATAAGTAATAAATTCACCTTGATTTGTTTTTAATCCATAGATTAAAGCACGTTTACTTTTAAAATTGTATCGTATAGAGTCTTGCTCAGACTCTTGATTACCTTGTTTAAAAACAGGTCTTTGTGTATAGCCAGTACTATCTACGATTCCTTTAGCAAAAAGTGTATTTTTTTTGTAATCTATAATAATAATTCCTGCTTTTAAATCTATATCAGTATAGGTTATGTTAGCTTCATTATACAGTGTTACTGTTTTGTTTTTTGCATCTTGAATTGTATAGTCTTTTGCAATGTGGGTAATAATATCTTCTACTGTTTCTTTAGGTTTTAAAGAGTCAATAGCAATTGTGTCTTTCTTTTTTAGTACTAAAGAATCCTTTTTTTGATTAAATATTGTATCTTTCTTTATTAAATTTAGGCTGTCTTTTTTAGTAGCAGGAACTACTATCTTTGTTTTGGGCTTTATATCTTGAGCAAAGCTTATTCTTATAAAAAAGAAACTTAGAAATAAAAGTGTGTATGATAGGTTTGTTTGCAATGCTTTATATACTATTTTTGTACAAGAGTAAAAATATGGCTCAATATTTGAAGCACCAAATTTAAGTTGCCAAAATTAGTTAAATTTTATTGATGCATTTTCAAGAAACACACAAATTTAATATCAAAGCAAAAAATATTTTTCTTTTTTTGTTTTTAAGCTTTTTTTTGATGAATACTTTATCGGTATTTTCACAAAAAAAATATACTATTGTTTTAGACGCTGGCCATGGTGGTAAAGATCCTGGTAATTTAGGAAATGGTTATAAAGAAAAAAATATAGCTTTAAAAGTAGCTCTATTAGTTGGAAAACAATTGGCGAAAAAGAAAGATATAGAAGTTATTTACACCAGAAATAAAGATGTATTTATTGATTTATGGAAAAGAGGAGATATTGCAAATCATGCAAAAGCAGATTTATTTGTCTCTATTCATTGCGATTCTCACACTTCTAACGCATATGGAGCAGGAACTTTTGTATTGGGTTTAAGGGGGAATAAAAAAAACTTAGAGATCGCTAAAAGAGAAAATGCTGTTATTCTTTTGGAAGATAATTACAAAGATCGCTACAAAGGATTTGATCCTAATTCAGCAGAATCTGTTATTGGTTTGTCTCTTTTACAAGAAGAGAACCTAGATAAAAGTTTAGCAATTGCTAGTTTAATTCAGAATAATTTTGCCTACAAGCTAAAAAGGTTAGATAGAAAAGTAAAGCAAGATAACTTTCAAGTTTTAAGAGAAACAATTATGCCTAGTGTTTTAGTAGAGTTGGGTTTTTTAACCAATAAAAAAGAGGGGAGATTTCTAAACTCAAAGAAAGGGCAATTATTAATGAGCAATGCAATTGCAGATGCGGTAGAAAATTATATCAGTAATCTTAAAATGAATACTGTTATAGAGAATGTTGTAGAAGGAAAAAAGATTGATAAAGTAGAGTTTAAAATACAAATTGCTTCCGGTAAAAATAAAATAGCTACAAAATCATATAATTTTAAAGGCTTAAAAAACATAGAAAGAGTAAAGGTTGGTGCTTTTTATAAGTACTATTACGGAAATACCTCACAGTATAAAGATGTGAGTAAATCATTAAAAAAAGCAAAACAAAAAGGGTATAAATCTGCATTTATTGTAGCTTTTAAAAATGGAGAAAAAATCTCTGTACACGAAGCTAAGAAATTGCAGTAAATTTAATGGTTACAACCAAAAAATATCAGTAATTTTGTTGCTAATTATCTACGTATGTCTAAAGAATTAAAAATAGGAATTGTAGCAGTTATTATAATAGTTGCATTTGTTTGGGGCTTTAACTTTCTAAAAGGTCAAGATATTTTAGGTCCTGGTTCTCGTAATTTTAAAGTTGAATACAAGAATGTTGGTGGTTTAACAAAGGCTAGCTTGGTAACTATTAATGGATTAAAAGTTGGAATGGTGAATAAAATCAATTTTAATGAGGATCCAACCAAAAAAGGACAGTTAGTTGTAAGTTTTACTGTAGAAAATGATTTTGAATTTTCTAAAAATAGTATTGTAAAAATTTATTCTCCAAGTCCAATTTCTGGTTCAAATTTAGCGGTTATACCTAGTTATGAAGGAGAAGTAGCGGTAGATGGAGATTATTTAAAAGGTTTGGTAGAACCTGGCTTGTTTACTTCTATCGGAGAAAAATTAGATCCATTACAAGCAAAAGTAGAAATGGTTTTAGTTACTGCAGATTCATTATTTAAGAACATAAATAATATTTTAGATGTAAAAACTCAGAATAGTTTAAAGGCATCTATTAAAACATTAGAATACACACTGTCTGATGTAAGAAAAACCGTAAAATCTGTAAATAGTGTTTTAGATTCTAGTTCTGTAAATTTAAGCGCTACAATTAAAAATACAAAAAACATTACCGAGAATTTATCTAAAATATCTGATACACTTGTCAATGCTAATATTGGAGATATTGTTAGAAAAGCAGAAATAACATTAGCTTCTGTAAACTCGATATTAGAGGGTATAGAAAAAGGAAAAGGCTCTTTAGGAAAATTAGTTACCGATGATGCCATGTATAATAATTTAACAAATGTTTCTAAAGAATTAGAAGAATTGCTTAGAGAAATGAAGTTAAATCCAAAACGTTTTGTTCACTTTTCTCTTTTTGGAAAAAGAGCAAAACCCTATCAAGAAGAAAATAAAAAAGAAAAATAAAATCAACTAACATATAGTTCTTATAACTATACAAATCAATAACCAATATGCAATACTTACCAAACATAATTTTTGCAATAGCACTTTTAGCAGGAATTGGTTTTTTTGTGATGAATATTCGCAAACTATCAAGAAACATTAAGTTAGGAAAAAATGTAAACAGAACAGATAGAAAACCAGAGAGATTAAAAAATATGATTAAAATTGCTCTTGGGCAATCTAAAATGGTCAGAAGACCTCTATCTGGGTTTTTACATATTATTGTTTATGTAGGTTTTATTATCATAAATATAGAAGTACTAGAAATAATTATTGACGGTTTGTTTGGAACTCATAGAATATTTCATGGTATTTTAGGAGATGCTTTTTATGGTTTCTTAATAGGAACTTT
Organism: Polaribacter marinus; assembly: GCF_022662535.1. Lineage (GTDB taxonomy): Bacteria > Bacteroidota > Bacteroidia > Flavobacteriales > Flavobacteriaceae > Polaribacter > Polaribacter marinus. The sequence continues at coordinate 233,653 of NZ_JAKQYM010000001.1, forward strand.
TGAAATTTTAGCAGCACTCGTTTTTGTTGCTGTTATTATTTTTTGGTTGCGTAGAAATGTATCAAAGATTAAACGTTTCTTAAGTAAAGAAATGAAAGGTTGGCCTAAAAATGATGGAAATAATATCCTATATTTTGAAATGGTTTTAATGACATTGTTTTTGGTAATGAATGCCACAGATACAATATTTCAAACAGGAGGAGTAGGAAATACAATCAGTCAATTTATAGCTCCTTTGTTTGATGGACTTTCTCCAGAAACAAATCATATAATAGAAAGAGCTTGTTGGTGGGTGCATATTTTAGGAATCTTAGTATTTTTAAATTATTTATACTATTCAAAACATTTACACATTTTATTAGCATTTCCAAATACCTATTTTGCAAATTTAAATCCAAAAGGACAATTCACAAATTTGGAATCTGTTACTAACGAAGTGAAGTTAATGATGGATCCAGATGCAGATCCCTATGCAACGCCAGCAGAAGGAACTGAAGAAGTAGTACCAGAAAAATTTGGAGCAAGTGATGTTGCAGACTTAAATTGGGTACAATTAATGAATGCATATACATGTACTGAATGTGGTAGATGTACATCTTCTTGTCCAGCAAATTTAACAGGTAAAGAATTATCTCCAAGAAATATCATGATGAAAACACGTGATAGATTAGAAGAGGTAGGAAAAAATATTGATGCTAATAAAGGAACTTTTGTTGATGATGGAAAACAATTGTTAAACGATTATATTACCCCTGAAGAACTTTGGGCATGTACAAGTTGTAATGCTTGTGTAGAAGAATGTCCCGTAAATATAGATCCTCTTTCTATTATTATGGATATGAGAAGGTATTTGGTAATGGAAGAAAGTGCAGCTCCACAAGAATTAAATATGATGATGACCAACATCGAAAATAATGGTGCACCATGGCAATACAATCAACAAGATAGATTAAACTGGGCAAACGAAGAATAAAATTAATTTTGAGTGTTAAGTTTTTAATTTTTGTTAAAAACCAATCACCAAAAACTCAACACGAATAATTTAAAACTAAAGTTATGAACGTACCAACAATGGCAGATATGATGGCTCAAGGTAAGCAACCAGAAGTGTTGTTTTGGGTTGGCGCAGCAGGAAGTTATGATGATAGAGCTAAAAAAATATCAAGAGCATTTGTAAAAATATTACATCAAGCAAATGTAGATTTTGCAGTTTTAGGAACAGAAGAATCATCCACGGGGGATGCAGCAAAAAGAGCAGGAAACGAGTTTTTATTTCAAATGCAAGCCATGATGAACATTGAAGTGTTAAATGGTTATGAAGTAAAGAAAATTGTGACTTGTGATCCGCATTCATTTAATACCCTAAAAAATGAGTACCCAGGGTTGGGTGGTAAATACGAAGTTTTTCATCATACACAATTCATCCAAAATTTAATTTCAGCAGGACGTTTAAAAATTGATGATAGAACACTAAAAGGTAAAAGAGTTACTTTTCATGATCCTTGTTATTTAGGAAGAGCTAATGAAGAGTATGAATCTCCTAGAGATTTAATAAAAAGACTCGGTGTAAATTTAACAGAAATGAAACGTCATAAATCTACAGCTTTATGCTGTGGTGCTGGTGGAGCACAAATGTTTAAAGATGCAGAAAAAGGTGATAAAGAAATTAATGTTTTAAGAACAGAAGATGCTTTAGAAACCAAACCTCAGATTATTGCAACTGGCTGTCCTTATTGTAATACAATGATGACAGACGGAATTAAATTTAAAGAAAAAGAGGCAGAAGTTTTAGTGAAAGATATTGCAGAGTTAATTGCAGAAGCTAATAATTTGTAATCATGAAAAAATATTTGTTATTATTTGTTTTAATTATCGCTTCTTGTGGGAAGAAAGAAATTAAAAAAGAAACTGTTAAGCAAGAAAACCCTATAGTAAAAGATACTGTTGTAAAATCTGTTACTGAAATTGAAGAAGTTCCTAAACTTTTTTTCACCGTTCAAATAGCTGCATTAAAAAGCACAAATGCTACGTTTAATAATATAAAAGATATTCAGATTTATAAAGAAGAAAATTTAACAAAATACAGGTTGGGTATGTTTTCTACCTATAAAGAAGCAAGAACGTATAGAACTTCTCTTTTAGATATTTATCCTGATGCTTTTGTACAAGCTTTAAAAAGCAATAAACCTATACACATAAAAGAAGCTTTAAAATAATAAACTTTAAATGTTTGTAAATAAATCTGTTTCTAGTTTTCCAAGTGTTACAGAAATAATTTTTAAAAATATCAATAAAAACTATTTAAAAGTAATTTTATTGAATATCGTTTTACTCTTTTCTGGGGTTTTAACAGGACTTTTTTTAATTGATTTTTTTAATTTATTTGAAGAGGTTCATAATTATATGTACCTGATTTATATTACTTATACAGTTGTTTTTATTATAATAACCCTTCTGTTTTTTGTTGGATTTAAAAAAAGAAAATTTGCCGTTAGGGAAAAAGATATTTCATACAAAAGAGGTATATTTTTTAAGAAATTAACAACGGTTCCGTTTTCTAGAATTCAACATATAGAAGTTGATGAAGCGCTTTTTTCTAGGTTTTTTAAATTAGCTTCTTTAAGTGTTTACACAGCTGGAGATAGTAGTGACGATTTAGTAATAAAAGGAATCACTAAAAAAGAAGCACTAGAAATTAAAGAATTTATTAGTCAGAAAATTAATGAATAATACTTTTGATTTTAGTAAATTTTCTCATCAATCAAAAAAAGGAATTCTAGTAATTTATGGAAATCTACTTTATAAGTTTTTTAGAGTTTCTTGGATTTTACTTTTTTTAATATTTAAAGATTTTTCAAAATTTACAGATCAAAAGTTAATTTATATTTATTTAGGAATTGGCCTTACTTTAATTTTTATTTTGATAAGAGGGTATTTATTATTTAAAAATTTTCAATTTAAAATAGAAAAAAATCACTTTGTTCTAAAACAAGGAGTTTTTAAAAAAACAAATACTTCTATTTCTTTTGATAGAATTCAGAACATCAATTTTAAACAGAATATTATTCAACAAATAATTAATGTCCATGAGGTAAATATAGAAACTGCTGGTTCTAATAAAACAGAAATTTCTATTAAAGCATTGTCTTTTGAAAAAGCAAAGGCGCTTAAAAGTCAACTTACATCAAGTAAAGCAGTACTAGAAAAAGAAACTGAAAAAGTGGTAGAAAAACCATTTTTAAAAATCAATCCGTTAGAATTATTAAAAATTAGTTTAACAGAAAATCACATACAAAGTTTATTAATTTTTGTGGCACTATTAATTGGTTTATTTCAGCAATTGCAACAAGTTTTTAAAGGATTGCTAAAAGATAATTTGATAGCAGATTATATAAAAGAAAGCAGTAATTCATTTCATCAAAGTATTTTTGTGTTGATTGTATTTGTAATTCTGCTTGTTTTTGTTGCAATATTAAGTTCTTTTGTAAGAGTATTTTTATTTCATTTTAATTTAACCGTATTTGTTAAAGATGAAGCTTTTGAAATTTATCAAGGTTTACTTACAAAGAAATCGTTTATTTTAAAAAAAGATAAAATTCAAAATATTACCATTTCAACGAATCCTATAAAAAGAATTTTAGGAATTTCTTTTATTACTTTTAAACAAGCTGTTAGTGGTAAAGTAAATCAAAAAAAAGAAAAACTAATAAGAATTGTTGGTTGTAAAAAAGAACAGGTAGAAAAAGTTAAAAAAATCCTTTTTAATTTTTCTGATGTAGATTTGTTAGAAAAAAAATATGCTCATTTTCATTTAAAAACAAGAATGTATTTTAGAACTTCAATATTCTTATTATTTATAAATATTGCTTTTTATTTTATGTTTACAGATCTTAAAATATTTTTGAGTAATTTTTTATTAGTACCTTTTTTTATCTTTTTTATCAATTTAATTTATAAAAAAAGATTTTATAAAATGAGTGATGATATTTTGTTAGTTGGTGCAGGAAGTATTGAAACACATTTTACATATTTACCTTTTTTTAAGGTGCAAAACATTAAAATGAAACAATCTTTTTTTCAAGAAAGAAATAAGGTTGTAGATTTGGTTTTTCAAACTGCTTCCGGAAAGATTAAACTTCCATGTATAGAAGAAAAAGAAGCAATAAAAATTTATGATTACACATTGTTTAAAGTAGAAACTAGTAAGAATTCATGGATGTAAAAAGTTATATAAAAGCAGCTCGTTTAAGAACTTTACCTTTATCTGTTTCGGGAATAATTGTTGGAAGTTTTTTAGCAAGATTTAATAATGATACTCATCCGGCAGGTTATAATTTGTTAGAAGCTTTTTGTATTCATTATGAAAAAAATTATTCAATATTTATTTTAGCAATTTTTACTACAATTGGTTTTCAGGTGTTGTCTAATTTTGCCAATGATTATGGAGATGGTATTAAGGGTTCTGATAAAAATAGAACAGGAGAAGCTCGTATGGTTTCATCTGGAGCAATTACACCAAAACAAATGAAAAGAGCTATGTTAATTACTACAATTATCACTTTAATAATTGCTTTGTTGTTGATTTACGTTTCTTTTGGTAAAGATAATTTTATATATTCAATTTTGTTTTTTGGATTAGGAATTGCTTCTGTAGGAGCTGCAATAAAATACACCGTTGGTAAATCAGCATACGGTTACAGTGGTTTTGGTGATGTTTTTGTGTTTCTTTTCTTCGGATTGTTAAGTGTTATGGGAAGTTATTTTTTGTATACAAAACATGTTAATTTGTATGTTCTTTTGCCCGCAATATCTGTTGGATTGTTAAGTACAGCCGTTTTAAACTTAAACAATTTACGCGATAGGGAAGAAGATCAGAAAAATAATAAAAACACTTTGGTTGTTAAATTAGGAAGTGAAAAGGCTAAAAAATATCATTATTTTTTAATTTTTGGAGCATTGCTTTGTGCATTGGTTTATGTCTTTTTAAACTTTTATACGCTATTTCAATTATTGTTTTTAGTTGCTTTTATTCCATTGGTAAAAAACTGTTTTACGGTAGAAAAAAATATTGTTCCCGCCGAATTAGACAGTGAATTAAAGAAAGTAGCATTGAGTACTTTTTTGTTTGCAATCCTTTTTGGAATTGGTCAAATTTTGTGATTTAGAAATTAAATATAATTTTAAGATATGAAGATTAAATTTTTAGGACATTCTTGCTTTTCTTTAGAAATAAAGGGTGTAAATATTTTAATAGATCCTTTTATTACTGGAAATTCACTAGCTTCTCATATAGATATTTCTAATTTGAAAGTAGATTTTATTTTGTTAACACATGCGCATCAAGATCATGTTTTAGATGTAGAAGTAATTGCAGAGAGAACAAAAGCAGTAATTGTTTCTAATTATGAAATAGCGATGTATTATGGTGCAAAAGATTTAAAGGTACATCCTTTAAATCATGGAGGAACTTTTAAAACGGAGCACTTTTCTGCAAAATACGTAAATGCAATTCATACCTCTTCTTTTGCCGATGGAACTTATGGTGGTGAACCTGGTGGTTTTGTTATTACATCAAAAGATAAAAATTTATATGTGGCAGGTGATACCGCTGTGTCTATGGATATGAAATTGATTCCTTTAAGTACAAAGCTTGATGTGGTTATTTTTCCTATTGGAGATACGTTTACGATGGGAGTTGAAGATGCAATTATTGCAAGTGATTTAGTGAAATGTAATAAAATTATAGCATGTCATTTTAATACTTTTCCTCCTATTGAAATAGACGTGAACGAAGCAAAATCTAAATTTGCATCAAAAAATAAAGAGTTGTTTGTATTAGAAATTGGACAAAATATAAAAATATAAAATGAAAACAATAAAAATAATTTTAGGTATCATTACCGCTTTAGTTTTGGCTTTTTTAGCAACAGGTTTACTTGTAAAAGAAACAAATTATACGGCTCAAGTTTCTGTAAACAAACCAATAAAAGAAGTTTTTAAAACATTTAATAAAACAGAAAATATTAAAAACTGGATTCCTGAAGTAAAATCTTTTGAAATTGTAAATAACAATCCAGGTAAAACAGGAAGTATCTATAAGATTGTTGTAGATAATCAGGGACAAGAAATTGAGATGACAGAAAAAGTCATTGCTTATGTAGAAAATCAAAAAGTAACTTTGTTTTTTGATGCTGAAAATATGTTAAAAACAGATGATTATGTTTTTACTGAAAAAAATGGTATTACAACCATAACTTTAAATTCAAGTTGTCAAAGTGATTCTTATATTATGGCTTGTATGTTTCCTTATTTTAAAGGAACTTTTCAAGAGCAAGACCAAACATATTTAAATAATTTTAAAGCATTTGTAGAAAAATAATTTTTTATTTTGATAAAAGCAACCTATAAAAAATACATTCTTAATTTTAAAAATCCAAGTGGTACGTCACGGGGGGTTTTAAAAACGAAAGAAACTTGGTTTATCATTTTAGAAAAAAATGAAAAAAAAGGAATTGGAGAAACAGGCTTATTTAGAGGCTTAAGTAGTGATGATGTTCCTAATTATGAAGATACATTAAATTGGGTTTGTAAAAATATTAATTTAGGATTAGAAGTTTTATTAAAAGAACTCTCTGAGTTTCCATCAATTCAATTTGGATTAGAGCAAGCTTTTTTATCACTTAAAAGCGCAACTTCTTTTAATTTATATCCATCAGATTTTACTCAAGGAAAAAAATCAATACCTATAAATGGGTTGGTTTGGATGGGAGATAAAGAGTTTATGAAAACTCAAATCAAAGAAAAACTCAAATCTGGTTTTACTTGTATTAAAATGAAAATTGGAGCCATAGATTTTGATACAGAAATAGATTTATTAAAATCGATTAGAAAAGAATTTTCATCTAAAGAAATAGAATTAAGAGTAGATGCAAATGGTGCTTTTAATCCAAATAATGCCTTGCAAAAATTAAGAGCCTTATCGGCTTTAAATATTCATTCTATAGAACAGCCAATCAAACAGGGGCAAGTGCAAGAAATGGCTAAATTGTGTGCTAAAACACCATTACCAATTGCATTAGATGAAGAATTGATCGGGGTGTTTTCTTCAGAAAGCAAAAAGAAATTGATAGAATCTATAAAGCCTCAATACATTATTTTGAAACCTAGTTTAATTGGAGGTTTTTCTGGTAGTAAAGATTGGATTAATTTAGCAGAAAAGAATAATATTGATTGGTGGATTACTTCTGCATTAGAAAGTAATATTGGTTTAAATGCAATAGCGCAATTTACGTTTACTTTAAAGAGTAAATTGCCACAAGGATTAGGGACAGGAAGTTTGTTTACAAATAATTTTGAGAGTCCTCTACAAGTTAAAAACGGAACATTACATTATAACAATTCTAAGAAATGGAATTTTAATTTATAAAAAAATGAATTTTATACAACAAGCTTACAAAGGTAATAACGAATGGTATCATTGGGTTTTTACCATCATTTTAGTTTTTATTGGTTGGCAAGTTTTAGGAATTATTCCTTTAGTTATGGTTGCAGCAGCTCACTCTAAGGACGCTACAGCTTTTATGATTGCAGCAAAAGATAGTTTTATGTCATTAGGAATTAACAGTAATTTGTTTCTGTTTTTAATGATATTAATGTTTTTTGTCGGTTTAATTTTCCTTTTTATTTCAATAAAATACATACATAAAAGAAACATAACTTCTTTAGTTACAAGTAGAAATAAAGTAGATTGGAAACGTTTTTGGTTTGGTTTTGTTTCTTGGGGAGTTATTGCTACTGTTATTATTTATTTAGGAATTTTAATGAGTCCAGAAGATTATGTATGGAATTTTAAACCCGCACCATTTTTTATTTTGGTAGCCATTTCTTTTCTCTTTTTACCATTTCAAACTTCGTTTGAAGAATTACTTTTTAGAGGATATTTTATGCAAGGACTGGGAATTTTGGCTAAAAATAGATGGATCCCATTAATTGTAACTTCTGTTTCTTTTGGTTTGTTACATGGTGCAAATCCTGAAGTTGAAAAATTGGGTTATATTTCTATGGTTTTTTATATTGGAACAGGTTTTTTCTATGGGATTACTACCTTAATGGATGAAGGGACAGAATTGTCTTTAGGATTACATGCGATAAACAATATTGTTGCTGCCTTTATTGTAACTACAGATTGGACGGTTTTTCAAACAGATGCTTTATATGTAGATACCTCAGAGCCTTCTGTTGGATGGGAAATGTTTTTTCCTGTATTGGTTTTATATCCATTGATGCTCTATGTCTTTTCAAAAAAATATGGATGGAATAATTGGTTAGAAAAATTAACTGGGAAAATTTCAAAACCTGTAAACTTGAAAGAAAACTATAGAGTTTTAGATGAAATTGGAGCAGAATAATTTTCATAAAAATTTTCAATTAAATGGAATTTCATTTGCTTCTGTAGATGAGTTGTTGGTCTTTGCTCATCAGTTTTCTAATGAAATCTACCAATTTTTAGTTGACTGGTTTTCTAAAGATGATTTTATAGTAGTGCAAACTTCTGGTTCGACAGGAAAACCAAAATCAATCTCACTTAAAAAAGAGTTGATGATTAATTCTGCTTTAGTAACGGGTCAGTTTTTTGACTTGCATGAAAATACAAAAGCACTTCTGTGTTTACCAGTATCTTATATTGCAGGAAAGATGATGTTGGTAAGAGCGATGACCTTGGGGTGGAGTATTGATGTTATAGCTCCAAATTCTGCTCCTTTAGAAAGGGTAGAACGTGAGTATGATTTTTCTGCAATGGTTCCTTTACAGGTAGAAAATTCAATAAATAAGTTGCAGAAAATAAAGAAACTTATTATTGGAGGAGGAGTTGTGTCAGAAGAACTTAAGGTAAAGTTGCAATGTCTCTCTACACTGGCTTTTGCAACTTATGGTATGACAGAAACGATTACACATATAGCAGTTAAAAAACTAAATAATAGAAAAGGAAATCCCAGTTTTTATCAAATTTTACCAGGAGTAAAAATTTTTAAAGATGAAAGAAATTGTTTAGTTATTGAAGCTTTAAACGTTGCAAATGATTGTGTAGTAACTAATGATGTAATTCAATTGATTTCAGATACTCAATTTGATTGGTTGGGGCGTTTTGATAATGTTATTAATTCAGGAGGGATAAAATTATATCCAGAAAAAATAGAAGTAAAATTATCAGAAATTATAGGGAAGCGTTTTTTTGTAGCAGGTATTCCCGATAAGAAATTAGGCCAAAAATTAATCTTAATTATAGAAGGAAAAAAGCATAATAATTTTTTGAATAACATAAAAAAAAATAAAACTCTTACAAAGTTTGAGCAACCTAAAGAGGTTTATTTTATAGATAAATTTATTGAAACTAAAACAAAAAAAATCCAACGTAAAAAAACATTGGATTTAATTGGTTTTACAAATTAGAAATTTTACATTTCCATAGAATGATAAACATGTTGAACGTCATCATCTTCTTCTAGTTTTTCTAAAAGTTTTTCTACGTCAGCTTGTTGTTCTTCGCTTAGTTTTGTGGTAGTTGTAGGGATTCTTTCAAATCCTGAAGATAAAATTTCTGCATTATTTTCTTCAAAGAAAGATTGGATAGCTCCAAATTGTTCAAAAGGAGCATAAATAATAATTCCTTCTTCATCATCAAACACTTCTTCTACCTCAAAATCAATTAATTCTAATTCAAGTTCTTCCATGTCCATTGTAATGTCTTCCTTTTTAATTGTGAAGTTACAGGTGTGATCAAACATAAACACTACAGATCCAGAAGTTCCAAGGTTTCCATCACATTTATTAAAAGCCGCTCTAACGTTTGCAACTGTTCTGTTGTTGTTGTCTGTTGCTGTTTCTAGTAGAATTGCAATTCCATGAGGTGCATATCCTTCAAATAAAACTTCTTTATAGTTAGCAGTGTCTTTGTCGGTAGCTTTTTTTATGGCGCGCTCAACATTGTCTTTAGGCATATTTGCAGCCTTTGCATTTTGTATAACTGCCCTTAAACGAGAATTGGTGTCAGGATTTGGTCCGCCTTCTTTAACAGCCATAACAATATCTTTACCAATTCTGGTAAAGGTTTTTGCCATTGCAGACCAACGTTTCATTTTTCTTGCTTTTCTAAATTCGAATGCTCTTCCCATTTCTTAATGATGTTTGTATTGTACTTTTTAGTGAATTTTTATTTATACTTGTAAAACTCCCATATTGAATTTTTTTTCAATTGGAGAGTGGTTTGCAGCTTCAATCCCCATAGATATCCATGTTCTAGTATCTAAAGGGTTTATTACGGCATCTGTCCATATCCTTGCGGCTGCATAATAAGGTGAGATTTGATTGTCGTAACGAGATTTTATTTTATGAAACAATTCGGTTTCTTTTTCAGGGGTAATTTCTTCTCCACGTTTTTTTAGTGATGCTGTTTCTATTTGTAATAAAACTTTTGCGGCAGAGTTTCCGCTCATTACTGCTAACTCGGCGCTTGGCCATGCAACAATTAATCTTGGGTCATAAGCTTTTCCGCACATTGCGTAATTACCTGCTCCGTATGAGTTACCGATAACAATTGTAAATTTTGGCACCACAGAATTACTTACAGCGTTTACCATTTTGGCTCCATCTTTTATAATTCCTCCGTGTTCCGATTTACTACCAACCATAAATCCTGTTACATCCTGTAAAAAAACTAATGGAATTTTTTTCTGATTACAATTGGCTATAAAACGAGTAGATTTGTCGGCAGAATCATTATAGATCACACCTCCAAATTGCATTTCACCTTTCTTTGTTTTTACTAATTTTCGTTGGTTGGCAACAATACCAACTGCCCAACCATCAATTCTAGCATAACCAGTAATAATGGTTTTCCCGTAACCTTCTTTGTATTGCTCAAATTCAGAATTATCAACTAAGCGCTTTATGATTTCTAACATATCGTATTGCGCATTTCTTTCTCTAGGGAGGATTCCAAAAATGTCATCTTCATTCTCTTTAGGAGGAAAAGATTCTGTTTTGCTAAAACCAGCTTTGTCGTAATCACCAATTTTATCTACAATAAATTTTATTTTATCTAAGGCATCTTTATCATCTTTAGCTTTGTAATCGGTTACGCCTGAAATTTCACAATGTGTTGTTGCGCCACCTAAAGTTTCATTATCAATACTTTCTCCAATTGCAGCTTTTACTAAGTAACTACCTGCTAAGAAAATGCTTGCAGTTTTGTCTACAATTAAAGCCTCATCACTCATAATAGGTAAATAGGCCCCACCTGCTACACAGCTTCCCATGACAGCAGAAATTTGTGTGATTCCCATGCTACTCATTACTGCGTTATTTCTAAAAATACGTCCAAAATGCTCTTTATCTGGAAAAATTTCATCTTGCAATGGTAGATAAACACCAGCAGAATCAACTAAGTAAATTATTGGCAATTTGTTTTCTATAGATATTTCTTGAGCGCGTAAATTCTTTTTTCCTGTAATTGGAAACCAAGCTCCTGCTTTTACAGTTGCATCATTAGCTACAACAATGCACTGTTTTCCTTTTATATAGCCAATTTTAACAACAACTCCACCAGAAGGGCAGCCACCGTGTTCTTTGTACATTTCATCCCCAGCAAAGGCACCAATTTCTATGGACTTTGTATTGTTGTCTAATAAATAATCAACTCTTTCACGGGCAGTCATTTTTCCTTTTTCGTGATGTTTGTCAATACGTTTTTGCCCTCCGCCTAATTTTACTTTGGCAAATCTTTTGCGTAAATCAGAAACTAAAAGTTTGTTATAATCTTCGTTTTTATTGAAGTTTAAATCCATAAAAGTATTTGTTTTCGAGTGCTAAAATAAGAATTTTTTAGCTGTATGAACTAATAATTTGCTCTACTGTATTAGCAATTTCTTTGTATTTTTCTTGTCTTTCTAATCTAAAAGGTTCAGAGGCTCTTTCTTTACAGTTTTTAACAGCACAAGTTTCGCAGGTTACACCAACTAATTTTTTAGTAAATGTATTTTCTTCAAAAAAGCGAAGTTTCTTTTTTAAATGAGGTGATAGTAACATACCAATACTTACACTTCGATTGATGTCCTTTTTAAAAGGGTCTGTTGTTGCTGATGATAAAACCAAATATTCATTTTTTTGATTTACATATGAAGATATTTGTATGCCAAATGTTGCTCTTGTTTTGCTAGAGTTTTCTAAATCTTGTATTGTTTTTATTGCAATCCATCGTCTGCAATAATGCTCATTATTTCTATTGGCATGTGGAGCTTGTTGTTGTGTAATGTGTAATTCTTTGCTTAATCTATATGTAGGTGATTTTATTTTGTGTGTAAATCGTAAAAAAAACAGGTTCTTTATATTAAAATACTTCGGTAAAATATTGGTTAATCGTTGATAAAAAGTTTCTTGTGAACAATTGTAATGATTGATAATTTGGTGTAGTTTTAATGGTTTCCATTCTTCTAAAGCAAAGAAGTTTGTTAATGCTTCTGTCAAACTTTTTCTAGGAATAATTAATGCGCCTGCAAAATAAGAAGCAATAAAATTATTTAAAACTTGATCAAAATTCTCAAATTTTATCCATGGAAAAGTAAATAATCTATCGTTTATGTTTAAAAAGTTATAGGCTAATTCTTTGGCGTAAATAAATGTTTTTTGAGCTTCTGAGATATTTTTATCTATTAAAAGGGTTTTATTTTTTGGGATGAATATATTTCTTAATTCACCAAGGTTGTCATGTTTAGATAATTCGTTATCATTAACTGTATACGCGTATTCTTCAATTAAGATTTCTTCTAAATCTGTTGAAGTTATTTTTTTTGATAAATCTAATTGATATAACTCTGCAAATCGTTCAGCATCTTTTTCAATATCATCAAAGTAGTTGCTGTGTGCTTCTTGGTAAGATCTTAGGGATGCTAAAAAGAAACTCTCTCTAGTTAAATTATAGTTCTTGGCAATTTTAATAATAGTGCTGATAAACGCATTTACTTTAGCCGGTGCGTTAGCTACAATATCAATCAAATTGTTTTCTTTAATGCCGAAGAGGTCTAAAGGAATTTCTTTTAAAATTTTAGATTGTAGAATTTCACCAATAGGTGCAAGGTTTTTATCTAATTTTAGAGAAACTAAATGATCATATGGAGTTTCTAGTTTTTCTGAAAGAATTAAAATTTTATCGGTTTTTGGGTATTTCTTTCCTTTTTCAATTTCATTTAAATACGATTTAGATAAGCCTGTTAATTTTGCTAATCCAAAAAGAGATAGGTTTTTCTCTGTTCTTATTTGCTTTAATTTTAAACCAAAAATTAAGCGTATGTATTCGTCTTCTATCATCATAAAATCAAAGATAATAATATTTAGCGAACTTAAACAATATTAATTTTTTACATATTTAGCGAACGTTCGCTTGTAGAGTTCAAAAATTATTTATATAATTGCAGTGTAGAACTTAAACTATTCTAATTATGGAAGAAAGTGTTATTGCAAAAGGTATTGATTTTAAAGGGTTTAATATTGATGATTATCAACAGGTTTTAACAAGTGATGCGCAACAGTTTTTATTGGAATTGCATCGTAAGTTTAATCAAAGAAGATTAAAATTACTGAAAGCAAGAAAAGTTGAGCAAGCTTATTTTGATGAAGGAAAATCCCCTTCTTTTCCGAAAGAAACAAAGAATATTAGAGAATCTGATTGGGTTTGTGCGGAGTTACCAGACGATTTATTAGATCGTAGAGTAGAAATCACTGGACCAGTAGATAGAAAAATGGTTATCAATGCTTTAAATTCTGGGGCTAAAACATTTATGGCAGATTTTGAAGATAGTAACTCGCCTAATATAGAAAATAATTTAGAAGGGCAGATTAATTTAAGAGATGCAGTTAATAGAACTATATCGTTTTACAATGAAAAAAAGAATAAAACTTATTCATTGAATGAAGAAGTTGCAACTTTAATTGTGCGACCAAGAGGTTTACATCTCACTGAAAAGCATTTTTTAGTAGAAGGAAATGAAATGTCTGCTTCTTTAGTGGATTTTGGTTTGTTCTTTTTTCATAATATTAAAAAGTTACAAGAACAAGGTTCTGCAACGTATTTTTATTTACCAAAATTAGAGCATTATTTAGAAGCTCGTTTGTGGAATGATATTTTTGTGTTTTCACAAGATTATTTATCGATACCTCAAAAAACAATAAAAGCAACTGTTTTAGTAGAAACGATAACGGCTAGTTTTCAATTAGATGAAATTATTTACGAACTAAGAAATCATATGGCAGGTTTAAATTGTGGACGATGGGATTATATTTTTTCTTACATAAAAAAGTTTAGAAATCACCCAGGTTTTATGGTGCCAAATAGAGATCAAGTTACAATGAACTCTCCTTTTATGCGAGCATATTCTTTACTTGTTATTCAAAAATGTCACAAGAGAAATGTACATGCAATGGGAGGAATGGCTGCTCAAATTCCTATTAAAAATGATGATGAAGCCAATCAAATAGCATTTGCAAAAGTGTATGCAGATAAAGAGCAAGAAGTTAAAAACGGTCATGATGGTACATGGGTAGCACATCCAGGATTGGTTGCTGTAGCTATGAATGTTTTTAATGAGAATATGTTAACTAAAAATCAAATTCATATTGCTAGAAATGATGTAAAAATTTCGGAAGAAGATTTAGTTGAAATTCCAAAAGGAACCATTACAGAAGAAGGAATTAGAAAAAATATAAATGTGGGTATTTTATATATAGAAAGTTGGTTGCGAGGTAATGGTGCAGCAGCATTGTATCATCTAATGGAGGATGCTGCAACAGCTGAAATCTCTAGAACACAAGTTTGGTTATGGTTGCATAAAAATGTACAAATAGAAGATGGAAGAAATTTTAATTTGGCAATGTATCAATTGTTTAAAAGAGAAGAATTACTAAAAATTAAAAAATTAGTTGGTGAAAATAAGTTTGTAAACGGAAAATTTAAACTTGCTATTGAGTTATTTGATGATCTTGTCTTGTCAAAAGAGTATAAAGAATTTTTAACACTATCGGCATACGATTATATATAAAAAAAATGTCTCGCAACTACGGCAATAGATTGCGAGACGTAATTATCAAAATTTGGAATAACCTTAATAATTAAAAAAACAAAATTATGAAAAATTTATCACAAAGTAATTATAGTTCAGCTCTAGAAACTGTAAGAAATCTGAAAGTAAAATATGGTAATTCTTGGAACTCAATAAATCCAGAGAGTGCGGCAAGAATGACAGTTCAAAATCGTTTTAAAACGGGTTTAGATATTGCTAAATATACGGCTGCTCTTATGAGAAAAGATATGGTAGAATATGATGCAAACTCATCAAATTACACACAATCTTTGGGTTGCTGGCATGGTTTTGTGGCGCAACAAAAAATGATTGCAGTTAAAAAACATCATAAAACAACAAGTAAAAAATATTTGTATTTATCTGGTTGGATGGTAGCTGCTTTGCGTTCGGAATTTGGACCTTTACCAGATCAATCTATGCATGAAAAAACAGCTGTACCAAATCTTATTGCAGAAATTTACGATTTCCTTCGTCAAGCTGATGCCATCGAATTAAATGATTTGTTTAGAAGATTAAGAAATGGTGAAAATGTTCAAGATCAAATAGATAATTTTGAAACACATATTGTGCCTATTATTGCAGATATTGATGCAGGGTTTGGTAATGAAGAAGCTACTTATTTGTTAACAAAAAAAATGATTGAAGCTGGAGCATGTGCTATTCAAATTGAAAATCAAGTATCTGATGCAAAACAATGTGGACATCAAGATGGTAAAGTAACTGTTCCTCATGAGGATTTTATTGCGAAGTTAAACGCTGTTCGTTATGCGTTTTTAGAATTAGGTGTAGAAGACGGAATTATTGTTGCAAGAACAGATTCTGAAGGCGCTGGTTTAACACAAAAACTTCCTGTTAGCCAAGAATCTGGTGATTTAGCATCTCAATATTTAGCATTCGTAGAAGCGGAAGAAATAGCGATTAATGATGCTAAAGAAGATGATGTGTTGCTTAAAAGAGATGGGAAATTAGTGCGTCCTGTAAGGTTGCCAAATGGATTGTACAAATTTAAAGAAGGATCTAATATCGATAGAGTAGTGTTAGATTGTATTACTAGCTTACAAAACGGTGCAGATTTATTATGGATAGAAACTCCAACACCAAATGTAAAACAAATTGCGAGTATGGTAAATAGAGTAAAAGAAGTTGTGCCAAATGCAAAATTAGTTTATAATAATTCTCCTTCTTTCAATTGGACTTTAAATTTTAGAAATCAAGCATTTGATGAAATGCTTGCAGATGGAAAAAATATGACAGCTTACGATAGAAATAATTTAATGGATGCACAATATGATGGATCAGAATTATGTCATCTTGCCGATGAAAAGATTAAAAATTTTCAATTAGATGGAGCAAGAGAAGCAGGAATTTTCCATCACTTAATTACCTTACCTACGTATCACACAACTGCTTTACATATGAATGATTTAACAAAAGGTTATTTTGGTGAAGATGGTATGTTGGCGTATGTAAAAGATGTTCAAAGACAAGAAATTAGAAAAGGAGTTTCTTGTGTAAAACATCAAAGAATGGCAGGTTCTGATTTAGGTGATGATCACAAAACATTTTTTGCAGGAGAAAAAGCATTAAAAGCTGGTGGGGTAAATAATACGTCCAATCAGTTTGAAGTTAATTTAGCCAAAGACAAAGAAATAGAAGAAGAATATGAAATGGTTATTTCATAATAATCCATATTAAAATAGAATGCAATTTGTTCTCATAAAAACTTTTTTTGTTTGTTTAATTTGTTGACGTGAGAACTTTTAATAGTTAGTTGTATACCTCTTTGAGAAATCAAAGAGGTTTTATTTTTTTTAAAAAATAAAAAAGATGTAACAAAAAGCAATTTATGGATACATATAATTATACCATTATTCGTTTTTATTAAAAAAAAATAACGAAATTGCTTGTCTAAAAATTGTTCAACTATAAAAAACACACATAACTATGTCTGATGATTTTGATTTATTAGAAACAAATTCCAACCCAAAAGCTGAAAAAGTAGATGTAAATTGGGGGAAAGCAATAGATACCATGAAATCTAAACTTTCTCAAGAAGAAGATCCAGAAAAACGTCAGAAAATATTAAATGCTACATTAGATGACGTGGTGCATATGGCAGAAAAAGATAGAACCACCTTGTTAGACGCAATTAAAGATTTAACAGATTACCAAGAAGAAGTTGGTATTATGTTCGAAAAATTTTCATCTTTAAATGCATCAGAACAAAAAGTAATTGATGATGCTCAAAAAGCATTAGAAAGAGCAAGAGTGGAATTAGAAGATGCCGAAAACAAACCAGATACTTGGTGGAACAATTTATGGGGCAGAAAATCTAAGATTAAAAAAGAACAAATAGAGTTTAAGGAAGCAGAAAAAATACGTGCTGGTGCAGATAATAAAGCAAAAGCAATGTTTCAACAACGAATAGAAAGTGCAGATATTCAAACATTATTAGGAGAGCTTTCTTATAAATCTCAAGCAGCAGTTACGCGTTTAAAAAACAGAGAAGTTGAAATCAAAGAAGTAGAAGAAAAGTTAAAAGATGCTATTGTAGAAGCTTCTAAAAACCACACCAAAGCTTTAGAGAAAAAGAAAGAAGTAGAAGATAAGTTAGAAGAACAATATGCGCTTTTAAAACAAGCACGTCAAGAATTAGATGAAATTGCAGACAAACAATCTACTGCCTATTCAGAAGCAATTGGTAAAATGACAAGCATCGAACAAAAAGTAGAAGAATTAGAAGGTCTTAAAAATGCTTACACAACATTGGCTGCTAGTAAAGATAGTTTTGTGCATAAACACAATTTAACCATTAAAGTGTTGACTTCTTTGCGTTCTAATTTACAAACACATAGAGCAAAATTAAAATCAGATACAGAAGAAAGGTTAAAGTATTATGATGGTTACGTAGTTGCTTTAAAGGCAAGAACAGATCAAGAGTTTGCAGCTATTTTAGAGCATTTAGGTGTAAAAACAGATGAGCATATTGGGGAAACTTTGGCTTCTATGCATTCTGCAAGTGCTAGAGCTCGTCAAGAAATGATGGATAATATTCCTGTTCACGAAAAAGTAATGAAAGGTGTTTATAGCACATATGCTGAAGCTTTACAGGAAATTCGTGAAAAAGATATTGATATTCAAAAGAATTTTGCAGATCGTTATGGAATTGATATGAAAGAGATTTTTGAAGATTATTACAAAGCAGATAAGGAAGCACCAAAAGCAGATGATAATAAAACTTCTGAAGCTCCAAAGAAAGATGTTTCTAATGATGATTTGTTAGGATAAAATGGTTTGTAGTATTCAGTCTCAGTTTTCAAGTTTCAATTTTGATGAAAAAAATGAGAATGAAAACCACTACAAAAAGAGTAATTTGGGCGTTACCCCAATGTAAAAATTGGGGTCAGGCTTTACATTATATCTTTTTTGTGAAAAACAAAAAAGGATGCCATTTCAATCCTTAACGCGGAGTCGTTCGTTAATTAAATTGAATATTAAAAAGAAAGTGAAAAGTTTACAGAAGTAGTTTATAGTTATAAGTTGACTGAAAACTGTAACTGAATACTGAAAACTAAAATAAGCATGATTACAACACCTTTAGATTCTGCACTTTTAGATTCGAAAGAACAATATGTTTTTTATCATAAAATGGTAGATTTTGTATTAAAAGAACTCATTGTAAGTGTACAACAAGAACAATTATGTACGCATCAAGAGTTGTTACTTTTTAAACAATATTCAGATTTACTTTTATATTCTATCGAAGCTATGCGTATTAAATATATGTATGATGAAGAAGATAACATGAAAGTTGATTTAACAGATTCTGGATTTCCAAATTATTTAGAGTTTCGGTTTTTGTACAACGATTTAGAACTAAAAAACGATTATATAGATAATTTAAAAGATACGGAAATTCTAAAAGCAGAATTTTTAAATACACTTTTACATAAAAAACAACCTATTAAAAGGTTAGATTTATTTAAAGCTTCGTCTATTGTTTATTATACTTCTGTAGAAAAAAAATACATTTTTAATCGATTTGTACAGGGTAAAATTATAACAGCAAAAGAAGCTGAAAATCATCAATATATGACAAGTTGGAGTTTTTATGACGTAAGTCATAACCGCCCTTTTATTTGTTATTTATACTTTGATTATGATGGTAAAATAAATAAAGAAAAAATTTATGAAGTACTAAAAGAAAGCGCAGATAGAGAAATGTCTTTAGACACTATGGCGTATAATATCGATCGGAAATTATCAAATATTCATCCAAAACATATTAAAAGAATAGATTTGGGGCCGTTTCATAATGTGTTTGCAAAAGATGAAAATGAAATTACACATACTATTTTAAGCGGAATTGCTAAAAATGAAATTCCTTTAGAATCATATGCCTTGTCCTTAAAAATAGATGAGGTTTTTTCTGGAGATACGTTTACAGAAGGAGGTTTTTTCTCAAAACAAACTATGCAAAAATGGAGTGAAGTCATTCAGCAAAAATACGTTTTAGCTCCCCACAGAATTATTCAATTATTATATAATCAGACACCAAATACTTTAAATAAATTGGCAAAACCGCCTATTGAGTTGGCCAGTTTGAAAATTGATAAAATATAAAGTTGGCAGTAACAGGAGCAGTTTTCAATACTGCTTACTATAACTGTATATTGAAAACTAAAAAAAAACTATGCAAAAAAACTCAACTTTTCCTATCAAACAAAATGAATTAGATATGCTTCGAGATGAAGCTTCTAGTTATTTAAAAAGTATTCAATGGGAGCAAAGTAATAGGGCTAAAAATAAAGACGCAAAAGACAATTCAATTTTATTGTATTTGTCTAGGGCAAACTCTGGATCTAATATCGAAGTTACTTCAGTTTCTAGAACTATTTTAGCTTTAAAAAAACGATTATTACCAGATTCAATTGCAATTCCTGTTCACTTAAATCAAACTTTATTTGCAGTTCAAGAAGGATTAACTTTAGGAATCTGGATCAAAGATTCTTATTATGATGCATCTGGATTATCGTCTTTAAACGAAAGAAAATCAGCTTTAGATTCATCAGGCAAAAGAGAATTTGAAAGCAAAATGCAAACAGCAACAGCTTTTCAATTATTTGCTATTTCGTATAAAATTTTACATGATTTAAAGCCACATGCTTCAGACGATTTATCTGTGATGAAGCAAAAGTTTGCTGGCATTCCAGAAGTTTCTTTATTATCACCATCAAAAGGAATTGCTTGTACTTTGTTTTATTTTGATAAATATTTGGGACACCCTGATATTGTTAAATCTGATAGAGATGTTATCGATTTTACAGTAGTTTATTTTGAAGCTTTGATAGATGAAATTCAGTTGCGAAAAAGCAGTTTAGAATACACAGAAACCATAGAAGATAGAACTTATAAATTAGAAAAATCTGATTTTGCTATTTCTGGTTGGAATAATGTTTTTTCTGGAACGGCAAAAAGTATAGAGTTCAATAAAATTCAGTTTGAACAAATTGTAGGTAATAAAGATGCCAAACATTTTGCACGTAGATTAACAGAAAGAATGCTGAGTTATGATTTTGAAGCAAAGAAAAATCCATTTCAAGAATTGGGAGGATTTATGCCTGTTTTTATGGGATATGGAATTCCTGGAACAGGAAAAAGTATGCTAATTGCTGCCATTGCAACTCGTTTAAAAGAGCATTCAGAGAATTTAGACATTCCGTTTTTATTTCATCCAATGCCAGACACACTGATTTCTACTTTTCAAGGAGGATCTGCCGAAAAAATGGTAGAATGGATGAAGCCAATGCAAGATCCAACAAAATTAATTTTTGCGCCTATAGATGATGCAGAAAATAATTTGCAAGAAAGAACTGCTCAAGGAGTTTCTGCAGGAGTGAAAGAAGTAATTGGTGTTTTCTTACGTTATACTGAAGGTGCTTATGCCGTAAATTATGGAAATTCTTCTATAGGATTATTTACCAATTTACCAGAAATGTTAGATAAAGCGGTAATTTCTAGAGTGCAAGGAAGATTTAAAATTGATGGGGCAAGAACAGAACACGATTTTTTAGATCAAGATTATATTTGGTGGAAGAAATTTGAAAAAACAATTCCTGATTTTGTGAATATGCAAAATCCATCAAATTATCAATTTTTGAAAGATCAAGGATTGGCAAAAAACATGGGAGATATTTTAAATTCTGTAGAAAAACCATCAGAAGAAAGAGTTTTAGAGGCTTATGATAAAGCAGAAAATACACATAGAACTAACGAGCATTTATTCTTTGCCAATTTATATAAAGAAATTCAGAAAATATTTCCATTCTTTTCATCTAGAGATGTTCGTAATATTCAATCTGCAATTTCTTTACGTTTAACAGATTTCGATTTAGAACCAAATTGGTTTGAGAACCCTGAAATTTATTTCAAGCAGAAATACGAAACTAAGTTTAATATGTTGCAAGAATTGATGAAAGCAAACATGAAAGGTTTAGATTTTTCAGAAATAAGAAGACAAGAAGTAGTAAGATATTTAGATAATGTAGCAACAATTGCAGATACTGACTTTAAACGAAAAGTTGATGCAAGAGTAAATCAATTAAATATAGATTTAGAAGCTAGAAATACTTTTGAAAGTGAGCGATAAAAGAATTAAAAATATAAAGAAAGAGTTGTTGTCAGATAATTGGTATACACTTAACAAGTTTACTTTTGATTTTCAAATGAATAATGGAGATTGGGTAACCCAAATTAGAGAATGTTATGATCGAGGAAATGGAGCTGTAATTCTTTTGTATAATCGAGAGAAACAAACAGTTATTTTGGTGAAACAGTTTAGAATGCCAACCTATGTAAATGATAATAAAAATGGTTTTTTAATTGAAGCTTGTGCAGGGGTTTTAGACAATCATAATCCCGAAGATTGTATAAGAAAAGAAGTTGAAGAAGAAACGGGGTATAAAATTAAAACAGTACAAAAAGTTTTTGAAGCTTATTCTTCTCCTGGTTCTGTGACTGAAATTTTGCATTATTTTATTGCAGAATATTCAGATCAAATGAAAGTGAGTGAAGGAGGAGGTCTGGCAAGTGAAACAGAAGATATTGAAGTTTTAGAAATCCCTTTTGTAGAAGCAATTAAAATGATTTCTTTAGGTGAAATAAGAGATATTAAAACAATTTCATTATTACAATACGCACAGGTTAACAGATTATTAGAATGTTAGAAGAATTTGAAAATTATTATAAGAGATTTGAAAAAGCGAGTATTGGTAGAAGAATTGTAGCCGCTTTTGTCGATTTTTTTATTTACTACTTAACAGGGGTAATATTAGGGTTGATATTTAATCCTGAAAATAATAGTATTTTTAGTTATCACTTAGAAGGAATACCTGCTTTAATAAGTTTTTGCTTATTGTTTTTTTTATGGCCAATAAGTGAAGGTATTTGGGGACAAACAATTGGAAAACGTTTTTTAGATATAAAAGTTGTAACTAAAAAAAATGAACCTATAACAATGGGGCAAGCTTTTATAAGGTTCTTTTTAGGTTTTCTAGACTTTTTTTTATTGATAGGAATTATTGTAGCAGCTTTAAATAAAGACAACCAAAGAATTGGAGATGCAGCTGCTGGAACTTTTGTTGTAAAAAGTAAATATAATGGATAGATTAAAACAGGCCAATTTATATAGAAATGAGCTAATTTCTGTAAGTGGAAAATTAGTTGAGCGTTATAACAAATGTTTATTAAAACTAGGTTTAACTACTTCTAAACTAACAACGTTTTCTATTGATGGAATTGGTTGGAGCCCCGAAATTGCTGAAGAAAAAAAGGATACAAACTATCTTAATAATGGGGAGGCAAATCCTAATGGAATCATTATTACACCTTTGCAAAAAGGAATTGCTATTTATAATCCGTTTCATTCTTTTGATAAAGAAATGATGAAAGCGGTCTTTAAAAAACATGGAAATAAAATCACAGATATTACAAGAGACTCTGCTATTTGTGTAGAATTCGATCAAAATATTGATGTCTTTTACGAACCTTTAGATGTGTTAAAATATAAAGATATTATTATTAAATTTCATCTAATTGATAATTTAGACAAAGCAAAAGCAGCACAATTAAAGCTTGTAGAAGAATTTAACAAAGACAATAATTTTATTGATGAAGATCTGCATCAGAAATTATTAGTTTCAGCAAAAAAACATGGAGATTTAAGAGAACGAGATTTAGAGTTAGAAGATATTTTATTTACTACAGATTCTTTTTATACAAAGGCTTTTGGCGGAATTTACATTTTAAGAGATTTTATAGAACCTATTTTAATTTTTGAAAATGAAACTACTTATAAAGAAGCAATAAAAGATACAATTTATGAAGTTTTAATGTATCATATTTCCCATATTGAGTTGATAGATAAATTAAAAAAACATCTTATAATTGAGTGTGATTTAAAAGAAGAAGTCCAATCAAAAAGATACGACAGAATTAAGAAATTTACTTTTTCTACTTATTTAAAAGAAACGAATCATCCAATAAAAAACATCTTACAAGATCAGATTTTGTTTAAAAGTTACTTAAATAAAATTGCTATTTCAGATAGAAAAAAAGTGATGGGTTTAGAAATCTATTTAGAGAAAAAGAAAATATCTAAAAATATTAAGGTTCAAGATATTGTAGATCAAGAAATCTATTTTGCTTTGCACAAACCACATTCTTCTTTAAAAGCAAATCATCAAGATTTAATTTGGAATTTATTAGTCAATGTAGTTTCAATAGATGTTTTGTTTTTATATTGGTATGATAAAGAAGATTTTTATCAGCAATATAAAAAATTAGATGATTCTATGAAAGATTGGGTTATTGACACCATTTGTAACAATTTTTAGAAAAAATAGATTAATTTTATACAGAACCAGAAAATTAAGAACATGACATTAGAACTCATTATATTTATTGCCTCAATAGTATTTGGAATCATTTTATATTGGAGAGAATCTCAAGGAAATAGCTTCTACCGTTTTTTTAATAAATTAATGAACTCTAAAGAGCTACAAATGAAAGCAACTGATAAAAAAGGATTCTTTTATCAGCAAAGTTTTTTATTAAGATTAGTGTTTATCATGTCTTTTTTTTTAATAGTTATTTTAATAACTCGTTTTTTAATACCTATTGATTTAGCTACGATTTCCTTATTTTCATCAATGATTTTTGGCACCTTAATAGGAACTTATTTTGCTGGTTTTATTTTTAAATCATCAGAAATAATTGAAGAACAAACAGATTCTTTAGAAGATAAATTTCAAGAAGTTATAGAAAAAGGAAAAGACTTTATGGAAGATTTGCAATCTAAAGAAATAGAAAATAAAGAAGTAAAAAAAGAAGTACCTAAAACGGAAGAAAAAAGTGCAAGAGAACGTTTAAAAGATAAAGGTTTATTATAATGGGGAATAAAGTAAGATATTATGTTTTATTTGCTGCAATTATTATGATGATAGGTCAATTTTTTATTTCAGATTACAATCACTTTTTTGGATGGAAGAACTTGTTGCCTTTTATTTCTCTAATTTGTATAATCATTGCAATGTACGGTAGTATTATTCATGTAAGTAAACATGGCGAAAATTAGTCGTTATTTAAAATATAAAACACAGTTACTCACACTGTAAATTTCTTCTTTTTAGAAGATTAAGATGGGGATAATTATGATTAAAAACTATTGGAATAAAGGAGCAAAACAGAAAAAAAGAATCATTTTTTTTAGTCTTATTTTATTAGGTTTATTATTCTTTTTAAGAGATGATTATCAACCTGTATTATTGTTTTTTAGAAAATTTATTTTCATCATTTTATTATGTTCTATTGTGTTGTTTTTGGGTTTAAGAAAATTCAGAAAATCTGCAATTACCGGGAAAAGATTAGGCATATTATTTCTACTAACATTATTTTTTGGTGCGATTTATTTGGTAGGTTTTCACTTTAAAATGTATGATTATATGAAAACATATAATGTTTTTAATAATTTAAATCGTATAGAAATTGTTGAGCTGCCTTTAACTCAGAATGAAAGAATCCAACCTTTAAGAAATATTTTCTCGATGGCAAATGAATCTGTAGGAGAAACAAAAGATGTTTCCCTTCCTCATTTGGTTAGAGTTGATGGAAAGAATCAATGGACAATGGCAATTCAGCCTACAGAAAAATATGTTTGGCAAGGAATAAAAGACAATACAGAAGAGGTTTTTTCTGTGTCAAGTACAACACCTTTCCCGCGTTTTTCTAACGAAAATAGAATTCCTGTAACATTTTCTATTGGAGAGTCTTTAAAGTTTAGTAGAAATACTTACAATGCAGTTGTGCAACGTTTCAATCCTTGGATGTTATTTAATTACGAACCAAGTGATACGTTTTATATGAAAAATGATGCAGGTGCTTGGGTAGAAGTTGTAAGTTTGATAAAATGGAAAGGTTTCTTTTTTCCTTATCCAACTTTTGGTGGTGTGATGGTTGTAGAAAATGGGAAGCATAATTTTAAAGATTATTTAGAAAGAATTGCAATTGGAAAAGGAACATTTATTTCTCCCGAAGAAATGAAAAATCACGAGTATTTAACTAAGCAAAATACCTTAGCAGAAAAAGTTTCTCGTTTACAAGCAGAAAGCTTAAAGTTTTTAGCAGGATTTTCAGATCCGCTTCCTTGGAATATGAAAAGTGCTGTAAAGATTCCGAATGCACCTAAAGATCAAAATGCACAACCTTATGTTACCGATTTCGATTTTTCAGATACTAAAACGGATGCATTTAGTGGTTTGTATCATTGGTTTGGATTAGAACCTGTTGGTAATGAAAGAACGAGTTTAAGTTACAGCGTTTTTATTCCTGCAGATGGAACAGATAAAATGTATTATTACGATCATGCATCTAAAAAACAAGGATATGCAGGTGTTTCTGCAATGCCTTTAAAAGTAAAAGAATCGAAAAAAGAATACGATTGGAGTTCTAATACTCCAGTAGAGTTTAGACCTTATATTAAAAATATTGCTGGTAGAAAGCGAATGTTTTTTTTGGGAACAGTTTCTACAATTAGCGATAATAATCCAGAACAGTTTGATGGTTCTGCAACACCAGATTTAGCCTTAGTGGATAGTGAGTACAGAGATGTTGTTTGGATCAATGCAAAGAAACCTAGTACTTGGAATGAAGAGGTGTATAATCAACTAAATGAAGCTTGGAGAACGAGTGAAGGAGCAAATGTTTATTTTGAGAAAGAGAAAACTATTTTAGAGAAAAATAAACAAATATTAGATTCTATAAAGATAATTTCTAAACAAGAAAAAAATATAAAAGAAATTCAACGACTTCAAAAACAAATAGATTCTATTAAAATTAATCAGTAATTTTCATTGTAGCTATTTCCTGCTTTCCGTTTTATCTTTTTTTGCGAAAAACAAAAAAAGGATACCACTTCAATCAGGGCTAAACTTGTTTACCAATTTTAAGCAATCTATTTTTTAAATACTTTTTAAAATATTTCCTTGGATTTATTTTCCTTGGTAAATAAAATTTTATTTTGTAACTTTGTTAAGAATTTAAATATTCTATTAGAGAAATAATCGTTTCTTTAATAGAATATCAAAAACAAAAATAAAATGGAAAATACTGTTGCATCAAAAGTTACTTTAACGAATCGTAATTACTTAGCAGAGGCTAAAGCTAGAAATCATTTTTTAACGATTGATGAACCCGTTACTTCTGGAGGTGATAATAATGGGCCAACTCCTGTAGAATATCTATTAACAGCAATAGGGGGTTGTGTTTCTATCACTTTAAGAATGTACGCAGAAAGAAAAGGTTGGGATGTTGGTGAAATTAATGTACATGTTTCTCAATTAAAAGACGAAACGGGTTCGTATTTAAACGAAGAAATTTCGTTTGAAAAAGAAGTTACAGAAGATCAGAAAAAAAGATTATTAGTAATTGCAGGGAAATGTCCAGTTGCCAAAATGGTAAAGGGAGAAACTGAAATAGTAAGTAGTATTCAGTAAAATTAGTTGCTAGTTCGAGCGCAATCGAGAACAAGTTTTAAAAAAAATATAATAAATGAAAAAAATATTAGCATTTGCAGGAAGTACAAGTTCAACTTCTATCAATAAAAAATTAGCAACATTCGCTGCAGAAAATCTACAAAACACTTCTTTCGATATTATTGACTTAAGAGAATTTACGATTCCTGTTTTTAGTGAAGATGAAGAGAAAAACGGTTTTCCAGAAGATGTAAAGAAATTTACTTCTTTATTAGATCATTATGATGGCTTTATTTTATCATTAGCAGAACACAATGGTTCTTATGCAGCAGCTTTTAAAAATATATTTGATTGGAGCTCTAGAATTGATGTAAAAATTTTTAGAGATAAACCATTATTATTAATGGCAACCTCTCCAGGAGGAATGGGAGGTAAGTTTGTTTTAGCAGCAGCAGAACAAAGATTTCCAAGACAAGGAGCAAAAGAATTAATTACTTTTTCTTTACCTAATTTTTACGATAATTTTAAAGATGATAAAATTGTAAATGAAGATTTGTTGTCATTATTGATAGAACAAGTACAGCAATTTGAAAACTTGCTAAATCTATAAAAAATGAAAATTGTTTTATACGGGAAAAAAGGACATGCATATACAGTTGCATTTAAAAATTTTTTAAATTCAACAGATGTTCCTTATGTTTATAAAGACCTTTCTAAAGACGTAGAAGCTAGAAATCACAGTAAAGAACTGTATGATGGTGTGGTAAAATTTCCAACTTTATTTGTAAATGATTTAATTTACCGTACACCAACAACAGAAGAATTTAATAAAATAATGCAAGATTTAAAACTAAGAGCTTAGTTTTTTAAACTAAATAAATTATTATGGGAGACATTTCAAAAGATATAAAATCTAAGTTTGATAGCAATAAGTTAAAGGCTTTAATTAATATAAAATATACGTCTAATTGGTTAAATAGTAAAGAAAATGAGTTTTTTAAGCCTTATGGAATTTCACCTCAACAATACAATATTTTAAGAATTTTACGAGGAGCTAAAGAAAGAATTAAGGTGCAAATTGTAAAAGACAGAATGATTGAAAGAGCACCAAACGCAACTCGTTTAATGGATAAATTATGTGATAAAAATTTAATTGAAAGAGAGCGTTGTGAACATGATAGAAGGGTTGTGTATGTAAAAATAACAGAGCTTGGACTAAAATTATTATTTACCATAGACAATAATAAAAACATGTCTTTTTTAGACAAGATAACAGAAGAAGAAGCAATTGTTTTAAGCGACTTATTAGATAAAATAAGGTAAAAATTTGTCAATATATTTTCCTTGGAAAATAATTTAAACAAAACTAAAGTGAAAAATTTAAAAACAATAGAACATAAAGTCGAAAGTCCTTTAGTAAATATGGGAGCTATAAAGTTACGTCAGCCATTACCTTCAGATGGCGTAGAAAATGTAGATCCATTTTTATTATTACACCATTACGGGCCTTATGCAATTTCAGAATTTAATAATCCTTTTGATTTAGGTCCTCATCCTCATAGAGGTTTCGAACCTATAACACTTTTGTTTAAAGGAGAGCAATTGCACAGAGATTCTTTGGGAAATGAAATGATATTAAAAGCAGGAGGAGTTCAATGGACAACTGCTGGTCGAGGAATTATTCATGCAGAAGCACCAACCAAAGAGTTTGTAAAAAAAGGTGGAGATTTAGAAGGTATTCAATTATGGGTAAATCTTCCTGCAAAAGATAAAATGTTAACACCTCATTATCAACATTTAAAAAAAGAGCAAATACCAACAATTTTTTCTGAAGATAAAGCAGTACAATTAAATATTATAGCAGGACAACAAAAAGGTGTTTTTGGAAACATCAAAACGCAAACAGAAGTAAATGTTTTTACAGTAAAAGCAGATGTAGGTGGGGAAATGGAGATTGAAATTCCTGAGAATCATCAAGCTTTGATTTATTTGTTAGATGGTGAACTTTTGGTAAATAATTCAGAAACATTAAAAAAAGGAGAAAATCAAATGATTACCTTTAGTCAACTTGGAAATACAATTCAATTTACAACAAAAAAAGCAAGTACAATTTTAATTTTATCAGGAGTACCTATTCAAGAAAAAATTGCTCAATACGGACCCTATGTTATGAATTCTCAAACCGAAATATTAGAAGCAATGCGAGATTATAAACAAGGTAAAATGGGGTATTTATATTAATTTAAATTTATAATGAAAACAATATTACATAAAGCAAATACAAGAGGCTACGCAAATTTCGGTTGGTTAAAATCATATCATACATTTAGTTTTGCAGGTTATCAGAATAAAGAAAGAATGAGTTTTGGAAGGTTGCGTGTTTTAAACGATGATGTGGTTCAGCCAAAAATGGGTTTTGGAACACATCCACATCAAAATATGGAAATTATTTCAATACCAATTTCTGGAGCACTTTCTCATAAAGATAGTATAAATAACAAACGTTCTATTGAAGTTGACGAAGTTCAAGTAATGAGTGCAGGAACAGGTTTAACGCATTCAGAATTTAATGATAGTAAAACTAAAGAAGTCAACTTTCTTCAATTATGGATTATTCCAGAAAAAGAAAATGTTACTCCATATTACAATCAAAAAAAGTTTGATCCAATCGAAAGAAAAAATAAATTTCAAATATTAGTTTCTCCTAAAGATCAATTAGTTGAGGGGGCTCTTCCGATTAATCAGCAAGGATATATTTCTATGATAGATTTAGATAAATGTGTTGAAACTGAATATGAATTAAAAAATGGAGCTTATTTTTTCTTAATTGAAGGTGAAATTTCTGTTGCAGATATAACTTTAAATAAAAGAGATGCTATAGGGATTTCTGAAGTAAAAAAAGTCTCTATCAAGGCAAATAAATCTAGTAAATTATTAATTATT
This sequence comes from Polaribacter marinus, assembly GCF_022662535.1. Taxonomy (GTDB): domain Bacteria; phylum Bacteroidota; class Bacteroidia; order Flavobacteriales; family Flavobacteriaceae; genus Polaribacter; species Polaribacter marinus. Next base: position 263,756 of record NZ_JAKQYM010000001.1, read on the forward strand.
GATGTTCCTATGAATTAATAGAGTTTCGTAATTTAGAAACCAAAGAATCAATTTCTTTGGTTTTTTCTTTTCAAAAAATAAACATATCTTGCAAAGTATTATGCGTGCATAATAAATTTAATTCCAAATAACATGAAATATAAGCACATTTTTGAACCTTTAGATTTAGGATTTACAACCTTAAAAAATAGAATTTTAATGGGGTCTATGCATACAGGTTTAGAAGAAGAAAAAAATGGATTAGATAGAATAGCAGCTTACTATGCAGAAAGAGCAAAAGGAGGAGTTGGATTAATCGTTACTGGAGGAATTGCACCCAATGTTCAAGGTTGGACAGGTCCATTTGCAGCAAGAATGTCTACAAAAAAACATGCAAAACATCATCAAAAAATTACAGCAGCAGTTCATAAAGAAGGGGGTAAAATTTGTATGCAGATTTTGCACTCTGGTCGTTATGGATATCATCCATTTAGTGTTGCACCTTCTAAAATACAATCGCCAATAACACCTTTCAAACCTTTTAAATTAACACAATCAGGTATTAAAAGAACTATTAATGATTTTGTAAACTGTGCAAAACTATCTAAAGTAGCAGGTTATGATGGTGTTGAAATTATGGGGTCTGAAGGCTATTTAATTAATCAGTTTATGGCAAAAAGAACGAATAAAAGAACAGATTCTTGGGGAGGAGATTATGAAAATAGAATGCGTTTTCCAATAGAATTGGTAAAACAAACTCGTGAGGCTGTTGGTCAAGATTTTATTATAATTTATAGGTTGTCAATGTTAGACTTGGTAGAGAATGGAAGTTCTTGGGAAGAGGTTGTTCAATTAGGTAAAGAGATTGAAAAAGCAGGAGCAACTATAATAAATACCGGAATTGGTTGGCACGAAGCAAGAATACCAACAATTGCAACATCGGTACCAAGAGCAGCATTTACTTGGGTTACTAAAAGAATGAAAGAAGAAATTAAGATTCCTTTAATTACTTCTAATAGAATAAATATGCCCGAGACTGCAGAGAAAGTACTGGCAAATGGTGACGCAGATATGATTTCTATGGCACGCCCTTTTTTAGCTGATCCAGAATGGGTAAACAAAGCGGAGCAAGAAAAAGCAGATGAAATTAATACTTGCATTGGATGTAATCAAGCGTGTTTAGATCACGTGTTTCAACAAAAAGTAGCAAGTTGTTTGGTAAATCCAAGAGCTTGTCATGAAACTGAATTGGTTTATAATCCAACAGATAATAAAAAGAAAATAGCTGTAATCGGTGCAGGTCCAGCAGGATTGGCAGCTGCTACAATTGCAGCACAAAGAGGTCATATTGTTACTTTATTTGATGCTGATAAAGAAATTGGCGGTCAATTTAATATTGCAAAACAAATTCCAGGTAAAGAAGAGTTTTATGAAACCTTACGTTATTTTAATAAACAAATTGAATTGTTCAATGTAATTGTAAAATTAAACACAAAAGTTTCTACAGAATATTTGTTAAAATCTGATTTTGAAGAAATTGTTATTGCAACAGGGATTAAACCAAGAGAGTTAAAAATAGAAGGAATTGATCATCCAAAAGTATTAAGTTATATAGATGTTTTAAAACTGAAAAAACCAGTAGGGAAACGTGTTGCTGTAATTGGAGCAGGAGGAATTGGTTTTGATGTTTCTGAATATTTAACACACGAAGGAGAATCTACATCAAAAAATATTGATGCTTGGTTAAAAGAATGGGGGATTGATAAATCTTTAGAAGCAAGAGCAGGTATTGAAAATGTAAAACCAGAATTTGAAGCATCACCAAGAGAAGTCTTTATGTTTAAAAGAAGCAAAGGTAAATTTGGAGGGAACCTTGGTAAAACTACCGGTTGGATTCATAGATCTACTCTAAAGAAAAAGAAAGTCCAATTTATTGGAGAAGTTTCTTATACAAAAATAGATGATGATGGTTTGCATTATATACAAAATGAAGAAGCAAAAGTTTTAGAAGTAGATAATATTGTTATTTGTGCAGGACAAACTCCGTTTAAAGAATTATATCAACCTCTTTTAGATGCTAATAAAAACGTACACGTTATTGGTGGAGCAGATTTTGCAAGCGAGTTAGATGCAAAAAGAGCTATAAATCAAGGAGCAAGATTAGCTGCTAAACTCTAAAATTCCTTACTTTTGTAGTAAATTATTAAGAAATGAAAAAAATACTAGTTTTAATTATCATATTTCAAAGCATTTTAGCATTTGCTCAAGAGGCACCAAAAATGATAAAGTTCAATGCTAAAAATGCAGCCAATATTTTTTATTATGATTTGGATGAAGTTCCTAGTAAAATCAAAGTAAAGAAAGATGAAGTTAAGAATTCTACAAAAAAGGCTTTAAGAGTCTACAATGACAAAGTAAAAAACATTTCTTTTTTAAATTTTCAAAAACTTCAAGAATTAGAATTATTTGTGAATACAATAGGAAAACAAGCTAGATCAAATCCAGATTTAGCAATGAATATAAGAAAGAAAATAGAATTAACCATATTACCTATTAGAGATTCTATAAAAAAAAATGAAGAGAAATTAAACCAAACTTTAGAAAGTTTTTTATCCAAAAAACAAAATAAAAAATGGATAAAATATCAAAAGAAAAAGAAAAGAAGTTTACTTCCTAAACAACCAGAGCAAAAAGGTGTACAAAGAACAAGAGCTCCTATAGGTCAAAGGAATGGAAGGTATTAAAAACATTATTCTATTTTATAAAATCTCCTTTATTTTTCAGATATTTGTTAATTATACAAACTAATTAATGAATTATGGGAATGAATAAAAATACTGTCCTTGGTTGGGCTACTTTTATAATGATATTTGTAGGATTAGCTTTAATTGCATTAGGAGCCTTTAGATACGATGATGTTGCAGGTTGGGGATTTGCAGCAGTTGGTATTGGTTTTTTTGCAATTGCTTGGGTTTTTAATGCCTTAAAAGGAAGGGTATAACAGTCTACACATTTTTAGTAGCAATTTTCAATTTAAATTTTATAAAAACAAAATAAAAATGTCAGACGATAAGAAAGTTATCTTTTCAATGAACAAGGTTTCTAAAACCTACCAATCAACAAATAAACAAGTTTTAAAAGATATTTATTTAAGTTTCTTTTACGGAGCAAAAATTGGTATTCTTGGGTTAAATGGATCAGGAAAATCAACTTTATTAAAAATAATAGCAGGAGTAGAAAAGAATTTTCAAGGTGATGTAACTTTTTCACCAGGTTATAATGTTGGGTATTTAGAACAAGAACCACAATTAGATCCAGAAAAAACGGTATTAGAGATTGTAAAAGAAGGGGTTGCAGAAACTGTTGCAATTCTTGATGAATACAATAAAATCAACGACATGTTTGGTTTAGAAGAAGTCTATTCTGATGCGGATAAGATGGAGAAACTAATGGCGCAACAAGCAGAATTGCAAGATAAAATTGATGCTGCTAATGCGTGGGAATTAGATACCAAATTAGAAATAGCAATGGATGCCTTAAGAACTCCAGATTCTGATAAAAAAATAGGTGTGCTTTCTGGTGGAGAAAAAAGACGTGTTGCTTTATGTAGACTATTATTACAAGAGCCAGAAATTTTATTGTTAGATGAACCTACCAATCACTTAGATGCAGAATCTGTACATTGGTTAGAACATCATTTGGCGCAATATAAAGGAACTGTAATTGCAGTAACGCACGATAGATATTTTTTAGATAATGTTGCCGGTTGGATTCTTGAATTGGATCGAGGTGAAGGAATTCCTTGGAAAGGAAATTACTCTTCTTGGTTAGATCAGAAATCAAATAGAATGGCACAAGAAAGTAAAACAGCTTCTAAACGTCAAAAAACATTAGAAAGGGAGTTAGAATGGGTTCGTCAAGGAGCAAAAGGTCGTCAAACAAAGCAAAAAGCACGTTTAAAGAACTACGACAAATTAATGAGTCAAGATCAGAAACAAGTTGATGAAAAATTAGAAATCTATATTCCAAACGGACCACGTTTAGGTACAAATGTGATTGAGGCTTCTGGTGTTTCTAAGGCTTTTGATGATAAAATATTATATGAAAATTTAGAATTTAATCTTCCACAAGCGGGAATTGTAGGTGTTATTGGACCTAATGGAGCAGGAAAAACTACCATTTTTAAAATGATTATGGGAGAAGAAACCCCTGATTCAGGAAGTTTTAAGGTTGGTGAAACAGCTAAAATTGCATACGTAGATCAAGCACATTCTGATATAGATCCTAATAAAACTATTTGGGAAAATTTTTCCGATGGTCAGGATTTAGTAATGATGGGAGGAAAGCAAGTGAATTCTAGAGCTTATTTAAGTCGTTTTAATTTCTCGGGAAGCGAACAAAATAAAAAAGTTGCTACATTATCTGGAGGAGAAAGAAATAGACTGCATTTAGCAATGACTTTGAAAGAGGAAGGGAATGTACTGTTATTAGATGAACCTACAAATGATTTGGATGTTAATACATTAAGGGCGTTAGAAGAAGGGCTAGAAAATTTTGCTGGATGTGCTGTGGTTATTAGTCACGATAGATGGTTTTTAGATAGAGTTTGTACTCATATTTTAGCTTTTGAAGGTAATAGTGAAGTGTATTTCTTTGAAGGATCTTTTTCTGATTATGAAGAAAATAAAAAGAATCGTTTAGGTGGAGATTTAATGCCAAAACGTATTAAATATAAAAAGTTGATCAGATAAATTGAAATAAGTTTTAAAATTTAAAAAGCCTCATTTATAACTATAAATGAGGCTTTTGACTTCTACTTTTTCTATCACAACTTATCATAGTTATACAATAATCAATTATAAAATTGATATTACAAAGATAGAGAACTACTAAGGGGTTTATTTAGGTATAAACACCTGTTTTATTAATTTCTTTTTCTTGTAGTTACTCTTTTTGTTTCTTTTATATTCGTTTTTCTTTTGGCAACAGGAGTTTTTCTGTCATTAGATTTTCTATAAGAATGATTTGTGTTTCTCTTAACAATTTTCTTTTGCACTTTTTTAGAAACAGGCTTTCTTCTTTTTAAAATTTTACTACGCTTCCCAATTTTAGCATTTGGTTTAGCTTTATAATAATAGAAATTATTGTCTTCTCTAATTTGAGAATAGTTACTTCTAAAATCTCTTTTGTAGAAATAGGTGTCGTTGTATTCAAAAACATCTCCAAAACTTAAATTAATTTTAATGTCATTATCGTAGTAATAATTTTTTACGTTTCCATAAAAAACAGGGTATCCCATTCTATCATAACGTATTTGTAAATCACCTACTTTTGTAAGTTTTCCTCTATTATATCTCATGAAAATGTTTCCAATTCTAGTCACATTTCCTCTTAGATCATAATTGATAAAAACATTTCCAACTCTTCTTATTCTTCCTCTAAAATCTCTGTCAATTTTAACACCTACAGTTCTTCTTGTTCTTTTACCATTGTAATCATAGTAAGAGCTGTTGGAAAGAGTATTAAAATCAAAATCTCCATTTGTAAAAACAAAAAATTCTATACCGCGTTCAATAAAATTTACGGAGTTATCATAAGAGTAATTAAACCCAATTCTGTTTGGTAGTTCGTTGCCATTTTTGGCTTCAACAGTAGAAACCATCATGAACATTCCTATTAATATAAGTACACCTTTTTTCATAATATATGGTTTTAAGGGTTTTGCCTACTCTAAATACTTTTCGGCTTCCGTATTTGATTATTGTATTTTCAAAGAACGTGCCAAAAAAATAATCATCGTATTCGGTTTTGTGTTTTATTTCTCGGTATTCGGTTTTAAGTTTTTGTTTTTTAAGGGTTTATAAAATATTTAAAATAGTTTCAATAAAAGAAAAAGAACTTGTAAATTGAGCAAAGATTTAACGACTAAAACAAGAAATTAACTTTTATGATTGATGCCATTGAGAAAAATTTAGAAAGAGGAATAAAATTATTAAAAACAATTTCTGATGAGGAATATGCTGATAAATCTGTAGCACCTTATTTTTCTAGTATAGGTTGTCATATTCGTCACGTTTTAGATGTTTTTACCTGTGTTTTTAATGGTTTAGAAAGTAAATCTGTAGATTTGTCTATTAGAGAAAGAAATGAATTAGCACAGACTAAAACAGTTAATGGTATATTGTACTTTAACAAAGTAATTTCTCAATTAAGAGAAATTAATGAAGTTGATTTTACTGCTACAGTTCAAATTTCGGATGATTTAGGTTTGGGAAAGTTTACAGCAAATTATTCTTTAGCTGCAGCTTTGATGCAGGCTCAAAGTCATGCTCTACATCATTTTGCAACAATTGGATATATCATTTATCAATTAGGAATAGAACTTCCAGATGCAGATTTTGGTTTTAATCCAACAACTCCTAAAATGAGTGTTTGTAAGAATTCTTAAGAAGATCTTTTAAAAGAAAAAACTTCTTCATTTTGCTTTATAAAAACTTCAAAACAATTGGTTGGGTGTATAAAATGATGTTCTTCTTTGGGATTAAAGTTAACGTTTTTAGCGTTAAACAATCCTTCAAAATCTTTGTTTCCATTACTCGTATACCTAGCAATTTTATAGAATTTTTGATTTAATTTTGCTTCAATTTTAAACCAAGCACCACTACCAATTCCTCCTAACCAGGTTCCTTTGGGTAAGTTAAAATGTTTTTTATTTGGTAACTCTGTCCCTTCTAAAATAAGCTCTTTATCAAATTTATTAAAGAAAGAAGCCTTATATTCTTTGACTATTGATCTATTAGAATACTCTTTAAGTTCTTGTTTAAAAATGGTGTAAACTTTTTCTTCTGTTGTCCCTTTTATAACATTCCCTATAGGACTAGGGGTTAGTAAATAAGAAGCCTTTAATTTTAATTTAATGCTTTTTTTATGACAAGAATGTAAAATAGTATCCGTTACAAATCGAGCACAATTGGTACCTTTTTTTATGAAAGCTCCATAAGGAATTTCCTTTTGTTTGATTAAATCATTAATAAAATCTTTAGCTTTAAAATAATCAATAGCAGTATTAACGCTAGCAATTAACCTTCCTTCTCCATGGGTTTTATCAGGATGACTTTCAATCCAAAGTAAGATGTTTTCTAAATTAGATAAAATTCCGTTTTTAAATTCAGCATGAAGGGGTATTTCTAGCTCTGGATCAGTTTCTTTAGATCTTACACGCCCATTTCCATATGTGGTAATATATCTTCCAAAATCAAAATAATTAATTTTAGGATTGTCTTTTTGAATTAATAAAAGAGCAGCATGACCTGCTTGTATGGCGTGTTTGCTACCAATACCTATTTTAGGCCAAATTTTACTAGAAATTTCCCAATATGCTGGTCTTACTACTGTATCTGGATAGGATAAGATAATTATGATTCCATCAGTATGTTGCATTATTATTTTTTAGAATCTACAAATATTGAATTAAGCAAAGTCTTAAAAGTTTTGAAAGCAAAGTAAAAAGTAAAAATTATAATTATAAAACTGAAACCTAAAATTAGATAGGCAATATAAATTTCTGGGCTCTCTGAGTATTTTTTTAGGGCTTTAAACCCCATAGTTAACGAAATAGGAGAGAGAATAAATAATAGAATTAGAAAAGCTAATTGTCTTAATCCTTTGCCTAATAAGTTTACATCTGTACTCATTTTTTATAATTTTTTACAGCGTTTCTTACACTTCCATACTTAGCTAATAATTTGCTAGCCATATTTTGGTCGATATTTAATTCTGAAACTAACATGTTTTCTCCTCTATTTACTAATTTTTTGTTAGAAAGTTGCATGTCTACCATTTTATTGCCTTTAATTTTTCCTAACTGAATCATGGTTGACGTAGAAATCATGTTCAAGACAAGTTTTTGTGCGGTTCCTGCTTTCATTCTAGAGCTTCCGGTTACAAATTCTGGACCTACAATTACTTCTATTGGAAATTGAGACACATCTGCTAAGGGGCTATTTTTATTACAAGTTATACATCCCGTAATAATTTTATTTTTATTACATTCTTCTAAAGCAGTAATTACATATGGAGTTGTTCCTGAAGCAGCAATGCCAATAACAACATCTTTGTTGCAAATGTTTTTTTCTTGTAAATCTAACCAACCTTGGTTTGTCGAATCTTCTGCAAATTCAACCGCGTTTCTAATAGCAGTATCTCCTCCAGCAATTAATCCAACAACTAATTCACTTGGAACACCAAAAGTTGGTGGACATTCAGATGCATCTAAAACTCCTAAACGACCACTTGTACCTGCTCCAATATAAAAAAGTCTTCCACCAATTTTTAATTTGTCGACTATTTGTTGAGTTAATTTTTCTATTTGTGGCAACGATTTTTCTACGGCAAAAGGTACTGTTTTATCTTCATTATTAATGTTTGTTAACAAATCTGCCAAAGACATTTTTTCTAACTGATTATAGTTAGAATCTTGTTCTGTTGTTTTTATAAAAGTCATCGCTCAAAAATACAGTTTTTCTCTATTTTTAATAGAATTTTATATAACAAAATTAATCTTTCTCTATTAAGTTTAAACTGTATGTATCTGTTTCTGATATGTGAAAATAACCTAAAGGAAAATTAACTTCGTTTGTGGTGTTTATCATATTTCCTAATAAAGAGGATGGAGCTGATTGAAAGGGCCCACCAGAATTTTGTCCGCTTTGACTTATTAAAACTTCAAAATAGGTGTAGAATTCTTTGGTGACTCCAGACATTTTTATGTTTACAGTCGTTGGTAATTCAATATCATCTTCTTGATAGAAAAAAGAAAAATTATAATTAGAACCATTAAAATATCGATCATCAATTGCTAAGAATAAATTTTTATCAAAATCAAATAAATAATAATTTTCTACAATTGGAGGATCTTTAAAGGTGATTTTTATTTCGGTTTCTTTTCCTGAAAAAAGAGTTTCATCTCCTTGAATTACACTTGTAAAAGGAGTTGATTTTACTTTTGTAGCCTTCCCTTTGTATATTTGGTTTTCATAAATAACAGTCAATTCATACGTTATATCATCCGCAGGAATAAACGAAGTAGTTGGTTCGTAATTTCCATCAGAATTTCCATCAGAAAAAGTTATAATGGTATTATTAGATAAGTTTGTTAAAAATACATCTGCATTGGTAACTGGAGGTATGTCATCATCAAAATAATCAGCAGATAAACTTAATTTTACAATAGTATTTGCTACTACAGGATTTTCGTTAAACAGTATTTCAAAAGAAGCATCTATTACCAATCTAGGTTCTGTTGAAGGAACATCAATATCTATTACTTTTTCACAATTAGAAAAAAAGATGATAATTAAAACGGAAATTATATATGATTTTTTCATTGCCTTAAAATTTAAAGTTATAGGTTACAGAAGGAACTAATCCAAAAATGGAAGTTTTTATAGCTTCATTTCTAAAGGTTTCTCTGTTCTGTTTAAAGTTGATGGAAGCTGCATTTTGCCTTCCATATAAATTATAAATACCAAAAACCCATTCTGCTTGCCATTTTCTATTTTTGTTTTTTCTTGGGGTTAAGGTAGCAGAAATATCTAATCGATGATATGCTGGTAATCTATCGGCATTTCTTCTGTTGTCATCATAAATTGGTACATTTAGTCCTTGAACTTCATATTGCCCAACAGGATAATTTGTAGGTTGTCCTGTTTGAAACACGAAATTAGAATTAAATGTCCATTTTTTATTTAATTCGTAACTTGCATTTATAGAAAAATCGTGAGTTTTATCAAAAGGCGTATTATACCAATTTCCTTGATTAATTCCAGGTTCATTTGCATTTCTTCCTTCAGTTAATTGTTCAGATCTTGATAAGGTATATGCAAACCATCCTTTTAGTTTTCCTTCATTCTTTTTTAACAAAATTTCTAAACCATAAGCTCTTGCTTTTCCATTTAAAATAACGGTTTCAATTTCATTATTTGCAATTAAATTGGCTCCGTTTATGTAGTCTATTCTATTTTGAATGTCTTTGTAAAAAGCTTCTGTTTCTATAGAATAATCTCCATTTTTTAAGTTTTTAAAATATCCAATTGCATATTGATCGAGTAATTGTGGTTTTATGTATTTTCCACTTGGAGTCCAAACATCTAATGGAGTAGGAGAAGAAGTATTAGAGAGTAAATGAAGGTATTGTGCCATTCTATTATAACTAGCTTTTACAGAAGTGTTATCATCTATAATATAAGACATAGATAGGCGTGGTTCTATATTGCTAAAATTAGAAATCACATTTTTTCTTTTAAAACTTTCTGTACCAATAGCTTCTGCAGATTCATATTTTTTAAACTCAGAATTATAGATTACTGGCAAATCATTTTCATAAATGTTTAGTTCATCTTGTCCTAATCGTTTAAAGTTGCTAAAACGAATTCCATATTGAAAACGTAGGCTATTGTTAACTTTGTGCTCTACATTTATATAGGCTGCAAATTCATTAGCATATTTGTCGATTAGTTTTTCTGCAACAATTCCGGAGTCTTCTCTATTAGGAGTAATTTCTCCTGGATTAAATTTGATGTAAATATTATTAATTCCATAACTCAATTTAAATTTTTCATTTAAATAATGTTTAAAATCGTATTTTAGGTTAAAGTTGGTTATGCCAGAATCCCACTCGAAACCAACAAAATCAAGAGTTAATCCATAAAAATAATCTGAATAAATTAAGGATAAATTAGAAAATAATTTGTCTGAAAAAAGGTGATTCCAGCGCAAGTTTGCAACGGTATTTCCGTATGTGTTTACAAAATTATCGCTAATTCCAAAAACATCTTTCCCAAAATAGGTAGATAAAAAAAGGTTGTTTCTATCGTTAAAACGATAGTTAATTTTGCTGTTTAAATCATAAAAATAAGCTTTGTTATCATTATCAAATAGTGGTAAAAAAAGATGAGCATAAGAAGCTCTACCACCAATTAAAAAAGAACTTTTTTCTTTTTCTATAGGACCTTCAGCTAATAATCGACTTGAAACTAAACCAATTCCACCAGTTAAATTAAAATTTTTACTATTTCCTTCTTTTTGATAAATGTCTAAAACAGAAGACAATCTTCCTCCGTATTTTGCAGGAATTCCACCTTTATATAGTTTGATGTCTTTTATTACATCAGGATTAAAAACCGAGAAAAAGCCAAATAGATGTGATGAGTTAAAAACAGTAGCTTCATCTAATAAAATTAAATTTTGATCTGCCGCACCACCACGAACATTAAAGCCAGAAGCACCTTCACCAGCGCTAGTTACACCTGGTAAAAGTATTAAAGATTTAATAATATCTGCTTCTCCTAAAACTACAGGAATTTGTTTTATTGACGCAGCTGTAAGTCTGTTAACACTCATTTGAGCTGTTCTTACATTTAGTTTTTCTATGTTACTTTCAATGATGATTTCATCTAAACTTTCTGTTTCTTCTTTTAATTTAAAATTTTTAGAAGTTTTTTCTGATAAGTTTAAAGTTGTTAGAAAAGGTTTGTATCCTAAATAACTTACTTGTATTTTATAATTTCCTTTTGGAATGGTTATAGAATAAAATCCATATTCATTGGTAGTTGTTCCAGAATTTAATTCAGGAAAATAAATAGAAACACCAATAAGAGTTTCGTTATTTAGCTCGTCATAAACGGTTCCACTAAGGGTTATTTTTTCTTGCCCCAAAAAAGATAGAGGGAAAAGGATAATTAGTAAAAATATTTTTTTATACATTATTTTGTTTAATGATTATTGTTTTTTAATAAACAAAAGTACGCTTTTGAAAGTAAATAGACCTAAAAAAATGTTTTAATTGTAGACTGAATTATTTATTTCTATCTTTTTTAAATTTAAAACAAATCTAAAAAAAAGAGTGCTTAAAAAGCACTCTTTATATTTATATCTAGAAATACATTCAATTAGATTGAACTTAAAATAGCATTTAATGTGCTATTTGGTCTCATTGAATTATTTACTAACTCTTCAGTAGGTTTATAATATCCTCCAATATTTACGGGTTTTCCTTGTATCTCATTTAATTCAGAAATAATTTTCGTTTCATTTTCTTTTAATGAAGCTGCAACAATTTTAAATTGAGCTTTTAATTCTGAGTCTTTGTCTTGATTAGCTAATGCTTCAGCCCAATATAAAGCCAAGTAAAAATGAGAACCTCTATTGTCTAATTCGCCCACTTTTCTTGAAGGAGATTTTTTATTATCTAAAAATTTATCTGTTGCATCATCTAAAGTTTCTGATAAAACTAAAGCTTTAGAATTATTTGTTGTATTTCCTAAATGTTCTAAAGAAACTGCTAAGGCTAAAAATTCTCCTAAAGAATCCCATCTTAAATGATTTTCATTTAAAAACTGTTGTACGTGTTTTGGGGCAGATCCACCTGCTCCAGTTTCAAACATACCACCACCCTTCATTAAAGGTACTATAGACAACATTTTTGCAGAAGTACCTAATTCTAAAATTGGAAATAAATCTGTTAAATAATCTCTTAATACGTTTCCTGAAACAGAGATTGTATCTTCTCCATTAATAATTCTTTCTAGTGTAAACTCTGTAGCTTTTAGAGGAGATAGAATTCTAATGTCTAATCCAGTAGTATCATATTTTGGTAAGTATAGATTTACCTTTTTAATGATCTCAGCATCATGTGCTCTGTTTTTATCTAACCAAAAAACTGCTGGTGTGTTAGATTCTCTAGCTCTTGTTACAGCTAATTTTATCCAGTCTTGAATTGGTAAATCTTTTGCTTGACACATTCTCCAAATATCTCCACTTTCTACATTATGTTCAAGTAAGATAGTTCCGTTTTCGTCTATAACTTGTACTTTTCCATCAGCAGCAATTTCAAACGTTTTATCGTGAGATCCATATTCTTCTGCTTTTTGTGCCATTAAACCAACATTAGGTACAGTTCCCATTGTTGTTGGGTCAAATGCACCATGTTTTTTACAAAAATCTATGGTTGCAGAGTAAATATCTGCGTAAGAACTATCAGGAATCACTGCTTTTGTATCTTGTAATTCACCTTTAGCATTCCACATTTTACCAGAAGTTCTAATCATTGCTGGCATAGAAGCATCAATAATGATATCAGAAGGAACGTTTAAATTGGTAATTCCTTTATCAGAATTTACCATTGCTAAATCTGCATTTTTTTTATAAATAGCATCAATATCAGCTAAGATTTCAGTTTTTTTCTCTGGAGAAACTTCATCAAGATTACTTAATAAATTACCAAAACCATTATTTACGTCAACTCCGATTTCATCAAAAAGGTCTCCGTATTTTTCAAACAATTCTTTAAAGTATACTCTTACGGCATGACCAAAAATGATAGGATCAGAAACTTTCATCATAGTTGCTTTCATGTGTAATGAAAGTAATACACCTTGTTTTTTTGCATCAGCAAATTCTTTTTCTAAAAATGCAAGCAATGCTTTTTTACTCAAAACAGTAGCATCAATAATTTCTCCGTCAATTAAAGCTAAATTTTCTTTTAATGGAGTTTTTGTGCCGTCGTTAGCAATGTGAACGATATTGATGTTAGTGGCTTTGTCTACAGTTATAGATTTTTCGTTATTAGCAAAATCTCCTTCGCTCATTGTAGCAACACTAGTTTTGGAATCAGAACTCCATGCACCCATTGAGTGAGGATTTTTACGAGCGTAATTTTTTACAGCTTTAGGAGCTCTTCTATCAGAATTTCCTTCACGTAAAACAGGATTTACAGCAGAGCCTTTTACTTTATTATAACGTGCTAAAATTGCTTTATCCTCATCTGTTTTTATTTCTTCAGGAAAATCTGGGATTGCGTAACCTAAAGTTTGTAGCTCTTCAATAGCCGCTTTTAATTGTGGTACAGAAGCACTAATATTAGGTAATTTTATAATATTAGCTTCCGGTTTTTTTGTCAATTCGGCTAACTCTGCTAAAGCATCTTCTACTTGTTGATCTTCATTTAGAAAATCTGAAAAACTTGCTAAAATTCTAGTAGCTAAAGAAATGTCTTTTGTTTCAATTTCTACATTAGAAGATTTTGTGAAAGCTTTTACAATTGGTAAAAAAGAACGAGTAGCCAATGCTGGAGCTTCATCTGTTTTTGTGTATATAATTTTAGCCATTATCTGTATGTTATTTTAGATTGATAAAAGTTGGAATTGCTCAAAAAATAAGCGGAACAAATTTAAGAATTACTGATGACTTTCTTATTGTTAATTTCTTATTATTTATTATCTTTTAATGAGAATAATTTAAAATAAGGAGAAGTAAATTTATAATGAGTATAAAATAAAAGCGATATCAAACAATTTATTGTTTGATATCGCTTTTTAGAAATAGTTTTATATTGTTTGTATTTAATATAAAAAATATAACCTATTTCAATTGTCATAACCTAAATAAGTACAATTTTATAATTATACGTTTTTTAGATGTATGTTTAAGTAATAAACATCGAGAATGATGACAATAATTTATAAGGAACTTTACCTTTCTTTATATATTTACTATAATTATTATTAGTTTTGAAGACTTATAAGTTTAATTAAATTGTAAATATAAGTTCAAAAGTAAGATTGATTTCTAATTGCTCAAAAAAATTAACTAATTAATAATCAACAGAATATTAACTAAGGTTGTTAACATTTGTTCATTAAAAAAAGCGTTCTGAAAATTCAAAACGCTTTTTTAATATTATAGTGTAAAAGAGATTATCTTCTTTTTTCAGTAATTCTAGCTTTTTTACCAGTAAGACCTCTAAAGTAGAAAATACGAGCTCTACGTACTTTACCTCTTTTATTAACTTCAATTTTTTGAATAGAAGGTAAGTTTACAGGGAAAATTCTTTCAACACCTACTGTACCAGACATTTTTCTGATTGTAAAAGTTTCAGAAAGACCAGTTCCTCTTCTTTGTATAACAACTCCTCTAAAAAACTGAGTTCTTACTTTTTCACCCTCTTTAATTTCGTAGTATACAGTTATTGTATCTCCTGCAGCAAATTCTGCAAATTCTTTTTTTGTTACAAATTCGTCTTGAACAAATTTAATTAAAGCTTCCATATTTAATATTTATAGTTTTTGTAAAACAACATTCACGATTTCTTCGTCAGAGGTTAATTTAGCGGTTGCAAAAGTAATCATTATTTTTTGTTGATAAAACTAAAATTAATTATTTTTTTGCTTGATAATTAGTGCAATAGAAAACCCAAAATTTTCGCGATTCTTTGCCGTTAATTTTAATAATTATAGGCTCTAGTTCTGTGACATTACTAAAATAATGGTCTAGTAAAGGATTGTGTTTTCCTTTTTTATTAGTGTTTTTAAAACGTTTGTCAGAGTCAATAAATAAAGCGTTTTTATTATTTAAAATCGATAGGTTATCACCTAAGTAATCAAAATGTAATGCAGGTAAACCAATGATGTTTTGTGCATAAATTTTGTCATCCATAAAAAAGTTTAAACACGCCGATGTTTTATAATTGTCATCAGAAAATACAAATGTATTTGGGTGTTTCTCTTGTAGTTTTTTTGTTTCAATAGCCAATTCTTTCCAGCCAACCCAAGTGTCATCGCTTTTAATAGGTACTAAATAAAATAAAATTTGTAAGCTAAATAGAACATGAAAAACGATTGAAAAAATAATTTGAATCTTAATTAATTTTTTACTGATAAACATTCCTGCTAAAATAATACCGGTGATGTAAGAGGGCATCATCCAATTTAATTTTACCCAATAAATAGGAGTAAGGCAAAAGAAACCTATAAATGTAGGAACGAAAAAGGCTAATAAAAATAAGGTTTTACCTTGTGGTATTTTAAATTTTAATAAAGTTCTTTTTATATACTTATAAGTGAAGGTTATAAAAACTAAAAATAATACAGGTAATAATAAGAACATTTGATGTCCAATAGCTCCAAAGAAATTTTTAGGAGATATTTTAAATTCTGATATAGAACTAGTTCTTTCTGATGATTGAAAGGCAAAAGAAGCAAATTCATTTTGATAGTTCCAGTACCAAACAGGAAATGTTACTGCCACAGATATGATTAAAGAAATCCACATCCACGGAGATAGAAAAAGTTTTCTGTATTTGTTTGAAAAAAGTAGAAAAGCAATGAAACCAATTTGTAATAATAATGCAGTGTATTTACTATCAAAAGCTAATCCCATAGCAATTCCTCCTAAAATCCAAAACCACTTTTTTTCTTCAAAAATGGCTTTGTATAAACAGATTAAACTCAATGTCCAGAATAATAATAAAGGAACATCAGGAGTAGAATTAAATGATAATATAGAAATAAAAATGGTAGAAGCTAACAAAACAATAGCTCTTTGAAGTTTCTGTTTGGATAAGAAATAAGAGGCTAACTTATAGAAACTTAAGATTGTAAAAGAGGTAATTACAAAATTAGCTAATTTTATTGAAAAAACAGATTGACCA
The DNA here is from genome assembly GCF_022662535.1 of Polaribacter marinus. Classification (GTDB taxonomy): domain Bacteria; phylum Bacteroidota; class Bacteroidia; order Flavobacteriales; family Flavobacteriaceae; genus Polaribacter; species Polaribacter marinus. The sequence goes on from NZ_JAKQYM010000001.1 coordinate 280,221, forward strand.
AAGATATCTGTAAAGATTCTTAAAAAATAGCCAATCATACCAGGATGATCAAAATAAGATAAAGATAAGTTTTGTCCGTATAAATAATAATAAGCATCTTGCGGCATTAAGCCCATAAACGGAAGTAATATCAATCTAAAAAGTTGAAATCCAAAAACCCAAGAAATGGCTTTGTTTTTTTTTAGGGTTGATATAAATTTATTCATCGGCTATTAAATCAGGTCTTATTTCTTTAGTTCTTTTATAAGCTTGATCGCTTCTCCAATCTTCAATTTTTGGAAAGTTTCCTGACAATAAGATTTCAGGAACTTTATTTCCTTCAAAATCTGAAGGTCTTGTATAAACAGGAGGCGATAATAAATTGTCTTGAAAAGAATCTGTTAAAGCAGATTGTTCATCACCAATAACTCCTGGAATTAATCGTACTATGGCGTCTACTAAAACAGCAGCAGCTAATTCTCCTCCAGTTAAAACATAGTCTCCAATAGAAATCTCTTTCGTAATAAATAAATCTCTAATTCTTTGATCTACACCTTTGTAATGTCCTGTAAGGATTAAGATGTTTTCTTTTAATGAAAGTGTATTTGCTGTTGATTGATTTAATGTTTTTGCATCTGGAGTCATGTAAATAATTTCGTCATAATCTCTTTCTGATTGTAGCTTTCGAATACAGTTTGCAATTGGTTCAATCATCATAACCATTCCTGCACCACCACCAAATTGAGTGTCGTCAATTTGTTTGTAGTTGCCCAAGCCAAATTCACGTAAATCATGAATTGTAATTTCTGCCAAACTTTTATCTTGTGCGCGTTTAATTATTGAATGACTAAACGGACTTTCTAATAAATTAGGAGCTACTGAAATAATATCTATTCGCATATTTGCAAATGTACCAATTTTGTTAGGTTATTAAAATATTAGTTTTAAGAAGATTTGTCAAGTAATTTTTTCTGCTTTTTGTTTCAATAGGGTAATAAAAGTGTTTCTAATTGTTGTTATTTGAAAAATTCTTTAGACTTTTCCCAATAAACATCCATTTCTATTAAAGTCATGTCTGAGAGTTGTTTGCCTTCTTTTTTAGCAGATTCCTCCAAAAACTGAAAACGATTGATAAATTTTTTATTGGTTTTTTCTAAAGCATTTTCGGGGTTTACACCAATAAAACGAGCGTAGTTAATCATAGAAAAAAGGACATCACCAAATTCTTTTTCGGTATTTTCTTTATTTCCAATTTTTATTTCTTCATTGAGTTCAGAAAGTTCTTCTTGTACTTTTTCCCAAACTTGCTGTGGTTCTTCCCAGTCAAAACCAACTCCTGCAACTTTTTCTTGAATTCTACTAGCTTTTACAACAGCAGGTAAACTTTTTGGAACTCCTTCTAATACTGATTTGTTTCCTTCTTTTAGTTTTAAATGTTCCCAATTACGTTTTACATCTTCTTCATTTTCTACTTTTACATCCCCATAAATGTGAGGATGTCTATGAATTAATTTATCAGAAATAGCATTAGCAACATCTGCAATATCAAATGCTTTTTTTTCACTTCCAATTTTCGCGTAAAAAATAATGTGCAAAAGCACATCACCTAATTCTTTTTTGATTTCTTGTAAATCGTTATCTAAAATTGCATCAGCAAGTTCGTATGTCTCTTCAATTGTTAAATGACGTAGGCTTTCTAAAGTTTGTTTTTTATCCCAAGGACATTTCTCTCGAAGGTCATCCATTATATCTAACAAACGATTAAAAGCGGCTAATTGATCTTTTCTTTGATACATTGTTCTTTTTTATAATACTAAAGTAGTTAATTAATCTTAAAAAGGTTTCGTTTATTGGTGGTATATTTACGGTTTAAAAGATGATTATAATGAAAGAGCAGGTTGCCATAATTAAAAGGAAATTAGATAAAGAATGGAGTATCGTTTTTAATGAGTCAAACAATATAATTAATTTGACTACTAAGTTGGATCTAGGAGTTGATTTTTTACTAAGAACAGTAAAAGAAATATACAGAATATTTAATGAAAAAGAAGTTGCTGTTCAATTAAATTCCAATTCAGAAATTATAGTAATGTTAAAAAAATCAAACAAAAAGTACAAGAGAATGTATACATCTGGTTGTTTTGATTTATTTCATTATGGACATTTAAATATCTTAGAAAAAACAAAAAAAATGTGTGATTATTTAATTGTAGGTGTTTCTACAGATGAATTAATTTTAAAGGAAAAAGGAAAGGTTCCTGTAATTCCTTATCATGAAAGAAAGCGTGTTATTGAATCTATAAGTTGTGTAGATGAAGTAATTGCTCAAGTAGATAAAAATAAACAGAAAATTGTTGATGATTATCAAATTGATGCCATTTCTGTTGGTGATGATTGGAAAGGTCGTTTTCCCAAAACAACTTGTTATATTGAATACTTTAAATATACAGAAAGTGTAAGTAGTACAATTTTAAAGAATACCTTACAGTTGGTAAAGTAGTTTATTTTAGGGCATTGTCATCTTTAAAAGTATCCCATTCTTTTTTAGGAGTTTGCCAATCACCATACCTGTATGTTAAATATTCGATTGCTTTTTCTGGAATTAAAAAATTATAGTCATTAAATTTTACTGTTTTTAAAGTATCATAAAATTTAAACGGAACATTTTTAACTTTTTCTCCAACTTGCCAGTATGCATTTCCCTCAATATTGTATTTAATAAAAATTTCTAAACACACATTTCCTTTTAACAAACCAAAAAAATGTTTATTTCTAACTTTAATAATCCTAACATTATTTTTAATTAAAGGTTTTGTGTTTTTTTGAATTGTACGAACTCGTATTCTAAAACCGCTTTTTTTAAGTGTGACAATTAAATTATTTAATTGTTTTTTTTTAGGAACCATCATTGAAATATCTACATCGTTATCCCAGGGTAATAACCTATTTTCCCTAATAATACCCAATAAAGTACCTCCTTCTAGCCAATAATCTAATTTACAAGAATGTAAAACAGAAGCTACATCTTTTAATAATTGAAGTGCTTCTGTTTTATTTTTTCCTGTTAGTGATATTTTATACAAATGAATTAACTTTTTTCGGTTGTAGCTTCAATTTTAGAAAAATCCATTCCTGCTTTTACTAAAAGGTTAAACCACTGTATTACTTTTTTTATGTTAGAAGTATACACTCGTTCATCATCATAATTAGGTAGGATTTCTGAAAAATAAGCTATTAATTTTTTTCCACTTTCTTTATGAGAAATGACTTCTTTTCCTTCCGATTTTTCAAACATAGTTTTAAAGATCGATAATAAAAGAACTTCTTCTTCGTAGGTATAAATAGCAATATTTTCTAACAAGCTTACATTTTGTGTAGAGTTAATTGCTAATCTTTTTTGATCGGTTAAAGATTCTACGATAATTGCATTTTTAGATTGAGAAACTACTTGATATAATCCTGGTTTACCAGTAACGGCAATAATTTTATTAAATTCCATCTGTATATTTTTTTGTCTTTTAAGACTTATTTTTTCTTCTTTAAATTAGGAAAACGCATTCTGTAATCTGCTTTTATTTTTCCTTTAGAAATGTTTTCTAATTTCTTTTTTATGATTCTTTTCTTTAATGTTGATAGTTTGTCTGTAAACAAAATTCCTTCAATATGATCATATTCATGTTGAAAAACTCTTGCAGCCAACCCATCTAAAACTTCTGTGTGTTTGTTAAAATCTTCATCTTGATATTCTATGGTGATTTTAGGTTGACGAAAAACATCTTCAAGGATATCAGGAATGCTCAAACAACCCTCGTTAAAAGCCCATTCATCTCCTTCTTCATTTACAATTTCTGCGTTGATAAAAACTTTATTAAAGTCTTTTAAAACTGCTCTGTCTTTGTCGGATAGATCTTCATCTTCTGCAAAGGGAGAAGCATCAATAACAAATAAACGAATTGCCTTACCAATTTGTGGCGCAGCTAAACCAACACCAGAAGCATTGTACATTGTTTCTTTCATATTAGAAATTAATTCTTCTAAACCTGGGTAATTTGCATCAATTTCTATTCCTACTTTTCTTAAAACTGGATCTCCGTAAGCAACAATTGGTAATATCATGTGTAATTTTTTAACGATTGCAAAAATACAAAGAATGCTTTTTGTGGGAAACTATTTGTTATATAAATATGACTGTAAAATTATAGTTGCACTTATTTCGTCTACTAAAGCTTTGTCTTTTCGTTTGTTTTTACCCAAACCACTATCTATCATGGTCTGAAAAGCCATTTTAGATGTAAATCGCTCATCTACTCTTTTAAAAGGTATTTGCGGAATTTTTTTTGACAGTTTTTTTAAAAAAGGAAGAATTAAAGCTTCACTTTCACTATCCGAATTGTCCATTTGTTTGGGCTTTCCTACTAAAAAAAGTTCAACATTTTCTTTGGAAGTATACTCTTTTAAAAACGGGATTAATTGATCTGTATTTACAGTTGTTAAGCCAGAAGCTATAATTTGCATTTCGTCTGTAACAGCTATTCCTGTTCTTTTTTTTCCGAAATCTATGGCAATAATTCTACTCAAGTTAAATATTTTTTACAAAAGTACGTTCTTTTAAACAAAAGGAGGTTTTCTGTTTAAAAAATGTATCTTCGCTATCTATTTTTACAGATAGATTTATATTTGCAAAAAGTAAATTTAAAAATGAATAATATTAGAGAAATTATTGAATCAGCTTGGGAAAATCGCGATTTGTTAAAAGAACAAAAAACGATTGATACAATTAGAAAAGTAGTTGATTTATTAGATAAAGGAGCATTAAGAGTTGCAGAACCAACCATTGATGGATGGCAAGTAAACGAGTGGGTGAAAAAAGCAGTTGTTTTATATTTTCCAATTCAAAAAATGGAAACTTTAGAAGCAGGTATTTTTGAGTATCACGATAAAATTCCATTAAAAAGAAACTTTGCAGAAAGAGGAATTAGAGTTGTGCCAAATGCAGTTGCAAGACATGGTGCATACATATCTTCAGGAACTATTTTAATGCCAAGTTATGTAAATATTGGTGCTTATGTAGATGAAGGTACGATGGTAGATACTTGGGCAACTGTGGGGTCTTGTGCACAGATTGGTAAGAATGTACACCTTTCAGGTGGAGTGGGAATTGGTGGAGTTTTAGAGCCTTTGCAAGCAGCACCTGTAATTATTGAAGATGGCGCTTTTATTGGATCTAGATGTATTGTAGTAGAAGGCGTAAGAGTTGAAAAAGAAGCTGTTTTAGGCGCAAATGTTGTTTTAACAATGAGCACAAAAATTATAGATGTAACAGGTGATGAACCTATAGAAATGAAAGGAGTTGTTCCTGCAAGATCTGTAGTGATTCCTGGAAGTTATACCAAAAAATTTGCTGCAGGAGCATACAATGTTCCTTGTGCGTTAATTATCGGAAAGAGAAAAGAAAGTACCAATAAAAAAACTTCATTAAACGATGCATTACGAGAGTACGACGTAGCTGTTTAATAAAAGAAATCTATGACAAAGATTACCGCAATTATTCCTACGCTTAACGAAGAATTACATATAAAAGACGCAATCAAATCTGTTAGTTTTGCTAATGAAATTATTGTTATAGATTCTTATAGTACAGATAAAACAATTGAAATAGCAGAAGAGTTAAATGTAAAAATTATTCTGCGAAAGTTTGATGATTTTTCCACCCAAAAAAACTTTGCAATTGAACAAGCAAATCATTCTTGGATATATATATTAGATGCAGACGAACGTGTTACACCTAAAGTAGAAAAAGAAATTTTAGAAGTTGTAAAGAATCCCAAAGGTTGTGTTGGTTTTTATGTAAGAAGAACATTGTTTTTTATGGGTAGAAAACTAAATTATGGTGGTTGCCAGAGAGATAAGGTAATTCGTTTGTTCTTAAAAGATTATTGTAAATACAACGGAAATCTTGTTCATGAAACCATTACTGCAAATGGGAAATTAGGTTTTTTTAAAAATAAAATTGATCATTTTTCTTATAGAAGTTTTGATTATTATATTTCTAAATTAAATAGATATGCTTGGTTACAAGCAGTAGAACTTCACGGGAAAGGGAAAAAGGTAACTCTTTATCATCTTTTAATAAAACCGTTTGTTCGATTTTTTATTCATTATATAATCCGTTTCGGGTTTTTAGATGGTTTTGCGGGATTTGTGTTTGCTAAAACATTTGCTTATAGAGTATTTACACGATATGTAAAACTTTGGTTATTGAATAGAGATTTAAAATAAATAAAGAGAAATAATGAAGATAATTATTTTAGCTGCTGGTATTGGTTCAAGATTAGGAAACCCTTTTCCTAAACCGTTAACCCCCTTAAAAGATGGTAAAAGTATAATGCAGAAGCAATTACAAAATATAAAGAAATATTTTGATATTAATGATGTAACAACTGTTGTGGGATTTAAAAAGGATTTAATTATGGAAAGGTTTCCTGAAGTTAATTATGTTTATAATCCTTTTTTTGATAGAACAAACACTTCTAAAAGTTTACTACAAGCCTTAAAAAAACATAAAGGAAAATCAGTTTTATGGTTTAATGGTGATGTTGTTTTTGATGAAAAATTACTGTCTTTATTATTAGAGGATATTAGGAATGAAAATTCTTTTATTTCTGTAAATACACAAAGTGTTGCAGATGAGGAAGTAAAATATACATTAAAAAATGGTTTTGTTTCAGAACTGTCTAAAGAAGTTAAAAATGCTTTAGGAGAAGCTGTAGGGATTAATTTTATTTCTTCGAAAGATTTGAATAGTTTTATCAAGCATTTAGAATTGTGTGATGATAATGACTATTTTGAAAAAGGATTAGAAAACGCAATAAGTGCTGATAATTTAAAATTAAAAGTGATTGACATTTCTAAATATAATTGTATAGAAATAGATTTTAAAGAAGATTTAGAGAACGCTAATAAATTACTGTAATTATGAAAGTGGTACTTTTCTGTATGAACCCATACTCTTTTGGTATTTTAGAACCTATTATGAAAGTTTTAAAGCAAAGAAATTACCAATATGTATGGTTTGTTAGAGAAGAAGTTATTCAGAAGTTTCCTTTTAAAAATGAATATATAACTTCAAATATAAAAGAAGTTGTAGATTTTAAAAGTGATGCTCTTTTTGTTCCAGGGAATGAAGTACCACATTTTTTAAGAGGGGTAAAAGTTCAGGTTTTTCATGGTTTTGCAGGAGAGAAAAAAGGACATTTTAGAATTCGAAAGTACTTTGATTTATATTTAACTCAAGGACCTTATTTTACAAGAAAATTCCTGCAATTAAAAAGTAAGTATAAAGATTTTGAAGTTATAGAAACTGGGTGGCCAAAACTTGATGTTTATGGCCAAACTCTACATAAGTTTGACACAGATAAAAAAGATCTTTTAAATAAGTTTAATGTAGAAAAAATAATTCTCTTTGCTCCAACATTTTCACCATCACTTACATGCGCCCCTTTTTTAGAGAAGGAAATTGAACATTTAGCAATTCATAAAAATTATTTAATTATTATTAAATTCCATGATTTAATGTCAAGTGAATTCATAAAAAAATATAAGGATATTGCTGATAAAACTAGTAATATTTTATATGTAGATGAAAGAAATATTATAAAATATTTATTAATTTCTGATTTAATGATTTCTGATACATCATCTGTTGTATATGAGTTTTTATTGCTAAATAAACCCGTAATTACGTTTAAGACTCACTCTAAAGTTTTTAAATGGGACAATTCTTTAACTTACGAGAAATTAACTGAGAAGGTAAAAATTAATTTAGAGCAAGACCCGTATAAGAAAGAGAGAAAAGAAATTTTTAACGAATACCATCCTTATAGTGATGGTAAATCTGCAGAAAGAATGGTAGATGCTACAGAAGATTATATTAAAAAACATGGAGTTCCAGAATCTAGAGAGCTTCCTTGGCTACGTAGGTATAAAATGAATAAAATGTTTGGAAAGCAATAATGTTATCACAAATTTCAATTACACATCAATACCTCAAAGAAGGAAAAACTATTTTGTACCCAACAGATACTGTTTGGGGTTTGGGTTGCGATGCTACAAATTTTGATTCAGTATCTAAAATCTATCAACTTAAAAACAGGGAAGAAAGCAAGAGTTTAATTGTTCTAGTTAGTTCTTTAACAATGCTAAAAAAACATGTTTTTGTGTCTGATAAAGTGTTAGATATTTTAAAGAAAACAAAAAAACCAACGACTATCATATATAAAAACCCTAAAGGATTTGCAATAAATACATTTGCAAAAGATAATACAATTGCAATAAGAATAGTTCAAGATGATTTTTGTAGAAAACTAATAAAGAGGTTTGGGAGACCTATTATTTCTACTTCTGCAAATGTTAGTGGAGCTATTACACCAAAATCATTTAAAGAAATTAGTCAACCAATTTTAGAAGGTGTAGATTATATAGTAGATTTGCACAAAAATAAAGTGAATACAAAATCATCAACTATTTTAAAAGTTGATGGAAATAATATTCAAGTTTTAAGAGCGTAGATTCATGCAAAAGCAATTCTTCAAAGAAGCAATTTCATCAGAAATTTTTAATGTTATATCAAAAGCATCTCAAGAGTTACAAATAGACAGTTATGTAATAGGTGGGTTTGTGAGAGATTTTTTCTTAGATAGAGGGAATGCAAAAGATATTGATGTTGTAGCTGTAGGAAATGGTATTGAGTTGGCACAAAAAGTAGCAGACCTGTTACCAAACAAACCTAAAGTACAAGTTTTTAAAAATTACGGAACAGCAATGTTGCGTTATCAAGATGTGGAAATTGAGTTTGTAGGTGCAAGAAAAGAGTCCTATACAGAAGAAAGTAGAAATCCTGAAGTTTCTATAGGAACCCTTCAAGATGATCAAAATAGAAGAGATTTTACAATTAATGCATTGGCATTAAGTTTAAATAAAAAGAATTTTGGAGAACTTTTAGATCCATTTAACGGTGTAGAAGATCTAGATCATAAGATTATTAAAACACCTTTAGACCCAGATATAACCTATTCTGATGATCCTTTAAGGATGATGCGTGCAATTCGTTTTGCTACTCAATTAAATTTTAAAATTGAAGAAGTTTCTTTATCAGCAATTACAAAGAACTCAGATCGATTAAAAATTATTACAAGAGAAAGAATTATTGATGAATTAAATAAAATACTTTCATCAACAAAACCGTCTACTGGTTTTTTATTGTTAGAAAAAACCAAACTATTACCTCAAATTTTACCCGAATTAATTGCGTTAAAAGGAGTAGAAGAAGTAGAAGGTCAAAAGCATAAAGATAATTTTTACCATACCTTAGAAGTAGTAGATAATATTTCGGAAAATACAAATGATGTTTGGTTGCGTTGGGCCGCTTTATTACATGATATTGGTAAAGCACCAACCAAAAAGTTCAGTAAAAAAGTTGGGTGGACTTTTCATGCACATGAATTTGTGGGTTCTAAAATGGTTTACAAATTATTTAAAAGACTAAAAATGCCATTAAATAACAAAATGAAATTTGTTCAAAAGATGGTAATGTTAAGTTCTCGACCAATCGTTCTAGCAAGCGATGTTACAGATTCTGCAGTGAGACGTTTGGTTTTTGATGCTGGAGATGATATCAATTCCTTAATGACACTTTGTGAAGCAGATATTACAACTAAGAATCCAAAGAAATTTAATCGCTATCACAAGAATTTTGAGTTAGTAAGAGTTAAGATTAAAGAAGTAGAAGAGAGAGATAAAGTACGGAATTTTCAACCTCCAGTTACTGGTGAGGAAATTATGAAAGCTTTTAAATTAAAACCTTGTAAAGAAATAGGTCAAATAAAAGAAGCAATAAAAGAAGCTATTTTGGATGGTAAAATACCTAATGAACACGAGGCCTCTTATCAATTTATGATTGAAAAAGGAAAAGATTTAGGTTTAAAATTAGCTTAAACTTTGCATTGTAACTAACTTAAAATACTCCCCTTTTTTAGTAAGTAACTCATCGTGTTTTCCTTGTTCTACAATTTTACCTTTTTTCATAACTACAATTTTATCTGCTTTTTGAATGGTAGATAATCTATGCGCAATAACTAAAGAAGTTCTGTTTTGCATCATTTTCTCTAATGCAGTTTGAACCAATTGTTCAGACTCTGTGTCTAAAGCCGAAGTAGCTTCATCTAAAATCATAATTGGCGGGTTCTTTAAAACGGCTCTAGCAATAGATAATCTTTGCTTTTGTCCACCAGAAAGTGTGTTTCCACTGTCACCAATGTTTGTATCGTATTTTTCTGGTAAATTTTGAATAAATTCATCGGCATTCGCAATTTTAGCAGCTTCTAAAATTGTTGCATCACTTGCATTTTGAACTCCTAGTTTTATATTATCAGCAATACTATCGTTAAATAAAATAGAATCTTGAGATACGATTCCCATTAAGTCTCGTAAAGATTTTTTAGTTACGTTTTTAATGTTGTTGTTGTCAATTAGAATTTCACCTTTATTAACATCATAAAAACGAGTAATTAAATTTGCTAATGTAGATTTACCACTACCTGATTGTCCAACCAAAGCAACAGTTTCACCTTTATTAATTGTCAAAGAGAAATCGTTTAAAACATACTCATCTTTATATTTAAAGGAAATGTTTTTAAATTCAATTTTATTTAAAAAATTATCTTTTACAATTGCGTCTTCTTTGTCTTTAATACTGTTTTCAGTATTTAATACCGTCATAATTCTTTCTGCAGAAGCTTCTCCTTTTTGAATGTTGTAAAAGGTTGTTGTAATTAATTTAATAGGATTTAAAACGGTATAGAATAAAACAATATAACCCAAGAATTCATCAGGTTGTAAAGAACTTGTGTTTGATAAAACTTCTGTTCCTCCATACCAAAGAATAGCAATGATGGTAGCCGAACCTAAAAATTCACTCATTGGAGATGCCAATGTTTGTCGGTGAATTACACTGGTCATTAATTGTTTAAATTGGTGTGTAGAATTATAGAATTTTTTTGCGATTACATTTTCTGCATTAAAACCTTTTATAATCCTTAAGCCTGTTAATGTTTCTTCTATAAAAGATAATAAATTTCCATTTTCTTTTTGAGCTTTAACAGATTTTGCTTTTAATTTTTTGCTAATTGATGAAATTATAAAACCTGAAACAGGAAGTAAAACAAAAACAAACAGCGTTAGCTTTATACTCATAAAAAGCATTATAGAAATAGCAATAATAACTGTTAAAGGTTCTCTAACAATTGTTTCTATAGAAGTTAAAATGGAATTTTGTACTTCTTGTACATCCGAAGTCATGCGAGCAATAATATCTCCTTTTCTTTTTTCTGAAAAATAGGAAATTGGTAATTCAACAATCTTGTCATATAATTTATCTCGTAAATCTTTTACAATTCCTGTTCTTAAAAAAGTAATTACATAAGAAGCTAAATATCTAAATAAGTTTTTTAGAAAAAATAACGTAATAGCTAATAAACAAATAAATATCAGTGTTTTAATATTACCTTCTGTCTCTATTTTATTAGATATAAAATGATAAAAACTATCTTTTAAGTAAGAACCTATACTTGTAATTCCTTTATAAGTTGGTGTACTTGTAACTTTTTTGTCTGTACTAAAAAGAATTCCTAAAACAGGTATAAAGGCTAAAACAGATAGTACATTAAAAATTGCGTAAAGTATGTTAAATAGAAGATTTAGAACTGTAAATTTTCTGTATTTTTTCTCATATTTTAAAATGTCTTTAAAATACCCCATTAACTTAATTTCATTTCTTTAATAATTCGTTGAATCTTTGCGTCTAATTTTGCTTCAACTTTTGTGGCATTTTCTTTAGCATCTAAAGGAGAATTTACACTAAAATAAAATTTAATTTTTGGTTCTGTCCCACTTGGTCTTGCAGCAATTCTTGTTCCACTTTCTGTTTGATAAATTAAAACATTAGATTTAGGTAAATCGATGTTGGTTACTTTACCAGTAATTAAATTTGTTCTAGTTGATGCTTTATAATCAGAAAGCGATTCTACTTTTTCTCCATCAATTTCAGATAATGGATTGTTACGCATTTCACTCAACATCTCTTTGATTTGCGTAGCGCCATTCATTCCTTTTTTAACAATAGCAATTAAATGCTCTTTATAGAAATTATTTCTAATATAAATGTTTAGTAATTCTTCGTAGAAAGAACTTCCGTTTTGTTTTGCGTATGCGGCTACTTCGCAGGCTAAAAGCGTTGCTGTTACAGCATCTTTATCTCTAACAAAATCTCCCACCATATAACCAAAACTTTCTTCTCCTCCACCAATAAAGTCCATAGTTTCATGATCACGAATCATTTTTGCAATCCATTTAAAACCAGTTAAGCCTACTTTTGTTTCTACATTGTAACTTCTTGCAACATCATTTACTAATTCTGAAGAAACAATGGTAGAACCCACAAACTGATTTCCGTTAATCTTTCCTTCATTTTTCCATTTTTTTAGTAAAAATTCAGTCATAACAACCATAGTTTGGTTACCATTTAATAACTTCATATTTCCGTTGCTATCTCTAACAGCAACTCCTAATCTATCACAATCTGGATCTGTACCAATTACAATATCAGCACTTATTTTATTTGCTAAATCGGTAGCCATTTTTAGAGCTTCCGGCTCTTCTGGATTCGGTGATTTTACTGTAGGGAAATCGCCATTAGGTTTTCGTTGTTCTTCAACAAGGTGTACATCTGTATATCCTGCTTTTTGCAAAGCATCTGGAACAGACATTATAGATGTTCCATGTAAAGATGTAAAAACAATTTTTAAATTATTTCTTTCAATATCTGTTGCCAATTTACCATTTTCAACAGCTCCATTAATAAAAACGGTATCTACTTCTTTTCCAATTTTTTCAATTAGATTTTCATTTGCATTGAAGTTGATTTCAGAGAAATCTAAACGATTAACTTCATTAATAATCCCACTATCTTGAGGTGGAACAATTTGGCCTCCATCTGCCCAATACACTTTGTAGCCATTGTATTCTGGAGGATTGTGAGAAGCTGTTAAAACAATTCCTGCATCACAATCTAAATGGCGAACAGCAAAAGATAATTCTGGTGTAGGGCGTAAATCTTCAAATAAAAATACTTTGATATTATTTGCAGAAAAAACATCTGCTACAATTTTAGCAAATTTTTTACTATTATGTCTACAATCAAAGGCTATTACAACTTTTAGTTGTTCTTTTTTTACGTTTTCTAAAAGGTAATTAGATAAACCTTGAGTTGCTCTACCTAAGGTATATTTATTAATTCTATTAGTTCCAGCTCCCATAATTCCACGCATCCCACCTGTACCAAATTCCATATTTTTATAGAATCTGTCTGCTAAATCAGAAGAATTACTGTTTATTAATTGTTGAATTTCTTTTTGTGTGTCAGCGTCAAAAGTACTAGAAAGCCACTGTTTTGCTTTGTCTAAAATTTCGCTCATTTCGATTGAAGATTTAAATTACTAAATTGTAATGCAAATATACTATTTAGTAATTGAGTTTTTCTTTGATGGTATAGTGTTTTTCTTTATTGTTTGATTTTATGATGAGTTCACCTATAAAACCAGCTAAAAATAATATAGTTCCTAAAATCATTGATGTTAATGCAATATAAAACCAAGGATTGTCTGTAACCAAAATTGTTTTGATGCCTTTAAAAACATTGTAAAGTTTGTAGGCGCCAATGTAAAATGCAGATGTTGTTCCGAATAAAAACATTAAAGTTCCCCATAGACCAAAAAAGTGCATGGGTCTTTTGCCAAATTTAGATAAAAATGAAATGGTAATTAAGTCTAAAAAACCGTTTACAAAACGTTCCATTCCAAATTTTGTAACACCGTATTTTCTAGCTTGATGTTGCACAATTTTTTCTCCAATTTTATTAAAACCTTCGTTTTTGGCTAAAACAGGAATGTACCGGTGCATTTCTCCGCTAACTTTAACGGTTTTAATTACTTCGTTTTTGTAAGCTTTTAAGCCACAATTAAAATCATGTAATTGTAAACCTGAAGTTTTTCTTGCAGCAGCATTAAATAATTTAGAGGGAATGTTTTTTGTAATAACATTGTCATATCGTTTCTTTTTCCAACCAGAAATTAAATCGAAATTTTCGTTAATAATAAGATTGTATAATTCTGGTATTTCATCAGGATTGTCTTGTAAATCTGCGTCCATGGTAATAACAACATTTCCTTTTGCTAATTCAAAACCCGCATCAAGAGCCTGAGATTTACCATAGTTTTTTTGAAACCGAATCCCTTTAACTTCGGTATTGTTTTCTGATAACTTTTCTATAACGCTCCAAGAAGTATCCGTACTACCATCATCAATAAAAATAATTTCATATAAATAACGATTGGATTGCATAACTTTTGCAATCCAATCGTGTAATTCTTGTAAAGATTCTTCTTCGTTAAGAAGTGGTATTACTACCGAAATATCCATTTAGTATTTTTTATAAGCTGTAAAGTTACAAAGTTTTTTAACTGAAACTTTCTTCATTACAAAACTTTTAGATTTTTTTAATAGTTTTCTTCTTCAGTTTTTTTCATGATTGCAGAAGAAATTGCTGATACGATAAAACCTCCAATAGCATAACTAATGATACCAATTGCAGCCATAATTCCTGGAGATTGAAATGATTTCCCCATTTGATTAGCAGCTTCAATTTGTTCTTCAGTCATTCCTTGGTCTAAATATTTTTGATTTTGAATTTCCATTAATTGACTCATAAAATCAGGTTCAATAAAATTCATGAAGATGTAGTTGTAAATAACAACGATTAGTCCTGCTAAAACAGCAATTCCAACACCAATTTTAACACCTTGTCCCCAAGACATAAAACCACCGTTAGCTTCTTTAAATTTTTTAGTACCAAAAATAATTAATCCAATAAATAAAGCTGCTGAAACTAATGATGTAGACCAATGTGGATCTAAGTGATTACCTGTTGCAAACATTACAAGAGATAAAACAACACTTGCTACTCCTAATATTATTCCGTTGTTTACAATAAAACTTTTACTATTTACTTGATTTTCCATTTGTGTTTTTAATTTAGTTAGTGATACAAATATATTGATTTCATTTAGATAGTTTCATTTTTTTAAAAAGTTAATAAACTATTCAAACAATTAATTAGTAATCAAAGTTTTATAAATGTTACAAAAAAATTAAGTTTTTTTTAATTGATAAATTAAAAATCTATTGTAAATTTGCAGTGGCAAGTCCTACACAACTAGCTCCCTTTGAATCCTCCAGGGCGGGAACGCAGCAAAGGTATTAGGTTGTAGCAGTGTGATGTAGGTAGCTTGCCTTTTTTTATGCACTAAAGTTTCGTTCTGAAAATCGGCATCTTTCATTTTAACTTTTTAACTTTACAACTTTTAAATCTTATAACTAATTTATGTCTAAAGTTGTATTAATTACAGGAGCTTCTTCTGGAATAGGAAAATCTATTGCTACTTTTTTGTCTGAAAAAGGATACAAAGTGTACGGAACAAGTAGAAATCCTAAAAACATCGAAAATTTCTCTTTTAAATTGATTGCTTTAGATGTGTTAAAAATAGATACAATAAACGCTGCTATTGATCAAATTATTAAAGAAGAAGGTAGACTTGATATTTTAATTAATAATGCAGGAATGGGAATTACTGGTCCTATTGAAGACACACCAACTGATGAAATGCGTGCTGTTTTTAATACAAATCTTTTTGGTGCTATTGATGTAATGAAAGCTGCTTTACCACAAATGCGTAAGCAAAAATCGGGTACAATTATAAATGTAACTTCTATTGCGGGATATATGGGCTTACCTTTTAGAGGTTTGTATTCTGCTACAAAAGGAGCTTTGGAAACCATATCAGAAGCAACAAGTATGGAGGTAAAACCATTTGGAATTAAAGTTTCTTGTGTTGCTCCGGGAGATTTTGCAACCAATATTGCTGCAGGAAGATATCATACCCCTGTTTTTGATGATTCTGCTTACAAAGAGAATTATCAATTAAATTTAAATTTGATGGATACGCATGTAAGTGGCGGAATGAACCCGATAGAAATGGCAAAAGCTGTGCACAAAATAATAGAAACTAAAAATCCTAAAATGCATTATAAAGTTGGTGGGTTTTTAGAAAAATTTTCTATTGTTTTAAAACGAATTATGCCAGATAGAGTTTATGAAAAAATGTTAATGAATCATTATAAGTTATAAGTTTTTACTGTTTATAAATGATGAAAAATAGTTTTATTTCATTTCTTAATTTTATAAACAAGTAACTATCTTTGCGTTAGGGATTGAAGCAATTGTTTGAACTCTTTTTTGTTTTTGACAAAAAAAGCGAGTGCGTAAAGCCCGCTCGAACGCCCTAAACCCATTGAGTGTAATGGAGATGATAATTATTAAGAACAATTACAACTAAATATATATAAATGAAATTTTTTATTGATACTGCAAATTTAGAGCAAATTAAAGAAGCACAAGCGTTAGGGATTTTAGACGGAGTTACTACAAATCCATCTTTAATGGCTAAAGAAGGAATAACTGGAGAAGTAAACATTATTAATCACTACAAAGCAATTTGTGAGTTGGTTGATGGTGATGTTTCTGCAGAAGTAATTGCTACAGATTTTGACGGAATGGTTAAAGAAGGAGAAGCTTTGGCTGCTTTAAATCCGCAAATTGTGGTAAAATTACCAATGATAAAAGACGGTGTAAAGGCGTGTAAATATTTTTCTTCTAAAGGAATTAAAACAAACGTTACATTAGTGTTTTCTGCAGGACAAGCTTTATTAGCTGCTAAAGCAGGAGCAACCTATGTATCGCCATTTATTGGTCGTTTAGACGATATTTCTACAGACGGAATGAACTTAATTGAAGAAATTCGTTTAATTTATGATAATTATGGTTTTGAAACTGAAATTTTAGCAGCTTCTGTGCGTCATACAATGCATATTATTAATTGTGCAAAGTTAGGTGCAGATGTTATGACTGGACCTTTAAGTGCTATTGAAGGATTGTTAAAACACCCTTTAACAGATAGTGGTTTGGCTAAGTTTTTAGCAGATTACCAAAAAGGAAACTAACCAACGCAGTTGGTTTTTATATAATATAGTCAGAAAGTAGAAAAGTTATTTTTTACTTTCTGACTTTTTTGTCTTTAATAATTTTTGACTTTGTAACTTTGCCACTTTGTAACTTATATTAATGTATCCTAAAAAAGAACTCGCACAAATTGTAATATCAGCATGTCATCAATTTAAAATTGATACCGTTGTTGTTTCTCCAGGATCTAGAAATGCGCCTTTAACGGTTGGTTTCTCTAATCATCCAGAAATTGAAACATTAAGTGTTGTAGATGAGCGTTGTGCTGCTTTTTTTGCTTTAGGAATTGCACAACAAACACAAAAACCAGTTGGCATTGTGTGTACATCAGGTTCTGCATTGTTAAATTATTATCCAGCAATTGCAGAAGCTTTTTATAGCAATATTCCGTTAGTAGTAATTTCGGCAGACAGACCTAAACATTTAATAGATATTGGTGATGGACAAACTATTCGTCAAGAAAATGTGTTTGAAAATCATATTTTATTTTCTGCCAATTTAGAAGATGTCAGTACGAGCGCAGTCGAGAATTCAAAACTCAAAACTCAAAATTTAAAACTATTAAGTGAAGCTTTGCAAATTGCAACTTTGCAAAAAGGCCCCGTACATATAAACGTTCCGTTTGATGAGCCTTTGTATGAAACGGTTTCTGAGTTAAAAAGGTTTCAGTTCCCAAACGTCATTTCGAGTAAAACTAAGCAATTTGTAGATTATAAAAACTTAGCTTCAATTTGGAATACATCCACAAAAAAAATGATTCTTGTTGGAGTAAATTACCCCGATGCAGCTTTACATAAATTAATGGATGTATATGCAGGTGATGTATCTGTTTTAATTTTAACGGAAACTACATCAAATTTACATCAAGAAAATTCGATAAATTCTATAGATCAATTGATTTTTTCTTTGGATGAAAATCAGTTTAAAGATTTACAACCAGAAGTGTTAATTACTTTTGGAGGCATGATTGTTTCTAAGAAAATCAAACAGTTTTTAAGGAAATATCCGCCAAAGCATCATTGGAATATTGATGAGAAAAAAGCAATGAACACTTTTTTTTGTTTAGCAGAATTTATACAAATTAAACCTGTAGATTTTTTCTCTAATTTTAAGATGTCAATTGCAGCCAAAGAAAGTAATTATCAGCAGAAATGGTTGCAAATTCGCGATGATAAACGTGTAAAACATCAAGAATATTTATCAAAAGTAGCACATTCAGATTTTAAGGTTTTTGAACAGATTATCAAAAGTGTTCCTGCTAAAAGTCAACTGCAAATTAGTAATAGTTCTATTATTAGATACGCACAATTATTTTCTATAGATAAAAGTAATAATGTATTTTGTAATAGAGGTACAAGTGGAATAGACGGAAGTACTTCTACAGCAATTGGAGCTGCTTTTGCATACAAAAATCAAACTGTTTTTATAACGGGTGATATTAGTTTTTTTTATGACAGTAATGCACTTTGGAATGCAAATATTCCAACCAATTTTAGAATTATTTTAATCAATAATTCAGGAGGAGGAATTTTTAAAATTATTCCAGGACCAGGAACTACCAACGCTTCAAAATATTTTGAGACACCACATACTTTAACGGCAGAGCATTTATGTAAAATGTATGCTTTCGAATATTTAAAAGCAGACACAACAGAAACAGTAACATCACAGTTAAACGGTTTTTATGAAAAATCAGAAAAACCAAAAATATTAGAAATCTTTACGCCAAGTGAAGAAAATGATTTAATTTTAAAAGCATATTTTAAATACATACAATAATGGATTCACAAGAAGATTTATACGACGAAGAAGAGAACTTGCAAGATGACGAAAATAACTCGGAAGAGGTAGAGATGTACTTGAAAGAGGGAGATAAAGTAAACTTAGTAATTGAAACCGAAACGGGTTTAGGTTACACCGTTTTAATTAATGAAGAATTTGATGGTTTGCTTTTTAGAAGTGAAGTTTTTCAGGAATTAGAAGAGAATATGGAAGTTACAGGTTACATCAAACAAATTCGTGAAGACGGAAAAATTGATGTTTCTTTGAGACCGCAAGGTTTTAGAAATGTAATTGATTCTGATGTAGAGAAAGTATTGACAAAACTAAAAAATAGTAGAGAGGGTTTTTTATTGTTAACAGATAAAAGCTCTCCAGATTCTATTCGTTTTCATATGAAAATGAGTAAAAAGGCTTTTAAGAAGGCAGTTGGAAATCTATACAGACAAAAACTAATACTTATTAAAGAAGACAGAATAGAGCTTGTTTAGTGAATAGTTTTCAGTAGCAGTTAGCAGTGAAAAACTGACTGAAGACTACTACTGAAAACTGTAAACTTTTTATCTTCCACCTAATCTTAAAATATTTTCATAAAAAGCATCTGCATTAGGATCTGCTGGATCCATTTTTCCATAGCTAATTTTATAATATTTTAAAGCTTTACTATATTTTTTCCCTGTTTCGTAATATTTACCAATATAATAATCTCCAAGAGGTGAGGTTGGGTATATTTTTTGAATCATTTTTCCAAATTCTCTAAGTTTATCACCATTTTCTTTTTCTAAAACTATTTTCTCTACGGCGTAAATGTCTCGTTCTCTGATTCCTAAATCACTTCCAAAAAGAAATTGAATTTCGATGTATTTATTTTCTAAATAAGCAATTGCATCATTAGGAGACAAATCTTTTACGTTTTTATCAAATTCTTCTTTAGAAATTGCAGAGTAAATTTCAAAAACTTTGGTTAAGGCTCTTGGGATAGCTTCACTTATAGCAGAAACACTACTAGATGTTTGAATAGTATCGTTAATTATATTAAAATTTTTCATTTCAATTGTTGCCAATCCTTTTTGGAGTTCGCCAATTCTGGCTTGTTTTTTTAAAGAAAATGAAGTAGCGTTATTTATGTATAAATAAAAAGTATTGTCTTCTTTCTTAAATTTTGGAAGATTAAAACTTTGAAACTGATTACCTACATAATCCGAAAAAGTAGGGTTAATACAGATATATGAATTGATAAATGGTTTTGGTTCTTTTAAAAAGTGGCTAATTATTTTAGCAGAAGTTCCTGTTCCAACTAAAGTAATAAAAGGAGAAGTCCTATAATTACTTTCTACATAAAAGATTACTTCATCTCTAACAAACTCATAAAAAGCGATATTATCTTCTGTTAAATTTCCTGATTCAATATCAAAATAAGTGTCTTTTTTTTGAGTTTTATCCATGGTAATTCCTACCACAATTTGTTTAGGAGCTTTGTCTTTTGCAGCAAAAAGAACAGAATTTCCAACATAAGCATCAAATAAAAACTCACTATTAAAAACGATTGACAAAGGATAGTTTTTAAGGCTGTCTTTTTCGTAACCTTTAGGAAGATAGATTTTTAAATTTCTTGTGGTTTCTAATATTTCTGATTCAATGTCTTTGTCGATTACTTTTTGTGAAAATCCGCAGAAATAAAAAAGAATAAATATTAATGTAACTGATTTCTTAATCATCATATAGAATGTTTATTTTTGTAAACAATTATTTTTGTTCTGTTATAAGAACGTCTAAAATACAAAATTATGATACAACCTGAGTGGAAAATTGTTAAAGAATACGAAGATATTACCTATAAAAAATGCAATGGAGTTGCTAGAATTGCATTCAATAGACCTAATGTTAGAAATGCTTTCAGACCTAAAACAACAAAAGAATTGTATGATGCTTTTTATGATGCAGGTGAAGATACATCAATAGGAGTGGTATTACTTTCTGCGGAAGGACCAAGTACAAAAGATGGAGTGTATTCTTTTTGTTCTGGAGGAGATCAAAAAGCGCGTGGACATCAAGGGTATGTTGGAGATGATGGATATCACAGGTTAAATATTTTAGAAGTACAACGTTTAATTCGATTTATGCCAAAAGCAGTAATTGCGGTGGTTCCGGGTTGGGCAGTTGGTGGCGGACACAGTTTACATGTGGTTTGCGATTTAACCTTAGCTTCTAAAGAACACGCAATTTTTAAACAAACAGATGCAGATGTAACTTCTTTTGATGGAGGATATGGTTCTGCTTATTTAGCAAAAATGGTAGGTCAAAAACGAGCAAGAGAAATTTTCTTTTTAGGAAGAAATTACTCTGCACAAGAAGCTTATGAAATGGGAATGGTTAATGCCGTAATTCCTCATGAAGAATTAGAATCTACTGCTTTTGAATGGGCGCAAGAAATTCTAGAAAAAAGCCCTACTTCTATAAAAATGTTGAAATTTGCAATGAATTTAACAGATGATGGAATGGTTGGTCAGCAAGTTTTTGCAGGTGAAGCAACAAGACTTGCTTATATGACAGATGAAGCAAAAGAAGGAAGAGATGCTTTTCTTGAAAAAAGAAAACCAAACTTCCCTAAAAAATGGATACCATAGACTTCAGTTGTCAGTTGTCAGTTATCAGTTATCAGTTGTTAGTTCGGGTGAATTTATGAAGAATGAATAAATTTGTATCGAGAACATTTTAATTTTTATATCATTCAATTTTTTTAATAGTAAAGAATGAAATCACAAGTAGTATCTTTTTTAATAAAATGTCCAGATCAAAAAGGATTGGTAGCAAAAATTACTAGTTTCTTTTATGACAAAGGGTTTAATATTTTAAGTTCTCAGCAATATGTAAATTCCATAGAAAATAAATATTTTATGAGAATTCGATTAAATGCTGATGGAACAAATATTTCTAAAGAAGCCTTAGAGAAAAGTTTTTTAGAATTGGCAGCACCTTTACATATAGATTGGTCTGTTAATTATGGAGATAAAAAACAAAATGTAGCTATTATGGTTTCACATACAAGTCATAATTTATATGATTTGTTAGAGCGTTCTAAAGAAGGACGATTAGATTGTAATGTAAAAATGATTATTAGTAATCATGATAAGTTAAGATACATTGCAGAAATGTTTAATATTCCTTTTTATTATTTACCGGTTACAAAAGAAACCAAATTAGAACAAGAAGCTCAAGTCAAAGATTTGTTAGATTCTAATGCTATTGATTTGGTAATTATGGCAAGATATATGCAAATTTTATCTGCAGATTTTATTAATCATT
The DNA here is from genome assembly GCF_022662535.1 of Polaribacter marinus. Lineage (GTDB taxonomy): Bacteria > Bacteroidota > Bacteroidia > Flavobacteriales > Flavobacteriaceae > Polaribacter > Polaribacter marinus. The sequence goes on from NZ_JAKQYM010000001.1 coordinate 302,473, forward strand.
ATCCAGAGAAAATCATTAATATTCATCATTCTTTTTTACCCGCTTTTCAAGGAGCAAATCCTTATAGAAAAGCGTATGAAAGAGGCGTGAAGTTAATAGGGGCAACGGCACATTATGCAACGGTAGATTTAGATGAGGGGCCTATTATTGAGCAAGATGTAAAGCCTGTAACGCACGAAAGTACACCAACTACCTTAAAAAGAATTGGTGCAGATATAGAAAAATTGGTTTTAGCAAGAGCTGTAAAAAATCACTTAAATCATCAAATAATTGTTTCAGGAAATAGAGCAATTGTTTTTCCAGAAGCAGGAGAATAATATTTTAATTACGAATTATCAATTGCGAATTTTAATAATTAGTAATTGACAATTTAAAATTAGTAATTGATTATGAAAATAATTTGTATTGGGCGCAATTACGCAAAACACATCGAAGAATTAGCAAACGAAAGACCAGAAAATCCTGTTGTTTTTTTAAAGCCAGATTCTGCTATTTTACCAAGAAAAAACCCGTTTTTTATTCCACCTTTTTCTGATGATGTTCATTATGAAGTAGAGGTTTTGGTGAAGATTAATAAAGTTGGTAAACATATTGATGCCAAATTTGCACATAAATATTATGATGAAGTTGGTTTAGGAATCGATTTTACAGCAAGAGATGTACAAGCAAATTGCAAAGAAAAAGGCTTGCCATGGGAAAAAGCAAAAGCTTTTGATGGAAGTGCCGTTGTAGGAGAGTTTTATCCGAAGGAAGAATTCGAATTAGAGAATTTAAAATTTCAATTATATAAAAATGATGAAATTGTTCAGGATGGAAATACCAATGCAATGTTATGGAAAACCGATGAATTAATTGCTTATGTTTCTCAATACTTCACGTTAAAAAAAGGAGATATCATTTTTACAGGAACACCTGCTGGAGTTGGTAAGGTTGTAGAAAACGATAACTTAAAAGGAGTAATTGAAGGTAAAGAAGCCTTTAATATTAGAGTAAAATAGGTTAAACCGCAAGGTACACAAAGAATAAGCAACGTTCGCAAAGAAATAATTCTTTGAGATTTTTGCAAAAAACTCTGCAACCTTTGCGTTTAAAAACAGACAATGAAAGCAGAAATTATAACTATTGGAGATGAAATTCTCATCGGACAAATTGTAGATACAAATTCGCAATTTATTGGTCAGGAATTAAATAAAATCGGAGTTTCTGTGTATCAGATAACTTCTATTCAAGATGACGAGCAACATATTTTAAATGCTTTAAAAGAAGCACAAGAAAGAGTAGATATTGTTATTTTAACAGGAGGTTTAGGACCTACAAAAGATGACATCACTAAAAAAACAATTGCAAAGTTTTTTAATGATGATAAATTCATAGAGTATCCAGAAGTGATTGCACATATTAAAGAGCTGTTTCAAAAGGTAAACCATCCATTTAAAGAAATTCAGAGATATCAAGCACAATTACCATCAAAAGCTACTTTATTAAAAAATAATTTTGGTACCGCACCAGGAATGTGGTTTTATGAAAATGAGACTGTCTTTGTGTCACTTCCAGGAGTTCCTTATGAAATGAAAGGGTTAATTATCAATGAAGTTTTACCAAGAATCCAGCAGCAATTTAAGTTGCCTTTCATTATGCATAAAACAATTATGACTTATGGACAAGGAGAAAGTACTATTGCTGAGAGAATTGAAGATTTTGAAAACAATTTACCACCATATATAAAGTTAGCTTATTTGCCTTCTTTTGGTAGAGTGCGTTTGCGTTTATCTGCCAAAGGGGCAAACAAAGAAATTCTTGAAAGAGAGCTGAATGAAAAGATCGAAGCTATTTATCAATTAATACCAGAAATTATTACCGGTATAGATGATGATGCTTCTTTAGAAAAAAGAGTAGGTGAGTTGTTAAGAGAAAAAAAGCAAACTATTTGTACAGCAGAAAGTTTAACTGGAGGAAAAATTGCGGCTAGCTTAGTTTCTGTAGCAGGATCATCTGCATATTATAAAGGTAGTTTTGTAACCTATTCTGCAGAAACAAAAATCAATTTATTAGGAGTTTCTAAAAATACAATCGAAAATTACTCAGTAGTAAGTAAAGAAGTGGCCATAGAAATGGCAAAAGGTGCTAAAGAAAGGCTTCAAACAAATTATTCAATTGCTGTTACAGGAAATGCAGGGCCCACAACAGATCATAATGATAAAAGTGTAGGGGTTGTTTTTATCGCCTTAGTAACAGATAATAAGGTAGTTGTAGAAGAATTTAACTTTGGACAACCCAGAGAAAAAGTAATTAATAGAACCGTAAGTAAATCGTTAGAAATATTACAAAAAGAAATTCTTTAAAAATTTATGAAATTGTTTTGCTCAATATTGTAATTATTTGTAGATTTGCACCTCGTTTAGAGATAACACTAAAAAACTGTCGAAAAGATGTCTAGAGTTTGTGAATTAACAGGTAAGAAAGCAATGGTTGGGAATAACGTTTCTCACGCTTTAAATAGAACTAAAAGAAAGTTTGACGCTAATCTAATGACAAAGCGTTTTTACATTCCAGAAGAAGATAAATGGATTACATTAAAAATATCTGCTTCTGCATTAAAAAATATTAACAAGAAAGGAATTTCTGCAGTTATAAAAGAAGCGAGAGCTAACGGATTTTTAACTAAATAAGCTTAAGCAATTTAAAATTTTATACAGATGGCAAAAAAAGGAAACAGAGTTCAAGTAATTTTAGAATGTACAGAGCATAAAGCTTCAGGAGAAAGAGGTACTTCTAGATATATTACAACAAAAAACAAAAAGAACACTCCAGATAGAATGGAAATTAAAAAATTCAATCCTATCTTAAAGAAAATGACTGTTCACAAAGAAATTAAGTAATTAAAATATCTAGAACTCAGAACAGAGCATATAGATTTAAAACATTTAGACAATGGCAAAGAAATCAGTAGCATCGTTACAAACAGGATCAAAAAGATTAAGTAAAGCTATCAAAATGGTAAAATCTCCAAAATCAGGAGCTTATACTTTTGTAGAAGCAATTATGGATCCTTCTAAAGTAAACGACTTTTTAGCAAAAAAGTAAGTTTTACTACATAAAAAATTTAAAGCTATTCTCTAATTTAGAGAGTAGCTTTTTTTATGAATTAGATTTTCCGTATTTTTGAGCGTTATCCAAAGCTAGCGCTTTACACTATCTCTTTTTTTTGTTTTTCAAAAAAGGATGTCGTTGCAATCGCTAATGCAGGTAAATTTAATGACAATTTGACCAAACCTCAACAAATGGCATACTTTTTAAGGTATCACATTTAGATTATAAAAACAGCACATGAGTTTTTTTAAAAAAATATTTTCAAAAGAAAAAAAAGAAACATTAGATAAAGGATTAGAGAAGTCGAAAGAAAGTTTCTTTGGTAAACTGTCTAAAGCAGTTGCAGGTAAATCTAAAGTAGATGATGATGTGTTGGATAACTTAGAAGAAATTCTAGTAGCTTCTGACGTAGGTGTAGATACGACTCTTAAAATTATTGATAGAATTGAAAAAAGAGTAGCCAAAGATAAATATGTAGGTACAGACGAGTTAAACAGAATTCTTCGAGATGAAATTGCAGGACTTTTATCTGAAACAAATATTGGTAACGAAACAGAATTTACAATTCCGGAAAATAAAAAACCATACGTTTTAATGGTTGTTGGTGTAAATGGTGTTGGTAAAACTACAACAATTGGTAAGCTTGCAGCACAATTTAAAAAACAAGGATTAAAAGTAGTTTTAGGGGCAGCTGATACTTTTAGAGCTGCTGCAATAGATCAATTACAAGTATGGGCAGATAGAACAGATGTACCAATTGTTCGTCAAGAAATGGGGTCTGATCCAGCTTCTGTAGCTTTTGATACTTTAAAATCTGCTGTTACTCAAGATGCTGATGTTGTTATTATTGATACTGCAGGCCGTTTGCACAATAAAGTGAATTTAATGAATGAGTTAACTAAGATAAAACGTGTAATGCAAAAAGTGGTAGCAGATGCACCTCATGATGTTTTATTGGTTTTAGATGGTTCTACTGGTCAAAATGCTTTTGAACAAGCAAAACAATTTACATTAGCAACAGAAGTTACATCTTTAGCAGTAACTAAATTAGATGGTACCGCAAAAGGTGGTGTTGTAATTGGTATCTCAGATCAATTTCAAATACCTGTAAAATATATTGGTGTAGGAGAAGGTATAGATGATTTACAAGTTTTTAACAAACATGAATTTGTAGATTCTTTTTTTAAGTAGTATCACAAAAAAATAAATAAAAAAATAAATAAATAAATAAAACTCCTTCTACAATTTGTAAAAGGAGTTTTTATTTCTAATAAAAAGAGATGTTAAAAATTCATTTGAAAGCAGTTAGTTACTTCTTTTGGTCATTTCATTAACAGTGATATAGCCGTCATTGTTACTGTCTCTTTTTTCAAATTTTTCTTTTAGTTTTCCTTTGGCTTCAGTCTTTGAGATTTTTCCATCTTTGTTTGTATCCATTTTTTCAAGCATATTTGTAAAATTGGGTGGTGTATTTTCTTTTGGTCTTTGTTGTTTCTGTTGTGACTTGTTTAATTTTTGTTGTTTTTGATTTTTCTTTCCTCCAATTTTAAAATCATTACTAGGTGTTCCCATAAAACATCTACTAGCAGAAGGAAATTCATCAGAAACAATATAATAATAAGTTCCGTTTGGAAATTCTGGTGTTACACCAGTTCTTCCATTACACTCATCTAAATCGCCAAAATTATTTTGAAATTCAAAATCACGAACATATTTGCCAGAATACGTTCCATTGGGAGCAGTAATGCCATTTCCAGGTCGTTCTCCTTGTTTTAATACATAACTAGACTTTAATTTAACTACTTCACTATTGGAGTCCATTGGGTTTTTATACCCCATTTTATAATACATAGGGAATCCATCTGCTGCCCAACCAACCAAAGTCATTTTACTTTTATCAAAATTAGTAACCAAACCTGTTGGTGTTCCGTGGTAATGGTATTCTCCATTGGGTTGCACATGTGCGTTGTTATAATCTTCGCCTAAATTGACTTCATCACTTAAAGGTTCAAGTGTCCATTCATAATTAGGCTGATTGGTTTTGGTGTTTCTAAAATATTCATTTGCTGAAGGTTCAAATTTCACTCCATTAATGGCAACACCAAATACATAACTAGGTTTTCCTCTATCAATACCTAAATCGTATACAAAGGTTTTGTTGTTTGCTAATTCAGCTGTTAAATCGATTGTATATACTTTATTTTGTTCTGAAATTGTATTAGGATTTCCTTTTGTAGGAAATTGACCAACTGTATGATTAGGAATAGCATTGGACTTGATAATACGAATATCATTTTTTTTATCTAAGATTATAGATACTTTATTTTGAAGCGAAAGTTTTTTCTTTACAATATTTTTAATTTCTGTGAGATGCTCATTATTATGAGAGTGTGATATACCGTTATGACTATGCACTTTTTCTTCGATAGGCAACACCATTAAATCTTTGGCATACAAAACGTTGCCAATATAATTTTTGCGTATTGCGGCAGTTGTAGCTTCTTCATCAATATTTGTAAAGTTAAAATGTGTTAATACTAAGTTTTTAGCATTAGCTTCTTTAGCCATTAATGAGCTTTCTGTTAAATTTACGTGTGCCTTTTGTTTGTTTTTTTTGTTGTTCTTCTTTTTAGATGTATTTCTTTTTGAGCCTATAGCAATCGCGCCACCAGAATCCATGATTAAATAATCTGCATTTTTAGCTAATATAGGTAAAGACTCGGAATATGTTAAATCTCCAGAAATCACGATGGATTCATTGCCTACATCAAAACGAAATGCAAGTGCAGCAATAGTATGGTTTACTGGGGTATAGGTGATTTTGATCTCTCCTATAAAGAATGTATTGTTACCGGATAGATTTTTAACGTTGAAATTGGATTTAACATTACTTAAGCTTCTCCCAGACTTTGAAAGTCTATAATTGATGTCCTCTTCATAAATTTTAAGGGTGTTGTCAATTATAGAGGTTGTTTGTTTTGGTCCTGCTATAGTTGTTTTATTTCCTCCAAGAAGTGATTGAATAAAAATAGGAGTAAATTCTTCGTTATGGTCTAAATGATGGTGAGTAAAAAGAAAACCGTCAATGTCTTTAATTTTAGTGTTTTTTTTATTGAGATTAGCTTGTGTGCCATTCCCCATGTCTACTAAGATTTCTGTGTTTTTGTATTTTATTAAAACAGACGGACCCGAACGTTCAGTGTTAAATTTTGGTGAACCAGACCCGATTATTGTTGCAGTTAAATGCTCATTGTTTTCTTGGGCGAATAACTGTGTTCCTAAAAAAAGTATTACTAATGCAAAGTGTCTTTTCATTTTATATATTTTGTTTCTTTGACACTAGAATTTTCTAAAAGTTTAATTTAAGATAGGAAAAAGTAATATATTATTGCATTTGATTTAGATAGTATATACTATTTTAAATTTATTAATTTTTAGATGTTTTTTATAAGAGAATGTTTTAATTGATGAGGGCATTAATCTTTCCCCATAACTCATTATCAAAATTAGACAATGCAAAATTAGAGTTATCTGCAGATTCTCCCATTCTAATAATTACTAGTTTTTTACTAGGTACAATATATATTTTTTGATCATTTTTTCCCAAGGCAGCAATCAGGTCTGATGGAGCATTAGGAATTAACTCTCCATTAAATTCATATTGAGTTTGAGGTAGATGGTATGTCGATTTTCCATTTAGCCACCATAGATAACCATATGCTTTGTTTATATTTTGACTGGTACTTGTAGCTTCAAGAAGAAAATTCTCAGAGACAATTTGTGTTTCATTCCATTTACCATTTGCGGAAATTAGCAAACCAAAACGTGCCATACTTCTAGTATTACTCCAATATACATTTAAATCATTTACGTGTATCCAACTACCTGTCATTCCTATTTTGTCTCTTAAATTCCTATTAAAATAATCTTTCCAAGAAGTATTTGTAGCATTAGCAACAACATCTTGTAATTTTACATATACATTATGATAGGCCCAACGGGAACCTGCATCTACAAGATATTGTAAATTTGAAGGAGAAACATCATCACCAAGTGTGTCGTCTAAGCCAGAACTCATAGATAATAAGTTTTTGCATGAAATTAAATTTTCTTTTTCTAAAGTAGCATTTGTCCAACCTACACCTAAATAATCAGAAACTTTATTGTTTATATTTATAGAACCGTTGTCTTGTGCAATGCCAACAACAGTAGAAGTTAAAGTTTTACCAGCACTAGCCCAATACCAATTAGAATTGATAGTGTGATTATTAAAATATTGTTCAATCACAATTTTTCCATTGTAAAGAATTATAAAACTTTTGGTGTTTTTTTCTTCTAAAAAATCTAATAAAGGTTGAAGTTGGTCTTCTTTCCAGTCTAATTCTGAAATAGATTTTGTTTCCCAAACAGTAGTGTTTAGAGGAGGGAAATACAATTCTTCTGTAGGTTGAGGTGTAATAATAATTTGATTATTTTCTCCTCCATCACTAGAGCAAGAACAAATTGTACAAAAAGCAAAAAGTATTTTTATAAAAGTAGATTTTAGTTTCATCCTAATTAACTTTTTTATTTAGACTTGTAATTTCTTAAAAGGTTTAAAATCTTATATTTGAATGCAAATTAAGAAATATAATTTAGTTGTTTTAAGGAAGAGATGCTTTTAGAAAATTTAATTTGGTATAGCTTGAAGTAATTAACCAAATATAGGTAAATGCCTAAAAGTATCAATAGAATTCATTTTAAAAGCACTATTTTTGCACCCGCTAAAATCAGAATACAATGCGTACAAAAACCATCAAAAAAAATAAGATTAACGTTGTTACTTTAGGATGTTCTAAAAACGTTTACGATAGTGAAGTGTTAATGGGACAGTTAAAAGCCAACGGAAAAAATGTTGTTCATGAAGATCCAGAAGATGATGGAAATATTGTTGTAATTAATACCTGTGGATTTATAGGGAAAGCCAAAGAAGAATCTATTGATACGATTTTACATTATGCAAAAAGAAAAGAGGCTGGTGAAATTGATAAAGTTTTTGTTTCTGGTTGTTTGAGTGAACGTTATAAACCAGATTTAGAGGCAGAAATTAAAAATGTAGATCAATATTTTGGAACACACGATTTACCAAATCTTTTACAAGCATTAGAAGCAGATTATAAGCACGAGTTAATTGGAGAACGTTTAACTACAACGCCAAAACATTATGCATATTTAAAAATTGCAGAAGGTTGTGATAGACCTTGTTCATTTTGTGCAATTCCTTTAATGAGAGGAAAACACATTTCGACTCCTATTGAAGATATTGTTACAGAAGTAACAAAATTAGCAGCAAAAGGAATTAAAGAAGTAATGTTAATTGCTCAAGATTTAACGTATTACGGATTAGATATTTATAAAAAAAGAGCTTTAGCTCAATTACTTGAAGCTTTGGCAAAAGTTGAAGGAATTGAATGGATTCGTATGCATTATGCATTTCCTACAGGTTTTCCTATGGATGTTTTAGAAGTAATGAAACGCGAACCAAAAGTGTGTAATTATTTAGATATTCCTTTACAACACATTAATACAGAGTTATTAAAGTCGATGAAACGTGGAACAACACACGAAAAAACGACTGCGTTAATTCACAAGTTTAGAGAAGCTGTACCAAAAATGGCAATTAGAACTACTTTAATTGTTGGTTATCCTGGAGAAACGGAAGAAATGTTTCAAGAATTAAAAGATTGGGTAGAAGAAATGCGTTTTGAGCGTTTAGGTGCTTTTGAATATTCTCATGAAGAAAATACAGGTGCCTATGTTTTAGAAGATGATGTACCAGCAGAAGTAAAGTTTAAGAGAGTAAACGAAATTATGGAAATTCAATCTCAAATTTCTTGGGAGTTGAATCAAGAAAAAATTGGAAAAACATTCAGATGTTTGTTCGATAGAAAAGATGGAGAATATTTCTATGGAAGAACAGAATCGGATTCACCTGATGTAGATAATGATGTTATTGTAGACGCAAAAGAGCATTATATAAAAATTGGTGAGTTTATAGATGTTAAAATTCACGAAGCTGGAGATTACGATTTGTATGGAACGCCAGTTAAAAAACAAGAAAAACCAGTTCCTTTAAATCAGAAAAGAAAATAATTTTAAAAACCGCTCATTTGAGTGGTTTTTTTTTGTTTTACAATTTCCTTAAGTGTTATTAAAACTTTGATTATGTATTATAAACTAACAATTTGCGTTAGGGATTGCAATGACATCCTTTTTGTATTTTCGCAAAAAGATATAATGAAAAGCCCGTTAAAACGCCCAAATATAAATCTACTTTTAAGAAGGTAAAGTATACTTAAAAGTTTCTTTTAAGTATTCTGAAAGATTGTAATCTTTCTCTTTTATGTTCAATTTATTCGCAATTCTATATCTCTTACTTTCTATAGACCTTACAGATTTGTTTACAAAAGCTGCAATTTCTTTACTTTTAAAATCCATAAATAAATAGTAGCATATTATTATTTCTGATGAGTTTAGTTCTGGGTGTTTTATAGACATTTGGTTAAAAAACTCTACATTAAGTTCATTTATTAAGTCTAAATGATTTTCTCCTTTTGCTAATAATACAGATGAATTATGATGAATTTCTTTATGAAGTTCTTGAATTCTATTCTTTTGCTCATTTATGGTTGTAATGGAAGAAATACTTTTAACTTCTTTTTTTATTTCAGCGATATAATTTTCTAATCCCTTAACCTTTACTTTTAGTTTTTCGTGATTATTTTGAAGAAACGAATACTCTTTTTTTCTTTTGGAAAATTCTTCAAATTTTTCTCTAATCTTGTTGTATTTAAAAATTATAAAAACAACTAGGCCAACTAATAACGTAATAAAAAATATTAACCAATTTCGATTAAGGTGCTTTTTTTTAGTTTCAGTTTTTAAATTCTGGGCAGTTTCAAAGAGAGATTCATTAATATTAAAGCTTGCGTCTCTATTTTTTTCAATCAGACCTTCATTATAATGTTTTAAAGAATCTATATAATTATTTTTTGCCTCGTTATTATTATTTTTTTCATGATAAGTTATGTAGTTCTTAAAATGAGTTTCTTTATCAGAATTATTCATAGAACTACGCATTGCATCAACTTTTTTTAAATAATGAAATGTTGAATCTAATTCTTCTCTACCTAAATGTAAATGCTGCATACAAATGTTTAGCGTAACTTTATGTGTTTTGTAAAGAGAAGAAGAAATTGTGGTATCACTTTCTAATTTTTTAAACTCTTTAAAATATTTTTTACGATTTAGATCATCATTTAAATGAATATAATTAGAGGTTAGCATAAATAAAGCATACATATAATAAAAAGAGTCTTCTTTAATAGATTTATAATAGTCTAATTTAGGTATAAGAAGGGCGTTACTTTTTTTGTAGTTTTCACGATTAAACTCTGCAAAAGCTCTCATTTGCATTACATCTATGAGACCTTCTTTATTCTTGTCTAATGTGTAAAATTTTTCTGCTTTTTCTAAATAAATATATGCGATTGAATCTTTGTCTGTATTAAAAAAGTTGTAAAATAATTCGATACTTGCAGCACCAGCCATTTCATAATTTTTCTCTTTTTCTGCATATTTTAGAGAAAGTATATTATAATGATACACTTCTGCATCATTATTTAAAAAGCTACTTATAGCTGCTTTATAATTATAGTATTCTGCAATATGCCCCTTAATATTATTTTCTAAAGGTTTTGGAATTGAGTCTAAAAATTGATTAGCAATACTTGGGAAATCATAAAATTTAACATCCGCAGAGTCAATATATCTTAAATATTTATTAGAACCTGGTTTTTGTGCATGTAGAGTGATGCTTAAAAATACAGCATTCAATAAAAGAAAAAGAGAAAGTTTTTTTGATTTCAAAAATATAGAATTATAGAATTATTTTTATTAATTCCAAAAATAGCGAAGGTTTTTTAATAAACAGTATTTAATTATTGAGACTTTTCATGTATTTTTTCTATGTGAGTAGTTTGTGAGTAGTCACTTTATATTTCTCAGACTGCTTTTTGATTCATATTTGTATTACAATTAATTAATTGAATAAAATGAAAAAAATAATACAAAAAACTAGCTTTTGCTTAATTGTACTTTTTTGTTTCCAAATAAACGGACAGAAATTAGATTACAAAACAGAAGCATTAAAAGAGAATAGTAATTTCTTTGAAATTGTAAAGAAAACTAGAAAACAATTTTCAGATAAAAAATTACAATCTAGAGGGAAAGTTTCTAAAATGGAACATAAAGCATATAAACTTTTTGAACGTTGGGCTTGGATTTGGAAAGATAGAGTAAACCCAGATGGAACTTTTCCTAAAAACCAAGTTAATAAAAAAGATTATTTAAATGTATTAGAAAAAAACTCTAACACACAAGCTAGATCCTCTTCTACGACCAAACCTTGGGTACAAATAGGCCCAACTGCAATTGTAGATGCAAATGGTAATGACGATTACCCAGGTCCTGGTAGAGTAGATGTTGTTGTTGTACATCCAACAAATTCTGATATAATGTACGTAGGTTCTACTTCTGGTGGTTTATGGAAAACTTTAGATGGTGGAACAAGTTGGGCTCCAAAAACTGATCATCTTGCAGGTTTGGGTGTTACAGATATATTATTAGATCCAGACAATGCAAATATTTTGTACATGGCTACTGGAGATAGAGATAGTTCTTACATTAGTTCTATTGGTTTATTCAAATCTACAGATGCTGGTGAAACATGGACATTATTAAATAATCTTTCTTTTTCTTTATCTGATAATGAATATATCAGAGACATTGCATTTGGACGAAATCTAGATGGAACCATAAATTCATCAACAATATTCGCACTTACAAATGATCAAATAAGAAGATCTACAAATAGCGGAGTTGATTGGAGTAATATGACAGTTGACTATGGAGGTTTTACCTATAGTGCTAAATTTCAATCAATAGTTTTTGATCCTAATGACGGGAATAAAGTAGTAGTTTCAGATTTATTTGGTGGCTTATATTATTCTACAAATGCTGGAGTTAACTTTAAAGTTCATCCTGCTTTTCCTGGAGGAGGAAGTCAAGAAATTTTAAGACTTGCTGCTACACCTGCAGATAATCTTCATTTTTATGGAATAAAACAAAATGGTGTTTTTGTAAAATATCGTTTTGCTTTTACTGACGCTTCAGGAGATTTAATTTCTTCTACAACCATAGCAGGTTTTAATTCTCAAGAAGGGTATATACAATGTATTGCTATTTCCCCAACAAATGCAAATCACATAATGGTTGGTGGTGTACAAGGTTGGAAATCTGCAAATAATGGAGGTTCTTTTACTTCTGTATTAAATGCGTATGATTTTCCACCACCTGCAGGTCAAATTCACGTTCATGCAGATCATCACTTTTTTTTATTTACGAGTAATACTGAAATTATTAACGGAAATGATGCAGGTCTTAGAATGGGATCTTTTTCACCAACAACAGCAGCAGATTTTCCAGACAAATCTAGTGGATTAATTATCACACAAATTTACAATATTGCTATTACACAAGGTTTAAATGGAGATGATTATATGATGGCAAACCAAGATAATGATGGTTTTTCTAAAATATTAAAAGATGGAACTCAAAAATGGGTTGCTGCAGTAGCTGGAGATGGAACAGGAACAGGAATAGATATTGATGATCCTACTATTAGATATTTAGGAGGTACAAATGGTCAATTAAGTAGAACTGATGATGGGTATGCAGGTGGTTATGCTTCCGCTACCAAAATTCTTCTTGAAGACAAAACAAACGCAGCATTTATTTCTCCATTAGCTTTGCATCCAACAGATGCTAATATAGTTTATGTAGGTCATGGAGATGTGAAAAGAACTGGAAATAAAGGTGGTAATACTGATCTTGAGGATAATCCAGGAACTCCTGATAGTTTTGTTGCACTGAGTTCTGGCTTAACACATACTTCTTTTTTAGATGTTTCTTTAAATGGTTCGATTAGAATCTTCGCAATTGGACAAATTGCAAGTGCATCTACTCTAAGGAGAAGTATAGATGATGGTGTAAATTGGACAACCATAGCAAGTCCAGCAGGTACCACGATTAACAGTGTATATGCCGTGCCAAATACAAATGTAGTGTATGCAACAGCATCTGCTTATACAGATACAGAAAAAATATATAAAAGTGTAAATAATGGAAATACTTGGACTAATATTAGTGGTAATATGGATAATATTATCATGAAAAAAATAATTTTAGATCCAAATAAAAGCAAAGAGACTATATATGTAGCAACAGAATTAGGATTGTATTATACAGATGATACAACAATACCAGCATCAACAAATTGGACAAAATTAGGAACAGGTTTACCAAACGTAATTGTTACAGATATTAAAGTTAGTAAAAACAATGGAAACGTTTATGTAGGTACTTTTGGTAGAGGAATGTGGGTGTATGATGATCAAAAATATTTTGATAACACTGATCCAGCAAAAGTATATTGGTCAGATGCTTCTAGTTGGGAAGGTAGTACTTTACCTACTATAACAGATGATGTTTTTATAAAAGCAGCCGAAGAAGTAACTTTAGATTCTAATGGTGCGGTTGCAAAGTCTATAGAAATTGCAGATACTGGTCTTTTATATATTGAAAAAAATGCTGATTTAACAATTGAAGAGAATTTTGATTCTACTTCCGCAAATAGTGTTACAAACATATATTCAGATACAGACGATAGTGGTGCATTAATAGTAAAAGGAACTAGTACAGGTAAAGTAACTTACGTAAGAGGTGGTATTTTATCTGGTGTTCCAACAGCAGAAAAATGGAACTTGATATCATCTCCAGTTATTGGCCAAACGGTTAAAGTTTTTGCTGAAAACGTAGATAATATAATAAGAAACAATGGAGCTACACCAAAAAAATATGCAATTGGTAAATATAATGATGCAAATCCTGTAAATACAAAATGGGAATATTTCGATGAAAATGTTGGTGCTGCAGTAGAATTTGAAAAAGGTATTGGGTATACAATATCTAGAGATGAAGATGGGCCAGTTTCTTTTACAGGAACACTACAAACAAGTTCTCTTAATGTAGATGCAGCACATGATAAATGGGTTGCTGTTGGTAATCCTTTTACAGCATATTACCCTGCTAATAAAGTAAGCTCTGGAAACTTTATACTAGAAAATGATGCTAAACTAGCAGATGGTTCTGTACGTGTTTGGCAAGACAACCAAAGTAAATATGTAGCATACACAAATTTAGTTTCTGCCACATCTAAAGTACTAACTCCAGGACAAGGATTTTTTATAAAAATGAAAGCTTCAGGAACTGATGAAATGCTTGCTTTTAATAGCGCTAATAGAGGTGCTAAAGCTTCTTTTACAGTAGATGAAAATACTTTTAATAGAGATTCAAATACTACACCTTACATAAAATTATATGTTGCTAAAGGAAATTTAAAAGTAAATGCTGATGTTATTTTCTCTGAAAATGCAACAGTAGGATTTGATGAAGGACAAGACATTGTTAATTTTGGTCATTCAGATTTCGATTTAACAACAAAATTGTTAGATAATTCTTCTGATAAATTTTACACAATTCAGTCTATTCCAAGAGATAATTTTGAAAACCAAGTTATTTCTTTAAACCTTAACGGAAAAGAGAATGAAGTAATTACCTTTTCTTCGTTTAATAGTAATCTAACTGATGGTTTAAAAGTCTTTTTAGAAGATAAAGAAACAAATAGTTTTTATGAATTGAGTGAAACAGAAAACCACACGTTAACATTAAGTAGTGATGCTAGTGGTTTTGGACGTTTCTTTATTCATTTTTCTAGAGAAGCATTAAGTGTAAATGATACAGATGTAACTAAAATACAAATTTACAATCAGAATAATTTCTTACAAATAAAAGGTGTTAATTCTGGTGTTCTAAAGATTGATTTATTTGATATCAATGGTAAAATCTTATTCAATCAAAAACAAAATGTAGAAAAGTTTAGCCCTGTTGATTTAACTCGTTTTTCAAAAGGTGTTTATCTGGTAAAAGTTACTTCAGAAAATAAATCTGCTACCAAAAAAATAATTATAAACTAAGACCCTAATAATCATTTTATGAGCATTAAAGACAAAAAGAATATCGATAGAAAAGAAGCTTTAAAAGAGATAGGGAGATACGGAAAGTATGCTGCTCTAACAGCTTTAGGAACTTATTTAATATTAAGTCCGCAAAAAGCACAAGCTGCTAGTCCAGAAAACCCAGGGACAGGGTTTTAACCAATAAAAAAACTCGATAATAGAAATGTTATCGAGTTTTTTTATTTATCAATATTAGAAGTTATTTTAGCTTATCAGAATTTAATAAGAAAACTGCATTTGCTACAAACAGTTTTCCGTTTTCCCAAAAAGACCTAAATAAAGGATTGTCTACCATATAAATAATACTTCCTCTTCCTGTTTTTTGTTCTCCAAATAACAAAGATTCTGGTACATTTTTTACAGCTTTACTTCCTGCATAACCAGACACATTTTTAGTTTTACTATCAAAATAACCAACATTGAATCCTTCTTTTAAAAAGTTGTACGAGGTTCCACTTAGTTTTAAAGAAAAGTATTCTTTACCGTAACCAAAAGCTAATGGATGAGTATTGTCTAAGGTACTTTTAAAAATACTTCCTGTAATTAAATTTGCAACATTTTTTCGTTCTTTATTGGCATAAGGAGTTAGATTGACATCTTTTGTTGTCGTATTTGATTTTTTCTTTTTTAAAGAAAATCCGTCTTTATTGGCAAAACTATTTAAAGCATTTCCAATGGTAATTAAAGTACCTCCAGAACGCGTCCATTTTTTTATTTTATCTAAAGTAGTTTTTGTAAGTACGCTACCATAATATCCATTTGGTAAAATAATTACGTCGAATTTTGAAAAATCTAAATAGTTAAAATTTTCTGAGTTAATATTGGTTATTGGATAGTGTAATTGGGTTTCAAAGAAATGCCAAATTTCCCCAAAACTTAAAGAAGAAGTTCCTTTACCAGATAAAACAGCGATATTTTGTTTGTTGATTGGTTTTACAGATGAGGAACCAAAATCTAATCCAGCACTTACAAAACCAGAAGAAACTGAGGTTAAATTTCTTTTATGTTTGTTGGCAAGATCAATCAATTTATCATCAAAATGTGGATTTTTATTATCATTTCTTAAAATGATAAGTGTTCCTCTATCATAAGATTCTCCGCCAATAGAAAAAGGTTTTTCTGTAAACCTTGGTGTAATATTGTGTTGTAACAAATCTCCTAAAAAAGTAGCATCAACTAAACTGTTCCATTTAGAAAGGTAAGCGTATGCATTTTTATCAATACTATTCTTAGTAGTATTGATTATATTGTTCTTAGAAGAGTTAACTTTAGTTTTAGAGGCAATTGCTTCTAAGCCATAAGCATAAGGTAATGACCAAGCTGTGATGTCGTAAGTTAAAGAATCTGTTAATTTTGCATTTGGTTCAAAAAGAGCTTTAACCATTTTTCCTTTTGGTTGATCAGTATGAATTATCAAATCACTTTTTGTAATGGCTAATTTTCCTTCTTTTTGTGTACTGTACAGAAAACCTTTTACTGTCCCTTTTTTTCCTTCTTCAAATCTAATTTCGTGGGTTTTTAGCAATTGTTTTAAACTATTTACCTTGTCTTCATTGCTGTTTTTTAAGACATAACTTTTATAGGTTAAAGAGCTGTTATTAAAATATTTTTTAAACTCACTATTTAACTTTTTGGCATTTTTAAATGAAATTTCTATGGTTGACAAACCTGTTGTAAGGTGATGAATTGCTCTGTCTTTTAAAGTTAAAACTTCACCTTCATCAGTTTTAATTCCTAAACCAGCACGTCCATGACCTGCTTGCTCGTATGTCATTCCTATTGCTCCCATAAAAGTTGGATATGTATCTCCATAACTTGGATATAACAAATCAAAACTTTCTTTTGTAAAGTACAACCAACCTTCTTTGTCAAAATATTTAGCATGATTTTTCCCTATTTGAGTTTGAAAATCGAGCTGCCAATCAGAAATAATTTCATGAAAAGGTTCTGCAGCAGGCGCAAAATAATATGGACTATTAATACCTTGTTCGTGAAAATCTACATGAACATGCGGCATCCATTTATTATACATTTTTATTCTTTGTTGAGATTCTACCTGAGTTGCCCAAGCCCAATCTCTATTTAAGTCAAATAAATAATGGTTTGGTCTTCCAGATGGCCAAGGCTCTGAATGCTCTTTTGCTTCTTGAATTACATTATAAGGTGTGCTTTTTACTTGGTTATACCAATTGACATATCTGTCTCTTCCATCTGGATTTACACAAGGGTCTATAATAACAATAGTGTTTTTTAACCATGATTTCTTCTTTGTAACTAACTCATATAATGTTAACATAGAGGCTTCTGTACTAGAAGCTTCGTTTCCATGTACGTTATAACTTAGCCAAACAATAGCAATTTTGTTGTCAGAATTACCACTACTAATTCCCGCTTGAGAAAGATTAGATTTTCTAATGTTTTCTAGATGATCTATATTTTCTTTAGAAGAAATATAAGAAAGATATAAAGGTCTATGCTCATAGGTTTCTCCATATTTTTCTAAGTTTACATTCGATAAGTTTTTGCTTATATATTTAAAATAATCAATAACTTTATGATGTCTTGTAAAACGAGAACCAATTTCATAACCTAAAAATTCTGAAGGAGATTTTATTTCTTGAGAGAAAATATTAGTTGCTATTAATAATACAACTATAAAAAAGGATTTAATTTTCATGTAAAATAGAGTTTGAAAACCAAAAGTAAGAATATATTTTTTTGTTTTTCAGTAGTTTGAATCTTTATCGTGTTAAAAGTTTGTTAGATTGAATTTAGCTTTACGACTAAGGGTAAATTATTCGTATTTTTATCAAAAATTAATTAAGCTACATGAATTCTATATTAGACTCTGATTGTTGCCAAAACGGTGCAATATGAAAGTAACACATATACCATTTCAAAAAACCGGATTTTTCTCTAAAACAATGATTGATTATTTAGAGCAAAAAGAATCTATACAACCATTTTATAATAATTTCCCCGATTTAACAGGGTTTCATAACCAGATTGAAGAAAAACAGCAATCGTTTGGCTTACAAACTAGATTAACTTTGGTAAGTGCTTTAAAAAAGCAATATAAAGCTGTCAATATTTCAGAAGAAACTTTAGCGAATATAAATTTACTTAAACAACAGCAAACATTTACGGTAACAACAGGGCATCAATTAAATTTATTTACAGGACCACTGTATTTTTTATATAAAATAATTTCTACCATTAATTTATGCGAAGAGTTAACTTCTAAATTTCCGGAACAAAATTTTGTGCCTATTTATTGGATGGCGACAGAAGATCATGATTTTGATGAAATCAATTATTTTAATTTTAAAGGAAAAAAAGTAAAATGGAATAGAGAAGACGGGGGAGCTGTAGGTAGATTTTCTACGGAAGGTTTACAAGATGTTTTTGAAGTTTTTTCGAATCAATTAGGAAATTCTAAAAATGCGAATGAATTAAAAGAATTATTTTTTAAAGGATATTTACATCACAACAATTTAGCAGATGCTACAAGGTATATTGCTAATGAATTGTTTGGGAAATATGGATTGGTAATTCTAGATGGAGATGATGTTGATTTAAAAAAAATATTTATCCCAATTGTTAAAGATGAGTTAGAACATAAGACTTCTTTTAAAGAAGTTTCTAAAACAATTACAGAATTAGAAAAAGCATACAAAATTCAAGTTAACCCTAGAGAAATAAACTTATTTTATTTAGGTGAAAATTTTCGTGAACGAATAATTTTTGAAGGTGGAATATACAAAGTAAATAATACAGGTATTACTTTTTCTAAAGAAGAAATTTTACAAGAAGTAGATAAAAACCCGTTAGCTTTTTCTCCAAATGTAATTATGAGACCATTGTATCAAGAAGTAATTTTACCCAACCTTTGTTATCTTGGAGGAGGTGGAGAAATTGCATATTGGTTAGAATTAAAAGCATATTTTGAAAAAGTAAAGATTCCATTTCCTATTTTACTATTGCGAAACTCTGTACAAGTTATTTCAGAAAAACAAGAAAGAAAACTTACAAATTTAGAAATTTCTTTAGAAGAAGTATTTTTAAATCAATTTGAATTATTATCTAAAAAGGTAATCGAGAATTCAGAAATTAAAGTCAATTTTAAAGAAAAAAGAAGTTATTTAGAACAATATTTTTTAGAGTTAAAAGAAGTTGCCAAAAAAACAGATGTTTCTTTTATAAACGCAGTAAATGCACAAGAAAAAAAACAAATTAATGGATTAGAGAATCTTGAAAAACGTTTGTTAAAAGCAGAAAAAAGAAGGCAAAAAGATTTAGTTGATAGAATTACAGAATTGCAAAATCAATTATTACCAAATCAAAGTTTAGAAGAAAGACAGCGTAATTTTTCTGAATATTATTTAGAGTATGGAGATTCTTTTATTGATGTTTTAAAATCTACTTTAAAACCAATGTTGTTAGAGTTTACGATAATAACTTTGTAAATTAGGCTTTTGTATTATTCTAAATTTTTAAAGTTGAATATTAAAGGGGCTTATTTATTTCTTATTATTTTAATTTTTTTTAATTGTTCTCATAAGAATAGCATTAATGAGATAACGATAGGTAACTTAGAAGAAAAAATTGACGAAGCATTTTTAGATTCAGAAATATATGATAAAACGGAGACTTTAATTCCTGTTTTATTTTTTATCGATAGAAACAATATTATTATCAAAGATTCATGTGTTTTAAGTAAAGTATATCATTTAAAGGCAATAAGAAATTATACTTTAAGTGAAACAGATAACCTTTTAGAAAACACAAAACAAGGAATTATTATAGCAGAAAAATGCGATAAATATGTTGTAAAAACTGCTCTTAATAACCTTTTAGGTATTTTCTTTCGTGGAAAGAAAGATTACAGATCAGCAATAAACTATTATAATAAAGCCATTTTTTATGGTGAAAAAAATAATGACAAACAATTTGTAGTAGATACTTATTTTAGTCTTTGTCAGGTACATGCTAATAAAAAAGATTGGAATGACGTTTTAATAAATGCAGAAAAAGGAATTGCTGCCATTGAAAAAAGCAATTCAAAATTATCAAGATTAAAATATTTTCACACTTTTTTAGCGCAAGCTTATACAAATTTAGAAGAATATAATTTAGCAAAGATTCATTTATCAAATGCAATCGATCTTACAGAGAAATCTAGAAAGAGAAATGTTCCAGACGACATTTTAAAGTCATACAGGGCAATATATATAATTTATGCGGAATTAAATAAAAAACAAAATAATTTTGATTTGGCTTATCAATTTATGAAATCTTCAGATTCATTACTTGTTTTAAAAAATCAAATAGAAAAAGAGAAAAACAGTATTTTTTTAAATACGGAGTCTTCTCTAGAGAAAGAACTATTTAACACTAATAATAAAGTTATTTTTAACCATAAAATAATTATAATTGGAAGTATTCTATTTTTATTGATTAGTTTCTTTTTTATATTTAAAAGTCATCAATTTTCTAATAAACTGAAAAAGACTTTAAGTGAAAAAAAAGAATTAAATACAAAACTTCTGAGTAATTTTGATGCATTAGAAGAAACAAATAATGGATTAATAGCTAAAAATGAAGAGATAGCGTCTCTATTAAAATTTAATGAGCAAACATTATTAACAAAAACCTTAAAAATTTCTAATTATAAAGATGCTGTTAATAATGTTATAAAAAATATAAATAAACTTATAGAGCAAAAAGAAAATATTAAAAGTGTAAAAATGCATTCTGTAAATAGGTCTTTACAGCAAATTATTTCTGAAGAGGATTTTTGGATAGACTTTAAAATTCAGTTTAAAAAGAATAGACCAGAATTTTTCGATAAATTGTTAGAGAGATTACCAACTTTAACAGTAACAGAACAAAAACATTGTGCGTATATAGCTGTAAATTTAAAAAGTAAAGAAGTTGCAAATATTTTAAATTTATCACCAAGAAGTGTAGAAACTACGAGGTATAGAATTAAGAAAAAATTAAAAATTGAGAACGAAACTTTACAAGAATTCTTAAGTAAGTTGTAAAATAAATGCCATTTTAAAGATATTCTAAAATGGCATTTATATAGAAAATTGGGGGAAATTAATATACACTCAAATTTAAGGAATCATATTGCTTTTTTTCGCATATGTAGTAGTTATGTAGTATAGGTAGCTACACTTTTTATAATGGATTATTATTTTATATTATTGATTTTTAGTGTTTTATGTTTTTTTTGTATGTGAAGTGTTTTTTTTGAGTTAAAAATAATTGAAGTAATTTTTAAAAGTGAATTTCACTTTAAAATAAACAAGAATTAAGATTGAATAGATGAAAGATAAAGGTTTACATCCCAAAAATAAATTTAAAAAAGGATATGATTTTGATACATTAATTAAACAAAATCCACTTTTAAAAGAATATGTTTCAGAAAATAAATATGGAGTTACAACCATTGATTTTTTTGACCCAAAAGCAGTAAAAGAACTGAATAAAGCATTATTGTTTTCTTTTGAAAAAATTACTGTTTGGGGTTTTCCTGATGAAAATTTATGTCCGCCAATTCCTGGACGTTTAGATTATATTCATCATTTAGCAGATTTACTTTCATTAAAAGAAAATATAAAAATCCTTGATATTGGTACTGGGGCAACCTGTATTTACCCGTTGTTAGGAGTTGCAGTATATGATTGGAATTTTGTAGCAACAGATATTGACTTAGATTCTCTAGATACCGCACAAGATATTATAGATGATAATGGATTAGAATCAAAAATTGTATTACGTCAACAATTTGATGAAAACCATATTTTAAAAGGAATTTTAGAAGAAGGAGATTCTTTTTCAGCAACAATGTGTAATCCACCTTTTTACAAATCTGCAGAAGAAGCACAAGGTGCTAATAGAAGAAAAACTAGAAATTTAGGAAATAACGCTGTTAGAAATTTTTCTGGAAATAATAATGAATTGTGGTATGTTGGAGGAGAAAAAGCATTTCTTCATAATTATTTGTACGAGAGTTCTTTGTTTAAAGAGAAAAGTAAATGGTTTACAAGTCTAGTTTCTAAAAAGGAAAATGTTGAAAGTTTAGAGAAATCATCAAAAAAACTCGGAGCAAAAGAATTTAAAGTAATTCCAATGAGTCAAGGAAATAAAGTTACAAGAATTGTTGCGTGGAGGTTTTAATTATAAACAATATCTTCAATTTTAAATTTTTTACAAATAAAATGTAAAATTGTGTAAACTAACATATGTACAAAAACTAAACAAATGAAAGCATATAGAGGGACACCTAAAATTTGGTAGGGCCAATAATAAGTCCAAACACCTAAATATATTGTAATAACTTCACCAAATGCAGGTAAAACTATTGCTAATAAGATAGCTAACAAAATTTTATTTTTTGTGGTTTTAGATTTTAAAAAAGGTATTAAGTTGCGTTCTAATTTATACAAATAATGAAAAGCAAGCATCCAAGCAAAAGGTAGCCAAAGGGGGAGTTCTCGTGTAACTTCGTGGTATTCCCAATATCCATTTGTTACTCCCCAAGTTTCACCAACAATTCCACCAAAACCGGTTAATAGCATTCCTATTAGTAACAACCAATTTTTACTAGTTTTGGGTTTTATAATTTCTTTGTAAATATTATGAAATATTTTAAGAAGTAAAATACCTGCAATTACAGCATCGTATTTTTTTAAATAACCAATAAAAATACCTGCTATTATTAGTTTTATAAGTGATTTTACAATTTCTGTAAAAAAAAGTTTTTGGTTAGTAATCATTTAGAAATTTATCTAACGATAAAAGTAATGATTTCTGTTATTAAATAATCAATCAAAAACTAAAAAGAATTGAGTTTGATAAAGATGCTTTTTTATAAAAAAAAAACCGAAGCAAAGTGCTTCGGTTTTTAAACTCTTTTTTAATATTTCTTATAAATTAGGAATCACTAATTCTTGACCAGGATGTATCACATCTGGGTTTTTTAAAATATTTGTATTTGCTTTAAAAATAGCTGTATATTTCATTGCATTTCCGTAATATTTTTTAGCTATTTTCCCTAAAGTTTCTCCACTTTTAACGGTATGATTTGCATAAACACTAGTATCGGCAACTTTAATGTCAGCTATAATATCTGTAGGGGTTTCTCCTCCATTTTTTTTTATTTCATCCCAAAGAAGGTTTTTTTCGTATTGATTCTTTGCTGTTCCAAGTATATGTAGTTTACCATTTTCTTCTTTTACATCACCATTTTGAATATTTAATTCTTGTCCTAAGTTTAATACACTTTGATATTTCGTTTTCATATTTATATTTTTATACTATTTTAGTATTTAAATGTACAAAAAAACCGAAGTGATTCACTTCGATTTTCGATTAATGTATTGTTTCTATAGATGAAATTCTTTGTAAAGTACTCACAAATAACAAAAAAAGTTTTCTATAAGTGTATTACTTCGTCATAAGCATCTGCAACGGCTTCCATAACAGCTTCACTCATTGTTGGGTGAGGGTGAATTGTTTTTAAAACTTCATGACCAGTAGTTTCTAATTTACGTCCTAAAACGGCTTCAGCAATCATGTCTGTAACACCAGCACCAATCATATGACAACCTAGCCATTCTCCATATTTAGCATCAAAAATTACTTTTACAAAACCATCAGGAGTTCCTGCTGCTTTTGCTTTACCAGATGCAGAAAAAGGAAATTTACCAACCTTTAATTCGTAACCCGCTTCTTTTGCTTTTGCTTCTGTTAAACCAACAGATGCAATTTCTGGAGTAGCATAGGTACAACCAGGTACATTACCGTAATCTATAGGTTCTGTATGTAAACCAGCTAATTTTTCAACACAAGTAATTCCTTCTGCAGAAGCAACGTGTGCCAAAGCTTGTCCAGGAACCACATCACCAATAGCATAATAACCAGGTATGTTAGTTTGGTAAAAATCGTTTACCAATATTTTATCTCTGTCAACAATAATTCCAACATCTTCTAAACCAATGTTTTCAATGTTAGATTTAATTCCAACTGCAGATAATAAAATATCAGCTGTTAAAGTTTCTTCTCCTTTTTTTGTTTTTACAGTTGCAACCACACCTTCACCAGAAGTATCAACTGACTCAACAGAAGAATTTGTCATTACTTTTATTCCTGCTTTTTTAATTGAACGTTCAAATTGTTTAGAAACATCAATATCTTCTACAGGAACTACATTTGGCATAAATTCTACAATAGTAACTTCTGTTCCCATTGAGTTGTAAAAATGAGCAAATTCAACACCAATTGCACCAGAACCCACAATAATCATAGATTTTGGTTGGCTTGGTAAGTTCATAGCTTGTCTATAACCAACTACTTTTTTACCATCTTGTGGTAAATTAGGTAACTCTCTAGAACGTGCACCAGTTGCAATAATAATATTGTCTGCACTATATTCTGTTACCGTACCATCGGCAGCAGTAACATCTACTTTTTTACCCGTTTTTATTTTTCCAAAACCATCAATAATATCGATTTTATTTTTCTTCATTAAAAAGGCAACACCTTTACTCATTCCATTTGCAACACCACGACTTCTTTTAATTACAGCTTCAAAATCTTTATCAATTGCTTCGGCTTTTAAGCCATATTGGTCTACATGTTTTAAATAATCGTAAACCTGTGCAGATTTTAACAATGCTTTTGTTGGGATGCATCCCCAGTTTAAGCAAATTCCACCTAAGTTTTCTTTTTCTACAATGGCAACTTTAAAGCCTAATTGTGAAGCTCTAATTCCTGTTACATATCCTCCAGGACCACTTCCTATGATAATGATGTCGTATTTCATCTTGTTGTTTGTTTATCTGTTTGTTGATGTTGTTAATGCAAATTTAATCATTCTCCATAAATTTTTTTTAATCACATCAATGTTATTTTACATTCTTTCAGGAACTTGAATTCCTAGTAAAGAAAATGCAGATTTTATGGTGTCTGCAACTTTCTTTGCTAATTGTACTCTAAAAACTTTTTTATCTTGATTTTCTTCACCCAAAATAGATACATTTTGATAAAAAGAATTAAATTCTTTTACTAAATCATATGTATAGTTTGCAATTATTGCTGGCGAATAATTGGCAGCAGCTTGTTGCACCGTTTCTGGATATAATTCTAATTGTTTTAACAATTCTTTTTCTTTATCATGTAAGTCTATGGTAACAGGTTTTGAATAATCAAAATCTGCTTTTCTAATGATAGATTGTATTCTTGCGTATGTGTATTGTATAAAAGGACCCGTGTTTCCCTGAAAATCTACAGAAGACTTTGGGTCGAATAAGATTCTTTTTTTAGGATCTACTTTCAAGATAAAGTATTTTAATGCGCCTAAGCCAATTGTTTTGTATAATTCGTTTTTCTCATCATTAGAATACCCATCTAATTTCCCTAATTCTTCAGAAATTTCTTTGGCAGTTGTGGTCATTTCATCCATTAAATCATCAGCATCTACAACGGTTCCTTCTCTAGATTTCATTTTTCCAGATGGTAAATCTACCATCCCATAACTTAAGTGATGTAGTTGTTTTGCCCAATCGAAACCTAATTTTTTTAAGATTAAAAATAACACTTGGAAATGGTAATCTTGTTCATTACCAACAGTGTACACCATTCCGCCAACATCAGGGAAATCTTTTACACGCTGAATAGCTGTACCGATATCTTGTGTCATATAGACAGCTGTTCCGTCTGAACGTAACACAATTTTTTCATCTAAGCCATCATCTGTTAAATCGCACCAAACAGAGCCATCTTCTTTTTTGTAGAAAACGCCTTTTTCTAAGCCCTGTGCAACTACATCTTTTCCTAATAAATAAGTATTACTTTCATAATATAAGGTGTCAAAATCTACTCCCATACTTTTGTAAGTAACATCAAAACCTGCATAAACCCATGAGTTCATCTCTTTCCAAAGAGCTACAACTTTTTCGTCTCCAGCTTCCCATTTTAGTAGCATTTGTTGCGCTTCAATAAATAAAGGAGCTTCTTTTTTAGCCTCGTCTTCTGTTTTTCCTTCTGAAATTAATTGAGCGATTTCTTTTTTATATTCTTGGTCGAATTTTACATAATAATTCCCAACCAATTTATCACCTTTTAATCCAGTAGATTGAGGAGTTTCTCCGTTTCCAAATTTTTCCCAAGCCAACATCGATTTACAGATATGAATTCCTCTGTCGTTAATAATCTGTGTTTTATAGACTTTTTTTCCTGCTGCTTTAATAATTTCGGCAACAGAATAGCCTAATAAATTATTACGTACATGTCCTAAATGTAAAGGCTTGTTGGTGTTTGGTGATGAGTATTCTACCATCATTGCTTTTTCATCCGCCTTTGGCGAAACAAAGCCATAAGTTGAATTTGAATAGATTGCATTGAAGAATTTAGTATAGAAAGTGTCATCAATAACTAGATTTAAAAATCCTTTTACTACATTGTAGTTGGTTACTTCGTCTATATTTTTTACAATGTAGCTTCCTAAATCTTCACCTATTTGAACAGGATTTCCTTTCTTGTATCGCAACATAGGAAACACTACCACTGTAATATCTCCATCAAATTCTTTTCTAGTTGCTTGAAATTCTACAGATGGAATTTCTATATTGTATAAAGCTAAAAAACCTTCTTTTACTTTGGTTTCTATGATGTTTTGAATGTTCATGTACTCTTGAAAATTGAAATGCAAAATTACATATTTTTATTTGTTTTTTTGAATGATTTTTGGTCAAGAATAATTGTATTTTTGTACAATGGAAAAACGCTTAGAACAACTCCCAAAATTAGCAGAAGAAGCTAAAAAAGATAGTAAGAAGTATTTTGCAAGATTGAAGAAAAGAACTCCTAAAAATTTAGATTATGTAATGCAAGAATTACATGATGAAGAATTTGCAAAAACAGATTGTTTAGACTGTGGAAATTGTTGTAAAACTACGAGTCCTATTTTTACAGATAAAGATACAGAACGTATTTCTAAACATTTAAAAATGAAAGTTGCTGATTTTCAAAAACAATATTTAGAAAGAGATGAAGATGATTTTATGGTATTAAAAACAGCTCCTTGTACTTTTTTTGATGAATCTGATAATTCATGTTTTATTTATAACGTTCGACCTAAAGCTTGTGCAGAATATCCACATACTAATAGAAGAAAGTTTATAGGAATTACTGATTTAACAATAGAAAATACAGCTATTTGTCCGGCAACATATAATATAGTTGAAGCGTTAAAAAAGCGTTTACCTTTAGAGTCTAACGTTAAGAAGAAAAGAAGTTAATTACTACAGCTTTCATTAGATATTCTTTAATAAGAATAAATATGTATTTTTGAAAGGTATAAAACTTACATTTAATTTGAACTACGAATTATTTATTGCAAAACGTATTATTGCGGGTAAAAAGTATAAGAATAGTATTTCATCGCCTATTATAAAAATTGCTATTACTGCAATTGCGTTAGGAATCATTATTATGCTTATTGCTGTGGCAACTGGAGCTGGTTTGCAGTATAAAATTCGCGATAAAATGGCAGGTTTTCAAGGTCATGTTCAAATTACAAATTATGAAAATAATAACTCAAATATTTCTATTACAGCTATAAATAAAAATCAAGATTTTTATCCAGAGTTTTCTTCTGTTTCTGGTATTAAAAATGTACAAATTTTTGCTAATAAGGCTGGCCTTTTAAGAACAGAAACAGATTTTGAAGGGATTATCTTTAAAGGAGTATCTACAGATTACGATTGGACTTTCTTTAAAGAATATTTGGTGGCTGGTAAAATCCCTAATTTTAACCAATTAAGAACAAAAGAAGTTTTATTGTCGCAAACAATTGTCAATCGTTTACAATTAAAATTGAACGATACCATTTTAGCTACTTTTATAAAAAACAAAAATAGCAAGTGGCCTTCTAATAGAAAATATACGATTGTAGGAATTTATAATTCTGGTTTTGCTGAGTTTGATAAGAATATGATGATTGGTGATCTTAGAGAAGTTCAAAAATTAAATAAATGGACAGAAAATGAAGTTGGTGGATTTGAAGTTTTACTAGATAATTTTGATAATATTGAAGAAAAGGGAGCAGAAATTTACAGTAATATTGGCGCAACTTTAAATAGTAAAACTATTGTTGATAGATATCCTACCGTTTTTGAATGGATAAATCTTTTTGATAATAATGTTTGGTTTATCATAGCAATTATGATTCTTATCGCAGGAATAAATATGATAACTGCTTTACTTGTTTTAATTCTAGAACGCGTACAAATGATTGGTATTTTAAAAGCTTTAGGAAGTCAAAATTCTAGTATTAGAAAAGTGTTTTTATACAATGCCGCTTATTTAATTTTAAAAGGACTTTTATGGGGAAATATCATAGGGTTATCTATTATTGGGATACAACATTTCTTTAAAGTAATTACCTTAGATCCAGAAACGTATTATGTATCTACAATGCCTGTTTATATCTCTATTGGTACAATTTTAGCTTTAAACGTTGGTACGCTTATTTTGTGTTTTTTAATGCTAATAATCCCTTCTTATATCATCACAAAAATCAATCCTTCAAAGTCAATTAAGTTTGCTTAATCTTTCTTAGATATGGGCGTTACCTAAAGGCCGCGCTTTTCGTTGTATCTTTTTTCCTTCCTCAAAAAGGATGTCACTACAATCGCTAACGCAACTTTTTGCTAACAATTAGTATTACAAAAAACACCTAGAATTTTTGCGTTAGCGATTGAATGGCATGTTTGAGCTCTTTTTTTGTTTGTTTTTTAGAAAACAAAAAAAAGCGAGTAATGAAAGCGCGACCTTTTTAGGTAACGCCCAAAAAATAATTACCTTTGTAATTGTAAAATGAAGAAATGAAATACGCAAAAAATATATTAGAAACTATTGGTAATACACCTTTGGTACAGTTAAATTCAGTAACAAAAGAAATTGATGCTCTAGTGTTGGCAAAGGTAGAAACCTTTAATCCTGGGAATTCTATAAAAGATAGAATGGCCTTAAAAATGATTGAAGATGCAGAAGCAGATGGTCGTTTACAACCTGGAGGAACGATTATAGAGGGAACATCTGGAAATACAGGGATGGGATTGGCTTTAGCTGCAATTATAAAAGGCTACAAGTGTATTTTTGTAATATCAGACAAACAGTCTAAAGAAAAAATGGATATTTTACGTGCTGTAGGTGCAGAAGTAATTGTGTGTCCAACAAATGTAGAGCCAGAAGATCCAAGATCTTATTATTCAGTTTCTAAACGTTTGGGAGCAGAAACACCCAATTCTTGGTATGTAAATCAGTATGACAATCCAAGTAACGCTTTAACACATTATGAGCAAACAGGGCCAGAGATTTGGGAACAAACAGACGGTAAAATTACTCATTTTGTAGTTGGTGTAGGAACCGGAGGAACGATCTCTGGAACTGCAAAATACTTAAAAGAGCAAAATCCGAATATTAAAATTTGGGGAATAGATACCTATGGTTCTGTATTTAAGAAATATCATGAAACAGGTATTTTTGATGAGAATGAAATTTATCCATATATCACAGAAGGAATTGGAGAAGATATTTTACCTAAAAATGTAGATTTCTCTTTAATTGATGGATTTACAAAAGTAACCGATAAAGATGCTGCCGTTTATACTAGAAAAATTGCCAAAGAAGAAGGTATTTTTGTTGGGAATTCTGCAGGATCTGCTGTAAAAGGAATGTTACAATTAAAAGAGCATTTTACAAAAGAAGATGTTGTTGTTGTATTATTTCATGATCATGGAAGTAGATATGTAGGTAAAATGTTTAATGACGATTGGATGCGTGATAGAGGTTTTTTAGAAGAAGATATTAAAACAGCAGAAGATTTAATTAAAAATCATAATGATAGCCCTTTGGTTGCCGCACAAACAGAAGAATTAGTTTCACATGCCATTGAAAGAATGCGTGATTTTAAAATATCGCAAATTCCTATAAAAGATGTAAATGGTTTTGTAGGATCTATTGATGAATCTGTGTTATTGCATAATTTTATAGCAGATAAAAATATTGGAGATAAACCCATTAAAGATATTATGGGAAAACCTTATCCTGTTGTAAAAAAATCTGCAAAATTAGAAGATATTTCTAAATTGATAACTAAAGAGAATCAAGCTGTTTTGGTTGATTTAGAAAATGGGAACCATCAAATTATAACAAAGTACGATATTATAAGTGCTATTTAATAATAATTTTTTTACATGCAATAATAGAAACCATCTCAATTGAGGTGGTTTTTTAGTTTTACAAATTTTGCTACCTTTATAAAAATATCAAACTTTATAAAATGAAATACCTAAAAATCTTAGTGCTACTTTTAGTAGTATCTTCTTGTAAGAAAACCGAAGTAAAACCGGAAGACAATTTGGCCAAAGCTAAAGAAATTCACAAACGTGTTATGACTCTTGATACTCATGTAGATATAAACGTTTCTAATTTTACAGATTCTATCAATTATACACAAAAATTAGAGAATCAAGTAAATCTACCAAATATGGAAGCTGGCGGTTTAGATGTTGCTTTTTTTATTGTTTATACAGGGCAAGGAGAATTAAATGAAGAAGGTTATAAGAAGGCTTACAAAAATGCTATGAGTAAGTTTGAAGCTATTCATAAGTTAACAAAAGAAATTGCGCCAGATAGAATTGGGTTGGCTGTGACTTCTAAAGAAGCCAGAGATATTTATGCTTCAGGAAAAAAAGTAGCTATGATTGGTGTAGAAAATGCTTATCCTTTAGGAACAGATATTTCTAGAGTAAAACAATTCTATGATTTAGGAGCAAGATATATGAGTCTTTCTCATAATGGTCACAGTCAGTTTTGTGATTCTAATACAGGAGAAAAAGATAGTATTTGGTTGCACAATGGTGTAAGTGATTTAGGGAAAGAAGTCATTAAAGAGATGAATAAATGGGGAATGATGATTGATGTTTCTCATCCTTCAAAAAAATCTATGAAAGATATGATAGAATTATCTAAAGCGCCAATTATAGCATCACATTCATCTGCAAGAGCTTTATGTAATCATAGCAGAAATTTAGATGATGAGCAATTAGAATGGATGAAAAAAAATGGAGGAGTTGTGCAAACGGTTGCTTTTAGTTCTTATGTAAACACAGAAAAAGATAAAATTTATAAAGAAGAACTAAATAAGATTATAAAAAAGTTAGCAGAAAAAGAAAGATTAGAATTAAGTTCTAGAGCAGAAATTAGAAAAATGAATAGTAGTAAAAAAACAAATTTTATTGCTACTTATAAAAGATTATCTAAAGAAGCAAAAAAATTAATGAAATCATCTAATACTTCTCCAGTAAATGTTGCTGATTATGTAGATCACATAGACTATTTAGTAGAAAAAATGGGGATTGATCATGTTGGTATTAGTTCAGATTTTGATGGTGGTGGAGGTGTAGAAGGTTGGAATGACGCTTCTGAAACGTTAAACGTTACTTTAGAATTAGTAAAACGAGGTTATACAGAAAAACAAATAGCCCAACTTTGGAATGGTAATTTATTACGTGTTTTAGATGAAGTTGAAAAAGTTGCTAAAGAAATTCAATCTCAAGAATAACGATTCAACTATTTTTTTAGAATAAAACGAAAAAACCATCTCAATAGAGATGGTTTTTTTAACTAACTAATTCAAATAATTTACACAATGAAAACAGTTTACAACGTTGTCTTCAATCTTACTTTTACAAGTATTGTGCCAAAGTATAATATTCTTCATATAAATGTTAAATGAATGTGATTTTTATATTTTTTTAACAAAAAAACGATTCTAATTAAAGAATCGTTAATTTTTATTGATTTTCACTATTGATAAATCTTGTTTAAAGTTAAAAACTTATCACCCTAAAGCTGTTTATTTTGCATGTTTGTGCGCTTTGTAAGAAGAACGAACTAAAGCGCCACTTTCTACATACATAAACCCCATTTCTAAGCCTAAAGTTTCGTATTTCTTAAATTGATCTGGAGTAATAAATTCTTTTACAGGTAAATGTTTTTTAGAAGGTTGTAAATACTGACCAATAGTAATAATATCGCAATTTACTGCGCGTAAATCTTTCATGGTTTGTATTACCTCTTCTTCAGTTTCACCCAAACCTAACATTAAACCAGTTTTGGTACGCATTCCATTTTCTTTTAAGTATTTTAAAACACCTAAGCTTCTATCGTATTTTGCTTGAATTCTAACCTCTCTAGTTAATCTTCTCACAGTTTCCATATTGTGAGAAACAACTTCTGGATGTACTTCTATAATTCTATCTATTTGTTTTGTGTTTCCTTGAAAATCGGGAATTAAAGTTTCTAAAGTTGTAGTTGGGTTTGCTCTACGAATAGCATCAACAGTTTCTGCCCAAATTATAGAGCCTCCATCTTTTAAATCATCTCTATCTACAGAAGTAATTACAGCGTGTTTAATACTCATAATTTTAATAGAACGAGCCACTTTTTCGGGTTCATCCCATTCTACGGTTTCTGGTCTTCCTGTTTTTACACCACAAAACCCACAAGAACGTGTGCAAATGTTTCCTAGAATCATAAACGTTGCAGTTCCTTCTCCCCAACATTCCCCCATATTAGGGCAACTTCCACTTGTACAAATAGTGTTTAATTTATACTTGTCTACTAAACCTCTTAATTCCGTGTATTTCTTACCAACGGGTAATTTTACGCGTAACCATTTTGGTTTTTTGGGTCTTTCTGGAAGTATTACTGAATTTTCTGACATTCACTTAAAATTGAGTTGCAAATTTACAAAGAAAACTTTAGAATATTTTAATAGAACCTTTTAGAAATGAATTAGTATTTTAGAGTTTTATAAAATAAAAATATGAAGAGCTTTAAAACGATACAAATCATTACTTTACTATTGTTTATAGTCATTGTAAGTTGTAAAAAAGAATCAAAAAATAAAGTTTTAATTAATGAAAATAAAAAGGATTTGGAAATTTTAGTAGGCACTTATACAAAAGAAAAAAGCAAAGGGGTTTATAAATTGCAAATGAACTCTAACACAGGTGAATTCCAAAAGGAAGTACTTGTTGCAGAATTATCAAATCCGTCTTATTTAACTACTTCTAAAAACAATGAATTTGTTTATGTGATTCAAGAGAATGATCCAGGTACTATTGTAAGTTTTAAATGGAATAAAGATAAAACAGAGTTAGTTCAACTTTCTACTTTGCCTACAAATGGGAAACATCCTTGTTATGTATCTTTAAATTCGGATGAAAATTTAGTGGCTGTAGGGAATTACTCTTCAGGAAATATATCTGTTTATAATGTTAGTAATAAAGGTGTTTTTAATTCATCTATACAAACAAAAAAACATGAAGGAAAGGGAACAATTTTGCCTAATCAAGAAAACCCGCATGCTCATTGTACCACATTTTATAATAACAAATTTCTCTATGCTGTAGATTTAGGGATTGATGAAATTCTATGTTATCCTATACACAATAGTATTTTGGAGAATAAAAAAACAGCATTAAAAACAGATAGTGGAGATGGGCCAAGACATCTTGTTTTTCATTCAACAAAAAAAATAGCGTACCTTATTAATGAGTTTTCAAATTCAATTATTGTTTCTAAAATAAACGAAGCAACTGGTGTTTTTAATAGAATTCAAAAAATAAGCACTTTACCAAAAGATTTTATAGGTAAGAGTTTTTCTGCTGATATTCATCTTTCTAAAGATGGCAACTTTTTATATGCTTCTAATCGAGGACATAATTCTATAGCAACGTTCTCTGTAACTAATGAAGGGAAACTAACTTTAATCAATCATATTTCTACGGGGGGAAATTGGCCGAGAAATTTTGCCCTATCAAAAGATAATAAATTTTTAGTAGTAGCAAACCAAAAAAGTAACAATATTGTAGTTTTTAAAAGAGATAAGGAAAAGGGAACATTAAAGAGTACAGAACATGAAATTGAAATTTCTATTCCGGTATTTTTAAAGTTTTTATAGGCTCGTTAAAAACCAAATACTAAAACTTATTAAAAACAAGATACCAACAATACTTAATATTTTTAAAGGAAGGCTTGGTTGATATTCTTTTGGTGTATGTTTTCCTGTAATTAAAATATAGTTAAAAATGGCATAAAAAGGTGCCGTTAAAAAAGATAAAATAGTTGCAGTTTTTATTAGAATTCCCATGTTTTTCATAAAGTACTTTAAGATGATAATGGTGCCAATAAATAAGAAAATAATCCAAAACCAATAATTAAATTTTGTTTTTTTGTTAAACAATAAATTGGTAGTTTTTGTCATAGCTCTAGGAGAAGCATCTAATGTGGTTATGGTTGTACTAAACATTGTAGTAAAAGCTGCAATTCCAATAAAAATATAAGAAAATTCGCCTAAATTTTTAGTGTATAATTTTATAAGTTGTGAAGCAAAAATACTTCCTTTACTTGAAAAAGTTTCCCCAGATTTATACATTACTAAGGCTCCTAAAAGGACAAAGCAAATTCCTAAAATTAAAGTACCAATATAGCCAACGTTAAAATCAAAGATTGCGTCTTTTGGTTTTATTTTTACAAATGTATTTTTACTTTTTTCAACAGTCCAAATAGAATGCCAAATAGAAATATCTAAAGAGGTAGGCATCCATCCTAAAAAAGCAATTAAAAAAGTAATTTCTACAGATCCTGAAGGTAAAATTTGAATTACATCAAATACTTCTTTAGAACTAAATAAGGCAACAGATACTGCTGTTATTGTACTAATTGTTAAGATAATAATTATGTATTTCATTAAGTTATCTAACAACTTGTATTTTCCTACGACAAGAATAATGAGACTAATAAACATCAATATCGTAGACCATAGCACCAAATCATTGGTAAACCCAAAAAGTTGCGATGCCAATCCAGCGGTAACTATTGTAACGGCTGCTTGTATGGTAAACATTGTCGCAAAATTTAAAATGTAATAGCTTAATAAAACCCATTTCCCTAATTTTTTATAACCGTCTAATAAGGTTTCACCGGTTGCAGCAGCATAACGAGGGCCAAATTGAAAAAAGGGATACTTAAACAAATGCACTAATAATAATGCCCAAATTAATCCAAAACCAAATTCAGCACCAGCTCTAGTAGATTGTACTAAATGAGAAACGCCAATTGCTGCTCCTGCAAATAATAAACCTGGACCTAAAGATTGTAGGAATGATTTTTTCATTTTTAAGATTTCTTAATAATCTCTGCTAATAACTTTCTTGCTCGTAAAAGTTTTACTTTTACGTTGTTCATTGGTTCCTTAATTTGTTCTGAAATTTCTTTGTAAGATAATTCTTGAAAATAACGTAACTGAATAACTTCTTGATATTTAGGTTTTAATTGTTTTATATCTTTTAACAATTTTGCTAAATTTTGTTCTCTAATAATTTTGTCTTCTGGAGTGGGACTTTCATCAATTACTAGGTATACTTTTTCTTCTTGTTCTTTAGTAGTTTCTATAGAAATAGAAATATTTTTTTTTCGTAATAAATCAATATGAACATTTTTAGAAATGGTAATTAACCAAGTTTTAAAAACAAATTTTTCATCAAAAGTATTTATTTTATCGAATGCTTTAGAGAATGTTTGTATGGTAATATCCTCTGCATCATTTTCACTTTTGGTTCTTTTTAATTGATAGTTAAAAACGTCTGCCCAATAAGTATCTAATAAAAACCGAAAAGCAGATTGATTACCAGTTTTAGCTTTAGATATATTAATTTCTAGTTTTTTATTCTTTATTTCCAATGATTGGGTTTTGACCATAAATTATTGATAAATATACTAAATTGAAATAACAATAAACCAATTTCTAAAAAGGGCAAAAAATAAATAATTTGTGATTCTTTTAGTTTTCTAGCAGAAAAACCAATGACTATAAATTGAATTAAATAATAAGAAAGTACTATTGGTAAAATAATTTTCCAAGGATAAAAAAAGAAAAGTATGGGAGCCAAAACAAAGAAAAATACTTTAGAAATAAAGAACAATCCTAAAAAGAACTTATGTTTGGTTTTATAATGTTTTGCTGTAGAAATATGTCTACGTTTTTGACGAGACCACTCTTTAAACGACTTAGGAGCTTCAGAAATGGTAAAACTATCTTCTGAAGTACAAAATGTTGTGTTTTCTTTATTGGATGCATCTTGTATAAATAAATCGTCATCACCAGATCTAACCTGTATGTGGTTTATAAATCCTTTTACATTAAAAAACTCGGATCTATGATAGGCTAAATTACGACCTACTCCCATGTAAGGAGAGCCTATTTTTGCATAACTAAAATATTGTATTGCTGTTAGTAAGGTTTCGAAACGGATAAATAAGTTGACCAATTTTTTTTCTTTTTGATACTTTCCATATCCTAGAACAATAGTTTTTTTATGTGTAAAACTCTTAGACATTTCACGAATCCAATTTTTAGAAACGGGTTTACAATCTGCATCTGTAAATAATAAATGTTCGTATTTAGCTGCTTTAATGCCTAATGTTAAGGCATATTTTTTGTTTCCCCAAAAAGCTTCAATATTTTCTACATCAATTATTTTAATATTAGAATTTTTTTCTTTAAAAAATTTCATAACCTCAGAAGTTTCATCTGAAGAAGCATCATTTATTAAAATAACTTGGTAAGTAGCATAATCTTGCTCTAAAATTGAAGGAAGGAATTTTTGTAAATTTTCTGCTTCATTTTTAGCACAAATAATTACAGAAATAGAAATTTCTGAAGAATTCTTTTTTTCTTTTTTATTGTCTAAAAGAAAAGTAGAGAAAGCTAAATAATAAATTATTTGAATAACTGTAAATGCTACAAATAAGTAGAAAAGTACAGGTATAATCATTTAATTAAAAAAGAGATTAATTATGTTCTGGTTCCGAACAATTGTCAAATTGATCTGGTGTTTTTCCACAAAAACCACAAGATTCTCCAGTTTTATTTAACATCGGGTTTTGACTTGCACAAGTTCCTGCAAATTTACCATCTTTTTTAGCCCAAATTTTTATAGTAATACCTGCAATAGCAAGTGCTAATAAACCTAAAGTAAGCAATAATAATTTCATAAAAAGTAATTGTATTGCAAAGATACATATTCTTATTTTCTCATTAAAAAATCTACAGTAAATATTTATAGGGTGACTTTTTTTATTTATTAGTGTCGTAATACTGATATCAACTAAACTTTGTTAATTATAAATTTTATATTATGAAAAAATATTTTGCTGAATTATTTGGAACTTTCTGGTTGGTTTTTGGAGGATGTGGTAGTGCAATTTTTGCTGCTGGTTTTCCCGAACTTGGAATTGGTTTTGTAGGAGTAGCTCTTGCATTTGGTTTAACTGTTTTAACAATGGCATATGCTGTTGGACATATTTCTGGAGGACATTTTAATCCTGCAGTTTCTTTTGGTCTTTGGGCAGGAGGTAAGTTTGCTGCAAAAGAATTATTGCCTTATATTTTATCGCAGTTAATAGGTGCTATTTTAGCTGCAAGTGCTTTGTATTTAATTGTTTCAGGTAAAGAAGGTTTTGAAACTATTGGCGGTTTTGCTGCAAATGGTTATGCAGAATTATCTCCCGATAAATATTCTATGCAGTCTGCTTTTGTGGCAGAATTTTTATTAACAATGTTCTTTTTATTGATTATTTTAGGAAGTACAAATGAAAGAGCTCCTAAAGGATTTGCGCCAATTGCTATTGGTTTAGGTTTAACATTAATTCACTTAATTAGCATTCCTATTACTAATACTTCTGTAAACCCTGCGCGTTCTATGAGTCAAGCAATTTTTGCAGGAGGAGAATATTTAACACAATCTTGGTTGTTTTGTGCGGCTCCAATTGCAGGCGCAATAGTTGCTGGTTTAATACATAAAGCATTGTTTGATAAAGCATAAATTTGCTTCAAATCTTAATTAGAAACCAGATAACTTTATTGTTTATCTGGTTTTTTTGTATGTTTACTTTTTGATAAAAAAATCCATTGAACGAAGAAAATTTTATTATAGAATTACAATTGGGCAAACAAAGTGCTTTTAGTCAGCTTTTAGATGATTATCAACAAAAAGTGTTTGCCACCTGTATTTCTTTTATTCCTAATAAAGAAGATGCAGAAGATGTTGCACAAGAAGTTTTTTTAGAGGTATTTAAGTCAATACACAAGTTTAAAGGAGATGCTAAATTATCTACGTGGATTTATAAAATTGCGA
Source organism: Polaribacter marinus (assembly GCF_022662535.1). Classification (GTDB taxonomy): domain Bacteria; phylum Bacteroidota; class Bacteroidia; order Flavobacteriales; family Flavobacteriaceae; genus Polaribacter; species Polaribacter marinus. The sequence continues at coordinate 341,024 of NZ_JAKQYM010000001.1, forward strand.
CCAATAAATGTTTAGAATTTATTAGAAAAAAAAACACCAAAAAAAGATTTGCTTTTATGCAAACTATCTTAGGAAATGAAATTCCTTTTGACAAAACAAATTATTTTACAGAAGTAAATCACCCAGGAATTTTATTAGAGAATAAAGAAAAATCAGCAATAATTTTTAAAGCAATTAACACTTTGCCAGAAAGCCAAAGAGTTATTTTTACTTTGGCTAAAATCGATGGAAAGAGTTATCAAGAAATTGTAGAAATTACAGGAAAAAGTTTATCATCAGTAGAGTCTATAATGTTTAGAGCAAAGAAAAAATTACAAGAGAAATTAGAAAATTTTTATAAATCTAATAATTAACGCAAGTTTTTAAAAGTATTGGCATCTAAAGACTTAGGGAATTATTTTGTAAACGAAATAAAAATGGAGAATAAAAAAATAAATCAAAAAGTAGAAAATACCTTTAAGGTATTAGATGCTATAGAGAAGGTAGAGGTAGACCATTTTTTTAAGCATAAAGTTTTGCAAAAACTAAATGCAGAAAAAGAAGTAAAGAAAGTAGTTTTTTCATGGTTTACTCCTCAATTACAGTTGGTAACACTATGTGTTGTTTTATTACTAAATGTTAGCGCCATTTTTTATGCATTTTCTTCATCAGAAACAACGGTTAGTTCAGATATAGAAATATTTGCGGAAGAATACTCTTTACAATCTAGCAGTAGTTCAATTTTAAATTAAAAGTTATGAAATCAAAATTACTTCCAATTTTATTAGTCTTATTAATTTTTTTAAATGCAGTTTTAATTTTTATGTTGCTGACTAAGCCTCATGAAAAACCACAACATCGTCAAGAAGGAAATTTTTTAATAGAGAGATTACAATTTAATGATGATCAAAAAGAGCAATTTAGGGAGTTAGACAAAACTCATAGAGAATTTATGATGAATTTTGAAAATCAAATTAGAAAAAATAAAGATGTTTTATTTAATTCTTTTTCTAAAGAAAATTTTAATTCAGATTCAATTATAAGTACCATTAGCGTTTTACAGGCTAAAAAAGATACAGAGCTGTATAGATTCTTTAGTAAGGTAAGAAAAATATGTACAAAAAAACAGGTAAAAGTATTTGATGATATCATTAATGAAGCTCTTAAAGGGAGTGAAAGACCTCCAGTTAATGAAAGAGGTCCTAGGCTAAGAAACGAAGGGATGCCACCTCCACCTAGATAATATTTATCATGTTTTTATAAACCCTATTTCAATCAAGAAATAGGGTTTTTTGTTAAAGTAAAGTTAACGTGCGCAAGTTTATAAAAATGCTAGCATCTAAATTTATATAAACAAAAACATATAAAAAAATGAAAAAATTAACAAACAAAATTTTAGCAGTACTAGCATTAGGTTTATTCGTTTCAACATCATCATTTGCCCAAAAAGAAGGAAATGGAAAAAGACCAGAAGGACCACCATCAATAAAACAAATCCTTAAAGATTTAGATACAGATAAAGATGGAAAAATTTCTTTAAAAGAAGCTAAAGGTCCATTAAAAAAAGATTTTAAAAAAATAGATACAAATAACGATGGTTTTATTTCTAAAAAAGAGATTAAAAATGCTCCTAAACCCGAAAAAAGAGAAAGACCTAGAAATTAAAAAATTAAAAACGAACTAATTATAGAAGTTTATGAAGAATTTTAAAACCATTCTATTTTCAACACTTATAGTATTTACTTTATATTCTTGCGCAACCGATGAAATCGCCGATGTTGTAGAAGAATTAGAAGATCAAAATGTAATTATTGATGATACAGAATTTACTGCCACAGATTGGACAGTTGATACTCATAGTAAAGATGCGGATCCAAATTTTGAAGAGGTATTCAAGGATAATACCGTAAAAAGATTAGACCTTGTTGTAACATCAGAAAGATGGCAAACAATGTTAAACAATATGGAAAGCCTTTATGGAACATTCGGCGGAACTTCAGGAGGCCCAGGAGGTCCTGGAACAGGAGGTGCAACAACAGAAGTAGATGAAAACCCAATTTTTGTTCCTGCAGAAGTGTTTTATCAGAATAAAGAATGGTACCGTGTTGGTATTCGTTTTAAAGGAAATTCAAGTTTACAATCTAGTTGGCAAGCAGGAATTTTAAAATTATCTTTTAAATTAGATTTTGATGAATTTGAAGATGATTATCCGCAAATAAAAAATCAACGTTTTTATGGATTTAAAAAATTAAGTCTTAAAAATAATTACGATGATAAATCGATGTTAAGAGAAAAAGTGGCTACAGATGTTTTTAGAAATGCTGGATTAGCAGCTTCACATACTGCTTTTTATACAGTATATGTAGATCATGGAAATGGGCCCGAATATTTTGGGGTATATACATTAGTTGAAGAAGTTGATGATACTGTTATAGATACTCAATTTTCTGATGATGATGGAAATTTATACAAGCCCGATGGAGATGCAGCCTCTTTTGCAAGTGGAACTTATAATGAAGATGAGTATGTAAAGAAAACCAATGAAGATGAAGCAGACTTTTCTGATGTGTCTGATTTATATTCAATACTACATAATGCAACAAGAACTACAGATCCTGCAACTTGGAGAACAAACTTAGAGGCGGTTTTTGATACAGATGTATTTTTAAAATATTTAGCAGTAAATACAGTTGTTCAAAATTGGGATACATACGGAAGAATGACGCATAATTATTTTTTATATAACAATCCGGATACCAGTAAATTAACGTGGATTCCTTGGGATAATAATGAAGCATTGCAAACAGGGAAAATGGGAGGTTCTTTACCTTTAGATTTTTCGGGATTAAATGCCACACAATGGCCAATAATAGGTTATTTATATCAGGATGAAGAATACAAAGCAAAATATGATACATACGTACAAGAAGTAATAGATGATGCTTTTAATGAAACTACAATATAAGCATTATATACAAATTATGCGGCATTAATAGAATCTTATGCAACATCAGAAATTCCGGGATATTCATTTTTAAATAATAGTTCAGAATTTCAATCAGCAGTAAGCCAATTAAAAAGTCATGTTGCGGCAAGAAAAGTAGCTGTAGAAGATTATTTAGATTAACAAAGTGAAAACAAAATTTAAAGTGGTTTGATTTTAAATGCTTTGTAAGAAATTGCGATTTTTTTTAATAAAGCCATCTAAATAAAAAACAATAACAAAAAACACAAAGAAATGAAAAATCAATTTATAAAAACATTAAGCATTTTAGCTATTTTATTTACTGTAATAATAGCATGTAGCTCATCATCAGATATTGAAGAAGAGTTAGAAGAAACAACAGGGACTTTACACAATGCTTTTGCAGATTTTGACACAGCAGAAACAGACATATATTTGCAGGGATCTAATGTAGTTATAGAAACAACAGGAAACCCAAATCATACAACACCATATTGGGGTTCAGGACATGCAAAATATGTAGCACCAACCGTAACATCAGAAGCAGAAATGACACCAAGTTTAATTCCGGGGTATGATGCAGCTGCAAGTTTAACGGTGTCTCAACATCCTAGTTTGGCAAGTAGTACTACAAACACATCTTTAGGAGCTATTGGGATTGCTGTAAGTGGAGCAGCTATTTTTAATGACCAAGAAGGAAACGGAGCTTTAGATCAAGCAGCAGGAAGTTTAGATTATACAGGAGGTCATATTGGACCGCAAGAATATCATTATCATTTAGAACCAAGAGCTTGGACAAATGATGATGAAAATTTGGTAGGTATAATTTCTGATGGATTTTTTATCTACGGAAGAAAATGTAATTCAACAGGAACTTACCCTACGGACTTAGATGCTTCTGGAGGACATACAAGTACTACACAGCACACAGATTCTGCAGAATATCATTATCATATTATTAATGATTTATATTCAACGACAGGGAGTTATATTGTTTTTGCAGGACCATATAAAGGAACACCCAATGCAATTAATTAAGGTTTTTTATATACTTGTTCTTTTTAGTTTTAGTAGTTGTAAACAAGCAGCTACTAAAGCTAATTTAAATGTGATAAATGAAGAAAAAATTAAAACCATTTTAGTTGATAAAAATCAGCTTAAATTAATTCCTGAAAAAGGACAATGGTTTTATAAAAAACAACCTTTTAATGGTTTTGCTGTAGTTTATTTTTCAGATGGAAGCATTGCAGAAAAAACAGGTTTTTTTAATGGAAAAAAACAAGGAGTTTCTAATAAATGGTTTCAAGATGGTACTCTTCAAAAAACATCTTATTACCAACAAAATAAGTTAAATGGAATTGTTAAAGTTTGGTGGAAAAGTGGAGCAATTGCATCTGAATATAATTATACAGATGGAGTAAAACATGGGGTTCAACAGCGATGGTACTCCAGTGGTCAATTAGCAAAGAAAAGAAATTTAAACAAAGGGAAAGAAGAAGGAATGCAGCAAGCATGGTTAGAAAATGGTAAGATTTATGTGAATTATGAAGCTAAAAATGGAAGAATTTTTGGAATGAACCGAGCAAATCTATGTTATAAATTAAATAAAGAAGAAGTACAATATGAAAGTAAATAATATTTTTTATGTTTTTATCTTTCTTTTGATGTGTTGTAAAACAAATCAAAAAAAAGAAGAAACAAGCAGGGTAGATGCTTTGCCTTATTTTAATGAAGCATCATTTACACCAAAATGGATTTCACCTACAAGTAAAGAATTAACTAGCTTTCATAGAATTCCAGATTTTAATCTTGTAAATCAGAATGGGGAAACAGTAACTCAGAAGACCTTTGAGAATAAAATTTATGTTGCTGATTTCTTTTTTACAACTTGTCCAGGTATTTGCCCGATGATGACAAGCAATATGTATAAAATTCAAGAAGAGTTTAAAAATGATAACGACGTTTTGTTATTGTCACATTCTGTGACTCCAGAAAAAGATTCGGTCGTAAAACTTAAAGAATATGCTTTAGAAAAAAAGATAGATGATAAAAAATGGCATTTAGTTACTGGTGATAGAAAGCAAATTTATGATTTAGGAAGACAGTTTTATTTTGTAGAAGAAAACTTAGGAGAACCGTTAGGTATTGATGATTTTTTACACACAGAAAATTTTGTATTGATAGATAAAAACAAACACATTAGAGGTATTTATAATGGACTTAATAGAGCTTCAATTGCTCAATTAATAGTAGATATTAAAGCATTGAAAAATGAAAAGTAAAATTTTTACAGCGCTATAAATAGAAAATATTTTAGTAATTTTTAACTTGAAACATTTAGTTAAATTTCTATTTCTTCAGCATTACTTTACTGTAATATTATTTATTTACATTATTTATGCCTTTCTTGTTATTATTCTAAAATGATTTTCTTAGTTAAATTTCCTGATTCAGTTTGTAGTTTTACAATGTAAAAACCTGCCGCTAATTTTGGTAAATTAATATCTTGAACTCCATTGGCACTAAAATAGCTGTCAAGTACTTGTTTTCCTAGAATATTAAATAAAGTAAAAGTTGTTTTTCCTTGAGGTAGCCCCATTATTCTAATTGTAGATACATTTGTTTTAAAAATATTTACCGTAGATAAAGTGTTGTTTTTTATGCTTAAAACAGTTGGCGTTGTGTGTATGTAAAATCTACCAATTTCGTTAATAGCACTTTCTAACATAATTGTGTATTCGCTATTTGTTTTATTTAAATGTGTAAAAGAATTGAGCATTCTGTCTTCTAAATACACATTGATGTCATTTGGTAAATTTGTTGCATTTACAGAAAATGTAAGTGTAGTATTTTCATTAGCTTTTAACCCTACTGGAACAATCATAGATTCGTAATTTTCTGGAGGTAAAGATTGTAATGCAATATTTGTTGTGTTACTATTATCTAATAAGCGTGTATAAATAGAAAAATCAGAAGTAATTCCATTAAATAACCCTGCATCATACCCTGGGTCTAAGCCAGTGGTTGTACCTGCTATGTATTTTATTTCTGTGGATTTTGTTTCCGTTCCGTTAGATACTGATAAAAGTATTTTAGCTATGCTATTTGTTGTACTTCTTAAAAATAAGTTTTCTGGTTGATGTTTTTGCATTTCCTCTAAAATGGTAATGTTGCCACCATCTTCTTTAGAAGCAATAAAAAATCCTTGTCCTGGTGTAATATATTTGTTCCCGTCGGTTGTTTTATTAATAACGTCATAAGAATTTTTTACAGGGTTCCAAAAATACAAACCAACAAATAAGGGATCCATATGTGCTTCATTTTGTGTTATAAAATTATTAGTTGCATCTGCATCGTTATTTATAGCAATAAAAGAAGGATATGGATTTCCAATCAAGTTCCATTTATTTTCAACTCCTGTTCCTGAAATTCCTAAGGAGATAGGGTATTCTAAATCATCTGTTTTTAAAGTTCCTTTAAACGGAATTATTCCGTCTGTAGAGCGTAAAACAGAATAACCATTTCCAGAATTCATTACCTCAGATGAACTTGTGTTAAAATAAGTCCAAGGATTTCCATCAACTGAATTTTGGTATAAAGCCAACCCTTTTCTGTTATCTCCAGAACCATCAGCTAAAGAACCATTTGTAATAATATCTTCAACATTTTCTCCAAAAACAGGTGATGAAATTAAATGCCAAGGTTTAAAATCTGGTTCTGGGGCAGTATCAATACCAGTAACATATCTGTTATAAGTAATGTTACCTGAAGATGAATCATTAACAATTAAAGAACCGCTAGATGTTGCATTAGAATAGATATTTAGAGTTCCTGTATCTGCAAATAAATTTCCTTTTGCAGTCATTGATTTTCCTGCGTTTATATTTAATGTTCCTAAAAGATGTAAATCTATAATTTCTAAATTTTCAATATTTATATTTACTGTTTTACCAACAGGGATTTCAACATCATCATTCGCAATTGGTACTACACCAAAACTCCAATTTTCATTTGTATTCCAGTTACCAGATGCTGCTGTAAATGTGTTTGGGTATGATAGTTTGTAGTTTTTATAACCTGTCAATCCAAAAGCCCTAAAAAAAAGTTTTTCTTTAAATTTTATAAAGTTATCAGGAGATGAAGAAGAACCAATGTTAATATCTTGTTTTAATATAGTCCCTGCAGTTGTGCCGTCAGACTCCCAAAGTTCTTTTCCGTTTACGCCATCATCTGCATCAAAATACAATTTTCCTTTGTACTCATTTATATACAGAATATGTGAGGTCATAGCTCCGGGTCTTATGTCTTTTACAAGTACAGTACCATCTTCAGTTCCATCTGTTTTCCATAGTTCGTGTCCTGTATTACCATTGTCTGCTGTAAAAAATAAAACGCCATTAAATTCTATAAATTTACTTGGACTAGAATGAGTGTTACCTGGATTTGTGTTGATGTGTTTTAAAAGAATTGTACCTTCTGTTGTACCATCAGAAACCCATAGTTCACTACCATTTCCATCATTCGCCGAAAAATATAAATTTCCATTATAAGTTATCAAGTCTTGAGGATAAGAGTCGTTTTTTCCAGGTTTTATATCTTTTACAAGTACTGTTCCAGCTTCTGTACCGTCTGTTTTCCATAATTCTCTACCTGTATTTGTAGGTTCGAATGCTTGGAAATATATTTCTCCGTTGTAAACGGTTAGGTATTTGGGGTTAGAGTGAGACCCACCAACACCTGTATAAATATCTTTAACAAGAACTGTTCCAGCTTCTGTTCCATCCGTTTTCCAAAGTTCTTTACCTGAATCATCATTTGCAGTAAAATAAAATTCATTATTTAAAATAACAGAATAAAAACCTGATGGTTCATAAGAACTAAAACTTCCAGGTCTTATGTTTTTTAAAATTTTTGTGCCAAGTTCAGTACCATCTGATTCCCATAATTCACTACCATTTATCCCATCATTTGCAAAGAAAATTAATTTTCCTTTAAAAGAATTTAATTCATATATATATGATTGTTGGTTGTTATTATTTATGTTTTTTACAAGTACTGTTCCAGCTTCTGTACCATCTGTTTTCCAAAGTTCTGTACCATTAACACCATCATTTGCTGTAAAGAACAAAAGGTTTCCTACAACAGTAAAATTGCTTGGAGATGAATCTGAGATTCCAGGGTTAATGTCTTTAACAAGTGAAGTTCCTAAAGTTGTTCCATCTGTTTTCCATAATTCTTTTCCATTTATGTTATCATACCCAGACGTAAAAATGTAATCTTTAAATATTGTGTAATTATACGAAGTCAAACTAAAACTTACATCTTCACTTGGGTTATTAAAAAAAGAAACATTCTGAGAAAAGGCTGTGTTTCCTAATAGTAAAAATAGGAAAGAAATTAATATCGCATTTTTCATAGTTGTGTGCTTTAAGAGAATACATCAAACTTATGATTGCATATTAATAAAAAATAATAAACTTAGTGAAATGGGTTTTTTTTTAGTGAAATGACTTTTTAAATTTCATTCATAAAAGAGATTAATGCCTCTTTTCTTGCTCTACTTAAAGCAACTTCAAATTCATGAATCACAACAGTATGATTGCTTATGCTTTTAATTTTTTGCGTGTTTACCCAATAAGAACGATGTACCATAAAAAAATGATTTCCTTTTAATTGCTCACGAGTTTTCTTTAAAGTATGTGGAACCAGTAACTTTTTTTCTGCAGTTTGTATATAGCAATAATTATCAAAAGCTTCTAAAAAAAGAATGTCGTTTTCTGGAATTATATGAACATAACCATCTGTTTTGATTGTTAATTTATTTCCGTTTTTAGATAAATATTGTTGCCAAACAACACTAATGCTACTCCATAAACCTGTATCTGTAAAAGGTTTTACAATATAGCCTAATGGTTTTGTTTTACTAACTTCTAATAAAGTTAAAGGATCTGTTTGCGATGTGAGGTAAAAATAGGGGAGTTGTTGTTGATCTAAAACTTTAGCAAATTCAACTCCAGAGACACTATCACCTAATTGAATATCGATTAAACACAAATCTGGTTTTTCTAAGTAAAATAATTCTTCTGCTGCAGTAACCGTTTCTGCAATACCAATTACGTGAAATCCTTTTGCTTCTAGAGCATATTGAATATTTAAAGAAATAAAAGGGTCATCTTCAATAATCAATAATTTATGCTTCATTATCAACAAAAGGTATTTCTAGGTGAATTGAATAGTTATTTTGATTTTCTGGTAATTTACTAGCTTTTAGTCGTTTAATTAAAATTGCGATTAATTCAGATCCATATCCTGATTTTGTAGAGATTTCTTTTGTGTTGTTTCCATTATCAAACATTTTAAAATCTAAAATTTTATCTAATTTATTAATTTGTATTGTAATGGTTTTATTTTCAAAATCTTTACTCCAAGCGTGTTTTATGCTATTTGTGGCTAATTCATTTATAAGTAATCCAATAGAAGTTGCGATGTCTATATTTACATTAATTGAAACAATGTTTTGGTCAATTTTAATTTGTGATACTTCGTATGAGCGCGTTATTTCTGTTATTAAATCTTTAACGTAAATTTTTAAATCGATGCCAAGAATGTTTTCTTTTGCGTATAATTGTTGATGCAGAATAATCATAGAATTTACTCTTTGTACAGCGTTTTCTAGAGCTTTTACTGCACCTTCAGCTTTACTGCCTCTTGCTTGTAGTTTTAACAAACTACTCACCATTTGAAAACTATTTTTAACACGATGATGTGTTTCTCTTAGCAACATGTTTCGTTGCTTTAAAGTTGTTTCTAATAATTTTTTACTGGCAATTAGCTGTTTCCTTTTTTGTGCATTTTTGTATAAAGAAAAGATTACAATACATAATATTAGGAAAGATAAAGAGGTAAGTAATAACCAAAAATTTCGTTTTTCAATTTCTGACTTTATTTGCGCATCTTTTTTTACAGTTTGATATTTTATTTCTGCATCTACAATGCCTGTATCATATTTTTTTTCAAAAAGTTTTTCATTAACTTCAATTAAACTATCTTTATATATATTGGACTTTTTGTAGTCTTCTAGAAAATGAAGGGCATTTGAAATTGTACTATAATAGTGTTTTTTATCATTTAAAGATGTAAGGTTTTGGAAACTTTTTTTGAACACTGAAATATAATCTGTAACATTCTTTTTGTTATTAATTTCAATAGAGTTTTCAATAATTCCCTGATATAATCTTCGATATTTTTTGTTACCTTTTATTGAATCTGTTTCAATAGCTTCTTTATAAAGCGCAATAGCTTCTTTGTATTTTTGCTGCTTACTTAGATTGCCTGCTAATCCCGATTTTACAAGTACAAGTCCCCAAGGATATAGTTTATTCGTTTTTAAAATAGCTTTAAATATTTTATTAGCTTCATCAAATTTATTTAAATCACCTAGAATAATTGCTAAATTTAGCATAGTGCCACTTTTTATTCGAGAATCTTCTGGACTATGGTCTACTGCATTTTGAGCATAAATTACTGCTCTTTTAAAATCTTTCGTTCTTACATATAATGAGCTTAATCCACTATATAGCATTGGTAAAAAATCTATATAGTGTGCTTCTGCTAGTGAAATGGCCTTTAAATAGGCATTTGCTGCTTCTTTATAGTTGTTTTTTACTTGTTCTAAGTATAAACCTTTTACTTCTAAATTAAGAATTTCTCCTCGTTTGGAATTGTTTTTTTTAGCATAAGCAATTCCTTTGTTAGCGTAAAACAAAGCGCTATCACTTTCAGAGTTTATAAAACTATATGCTTTGTTTGAAATTGCTCTTGCAATAGAATCTGTTTTTGTTGGTTCTTTTTCTTGCCCATGAGTATTGGTTTGAAAAAAACACAAAAGAAGTAATACTATTGTTTGTATTGGTTTGGTAATAGCCATGTACTATATTTAAGTATAGAATTTAGTACAATATAGCAATTATTTTAAGATGAATTTTAACTAAATGATATTCACTTCAATTTCTAAAGCAATTTCAAATTTTTCAAAAACTATTTTTTTGATTTCTTTTGCTAATTGATAGATTTCCATTCCCGATGCATTTCCGTAATTTACAAGAACCAAAGCTTGTTTTTCATGTACGCCATAATTACCAAAACGTTTCCCTTTAAAGCCAGCTTGTTCTATCAACCAACCAGCAGGAACTTTAACTTCTGTTTCGGAAATTGTATAACTTGGTATGTTTGGAAAAATTTCTTGTAGTTTTATAAAATGCGATTTTAAAATTACCGGATTTTTAAAGAAGCTACCGCTGTTTCCAATTTTTTTAGGATCGGGTAATTTACTTTTTCTAATTGCAATTACAGCGTCAGAAATATCTTTTAGAGTAGGGTTTGTTATTTTTTTTGAGTTTAATTCAGACTCAATTGCTCCGTAAGAAGAGTTTAACTGATGATTTTTTTTTGTTAATTGAAAACTTACTGAAGTAATGATATATTTACCTTTTACTTTATTCTTAAAGATAGAGTTTCTATAGCCAAAATTGCACTCATGATTAGAAAAAGAAGCTAATTTTCCAGTTTTAATTTCAAGCGCTTCAACTTTTGTAATAGTATCTTTTACTTCAGTTCCATAAGCACCAATATTCTGAATAGGGCAGGTACCAACATTTCCAGGAATCAAGGATAAATTTTCTATCCCCCCATAATTGTTTTCTACACACCACAAAACAAATTCGTGCCAATTTTCTCCTGCATTTACGGTCAAATAAACAGAATTATCATTTTCTCTGTCAATAGAAATCCCTTTAAAATTTAGATGTACTACTAATTTATCTATATCCTTTGTGAGCAACATATTGCTTCCTCCAGAAATTAAGAAAATATCTTTTTCAACTTTTAAAAGTTGTTGTAATTGATAAACAGAATCAACAGAAATAAAACGTTTGGCATTTACAGAAATACCAAACGTATTATAATTTTTTAACGATATGTTTTCTAAAATTTCCAATTAATATTGGTATACTTTTAAAGCTTCTTCTAAAATATGAATAGCTTTTAATAAACTCTCTTCGTTTAGTACATATGCAATTCTTATTTGGTTTAATCCTACTCCTGGAGTAGAGTAAAAACCTGCAGCTGGTGCCACCATAATTGTTTCTCCATCTACATCAAAAGACTCTAGAAGCCATTGTGCAAAATGATCAGAATTTTTAATAGGCAATTCTACAATGCAATAAAAAGCTCCTTTAGGTTTTGCAACCTTTACCCCTTCTATTTTTTGCAGTCCTTCAATTAAAGTATTTCTTCTTTTTACATATTCTTCTTTTACTTCATCAAAATAACTTTGTGGAGTATCTAAAGCTGCTTCGGAAGCAATTTGTGCTAAAGTTGGCGGACTTAATCTTGCTTGTGCAAATTTTAAAACTGTTTTTATAAGCTCTTTGTTTCTAGAAACTAAACAACCAATTCTTGCGCCACACATGCTATATCTTTTAGACACAGAATCTATTACAATGGTATTGTCATTAATGCCTTCTTCTTGTAAAATAGAATAATGTTCTATTCCGTCATAGGCAAATTCTCTATAAACTTCATCTGCAATTAAAAATAAATCGTGCTTTTTTACAATGGCAGCAAGCTTTTTAATTTCTTCTTTGCTATACAAGTATCCTGTAGGATTTCCTGGGTTACAAATTAAAATGGCTTTTGTTTTTGGTGTAATTAATTTTTCAAACTCTTCAATAGGAGGTAAGGCAAAATTATCTTCAATTTTAGAAATTACAGGAACAATTTTTACGCCAGAAGCAGTAGAAAATCCATTGTAATTAGCATAAAAAGGTTCTGGAATAATGACTTCATCATCAATATCCATGATACTACCAAAAGCAAACAATAAAGCTTCAGATCCCCCTGTAGTTACAATAATATCATCATGTTTTACATGAATATTGTGTTTACTATAATAGTTGGCAATTTTGGTTCTGTATTTTTCCGATCCTTCGGATCTTGTATAAGAAATAATTTTTAAATCGTGTGCCGTAACTGCTTCTAAAGCTACTTCAGGCGTTTTAATGTCTGGTTGACCTATATTTAAATGATATACAGTTTTCCCTTGTTTGTAAGCTATTTCTGCATAAGGAACCAATTTCCTAATAGGAGACTCTGGCATTTGAATTCCTTTCTTAGATATTGAAGGCATATTTATTTTATATTAAGTTTAGTCTGCAAATTTGCAAAATATTTTTTGGATTAAATGCTCTTAAATCAAGAAAGTTTATAATACTATATTTTGTTAAATTGATAATAAAAGGTATGAAAAAATCGTATATTCATAAAATAATTTTAAATTTTTGAAAAGAAAAACATTACATATTGTTTTTATTCTCCTTTTGATTTCTTTTACAATGAATTCTCAATTGGGATTTCATTTTAAAAAATCAGCTGTAATAAAGCAAAAAATAGATTTTAAATTAATTAATAATTTAATAGTAATTCCAATAGAAATTAATGGCAAAGAATTGTCTTTTATTTTAGATACAGGTGTTAATAAAACAATTTTATTTAGTCTTTCAAAGAATGATAGTGTTGGGCTTAAAGATGTAAAGAAAGTTAAATTACAAGGCTTAGGTAAAGGAAACCCTGTAGATGCTTTATTGTCAAAAAACAATAACCTTAGAATAAACAATATCTTTAGTACTAATGAAACTGTTTATGTTATTTTAAGAGATTATTTTGATTTGTCGAGTAAAATGGGAACAACTATCCATGGAATTATAGGGTATAATTTGTTAAAAAATCTAATTTTAAAAATAAACTATAATTCAAAAAAAATTACCTTTTATAATCCTAAAAAATTTAACTATAAAAATTGTAGAAAGTGTGAAATTTTTCCTTTGGAGTTTTATAGAAAGAAACCATATATAGATGTTCAGGTTCAATTAGATACTGTTGGTAATACTGTAACGGATGTAAAAATGTTGATAGATTCTGGAGGAAGTGATGCAATTTGGTTATTTGAAGGCACTAAAGAAACAATTCAAACACCAATATTATTTTTTAATGATATTTTAGGTGAAGGATTAAGTGGCTTTATTTATGGAAATAGAAGTAGAATACCAAAAATGAAAATAGGAAGCTTTGTTATAGAGAAACCTACGGTTTCTTTTTTAGATTCTCTATCAACAAGAAATGCTAGAAATTTTAGTAAAAGAAATGGAAGTATTGGAGGGAATATTTTAAAGAGATTTAAAGTTTGGATAGATTATCCTAACAAAAAAATTACCTTGAAAAAAAGTGCTTCACTAAAAGGCGGATTTAATTATAACATGAGTGGTTTAGATGTGGTTTACAACGGTAATAAACTTGTAAAAATAAAAGACGATACAAAAATTATTAGTTATTCAAAAGGGGACTTTACTTCAACAAGTAGTAAAACTATTTCTTTTACTACAAATTATAGTTTTAAATTTTTACCATCCTATAAAGTAGATAAAGTTATAAACGGATCTGTTGCCGATATCGCAGGTATTAAGTCTGGTGATATTATTTTAAAAATAAATGGAACTTCTGCTCACGATTTAAAATTAAATGATATCATTCACAAATTTCAAGAAAAAGATGGAAAAAAAATAAAGATAGAAATTAAAAGAGGAAGAGAAGTTTTAAAGTTTAATTTTCGTTTAAAAAAACGAATTTAACTATCAGAAAGTATACTTTTTTCTTTCATTAAAGAAATTCCTTTACTAACATATCCTTTAATTTTCACAACCTTTCTAGGGGTTTTTGCGTTCGAAAAAATAGTAATTTGTTTAGAAAAACCACCAACTCTTTTCGTGTCATAAGAAACTTTAATTTCTCCTTTTTCACCAGGCATTATAGGGTTTTCTGGTTTTTTAGGTACTGTACAACCACATGATGATTGTATGTTTTTTATAATTAAAGGTTGATCACCAATATTTGTAAAAATAAAAGTTCTTTCTCCGTTAGAATCTTTTGCGATTTTTCCATAATTAATCGTTTCGTTTTTAAATTGAAATTCTTGAGCATGAACTGTAAAAGAAAATAAAAATAAAACGAAAATAGATGTAAAGCTTTTCATAATTAAATGATTTATAGTGTAAAATTATAACTTATTTTTTGTTTTAAAAAATCAACTACTAATTTTCTCTACAAAAATAGATAATTGTATTTTTGCTAACTATATTTCAAAAACTATTCCAAAGTATGACAATTCCATCTAAATATGATGCAAGCCAAGTAGAAGGTAAATGGTATGACTACTGGATGAAAAATAACTATTTTCATTCTACTCCAGACGAAAGAGAACCTTATACAATTGTAATTCCTCCACCAAACGTTACCGGAGTTTTACATATGGGGCATATGTTGAATAACACAATTCAAGATGTATTAATAAGACGTGCACGTTTATTAGGTAAAAATGCTTGTTGGGTTCCTGGTACAGATCACGCATCTATTGCAACTGAAGCAAAAGTTGTTGCTAAATTAAAGGAACAAGGAATTAGTAAAAGCGATTTAACGCGTGAAGAGTTTTTACAACATGCTTTTGATTGGAAAGATGAATATGGAGGAATTATTTTAGAACAATTAAAAAAGTTAGGAGCTTCTTGTGATTGGGAAAGAACTGCTTTTACCATGGATCCAGAAATGTCTGAATCTGTAATTAAAGTTTTTGTTGATTTATATAACAAAGGCTTAATTTATAGAGGTTACAGAATGGTAAACTGGGATCCTGAAGCTAAAACAACACTTTCGGATGAAGAAGTAATTCATGAAGAAAGACAAGGCAACTTGTATTATTTAGAATATAAAATTGAAGGATCGGAAGATACTTTAACCATTGCAACAACTCGTCCAGAAACTATTTTTGGTGATACAGCAATTTGTATCAACCCAAATGACGAGCGTTTTACGCATTTAAAAGGTAAAAAAGCAATTGTTCCTTTAAGCGGAAGAGTAATTCCTATTATTGAGGATGAATATGTAGATTTAGAATTCGGTACAGGTTGTTTAAAAGTAACGCCTGCACACGATGAAAATGATAAGAATTTAGGAGATAAGCATAATTTAGAGGTTATCGATATTTTTAATGAGGATGCAACTTTAAATTCTTTTGGATTACATTATCAAGGAAAAGATCGTTTTGTAGTTCGTAAAGAAGTTGCTCAAGAATTAGAAGAAAAAGGGATTTTAGTAAAGACTGAAGTTCACACTCATAAAGTAGGAACCTCAGAAAGAACCAAAGCCGTTATAGAACCTCGATTATCTGATCAATGGTTTTTAAAGATGAAGGATTTAGCGCAACCTGCAATTGATGCAGTTTTGGGTGAAGATGCAGAAATCAATTTATATCCTAAGAAATTTGAAAATACCTACCGTCATTGGATGGAAAATGTACGTGATTGGAATATTTCTCGTCAACTTTGGTGGGGACAACAAATTCCTGCGTATTTCTACGGAGATGGAAAAGAAGATTTTGTAGTTGCTGAGAATATTGAGAAAGCTCTTGAGCTTGCGAAAGAGAAAACTAATAACCAACAACTAACAACTAACAACTTGCGTCAGGATTCTGACGCACTGGATACTTGGTTTTCTTCTTGGTTGTGGCCAATGTCTGTTTTCGACGGAATTAGAAATCCAGAAAACGAAGAAATTAAATATTATTATCCAACAAACGATTTAGTTACCGGGCCAGATATTTTATTTTTCTGGGTAGCAAGAATGATTGTTGCAGGGTATGAATACAAAGACGAAAAACCTTTCCAAAATGTTTATTTAACTGGTTTAGTTCGAGATAAACAAAGACGAAAAATGTCTAAATCTTTAGGAAACTCGCCAGATGCTTTAAAATTAATTGATGATTATGGAGCAGATGGAGTAAGAGTTGGATTGTTATTAAGTTCTGCAGCCGGTAACGATTTAATGTTCGATGAAGATTTATGTCAGCAAGGAAAAGGATTTGCCAATAAAATTTGGAATGCCTTTCGTTTGATAAAAGGTTGGGAAGTTGATGCAACTTTACCACAACCAGAAACCTCTAAAATTGGTTTAAAATGGTACGAAGCGAAGTTTCAAAAAACGTTAACAGAAATAGAAGATCATTTCTCTAAATACCGTTTGTCGGATGCTTTAATGGCTATTTATAAACTAATTAATGACGATTTTTCTTCATGGTTATTAGAGATTGTAAAACCTGCTTACCAGCAACCGATAGACAAAACTACGTTTGATGCAATTATTGAAGTTTTAGAAAATAACTTAAAAGTATTGCATCCATTTATGCCTTTTTTATCGGAAGATATTTGGCAATATATTGCTGATAGAACGCCAGAAGAAGCCTTGATTATTGAGAAATATCCAGTAATAAAAGATTTTGATGCACAAATTATTGCTGATTTTGAATTTGCAACAGATGTCGTATCAGGATTAAGAACCATCAGAAAAGATAAAAACATTTCTTTTAAAGATGCTGTAGAGTTATTTGTAATTGATAATGAAAAGAACTTAAAAGAGTTTGATGCTGTTATTCAAAAGTTAACAAATACTTCAACAATTAATTATGTTTCAGAAAAAGTAGAAGGTGCTTCTTTTAGAGTAAAATCTAACGAATATTTTGTGCCAATTTCTATAGAGAATATAGATGTTGAGGCTGAAATTAAAAAGTTAGAAGGCGAGTTAAAAAGAGCAGAAGGTTTCTTGTTCGGAATTACAAAGAAGTTATCTAATGAGCGTTTTGTATCAAATGCACCAGAGCAAGTTATTACTTTAGAACGTAAAAAAGAAGCAGATACAATTGCTAAAATTGATACTATAAAAAGTAGTTTGAAATCACTTAAATAAATAATGGTTTACAAAATATTTGTAAAATCATAAAAAGAAGATGATATATAATATTTTAAAAAAAAAATTGTTTATACACTATAACTATTAAAATATAAATAATGAAAAAATTAATTATTCCAATTACAATTTTGTCTTTATTAATGACTTCTTGTGTTTCAAAAAAGAAGTATGCTAGTTTAGAAACTCAGTTTAATGAAACAAAAGGAACTCTTCAAAAAACTACTTTAGAAAAAGAAGAGTTAGAAACAAAGTTTGCAAAAATTGAACAAAGAGTAGCAAATTATAACAAAAAAATAAATTCTTTAAAAAGTGATAATGTTACTTTGCAAAAAGAGAACGATGTTAAATTAGATATGGTTGGTAATGCAGCTGTTATTTCTAATATAACAAGAAAAAGAATGAATGAAACTTTAGCAAAAGTAGATCCTGCAGTTGTTGCCAAAGCAAAAACATTAAAAGATTCTTTGAATATTGCAATTTCGTATAATTTAAAAAATAAGATCAATACTTCTGATTTAGCTACTTCTGATGATTTAAATATAGATATAGACCAAACAGTTGTAATGATATCTATTTCGGACAAATTATTATTTAATACAGCAAGTTATCAGGTAAAACAAGGTGCTTATTCATTAATTGAAAAACTTGCCAATGTTATAAAATCTGAACCAAGTATGGACGTAATGATTGAAGGTCATACAGATTCTAGAACTATAAGCAATATTGCAGTACAAGACAATTGGGATTTAAGTGTAAAAAGAGCAACTTCTATTGTTCGACTTTTAGAGAAAAAGTATAAAATTGAGGGAAGTAGATTAATTGCTTCTGGTAGAGGTAGTACGGTTCCTTTAGTTGATAATAATTCGGAAGAAAATAGAGCAAAAAATAGAAGAACTAGAATTGTGATTTTACCAAATTTAGATAAGTTTTTTGCTTTATTAGCAAATGAAGAACTTGCAGAAAAATAAAATAAAAATATTGTTTTAATAAAAAAAGCTCCTTTATAAAGGAGCTTTTTTTTTGTTTTATGATAATGCTTCTTTTAATATTGTAATTGGATGTTTCGCAATACGTTTTGTTCCATCAAAAATTTGATGTCTACAACTTGTACCCGCTGCAGCAATTTCTGTATCGGTATTACAATTTCTTATTTTAGAAAATAAAGTATCTTCTCCAATTTGCATACTTACTTTATAATGTTCTTTTTCATATCCAAAAGAACCCGCCATTCCACAGCAGCCAGTATTTAGAATTGTTACTGTATAATTCTCTGGTATGTTTAATATTTGAAAACTAGAATGTGTTCCAGACAATGCTTTTTGATGACAGTGTCCGTGGACTTTTAAGGTTTTAGGTTTTTTTGTAAAAAAACTTTTATTAATGTTTTCTTTTTCTAGTTCTTTTGCTAAAAATTCTTCGAAAGTAAATGTGTTTTCTGCAATTTTTTCCGCAGATTTTTTATCATCTGCCAAACGAATATATTCATCTCTAAAAGTTAAAATTGCTGAAGGTTCAATCCCAATTAACGGAGTTTCATCAGAAATTAAATCTTTAAAAATTGTGATGTTTTTGTTGCAAATTTCTTTGGCTTCTTTTAAAAAACCTTTTGAAATATGACTTCTACCACTTTCGTCGTGAGAGATTGATTTTATCTCGTAGCCCAATCTTTCTAATAGAATTACAGCGTCTTTTCCAATTTCGGCATCATAAAAATTGGTGAACTCATCATTAAATAAATAAACCGCTTTTTTAGAAGGTATAAATTGATGTTTTTTAAGCCAATTTTCTAACGTTTGTTTTGCTAATTTTGGAACGGAACGTTCGGTTGCAACACCCATTATTTTTTTTGCAAATTTGGTATTGGTTAGAAAGTTAGTAATTGTAGGGAATTTACTTCCTAATCTATTGTATTTAGCATTGTTTGCAAACAAATTACTTCTAAAAGAATATCCATTTGTTTCTTGATATTGATATAGGAATTCTGCTTTTAAAGAAGCAACATCTACATTACTCGGACATTCAGAAGCACAAGCTTTACAGCTTAAACAAAGGTCAAAAACTTCTTTTAATTCTTGATGATTAAATTTGTTTGTTTCCTCAGAATTGGTAAGAAACTCACGCAAAGTATTTGCTCTTGCCCTTGTGGTGTCTTTTTCATTTTTAGTAGCTCTATAGCTAGGACACATTGTTCCTCCGGCAGAAACTGTTTTTCTACAATCTCCAGAACCATTACACTTTTCGGCTAATTTTAAAATACCTTCGCTTTCAGAAAAATCTTGAATGGTTTTTATTTCGGGTTCTTTTCTATCAATTTCATAACGTAGGCTTTTGTCCATTAGAAAAGCATCTGTTATTTTTCCTTGATTAAATATGTTATGAGGATCAAATGCTTTTTTTATTCTTCTTAATAATTGATAATTTTCTTCTCCAATCATTAAAGGAATAAATTCTGCACGTACAATTCCGTCTCCGTGTTCTCCACTAAAAGAACCTTTGTATTTTTTAACTAATTCAGCAGTTTCTGTTGTGATTTTTCTAAACAATACAACATCTTCTGATTTTTTTAAATTTAAGATTGGGCGTAAATGTAATTCTCCTGCACCGGCATGGGCATAATAGACTGCGTTTTGCTGATATTTATCCATGATTTTGGTGAATTCTATGATATAACTTGGCAAGTCTTCTAAAGCTACTGCTGTGTCTTCTATACAAGCAACGGCCTTCATATCTCCAATCATATTTCCCAGTAATCCTAATCCTGCTTTACGTAAATAATGGACTTTTGCAATATCTTCTCCATATACTTTTGGGTGATGATAACCAAAATTGTTTTTTTCTAAATCTGCAATTAAATTATTAGCTAAAACTTCTGTTTCCTCAATAGAGTTTGAAGAAACTTCTAACATTAATATCGCTGCTGGGTCACCTTGTAAAAAGAATCTGTTTTTTGCTTGTTCTCTGTTACTTTTTGTACAATCTAAAATGGTTTTATCCATTAGTTCACAATTGTATAAGTTGTGTTTCATTGCCGTAACAGTAGCAATTAAGCTCTCATTAATACTTGCAAAATGAGAACAAACCATAATACTTTTTTGTGGAGGTAAATTGTTTAACTGTAAGGTTATTGATGTAGAAAAAGCTAAAGTACCTTCGCTTCCCGACAAGAATTTAGCAACGTTTATGGTTGGTGAATTGCCTCCAAATAAATCAGACTTTAAGAATTCATCAACAGCATATCCTGTATTTCGTCTATGAATAGTTTCTTTTGGAAACTGTTCCTTAATTTCTTGCTGATGTTTTTTTGAAGAAAGTTCTTCAAAAATAGATTTGTAAATTTTACCTTCTAAAGAATTTTCTTTTGTTTTTTGAATGAATTCTTCCGATGTGATTTCTTTAAATGTAGCTTTGCTACCATCACTTAAAATAGTATCAATAGCTACTACTTTATCTCGTGTAACTCCATATTTAATAGATGTACTTCCGGATGAATTGTTGCCTACCATTCCACCAATCATACATCTATTAGATGTTGAAGTGTTTGGGCCAAAAAATAATCCAAAAGGTTTTAAAAAAATATTTAACTCGTCTCTGACAACCCCGGGTTGTAAGGTAATTGTTTTGGCTTGCTCATCGAATTCTAAAACATTTGTAAAATGTATAGAAACATCAACTACAATTCCATCACCAACACATTGTCCTGCTAAAGAAGTTCCTGCAGTTCTTGGGATTAATGTAATGTTGTTTTTAGTAGCAAAATCTATTAGTACTTTAATGTCTTTTTCATCTTTTGGAAAAGCAACTGCTAACGGAATTTTTCTATACACAGAAGCATCTGTAGCATATAGAGTTTTATGTAAACTGTCAAAAAGTACATCTCCAGAAAGTGAGTTGTGTAGAGTTTCTAAAGTAGAATTATCGATCATTTTTATAAATGGAATAAATTTTCATAACAAATATCTGAATAAAAATATCATTAAAAGAAAATAGCGAAGATCATTCTATATTTTTATAGATTATTTAATTTTTGAATAGGAAAATTAAGAATTCAAAATTAAATACATTTTTAGAAAAAAAAACTTTACGTTTTTGTTTGTTTGAAGTTTCTCAAATCAAAAGTTAAAATCTAAAAAATAACTTCTCAAATTCTTATATTTGTTTCATAACCAAACTTAAATCTCAGATGAAAAAAATAGTATTAATTTTCTTATTTGTCTCTATTTCAATTTCTGCTCAAAAAGTAGCTTTATCTTATTATTTACCTAATAATGTTACTTACAATAAAAATATTCCAACACCAAAATCTGTAATTGGTCATGAAGTAGGTGAGTGGCATATTACGCATGATAAGTTGGTAGAATACATGAAAGTTTTAGCAGCTGCTTCTGATCGTATTTCTATTGAAACAAGAGGGAAAACCTACGAAGACAGACCACTAGTTTTACTAACGATTACATCGGCAAAAAATCATAAAAACATAGAGAATATTAGAAAAAAACATATTGATGCAACCAATGATGCTACTTTGGATGTTTCTGATAACCCTATTGTTGTTTATCAAGGTTTTTCTATTCATGGAAATGAACCAAGTGGGTCTAATGCTGCTTTGGCTGTTGCTTATTATTTAGCGGCTGCAGAAGGAATTGATGACTTATTAAATAATGTTGTTATTTTATTTGACCCTTCGTTTAACCCTGATGGTTTACAACGTTTTGCATATTGGGCTAATACCAACAAAAGTAAAAACATTAATCCTGATCCTAATGATAGAGAGTATACAGAAATCTGGCCAAGAGGAAGAACCAATCATTATCAGTTTGATATGAATAGAGATTGGCTACCTGTACAACTTCCAGAAAGCAAAGTTAGAATTGCTAGTTTTCATAAATGGTTGCCAAATATTTTAACAGATCATCATGAAATGGGAAGCAATGCTAGTTTCTTTTTTCAACCAGGAATTCCATCAAGAACTAATCCTTTAACACCACAATTAAATCAAGATTTAACTAAAGAAATAGGAACTTATCATGCCAAAGCATTAGATAAAATTGGTTCTTTGTATTATTCAGAAGAAAATTATGATGATTTTTATTACGGTAAAGGTTCTACGTTTCCGGATATTAATGGAAGTATAGGGATTTTGTTTGAACAAGCTAGTTCTAGAGGACATGCACAAGAAACAATTAATGGAGTTTTAACTTTTCCTTTTACCATCAGAAATCAGTTTACAGCAGCTCTATCTACATTAGAAGCAGCCAAAAATATGCGGGTAAAAATTTTAAAATATCAACAAGATTTTTACAAAGAGTCTAGAAATACAGGTGAAAAAAAGGCCATTGTTTTTGGTGATGAAAAAGACGCTGCAAAAAGTTATCTTTTGGCTGAAGTTTTAAAGCGTCATCAAATAAGAATACACGAAGTAAAATCTGATTTTACTAAGAACGGAAAAACCTTTAAAAAAGGATATAGCTATGTGGTGCCAATGAATCAAAAAAACCAACGCTTGGTAAAAGCTATGTTTGATGTAAGAACAACGTTTAAAGATAGTTTGTTTTATGATGTTTCTGCGTGGACTTTCAATTACGCTTTTGGTGTTGATTATGCAGAGAATATTTCGATTTCTAAAGCTGGTAATGAAATTCATCAATTAAAAAGACAACCTGGAAATGTATCTTTTAAAAGTAATTACGGCTATTTAATGCCATGGAATGATTATTATACTCCTAAGGCTTTAAATAGTATATTACAAAAAGGGATACGAGCAAAAGTTTCTATGAAAAATTTTAAAAATGGGGAAAATTCTTATGATTATGGAACCATTTTTATTCCTGTTCAAAATCAAGAATTAAATTCGGTAGAATTGTATCAATTTTTAGAAAATGTAGCCCAAGAAAGTCATTTAAAAATTAATGGTGTTACAACAGGGTTAAATGATGGAATTGATTTAGGAAGTAGAAATTTTAGCAATATTAGAAAGCAAAAAATAGCTATGCTAGTTGGAAACGGAATTACCGGGAATGATTCTGGAGAAATTTGGCATTTGTTAGATCAACGTTTTGATATGCAATTGACTCGTTTAGATATGAGTTATTTTTCTAGAGTTGATATTAGTAAATATTCTACAATTATTATTCCTAGCAGTTATAACTTAGGAAATAGTGTTGAAGAAAAACTGAGGTCTTGGGTAAGAAATGGAGGTGTTTTAATTGGTTATAAGAATACAGCAAGATGGTTGGCAAGTAAAAAGTTTATTAATTTGCAGTTTGAAAAAACAAAAAATGAAGCTATTAAGGGAGTCTCTTTTGAAAACCGTTCATTAAAATCGGGAGCGCAAGTAATTGGTGGTGCTATTTTTGAAGCAAAAATTGACAGATCTCATCCAATAAATTTTGGATATAAAAATGATAAAATAGCGATATTTAGGAATTCTACCATGTTTATAAAAGCAGATAAACACAGTTACAATAATCCTATTCAATATACTTCAAATCCTTTATTAAGCGGTTATATTTCTAAAGAAAATGCCAAAGTAATTAAAAATACGGTTCCTTTTAAAGTTCAAAGAATGGGTAGAGGAAAGGTCATTGTATTTACAGATAATACAAATTTTAGAGCATTTTGGTTTGGAACAAATAAGTTACTTATGAATGCTATTTTCTTTGGAGATAAGATGTAAGCTTTTTAAAATAGAAATTTTGAAATATTGAGGTTTTATAACTTAGTTTAAGTTTTGTAACAAAAAATGTAGTTAAGCGTCTTATTTATATAACCAACCAAATATATAAATGAGTTTATTTAGAGTTTTATTAGCTATTATTTTTCCTCCATTATCTGTTATAGGAAAAGGATGTGGTTCATTCTTTATTATTTTTCTATTAACACTTTGTGGATGGATTCCTGGAGTGATAGGAGCCTTGGTAATTTTAAACAATCCTAAGAACTAAGAAACTTGTTCTCCGTTTTTTATGTTTTTAGAAGCTTGTAGTAAAACTACGTTTCCATCTGTATTATAAACACCTAAAACTAAACATTCGCTTATAAAGTTGGCAATTTGCCTCGATTTAAAATTTACAATTACTGAAACTTGTTTATTTAACAGTTCTTTTTTTGTGTATAAATCTGTTATTTGTGCACTCGATTTTTTGATTCCTAAGCTACCAAAATCAATGGTTAATTGATATGCAGGTTTTTTAGCTTTTGGAAAATCATTTACTTCTATAATTGTACCAATTCTAATATCAACTTTTAAAAAGTCTTCAAATGTAATTTCATTAGTCATTATTATCGTTTCTTTTTAGCTATTTTTTGAATCACCCAAAGAGGACCAATTAACAAAAATTGTAAATCTTTTATAAATGAGGGTTTTTTACCTTCTACTTTATGTCCATAAAACTGACCAATCCATGCTACAACAAAAAGGGCCAAAGAAAACCACAGGAGATTAAAGTGTTTTTGAATCCAATGATTTCCAATAATAGAGATCAAAATTAAAAAACACATTTCTACAAAGTACCAAAAACCTAATCTTAAATAAAAACCAAAAGCAATAAGGACTCCAAAGACAAAACCCCAATTTTCAAAAAATGGGTTATATAATTCAAATGAAGTTAAAAAACTTGGAGGAATACTCATTAGCAAACCAATGACACTAAAAAAGATTGCAGGAACACAGATATAGTGAATTGTTTGGTTGGTTTTATTTTGATGACTTACGGCGTAATCATCAAACCATTGTTGTGCAGTTTTCATGTATTAAATTTAGAGTTCTAAAGATATACATTATTTGTAATTTTTTCTAATTCATTAGGAATCTTATTTTAAGTTTAATCATAAAAAAAACTCTCGTATTTCGAGAGTTTTTTTTATTTGTAATATTTATAAATAGATTATTTAACATCCATTAATTCTACATCAAAGATAAGTGTAGCATTTGGAGGAATAACTCCACCAGCACCAGCTTCTCCGTAAGCTAAGTTAGAAGGGATTACAAAACGAGCTTTATCGCCCACTTTTAATAATTGAATACCTTCATCCCAACCAGCAATTACTTGACCTACACCCACATTAAAATCGATAGGTTGTTTTCTTTTGTAAGAAGAATCAAAAACGGTTCCGTCTAATAATTGTCCTTTATAGTGTACAGAAACCCCTGCGCCTTTTGTAGCTTGTTTACCTGTTCCATTTTGTATAATTTGATAACGCAAACCGCTTGCTGTTTCATCATAACCAGCAGCAACAGAATCTAATAATTCTTTTTGTTTTGCTTTTTCTTCAGCTTCGCGTTTTTCTCTTGAACCTTCAAAAGTTCTAAAAGCTTCTACTGCATTAAATTTTTCGGCTGCATCACCAACTCTAATGATTTCTACTTTCATATCATCACCTTGTGCAACAGCATCCACTACGTCTTGTCCTTCTATAACTGATCCAAAAACGGTGTGTTTACCATCTAACCATGGCGTAGGGATATGAGTAATATAAAATTGACTTCCGTTGGTAGCTGGACCAGAATTAGCCATTGCTAATTTACCTGGAGTATCGTGTTTTAATTCAGGATGAAATTCATCATCAAACTTATAACCAGGGTTTCCTGTTCCTGTTCCTTGTGGACATCCACCTTGAATCATAAACTCTGGAATTACTCTATGAAATTTTAATCCGTCATAATATGGGCTTCCTTGTTCTTTTACAGAATTTTCTAAATTACCTTCTGCTAGCGCAACAAAATTACCAACAGTTCCTGGAGTTTTTTCTTCTTCTAATTTTACTAAAATTTCACCCTTTGGAGTGGTGAATTTTGCATATATTCCGTTTTTCATTTTCTAATTATTTAATCGTTTTATATGAGGCTATTCTAAATTGTTATCAGAATAAATTATTTTCCGTTTAAAATGGATAAACCGTAGTTTACACCAATATTTATATTTGTTGAATTTACATTTCCAAAAGGAGAAACCATTTGTCCTCCTGAAATATTAAAAGACAAATCGTTATTTAGATGATAATTGAGACCTGCTATAGGTCTAACTAAAATTCCTTCTCCAGAATCTACTCTTCCTCCACCAGCAACACCAGCAGCTAATTCTAGAAAAGCAGAAAATTTATCATTTAAGAATTTATTACTTTTTATTCCTAGACCAAAAATTCCGTGTGCATAACCACCCGATTCTCCTTCGTATGCAAAAGAAGCTTCTCCTGCAATATAAAATCTGTGATTTAAGTCGTATTGAATTTTTAAGGCTATTAATTGTAAATCGCTATCTGGAATTCCAAATTTTGCAACATCAAAATAGCTTTGATTTTGTATACCAATTTGTATTCCTTGAGTTTTTAATTCTGTGATTTGTTTTCCTGTAAAAGGATCTTCTATTCCTCCACTTAAACCATAATATTTTATACTAAAACCAGCAGTATATGCTTCAAAGGTACCTCCAATAGATCTATGATAACCTCCATGAGCACTTAAACCAAACTTTTCTGTTAATTTTACGTCAAATCCTGCGCTAGGATACATTGTCAATCCATTTTCAGGGTAAATTCTTCCTCCAGCAGCTCCAATTCCCATTTTAGCAAAAAAGTTGACATACTTGGTTTCTATAAAGTTATTTCCAACTCCAAAAAATAGATCCATAAAACCAGCAGTTAATCCGCTATACATGGCATCTACATGTGCGTAAATAAAAGTGTTGCTTGTTAAATATTTTTGATACTCAAATCCAATAATACTTAAAGTATTTGTTATAGGTTTATAACTAGGTGTTGTACTTGCATCTGTTCTTGAATCACCGGTAGGAAAAAAGTAGTCAAATGTTACTTGTTGTACACTCTTAACAGCAGGATTTTTCCAGAATATATCATTGGATGCATTATTTAAAGTGAATGTTTTTTGAGCATTTTCATAAGAACTTGTTCTTACTAAAGTTGGAATTTCTATAAAAAATGAAACATTATCGTTTTTTTGAATTCCTGTAAAAAAGTTTACATAACCATATTGAACTCCAAAAGAATATCCTTTTTTCTTGTATTGTAAACCTGCACTAGGGTAAATAATACCTCCTCCGTTAACAAGTGATCTAAAACCACCACCGCCACCAAAATGTACATTTGCATCAAAATAAAGGTTTTTATAAATTTTTTTATTTACTCCTAAATTTACTCCAAGAGTAAATAAACCTCCTTGATCTCCGGTAATTGCAGTATGAAATCCTAAGCCAGTATATAACCAATCATTTAATGGAATATTATAGTTTAATCCAATAAATCCCATTGTAGGGTCTAAGGTATATCCAACTTGTTCGTCTGGTTGGTAGACTAAAATGTAACTTAATCTAATATTATTTTTAAGTTCTTTTCCGTTTAATTCTGATAAGTCATAAGTTTGAGAATAGTTGTTTAAACTAAAAAGAGTAACAAAAAATAATAACAATTTTTTCATAATTTCTAATTTTTAAACTCACTAGTAAAATGCAATTTTACAGTTGGGTATTTACTTTGTGTCATTTGAATAGTAAAAGCAGAATCAGCCAAAAAGACTAATTGACCTTGTTTGTCTTTTGCTAAGTATCGTTGTTTTACACGTTTAAATTCTTTGAACTCACCGTTTTTGATATCTTCAGGTTCTACCCAACAGGCTTTATGTACTTGTAAGTTTTCATAGGTACATTTTGCACCATATTCGTGTTCTAATCGATATTGAATTACTTCGTATTGTAAAGCACCAACGGTACCAACAACCTTACGTCCATTCATGTCTAAGGTAAATAATTGTGCAACACCTTCATCCATTAATTGATCTAAACCTTTGTATAATTGTTTAGATTTCATAGGATCAGCATTGTTTACATAACGGAAATGTTCTGGAGAAAAACTTGGTATTCCTTTAAAGTTTAATACTTCTCCTTCAGTTAAAGTGTCCCCAATTTTAAAGTTTCCAGTATCATGAATTCCCACAATGTCTCCAGGAAAAGATTCATCTACAATTTCTTTTTTTTCTGCAAAAAAGGCATTTGGACTCGAAAATTTTACTTTTTTACCATTTCTAACATGTAAATATGGAGAGTTTCTTTTGAAGGTTCCCGAGACAATTTTTATAAAAGCCAATCGATCTCTGTGCTTAGGATCCATATTTGCATGGATTTTAAACACAAAACCTGTCATTTTTGTTTCTTTAGAATCTACTAAGCGTTCTTCTGCTTTTTTAGGTTGTGGTGATGGGGCAATTTCGATAAAAGCATCTAACAATTCTTTAACACCGAAGTTATTTAAAGCAGATCCAAAGAATACAGGTTGGAGCGAACCTCTCAGGTATTCTTCTCTGTCAAATTCTGGATAAACTTCGCTTATCAACTCTATTTCTTCACGTAAAGTATTAGCGGCAGTTTCTCCAACTATTTTGTCTAATTCAGGGTTTGATAAATCATCAAATTGAACACCATCCGAAATAGTTGTTTTATTATCTCCAGAAAAAAGGTTCAATTTTTTTTCCCAAATATTGTAAATTCCTTTAAAATCATATCCCATACCAATAGGGAAACTCATTGGTGTAACTCGTAAACCTAGTTTCTGTTCTACTTCGTCTAATAAATCAAAAGCATCTTTTCCTTCTCTATCTAACTTGTTGATAAAAACCAACATAGGGATACTTCTCATTCGACAAACTTCAACTAATTTTTCTGTTTGTGGTTCAACCCCTTTGGCAACATCAATTACAACAATAACACTATCTACAGCAGTTAAAGTTCTAAAAGTATCTTCTGCAAAATCTTTATGCCCTGGAGTATCTAAAATGTTTATTTTTTTGTCTTTGTAAATAAAGGCTAAAACAGAAGTAGCTACAGAAATTCCACGTTGACGTTCAATTTCCATAAAATCGGAAGTTGCTCCTTTTTTAATTTTATTATTCTTTACAGCTCCAGCTTCTTGTATGGCCCCACCAAATAATAATAATTTTTCTGTTAAAGTAGTTTTACCAGCATCTGGATGTGAAATGATACCAAATGTTCTTCTACGTTCTATTTCCTTTAAAAAACTCATCTACAAATTTTGAGGTGCAAAGATAGGTTTTACAAAGAGAATTATCAATCTAAAATTTCAATGGTCATATTTATATCATCAATAGGCCATTCGTCTACACCAACTTTAACTTTAGAGATTTTATCCATAACATCAAAACCAGAGACTACTTCACCAAAAACGGTATGTTCATTATCTAAGTGATGAGCACCACTTCTTTTATGTACCATATAAAATTCAAATGGACTTGATAATTTATTTGGATTTTTTTCCCATTGTCTTGCTGCAGCTAAAGCACCGTATTTATGTGTTCTGTTTTTTCTGAATTCGGGTTTCATTAAATAATTACCATATTTTCTTCGTTGTTTTTGTGTGTACATATTGTCAGAATTTCCACCCTGAATCACAAAGTTTTTTGCAACTCTATAAATAACAGTTGTATTAAAGTATTTAATTTTTGTTAGAAAAATAAAATTAGCTCTGTGTACCGGAACATCTTCGTACAAACGCAATTTTATATTTCCAAATTTTGTTTTTATAACGACTTTTGTTTCTGGGTTTTGTTTTCCGTATTCTAACAAAAAAGCTTCTGTATTATCTTTATTTAAACTATCCCAAGGTTTAACTATTTTTTTTTCTTTCTTTTTTTTAAGATCTTTTTTCGTCTCAATTTTAAGCGTATTTTTTTCTACTTTTCTTTCTTTACTACATTGATAAAAAGAAATTAATGTTAAAAAAATGAGTATTTTAAAGAAAGTTTTCACGGTTTGTGTTTGGTTTTTTAGAACCTCAAATATAATTCATCAAAATAAAAGAATAGAAAATTCTGATCACTTTATAATAAAATTAAGTTTTAAAGCTATTTGATTGCATTATATTTGCAATTATGGAAGAACAAGTTGTTTTAGTTGATAAAAATGACAACCAATTGGGATTAATGCCTAAAATGGAAGCACATGAAAGAGCAGTACTGCATAGAGCTTTTTCTGTCTTTATATTTAATAAAAAAGGAGAACTAATGTTGCAACAAAGAGCTGCGCATAAATACCATTCTCCCTTATTATGGACAAATACTTGCTGTTCTCATCAAAGGAATGGAGAAAGTAATTTAGATGCAGGTAAACGAAGATTACAAGAAGAAATGGGCTTTACAACCGATTTAAAAGAAGTGTTTTCTTTTGTTTATAAAGCTCCTTTTGATAATGGACTAACAGAGCATGAGTTAGATCATGTGATGATTGGTTATTTTGATGAAAGCCCAATACTTAACAAAGAAGAGGTAGAAGACTTTAAATGGATGTTGTTGGAAGACGTAAAACTTGATATGGAGAAAAATCCATCAGTTTATACAGAATGGTTTAAAATTATATTTGATAAATCTTTTGAAAAATTAAGAAATGCCTAGAGTAACCGTACATAGAAAAGCACATTTTAATGCAGCTCATAGATTGCATAGAAAAGATTGGTCTGTAGAAAAGAATTTTGAAGTTTTTGGGAAATGCAGTAATCCTAATTACCATGGACATAATTATGAATTAGTTGTTTCTGTTACAGGAGAAATAGACAAGGAAACTGGATTTGTAATGGATTTGGCTATTTTAAGAAGATTGATAAAATCAGAAATAGAAGAGACTTTAGATCATAAAAATTTGAATGTAGAGGTTGACGAATTTAAAGACTTGAATCCTACTGCAGAAAACATTTCTGTAGTTATTTATAATAAACTAAGAGAAAAAATTAGCCAGGATTTAGAATTATCTATAAAGTTATATGAAACTCCTCGTAATTTTGTAACTTATTCAGGAGAATAAAGAAAAATAATGAAGCAACTATTAAAGTTTCAACCCATTCTAAAAGATAAAATTTGGGGGGGAGAAAAACTAATCTCTCTTTTAAATAAAAAATCAAATAGAAAAGATATTGGAGAAAGTTGGGAAATTTCTGATGTAGAAGGAGATACTTCTGTGGTTGTGAATGGAAAATTATCAGGAAAAGATTTAAAACAACTTATTTTAGAGTTTAAGTCTGATTTAGTAGGTCATAAGGTTTATCAACATTTTGGAGAAAAATTCCCAATTTTAATTAAGTTTATAGATGCTAAAGATGCACTAAGTATTCAATTGCATCCTAATGACGATTTAGCTAAAAAACGCCATAATTCATTTGGAAAAACAGAAATGTGGTATGTAATGCAAGCAGATAAAAAAGCCAATTTAATTGTTGGTTTTCAAAAAGAAATTACATCAACAGAATATTTAGAACATTTAAAAAATAAAACGTTGTTAGATGTTTTAAATGTAGATGAAGTCAATAAAGGCGATGTTTACTTTATTCCATCGGGAAGAGTACATGCAATAGGTGCTGGAGTTTTATTGGCGGAAATTCAACAAACATCTAATATTACGTACAGAATTTACGATTGGGATAGACCAAATCCTGATGGAACGTTTAGAGAACTACATACAGAAGAAGCAATTGATGCTATAGATTATTCAGCTCAAAATTCTTACAAGTCAGTATATTCTAAAGAAGAAAATACTCCTTCAGAAATTGTTTCTTGCCCATATTTTACAACAAATGTTTTACCAATAAAAGGCAAGA
Source organism: Polaribacter marinus (assembly GCF_022662535.1). Lineage (GTDB taxonomy): Bacteria > Bacteroidota > Bacteroidia > Flavobacteriales > Flavobacteriaceae > Polaribacter > Polaribacter marinus. The sequence goes on from NZ_JAKQYM010000001.1 coordinate 373,425, forward strand.
TATCTATCAATCATAATAATAAAGATAGTTTTGTGATTTATATGTGCGTAGAAGGTAGTGTAACGTTTCACTATGATAATCAAACAGAAAAACTAGAAATGGGTGAAACCATTTTAGTGCCTGCTTGTATTAAAGCAATTGAGATTTTTTCTGAAGAAAAATCAGAATTATTAGAAGTGTATATTAAATAATATTTATGAAAATAATTGCAATGATTCCTGCACGTTATAGTGCTAGTCGTTTTCCAGGGAAGTTAATGAAAGACTTAGGAGGGAAACCTGTAATTCTAAGAACTTATGAAGCAGCTTTAACAACCAATTTGTTTGATGATGTTTTTATAGTAACGGATTCTGATGTTATTTTTAAGACCATTGAAAGTGCAGGAGGGAAAGCAATTATGAGTAAAAAGGAACACGAATGTGGCTCTGATAGAATTGCAGAAGCTGTTGAAAATATAGAAGCTGATATTGTTATAAATGTACAAGGAGATGAGCCTTTTATTGATGCCATTTCTCTTACTAAATTAATTGATGTTTTTAAAAAAGACAGCAAATATGAAATAGATTTAGCTTCTTTGAAAGTACAAATCACCGATAAAGAAGATATAGAAAACCCAAATAATGTTAAGGTAATTACAGATGTAAATAATTTAGCAATTTACTTTTCTAGAAGTGTAATTCCTTATCATAGAGATAAAGATGTTGCGGTTAAATATTACAAACATAAAGGTGTGTATGCTTTTAGAAAACAAGCATTAATAGATTTTTACCATACACCAATGACGCCTTTAGAAGCTGCAGAAAAGATTGAAGCAATTCGATATCAAGAAATTGGTAAAAAAATTAAAATGGTAGAAACTAATGTTGAAGCTGTTGGAATCGATACTCCAGAGGATTTAGAAAAAGCAAAAAAATATTTAGAAAAATAATGTACAAGAATATAAAAGTAATTGCTTTTGATGCTGATGATACTTTATGGGTAAACGAAACTTACTTTAGAGAAGCAGAACATCAATTTTCAAAATTGCTTTCTAAATACGAAACAGAGAATAAAATAGATCAAGAGCTATTTAAAAAAGAAATTGAAAATCTAAAACTATATGGCTATGGCGTAAAAGGATTTGTCTTATCTATGGTAGAATGTGCTTTAGAGCTTTCTAATTATAATATTTCTCAAAAAACAATTGAAGCTATTTTAGAAATTGGTAAAGAAATGCTAGAAAAACCAATTGAATTATTAGAAGGAATAGAAGAAGTATTAGAAAAATTACAAGGAAAATATAAATTAATTGTTGCTACCAAAGGAGATTTATTAGATCAAGAGAGAAAGTTAGAAAAATCTAATTTACTTAAATACTTTCATCATATAGAAGTTATGAGTGATAAGAAAAGGAAAGATTATAAAAAATTAATCAAACATTTAGATATCAAACCATCAGAATTATTAATGATTGGTAACTCATTAAAGTCAGACGTTTTACCATTAATAAACATTGGTGCTTCTGCAATTCATGTTCCTTTTCATACAACTTGGGTACATGAAGAAGTTACAAAAGAAGAGCAATCTAAAACCAATTATAAAACAGTTTTAAATATAAAAGAAGTTTTAACGCTCTTTTAAATAAATAAACTAAATTTGCACCAATAAATAAAAAAAGATTATGGCAAGTATAAAAAACTTAAAAAAAGATATTAATTACGTTTTAGGAGATGTTATTGAATATACTTTAGATGTTTCAACTTTAAAAAATGAAGCTAAAAAAGGTGATGCACTTATCGATGAAGCTATTGAAACATTTGATAGTTTAGTTGCTAAAGTAAACGACAAAAGTGTTGAGAATAAAAAAGCACATTTTAAAGCAATTAATGAAGAATTAGAAACAAAAGCTAAAAGCTTAATAGAGAAAATAAACAAGTTATAGACTTGAATTTTATCATTTTTTTAAGACCATCATCTTTATAGATGATGGTTTTTTTATTAAATTTGTGTAGCTAGATATACTAAAATGTTTTAGATATCGTTTATTATTATAACTTAATTTTATTAAAAATGGCTAGAGCAATGTTTGAGTACACTAAAACTGTACTAAAAAAAGTTAGTTTTAATTCAGATTTGTTTTGTAAAGAGTTAGATAAGGCTTTAAAAAGATTACTACCTTATGAAGTTGAAGAATTAACAATTTGGTTAAAAAAGTATACAGCAAATAAACCAGAGCTATACGTTTGTATGAGCTTGATAAATTAAAAAAGGGAAGCTATTAAGCTTCCCTTTTTTTTAGTTCTTATTGACTGTCTTTTTTCGTCTATATTTTTTCATTAAATTTCTTATAAAATCTCTTTCTGTTGATTTTAACTTTAGTATTTTTCTATATGATAATACTTTTGTTAACTCAATATCCTGGTCTACTTTTGTGGTGTAGATTTTCTTATCTAAATCTGCAATCTTTTTCATTATCGTCTTAGCGTCATTTTCAGAAATATTGTCAGTTCCGCCTGCGTCTTTAATTTGTGTGATTAGCTTATATTTTTCTACTCTTTCTAGTTGATGTAATTTTTCATCAAACTTATTGTAAATAGGCCAAAATTTTTGAGCTTCTTTAGAAGTTAAATTAAGTTGTTCTGTGATAAAAGCAATCTTTAAAGTTTTAATATTGGCTCCTTTAGATTCTTTTTTTTGTGCATTTGTAAAAAAGCTTGCAAAAAGAAGTACGGTTAATAATAATGCTGTTTTTTTCATTTTAATCATTTTCTAAAATTAATGATATGTCTTCATGATTACTTAAATAATTTTCAAGTTCATCATTGCTAATTGAGTTCGGAATTACTTCAGAATCTTCAAATTCTATATCTGTATAGGTTAGTGCTATATCGTTATCGTTTATTAGATTGATATTGTTAGAAACCCATTGTTCTACATCGTTATCATCTAATTGGTCAAAAAGGCTTAATTCTGTTTTGTTAAAAACAAGAGAATTTAAACCAATAAATAAGACTACAGAAGCTGCTGCTGCAACAGGAATAAACTTTAAGAGTCTGTCTTTTAAAGAAATTACTTTTACTTCTTTTTTTGTTGATGAAACTTTTGCTAAAATTTCATTGTCTATAGTATCAAAATAATTATCTGGAGTTTTAAAAACTGTTTTTTTAGCATGTTTCTCTTCAAACAAAAGAGTCGTAAATTGATTTTCTACCTCTTCAAAATAATTTGAAGGAGTAGAAAAACCAGTAGTTTTACCTGTTTTCTGATTTAAAAATTGAATACTATTTTTTAGATTTTTTTCCATTCTATTATTTAGACTTAACTTTTTTAAAAAGGTTTAATTTGTTTGTGTCTTTATATAACTTTCTATTTTCTTTACTGCATGAAAATAAGATGATTTTAATGCTCCTACAGATGTTTCTAGTATGTCAGAGATTTCACTGTATTTTAATTCATCAAAATATTTCATGTTAAAAACTAATTGTTGTTTTTGAGGTAAAGTTGCAATTGCTTTTTGTAAAATTAATTGAATTTCATCACCAGAAAAATAAACATCACTTTCTAAAGTAGAGGCTAGTTCATTTTGTACATCAGAGATGTCTACATTTCTTTCTTTAGCTCTTTTGTTAATAAATGTTATAGATTCATTTGTTGCAATTCTATACATCCAAGAAAAGAGTTTACTTTCTTGGTTAAATTTATCAATATTTTTAAATATTTTTATAAAAGTATTTTGCAGCACATCATCTGCATCATCATGAGAAATTACTATTTTTCTAATGTGCCAATACAGGCGTTCTTTGTATTGCGAAATTAAATCGCGGAACGCTTTTTCTTTTGTTTGAGCATTTTTAAGCTCTTCTATAAAAGTAACTTCGTCTATCAAATAATAGCGTTTTTTATTTAGACGTTTAAAAAGAACAAAGGTTTAACCTTGTTTTAAAATTATTTTCTAGCTCTTGCTCTAGAGTATCCAAACAATCTTTTTTGTTTAATTGTTTCAGCAATTCCTTCTGGTAACATTTCTTCCCAACCGTGTTTGTTTTCTATAATCATTTTTAATACTTCTCTAGAGAAAATATCTAAAATATTTTTGTCAAAGTCATCTATATTAACAAGTTTACCATTTGTTTTAAAGAATTTATACAATTCTTTCATTCTTGGATGTACTTTTAAGTTTTCGCTATTAATATATTCTCCAGTTTCTTGATCGTGATATGGATACATATACACTTTTAAATCTCTATAGAAAAGTTTACCAAATGCTTCTAAAATTCCACCGCTGATGTCTCTATAATATTTTTCATCAAAAATTTGAATAAGATTATAAACTCCCATTGCTAATCCCATTCTAGCTTTAGTAAATTCACTAAAATATTCAACCAATTTAAAGTACTGTTGAAAGTTTGTGATCATTACATTTTGTCCTAAAGAACAAAGTAATTCTGCTCTGTCCAAGAAATCTCTTTCATTTATTTCTCCTTCTGCTCTTAAATTACTGAGTGTAATTTCAAAAATAATTTTTGTGTTTTTTTCATCAACTTTATTTTCAGCAAAAAAGAGTTTTTTAGATTTCTCATACATATCCATGTTAACCTTAGTAACGGGTCTAAAGCTACCACGTAGGGCTAATATGTTTTTTTTATAAAGTACGTGAGCTGGTAATAAGTTATTCCCATCAGGACCAAACATAACGGCATTGGTCATACCATTTTTAAGTAACTGTAAACTCATTAAACGGTTGTCCACATACATAAATCTTGGCCCAGAGAAATTAATCATATCAATTTCTAATTGATCTTTATCTAAATTATCATAAAAAGATTTTACTAATTCTTTTGGATTGTCATTTAAATAAAAAGCTCCATAAATTAAGTTGACACCTAAAACGCCCAGAGTTTCTTGTTGTAGTCTGGCATCCGTTTCTTTAAAACGGAGGTGTAAAACAATTTCATTATATTCTTCTAAAGGATCTAGTTGAAAACGAATTCCTACCCAACCATGACCTTTAAACTTTTTAGCAAAATCTATTGTGGTTACTGTGTTTGCGTAACTAAAAAATAATTTATCTGGATGTTTGTGTCTACTTAAACGGTCTTCCATTAAATCAATTTCATGGCCTAACATCTTCTTTAAACGTGGTTGAGTAACATAACGTTTGTCTTCTTCAATACCGTAAATAGCATCAGAAAAATCTTTATCATATGCACTCATAGCTTTGGCAATTGTACCTGAGGCTGCACCAGATCTAAAGAAGTTACGTGCAGTTTCTTGTCCTGCTCCAATTTCAGCAAAGGTTCCGTAAATATCAGAATTTAAGTTTATTCTTAAAGCTTTACTTTTTATAGACGGTACAATGCTTATCTTTTGATCTCCTTTTAAAGAAATTGCCATAAATATGATTTATTGATTTATTATGTGGTAACAAATGTACTAAAATAGACACTCATCAGTCAATTTTTATCTTATTTTTGTTTTAATGAAATCAAAGAAAATTAACATTACTTTTTTAGGTACAGGGACCTCACAAGGTATCCCTATGATTGCTAATAATCACCCCGTTTGTTTGTCTAAAAATAAAAAAGATAAACGTTTGCGATCCTCAATCTTAATTTCTTGGAAAACATATTCTTATGTAATAGATTGTGGTCCCGATTTTAGACAACAAATGTTAAGAGAAAATGTGCAATCTTTAAATGGGGTTTTATTTACACATGAACATTCAGATCATACAGCTGGTTTAGATGATTTAAGACCTTTTTGTTATCAAATAGGAGAGATGCCAATTTATTTAAACAAGAGAACCTTAGAAAGTTTAGAGCAACGTTTTCAGTATATTTTTAGTAAAGAAAATAGATACCCAGGAGCACCAAGTGTTCAGTCAAACTTAATTGAAGAAGACTCTTTTTTGTTAGAAGATTTAAAAGTAACACCTATTAATGTGATGCATGGTAATTTACCTGTTACAGGATATAGAATTGAAAATATTGCTTATTTGACAGATGTAAAACATATTTCTAAAGAAGAAAAGTTAAAGCTCAAAAATTTAGATGTTTTAATCGTAAATGCCTTAAGGATAGAAGAACATCCTACTCATTTTAACCTGAAAGAGGCTCTAGATTTTGTTGATGAAATTCAGCCTAAAAAAGCATATTTTACTCATATAAGTCATAAATTAGGTTTTCATGAAGAGGTTTCTAAAGTGCTTCCAGAAAATGTTTTTTTAGCGTTTGATGGTTTAAAAATTGATGTTTAGAAGTTTATAAACTGTTTTTTGTATATTTGTCAATATAGACACTGTCTTGGGACAGAAAAAAGACTTCTACAAACCCCTAAATACTAACTCAACTTTAAAATAAATGGGAAAAAATTCTGAAAAACCAACAACTTCAACAAATGCTCAAGAAATTGATAGAATTGAAGCTGTTAGAAATTTAATATTTGGAGAAAATATTAAACAATACAATAATGAATTTGCAGACGTTTATGATAAAATAAAAGCGCTACAAGACCAAACAAATAAAAATCTATCAGAATCTGTTTCTAATTTAGAAAATAAATTAGCAGATTTAGAAAGTTTAATGGATCATAAATTTCAAGATTTAAATAGTGATTTAGATAAAAGACTTGCCGATTTAGATGATGAAAAAGCAGATAGAAGAACGTTAGGAAAAGCTTTAGAGAAAATTGCACTTATGTTGCAAGAATAGATGAAAAATACAACTGTAGATAACAATAAAGACAATCGTTTTGAGTTGCTCAGAGAACTTTTATTAGCAGAAGATAGAGAGAAATTTAATTCACTTAGTCAAGAAATTATTCTTAGAGAAAAATTGGCTAAAAGAGTTTCTCCTCTTGTCGATGAGAAAATCGAAGATCTTCGTGAAAATTTCCCGGTTTATTTTGGAGATACCATTACAGAAACCATAAAAGTTCAAATTAGAGACTCTCAAGATGAAGTTGTAGAAGCCTTGTACCCAATTATGGGTAAATTGGTTAAGAAAGCTATTGTTAGCGAAATCACTAAGTTATCTGACAGTATTAATAAAACAATCAAAGAAAAATTCTCTGTACAAGAAATTATAAAAAGATTTTTTAAAGGCAAAAAAAATGACGCAGATGTAGTTCTGCAAGAAGTTTTTGAACCAATTATAGAAGAAGTTTTTATTATTGAAAAAGATTCTGGTTTGCTTTCTGGAAGTTATTCTAGAGGGAATATAGCTGATAAAGATATGGTTTCTGGAATGTTAACAGCAATTAAATCTTTTGCCGAAGATGCATTTTCTAAAGAAGGACAGGATTTAGAAGATATTAAATTCGAGACTTTCCAAATTTCTTTAAAAAACTTTAAAACAATTTACATTGCCATTGCAACATCAGGAGTTTTAAACTCAGGCTTTAAAGACGAACTATCTGATCATATTAACAATATTGCTGAGATTATTTTAAGAGATCGTTCATACCTAGCTGAAGAAGAAAAATTAAATGATTTAATTAAACGTCATTTAATTCAAGAAAAATCTAGATAAATTTACATTATATTTATTAAATGATTGCTAAAAAAGTTTTACTTGTTGGTAATTTTGGAGTTGGAAAAACTTCATTAATTAGAAGGTTTGTTACAAATGAATTTTCCGAAGATTATATAAGTACAATTGGAGTTAGAATAAGCAAAAAAGAAGTTCAGTATAATGAGCAAATTGTAAAATTGCTAATTTGGGATGTTGCAGGGACTAGTGGTAATGAAAAAATACCAAAGGCCTATTTTTTAGGAGCTAATGCAGCAATGTATGTTTTTGATTTAAGTAGAGAAGAGACTTATATTGCATTAGAAGAAAACCTTAAAATGGTTAAAGAATTATCTGGTTTACAGAATATTACTTTAATTGGAAATAAAAAGGATTTATTAACATCAGAAGAATTAATAGCAGTAAAAAATAAAATTACAGTTCCTATAGATTTAATTACAAGCGCCAAAGATGATGAAAATGTAGAAGATGCTTTCACATTACTTACGGCAGAATCTTTAAAATAATACCTTTTGATACCAGCAAAAATAGAAGATGTTTTTATACAAATTACAACAGATATAAATGGAGTGATTTTAAGTATAGATGCAGGTAAATTTGCAGAAAAAGAATTTACTTTACATCAATCTGTTTATAGGAGTTGCCCTTTTTTAGAAGGAACTTTAGAAGCGTTGCCTTATAATGAGCCTTTTCTTATTGAAGCAATGATTATACATTCAAATTCAATTGAATATAATGTTGATGTTGAGATTTTTAAAAGAGAAGAAAGTATTTCTGTTTTAATCCATAATAGAACAAATGTTTACAAGTATGTAGATCAACTGAATCAAAAAAGAAATGATATTTTCTTTATTAAAAGAGAAATTGCCGAAAAAAATAAAGAGTTAGATCGACTAAGAAAAATTGCTGACAAAGCGAATGAGGAGAAATCTCGTTTTTTAGCCATGATAAGCCATGAAATTAGAAATCCTTTAAATGTTATTTTAGGTTATTCTGAAATGATTGCTGAAGAAAATGCAGATGTACAAAAATACATCAATTCTTTGTTGGATGCAGGACATAATTTAAAAGTAATTGTGGAAGATATTTTAGATTTATCTCGAATAGAAGCAGGGAAACTAGAATTGGTTTCAGAGCAAATTTCAATTACTAAAATTGTAGAAACTTGCATTGCTAATTTTTATCATCAACAAAAAACGAAAGAAGTAAAATTAGAATATTTTATTTCTGAAAAGGTGCCAACTTTTATTTTAGGAGATTCAGTAAGAATTACTCAGGTTTTGTCTAATTTAATGAGTAATGCTATTAAATTCACTAAAAAAGGAATTGTAAAAATTGATGTTGAAGCTGTTTCTGAAACAGCAGAAAATGCAGTATTAAAGTTTGTTATTTCTGATACAGGAAGAGGAATGACAAATGATCAAGTTGCTAAAATATTTGAAGAATATCAGCAAACAGAAATTAATGACAACCGTGTTTTTGGGGGTGCAGGATTAGGGTTAGCTATTGTAAAACGTTTGGTTCATGCTATGAATGGAGTGATTTTAGTAGAAAGTAAGATTGATAAGGGAACACGTTTTTCAATTGAAATCTCTTTTAAAAAAGTTGTAAATCATACCTTACCTCAGAAACAAAAAAATGTTGAAGTCAATTTCAATAGTTTGAAAGGGCGAAGAATTTTAGTAGCAGATGATGATGTTTTAAATCAAACAATCGTTGCTCACATTTTAAATAAAGAAAAAACAGTAACAACGATTGTAAACGATGGATTAGAGGCTTTAGATAAAATTAGTAAAGAATCTTTTGATGTAATTTTATTGGATATTAATATGCCAAATATGACAGGGGAAGATTTAATGAGGCAAAGGGATCTGTTTGATAAACTTAATATTGACACCCCTTTTTTAGCGTTAACAGCAAACACATCATCCAAAGATGTTCAAAGGTATTTATCGCTTGGTTTTTCTGGAATTATCTCTAAACCATACACAGCAACAGAATTTGTTGAAAAAATAAAAAAGGTCCTTCCTTAATTCTAGAAGTTCAAAATTATATCAAACTTAAAAATATTTTAATCTCTTCTTTTGTTGTGAAAAAATTTGGACTAACTCTAATGTTTTCAGCTTGCAGACTAACTAATACTTTGTGTTCTTTAAGTTTATTATAAAGTATTTTTGTTGTTTTTAGAGCTCCTGTATTAAAATGTATAATAGCTGTTCTTTCTTCTTTGTTTTTTATAGGAGTTACTATTTGGTGCCCTTTTCCTTGAATTCCTTTAATTAGTATGTCTGTATTCTCTATTGCTTTATTATAAATATTTTGAACGCCAATATTTAAAAGTAATTCTAATCCGGCAGACCAAGCATCAAATAGGGAATATGCAATTGTGCCTGTTTCAAATTTTCTGGCATCATTATAATAAGTAAGTTTATCATGAATGTTTTCAGCAGCATACATTCCCGGTAAAACCGGATGAATCTTTTCTACAACTTTTTTGCTTACGTATAAGAATCCTGTTCCGTGTGTTCCTAATAACCATTTAAAACCACAACCAGACATAACATCAATTTGTTCTTTTTCAACATCTATTGGAATCATTCCTGCTGCTTGAGCCGCATCAACAACAAATATGGCTCCTTTTTTGTGAGCAAATTTTCCAATTGCAGAAAGGTTTGGTCTAAAACCGCTATTGTATCTTACGGCAGCAACTGCAACAACACGCGTTTTATTATCAATAAGTTTTTCAAATGCTTCAGGTTCTATTCGATTATCCTTATGTACTTTAACAAATCTAATTTCAACTCCTTTTTTTTGAAGTTGTAACCAAGGAAAAGCATTGTTCCAATGCTCTCGCTCTGGAATTACAATATTGTCCCCTTTTTTGAAGGGGATACCTTGTGCAACGATTCCTAAGCCAACACCTGTACTCGTTGTTAAAGCATATTCTGAAGGAGATCCACCTAGTATTTTAGATAAGTGAATGCGTAAGTTATTGCGATTAAAGGCTTTTTTATAAAGAGGGTTTATTTCTGTTTTTAAGTATTCTTGAAGCTTTTTGTTTACTAATAAGTTTAAAGGGCTTTGAGAGGCACTATTTAGAAAAATAGCTTCTTTAGTTATTGGGAATAAAGATCTTATATGCTCTAGGTTCATTTTGAGTTAGCTTATTTTATTTAAAATTTAGCAACTGTAAATCTTTTAATACCAGCGTTTCTTTTTCTTTTTAGAAGCTTCAGATTTTCTTCCTTTTTTATGTTTGCTGATTGTGTTTGGTTGCTTCTTTTTGTGTTTTGGTTTAGAAATTGGATAAGGATGTTCATCAATAACTTTAATCGGCTTTTCAATTAAAGTTTCTATAGTTTTAATGTATCCATTTTCATCTGGAGAACAGAATGAAAATGCAATTCCAGATTTCCCAGCTCTACCTGTTCTACCAATTCTATGAATATAAGTTTCTGGAATGTTTGGAATATCAAAATTAATAATGGCATCTACATTTGTAATGTCAATTCCACGAGCAGCAACATCTGTAGCGATTAGAATATTTGCTTTTTTGTTTTTAAAATCTTCAATTGCTTTGTTTCTGATTGCTTGTGTTTTGTCTCCATGAATACTAGTAACTTTGTATCCATTTTTATTTAAAGACTCTTCTAATTTGTCAACACCAAATTTTGTGCGTCTAAAAATGATTATTTTTCCATTGATTGTATTTCTTAATAAATGCAAACACAAATCTGTTTTATTCTTTTTTGGAAGATAATATAATAATTGGCCTATGTTTTTTGCGGTTGTTTCTTCTGGGTTGATTTCAACCTTAATAGGATTTTTTAGAATCTTTTTTGATAATTCATCTATTTTTTCTGGGATGGTTGCAGAAAAAAGTAAAGTTTGTTTTTTCTTAGGACATAATGCTTCTATTTTTTTTACATCGTTTATAAAGCCCATGTCTAACATTAAATCGGCTTCATCTAAAACAAAAATTTCAATCGCACTTAAATCTACGTTTCCTTGTAATTGTAGGTCAATTAATCTTCCTGGGGTTGCAATTAAAATATCTACGCCTTCTGCTAAGATTTCTTTTTGAGGTTCTAAAGAAACACCTCCAACAACTGCTGTTGTAATTAAATTGGTGTATTTGCTATAACTTTTAAAGTTTTCTAGAATTTGTATTGCCAACTCTCTAGTTGGTGTAATAACCAAAGATTTTATCTTTTTTTTATCTTTTTCTACCTCTTGATTTTCAGATAAAAGCTGAATGATTGGTAGAGCAAAAGCAGCAGTTTTTCCTGTACCTGTATTTGCAGAAACAATAACGTTTTTTTTTGCTAATACTAAAGGGATTGTTTTTTCTTGGACTAAAGTTGGTGTGTGAAACCTTTCTTCAGCAACTGCTTTTAAGATGGATTTATGTAAGGGTAATTCAGAAAATTGCATTGAATAATTTTTAATGCAAAGGTAGTTTAAAAGAGTCTATGATTTTTTTAATTTTAAAAAGGTGTTTTCTGTAGGGTAGTATATGTGGTTTTGTAACAAAAGAAGTTATAAACGCTCTTCAATCCATGTTTTAAAGCTGTAAAAATTTTGTGGGGCAACTCCATGTCCAACAGGATATTCAGAATATACATTTTGTAAGCCTAAGTTATCTAGAAAAGGTTTGCTTTTTCTTGCCCAATCTATAGGTAATACTTGATCAACAGAGCCATGAGAGCAGTAATAACTAGTTTTAATGTCTTTAGAAATTGTTTGGGGTAATAATTCTGTATTTATATATCCACTTAAAGCAATTACATGTTGTACTTTATTAGGATAGAAAAAACTTAATGAATAACTTAAAATAGCACCTTGACTAAAGCCTAGTAGAAAAGTTTTATCAGGATTTGTATTGTATTTTTTCTTGATTTCATCAATAAAAACAGCAATTTTATCTAAAGATTCTTTGGCTTCTTTTAAATCTGAAAACTTACCATTTTTATCATCAAAGTTAATAGAATACCAAGCATAACTTCCAAATCCCAAAGAAAAAGGAGCTTGTGCGCTAACAATTAATAATTCTTTAGGTAATTCTTCTGCAAACGAGAATAAATCTTGCTCATTACTTCCGTAACCATGTAAAAGAATAAGTAAAGGTGTGTTTTCTATAGTTATTTTTGGTGCTCTAATAAGGTAATGCAAATTGCTCATAAATATTAAAAGTTTTTAAACCAATCTTGAAAATGACCTCCAATAACTGGAATTGTTTTTTCTTCTCCTTGTAATGCGCCAATAATACTTATTAACCAAAGGATAAAAATAACAACACCAAAAGCCCAACCAATAAATGAACCAATCATATCATAGACTAACCATTTGTTAATAATTAAAAGTAGGTTAATTCCTATTGATTGTTTGATATAAAAACTTGTAAAAGAGTTTTTCTTGCTGTTGTTTAAAAAGATGGCGATAATAAGTCCTATTAACCATAAATGACTAATAATTGCAAAAGCTTTTCCTTCGTTAACTGTTTGGTTTTCCATAATGTATTAGTTGATTATTAGTTGGTTATTTGCAAAAACTCCATATACTTGTCCTTTCATTTTTTTGTTGATGAAAGCACTGTTTTTAGAGGTTGATAGAATATGTTCTTTGTTGAATATGTATTCTGTTTCTGGGTTAAAAAAGGTTATTTCCGCAGGATTTCCTTCTGTAATTGAATTACTTTCTATCCCAAAAATTTGTTTTGGTTTCGATGTAATACTTTCTATGAAATCTTCTAATTTAAAAATTGTATTTAATGCTCCAAATGCACTCTCTAAACCAATGGTTCCGTCTTTAGCTTCGCTAAATTCTACTTTTTTATGTTCTATATCGATAGGGTTATGATCTGAAGTAATAATGTCTATAATTCCAGATTTTACAGCCTTTTGTAAGGCTTTTATATCATTTTTGGTTCTTAATGGCGGATTCGTTTTATAGCTGCTGTCAAAACTATGAAGTTCGTCGTCAGATAAACATAGGTTGTGTATTGCAACACTACAAGTTACTTGTAGCCCTTTCTTTTTTGCTTCTTTAATTAAATCTATAGATTTTGCAGTTGAAATTGTTGGTATATGTAATTTTCCTCCAGTGTATTCTAGTAAAAATAAATCTCTAGCAATTTGAATGTGTTCTGCCAAAGCAGGACTTCCTTTTAAACCTAGTTTAGTGCTATTGACTCCTTCGTTAGCAATTCCTTCACCAGCAATGGAATTGTTTTTAGGGAAACTGAGTACTAATCCATCAAAATTTTGAGCGTATAAAAGTGCAATTTTCATCAGGTTGTCATTTGCAATAGGTTTGTTGTAATCACCAAAAGCAATTGCGCCGTGTTTTTGCATGTCGTATAGTTCTGCTAAGTCTATTCCTTTACTTTGTTGAGTTAAAGCTGTAATAGGATACAGTTTAGTAGCTGAATTTGTAGATTTGTTAAGTAAATATTCAACAGATGATTTGTTGTCTATTATTGGGTTGGTATTTGCATTTAAAGCAACAGCTGTAAATCCACTTTTTGCGGCAACTTGTAAGCCATTTTTAATAGTTTCTCTTTCTTCATAACCGGGTTCTCCAAAAGAAACACTTGTGTCAAACCATCCACATGAGACATGTAGGTTTTCTTTTTCTACAAGTTTATATTCATTTTTAAAAGGAATAGAGTCTGCTATTTTGTTAATTTTCCCATCAACAATTAAAAGGTCTTTATTTTGATTGTGATAAGGGCTTGAGGAGTCTATAATCGTTGCCGATTTTATAAGCGTGGTCATGGTTTATAGAATTTTAAAATCAAAATTTCTAACAACAAAGATACAATTGCCAATGCTAAAAACCATTTCCAAAGCCAATGAACTTCATTTTTTTTATTAATTTCTTGAAAAACATCTTTGATAGATGATGAAACTGTGATGTTTTTGTTTGTTATTTCATTAACATCCATAAAAATCATTGAACTTTCTTCTTTTGGATAATTATATGCCAAGGTTTTTATAGTGTCTTTTTCTTTTAAAATAGAATAGAACCCTGCTATTAAAGGTTGTTCTTTTGTGGTTAGTGTTACTTTATTTTGAAGTATTTGTTGAATAGGTATAAAAGCTGCATCCGAATTTGATACTGATACGATTTCGTCTTTAGATAGCTTTGTTTCAATATCAATCTTATTTTCTTTATCAATTCTATAATATAACTGAGAATGTTTAAAACTTAATTTAGCAAAATTATAAAATACAGGTACTATTAAAGGAGAGTTTAAGAAATTGCTGTTATTTCTATTGATGGCACTTGAAATGTAGTAAATGTTATTATTAGTATTCTGAATTTGACTGATGAAAGCTAAATTATTTTCTAGTGAAATAATTTTACTGCTATTTTTTGAGGAAATAGGGTAGTAGTTTTTAATTATTGGATATTGAAAATTACTTACTTTTTTAGAAAATACATTCTTAAAAAATGGATGATTATAATTGATGCTGGTAATTTTTAAAGTGTCAGAAATTTTGGTTTTAATTTTACCAATATTTAGTTTTTGTAAAAAAGAATTGTAGGAGTTTACGTTGGAGTTTTCATTTGGAATAATAACTAAGCTTCCTCCTTTTTTTGAGAAATCAAGAATATTTTTTGATAAAATTTCCGGGATATTTTCTAGCTCATTTAAGATGATAATTTGTTGCTTTTGGAGGATGTTGTAATTTATGTTTTTTAGAGAGTAATTTGTGAAATTAAATTCGTTTTTCGTGTAAATTTTTGATAAAAAAATGGCATTACTTCCTATCGATAAAACATTAACTTTTTTAGTTGAATTTATATTGAAATAAAAAGTGTTGTCAAAATCAAAAGTGTCGTTAAAAGTTAAAGTTATTTTTCCTAAAAAATCAGCTTGATTTTGAATTGTGAATTTTATGATTTTTTCAGTATTACTTTCAATCGAAAAAGACTGTTTACTAATTAATTTTTTTTGATCATAAATTGCAATAGGGATGTTGTTTTGTTGCTCTCCGTAATTTTTTATAACTACATTAATTAAGAAATTATTGGTGTTTTCGTTTGTAATGTAAACACTGTCAATAGAAATATTGTTTTTTTGAGTTGCTGTAAGTTTTATAGCGGAAAAAGCAGGTGTTACATTTGTAAACATTTTTTTGTAAGTATTCTGAAAATCAGATATCAATATACTTTTACGTGAAGTGTTAGTTTTATTTTTTTGAAAAGTAGATATTTTGAGTAAAATATTCGAAAAGTCTAATTTTTTAGAAGTGTTTTCTATATTTAGTAACCTGTTTTTTAATTCTTGTTGGTTTATGTCTTTATAAAAATTATTGTTAGTAAGTAAGGAATAGTTGTCTTTTTCTGAAGAATTTTCTATAATTTCTTGCGCTGCCACCTGTAATAAATTTCCTTTTTCTCCTTTTGTATTTGTGCTTAAAGAATTGTCTAAATATACAAAAGTATGTTGATTTTTATTTGTTTTTTTATCACTAAAATAAGGTTGAGAAAAAGCGAATAGTATCGCAGAAAATAAAAGCAATCTTGTACATAAAATCAACCACTTTTTTATGCGAGAACTTTTACGAGTTTCTTGTGCTAATTTTTGCAAAAAAGCAACGTTTGTAAAAGGAACTTTTACAAATTTTTGTAATTGAAAAAGATGCACTAAAATAGGGATGATTAGCAGTGCTAAAAAATATAAAACTTCAGGGTTTTTAAATTGCATTTATGGTTTTATTAAAGTCTAAATGTATTACAAAAAAGAGGATAAAAAAACAGTTGTTAATTTCTAATTAAAACTTTTCAAAAACTCCTAATCCAAACAACGCAAAATCGTATTTTACTGGGTCTAATTTGTCTAATTTTCTTAAATTAGTGTCTAATTCAGATAGCGCTTTCCAATCGTTTTGTTTTCTTAAAAGTAGTTTTAACTTTCTTGCAACATTACCAGAATGAACATCTAATGGACAAGATAAATTAGACGCCTTGTGAGATTTCCAAAGACCAAAATCAACACCTGCTTTGTCATTTCTAACCATCCATCTTAAAAACATATTGATACGCTTAGCTGCCGAATTTTTTAAGGGATCGGAAATGTGCTTTTGGGTTCTTTGTTGGTGATCAATTTCAAAAAAAATCTTTTTAAATTGATGAATTGAATTTTGATAATTGTTAGAATTGTCTTTAATTAAAAGTACATTTTCTAAACTTGTATGCTTTTTGTAAATGTTTTGTAAAGATTTTACAAATTGTTGAAAATCGATGTGATTAAACGTTCTATGTACAAAGTTTTGAAACGTTTCTAGATCTTTTTCTTGGTGATTTAAGATGAAATCATGAGGAGAATTATCTAATAATTCCATCATTTTAGAAGCGTTTTTAATAATCATTTTTCTATTTCCCCAAGATATGGTTGCAGTTAGAAATGCGGCAATTTCAATATCTTCTTTATTTGTAAAACGATGAGGTATCTGTATGGGGTCTGACTCAATAAACTTTGGGTTGTTATAGAGAATTACTTTTTCGTCTAAAAATTCTTTGAGTTCAGATTTTTTCATGTAGCATTAAATAATTTTACCATCAATCATGGTTAATTTTCTATCTGCCATATTTGCTAATTCTTCATTATGAGTAACTAATACAAATGTTTGGTTAAATTCATCACGAAGTTTAAAGAATAATTCGTGTAAATTTTTTGCAGATTCACTATCTAAGTTTCCACTGGGTTCATCTGCTAAAATTACAGCAGGATTGTTTATTAATGCTCTGGCAACGGCAACTCTTTGTTGTTCGCCTCCAGAAAGTTCATTTGGTTTGTGGTGTATTCTGTGTGATAATCCTAAAAAAGCTAAAATTTCTTTGGCTCTGCTTTCTGCTTCTTTTTTAGATTTTTTACCAATAAAAGCGGGAATACAAACATTTTCTAAAGCTGTAAACTCTGGTAATAATTGGTGGAACTGAAAGATAAAGCCAATATGATTATTTCTAAAAGAGGACAATTCTTTATCTGAAAGATTTTTTAAAGATGTATTATTGATTGATAATTCAAAATCTTCTTCTTTTAAAGGTTTGTCTAAAGTTCCTAAAATCTGTAAAAGAGTTGTTTTTCCTGCGCCAGAAGGTCCTACTATGGCTACAATTTCACCTTTTTTAACGTGTAAATCTACACCTTTTAAAACTTCTACTTCACCATAATATTTGTGAATATTTTTACTAATAATCATGCTTAGCTATTTGTAACGAAAGTATAAAAAAGAAATCAGAAATACCTAAGCGTATTTCTGATTTAATTTAAAATTTATGTTCTGTTTTTTTAGTACTAGAAAAGATTCTTTAATTTATTGTAATCTATAAAATAGACCAATCTTACAGAAAAGGTATGTCTTTGTGATTGTTTAAAAAGGTTGTCTAAATTATTGAAAAAGCTTAAATTAGATTTATTGTCTTGATTAACTAAGGAGTTTCTGTAAAAAGCAATTAGTTGGCTTCCTGGAGCAAATTGCCATACGTAATTTAGATCTAAATTCCAGCTATTAAAATTCACATCATCTCCACTATAAGTGTTGTTAGGGTCTAAATTTCCTTCGGAATTTAAGGTGTGGTAACTATTGTAACTAACAGATCCCCAATAATGTCTAAAACTTAAGGCTAAAGAAGATTTTGTACTAAAGCTATATTTACCAGAAAGCGTATTTGTATAACTTTTTCTATCTCTCATTCCAAAAATAATGTCTGAAGCAACTTCATCTATATAACCTTGATCGTTATTTGTTTTGTTAAAGTTCATATTATAGGTTAAAGAAAATTGGTCTGTAAAACGATAACGTGGTGCAATGCTAAAACCGTAACCTGTTTTAGGATTGTTAGTATACCCTGTGTAATAAGCACTTGTATTTAATTCTAATTTCTTTTGAGAATTTGTAGAAATGTAGATATTGATGTTTTTACTTTCTGGTTGTAAAAAGTATACCCCACTAGTTGTTCCTTGTCTTGGTTCAAAAAAGTCCTTGCTTTCTGTAGAGTAGTTTATGTTTCCTCCATAAGAAAAGCGATTTCTAGTTTGTGCATTGTAGCTTAAACTTAGGTCGTATCCTGTGTAAATACCAGAGAAATGTTGAAATTTCAACTGGTTGTAAAGGCTAAAGTTGTAACTATTAAATCTTTTTGTTGGTTGTAGTGTTGTCCATCCTGCACTACCGTAAATTGTTTGTTCGTTATTGCTAAAAAGAATTCCAAAATCATTTGGATTAAAGTCTTTGTTTTCGAAGTTGTATCCTAATTCCCAGTTCCAATTCCCAGAATTATAACCAAAACTATTGTCAAAAGTGTATCCCGTATTTGGATTGTAGATATCGTCTGAAAGATTACTCATTTTAACAGAACCATCTACATTGTATTTACTGTCTTTGGTTTCTATATGCCAGTTTAAAGCAGTAACATTGGCATCTCTAAATCTTCCGTTTCTAGTAACATTAGTGTTGATTAAAGATACTGTTGAGTTTTGATTAAATTGTTGGTCTAAGACTAAAATGTTAAAGTTGGTGAAAGGATCAATAACTTCTTTTCTTGTAGTAATAGTTTTAGAAGTTGCTCCTCCGTTTGTTTGTTCTGTTGTAGTTTTAATAGTAGCTTGTGTTTTTTCTGTAATGGCATTAAAAAAACCAATTCCTAATCCACTTTTTGTTCTTCCAGAAATTTTTACAGCATTTAGCATGGTAACCTTAGTAGGATAATCTATAATTTCTTCGTTTACTCTTTTTCCATTACTGTCAAAATTATCTTGTTCTATTAATGTGGATGAAACATTGAATTGATCTATTGGAGAACTACCAATTCTTCTAGAGTAAAAAAGATTTCCTTTATTAAACAACTCTGTTCCTTCTGTGAAAAACTGACGTTGTTCTGTAAATTGTTGTTCAAAAGGGCCTAAGTTTAGTACTACATTATCAAAACCAACTTGACTAAAATCTGGGATTAAGGTTGCATCTAAAGTAAAGTTTTCTGTTAGTCCATATTTTATATCCATACCAAGACTGTAGTCAAATTCTGATTTTCCTTTATAACTTGTTGTCGTTGCTGATGCGTATGGGTATAGGTTTAGCCTTGTAGGAGGTTTGATGTCTTTAAAATCTGTAATTAAACCATCATATTGAGTCCAATTTCCTACCGAATTATCAACATGCGTCCAAGTGTGTTGTGTATTTAATTTTTCTAATCTTCTATGAAAATTAAATCCCCAAGATTGAATAGGTCTGTTCGCAAAACGCAAAGCTCTATAAGGAATTTTCATTTCTACATTCCAACCTTTATGATCTGTAGAAACTGCGCTTTCCCAAACCGCACTCCAATTTAAATCTTCATTTCCGTTAGAAACTTTAGCATCTGCTTGATTTCCTGTTGCTTGAACAATAAATTCAAAAGGGTTTTGACCATCATCATTAGGATTTATGGTAACCAAGAAGAAATCTGATATACTGAAATTGTCTCTGATTGCAAATTCTTTAGGAATCTCTTTAGGGTTCGGATCATTCATTTGCGCAGAAATATAAACGGCATCATCATTATAAATAACCTTAACACTTGTTTGATATTCACGAGAAACAGGTTTGCCGTTATCGGGTCTAAAAATAACGAAATCTGTAATCACTTCAGTATTTTTCCAAGCGTCATCATTTAAAATACCGTCTATTTTAGGAGCTTTTGAAACTCTTACTGTTTTAATAGTCTTTCTATTTGGTTTGTTTTGTGCGGATAACTGATAGGTATAAGTTAAAAATATCAGTATTAGTAAATTTCTGTTTAACATATAAATTGGTTGATTTTTTATAAACACACAATTAAAGTATGAATTGCATAAAGGTAATTCGTTACAAAACTGTGTTAATTAATAGAAAGACACTTTAAAAATGAAAGTGTTACAAAAAAGAAGATCTTAATTAAATTTTAAAATAAATTAATGATGGTTAAACTTTAAAAGGTAACAAAAGTATAAAAACTTTTTTTGGTGCCTATTTGTTAAATAAGGCTAGTGTATAGATGATTTATAATTAAGAATTATTTTATAAAAAAATGTATAAAATTTCATCTTTGAATTTGTACTTTTGTAGCATTAAACAATATTCTTACAAATGAATTTACACGAATATCAAGGAAAAGAAATTTTAAACAGTTTTGGCGTTAGAATTCAACGTGGAATTGTTGCAAGTACTCCTGCAGAAGCAGTTGAGGCTGCAAAAAAACTTACAGAAGAAACAGGAACAGGTTGGCACGTTATAAAAGCACAAGTTCACGCAGGTGGTCGTGGAAAAGGTGGTGGTGTTAAGTTGGCTAAAAACTTAGACGAAGTTAAAAGTATTTCTGATGATATTATTGGAATGATGTTAATTACGCCTCAAACATCTGCAGAAGGAAAGTTAGTAAACCAAGTTTTGGTAGCAGAAGATGTATATTACCCTGGAGATTCTGAGCCAGAAGAATATTATATGTCTGTTTTATTAAACAGAGCTACTGGTAGAAATATGATTATGTATTCTACAGAAGGTGGAATGGATATTGAAACTGTTGCAGAAGAAACTCCACATTTAATTTTTACAGAAGAGATTGATCCTTTATTAGGAATTATGCCTTTTCAAGCACGTAAAATTGCTTTTAACTTAGGTTTGTCTGGAGTAGCTTTTAAAGAAATGACAAAATTTGTTACAAATTTATATAAAGCATATATCGGTTCTGATTCTTCTATGTTTGAGATTAACCCTGTATTGAAAACATCAGATTCTAAAATTATGGCAGTTGATGCTAAAGTTTCTTTAGATGAAAATGCGTTATATAGACATAAAGATTATGCAGCAATGCGTGATTTAAGAGAAGAAAATCCAATTGAGGTTGAAGCGAAAGCTGCAGGTTTAAACTATGTAGATTTAGATGGAAATGTTGGTTGTATGGTAAACGGAGCTGGTTTAGCAATGGGAACCATGGATTTAATTAAAGAGTCTGGAGGAGAGCCTGCTAACTTTTTAGATGTTGGTGGTACTGCAGATGCACAAAGAGTTGAAACTGCTTTTGGTATTATTTTAAAAGATCCTAATGTAAAAGCTATATTAGTTAATATCTTCGGTGGTATTGTACGTTGTGATAGAGTAGCACAAGGTGTTGTAGATGCTTATAAGAGTATGGGAGACAAGATTAATGTGCCTATTATTTGTAGATTACAAGGAACAAATGCTAAAGAAGCAAAAGAATTGATAGACAATAGTGGAATGGAAATTATTTCTGCTACTGAGTTTCAAGAAGCTGCTGATAAAGTGCAAGAAGTTTTACAAGCTTAAGATTTTTAAGTTTACATATATTTAAAACGCCTTACATATTCTGTAAGGCGTTTCTTTTTTTACTAAAGCTTAGGATATATGTAATTGAGAATACTTAATTTGCCTTTAATCTGTGTTGATAGGTACTTGAGTAGGTTTATTTAATTATTACTTATATTAGTGATTATTATTAAATTAATTATTTATGAAAAAAATTGTATTTTTTATTTTATTTCCATTACAACTAATTGCACAAGACTTGACAAATTCTGAGGTATTTTGGAATACTTTAAAAGAACACTGTGGAAAAGCTTATGAAGGGAAAATAGTTGCAGGAGGTAAAGAAGGAGATGGTTTTACTGGCAAAAAATTAGTGATGCACGTTCGTTCTTGTTCGGAAAATACGATTAGAGTTCCTTTTTTTGTTGGTGATGATAAATCTAGGACTTGGATTTTTACAATGAACGATGATCATTTGATTCAATTAAAACACGATCATAGACATATAGACGGATCAGAAGATAAAATTACCCAATATGGAGGTATAAGCGCTAATGTTGGTTTAGATCATCTTCAGGTTTTTCCTGCAGATAAACAAACAGCAGCTTTAATTCCTGCAGCTGCTACTAATATTTGGTGGGTTTCTATAGATAAAACAAGTTTTACCTATAATTTACGAAGAATAGGAAGTGAACGGTTTTTTTCTGTTAAGTTTGATTTAACAAAAGAAGTAAAAACTCCATCTGCTCCTTGGGGAACAGAAAATTGATTTGTTTTTAGAAAAGCTACCAAACAATAAACAACTCTTTACCTATGTTTTTTATAATAATACTATATTTTTATAAAATTTATACTAGTATATTTTTAAAATTATACTAGTATTTTATATTTATTATACTAGTATATGTTTAAATCTTATACTTGCTGTTAATAAAATTTATAAGAGTTAATACTAAACATTTATATGAATATTTATAAAAATTGTATTGTAAAATAAGTTTGATAACTGAAATCAAACACACAAAACATTTTTTTTTACTAAAATAAAAGTTATGTAAAAGACTATATAGATTATTAAAAAAACCTTACCAGTTAGATTGGTAAGGTTTTTTTATTAGTTATTTAAGGATAGTAATTTTTATTTATTAGACCAAACAATGGTTCCAGAAGAAGAGTATAAATTTAGTTTTCCGTTATTTTCTAACACTAATTTTACAGGTTTTTTTCTGTAATCTTTAAATTTTGCATTAAAATAAGGATGAGTTTTAGAAGACCACTTTGCAGCATTCTTAGCATCATAAACAACTAAATTTCCGTCTGCTTGCAATTTTAAACTGGCACCACTAAACCCATGTACCATAGAACACCAATTGAAACGGTTTCCTTTTGTTTGGTATATACATAAATTTCCGTCTGCTTGCATTTTTAAATAATAAGCTCCATTAGCTGCATATAATGTTTTATTTGCAGTTAAAGATTGACCCGCATATAGAGTGTTCTTTGAATTAGAGTTATTAACTATATTATTATTATTATTATTATTATTATTATTATTATTATTATTGGTGATCGTTGTGTTTTTAACACTTCTATATCCTCCTTGAATAACATTTCTAATATAACCACCGTTATTATTAGAGAAATAATGACATGCTACACCAATGTCATTAATATTAGGATTCATTAAGTTTTTACGATGTCCTCTAGATTGTACTTTCCAATCTATTAAATAGCTAACTACAAACCCAAACGCAGTTACGTTTCCAGCTGTAAGACATTCATTTGCTCCATATTTGTATCCTGCTAGTTTTGCACGTGCTGCAGCACTTCTTCCTTTGCTATCAAGATGTTTTTGCCCGTTTACTTTTCCGTAATCTGAGGCTAAATAATTAGCAGCTGTTCTTAATTGGTTGTTTTTTGTTAATTTAGATAATACAGGAGAGTTCTTTAAACTGGTTATTGTTTCGTTTAACCATTTTTCGTGATCTCTTCTGTCCTCCTCTGTTTTTCCTAAGTAAATCCCTCCTTCGTTAGGAAGGTCTAAACTCCAATATTTTCCATCAACTTTTACATATTTACTTTTTAATTTAGAAAGTTTAATTGCATAAGCTTTTGGGTTTGCCCTCATCTGATTGATTTCTGCAATAATTTCGTTTTCGAGCCTATTTGTATTGACTGTGTTTGGTGGTGTTTTTGGAGATAATTGTGGTTTAATAGTTCCGGTGTATTTACGGATATCTACGTTTGCGAAAAAATTTGAACCTTCTGAATAGGTAGTTTTATAACTAACTTTATGGGGCTTTTTTTTCATGTTACTGTAAATGACTCCAAAGTTTTTTATATAGGTACCTTCTATCCATCTTCCTTCTAGTTTTACCTCAACTTTCTCTTTTGCTTTAAAGACTTTGTCTTGTGCGTTTACTAAGGAGATGGTGAGTAAGAAAAATAGAGATGTTAAGATTACTTTTTTCATAGAATTTTTATACATAATTATAATGGTTTTATAAAAAGGGAGTGTGCTTTTTGTTAAAAAAAAAGAAGGCTACCTAATTTAGTTAATGCGGCAATTTAAATAAAAAAAGGAAAATATTGTAATATTTTTAATTTTGAATTCATAGAATTTTATTTTGGAAAGATTGCTTTTATATTCTTCTTTGGTAAGTGTACTTAAGTTTTCGTTTGAAAAAAGTATTTTTTTATCTTGTGAGTAAGTGCTTATTATGAGTGTTAATAAGAAAAAAATGTAATTGACTTCTTCATTATTACAATAATTTATAGTTTTTCTTTTAATAGCGCAATTTTGTCTCGTAGTTGTGCTGCTACAATAAAGTCTAAGCTTTTTGCTGCGGCTTCCATTTGTTTACGGGTGTCTCTAATGCGTTTTTCTATTTCTTCTTTTGGTAAGTATTGTAAATCTTGTTCTGCAGCTTTTTGTTTTGCATTGTCGTAATGATAACTAGAAACAGCAGATTTAGATAAGGTATCATCTATCTTTTTATTGATTTGAGTAGGAGTGATATTGTTTTTTGTGTTGTATGCGATTTGTTTTTCTCGCCTTCTATCTGTTTCATCAATTGTTTTTTGCATGCTGTTGGTTATTTTATCGGCATATAAAATAGCCAAACCATTTACGTTTCTTGCGGCTCTACCAACGGTTTGCGTTATAGAACGGTGAGATCGTAAAAAACCTTCTTTATCTGCGTCTAAAATAGCAACCAAAGATACTTCTGGTAAGTCTAATCCTTCTCTTAAAAGGTTAACACCAATAAGAACATCGAATAACCCTTTACGTAAATCTTGCATAATTTCTACTCGCTCTAAAGTATCTACATCAGAATGTATATATCTACAGCGTATGGCAACCCTTGTTAAGTATTTTGTCAATTCTTCTGCCATTCTTTTGGTAAGAGTTGTAACTAAAGTACGTTCGTCTTTTTCTACTCTTATTTGAATTTCTTCAATTAAATCGTCTATTTGATTTAAACTAGGTCTAATTTCTATTATGGGATCTAGTAAACCAGTAGGTCGGATGACTTGTTCTACAAAAACACCTTCTGTTTTTTCTAGCTCGTAATCTGCTGGTGTAGCAGAAACGTATATTACTTGATTTTGAATTGCTTCGAATTCATCGAATTTTAAAGGACGATTGTCCATAGCAGCAGGTAAACGAAACCCATATTCTACTAGGTTTTCTTTTCTGCTTCTATCTCCGCCATACATGGCATGTGTTTGTGGAATTGTTACGTGACTTTCATCGATAATCATTAGATAGTCATCTGGAAAATAGTCTAATAAACAGAAAGGCCTCGTACCTGGTTCTCTACCATCTAAATAACGAGAATAGTTTTCTATACCAGAACAATAACCTAACTCTCTAATCATTTCTAAATCGAATTCTGTACGTTCTTTTAAACGTTTTGCTTCTAGGTGCTTGCCAATTTCTTTGAAGTAATCTACTTGTTTTACCATGTCTTCTTGAATCATATATATGGCATTTTGCAAGACATCTGGAGAGGTAACAAACAAGTTTGCTGGATAAATAGTAAGTTCTTGAAAGTTTTCTAAAACAGTGTTACTTTCTAAGTCGAAAGATTCTATTTCTTCAATTTCATCTCCAAAAAAATGCACTCTGTATCCATTATCTCCATACGAAGGATATATGGTAACGACATCTCCTTTAACTTTAAAGGTTCCGCTTTTAATTTCTACTTCGGTTCTAGAATATAAACTTTGAACCAATTGATGTAAAAATTTTGTTCTGGCTATTTGTTGATCTACATGAATAGGAATTACGTTTTTCTTAAACTCGACTGGGTTTCCTATACCATATAAACAAGATACGGAAGCAACGACTAATACATCTCTACGCCCAGAAAGTAGGGAAGAAGTGGTGCTTAAACGCAGACGTTCTATATCATCATTAATAGATAAATCTTTTTCTATATAGGTTCCCGTAACAGGAATGTATGCTTCTGGTTGATAATAATCATAATAAGAAACAAAATATTCTACAGCATTTTCTGGGAAGAATTGTTTGAACTCTGAGTATAATTGCGCAGCTAATGTTTTGTTATGAGCTAATACCAGAGTTGGTTTTTTTACTTCTTTGACAACATTTGCTACAGAAAATGTTTTTCCAGAACCCGTAACTCCTAATAAAGTTTGAAATTTTTCTCCTTCATTTATCCCTTTAACGAGTTCTTTTATAGCTTGTGGTTGATCTCCTGTAGGAGAGAATTCTGATACTAGTTTAAATTCCATAGGGTAAAATACAGGTTGAAAAAAGATTATTACTTTCTAACTAAACTAAAATTTCCAGACTCTTTAATAACGTTATCTTCTAAATCTGTAATTTCTGCTTTAAACCAGTAACCGTTAGACGATAATAATTTTCCGTTATAAGTTCCGTCCCAACCTTGAGTTCCAAATTCTGTTATGGTATGAACAATATTTCCAAATCTATCGAAAATAATTATTTCCACAGATTTAAAAAAAGTACTATCTATACCTTTGATATTCCAATAATCATTGTTTCCATCGCCATTTGGAGTGAAAAATTTTTGGTAACCAATTACAGATACATTGGTTTGTACTGGAGGTTCGCAATTATTGATATCTCTAACATATACTGTTCTAACTCCTGGATTTACATAGTTAAATGTATGTTCTAAGCCATTGCCTAAAAAAGTTATGTTGTCTAATGAAAATTGATAGTTACTATTCCCCAAAAGCCTTACGAAAATAGTGTTGTTTTCTGTCTCTGTATCTACAATTATTTCTTGAAAAACAGCCGAATCTGGATTGATAACCGTAAACTCTTTATCGCTAGAACACTCTATACCATTTTCGGTTCTATAAGCGGTTAAGCTAAAACTACCAATGGTGTTTAATGTATATTCTCTATTTGTACTGATAATGTTTCCGGTTTCATCTTTCCATTCATATCTATGGTTAAAGGAATTTCCATCTAAAATAATAGGAGGGTGTTGTGAAGGAATATCACATATGGTATAACTATCACTAAGATTGATAATCGGAGCTTTGTTTACCGTAAGTTTTATGGGTTCCATACCTCCGCAACCTAATTCATTATCTACCCTAACATAGATTGTAGTAGAAGGTGAAATGAAATTATCTGGAAGCAAATTATTTGTTGTTTGTGCGTCTATTAAGGTAGGGTAAAACCGAATTCTATTTGTATTATCTAAACCAAAATTTTGTTTAATTTGAGCTCTTTTTGTTCTTAAATCAAAAGCCCCCTTGGAGTCGCCGTTTGTTTGATCGGAGCTATCACAAGTAAACATTTCATCAATATTACCTAACGAAACAAATTTAGATTCAATAAAAAAGTTGGTAATGCTAGCACAGCCTTCTTTAGAAATTACTCTTACAAACAATTCTTGCGGATTGCTTTCGTTTTCAAAAGCTTCAGGATTTGCAATACTGTTTTGGTCATTTTCTGCATCGGTTCTATTTCTGTAAAAAACAAAACTTTTATCGATGACATCTATTACCACTTTAGGACCAATATCAAACAAATCAAAATAATCTACACCGTTGTTGTCTGTATCACATTGCACTAATCTTTCATTAGGAATTACATCAGGTAGAGGATAAACAGTAACTTTTTTGTAAACGGTAATAATTTCACCTGTATGAAGTGTAAGTTCTGCTTTTACAGTATAAGTACCACTTGCTCCATATAAATGACTTGGGTTTAATTGTATAGAGGTATTTCCATCTCCAAAATTCCAAGAAATAGATTGAATATCAGTAAAAGATTCTGCCTCAAAAGAAATTAATTCTCCAATACATTTATTTTCTGTGATTATTCTAGAAGCAAAATAAGACTGTATAAACGTTGGTAAACCAAGATTGGAAGCTCCAGAATTAAGATTTATTGCATGATGTCTATAATTACTTTGAAAACCAGCTTTATTTGGTTCTTCGATTACATCTAAATAATCTCCTGATATGGTTTCTCCTTCTTCATCTCCGTAATATGATAGCGTAACATATATCTTACCGTTATTTGCTAATTGTAAAGACCCATCTATTAAACCCTCTTCATAATAAAGGTAAGTTTTAGGATCTGTGCTTAGGTTTGGGGTTAAATCGTATTGTATAACACCAGAGATAGATTTAGAGCTATTTGTATACATGTAGTACAACATTTTTGAATTTTGAGAAAACTCAATTCCATTTGGTAAGAATTTTGCTCCAAAAGGATCTGGGCTAATTTTATAGTTCTCTGTTAATTGACCTGTAGCATTATCAAAATCATATAAGTAAATATATCTAGTATAGTTATTACTCGATTTTCCTGCAATGGCAAGTTTTTTTCCGTTGGGAGAAAATTTCATTGTACCTAATGCTGGAATGGGGTTGTCTAAAACAGTTCTAATTGGAATCCAGACAAGTCCTGTTTCATCAATTTTATAGATTGCCAAATTATTCATTGCTTCTTCATCAGATTCATCTGGGTTGGTTAAAGTAGCTAACCAAATAGATTTACCGTCTTTATGATGAACTGCCGATAATTTTTCTGATGATGCGGAGTGAATTAAATAGGCATTTTTTCTAATGATTTTTCCAAGAGGAAAATTATTTGATACTTCTATTTCGGTTAAATAAATTCCTGGAGCAAAGAAGTTTCCTAAATTATCAGGAGTAGAGTTTTCGCTTCTAGTTCTAAATATGTAAAAAATACTATCACTCCCAGGTTTAGGAATAATTAAACTAGATTGCATGTTTGTGGTTTGCCCTGTTAAACCTGAGCCATCATCTACTACGGTATGGTTTTTGTTCCAAATAGTTTCTCCGTTAGTATAAAACAATAAATTTCCATTTTTATCAGAAATTGTTGTACATCCTGCAGGTGTATCCATTACTCCATCTTCTAGAACGCGTACATCTCCTTGGTCAAAATCTAACCCCGCTTTATTTCCAAAATACCAATTGTTTGTTTCGTTTTGGGAAAACAAATTATAATTGATAATTAAAAGTAGTAGTAATAAAGTAGATTTTTTCATTTCATGTTTAATTTATAAAAACTCCTTTATTGTTAATGAAACTCTTTTAAAAGTATAAGCTCTTATTATTAATATAAATTTCATACTATACAAAACGTATGAAAAATGGTGTTATTTTCTAACTAAACTAAAATTTCCAGATTCATTAATATGGTTATCTTCTAAGTCTACAATTTCTGCTTTAAACCAATAGCTATTAGACGTTAATAATTTTCCATTATAAGTTCCATCCCAACCTTGAGTGCCAAATTCTGTTATGGTATGAACAATATTTCCAAATCTATCGAAAATAATTATTTTCACAGATTTAAAGAAAGTACTATCTAAACCTTTTACGTTCCAGTAATCATTATTACCGTCTCCATTAGGCGTGAAAAATTTTTGATATCCAATAACAGAGACATTTGTTTGTATAGGAGGTTCACAATTATTTAAATCTCTTACATAAATGGTTCTTAAACCAGGATTAACATTGTTAAAAGTGTAATCTAAACCATTGCCAAAAAAGGATGTATTGTCTAAAGAAAATTCATAGTTGCTATTTCCATTAAGACTTACAAAAATGGTGTTGTTTTCTGTTTCTGTATCTACAATTATTTGATTAAAAATAGCTGCATCAGGATTAATGACTGTAAATTCTTTATCACTAGAACATTCTATGCCATTTTCGGTTCTATATGCAGTCAAACTAAAATTTCCTGTTGTATTTAAAGTATACTCTCTGTTTGTGCTGATGATATTTCCATTTTCATCTTTCCATTCGTATCTATGGTTAAAAGAATTTCCATCTAAAATAATAGGAGGGTGTTGTGAAGGAATATCACATATGGTATAACTATCATTTAGGTTGATAATTGGAGCTGTGTTTACCGTAAGACTAATAGGTTCCATACCTCCACAGCCTAAATCATTATCAACTCTAACATAGATTGTTGTAGAAGGTGATATGAAATATTCTGGAAGAAGATTGCTAGTTGTTTGTGCGTCTATTAAGGTAGGGTAAAAACGAATTTTATTTGTATTATCTAAACTAAAGTTTTGTCTAATTTCTCTTCTTTTTTCTCTTAAATCGAAAGCTCCATTTGAATCTCCGTTAAGTTGGTCAGAGCTATCACAGGTAAACATTTCATCAATATTACCTAGCGAAACAAATTTAGATTCAATAAAAAAGTTGGTAATACTTGCGCAACCTTTATCGGAAATTACTCTTACAAATAGTTCTTGCGGATTGCTTTCGTTTTCAAAAGCTTCAGGATTTGCAATGCTGTTTTGGTTATTCTCTGCATCGGTTCTATTTCTGTAAAAGATAAAATTTGTATTAATTGGGTTTCTAACAACTTTATCTGCAATATTAAATAAGTTAAAATAATCTACACCATCATTATTTATGTCGCATTGAATTAACTCTTGATCTGGAGTTACTTCTGGTAAAGGATATACCACTATTTCTTTGTAAAAAGGAATATCGGTTCCGTTAATAGTTACTATACATGTAACTATATATTTTCCTGGAGTTGCATATTGATAACTAGTATTAAGATCTGTAGACGTAAAACCATTACCATCTCCAAAATCCCAATTAGCTGCTGTTATGGGATTGTATGCATCAAGGCTAAAATGAAAAGTATCTGTAACACATGTATTTTCGCTTACTATTCTGTTTCTAAAGTAAGATTGAATAAAGTTAGGTAAACCTCTAAAAGAAAATCCATCTTCTAAATTGATTACATCGTGGGTATAATCTGCAGCAACTCCTAACTTATTTGGTTCGTTTATAACTCCAATGGTTTTAATTGGTAAAAATTCAAAGCCAAGATAGGTATCATTTTCATCATAAAGACTTTCGTAGAATACTTGAGCTACGTATATTTTACCATCTGATCCTAAATTTATAGAAGCAGACAACCTATTTGGTTCTGTAATAAATATAGGTTCTCCTTTATAGTATTCATCAGGATGATCTAGAGGTAATTGCATTATTCTGTAGCTACTTCCATTACGATCTGCGTAGTTAGCAGAATAATATAAAAGTTTAGAATCAGGAGAAAAGCTTAAGCCATAACTACTATATCCGCCTACAAACTCTGCAATGGTCGTGAATTTATTTTTAGTTAATTCTCCAGTTTCGTTATTAAAATTTAATAGATAGATAACACCATCATTATATAATGCTATTTTACTGCCATCTGGAGAAGCTTTCATTTCTCCAGGAAGACTTGTGTTAAATTTTAAATGTTCAATTTGAGAATTAATAGGCGATCTATTAACACCATCTTTTGTAATTAATGTAGCATAAAAAATATCATTTACACCTTGATAAGAATCGCTACCGTAGCTAATTACCCAGATATCTTCTCCATTTTTGTGATGTACAGCTGTGATTTTATTGGTTGTAGAGTTAGCAATTCTCATATTTTTAAACTTTACTCTTCCTAAAGGGTATGTATTAGAAAATTCAATTTCTGAGTGATAAATACCTGGATAAACTAAAGGGTTGCTTTTTTCTTCTTTTTGAGTAGTAAAAATATAATAAGTGTTGGTACTGTTTGGTTTTGGTATTATGATTGAAGATTGTGTGTTTCCTAGATCACCAAACAAACCCTCTCCATTAATCATTATTTCGTGATTTTTATTCCAAATAGTTTCTCCGTCTGAATAGAATAATAAATTTCCTTGAGGATCTGAAATACTAGAAGAACCTCTTAAAACAGTCATTTGACTATCATTTAGAACGTCTATATTTCCTGCATTAAAATGCAATCCAGCTTTATCACCAAAGTACCAATAATCAGTTTCTCTTTGAGAAAAAACATTGAGGCTTATTAATGTTAATAATATGTAAATTTTTTTTTTCAGGATTATTATTTTAAAAACTAAAAATAATGATAAATGTACCTTCTTTTTAGTTTTTTATGTTAATAAATATAATTTTTCTTATTTTCTCAACAGAGAGAAGTTTCCTTTTTTGTGTATTGTCGGTTTGTTTGTATTTGCAGGAACGAGAGTTATGTCGTACCAATAATCATCAGAAGGGAGTATTTTTCCTCCATAAGCACCATTCCACCCCTGACTATCTATAGGTATTTGTGCAACTAATTTACCAAATCTATTAAAGATATTTATTTTAGCATTAGGGTAGAAGGTTTGATTAGCTCCTTTTACTAGCCAAGTATCATTTGTACCATCACCATTAGGAGTAAAGAATTTAGGGAATTGAATCACAGAGACTAATAAAGTAGTATCAGGCGCACATCCATTTTTATCATTTACAATAATGGTGTAAATACCACCTTCTAAGTTTTCAAAAAGAGGTTGGTCTTGGAATCCAATAGATGGGATTCTTACATTATTATCATTATTAAAGATAGCAAATTGATAATCACCAGGCCCTAAATCATTGTCAATAGTATTGATGTAAATAGAGATATTATCTTGACTACCAATATTATTAGATTCGTCAATAATGGTAATAAAGCTTTCTTCTAAGACCGCGATATTAGATTCTTTTACAATAATAGTTCTGGTTCTAGAGCATCCGTCAGGAGATTGATCAGAAGCCGTTACAATGTATTTACCGCCTGTTGTAACATTTAAAGTACTTGCGTTTCCTAATGGGTTACCAGTGTCATCGGTCCATTGATAATCATAAATAGCTCCCGGATTTTCCGCTTCAAGAGTTAATGGTAAATTATTTAAACAAATTATTTGTGGATCGTCTATGCCTTCTTCTCCCATCACTGTAAAGCTAGGTAATGGTTTTATATTGATGTTGAAAGACAAATTTGTGTTCACACATACAATCGGTGTGTTTTTAACATTTTCTACACGCACATAAATGGTTTCGTTGTTAGAAGCATTTTGATAGGCATCTTCATTTAAAGCAAGTGATGTATCTCCAGATTCAGCATCCGCAAGAGATGTATAAAAAGTTACACTAAAATCGTTAAACTCGCTTGGTTGATAATTGGCAAGAATTTCAGGGATTTTATTTTTTAAAGAGATGTCTCCATTAATACCATTGTCATCATCATTAAAAGAGTCAGAAGTGTTATCACAATCTGTATAATTAGAGATGTTTACTGGGATATTAGGTTCAGGATAAATCAACAAATTAAAAGTAGCAAATACCGATTCACATTGCGTTCCTGTTTGATCGATTACTTTATAGAAAATGGTTTGCGAACCAGGATCATCTGTGTTAAAGTCAGCAGGGAAGGTTGTTAAAGCAGGATCATTTTCATAATTATTTGTATTAACAATTTCCGGTCCACCATTGATTGCATTTTGTGATGATGTATAAAAAGCAACCCTATGATTTGTTCTACCATTTAATATTTCTGGTACTTTGGAAGTTAAATCGATGTTTTGTGCAATTCTGTTTCTCGGATCTGCATCTGTAGCGTTAGGAATATCACAGAAAGGTAAAGGCGTAATTGCAGTAACGACAGGTAATGGATTGACAATGACTTTAAAAGAAGCGCTGTTAGCGTTGTAACAAGTAGGGTTTGCACTTCTGTCTTGTACTCTAACAAAGATTTCTTGTTCACTCACATCTCCAGTAGTAAATCCAGCAGGCGCTGAGTTTCTAAAGTCGGTATCGTTTGCAATTCCGTTACTAGAAAGATCATTCGCATCTGTAAGAGAAGTGTGAAATGTTACTATATAATCAGCTTCAGTTTGAGTTACTCCTAAAATTTCAGAAACTTTATCACGAAGGTTGATTCCAATGTTTTCTCCATCAGTAGTACTTCCAGAAATAGCATCATCACAGAATTCAAAATTAGAAGGAATATTGGCAACAGGTACAGAATTTACTTGTAAAAAGATATTAGCAGTTCCGGCACAACCATTGTTGTTTTTATTAACAATTTTCACATAAATAGTTTGATTATGTGCGTATGTAGGATCGTTGTTGTTTCTATGATTGGCAATTTCACTATTGATATCATTAATAGAAGCATCTCTATCGGCATCAGTTTCATAATAATAGACTTCTAAATCAGGTTGTGAAGCAGCAGGGAATAATGCTTTGATATCATTGGTAGCATCACTAAAATCAAATGTTGAAATTCCATCAGTATCAGAATTAGCAGCCGTATCATTACCGTCAGCATCTAAGAAATCATCACATTGTGTATATGTATCATTAAAAGGGAATAGGGTATTAAGATCAGCACTAAAGTTTACCGTTATTTCAATTTTAGCAATACGATAACAATTTTGTGAAGAAATGACTCTAACCCAAGCTTCACCATTTGCCGTAACAGGATATGTTTCTATGTCTGTACCCGTTATTTCATTACTTTCAGCAATAGCATCTGCTTGCGTAGGAAAATATCTAAAAACTTCATTTGTATGATTCGTAGAAATATTAGGATTTGCTAATTTTAAATTAACCGTTGTTGTTAAATCAGGATTGTTATGACATTGAATAAGTTGAGCTGTATTGACTACAGGTAAAGGATCTACAATTAATTGAAAAGACATAAAAGTACTTCCTGCAGTATCGTCAGAAATAGCATTACAATTGGTATTGTCTACATTTTCTACACGAACAAATACTTGTTGCGAGTTGGTTACTTCATATCCGTTGTTTTTATCAATAGGGTTTGTAGCGCTGCTTGTTTGTGCATCTGCCAAAGAGGTATGATAAGACACATTGTATTGTAAAGGATCTAAGGTACCTAAAACCTCAGCATCTTTTGTGCTTAATAGAAAGAGACTTTTATTGTCAATATCTGAACCACTAGCAGTATCATCACATAAACGATATTCTGTAGGTTGCACAGGAACAGGGATGTCACTTACTAGTATATCAAAACTTGTCATATCGAAACAAGTTGCATTGTTTTTGTTTTGAATTCTAGCATAAATAGTTTCTCCTTGAAAAGCTGTTGCATTTGTATATGGACTTGCTAATTCTGTACCTGTAACATTTGCGGTTGCTTCTGCCATAGAGTTGAAATACAAAACTTCGAATTCTGTTGCAGATTGACCATTTAAAACTTGAGGTGTGATATCTGTATCTAAATCAAATTGATGAAAACCAGATGCATCACAAATAGAACGATCATTAGGTTGATTTGCAACTGGGATTTCTGAAAATGTGATTTCTACTTCGTCTTGACCTATAGCTCCATTTGTATCTGTAACAATTACTTTGTAAATACCAGAAATATCATTGGTTATTTCTAAAGTAGCATTAGTTTGTCCTGCAATGGTAGTGAAACCACTACCTGTGTCTAATTGCCATTCATAAGTATCTACGGTTCCTGTTGCTGGAGTACCATCTAAATCTACTTGAGTACCCTTACATACATTTTGGTCTTCGCCTAATTCTCCTACAATAATAGAGCAGTCTGTAATACCTGCTCCAGCTTCTCCAAAATTAGTTTGTTCTAATTTGATAAAACCTGCAGTTCCAGGACTACCTGCAGGAGCCCAATTAGTAACAAGAAGCACGTAATATTTACCAGCTTCCGCATTTGGTATAGTAAAACTTTCTTCAGATTGATTAGACCAACTACAGTCTATAATATTAGTACCATCTTGATCATTAATGTAAAAATTTGGATCAGCTGTATTATCAGGGCAATTTCCCCCAATACATCTGTTTGCTAAAGTTGTACAATTTGAGTCAGGATTATCAAAAGGTCCCCAAGCAACAAAATCGACATCAATTGGAGAACCGATTGGATTTCCATTCGTGTCAAATTGTGTGTTTTGTATAATATTAAATTTTAATTCACCTGTTTGATCAACTTTTATAAAAAACCAAGCTCCGTTAGGAGAATCTTGTAGACAACCAAAATCTCCTTGACTTGCGACCCCAGTTACATTTGGGAATATCTTGACACCAGTTGCGTCTGAACATGCAGGTTCTGCACCATCACATGTTGGTGAACCATTTTGTGAGAATATACTTATTGTAAAAATAAAAAATAAAAGGGGTACTATATTTTTAAAAAATTTCATGTATTTAGATTGTAAAAAGCTAAAATAATAATAACTTAAAACTATTTGCTAATAAAATAAAGTTTATTGAGTGTAAAGCATAAAAAAAAGCTACAAAATTAATTGTAGCCCTTTTTTTTAAAATTTATATCCTTATTTTCTCAACAGAGAGAAGTTTCCTTTTTTGTGTATTGTCGGTTTGTTTGTATTTGCAGGAACGAGAGTTATGTCGTACCAATAATCATCAGAAGGGAGTATTTTTCCTCCATAAGCACCATTCCACCCCTGACTATCTATAGGTATTTGTGCAACTAATTTACCAAATCTATTAAAGATATTTATTTTAGCATTAGGGTAGAAGGTTTGATTAGCTCCTTTTACTAGCCAAGTATCATTTGTACCATCACCATTAGGAGTAAAGAATTTAGGGAATTGAATCACAGAGACTAATAAAGTAGTATCAGGCGCACATCCATTTTTATCATTTACAATAATGGTGTAAATACCACCTTCTAAGTTTTCAAAAAGAGGTTGGTCTTGGAATCCAATAGATGGGATTCTTACATTATTATCATTATTAAAGATAGCAAATTGATAATCACCAGGCCCTAAATCATTGTCAATAGTATTGATGTAAATAGAGATATTATCTTGACTACCAATATTATTAGATTCGTCAATAATGGTAATAAAGCTTTCTTCTAAGACCGCGATATTAGATTCTTTTACAATAATAGTTCTGGTTCTAGAGCATCCGTCAGGAGATTGATCAGAAGCCGTTACAATGTATTTACCGCCTGTTGTAACATTTAAAGTACTTGCGTTTCCTAATGGGTTACCAGTGTCATCGGTCCATTGATAATCATAAATAGCTCCCGGATTTTCCGCTTCAAGAGTTAATGGTAAATTATTTAAACAAATTATTTGTGGATCGTCTATGCCTTCTTCTCCCATCACTGTAAAGCTAGGTAATGGTTTTATATTGATGTTGAAAGACAAATTTGTGTTCACACATACAATCGGTGTGTTTTTAACATTTTCTACACGCACATAAATGGTTTCGTTGTTAGAAGCATTTTGATAGGCATCTTCATTTAAAGCAAGTGATGTATCTCCAGATTCAGCATCCGCAAGAGATGTATAAAAAGTTACACTAAAATCGTTAAACTCGCTTGGTTGATAATTGGCAAGAATTTCAGGGATTTTATTTTTTAAAGAGATGTCTCCATTAATACCATTGTCATCATCATTAAAAGAGTCAGAAGTGTTATCACAATCTGTATAATTAGAGATGTTTACTGGGATATTAGGTTCAGGATAAATCAACAAATTAAAAGTAGCAAATACCGATTCACATTGCGTTCCTGTTTGATCGATTACTTTATAGAAAATGGTTTGCGAACCAGGATCATCTGTGTTAAAGTCAGCAGGGAAGGTTGTTAAAGCAGGATCATTTTCATAATTATTTGTATTAACAATTTCCGGTCCACCATTGATTGCATTTTGTGATGATGTATAAAAAGCAACCCTATGATTTGTTCTACCATTTAATATTTCTGGTACTTTGGAAGTTAAATCGATGTTTTGTGCAATTCTGTTTCTCGGATCTGCATCTGTAGCGTTAGGAATATCACAGAAAGGTAAAGGCGTAATTGCAGTAACGACAGGTAATGGATTGACAATGACTTTAAAAGAAGCGCTGTTAGCGTTGTAACAAGTAGGGTTTGCACTTCTGTCTTGTACTCTAACAAAGATTTCTTGTTCACTCACATCTCCAGTAGTAAATCCAGCAGGCGCTGAGTTTCTAAAGTCGGTATCGTTTGCAATTCCGTTACTAGAAAGATCATTCGCATCTGTAAGAGAAGTGTGAAATGTTACTATATAATCAGCTTCAGTTTGAGTTACTCCTAAAATTTCAGAAACTTTATCACGAAGGTTGATTCCAATGTTTTCTCCATCAGTAGTACTTCCAGAAATAGCATCATCACAGAATTCAAAATTAGAAGGAATATTGGCAACAGGTACAGAATTTACTTGTAAAAAGATATTAGCAGTTCCGGCACAACCATTGTTGTTTTTATTAACAATTTTCACATAAATAGTTTGATTATGTGCGTATGTAGGATCGTTGTTGTTTCTATGATTGGCAATTTCACTATTGATATCATTAATAGAAGCATCTCTATCGGCATCAGTTTCATAATAATAGACTTCTAAATCAGGTTGTGAAGCAGCAGGGAATAATGCTTTGATATCATTGGTAGCATCACTAAAATCAAATGTTGAAATTCCATCAGTATCAGAATTAGCAGCCGTATCATTACCGTCAGCATCTAAGAAATCATCACATTGTGTATATGTATCATTAAAAGGGAATAGGGTATTAAGATCAGCACTAAAGTTTACCGTTATTTCAATTTTAGCAATACGATAACAATTTTGTGAAGAAATGACTCTAACCCAAGCTTCACCATTTGCCGTAACAGGATATGTTTCTATGTCTGTACCCGTTATTTCATTACTTTCAGCAATAGCATCTGCTTGCGTAGGAAAATATCTAAAAACTTCATTTGTATGATTCGTAGAAATATTAGGATTTGCTAATTTTAAATTAACCGTTGTTGTTAAATCAGGATTGTTATGACATTGAATAAGTTGAGCTGTATTGACTACAGGTAAAGGATCTACAATTAATTGAAAAGACATAAAAGTACTTCCTGCAGTATCGTCAGAAATAGCATTACAATTGGTATTGTCTACATTTTCTACACGAACAAATACTTGTTGCGAGTTGGTTACTTCATATCCGTTGTTTTTATCAATAGGGTTTGTAGCGCTGCTTGTTTGTGCATCTGCCAAAGAGGTATGATAAGACACATTGTATTGTAAAGGATCTAAGGTACCTAAAACCTCAGCATCTTTTGTGCTTAATAGAAAGAGACTTTTATTGTCAATATCTGAACCACTAGCAGTATCATCACATAAACGATATTCTGTAGGTTGCACAGGAACAGGGATGTCATTTACGGATAATTTAAAATCTGTAATGTCAAAACAAGCATTTGGAGCGTTTTTATTGTGCACACGAGCATAAATAGTTTGTGAGCTGAAAGCTGTTGGATTTGTATATGGATTTGGTAACTCTGTTCCTAGCGCATTATCGGTTGCTTTTGCTAAAGTATCAAAATATAAAACTTCAAAAATTGTTGGGTCTAAAGTATCAAGAATTTCTGCAGTTTTATCGGTTTGTAGATCAAAACTATTAAATCCGTCTCTGTCTGTATCACAGAAATCGATGTCTACTGGTTTTGTTGCTACGGCAGTTTCGAAAACTTCGATATTAAAAGTACCATTGTACTGTGTGATGTTTCCACAAGCATCTGTTAATTCAATTTTTAATGAATAAATACCATTATTTGCTGGTGATAAATTGGTTAAAACTAAGTCTGGTGTATTGCTAATTACTGAGCTAGTCGTACCGTTGTCAAATGTCCA
The DNA here is from genome assembly GCF_022662535.1 of Polaribacter marinus. Lineage (GTDB taxonomy): Bacteria > Bacteroidota > Bacteroidia > Flavobacteriales > Flavobacteriaceae > Polaribacter > Polaribacter marinus. Next base: position 413,208 of record NZ_JAKQYM010000001.1, read on the forward strand.
TTCATATGTTTTGTTAACACCAACTACAGTTTCAGAAACAATTGTTTTGTCTTGGCCAACACAAAATGCTAAATCTTGATTGTTAATTACGTCACCTGTTCCAGAATCTGTAATTTCAATTGGTAATAATAAAGAAGATATAAATGGAGGTAGTCCTTGTGTGGCTACTTCAGTTCCATTACCAACCCTAACAGTTTGGTGAGAGTAATTACAAGCAGCTCCCGTTTGATCAGGATTGTTAATTACACTTATGTTTCGAGAACCATCACTTGTCCAATAAATTTTACCATCTGGACCTAATTGTAAGGCACCTCTAGTATTAAAATAGCTATGGACTAAAAATCTAGAAGCATTTAAATCTGTAATAGTAGTTTTGGTTAAATCAAATTGATATAAATTCTCTGTAGAATTATTAAAAGCTCCCGTAGAGATATATAGTTTTCTACTAGATACAGAAAATTCTACTCCATATCCATCCCCACTAATGTCTAGTGATTTTGGATTATTTGATGTTGTAGTATCAAAGTTTGTAACTTCACCTGTAACGTCATTAAAGTTAAAAATAAAAGTACCTCCGCCCATATTTGCGGCTACTAATTTTGTACCGTCAGGAGAAACTTTTAAATACCCTCTAGGGTCACTTGCGTTATATCCTGGGATATGGCTAATTTTTGGGTTTGCTATATCTACACCAGAATTGTCTACTTTGTATGCGTAAAAATTACTTTCATGTGAAGAAATTACCCAAAAAGTATTACAAGCATCTGCTCTAACAGCTGTTACTTTTTCAGTCCATGTTGGGTGGTCTGCTGCATTTCCTAAAATAACTGGTCCTGCAACAATATCACCTAAACCTCCGTTTGCAGTCATATCTATGGTGTAGTAGAAAAAACCAGCATTACCACTAGATTGTGCCCCTACTGTAAATAAATAATATATATCAGGTCTTCCAGGAGCGGGAACTGTAAGAGCCGACTGAGAACTAGATGCATCTCCTTTTATACCGACTCCATTTGGCATTGGTGAATTATTCTTGTTCCAAACCGTTAAGTTTGATGTGCTAGGAGTTGGAGCTCCAATATAAAATAATAATTCTCCATTTGCATTAGAAAAAGAAGAACAACCTTCTGTGGTATTAAGTTCGCTACCAGCAACAGGAACAGGAGTACCTGAATTAAAATCTAGAGCAGCTTTATTTCCAAAATACCAAAAGTTAGCTTCTTTTTGAGAAAATGTATTTAATGCAAAAAATAAGAGTATAAAAGGTAGTAGTTTCTTCATTTGACGAAATTTCATGTATAAACGTCAAATATATTTAAAAAGTATTATAAATCCCTCTTTTTTAACAATACAAAAGACAAATAAATAAAGATAAATGTCCAAAATGAAACAATTAAAATTGTGGAAAATTCTACAGCATAACTTTTAGTAAAAGTTTCTCCCATCATATTTGCTGCAGATTTTACGGCATTTAATCTAGAAAAAGGTTCTTTTATAAGGTTAGATATTGATTCTAAAGGTAAGAATTGCATGATTCTATTTACTTTTTCTGTGGTGTTTTCTGCGTTTTGAAAAGTCCAAAATAAATATCCTTTAAATATGCTTTCTATAATCAACCAAACAAACATTGCACCTACTGCAAATGCAGAACGTTTTACTAATATTCCTAAAAACAATCCGAAAGAGAAAAAAGCAACAAGTTTTATAAAAAAAGCGAACAGATATTCTAAATCTGTCGTAATAATTGATAATTCGTTGTAATCTGAGTAAGCGAACCCTAAGATTAAAGAAATTACAAAAACAAAAATGGTTGAAACCAATGCAAAAAGAATAACTGCATAGAATTTTGATAGTATGAATTCTTTTTTACTTAAGCCGTCTATTAAATTTTGTTTTAAGGTTTTGTAACTATATTCATTGGCCATCATAGAAACAATTACAAGTAATAAAAAGAACTTAAGTATTGCAGCCATGTATGTATTAAAGTGCCAAATGTAAGGGAAGTTGAAGATTCCAGCATCTGCTAAATGCAATTTAAAATTTCCAAATTCAAATTTTATGGCAGCAATTAATGCGATTGAAGTTAGTAAACCAAAATAGATGAGTGATAAAACTTTACTAGCCCTATTATGTTTTAATTTATGAAACTCTATGGTTAATAATCTTAGCATTATGTTATGTGTTTTTTGTTGAATTAGTTATCGATTGCTCTCGAGTAGAGAAATGATGCACTAGAACAGATGTATTAATTGATTAGTTGTTGCTTGTTAAATCTAAAAATTGTTGCTCTAAGCTAGGTTTACGCTTTACTAAATGTGATAGAACAAGTCCGTTTTTAAATAAGTATTCATTTATTTCTGTTGATGAAATTTCGGTATTTAAAGTAGCTATGAAGGTTTCGTGCTCTTTATTTATTTTATCAATTGCAGAGTGCTGTTTTAAAAGCTCAATTAGTTTTTCTTCATTTTCATCAACTTTTAATTCGAATAAACCTTTAGATGCTGTCATTTCATTTACGCGACCACTGTATAGTTTTACACCGTTTCTAATAACAACCACATGAGAACACACTTTTTCTACTTCATCTAAAAGGTGAGAGGCTAATAAAATTGTTGTTCCGTTTGCTGCAATTTCTTTAATAATTTCTCTGATTTCATGAATCCCTTGAGGATCTAAGCCATTTGTAGGCTCGTCTAAAATTAAAATTTCAGGATCATTTAGCAGTGCAGAAGCAATGGCTAAACGTTGTTTCATCCCTAAAGAAAAGGTTTTAAATTTACTGTCTCTTCTTTCAAAAAGATTTACAGTTGTTAACTTTTCATTAATCTTGTCTGTTGATATTCCTTTAATTTTACAAATCAAGTTTAAGTTTTGAGTTGCCGTCATATAAGGGTAGAAGTTTGGGCGTTCTATAATTGCCCCAACTTTTTTTAACGCTTCATGTGTAGAAAGTTTTCCATTAAACCAAGAAAACTCACCAGAAGTTCTGTTTACAACATTTAAAATAATTCCTAGAGTAGTAGATTTTCCACTTCCATTTGGACCTAAAATTCCGTAAACATTTCCTTTTTGTATGTCAAAAGAGAGGTTGTTTACAGCATGAACTTGCCCGTATTTTTTATCGAGTTTTTTAAGAGATAAGATAGTTTCCAAAGAAATTGTTTTTAGTCGATTATATTTGTAAGACGACTAATTTACAATTTTGTTACGGTAAAACAAGTAAGTAGCTTTTAATTGGCAGTAATTGGTTAAGTTAAGAATAGAGGTAGTTGGCCTAAATTTGATTACTAATAACTTAAACGTTAGTATAAATGGAGTAGGATAAACTACAATTGAATACGATATTAATATTCGTTGTAATCAAAATCATCAAAATGTCCAAACTCATCATCAATATCTTCTTCATCTCCAAAAACATCAATTGATTTATCAGCAACAAACTCTTTTTGAGGAGCTTCATCAGGAATTTCGCCTACAGAAAGTATTATGAGTGGTAAATTTGCTTTTTCTTCAGACGAAATTTCAATTACATCTACATAAAAAGTCCACATATTTAAGAAATCGTAGACATATATAAGTTTATTATTTACATTAGGTAAAGTATCTTTTAAAATGCAAGTTTGCATAGAAATTCCCTCACCTGTTTCATCCATATTAAATAATGGAATTTCTTCACCTTGATTCCATTCATCATCTGTTCTATAAAACGAAGCCATTTCTTTACCTCCAAAACCAAAAGAAGTTGCTATGGTTGTATGTAAGTTTTCTAAATTAATGTGATTATCAACTAAAATAGTTCTAATTACATCTTCTTTTGTGTCTAAAATGATACGGATTTTGTACATAAAATGCTCTAAGTTTCGACTGCAAAAATACAAATTTTTATATGTACTTTTACACTAAAATCTTAACAGTATGAACAAAAAAGATATTTTAAAATCTTTTAATGATCGTAATAAAAATACATTAATGGAAACACTTGATATAGAGTATGTTGCTATTGGTGATGATTTTTTAACGGCAAAAATGCCTGTAAACGCTAAGGTTCATCAACCTTATGGGCAATTACATGGAGGGGCAACAGCTGCTTTAGCAGAGACGGTAGGTAGTGCTGCTTCTAATTTTTTTATTGATACAGAAAACCAATTTATAAATGGTATTCAACTATCTATAAATCATATAAAGAGTAAAAGAGAAGGTGTTGTGTTTGCGACAGCAAGAAATATTCATGCAGGTAAAACTACACATCTATGGGAAGTGACTATTGTTGATGAAAATGATGATTTAATTTCTGTAGCAAAAATGACTAATATTATTCTTAAGAAAAGATAATTAACTGATTGTAAAAATTGTAAATTGAATATTTGCTTTAAAAAAATAAAAGATTCGTATTCTAATAAACTGCCTTTTGTAGTTTATAGAAAACCCAAAGAAACTACTATTTCTAGTTTTTTCTTAAAAGATGATATGCTTTATACAACATCTAGTTTTACAGAAAAAGGATTTGTTTTTGCCCCTTTTAATGCTGAAGAGAAGGCTGTTTTATTTCCTTTAGAAAAATCAGAATATTTAGAAGAAGAATTGTTTTTAGGTGGGGAAAAAACTTTAAAAGATTACTTTAAAACAAATGAAACCTCTAAAGAAGATCATATAAAGTTAGTAGAAAAAGCAATTGATGAGATCAATAATAATGAGTTACAAAAAGTAGTTATTTCTAGAAAAGAATTGGTAGCAATAACCGATTTTAATTTGGTTGAGATTTATCAGAAATTATTAGATAGTTACGCAAATGCATTTGTATATGTTTGGTTTCACCCTAAAATTGGCTTGTGGTTAGGGGCTACCCCAGAAACCCTTTTAGAAATAGAAAACACTAATTTTAAAACCATGTCTTTAGCAGGAACACAAGTTTTTAAAGACACAGAAGATGTAATCTGGAAAGCAAAAGAATTAGAAGAACAACAATTGGTTACATCTTTTATTGAAAATCAATTAAAGATGATTTCTTCTCATTTAGAAATAGATAAAACAGAAACAGTGAGAGCAGGGAACTTACTTCATTTAAAAACCAAGGTAAAAGGTGTTTTAGATACAAGTTCTAATTTAAAAACGTTAATTAGAGCATTACATCCTACGCCTGCTGTATGTGGCTTACCAAGGGAATTAGCAAGGAGTTTTATATTAGAAAATGAACATTATACAAGAAGTTTTTATACAGGTTTTTTAGGTGAGTTAAATTTAGGTCTCTCTTCTTCTAAAACCGTAAAATCAAATTTGTTTGTTAATTTACGATGTATGCAAGTTGAAGATAATATTGCATCAATTTATATTGGAGGAGGAATTACTAAAGATAGTAAGGCTAAGAAAGAATGGAAGGAAACCGTTGCAAAAAGTAAGGTTATGAAACTAGTTTTATAAAATATAAAAAACCGCAAATAGTAAATTTGCGGTTTTTTGTGTAAATTGAATTTGAATTGAAATCGTTTTGTAAAGCTATTTAAAAAAAAAAAATATTTATAAAATGACTTTACAGTAATAGTCTAATTATTTTTAAATATCATCAAAAGAAACGTCAGTAAAACTTTCTGTAGATTTTGTTTCTTCAGTTGTTGTTTCCTCTTCTTCTTTTTTGAAATCTTTTTGGTGGCGTTCGCTAATTACTTCGCTACCTTTCTCATTTAAAATATAATCCGTTGCTTTTCCTAACATTTCTTGAAAATCAGAAAAATCTTCTTTATATAAATAAATTTTGTGCTTTTGATAATGAAAAGTACCATCATCATGGGTAAATTTTTTACTTTCAGTAACTGTTAAATAGTAGTCATCTGCTTTTGTTGCTCTTACATCAAAAAAATAGGTTCTTCTTCCAGCTCTTAATACTTGTGAAAAAATTTCTTCCTGTTCAACTCTCTCTGCCATAATTCTTATTAAATAGTAATTATAAATTGTTTGTTTTACTTGACAAATCTAACAAAATATTTTACGTAGCAATGTTAAAGATTAAATTTCTTTTTCTAAAAGTTGTTGCTCGTATAAATCTTTGTAATATCCTTTTTCTTTTATTAGTTGATTGTGAGTTCCTTGTTGTATGATTTCTCCTTTGTCTAAAACAATGATTTTATCTGCATTTTTAGCAGATGAAACTCTATGACTTATAATAAATGTAGTTTTATTTTTTGATACTTTTTCTAGATTAGATAGTATTTTTTCTTCTGTTTCTGTATCGACAGCAGATAAACAATCGTCAAAAATTAAAATTTTAGGGTTTTTAATAATTGCTCTAGCGATAGAAACACGTTGTTTTTGTCCTCCAGATAAAGTTACCCCACGTTCTCCAAGTATTGTATTGTAACCATTTGTAAATTCAATAATATTGTTATGCACAACAGCGTTTTTTGCTGCGGCTATAATTTCTTCTTTTGTGGCGTCTTCTTTACCAAATTTTATATTATTTCCAATCGTATCAGAAAACAAAAAAGGATCTTGTGGGACGAAACCAATTTGATTTCTTACATCGTTTAAATTGGCTTCTTTAATAGGTGTGTTGTCTAGTAAAATTGTTCCTTTAGTAGTGTCATACAATCTAGAAATAAGTTCTATTATGGTAGATTTTCCAGATCCAGTATTTCCTAGTATTGCAAGAGTTTCTCCAGATTTTACAGAGAAATTAATGTTTTTTAATGCAGTAATATTTGTATCATCATAGGTGAAAGTTACCTCTTTAAAAGTTACATTTCCTTTTAGTTCGGTATGTGAGTTGTTGGTGTTTTGAATCTCCGGAACTTGTTCTAGAAACTCATTAATTCTTACTTGTGATGCTTCTGCTTGTTGCACCATCGAAGTTACCCATCCAACAACAGCAACCGGCCATGTTAATATGTTTACATATAACATAAATTCGATGATGGTTCCTATTTGAATTTCTCCATTAATATATTGTTTCCCACCAATATAAATTACCAATAAATTACTAATACCAATTAATAAAATCATTAGTGGAAAAAAAAGTGCATTTGCTTTTTGAAGGTTGATGTTTTTTTCTTTGCTTTCATCAGCAATTTCATCAAAACCTTTGATGATAGACGCTTCAATTCCGTAAGATTTTACGACATTGATACCTGAGAAAAATTCTTGATTAAAAGTGGTTAATTTTGATAAATATTGCTGAACGATAGTACTTCTTTTATGGATAACTTTACTTAAAACAAAAATAGATATTGATAAAAGAGGAAAAGGAATTAATGTATATAAAGTAAGTTTTACATCAACTTGAATCATTTGTGTAAATCCAACAACAAAAAGTACAATCATATTCATACTATACATAATTGCGGGGCCAACGTACATTCTAACTTTAGAAACATCTTCTGAGATTCTATTCATTAAATCGCCGGTTCTATTTTTTTTGTAAAAGTTTAGAGACAATCTTTGATATTGTTGATAAATTTCATTTTTTAAATCAAACTCAATTAATCTAGAAGTTACAATAATTGTTTGCCTCATTAAAAAAGTAAAAAAACCAGCAATAATAGCCACACCAATAATAATTAAAACATTAATTAATAATTGATGTTTAACCTCTTCTATATCAGTAGTAATTCCGTTTTGATAATCTTCTACAATATTTAGAGAATCTCTAATTATTTGAGGAATTTTTAATGCTAAAAGTTTAGATAAAATTGTAATTAAAATACCGATTAATATTCGCCATTTATATTTAGAAAAGTATTTGTTTAAGTATTGTAAGGCTTTCAATGTATAATTCTAATAAAATTAAAATATCGTTTTTAAAAATTAACAAAAAATAATTTTCTGTTAAATAATATGTAATTTAAAAATGTTTTGTTTGATATGATTTAGGAATATCATATTTTTGCTATGTAATATTTGAGAATACTTTAATTTCTCAATAATAAAAAACATAGATGACATCAGAAATTATATCAACAAAAGCATTAAAAAACGATCCAGTTTTTGGTCAAATGTCTTTTGACGGTCATGAGCAAATCGTTTTTTGCAACGACGAAGATACAGGTTTAAAAGCAATTATTGGTATTCATAATACAGTTTTAGGACCTGCACTTGGAGGTACAAGAATGTGGAATTATGAAAGTGAATGGCATGCATTAAATGATGTTTTACGTTTGTCGAGGGGTATGACCTATAAAGCTGCAATAACAGGATTAAATCTTGGTGGAGGAAAAGCCGTTATAATTGGTAATGCAAAAACACAAAAAAATGCAGCATTAATGCGTAGATTTGGAGAATTTGTGCATTCTTTAAGTGGGAATTATATTACAGCAGAAGATGTAGGTATGGAAACCTCTGATATGGATATCGTAAGAGAAGTTACACCTTATGTTACAGGGATTTCGGAAAGTAAAGGAGGGGCAGGAAATCCATCACCAATAACGGCATATGGTGTTTTTATGGGGATGAAAGCTGCTGCTAAACATCAATTTGGAACAGAAAGTTTAGATGGGAAAAAAGTTTTAGTTCAAGGTGTTGGTCATGTTGGTGAAACTTTGGTGAAACATATTACAAATGAAGGAGGGCAAGTTATTATTAATGATATTAATGAAGCTCGTTTAGCAGAATTAAGTAAAAAATACAATGCAAATGTTGTTTTAGGGAATGATATTTACGGTTTGGATGTAGATATTTATGCTCCTTGTGCCTTAGGAGCTACAATAAATGACAAAACGATTCATCAATTAAAAGCAAAAGTTATTGCCGGAGCAGCAAATAATCAATTGGCAGATGAAATAAAACATGGAAGGTTGTTAAAGGAAAAAGGAATTGCTTACGCACCGGATTTTTTAATTAATGCAGGTGGAATTATTAATGTTTACGCAGAATTAGAAGGTTATGGTAGAGATGAGATTAATAGAAAAACCGAAAATATATACAATACAACACTAGATATTTTTAAGCTTTCAGAGCAAGAAAATATTACAACTTATAGAGCAGCATTTAATATTGCACAGAATAGAATAGATTCTAAAAAAAAAGAATCTAAATCATAAGAGAATAAAAATAAAATAATACTATTTTTGCAGAGCGTTAGAAAAAAATCTTTCGCTCTTTTTTTTAAAAATAAGTTCTTTAGAATGATTAATAGAAGACATATTAGAGTCAAAGTAATGCAATCTGTATATGCAATGTTGCAATCTCATAATGATGATATCATTAGAGAAGAAAAATTTTTAAAACATAGCATTTTAAAGATGTTCGATTTGTACGTTTTAAACCTTCAAATGATGGTAGAAGTACAAAAATTGGCAGCAAAAAAAATGGCACTTTCTAAAAAGAAAATTCTTGCCACTAAAGAAGATTTAAAGCCAAACACAAAGTTTGTAAACAATAAAGTAATTAATGCAATTGCAGAAAGTGTAAGTGTTGAGAGTTATATTGCTTTGAATAATTTAGACAATTGGCAAGAAAATGATGAATATGTAAAAATTATTTTTGATGAATTGCAAAAAAGTGATTTATATAAAAATTATTTAAATACAGAAGAAGATTCATTTAAGGTAGATAAAGCTTTTGTCATCGATTTTTTTAAGGAAATTATTGCGCCAAATGAAAAATTAGCAGAATATTACGAAGACAAAATGATTTCTTGGGTAGATGATATTCCGTTTGTAAATACTTGGGTTGTAAAATCTTTGAGTAAATATAAAGAGGTTGCAATTTTTGTGTTAGGAAAATTATATAAAGACAAAGACGATGAAGACTTTGTATCAACTTTGTTTAGGAAAACTGTTTTAAAACATAAAGAATACGAAAAAGATATTACAGATAAAACTCCTAATTGGGAAACAGATAGAATTGCAGATATAGATTTAATTCTTATAAAAATGGCTGTAACAGAATTTGTTAATTTCCCATCAATACCCACTAGAGTAACTATAAATGAATATATAGAGGTTTCTAAAGATTATTCAACAGAAAAAAGTAGCTACTTTATAAACGGTGTTTTAGATAAGATTTCAAAAGAATTTATTGAAGACAAACGTATTGTTAAAATTGGGAGAGGTTTATTATAATTTATTACTTTTACTAAAATTTTATTATCATGAAAAAAACAATTATTTTATTAGCTTTTATAGCAACATCAGCTGTTTTTGTATCTTGTGCAGATAGTAATGCAAAAGCAAAAATAAACAAAACAAACTTAGACAAAGCAAAATCTAGGGATGTAGAAATTAAAAGAGGCGCAGCGTTAATTTCATTTGATCAAAAAGTATTTGATTTTGGAACAGTAAATGAAGGAGATATTGTGTCTACGGTGTTTAAAGTTACTAATTCTGGAAAAACAGATTTAGTAATTACAAATGCACAACCTTCTTGTGGATGTACAGTTCCTGTTTGGCCAAAAGCTCCTATTAAACCAGGAGAAACAGGAGAAATTCAAGTTAAATTCAATACTGCAGGTAAAACAAATAGACAAAACAAAACCATAACATTAACAACAAATACTGAATCTGGAAGAGAAGTACTTACTCTTAAAGGTTCTGTAACACCTAAAGCAAAATAAGAATATGTTTACAACAATAATTTTACAAACTGGCGTTAGCAGTTTAACTAGTATGTTGCCTTTTTTAGCAATGATTTTAGTCTTATACTTTTTTATGATAAGACCACAAATGAATCGTCAAAAAAAAGAAAAATCATTTCAAACAGAAATTAAAAAAGGAACTAAAGTTGTTACTTCTAGTGGTATTCATGGTAAAATAGTTGATATACATGATGCGGATAATACAGTAACAATTGAAACTGGCGCAGGTAAAATTAAATTTGAACGCTCTGCAATTTCTATGGAATTAAGTAAGAAATACTTAACTCCTGCAAAAAAATAATTATCTTAAGATAACTAATTTAAGTGAGCTTTCTTTAGAAGAAGATAAGCTCACTTTTTTGTTTACAAGCTTTTCATTAGATTGCCATAAAAATTAATTAACTTGACTAAATCAAAAAACAAAATACCAAAAACATTTGTAGGTTTTTTAATAGCCTCTTTTTTAATTTGGCTGTTAATTACTTTATCTAAAGAATACAATACAATTATTAGATATCCAGTAATATATAAAAACATACCACAAGATAAATTATTGCAAGAAGATCCTATCAAAGAAATCGATCTAGCTGTTAAAGCAACAGGTTTTAAATTAATATCTTCTCAATTTAAACATCAAACAATTGCTATAGAGGCTTCTAGTTTACAAAGAAATAAATCCTCAAAATTTTATCTTTTACCAAAAAATCAAACTGTAAGTATTCAAAAACAATTACTTTCGGGAGTTCAGTTACAAGAAATACTTAAAGATACTATTTATTTAAATTTAGGCATTCTTACTTCTAAAAAAGTACCTTTAAAATCACAATTAAGTATAAATTATCATATCGGTTATGATCTTTTAAAGGATATAAAAGTTGAACCAGATTCAATAATAATTTCTGGACCAAAATTACAAATAGATAGAATTAATTTCTTAAATTTAAGTAAGTTGGTTTTAGATGATGTAAGGTCTGATTTTACTGAAAAAGTAGCTATTTTAACTCCAAAAAACAGTAAAAATTTAAAATTTAAAATTAAAGAAGCTACAATATCTGGTAAAGTAGAAAAGTTTACAGAAGGAACTTTGATAATCCCTTTTACAGTTAAGAATTTACCTGAGGGTACAAAAATTACAAGTCTTTTTAAATCTGTAGAAGTTATATATGTTGTTGCCTTATCTAATTTTGCAAAAATTTCAGAAAAATCTTTTAAAATTGAATGCGATTTTGACCTTTCTAAAAAGAATAATTTAAGTTATTTAATTCCTAAAGTTTTAGAGCATCCACCTTTTATAAAAAGTTATAAAATTGTTCCTTCTAAAATTGATTTTTTAATTCAGAAATAGATGAAAATTGTAGGTTTAACAGGCGGCATTGGAAGCGGAAAAACAACCGTAGCTAATTTTTTTTCAGAATTTAAAAATGTAGCTATTTATATTGCAGACAAAGAGGCTAAAAAATTAATGAACTCTTCTATTGTAATACGAAAGAAATTATTGCAAGAGTTTGGAGAAAATGCATACCTAGATAATCAATTAAACAAAAAATTTATTTCAGAGATTGTATTTAATAACCAAAAAAAACTAAGTGTTTTAAATGCAATTGTACATCCAGAAGTAAGAAAACATTTTAATAACTTTGTAAAACAAAATTCTGATAAAGCATATATCATTTATGAAAATGCTATTTTATTTGAAAGTAAAAGCAATCAATTTTGTGATATTATTATAACTGTTCAATCTAGCTTGAACACTAGAATAGAGCGTGCTATTTTAAGAGATAACGTATCGCGTAAAGAAATCTTAGATAGAATAAAAAATCAATGGTTAGAAGATAAAAAAACACTGCAGTCTAACTATGTTATTCTTAATGAAGAACTTATGAATACAAGAATTCAAGTAAAAAAAATCCACAATATTTTAACAAAAAAGGAATAGCTGATTTGAGTATTGTTAGTTTTTTTGTTAAAATAGTCTTAAAATTTCATTAAATTTGTTAATCTACGTTAAAAACGTTAATCGCAATTTTTGAAAGCACTAACTTTGATTTATGAGCAAAAAGATGTTTACTCTAATTGTAGTTTTAATGAGCATTTCCTTGGTAGGAATTATTGCTGTACAACTCTATTGGATAAATAATGCAGTAGAAAGTAAGAAAGAACAATTTAAGAATGATGTACAAAAAACATTAGGAAGTGTTTCGGAAATAATAAACAATAAAGAAGCTGCTTTTTTTGAAAAAAAAATAGAAGGACTAATAGAAAGTGTAGGTTTAGCAAATGACGCTCAATTAAAGAATTATTTGTTTCAAGAAATAGACACAATATCAAAACAAAAACTAACTTTTGGCTCAACAATTCTTGAAGAAAATTTTAAGCTACCAACAACAGAATTTTTAGATAACGATTCTACTATTGTAAAAAGAGTAACAGGGAAACAAGATTTTTTTCAATCTAAATTAATAAAAGGAGTCGATAATCTTTTTTCAACAAAAGAAGAAAAAAGATATTCATTTACGAAAAGGTATTTTGATATTGAAAAAGCGTATTCTTCAAAATTATTTGAATCGTATAAAAATAAAAAGCCCATTTACCAAAGAGTTAGTAACAGAGAATTAAACGAAACTATTAAAGAAGAATTAAAAAAAAGAAATATAGACTTAGATTTTAAATACGGTGTATATACTAAAGATGGTTTAGCTACAAAATTAAAATCTGGTTATTATACTATTAACAAAGAAGATAGTTATAAATATCCACTTTTCTTTAATTCAGATGATCAAGTTGATTATATGTTATATGTTACGTTTCCTATGAAAAATGAACATATTTTATCTGGAATATCAAATATCTTGCTATTATCATTACTTTTTATTTTTATCATTATAATAGCATTTTCAAGTTCTCTATATCAATTGGTAAGGCAAAAAAAGATATCAGAAATTAAAACAGATTTCATTAATAATATGACGCATGAGTTTAAAACACCTATAGCTACTATAAACCTTGCTTTAGATTCAATTAAGAACCCAAAAATTATAAATGATAATGAGAAGGTTCTGCGTTATATACAAATGATTAGAGATGAAAATAAAAGAATGCACTCACAAGTAGAAAACGTTCTTAGAATTTCGAGACTAGAGAAAAATCAATTAGATATTAGTAAGGAAACCATAGATGTACACGACATAATAGAAGATGCCATTACACATGTAAGTTTATTAATTAATGATAGAAAAGGAAGTCTTGAAACACATTTTCAGGCAATAACATCAGAGGTTCCAGGGAACCAGTTTCATTTAACAAATGTAATTGTAAATATATTAGAAAACGCTTTAAAATATTCTGAAGGAGCACCAAAGATAGATGTCTATACAGAAAGTACCAATAAGTTTTTTATCTTAAAGGTAAAAGATGAAGGAATTGGAATGAGTAAGAGTGTACAGAAAAATGTTTTTGATAAATTTTATAGAGAACAAAAAGGAAATATTCATAATGTAAAAGGCCATGGTTTAGGATTGGCATATGTAAAAGAAATCGTAGAAAAACATCACGGAACAGTTTTTGTTGAAAGTGAAAAAGGAAAAGGAAGCATATTCACTGTTAAGTTACCTTTAATTTAAAAAAAAAATATAAAAAGTATAAAAATGGGAAGTAAAAAAATTTTATTAGTAGAAGATGATCCAAACTTTGGAACAGTTTTAAAAGATTATTTAGCGTTAAATGATTACAACGTAACACATGCTAAAGACGGTATAGAAGGTTTAATTATGTTTAAAAACAGCGATTATGACTTATGTATTTTAGATGTAATGATGCCTCGTAAAGATGGATTTTCTTTAGCGCAAGATATTAGAGTAACAAATAAAGAAGTGCCAATTATTTTTTTAACGGCTAAAACATTAAAAGAAGATGTTTTAAAAGGGTATTCTGTTGGTGCAGATGATTATTTAAATAAACCTTTTGATTCTGAAGTATTATTACATAAAATAAAAGCAATTTTACAAAGAAAAGATACAGATAAAACGGCAGAATCTGAACAATTCGAATTTACAATTGGAGGGTTTGCTTTTAATTCTAAATTAAGACATTTATCAACAAGTAATGATGTAGAGCCTATAAAATTATCACCAAAAGAAAGTAAATTGCTACGTATGTTAGCGATTCATAAAAACGATTTAATGCCACGTGAATTAGCATTGACTAAGATTTGGAGGGATGATAATTATTTTACATCTAGAAGTATGGATGTTTATATTGCAAAACTTCGTAAGTATTTAAAAGACGATGAAAATGTAGAGATTTTAAATATACATGGAGAAGGATTTCGATTGGTAGATAAATCTTAATTAAAGAACCTTCCCAAAATAAAAACTCAATTTGATACTTTCAAGTTGAGTTTTTTTGTACTTTTATAATACCACATCAAAGTAAGAAAGTATACTATGGCAGAATTTATTAAAATTTATAACGAAAATCCAAACCCAAAAGAAATTGATAAAGTTGTAAAAGTTTTACAAAATGGTGGTTTAATAATTTACCCAACCGATACAGTGTATGGTTTAGGATGTGATATTACTAATCCAAAAGCTTTAGAAAAAATAGCAAAAATAAAAGGAGTAAAACTAGATAAGGCTAATTTCTCTTTTATTTGTAATGATTTAAGCCATTTGTCAGATTATGTAAAACAAATTGACTCTTCAACCTTTAAACTATTAAAAAGGGCTTTACCAGGACCTTATACATTTATTCTACCAGGAAGTAATAATTTACCAAAAGCCTTTAAAAAACGTAAAACTGTTGGGATTCGTATTCCAGATAATACTATTGCTAGAACACTGGTAGGCGCTTTAGGGAACCCTATTGTATCTACTTCTATACGTGATGATGATGATGTTTTAGAGTATACAACCGATCCGGAATTAATTTTCGAAAAATGGAAAAATCTTGTAGATATTGTTATTGATGGTGGATATGGAGATAATTATGCGTCTACAGTAATCGATTTAACTTTAGATTATCCAGAAGTAATAAGAGAAGGAAAAGGTAGCTTAGATGTTTTATAAACTATTTTAATTTATCAAACGTTTTTCTACCCAAAGCAAAATATTGCCAAACAATACTCGTGTGTAAATTATAATCTTGTTTTTTGTTTAATACTTTACGTTTTTTTAGAAATCTAAAAAAGTTTTTATAAAAACTAAAATGTGCTTTTACAATTGCCCAAGTATGAATGGGTCTTAGTTCTATTAAAAATTTTATTCCTGCAATTCCATCTAAAATTAAACGAGAAAAGACAACAAATAAAAACCATTTTCTAGGAACATTTTTAACCACATTTAGCAAACTGTTTCTAAAGTTTAAAAATGTTTTTTGAGGATTTGTTTCTTTAAGTGTAGCGCCGCCAACATGAAATACAGTAGATGTTCCTACATATTTAACTTTATACCCAGCGTTTCTAGTTCTCCAACATAAATCTATTTCTTCCTGATGTGCAAAATAATCTTCATCAAAACCATGTAATTGATGATACACTTTTGAACGAATAAATAAACAAGCACCAGAAGCCCAAAAAATTTCTGTAATATCATTAAATTGGTGATGGTCAATTTCTAAATTATTAAAAATTCGCCCTCTACAATAAGGGTAACCATACAAATCAATAAATCCCCCAGCAGCTCCTGCATATTCAAATTTTGTTTTATTTTTAAAATCTAATATTTTGGGTTGAATGATAGCTGTTTCTTTTTCATCTTTAAAAACGTTTAAAACTGGTTGTAGCCAGTTTTCTGTGACTTCAACATCAGAATTTAGTAGACATAATATATCTGCTTTGATAGTTTGTAAAGCATCATTATAACCTTTTGCATACCCACCATTTGTTGTGTTTTTTACAATTTGAATAGAAGGAAAATGTTTTTTTATAAATTGTATAGAATTATCTGTAGAAGCATTGTCTGCAACATAAATATCTGCTTCTTTAGAGCTAAAATTTACAACAAATGGCAAAAACTGTTCTAATAGTTTTTGTCCATTCCAATTTAATATAACGATTGCTGTTTTCAAGTTTGCGAATTTACTGTTTAAAAACCAGTTTTTCTTTAAAGTTTTCTTAATTCTACTTTTATGTAAAGTGGTTGTAGAAGCATAAAAAAATGTAATGCAAAATTATTTATAATTTGGTATTTCTTTTAGAAAGATATAGGTTTCTTTTTCAAAATCCATTTTACAATAAAAATGCTCTAAACCGTTAGTTACAATTAAATAATTAGCTTGTAGTTTTAAATTATACCGTGCAATTTGGTCAAAAGTATCTTGTGTGATTTTAATTTTTGGAGCCTTACATTCTACAATTATGTCTGGTTTTCCATCTGTATTAAACACCAAAATATCTGTTCTTTTTTTTCGATTATTAATGGTTAATTGCTTTTCTAAAGCAATTAAAGAGGTTGGATATTTTTTTTCTTCAATTAAAAAACAAACAAAATGCTGACGCACCCATTCTTCTGGTGTTAGTACCATATATTTTTTTCTCAATTTATCAAAAATAAGCGTCTTATTTTCGTTACTTTTGAGTTTGAATTTATATGTTGGAAGATTGAGTTTTTGCATCAATCAAAAGTAAGAAAATGAACGAAATAAGAAGTATTGTTTCTGATATTAAAAGTGGTAACATAAAACCTATTTATTTTTTAATGGGTGATGAACCTTATTATATTGATAAAATTTCTGATTTTATTGAAGAAACTGTTTTAGATGAAGCAGAAAAAGGGTTTAATCAACAAGTTATGTATGGTAGAGATGCAACCATAGAAGATATTGTTTCGTCTGCAAAACGATTTCCAATGATGGCAGAAAGACAGGTTTTAATTGTTAAGGAAGCTCAAGATTTAAGTAGAAATATAGAAAAATTGGTTTCTTATGCAGAAAATCCACAGCCTACAACGGTTTTAGTTTTAAATTATAAATATAAAAAACTAGACAAACGTAAAAAACTACACAAAGCCATTGCAAAATCAGGAATGATTTTTGAAAGTAAAAAATTGTATGAAAATCAAGTTTCAGACTGGATTCGTAGAGTTTTAGCTGGAAAAAAATATCAAATTGAGCCAAAAGCAGCTTTAATGTTGGTAGAATTTTTAGGAACTGATTTGAGTAAGATTTCTAACGAATTAGATAAATTAATTTTAGTGCTTCCTAAAGAAACAGTTATAACTCCAAATCATGTAGAGGAGAATATAGGTATTTCTAAAGATTTTAATAATTTTGAATTACGAAAAGCAATAGGAGAGAAGAATATTGTAAAAGCAAATAGAATTATCAATTATTTTGCAGAAAACCCTAAAAACAACCCTTTGGTAATGACTATCTCTTTATTAAATGGTTTTTTTACACAGTTACTTTCTTTTCATGGTCTAAAAGATAAATCTAAAAATTCTGTTGCAAAAACTTTAGGAGTAAACCCGTATTTTGTAGATGAATATTTTTTAGCTTCTAGAAATTATCCTATGCGAAAAGTAGCTCAGGTAATTGCCTTTTTACGAGAGGCAGATGTAAAAAGTAAAGGAGTAGGGGCAAGTCAATCTGATGAAGATATCTTAAAAGAATTATTGTTTAGAATTTTACATTAATATTTATTCCATACTTTTTTATTTTTTGCTCTAGGGCCTTGAAGCTCTTTCCTTTTGTTGTTTGTAGTGACAATTATTTCAGATTTAGTTTTTGTTTTATTCCAAATTTTCTTGTTTTTAAATTTTGCCCCGTACGTATCTTTATTAACAAAGCTTTTCACTTTAATTAAGGTGTTTACTTTTTTAAGTTGCCAAGGTTTTTGATTTTTGACTTGTGGGCCCGTAAGGATGTTTTTTTCTTGAGCAAGAAAGCTACTTCCTAACATTATAAATAATATAAAAGTTGTTTTTTTAACTAATAGTTTCATAATACCTTATTTAAACAATTAATTCAAATTTAAAAAACAAGAAAAGATTAAATGTTAAGATTTTGTAAAAATGAAAAATAAATAACTTAAAAATAGGAGTTTAATCATAGAAATACTCTTGTTCGTATAAGATTCCTTTTATTTAAATTGAAACTTTTTTAAATTAAGTAAGCCATTTATTACGATTTGTTGCTATTTTATGAGTTGTTGTTAATAATCTTTACCTTTATTTAAAAGCACAAAAAAAACCGAACAAATAAGATTGTTCGGTTTTTAATTTTTACAAAAAGTAAGTTTATTTACCTTCTTCTTTTTTTTGCTCAACTTTATCAGCAATAATTCTATTTTCTCTGTTAGCAACTTCCCAAGCTGTATAGAACACCAAGCGAGTTCTATTTTCTAACAACTCGTAATTAATTTTGTCTGGTGTATCTGTATGTTTGTGATAATCGACATGAGTACCATTAAAGTAAAAAATAATTGGCACATTATGTTTTGCAAAATTATAATGATCAGATCTGTAGTAATAACGATTTGGGTCATTTTCATCATTATACTTATAATCTAAATTAATATTCATGTATTTTTTATTAACCGCTTCAGAAAGATTGTGTAACTCTGTACTTAACTTATCTGAACCAATTAAATAGACATAATTTGGATCTGCTTTATGTCTGTCATCAATTCTACCAATCATATCAATATTTAAATCACAAACCGTATTTGCAATTGGAAATAAAGGGTTTTCTGTGTAATATTTAGAACCTAATAATCCTTTTTCTTCTCCTGTTACGTGTAAAAATAAAATTGACCGTTTAGGGCCTTTACCCGCTTTAACTGCTTTTTGAAAAGCTTCTGCAATTTCTAAAACTGCAACCGTACCAGAACCATCGTCATCTGCTCCATTATAAATTTTTCCATTTTTTATTCCTTCATGATCTAAATGTGCAGAAATCACAACAATTTCATCTGGTTTTTCTGTTCCTTTTATAAAGGCAACTACATTTTCTGAAGATTTTAAATTTCCACGTCTTGAGTTTTTATTTAACCATTCTGCAGGAACTTCTTGAAAATAATCATCTCCACCAAGGGCAGAGGCAATTCCATTTTTCACATAAAAGTTTTTTAAATATTCAACCGCCTTTTTTTGACCTGGTTCACCTGTATTTCTTCCTTCAAATTCATCTGAAGCATAAGTAAATAAATGTGTACCTAAGTCTTTAGCGGTAATTGTAGCAGCATATTTTGCAGCTTGGTCTACATTAGCATCATCATTTTTGGATGCGTTTTGACTAGAACTACACGCCATAAAAGCTAATGCACTAGCAACATAAAGTATTTTTTTCATCGAGTTAAAATGTATTTTGTTTGATATGATTAGTATTCAAAAGTAACAAAAAGTTACGCTAGCATCAAATTTAATTTTTGTTGATGACAAACTGTTCTAATGTTCTGTTAAAATTAATGAGTTCTTTTGGGAATAAATTGTCAAAAGCATTTTGTGAAATTAACTGGGAAGGCTTTCCTGTGTATAAATTATTATCTGTAAAAAGAATAATTTCATCAGATAGTTTAATGGCTAAATTTACTTCATGAGAAGAAATAAGAATCGTTTTAGAAGTCTCTTTAACCAACTTCTTTAACAATGAAAAAATTTTAATAGTATGATGCATGTCTAAATGTGCTGTCGGCTCATCTAAAATAATGATTTCTGTGTCTTGAGCTAATGCTCTCGCAATAAGAACTCGTTGTAATTGTCCATCACTTAGTTCGTAAAAACGATTGTCTTTTAAGTGTGTTATTTCTGTTTGTTGAATTGCTAGTTCTACTTTTTGGATGTCTTCTTTAGAAAGTTTGTCAATCCAATTGGTGTAAGGTTGTCTGCCTAATGCAACTAACTCAAAAACAGTTAATTGACTTTCTGGTAAACGCTCTGTTAATACAAGACTTAACTGAGTAGATAATTCTTTTTCAGAGTAATTACTAATGTTTTTATCATTTAACAAAATTCTCCCAGAAATGGGTTTTTGTACTTTAGAAATGGTTCTTAAAAAAGTAGATTTTCCAATTCCGTTTTTTCCTAAAACAGTAATTAATTTATTTTTCTCTAATGACAGATTGATGTCTGAGAAAACAATTTTATCTTGCTTTTTTTGATGATATCCAATGGATAGTTTTTCGATTTTTAGAATACTATTTTTACACATCTAAATAAAGATTTTCTTTTTTCTGATAAGCAACCAAATAACAATAGGAGCTCCAAATAAAGATGTTATGGCATTAATTGGAAGCGTAAATTCACTTGTTGGTAATTGTGCAATTATATCGCAAATTAATAGTATAATTGAACCAATAATTGCTACTGAGGGTAATAATATTTTATGATTTGAGCTTGTGAAAATCATTCTAGCAATGTGCGGAACGGCTAAGCCAATAAAAGCAATTGGACCAGAAAAAGCCGTAATAACTCCGGTTAATAAACTTGTAATCAATAAAATAATATTTCTACTTTTCTTTACATTTATACCTAAACTTTTGGCATAATTTTCTCCTAACAAAAAGCTATTTAACGGTTTTATAATTGAGACAGTTGCCAACATTCCTATTATATAAATAATAAAGAAAACAGAAATTTCATTCCAAGATAAATTCCCTAAACTTCCAAAGCTCCAAAATAAATATTGTTGAATTTGTGCAGCTTCACTAAAATAAGCTAAGACACTAATTACTGCAGATGTTAAAGATCCAAACATCAATCCAATAATTAAAATAGACATGGTGTTTCTAACTTTATTTGCAGCAATAATTACAGCCGACAAAACTAAAAAAGCACCCAAACTAGCAGCAATAGGTAAAGACCAATTAGAAGCAGAGTTAGAGAGTAAAAAACCACCAAAAAGAGAAGAGCCTAAAATTAAAATAGCAACACCTAGACTTGCTCCAGATGAAATTCCTAAAACAAACGGGCCTGCAAGTGGATTTCTAAATAAAGTTTGCATTAATAGACCACAAACAGACAATCCAGAACCAACTAAAACCGCAGTAATTGCTTTTGGTACTCTAAAGTTAAGAATGATTGTTTCCCAACTTTCCTTGGCTACCTCTCCACCAAAAATGCTGTTAAAAATATCTTTAAATGGAATAGAAACAGAACCAAAACTAATATTCAAAAAGAACAAAATTATCAGTAAAACTGATAAAATAAGGAAGTATTTTGTATAAGATTTGTTTTCCATTTATGAATGTCAGGTTGATCGAAATTTGTAATTATAATTTTTTTATAATGACAATTTTATGAGTAGTTTTTCTCTAAAAAAGCAACTAATTTCTGTATTGCAATTCCTCTATGAGAAATTTTATTTTTTTCTTCAGAACTCATCTCAGCAAAGGATTTATTGAAACCTTCAGGTTTAAAAATAGGGTCGTAACCAAAACCTTTTTTCCCTTTTTTTTCTGTTAAGATTTCTCCCTTGCAAACACCTTCGAAAAGAATTTTCTGATGCTTTAAATTTAAAGCAATTGCAGTTCTAAATTGTGCTTTTCTGTTGGTTTTATTTTTTAGTTTAAGAATTAATTTCTGCATATTGTTTTCAGAATTACTTGGCTCTCCTGCAAAACGAGCAGAATAGACACCAGGTTTTCCATTTAAACTTTCTACTTCCAAACCTGTATCATCGGCAAAACAATTAAAACCAAATTTTTGTGTAATGTAATCTGCTTTTAATTTGGCATTACCTTCTAAAGTTGTTTCCGTTTCGTCAATTTCATCAAAACAATGAATGTCTTTTAAACTCAATAGCTCTATCGAGTTGGGTAACATTTTTTGCACTTCAGCAAGTTTGTTTAAATTATTGGTTGCAAAAACTAATTTCATTTGTTTTAATTTCAGCAAATGTAAGAAATTTAAGAGTGAGATTTTAGAAGGTCTTAACTTGTTAAAAAATATGGTGAATGAAGATTGTTCTACTTAAAAAAATCTCTTAGATAGATTTTGATTTGAATTTTTATAAAGATAACTTGCCAATGTAGACTTACAAAAAAGTTTAAGTAAGTATATTATTCTTCCCCCGAATTATAAATAATTACCCATTTTATTTTGTAATAAAAAATGATATTGGCAAGCTTTTTTAATGAATTTTTGCTAAATTCAAACTCTTTATAAATACTACTCAAAAATAAAACTAAATAAACAATTAATCTTATTGAAAAATTTATAAGGTTAATGTTTTAGAAGAATCAGTAAGAGTTTTAGCATATCAGTAAACTATTTTTTTATAGAGAAAGTATTTGTCTTACTTTTGAAAGATAAAATTATTAAGAAAAAGTTTGATAGAATCCTTTCTGTTTTTGTTTACAGGTATTATAGGTCTTGTTACCTTAACAATAATGTTAAGGTCTTATAGGTCTAATCCTTTTTGTAATTTATTTTTAGTTCTTATCATCAGTATTATTTCTTTTCGTTTTTTTATTCATGGTAGCTATAATTTAGGTTTACAAACCGTTTTTAGAGCAGATACTGGTATCTCATCTATATTGTATTTAATTATTGTTCCATGTTCTTATTTATATTATAAGTACTTAACATTTCCTCAAAAAACATATAATATAAAAGATTTAAAACATCTTATTTTTATTGTATTTCTATACTTTATTAATTCAAATGAAGCCTTAGACAATAGCTTTATATTTTATTTTGGATCTATGACCAACTTGTTTTATGTAGCAATGTTTTTAATCTTTTATTTAGTATTGGTCTTTAGGTTGTTAAGTAAAAAAATATGGTTTAGAAAAAACCTCCTCTTAAATAGTAAGCACTTTAAATTAGTTAAAAATTGGACATTAAGTTTGTATATAATTAATACCCTTAGTAGTATTATGATATTAATATCTTTGTATACAGAATTTAGCAAAGGGACTATTGTGTCTGGAAAAACAATGGCTATTTTTTCATTATTTTTTTGGCTATTTATCTTTTTTAAAATTTTAGTATCACCAGAAATATTATACGGTCTTCCTATTCTTAATAAAACGTTATTAAAATTTAATGATCCATTATTACTTGAAAATAAAGAATCTATACCACCTATAAATATTAAAATAGGGAGTAGTTGGGTATTAGATACAGATATTAAAAAGAGTAGTCAAGACCAGAAATTACAAGGGATTATTAGAAGTAATATTGAAAGTTATATTCATGAGATAGATAAATTAAGCACAGAACAATTCATCTTTAGAAATCATAAAGTTTCTCAAAGTGATATTGGAGCAAATTTAGGTGTTCCTACAAGCCATATTGTGTATTTATTTAAATATCATTCTAAAATTTCTTTTTCAGAATATAGAAAGAACTGTAGAATACAAGATGCTGTTAAATTGATAAAAGAAGGTTTTTTAAATTCAGAAACATTAGAATCTTTAGCGTATACCACAGGGTTTGCTTCGTACAATCCGTTTTTTATTGCTTTCAAAAATATTACAACGTATTCTCCTCAAGATTATGTAAAATTAAAAAAGAGTTAATAATTATTCATGATGATAAGGTTCATTCTTTAAAATAGTAAAGCCCCTATAAAGTTGTTCGACAATAAATAAACGAATCATTTGATGGGAAAAAGTCATTTTAGATAATGATATTTTTCCAACAGATTTTGTATAAACAGTATCAGAAAAACCATAAGGTCCGCCAATTACCAACACCAATTGTTTAATACCAGAGTTCATTTTTTTCTGTAAATATTTAGAAAATTCGATAGAAGTAAAGTGTTTTCCTTTATCATCTAACAAAATTAATTGATCTGTGTTTTGTAATTTGGATAGAATTAATTCCCCTTCTTTTTCTTTTTGTTGTGCTTCGCTTAAATTCTTCACATTTTTAATATCCGGAATGATTTCTAACTCAAACTTGATATAATGTTTTAATCGGTTTTGATATTCATCAATTAACTGAATTAATTGTTTGTTATCCGTTTTACCGATTGCTATTAATTTAATTTTCATACAGCAAAATTATGAATTATGAATTACGAATTACTATTTTTACATCAGAATAAATTTTTAGCATGATAACAGAAGCACAATTTAAAAACGAATTAGATTTAATAATAAAAAATGCCATTAGAGAAGATGTTGGTGATGGAGATCATACATCACTTTCTTGTATTCCTTCAGATGCTCAAGGAAAAGCAAAATTGTTGGTAAAGGAAGATGGAATTATTGCTGGTGTTGAATTTGCAAAACAAGTTTTTTCTTATGTAGACAAAGATTTACAAGTAGAAACATTTATAAATGATGGCGAAAAAGTAAAATATGGAGATGTTATTTTTTATGTTTCAGGAAAATCACAATCCATATTAATGGCAGAACGTTTGGTGTTAAATGCCATGCAAAGAATGTCTGCAATAGCAACAAAAACAGCTTTTTTTACAGGTTTATTAAAAGGAACAAAAACAAAAGTTTTAGATACCAGAAAAACAACTCCAGGAATTAGAGCCATTGAAAAATGGGCTGTAAAAATTGGAGGAGGAGAAAATCATCGTTTTGCTTTGTATGATATGGTAATGATTAAAGACAATCATATAGATTTTGCAGGTGGTATTACTGCTGCAATTACCAAAACAAAGAAATATTTAGCAGAAAAAAAACTTGATATCAAAATTATTGTAGAGGCAAGGAGTTTAGAAGAAATCAAAGAAATTTTGTCTAATAAAGGTGTTTATAGAATTCTTATAGATAACTTTAATTATGAAGAAACTAAAAAAGCGGTTGCTTTAATTGGCAATACTTGCTTAACAGAATCTTCTGGAGGAATTAATGAAAAAACAATTAGAAAATATGCAGAATGTGGTGTCGATTTTATTTCATCTGGTGCATTAACGCATTCTGTTTATAATTTAGACCTAAGTTTAAAAGCGATTGATTAATCTTAATCAAAATAATATGAAAAAATACATAACAATAGCAGCTTCACTAGTACTTGTAATCTCTTGCAACACTAAAGAAGTTAAAAAAGAAAATAAGATGGATATTTCTAAAAATCCTTTATTAATAAAAAGCACCTTAGAATACGGTACGCCAGATTTTACGAAAATAAAAGCAAAACACTTTTTACCTGCAATTTTAGAAGGAATGAGATTGCAAAACGAGGCAATTGAAAAAATTACTCAAAATACAGATGCCCCAACTTTTAATAATACCATTCTAGCTTTAGAAGAGAGTAGTAAAAAACTAGATGATGTTACGGCTGTTTTTTATGGATTGGCAGGTGCACATACAAATGATACCATCAAGGAGGTTCAAAAAGAATTAGCACCTAAGTTTTCGAAGCATAGCGATGATATTTTATTAAACACGAAGTTGTTTGAAAAAATTAAAACAGTTTATAACAACCTTCCTGAAGCTAATTTAGATCCGGAATCAAATCATTTAGTAAAAGAATATTTTAAGAATTTTTCTAAAGCAGGAGCAAACTTGTCTGAGGATAAAAAAGAAAAATTAAAAGAAATAAATTCAGAAATAGCAAGTTTGTCTAATGATTTTGGAAAAAAACTATTAGATGCTAGTAAAAAAGGCGGAATTGTAGTTACAGATAAAGCTCAATTAAAAGGGTTTTCTGAAGAAAAAATAAAGTCTTTAGAAAAAGATGGTACCTATGAAATTCAGTTGATAAATACAACACAACAGCCATCTTTACAAACTTTAGAGAATAGAGAAATTAGAAGACAATTATTTGAAAAATCGATTCATAGAGCAGATGTTGGCGAATATGATACAAGTGATATTGTTAAAAAAATGGTGCTATTAAGAGCTCAAAAAGCGCAAATTTTAGGGTATGATAATTATGCAAGTTGGAGTTTACAAGGAACAATGGCTGCAACACCTGATAAGGTTTTTGAGATGTTTAAAAGTTTAATTCCGGGTTCTTTAGAGAAAGCAGCTTCTGAAATAAAAGAAATTCAAGCTGAAATTAATAAAGAAGGAAAAGACTTTAAATTAGCCGCTTATGATTGGAATTATTATGCAGAAAAAGTGCGTAAATCTAAGTATAACTTAAATGAAGATGATGTAAGACCTTATTTCGAAATGACAAATGTTTTAGAAAAAGGCGTTTTTTATGCTGCTACAAAATTATATGGAATTACATTCAAAAAACGTACAAATATACCAACCTATCATCCAGATGTTGTGGTTTATGAATTGTTTGAGGAAGACGGAAGTAAATTAGGTTTATTTTTTGGAGATTATTTTGCAAGAGATAGCAAACGTGGTGGTGCGTGGATGAGTAACTTTGTAAAACAATCTAAATTACGTAATCAAAAACCCGTAATATATAACGTTTGTAACACAACCAAACCGGCAGAAGGAGAACCTGTATTGCTTAGTTTTGATGAAGTAGAAACCATGTTTCATGAATTTGGACACGCATTACACGGATTTTTTGGGAATCAAAAGTATGCATCTATTTCTGGTACAAGTACTGCAAGAGATTTTGTAGAATTTCCATCTCAGTTTAATGAAAACTGGTCTACACATCCAGATATTTTAAACAACTACGCAGTCCATTACAAAACAGGAAAAGTGATTCCTGCAGCATTATTGCAAAAAATTAAAGATGCTGGGACTTTTAATCAAGGATATTCTATGATAGAAAATTTATGTTCTTCTAGTTTAGATATGAAATGGCATACAATTTCGGCAGATGATACAATTGACGATGTTGCAAAATTTGAAGCTGATGCTTTAAAAAGTATGAAATTAAATGTAGATGAAATTCCACCAAGATACCGTTCTACCTATTTTGCACATATCTTTAGTAGTGGGTATTCTGCAGGTTATTATTCTTATTTGTGGACAGAAATGTTGAGTCATGATGCGTATGATTGGTTTAAACACAATGGTTTGTTAACAAGAGAAAACGGACAGAAATTCCGTGAACAAGTTTTATCAAAAGGAAATACGATGGATTATGCAGAAATGTATAAAACCTTTGCAGGTAGAGGTCCTAAAGCAGCGCCAATGTTACAAGCTAGAGGTTTAAAATAAAGTAAATGAAAGAAATTTTAAAAGTTTTGGTAGTTGCATGTTTTCTTTTTTCTTCTTGTATAAGCAATGAAGTTAAAAATATTACAGGTATTTACAAAGGTGAATTTCCTTGTGGAGATTGTGCTGGTATAGACAATAAAATGACTTTAAATGCCGATAGTACTTTTGTTTTAGAAAAAATGTACAAAGGAAAAGGGAACGATAGTATTTTTAAAGAAACGGGAAAGTATACTGTTAAAGAAGGAAAACTCTTTTTAGAATTAAAACAGTCGCCTTTTAAATATGAAATTAGAAATAACTATATTGAATTACTAGATATTGATGGTCATAAAATTGAAAGTGAGTTGAATTATAAATTGATAAAACAAGAATAAATTTATAGATGACAGATGCTTATTTTGATAGCGAAGAATTTACTAAAATTGATTTCACAAAAACGAAAATCAAAAAAGGAGAATATGACAATTGTGTTTTTACCAATTGTAGTTTCGAAGGAATTCAGGCATCAAATATTCAGTTTGTAGAATGCCAATTTTTTGATTGTAATTTTAGCAATACAATTGTAAAAGATACGGCTTTTAAAGATGTGAAATTTATAAATTGTAAAATGATAGGTATTAAGTTTAATGAGTGCGATCCTTTTTTATTACAATTTAGTTTTAAAGTTTGTCAATTAAGTTTTTCTTCTTTTTATCAATTAAAAATACCAAAGACTTTATTTAGTAATTGTAATTTGCAAGAGGTAGATTTTACAGAAACTATTTTAACAAGTTCAATTTTTGATAATTGTAATTTAAAAGGAGCTATTTTTGATAGAACAAATTTAGAAAAGTCAGATTTTATAACTTCTACTAATTTTAATATTCACCCAGAAAATAATCGTTTAAAAGGAGCAAGGTTTAGTAAGGAAAATGTTGCTGGATTATTATTTGTTTATAACGTTATTGTATCATAAGTAATGACAAAAGAAATAGAAGACAAATTAGAAAAAATTCCAGTTGTAAATCTCTTGGTAAGATTTGGGAAAGGAATAAAAATTCCAGGGTTACAAGGAATGTCTTTGTATGATGTAATTGAAATGTACATTATTGGAATTGTAAAAGGAGCGTTAACAACTAGAGCGGGGGGAATTGCATTCAGTTTTTTTATGGCTGTTTTTCCTTTTATGCTATTTATTCTTACATTAATTCCATATATTCCTATAGAAGGTTTTCAAGAAGGTTTGTTTTCTTTTATCAAAGAAATTTTACCACCCCAAACTTTTGAAGCTGTAAATACTGTTCTGGGAGATATCATTAATAATCAATATGGAGGCTTGCTTTCTTTTGGTTTTTTATTATCTATATTTTTAATGACAAATGGTGTAAATGCTATTTTTGGTGGTTTCGAATATTCGTATCATGTAAAAGAGTTCCGAAATGTTTTTAAAGCGTATTTTATTTCGTTGGGTGTTTCTTTATTAATGTCCCTTTTTTTAATAGTAACCATTACTACACTTATTTTATATCAAGTAGCATTATCTAAAATAGATGAAAATGGTTGGTTAAATACAAGTGACCTAAATCTATTTTATATTGGTAAAAGTTTCTTGTTTTTAGTAATGATTTTCACAGTAGTGTCTTTACTGTTTAGATACGGTACTAAACAAGGTAAAGAAACCAAATTCTTTTCTGCAGGAGCCATTTTAACCACAGTAGTTTCTTTATTTACATTTTATTTATTCGGAATTTATGTAGTTAAATTTGCACAATACAATCAATTGTATGGTTCTATTGGAACACTTTTAATATTGATGTTATTTGTATGGTTAAATGCAATTATTCTCTTATTAGGGTTTGAATTAAATGCCTCTTTATACAGTTTAAGGCAAAGAAATAAAACTTTTACAACTCCTAAAAAATTATAACTTTTTCACGATATTTGCACTCGCAAAACAATTATCATTTAACAGTTATCAGTATTCTGATGTATTGATAAATGGTAAATGAACATTGATAATTGATTTATATGAAACCAAGTATTCCAAAAGGAACCAGAGACTTTTCGCCAACAGAAGTGGCTAACAGAACGTATATAATGAATACGATAAAAACTGCTTTTGAAACTTTCGGTTTTCAACCTATAGAAACACCAAGTTTTGAAAATTCATCAACCCTAATGGGGAAATATGGAGAAGAAGGAGATCGTTTGATTTTTAAAATTTTAAATTCTGGTGATTTTTTAAAGAAAGCTGATGAAACTCTTTTATCAGAAAAAAACAGTTTAAAAGTCACTTCCCAAATATCAGAAAAAGCTTTGCGTTACGACTTAACTGTGCCATTTGCACGCTACGTTGTACAGCATCAAAACGATATTACCTTTCCTTTTAAAAGGTATCAAGTACAACCCGTTTGGAGAGCAGACAGACCTCAAAAAGGTCGTTTTAGAGAGTTTTTTCAGTGTGATGCTGATGTTGTTGGTAGTAAATCTTTATGGCAAGAAGTAGAATTTGTGCAATTATATGATACTGTTTTTACCAAATTAGGTTTAGCAGGAACAAGCATCAAAATAAACAATAGAAAAATATTATCTGGAATTGCTGAAGTTATAGGTGCTCAAGATAAATTAATCGATTTTACAGTTGCTTTAGATAAGTTGGATAAAATTGGTAAAGACGGAGTTGTAAAAGAAATGTTATCTAAAGGAATTACCGAAGATGCCATTGAAAAAGTGCAACCTTTGTTCGATTTTACAGGTTCTAATTTAGATAAATTAGCTTCATTAGAAAGTATGTTATCAACTTCTGAAGAAGGAACAAATGGAGTAGAGGAGTTGCGTTTTGTTATTAATTCTGTTGAAGAATTGGGCTTAGAAACAGTAGCATTAGAAGTTGATGTTACTTTGGCGAGAGGATTAAATTATTACACCGGTGCTATTTTTGAAGTTGCTGCACCAGAAGGTGTAAAAATGGGTTCTATTGGTGGTGGTGGAAGATATGACGATTTAACAGGAATCTTTGGATTAAAAGATGTTTCTGGAGTTGGAATTTCTTTTGGACTAGATAGAATTTATTTAGTCTTAGAAGAATTAGGTTTGTTTAAAACCGTTGCTTTACCAAAACCCAAAGTTATTTTTTTAAATTTTGATGCAGCTACAGATATTCTAAAAATGAAAGCAATTAAAAGTTTAAGAGAATATAATATTAAATCAGAATTTTATCCTGATTTAGGTGAAAGTAATAAGGCACAAAAACGACAATGGAAATACGTAACTAATAGAGAAATTGAATTTGTTGTAGCTAATGTTAATAAGGATGTTTTTACTTTAAAAAATATGATTTCAGGAGAACAAGTTAATTGTACATTATCAGAATTAGTGAATCAGTTAAAGGAGTAAGGGATTATAGTAAAATAGTTTTAATTTATTGAGAAATTAAAATAATACGTTGCAAACACGTAAATTTGCACTTTAATAAAGAATGAAATGTTTGAATTGAACAGCAAAATGAATGACGAAAGAATTGAAGAATTAGGAGAGAATCATGTGGCAACTTCTGCGGAAAACCCAATAAGACCAGATGCATTTGATATTTCTAATGAAGAAAAAATAACGAAAATCCAAGAAAGTGTTAAAGATATTTTAACCACTTTAGGAATGGATTTAACAGATGATAGCTTACAAGGAACCCCGAAAAGAGTTGCAAAAGCTTTTGTTAATGAACTATTTATGGGATTAGATCCTAAAAATATGCCTAAAGCATCTACGTTTGACAATAATTATAATTATGGTGAAATGTTGGTAGAAAAAAACATTGTTGTGTACTCTACCTGCGAGCATCATTTATTGCCAATTATTGGTAGAGCACATGTTGCATATATTTCTGATGGGAAAGTAATTGGACTTTCTAAAATGAATAGAATTGTAGAGTATTTTTCTAAAAGACCGCAAGTACAAGAACGTTTAACGATGCAAATTGTACAGGCGATGCAAGAAGCTTTAGGAACAGAAAATGTTGCATGTGTAATAGATGCAAAACATTTATGTGTAAATTCAAGAGGAATAAAAGATATAGAAAGTTCTACAGTTACAGCAGAATTTGGAGGTAAATTCAAAAATAAAGAAACAAAGAGAGAGTTTTTAGATTATTTAAAAATGGATACTCAGTTTTAAGAAGTTAGATTATATAATATTAAAAAACCGTTTAGAAATTATCTAAACGGTTTTTTATTTATAAGTATTTTAACTTTTTAGTTAACTGACTAAAACCCATTCTCCTTTTTCAATTAAAGGAATTGCTTGTTTAAACTTAACTTCTTTCTCTTCGCCACTCATTACATTCTTTATCGTAACACGTTCGTTTCTACCAATTTTTGGTTGATCACGAACAATTGTTTCAACAGGTTCTTGTTGTCTAGAGTTTTGAATAGCTTGCTCAGTAGAATTCTGAACATCTGCTTTACTAGTATTTAAACGCTCTCTTTTTTGTTGACGAGCTTCAGAAATTTGATTGGCATCTTGCGTTGGCAATTCTCCTTTAAATAAGAAAGATAATACTTCTTTATTTATTTCATCAACTGTTTTCTTGAACAATTCAAAAGCCTCAAATTTATAAATTAATAAAGGATCTTTTTGCTCATAAGAGGCATTTTGTACAGAGTGTTTTAACTCGTCCATTTTACGCAAATGATCTTTCCAGTTTTCATCTATAATTGCCAAAGTGATATTTTTCTCAAAGTCTGTAACCAAACTTTTTCCTTCACTTTCATAAGCTTCTTTTAAATTGGTTACAACTTGTAAAGATTTTGTTCCATCTGTAAAAGGAACAACAATTCGCTCATATCTATCACCTTCATTTTCAAAAACATCTTTAATTACTGGAAATGCTAAAACGGCATTTCTTTCAATTTTGTTTTTGTAATGTTTAACAACAATATCATATAATGTATCGGTTAATTCTTTTTCTGAAAGTTTGTTGAAATCATCTTCAGAAAAAGGAGAAGACATTGATGTGAATTTGATTAATTCAAACTCAAAATTCTGAAAATCTTTAACAGCTTTGTTGCTATTGATAATAGATTCACAAGTATCATAAATCATATTTGCAATATCAACTTGCAAACGTTTTCCGTCTAAAGCATTACGTCTTCTTTTGTATACAAACTCACGTTGCGAGTTCATAATATCATCATATTCTAATAGACGCTTACGAATACCAAAGTTATTTTCTTCTACTTTCTTTTGTGCTCTTTCAATAGACTTAGTAATCATTGAATGCTGAATTACTTCGCCTTCTTTTAAGCCCATTCTATCCATCATTTTGGCTATTCTATCAGAACCAAAAAGACGCATTAAATTATCATCTAAAGCTACGTAAAATTGAGAAGAACCAACATCACCTTGTCTTCCTGCACGACCTCTTAACTGTCTATCTACACGTCTAGAGTCATGTCTTTCTGTACCAATAATTGCTAAACCACCAGCTTTTTTAACTTCTTCGGTCAATTTAATATCGGTACCACGACCAGCCATATTTGTTGCAATGGTTACAACACCAGGTTTACCAGCTTCAGCAACAACATCGGCTTCACGTTTGTGTAATTTTGCATTTAAGATATTATGTGGAATTTTACGCATTTGTAACATTCTACCTAATAATTCTGATATTTCTACAGAAGTAGTTCCTACTAAAACAGGACGTTTTTCATCAACTAATTTTACAATATCTTCAATTACTGCGTTGTATTTTTCTCTAGCAGTTTTGTAAACTAAATCTTGTTTATCATCTCTTTGAATAGGTTTGTTAGTAGGAATTTCTACAACATCTAATTTGTATATTTCCCATAATTCACCAGCTTCTGTTACGGCAGTTCCTGTCATTCCAGACAGTTTTCTGTACATTCTAAAGTAATTTTGTAAAGTTACTGTTGCAAAAGTTTGTGTTGCATCTTCAATTTTACAATTTTCTTTTGCTTCAATTGCTTGGTGTAAACCATCAGAATAACGACGACCGTCCATAATACGACCTGTTTGTTCATCAACAATCATTACTTTATTGTCCATTACCACATATTCTACATCTTTTTCAAAAACAGTATATGCTTTTAAAAGTTGATTCATGGTATGAATACGCTCACTTTTAATACTAAAATCTTTATATAATTCTTCTTTTAGTACAGCTTTTTCTTCTGATGTTGCATCAGAATTATCGATTTCTCCAATTTTTACACCAATATCTGGTAAAACAAAGAAAGTATCATTTTGTGTTTTCTCTGATAAATGTGCAATTCCTTTATCTGTTAAATCAATTTGATTATTTTTTTCTTCAATAACAAACCATAAAGCTTCGTCTACTTCTGGCATCAACTTATTGTTGTCTGCCATATAATAGTTTTCTGTTTTTTGAAGAATTTGTTTGATTCCTTCTTGTGATAAAAACTTAATTAATGCTTTGTTTTTAGGTAATCCTCTGTAAACTCTTAATAGTTGAAAACCACCTTCTTTGGTATCTCCTGCTGCAATTAGTTTCTTAGCTTCTGCCAAAACACCAATTAAATATTTACTTTGAATTCCTACTAAATCATTAACCAATGGTTTTAGTTCGTTAAATTCGTGTCTATCTCCTTGCGGAACGGGACCAGAAATAATTAAAGGAGTTCTTGCGTCATCAATTAAAACAGAATCTACTTCATCAATAATAGCGTAATTTGGAGCTCTTTGAACTAAATCATCTTTAGAGCTTGCCATGTTATCACGTAAATAATCGAATCCAAATTCGTTATTTGTTCCGTAGGTTATATCTGCATTGTATGCTTTTCTACGTTCGTCAGAATTTGGTTGATGGTAATCTATACAATCTGTTGTAAAACCATGAAATTCAAAGATAGGTCCCATCCATGCTTTATCACGTTTTGCTAAATAATCATTTACAGTTACTAAGTGAACTCCGTTTCCTGTTAAAGCATTTAAATATACAGGTAAGGTAGAAACCAATGTTTTTCCTTCACCGGTCATCATTTCAGCAATTTTACCTTGATGTAAAACAGAACCTCCAATTAATTGAACGTCATAATGTACCATATCCCAAGTAACAGGTTTTCCTGCAGCATCCCAAGAGTTTTGCCAAATAGCTTTATCTCCTTCTAAAATTACATGCTCTCTAATTCCAGATAATTCTCTATCATAAGCAGATGCAGTAACTTCTATTTCTTTATTTTCTACAAAACGTTTTGCTGTTTCTTTAACAACCGCAAAAGCTTCTGGCATAATTTTATTCAGCGTTTCTTCAGAAACTTTATAAGCTTCATCTTTTAAAGCATCTATTTCTGTATAGATGTCTTCTTGTCTATCTATATCAGCCGTTTTTGCTTCTTCTTCTAAATCAGCAATTTTATCATTAAATTCTTTAGTGGCTGTTTTTATTCTTTCTTTAAACTCTATGGTTTTTGCCCTTAACCCATCATGAGAAAGTTTAGAAAATTCTACTTCGAATTTTTTTACATCTTCAACAATAGGTTGTAAAATTTTTAAATCTTTTTCTTGTTTATCACCAACAAAAAGTTTGATTACTGAATTTAAAATGCTCATTATTATGTTGTTTTCAGCTAAATTAATAACTGTATTATAGTTCCGTATCAGGTTTTTTTAAACCCTGAAAAACAGTTTTCTTGATTAAAAGAAAACAAAAAAAAAGCCTCTTTAGAGACTTTTTATATTTTATTATTATGTTTAGTATTCATCCTCATTCCAAAGATAATCATCTTCGGTAGGATAATCTGGCCAAATTTCAATAATTGAGTCATATGCATCGCCTTCATCTTCAATATCTTGTAGGTTTTCTACTACTTCTAAAGGAGCTCCGGTTCTAATAGCATAATCTATTAACTCGTCTTTGGTTGCTGGCCAAGGCGCATCTGCTAAATAAGATGCTAATTCTAATGTCCAATACATTTCTTAATGTTTAATTTTGTGCAAAAATAATTTTTTTACTGAATTATACAAGTCTTTTTTAAGAAATATACAGTGAAGTTATTTGATTATTTTGTTAAATGCTTAAAATTAGTAGTTTAAGTATTAAATAAAATTCAAAATTTCTTCAAATCGATAAAATAAGAACTTATTAATTTTTTTTAGGAATCCATTTGATTTCCTCTATTTCTAAATCTTTAGACAATTTCCGTGCCAACACAAAAAGATAGTCAGAAAGTCGGTTTAAGTATTTAAGGATGTCATTATTTATATTTTCTTGGTCATTTAATTCTACAGAAAGGCGCTCTGCACGCCTACAGATACATCTTGCAATGTGACAGAATGACACTGTTTGATGTCCTCCAGGGAGAATGAAATGTGTCATTTGAGGAAGCTCAGAATCCATTTTATCGATTTCATTTTCTAAAAATAAAATAGAGCTTTCATCAATTTTAGGAATGTTTAATCTTTCTTTTCCGTTTTTTAAAGTTTCTTTTTCTGGAGGAGTTGCTAACATTGCTCCTAAAGTAAATAATTCATTCTGAATTTTGAGTAAAGATTCTTTAATAGAAATATTGATATTTTGGTCTTTGATTAGACCTATGTATGAGTTCAGTTCATCAACATTTCCATAACTTTCTATACGTAAGTTATATTTTTTTACTCTAGATCCTCCAAAAAGAGCGGTTGTGCCTGTATCTCCTGTTTTCGTATATATTTTCATTTTTTTAGTTTGAAAATTGAAATATCAAAGTTACAAAGTTTGTTTTCTAAAAAAGTGTTAAAGTCTGATCTTAAAATTTTCTTTTGCTTGTTCTTCTCTAAAGAACACAATTCCAAAATGAAATACATCTACGGTAACCCTAACTTTTGGATGCTGTTTAATTGCATTCCAAGCTTCTTTCATTTCTGGACTCCAATAAATATCATCAAATATCCAAATAGAGTTATTGTTTATTGTTTGTAAGCAAATATTAAAATACTCTAAAGTGGCTTTTTTTGTATGATTACCATCGAAATAAATTAAATTAAATTGGTTGTTTTCTGTTACTTTAGGTAGTGTTTTTTGAAAACTTCCGGTAAGAATATTTATGTTTTTTAAATGATTTCTATTAAATAACTCTTGAGCAATTTCACTAGTTGCAGGGCAGCCTTCTAGTGTTGTAATTTTAGCGTCATTATTTCCAATTTTAATTGCAGATGTTCCTAAACCTAAAGAAGTACCAATTTCTAAAACATTTTTAGGCTTAAAATACTGGACTAAACGAATGCATAATTTTGCTTTTTTATTTGATATTCCTGCAACAGTTGCAATCTTAGAAATTTGACGTTCATTATTCTTAAAAAATTTAGATCCAGAACCAAAATCAGTAACTTTTATTTTATTTTTATTGTTTAAAAGTTCTTGCCTGATTTTTAAATAAGAGGTCCATAAATTTGGTTCTGTTTTTTTATAAAAACATTTGGTTACTAAATTATACACAAAAGGAGAATGTACTCCATGTTGATTACTAGCTGTAAGGATAAATTTGAAATATTCTAGAATATAATACATTATTAGAATTAAAAGAATACGAAATTAAAATAAAATTATAGGAAACCACTTAGAAAAAGTATATTTGTATTTATTGATGTTTAAATTTATGAAGAAAACCTCCCTCTTAGTAGTCTTATTTTCTATTATAATTAGTTCTTGCGTACCCAGTAAGGATTTGGTTTATTTACAAGGAAACCCAACTCCAAGCAAAGAAATTCAACGGATAAATAATATTCCTTATAAATTGCAAGTAGATGACATGGTTAACATTTCTATTAAATCTAGTGATGAAAAATTAGTATCTATTTTTAAAAAAACAGATGGGAATTCTGGTAATGTTAGTTCAAATTTTGCTGGAAGCTCTGGATATTTTTCTGATTATAGTGTAGATAGTTATGGAAATATTAGAATCCCTACCTTAGGAGAAGTTAATGTTTTAGGATATACAGAAGTTGAAGTTAGAAAAAAAATTGAAAAAGAATTAAGAGAAAAATATATAAGAGATAACGAAAACTTATTTGTTTCAGTGAAATTGTCTGGTATAAAATATACCATTATAGGAGAAATTAATAGTCCTGGACCAAAAGTTATTTTTCAAAATAAGGTATCAATTATAGATGCTATAGCAAATTCTGGAGATATTACTGATGTTGGAAACAGAAAATCTGTAGAAGTAATAAGAAAAACAGAAGAAGGAACAGAGAAGTTTTATATAGACTTAACAAACATCAATGCTTTTAATTCTGAGGTATTTTATATCAAACCTAACGATTATATAAATGTGATTCCTTTAAAACAAAAAGCTTGGGGTACTGGTACCACAGGTTTACAATCTTTAACAACCATAGTTTCCATCTTTACTTTAATAACTTCAACTATTATTTTAGCTAGAAATTTATAAAAAATTATATGAATAATAATATGAAGCTTCATAATTCTGGTCAAGGAAATGTTGACGTTAAGGGATATTTATTTAAAGTATTGGCTTATTGGAAACTGTTTTTGATAAGTATTGTTATTGCCTTAATAGTAGCTAAATTTTTAAATGGTTACAAACAAAAAAGATACAGTTTAAGCACTACAATTTCTGTGAAAGAAGAAAATAATCCCTTGTTTTCTACAGGTACTAATATTGCTTTTAATTGGGGGGGAGCAAGTGATCAGGTGGAAACGGTAAGAGTGATTTTAAAATCAAGATCCCACAATGAGAAAGTAGTAGATTCACTTAATTTTTTCATTGAGTATTTAAAAGAAGGAAGGTATAGATTGAATGATGTTTATGGTGAAACTCCTTTTATAATTGAATTAAACAAAGAAAAACCACAGTTATTTAATAAACTTATAGAAGTTGAAATTCTTGCAAAAGATAGGGTTAAATTATCTTTTGATTTGGAAAATTCGACTTCAACGAAACTCATAAATTATTCGAATAATACTTTAAATAATTATGAAATGGAAAGTCCTAACTTTTCTAAAGAGTACATAGTTGATGAGAATATTGTAACACCTTTTTTTAATTTTAAAATTATAAAAACTAAAAATTTTATAGTAGGTGAAAAATATTTTATAAATCTTAAAAGTATTGATGCTACTGTAGGGGGATATAGAAATGTTAGAGTAAATAGCATTACAAAAGCAGCTTCAATGTTGAGTCTTTCTTTAGAAGGGACTAATAAAAAAAGGATTGAGGATTATTTAAATGCTACCGTTAAAATCCTAGAAAAAGATAAAAGAGAACAAAAGATTCTATATGCTAGAAATACAAAAAACTATATAGATAAATTTCTTTTAAGGGAAGAAGATAGTCTTAAAAAAATAGAAAAAGAGTTAGGGAATTATAAGCAAAATAATAACATTTATGATTTATCTATAGAAGGTGCTCAAATTTATGAAAAAACAATAAGTTTAGATGAAGAGAGAAGGTTGGTAACAGAAAGTGTAGGATATTTAAATAACCTAAGAAATTATATATTAACACACAATAAATACAATCAAGAAAGTATACCGGTACCTGCATTAATAGAAGTTCAAGATACTAAAATAAGTATAGAAATAGGAAAGCTAGTTCAGAGGTCTACCGAAAGAGAAGTTTTAAGAAATTCTGTAAGAGAAAATTATCCACCGCTACAAAAATTAAATAGTGAAATTGATATTTTAAAAAATAACCTTTTAGAAAATATAGCA
The DNA here is from genome assembly GCF_022662535.1 of Polaribacter marinus. Classification (GTDB taxonomy): domain Bacteria; phylum Bacteroidota; class Bacteroidia; order Flavobacteriales; family Flavobacteriaceae; genus Polaribacter; species Polaribacter marinus. The sequence continues at coordinate 452,409 of NZ_JAKQYM010000001.1, forward strand.
ACATTGTTATCCATAAATAAGGGGAAATTAAATAGTTTAAATAGAAGAATCGCTAAGTATAATAAAGAACTAAGTAAATTACCAAAAAGAGAACAAGGTTTGGTGAAATTTGAAAGAAATTATCAACTTTCAGAGATAAATTATAATTATTTAAAACAAAAGAGTTACGAAGCAGGTACAGCAATTGCAGCCAATGTTTCGGATGTAAAAATAATAGATCCTGCAAGATCTACAGAAGCGTCACTTACATATCCTAAACCTGGTTTTAATAACCTTGTAGCTTTAATGTTAGGTACCATAATTCCATTGTTTTATATAATCATAAGAGAAGTATTAGATAATAAAATACATACTGCAGAAGAAATACAGCATAATTATGCAATTCCTGTTTTAGGTGTTGTTGGTAGAAATAGAAGTAAAAGCAATTTAGCTGTTTTTGAAAGTCCAAAATCTTCAGTTGCAGAATCTTTTAGAGCTATTAGGTCAAATATCCAATTTTTGTTTAAAAATACAAAGGCAGATGAATGTAAAACGCTGTTATTGACTTCATCTGTGAGTGGTGAAGGTAAGACAATGATTTCTATTAATATGGCTACTGTTTTTGCTTTAAGTGGAAAAAAAACAGTTTTGATTGGTTTAGATTTACGAAAACCAAAAATTTATGGAGATTTTGATTTAGCAAATGACGTTGGAGTTGTTAACCATTTAATTAATCAAAAAACTTTAGATGAAATTATAAAACCAACTAAAGTTCCTAATTTAGATGTTATTATTTCTGGACCTATACCTCCAAATCCTTCAGAGTTGTTACTAAATAAAACAGCTTCAGATATGATTCTTGAGTTACAAAAAAAATACGATTATGTTATTATAGATACACCTCCAGTAGGTTTAGTTTCTGATGCATTAGAATTATTTAAATATGCAGATGCAATTATTTATGTTATTCGTCAGAACTATACAGAAAAAGGAATGATGAAGATGATTGATGATAAATATAAAAATAAAGAAGTTACAAATATTAGTTATGTATTAAATGACTTTTCTATTAAAAATAAATATGGTTACGGATATGGTTATGGTTACGGATATGGCTACGGATATGGTAAGTATGGCTATGGTTATCATGAAAATGAAGAAACCGAAGGAATTTTTTCTAAAATTATAAGTTTTATAAAACCAAAAAGTTAATCAAAAAGCATCGTTTTTACGATGCTTTTTGTCCTTTTAAATACACTGATTCAATTTGATTATTTCCAAAACTATATGGTATAAAACTATAGCTAGGTATTTTTTTGGTGATGAAAAAATTGGCTTTTTTACCTTTTGTAATACTACCAACTTCATTAGATAAATTCATTGCAAAAGCTCCATTTATGGTTGCTGCATTTATGGCTTCTTCTGGTGTCATTTTCATTTTAATACAAGCTGTAGCAATAACAAAATTCATGTTTCCTGATGGAGTAGAACCAGGGTTGTAATCTGTAGCTAAAGCTAAAGGTAAGTTTGCGTCAATAATTTTTCTTGCGGGTGTGTATGGAATGCTTAAAAAATAAGAACAAGAAGGAAGTGCCACAGGAATTGTATTTGCATTCTTTAAAATTTCTAAATCATTATCCGATAATACTTCTAAATGATCTACAGATAAAGCATTATATTTAACAGATACTTTTATACCTTCTATAGAATTAAATTGATTAACATGTGTTTTGGCAATCAATCCATATTTTTTTCCTGCAGATAAAATTCTATCTGTATCATCAACTGAAAAATAACCAATTTCGCAAAAAACATCAACAAAATCGGCTAAATTTTCTGCTGCAATTTTTGGCAACATTTCATCAATAATTAAATGGATATAACCTTCTTTATTATTTTTAAATTCAGCAGGTATTGCATGTGCACCTAAAAAAGTTGCTTTTATTGGAATGTTGTAGTTTTCTTTGAGTTTTTTTATTACTCGCAACATTTTTAATTCAGCATCTACAGTTAAACCATAACCAGATTTTATTTCAATAGCACCTGTTCCTAAGACAATAACCTCTTCTAATCTTTTTGCAGATTGTTGGTATAATTCTTCTTCTGAAGATTCTTGTAATTTTTTAGCAGAGTTTAAAATTCCTCCTCCATTATTGGCAATTTCTTCATAAGATAAACCTTTAATTCTATCTACAAATTCCTGTTCTCTATTTCCAGCATAGACTATGTGAGTATGAGAATCGCACCAAGTTGGCAGTATCATTTTGTCAGAACAATCAACTTTTTTATCAAAACTACATTCTGTTAAATCTGACATTTTTCCGTAGTCGAAAATAATATCATCTTTAATTATTAAAAAGGCATTTTTAATAGTTGGTAAAATATTCATTTCTTTACCAGAAACTTTTTTTATAGAGGCTTCTCTAACTTGAACTAATTCTTTGATGTTGATGAATAACTGTGTCATTAGAAAAATTTATTTTTTTACAAAATTACATAATTTGCTTTATAAAAAAATCCGAAGTGAGACTTCGGATTATTGATGTTTTAATATTCAATTTTATCTTGTTTTTTAGACCATTTTTGAAATGGTTCTAGAGCAATTTCACGCCCAACTTGTTCAAATGGAATACTTCTTTTTTCATATGGGAGTGGGATTTCTTTATAAATAAACTCATCATCAAAACCAATATTAGCGGCATCAACTTGGTTACTTCCATAGAAAACTTTATCAGGTCTTGCCCAATAAATAGCACCTAAACACATAGGGCAAGGTTCGCAAGAAGTGTAAATAACACAACCATCTAATTGAAAAGAGCCAATATTTTTACAGGCATCTCTAATTGCAGTAACTTCTGCATGTGCTGTAGGGTCATTTGTTGAAGTAACTTTGTTATTTCCACGTCCAATAATTTTTCCATCTTTAACAACGATGCAGCCAAAAGGTCCACCTTCATTATTACTCATTCCTTTTAAAGCTGCTTTTACAGCTTCACTCATAAATTCTTCGTGATTTGTCATATTCTTTATTATTTTAAACTTCCAGTCATTTCTTCTGGTTTTACCCACTCATCATATTGTTCTGGAGTCACATATCCTAAACGTACTGCTTCTTCTTTTAAGGTTGTTCCGTTTGTATGTGCGGTATTTGCTATTTCTGCAGCTTTATAGTATCCTATTTTTGTATTTAAAGCCGTAACTAACATTAAAGAGTTGTTTACTAATTCGGTAATTCTTTTTTGATTAGGCTCAATTCCAGCAGCACAATTTATATCAAAAGAAACACAAGCATCTCCAATTAATTGAGCAGATTGTAGAACGTTTGCAGCCATCATTGGTTTAAAAACATTTAATTCATAATGCCCTTGGGTTCCACCAACAGTTACCGCTACGTCATTACCCATAACTTGTGCACACACCATTGTTACTGCTTCTGCTTGTGTTGGATTTACTTTTCCTGGCATAATAGAACTACCTGGTTCGTTTGCAGGAATTATGATTTCTCCAATTCCAGATCTTGGTCCAGATGCCATCATTCTAATGTCGTTTGCAATTTTATTTAAAGAAACTGCAATTTGTTTTAAGGCTCCATGAGTTTCTACTAAAGCATCATGTGCTGCTAAAGCTTCAAATTTATTTTCTGCTGTTATAAAAGGCATTCCTGTAAATTTTGCAATGTATTTTGCAACTAAAACATCATATCCAGTAGGTGTATTTAATCCTGTACCTACTGCTGTACCTCCTAAAGCTAATTGAGATAGGTGTTCTAAAGTATTTTTTAATGCTTTTAAACCAAAATTTAATTGAGCGACATATCCAGAAAATTCTTGACCTAAAGTAAGTGGAGTTGCATCCATTAAATGTGTTCTACCAATTTTTACAACATCTTTAAATGCTTCAGATTTTGCTTTTAAAGTATCTCTTAATTGTTCAATTCCTGGAATTGTAGTTTCAACAATTTTTTTATAAGCAGCAATGTGCATTCCTGTAGGAAATGTATCATTTGATGATTGTGATTTATTTACATCATCATTTGGTTGAATGGTTTTTTCACCTTCACCAATAATATTTCCTGCAATTTCATGTGCTCTGTTGGCAATTACTTCGTTCACATTCATGTTAGATTGCGTACCAGAACCTGTTTGCCAGATAACTAATGGAAACTGATCATTTAATTTACCAGCTAAAATTTCATCACAAACTTGTGCAATTAAATCTCGTTTTTCTTCAGCAAGAACACCTAATTCACAATTGGTAAAAGCAGCAGCTTTTTTTAAATAAGCAAAGCCATAAACAATCTCTAAAGGCATAGATGCTGGGGCTCCAATTTTAAAATTGTTTCTAGAACGCTCTGTTTGTGCGCCCCAATATTTATCTGCAGGAACTTTTACTTGTCCCATTGTGTCTTTTTCTATTCTGTATTTCATGATATAATTGTGTAAATTAAGAAAGTACAAATTTACAAAAAGTATGACAAAACCTTATTAACAAACGACTTTAATTAGTGTTGAAAAATTTTAACTTTTGATGGTAAAGTTTGAAAATATGTGTTATTTTTGCATTAATAATTTTTCAAAAAGAGACAAATGTTAGATTTTTCAGAATTTTCAGGATTGGTTTTATTCATGTTTATTTTTACAACAGGATTTTGGTTGTTAATATTCTTATTAACATTTGTAGTTCCTTATTGGATTGGTGGAACTATTTGGGAAAATATGAAATTAAAAAAAGAAGCAAGAAAAGCTGCTGAAGAGAAGTAGTTTAAAAAAATAATATTAAAATAAAAAACTCGTTCAATTTTTTGAAGGAGTTTTTTTGTGGGTTTGAGTGAGCGCGTTAGGGATTGAAATGGAAATCCTTTTGCGAGGAACGAGCTAAAGATTGTATTGGAAAGCCCGTTCAACGCCCAAATGATTATCCACCAAATTCTTCTCCACCACCATCATTATTTTCTCCTCCCGGTTTTTCCATTTTCTTCTTTTGATTAAAACGATATGTAAAGTTTAAAGAAATTTGACGAACCCTCCATTGAAATTCTTGATTATTTATACTTGTTGGGTTGTCTATACTAGGGTTGTATGAAGTAGATTGTCTTTTTCTAGAATTAAAAACATCGCTTACATTTAATACTAATGAACCTTTATCTTTAAGAATGTCTTTGCTAAAAGCTAAGTTTGTAGAAAATATGCCTTTTGTATCTGATTGTGCGGTTTTGTTAGCTCCTCTATAAAACAATCTTGTTTGCCATTGAATTTTACCAGGTAAACTTACCATAGAGTTAAATCTTGCAAACCAACTTCCGTTAGAGTTATCTAAATTCTGAACTTCTGGAGTAGTTACAACATTTCCAAAATTGTCTAATTCATATTTTTGATATAAATAGTTTCCGTTAGTCTCGATTTGAAAAAGATTGAAACTACCTGAAAAACGCAATTTTTTAGAAGGATTATAATTTGCTGTAAATTCAAATCCATATCTATCTTCTGACGCTAAATTAATAGGTTCTCTGATGGTAACAATTTCGTTTTCTCCACCAGGACCTACGGGTCTAATTTCATCTCTAGAGACTCTAGAAATAACATCTGTAGAGTGTTGATAATATATGGAAGAGTTAATGGTAAACTTTCCTAGTTTTTGTAAGAAACCTAAATCAAATGAATTGGTAAATGTTGGTGTTAATCCAGCATTACCTTTAAAGATAACATTTTGACTACTTCTAGATTCAAAAGGGTTTAAATACCAGAATCTAGGTCTTCTTAATCGTCTACTGTATCCTAATGTATAACTTCTGTCTTCTGTTTGCTCGTAACCTATATTTATTGTTGGAAATAATTCTTTGTAATTATAATCGAAGTTTTCATTTGTGTTTAGAAGTCTTACTTTAACATCCGTAATTTCTGCTCTTAAGCCTAATAAAAGAGATATTTTATCGAACTTAGTTCCGTATTGAGTGTAAAAAGCATTTACTTTTTGATTGAAAACTAAATTATTTGAGGGATCAGGACTTAAAGTTGGAGTTACTATAAAATCTGAAGTTAAATCTTGAAAGTCTCCACGGTAACCTGCTTCGAATTGAGATTTTTCTCCAATAGGTAAAACATAATCTGCTTGAAGTAAAGTGTTTTTAGACTTTTCTGTAGTTAAATTATTTTCAATACCTGAAGCATCATTTATGATGGCACTTTCCGTTTCTTCACTATCACTATATTGAAAGTCTAAAGTTAATTTTTGTCCTTTCTCATTGATGTTATTAGTATAGTTTAAAGAATATTGTTTTGTTTTATCAGATTCATCTTCATCTTGAATTCTAATATCACTTGTATTTGTATTATTTATAGCATCTAAAACATTAATATTGTTTGTAGAAGTGCTTCCGTTATCGGAATCTCTAATAAAGAATGTACCGGTAATAGAGCTATTTTTAGTTAAATAATACTCTAAACCAAAGTTACCGTTAAATCCAGAGTTTTTTCTTTCGAATTCTCTTTCTTCTGTTCTTGTATTTTGTAAAGTTCCGTTAAAATATGCTTCTAATTCGGTAAAAGAACTACCTGGACCTTTTCTATAGCTATACCCTAAATTTGTAAAAAAGTTATATTTTTTTGTTCTATAATTAATGTTAGGAGAGATTTGAAATTGATCTGGATTTCCAGCATTTAGGTTAAGAGAACCGTTAAAACCCGTTACTTTTCCTTTTCTTAGAATAATATTTAAAATACCGGCAGTTCCTTCTGCATCATATCTTGCAGATGGAGATGTAATTACTTCTACTCTTTCTATTGCTTCTGCGGGTAATTGTTTTAATGCATCTCCACTTAAACCTACCAATGCAGATGGTTTTCCGTCAATTAAAATCCTAACATTTTCACTTCCTCTTAAACTAATATTTCCTTCTACATCTACATCTACAGATGGTACATTGTCTAAAACATCAGAGGCATTTCCTCCTTTTACTGTCATGTCTTTTCCTACATTGTAAATACGTTTGTCTAATCTTATTTGTACTGTAGATTTTTCAGCTATAATAACCACTTCATCTAAGCTACTTGAATCTTCAACAAGTTTTATAGTACCAAAGTTTTTATTTTCTGTTAAAGTTTGTGTTGGTAGTTTTGTAGATTTAAATGATATAAACTCTACACTAATTTCGTAGTTTCCTTTTGGAGTTTTGATGCTAAATAAACCTTTTTCATCTGTAATTCCTCCTGTTACTTTTTTTGTTTTGGTGTTCTTTAAAACAATTGTAGCATATTCTAAAGGTTGATTGGTGTTTGAGTCAACAACTTTACCTGTAATGGAAATGCTTTCTACATCAGAAGGACTTTGCGCAGATAAAAAATTGATTGTAAATAGACAGAAAACTAATAGTGTAATTTTTTTCATATGGATCTTTGAATCGTTATTCTTATAAAGATGCAAAGTTCTTGTTAACTTTAATTTAGTGTAGTTAAAGAAACGTTAAAGAAAGACTAAAGTTTAAGTTGTTAAATAATAGACAAAATACTTTCTGTAGGTCTACCAATTACGGCTTTATTGTTATTGATTACAATTGGACGCTCTATTAATTTAGGGTTTTTAATCATAGCGTTTACAATTTCATCATCAGATAATTCTTTTCCTTTATAATTTTCTTTCCATATTTTTTCGTTTTTTCTTACAAGATCTATAGGAGATATGTTTAATAACTTAATAATCTCTTTTAATTCTTTTGCTGACGGTACGTCTTCTAAATATTTTACAATTTTAAATTCTTTTCCAGATTTTTCTAAAATTTCTAATCCGCAGCGAGATTTACTACATCTATTATTGTGATATATTTTAATCATTATTTATCTAATTTTAAGATTTCTTTATTTGTGCTATAAAAGTATCTAATTTGTAGAGAATCAAATTGATTACTCACAAAACTTTTTCTTAATTTTTCTGTTGGATATTGGATGTTTGATAAATCTAATAATGTATGAAATGTATTTGTTGAAGAAATTCTTGAGTGTATATTTTTGTTTAAATTACTAATTTTGTTAGTGTATTCTTTTTTATATTTTTTTGAAGTCCAAATAATAAGAGGAACTTCAATTTCATATTTTGTTGGATTTATATAACCATGAAGGAGTTTTTTGTTTTCATCATCGTATAAGTTTTCTCCATGATCAGAAATATAATATAAAAATGATACTGCATTTTGTTTTTTAATTTGATTTATAAAATTGCTAATCACATAATCTGTGTATAAAATAGAATTGTCGTAACTATTTATTAATTCTTTCTTTTTAGAAATATCGTTAGTATTTTCTATTGATAAAGATCTGTTTAATGTAGGTTTAAATTTTTGATAAGAATCTGGATACCTATAATTATATCTAAAATGACTTCCTAGGGTATGAATTACAATGAATTTTTTCTTAGTTGTAGTATCATCTAAAATATCTTGTAAGACTGGAAATAATGTTTCGTCATAATTGGCTGCATCTAACGAAACAGAAGTGTTTTTGTAAACATCAGCTAAACTAGAGTAAAAACCAAAAACACTACCAACGCCTGTAGATTGGTTGCTTATCCAATAAGTTTTAAAACCAGCTTCTTTGTAGCCATTAATAATTGCAGGTTCAGTAAATTTAAGTTGTGGTTTTTGTGGGGTTGCTCTGGTAAAAATAAACGGAATACTTAGAGATGTTAAATTTGCGGTAGTATTGGCGTTTTTAAAGGCAAAAACATTTGAAAGTGTATCTAAATTAGGCGATGTTTTTCTAGAGTAATTATATAGACTAAAGTTATGTTTTCTTGCAGTTTCACCAATTACCAAAACATAAATTTCTTGATCGTTTAGAGTATCTTTTTTTGTTGTGTTAAAACGAAATTTTTCTATGCTTTTTTTATAATTTTTTTTCTCTTGTATTCCTTTATAAGCTTCATTCAGTTTAAATAAAATATCTAGAGGAAAAACTTTGTTTAATTGTACTTTTAGTGAATAATTTGCAGCGCTAAATGTTTCTTTTCTATTGTTATTTAGTTTTTTAGCAGCCATATAATTTCTAATGTATAAAACCGAAAAGAAGCTAAAAATAAAAGTAAAAATTATTTTTTTTGTTTTTAAACTAAGCTTAAAATTTTTATTGGTTTTAAAACTGATAAATACAAGAAGAATAAATAAAACAAAAGCCCAAATACTCGAAATAATATTACCTCTCACTAATTCAACTATTTCATAATAATTTGTAAGAAAAATAGTAGCCACAGTTTCTTCTGATGATGGAGCTTTAAAATGATTAATTATAGAAGTTTCAAAAAGAATTAGCGGTAATAATATGATAGAAAACCAACTATAGTATTTAGGTTTTAAAAAAATTAAAGGCGTAATAACGATAGCAAAACATAAAATGCCAAAGACTATTTTTTTTAAAAGAGATGCTACAACAGAATCTTCACCAATTACAACAAGTAAAAGATTCGGAATCATTACAACAAGAATCATTATTGTAAGATATAGAAACTGTTTTTTTGAATTATTTTTTTTGTCCATTTAACATTAGATAAGCTTTTAAAAACGAATTGATATTTCCATCCATAACTGCATCAACATTTCCAGTTTCGTGTGCAGTTCTTACATCTTTAACTAATTTATATGGGTGCATCACATAATTTCTTATTTGACTCCCCCATTCATTTTTCATTTTGTTTGCTTCAATATCTTGTCTTGCTGCTTGTTGTTTTTGAAGCTCAATTTCATATAACTGAGATTTTAACATTTGAAGTGCTGTAGCTCTGTTATCGTGTTGAGAACGAGAATTAGAACACTGAATTTGTATGCCAGTGGGTTTGTGGGTTAATTGAACTTTGGTTTCAACTTTATTTACATTTTGCCCTCCAGCTCCACTAGAGCGTGCAGTAGTAATTTCTATTTCGGCAGGGTTGATTTCAATTTCAATAGAATCATCTGCAACCGGATACACATACACCGAAGCAAAACTTGTGTGACGCTTTGCATTCGAATCAAACGGAGAGATACGTACCAATCTATGTACACCATTTTCTCCTTTAAGCCAACCAAATGCATAATCTCCATCAATCTCTACGGTTACAGTTTTTATTCCTGCAGAGTCTCCTGCTTGGTAATTTAAAGTTTTTAATTTAAAGCCTTGTTTTTCAGACCACATTGTATACATTCTAAAAAGCATTTCTGCCCAATCACAACTTTCTGTTCCTCCAGCACCTGCAGTAATTTGTATAACAGCAGAAAGTGAATCTCCTTCTTCCGAAAGCATGTTTTTAAATTCAATGTCTTCTAAAAAAGTACTTGTCTTTTCAAACTGTTCTTCTAATTCGCTTTCTTCAACTTCACCTTCTTTAAAGAACTCATAAAGTACATTTAAATCTTCATTTAAAGATATTGCCTTATTATAGTCTTCCACCCATTTTTTCTTAAAACGGATTTCTTTCATTATAACCTCAGCAGCTTTTGGATCATTCCAAAAATCAGGGTTGGCTGTTTTTTCTTCTTCATTTGCTATTTCAATTAACTTCTTATCTATTTCTAAATAAGACTTTAATTTATCTATTCTTGTTGCAATATCTTTAAGTTGGTCTTGTGTAATCATAAGTTGAACAAAAATAAATGAAATTTTAAGATTTCTTGTTTTAAAAGGTGATAGTTATTTTATAGATTTATAGAAAATATACCAGACATGAAAAAACTATTACTTCTTCTTTTTGTTATTACTGTTTCTGTTGATGGATTTTCGCAATTCTTTAGAGATAAAACTGGTAATAAATTACAAAAAGGAATTACAAAATACGAGGGGTATTTTACCTTTTATTATGATGATACTAAAGATAAAATTTTTCTTCAAATAAATAATTTAGAAACAGATTTTTTATATGTACGGTCACTTTCAGAAGGAATTGGATCTAATGATATTGGTTTAGATAGAGGTCAGTTAGGTGGAGGAGTTGTTGTTCATTTTAAAAAAGCTGGAAATAAGTTATTGTTAATACAGCCCAATCAAAATTTTAGAGCAATTACTGATAATAAAGAAGAAAAGCAATCTGTAAAAGAAGCATTTGCAAAATCAGTTTTACATGGTTTTGTGATTAAAAATGAGGAAAAAGGTGTTTTTTTAGTTGATGCAACTGATTTTTTGATGAGAGATGCACATGGAGTTTCTGCAAAGTTGACTAGAAGTAAACAAGGAAATTACAGTTTAGATAAAAATAAATCTGCTTTTCATTTAGAAAGAACGAAAGCATTTCCTAAAAACGTAGAGTTTGATGTATTATTAACTTTTAGAGGTGCTCCTAAGGGATACAACATTAGAAGTGTAACACCAGATGCAAGCTTGGTTACTGTACATCAGCATCATTCTTTTGTAGAATTACCAGATAATAAGTATAAACCAAGAAAGTTTGATCCTCGTTCTGGAGGGTATCCAATGTCTTATTTAGATTATGCAACACTTGTAAATCAGTCAATTAAAAAACAATTTATATATAGACATCGTTTAGAAAAGAAAAATCCAAATGCTACTGTTTCTGAAGCCAAAGAACCAATTATTTATTATTTAGATAGAGGAACTCCAGAACCTGTGCGTTCAGCATTATTAGAAGGTGGAAGTTGGTGGAATCAAGCTTTTGAAGCTATTGGTTATAAAAATGCTTTTCAAATGAAAATGTTACCTAAAGGAGCAGATCCTTTAGACATACGATATAATATGGTGCAATGGGTACATAGGTCTACAAGAGGTTGGAGTTATGGTGCTAGTATTTCTGATCCAAGAACTGGAGAAATTATTAAAGGTCATGTTAGTTTAGGTAGTTTAAGAATTCGTCAAGATTTCTTAATTGCGCAAGCATTACAAGCTCCTTATGTAAATAATAACACAGCTGATGATTTTGCTTTAGAAATGGCAGTTGCAAGAATTAGACAATTGTCTGCACATGAAATTGGACATACTTTAGGGTTTGCGCATAACTTTGCTGCAAGTACAAATGGTAGGGCTTCTGTAATGGATTATCCGCATCCTAAATTTAGTTTAAAAGATGATGGAAGTATAGATTTTTCGGATGCTTATGATACTAAAATAGGGGCTTGGGATAAAGTAATTGTAGCTTATTTTTATCAAGATTTCCTGAAAAATGAAGAGAAAGAATTAAATAGCATTTTAGAAAATGCAACTGCAAAAGGATTAAAGTATTTATCAGATGCTGATGCTAGGCCTCAAGGAAGTGCAAGTGTTTCTGCTCATTTGTGCGATAATGGTGATAATATTTACGATGAATTATACAATGTTTTAAAAATTAGAAGAACAGCAATTGTTAATTTTTCTACGGATAATATAAAAACAGATCAACCGTATTCTGTATTAGAAGATGTATTTGTTCCTCTGTATTTTTTTCATAGATTTCAGACAGAAGCAACTGTTAAAATTATAGGAGGTTTAGAGTATAGTTATGCTGTTAAAGGAGGAAAAGGAACCATTGTAAAAAGAGTTTCGGGAACAATAGAAAGAATTGCTCTACAAGCTGTTTTAAAAACAATTGCAGTTGATGAAATTGCCATACCAAAAGAAAAATTAGCATTATTTCCACCAAGAGCAATGGGATATGGTAGAAGTCGAGAATCTTTTAAAAGTAATTTAGGTGTTGAGTTTGATGCTTTTGGAGCAGTAGAAACGGCAAGTGAAATGACATTGAATTTGTTATTAAATCCACAAAGAGCTTCTCGATTAATTGTACATAAAAGTTTAAATAAAAGACAATTAGGTTTAGAGGAGTTGTTGGATGAATTGATAGCTAAAACCTTAAAAAAATCTCATAAAGATAATTACTATCAAGAACTGCAAAATGTAATTAATAGTAAGGTTTTAGAACAATTATTTTATTTGGCATCCTACAAAAATCAATACAAACAGGTAAATGCAATTGTATTATCTAAGCTGGGGGATATCAAATTAATTTTACAAAATAAAAAGTCAATTGGAGTTCAAAAAATATATGATAATTCAATGATCAAAATGATTGATGATTTTGAGAAAAACCCAATGAAATTTACAAAAAAAGGAGCACCAAAAATTCCAGATGGTTCTCCTATTGGGACTGATTATAAATATTAAAAAAACAGAAATGATAATAGATTTAATTTCAGATACAGTAACTAAGCCAACAAAAGAGATGTTGGCAGCAATGATGAATGCAGAAGTTGGTGATGATGTTTTTAAAATGGATCCAACGGTAAATGCATTGCAAGAAAAAGCGGCAAAATTATTTGGAATGGAAGATGCGCTTTTTTTTCCTTCTGGAACCATGGCAAATCAAGCTGCTATAAAACTACATACACAACCTGGAGATTTAGTGATTTGTGATAAATATGCACATATTTATAATTATGAAAGTGGTGGAGTAGCTTTTAATTCTGGTGTTACTTGTAAGTTAGTAGATGGTAATAGAGGTATGTTTACAGCGAATCAAATGGAAGAAATGGCAGCTGTACAACCCGAAATTTATTTGCCTTATACGAAACTCGTTTGCATAGAAAATACTACAAATAAAGGCGGAGGTGCTTGTTGGGATTTTGAAGAAATAAAAAAAATACAAAAAGTTGCTAAAGAAAATAATTTAGGTTTTCATTTAGATGGCGCACGTTTATTTAATGCTTTGGTAGCAAAAAATGAAACTCCAAAACAATATGGAGCCTTATTTGATACAATTTCTATATGTTTATCAAAAGGATTAGGAGCACCAATTGGTTCTCTTTTATTAGGTTCTAAAAAAGATATCAAACATGCTTTAAGACTTAGAAAATTGTTAGGTGGTGGAATGAGACAAGTTGGTTTTTTAGCTGCAGCAGGTATATATGCTTTAGATAATCACGTAGAAAGATTAGCAGAAGATCATCAAAAAGCAAAAGAAATAGGAGCCGTGTTAGCAACTGTTTCTTATGTTACAAAAGTAGAACCGATTGAAACAAATATTGTAATTTTTTATGTTGATAAGAAAATTGGTGATACAAATTTCATTAAAAAAATGGAAACTAAAAATATTCTATTAACTCCTATGGGAGAAGGGAAAATAAGAATTGTTACGCATATAGATTATACTAATGAGATGCATGAAATCCTTCTAAAAGAGTTAAAAAATTTTAACTAAAAGAGTTAATCTATGTTATTCAATTTGGCTAATTCTTTATAGTTCCTATTTAATTTTTTTAGTAAAATTCCATAAAGTAATTGGTAGAATAACCATAAGATTCCTAAACCAATTATAGTTATTACTAATGTTAATAAAATAATTAGCAATATTTGTTTTGTATTTAATTCTTCAATCTTTAAATTTATTTCAGCTACCATTACAATAATCATTGTAATTGCCATATAACTTAAATTAAAAAGAACATAGTTTCTAACTGTTTTTCTAGTTTTAATAATTTTTTTCATTAAAACTCTAGTAGAATCTGAAGTAGATATTTTTTGATAGTTTAAATAAAACAGAACCAAGTAATAGAATATAATTACGTAGGCTAAGACTTGAGAATAGTGTATAAAATTTTCTAATCCAATTTTTTTATACTCATTGTAAGCTTCTTCCATATCTACAAAAAAGTACAAAGAATTTAAAACTACAAACTCAAGAATACCAATAATAAATATCCATTTTACAATTGAAGAAGATTTAGATTGCGCCAATTTGTAAATTTCTAAAGCAGAAAGTTTATTGGTTTCTTCGGGTTGATTGCCCCACGCTTTTTTATAATTTTCTAATAAATCCATAATTATGGGTTTAAAATGTTTTTTAATTTTTCTTTAGCTCTGTTCATTTTTACTCTTGCATTTACACTAGAAATCCCTAATGTTTCAGAAATTTCTTTATAAGGCTTGTCTTCTAAGTATAAGAAAATAAGAGCTTTATCAATATCATTCAATTGATGAATTGCTTTATATAATGCTTTTAATTGTAACTCTTCAGTATCATCATAATCCGTAGATTTAATTTTATAAGCAAAATCACTAATATCTTGCGTTTTTACCGTTCTGGTAGATTTTCTGTACAGTGAAATAGCTGTATTTAAAGCTACTCTATACATCCAGGTGCTAAACTTAGAATCACCTCTAAATTTTGGATAATTTTTCCAAAGCTGTATAGTTATCTCTTGAAATAAATCTTTATGAGCATCATTATTTGTAGTATATATTCTACAAATTTTATGAGCAATATTTTGATTTTTTTCAAAGTCCGATAAAAATTTATCTTCTAAATCTTTTTGCACTTGCTAGTTTGGTTAGTTACTTATTAGTAGCGTAAAACTATAAAATGTTACAAATTAATTGAACTAAAATTAATTTATTTAACTTTGTTGAATAATAAATCAATTATATTGAACAATATTAAGCAAGATTTTACTATTAAAGACCTAGAAAATATTTCTGGAATCAAAGCTCATACAATTAGAATCTGGGAAAAACGCTATAATTTACTTACCCCAAAAAGAACCAATACTAATATTAGATATTATTCAAATGAAAATTTACAGAAACTTTTAAATATTGTTTTATTAAATAATAACAATTTTAAGATTTCTAAAATAGCTGCTATGTCTAATGAGGAAATTCTTCTTAAGTCTAGAGAATTAGCTTTTAATGTTGCTGTAAATGATGAAGCTATAAATTCATTGAAATTATCAATGCTTCAGTTTGATAAAGTTATTTTTAATAAAACATTTCATAAATTACAACAGAAGAAAACGTTTAGAGAAATTTTTAAAGAAGTTTTTATTCCTTTTTTAAATCACATTGGAATGTTGTGGCAAACAGAAACACTACTTCCTGCTCATGAGCATTTTATTTCAAATTTAATTGCCCAAAAAATTCAAATTAATACAGAAAGATTACAATATAATATTTCTGAATCAGATAAAATATTTGTTTTGTTTTTGCCTGAAAACGAAGTGCACGAACTAGGATTATTATATATAAATTATGAACTTGTTTTAAGAGGATATCATACTATTTATTTAGGTCAAAGTTTGCCTTTAAATAACTTAGATCATTTTTTAAAGAATGATAAAGAAATTTGTTTTATTACCTCACTTACCATTATGCCCTTTGATGATAAAGTTGAAGAATATTTTAATCAAATAAATCATGTTTTAGAAAATACTAATCATAAAATGATTGCTACTGGTAAAAAAGTAGGATTATTAAATAGAAATAAATTTTCATCAAAAATCACCTTTCATTCTTCAATATTAGACGTGTTAAAAGAATTGTAATTGTATTGAAATACTTATTTTTGTTTAATTTTTTTGTATATTTGTTAAACAAAAATAAATATGAGAAAAGAAGTATATATAATTGGTTCTGGTTTTTCGGCTTTAGCGGCATCTTCTTACTTAGCTAAATCTGGTTATAAGGTTACTGTTTTAGAGAAAAATGATAGTTTAGGGGGGAGAGCAAGGCAATATAAAAAAGAGGGATTTACGTTTGATATTGGACCTTCTTGGTATTGGATGCCAGATGTTTTTGAACGTTTTTTTGCGGATTTTGATAAAAAACCATCCGATTATTACGTGTTAGATAAATTAAATCCCGGATACGAAGTGTATTTTGGAGAAAATTCATCATTAAAAATATCCAGTAAATTAGAAGAGATTTATCAGCTTTTTGAAGAGGAAGAAAAAGGAAGTAGTAAGCATTTAAAAACGTTTTTAGATTCTGCAAAAGCAAATTATGATACAGCAATTAAAGATTTGGTGTATCAACCCGGAGTCTCTCCATTAGAATTGGTAAATACTACAACCATTGCAAGAGTTTCTCAGTTTTTTTCAACTATCAAAAAACAAGTCAGAAAAAATATTAAGAATCATAAATTAATCAAAATTTTAGAATTCCCTGTATTATTTTTAGGAGCAAAACCAAGCAATACACCTGCTTTTTATAATTTTATGAATTATGCCGATTTTGGTTTAGGAACTTGGCATCCAAGAGGAGGTATGTATAAAGTGATAGAAGGAATGATTTCTTTAGCAGAAAGTTTAGGCGTACAATTTAAAACCAATGCGAATGTTGAAAAAATAATAACCGATACTTCAAAAAATGTTACTGGTTTGTTGGTGAATGGAAAAGAAATTAAAACAAATTTGGTTTTAAGTGGAGCAGATTACCACCATACAGAAACCTTATTAGATAAAAAAGTAAGACAATATTCTGAGAATTATTGGAGCAATAAAACCTTTGCACCTTCATCCTTATTATTTTATGTTGGTTTTGATAAAAAAATAGAAAATGTAAGTCATCATACCTTATTTTTTGACTCAGATTTTGATTTACATGCAAAAGAAATTTATGACAATCCAAAATGGCCTACAGATCCATTGTTTTATGCAAATTTCACTTCAATTACAGATAAAACTTCGGCTCCAGAAGGAAAAGAAGCTGGTTTTTTTTTAATTCCTCTAGCACCAGGAATCGTAGATACAGATGAACTAAGAGAAGAATATTTTCATAAAATTTTAGATAGATTTGAGAAATTAACCAATCAAAAAGTAAAAGAAAATGTGTTATTTAAAAAATCATTTTGTGTAAATGATTTTAAAAGTGAATACAATTCTTATAAAGGAAATGCATATGGAATGGCAAATACGCTTTTACAAACCGCATTTTTAAGGCCAAAAATAAAAAGTAGTAAAGTAAAAAATTTGTATTTTACAGGACAGTTAACGGTTCCCGGACCAGGAGTTCCGCCAGCTTTAATTTCTGGAAAATTAGCCTCTGAATTAATCATTAAAAATCAACAATAATATGAAAGAGTTATTTGATAGTGTTTCTAATGATTGTAGTAAGTTAGTTACAAAGAAATATAGTACTTCTTTTTCTTTGGCGGTAAATATGTTATCACCAAAAATTAGAACAGATATATATAATATTTATGGTTTTGTGCGTTTTGCTGATGAAATTGTAGATACTTTTCATGATTATAATAAAGAAGAATTGATGCAACATTTTGAGAGAGATTATTATCTTTCAAAAAAACACGGAATTAGCTTAAACCCTATTTTAAATTCTTTTCAGCAAACGGTAAATAGGTATAAAATTCCTGATGAAATGGTACAAGCTTTCTTAAAGAGTATGAAAGCAGATTTGTATAAAGCAGAATATCAAACCAAAGAAGAATATGATGCTTATATTTATGGTTCTGCAGATGTGGTTGGTTTAATGTGTTTAAAAGTTTTTGTTGATGGTGATGAAAAAAGATACGAAGAGTTAAAAAATGCCGCAATGCGATTGGGGTCTGCTTTTCAAAAAGTTAATTTTTTACGCGATTTAAAAGATGATTTTGAAGTATTGAATCGCTCTTATTTTCCGAATATAAATTTGGGTGAATTAGACGCTGTTTCAAAACAACTGATTATTGATGAAATTGAAGGAGATTTTGATTTTGCCTATAAAAACGGAATTCTTAAATTACCTGTAGAAGCCAAATTTGGGGTGTATATGGCATATAGATATTATAAAAGGCTCTTAAAAAAGTTAAAGAAAGTTCCATCAGAAAAGATTATGGATACCCGAATTCGTATTTCCAATCCTATGAAAATTAATTTATTAGCAAGAAGTTACGTAAAATATAAATTAAACATTATTTAATGATATATGCATTAATTACTTTGGGTGTTTTTTTGTTGATGGAATGTGTTACTTGGCTAACGCACAAGTTTGTGATGCACGGTTTTGGATGGTATTTACATGCAGATCATCATCAACCTAAATATCAAGGAATTTTTGAGAAAAACGATGCTTATTTTATTGTTTTTGCAATACCAAGTATTTTACTTTTCTATTTTGGGACCTATACATCACACACTTATTTATTTTTTATAGGGCTCGGGATTTTGTTTTATGGAATTGCTTATTTCTTAGTACACGATGTGTTAATACATCAACGTTTTAAATGGTTTAAACATACCAATAATCGTTATTTAAAAGGATTGAGAAAAGGACATAAAATGCATCACAAACATTTAGGAAAAGAAGAAGGCGAATGTTTTGGAATGTTGTTTGTTCCTTTAAAATATTTTAAAAAACCCAAAATCTAATGCTTTTATATTTACTTTTGAATTTAGGTTCTTTTAGTATTCCATTTTTATATTCTTTTGAGAAAAAAATGCGATTTATTAAACATTGGAAATCTGTTTTCTTATCGTTAACAATCGTTTCCATTATTTTTTTAATTTGGGATGGAATTTTTACAGCCAGGGGTATTTGGGGTTTTAATCCGGATTATCACTTAAATATTTTACTTTTTGGAATGCCAATAGATGAATGGATGTTTTTCTTTTGTATTCCGTATGCAAGTATATTTATTCATTATTCATTAGCATACTTTAAACCTAATTTGGTGATTTCAGAAAAGGTTACTAAGTCGATTACTTTATTTTTTATTGTGATTTTACTTCCTGTAATTTTTATGAATACGGATAAAGCTTATACTTTTGTAAATTATATTTTTTTAGTTTTTGTTCTATTGATGGGCTTTTTCTTTGGAATAAAAGATTTACAACGATTTTATCTTTCGTTTTTGATTATTTTACTTCCATTTTTTATAGTAAACGGAGTTTTAACTGGCACAGGAATTGATGAACCTGTTGTTTGGTATAACAATGCAGAAAACTTAGGAATTCGTTTGTTAACAATACCTATTGAGGATATTGGTTATGCTTTTACCATGATTTTTTTAAATATTTTATTGATAGAAAAGTTCAAAAAAAAACCACAAATTCATAAATAAATTAGTGGTTTTAATATTTGCTTATTTTCTACTTTGGATATTTCTTTCTAATTTTATCTAATGATAAATTATGAATACTTCCTACATGTGTATGTTGTTTCCCTAAATCTGGTTTGTAAGTTCCTGCTTGTACTTGACCTCCAATTTGTTGATAAGCTTCTCTAAAGGACATGCCTTCAACTACTAAATTATTGATGCTATCAACTGTAAATAAATATTGATATTTTTCATCGTTTAAATCAATATCTTTTACAATAACTTGTTGAATTGCATAATTAAAAATGTCTAAAATATCTTTAACATCTTCAAATGCATTGATAATGTTTTCTTTTAATAATTGAAAATCTCTGTGATATCCTGTTGGTAAATTATTGGTAATTAGCACCATTTCTGTATGTAAAGCTTGAATTTTATTACATTTTCCACGGATCAATTCAAAAACATCTGGATTTTTCTTGTGTGGCATTATGCTACTTCCTGTTGTTAATTCGTCTGGAAAAGTGATAAAACCAAAATTCTGACTCATATATAAACAAACATCCATTGCAAATCGAGACATGGTATTACACAATCCGCCTAAGGCAGAAGCAATAGAACGCTCGCTTTTACCACGACTTAATTGGGCAGCAACCACATTGTATTTCATGGTTGCAAACTCTAATTCTTTGGTAGTTAATTCTCGATCAATAGGAAAAGAAGAACCGTAACCCGCAGCAGATCCTAACGGATTTTGATCTACAACTCTAGAAACTGCATTTAATACATATACATCATCAATTAACAATTCTGCATAGGCAGAGAACCATAATCCGAAAGATGATGGCATTGCCACTTGTAAATGTGTATAACCAGGTAATAAACTTTCTTTATGTGTTTCTGCTAAAGCTAAAAGTGTATCAAATAACGTTTTTGTTTTATCATTTATAACAGCTAAGTTCTCCTTGTAGTACAATTGAAGAGCCACCAAAACTTGATCGTTTCTAGAACGAGCAGTGTGAATTTTTTTACCTACTTCACCTAATTTATGGGTTAATTCCCATTCAATTTTAGAGTGTACATCTTCAAAAGAAGCTTCAATAATAAAAGTTCCATTTTCTATGTCATCTGCTAATTCTTGTAATCCTCTTTTTAAATCTTTCAATTCATCAGCAGTAATAATGCCAATAGATGCTAACATTATCGCATGCGCTAAAGAAGCTTGAACGTCATATTTTGCAATATGCATATCAATTTCTCTATCATTACCTACGGTAAATTTTTCTATTTGTTGATCTATTGAAAATCCTTTATCCCAAAGTTTCATATTTGTAAATTTTATTTTAAAATTTAGAATCAAGAAACAAGACTGTTTCACTTTTAGAATCAAGACTTCTCATAATACATTTCAATCTTGGTTCTTGGCTTTTGTCTTATTTCTATTCTCTTTTTACTCTATTTAATGACTCTATTCAACAATTCAACATAAATCTGAATTCCTTCTTCAATTTCTGTCAAATATATAAATTCATTGGCAGAATGAGAGCGAGTACTATCTCCAGGACCTAATTTTAAAGATTGACAGCTCAAAACAGATTGATCTGATAAGGTTGGAGAACCATAGGTTTCTCTTCCCATAGCAATTCCTGCTTTTACTAAGTCGTGTTCTGTAGAAATTGATGATGAGTTTAATCGTAAACTTCTAGGAGTTATTGTTGTACAAGGAGATTGTTCTTGTAAAATTGCTGCAATTTCTTGATTAGAATAGGCATCATTTACCCGAACATCAATCACTAAACTTGTATGAGCAGGCACAACATTATGTTGTTTACCTGCGTTAATTTGTGTTACGGTCACTTTTACATCACCCAATGCATCAGAAGTTTTCTCGAACTTAAAATCTTTAAACCATTGTAAAACTTCAATAGTATTGTAAATAGAATTGTTGTCATTTGGATGTGCCGCATGACTTGGAGTTCCTTCTACAACAGCATCAAAAACAACTAAACCTTTTTCAGCAACGGCTAAATTCATTAAAGTAGGTTCGCCAACAATAGCGACATCAATATGAGGAATGATCGAAAGCATACTATTTAATCCATTAGGACCCGAATTTTCTTCTTCTGCAGAAGCAACAATTACCAAATTGTATTTTAGGTTTTCTTGTGCGTAAAAATTGGTAAAAGTTGCAATTAATGAAACCAAACAGCCTCCAGCATCATTAGAGCCTAAACCGTATAATTTACCATCTTTCACAAAAGCCTTTAAAGGGTCATTTGTGTATGCCGAATTTGGGTACACAGTATCATGATGAGAGTTTAGTAATAGAGTAGGTTTGCTTTCATCAAAATATTTGTTGGTTGCCCAAACATTATTTTTTGTTCTTTTAAATGGAATTTTAAATTCTATAAACCAAGCTTCTATCAAAGCAGCTGTTTGTTCTTCTTCTGTAGAAAAAGATTGCGTTTTTATCAAACTTTTTAAAAGTAATATTGCTTTTTCTGTTAATTTTTCAATAGTGATCATTATAATGTAATTGTTGTAAAATTATCGTTTTCTTTTGTTAACATGGAAGTGTTTCCAATATGTACTTTTGAAACTCCATTGTTTAAAGCATCAAAGCAATTGTCTATTTTAGGGATCATTCCGTCAGTAATAATTTTAGCATCTAATAGTTCTTTATAAGAAGTAGTATCGATGTTTTTTACTACAGAATTTTTATCGTTAAAATCTCTTAAAACACCATTTAATTCAAAACAATAATAAATAGATGTATCATAAGTTTTACTCATTCCAACCGCAATGGTACTAGCAATAGTGTCTGCATTGGTGTTTAATAATTGGCCTTTTCCATCATGCGTAATGGCACAAAAAACGGGTGTAAAACCTGCTTTTATTAATTTATCAATAGAATTAGAAGCCACTTTTTTTACATCCCCAACAAATCCAAAATCGATCTCTTTTACAGGTCTTTTTTCGGATTGAATACTGTTGATGTCTGCTCCGGTTAAACCAATGGCATCAACTTGTAAAGCTTGTAGTTTGGCCACCATATTTTTATTAATTAAACCACCATAAACCATAGTGATTATTTCTAAAGTTTCGGCATCCGTAATTCTTCTACCATTTACCATTTTAGATTCAATGCCTAATTTATTGGCAATATGAGTAGCACGTTTTCCTCCACCATGGACTAAAATTTTTTTTCCTTCTAAATTTGAAAATAATTTTAGAAAAGCATGTAAAGAAGTTTCATCTTCTATAATGTTTCCTCCAATTTTTATGATTGATAGTTTTTCCATTTCTTAGCTGATAGCTGATAGCTGATAGCTGTTAGCATTTATATGCAAACAGCTATAGGCTAAAAGCAAATTATAAATTTTCTAATATCTTTTTCAAAACCAATTGAGCTGCATAAGTTCTGTTATTTGCTTGTTCAATAACTAAAGAACTATCAGAATCTAAAACAGCATCTTCAACGACTACATTTCTTCTAACTGGTAAACAATGCATGAATTTTGCATCACCAATTTTATCTTTGGTAATCATCCAATCTAAATCTGTTTTTAATATTTTCCCGTAATCATCATACGAACTCCAGTTTTTGGTGTACACAAAATCAGCATCTTTAAAAGCCTCTTCTTGATTGTAATAAATTGGTGTGTCTTTTGTGATTTGAGGGTTTAAATCATAGCCTTCAGGGTTTGCAATTACAAACTCAACGTCCATTTTTTGCATAGCTTGTACAAAACTATTTGAAACCGCATGGGGTAATGCTTTACTATGCGGAGCCCAACTTAAAACTACTTTCGGTTTTCTTTTTGTGGAATTTTCAGCAATGGTAACGGCATCTGTTAAACCTTGTAATGGATGTCCAGTAGCACTTTCCATATTTACAATGGGAACTGAAGCGTATTTGACAAAAGATTTTAAAACTTGTTCAGATTCGTCTTTTTCTTTGTCAGTTAAAGAAGGAAAAGCTCTTACTGCAATAACATCACAATATTGGGAAACTACAGCAGCAGCTTCCTTAATATGTTCTGCTGTATTTCCATTCATTACAGTTCCGTCTTCAAACTCAATTCCCCAAGCATCACCAGAAACATTCATAACTATAGGATCCATTCCTAGATTTAAAGCAGCTTTTTGTGTGCTTAAACGAGTTCGTAAACTTGAATTAAAAAATAACAATCCTAAGGTTTTGTGCTTTCCTAATTCTTTGTTTTTTAAAGGGTTTGCTTTAATTTCTTTGGCTTCTTCAATCCAAGAATTGATGTTTTCTATATCGTTTATGGAGATGTAATTTTTCATGATAATTCACTTTTTAAAGCATCAAAAAAAGTGTCAAAATGTTCTTTTTTGATAGTTAAAGGAGGAAGAATTCTTAATAAATTAGGATTTTTAGCACTTCCTGTAAAAATTTTATGATTAAAAATTAAGTTTTTTCGAATTTCTGCAATCGGAAAATCAAACTCTAAACCAAGCATTAAGCCTCTTCCTTTTATTGCTTTTAAATTAGGTATTTCGCTTGCTTTTTTGAAAAAATGTTTAGAAACTTCTGTACTGTTTTCCATTAATTTTTCTTCTTCAATAACATCTAAAACAGCAAGAGATGCCGCACAAGCTAAGTGGTTTCCTCCAAAGGTTGTTCCTAATAAGCCAAAAGAAGCTTTAATTGATGGGTGAATTAAAATTCCTCCAATTGGGAAACCATTTCCCATTCCTTTTGCAATCGAAATAATATCGGGTTGCACATTGTGTTTTTGAAAAGCAAAAAAATCACCTGTTCTTCCAAAACCAGATTGAACTTCGTCTGCAATAAAACACGTATTGTATTTTTTGCACAAAGTTTCAATGCCTTTATAAAAGGCAGAAGTACTTTCATCTAAACCACCAATTCCTTGAATAAACTCGATAATTACAGCACAAATATCATTTTTAGCTAATGAGTTTTCTAGATGTTCTAAATCTCCTAATGCTAAAAATTCAACTTCTTGTTGTGCGTTTAATGGCGCGATAATTTTGGGATTATCCGTAGCAGCTACTGCGGCAGAGGTTCTTCCATGAAAACTATTTTTAAAAGCAATTATTTTCTTTTTATTTGTATGAAAAGAGGCTAGTTTTAAAGCGTTTTCATTGGCTTCTGCACCAGAATTACATAAGAATAAATCGTAGTTTTTACAACCAGAAATTTCTTCTAATTTGTTTGCCAATTCAACTTGTAAGGGATTTTGAATTGAATTACTATAAAATCCTAATTTTGCAACTTGTTCACTAATGTTTTTAACATATTTAGGATGTGAATGCCCTATAGAAATTACTGCATGACCACCATATAAATCTAAATATTGTGTGTTTTTGTCATCAAAAACATAAACATCTTTAGCTTTTACAGGAGTGATATCGAATAAAGGATAAACGTTAAATAAACTCATATTTGCTCTTTTTTGATGTTATTAATTTTGTTAAATGAGGCTACCATTCCTTGTATTAAAGAAGAACTTAATCCTTTGTGTTCCATTTCATTTAAACCTGTAATTGTACAACCTTTGGGAGTGGTAACTCTATCAATTTCTTCCTCTGGGTGATTACCATTTTTAATCAATAAGTTGGCAGCTCCTTCACTAGTGTACATTGCCAATTCTTGAGCTTCTTTTGCATCGAAACCTAATTGTATGGCAGCTTGTGTTGTTGCACGAATTAAACGCATCCAAAAAGCAATCCCGCTTGCACAAACTACTGTTGCTGCTTGCATTTGAGATTCTGGTATGCTTAAAGAATGACCTAATCTATTAAAAATAGCTTCTGCAATTTTAATCCGTTTTTCACCTTGTAGATTGCTACATAAGCAGGTCATCGATTTTCCAACGGCGATTGCTGTATTTGGCATTGCTCTAATGATAAATTTATCGATACCAACAATCTCTTCTATTTTTGGAATTAAGAAACCTGTTATAGTAGAAATTAAGACATTTTTTTCTGTTATATAAGGTTTTATTTCGGTTAAAATGTTTTCAAAATGTGCGGGTTGAACAGCAAAAATTATAATATCAGAATTTTTTACAGCTTCTAGATTGTCTGTTGTTAAAAAGACATTTTTATATCCTTCAAATTCTGCAATACCTTCAATGTTTCTTTTTGTTAGATATAAAGTAGTTATTGCATTGTTTGTTATTAACCCTTTTGCGATAGATTTTCCTAAATTTCCTGTTCCAATAATGGCTATTTTCATAATTTTATTTTTAGAAAAAGTTTGCTTTTAATTGTAAACCTTCTGTTTCCTTAAAACCATACATTAGATTCATGTTTTGTATGGCTTGACCTGAAGCTCCTTTTAATAGATTATCTATGGTACTTGTAATTAGTAATTTATTTCCGTGTTTTATTAGACTAATTAAACACTTGTTGGTATTTACAACTTGCTTCATGTGAACATCGTTTTCAGAAACAAAGGTAAAAGCAGCATCTTTATAATACTCTTTGTATATTTTTGTAGCTTCTTCAATAGTATCTTCAAACTTTGTATATGTAGTGGCAAAAATCCCTCTTGAGAAATTCCCTCTGTTTGGCATAAAGTTAATTTCAAAATTAAAATTACTTTGCAACTGATTTACCGTTTGGTTTATTTCTCCTAAATGCTGATGTGTAAAGGGTTTGTAATGAGAAAAATTATTATCTCTATACGTAAAATGTGTTGTTGCTGATAATGAAGTTCCTGCGCCAGTTGCACCTGTAACAGCATTTATGTGAACATCATTTTGTAATAATCCATTTGCTGCCAAAGGTATAATAGCCAACTGTAATGCAGTTGCAAAACAACCAGGATTAGCAATATATTTAGCCGATTTTATAGCTTCCTTTTGTAATTCTGGCAAACCATATACAAATTCTTTTCCTTCAAAATTCTGATCCGCAAGTAATCTAAAGTCGTTACTTAAATCTATGATTTTTGTATTCTTAGAAAAGCTGCTTTTTTGTAAAAAAGCGGTTGAATTTCCATGTCCTAAACATAAAAATAAAACGTCAATATCAGGATTAATTTCATTGGTAAAACTAATTTCTGTATCACCAATTAAATCTTGATGTACATTGTACAACTTGTTGCCAGCATTAGAAGTACTATACACAAAATTGATATTTGTTTTTGGATGATTTAATAATAACCTAATTAATTCTCCTGCTGTATAACCTGCACCACCAATAATTCCTACTTCTAACATAATTACGAGTTTACTTGTCTGTATATTTTATTCTGATTTCCTATTATTTTAATAAATCCTTTAGCATCATCTGCTGTCCAAGCTTTATTTTCTTCACCATAGGTACTAAAAGCGCTCGACATTAAATCATGATCAGAAACTATTCCGTCTAAAGAAAAGTGATAAGGTTTTAAAGAAACCACCACATTACCAGAAACCATTTTTTGAGAACTTTGCAAAAAAGCTTCTGTATCTCTCATTACAGGGTCTAAATATTGACCTTCATGTAAATGCATTCCGTAAAAGCTAGATAAATATTCTTTATGTTGTAATTGCCATTTCGTAAGTGTGTGTTTCTCTAACAAATGATGCGCTTTTACCGTAATTAAAGCAGCAGCAGCTTCAAAACCAACTCTACCTTTTGTACCCACAATGGTATCACCAACATGAATATCTCTACCAATGGCAAATTTAGAAGCAATATTATTTAGGTTTTCAATATTTACTTCTGGTTTGTTTTCTTGTCCGTTTAAAGCAACAAATTCACCATTTTTAAAAGTTAGTGTAACTTTTTCTTCGCCTTCTTTTTCTAATTGAGAAGGATAGGCTTCACTTGGTAAAGGTTTTTCAGATTTTAAAGTTTCTACACCACCAACGCTAGTTCCCCAAAGTCCTTTGTTAACGGAATATTTCGATTTTTCCCAAGGCATATCAATTCCTTCGGCTTTTAAATAATCAATTTCTTCTTGTCTTGTTAATTTTTGGTCTCTAATTGGTGTAATAATTTTAATGCCTGGAGCTAGTGTTTGAAAAATCATATCAAAACGAACTTGGTCGTTTCCCGCACCAGTACTTCCGTGTGCAATATATGCTGCACCAATACTTTTTGCATATTCTATAATTTCTATGGCTTGTATTATTCTTTCGGCACTTACAGAAAGTGGATAGGTGCTATTTTTTAATACGTTTCCAAAAATTAAGTACTTTACCACTTTGTTGTAGAATGTAGCAACCGCATCAATATTTTTGTACGTAGAAACTCCCATTTTATAGGCGTTACTTTCAATGTGTTTAATTTCTTCTGTTGTAAATCCGCCAGTGTTAACACTTACAGCATGTACATCATATTCTTTAGATAAACTTACGGCGCAATAAGAAGTATCTAATCCGCCACTATAGGCAATTACTAATTTTTTCATTTTTTTTCTTTTTTAAGAAACATGGATTGTTTAATGTTTTTTAATCGTGTCCAAACTTTTTTATCATGTTTGGTAGATCCAGTTTTTTCTATTTCTTTTTTTGCTGGATCGTATAACATTCCAGTGCATAGACACATTTTTTGTTCTGTTCTAGTTAAAACGTCGAAGTTTTTACAAGTTTGACAACCATTCCAAAAAGATTGATCGTCTGTTAACTCAGAAAAGGTAACAGGTTTATATCCTAAATCGCTATTTAGCTTCATTACAGCTAAACCAGTGGTTATGCTAAATACTTTTGCTTCAGGGAATTTTGTTCTAGAATGATTAAAAATTACTTGTTTAATCTGTTTTGCTAGCCCTAAATTTCTAAAATCTGGGTGTACAATTAAACCTGAATTTGCTACAAATTTACCATGGCCCCAAGCTTCAATATAACAGAAGCCTGCAAATTTATCACCATCCAAAGCAATTACAGCATTACCGTTTTCCATTTTGGTAATAATATATTCTGGTTTACGCTTTGCAATTCCAGTTCCTCTAACTTGTGCAGCGTCTTCTATAGTTTTGCAGATAACTTCTGCATAAACACTATGTGTTTTGTTTGCAATAACAATTTTCATTGTAATCGATTTTATAGTTTATTGGAATGTTATTTTGTTTGAAATCGGAATCGGACTCACCTAAATTCCATAAATAATTACACACGCAAAAGGCGAGGTAAGAAAAAGCGACGGATATAATTTACACTATTAAAAAGTATAGTATTTATTAGTTTGCCGATAAAATTTGTAGATATATACATGAATAAAAAATAAAATTATGGTAATTTTTCCTTTGCTAAATAAGAGTTTTAGCGAATTGTATTGCGACGTCGCAACATGGGAACCATAGTATTTGTTTTATTTTTTGTAGTAAACATGATGTAAAAGTATATTATTTTTCTAACCGACAATAAAAAAAGTTTATTATTTTAAAATTTTTATGAATTAAGCAATATTTGATTTCAAAAATTATTAATTCATTAAAATTCAGTAAAAGAAATGAAAATTTACTGCAGAATAATTTTAATGCGGGTTTTTTACAATTCATCCTTAAAAAAATACAATTCGGTATTCTTTAATTTAATAAGGTTTGGTTCTGTTGCATCTTTGTATCATCAATAACAATTAAAAACAAACATTATGAAATTTTTAGTATCAATTTTAGTAGGAGCCATGTTATTTTTTTCAAATTCTTTAATTGCTCAAAATAAAACAACAATTACTGCAACAGTGGTTAATGTAACTTCAGATGATGGGAAGGTTGGTTTTGCTTTATACAACAAAACAACTTTTATGATGCAACCTTTACAGTCTAAAAACGCAAAAATTGTAGATGGAAAGAGTACTGTAATATTTGAAAATATTGAAGTTGGTGAATATTCTATAATCTGTTTTCATGATAAAAATGATAACGATAAAATGGATTTTGAACCGAACGGAATGCCTAAAGAAGATTATGGAGCTTCAAATAACGTAATGAATTTTGGTCCTCCAAGTTATGAGGATTCAAAATTTACAGTAGCAGATAAAAAAGTATCTTTAGAGATTAAATTTTAGTAATTTTTTATAAGCACACTTTCTAAACAATGAAAACTCTTAACAACAATTTTTATAATAAGATTAAAAAGGATTTTATCCTTTGTACAAAACTAGCTTTAGTTATAGGAATCATTTTTATAATTATAAATCAACAATTTAGTTTAAAGGGAGTGGGCTTAACATTTTTAATCTCGGGAATGTATTCTTTTACTTTAGGATTAGGAAATGGAATCATTAATGAGTTTTTAAATACAAAATGGGATTGGGTTAAAGAAACGAATCAAAGGGTTTGGGCCGGAATTATAGCTACTGTTCTATATACAGTTATTGCGGTTTTAATAATTCATTATGTTCAATATATATATATCTTTGGTTATAAAGTTGAAAGTTTTTTTGGCGAAACTTTAATTTGGGTACATTTATTTGCTATTATTTTTTCATTGGGTGTAGCAGCTTTTTTACATGCCAAAGGTTTCATGGACAATTGGAAATCTGCTATGACTCAAGAAAGTACCCAGCAACAGATTGTAGCAAAAACAGAAACAGCAAAATTTGAGTCTTTAAAAAATCAATTAGATCCACATTTCTTATTTAATAGCTTAAATGTGTTAACGAGTTTGATTGGCGAAAATCCTGCGCAAGCAGAAAAATTCACAACAAAGTTATCTAAGGTTTATAGATATGTTTTAGAGCAAAGAAATAAAGATTTAGTACCCATTACAGAAGAATTGAATTTTGCAAAAACCTACATGCAATTGTTAGGAATGCGTTTTGAAGATGCTGTAAAATTTAATATTCCAGATACTGTAAGTAATAATGAATTGAAAATTGTGCCACTTTCTTTACAACTTTTGCTAGAAAATGCTGTAAAACATAATGTAGTTTCATCCTCTAAACCTTTAGAGATTTCTATATACGAAGATGGCAATTATTTAATAATAGAAAACAATATCAACCCTAAAGAAGCAATAGGTAAAAGCACCAAAGTTGGATTGCAAAATATTGCAGATAGATATGGGTTGATCACTCAAAAAGGAGTGAAAATAGAAAATGACAACAAAACTTTTAAGGTGAGTTTACCTCTCTTATATAAAATGAATGATATTATGTACACAGACGATTTAGAAAATAGCAAATATGTAAAAGCAGTAGAAAGAGTAGAAAAATTAAAAGAATTTTATCAAAACTTAGTTTCTTATTGTTTAGTTATTCCTTTTTTAATATTTATAAATTTACGATTTTCTCCAGGATTCCATTGGTTTTGGTTTCCAATATTTGGATGGGGAATAGGATTAGTTTTTCATTTTTTAGAAGTAAATAATTACAATATTTTCTTAGGAAAAAATTGGGAAGAAAGAAAGATTAAAGAAATGATGGAGAATGAAAATCAACAAAAAAGAGGAAGATAATGAACAAGGAATTTACACAAGAACAGAAGTATATTTTAGCTAAAAAAAGAGTAGAAAAGATCAGTAAATTTTACAAACATCTAGCCACATATATTATTATAAATGTTTTTTTAAGTGCTATTTTTATTGTTGGAGACATGAATGATGGAGATACTTTTAATGAAGCTGTTTCAGATTATCATAATTATAAAATTTGGTTGTATTGGGGAATAGGAATTGTTTTTCAAGCATTAAATACTTTTGGTTTGAATTTGTTTATGAACAAAGATTGGGAACAAAAAAAGATTCAAAAATATATGGATGAACAAAATAATAGAAGATAATTATGGAATCAAATATAACAAAAGAACAACGCTATTATAAAGCTCAGAAAAGAGTAAAAAAGATAAAAGGATTTTATACTCATTTAACAATCTATTGTTTGGTGATACCTGTAATCATTTTTGTAAATTTAAAATTCGAACCTTATTTTCATTGGTTTTGGTTTTCTGTTTGTGGATGGGGAACAGGACTATTTTTTCATTGGTTATCGGTTTTTGGCTTTAACTTATTAGGATTTGGAAATGATTGGGAAGAAAAGAAAATTAAAGAGTTTATGAACGAGAAAGATTAAAAACAATGCAACAAAATTTTACACAAGAAGAAAGTTTTATAAGAGCTAAAAAAAGAGTGAAAGCCATAAAAGGCTTTTACGTTCATTTAATAGTATATGTGTTGGTAAACATTTTTATTAGTGGTATTATTATATTTGGATTATCACAAAGTGGATATAAATTTGATGACGCATTGTCTAATTTTGGAGTGTATTCTACTTGGCTTTTTTGGGGAATAGGAATGTTTTTTCATTGGTTAGGAGTTTTCGGATTTAAATCTTTGGGTTTTGGTACAGATTGGGAAGAAAGAAAAATCAAAGAATTGATGGATAAAGAAGATGAAAAAAACAAATAATTTTAAAGGCATGGAAAATTTAAACAATAAAAAATTAATGAAAGCAAAACTAAAAGTTGAAGAACTTAAAGAATTCTATAAACATATAGTTACTTATGTTTTGGTAAATTTGTTTTTAACTTTTATTTGGAAATTTTCGTTTAAACTTTTTGGAAACTTTATTATCAGTAATCAGTTTGATAATGGAAATTTTACTCACATACCAATTTGGTTAATTTGGGGTGTATTTTTAATGCTTCATGCTTTTAAAACATTTGATTTTCTTAATTTATTCGGTAGAGATTGGGAAGAAAGGAAAATAGATAAATTTATGAAAGAGTAATTTTTTTAAAAAAGTCACGAACTCAATATTAAAAACTAATAACTAAAAGTAATGAACGTTTTAATTATAGAAGATGAAAAACCAGCAGCAAGAAGGTTAAACAGAATGTTATCTGTCTTAAACATTGATGTTCAGCAAATGTTACATTCTGTAGAAGAATCTTTAAATTGGTTACAAAATAATGAACATCCAGATTTAATATTTTTAGATATTCAGCTTTCTGATGGATTGTCTTTCGAAATTTTTGAAGAAATTGAAGTAAAATCTGCCATAATCTTTACCACTGCTTATGATGAATATGCCCTAAAAGCTTTTAAACTAAATAGTATTGATTATTTACTAAAACCTTTAGATGAGGATGAGTTAAAAGTTGCAGTGGATAAGTTCAAAGCAAACCAACCAAAACAGACAGATGTACAAGTAAACTTATATGAAATCAGAAAATTATTGGTAAACCCTGTTGATAGAAAGTTTAAAAAAAGACTGACTATTAAAGTTGGGCAGCACATAAAAATTATTCATATTGATGAAGTAGAGTGTTATTATAGTGAGAATAAATCTACTTATATTCACACCAAAGAAAATAGAAATTACTTGTTAGATAATTCTTTAGAAACTTGGCAAGAACAATTAAACCCAGAACATTTTTTTAGAGTTAATAGAACTTTTATTGTTCACATAAATGCAATTAAAGACATTATTGCTTATTCTAATTCGCGTTTAAAGTTGATGCTACATTCTTTTAATGAAACTGAAATTATTGTAAGCAGAGAGCGTGTAAAAGATTTTAAAAATTGGATTGACTAATGTAAATAGTTTTTTGTTTTATAAGTAAAAAAAGAATTTTACTAATTACGAAGATAAAAGAACCAACGTTAAATATTTGTAACTCACATTAGCCAAGTATCTAAAAAAAGATAAAAAATTTCATTTGTATTAAACTCTAAATAGTCCTTTCTCCTTCAATAATAAACCTAACTTTGCATCTTTTTATAAAGAGATACAATTGCTATCATAAATGGCAATTGCAAAAACATACTACATGAATATTTACAAAAAAGTTGTAGCAGAAATTCAAGCTGCATCACATATCGTTATTACAGCACACAAATCTGCAGACGGAGATTCAATAGGATCTTCATTAGGTTTACTTTATTTTATTGAAAAATTAGGTAAAGATGCGGTTGTTTGTCATCCAGATAAAGCACCTGATTTTTTAGATTGGTTAGATACTTCCTCAATTATTTTGATGGATGAAAACCCAGAAGAGGTAACTGCACAAATGCAAAAAGCTGATTTAATTTTTTGTTTAGATTATAATGCAACCAATAGAGTAGGGCCAGATATGCAGATATTGTTAGAAACTGCAACCTGCAAGAAAATAATGATAGATCATCATTTAAATCCTGAAGAATTTCCTACAATCACGGTTTCGGAAACAACAGCATCATCAACATCACAATTAATTATAGATTTAATTGAAGAATCTGGACATTTAGACTTGTTAGATGAAAAAATAGGAACGCCTTTATATTTAGGTATTTTAACAGATACCGGTAGTTTTAGATTCAATTCTGTTAAACCCAGAACACACGAAGTTTTAGCAAAATTATTAGCTGCAGGAGTAGAACATCATTTAATTCACGAGAAATTAAGTGATAATAATACAGAAACTCGTTTGCGTTTGCAAGGCTATGCAATGAGTGAAAAGTTAGAGATTTTATACGATTATAATGTGGCTATTATTTCTTTATCTAAAGAAGAATTGGCTAAGTATCAATACAAAAAAGGAGATACAGATAGTTTAGCAAATTTAGTTTTATCTATAAAAGGAATGAAAGCTGCGATTGTATTTACAGAAAGAGACGGAATTATGAAAATTTCTTTTCGATCTAAAGGTGCAGAAAATCCTGTAAATATGTTGGCAAAAGAACATTTTAACGGAGGAGGTCATGCAAATGCTGCTGGAGGAATGAGTGATTTAACAGTAGAAGAAACATTAGAAAAATTAAAAGGATTGATTCCACAGTACTTTCAAAAATAAAAATATTGAATATTCAAAATAAAAAAGGTTTTAGCTTTATTTTAAAGTTAAAACCTTTTTTGTTGGTTAGATTTTAATTTTTATCAAAAACTATTTCAAACAAATTCTTTAAATAATTTCACATCCATTAAACTTTGATTATTTTTATCAAAATTTAGTTTTAAATGAGTCAGAAGGAAGTATTTTTTGAATACATCAACAAAGGTTATAAAACCAAAGGCGATTTTATCGCATTAGGAGCGGCAATGCTAGGTGAAGAAACAATTACAGATGCTATTGTAAAAATTCCTTTAAAAACGTTAAACAGGCATGGTTTAATTGCTGGGGCTACAGGAACCGGAAAAACAAAAACGTTACAGGTTTTAGCTGAAAACTTATCCGAAAAAGGAGTTCCAGTTTTATTAATGGATATTAAAGGAGATCTTTCTGGTTTGGCACAACCAAGTCCTGGACACGCAAAGATTGATGAACGTCATGCAAAAATTGGTATTCCATTTGAAGCAAGGAAGTTTCCAATAGAAGTCTTATCAATTTCAGAGCAAGATGGTACTAAAATGCGTGCAACAGTATCCGAATTTGGACCTGTATTGTTATCAAGAATTTTAGATTTATCAGAAACACAAAGTGGAATTGTAGCCATCATCTTTAAGTATTGTGATGACAATAAATTACCCCTTTTAGATATTAAAGACTTTAAAAAAGTTTTGCAATATGTAACCAATGAAGGGAAAGAAGAAATTCAAAATGAATATGGACGAATTTCGTCATCTTCTACGGGAGCTATTTTACGTAAAATTGTAGAAATAGAACAACAAGGAGGCGATTTGTTTTTTGGAGAAAAATCTTTTGAAGTAGAAGACTTAACAAGAGTAGATGAAAATGGAAGGGGAATTATTTCTGTTTTACGCTTAACTGATATTCAAGACAGACCAAAGTTGTTTTCAACATTTATGTTGCAGTTATTGGCAGAAGTTTACGAAACTTTTCCAGAACAAGGAGATAGTGGAAGACCTGAATTGATCATCTTTATAGATGAAGCGCATTTGGTATTTGAAGAAGCCTCTAAAGCCTTATTAAATCAGATAGAAAGTATAGTAAAGTTAATTCGATCTAAAGGAATTGGATTGTATTTTGTAACTCAAAACCCTAAAGATGTTCCAGAAGATATTTTGGCTCAGTTAGGTTTAAAAATTCAACATGCATTAAGGGCCTTTACAGCAAAAGATAGAAAAGCAATTAAGTTGGCTGCAGAGAATTATCCAGATTCAGAATATTATGATACTAAAGAAGTGTTAACACAATTAGGAATTGGAGAAGCATTTGTCTCTGTTTTAAATGAAAAAGGAATTCCAACTCCCTTGGCAAGAACCATGTTGCGTGCGCCAATGAGTAGAATGGATATTTTAACAGATAAAGAGTTAAAGCAAGTAATAGACAATTCGAGATTAATACATAAATACAATCAAAATTTAGATAGAGAAAGCGCTTATGAAATGCTAAATAGTAAGATTGAAAAAATTAATTTAGCAGAAGAAAAAGCAATAAGTGATGCAGCAGAAGAGAAAGAACGTATAAAGTCGGAGAAAGAGCGAGAAAAAGAATTGGCTAGAGAAAGAAAATCAACAAGAAGCAATTCTAGAAGAAGCACAAGAATGAATCCGATTGTAAAAGTATTAACAAGTGCTACATTTATTAGAGCAGCATTTGGAATATTAAAAAAAGTATTGAAATAACAAATTATAAAAAACAACGTTTAATAGATAATTAAACTTAATAGTATGGTAAAAAAGAACACATTAGTAATAGCAGTAATATTATTTTCACTAGTAATTGTTAGTTGTAGTAATAATAATAAGTTTAAAATAGAAAAAGGAAAAGTTGGCTTTTTAACAACAAAGACAACCATACAAGAGTTAAATAAAATCTTTAAAAATGATTCTATTGTTAAAAATTTAAGCGAAGGAGCTTTAGGTGATAATTATTTTCAAGATGATGATGAATATTTAATCTATGAAAAAGGAGGAAAACATTTGCTAACCATTATACCTAAAGAACAATTAGATTCTACATCAACTATAAAAAGTATAGAAATTCACGATTCTCGTTTTAAAACAGCATCAGGAATTACATTAAATTCTAGTTTTTCAGAGATAAATACCAATAGTAATATCAACAGAATAGAACGTACATTTTCTTCTGCAACATTGTTCTTGGACGATTTAAACACTACGATTACTATAGATAATGAAGAACTTGGTTTAAAAGAATTCAATACTCAAAAAGTAACAAAAGACCAAATTCCTGATTTGGCTAAAATGAAATCTTTTATTGTTTGGTTTAACTAGTTCCTTATGAAAACATATTCTATTGAAAATAGTGAAGAATCAATTTTAAGACCAAATTCTGAATTTGAAAGAAGAATTATCCTTCAATATTATTTAGATAATGATATTGCAATTAATTCTATAGAAAGAGAAATTCTTTTAAAAACAAATGTTTCTGAACCAGAGTCTATTGGTATTATTGGTTGTTTATTAAAAGATAACAATTATTTAAATATTATAAGATTAGCTATTGGAGCAAAAAATAGATCTAATAAAAAATTAGCTGAAGTAGCAACTAGTTTATTTAATTCAGAACAATTAGAAAAGGCAGATTCTTATTATTTTTTTGATGTAGATACAGATGAACTTTCTGAAATAGAAAATGTAGTTACTCGAGAATATATTCCTTTATACTTATAATATATGAAAAAGTATACCATTCAAAAATCACCATTTATAGTACCAACAACAGATGGTAAACTTATAGAAGAACATTTTGGAAATGCTACAGATGAAAATTCACAAGTAAGCATAGCTCATATGGTTGCGCCATCGGGTTGGTCAGAACCTTTTCAAACACCTGCCTTTGATGAATATACATATATCATAAAAGGGAAGAAACAATTTATTATTGATGGAGAAACTGTAATTTTAGAAGCAGGTCAATCCATTAAAATAGAGAAGAATACAAGAATTCAATATTCGAACCCTTTTAAAGAGGAATGTGAATATATAGCAATTTGTTTACCTGCTTTTTCAATAGATTTAGTAAATAGAGAAGAGGTTTAGTTTTTACTTTTAGAAATATTGGCTTTTAATATTTCTAGGTTTTTATTCTTTTTTTTGTTGATGTAATGCCTTAGGACACCTCCTTTTACACTGTTTACATCAAACTCTACAATAAATGCATTGGGATCTATTTCTTTAATTAATCGATACATTTTTTTGATATCTATTCTATTTATTATAGAATGAATGATATCAAAGTCTTCTGCTTCTCCTTTGCTACCAAATCCTGATGATCCTTTATAAACAGTTAAACCAGTTCCTAATTCTTCTAAAATAGCTATTTTTATTAAATCATATTCTTTTGAAACGATTGTAACACCAATAAAATCTTCAAACCCTTCTATAACTGTATCTGTTACTTTAGAGGCTATTATATATGTTAAAATAGAGTATAGTGCCACTTCAACAGATATAACGAAAGCAGTGATGCTAAATAAAATAATATTAAAAACTAATATAATTTTACCAATACTAATTCCAAATTTATCATTTAAATAGATTCCTAGTATTTCAGAGCCATCTAAAACAGAACCATTCCTTATGGCAATACCAATTCCAGAACCAACTAATAAACCTCCAAAAATAGAGATCAGTAATTTGTCGTTTGTAATGGTTTGAATGTTTTCGAAATGAATAAATAAAGCAAGTCCTAAAATACTAACAATAGATTTTACAACAATTCTTTTAGAAACCGTAAAAAAACCTAAAACTAAAAAAGGAATGCTAAATAAGACTAACAAATAAGACATATTAATATCTACTTGAGTTCTTACCAATAAAGCAATACCAGTTACACCTCCATCTAAAAAACCATTTGGTAATAGAAAAGCTTTTAACCCCAGACTAGTAAGAATAATTCCTAAAAAAATCTGTAAGTATTCAGATAAATAATTGGTACTTTTTTTAGTGTTCATTTAGTTGTTAGCTTTTTCTTTCACAAGCTAATAGAGTGTTTTTTAATAGCATGGCAATGGTCATTGGTCCAACACCTCCGGGAACAGGGGTAATGTATGCGGCTTTTTTAGAAACTTCGTTAAAATCAACATCACCTATTAATCGATAACCATTTTTCTTTGAAGTATCTCCAACTCTAGTAATTCCAACATCAATAATAGTTACATTGTCTTTTACCATATCTGCCTTTACAAATTCTGGAATTCCAATTGCAGCTACAATGATGTCTGCTTGTAATGTAATGTCTTTTAAATTTTGAGTTCTACTATGACACATGGTAACAGTTGCATTGCCAATTTTTCTTTTTTGTGATAATAAAATACTCATTGGGCTTCCAACAATATGACTTCTTCCTAACACAACAACATGTTTTCCTGAGGTTTCAACATTGTATCTGTCAAGTAATTCTAAGATTCCAAAAGGAGTTGCAGAAATAAATGTAGGTAAGTTTAATGCCATTTTTCCAACATTTGTTGGATGAAATCCATCTACATCTTTATCTGGATCTACGGCCATTAAGATTTTTTGTTCATTTATATGCTTTGGCAATGGAAGTTGAACGATAAAGCCATCAATATTGTTATCTACATTTAAAACAGCAATTTCATTTAGCAGTTCTTCTTCTGTGGTTTCTTCTGGTAAACGAATTAAAGAAGATTCAAAACCAACACGTTCACAAGCTTTTACTTTTGCATTCACATAAGTAATACTTGCTCCATCATTGCCAACAATCACTGCCGCTAAATGGGGTGTTTTTTTACCATTATTTTTTAAATCTCTTACTTCTAAAGAAATTTCTTCTTTAATATCTGCAGCTGTTTTTTTACCGTCTAATAAAATCATTTGTTATGTGTGGTTGTTGTGTTTTGTTAAAATAAAAAAGAGATAAACACAGTTTATCTCTTTTAAAAAAAATTATTTCATGCCTTTCATCATTTGCATCATTTTTTTGCCTCCACCACCTTGCATCATTTTCATCATTTTGCTCATCTGATTAAATTGCTTCATTAACTGATTGACTTCATTAACAGAAGTTCCAGAACCTTTCGCAATTCTCTTTTTCCTGCTAGCATTTATAGATGTTGGCGTGCTTCTTTCTGAAGGTGTCATAGAATGTATAATGGCTTCGATTCCTTTAAAAGCATCATCATCTATATCTACATCTTTCATGGCTTTTCCTGCTCCAGGAATCATTCCCATTAAGTCTTTCATACTACCCATCTTTTTGATTTGTTGTATTTGACTTAAAAAATCATCAAAACCAAATTGATTTTTAGCAATTTTTTTCTGAAGTTTTCTAGCTTCTTCTTCATCATATTGATCTTGAGCTCTTTCTACAAGTGAAATAACATCACCCATACCCAAAATCCTATCTGCCATTCTATCTGGATGAAATACATCTATGGCATCCATTTTTTCACCCGTACCAATAAATTTAATTGGTTTATCTACTACAGATTTAATTGTTAAAGCAGCTCCACCACGAGTATCTCCATCTAATTTGGTAAGAACAACACCGTCAAAATTTAGAATATCGTTAAAAGCTTTTGCTGTATTAACAGCATCTTGACCTGTCATAGAATCTACAACAAATAATGTTTCTTGTGGATTAATGGCTTTATGAATGTTAGAAATTTCGGTCATCATTTCTTCATCTACAGCTAAACGTCCTGCTGTATCAATAATAACAACATTCTTGCCATTTGCCTTGGCGTGTTTTATTGCATTTTGAGAAATTTCTACAGGGTTGTTATTGCCAACCTCTGCATATACTTCAACTCCAATTTGTTCTCCAACAACTTGTAGTTGGTTAATTGCTGCTGGTCTATAAACATCACAACCAACTAAAAGAACTTGCTTAGCCTTTTTGTCTTTAAGGTAATTTGCTAATTTTCCAGAAAAAGTAGTTTTTCCAGAACCTTGTAAACCAGACATTAGAATTACAGTTGGAGAACCACCTAAGTTTACACCAACAGTTTCTCCACCCATTAATAGTGTTAATTCGTCTTTAACCAATTTAACCATCAATTGTCCAGGATTTAACGTAGTTAAAACGTCTTGTCCTAGAGCTTGAGTTTGTACTCTTTTTGTAAATTCTTTGGCAATTTTAAAGTTTACATCGGCATCTAATAATGCTCTTCTAACTTCTTTTAACGTTTCAGCAACGTTTACTTCTGTAATTTTACCGTGACCTTTTAGGGTATGTAAGGCTTTATCTAATTTATCGCTTAAACTATTAAACATAATTTGTGTTCTTTTTTGGAAGCACAAATATAAAAATTACTACTCTCTTATAAAAGATTTATATTGTTATTCTGATTTTAAGAAAAGACTGGTAAAAAAGTTGATTAAGTGAATGAAAATAGATATAATAAAAATGATAAAAGAAACAAAAATCACAAATGATGAGTGATCATTTAAAAGGGAGGCTTCTTGTGAGTATTGTTTTCCAATCCAGTTCCAATTATTTCTTGTTAAAACTAATATAAAAGCTAATATTTGTAAGGAAATATGAATGATTGTTAACCATTTTTTTGCAGGTTTATTTGCCCAATGTAGAGCGAAATAGTTTAAGCCAATCAAACCAAAAAATACTGCAGAAATTGCAGACCAAAATTTTAAATCTGTAATAAAATAGTTGTCATTAAAATTAAAACCTATTTGGTATTTCCCTTTGAAAATTGAAATAAGGATAAAAACAGGAATCAATCCAAAGAAAAAAAGATGAGGTTTAGCAATAATTTTCTTCAGCATAATTATTTTTCAAAATGGTTGTATGATGTTCGGTGTGATGTGCTGTCCACATAATAATTTCTCTAATTGTCATTTTTCCCATCAATGGATGAGGAATAACCAATGAATCTAAATTGAGATCACTAGTTTTTTTGAGTTTATATTGTAATTTTTTCTGTTGTATTTGTAATCTTGTTAATAAACGTTTTCGCTCTGTTAAAGTAGGTGTCTTTAAATTTTGATTAAAAGTTCTTACTCTATCTTTATTCTCTGATAATTTTTTTTGATAATTTTTAACAACGGTATCATAATCTCTTGGAGCTCTATTACAAGTACCAAATTTATATTTTAAGAAAAATCTAGGGTAACTCAGTGCATTATTAAGCATTTGTAAACTATTAACTAAATGTAAAATTTGCTGACCAGTTGTCCATTTTCCTTCAGGGCCTTTTTCCCAAATATCAATTGACTGATTTTCCATCCAAAGAAACAATTCTTTATATTTTTCTTCTAATAAACTTGCAATAGCATCTTTGTTCATTTAATCTAAATTTTCTGCTCTAAATGTATGAAATAAAAACAGATATACAATTCAATAGATCAACTTTAGAGTTTGTTATCTTTCAGAAATAAACTTTAAGGCAGCACCATTTATACAATGACGTTTGCCTGTTGTTTCTTGTGGTCCATCATCAAATGAATGCCCTAAATGTCCTCCACAAGTTTTACATTTTAATTCAGTTCTTTTATATCCAATTTTATAATCTACATCTAATTCTATATTTTTTTGAATAGCTCTGTCAAAAGAGGGCCAACCAGAACCAGAATCATATTTATATTCAGATTTGTATAAAGGTGTTTTACAAGCCGCACAAACGTAAATTCCTTTTGTATAATTTTTATCTAATGGACTAGAAAAAGCTCTTTCTGTACCTGCTTCTCGTAAAACCTTATATTGTAAAGGGGAAAGTAATTTTTTCCATTCGTTTTCAGTTTTGACAATTTTATAGGCCTTTTTTTCTATTGATGAATTTTGGGCTTTGCTAGAACAATTTATAAATACTATTAAAACGATTATGCTTGCTATTTTTTTCATGTATTTTGTATTATAAAACCTATTATTTTATTCGTAACAATTTTATCACGAAGAATCTTTGTGTGACCAAGTCCATTTGTAATATAAAGAGAACCTTTCTCTAAGTTTTGACGAATATTAATAGCACAACTTACAGCAACATCACCATCAGCACTGTCGTGAATAACTAAGGTTGGAATTTTAATTTTTTTAGCGGCTTCACTTGCTGCAAATGGGGCTAATTGAATGTTCCATTTTTTCATGAAATAGCGTTCCATTTTTGCAGCTATAATTTTTTTTAAACCTAAATTACGTGTAAAATTTTCTAGAATATCAGGTATTTTATCGCCAGAACCAACCGTAACCATACATTTAAATAAGATTTCATTAGAATTTGCATTTAATATTCCCATAGCACCAAAAGAATGTCCAACGGCAGCATCAAAAGGTCCAAATTCTTCAGTTATAGATTTAATAGTCTCTATGTATTCTATCAAATTTGTGGTTTTTCCAGTAGATTCTCCATGAGCAGGACCATCAAAAGAAACTACCATATATCCTTTTTCTAGTAATTTATGAGCAATCATAAAAAGCTGCGTACTTCTTCCGGCCCAACCATGACAGAGTAATACTTTTTTGTCAGAAAAACCATAAGATAAAATATGTATTTCTTTTTGTATTGAAGAAATAAAAATTTTTTTATTTTGAGCACTTTCTTTCATTGCTAGCTCTCTCTTTGGAGTAGAGAAATTGATTGGGGTTGAGAATAGTTTTGTGGCAAAAAAGACGACAAGTTTATGAGATATAAACTGTGTTGTTTTTGCAAAATACACAACAGGTTTTGGTATGGATAAACTTGGAGATACTAGATTATTGTTTTTAAATAATGACATCAATAAATAATATTTTTTTGATACAGTTAGAATATGTAATTTTAGAGAAAATATAAATACTTATATAAGTGACTAAATTACATATTTAGTGTCGTATTATAAGAACCTAAAAAATAAAAAATGAAAAAAATAGTTGTTTTAATTTTTACAGTTTTTCTATTTGTAGAATGTAGTACTGTGCCAATTACGGGAAGAAAAAGAGTTAATTTTGTGAGTGATGCTCAGGTTTTACCAGCCAGTTTTGCACAATACAAAGGGTTTTTAGAAGAGAATAAAGTATCTACAAATAAAGAAATGACCAACCAAATTAAAGAAGTTGGTAAAAATA
The DNA here is from genome assembly GCF_022662535.1 of Polaribacter marinus. Lineage (GTDB taxonomy): Bacteria > Bacteroidota > Bacteroidia > Flavobacteriales > Flavobacteriaceae > Polaribacter > Polaribacter marinus. The sequence goes on from NZ_JAKQYM010000001.1 coordinate 495,931, forward strand.
TTTCTGAAGCTGTAGATCGTTTTATGCGAGCTAATAATATGACATCAGAAGCAGATTCTTATAAATGGGAATTTAATTTGATAGAAGATAAAACTATAAATGCTTGGTGTATGCCTGGAGGAAAAGTAGTTTTTTATACAGGGATTATGCCAATTTGTGCAAATGTAAATGGAGTTGCTGCGGTAATGGGACACGAAGTTGCGCATGCTTTTGCAAAACATGGTCAAGAAAGAATGTCTCAGGGACAGTTACAACAAATAGGTGGTTTAGCAGTTGCTTTAGGAACTTCTGGAAAAAATGAAAAATCACAACAAATTTGGAACACTGCATTTGGTATTGGTTCTGGTTTAGGAATGTTAAAATTTAGTAGAGTTCATGAGCAAGAAGCAGATAGATTAGGTTTGGTTTTTATGTTAATGGCAGGTTATGATGGAAATGAAGCTGCAGAAGTTTGGGTGAGAATGAGTAAATTGTCTAACGGAAAATCGCAACCTGAAATCTTAAGCACACACCCGTCAAACGAATCAAGAATTCAAGATTTAAAAAATTATTTACCAACAGCAAAGAAATTTGCAACACAATATAATGCCAAAGGAGCATTGAAATAAAAAATTAAAAAAGAAATAGATTTCCTATATTGTAACCGTTCAAATTTTTTGAACGGTTTTTTTATAAATAATATTCTATGTTAAAAATTGGTGATAAAAAATTAATCAATGGTTGGGCTTTTTATGATTGGGCAAATTCAGTCTACTCGTTAGTAATTAGTACAGCTGTTTTTCCTTTATATTATAGCGCTATTACAGAAGATCAAACAGTCTCTTTTCTTTGGATGGAATGGGATCATCCTGATAGTTTGTATAGCTATGCATTATCTTTTTCATTTTTGATAGTAGCCTTTATTTCTCCTATTTTATCTGGAATCGCAGATTATACAGGGAGTAAGAAGAAGTTTATGAAGTTTTTTTGTTGGTTAGGAGGTTTGTCTGTAGCTAGTTTGTATTTCTTTGATGGTGTAGACACAGTATGGATTGGTATTATTTTTACCATTTTAGCAAGTATTGGTTTTTGGGCAAGTTTGGTTTTCTATAATGCATATTTGCCAGAAGTAGCACATCCCGAACAACAAGATAGAGCTAGTGCAAAAGGGTTTATTCATGGTTATGTTGGATCTGTTATTTTATTAATTGTTAATTTAATAATGATTCAAAAACCAGACTTATTTGGTATAACAACAGCAATGGCATCTAGAATTTCTTTTGTTTTAGTTGGTCTTTGGTGGATTGGTTTTGCACAAATTACTTTTAAGCGTTTGCCAAATGACATTTATAACAAACAACCAGATAATGATTATATATGGAAAGGATTTAGAGAACTTAAAGTTGTTGTAAAAGAAGTGATGAATTACCCAACTTTAAAGAAGTTTTTAATTTCTTTTTTCTTGTTAAGTATTGGTGTGCAAACAATCATTTTAATGGCAGCAATTTTTGGTTCTACCGAACTGGGTTTACCTGCTATGAATTTAATTGTTACTATTTTGTTGGTACAAGTTGTAGCTATTTTGGGGGCTTTTGTGTTCTCTAGATTATCAGAAAAATGGGGAAACATTAAGGCATTAAAAGTAACTATTGTTACTTGGATGTTGGTTTGTTTTACGGCTTTTTTATTAGACAAAAATCAAGAAAATGTCGAGTATTATTTCTATGGTTTAGGTGTTTTATTAGGATTTGTTCAAGGAGCAATTCAATCTTTAACAAGATCTACTTACTCTAAACTATTACCTGAAACAGAAGATCACGCAACATATTTTAGTTTTTATGATGTTACTGAAAAAATAGCTATTGTATTAGGAACTTTTGTTTATGGTTTACTATATGCAATAACAGATTCTATGCAATGGAGTGTTTTGTGTTTGGCAATCTTTTTTTTAGGTTCTTTTCTTGTTTTAAATACATTAAAAAAAACAAAATATGTACAATAAAAAAAGTGCTGTATAACAGCACTTTTTTAGTATTAAAAAATTGAGTTTAAATGGTGAAACTTAATCCTAGAACAATATTTCGTCCTTGGTTTAAAATTCCATCTGCTTTTAATCTTGATAAGTGATGAATGTATTTTTTATCCAATAAATTATTTACAGATATTGTTGTCGAGAATTTTGTTTTTCCTAAGAGTATATCTCCTCCAAAACCTAAATTTAATAAATTGTAACCTTCTGAAGGTGTTTCAAAATTACCAATGTTGTTTTGAGAAAATGTACTTGCTAAGGTTAAAGAAGAATAACCTTGTTGTAGCCATTTAGCAATGTTAAATTCTGTTCTAAATGTATTCTTCCAAGTATTTGCAGGAATTAAGGGTAAATAATCTCCATTGTCTTGCTTTCCAACAACAGTTTCAAAAGTGCTTTCTAAATGTAACCAATCTAATGGATGTGGATGTAAGTGAAAACCAAATTCCCCACCATAAAGTTTTGCGTTTTCTTGTAGATAACTATAAACAGGCTCACCATCTTCAATATCTCCGGTTGGTGCAATAAAAATATAATCGTTTAAATAATTATAAAATCCGTTTGCAAATAATTCAAAATGCTCTGTTTTGTATTCTAAAGAAATATCGATTTGAGTGTTTTTTTCATTTGTCAAATTATTGTTTCCTTTTTCAAATCTATTGGTTCCATGATGAATACCGTTAGAAGTTAATTCTGCTAAATTGGGTGCTCTAAAACCAGAAGCTACATTGATTCTTGTTGTAATTTCATCAGATAACGAAGTTTTAAACCCTAAAGAAGTTGTAAAACTATTGTAGAAATTGTCTATAGCTTCAAAAATATGTACATCTCCATCATGAGAAATTTCATGTCTTTCTGTATTTATACTTCTATTGTCATAACGAATACCTGCTTGTAGAGTATTTTTGTTCCAAGTATAATTAGCTGTGGTAAACACTCCAAAATCATTTATTGTGGCATCCGGAATTAGTAGTTCTTCACCAAAATTTGTATTTGTTTGATGCAAACCTTGTACTCCAGAAAGAATTTCTATACTTCCTATTTTAGGGAAATGATATTTTACATTATAACTAAATGTTTTTAATTTCATTCTTAATGCCGCTTCTTCGTGTTCCTCTTCATGTTCCTCCTCATCCTCATGTTCATCATGATGTTCTTCAAACTCTTGTCTATCATTAAATGTGTAACCTAAATCAATATCTAATTTAGAATCGCCAAAAAAGAAATGATTATGAGAACTTAAAATATGATTATCGATAACTTGATAAGGTTCTAAAAGCGTTTTACTTGTAGTTTGTTCTGCAATTCCGTCTTCTGGCAATCCTAATTGAGATCTGTTAAAATTATAACGTAGTTCTGAAGTGAAATTGTTTTTAGAATATGCAATTCCTGTTTTAAAATCTTTTTCATTAAAACGAGTATTTGTTACTCTTTTATTTGTTGGAACTTTATAATCAGAATGATTTGCATAGGTTCCTCTAGCTAAAAATTTCCAATTTTCTAAAGATAATTTTGCCCCAATAGAAGTATTACTTCCTAATGTATTGCTAAAGTAACGTTGGTTAAAATTGATTTCTTTAGCATTTTCTGATGCAAATTTTTCTGGATTTAAATATAAAACGCCACCCAAAGCATCTGATCCGTAGAGTAGAGAAGCAGGTCCTTTTATAACTTCGATACTGCTAATTCCTGCCTCATTAATTCCTAAACCATGTTCGCCGCCAAATTGCTGGTTTTCTAATCGAATCCCTTGCGTATACACTAAAACTCTATTTCCACTTAAACCTCTAATTACTGGTTTTCCTATAGAAGCACCTGTAGAAATTTGTGATACTCCAGCAATGTTTGTGATTCCTTGAGAAAGGGTTGTAACACCCATCTTTTGAATTGATTTTGTAGATAATCTTTCTATTTTCATTACGTTTTCTGATTGTAATTTATTGAAAGGTGTTGAGATAATAATTTCATCTACTTCAAAAGAAGTTTCTTCTAATTGAATGTTAAGCTCTTTATTTTCTGACTTAAATTCAATAATCTTTGATATAGTTTTATATCCTAAATAACTAAAAGTAATTCTTATTTTTCCACTAGGGATGTTGTTTAAAATGTAGTTTCCATCTTCTTTAGAAGTGGTTCCTTTATGTATTTCTTGTGCATAAATTCCTACTCCAATAAGCGGATTGTTTTCTGTATCTGTTATTTTTCCTGAAATGCTGTTTTGTGCATTTACAGAGAAACTTACTATTACTATTAATAATAGATTTATATATATTTTCATGTATTTGTTTTACTGATTAATAAGTGATGTTTGCCATAAAGAAAGAAGTAGTCTATTTTATTTTTTTGATAAAACTTACTTAGATTATTCTTTTCCGTTAAGACAATTCTGTTTTAAGCAGTAAAACTTGGAGGCCCTCTTGAAAATTTTCTATCATGATAAATCTCTTTAAAAACTTGAGGTTTATCAATAAAAGTGTTGGCGTAAAAATGAGTTGGAATTACATCAAAATTCGATGTAAAATCCATTGAAAATATGGTTAGATGTTTATGAAATTCATCACAATTTACATTTTGTTTGTGTATGTGATGTTCACCAATAGAAGTACATACGGTATGCTCATGATTTTCTAAGTCATGCAATATTTCTATTGATACGGGTATCATCAATAGGAAAAGGAAAAAAACGCTAAGTAGCTTCTTTTGCAAAATATTTATTTTTTTCTAACTTTTAAATTAAGCATTTCTACACCTAAAGAAAATGCAATGGCAAAATACAAATATCCTTTAGGAATTGCACCTACAGTTTGGTTAAAAATTGCTGTATGAGATAAATGAGCACTTTCAGTTATTAACATAAACCCTATTAAAATTAAAAAAGACAATGCTAGCATTTGTATTGTCGGATTATTATTTACAAAATTACTAATAGGTTTAGAAAAAATCATCATTATTATAATGGAAACTATTACTGCAATTATCATAATAATTAAAGCTCCATCTATTCCATTTGTCATACCCACAGCAGTTAAGATACTATCAAAAGAAAAAACAATGTCAATTAAAATAATTTGAATTATAACATTTGATAATGAAATAACCTTTGGTGTTTTTATTACATCATCTTCATTAGTGTGTTCAACCTTTTGACGGATTTCTCTTGTACTTTTATATAGCAGAAAAAGTCCTCCAAAAAACAAAATAAGACTTTGTCCTGTTAACCCAGTTTTAAACCAACCGGTATCAATTTCTAAAAAAGGTTCTTTAAAAGCAATTAAATAAGAAATACTAAGAAGTAGTAAGATTCTTGTTATCATTGCCAAAGCTAATCCTATTAAGGTTGCTTTTCTTACTTGGTTTTCAGGAAGTTTATTAGCAGATATTGATATAAAAATAATATTATCAATACCTAAAATAATTTCTAAAAAAGTTAGTGTTAGTAGGGCAATCCAAGTATCTGCATGTAGAAAAATTTCCATATTACTTTACTTTGTATACAATTCCGTCTTGTTTAAACTTATTAAAACCAATTTTTGCAGTAAAGTTATAAGAACTATCTGTAACCTTTGTAATCTGCACATAAATAGGATCTTTATCTAATTCTTTTTTAGGTGATTTCATTTTTAGTGTGTAAAAGAAATTATTTTTCCATTTGATATATAATGTATCAATATGTTTTATTCTTTTTTCACTTGTTGTGCTATCATTAGAAATACTAACAAATTTAGTGTACTCTTCTATTTGAAGACTATCTTTTCTTGTGATAATAGTTTTGCTATAGCCTTTTCCTGCAGGAATTTCAAAAACTCCAATTTTAAACCTATCGGAATTTTCTTTAATTTCTGAAGTACATGAAGATAAAGCTAAAATAATTGTAAGTAATCCTATTAGTTTTTTCATTAGATTCCTGTATAATTAGCAGGCGTAATTGCCTTTAATTCTTTTTTAATTTCTGTAGATACTTCTAAGGTGTCAATAAAATTAGCAATTGAATTTTGATTGATTTTCTCATTCGTTCTTGTCAATCCTTTTAATGCTTCATATGGATTTGGATAAGCTTCTCGTCTTAAAATTGTTTGAATAGCCTCTGCAACCACGGCCCAATTATTTTCTAAATCTTGCTCAAACTTTTCTTTGTTTAACAATAATTTATTCAAACCTTTTAAGGTCGATGTAAAAGCAATAATTGTATGCCCGAAAGGTACACCAACATTACGTAAAACAGTGCTATCTGTTAAATCTCTTTGCAAACGAGAAATTGGTAATTTTGCAGAAAGGTGTTCAAAAATGGCGTTTGCTAAACCTAAGTTTCCTTCTGAATTTTCAAAATCAATTGGATTTACTTTATGAGGCATGGCAGAAGAACCTACTTCTCCAGCCTTAATTTTTTGTTTAAAATACTCCATAGAAACATAGGTCCAAAAATCTCTATCTAAATCTATGATAATTGTGTTGATACGTTTTAAGGTATCAAACAACGCTGCTAAATGATCATAATGTTCTATTTGTGTGGTTGGAAAAGAATGATATAATCCTAATTTTTCTTGTACAAACTTACTTCCAAATTCTTTCCAATCAATTGTAGGATAAGCAACTTTATGAGCATTAAAATTACCTGTTGCTCCACCAAATTTTGCAGCACTAGGGATGTCATTTAATAAATTAAATTGCTCTTTTAAACGAACTACATAAACCTCTATTTCTTTCCCTAATCTTGTTGGAGATGCAGGTTGACCATGCGTTCTTGCCAACATAGAAATGTCTTTCCATTCTATAACCAACTCTTGTAATTTCTCTAAAAGCTCAAAATAATGTGGCACATAAACATCATTCATTGCTTCTTTTATAGATAAAGGAACTGCCGTGTTATTGATGTCTTGAGAAGTCAATCCAAAATGGATAAATTCTTTATGTTTTTGCAAACCTAAAGCATCAAATTTTTCTTTGATAAAATACTCAATAGCTTTTACATCATGATTCGTAATTTTCTCAATATCTTTTATTTTCTGTGCATCATCAACAGTAAAATCTGTATAAATTTTACGTAAATCTTCAAATAAAGTGGTGTTAAAATCAGCTAATTGTGGTAGCGGAATTTCACACAAAGCAATAAAATATTCGATTTCTACACGAACACGATATTTTATTAAAGATTCTTCAGAAAAATACTCTGATAATTTTGCTATTTTATTTCTGTAACGCCCATCTATTGGAGAGATAGCATTCAATTGAGATAAGTTCATTTTTTAGTGTGTTGTTAATTACAAAAATAAGCAATTCATCACATTTATAAAGCCGATTTTTGATGTTTTTCTATCAATTTTAAAATATGCCTTCCTCGAGCTTTACAGCCTTTACTTTCGTGAATGATTTTAGTGTTAATTAGATGTTTTAATTCTGGATGAATCCAATCTTTTTCTAATCCGAAGAAATACAAAGTATTCATTGTATAAGCTCTTACCGCAATTTTTTGTGGAGTAATTAACCAATCAAAACCTGTTTCAATAATTCGATCAATATGATTTAAGGTAAGATGTTTTTTGATATCATTTTCATTTTTTGAATAGTATGCTGTTGCTAAATGCTCACAAATTTTGGAGCATGGTCTAATGGCACTATCAAATTTTACGGTAGAAATTTTGGTTGTAAATTCTTCTAAATGCGGAATTATCCAATTTAAATGATGATGTGTACAAATCCATTCTAAAATCCAAGCTGCTTTTATAGAGGTTTTATCATCAATTTGAAAACTTAAAGAAATTAAATCTTTAAATAAACTTTTATTTTCTAAGATCTTATTTGCAACTCTTTGACGATTTTCTCTTTTAGGGTTTTCCATATTTTGAAGTTGTTCTAATAAGAAAAGGTTGTTCATAAAAATTTATATTGATAAATAAGTCTTTAATAAAATAAGCAATTTTATAGCTAAACTATTTAAAAAATAAAAACCAGCCAAATAGCATTTGCTATTAACTGGTTTAAATTAATTATTGAAGTTTTTATTTGTTTAATTAACTAATGTAGGATTTACGGTAAAAGTTCCATCTGTAATTATTTTTTCTGCATTTGTTGTTTGATGGGTTCCAGTAAAAGAGAATGTACCTTTTATAGTAGTGCCATCATCAGAGATAATTACAATAGATCCCGCACTTTGTTCTTTAATTGCTGTATGTGGTCTATCATCACCATTAACATGGTAACTAAGGCTGTTAAGTACTGCGTCATAAGTGCCTACACCTTCATAAAAACTTACAATCAAAGTAAATTTATCAAATTTTTCATTTTTTGCAGTAACAGAAAACGTTTTACTTCCGTCTGTACGTTCAATTCTTTTAGATTCAACTTTATCAGATTGAGATGTAAATGTTACACCATCAATTTTTGCAGACAATATTCCTGCAGTTCCATTCCCTTCAGGATCTGTGTCTTCTATTAAATCTTCAATACTACTGTTAGTTTCGCAACTAGAAACCATAAAGAATAAGGTTATGAATCCTAAAAAGAAAATTGTTTTTTTCATAATTATTAATTTATAATGTTTCTACAAATCTATAGGGATTTCTAAGTTATATCAATAAGGCATTTGACGTATTTTTACGGGGATATATTATATTTTGTTAACAAAGTGAAGAAACCCGTTATACTTTTAAAACCTAGTATAACTTAAAGATTTTAATTATTTTGGTACGATTAATGTATATTTGCCTTAAAAATCTATTAGAATGATTAATATAAAAAGACTGATTTTTGTTTTTGCTTTTTTTACTTGTTTTTTTACAAGTAACACAATTAATGCCCAAAAAATCAATCGTTTTGATCAAAATAAGAAAAGAACAGGGGTTTGGAAGAAATATTACCCGAACAAAAGAATTAGATATATTGGTGAATTTAAAAACGGAAAAGAAGTTGGTGTTTTTAAGTTTTATGATATAACTACCTCAGAGCATCCGGTAGTTTTGAAAACTTTTTTTGAAACAAATGATTCTGTTTTTGTTCAGTTTTTTACTTTAAAAGGAAAGTTGCAAAGCGAAGGAATTTTAGATGGTAAAAAAAGAGTTGGAAGTTGGCAATATTATTTTGCGAATGGAGAATTAATGTCTGAAGAAAATTATAAGAATGGAAAACTTGATGGAGAGTTGTTAAATTATTATCCTAATGGACAAGTAACGGAGTATTCTAATTATAAAAACGGTTTAATGGACGGTATTTCTAGAAAGTATTCTAGTAAAGGAATTTTAATTGAAGAATTAGAATATAAAAACGGAAAACCAAATGGACTTGCAAAATATTTTGAACTTAACGGAAATCTTAAAGAAACCGGAATTTATAAAGACGGGAAAAGAGTAGGAGAGTGGGAGTTTTATCTTGATGGAGAGGTAGTTACAGATAAAGATAGAAAGAAGAGAAAATCAACTTATACCAGAAAAAAAGAGAATTGATTTTTCTAATCTACTTATCAATTCTTTCAATCAAAAAATCACTTACAAATTTGTAACTTTGCAACCTCAAAAATAAAAAATGAAAAGAGTAGTTGTAGGTCTTTCTGGTGGTGTAGATTCTAGTGTAACCGCGCATTTATTAAAAGAACAAGGTTATGAGGTAATTGGGCTATTTATGAAAAATTGGCACGATGATTCTGTAACTATTTCTAACGAATGCCCATGGTTAGAAGATAGTAATGACGCAATGATTGTAGCTCAAAAATTAGGAATTCCTTTTCAAGTTGTAGACTTAAGTGAGCAATATAAAGAACGTATTGTAGATTATATGTTTGATGAATACTCTAAAGGAAGAACTCCAAACCCAGATGTACTTTGTAACAGAGAAATAAAGTTCGATGTTTTTATGGACATTGCTTTAAAGCTTGGAGCAGATTATGTTGCTACTGGTCATTATTGTAGAAAAGGTGAAGAAATTATTGATGGAAAACACGTTTATAAATTATTAGCTGGTAAAGACACGAATAAAGATCAGTCTTATTTTTTATGCCAATTATCGCAAGAACAACTTACAAAAGCTTTGTTTCCAATTGGTGAATTAACAAAACCAGAAGTAAGAATAATTGCAAAAGAAGCTGATTTAATAACAGCCGAAAAGAAAGATTCTCAAGGGTTGTGTTTTATTGGTAAAGTACGTTTACCAGAGTTTTTACAACAAAAACTACAACCTAAAGAAGGAGTAATTGTTACTATTTCTTCGGATTTTGAGCAGTACACAAAAACACCTCCTATTTTTGAAAATAAAGAAGCAGAATTGGCTTATTTTGCTACAAAATTTTCTTACAATAAAGAAGATGGAAAAGTAGTTGGAAAACATCAAGGAGCACATTATTTTACAAAAGGACAGCGTAAAGGTTTAAATGTTGGAGGTACAAAAGAAGCTTTATATGTAATAGAAACCGATGTTGTAGAAAATGTAATTTATACAGGAGAAGGAAAAAATCATCCTGGTTTGTATAGAAACGTGCTGTTTGTTTCGAATGAAGAAATGCATTGGATCCGTAAAGATTTAACTTTACAAGTGGGAGAAACTATGCAAGTTGAGGCAAGAATTAGATATAGACAACCTTTAGAAAATGCTACTTTATACAAAGTAGAAAGTGGTTTATATGTAGAATTTGAAAATAAACAATCAGCAATTCAAGAAGGACAGTTTGTTGCTTGGTATCAAAATGAAGAATTGCTTGGTTCTGGAGTAATTTCTTAATAAAAATATATAAAATCGTAAAAAAGTAGTAATTTCGAAATATGAAGAAATTACTACTTTTTTTATTTATAACTGCTTTACAGGTTAATGCTCAAGAAGATGCGTGGATTTTTTTAAAAGACAAACCCAATAAAACTACTTTTTTAGAAAATCCTTTAACGATGTTATCTCAAAGAGCATTAGATAGAAGATCTAAACTTAGTATTTCTTTAGATTCTTTAGATGTTCCTATTGATCAAACGTATTACAATCTTATTAAAAATGAATCAAATATTATTGTTTTAGCCAAGTCGAAATGGTTAAACGCAATTCATATTCAAGGAGAAGTTAATGATATCAATAATCTATCATCAATTCATAATTTTATAGATCATATAGAGTTTGCGGATAAGACTTTAAACACTAGCGGAAAATTCAGTTCTAAACCTATAAGTACAATATCTAATCATTACAATAAGTTTAGTGAAACACTAACTGATTTTAATTATGGTGATGCAGATAATCAAATTAAGATGTTAAAAGGAGATCATTTACACGAGCAAGGTTTAACTGGGGCGGGACAAATAATTGCAATCATAGATGCAGGTTTCCCAAATGTAAATACACTTTCTGCATTTCAAAGAATTAGAGACAATAATCAAATTTTAGGAGGTTATAATTTTGCCGATAGAAATACGAATATTTACAGTAGAAATAGTCATGGAACACATGTTTTATCTGCTATTGCAGGATATGTAGAAGATGAGTTTGTGGGGACAGCACCTGATGCAAAATTTTATTTATTCATTTCCGAAATATATGAAACAGAAACTATTTTAGAAGAAACACTTTGGGTAGAAGCTGCAGAACGTGCAGATAGTTTAGGGGTTGATGTTATAAATACTTCTTTAGGATATACAACTTTTGATAATCCTAATCACAGCCATACTTATCAAGATATGGATGGTAAAACAACTTTTATTTCTAGAGGTGCAGAAATTGGTGCTTCTAGAGGATTGCTTTTGGTAAACGCAGCTGGTAATGATGGAAACAATACTTGGAAGTATATTGGTGCACCCGCAGATGCACCTTCTGTGATTACAGTAGGAGCTGTAGATGCTTCAGAAAATATAGCATCGTTTAGTTCTTTTGGTCCAACATGGGATGGAAGAATTAAACCAGAAATTTTAAGTCAAGGTAAAAACCCTGCATTGATTGATTATAGTTCAGGAAACATTACAACATCATCAAGCGGAACTTCATTTTCTTCTCCAATTATGGCGGGTCTAATTGCGTGTTTAAATCAAAATGATAGCTTTCCTTTAATTTCTTCAGGTCAAACATTAGAAAATTATAATTATCATTTAAAAAAAGCGGTTTATGAATCTGCAGATAGGTATAATAATCCTTTAGATCAATATGGATATGGTATTCCCAATTTTGAAGAGGCTTTAAATAGTTATAGAGCTAGTTTGTCGATTATAGAAAATAAAATTAAGGGATTAAAAGTGTACCCAAATCCTGTAAAAAAACAATTTATAATTTCTATAGATAATGATGATTTAAATAATTTTGCAATTCAAATATTTAATATTTTAGGAAAAAAAGTTTTAGAAAAAACAAATTTAAAATCTAAAACGATTGATGTTTCATTTTTAAATAAAGGAGTTTATATTCTTAAAGTTTTAAATAAAAATGAATATAAAACTATAAAGTTGATAAAAGAATAATGGCAAATAAAATTACAAAACTTTTTAATATTCAATACCCAGTTGTACAAGGAGGAATGATTTGGGTTTCTGGGCATAAATTAGCTTCTGCAGTATCAAATGCAGGAGGATTAGGGTTAATAGGAGCTGGATCTATGTATCCGGATGTATTAAGAGAGCACATACAAAAATGTAAAAAAAATACAGCGAAGCCTTTTGGGGTTAATGTGCCAATGTTGTATCCTGATATTGAAAAGATTATGGATATTATTGTTGAAGAAGGTGTGAAAATTGTTTTTACATCTGCAGGGAATCCTAAAACGTGGACTCCTTTTTTAAAAGAAAAAGGGATTACAGTTGTACATGTTGTGAGCTCTGTTAAATTTGCTTTAAAAGCAGCAGCAGCAGGAGTAGATGCTGTTGTTTGTGAAGGATTTGAAGCAGGAGGACATAATGGTAGAGAAGAGACAACCACTTTTACATTAATTCCTATGGTAAAAGAACAAGTTAAGATTCCTGTAATTGCTGCTGGAGGAATTGGTTCTGGAAGAGGAATGCTTGCTGCCATGGTTTTAGGTGCAGATGGAGTTCAAATAGGTAGTAGATTTGCTGCTACAGAAGAATCTTCTGCGCATAAAAATTTTAAAAATTCAATAGTGGCAACTAAAGATGGAGATACAGAATTAACATTAAAAGAATTAGCTCCTGTAAGATTGATAAAAAATAAATTTTTTAATGAAGTTCAAGAATTGTATCAACAAAATCCAACAATAGAAGAAATTAAAAAATTATTAGGAAGGGCAAGAGCAAAAAAAGGAATGTTTGAAGGAGATTTAGAGAATGGTGAGTTAGAAATAGGTCAAATTGCAGGAATAATTCATCAAATAAAACCAGCAAAAGTGGTTTTAAATGAAATAATTGAAGAATTTAACTTAGTTAAAGTCAATGTGGGAAGGCTTTAACGTGTTTATTTAAAATAAAAGCATTATTTTTTGCTGTTCTAAAATTATTGGCACTATCTTTGCAATTCAATAAAACGTTGTTAGTAATTAAATTAGCAACACAATAATTTTTTATAATGAATAAAGGTACCGTAAAATTTTTCAATGAATCTAAAGGATTCGGATTCATCACTGAAGAAGGAACAAACAAAGAACATTTTGTACATGTGTCAGGATTAGTTGACGAAATTCGTGAAAACGATGAAGTTGAATTTGACTTACAAGATGGAAGAAAAGGATTAAACGCAGTAAACGTAAGAGTATTATAATATATATATATTATTACTAGTTAACTTTTTATCTAAAAAGCCTATCAAAATTTGATAGGCTTTTTTTATTTTCGTATTTTAAAAAATACTTTATGATTGACGGCAGACAAAGAAAAAATATTAAAATAGGTTTATTTGTAGAAATTGTACAAAAACCACATCAAAGAACAGGAGAATTAACAGAAGGTAAAATAGCAAAAATTCTAACCAAATCTCAAAACCATCCTTATGGAATTAAAGTTCAGTTAGAATCTGGTATTGTAGGAAGAGTAAAAAACATTATCGAATAAATAATTATTTTATTGGAATTTTAATCTCATAGAGTTTTCTACTTTTATTATTTAATTTGTTTTCTCTTAACCATGAATTATGTAGTTTCAATTCTTTATATGTGATTCCGAATTTTTTAGCAAATAAAGCAATGTTACTTATAGCTGTATCTACTTTTACAATTTTTGTTTCGGCTAAAGTATATAAGTCTTTTTCATCATAAACAAAACCATATTTTTTAGGATTTGAGATGACTTCTTTTAAAGCAAGAATTCTAAAAACATATCGTTCAGTTTCGTCTGGTAATAAAGCATCGTAATAACTACTAACTTGTTGGGTTTTTAGTCTTTTAGAAACACCGTAATTTCCAGCATTATATGCAGCTGCAGCTAATGTCCAGGTTCCTAAACGTTTTTTTGCATTTATAAGATATTCTGCTGCTACTTTAGTAGCTTTTTCAATATTATAGCGTTCGTCTACATTTTTATTAATTTCTAAGCCGTATTCTTTTCCTGTCGTTTTCATAAAGTGCCACATTCCTGCAGCTCCAACAGAAGAGGTTTCATCTATAAAGGCACTTTCAGCCAAAGCTAAAAACTTAAAATCGTCTGGTAATCCATATTTTTTAAGTAGAGGTTCAAGTATAGGGAAGTATTTATTAGCACGTTTTATTAATAATAAACCATTAGATTGCCAATAAGTATTTACCAACAATTCTCTATCCATTCGTTCTCTAATATCTGGAATTTCAATAGGAACTCTTTCTCCTGCTAAATTAAGATCTTCTGGGAGTTTAATTGCTTTTATTTTATATGTTGAGTGTGTACTTGGTTCTTCTACTTTTTTTTCTAATTTATTGATTGCATTTAGAAAAACAAAAGAAACGATAACAACACTTAAAAGTGAAAGAAAACGTATAGACTTATTCATGATTTTTACAATTTTATACTATAAAAATATGAAAATGTCTTGGTTCTAACAAGTTAAAGTTTCATCAATAATTTTAGATATTTTTTTAGCTTTCGTTAAAATCATAATATGTGTACCTCCTTTTACTTCTATAATATTGTTAATGTTTTTTATTGGAAATATTTTGTCTTTAGTTCCATGTATGTGTACTACATTTTTTATAGGCTTTTCTTGTTGCCAATTTAAAACGGCACTGATGGACCAGTTGATATAAGATTTACTTCTTACAGAAAGGTATTTTTTATAAATTTTAGCTCTTTTTTTTAGGGATTTGCCTATAAAGTATTTAGTAAAATCCACAAAGTTAGAAATAATTGTTGTTGGAAAAAGTTTATAAGCTTTTGTGAATTTTGCCATTTTGAATTTTTTTGGCAATTCGGTATTTGTTTTAACACTAGAAATAATAATCACTTTTTTAGCGTCAATAAATTTACTCATTTCTTGAACCATAATTCCACCAAAAGAAACTCCGATTAAAACAGGATTTTTTTCTTTTATGTCCTCTGTCATTCTCATTGCATAATTGGTTATTGATTCTTCTAGAGCTAACGGTTTTTTCCATTTTAAAAAATGAAGTTCGTACTTTTCTGGTGATAGTTCTAAGTGCTCAAAAATTTCTGGTCCAGCAGCTAATCCTGGAACAAAATAAATAGGGGTTTTATTCATTAATTAATCAATTTTATAAAATATTTTTTAAACAAAAGATTTGTATCCTTTTCTATAGTTTAAATCAAGTTTTTTTTTAAGTTATAATTAGGAAATGTATTTCAATTCTTATTGTATTAATAACTCTTTAACAAAATCAAAACGGACCAAACCGTCTTCATCAATTTCTGTAAGTACAATTTTGTGTAGAGTATTAACCAGTTCAGGATTCCAAGGAGTTTTTACTTTTACGTAATTTTCTGTAAATCCATTTATATAACCTTCTTTGTTTTCGCTTTCAAATAAAACAGTTAAGGTATTCCCTAATTGAGATTCATAAAAAGCACGTCTTTTCTTAGCAGATAAACCACGTAACATTTTACTACGCTTTGCACGTACTTTTTTAGGTACAATACCATCAAATTCTATTGCTTCTGTATTAGGTCTTTCCGAATACGTAAAAACATGTAGATAAGAAATATCCATTTGGTTTAAAAAATTGTAAGTTTCTAAAAAGATCTCATCTGTTTCTCCAGGAAAACCAACAATTACATCTACACCAATACATGCATTCGGCATTACTTTTTTAATTTTTGAAACTCTATTTGTGTATGTATTAGTTAAATACCTTCGTTTCATTTTCTTTAATAGCTCATCACTTCCAGATTGTAAAGGAATATGGAAATGTGGAACAAAAGAATCTGATTTAGATACAAAATCTATGGTTTCATCTTTAAGTAAATTTGGTTCTATGGATGAAATTCGCAATCTATGAATTCCATCAACTTTATCTAGTTCCTTTACAAGTTCTAAAAAAGTATGTTCGTGTTTTTTGTTACCAAATTCACCTTTTCCATAATCACCAATATTAACACCTGTTAAAACAATTTCTTTGATTCCTTTGGATGATATTTCTTTGGCATTTTGTAAAACGTTTTCTAAAGTATCTGACCTAGAAATTCCTCTCGCTAACGGAATTGTGCAATAGGTACATTTATAATCGCAACCATCTTGTACTTTTAAAAAGGCACGTGTTCTATCTCCAATAGAGTAGGAACCTACGTAAAAATCGGCATCAGCAATTTCACAAGAATGTACTTCGCCAACATTGTTTTTAGTTAAATCGTTAATATAACTGGTAACATTAAATTTTTCTGTAGCTCCTAAAACTAAATCTACTCCATCTACAGCTGCCAATTCTTCTGGCTTTAATTGGGCATAACAACCCACAGCAATTAAATAAGCATCTTCATTTTTTTTTAAAGCATTTTTTACAATGGTTTTAAAACGTTTATCTGCATTATCGGTAACAGAACAAGTGTTAATTACATAAACGTCTGCTGCTTCTTCAAATTCAACTCTTTTAAAACCTTCAGTTACAAAATTACGAGCAATTGTAGATGTTTCTGAAAAATTTAATTTGCAACCTAAAGTATAAAAAGCTACTTTTTTTTCTGCATTCATTCTTGTACATTTAGCATTGACAAAAGTACGACATTATTCATGATTTTTGAAACAGAAAGATTACTTATTAGAAAACTAAAATTAGAAGATTTAATAGCATTTAATGAGCTTGAAAGTAATCCATTAGTTCTTAAATATGCCACAGGAGAGGTTAAAAATTTAGAAGAAAATCAACAAGAGTTAGAAGAACTAATAGCTAAATATGATGTTTTAAACAATGATTTTTGGATCTATGCCATTGAACAAAAAAAGGATATGGTTTTTATAGGAACTGTTGCTTTGGTAAAAGATAATGGAATTGATGAAATTGGTTATCGGTTTTTAGAAAGGTATTGGAACCTGGGTTTTGGTTCTGAAATTTGCAAAGGATTAATTTTTTATTGCAGGCAAATTGGAATGCCAAAAATTGTAGGTTATGTAGTTGATGAAAATATTGCATCAGCTAAGATTTTAGAAAAACTAAATTTTAAAGTTGTAAAGAAATTTATTAGTGATGATTTGAAAATTCCTGAAACTAAATACGAATTAGAATTATAAAATTTTACAAAAGATTTTTATGTATAGAATCAGTAAGTATTCAAATATGTTTTTTGCTAAACTTTGGTAGAAATCATTCTTTGAAAGAACAATATAAAATACCAAAAGTTAGAAATTTAATTTATTTAGCTACTTTTTTCTTCCCTTTTGTAAAATCATAAACAATACCTGCAAAACAACCATAAGAAAAATATTGCATCAGTTCTACTATAAGTACATTACCAAATATTTTAACATCATATTTACTACCAGTAAGGAACCAATAAGTATCCCAATAATCAGGAGCAATATAATTAAATAAAAGAATATAGATTGGAATTATAATAATTGATACTAAAGCTCCAGTGACAATAGAAGGTATTAAAAGATCATTCCTAATAATAATGATGATGATAGCAAATACAAACATTGGAATAGACCACATAAACATCGAGTTTATACCCAATACATTATTTAGTATAAAAAAAGACATTATAAATAAAGGAAAAAGAAATAATAAGGTTTTGGTTCTTTTTTTCTCAACTGTAATTAATTCTTTTGTAAAAAGGGCATCATAAATAGCAATAGAAATACCTGTAATTGAAAAACCAAATAATATATCTTCTAAAGAAATAAAATAAAGAAAAAGAACTTCTGGTGGATCCCAATAATCAATTCGATACCAAATATTTACAGCTCCAAAAGGAATTGCAATAAGACCAGATAATAACATTTTTCTTCTTAAGTCTTTATTAAAATAGAAAATTATTCCCCAAGGAATAAATAAAAGAAGACAAATGAAGAGATACATATATTCCATAGGGCAAATCTATTTTTTTTTTATGAATTAAAGTAAAATATCTACCAGTTTATTTTTGATTGAATGGGAAAATGATCAGAATATTTTTCCGAAAATGTAGAAAATTTGTTAATTATAGCAGTTTCATCTGTTAAAATAAAATCGATTCTCATAGGAAACCAGTAATTATATGTTTTACCAAAACCTTTACCAGCTTCTATAAAAGCATCTTTTTTGTTTTTAGAAATTTTATGATAAACCCATGAATATGCAGTGTTATTAAAATCACCGCAAATTATTTTTTTTCCTTTCCACTGTTTTTCATGAGCAATAAACTGTTCAGTTTGCAATGCTTGCTTTTTAAATGATCTTCCTAGTCGGGCAATTAATTTACCAGAATCTTTTTCGCCAAAGTTTTCTTTTTGGGTATTTATTTTTAATGATTCTAAATGTAGATTGTAAATTCGAATAGTATCATTTTCCTTAAGGATATCAACAAAAATAATATTGTTTGTGCTATTTTTTAAATCTAAAGAACCTTTGTTTATTATTTTAAACCTAGAATAAATAGCCATTCCAAATTTATTTTTTTTAGATTTTGTTTTAATATACTTGTATGGATAGGTAAAGTTAATTTTATCGGAATTATAAAATTCTTGAATAGCCAAAACATCAGGGTTTTCTTCATTAATTAAGTCAATTTCTTTTTGATCTAACTTTTTATCTTTATTCCATTTAAAATAATTAAAAGTTCTTACGTTATAACTCATCACTTTTAAATCATTATTTAGTGAAGAGTTTTTACTGGATAATTTATAAAAAGGAGAAGAAAATACCCAACCAGTTATTAAAATAATGATAGATAAAAAAAACTGTTTCTTTAATTTAATTAACCAATAAACAACAAAAATGATGTTCATTATAATTAAAAAAGGCACAAAAAGACTTAAAATAGCAAATAATGGAACTGTTTTAGGAGATATAAAAGGCAATAGATAAGAGAGTAATAAAACAGTAGCTATTATTGAATTAAGGAAAAACAAGATTTTTTCTAAAAAGGATAATTTTTTCATTTTATCTTTTTCCTTGTTTAAACAAAAATTCTTTTTCTTGTTTTGTTAGAGTGTCATAACCAGATTTACTAATTTTATCTAGTATAGCATCAATTTGTTGTTGGTTAAAAGAAGTATTAGTTTCTTTTTTAAAATTTCCTTTAGGTGATTTATAAACGGTTTTAAGAGGTTTCTCTTTTGTCTTAAACAAAGAAATAAATTTATTAAAGATATTTATTTCTTTATTACTTGCTTGGTTTACATATAAAAAACCAAAAAGGGCACCACCAAGATGAGAGAAATGTCCGCCAGCATTAGGTCCAATTAGCCCTAAAAAATCTAAACCAATCCAAATTGCAGCTAATTGCCATAATTTTACAAATCCAATAAATCGAAATTTTAATTGATAATTAGGTATATAGGTTGTAATTCCTATAAATATGGCAGAAATTCCTGCTGAAGCACCTACTAAATAGTAGGATTCACCTTTAAATAAAGGAAAATAATTTTGACTTATCATAAACATGATCCCTCCAAAAAAAGTACCTAATAAATAAAATGTCAGTAATTGTTTTTGTGTAAAATATTCAACAAACAAATTCCCTATAAAATATAATGCTATTAGATTAAAAAGAATGTGTAAAAAACCATCATGTAAAAAACCATAGGTAATTATGGTCCAGGGTTTTGTTAGTAGTGTTGTATAATCATCATCTAAAGAAAACCATTCTACTAACCAATTAATTTCTCCTTTATAAAGACCTTGAAAAATACTAATTAGAAGTGTTGCAATAAATACAGCAATATTAATATAGATTAATTTTTCTACAATATTTCCGCCTTTGTAGCGATGTTTTATGTCATCTAAGAAGCTCATTAATTAACTTTAAATTGATTTTTTTTCCAATACCACGCGATTAAAAAGCCTATTAATGCACCTCCAATGTGAGCAAAATGAGCAATATTTCCAACAGAATATTTTGTCATGCCAAAGAATAAATCGCCTAAAATCATTACAGGAATAAAGTATTTTGCTGCTATAGGAACAGGGAAAAATATCAATGCTAGTTTTGCATCTTTAAAATATAATCCAAATGCGACTAAAACCCCATAAATTGCTCCAGATGCACCAACAGCTGGTGTATTGTACAAAGATATAATTTTATTAAATTGTTCCTGGGTTATTGCTGTAACAACTCTAGCATCATTAGTACTTCCTTTTTCAAGAATTGTCATTATTTCAGAATTGTTTAATCCTGCACTTGTAAAAAGATCATAAATACCATTAAACTGATAGTAGTTTACTAAAGTATAAATAATTCCTGCCCCTAATCCGGCAGAGAAATAAAAGAATAAAAATTTATTTCTTCCCCACATCTGTTCTAGAGGAGATCCAAAAGCCCACAAACCATACATATTAAATAAAATATGGGCAAAACTTCCATGCATAAACATATGAGTAACATATTGCCAAATTCCAAAATGTTCATTTTTTGGAAAATGCAAAGCCAACATATTTGTAAAGTCTAATTGTAAAAGTTGTGGAACTATAAATACAATTACATTAATTATTATTAGATGTTTTATGGCATCTGTTAGTTTGTTCATTTTTAATGATTAAATAAATTATCTATTTCGTTTAATGTTAGTGTTTTAAATATTGATTTTCCAAAAGGAGAAACTGTAGGTTCTTTACAAGAAAATAAATCATTTACTAAGCTTTCTTGTTCTTTTTCAGAAAGTAAAGTTCCTGTTTTAATTGATAATGTTTTTGCAAATGATTTTGCCATTACATCAAAATGACTAAAACTTGCATCTGGTACTTCTAAATTAATATCGTTTAATAATTCTTCTAAAATAATAGTTATTTTACTTTCTGTAACAGAAACGGGAATTCCTTTTATTGTGACACTGTCTTTTGTAAATTCATCAAAAGAAAAACCTGCATTTTCTAATTCGGTTTTTATTGTGTAAATCATTTCTATTTCTGCTGATGAAAATGAAATCTTTACAGGAAATAATAATTGCTGACTGTTAGCTTCTTTAACGGTAATGCTTTCTAAAAATTGTTCGTATAAAATTCGTTGATGCGCTAAAGATTGATTGATTAAAACGACACCAGATTTTATAGAACTTAAGACGTATTTACGCTGAATTTGAAATGTTTTCTGCGTTTTTATTTCTTGTTGATTTTCAAATAATTCAGATTGTTTTTCTTGTTCTGTGACTGCAGCAGAAGTGTATAAAGACTCCCAACTTTCTGTTTGTTTTTCTCTCTTATAAGGGAAACTAATTTCTTTTTGTACCGTTTCTTTAAAAGGGTTAAAATCTGGATCTACAGAAATGGTAGGAACAGAAGCTGTTTTAGAACTTGATTTAAAATTGTATGGTGTATCTAAGTTTGAATCTCTATTAAAATCTAAAACAGGAGCAACATTATACTGACCTAAACTATGCTTCACAGTGGCACGTAACATTGCATAGAGTGCTTTTTCATTATCAAACTTAATTTCTGTTTTGGTTGGATGTATGTTTATATCAATAGAACTTGTTGGGACTGTTAAATATAAAAAGTATGAAGGATGAGAACCTTGCTCTAATAAGCCATCAAAAGCATTTACAACTGCATGATTTAAATAAGAACTCTTTATAAATCGATCATTTACAAAAAAGAACTGCTCACCTCTTTTTCGCTTAGAAAATTCAGGTTTTGCAACAAAACCTTCAATAGAAAGTATATCTGTATGCTCATTAATTGGTACTAATTTTTCATTCATTTTAACTCCAAAAACAGCAACTATTCTTTTGCGAAGGTTGCTTGTTTTTAAATGATAAACTTCGTTGTTGTTATGGTGTAATAAAAAAGCAATACTAGGATGCGCTAAAGCAACTCTTTGAAACTCATCAATTATATGACGTGTTTCAATTGTATCAGATTTTAAAAAATTTCTTCTTGCAGGAATATTGTAAAATAAGTTTTTTACAGCAATACTTGTTCCTTTTCCTGTAGAAATAAAGTCTTGAGAAATAATTTTACTTCCTGCAATTTTTATTTGTGTCCCTAATTCTTCACCTTGTGGTTTTGTTTTTAATTCTACATGTGCAATGGCAGCAATCGAAGCCAAAGCCTCACCACGAAAACCTTTTGTGTTTAAGTTAAATAAATCTTCTGCTTTTTGAATTTTAGAAGTTGCATGACGCTCAAAAGACATTCTAGCGTCTGTTGTACTCATTCCTTTTCCATCATCAATTACCTGAATAAGTGTTTTACCAGCGTCTTTTAGTAGTAATTTAATATTTGTAGCACCAGCATCAATAGCATTTTCAAGTAATTCCTTTACAACAGAAGCTGGACGTTGAACGACTTCTCCTGCTGCAATTTGATTAGCAACATGATCTGGTAAAAGTTGAATTATATCTGACATTAATTATTTGTAAAAAATTGATAAATCAAAGTCGATGATATATAAAAAAAGTAAAACTAAAATTATGATGACGTATAGAATGATTTTATTTACGCTTTTCTCTGAGTTTTTTAACTCACCCAAAGCATCATTGAATTTTCCTTTTAGGCCTTTATTTTTACCTGCAGTAACTCTAAATTCGTCAAATTTATGTTCGATTTTAAATGGGTTTCCTTCTCCTTTGTAATAACGAGGTTGGTAGTCAAATTTTTTGTTTGTGCGTTTTAAAAATCCCATAGTTCTAAAAATTAATTGTGAATATTGATTTAGAATTAATCAAATATTAGACCAATTTTATAGTGAATCAAATTTACAGAATTAAAAGGAATACATCAAAAAATGACGTTAAAAGTATTCTTAATTTTAAGAAGTCTGTTTTTTGTTAAAAACCAATACTTTCAGCGCTTCTATCAACGTTTTTTATAGCGGCCATTTTTATAGCTGCTATAGCACATTCTATACCTTTATTACCTAATTTACCTCCAGATCTATCGATAGATTGTTGTTTGTTATTGTCTGTTAAAACACAAAAAATAACTGGAACATCGTATTTGATGTTTAGGTCTACAATTCCTTGTGTAACCCCTTCACAAACAAAATCGAAATGTTTTGTTTCTCCTTGAATTACGTTTCCAATAGCAATAATTGCATCTACTGATTGAGATTCAATCATTTTTTTGCATCCAAAAACAAGTTCAAAACTTCCTGGGACGTCCCAAGAAATTATATTTTCTTTGTTTGCTCCGCAATCGATTAAAGTTTCAATTGCACCTTTTTGTAGATTCTTTGTAATTTCAGGATTCCATTCTGAAACAACAATCCCAAATCGAAAAGATTTCGCATTTGGGATTGTTGTTTTATCGTAAGAAGATAAATTGGTTGTAGCCATTTTTATTTATTTAGCATATTTAGCTGCATTGATAAATTTTTCTATATCTCTACCTTGTTCAGATTTTGAATAGTTTTCTTTTATCTTAGTAAATAGTTTTTCTGCTTTATCAAATTTCTTTAGTTCCATTGCAGTTTGTCCTGCTTTGTATAAAAATAATGGAGTTGTAAAATCGTTTGATTTTTTATTAGCAGCTTTTTCATAATATTCTAAAGCTTGTTCTGGTTGATTGATATCAGAAAAAGCATCTCCAATTGCTCCTAAAGAAACTGGACCTAACATTTCATCGTCAGATTTAAACTTTTCTAAATACTCTATACCTTTTTCGTAGTTTTTCATTTTTAAATAAGAAACACCGGCATAATAGTTTGCTAAATTACCCGCGTTTGTTCCGCTGTAAGTGTCTGCAATATCTAAAAAACCATATTTACCATCAGCTCCTTCTAAACCTAAATTTAATAAAGAATCTATGCCTGTACCAGCAACAGCTGCTTCATCAAAATATTTTCTAGGAAAAGCCAATTCATTAGAAGCATCTAATTCATTTGGTTCTACTACGTATTTTGTGTAAGCTAAGTAAGCTAAAAAAAGTACAACAATACCTATTAAAGCATAAAATAACGGTTTGCTGTTCTTCTCTATCCATTGTTCAGATCTAGAAGCAGTTTCGTCTAAAGTATTTAATACTCCAGCTGTTTCAAATTCTGATTCATCAATTTGATTTTGTTCTCTTTTATCTTTTGCTTTGAATCCTTTCTTCTTGTATGTTGCCATATTTCCTTAAAAATTAGTGGCGACAAAAATAGTTTTTTTAATTGGATTTTAAAAGCGGATAATTCGCAAAATTTTCAATAATTTGCAATTCGTTTCAAACAGTCGCTTTTATTAATGTATTTACAAAAAATATCTTTAGTTAATTTTAAGAATATTGAGTCTCAATCTTTTGATTTTCAGCAGAAAATAAATTGCTTTGTGGGCAATAACGGAGTTGGTAAAACCAATATTTTAGATGCAATTTATTACTTGTCTTTTGCAAAAAGTTATTTTAATTCGGTTGCTGTGCAAAATATTAAACATGGTGAAGGGTTTTTTATGGTTGAAGGAGATTATCTTTTAAACGATAGAAACGAAAAAATTGTGTGTAGTTTAAAAAAAGGACAAAAGAAAGTTTTAAAGAGAAATGGAAAAAGTTATGATAAGTTTTCTGAGCATATTGGACAGTTACCTTTGGTAATTATTTCTCCTGCTGATAGAGATTTGGTTACGGATGGGAGTGATACTAGAAGAAAATTTATAGATGGTGTTATTTCTCAACAAAATAAAAACTATTTAAAAGATTTAATTGCATATAATAAGGTGTTAAGTCAAAGAAATGCTTTGTTAAAATACTTTGCAGCCAATAGAACTTTTGATGCGTTAAATCTAAGTGTTTATGATGAGCAGCTTTCTGATTATGGAAGTCGAATTTTCGAAGTAAGAAAAAGGTTTTTAGAAAAATTTATTCCTATTTTTAATGAAAAATATCAAGTAATTTCTGGAGATAAAGAAAATGTTAATTTGCATTATAAGAGTCAGTTAAATGATTTTAATATGAAGGATTTATTACAGAAATCACTAGAAAAAGATAAGATATTACAGTACACAACAGCAGGAATTCATAAAGATGATTTAAACTTTGAAATAGGAGAATACCCAATTAAGAAGTTTGGTTCACAAGGGCAGCAGAAATCATATTTAATAGCTTTAAAGTTAGCACAATTTGAGTTTATAAAGCAACAGTCTTCTGTAATTCCTATTTTATTGTTAGACGATATTTTTGATAAATTAGATGAAAGTAGAGTTTCTCAAATTATAAATTTGGTAAATGATGATGCATTTGGCCAAATATTTATTACAGATACACATTCTGAAAGAACCGAAAATATAGTAAAACAGAGTAATAAACCGTATCAAATTTTTAAGTTATAATGACAAAAAGAGAAAACGATTCTTTTTCAATTCAAGATTTAATGCAAAGCTTTATTAAAGAGAATAATTTGACTAAAGGAATGCAGAAATTAAAAGTAGAAGAAACTTGGAATAAAATGATGGGGCCAGGAGTTGCTACGCATACAAGTTCTGTAAAACTGCAACATAAAACCTTAATTATACAATTAACATCTTCTGTTTTGCGTGAAGAATTAAGTTATGGAAAAGATAAAATTATAAAAATGATGAATGAAGAAATAGGTCAGGACATAATTTCTAAACTGATGTTGGTATAAATAAAGTCTTTCTTAATAAAAAGATAAGAAAGATTATATAGAATGAAAGGATTTTATTTTTTTACCCAAACACTTTCATCTGTAAATACTGGTTTTTTACTAATAGAATTCCTGAATTCATTGGTAGATTTTAAGTCTAACGGTATTTTTAATTCATAAAAAATTAATTTGTTTCTAGATATTTTATAGATATGAAAAAAGTAATTAGTTCCTTTTTTTTCATTATTAACGGTTAGATAATTAGTCCCTTTAAATTTTGTCAAATAAGCACGAAATATTTTTGTAGAAGTATCATAGTCGCCACCCTCTTTAGTTACGGTTAATCGATATTCTTTTGAGCTAAGTTTTGAAAATTTAATTTCTTCTACAAAATATGTTTTTGGGGTTTTAATTTTCCAGGTTCCTAATAAACGTTTGTCAATTTTTAAGTTAGGTTTATCTGCTATTGAAAAATTTGATTCCTTTGGACAGCCCATTAGTAAAAAACTAATAAAAAAGACTGCTATTAAGTGAAGTTTATTTATTTTTTTTAAAGAAGTTGCGAAAATCATATTTTTTAAATTTAAAACAAGTTTATATATTAAAAGATTTAGGGTTTGTTCAAATATATCATTTTTAGTTCTTAATTTGGTGTTTTGTTAAGAGGAAATATGGCAAAAGTTTTATTTGTTACGTTCAAAAGATAACTTTAATTATATTTATATAAAAAAAACTCGCAACGAAAGTTGCGAGTTTTACTAAATATATTTTAGACTAAAAATTTCTAAAAACTCTTAGAATTGTTCTCTTCCAGAAAAGTGAAAATTTCCTTCAATTTGTGCGTTTTCATCAGAATCAGAACCGTGTACAGCATTTTCTCCCATAGAAGTTGCATACAATTTTCTAATAGTACCTTCTGCAGCATCAGCTGGGTTTGTAGCACCAATTAAGGTTCTAAAATCTTCAACTGCATTTTCTTTTTCTAAGATTGCAGCTACAATTGGTCCACGAGTCATAAACTCAACTAATTCACCAAAAAATGGACGCTCATTATGCACTGCATAAAAAGCTTCAGCATCAGCTTTTGTCATTTGAGTTTTCTTTAAAGCTACAATTCTAAAGCCTGCAGTATTAATTTTTTCTAAAATTGCTCCAGTATGCCCGTTTTCTACTGCATCTGGTTTTAGCATTGTAAATGTTCTATTTGTTGCCATCGTTAATGTTTTTTTAAGTTTTCTTAAAATCGGCGCGAAATTACACAATTTTTTTAATTAAATTGTATCTTCGCGACTTATGATTTTAAAAGGATTCGAAGAATTAAAAAAATTTCTTGAAAAACCAAGAAATATTGTAATAATAGGACATAGAAACCCAGATGGAGATGCAATGGGATCTACCTTAGCTTTGTATCATTATTTTAATAAAAAAGGCCACAATTCTACAGTTGTTGTGCCAAATGAGTATCCAGAGTTTTTACATTGGTTACCCGGTTCTAAAACGACTTATCGTTTCGATTGGCAAAACTCTCAATCTCAAAAAGCGATCAATAATTCTGATATTATTTTTCTTTTAGACTTTAATACCTTGCATAGAGTTGGTAATGATATGCAGAAAACTTTAGAAAAATATCCAAATGATTTTGCAATGATAGATCATCATCAACAACCAGACGATGTAAAATATATGTATTCGGATGTTGAGATTTGTTCTACCTGCCAAATGGTATATCAGTTTTTGGAAATGATGAATGATCTTGAATTAATTGATGCAGACATAGCAACTTGTTTGTATACTGGGATTATGACAGATACTGGTTCTTTTCGCTTTAGATCTACAACAAGTAAAACGCATAGAATTATTGCAGACTTAATAGACAAAGGAGCAAAGAATGATAGAATACATAATAATGTATATGATGCCAATTCTTATGGAAGATTACTTTTATTAGGGCAAGCATTAAGTAATTTACAAATTTTACCAGAATATAAAACAGCTTTTATAACATTAACCGATGAAGAAAAAAAACGTTTCGATTTTCAAAAAGGAGATACAGAGGGTGTTGTAAATTATGCGCTATCTTTAAAAGGAATTGTTTTTGCGGCAATTTTTATAGAAGATAAAGAACAAAATATTATAAAAATATCTTTTCGTTCTAAAGGAAAGTTTTCTGTTAATCAATTTGCAAGAAATCATTTTGAAGGAGGAGGACATGATAATGCTGCTGGAGGGAAATCTACTGTTTCTTTAAAAGAAACCATAGAAAAATTTAAAAGTTTATTATCAATTTATAAAACTAAATTAGACGATTCTTATGAAAATTAGATTTTTATTTTTTGCTATTTTATGTTTAGGTTGTGCTAAAGAAGTTCCTAGAAGACCTATAGATCCCAAACCGTCTACAACGTTGTTATCAGAAACTATTTCAACTTCTAAAGCTTTAAATAAAATTGAAGAGAATAAAATTATTGAGCTTATAAAAAAGGATTCTTTAAGAATCTATCAACAGTCATCTTATGGTTTTTGGTATACTTATATTAATAAAATAGATAAAGATTTACCAACTCCACAAACAGGAAATGAAGTTAGTTTTGAATATGAAATTACAGACTTAAATAACACAGTTTTATATTCTAAAGAAGAATTAGGAATTAAAAATTATACAATAGATAAAGAAGATTTTATTACTGCAATTCAAAAAGGAATAAAGTTGATGAAAATCGGAGAAACAGTTACATTTGTCATTCCTTCATACAGTGCTTATGGTATTACTGGTGATGGAAATAAAATAGGGATGAATCAATCAATTAAAAGTACAATAACATTATTAACAATCAAATAAATTTAAAAATGAGAATTATAAACAAATTATCGGCAATTGCAATCGTAGCAACAATGTTTTCATGTGTAAACCAAAAGGCAGATGTAAAATCTTTAGAGACAGAAATAGACTCAGCAAGTTATGCTTTAGGTTTAAATGTTGCCACTTATGTTAAAAGTAATTTTGATGAAGCAAATAAAGATTTATTTTATCAAGGGTTTAGAAATGGATTAGATTCTACTAATTTATTAATGAGTAAAAAAGATGTTGGAGTTGTTTTAAGTTCATATTTTCAAAAAAAGCAAGTCGCTAAAATGAAAGAACAACAAGAAAAAGCAATTAAAGAAGCAGAAATTAAGTTTGCAGATGTTAAAAAAGCAGGGATAGAATTTCTAGAAAAAAACAAAACAAAGAAGGATGTAAAAACTACTGCTAGTGGTTTACAATATATCGTATTAAAAGAAGGAACGGGAGAAAAACCAGAAGGACCAACTACTAAAGTTAAAGTTCATTATCATGGAACATCTATAGATGGTACTGTATTTGATAGTTCTGTAGATAGAGGGACTCCTTCTGAATTTGCTTTAAATCAAGTAATTAAGGGTTGGACAGAAGGTGTGCAATTAATGAAAGTAGGAGCTAAATATAAATTTTTCATACCTCAAGAATTGGCTTATGGTGCACAACAAAAAGGAGCAGTTATCAAACCATTTTCTACATTAATTTTTGAAATAGAACTTTTAGATATTATAAAATAATAAATGAAGAAAGTAATATATCTTATAACTGCAGCAATTATTTTTAGTAGCTGCAGTTCTGCTAAATACGAGAACCTAAAAGAGGGGTTGTATGCAGAAATACAAACTAATAAAGGAGATATTCTTTTAGAATTGTATCCAGAGAAAGTTCCAATGACAGTTGCTAACTTTGTTTCTTTAGCAGAAGGAACAAATAATAAAGTCACGGACTCTCTTAAGGGGAAACCCTATTATGATGGACTTACTTTTCATAGAGTTGTTCCTAACTTTGTAATACAAGGAGGTGATCCGCTTGCAAATGGTAGAGGAGGACCTGGGTACAAATTTGGAAGTGAATTTCCTAAAGATTCTACAGGGAATTTAATTTATAAACACGACGATGCAGGTGTATTGTCTATGGCAAACGGAAGTGTAAGCACCAATGGGAGTCAGTTTTTTATTACACATCGAGCAATTCCTCATTTAGATGGTAAACATTCTGTTTTTGGTAAAACAATCGTAAACTCGATAGAATTAAAAGCTTTAAAAACTAAATTTAAAGAAACCAATAGATTAAAAAAAGCGATTGACTCTATTAGAATGTCTGTTGTAAATAAAATTGTTGAAAAAGATACAATTAAAACAATTCATATTATTAGAATAGGGCCTAAAGCTAAGAGTTTTAATGCAGGAGAAGTTTTTGATAAAGAATTGGTTAAGTTTAGTGAGTCTACTAGAGAAAGGTTAGAAGCTAATAAAGCTGCAGAAGTAGCTAGATATGCTAAGTATTTAGAAGATAAGAAAAAGTTTTTATCTGAAATGAATGAAGAGCAAGCGATTAAAACTGGTACTGGACTTAGAATTTTAAAGTTAAAAACAACCAAAGGAAAAAAAGTAGTAGACAATCAACCTATTACGACAAACTTTACGTTGTATACAGCAAACGGTAAGAAAATTCAATCGACTAACGATCCAGGAGCAAAACCATTTGTTTTTCAACTCAATGATAAGGAAAAACCAATGATTACTGGTTTTAAAGAAGGTGTTTTGTTGATGAGAGAAGGAGAAAAAGCCAGATTGTTTATTCCTTATAACATCGGTTTTGGAGAAGCTAAATATGGTCCTTTTCCAGCAAAATCAGATTTAGTTTTTGAAGTTGAAGTTCTAAAAATAGGAAAGTAATTTGGTAGACACAATCATACATTTAGATAAAGAACTTCTTATCTTTTTAAATAATTTAGGAAACGAGCAATGGGATTCACTTTGGTTAGTAATTACTAAACAATTATATTGGACCCCATTGTTTCTTCTTGTTTTTTATTTAGTGATTAAATCTTTGGGTTGGAAACGTGGCGGTTTTGCAATTTTAGCAATGATATTGTTAGTTGCTTTTTCAGATCAATTTACCAATTTAATTAAAAATTCGGTAGAGAGAATTAGACCCAATAACGATCCAGAAATAAAACATTTATTAAGAACTTTTATAAAACCTCAGAGTTTTAGTTTTATGTCTGGTCATGCAACCACATCTACTTTTTTCTCTGTATTTGTAGTTCTTTTATTAAAAGATAAATTTAAGTACATCTACTTAATTTTATTGTTCCCTTTAATTTTTTCTTATAGTAGATTGTACTTAGGAGTTCATTTTCCAATTGATATTTCTGTAGGAATCTTAATAGGAATTTTATTTGCAAATATTTATTATCAACTTTATAAAATAGCGGATAGAAAACTATTCGCTTAATTTTTTATTATTAAAGTATAAATATTTTGTTGAATGATAATATGCAGATAATAGGCTATCCATTTTCTTAGTTAAAAGAGGATATTTTTCTTTTAGATCTATTAATTCTTTTTCTTTTAAATTATATAAACCTAATGTATTGGTAACCATGGTTTTATTTAGATATAAACTATCTTTTATTAAACCTACAGCAGGTTCTCCTTTGGTCTTTAGGTAAACAAAACCTACATCTTTAATATTTGTTGAATCTAGTAAATTGCTTCCTAAAGTATAATTTGTATGGTTAATTTTGGCTAAACTAGCTACAGTAGGAAATAAATCGATGAGCTTACCTGTATTTGAAATAACTTTGGGTTTTATATATTTTGGCGCATGAATTAAAAACGGAACATGTTGTAGTTGAATATTTAAATCATATTCTTTTGGAAACAAATCTGTTCTTTTCATAGCTGTATTATGGTCTCCAAAAAAGACAAAAATAGTATTATCATAATATCCTGAAGTTTTTGCACGTTCTAAAAATCGTCCAATATTAAAATCCAAATATCTTAAAGCATTTAATTGTGCAACAGATTTAAATCCAGATTTTTTTAATAAATCTGATGAAATCTCATCATCCTTTAAAGGTTTGTAACTCTCTTTTGTATCGGGGACTGTAAAGGGCATATGGTTAGAAGCCGTTTGAATATATGCGATAAAAGGTTTTTCTTGTTTTGAAAGTTTTTCGAGTTCTTTATTTGATTCTTTAAATAGTTCATAATCATCAATTCCCCAAACATCAGCTCTTTTTTCAGTTTTATAACTTCCTTCTTCAAAAATCTGTAGTTGTTTTATATTTGATTGAAAAATACCTCTAATGTTTGCCCAATTTGCACTTCCACCTAAAAAATATAATTTTTCATACCCCGTAAATTGATCGAATAAAATTCGCTGATCTATAATCAAAGGGTTTCTAGAGGCAGTTCTTACATTTTCTATATCAGGTAAGCCTGTAACACTTGCAAAAACACTGGCAGCTGTTCCTGATTTATGAACATAAAAATTAGAAAAACTAACGCTACTTTTAATAATTGAATCTAGATTAGGTGTTGTTTTAATTGGGTTTCCATAATAACTAATTGGTTTAACACCAACAGACTCCATCATTACAATAACAATATTTGGTTTTTTTGTATAAGTAGAATCAAAAACAACTTTTCTTTCAAAAGAAACGGAATCTTTTGGTAAACCTAAATGTTTGGCAATTACAGGGTAATATGTATTAAATTCATCCATATTTACGCCTTCACTTCTGTATGCAAAACTATCAAAAAAGTATAAAACCGGATTTAAAGAAAACTGGTTTACAGCATTGTTTTTAGAGAAAAAAGCTTCGCTCCAACGTAAAGGGTAGTGTGTAAAACTATTGTAGATTCCGAAAGAAAGTAATAAAAATGTAGCTGCAAAATAAATAGCTTTAATTTTTTTGTTAAAAGTATTTAACTGATTTTTATACCTATTAAAGAGAAAATTAGAAAATTTATAAATTAAAAAACATAAAACTAAAAGAGCAAAAACTCCTTTATAAACAGGATAACTTTCTATAAGTACTTCACTAGAAATTCCAATATTGCTTAAAAATCGAAGCGATGAAGCATCTAAACGGATACTTAAATAATCATAATAACCAAAATCAAATAAAAAGAATAAGGTAAGAATTAGGTAAGCTAATACTAAATAAAATGTTGCTATTTTTTGATATATTTTTCGTTTAAAGAATTTGTAATTTGTAATCAATATAAAGATTGCAATAGGAAAGAAAGTCATAACTGCTAACTTTATATCAAACCGAAAACCAAGTAAAAAAGCGGTTTTAATTTCAGAAGAAGTAACATTCTCTAATTGTGCAAAAAGGTAATAGAATAGTACTCTAAATATAAATATATAAACAAACAAGAAAAATACATTTGTAAAAATGTATTTCACATAATTAGGAATTTTTTTAAACATGTATCTTTAATTCTAAAAGCAAAGGTATTTAATTTTAGACTATATTGAATTATGCATCGTTTTTTAAATTAAAAATGACTTTAAAAAACATAAAATTCAGTAAATTTGTGGCTGAAAACCTCAAAAAGAGAATATGAAAATATCATACAATTGGCTAAAGCAATTTTTACAAACAGATTGGGATGCAACCAAAACTGGAGAATTGTTAACCGATTTAGGATTGGAAGTAGAAGGAATTGAAACCAAAGAATCTATTAAAGGAAGTTTACAAGGAATTGTTGTTGGTAAAGTTTTAACTTGTGTGCAACATCCAAATGCAGATAGATTAAAAATAACTACAGTAGATTTAGGAGCTGATGAACCTGTACAAATTGTTTGTGGTGCTCCAAATGTAGCATCTGGTCAAAAAGTACCAGTGGCAACAATTGGAACAACTCTATATGATGATAAAGGAGAAGGTTTTAAAATCAAAAAAGGTAAAATTAGAGGAGAAGAAAGTTTTGGGATGATTTGCGCCGAGGACGAGTTGGGTTTAGGTAAAGGTCATGATGGAATTATGATTCTTGATGAAGCTTTAGAAGTAGGAACTCCTGCTGCTAAAGTTTTTAATATAGAGATAGATCAAATATTTGAAATTGGTTTAACTCCTAATAGATCTGATGCAATGAGTCATTTTGGCGTTGCAAGAGATTTACGTGCAGGGTTAATTCAAAAAGATATAAAATTAGAATTAATTTCTCCTTCTGTTAGTGATTTTCATGTAGATGAAAGAGTTTTACGTTTTGATGTTGAAATTGAAAATAAAGAATTGGTTCCTCGTTATTGTGGAATCACCATTATTGATGTTGAAGTAAAAGGCTCACCAGAATGGATTAAAAATAGGTTAAAAGCAATAGGTATTACACCAAAAAATAATATTGTCGATATCACAAACTATGTGATGCATGAAGTTGGACAACCTTTGCATGCTTTTGATACTCAGAAAATTAAAGGGAATAAAATTATAGTAAAAACGTTGGAAGAAGGTACAAAATTTACTTCTTTAGATGAAGTAGAAAGAGAATTATCTTCTGAAGATATTATGATTTGTGATGCCGATTCTAATCCACTTTGTATTGGTGGTGTTTTTGGTGGATTGAAATCTGGAGTTACAGAAAATACAACTTCAATCTTTTTAGAAAGTGCTTATTTTAACCCTGTTTCTGTTAGAAAAACGGCTAAAAGACATGCTTTAAATACAGACGCATCTTTTCGTTTTGAACGTGGAATTGATATTAATATGACAGAATACGCTTTAAAACGCGCTGCTTTATTGATAGAAGAATATTCAGGTGGTAAAATGGCTTCAGATATTTCTGATTTTTATCCAGAAAAATTAGAAGATTTTCAAGTGTTTTTATCTTATGATAATGCTTATAGATTAATTGGTCAAGAAATTCCTAAAGATACCATTAAGAATATTTTAGCTTCACTTGAAATTAAAATCAATAGCGAAACAGAAGGAGGTTTAGGTTTAACAATACCTTCGTATAGAACAGATGTACAACGAGAAGCAGATATTATTGAAGAAATCTTAAGAGTATATGGTTACAATAATATTAAGTTTTCTCATAAATTAAATACATCAATATCATTTGATTCTAATAAAGAAACTAAGATAGAAAACGTTATTGCTAACCAATTAAGTGCTTTAGGTTTTAATGAAACAATGGCAAATTCATTAACCAAACCAGAATATACAAGCTTGTCAGAAAATCTTAATGAAGAAGCTAATGTAGAAATGCTAAATCCGTTAAGTAATGATTTAAAAGTGCTGAGACAATCCTTATTGTTTAGCGGTTTAGAGTCTGTAGCTTATAATATAAATAGAAAAAATAATTCTTTAAAGTTTTATGAATTTGGTAAAACGTATCATAAATACGCTGAAAAATACCAAGAAGATAAGCATTTAACACTTTTTGTTACTGGAAATAGAACAAAAGATAGCTGGCAAACTGCTACAAAAAAATCTGATTTCTTTTATATAAAAGGAATTGTAACTTCTTTATTAAGTAGACTTGGTATTGATAAATTTAAAACAACACCTACAAAATTAGATGTTTTTTCAGAAGGAATAACATTGAGTTTGGGTAAAATTAAATTGGTAGAATTAGGAGTTGTAAAACGTACTGTTTTAAAAGAATTTGGTATTAAACAAGAAGTTCTTTTTGCCGATTTTAATTGGGATACTATTTTAAAATTAACAGGAAATAAAAAATTAACAGTTTCCGAATTACAAAAATTTCCTGCAGTAAAACGTGATTTAGCTCTATTATTAGATGCTAAGGTAGAGTTTAAGGAAGTATACAATTTAGCATTTCAATCAGAGAAAAACTTACTAAAAGAAGTAGATTTATTTGATGTCTATGAAGGTGAAAATTTACCTGAAGGTAAAAAATCTTATGCTGTAAGTTTCTTATTACAAGATGAAACTAAAACACTTGCAGATAAGCAAATAGATAAAATAATGCAGAAATTACAGCAGACATTCGAAAAGAATTTAGATGCTGTTTTAAGATAATTTAAAAGCTCCAATTAATTGGAGCTTTTTTTATATTTGACAATTATGTACAAAATTATAATACGGCCCATTTTATTTTTATTCGATCCAGAAAAAGTACATTATTTTACTTTTTCTTTCATTCGTTTTTTATCTAAAATCCCTTTTATAACTTCAATTTTTAGAAGTTTATATTTGGTAAATGATAAAAAACTAGAAAGAAAATTATTCGGAATTACATTTAAAAATCCTGTTGGTTTAGCTGCAGGTTTCGATAAAAATGCAGTATTATATAATGAATTAGCAAACTTTGGTTTTGGTTTTATAGAAATTGGTACAGTTACTCCTAAAGGACAAGTTGGTAATCCTAAAAAAAGATTATTTCGTTTAAAAAAAGATGAAGGAATTATCAATAGAATGGGATTTAATAATGACGGAATTGAAGCAGCAATAAACAATCTAAAAAAAAACAAAGGCAAAGTTATTATTGGAGGAAATTTAGGAAAGAATACCACAACCAAAATAGAAAATTACACAAAAGACTATTGTGAGGTATTTACAGCTCTTCATTCTTATGTAGATTATTTTGTATTAAATGTTAGTTGTCCAAATGTTGGAAGTCATGCAAAACTAAATGATAAAGATTATTTAATAGAATTAATTTCTGCTGTTCAAAAATTAAATAATAAAGAAGAAAAGCAGAAACCGATTTTATTAAAAATTGCTCCAGATTTAAACAATCTTCAATTAGATGAAATTATTGAGTTAGTTGCAGAAACAAAAATAGATGGAGTTATTGCTTCTAATACATCTACAAATAGAGATAATTTAAAAACTTCTAAAGAACGCTTACAAGAAATCGGGAACGGTGGTGTAAGTGGACAACCCATAAAGAAACAAAGTACTAAAGTTATTAAGTATTTAGCTGATAATTCTAATAAATCTTTTCCAATAATAGGAGTAGGAGGAATACATTCTGCAGAAGATGCTTTAGAAAAATTAAATGCTGGTGCAGACTTAGTACAAATTTATACAGGGTTTATTTATGAGGGACCTAGTTTAGTGAAGAAGATTAATAAAGCAATCTTACATAGACTTTCAAAGTAAAAGCAATAAAAAATATATGATAGAAAATCTGATATCTTTTATAGTTGCTACGGCTATTTTGTCATTTTCTCCAGGACCAGATAATATTTTTGTTTTAGTGCAAAGTATTGTAAATGGGAAAAAATATGGATTAGCAACTGTTTTTGGATTAATGTCTGGTTGTTTAATTCATACCACTTTGGTTGCTTTTGGCGTCTCAACTTTGTTAAAAGAAAGCCCTAATATTTTCTTTATTATTAAATTATTCGGAGCAAGTTATTTGTTGTTTTTAGCTTATAAAGTGTATAAAAGTGATGCTAATATTACTTTTTCTACAGAAAATGTCCAAAAAAAAACAACCACACAATTATTTAAAACAGGATTTTTAATGAATGTTTTAAATCCAAAAGTTACTATTTTTTTCTTGGCATTTTTTCCTCAATTTTTGTTTTCAGAAACAATTTCTACAATAGTGCAATTTTACATTTTAGGAGGATTATTTATATTGGTTTCTTCTATTATCTTTTCTTCAATTGCCATTTTAGCTGGTAGTATATCTGTTTATATCAAACAAAATAAAAAAGCAGGAGTTTATTTAAAGTGGATGCAAATAGTTGTTTTTATTGCAATATCAGCACTAATTTTGATTTAACATTTATCTATTATGCAGTATTTATAATGATGAAAGAAAAAATTAAAAAACCTTGGCCAACAAAAGATGCCATGGAACAGGTTTATAAAATGAAACTTTGGGGTGATGATAAATCTAATTTTTACTCTGGTGATGGCTCTCATCAACTTGAAATTGTAAATCCGTATATAAGTGTTATAACATCATTTTTTACATCATTAAAAACACCATTAAATATCTGTGATTTAGGTTGTGGAGATTTTAATATAGGAAAAGAGTTGGTAAAATATAGTAAGAAGTATGTGGCTGTAGATATTGTAAAAGATCTTATAGAATATAATAAAGAAAGATTTAAAGCGCATAATTTAGAGTTTTATTGTTTAGATATTTCAGTAGACAAGTTGCCTTCTGGAGATTGTATAATATTGAGGCAAGTACTTCAACATTTATCAAATGCAGAAGTAAAAAACATCGTAAATAAATTATCGGATTATAAGTATGTTATTTTAACAGAACATTTACCTAAAGGAGATTTTATAGCCAATAAAGATATTATTTCAGGACAGGGAATTAGATTAAAAAAACAAAGTGGTATCAATATATTAAAACCTCCATTTAATCTTAAAGTAATAGAAGAAAAACAACTACTATCTACTGATTTAAGTGATGGTAAAGGAACTATTGTAACTACACTTTATACTATTTTTTAAAATTAAACTAAGATTACAATTCTAACAATTTTTTAGCAGCACTAAAAGGAGTTGTGGTGCCTTTTTTTAAATTGTTAATTTCTATTGCTAAAGCATTTTTAATTTTTGGATTCTGATAAAAATTATCCTTCAATTGTTGTTCAATTGTTGCTAATAACCAATATTTATTTTGGGCATTTCTTTTGTAGTTGAAGTAATTGTTCTTTTTGGTTAAAGCAACGTAATCAGTAACCATTATTTCAATTTCTTTAATACCTAAATTGTGTAAAGCACTTGCAATAAGTACTTTTGGATGCCATTTACTTTCTTTTATAGGATATAAATGTAAAGCTCTATTAAATTCTACTTTGGCAATTTTTGCATTTTTCTCATTATCACCGTCAGCTTTGTTAATTACAATCGCGTCTGCCATTTCAATAATTCCTCGTTTTATACCTTGTAGTTCATCTCCAGCACCAGCTAATTTTAGTAATAAAAAGAAATCAACCATAGAATGAACAACGGTTTCTGATTGACCGACACCAACTGTTTCAATAATAATAGTGTCAAAACCTGCAGCTTCACACAGAATAATACTTTCACGCGTTTTTTGAGCTACTCCACCTAAAGAAGTTCCTGAAGGAGAAGGTCTAATAAAGGCATTTTTATCAGTAACTAATTGCTCCATACGAGTTTTATCACCTAAAATAGAACCTTTATTAACAGAGCTACTAGGATCTACGGCCAATACAGCAACTCTTTTTCCTGTAGAGGTTAAATGTTTTCCAAAGGCTTCTATAAAAGTACTTTTACCAACACCCGGAACTCCAGTAATTCCTATTCTTACAGAATTATTTGCGTGTGGTAAACAACGTTCTAAAATTTGATTTGCTTTTTGTTGATGTTTAGCATTGGTACTTTCTACCAACGTAATTGCTCTACTTAGAAAAGTAATGTCTCCATCAAATATTTTTGAAACAAATTCTTCAACAGAATTTTGTTTAGCTCTATTTATTTTTATTTTATCTGCAGAATTTTTATTGGTAGTTTCTGGCTGAGAAACTCCATCTTTTTCATGTAATGCAGAAGGTTTTTTGTTCATAATAAAATTAAATCATGTAAATTTAGAAATAAAAATTCACTCATTTTGCAACAACTTAAAAAATGTGTCGTCTATAGAGCAAGAAAGTTTCAATGAAATCAACCAAACAGATACATCAACCAATCATTGATAAATGCAAAAATAACAATTGCAAAGCGCAAATGCAATTGTATAATTTGTATTGTAAAGCCATGATCTTAGTAGCTTTTAGATATGTGAAAGATAGATTTATTGCTGAAGATATTATGCAAGAAGCATTTATAAAAGCGTTTAAAAATATCAATACTTATAAAAATGAAGTTGCTTTTGGAGCTTGGTTAAAAAGAATTGTCATTAATCAAAGTATCGATTATTTAAAGAAAAACAAATTAAAATTAGTTTCTATTAATGAAGAAACAATAACCAAAATAAATGAAGATGATTGGAAAGTTGAGTGTACAGTGTCTGTTGATAAAATTATAAATGAAATAAATAATTTAAAAGAAAAATATAGATTGGTTTTAACACTTTATTTGTTAGAAGGTTATGATCATCAAGAAATATCAGAAGTATTACAAATAACAGAAAATACTTCTAGAACTCATTTACTAAGAGGGAAAAAAATATTAAAAGAAAAATTAAAAACTACGAGTTATGCAGAAGGATATTAGAGATTTACTAAAAGATTATCAAGAACAAAATATAGAATTATCTGTAAATCATTCAAAGAAATTTGAAGATTTATTACAGCAAGAAATTCATCAGCAAAAACCTAAAAAGAAAAATTACAAATGGTTATCTATAGCGGCATCAATTGTATTGTTAATTAGTTTGGCAGTTCAGTTTTCTCCATCAAATAATAAAGATAATCCAATTAAAAATACAGATTCTAAAAACAAATCAGAAATAAAACAAATTAGTTTAGGAAGTATTTCTCCCGAATTTAATTCGATAGAAACCTATTATACAAATAGTATCAATCTAGAAATTAGTCAATTAGTTCTATCGGAAGATAATAAAGATATGATAGATGGATATTTATTAAAGATTGCCGAATTAACCAAAGAATACAAATCATTAACCAAAGAGCTCAATACAAATGGAGTTAATGACGCTACTATAGATGCATTAATTAGTAATTTACAATTACGCTTACAGCTGTTACAACGTTTGAGAAAACAATTAAAACAACTTAAAAAATTAAACACAAAACAAAATGAAACACAAGTCATATAGAAGAGTTATCACACTTATTGCAATTGGTGTCTTAGGAACAACCTTTGGTCAGAAATTTGATAAAAAATTTACAGAAAATTTTAAGGTAAATAAAGACGTAGAAATAGTAATTAATGCGTCAAATACAGATATTAATGTAACTACTTGGGATAAAAATGAAGTACAAGTAGAAGCATTTGTAGAAATTGAAGGCTTATCTAAAGAAAAAGCCGAAAAATATTTTAAGAACTGGAACTTTGAAGCTTTAGGAAATAAAAGTAAAGTAAGTATTACTTCTAAAGGAAGCAATACTCATGAGTTTGATGATAATTTTATTTTCTTTAATGATATGGATTTTACTTTTCCAGATATTCAATTATCTAATTTTGATTCAATTGTAATTCCAGAAATGAATTTTGATTATGATTTTGATTTCAACTTTGATTTCAATTTTGATGATTTAGAAAAAAACATGAATGATGATGACGATTTTTCTTTTGAATGGGAACACAATGGAGATAAAATTTCTATAAAATCTAAGAAAGAATGGGAGGCTTTTAAGAAGAGTAAAAAGTACAAAGAACTCAAAGAAAAAATGTCTGTTGAACAGAAAAAATTGAAAGAACAATTAGAGAAATCTAAAGAGCAAATGAAAAAAAGTTTGTCAAAAGTAAAGTTAGAATATAAATATATAGACAAAGAAAAGATCAAAAAAAGCTTAGCTAAAGCAAAAGAACATTTAAAAGAAATGAAAATTAATTTCTCATCAGGTTCTAATGATTTAATGATTGATGGAAAGAAAATAAAAATCAAAAAAAGATTAGAAATTAAAGTTCCTAAAACTGCTACTTTCAATTTAAACACACGTCATTGTAAAGTGAAATTACCAAATACGGTTGCTTCAGGTAGTGTAAAATATGGTACGTTTGATGCTAATAATTTAAATGGAGGAAGGTTGACAATTAATTATTCTCCAGTAAATATTAATAATTTAAATGCTTGTACACTATTTCTAAACAATGTAACTGATGCTAAAATTGCATCAGTTACAAATACAACTTTGTCTAATAATTCATCAGGAGTAAAGATTATTAAAATTAATGAAAACGTTCATATTTCTGATAAATTTGGCGAGTTAACAATCAATAGTTTTAATCCAAATTTTGGACAATTTGTACTAAATTTAAGTCAATCTAATGCAACAGTTATCTTGGGTGATGTACTTAGTAATTTTAAATTCAATGTAAATAAAGTGAAGTTAAATAATCAAAAAGCAGGTATTTCAAATATAAATCCTTCAAATAAAAACATAATAAAGGTTAATGGTGATTATAGCCAAATAGTAATAAAATAATTTTTTTCTCCTCTTTTTTTCTGAAACTTCTAACAAATTCCATTTCGCTATTCTCTTTAAAGTGCCTATCTTTATCGATTGTAAATAGTCACTTTTTTTAATGGAACGCTACAAAGAAAATCAACTTAAAATATACAATTCTCTAACGAAGAAAAAAGAGAATTTTAAACCGATAACAGACGGATACGTAGGTATGTACGTTTGTGGTCCAACAGTCTACAGTAATGCACATTTAGGAAATGTAAGAACTTTTATGTTTTTTGATGTAGTGTTTAGATACTTATTACACTTAGGATATAAAGTACGTTATGTACGTAATATAACCGATGCAGGCCATTTAGTAAACGATGCAGATGAAGGTGAAGATAAAATTGCTAGAAAAGCACGTTTAGAGCAAATAGAACCAATGGAAGTTGTACAGCGTTACACGGTAGATTTTCATGATGTTTTAAAAAACTACAACTTTTTACCACCAAGTATAGAACCAACAGCAACAGGACATATTGTTGAACAGATAGAAATGATTAAAGAAATCATAGAAAAAGGTTTTGCTTATGAGGTAAATGGTTCTGTATATTTTGATGTACATGAGTACAATAAAAAAGAAAACTACGGAATTCTTTCAGGAAGAAAGGTAGAGGATTTACTAAATAATACAAGAACTTTAGATGGACAATCTGATAAGAAAAATCCACAAGATTTTGCCCTTTGGAAAAAAGCCGATGAACGCCACATTATGCGTTGGCCTTCTCCTTGGTCAGACGGTTTCCCTGGTTGGCATTTAGAATGTTCTGTAATGAGTACAAAATATTTAGGAGAAAGTTTTGATATTCATGGTGGTGGAATGGATTTAAAATTCCCGCATCACGAGTGTGAAATTGCACAATCTAAAACTTGCAGTGGTGTAAAACCAGTAAATTATTGGATGCACACAAATATGCTTTCTTTAAATGGCCAAAGAATGTCTAAATCTACTGGAAATTTTATTTTACCAAATGAAATTTTATCTGGAGAAAATACTATTTTACCCAAACCATTTTCTGCAAGCGTAGTTCGTTTCTTTAATATGCAAGCCAATTATAGAAGTATTTTAGATTTTTCTGGTGATGCTTTAGAAGCTTCAGAAAAAGGACATGCTAAGTTAATGGAAGCGGTTAATTTCTTAGATAAGATAGAAGCAAGTAAAACATCTACTTTTAATGTTCAAGAATGGAAAGCTGCTTGTTATGCTGCCATGAATGACGATTTTAATACGCCAATTTTAATTTCGCATTTATTTGAAGCTGTAAAGGTTATCAATCAAATAAAAGAGCATAAGGCAAGTTTAACAGTAGAAGATTTAAAAGAACTTAAAACCACAATTAATGCTTTTGTTTTTGATGTTTTAGGATTGATGAATGAAAGTTTTCAAGACAATTCAGGAAAAATTAATGGAGTTGTAGAGTTGCTGATAAAGTTAAGAAAAGAAGCTAGAGAAAATAAAGACTGGGCTTT
Source organism: Polaribacter marinus (assembly GCF_022662535.1). Classification (GTDB taxonomy): domain Bacteria; phylum Bacteroidota; class Bacteroidia; order Flavobacteriales; family Flavobacteriaceae; genus Polaribacter; species Polaribacter marinus. Next base: position 539,288 of record NZ_JAKQYM010000001.1, read on the forward strand.
ATCCGACCAAATTAGAGACGAATTAATTGCATTAGGAATTCAATTAAAAGATGGTAGAGAAGGAACAACTTTTTCAATTAATTAGATTGAAAAAAATTTTAGCATATCCATTTATTTTATTGGTTCGATTTTATCAAACTGCAATATCACCGTTTACACCATCAACTTGTAGATACAGTCCAACTTGTTCTCATTATACAATTGAAGCTTTGCAAAAACATGGTTTGTTTTATGGAGGATGGTTAGCGTTAAAAAGAATATTTAGTTGTCATCCTTGGGGAGGAAGTGGTTACGATCCTGTTCCAGAAAAGAAAGAATAAATTAAATTTTCATCTCGAGCGCAGTCGAGTGATTTTTTAATAGCACATTATATAATGAGGTCTCGACTGCGCTCGACCAGACATAGAATAAGAAAAATATGAGTTTTTTAGCAATAGAATGGAATCCGTCAATAGGAATTAATTTAGGTTTTTTTACTGTTCGTTGGTACAGTTTAATGTTTGTAGCTGCGTTTTTACTCGGTTTAAAATTAATGAAAAAAATATATATTGAAGATAAAACTCCTATAGAAAAACTAGACATTTTGTTTATGTATACCTTTGTCTCTATGTTGGTTGGTATGCGTTTAGGAGATGTTTTCTTTTATAGTTGGGGCTATTATCAAAACCATTTACTAGAAATTATTTTACCTTTTAAACAAGTTAATGGTACTTGGAAATTTACAGGTTATACAGGTTTTGCAAGTCACGGTGCTGCTATAGGAATACCGATTGCTTTATATTTTTATGCAAAAAAACATTTACAAAAACCATGGCTATTTATTTTAGATAGATTAGCAATAATGGTTGCTTTAGCTGGTTTCTTTATCCGTTTTGGAAATTTTTTCAATTCAGAAATATATGGAAAACCAACAGGAAGCAATTTTGGAGTTATTTTTAAGGCTTCTACAGAAGCTGGTAATGTTGCAAGACATCCAACTCAATTATATGAAGCTTTTAGTTATTTAATTCTGTTTTTTGTAATGTGGTATTTATTTTGGAAAACAAAAAAGAGAGAGCAAACAGGATTTCTTTTTGGTTTATTTATGGTTGTTTTGTGGTCTTTACGTTTTGTTATAGAGTTTTTTAAAGAACCTCAAGTTCAAAAAAGAGGAGAAGAATGGCTTTTTAGTCCGCTTAATACAGGACAAGTTTTAAGTATTCCGTTAATTTTAATTGGTTTTTGGTTAATGTTTAAAAAAACAAGAAAGTAAATTTATTTCTATGGAAAAACTTAAACAACGCTGGAATATTACTAGCGATTGGGCTTTAACTGCTATTTTTATTGTTTTTGCAATTAATGGATCGTTTGCTGCTTGGGTTGCCAAACCAGTTACTTTATTCTTAGGACTCACATCAGAAACAATCCATCCATTTTTATATTGGCCTTTAAGGATTGTCTTAATTTTTCCTATTTATCAATTGACTTTACCAATAGTTGGCTGGTTATTTGGTCAGTTCAATTTTTTTTGGGAGTTTGAAAAAAAGTTTTTAGGAAGATTAGGTTTGGGTTTTTTGTTTAAAAAAGAGTAATTAAAATTTTATTATCGTTTCTACTTCTTTTTGTTTCAAAACATAAGTATAAAACCACATTATCGTAAATGTTGGTATAACGTCAGTAAACGGAATAATTTCTTCTAAGAAGCTTATCAAACCAGCAATTTTACCCTTTGTGCCCTTATACATTTTGGTCATTAAATATCCTGAAAGAGGTGCCCAAACAAGGTCGATAAAAGGGATGAGGCCAATTGTATCCAATATCAAACTTAATGCTAATTTTTTATATTTTTTATTCATGTTTTATTGTTGCTAAGTATAAATCAAAATTCTTGCCAAAAAATATAATTTTGTATTAGAAATTAATATGTTTGTTAAAAGTAACAATTCAGAATGAAATTATTAGATTTTAAAAATAAGATTGATGAGTTGAAAAGTTTAAACTTAGGTGGTTTAGATGCACAATTTAAATTGGCTCCTAAGTTGCGTTTGCAATATAGCCAAGAAAAAATTACGGCACGTATGCCTAAAAAAGCAGCTGTTTTATCTCTTTTTTATCCAAATAGTAAAAACGAAATGTGTTTTTTACTAACCCTAAGAGCTAGCTATAAAGGAACTCATTCTGCACAAATTAGTTTTCCTGGAGGTAAGATTGAAAAAAATGACAGAAATTTAGAAGATACAGCCTTAAGAGAAACATTTGAAGAGGTTGGAATAGAGGCATCTTCGGTAACTATTATCAGAGAATTAACAGATGTTTATATTCCTCCGAGTAATTTTTTAGCAACGCCTTTTATGGGGTATGTAGAAGAAAAACCAAACTTAATTTTAAACCATGAAGTTGCAGAAGTAATTGAAGTTTCATTAAAAGATTTACTTAATGATAAAAATATTACTTCAGTCTCTATGACAACATCTTATATGAAAGAGGTGGATGTTCCTTGTTTTAAATTTCATAATTATATCGTTTGGGGTGCTACAGCCATGATGTTATCGGAAATTAAAGAACTATTAAAATAGTATCTTATTAAATTGTTTTGTAAATTTGTTAATCAAGTAAAAACGAATACTAATGCCCTTATTTAAAAGGAATCCTTTTGGTCATATCCTATTTTTAAAAAAAATGATCATTAGAATTTTTGGACTTATTTCTCACGGAAGATATCGAAAATTTAATAATTTACAAATAGAAGGTTCTGACATTTTAAGGTCATTACCCGATAGAAATGTACTGTTTATTTCTAACCATCAAACTTATTTTGCAGATGTAGCTGCAATGTTTCATGTTTTTAATGCTGCTTTAAGTGGTAGAGATGACTCTATTAAGAATGTGGGGTATATTTGGAACCCTAAATTAAATATTTATTTTGTGGCTGCGGGTGAAACTATGAAATCGGGACTTTTACCTAAAATATTTGCATATGCAGGTTCTGTATCTATTGATAGAACATGGAGAAGTGCAGGTAAAAATGTGAACAGGCAAGTAAAAAATTCTGATATTTCTAATATTGGAAAGGCTATAAAAGATGGTTGGGTAATTACGTTTCCTCAAGGAACAACTACTCCTTTTAAGCCTATTAGAAGAGGTACAGCTCATATTATTAAAACTTATAAACCAATTGTAGTTCCTATTGTTATAGACGGATTTAGACGTTCTTTTGATAAAAAAGGTTTGAATATTAAAAAACGTAATGTTTTGCAATCTATGGTGATAAAAGAACCTTTGGACATAGATTATGAAAATGATGAAGTTGCAGATATTGTAACAAAAATTGAGTATGCTATTGAACAGCATCCTTCATTTTTAAAGGTATTATCTGTAAAAGAATTAGAGAAATTAACTAAAGAGGAAGAAGAACTAAATAATAAACGTAAGTTTTGGAATTCTTAATTAAATTTAAATAGGTTAATTTCTACACCTACAAAAAAACTATATCTAATTTCTCTTAATCCATGTAATTCATATAAATCGGTTCTTTCTGTAAATTGAAAGAGACTGCTTATTTTAATGATTTTACTTAATTTATAGGCTGCTTGCAATGAGCTAGACCAACTGGGACAATTAACATTATTTCTTTTAATGGCTCCATATCCAATAGTTGGAGATAGATATAATTTGGTGTTATTTAGAATTTTATTGAAAGAGTAACCTACTAAACCTCCATATCTATAAAAATGGTTATTAATATTTGCTTTTTCAAATTCTACACCATAAACAAAATAGCCTATTTTTTGCTGTTTACTTTCATATTTAACTCTAGAAATTAGATCTAATGTTCCGGCATTATTACCTAATTTATCGCCAAAAGCAAATAATTTAAAGTCTTGATGTAAAGAGATGTTTAATGATTTTTGTGAATACATAGTACTACTACAAAGAAGTAGTAGTAAGAAAAAGAGGGGGGAGTTTTTCTTAATTGTTTTCAAAACTTAGTTGAATTTATGTCACCTAAAGATAATAAATAATATTTAGTTACAGGTATTTTATTTATTATATATAATATTTAAAGCCTCGAAAAATCGAGGCTTTAAATATTATTAAGTAAAAGAATTTTTATTCTTTTACTTTGTTTTTAAATTTATCAAATTTATCAGCCTCTTTCTTTGGCCAACTGTTATTAGAAGTATCTACATCTGCAGTTTCTAAATCTGGATCTACTTTAATACTCTTAATTTCTTGTGTAGAAGCAAAAACTTTTTTCACAGAGTTATCATTTTTCATCCAAACTTGTGCTGGATAGGTGATTTTTTCTTTAGAACCATCTGCATACGTTAATTCAACAATAATTGGCATAACCAATCCTCCAGGTTTGTTAAATTCAACAGAATAAATATATGAAGGCACTTCTTTACCATTAGTATATTTATCCATTGCTTTTGCATTGGCATCTTCTTTTTTATCAGTGATGTAAACTAAGTCTCCTAAACCTTCAAAATAAGCTTTAGCTCTTGGGTTACTTTTAATGATGTCTGCAATTCTTTGACTTGGTTTGTCTGTTAAATATAATGGTTTCACATCTTTAATTCCAATATCAGTTACATCTGTGGTGTAAAACCATCCTCTCCAAAACCAATCTAAATCCATACCAGAAGCATCTTCCATAGATCTAAAGAAATCTTCTGGAGTTGGGTGTTTAAACATCCATCTTTTAGAGTAAGTTCTAAATGCATGATCAAATAAATCTGGCCCCATAATGGTTTGACGTAACATATACAATCCTGCTGCAGGTTTCGTATAAGCATTTGGTCCAAATTGTTTTACATAATCTCCTTGAGACATAATAGGAGAGATGTTAGATTGATCTCCACCCATATAACGTACAATATCTTTTGGTAAATTACCTGTGTTAAAATTAGGGTCGTAATCTAATTCTGCTAAAATTTCAACAAAAGAGTTTAAACCTTCATCCATCCAAGTCCATTGTCTTTCATCAGAATTAACAATCATTGGAAAAAAGTTATGCCCAACTTCATGTGTAATTACACCAATCATGCCGTTTTTAACTCTGTCAGAATAAGTTCCATCAGGATTTGGTCTACCGTAGTTAAAACAAATCATAGGATATTCCATTCCTTGGTTTTTAGCATGAACTGAAATTGCTTTAGGATAAGGATAATCGAATGTTAATTTAGAATATTCTTCTAATGTATTTGCTACAACTCTTGTAGAGTGCTCTTCCCATAAAGGATTTCCTTCTTTAGGATATAAAGAAACTGCCATTACAGATTTACCGTTGATATTAACAGCCATGGCATCCCAAATATATTTTCTTGATGTTGCAAAAGCAAAATCTCTTACATTATTAGCTTTAAAGGTCCAAGTTTTTGTTTTAGTAGAACGTCCTTTTTCATTTTTTTCTGCTTCTGCTTGTGTTACAATCATTACAGGTTTGTCAAAAGTTTTTCTAGCTTTTTCAAAACGTTTACGTTGTGTTTTTGTTAAAACATCTTTTTCGTTTTGTAATTCTCCAGTTGCATCTACAATATGATCTGCTGGTACAGTTAAGTTTACTTCATAATCTCCAAATTCTAAAGCAAATTCACTTCTTCCCCAGAATTGCATATTTTGCCATCCTTCTACATTATTATAAACGGCTAATCTTGGAAAGAATTGAGCAATTGTATAGTTGTTGTTTCCATCAGGAAAATCTTCAAAACCAGAACGTCCTCCATCTTTTACAGAATTGTTAATTTTGTAATTCCATTTAATTCTGAATTTAAAAGTTTCTCCTGGTTTTAAAGCCTTAGGTAAGTTTACTCTCATCATTGTTCTATTGATAAAATGAGATAAAGGTGTACCGTTACTTTCTACCTTTTCTATATGAAAACCAAAGCCTTTACCTTCTTTCATATAATTACTTTTAAAGTTGTCTGGAGTTAAAAATGCTGAAGCCCCTTCTGATTTTGCTAAAGGAGTTTTTGAATCATCTGCTCTCATGTTTTGGTCTAATTGCACCCATAAATATTCTAAATTATCTTTAGAATTATTATGATATGTAATTGTCTCATCACCATAAATTTTATTTGTATTTTCTTCTAAACGAATGTCCATTATATAATCAACTTTTTGTTGAGTATATTGATGCCCTGGTGCACCTGAAGCTGCATGTTGATCATTCGGAGTTGCCAAAACATCTTTCATTTGTCTGAATTTGTTTTGATCTGTGTGTCCTTGTTGTGTTTTCTTTTCATCCTTTTTTTCTTGTGCAAAAGAAGCTGTTGCTACAAAGAATAGAGAAAATACGAATAAAGTGATTTTTTTCATTTGTATTGATTTGGTTTAAAATGTGGTGTAAATTACTAATTAGTGAGCTAATTAGTTAAAGAATGTTAATATTTTAACAAATCTTTATCAAAAAAAGGTAATATGCACGCATATTACCTTTTCTATATACTTATAAATAAGCTTATCCCTTTATTTTCTTTTTAAATTTATCAAATTTGTTGGCTTGTTGTTTTGGCCAATTGTTATTTGATGTATCTACATCTGCCGTTTCTAGGTCTGGATCTATAACAATGTTTTGTATTTCTTTTGAAGAAGAAAATACTTTTGTTACTTCAGCATCATTGTATCTCCAAATTTGAGCTGGATATGTTTTTCTTTCTTTGGTACCATCTTTATATGTAAACTCAACAATTATAGGCATTACCAATCCTCCTGGTTTATTATAAGTAATTTCATAATGAAATTTAGAGTCTTTATTCTTTTTATCGCCAAAAGCTAAACCTTTTGTTTTGTCTTCTATAAAACTTACAGACTCATCTATGTTTTTTTGTGTATAAAACTTTTTAACACCTTTAATACCAATATCTGTTACGTCTGTTGTATAAAACCAACCTCTCCAAAACCAATCTAAATCAACCCCAGAAGCATCTTCCATAGTTCTAAAGAAATCTGCAGGAGACGGGTGTTTGAATTTCCATCTTTGAGCGTAGGTTTTAAAAGCATGGTCAAATAGTTCTTTTCCCATAATCGTTTCTCTTAAGATCCATAAAGCTGTAGCTGGTTTCCCATAAGCATTGTTTCCAAAACTGTAAACATTATCACCTTTAGACATTATAGGGGCAATTTTAGATTGATCTCCTCCCATATATCTAACAATATTTTTTGGATAACCTCTTGTTATAGGGAAATCTTTATCATAATCTAATTCTGCTAACATTTCCATATAAGAATTTAATCCTTCATCCATCCAAGTCCACTGTCTTTCATCAGAATTAACAATCATTGGGAAGAAGTTATGACCTACTTCATGAATGGTAACTTTGATCATTCTATATTTTGTTCTATCAGAATAAGTTCCGTCTGGATTTGGTCTTCCTGGGTTGAAACAAATTTGTGGATATTCCATTCCCATTTGTCCATCAACAGATATTGCTTTGTGATAAGGGTAATCAAATGTATATTTAGAATAAGTTTTTAAGGTTTGTGCAACTGCTCTTGTAGAGTGGTCTCCGTATAATGGATTTGCTTCTTTAGAATATAAAGAATATGCCATTACAGTTTTTCCGTTAATATCTACTGCCATTGCATCCCAAATAAATTTTCTTGAAGTTGCAAATGCATAATCTCTTACGTTTTCTGCATAGAATTTCCAAGTTTTAGTTTTTTTAGAACGTCCTTTTTCATTTTTAATAGCTTCTTTTTGAGTTCTAATAACTATAGGATTGTCAAAGCTTTTTCTTGCATTTGCTAATCTTTGTTGTTCTTTTTTAGATAAAACGTCATTCTCATTTTGTAAAACTCCGGTTGCACCTAGCATATGATCTGCAGGCACTGTAATGTTTACCGTAAAATCTCCAAACTCTAAAGCAAATTCGCTTCTTCCCCAAAATTGACCATTTTGCCAACCTTCTACATTATCATAAACACACATTCTAGGGTAAAACTGGGCAATTACGTAGTTATTGTTACCATCTTCTTTAAAATGTTCAAAACCAGATCTACCACCTTGTGTTCTATGGTTGTTAATATTATACCACCAAGCAATATTAAATTTAAAAGTTTCTCCAGAAGCTAAAGGTTTTGCTAAATTAATACGCATCATGGTTTGATTGATCGTATGTGATAATTTACTTCCATCAGTATTTGTTACGCTTGTAATTTTAAAACCACCATCAAAAGGTTCTTCAGAAAAGCTATTATTAAACCTTCCTTTGCTCATTTTTTTAGGCATTTTACCAGATTGAATATCTGGAGTTTTAGAATCTGAAGCTCTCATGTTTTGATCTAATTGCACCCATAAATAGGTCAATTCATCTACAGAGTTGTTGTGATATGTAATTGTTTCAGTTCCAGAAATTCTTTGTTTGTTATCATCTAAATTGATATCCATTACATAATCAACTTTCTGTTGGGTATATTCTTTACCCGGTGCTCCAGAAGCGGTTCTTTGTAAGTTAGGAGTTGGTAATTCTTGCTTTAGTTGCCTAAATTTATTTTGATTTACATGTCCTTCTTTTGTTTTACTTTTTTGAGCAAAAGTTGAAGCTGCTATAAAGAATAGCGATAAGACTAGGAATCCTACTTTTTTCATAATTACGTTTTAGTAGTTAATTGTTGATTTAATATGTTAATGTACTTGAAAACTCTTTTTTTGTAAGTAAAACACTTTTATGCTTTTTCCCCACTTTAGATTTTACTAAATTCTCTTGTTGTGGAAATTGATCCATTAAAATTTGATTACTTATTTCTATATTTTTTACTTCTTTGATGTCTTCAATTTCTAAGTAAAAAAAGACTAAGTCTCCATCGTATTCTTTACCAATATAAGTATATTTTTTAGAAATGTTATTTACCTTAAAATGTAATTTTGAATTTAAATATTTTTCAAAATATACGTCATTATTTTTTAGTTCATTATCACTTGTTAGTTGTAAATCAATATTATATTTTTTGTTTAAAGCCGTTTCTATATCATCCATAAAAACATTTATAATGATTTGAATTGACTTGGTTTCACTCTTGTAATTAATTTGAGTTAAACTTAAATAATACTTATGTGTAGTAAAAGATAATATTGGAATAATAAATAAAAGTAGAAATATTTTTTTGTTTTTCATGTGATTGTTAAAATCAATTATTGCGCCAAATTAGTTATTTTTTATGATTTTATGATAAGAAATACTTTCTCTTCTTAAAATTTCTATGAGTTCTAATAATTTTCCTTTTTTGTGTAGATCTTCAATTCCTAAAGGATTACAGTATTCTAAGAAATGAAAATATTTTTCTATTGGAATTTTTAATTCATCAAAGAAAAATTTATCTCCAAGTTCTGAAAGTATTTTATAAGGGAATGATTTTCTATGTGCTAATTCTTTACGTAAAGCCCATAAACGTTCTGAGTATTTAAATGGTATAGAAACTGAAGCTCCAGCCCCTGAAAAGGAAGCATTAGGATCTGTTTGGTTTATTGGAGGTCTTACATGTTTGTCAATATAATCATCGGCTACAGCAGCTTTCATGTCTATTTTAGAAAAATCCATTAATCTGTTTAATAATGAATCTTTTCGATCTGTAGGGACAGATTTTGCATCAATCCCTAATCTTCCCGATAAATTATGTATTTTGAGTTCAAATTCATCTAATTGATAAATATTAGAAACAAGCTTAATATTAAACTCATGATTTTTTAAATCAGATTTTTTAATTACAATGGTTTTAGTGATGTGCTGTATAGAAGAAACTCTTAAAGAATCTCCTAAAGAAACAAATATTCTAAATAAACCATTTTCATTAGAAAAAGTTCCTTGATTTGTTTTTAAATTTACAACATTGGCATTTTTTACAGCGCCAATAGAATCTAATACTTTTCCACTAATTATTTTACTCTTTTCTTGTGAGAGCATATTTAAAATAAAAAGAAAGTAAATAAAAAAAGAAAGTAGTTTTTTTACCATAAAAATATTTGAGTCATTACAAATTTCGTTTTTTTTTGTTATATGTTAAGTCTGTAGGGCTCTAAACTTATGTTAAATAATTAATTGTTTATAATTACAAGACTATCTATTGCAGCTTTTTGAGGGAATATTTTACTTTCTTTTAATAAAATTCGGGTAAGTTTAATAAACTCTTTTTTTTGAAAAATAGGAATGATATTTTTTTTAAAACAATAGTTTAAAAATGGATTGATATTTTCTTTTCTAATCATTAGATCTACAATAAAGAAGTTATCTGTAAAATGTTTTCTAATTTTTTTTAACTGACTGTCTTCTAATGAAAGTTTTTCAATAATTTTTTCTTGTCTTTTCTTACCATTTATAGAATTAATTAAATTGTCTAAACTTAGAATTCCACCAGACTGAAAACTTACGATAGCTTTATTTTTTTTGGCTTTTGTTTTCGCATAAGGTAAACCTAATGATATGGCATTTACTTTAGGCCCTTCATATCTTTTTATATCGTTATAAAGTTCAAAAATGTTTTTCTGTTTTCCTAAAGTGAATTCTTCCAACGTATTTGTTTTTTCACTGAGCTCTATATTTACTGTCTTTTGATAATTTATATCTTTTGAAATGAAAACCGTATCAATCTTAAAATTAAGATGAGAAATAAATAGACTATCACCTACTATTATAGGAATTTCAAAAAAGCCTTTATCATTAGTGGTAGTACCAATATTTGTATTCATATTGATAACATGAACATCAGAAATTGGGGATTTTTTATAAGTTACTTTTCCGTTAATAATTTTTCTAAGCTCTTGACCTTTTACAGAAAATAAAACGAATAAAAAAAATAGGGTTAGTAGGTTTTTCATATCAACAAAGAAAAGAGCAGCTTCTCTTAAAACTCTATTAACACAATTGTAAATTTTTGTTAAACAGAATTTTTACCATCAATTTTATGATGATTTTAAGAAACAATAGACGCTTAAAAATGTTTATTTTTGAAATATGAAAAAAATGATAATTGCAAGTACATCAACAGTACATGGAAGTGGCTATTTAGAATACTTATTACCAACATTAAAAGATTTTTTTACTGAAGTAAAAACCATTCTTTTTATTCCTTATGCTAGACCTGGAGGAATTTCTTATGATGATTATACAAAAGTTGTAGAAAAAGCTTTTCAAAAAATAAATATCGATGTACAAGGAATTCATCAATTTACAAAGCCTAAGGAAGCTATACAAAATGCTGAAGGAATTTTTACTGGTGGCGGAAATACTTTTGAATTGGTTAATCAATTATACAAGAAAGAGGTTTTATCTAGTTTAAAAGAGGTATTAGAAGCTGGAACTCCATATTTAGGAACAAGTGCAGGAAGTAATATTTGTGGAATAACTATGATGAATACCAATGATATGCCAATTGTTTATCCTCCAAGTTTTACAACTTTAGGTTGTATCCCTTTTAATATAAATGCACATTATTTAGATCCTATTGAAGGTTCTACTCATATGGGAGAAACTAGAGCAACTAGAATCAAAGAGTATCACGTTTTTAATGAAATTCCAGTTTTAGGTTTAAGAGAAGGTTCTTGGTTAGAAGTAAAAAGGAATACGATTATTTTAAAAGGAAATTATACGGCTAGGTTGTTTCAACCAAATAAAAATCCGGTAGAATTAGAAAGTGGGAGAGAGGTTTTGGTTTAAACCATAGCGCCATTGGCACCAATAACTTGACCAGAAATCCATTTAGACTCATCACTTGCTAAAAACAAAACAACTTGAGCAATATCAATAGGTTTTGCTAATCTATTAAAAGCATTCATACTGCTTAATTGCTTGATGAATTCGGGTGTTTTTCCTTTTAAAAATAATTCGGTTTCTGTTGGTCCAGGAGCAATTGCATTTACAGAAATTCCTCTGCCAATTTCTTTAGAAAACACACGTGTCATTTGCTCTACAGCGGCTTTTGTTGCCGAATAAATAGCATATGTAGGTAGCATTAATTTTACCGTACTTGATGAAAAATTGATGATATTTCCGTTATCTGCAAGTTTGCTTTCTGCTTCTTGTAAGGTGTTAAAAATCCCTTTTACATTGACATTAAAATGATGGTCAAAATCTTCTTCTGTATTGTCTTTTAATTTTTTGCTAGCCATAACACCAGCGTTATTTACCAAAACATCTACTTTACCAAAGATTTCAATGGTTTTGTCAAAAAGTTGAATAACGTCATCTTTTTGACTAACATCTGCTTTTATAGCAAAAGCTGTCCCTCCATTGTCTTTAATAATATTAATAGTTGCTTTTGCTTCAGCATCACTATTAGAATAATTTACAATTACTTTTGCACCATTATCAGCTAAAAGAATTGCAACTTCTTTCCCAATACCTTTAGAAGAGCCTGTTACGATAACTACTTTATCTTTTAATCTCATTTTTTTAGTTTTTAAGATTTGTTAATGAAATTAGTAATTAACGTAATCTACAATTTCTAAACCATAACCAATCATACCAACTCTTTTTGTTTGCTGAGTATTTGTTAATAGTTTTAATTTACTGATATTTAAATCGTGTAAAATCTGAGCGCCAATACCAAAATCTTTATTGTCCATTGCAATTGCAGGAGCTTTCATTTCTCCTCTTGCTTGATTTTCTTTTAAAGTAGTTAATCTGTTTAGCAAGTTTTTAGATTCGTTTTGTTGATTGATAAACAAAATGGCACCTTTTCCTTCTTCATTTAATACTCTAAACATTTGATCTAATTTCTTGTCGGCATTATTGGTTAGAGTTCCAAGAATATCATTGTTTATTAAAGTAGAATTTACTCTTGTTAAAACACTTTCTTCATTAGTCCAAGTTCCTTTTGTTAATGCGATGTGTACTTGGTTATTAGTCGTCTGTTGATAAGCTCTTAATCTAAATTTTCCAAAACGAGTTTCTAAATCAAAATCTTCTTTCTTTTCAATTAAAGAATCATGCTCCATTCTATAAGCAACTAAATCTTCTATCGATACAATTTTGATATCAAACTTTTTTGCAACTTTTAAAAGCTCAGGTAGACGTGCCATAGATCCGTCTTCATTCATGATTTCAACAATTACTCCAGCAGGTTGTAATCCTGCTAAACGAGCAAAATCAATAGCTGCTTCTGTATGGCCAGTTCTACGTAAAACACCACCTTCTTTAGCTTTTAAAGGAAAAATATGTCCAGGTCTTGCCAAATCGAAAGGTTTTGTGTCCTTATCCATCAAAGCTTTTACAGTTAAAGCTCTATCACTTGCAGAAATACCTGTCGTAACTCCTTTACCACGTAAATCTACAGAAACGGTAAAAGCAGTTTCCATAGGATCTGTATTGTTGTTAACCATCATTCCCAATTCTAATTCTTTACAGCGTTTTTCTGTTAATGGAGCGCAAATTAAACCACGTCCATGAGTTGCCATAAAGTTGATTGTTTCTTGAGTGACTTTCTCTGCTGCAGCTAAAAAATCACCTTCGTTTTCTCTATTTTCATCATCTACAACAATAATAACTTTACCATTTCTAATATCATTAATTGCTTCTTCTATTGTGTGTAGTTCTGTTTTTCTTTTGATTGTATTTGTCATCATAAGTTTGTACTTTCTTTTGATTTAAACTTTTTAAAAAAGTTTGTAATAGGTTGTATAAAAGAATCAAAATTAAATAATCCTTTATCTTGTGTTGCTCTACGTGTTAATAAAATAGCAACAGGTATCATGATAATTGCAGATATCCAGGAGCCTAAAAATGCAGAGATAGAACTTTCTTCTGCTAAATTTTTCCCAAAAGTATTGGCAAAGAAATAAGTTACATAAACGGCAATTGCTAAAATCATGGGCAAACCAAAGCCTCCTTTTCTAATAATAGATCCTAAAGGAGCTCCTATAAAAAAGAGAATAATACAGGATAAAGAAAATGCAATTCTATTATAATACTCTGTATCATATAGGTTTAAAACTTTTCTTTTCCATTTAATAGAACTGTTGTTGTTCTTTAAATTGGTTATTGCTCTGTTTGCTTTTGTTGTAGCAGCATTTAAAATTGATATTTTTTCAGAGAGTCCAAAATTTTCTAAAGTGATTGGATTTATTTTTTTTCTTGACACAGAGTCCGGAAGTTTGTAAAGATCTTTTGCAAAAACATTTGTATAAATACTTTTTGCTCTTAAATCTAATACTTCATCATAATGCTTTTTTAGTTTAGGAATTGTATCGTTAAGTTGATTTAAACTCAACATCATAAAACTTCCTCTAATATTTACAGTATCTAAGCCTTCATCACTTAAATCACCAATATCAATATTGAATTCATATTCTTTAAAATCTGCACTAGAAGCAGGCATTTTTTTTCTTTTTGCAGGTGTTTTTGCAAATTTTACATGTTCTTCATAATAGCTACCATCATATAATACAAAGGTCATATATCTGCTGCCTTCTTCCGTAATAATTTTACCTTTTTCAGCAGTAATTACTTTTTGATTTCCTCTGTTTCCTGTTAAATCGTAGATTAAAACTTTTTTTAAAAGATTTTCTTCTTCACCGTATTTTTCTTCAAATTTTATTTGAAAACCAGGTAAATCTGTGTTAAAACTTCCTGGTACTAAGGCTAAAGCAGGTTTTTTCTTCTTGATATTTAAATACAAGTTTTTCTGTTTTAACATGGCATACGGATATACATTGTTTAAAAACAAAAAATTGATTCCACTTAAAAATAAAGTTAAAAAGAAAAGAGGTCTAACTAACCGATGTAAAGAAATTCCCGCAGATTTTGCAGCAGCAAATTCGTAATTTTCTCCTAAATTTCCTAAAGCCATTATTGATGATAATAAAACACCAATTGGTAATGCTTGTGGGATAACAATTAAAATTGTGTAATAAAGAAATTTAAAAATAAATGGCAAGCTAATCCCTTTACCAGCAATGTTTTCAAAAGTTTGCCAAAGTAATTGCATAACCAATACAAAGAGCACAATAAGAAACGTAGCTATAAAAGGAACTAAAAAACTTTTTAAGATGTATCTATCTAAAATCTTCATAAAAAGCAAAAGTAGCATCTTAAACATTAAGATGCTACTAATTTTCTGTTAATTGAAAAATTAATCTATTGTATAACTTTGACTCAAGTATTTTTGTCTGTCAAACTTAAAAAAGTTTTCGGATAATGTTTGATTGCTTTTAAATTCTGTAATTGTAAAAGTTGTTTTAGAACCATTAGAGCCTGTTTGAATTAGTTTGTATATATGCTTTGTTTTAGCATCGATACCTAATTCTACTTTTACGATATCAGAATTACTATCTATAGGGTTTAAAGTCACAAATTGAATCTTTCTACCTTTTATGTTTTTTAGTTTTCCCATTTCAAAATTATAACCTTCTTTATAGAAAGTTAATAATTTTGAGGGATAAATAAATCCATCATCACCATCTAAATTACCATTTGTTATAGAAATTTCTTTTTCTAAATTGTCAATAACATACAACTTACTGCCATCATAAATAAATTTATTTCCTAAATAATTTAAACTGTATTTTTCTCCTTTTAAGTTAATATCTCCTCTAATTGGTGGTTCATCACCTTCTTTAATACCTGCATCTTCATTACTTAAAGTTTGACTAAACCCCAAGTACATATTCTTATAGGCTCCCATTTTGGAAGAAACTTCATCTAATAATGATTTTGCTTTTTCTGCTTCTTGAGAAAATGCAATTGTGGAAATACATAAACTTAAAAATAAAATTGATATTTTTTTCATTTCTATTGATTCTTTTCGTTTTCTAATAATTGTTCTAAAGCTATAAAATCTGGAATTAAGACTTGTCTTGCTTTACTTCCTTCAAACCCCCCAACAATACCTGCAGCTTCTAATTGATCTATCAATCTACCTGCCCTATTATAACCTAATTTTAATTTTCTTTGTAATAATGAGGCAGAACCTTGTTGTGCTGTAACAATAATTTCTGCTGCTTCTTTAAATAATTTATCTCTATCTGCTATATCAATATCAATACTTGTGCCACTTTCATCGTCTACATATTCTGGTAATTGATAAGCTTCTGCATAGGCTTTTTGAGAGCCAATAAAATCAGTGATTTTTTCTACTTCTGGAGTATCTACAAAAGCACATTGTATTCTGTTAATTTCATTTCCTGCTGTGTATAATAAATCTCCACGCCCAATTAATTGATCTGCGCCACCAGCATCTAAAATAGTTCTAGAATCGATTTTAGAGGTTACTCTAAACGCAATTCTAGCAGGAAAATTTGCTTTAATTATCCCTGTAATTACATTTACAGAAGGCCTTTGTGTTGCTACAATTAAGTGAATTCCAATTGCTCTAGCTAATTGAGCTAAACGTGCAATAGGTGTTTCTACTTCTTTACCAGCAGTCATGATTAAATCGGCAAATTCATCAATAACTAAAACAATGTAAGGTAAAAATTGATGACCATCATTAGGATTTAATTTTCGTTGTTTAAATTTAGCATTGTATTCTTTAATGTTACGAACCATTGCCGCTTTTAATAAGTCGTAACGGTTATCCATTTCTATACAAAGTGAATTTAATGTATGTACAACTTTGGTTGTGTCTGTAATAATGGCATCTTCTACATCTGGTAATTTTGCTAAATAATGACGCTCTATTTTATTAAACAAAGTTAGTTCTACTTTCTTTGGGTCTACTAAAATAAATTTTACTTCTGCTGGATGTTTTTTATATAATAGCGATGTTAGTACAGCATTTAAACCAACAGATTTTCCTTGTCCTGTCGCACCTGCCATTAATAAGTGCGGCATTTTAGCTAAATCAACTACAAAAGTTTCATTAGAAATTGTCTTTCCTAAAGCAATTGGTAATTCCATTGGTGATTCTTGAAATTTCTTAGATGAAATTACAGAATGCATAGAAACTATTGTTGATTTTTTATTAGGTACTTCAATACCAATGGTTCCTTTTCCAGGGATTGGTGCAATAATTCTAATTCCTAAAGCAGATAAAGATAAGGCAATATCATCTTCTAAATTTTTAATTTTAGAAATTCTAATTCCTGCTTCGGGTACAATTTCGTATAATGTAATTGTTGGGCCTACAGTTGCCTTAATTTCTGCAATACCAATTTTGTAATTTTTTAAAGTTTCTACAATTCTATCTTTATTAGCTTCTAATTCAACAGGGTCAATAGAGATTGTTTCGTTGTATTGTTTTAACAAATTAAAGGTAGGAAATTTGAAATTTGACAATTCTAGTGTAGGGTCAAACTCTCCAAAATCTTTTAAAATTTTATCAGATAAATTTTCGGTAGAATGCTCTTCTTCTCTACTTATGGCAACATCAATTTCTACTTCTTTTTCTTCTATATTAGAATTTTCTGTTTTTAATGTAGGTGTTAATTTTTCTTCAACAGTTAAAGTAATTTCTTCTTTTTTTGTAGATACATCTGAATGTTTCGAAATTGTTGGTTGTAAGTTTTCTACAGACAATTCAAATTCAGATTTTTCTTTATTAATTTCTTTTGATATTAAAGGTTTTTCATCTTCAACTTTTTTACTCTCATCTATATTGTTTTCAATTTCTTTTGCTTCTTTTTCAATCCTTTTTTGTTTTATTTTTTCAATAAAAGCATCAAAAGTTAATTTATAACGTATAACCAAATAAGCAATTAAAAAGAAAGCTAAAACAATAGCTAAACCCGTTTTTCCTATAAAAGTCTGCAAATATTCATTTACTTCAAAACCTATAATACCCGAAAGTAAAGCATGTTTTTTTTGAAGAAATCCTAAAGAAATAGAAATCCATAACATGGCCAATAATCCCCAGTTCCAAGAAATGATAATTTTAGAGAAATTCTTTTTAATTATAATATAAAATCCACTTAAAAATATTTGAAAACATATGATAAAAGCACCAATTCCAAAGCCTTTATAGATAAAAAAATCGCTTAAATTGGCGCCAATTTTACCTAATAAATTATGACTTCTTACAGTTTTATCTGTTAGTTTAGATAGGGTACTTTGGTCTTCTTGCCAATTAAAAAAGAAAGAAATAAAAGCAATACATAAAAATAACGAAAACAATATTAAAAAAATACCAAAAATGGTTTGAGTTTGTCTTGTTCTTAAAAAAGAAAAAGCACTAGGTTTTTTACCCGGAGAAGTTGTTTTTTTTACACTTTGTTTTTTTCTAGCCATTAAAAAAATGCTGATATTTATTTATAATAATAATGTATTTGCTAAAATAATAAATTGATTTTAGGAATGTAAATAAAACCTGCAATAATTAAAGAAATAAAGGCAGCAAAACTAGGTGCGCCTGCTGCAATATCTTTAATAAAACCTATTTTTTTATGGTAGTCAGGGTGTATAAAATCGGCTACTTTTTCTATAGCAGTATTTAAAGCTTCAGCAACTAAAACCATTCCTATGGCTAAAAACTGAACCATCCATTCGATATTTGAAATTTCAAAATAGAATCCTAAAATAGTAGCAACCACACCAAAAAATAATTGTGCTTTAATACTATCTTCAGTAGTTATAAGTAACCACATTCCTCTAATAGCAAATTTTACACTACGTATTCTTCCTCTTAAAAAACTATCATTTGGATTCTTCATAAATTATATTGCTTTTAGTGCAGCTTCATAATTTGGCTCATCTGCAATTTCAGAAACTTGTTCTGTATAAGTTACAATTCCATTTTCATCAAGAATAACAATTGCTCTAGAGTGTAGATGTGCTAAAGGTCCGTTTGTAATCTCTAATTGATAATCTTTTCCAAAACTTCCTGTAGCAAAATCGGAAAGCATAATAACATTTTTGATTCCTTCTGCGCCACAAAAACGAGCTTGAGCAAACGGTAAATCTTTAGAAATACATAAAACAGTTGTGTTTTTTAAATCTGAGGCTTTTTTATTAAATTCTCTAACAGATGTTGCACAAGTACCAGTATCAACACTAGGAAAAATATTTAAAATTAATTTTTTACCCGTGAAGTCAGATAATTTTTTTTGATTTAACTCTACAGTTGTTAATGTAAAATTAGGAGCTTTATTGCCAACACTAGGTAAATTACCAATTGTATTTATTGTGTTTCCTTTTAATGTAATCTCTGCCATTTTATGAAGTTTTTGTAAATTCAAAAATACATTATTTTGATGAATTTAAACAGTTTCTATTTTGTTAATATTCTTCAAATATTATAAATATCTTCGCAGTCAGAAAAACAAAAAAAGTAAGGTGAATATTTCTCAGTACACATCAGAATTTAAATATAATTGGAAACTTGCAGCACCCGTTATGTTAGGTATGTTGGGACATACTTTTGTAAGCTTTATAGATAACATTATGGTTGGCCAAATAGGAACCGCAGAACTTGCAGCAGTTTCTTTAGGGAATAGTTTTATGTTTATTGCAATGTCTATTGGTATTGGATTTTCTACGGCAATAACGCCTTTAATTGCAGAAGCAGATACATCTAATAATTTAGAACAAGCAAGATCTACGTATAAACATGGTTTGTTTTTATGTACTACTATAGGGATTTTATTATTTCTACTCGTTTTCTTTTCTAAACCATTGATGTATTTAATGAAACAGCCTAAAGAAGTTGTAGAGTTAGCAATTCCCTATTTAGATTTGGTTGCATTTTCATTAATTCCTTTAGTTATTTTTCAAGCTATAAAACAATTTAGCGATGGAATGTCTATGACTAGATACCCAATGTATGCTACCTTAATAGCAAATATTGTAAACGTAGTTTTAAATTACCTTCTAATTTTTGGTAAGTTTGGTTTTCCAGAAATGGGTATCGTTGGAGCAGCTTATGGTACATTAGCTTCACGAATAATTATGGTAATTTACTTGTGGTTGTTATTGCGATATAAAAAACGTTCTGCTAGAATTGTACGAAATATTAAATTCTTTGTGTTAGATATTTTAATGATAAAAAGAATTATTAATTTAGGTTCTTTAAGCGCTATGCAAATGTTTTTTGAAGTAGCTATTTTTACTGCAGCAATATGGTTAAGTGGTTTGTTGGGTAAAAATCCTCAAGCTGCAAATCAGATTGCTTTAAATTTATCTTCTATGACTTTTATGGTTGCTATGGGCTTAAGCGTAGCTTCTATGATTAGAGTAGGAAATCAAAAAGGATTGCAAAACTATAAAGAGTTACGTAGAATAGCATTTTCTATCTTTTTATTAGGTATTGTTTTTGCAGTTTTCTTTGCAATTTTATTCTTTGCTTTTCATGAAATTATGCCAAATTTATATGTTGACCTAAGTGATACCGAAAATTATGCTGATAATATGGAGGTAATTTCCATTGCTGCAAATTTACTTTTAGCCGCAGCATTTTTTCAAATTTCAGATAGTATACAAGTAGTTGTTTTAGGAGCTTTACGAGGATTACAAGATGTAAAAATACCAACAATTCTTACTTTTATATCTTATTGGGTTGTTGGATTTCCTGTTTCTTATTTTTTAGGAAGTGAAGAAATGTATGGTAGTTTTGGTATTTGGCTTGGTTTATTAGCAGGTTTAACAACAGCTTCTGTTTTATTGTTTATTAGATTTAATTCGTTAACTTTAAAATTAATAAAAGAAAAAGAAGTACAATCATAATGTTATTTTAAGAATGACACATATTTATATTAATAATATTAATTAAGAATTTAAGAAATGGATTTACCAAAATTTTTACTAGCAGATAACAGTAAGTTTCCGGATGACATATTTGTATTGCATACAGAATTTCCTCGCTTTTTGATTAACTTAAAAGACGACGAAGTAGAATGGTTTGAGGATTTAACTGGAGAAAATGAAGAAGATATTGCAACAGAATTAGCAGACTTGATGGATAAAGCTGGAGCTTTTTATGATGAAGAAATGAAGTTGTATGAGTAATATGGTTTTGTTTTAATAATTGCTATTTTTTTATTAAACAATATGATATTTTTATAAAACAAAAAACCTCACAAAATGTGAGGTTTTTTTTATTTTATAACGAATCTTATTTTTTAGATTCTGACTTTGGCTCCTCTGGTGCTTTCACACCTAATTTTTCCATCACAAGTTTTGTAATGTCGTATCTTTCATCAATATACATAAACTGATTTCCAGTTGTAGTTAAAATTTGCGTATACCCATTAGATTTTGCAATTTCACTTATAGCTTCATTTAGTTTTCTATATAAAGGACGTTTTAACTCATTCTGTTTTAATTGCATTAATTTGTTCCCATTACTTTGATATTTTTTTAAATCTTCTTCTAAGGTTAAAAGCTCTTTAATGGTTTCTTTTCTTAATGTTTCTACCATTGTTGCTTCATTTTTTTTAAATGTAGCTACTTTTTCTTGATAGTTTTTCATCTTAATAGCAAAAGAAGAATCTAGTCTTGCTCCATAAGACTGCGTTAATTCTAAAATTCTTTTTGCTTCTGGCATTAAATTAGCAATATAGTCGCTATTTATTGTACCTACTTTAGTTTGTGCTGTTGTAATTGTGCTAATTAAAGCAATAATAATAAGTGAAAATAATTTTGATTTCATGTTCTTAATTTAGTGTAGCAAAGATATAAAAGGGAATGAATTATGAAAATTTAGTGGTCTTAAAAAGAGTTAATTTTATCAGAAATTTTGGTTATGATTTCATTTTTTTCTGTTTGAAAATCGTACCACAAAGTTTCTGTATCTTTTTTAAACCAAGTTAATTGTCTTTTGGCAAAACGTCTAGTATTTTTTTTGATTTCAGAAATAGCAAACTCTTTTGTAAAAACTCCTTCAAAAAAAGAAAATAACTCTCTGTACCCTACTGTTTGTAAGGAATTTAAGTTTTTGTATTGGTGAAGTTTATTGGCTTCTTCTAGCAAGCCATTTTCAATCATAATATCTACTCGTTGATTTATTCTAGAATAAATAATGTCTCTATCTGCATTCAAACCAATTTTTATAGAGTTAAAATTACGTGGAGTTTTGGGTTTGTTTTTAAATGTAGAATATGGAATGCCTGTTCCAATACAAATTTCTAAGGCTCTTATTAAACGCTGTGGATTATCAATTGTAATTGTGTTATATGTTTCTAAATCTAATTTTTTAAGTTTTTCTTGAAGTTTTTTTATGCCTTCTTTTTCTAATTGCAAATTTAGTTCTGTGCGTATTTTAGTATCTACTTCCGGAAAGTAATCTAAACCTTTTAAAACAGCATCTACGTATAAACCACTTCCGCCAACCATAATCTGAATAGGATTTTTTAGAAATAATTGGTCTAATGTTTGAAGTGCATCTCTTTCAAAAGCTCCTACATTATAATCTTCAAAAACACTTCTGTTTTGTATAAAATGATGTTTTACAGCTGCTAATTCTTCCTTGTTTGGTACAGCAGTTCCTATTGACATTTCTTTGTAGAATTGTCTAGAATCACAAGAAATAATATCGGCATGAAAATGATTAGCTAATTGTATGCTTAAAGCTGTTTTACCAATAGCAGTAGGACCAACAATTGTAATTAAGGTATTTTTTAAAGAAGTTGAATTCAAGTTTAAGGATTTAATTTGCTACCACAATTATAACAAAATTCGGCATCATCTTTATGATTTTCTTTGGCACAGTTTGGACAAGCTTGTGTGTTTGTATGCACTGTAGTATTATTGGATTTTGTCATTTCAGAACTAACAATTCCTGTTGGAATCGCAATAATACCATAACCTAAAATCATGATAATACTGGCTATAAATTGGCCAAAAGGAGTATGAGGAGAAATATCTCCGTAACCAACAGTAGTCATTGTTACTATTGCCCAATATACACTAACAGGTATACTTGTAAACCCATTTTCTTCACCTTCTACCATGTACATTATGGTTCCTAAAATGACACAAATAATAACGATAAAAAATAAAAACACGGCAATTTTGGCTCTACTTGCTTTTAATGCAATCAGTAATCTATTGGAGGCGCCAATATATCTCGCTAATTTTAAAATTCGAAATACTCTTAATAAGCGCAGTGCTCTTAATGCTGCAAAATGATAAGATCCTACAAGAATAAATGATAAGTATTTGGGGATAGTAGAAAGTAAATCGATAATACCATAAAAACTAAAAATATATTTAAATGGTTGTTTTATTGATACTATTCTTAAAATATATTCTATTGAAAATAAAATGGTAATAATCCACTCTGAAATGTTTAAAAAATTATGATATTTATTATCAAAACTTTCTACACTTTCTAACATTACTAAAATAATACTTGCAATAATTGCAACAAGTAAAATAACATCAAAAAGCTTCCCTTCTTTGGTATCAGCTTCATATATAATTTCATGAAGTCTGTGTTTCCAAGATGTGTTTTTTTGTGAATTACTCAATTTAGATTATTTTTCTTTTACAATACTACAAATATTTACTGAATTTATAATTCTTTTTATGTTGTTTTCTCTCTATAGATAAGGGGTTTTAAAAAAATGTTAAAAATATATACGAGATAGATTCTTTAACAGAAAAGAGATTTAAAATATTTAAATTCGCTGAAATTTATTAAAAATGAAAAATAAAATATTACTTTTTTTAGCGTTTATAACTTGCGCACCAATTTTTGGACAACAATTAAAAGGTCGTGTTGTAGATGTTTTTAAGCAACCTATAGAGAATGTATATATTTATAATTCAAATAAAAATGCACATACACATTCAGATGTAAATGGTCATTTTATACTAGAAAATGTTTCTGTTGAAGATGTTTTACAAGTTGGACTTTTAGGGTTTGAGAAGAAAGAAATTATAATTAAAAAAAAGGATGTTGAAAAAGGAATTACTATTCAGCTAAAATCTAAAATTTTTCAGTTAGATGAATTGATCTTGAGGCAAGAAATAAATGCCTTACAAACAATAACCAAAGTAGATTTACAATTAAACCCTGTAAATAATTCGCAAGAAATATTAAGAAAAGTTCCAGGTTTATTTATTGGACAG
The DNA here is from genome assembly GCF_022662535.1 of Polaribacter marinus. Lineage (GTDB taxonomy): Bacteria > Bacteroidota > Bacteroidia > Flavobacteriales > Flavobacteriaceae > Polaribacter > Polaribacter marinus. The sequence continues at coordinate 563,203 of NZ_JAKQYM010000001.1, forward strand.
CATGCAGGAGGAGGGAAGGCAGAACAAATATTTTTAAGAGGTTTTGATATAGATCATGGTACTGATATTACACTTTCTGTAGATGGAATGCCAATTAACATGGTTTCTCATGCACATGGGCAAGGATATAGTGATTTGCATTTTCTAATTCCAGAAACTATTCAAAAAATTAATTTTGGAAAAGGACCTTATTATGCCAATATAGGAGATTTTAATACTGCTGGTTATGTAGATTTTTCTACAAAAAACATAATTAATGATAATGTTGTTTCTTTAGGTTATGGAGATTTTAATTCTCTTAGAACTTTAGCGATGTTTAATTTGTTGGAAAATACAAATGATCAAAACGCATATGTTGCTATAGAGTATATAGAAACAGATGGTGCCTTTGAATCTCCACAAAATTTTAATAGGATAAATGTTTTTGGAAAATACAATGCTTTTATAAATGATAGAGATAGAATTTCTTTGACAGCATCACATTTTAAAAGTAGTTGGGATGCCTCAGGTCAAGTGCCAGAAAGAGCCATCCGTAATGGAAGTATTTCTAGATTTGGATCTATTGATGATACCGAAGGTGGTTTTACTTCAAGAACAAATTTAAATGTTGAATTAAATAAATCCTTATCAAATAATTCTTTATTTAAAGCAAATGCATTTTACTCTCATTATGATTTTGAATTGTATTCTAACTTTACATTTTTCTTAGAAGATGCTGTAAACGGAGATCAAATAAAACAATTTGAGGATAGAGATATTTTTGGAATGAATCTGCAGTTAACTAATACTGTAAATTATGATAATGTTGAAGCAACTTATACCAAAGGTGCGGGTTTACGTTACGATTTGGTAAATGATATAGAATTATCTCATACCAAAAATAGATTAGAAACGTTACAACAAATTCAGTTAGGTGATGTAAAACAAACCAATATGTTTGCCTTTTTTAATGCAGATTTTGAAATTGGAAAATTTAAAATATCACCTTCTGTTCGTTTAGATTATTTTAAATTTTTATATAATAATCGTTTAGATCCAGTTTATAAAACACGTTCAAAATCGCAAGCAATTGTAAATCCTAAATTAAACTTTTTGTATACACAGAATGATAATTTACAATGGTTTTTAAAATCTGGAATTGGTTTTCATTCAAATGATGCAAGAGTTATTTTGCAACAAAATACAGATAAAATTTTACCAAGAGCTTACGGAGCCGATTTTGGTAATATCTGGAAACCTACCAAAAACTTAGTGTTAAACACAACGGTTTGGTATTTGTTATCTGAAGAAGAATTGGTTTATGTTGGTGATGCTGGTATCATAGAACCTTCTGGTAAATCAGAAAGGTTTGGTTTAGATTTTGGTTTAAGACATCAGTTTACAGATTGGTTGTATTTAGATACTGATTTAACAGTAACAAAAGCAAGAAGTTTAGAAAATATATCGGGTGAAGATTATATTCCTTTAGCACCTGATTTTACAATGTCTGGAGGGTTATCTTTTTCTAATCTTGGGAATTTTTCTGGAGGTTTACGTTATAGATATATAGATGATAGGCCTGCAAATGAAGATAATTCTATTGTTGCAGATGGTTATTTTGTTAGTGATTTTAATATCAATTACAAAATGAAAGAGATAACATTTGGTATTGCTTTAGAAAATATTTTTGATGTAGAATGGAACGAGACTCAGTTTGCAACAGAAAGTAGATTGCAAAATGAAATAGATTCTGTAGAAGAAATTCACTTTACACCTGGAACACCCTTTTTTGCAAAAGCAACAATAACTTATCGTTTTTAGTAAAGTTTGAGATAGTATTAAGCACTATTTTTTGTTAAATTTTGTCTTTTTTGTTATTAATAACACATTAGAAACAGGTCTTTCTCCATTAATATCACTGGGATTATTAATAATGCCTTTGTTTTGTGTCCACATGGTAGTAGAACCTCCACCATCTAAATTAATAGCATCAACACATCCCAAATTTTGTAGAAACTTCTGTGTTTCATAAAGATTCATACCTTCTGCATGCTCATTTCTACCATCAATTGTAATAAATATTATAGATTCTTTGGTTTCACATAAGCAAGTTCTTGGATGCCTTTTTTTTACAAACTCCATAAGAGGTAATTTTGTTTCTTTAGAATTTAATAAAAGTAAAGGACCTGTAATTAATACAGCAGCTTCTTTTTTTGAAGTTTCATAATATTGTTCTGAATTTGCAGGTTGTAATATTATATCAAAGTCTTTTTCTAAAACTATTGCACCATTCATCAAACTATCTGTAACAGCCCATTTTAGTTCATCACTTCTTTTTCTACTAATAACCGTATCATTAACTTCAAAATATGTAACACTTCCTCCATCATCCATATTAAAAAATCCACCATTAATTCCTGCTAAAGCATTTTTACTTTTGGCAAATGAACTTGTAGTTTTTAATTCTAAGTTATTATGGCTAAATTGAATCTTAAATTTATTAAAATATTCTTTATCTAATACCAATAAATTTATGATTTGATTGCTTTTAAAAAGAGTATCTGTTTTTATTTGGATGATATTTATAGAATCTTTTAAAGGTGTTATTTGCTGTTTAAAAGGATTATTTTTTTGTCCGTAACATAAAGGAAATGAAAGGAATAATATCAGAAGTGATGTAAAAGTTTGTCTTTGCATGTTTTACTAATAAATAATTGTTTTTATTGACTAAATATTAGAAATGACAAAAACAAATTACAGATAAATAGCTAATTTATAAAAAAATACAAGAAACTGACTTTTTTAATTTTAAAGATAACTTTTTTAAGTTACCGAATAGTTTGCTTCTTTTTGTTGAAGTAGTAAAAACAAAAAACTCCTGATATATGATCTATCAGGAGTTTAATTAAGATGTATTAAAATTTAATTTCTTTTTATAAAAATAAAATCACCTCCTTCATCACCAGTTCTACTAATTGGTGCATATTGTGGTTGATTATCTCCTGTAGTGTTATTTATTACAGGATCTTCTATCATATTAAATAATTGACCTGCAGAAAGGTATTTGTCAGTATTTTGGTTTAACCTTTTTAAAAGGTATTTCATAAACACACTTTGGTTGGGTACCGTTGTTAATGTACCACTTGTAATTGCTTTTCTACTTGGTAAAGCATATTTTTTCTGAACTGCTTTAGAGGCTTCTTTGTAATTCCTGCTAGAAGTTAAAATACTTCCACTAAAACAAGCATCTGCAATTAATAAGGTATGTTTAGAGTTTATAGACTTTATATAAGAAACAATACTTGTGTTTAAAATAACATTTCCTTCAAACTCCATATTGGCATCAGAAGGCATCCAATAACCTTTTTCACTTACTTTATCATAATTTCCATGACCTGCATAGAAAATCACTAAATTATCGTTTTTACCAACTTTCTTTTTTAGAGTATAAAACTCTTTTATGATCTCATTTTCTTTAGGGTTTTTTAATACAGTTACGTTTTCTTTTGAAAAACTATATTTATTAATTAAAACATCAGCTAAAGATTGTGCATCTTTTGTAGGTTCTCCATTTAAGTCGGCAATACTTTTATCTTCATAAGAGCTTACACCAATTATCAAGGCATAATATTTTCCAAAACCAATATCTAATTTTTCTGTATTATCTGTAATAATCGTATTATCGATATCGGCAGATTTTCGTTTTATTGTAAAGGTTTTTGTAGATGAAGCTTGTTTTATGTCGGTAGCTTTTACAATTAAATCGTTTTTACCATATTTTAAAGGAACATTTGCGACAAAAGTTCCGTCTTCAGAAACATTTGCTTCTATACCGTTTACAGTAATTTCATAAATACCATCAGAATCTGTTGCTTTTCCTCTTACTTGAATTTTTTTGGCTTCAACAATTTTAAAACCTCTTTTAGCTTCTACATTTGGTGATGTTATAACAACAACAGGTGGATTGTTAAAACTAGATGTTTGATATTTGATATCTAAATAATCTACGGCTATTTTCTTATCATAATAAATAGTGTATCCAAATTTATCTCCAAAGAAAGGCTCAAAAGCTGTTTCGTTTAAATACTGCCCATTAATGTAAAAACGTAATAGGTTCCCAGATTTTACAATCTTTATTTTATTTTGTTGATTGATACCTGTTTTGATGGCAGAAGATTCTGTAAAAGGAATAATTTTTTTGTAAACGTCATTATCAAACTTTCTATACATATAACTACCGTTACCCGAAAGTAAGAATGAATACTCATTAGAAGAGTTTTTTCTTCCAAAAGTAACACCGTAAAGTCCATCTGAAGAATTAGAAGTTCTAGCTATTGATGTTTCAATAATAAAGTCTTTGTTATCATCTATGTTTACACTTCTACTAATAAAAATGCCTCCTTTTTTCTTTCTGTAAAGTAATAATTTACCATTGTTCATAGAAACAGAATAATCATCTGCATCATCTAAGTTCCAACCATTAGTATTTCCGTTAAAACCATCAAAAAGGGGTAATGATAATGTTTTATTATTAACAATAGTATTCTTATTATCATTTTTGCTTTTTAGTGCATTAACAGTTAAATAATCTACGGCAATTTTTTGGTCGAAGTAAACAGCATACCCCATTTGTGATCCATAAAAAGGTTCGAAATCTGTTTTGGTTACATAAATGTTATTGATGAAAAACTTATAATATTCTCCTTCTTTTCTAATTTTTAAAATATTTGATTTACCATTTCCTTCATTAATTGAAGAAGATTTGGTGTATTTTATAATTTCTTCAGTTTTATTATTTACAATTCTATTTACTTTGTAATAGCATGTAGAAGTAATTAAAAATTGGAAATAATTACTGTCTTTTTTTGCCCATAAAATTCCAAAAGGTGAATTTTTATCGCCAGAAATTTTATCTAATTTTGTTTCAATTTCAAAATCTTTTGTACTATCAAAATATTTGTTAATATAAGTAAGCCAACCTTTTTCTGCTCTTTTATGTTCTAAAAAGTATTTACCGTTATAAAAGTTGAATTTTACTTTTTCATCATCGTTTTCTGCCCATTCATTGGAATTACTACTAAAGTTGTCACTAAAAAGTAGCTCACCTTTGTTTATAGGGTTGTCATTAAAATTAGTGTTTTCATTTAGATAAGAAATACTTAAATAGTCTATTGCAATTTTTTGTGCGTCAAAGATGGAGAAACCAATTCTTTTTCCATAAAAAGTTAAGTTTGAAACACTATAAACTTTAGAACTATTAATGTAGAAAGTATAATTATTTCCTCTTTTTTCAATTTTTAAAGTATTTTTAGAGAAGTTTTCATTTTTAATTACGCTAGCAGGAGTCCAATCTTTGATACTGCTAAATTTTCCATTATCGTATTTATCTATAGAATAGTTACCGTTAGAGGTTACTAAAAATTGATATTGATTACCAGTGTCTTTTCTACCAAATGTTATTCCGTAACCATTGTTTTTTATTCCAGAAATTTTTTGAATAGAAGCTTCAATTTTAAAATCTCTGTTGCTATCAAAATCTATTTCTTTTGTAGTGGTCCAGCCTTTTTTACCTTTATATTCAAAATAATATTTACTGTTTTTAATTTCCGTTTTAGCATTTTCATTATCAGTAATTCCCCAATTGTTTCTATTAGAGTAAAAACTATCATATAAAATAGTTTTAGTTTTGTAATTATTTGTAATAGTTGTAGAGCTAGAAAGCTGTTTAACTCGTAAATAATCGATGGCAATTTTTTGTTTTCTACTAATATTAATGGCCACTTTTTTACCCATAAAAGCTTTATGAGTCATGCTGTAGGCGTAAGTTCCATTGATGTAAAAAGTAACGATATTTCCTTTTTTGCTAACTTTTAAGAGGTTTGTTTTATAGTTTCCTACTTTAACTATACTAGATTTTGTCCATTCTTTTATTTCTTTATAATCTCCGTTAGCATATTCTATAACTCTAAAATGCCCGTCAGTAGCAATGTCTAATCCTCTATAATTATCTCCATCTTTAAAGTCATACATAAATGTAATTCCATAATTACTTACACCAGATAATTTAGTGATTGATGTTTCTATTTCAAAATCTTTAGAGGAGTTAAGCTCAAATTCTGAAGAACTAATTCTCCATCCTTTTTCTTCTCTTTTATGATAGAAATAGTATTTTCCTCCATAAACATTTAGCTCTCTTTGATCATTTTTTCCAGTTGGCCAATCATTAGTACTATTAAATTCTTCTTGAAAAACGTAGCTTTGACTAAAGCCACAAAAAGAAGTTAATAAAAAAAGAAACAGCAAGTTTTTTAAATTTTTCATTTTTATTATTATTATTGGTGATTCATTTCTATAAAAATTGGAACAACTTTAGCAGAAGGACTTTTAGAAGTTGCACTAAATGCTATTTTATCTTTATTAAATTTAAGATCTGTACCTTTAAACATCTTAGTTGACAGTGCTTTTTTTACTCTTGAGACAAAATCTCCAGAACCATATTTGGCTTTACTTATAATATCATCAATGTTTAATTTTTCTTTACTGTATAAAACACAAAGAATGTCTCGTCCTGGGTTATTATCAAATTCAATAAAATAATCTTCGTTTGGCAAAGCAATTTCACTATTTGTATAATTGAAAAAATCACTAAATCCTCCAAAAGGGTATAATTTGTTTACAGATTTGTCTGAAGAACCATAACCAATTAAATAGACATAACCTCTTTGTTTTGTGTTTAAGTAGATTCTAAATTGAGTACCAGAAGTATATGTTTTATTAACTTTATAAGTTGTTTTTGTTGCTTTTACTATATTAAAATTTCTAGTTGCTCCGTCTGCTAACTTAATTGGCATATTATTGCCATCTCCTAGTTTTAGTGTTAGCTCACCGCCAAGTTTGTTATTGTACGTGTAGTTATTATTATTATTATTATTATTATTATTATTATTATTATTATTATTATTATTATTATTATTATCGTTGTTATCTTCAATTTCATCTGTTTTATCAACTAAAACATATGCTGTTTTTACTTGTCTTTCAAAATCTGAATATTTTATCCAGAAAAAACCATTTTTCCCAAATTTTGTTCCCCAAGAATTCATTACTTCAAAAGAACCACCGGATTTATTATTATCATATCCAACAACAACCATTGCATGTCCATAAGTACCTGTGCTAGGAATCCAAACATTATTAACATCTGTTTTTAATGAAGAAAATCTAAACAAGCCAATTACTACTGGGTTTTTATTAGAAATTGCTTTTTTAACTTTATCGGTTAAATTATATGGATTGTTCCATTTTGCTAGCCTTTCAAAAGTTTGAATTTTATGATTTTTTGCTTTTGAATACACATAATTTGTTGGATTGTTTACACAATTTCTATAATCGTAAGGAAAATCAGTAAGTTTAGCAGAGCCATAATTATTCATCACTTTCATAGCATTTTCTATGTAAGCACCTTGACATTTTTCATTAACTTTTATAAGATTGTATACAAAGGATGGTGAAAATGTATTCTGATTTATTTTTGTTGTATTGTATTTCCAATTGTTTTTTACAGCATTAGCAATTGTTCTTGCCCCATAAGCACTTGCCCATCCAACGCAAGAACCTTGTGAACCTTGGTTTCCGGGAGTAGGAGCGTAGCCTTTTAAGCTAAAAGAACTAGGCATTGCTGCAAAACTTCTTGTAACTAAGGGAACAGATTGTGGTATTTCTTCATAAAGGGTTTCATCAAACTTTAAACCTGTTCCATATTGTTCTTGAGCACTTAATAAGCTTATGTTAAATAGGCAAATTAATAGGAAGGATAATTTTTTCATGTTTAGTTTTTTTGGTTACATAGCAAAATTCACTATAAATATATAAAAAAAAAATACGTCATTTGACGTATTTTAATTTTTAAGAAACACAAAGGTTTATTTTTTCTCTAAAATAATATATGAATTTTCTGCAATGATAATTTTTTTATAAAATTCTTTAAGAGTGTGGTATTCTATAGCAGAATAAATCTTTTTATTGATTATCATTCTAACATATACATTAATTGTATTTCCTTTTTGAGTTGATTTTAATGAAAAACTACCACCCTTGTTAGGTAAGGAAATAGCTATATTTTCTGGTAGTTTAGTTACTTTATAAGTTTCTGGAATTTGCAAGTTTAAAGCAAAACTATTATTTCTTTTATAAGCAAAATCTACAGGATAGTTTCTTTCTTTTAATTTAAATGGATTTTCTGTAATTCTATTAAAAAGTATTGGATTTAGTCTTGCTTTATTTCCTAAATCTTGATTCATTATAATTTTTATTTTAAAATTTTCTTGAAGAGATTTTTCTAAATCTTCTTTAAATTTTACATTATAATCCTCTACTTCTAAATCAGAATAATTAGTTTCAAATTCTTCTAAATACTCATCTTCACTTTTATTATACATTTTTTTCTTTGCGAAATTCCTGCATATCCAGATCTTTTAATTATTAAATCGCCAGTTAATTTTCCTTTTTCATTTAAAATAAGTTTTGCGTTACTTCTATTGCTAGTTCTGTACATAGGCTTTAAAGTAATCCAATTGCTTTCTGCTTTGTAATTTATGATTCTAGCTTCACCATTAAGGCATCTTATAGGAACTTGACCAAATGGTAAAAATTTATTTGTTGCATCTAAAAAATAGGTCTTTCCATCAATATATATTTTTATGATGACATAATTAAAATCAAAAATTACAGGAAAAAGTTTTGTTGGAATACCATGGTTTCTTGTTGGTAATATTACTAAATCTACTTTTAAACTGTTGTAAAGTGATAAGTTAATATCTCCAGATGTACCTGTTTTACTATTGAAAGCTTGTTTTACTTTTGTGCCTTCATTTGTCCAATAGTTTCCATTCCAAGTATAATGATTTTGAATAAATGTATAAATACTTTTAGCTCTTTCTAAATCATTTTCTATCTGTAAAATATTTTCTGGAAGCTTATTTTTAAAGAAACTCTTTTTAGAGGTTTGATTATTAAAAAAAATACTTCGTAATTTTTTTCATGGTATTATAATCTAATAATTTTTTGAACTTTACTTTTATTTAGATAGTTTTTAATAATAGTTTTAGCAATTTCTTTATTTTCTATTGGAGTTAAAACAGATTTTAGAATTTCTAATTTGTTTTCTTGTAAAGCTAAATTGGTATACCCATAACCGATAACGTTATTTTCTTCAATTAGAATTATAGCATTTTCTTCTATTTCTCTTCCTTTTTCTATGATTATAAAATCATCGGAATTAAAATTTTGAGTAGTGATTTTTCTCTTTTTTGTAATATTATATTTAGGAGATAATTTTTCTAACTCTAAATAGTATTTTAATGTTGTAAATAATTCATTTCCAGTTTTATCAAAACTTATAGAAAATGCTCTTTCTTGAATTTTTAAAGCGCGACTTGTAGTTTTTAAAAGTAATTTAGTAACTTCACTTTTTATGTCTTTTCCTTTTCCTATATAAATTATTTTCCCCTTTTTATCATGTATATAAAATACACCTAAAATAGAAGGGGTAGATTCTATTAGTTTTTTGCTTTTTTCTTTTTCTTTTCTTCCATCAAAATATTTTATAGAGTTTTTTATGATAGATTTATTGGTGTCTTTTTCTAAAAGTAGTTTAAATAATTGTACTGTTGCCAATGCATCTCCGTTAGCTCTGTGACGGTCCGTGATAGGTATTCCAAGAGATTTTGTTAGTTTACCTAAGCTGTAAGAAGGTTGATCTAAAATTAATTGTTGACTTAATTCTACAGTGCATAATGTATTTCTATCAAAATCAAAACCAAGTCTCCTATATTCTGTTCGTAAAATCCTATAGTCAAAAGAAGTGTTATGTGCTACAAGAATGCAATCTTTTGTAATTTCTACAATTCTTTTTGCAACTTCATAAAATTTAGGGGCATTACGTAACATTTTGTTGTTAATTCCGGTTAGTTTAACAACAAACTCTTGTATTTCTTTTTCAGGATTTACAAGGCTAATAAATTGGTCTACAATAGCATGTCCGTCAAATTTATAGATAGCAATTTCAGTAATTCCTTCTTCGTTAAATTTTCCTCCTGTAGTTTCAATATCTAAAATTGCGTACAAATTCGTTTTCTTTAGAGCGAAATTTAAGTATTATAATTTCTATTACCAAATATAGAGCTACCAACTCTAACCATATTACTACCATTTTCTATAGCAAGTTGATAATCGCCACTCATTCCCATTGATAAGGTTTTGAGTGATGGGTGATTAACTTTAAGTGTGTCGAAGAAGTTTTTTAGTGATAAAAATTCTCCTTTTAATTGTTGTTGATTATCTGTAAATGTTGCCATTCCCATAAAACCAACAATATTGATGTTCTTTAATTCTAATAATTCTTCTGAAGCTAAAATCGAAGAAATTTCATCAAAAGTAAGTCCAAATTTGGTTTCTTCTTCAGCAATTCTTGCTTGTAATAAACAGCGGATAACCCTATCGTGTTTCTTGGCTTGCTTGTTTATTTCTTTTAAGGTTTTAAAACTATCAACCCCATGAATTAAATCTACAAAATGAGCCATATATTTTACCTTATTTCTTTGTAAATGACCTATCATATGCCATTGAATATCTTTTGGCAAAACATCGTATTTTTCTACCATTTCTTGGATTTTGTTTTCTCCAAAAATACGTTGCCCTTCATCGTAAGCTTCTTGTAGGTCTGAAATAGGTTTTGTTTTAGAAACGGCAACTAAAGTTACATTTTCGGGTAAATTAGATTTTATATGTTGTAAGTTTTTGGCAATCATATTAGAATTCATAAATAGTTAAAGCACTTCTTAATTTAGGTTCTATATAGGTGGTTTTAGGGGGCATCAATAAATCTGCATCTACAATTTCTTTCAATTCAGAAATTGTGGTAGCTAACATCCCAAATGAAACTTTAAAATCTCCTGTATCTACTTTAGTTTTCAATTCTAGGCTATCGGTTTTATTTTGTGAATAAACAATTTTAGATGCATTTCTAATGTCTTCTATACCTAATATGGGTTTTAAAACTGTTGTATATAAAATTTGTGCATCTAATTTACTTAAAACGTTTGTAAAATTATAGGTTGATTTCCGTAAGTATAAAGCATAAAACTCACCATTTAAATACATACTAAAATGATGCTTTTCTTTAGGTTTATACAATTCTTGACCACGATTTTCAATTCTAAAAAAAGTATCTAATTCTATTAAAAATTCATGCGGAGTTAAGCCGTTTAAATCTTTGATAAAACGATTAAATTCATAAATACTTAATTCACTTTCTGGAAGTAAATAACTCATAAAAAAGTTATAATCTTCTTTGCCAGTATGATTTGGGTTTTCTTTTGCTAAATTCTGAGCTAATAAACAAGAAGATGTAGATCTATGATGTCCATCTGCAATATATAATGTATCAATTTCTTTAAAAGCATCTATAATTTGTTTGATGTCATTTTCATCATTAACAATCCAAAGATAATGAGACTCTTTGTCTGTTGTAGAAAACTCGTATTCTGCTCTTTGTTGCTGGTATTTTTTTATAATAGAAGCAATTACATCATTATCTGGATAGGTTAACAGTACAGGTTCAGCATTAAAACCTGTATTTTTTAAATAATTTTCAAATAACAATTCTCTTTCTTTTAAAGTTCCTTCGTGCTTTTTGATTACGTTATTATTATAATCTTCAACAGAAGTGGCAGAGATTATACCGCAAAAAGAATTGGTTGGTGTTATTTTTTGGTAAATATAAAAAGCAGGAGATTGATCTTGTGTAAAGATTTCGTTCTCTTTAAATTCTAAATAACGGTTGTGTACCAATTTAAAACGCAGTTCCCCACTAAGATCTTGTTTATGATATTTATACCCAGGATTTATAACATGTAAGAATGTATACGGATTAAAAGCTAATTTTGAGTTTAGCATTTCTGGAGTATAAATTTCGTATGATTTAGAGGAAACCATTGCGACCTTATCTCTTGTAGCTCTAACAGCTTTAAAAGGTTTTACAATTGCCATTAATTAGCTTAATAATTCTATAATTTGTTTGGCTAATTCTACACCAATTCTATCTTGTGCTTCTTTTGTTGCGCCACCAATGTGTGGTGTTAAAGAAATTTCTGGATTCATTAACAATTGTACTGCTGGAGTTGGTTCTGTTTCAAAAACATCTAAACCAGCAAATTGTACTTTACCACTTTCTATAGCTTTTACTAAATCTACTTCATTTAAAATTCCGCCACGGGCAGTATTTACAATCCCAACACCATCTTTCATTTTTTCAATTTCATCTTTGGTGATGATGTAATCTTCTTGTGCAGGAATATGGAGTGTAATAAAATCAGCTTCTTTTAATAATTCATCTTGGGGAATTGTATTAATATTAAATGTGATTTTTTGACCGTTAAAAAAATCAATAGATATAGGAGCGCTTTCAATCATAATATCGGTAGCAATAACATTCATTCCTAAGCCTAAACCAATTTTTGCAACTTCTTGACCTATTTTTCCAAAACCAATAATACCAAGAGTTTTTCCTCTTAATTCAATTCCTGTACCGTAGGCTTTTTTTAATTCTTTAAAACGTGAGTCTCCTTCTAAAGGCATTTCTCTATTAGAAGAATGTAAGAAACGTACCATTCCAAATAAATGTGAAAAAACTAATTCTGCTACAGAAGTAGAAGACGCTTCTGGAGTATTGATTACATGTAAACCGTTGTCTTTAGCATATTCTACATCAATATTGTCCATGCCAACTCCTCCTCGCCCTATTAATTTTATACTCGGACAAGCATCTATAAGCTCTTGTCTTACTTGTGTTGCACTTCTAACCAAAATTACATCAATATTATTTTCGTTGATATAATTTTCTAGTTGATTTTGTGCAACCTTTGTGTTAATTACTTCAAAACCTTTTTTTTCTAAAGCGTCAATTCCGCTTTGTGAAATTCCATCGTTTGCTAATATTTTCATTTTATGCTTTTCTTTCTAATTCTTGCATTACATCCACTAAAGCTTGTACACTAAATAGGGGCAATGCGTTATACATACTTGCTCTATAACCGCCAACACTTCTGTGACCATTTAAACCGTTAATTTGTGCTTCTTTCCACATAGTATCAAAAGTTTCTGTTAAAGAATGGTCAACTAAATTAAAAGTTGCGTTCATATGACTTCTGTCTTCTTTTGCAGCATATCCTTTAAATAGAGGATTTCTATCAATTTCATTGTATAGTAAAGTTGCTTTTTGATTATTTACTTTTTCAATAAAAGGAATTCCTCCTAGTTCTTTTAACCACTCTAATGTTAACATAGAAACATATATCGGAAAAACAGCAGGCGTATTAAACATACTGTCTTTATCTATATGTACTTTATAGTCTAACATTGACGGTATTGCTCGGTTTACTTTTCCTAAAATTTCCTCTTTAATAATTACTAAAGTTGTTCCTGCGGGTCCCATATTTTTCTGTGCACCTGCATAAATTAAATCGAATTTAGAAAAATCTAACTGACGAGAAAAAATATCAGAACTCATGTCGCAAACGTTTACTCCATTAAATTCAGGAAAGTTTTTTATTTGTGTACCAAAAATAGTGTTATTACTTGTGCAATGAAAATAATCTACATCCGTAGGGATTTTATATCCCTTAGGAATGTAATTGAAGTTTTTATCTTTAGAAGATGCCACTTCTACAATTTCTCCAAATAATTTTGCTTCTTTTATAGCTTTATCAGACCAAGTTCCGGTATTTAAATATGCTGCTTTTTTGTTTAATAAATTATAAGCAGTCATTAAAAATTGAGTACTTGCTCCACCATGTAAAAAAAGGGCTTTATAGCCTTTGTTTTCTAACCCTAATAATTCTAAAGCTAAACTTCTTGCATTTTCCATAACATCAACAAAAGGTTTACTTCTGTGAGAAATTTCAATTAAAGATAAATTATCATTATTAAAATTAACAATAGCTTCAGAGGCTTTTTGTAGTACAGATTCGGGTAAAATACAAGGACCAGCACTAAAGTTATGTTTTTTCATTTTTTATTTTGTTGTATTATTAGTTAAATTGAAGATAAAAATTCGAGTGTATTTACTCCATCTGCATAATCCCAAAGTTGTGGATTTTGAGTTTCACCAAAAGCAATTTCATTTTCTATAAAACCTTTAGAAACGACACATTGAATTTTATCTCTGTCTTCATATAACTTAATTTTTAAATCATCTAAGTTGTCGTAATATTCATAAAAAATAGTTGCAATAGGTGATGCATAACTTTCATCTTCTTTAATCATTAAAAATCCATTTTCTAATAAATCAAATTCACTCATCAAATATACCGCTTTATTATAATCGTAATTATTGGCATATTTTGCATTGTTAATAAGATCTTTTTTAACATACATTCCGTTAAAGAAGTTATTAAAATCATATCCTTTCGGAACGTATAATTTTGAAACAGACCTACATCCTAATCCAAAATATTGAAAAACATCATCAGATAATTTTTGCAAGTCTTCTTCTGTTTCATTCCCTGTAATAACAGCAACAGAATTTCTGCTTTTTCTAATAATATTGGGTTTGTTTTTAAAGTAATATTCAAAATAACGTGCAGTATTATTACTTCCGGTTGCTATAACAGCATCAAAATTAGTAAGTTTTTCTTCTGTAAATGTGATGTTTCCTTTAAAACTTTCTTCAGCATATTCTAAATATTTGGCTAAAAAGGGTAATAAACTTTTATCGTTAGATGATTGTTTTACCAACACAGAATGTCCTGTAATTAAGACAGATATAAAGTCATGAAAACCCACTAAAGGAATATTGCCAGCCATAATAATAGCAACTTTTTTAGGTTTGGTTATAGAGATGTTTTCTTTGGTAATCCAAGTGTTTAAGTTGTTTTTTGTTAATGTTTTAGACCAACTCTCTAAGGCAAATAAAAGGTTATCTCTGGTAAACCAAGAATTATTTTCTTGAGCAATTTTTAGTTGATGCTTAAATCCATCAAAAAATAACTCATTATGATCTATGTTGTCTTTTTTTTCTAGTTTATCGTTTGAAAATTGACTTAAAAAATCACCTAATTTTACAAAAGCGTTAATTCTATTTTGAATACTATCCATTTATTTTGGTTGTCTATAATTTTGGCTTTATTTTTGCAATTGCAAAGGTACAAAAACAGAAAAGAAAATTATGGCAATTATAATAAC
Source organism: Polaribacter marinus (assembly GCF_022662535.1). GTDB lineage: Bacteria > Bacteroidota > Bacteroidia > Flavobacteriales > Flavobacteriaceae > Polaribacter > Polaribacter marinus. The sequence goes on from NZ_JAKQYM010000001.1 coordinate 578,422, forward strand.
AGATGAATGTATAAATTGTGGGGCTTGCGAACCAGAATGTCCAAATACAGCAATTTACGAAGGAGCAGATGATTGGAAATATTCTGATGGAACAGATTTAACAGGAAATATTGTATTACCAAATGGTAAATCGGCAAATGCAGATGAAGATCAAGAACCTGTTTCGGATGAAGTTTATTTTATTGTAGCAGATAAATGTACAGAATGTAAAGGTTTTCATGATGAACCACAATGTGCCGCAGTTTGTCCTGTAGATTGTTGTGTTCCAGATGATGAGCATGTTGAAACAGAAGAAGAGTTACTAGAGAAACAACGTTTTATGCATAATGATTAGTTATGTGTCTTAAATTTTGATATTCATAAAAACCTCGAAGAAATTCGAGGTTTTTATGAATTATAGACTTTATACATTATTTTTATTAAATTAACTTCATTAAGAAATGTATGTTTTTTTATAAAACGATACAGTATATTTGCATTCTTAAAACTTAAGAAAGTATATTAATTAAAGTTAAAGACTTTCTTTTTTACGCAAAATATATTTACATGAAAGCCGGAATTGTAGGATTACCAAACGTAGGGAAATCAACTTTATTTAACTGTTTATCTAATGCAAAAGCGCAAAGTGCCAACTTTCCTTTTTGTACTATTGAACCGAATTTAGGAGTTGTAAATGTGCCCGATTCACGTTTAAAAAAGTTAGAAGAATTAGTTGTCCCAGAAAGAGTTCAAACTGCAACTGTAGAAATTGTAGATATTGCTGGCTTAGTCAAAGGAGCTAGTAAAGGTGAAGGATTAGGAAATCAGTTTTTAGCAAATATTAGAGAAACAGATGCCATTTTACATGTAGTACGTTGTTTTGATAATGATAATATTATTCATGTAGATAATTCTATAGACCCAGTTAGAGATAAAGAAACGATCGATTTTGAATTGCAATTGAAAGACTTAGAAACTGTTCAAAAACGTTTAGAGCGTGTAAAAAGAACCGCTAAAACGGGGAATAAAGAAGCACAAGCAGAACTGGTTGTTTTATTAAAAATTGAAGAAACTTTATTAAAAGGGATTTCTGTAAGAACTTTAGATTTTTCTGAGAAAGAAATGGAGTTTGTACAACCTTTGCAATTTATTACAGCAAAACCAGTACTGTATGTTTGTAATGTTGATGAAGGCTCTGCTGTTTCTGGAAATGCTTATGTAGATAAAATTAAAGAAGCTGTAAAAGATGAAAATGCTGAAGTAATTGTTTTAGCTGTGGGTACAGAAGCAGATATTACAGAATTAGACGATTACGAAGAAAGACAAATGTTTTTGGCAGATATCGGTTTAGAAGAAGCTGGTGTTGCTAGATTAGTTCGTTCAGCTTATAAATTGTTAAATTTACAGACCTATTTTACAGCGGGTGTAAAAGAAGTAAGAGCTTGGACAATTCCTATTGGTTCTACTGCACCACAAGCTGCAGGTGTAATTCATACAGATTTTGAAAAAGGTTTTATTAGAGCAGAAACTATTGCTTACGAAGATTTTGTAGCTTATGGTTCTGAAGCGAAAGTAAAAGAAGCTGGTAAAATGAGAGTAGAAGGTAAGGAGTACATTGTAAAAGATGGAGATATTATGCATTTTAGGTTTAATGTTTAATAGCTTGTAATCAATCTTTGGTACACAGCTAGTGTATTTTATATAAAAAAAATAACTATGAAAAATTTTTTATTCTTAATCATCTCCATTTTTTTTATGATTTCTTGTAGTAGCGTTAAAACTACACAAGAAGCTATCAGTAATGGAAATTATGATAAAGCTATTAATTTAGCTGTTGATAATTTAAAAAGCAACAAAGTAAAGAAAGGAAATCAACCATACGTACTTATGTTAGAAGAAGCTTATGCAAAAGCAACTTCTAAAGATTTAGACAGAATTAATTTTTTAAAAAAAGAGAGCAACCCAGAAAATATAGAAACTATTTTTGTCTTGTATGAAAATTTAAAAAATAGACAAGAAGTTATAAAACCACTACTCCCTCTATCAATTCTTAAAGAAGGTAGAGATGCTAAGTTTCAATTTAATAATTATGATGATGAAATCATAGCAACAAAAAATCAATTGTCAGATTATTTATATGCAAAAGCAAAAAAGTTATTTAATGCTGATAATAAGCTTGATTATAGAAATGCTTATGAAGATTTAGAATATTTAGAAAGAATAAATCCTAATTTTAAAGACACTCGTAGTTTAATGGATGTTGCACATGAAAGAGGATTGGATTTTGTGTTTGTTTCTATGAAAAATGAAACAGATAAAGTGGTTCCAAAAAGATTAGAAGAAGATTTATTAAATTTTGATACTTACGGTTTAAATGATTTATGGACCGTATATCATGGAAGAAAAGATCCTAATATAAATTATGATTTTGGGTTAGAATTAAACCTTAGAAATATTCAAGTTTCTCCTGAACAAGTAAGAGAGAAGGAAATTATAAAGGAAAAACAGGTAAAAGATGGTTATAAATATCTTTTAGATGATAATGGAAATCAAGTTCTTGATAAAAATGGAAAAAAAATTAAAGTAGATAAGTTTGTAAATGCACGTTGTCAATTATATCAATTTACACAATACAAAACGGCAAAAGTTGTTGGACAAGTAATGTACATAGATTTCAATACAAATCAGCTAATACAAACATATCCTATAGAAACTGAATTTTCTTTTCAGCATGTTTACGCAAATTATAAAGGCGATAAAAGAGCTTTAGAAAAATCTTTTTTAGATTTAACAACACAACGTGTTGTTTCTTTTCCAAGTAATGAACAAATGATTTATGATACAGGAGAAGATCTAAAACAACGATTAAAAAATATTATTACTCGAAATAAATTTAGAAATTAAAACAAAAAAATCCCAATGAATATTCATTGGGAATTTTTTTGTAGATTTTATTTCTGTATATAGTTTTTTGGAACCGAAAAGTGTTCTCTAAAATTTTCAATAAATTGTATATTGGTAATTTTTGCACTTCCAATTTTATTAGACATTCCTTGCTCTATGTTCCATTCATAAAATTCCCAATTGCTAGCAAAAGGAACACCACTAACTTCTTTATAATTTAAATATTTAATTGCGTGAGGATCTGCTTCAGCGGCTTCTGTACTTTTATTAACAGTAACAATATAAGCAGCATGGTCTAAAAGGTTATTTTCTTTGTTAGCATACACAATATACCAATCATCTGGTGCGTCACCGATATTCTCTCCAAAGCTTAATTTTGCAGTATCAAAAGGGTTATTTGTTTCTTTTGTTTTAAAATTATCATTCCACTTTGTACCATTATCACTTAATTTATAAGGAAAAAGGAAAAAATAATTCCACGTATAGGCATGAAAACGAACTCCAGCGTTGTCTTTTAAACTTGGAGAAACAAAAATAGTTTCTTTGTTTACAAAAATTTCATCACCATTTTTATAAGTTATTTTTGCTATATCTGATGTGGTAGAAATGCTCACTTTTGCATTGAAAACTTCATTTCCTCCAAATTCAATATTAGCCTCAAATTGTATAGCTTGGTGTTTTAAAAAACTTGCTTTTTTATGAGCTATTTCAATTTTATTTGAAAATGTTTTTTCTTTTTTTACTTCTTTAATTTGCTTTTCTGCTGCAGGTTTATTCTGACAACTTATTATAAGCATTAAACTTATAAACAGGGTAGTAATTGATTTTTTCATCTAAGGTTTTATATTGTTAATATAAGGTTTAATTATAAGTAATCGTTTATTTTTTGTAATCCTTACATATTTTTTGTTTTAGTTAGAAAACTAGTTAATTTCCTTTTATTCTTAACCACAATTCTGATAACAATTTTTGACCGTCTTGTTTGTTTTTGGGTTCTTCAATAAAAAAAGGAGTTCCATTGTCATCGACATCAATTTTATATTTAAAAACGAAATTGGTAGCATTTGGTTTTATACTTAGTGCACCAAAACGTAGATCATTAAAATATAAATTATTTTTTTCTTTATTGATGATGTACCAACCTTTAGAAATGGCAATCATTCGTTTCATTTTTGGGTGATTTATTAAATCTCCTAAAAGATGATGGTTCTTAGGGTAACGAGAGAAATTTATTGAATTTTGATCAAAAAAGGAAGCATGTCCAATTAAAAAAGCATTGTCTGTTTCTACATTTGCAGTCCATAAAATAGTATTTAATGGTGTTGGTTTTGTTTCTATTTCTATGTATTGAATATTTTGAGCAGCCAATTCTTTGGTATAAGTTTGATAAGAAATCCATTTTAATATAAGAGTAAATATTAAGTAAGAACTGCTAATAATCAATCCACAATTATTATAAAAACGTCTTTTTTTAGAGGTCTTTTTTTGACGCATTGCTAAAATTAAAAACACTAAAAAAGGAAGAGTGTAAAGTGGATCTATAACAAAAATATTTTTAAAAGCGAGTCTTATATCTAAAGGCCAAAACAGTTGCGTTCCCCAAGTTGTTTGTGCATCTAAAAGAGGATGTGTTATAAAAGCCCAAAAGAAAAGCCAAGACCAATCTTTTTTGTTTTTATAGGCTTCGAATTGGCTAACAATAAAAGCAGCAATAGGAGCAAAAAGAGCTGAGAAAAATATTGAATGTGTAAAGCCTCTGTGTATTTCTAATGCTGTAACTTTATCTGCAAAGAAAGAAGAAATAATATCTAAATCAGGAATTGTACCTGCAATGGCACCATAAAGCATTGCTTTGTTACCAATTTTTCTTCCTAAAACAGCTTCTCCAACTGCAGCTCCTAAAACTATTTGAGTTAATGAATCCAATTGATAATTAATTTATGTTGTAATCAAAAAAAATAGATCCTATAATTTTTATAGAATCTGTTTTTTTCTTGTTTTATCCTTTATAAAAAGGCAATTTTACGACCGTAGCCGGAATTGCTTTTTTACGAATTTGTATGTGTATTTGTGTTCCCGATTTAGAAAATAATCTAGGTACATATCCCATTCCAATTCCTTTTCCTAAACTAGGACTCATTGTTCCAGAAGTTACGTTTCCAATTATGTTTCCATTACCATCAACAATATCATAATCATGTCTTGGTATTCCTCTTTCATTTAATTCAAAAGCCACTAAACGTCTTTCTGGTTTATGTTCTTTTTCTTTTGCTAAAGCTTCATGATTTACAAAGTCTTTGGTAAATTTTGTAATCCATCCTAAACCAGCTTCAATTGGTGAAGTAGTGTCATCTATATCATTTCCATACAAACAATACCCCATTTCTAAACGCAAAGTATCTCTTGCTGCCAAACCAATTGGTTTGATACCATAATCAGCACCTGCTTCAAAAACTTTTGTCCAGATTTGTTCAACTTCAGAATTCTTGCAGTAAATTTCAAATCCACCAGAACCTGTATATCCTGTAGCAGAGATAATTACATTTTCAATTCCTGCAAAATCACCAATTTTAAACTTATAAAATTCAATTTCAGTTAAATCTAAAGAAGACAAAGATTGCATTGCTTCAACAGCTTTTGGTCCTTGTATTGCTAGTAAAGAATAATCTTCAGATAAATCTTTTAAATCAGCTTTAAATTCTTTATTATATGTAGAAATCCAATTCCAATCTTTTTCAATATTAGAAGCATTTACGACTAATAAGTATGTATTTTCTTTGATTCTGTAGCATATTAAATCATCTACAATTCCGTTGTCTTCATTAGGAAAACAGCTATATTGTGCGTCACCAATTTCTAATTTAGAAGCATCGTTAGATGTTACTTTTTGTATTAATGCTAAGGCATTTTCTCCTTCAACCAAAAATTCACCCATATGGCTTACATCAAAAACACCTACAGATTCTCTTACTGTTAAATGTTCTGCTGTAACACCTTCATATTGAACAGGCATATTATAACCTGCAAAAGGGACCATTTTTGCTCCAAGATTTTCGTGAATTGAATGTAATGCAATATTTTTCATGTATTAATATCTTAAAATTTTTGCTAAATTATTGAAAAATCAGGAATAAATGATTGCTAATAATTGTTAATATTTTTGAAATGAAAAAAATAATAGCATTACATTTGATACTATTATAATTTTTTTAAAATAAAAATGAGTACAGAACAACCCAATAATCCGTTACACGGAATAAAATTAGCAACCATGTTAGAGGAACTTTATAAAGAGTATGGTTGGGAAGAGTTAGGATATTCTTTAAATATCAATGCTTTTAAAAATAACCCAACTTATAAATCTTCTCTAAAATTTTTAAGAACGACACCTTGGGCAAGAGAAAAAGTAGAGCAATTCTATTTAAAAAATATGTTATGAGAGAAGCTCTTAGTTTAGTTGCTGTTTTATTGAGCCTTATTAGTTGTACTACAAAAACGAATCATCAGACAATTTATAAAACAGATTCTTTAGTTATAGAGCAAATTACACCTCATATTTTTAAACATGTTTCTTATTTACAGACCGATGATTTTGGTTATGTTCCTTGTAATGGAATGATTTATATAACAGACAATAAAGCTTTGGTTTTTGATAGTCCAACAACTGATGAGGTTTCTAAAGAGTTGATAAAATGGATTAAAACCTCTAAACAGTCTGTGATAAATGGCATAATTGTAAATCATTTTCATGACGATTGTTTAGGAGGGTTAAAAGAATTTCATAAACAGAATATAGCTTCTTATGCAAACAATCGCACTATAAATTTAGCTAGAAAAGATAGTATTACTGTTCCTTTATATGGATTTGATAAACGATTAGATTTGATGCTTGGTTCTAATAAAGTGATTACTCAGTTTTTAGGAGAAGGGCATACAAAAGACAATATAGTTAGTTATGTAGAAAGTGAAAACACACTTTTTGGAGGATGTCTGATTAAATCTTTAAAAGCTAAAAAGGGATATCTAGGAAATGCAAATATTTCTGAATGGTCTAGTACGGTTACTAAAGTAAAGGAAACATTTCCGAAAATAAAAAATATCATTCCTGGGCATGGAAAAGTTGGCGATGCTGAATTACTAGATTATACCATTCAATTATTTAAACAATAATAGAATTACTGCTATTTTCATTTCGTATTTGTTTAATGGTCAAAGTACTTCCATCATGACTCCATCCAGGTGCTGCAAATGCATACATGAATTTATGATACCAGTTTTTAGATTTTTTCATATCATTCCAAATATCTTTATATTCATGTGTTAAAATAACCAAAGGATTGTAAGAGTTTGGTGCATGAGTAACACCGTATTTAATATCAATATTTTCATCTAGCTCTTTCCAAGTTCCAAATATTTTGTCAAAAACATTTAGAAATCCCCCATGATTTTTATCCATATATTCTAAATTTTGAGCATGATGCACTTGGTGCATGGTATGTGTGTTAAATATTTTATCAAAGAAACCTAATTTACCAATATAAACGGTGTGCAATTGAAATTGCCATAAGGCTTCAATTCCTAAGCAAACTACTAACATTTCTGGAGGGAAACCAATGGCGGTAATCCACATATAAAAAAAAGGTTTGTAAAAAATAGTAAACCATCCATTTCTTACTGCAGTTCCTAAATTAAAATTATCTGAAGAATGATGTACAATATGCGCTGCCCAAAGAAAACGAATATTATGGTTTTGTCTGTGGAACCAATAATAACTAAAATCGTCTAATAATTGACAGATTAACCAAATGTACCAAGCGTATCCAAAAGATTCATATCCCATGATATTGGTACGAATTCCATCAACAATTGGATTGAAAATTTCATAAACAAAATTAAATAGTACAATGGCAGCAATCGTTTTTGTTAAAGGAGCCAAAATAGCAGAACCAATACCCATTGTAAGGCTCGCAGCTAAATCTTTCCATTTATATAGTTTTTTATTTTCTTCTTTTTTATGATGTTTGCTATAGGTAAGTTCTACTAAAATTAGTCCTAAAAAACAAGGAACACCATACACTAGTGGGTTTGTGAAATCCATTTATTACTTTAATCTTTAATCTTTAATTTTTATAAATGTAAGGCAATAATAGTAAAGAGGCTAATTTGAAGTTATAATATTAAGAACTAACTCTTTGGTTAAAGGTTTACCGTTGGCAATTTTTTTGATGTTATCAAACGTAAAAACGAAATCACAACCTGTTTTATAATTAGAACAACCATAGGCAGTTTTTCCTTTTAAAACGGTTCCTTTTTTACATTTGGGGCAAATTATTTTATCAGATTTTTTTTCAGAGGAGTCTCTGTTGTGCGGAGTCGAAATGCTCGAAGTGACAGCTTGTTTTTTCGGCTCTAATTTTAATTGAAACTCATCATCAAATCTAATTAAGCCTTCTACTTTGCCAGTTTCTGTTATAAAACCTTTTAGGTTGGTAGTACAACCTTTATCAATCAATCGGATCAATTGGTTTTCGGAAACTTTCTTTCCATAGATTTCAAAAGGAATTTTTAAATCGCAATTGTTTTTATATTCAGAACAACCATAAGCAGAAGATCCTTTTAAGATGATTCCTTTTTTACATTTCGGACAGGTTTTACCTACAACTTGTTTTTTCTTACGTGCTGAACTTGTTTCAGTATCTTTTTTAGCTTTTGATGAGTTCTCAACAAGAGTAGTATTGGAAGAAATTCGTTTTTTAGAAGTATTAGAACGGACTTCATAAACCAATTCATCTACCATTTTTTTCATGTTATTGATAAATGTTCCTGCATTGAATTCTCCTCGTTCAATTTCTTTTAAACGTTTTTCCCATCGTCCGGTTAATTCGGCAGATTTTAAAAGTTCATTATCAATAATATTAATTAAATCGATTCCTGTTTGGGTTGGTAAAACCAATTTTTTCTTACGCTCAATATATTTTCTACGGAATAAAGTTTCTATAATACTTGCTCTTGTAGAAGGTCTTCCAATTCCGTTTTCCTTCATTAATTCGCGCATTTCATCATCATCTACCTGTTTTCCGGCAGTTTCCATGGCGCGTAATAAACTTGCTTCTGTATAATTTCTTGGTGGTTTTGTTTCTTTTTCTAAAAATGAAGGTTCATGAGCTCCTTTTTCTCCTTTCACAAAAGAAGGTAAAGTTAGTTTCTCATTCATTTCTTTTTTAATCTTGCTTTCTTCTGTTTCAAAAGCAACGCGCCATCCTTTAGTTAAAATTTCTTTACCCGTAGTTTTAAAAGGAACATCTGCTGCTTTACCAATAACAGAAGTATTAGAAACATCAGAATCTGGATAAAAAGCACCAATAAATCTACGGGTAATAATATCATACACTTGTTGCTGATTGTATTGTAAATTTCCTTGAATTCCAGTAGGAATAATTGCGTGGTGATCGGTTACTTTTTTATCATCAAAAACACGTTTTGATTTCTTTATTTTCTGACCTAAAAGCGGTTGTGTCAATTCGCTATAATTGGTTAATTTAGATAAAATTCCTACCACTTTTGGATACACGTCATTGGGTAGAAAAGTAGTATCAACTCTAGGATAAGTAACTACCTTCATCTCATATAACTTCTGCACCATTTTTAGTGTTTCATCCGCAGAAAATCCAAATTTATTATTACAATATACTTGTAAACCCGTTAAATCAAATAATTTAGGAGCATATTCTTTTCCTTTCTTTTTGGTGACAGAAACAATTTCAAAATCAGATTCTTTTACTTTATTCGCTAAAACTTGTCCGTCTTCTTGTTTTAAAAAACGTCCGTCTTCGTAATTAAAAAGTGTATTTCTATAAGTGGTTTGTAATTCCCAATAAGGTTGCGGCTTAAAATTTTCAATTTCAAAATAACGATTTACCAACATCGCTAGGGTAGGAGTTTGTACTCTACCAACGGATAATACTTGTTTATATCCTCCAAACTTTACCGTATACAAACGCGTTGCGTTTAAACCTAAAAGCCAATCACCAATGGCTCTAGAATAGCCTGCATAATATAAGTTATCGTATTGTTCTGCGGGTTTTAAATTATTAAAGCCTTCTTTAATGGCTTCTTCTGTTAAGGATGAAATCCATAAACGTTGTACTTCGCCTTTATAACCACATTGATTAATTACCCAACGTTGAATCAATTCTCCTTCTGTTCCCGCATCCCCACAATTAATGATTACGTCTGCTTTTTCGAATAAAGATTTAACAATATTAAATTGTTTTTTAATTCCTGCATCGCCCGTAACTTTGGTGTCAAAACGTTCTGGAAGCATGGGTAAATTGTTCAAATCCCAACTTTTCCAATGTGGTTTGTAATCTTTAGGTTCTAAAAGTGTACATAAATGTCCGAAAGTATAGGTTACTGCATATCCATTGCCTTCGTAGTAACCATCACGTTTTGTGTTGGCTCCTAGAATATTAGCAATTTCTCTTGCAACACTTGGTTTCTCGGCAATACAGACTTTCATTGATTCTTTTTACGAGGTCGAATTTAAGAAAATATTTATAAAATTTTATAAATCCTTCAGTAACTTATTTAAAATTTGAATAGTATTTTAAATCTTTAATATTTCTATTTTTTTTACTATGAAATTTTACAAATAAATGTTTTAAATATAATGAATAGTTGATAAAAGTAGTTATTTATTGATGTTTAGTCTTATTTTTTGTATTATTGTTATCAATAATATAAAAAAACAACAAGGTGAAAAAACTATTATATTTTTTAGGAATTTTGATAACAGGCCTTGTAATTCTGTTTTTTGTTTTAAAAAGTGAACCAACTCCATCTTATAACCCTGAAAGAAATTATATAGAAGGAAAAGAAAATGAAATCCTTTCTAAATTCTTATTAGCTAAAGACAGTACAGTTATAGAATTAGCAGATGGTCATTTTACATTGTCACAATCTTTAATATTAGATGGGGTAAGTCATGTAACAATTAAAGGAAAGGGAATACATAAAACAGTCTTAAATTTTGAAGGGCAAACAAAAGGAGCAGAAGGTATTAGAATTACAAATAGTAAATCAATAACCATTCAAGATTTAACTGTTGAAAATGCTAAGGGAGATAATATAAAAGTGATGGATACCGATGGAATTACTTTTAGAAATGTAGAATGTTCATGGACGGGTAAAGTAAGTGAAGATAATGGGGCGTATGCTTTTTATCCTGTTCTATGCAATAATGTTATCATAGATCAATGTAGGTCTATTGGTTCTTCAGATGCAGGGATTTATGTAGGTCAGTCTAATAATGTTACTATAAGTAATAATGAAGTCTTTTATAATGTTGCTGGTATTGAAAGTGAAAATTCTAAAAATGTTAAAATATTTGGTAATAAATCTTATGAAAATACAGGTGGAATTTTAGTGTTTGATTTGCCAGGATTGACTCAAAATGGTTCGAATGTAGAAGTTTATAATAACGAAATTTATCAAAATAATACTAAAAACTTTGCGGCAAAAGGTTCTATTGTTGGGCAAGTACCTAGCGGAACAGGAAGTTTGATTTTAGGAACTGAAAAAGTATATATTCATGACAATATTTTTAAAGATAATAAAACAGTGTCTATTGCTATTGCTAGTTATGTGTTGATATATGAAATGGGAAAGCGTAATGCATCTTCTTTAGAAACAGAATCTGATGATGTTGTTGGTTCAACTAGAGGGATTAATGATAAATATTTATCAGATAAAAATTACAATCCATATCCAAGAAAAATAAAAATTGGAAAAAATGCGTATGCAGATTCTCATATTTTCCCAACAATTAACAATGATTTTGGTAGAATTTTATTGTTTAAGAAACCCTTTCAAACGATAGACGTACTTTGGGATGGAGTAAAAGATCCAAAAGAAGGTGATGCTATTTGTTTTGAAAACGAAAATGTTTCTTTTTTTAGTTTGGATGTGTTAAATGATTTTAAAAATACTACGAGCGATGTTTCGAAATTTATGTGTAAGTAGTTTTTTACTTTCTACTTTATTGATAATAAGTTGTCAAACTAAAAATAGTTCAACTAAAATTGATGAATATGTAAGTGTTTCTGGACTTTTAACTTCTAAAGATACCTTAGTGAGTTATGATGATATTGGATTAAAAAAACTTTCTGATTATGGTTTTTTCAAACAACCAATAAATCAATTAATTCCAGCAACAAAACAAATTATTCCTTACGAATTAAACTCGCCTTTATTTACGGATTATGCCTCTAAAAAGCGTTTTATTTCTTTTCCGGAAGGAACATCAGCGGCCTATAAAACGGATGAAACAGCCTTAGATTTCCCAAAGGGAACTGTAATTATTAAAAATTTTTATTATAAAAATAGTGATTTAAAAACCATCAATTCTGATGTTATTATAGAAACACGTCTATTGATAAAAGATAAAGAATCAAATGAATGGAAAACATTACCTTATATATGGAATGAAGCACAAACGGAAGCCTATTTGTATATTTTAGGGAAGGATATTGATATGGTTATAGAAAAACCAAATCAAAATGAAAAACAAATAGCATTTAAATATACCGTACCCAATATTAACATGTGTAAAAATTGTCATGTTAAAAATCAACGATTAGTTCCATTAGGTCCAACACCAAGACAGTTAAATAGAAATAATCTGTTTGATTCAATTACGCAAAATCAATTAGGGTATTTAAAAAATTATGAGATGTTAAAAGGGATAAGTTCTTTAACAGCAATTTCTAAATTACCAAATTATTTAGACACCAATTCTGGGTCGTTAAATGAAAGAGCAAGAGCGTATTTAGATGTTAATTGTGCACATTGTCATCAAGCAGGTGGTTCTGCTAAAACATCAGGTTTACACTTAATGTATCAAGAAAAAGATAATTATAAAATTGGTATCAATAAATCACCAGTGGCAGCAGGGAAAGGATCTGGAAATTTATCTTATGATATTGTTATAGGTAAACCCTCTCAATCTATTTTGTTGTATAGGATGAAACATTTAGAACCTGATATTGTAATGCCAGAAATTGGTAAAAATTTGTTGCACAAAGAAGGTATTGATTTAATTAAAAATTGGATTTCTTCTTTAGAAACGATTCCTAATAAATTATAAGCTTAATCCATATGAATTTGAAGATTATTTTTTACTTCACCAAAGCTAACTGAATTCGTTTTCTCACTACATCCACTTCTAATACTTTTACAGTAATTTGTTGCTGTAAACTCACAATAGCGTTTATATCTTTTACAAAAGTATCTGATAAATTAGAAACGTGAATTAAACCACTTTCTTTGATACCAATATCGACAAAACATCCAAAATTAGTAATATTATTTACAATTCCGGGCAAGATTTGTCCTGTTCTTAAATCAGCAATTGTTTTAATATTCTGATCAAAAGAAAACAGTTTTGCTTTTCCTCTTGGATCAATTCCTGGTTTTTCTAATTCCTTGACAATGTCTTCTAAAGTGGGTAAACCAACCGTTTCTGTAATATAACTTTTTAAATTTATTTTTTGAATCAACTCTTTATTTCCAATAAGTTCTGACACTTTTTTGTGATTGTCTTTTGCCATTTTATCTACCAAAGCATAACTTTCGGGATGCACTCCAGAATCATCTAATAGATTCTTTCCATTCTTAATTCTTAAAAAACCAGCGGCTTGTTCGTAGGCTTTTCCGCCCAAACGAGGAACTTTTTTAATTTCATTTCTCGATGAGAAAGAGCCGTTTTCGTTTCTGTAATTCACAATATTTTTTGTCAATTTTGGTCCAATTCCAGAAACATAACTCAATAAAGATTCACTTGCGGTATTAATATTTACACCAATAGTGTTAACACAGCTTTCTACTGTGGTATCTAATGATTTTTTTAGTTTTGTTTGATCTACATCGTGCTGATATTGGCCAACACCAATCGATTTAGCATCAATCTTTACCAATTCTGCCAAAGGATCTTGTAGTCTACGTCCAATAGAAACCGAACCACGAACCGTAACATCGTAATTAGGAAATTCATCTCGGGCAATTTTAGAAGCAGAATAAATAGAAGCACCAGCTTCACTAACAACAAATACCTCAATGTTATTTTTAAACTGAATTTTCTTTAGCAATTGCTCAGTCTCTCTAGATGCTGTTCCATTTCCAATGGCAATGGCTTCAATTTTATAGGCTTCTGCCAAAGAACTTATTTTTTTGATAGCTTCTATGGTTTGATTTTGTGGGGCATGCGGAAAAATAGTTTCGTTATGTTCTAAACCTCCTTGTGCATTCAAACATACAATTTTACAACCCGATCTAAAACCAGGGTCAATAGCTAAAACTCTCTTTTCGCCTAAAGGAGCGCCTAAAAGTAATTGTTTTAAGTTTTTAGAAAATACGGTAATTGCTTCTTCATCTGCTTTTTCTTTGGCAAGTGATAGCCTTTCGTTAGACAAAGAAGGAAATAACAAACGTTTAAAAGCGTCTTTAATGGCAAGTTCTATTTGAGGTGTGCATTCGTTTTGAGTTCTAATGATTCTTTCTTCCATTTTTTGAAGCATTCTTTCATTATCAATTTCTATTTTAACACGAATAAAACCTTCACTTTCTGCTCTTAAAATGGCTAAAAATCGATGAGAAGGAATTCTGCTTAAAGATTCACTCCAATCAAAATAATCTTTAAATTTTTGTGCTTTTTCATCATCTTTTTTAGTTTTTACCACTTTTGATGAAATCGTAGCATGTCTTTCTAGTTCTCTTCTAATATTTCCACGAATATCTGTACGCTCATTAATCCATTCTGCAATGATAAATCTTGCTCCTTCTAAAGCTTCTTCAATAGTTTCAACTTCGTTGGATGTGTATTTAGAGGCTGTATGTTCTAAATCGTTTACACGCTGACTCATCATCATTTTTGCCAAGGGTTCTAAACCTTGTAAACGTGCAGTTTCTGCTTTGGTTTTACGCTTTTTCTTAAAAGGTAAATACAAATCTTCTAAAGTAATTAAGTCTCTAGAAGTAGTTACTTTTTGCTCTAATTCTGATGTTAAAACATTTTGTTCTACTAAAGCTTTTAGAATGGCTTTTTTTCGTTTTTCTAAAGTTTCAAAAATTTCTTTAAACTTAACAATTTCTCCTATTTCTACTTCATCTAAATTACCAGTCATTTCCTTTCTATATCTAGATATAAAAGGAATTGTAGCATCTTCATTTAACAATGAAATAGTGTTTTCTACAGATTTAGAAGAAAGTTGTGTTTGCTGAACTATATATTGAAGTATTTGCATTTTTTTATTTGAATTTTATCAGAAAAAAAAACCTCATAAAAATGAATTTATGAGGTTGTAAATATAATTGTTATTTCGTTTATTTCTTATTTTACAAGTTCATCATTTTTATAAATAACACCACTAATTTCTTTTGATTTGGTTTGATACATAACTGCTTGCCCATTTTTTTTACTTGTAATATACATGGCAGCAATCTCCAGAAGGCCTCCTTCTTTCATAGGTAATTTCGAGAATTTAAAATAAGGGTTGGTCAAGTCTTTTGGTACTGCAAAATAATCTGATTCTCCATACTGAATATTTAAATACTCTCCTTCTACCATAGCATTTTTTTCAAATTTACCAATCACTAATACATTTTGGGCTTTAATTAAGAATATACCGTTTCCATTATCGCAATCTCCAGATATACAGTCTTTACCGCTGTTAAAATTTTCTGAGGTTACTTTAAGGAATTCTCTACTCAACTCCTTTCCTTTTTCATAGGTTACCACAATTCTATCAATACTACCTTGTTTATCAGCATTTATAAAATGTACACCGTTTTTTATACCATTAATAAAATTTCCTGCTGAAATATTTCCTTTTTGATAATACACGGTATAACCATTCATTTTACCATTTGTAAATTGGCTATAGTACATGCCTTCATTATTGCTATACATTCCAATACCATTATATTTGGCATCTTTAAAATATCCATGATAAATTTCATTGGTTGTTTTTATATAGTGATGGCCAAAGCCATTTTTGCAGTTTCCACCCTCACAAATTCCATTTTGCGAGTAAATTAAAGATTGAAAAAATAAGAATAGAATTAATAAGAGTGAAGCTTTTTTCATAAGATTGATATTAAAATATTAGTTTTCAAAATTATGAGAGATTTATACTTTTATCAATACGACAAATGACGTATTTTTAAGAAATTATTTTCTCAAAAGCCAATCTTTTTGCGCCATAATCTGTGTAAATGATTCCACAATATTGATATCCTAATTTTTTGATTAAAGACTGCATTCCAAGATTGTCTTCATGTGTATCAATCTTTAAGCTTTTTATGTTTTTATTTTTTAATTGTTGATGAAAAGCATCAAAAAGAAAAGTTGCTAAGCCTAATTTTCTGAACTCTTTTTTAATGGCCATTCTATGTATTACTCCGTAAACTTTATGTTCATCAACCAACCAGTTCCCATCAATAAATAGGTAAGTGGGTTCTGGGTTTGTAGTAAACATAGATGTTGCCATTACTTGATTTTTATCATTAACAACAACATAACTTTCTCCATTTTGAACATCTTGTTCTATTTGTGCTGCATTTGGATAGCCATTTTGCCATTGATCAATATTTAATGAGGCCAAAAGATGTTTTGCATCATTTATAATTTCCATTATGGCAGGAATATTTTTAGTTGTAGAAAGTTGAATTTTCATGAATGGGTATTGGACATAATAGTTAAAAAGTAATTATAAATTGAAAAATAGAAAAAAATAATAAATTTTCTGCAAGTTTTTTTTAATAAAAACATCTATATAATATACAACCGAAATAAAAATTAAAAATAATGAAAAAAATTACCCAACTCTTACTGATGTTTCTAATTACTTCTGTAGGGTTTTCTCAAGATTTGTATGATATAAATACAATTCAAACCATCGAAATTGTGTTTGAAGAAAGTAATTGGGATCAGTTACTAGATACAGAAAAAGCAGGAGAGAATAATTACACAGAAGCAACATCTGTAACAATTAATGGAACTACTTTTTATAGTGTGGGAGTAAAGTATAAAGGAAATAGTTCATACAATGCTAACGAAGTAAAAAATCCGTTTCATATAGAATTAGATACTTATGTAGATCAAGAATATCAAGGCTATACAGATATTAAATTGGCAAATGTTTTTGCAGACCCATCGTTTGTAAGAGAAACCGTTGCTTATTCTATTGTAAATCAATACATGGACGCACCACAAGCAAATTATGCAAATGTTTATGTAAATGGAACTTTATTAGGACTGTATACAAATACAGAAGCGATTACTAAGAAGTTTGTAAATAAGCATTTTAATTCTAAGAAAAATGCTTTTTTTAGTTGTAGTCCTCCGGATGGAGCGGGTCCAGAATCTACAGTTTTACCTAGTTTAGAATATTTAGGAACAGCTTCTTCTAGTTACGAAGATGCTTATGAAATTAAATCGGATGATGAAGAAGATCCAACAGTCGAAATAGCACATTGGAATGAGTTAATAGAACTGACAAATATTTTAAATAATGATATTGAAAATATTGAAAATGTGATTGATGTCGATATGGCTATTTGGATGTTAGCATTAAATAATGTTTTGGTAAATCTAGATAGTTATATAGGAGAATTTAAACAAAACTATTATTTATATAAAGATGATAATAATCAATTTAAACCCGTAATGTGGGATTTAAATATGTCTTTTGGAACATTTAGTATGACAGGAGAAAGTAGTACTGGCGGAGGTCCAGGTGGCCCAGGAGGCGGAGGACCTGGAGGTCCAGGTGGTCCTGGTAATAGTGGTTTAAGTACGACTACAGATAAAGCTAAATTAGATCATTTATTACACATCAATGATGATGGTTTTCCTTTGTTTTCTAAATTGATGGCAGTGCCAAAATATAAGAGAATGTATTTAGCACATTATAAAACAATTTTAATTGAAAACATAAGTAATTCTAACTACTTAACTTTAGCAAATGACTACCAATCAATTATTGCTACAGCTGTAACTGCAGATACCAATAAGTTTTATACAGATGCGCAATTTACAGGAAACATTACTACGGATTATAATGTAGGTAATAATACGGCTCCTGGTTTAACCAATTTAATGAGTGAAAGAAGTACTCATTTATTATCTCAAACAGATTTTAATAATATACAGCCAACAATTAGCGATGTAGGATCTTCTGTTTCTATACCAACCATTGGAGACACAATTACGATTACAGCTAATATATCGGATACAAATACAGATGCTGTTTATTTAGGATATAGAATTGATGAAACCAAGCCATTTAGAAAAGTTTTGATGTATGATGATGGTGCTCATAATGATGGTACAGCAGGAGATAATATCTATGGAACTGATGTAATTATAGATGCAGATTATATGCATTATTATATATATGCAGAAAATGATAATATTGGATCTTTCTCTCCTGCAAGAGCAGAATATGAATTTCACACAATTGAGGCAACTTACTCAACAATTACAGAAGGAAATCTTGTTATTAATGAAATAATGGCTTCAAATGAAACAACCATAACAGATCAAGATGGAGAATATGATGATTGGTTAGAATTATATAACAATAGTTCGGAAACCTTAAGCTTAGATAATTTGTATTTATCTGATGATCCAGATGATTTATTAGTTTGGAAATTTCCGGAAGGATTAACAATAGCTCCAGATAGTTATTTAATTGTTTGGTGTGATAAAGATGATGATCAAGAAGGATTGCATGCAGATATAAAATTTTCTGCAGGTGGTGAAAGTGCAATTTTGTCTTATGCAGATGGTACAATAATTGAAAATATAACTTTTGGAGCACAAACGGATGATATGAGTTATGCAAGAAATCCAAATGGAACAGGAAATTTTGTCATTCAAGCACCAACTTTTGGTGTAAATAATGATACAGCTTTATCAACAGAAACAATAGGACTAGATTTGAATGTTAGTTTTTATCCAAATCCAATCCAATCCACTTTAAATATTGAAAGTAATATGAATCCAATTCAATCTTTAAAAGTGAGTTCTTTGTTAGGACAAGTATTATATTATAAAAAAAGTGTAAATAAGACAAAAACTGAAATAGATTTTTCAAGTTTTTCTAAAGGAGTTTATTTTGTTACTATCAATAATTCAAAAGTAGTTAAAGTAATAAATATGTAAATTAATACTCCATAAAAAAAGGTTTCAAAAATGTAAAGTAGTTTTTTGAAACCTTTTTTTGTCTAAAAAGAGCGTTTAATTATAGAGATGCTTTTTCTTTTTTAGTAATATTTTTTTCAGGAAAAGCAATTACCTCTTGGTTATGAAGTATGTCTTGCATAGTTTGTCTTTTTCTAATTAAGTAATCTTTTCCTTTGTATACCATAACTTCTGCCGGTAAATATCTAGAATTATAATTAGAGGCCATTGAGAAACAATATGCACCTGCATTGTGAAAGCATAAAACATCTTCTTCAGAAATTTCTGCAATTCTTCTGTTAGAACCAAAGGTGTCTGTTTCACAAATATAACCTACAACCGAATAGTAACGATCTCTACCTTCTGGGTTTGAAATGTTTGTAATATGATGATAAGAGTCGTACATCATGGGTCTAACTAAGTGGTTAAAACCAGAATCTACATGAGCAAAAACTGTAGAGGTTGTCTGTTTAACAACATTTACTTTAGCTAAAAAGACACCCGCTTCAGAAACTAAAAATTTACCTGGTTCAAACATTAAAGTAATTTCCTTGCCATACTCCTTGCAAAATCCATTGAATCTTTCTGATAACTGTAATCCTAATTGTTCAATATCTGTAGAAATATCTCCTTCTTTATAAGGCACTTTAAATCCGCTTCCAAAATCTATAAAATCGATATTTTCAAACTGTTTAGCTACATCAAATAAAATTTCTGTTGCACGTAAAAATGTATCAATATCTAGAATATCAGAACCTGTGTGCATATGAATTCCGTTAATGTTCATTCCGGTATTTTCTACAACACGTTTTATATGTGGAACTTGGTGAATAGAGATTCCAAATTTTGAATCGATATGACCTACAGAGATTTTAGAGTTTCCGCCTGCCATAATATGAGGATTGATACGAACACAAACAGGAATATCTGGGTGTTTTTGTCCAAATAACTCTAAAATAGAAAGATTATCAATATTAATCTGTACACCTAGTTTAGCAACTTTCTCAATTTCATTTAAAGAAACACCATTGGGCGTAAAAATAATTTTCTTAGGATCTATTCCTGTTGTTAAACTTAACTGTACTTCTTGTATAGAAACGGTATCTAAACCAGCTCCCATATTTTTAAAAAACTTTAAAATATTAATATTAGAAAGTGCTTTTACAGCATAATTCAATTTTAAATTCTTTACGCTACTAAAAGCATCAGTTAATCTTTTGTATTGAGATTCAATTTTTTCGGTATCGTAAACATATAAAGGACTTCCGTACTTATTTGCTAATTCTAAAAGTTGTGTTCTTTCCAATGTAAAATATTTTATTAATTGTGTCAAAAGTAAATAAAAGTATAAATAAAAACCTAATTGTTTAAAAATAAAACAGATTGTTGCCTTTTGTGTTTTTTAAATTAGCTTTTATAGCTATAATTTCGTTGAAAATCTGTTAATAACTAATTAGCAAAGGCATTTTATTTTAATCGGTTAAATGCTATTTTAGCAAGTACTTCAAAGGTAATAGTAGAAAGAGATTTTTATGAGTCAAGAAACAAAATATACAGAAGATAATATTCGGTCATTAGATTGGAAAGAGCATATTAGAATGCGTCCAGGAATGTACATTGGTAAATTAGGAGATGGTTCTTCTGCTGATGATGGAATTTACATTCTTGTAAAAGAAGTTTTAGATAATTCTATTGATGAATATGTGATGGGTGCAGGGAAAACCATCGAAATTTCTATACAAGGAAGTAAAGTTACAGTTAGAGATTATGGACGTGGAATTCCTTTAGGAAAGGTTGTTGATGTAGTTTCTAAAATGAATACGGGTGGTAAGTACGACTCTAAAGCGTTTAAAAAATCGGTAGGTTTAAATGGTGTTGGTACCAAAGCAGTAAATGCACTCTCCTCTTTTTTTAGAGTTGAATCTTCTAGAGATGGAAAATCTGCTTCGGCCGAATTTTGTCAAGGAAATTTAGAAAATCAAGATTTTTTAGAAGAAACATCAAGAAGAAAAGGAACAAAAGTTTCTTTTATTCCAGATGAAGAAATCTTTAAGAAATACAAATTCAGAAGTGAATATGTAGCTAAGATGCTAAAAAACTATGTGTATCTAAATCCTGGTTTAACTATTATTTTTAACGGTGAAAAGTTTTTTTCAGAAAATGGATTGAAAGATTTATTGGAAGATAATAACAATCAAGATGATATGTTATATCCAATAATTCACCTTAAAGGAGATGATATTGAAGTTGCCATCACACATAGTAAAACACAATATTCAGAAGAATATCATTCTTTTGTAAATGGACAACATACCACGCAAGGTGGAACTCATCAAGCAGCATTTAGAGAAGCTATTGTAAAAACAATACGTGAGTTTTACGGAAAGAATTTTGAGGCTTCAGATGTGCGTAAATCTATTATTTCTGCAATTGCAATTAAAGTAATGGAACCCGTTTTTGAAAGTCAGACAAAAACAAAATTAGGTTCTACAGAAATGGGAGGTAAATTACCAACAGTAAGAACCTATATTAACGATTTTGTTAAAACTCAATTAGATAATTATTTACATAAAAACCCAGAAGTAGCAGACAAGCTGCAGAAAAAAATTGTTCAGGCAGAAAAAGAGCGTAAAGAGCTTTCTGGAATTCGAAAATTAGCTAGAGATAGAGCAAAAAAAGCCAGTTTACACAATAAAAAATTACGAGATTGTAGAATTCATTTGGGTGATGTTAAAAAAGAAAACTATTTAGAAACTACGTTGTTTATTACTGAGGGAGATTCTGCTTCTGGTTCTATAACAAAATCTAGAAACGTAAATACCCAAGCCGTTTTTAGTTTAAAAGGAAAGCCTTTAAATTCTTACGGATTGAGTAAAAAAATTGTGTACGAAAACGAAGAATTCAACCTTTTACAAGCAGCTTTAAATATAGAAGATGGTTTAGAAGATTTACGTTATAATAATATTGTAATTGCAACCGATGCAGATGTAGATGGGATGCACATTCGTTTATTATTAATTACTTTTTTCTTGCAATTTTTTCCAGAATTAATCAAAGAAGGACATTTGTATATTTTAGAAACACCTCTTTTTAGAGTTAGAAATAAAAAACAAACTTTTTATTGTTATTCTGATGAAGAGAAACGTGAAGCAATTGCAAAATTAAGAGGAAAGCCAGAAATAACTCGATTTAAAGGTTTGGGTGAGATTTCTCCAAATGAATTTGTACATTTTATAGGAAATGATATTCGTTTAGATCCTGTTATGTTAGACAAAGAAATGTCTATTGAACAAATGTTAGAATTTTATATGGGAAAGAATACACCAGATAGACAAAAATTTATCATAGAGAATTTAAAAGTTGAGTTAGACTATGTCGAAGAAGAAGTATAATACAAAGTTAATTAAGAATATTATTTCTGGATTATTTGCACTATTTTTATTGTTTTGGCTATTTCAAATAGATTGGAATCATATATCAAACAAAGAAAACTCAGGTGCTATTTTTGGTGTCTTAGCAGGATTGTTAATCATCATTTCATTGCAAATAAAAACTAAAGAATCAAAAAAATAATTATTTCTCTATCATGAGTGAAGAAATAAACGAAAACGAACACGAAGAAGAATTGATTAATGAGGACGAAAATCCTCAAGAAGAAACCATTACTAAGGTTACAGGAATGTATAAAGAGTGGTTTTTAGATTATGCTTCCTATGTGATTTTAGAAAGAGCGGTCCCGTCCTTAGAAGACGGCTTAAAACCTGTTCAACGTAGAATTATGCATTCTATGAAAGATTTGGATGATGGTCGTTACAATAAAGTGGCAAATATTGTGGGGCATACCATGCAATATCACCCACATGGTGATGCTTCTATTGCAGATGCCATGGTGCAAATTGGTCAGAAAGAATTGCTGATTGACATGCAAGGAAACTGGGGAAATATTCTTACGGGAGATAGAGCTGCGGCATCAAGATATATTGAAGCACGCTTGTCTAAATTTGCATTAGATGTTGTTTTTAACCCAAAAACAACAGAATGGAAACTATCTTATGACGGAAGAAGAAAAGAACCTATAGATTTACCTGTAAAATTCCCGCTTTTATTAGCACAAGGTGCAGAGGGAATTGCAGTGGGTTTGTCTACAAAAATATTACCACATAATTTTATTGAATTAATTGATGCTTCTATTAAATATTTAAAAGGTAGAAGTTTTAAAATAGTACCTGATTTTTTAACGGGCGGAATTGCTGACTTTACCAATTATAATGATGGTAAAAGAGGTGGAAAAGTACGTATTCGTGCCAAAATTCATCAACTCGATAAAAAAACCTTAGTTATAAATGAGATTCCTTTTGGAACAACAACTACATCATTAATTGATAGTATTATCAAAGCCAATGAAAAAGGAAAAATTAAGATCAAAAAAATTGAAGACAATACTGCTGCAGAAGTAGAGATTTTAGTGCATTTACCACCAAATGTTTCTCCAGACAAAACTATTGATGCTTTATATGCCTTTACAAATTGTGAAAATTCAATATCTCCTTTAGCATGTACTATAGAAAATAATAAACCAGTATTTGTTGGTGTTTCAGAAATGTTAAAACATTCAACAGATTTAACGGTTGATTTATTAAAAAAAGAATTAGAAATTCAGTTAAACGAGCTAGAAGAACAATGGCATTTTTCATCATTAGAAAGAATTTTTATAGAAAATAGAATCTATAGAGATATTGAAGAAGAAGAAACTTGGGAAGGAGTAATTGAAGCAATTGATAAAGGTTTACAGCCTTATATCAAACATTTAAAACGGGCAATTACCGAAGAAGATATTACGCGTTTAACAGAAATACGAATCAAAAAAATATCGAAATTTGATATTGACAAAGCCAAACAATTTATAGAAGGTTTAGAAGATAAAATTGCAGTTGTAAAAAGTCATTTAGAGAATCTTGTTGAGTTTGCTATCGATTATTTTAAACGCTTAAAAGATACTTACGGAAAAGGAAAGGAGCGTAAAACAGAAATTAGAATTTTTGATGATATTGTTGCCTCAAAAGTAGCTATGAATAACGCAAAACTTTATGTAAATAGAGAAGAAGGTTTTATTGGTACTTCATTAAAAAGAGATGAGTTTGTAACAGATTGTTCAGATATAGATGATATTATTGTCTTTAGAAAAGATGGTAAAATGATGGTTACAAAAGTAGATGCTAAAACTTTTGTTGGTAAAGATATTATTCATGTTGCAGTCTTTAAAAAGAAAGATAAAAGAACGGTTTATAACTTTATGTATAGAGATGGTAGTCGAGGTCCGTCTTATATGAAACGTTTTAATGTTACTTCTGTAACAAGAGATAAAGAATACGATTTAACAAACGGAAATAAAGGTTCTATAGTACATTATTTTACAGCAAACCCTAACGGAGAAGCAGAAGTTGTTACTGTTAATTTACGATCTGTAGGTAGCGTAAAAAAACTAAAATGGGATATTGATTTTGCTGATTTAGCCGTAAAAGGAAGAGCTGTTCGTGGAAATACCATTACAAAGTACACTATAAAATCTATTGACTTTAAATCGGAAGGTGTTTCTACTTTAAAGCCAAGAAAAATTTGGTTTGACGATGCTGTACAACGCTTAAATGTTGATGAAAGAGGAGAATTGTTAGGAGAGTTTAAAGCAGAAGATAAATTGTTAATCATCACACAAAATGGTAAAGCCAAAGCGGTAAAACCAGATTTAGCGATGCATTTTGAAAGTGATATGATTGTTCTAGAAAAATGGAAACCGAATAAGCCAATTTCTGCGATTTATTTTGATGGAGAAAAAGAACGTTATTATATCAAACGGTTTTTAATTGAAATACCAGAAAAAGAAGAAGTATTTATTTCTGAACATCCAAAATCCCAATTAGAAATAGTTGCTACAGATTATAGACCAATTGTAGAAGTTGTGTATTCTAAAAGAAGTCTAGAAAATGAAGAAGTAAATCTTGAGGAATTTATAGCTGTTAAGGGAATAAAAGCACAAGGAAACCAATTGACTGCAGAGAAAATTAAACAAGTAAATTTATTGGAAGCTTTACCTTTTGAAGAACCTGAAGAAGATAAATTAGAAGAAATAGAACTTGTAGGTGAAGAGGAAGTTGAAGATAAATTACCTATTGATGTTCCTGAAGTTACAATAAATAAACCAATAGCAGAAAACGTTTCTCCTGAAGAAAAAGCAAGAATTGCATTGCAAAAATCAATTGCAAAAAAGAAAGCAGAAGTTAAAAAAAACGATGACGAAAGTCAAACTAAATTATTTTAAATAAAACAGAAAATAACACCTACTAATATTCTAATTTTTGAGAAGAAAACTTATATATACATTTTTTTTGATTTTTACAGCTTTGAGTTTCTCTCAAACAAAAATCTCGTATTTTCATGATTTAAAACAAGATTTAAATATAAGTAATATTGATTCTGTAAATTTTAAGACATACAATGGGCCAATTAACCAAGGCTTAAATAATGGTGTTTTTTGGGTTAAAATAGAAAATTTCAAGAAAGAAAAGAGTAGCTATATTGTTCATGTTTTAAATTACAAAATTGTAAATACTAAAGGTTTTCAAGGAAATAAAGAACTTGTCAAATTAACAAAAGAACGTTACCCTACTTATAAGACTTCAAGTTCTGCACCAATTTATTTAAGAGTAGAGGCTTATAGAGAAGCCTTAATTCCTATTGAAGTAAAAACGTATTCTTCATTAGTTAATGAAGAAAAAAATAATTTTTTATTTATTGGTTTTTATTTTGGCTTTGCTTTTATAACAATTGTACTAAATATTCTTTATTTTTTAAATCTAAGAAGAAGAATATTTATACTATACAGTTTGTTTTTAGCTTCAATATCAGTTACGATTTTTGTAAGTGACGGCATGCTAAGTTTATTAGGATATTCTGAAAATTTTATCAGTTATATGGTGGCTACATCCCATTTTTTAACGTTTGGTTTTGCTTTGTTATTTTCTAGCAATTATATGCAAATAAATAATTATTATCCTAAGGTTAAATATATTGGCTCTTTTATCTTTTTTATAATTTCAGTATTTTATATTATGTATTTGATTACAAATAATTTTATATATTTTGTAATATTAGAATCACTAGGTTTTTTATTATTTGTTATTTACTGGTTCACAGGGGTTTTGTTGTTTAGAAAAAATTTATTTATTAAAATATTTGTGGTTGGATATTTCTTTATTCTAGTTTTTGCTACCAACTTTTATTATATGAAACTGTTTGGCTTTTCTGATTATTTTGTTAGCCCTTTTATTTTAAAATTAGGAGGTTTTTTTGAAATGACTTTACTTTCTTTTGCCGTTATATATAGAATGAAAATATTAAATGACGAGAATTATTTAATGAGAAGTGAAATTCTTAATTATTCTAAGGAAGTTAATTCTTTATCAAAAGAATTAAAAATGAAAACGGATATTACCCCCTTAGTTGATACAAATTTAAGTATTAGAGAGTCAGAAATATTTGATTTTATAGTTGTAGGAATTACCAACAAAGAAATTGCAGATAAACTTAATATTTCTGTTAACACAGTTAAATTTCATGTAAAAAATATTTACGAAAAACTAAATATTAAAAGCAGAAAAGAAGCAAAGAATTTATTAAAAGCATAAAAAAAAATTAGTTCATCTTTTCAAAAAAAGTAAAACTATAATTTGGTAATAAATCAGGGTTTGTAATTTTAATAATATCTTTTAAAACTAAATCAGGTCTTGTAGAGGCTAATTCATAATAAATGACACCACCTGTTTTTCCTTTTTTAGTAGAAGGTGTGTAAATTTTATCATTTTGAAAAGATGAAAATTTAGTGTATAATTGATTACTTTTTAGCAACTGTTCTTTAGAAGAAAAATAACCAGGAGCAATCCAATAATCAGCTTCTTTTCCTTTGTCAAAAACACTTTCAAAACTTAAAGATAAACTTCCTTTTCCTTTGGTGTTTTTCCATAAATAATCCACATTAGCATCTATTAAAAACTGAGCAACAAAACTTTCTCCAGCAGGCAGACTCCATATGTCTTTACTCATAATTGCACCCGATAAAATAGTTGGTTTTTTGGTTGATTTTTTTGCTAATTTTTTTGCTTCTATATAATTTTTTTCAATGACCTTAAAAATGCTATCAGCCTGTTTTTCTTTATCAAATAAAATACCAAAAAACTTAATCCATTCTGCTCTTCCTAAAGGAGTTTCTTCAAGCCAATCTCCATTATAAACAACATTAATTCCTGCTTTTTTTATAGTTGTTAGAGATTTATCTGCAGAAGAAACACTATAACCTACTACTAAATCTGGTTGTAAGTTTAATAGAATTTCGGTGTTTAAAGAACTTTCTTTTCCTATTTCTTTTATTATTCCCTCATCAATTAATTGTCTAGTTTTTTCTGATGATACATACTTTCCATAAGGAAAACCAACAATAGTATTTTCTTTATTGAGCAATTCTACCATTGGAATATGTGTTGTTGAGGTTACAACTATTTTTTTAATAGGAACTTTAATTATATTGTATTTATAATCTAGTATGCTATCGGTTTTATTTTCTTTTATGATGTATTCAAAAACATCTTTAGAATTTTGGTAAGTAGATTTTATGATTAATTTTTTAACGCCCTTTTCATTAACAATATCAAAACCTTTGGCATATTTAATGTTACTTTCAGAAGTCGTTTTTGTGTCAACTTTTAGAATTTCTTTTTTACAAGAAAATACGAGTATAACAAGGATTAAAAAAAATAAATTCTGTGTACTTTTCATCATCAAAAATAATTTGACAACAAGATTACAAAATTGTTTTGTAAAATCAATTTATAAACTACATTTGTCGTGATTTTGGTTTTGATGTTAAAATCATTTTACATCAAATTAAAAGGGAATCTAGTTAAAATCTAGAGCTGTTCCCGCAACTGTAAGCTAAAAAGCTTGTAACTAATTCTTTAACCACTGACATTTTTTTGTTGGGAAGGTCAGTTACAAGACGCAAGTCAGGAGACCTGCCAAAAATCAAAAAAAGAGTTAAAAACTTTCGGGATAAAAGTTTATGTACCAATCTATATTTGTACACAAAATTTACCTGATTTATTGAAAATCAAATTTATTAAAATGAAAAAACAATTACTAATTGTAAGTGTATTGGCATGTAGTTTTGTCAACACCAATTTTTTTGCACAGCAAAAAGAAAAGGTAGAAACTTTAGATGAGGTTGTACTAACTGCAACTAAGTTTAAACTAAAAAAAGAGAATACTGGTAAAGTAATTCAAAAAATCACGCAAAAACAATTGCAACAAAATGCAGGTAAGAATGTTGTTGACATCTTAAATATGATTGCAGGGATTGATGTTAGAGGGGTAAATTCTAATGCATCAGAACCTAGAAGTATAAATATTAGAGGTGGTAGAAGTAGACAGGTTTTGGTTTTGATAGACGGAGTACCTGTAACAGATCAATCAGGTATAAACCAAGAATTTGATTTACGTTTGTTGGCTTTAAGTCAAATAGAATCTATTGAAATTCTAAAAGGAGCTTCATCTACGCTATATGGTTCTGGAGCTGCAACTGCAGTTATCAATATTCTTTTAAAGAAAGCTTCTAAAAATCAAATCTCTGGTTCTTTTGAAACAAGTTTAGGTACAAATAATACAGCAAAGATTACAGGTAGTGGTTTATCTGATAAAAATCAAAATGTAAATTTAAACGGATCATTGGGAAAATTTAATTTTTTAGGATCTTTTAGTATTACTGGAATTGATGGAATGTCGTCTGCAAAAAGTAAAACGAATACTGAGTTTGATAAAGATGCATTTCATAGGAAAAATACATTATTAAAATTAGGATATGATTTTAGCAAAAATATGAGTGTTGAAACGTTTTTAAATTATGATGAGTTTGATTATAATTTTGATGCTGGTGCATTTTCGGATAGTGATGTAAATACAGGGAATCAAGAACAATTTAGAGTTGGAGTAAAGCCTAAATTTTCTTATAAGAATGGTCAAGTTTATTTATTAGCTTCTTTAAATGTGGTAGAAAGAGATGTAGATCAATTCAATTCTTATGCAGGAACTTTAGATAATTATGAGTTTGTAGGTAGAAGTATTAATCTAGATTTGGTAAATAAATACGATTTTAAAGAGATTAATTTTCAATTAATTACGGGGTTAAACTATCAAAAACACAGTAATAATACCGTAACTCCGTTTGCTATTATAGATAAATCTGTGGCTAATTTTAGTACAATAGATCCGTATGCAAGTGTTGTCTATATCTCAAATTATGGTTTAAGTGTAAATGTTGGTGGACGACTAAATATTCATAATGTCTATGGAAATCATTTGGTTTATGATGGAAATTTAGCGTATTCAGTTTTAAAAAATGAAACCGCTTCTGTAAAATTATTAACGTCATATAGTACAGCGTTTATAGCACCAAGTTTATACCAATTATATGATGGTTTTGCAGGCAACTTAGATTTGAAACCAGAATCTAACAAAACTTTTGAAGTTGGTTTTGATGCTAGCTATAAAGATTGGTTAAAATTAGATGCTGTATATTTTAATAGAAAAGAAGATGATGCTATTGTTTATAATAATAGTACTTATAAATATGCTAATGGATCTTCTAACTCAAATGGATTTGAAGTTAATTCAGTAATATCTCCAGTAAGTTTTTTAACATTTAATGCATCTTATACTTATGTAGATAAAGATGAATTAGAAGATTTTAACGACTATATTCCAGCTAATAAAATTGTTGCAGGTGTAGATATCACGGTCTTAGAGAATACTTTTTTTAATTTTACATATAGAAGTGTAGGGGAGAGAACATATTTTGATAGATATGGTTCTTTTGGTGCTTTTGGTGCCGATGTAATTTTACCGAGCTATCAAGTATTAGATTTTAGTGCAAATTATAAGTTATTAAATGAAACAGTAACATTGTTTGGTGCTGTTACAAATTTATTAAACGAAGATTACGATGATATTTTAGGGTATTCTACACGTGGTAGAAATATTAAGTTTGGAGTAAGGCTACAATTTTAACTTTTCTTACTTATTAAATATTTAATTGATAATTATAAAAAACCTTCTTTAAATCTAAAGAAGGTTTTTATAATTATAGTAATTTCTTTACTTCATTTTTTATAAATGAAATAGCTGTTTCTGTAGGGGGGAGAGTTTTAGAGTAATCTATTAAAATATTTTCTCTTAAGTTGTTTGCTGAATTAGATGTTTTTGCAGCTTGTTTTAATTTATTAATAACAGCATTTTTTGCAGCAACTATTGCCGTCCAAGAATCGTTAGAAATGTATATTTGTTGCACTAAATTATGTTCAAATTCTTGCTCTATATTTGCTATTAATAATTGTAAATATTCATTGGTGTTCTCCGAGATTGGTTTTACTCTAACCAATATTTTAATAGGGTTAATACGCTCACAAAACAATGTCATTCGCTCATAAGCATGTAGTTTAATAGGTAAAGAATCTTTTTTTTTGCCAGTTAAAAGTTCTATTTTTTTATCTGTGTTTTCTTTTTTTACAATGCTATTAAACATGTAATACGTAACAAAGCCGGTAACTACAGCTGGTAAAATATAGGCAATACTTTCTAATAATTTGTCTTCCATAAATTAGATTAAATTTAAAAGATACAAATATAGAACTCCTAAAAAGATAGCAAAGCCAAAACTTAATAAAGTACCAATTAAAATATATTCTGTCAGTTTCCTGTCTTTTGACGAAGTTAAGTCTCCAAATCTAAAAACTGATTTAGCAGCCAATAAAAAACCAATAGCTTCCCAATGATTGCTAATTACAAATGTAAAAACAAATAAGCGTTCTAAAATTCCTATGTAGCGTCCTGCTTTAGCAAGTGAGTCATCATTTTCTTTTTTGTTTTCAGGATTCCATTGTGTAATAATTATTTTAATGATAATTGCAGAAACAGATATTATTAAGAGTAAAAAAATGAGCAATAACAAATTTTTTTCTGTGATGATATCTTCTAGTGAAAATGAATAATCTGTATACATCGAACTAGCTAGTAACAGAATTAAAAGACGTGAAATTTGATCGATAAAAAACCAAATCCGTGTTGTTTTCTTTTTTTGAAGATATAATTTTAGAATATCAATAATATAATGAGAACTAATAATTAATAAAAAACCTAACCAATATTCTTTTAAATTGAATTTAAGTACAAGTAATAATAAAAGTGCATGAACACCTATATGAAAGTATAATTTTAAAGATTTTACTTTCTTTTTTTCTTTGTCTTTTACCCAGTTTTCTGGTTGAAAAACAAAATCACCTAAAATATGTGCTAATAAAAATTTTAAGAATATTAACATAATTATACGTTTATCTTTTGTTTGATTAATTTCCTAAAACGCTTTTCCAATTTCATAATAGGTTCAAATCCAGCACGTTTTTGTCTTTCACTAACTCTTCCTTGTGTAATTCCTAAAAGAGTAGCTATTTCATTTTGAGTAATATTTTTAGATTCTAAAGACAATTTAAAAACTTCTGCAGAATTTTTTGTCCAAGAATCCATTGTCAATAACGCCAAGTCAAAAGCAATATTTAGCTCTTCATCTAGTTCTTGCCATGGTGTCTTTATAGCAATAGTTTGTTTTTTTAAATAGGTGTCAAAGGCGAAACCAGAATTAATAAAAGCTTCTCCGTTAGATGTTGTGATTTCATCCACATTAAATTCTTTTTTACCTATTCCAATACCGATTCTAACATCAATATTCTCTATTGATTTTAAGTGGGATTTTAATTTTAATGCTGCATAAAATGCTTGCTCACAGTTTTTGATTTCTAATTGAAAACTGTCACCTCTATAAATTTGCCAAGTTTTAGGAGCATTACCAAATGATCTTAAGATGTCTTTTAGTGTTTCTATCCAAAAATGATCTTCATTTTTTCTAGATTTGATGATGTCTCCTGTTAAAATACTGGTCATTATTAGTATAAAATTTAAGCAAATATATAGTTTCTTTAGTTAAATCGAAAAAATATCTGCCTATAAGCAGATATTTTTAATTATCTGCTCATAAGCAGATATTATATTTTATCTGTTTATAGGCAGATAAATGAATGGTTTTATGAAAATAATTTGTGAATAAAAATTAAAGATCTTCCTTATTAGAAACAAATAGTTTGGTTAAATTCACGTTTTCAAACTCTTTCAAAAAAAACTATTGAATACTTATTTAAATTCTTTAAACGAAGCTCAAAAACAAGCTGTCTTACAAAAAGATGGCCCAATGATAATAATAGCAGGAGCAGGTTCTGGTAAAACGCGTGTATTAACTTATAGAATTGCACATTTAATGCAACAAGGAGTTGATGCTTTTAATATTTTATCACTCACATTTACCAACAAAGCAGCAAGAGAAATGAAAGAAAGAATTGCAGGAGTTGTTGGGGTAAGTGAAGCAAAAAATTTGTGGATGGGAACTTTTCACTCTGTGTTTGCAAGAATTTTACGTTCGGAAGCAGATAAGTTGGGTTTTCCAAGCAATTTTACGATTTACGATTCTCAAGATTCTGTTAGATTGATTTCTGCAATTATCAAAGAAATGAATTTAGATAAAGAACGTTATAAACCAAAACAAATTTTAAATAGAATTTCATCATTTAAAAATAGTTTGATAACGGTAAGAGCCTATTTTAATAACTCAGATTTACAAGAAGCAGATTTACATGCAAGTAGGCCAAAAGTTGGAGAAATTTACAAAGAATATGTTGATAGATGCTTTAAAGCAGGGGCAATGGATTTTGATGATTTATTATTAAGAACCAATGAATTACTAGCACGTTTTCCAGAATCTTTAGCAAAATATCAAGACCGGTTTAGATATATTATGGTTGATGAGTATCAAGATACAAATCACTCACAATACCTAATTGTAAAAGCTTTAGCAGATCGCTTTCAAAATATTTGTGTGGTTGGTGATGACTCGCAAAGTATCTATAGTTTTAGAGGGGCAAATATTCAGAATATTTTAAACTTTCAAAAAGATTATCCAGAAGTAAAAACATTTAAATTAGAACAAAATTACCGCTCTACAAGTAATATTGTAAACGCAGCAAATTCTGTAATAGCAAGAAATAAAACCAAATTAGATAAAGAGGTTTGGACTTCTAATGATGCTGGAGATGCGATAAATGTTATGCGTACAATTTCTGATGGAGAAGAAGGTCGTTTTGTAGCACAATCCATTTGGGAAAATCAAATGAACCATCAATTAAGTTCTGATGATTTTTGTGTGCTGTATAGAACAAATTCACAATCTAGAGCTATTGAAGATGCGCTGCGTAAAAAAGGGATTGATTATAAAATTTATGGTGGAATTTCTTTTTATCAAAGAAAAGAAATCAAAGATATACTGTCTTATTTACGTATTTTAATCAATCCAAATGATGAAGAAGCTTTAAAAAGAATTATCAATTATCCTGCTCGTGGAATTGGAGCAACTACAATAGATAAATTAACTATAGCAGCAAATCATTATAAAAAATCAATTTTCGATATTATAAAATATATAGATAAAATTGATTTAAAAATAAATGCTGGAACCAAAAATAAACTTCAGAATTTTATGAACATGATGTTGCGACTTCAAATAGAATCGCAAACAAAAAATGCTTTTGAAATCGCTGAAACAGTTGTAAAACAAACCCAGTTAATTAAAGATTTAGAAAAAGATGGAACGCCAGAAGCTGTTAGTAAAGTAGAAAATGTTCAAGAACTTTTAAACGGAATAAAAGATTTTATTACCGATAAAATTGAAGAAGGTCAAGATACTTCTTTAACTACGTTTTTAGAAGATGTTGCCTTGGCTACAGATTTTGATGCTAAAAAAGATGATGATAAACCATCTGTTTCTTTAATGACAATTCATCAATCAAAAGGATTAGAGTACTTATATGTTTATATTGTTGGTTTAGAAGAAAATTTATTTCCTTC
Source organism: Polaribacter marinus (assembly GCF_022662535.1). Lineage (GTDB taxonomy): Bacteria > Bacteroidota > Bacteroidia > Flavobacteriales > Flavobacteriaceae > Polaribacter > Polaribacter marinus. The sequence continues at coordinate 612,590 of NZ_JAKQYM010000001.1, forward strand.
TGCAATGAGTATGAATACTAGAAGTGAGCTAGAAGAAGAACGAAGATTATTTTATGTTGCATTAACTAGAGCAGAAAAAGTAGCTTACCTATCTTATGCACAAACGCGTTATAGATGGGGGAAATTAGTTGACGCAGAACCCAGTAGATTTTTAGAAGAAATAGATGAACAGTATTTACATTATATTACACCTAAAACTCCAGAATCTTCTGTTAATAGGTTTATAGACAAAAGTATTTTTGAGGATGCTCCTAAAGGAATTCGTTTTCAAAAACCAATTCAACGAAAGAAAATGGAACGAGATTTGGTGAAAAAGAAAGAAATCATAGTTCCTAAAAATCTTAAAAAAGTATCGCAAGCAACATCAAAAACAAACTTGTTTGATGGCAATATTGTAGTAGGTAATATCGTTGAACATAATAGATTTGGTAGTGGAGAGGTACTTGCTTTAGAAGGAAGTGGTCCTAATAAAAAAGCAGAAATCAAATTTGGTACCGTTGGTAAAAAGAAATTGTTATTACAATTTGCAAAATTAAAAGTGATAGGTTAAAAATTAAGAAATTAAATCTCAATTAGTCATTCATAATTCGTTATTATTAATTATTTTGCGACTTTAAATAACTTCAATATATTAGTGTGTAATTCTTGTACTTATCAAGAACACTTCAAAAATAAATAAATGACATTCGATTTAGAATACAATTCAGAAAGACCGTTAATGATAATACCAGAATACGGCAGACATATTCAAAAATTAGTAGATCATTGTGTTGCTTTAGAAACTAAAGAAGAGCGCGATAAAATGGCAAAGGCTATTGTAGATGTAATGGGTAATTTACAACCACATTTACGAGACGTGCCAGATTTTAAACACAAATTATGGGATCAGTTAAACATTATGGCCGATTTTAAATTAGATGTAGAATCTCCTTATCCTCAACTTTCTAAAGAAGAATTGCAAGAAAAACCAGAAGCTTTACCTTATCCTAAATCTGCTTCTAGATATCGTTATTATGGTAACAATATTCAAACAATGATAGATGTTGCATTAAGTTGGGATGATGGTGATAAAAAAGAAGCATTGGTTTTTACTATTGCTAACCACATGAAAAAATGTTATTTAAATTGGAATAAAGACACTGTAGATGATGCCGTAATTTTTAATCACTTATATGATTTATCTGATGGAAAATTAGATCTAAGAAATACCAAAGAAGAATTATCTGAAAGTAAAAATTTACTTAAGAAAAGAAATTCTCAAGGGCAAAATCACACTAAAAGCAATCAAAAGAAACCACATCATAACAATAAAAATAGAAAAAGATATTAGTCTATGGCATCATTTAAAATTGAAGGAGGACATAAATTAAGTGGAACGATAACTCCACAAGGAGCAAAAAATGAAGTTTTACAAATACTTTGTGCAGTTCTACTAACTCCAGAAAAAGTAGTTGTAAATAATGTCCCAGATATTATTGATGTAAATAAATTAATTTTTATTCTTGGTGAATTAGGAGTTAAAGTTGAAAAATTAACAAGTAATTCTTACGCTTTTCAAGCTGATGAAATTAACTTAAAATATTTAGAATCTGTAGATTTTAAAAGAGATGGAAGTTCTTTGCGTGGCTCTATTATGATTGTTGGTCCTCTTTTAGCTCGTTTTGGAAAAGGTTATATTCCTCGTCCTGGAGGTGATAAAATTGGTCGTAGACGTTTAGATACCCATTTTGAAGGATTTATTAGATTAGGAGCAAAATTTCGTTACAATAAAGAAGAACATTTTTATGGAGTAGAAGCAGATGAATTACAAGGAACAGAAATGTTACTTGATGAAGCTTCAGTAACTGGAACTGCAAATATTTTAATGGCATCTGTATTGGCAAAAGGAACAACCAAAATTTACAATGCAGCTTGTGAACCTTATATTCAACAATTATGTAAAATGTTGAATTCTATGGGAGCCAAAATATCAGGTGTTGGATCTAATTTGTTAACTATTAAAGGGGTAGAACATTTAGGAGGATGTGAGCACACTGTTTTACCAGATATGATTGAAATTGGTTCTTGGATTGGTGTTGCTGTCATGACTCGTTCTGAGTTAACTATTAAAGATGTTAGTTGGGAAAATTTAGGGCAAATTCCAAATGTATTTAGAAAATTAGGAATTACTTTAGAAAAAAAAGGAGATGACATTTATATCCCAAAGCAAGAATCTTATCAAATTCAGAATTATATAGATGGTTCTGTACTTACAGTAGCAGATGCTCCTTGGCCTGGGTTTACACCAGATTTATTAAGTATCGTTTTAGTAATCGCTACACAAGCAAAAGGAACTGTTCTTATTCACCAGAAAATGTTTGAAAGCCGTTTGTTTTTTGTTGATAAACTAATTGATATGGGAGCAAAAGTTATTTTATGTGATCCTCATAGAGCAACCGTAATTGGAATGAATTTTGAAAGTTCTTTAAAAGCTACCAAAATGACATCGCCAGATATTAGAGCAGGAATTTCATTATTAATTGCTGCTTTGTCTGCAAAAGGAACAAGTATTATTAATAATATAGAACAAATAGATAGAGGTTACGAAAATATTGAAGCCCGTTTAAAATCTATTGGTGCAAAAATTGAAAGAATTAATGACTAATGAAATGTTTTTTTTTAAATTTAAATAAAATTATTAGGAGTCAAAACTATTTAGAAAAATTTAAAATTTAGATTAGGTTTTATTTACCGTAAATGAGTATATTAGAAACTTAAATAAAAAAAGAATTTAATCTGGTCGTAAAAGAGATTAAAAAAATCAAGTTTTTAATAATTAAATCATATTGTTAAAAACTTGAAATAATTAACAAAAAAGATTACCCTCCCCTTACAAATAATAATATACGGTTGATTTTCAATAATTAGCAATATTTTACTAATTATTGAAAATCAATTCATATTGATAAAATAAATAGATAGAGTAAGCAAAATATTTTGTTACTCGTTTAAAATTTATTGGTACAAGAATTAAAAAAAAAGGCTGATTAAGAAAAAGTATTTTATTAATTAAAAATGCTTTTATATTATGATAAGAACTTTGTGGAATGAAGAATGGAAGTCTATTCAATTTGATGAGAAAATTTCTGATGAAAAAAAATTTAAGATTTCTAATTATGGAAGAATTCTTTGTTGTAAAAACGGTGAAGAAATTTTAAGGAAAAAAAGTTTTATAAATGGTTATGAAACTATTTCTGTAAAACAGGCAGTAAATAATAAATCTACGAGTAGATACGTACATAAGTTAGTAGCTCAACATTTTCTTAAAAAAGAAAATGAAGAACAAATTTTTGTTTTGCATATTAATTATGATAAAACAGATAACACGGTCGGAAATTTAAAATGGGCAACCAAAAGAGAAAAAGAATTACATCAGTTTAAAAACCCTGTATTTATAGAATCTAAAAAAAATAAAAAAACAAACTATAAACTCACTGAAGGAAAAGTGAAAATAATAAAAAGGCAACTAAAAAATAAAAGAACAAGAATAACAATGATTGCCAAACGTTTTGGGGTCTCAGACATGCAAATACACAGAATTAAATCTGGTGAAAACTGGGGACATGTAAAAATATAAAAACAAAAAAATAGTGTCAGTTTGACACTATTTTTTTGTTGGCAGCATTTTTGCCAATAAACTGTAGATAATTAAATGATTACAAAGAAATGAGTAAGAAAGACAACAGAAACGAAGAAGAAATAATAAACGAACAAGAATCTGTTCAAGATAAAGATAATCAAGAAGTTGAGTCAGGAGATGTAAAAGAAGAACCAACTGCAGAAGAATTAATTCAAGTAGAAAAAGATAAGTTTTTACGTTTATTTGCAGAGTTCGAAAATTATAAAAAAAGAACAACAAGAGAAAGAATAGAGTTGTTTAAAACTGCAGGGCAAGAATTAATGACATCTTTACTGCCAATTGTTGATGATTTTGAGCGTGCACTGACACATATTGAAGAAGATAATAATGAAGATGAATTAAGAAAAGGTGTAACCTTAATTTATCAAAAATTCTATAATACCTTAGAGCAAAAGGGATTGTCAAAAATTGAAACAAATACAGGTGATAACTTTGATGCAGAAATGCATGAAGCAATTACACAAATTCCTGCTCCTTCAGAAGATTTAAAAGGAAAAATAATAGATTGTGTAGAAAAAGGTTACAAATTAGGAGATAAAATAATTCGTTATCCAAAAGTGGTAATAGGACAATAAATAAATTACAATTAACAATGTACAATTACCAATGATCACTGATTACTGTTAATTGATAATTGAAATACAAATGGCAAAACAAGATTATTACGAAATATTAGGCATTTCAAAATCAGCTTCACAAGCAGAAATAAAGAAAGCTTACAGAAAAATGGCTATTAAATATCATCCAGATAAAAATCCAGATGATAAAACTGCTGAAGAGAATTTTAAAAAATCCGCAGAAGCTTATGAAGTTTTAAGTGATGAAAACAAAAAAGCAAGATATGATCAATATGGTCATGCGGCTTTTGATGGTCCACAAGGTGGTGGCGGTTTTGGTGGTGGCGGAATGAATATGGATGATATATTCAGTCAATTTGGAGACATCTTTGGAGGTGGCGGTTTTGGTGGTTTTGGTGGTGGAGGCCAACGTCAAGGAAGGGTTAAAGGAAGTAATATGCGTATTCGTGTTAAACTTACTTTAGAAGAAGTAGCTAAAGGTGTAGAGAAAAAAGTTAAAGTTCGTAGAAAAGTTCAGGCAGAAGGAGTTAAATATAAAACTTGTCCTACCTGTAATGGAACTGGTCAACAAATGCGTGTTACAAACACCATTTTAGGAAGAATGCAAACTGCAACAACTTGTAGTGCTTGTTCTGGAGCTGGAGAAGTTATAAGTAGTAAACCAAACGGAGCAGATTCTGATGGTTTAATCATAAAAGAAGAAACGGTTTCAATAAACATCCCTGCTGGTGTTACAGAAGGGGTTCAATTAAAAGTTGGAGGAAAAGGAAATGATGCTCCGGGTAATAACTCTATTTCTGGTGATTTATTAGTTTTGATAGAAGAAATTCACCACGAAACTCTAAAAAGAGAAGGAACAAATATTCATTATGATTTGTATATTAATTTTTCGGAAGCAGTTTTAGGAATCACTAAAGAAGTAGAAACTGTTACAGGGAAAGTAAAAATTAAAATAGATGCTGGTACTCAATCTGGTAAAATTCTTCGATTAAAAGGAAAAGGGTTACCAAGTATAGAACGTTACGGAACAGGTGATTTTTTAATTCATATTAATGTTTGGACACCTCAAGAGTTAAATAAAGAACAAAGACAGTTTTTTGAGAAAATGTCGAGTAATGAAAACTTTGCACCAAGTCCAAATAAATCAGATAAATCATTTTTTGAGAAAGTAAAAGATATGTTTTCTTAAAATTATGTTAAGAAATAAAATAATATAACTATTTATACTTAAAAAGTATTTTATTTTAAATAATATAATTTACATTTGTAGTGTTACTGGTTTTACCGGTAACACTTTTTCTTTTTCATAGCAATTTTTCCCACTCAATTTTTTGAGTGGGTTTTTATTGTTAAAAAGATTGTATTTTTATAATATTAAAATATTAGCAGACAAATCTTATCGACTTGTTTTACAAGTAGGAAAGTCCGGACACCAAAGAGTAAGCATAGTGGATAACATCCATCCAACGTAAGTTGAGGACAAGTGCAACAGAAAGTATGTACAGTTAGGCTGTAGTGAAACCAGGTAAACTCTATGCGGTGCAATGCCATGTATATTAGAGCTTGAGGGCTACTCGCTCGATTCTAAAGGGTAGGCAGATAGATTCTAAGAGTAATTTTAGAACTAGATAAATGATAAGAACCTTTTTAAGGAACAGAATTCGGCTTATATGTCTGCTTTTATTTTAAATTATAACATTAGTAATTATAATGTAATTAAATGTTAAATTTTTACGTAATCAGTTTTTTTAAAACTTTATTTTATTGATTTATCAATAATTTTTTGATGTTGCTGTTTATTTTTTAAAATTGACAGAAAAATGTTAATTTTGTACCACTTTAATTCTTAAAAAAATAATATAGATATGGCTTTTGATATTGATATGATTAAGCAAGTCTACGAAAACGTTGTAGAACGTGTAGATGCTGCCCGTAATATTACAGGGAAACCTTTAACATTAGCAGAGAAGATTTTATATTCTCATTTATGGGATGGAACTCCGGGAAACGCTTTTGTGAGAGGAAAAGATTATGTAGATTTTGCTCCCGATAGAATTGCATTACAAGATGCAACTGCTCAAATGGCATTATTACAATTTATGCAAGCTGGTAAAAGTAAAGTGGCAGTTCCTACAACTACTCACTGTGATCATTTAATTCAAGCTAAAAATGGTGCAAGTTCAGATTTACAATCAGCATTAAATACAAGTAACGAAGTATTTAATTTCTTAGAATCTGTTTCTAATAAATATGGCTTAGGTTTCTGGAAACCAGGAGCAGGTATTATACATCAAGTTGTTTTAGAAAATTATGCATTTCCTGGAGGAATGATGATTGGTACCGATTCACATACAGTAAATGCTGGTGGTTTAGGTATGGTTGCTATTGGTGTTGGTGGTGCAGATGCAGTTGATGTGATGGCAGGTATGCCTTGGGAATTAAAATTCCCCAAATTAATAGGAGTAAAATTAGTAGGTAAACTTTCTGGTTGGACAGCTCCAAAAGATGTAATTCTAAAAGTTGCTGGTATTGTTTCTGCAAAAGGAGGAACAGGGGCAATTGTAGAATATTTTGGTGAAGGTGCTACAGGAATGTCTTGTACTGGAAAAGGAACAATTTGTAATATGGGAGCAGAAATAGGAGCAACAACTTCTACTTTTGGTTATGACGAATCTATGGAACGTTATTTACGTGCTACTGATAGAGACGATGTTGCAGATGCTGCAAATAAAGTAAAAGATTATTTAACGGGTGATGCTGAAGTATATGCAAATCCAGAGCAATATTTTGATCAAGTCATTGAAATTAATTTATCAGAGTTAAGCCCTTTATTAAACGGACCATTTACTCCTGATTTATCTACAAAAGTTGGTTCAGATATGACCACTATCGCTAATAAAAATGATTGGCCTTTAAAAGTAGAGTGGGGACTTATTGGTTCTTGTACAAATTCATCTTATGAAGATTTATCTAGAGCTGCATCAATAGCACAACAAGCCATTGATAAAAATTTAGGTATTAAAGCAGAGTTTGGAATTAACCCAGGTTCTGAAAAAGTACGTTATACTGCTGATAGAGATGGTATTTTAAATGTGTTTGAACAATTAGATGCTAAAATATTTACAAATGCTTGTGGACCATGTATTGGGCAATGGGCAAGATATAGTGATCCGGCAAATGCACCAAAAAATTCAATAATACATTCTTTTAATAGAAACTTTGCTAAACGTGCAGATGGTAATCCAAATACACATGCATTTGTTGCTTCACCAGAAATGGTTGCTGCTGTTACTATTGCGGGGCGTTTAGATTTTAATCCAATAACGGATAAACTAATCAATAAAGACGGAGAAGAGGTAATGTTAGATGAACCAACAGGGTGGGAATTACCTCCAAAAGGTTTTGAAGTAAAAGATGACGGCTATTTAGCTCCTGAAGAAGATGGAAGTGGAGTTAAAATAAATGTAGACCCTAAGTCGGATAGATTAGAGTTGTTAACGCCATTTACACCTTTAGGAAATGAATTAACAGGAGTTAAATTATTGATAAAGGCTCATGGTAAATGTACTACAGATCATATTTCTATGGCAGGACCATGGTTGCGTTATAGAGGTCATTTAGATAATATTTCTAATAACTGTTTAATTGGTGCTGTAAATGCGTTTAACATGAAAACTAACTTTGTAAAAAGTCAGATTGATGGAGAATATGATGCGGTTCCAAAAACGGCAAGAGCTTACAAAGCTGCTGGAATTAAAACAATTGTAGTTGGAGATCATAATTATGGTGAAGGTTCTTCTAGAGAACATGCTGCTATGGAGCCAAGACATTTAGGTGTTGCAGCTGTTTTAGTAAAATCTTTTGCTAGAATACATGAAACAAATTTAAAGAAACAAGGAATGTTAGGTTTAACATTTGCTAATGAAGCAGATTATGATTTAATTCAAGAAGATGATACTTTTAACTTTGTTGATTTAAATGAATTTGCACCTGGTAAACCTTTGACTTTAGAGGTTGTTCATGCAGATGGTTCTAAGGATACTATTCTTGCAAACCATACTTATAATGAAGGACAAATAGAATGGTATAATGAAGGTTCTGCTTTAAATTTAATAAAGAAGCAAAACGCATAATAATATTATAAAAGATATAAAAACTCTCGATGTATTTCGGGAGTTTTTTTGGTTATAATCAGTATGAATAAAGTTGAGTTCAATCAGTTTCTAAAGAACATTTCTAAAGAGTCTTTACTAGTTTTAGATTCTTCAATTTCTTTAAGTTCTTATGTGGCTATAGATATCTCTAAAAATAATAAAAATTTGCTAAATTTTGATGTTTCATCATCAGAAGAATGGAGGAATTATTTAGAAGCTTATTTAGCGGTAAACAAAGCAAAAATTGCTTTTGGAGGATATTTAGAGCAAAGAAATTTATATGATAGAAGTAATTATTTTAAAAATAAAACAGAAAAAGAGCAAAGAAATATCCATTTAGGAATCGATTTGTGGTGTAAAGAAAATACCGAAGTATTAGCGGTATTAGATGGAGAAATTCATAGTTTTAAATTGAATGATAATCATGGAGATTATGGACCAACTATCATTTTACAGCATAAAATTAAGAACGAAGTGTTTTATTCTTTATACGGACATTTATCTACTTTATCTATAAAAAATCTAAAAATTGGTGATAAATTTTTACAAGGAGAAGTTATTGGTTCTTTAGGAGACTCTTTTGTAAATGGTGATTATGCACCGCATTTACATTTTCAAATTATTAGAAATTTAGAAGGAAATTTTGGAGATTATCCTGGAGTTTCATCAGTAGAGAATATAGAATTTTATAAAAAAAATTGCCCTAATCCAAACTTATTATTAAAGTTATAGCAATATTTTGTAAGCAATAATTTAGTTTATAGACTTTATATATAATCAACCTAAAGCCTATATACCCTATGAATGATTTTTGGTTCTTCGAAAATGTAAACCTGTTCAACATTCTTTGCCCTCATAAATTTAAAGACTATAAAAAACATCATTCATTTGATGAGTACAAAAAAAGTGATTATGTTTATTTTGAAGAAGATGCCGCTAATAAAGTTTTTCTGATTGAAAAAGGGAAAGTAAAAATAGGTTATTATACAGAAAATGGAGAAGAAGTTGTAAAAGCCATCTTAACAAAAGGAGAATTGTTTGGTGAAAAAGCTATTTTAGGTGAAGTTTTGAGAAATGAGTTTGCCCAATGCACAAATAATAATACTTCAATTTGCCCGATAAGTGTAGACGCTTTACATGATTTGATGAGAGATAATAAAACATTTAGCTTAAAAATTTATAAATTTTTAGGATTACGTTTTAAAAAATTAGAAAGAAGACTACAGATTATTTTATTTAAGGATACTAAAACTCGTTTTTTAGAATTTATGCAAGAGTTATGTTTAGAATATGGATATGACTGTGAAAAAAGCGGAGATAAAGTCATTAACCATCCTTATACACAAAAAGATATAGCATCATTAATTGGTACTTCTAGATCTAATTTAAATGTATTAATGAATGAATTAAAAGAAGAAAATATCATTAACTTTAATAGAACAGAAATAAGATTAATTCAAAAAATCGCATAAGTGTTCGCTAGCTAACATTTAAATATATTTTACGCGCATAACTTTGTCATCAACATTAACATTAAATATTAATAAGATGAAAAAAGTTTTAAATTTAGCATTCGCATTTGCTTTGGCAACCATTTTTGTTGCTTGTAATGACGAGAACACACCAACAGTAGGAAACTTAACAATTGATTTAACAGGATTAGAAGAATTAGGAGCAGACTTTGTTTATGAAGGTTGGCTTATTGTAGATGGAAATCCAGTAAGTACAGGTACATTTACAAGTGTTGTTTTTCCACAAATTTTTACTCTACAAAATTCAGATTTACAAAGCGCTACAAAATTTGTATTATCTATAGAGCCAACTGTAGATTCTGATCCTGAACCATCAGCAACAAAAATTTTGGCAGGAGATTTTTCAGGTAATGCAGCCAATGTTTCTTCAGAAACTATAGTGGGTAACTTTTCAAACTCAACAGGAAAATATATTTTGGCTACTCCAACAGATATGGATTCTAGTAATGAAACAAGTGGAGTTTGGTTTTTAGACAACTCATCAGGAAGTGCTGTAAAAGGATTAGACTTACCAGTTTTATCTGATGGATGGAAATATGAAGGATGGGTAGTTTTAAATGGAACTCCTGTAAGCACAGGGACTTTTTCAAATACCGATGCAGCAGATGATAATGCCTTAACAGCACCTTATAAAGGTATTTCTGGTAACGGACCTGGGTTTCCAGGAGAGGATTATGTTATGGGGTCTGTAGCAGGTATCGATTTTCCTACAGATTTAAGAGGAGTTACTATTGTCATTTCAGTAGAACCGAGTCCAGATAATAATACAGCGCCATTTACATTAAAACCTTTAGCGCAAGAAATTCCTTCAAATGCAATAGATCATACAACTTTAACGATGAGTGTAGGGCCTAAAACAGTATTATCTGGTAGTGTATCTAGGTAACAGAAAAGAGAGAATCTACTATTTAAAATGTTAATGGTTGATTAAATCGAAGAGTAATTAATTTTTATTAATTACTCTTTTCTGTTTTGCAAAAAAAATGCCCAACTTAGTAAATACTAAAATTGGGCACCAACTAACCAACCAGTTGTTTTATTTATTTGATTTTATTTTTATTGGCATTTTATAAATTTCTCCTTTTTTTACACTTTTAATATCTAATTTTTTATAGTTTAATTTCTTTTTTATAAATGAACTAAACTCAGAAATATCAGAATCTACAGAAATAATCACAATTTCATTTCTGTTGTTAATCATAAAAGAAACTTCAACAGTGGTAGGTTTGTTAAAAGTAACAGGTATTTTATCACCTAAAATAGAAACGATTTCTATTCTTAATTCTTTTGTGATTTCTGATGGATTTTTTTCTGTTGCTGATGTAGAAAACACAGTAGATAAACTAATAGCAATAACGGCAATAAATGTTTTTAAACTTTTCATAATAGATGTCTTAAATTAAATGTTATACACCCTAAAGACTGTATTTATTAGAAAAGGTTTCAGTAAGAAGCGGGGTTTAATATATTATTAACGTTATTTAACTTAAATTAAGAAATAATAGCACATTATAAATAAAAAGCTCTCTAAGAAATTAGAGAGCTTTTTATTTATATACTTTTTAGATTATGATTATTAACAATCATAAATTTCGTCATATAAATGCTTATAGATTTTTTTGATGACAGCACGCTTCATTTTCATGGTTGGTGTTAAATGGCCTCCATCAATTGTCCATTCATCTGGAGTTAATTTAAATACTTTAATTTGTTCCCATTTACCAAAGTTATCATTGCATTTTTTTACAGCTTTTGTTATTTCTGTAAGTACCTTTTCGTTTGCTATTAATTCTTCATTAGAAGTATAAGAAATATTGTTTTCGGAAGCCCATTCTTTTAAAAATTCAAAATTTGGTTGAATAATGGCTGCTGGCATTTTTTCTCCTTCACCAACTACCATTACTTGTTCTATAAATAAAGATTGTTTTAATTCTCCTTCCAATAATGGTGGTACAACATATTTACCTCCAGAAGTTTTAAACATTTCTTTAGTTCTTCCAGTAATTTTTAAAAATCCATCAGCATCTATTTCTCCTTTATCTCCAGTATAAAAATAACCATCTTTTAATACTTCTGCAGTTTTTATTGGGTCTTTATAATAACCTTGCATTACATTAGGACCTTTTACTAAAATCTCTCCGCTTTTAGCAACTTTAACTTCAACACCTTCAATTATTTTACCAACTGTACCAATTTTAAAACCTTTAACTCCATTTACTTCAAGGAAGTTTACCGAAATTACCGGAGATGTTTCTGTTAAACCGTAACCTTCCATAATAGACATTCCTGCTGCTGCAAAAACTCTGGTTAAACGTGGTTGTAATGCTGCACTACCAGATACCATTATTTTTAAATTACCTCCTAAAGCAGCTTGCCATTTAGAAAAAATAAGTTTTCTTGCAAGTGCTAATTGTTTTTCATACCACCATCCGTTAACTCCATATGGTTCGTATCTTAGACCTAAATTTACAGCCCAGAAAAATAATTTCTTTTTTATACCAGTTAATTCTTCTCCTTTTAAAATGATTTTATCATAAATTTTTTCATACAAACGAGGAACAGCCGTCATAACACTAGGTTTAATTTCTTGTGCATTTTCTGCAAGTTTGTCTATACTTTCTGCAAAATAGATTTCTGCTCCACAGAATTGGTATAAATACAAAATCATTCTTTCAAAAATATGGCAGACAGGTAAAAAACTCAACGCTTTATCTTGTCCATATTCTAATGGAACCGGGGCGTCACATGCTAATACATTAGAAACAATATTTCCATGAGATAACATAACACCTTTGGGTTTACCTGTTGTTCCAGAAGTATATATTAAGGTTGCTAAATCATCAGATTTTACGGCATCTTTTCTAGCTTCAACTTCATTTTGATTATCGGTGTTTAGTCCTAATTCTAAAACTTCATTCCAACTTTTTTCATTAGAAATATCATCAAAAGTAAAAATTTCTTTTAGTTTGGTTTTTCCTTTTATTTGATTTAATTTTTCCAATATTGTTTCATCTGAAACAAAACAATAAATGGCTTCAGAATTATTTAAAATATATTCGTAATCATCTTTAGAAATTGTTGGGTAAATTGGTACGTTTTGTGCACCTGTTTGAAGAATACCAATATCACAAACATTCCACTCTGTTCTATTAGTTGTAGAAATTATAGCAATTTTATCATTTGCTTGTACTCCTAGTTTTAATAATCCCCTACTAATTTGATTTGCTTTATCAATATATTCTTTTGTAGATGTAGAAACCCATTTTCCATTATACTTTGTTGTTAATGCTTTTTTTAGGCTGTATTTTTCTAATTGATAATAAGGAAAATCAAATAAACGTGTAATTTCAATCGACATAAATTTTTATTTTGAAGTATTGCAAAGTAAGAAATTTACATTGATTTAACAAATAGAAAAATAAAAGCTTTTTAATTAAGAATTGTATATTTTTTTATGAAGAAATTTATATTTTTCTTTGATAATCTTCCTTCTCATTTTCATTGTAGGAGTGAGGTGACCTGATTCTATAGTCCATTGATCTGGTGTAATTTCGAACTTTTTTATTTGTTCCCACTTTCCAAATTGTTGATTATAAAAATCGACTTCTTTTTGTATTCTAAAAATTAGTTTTTCATCGGTAGAAATATCAGTAATTTTATGATGGTGTCTTTTGGCCCATTCTTTTACAAACTCAAAATTTAACTGAATGATAGCAGCCGGCATTTTTTCGCCTTCTCCAATAACCATTATTTGTTCTATAAAACGAGATTGTTTAAACTCGCTTTCTAAAGCAGCAGGAGCAATGTATTTGCCTCCTGAGGTTTTAAAGATTTCTTTTTTTCGATCTGTTATTGTTAAGAAACCTTCACGATCTATTTCTCCGATATCTCCTGTATGTAAATATTGATTAACAATAGTTTTCTTAGTCATCTCTTCGTTTTTGTAATATCCTAACATTACATTTTCTCCTTTCATTAAAATTTCGCCATCATATGCTATTTTTATTTCAATACCTTCTAAAGGTTTTCCTACAGAGCCAATTTTTAAATTGTTATTTCTTACATCGTTTACAGTTCCTCCTGGTGATGATTCTGTCATACCATATCCTTCATACACAGGAATTTTAGCGGCAGTAAATACTCTAATTAATCGTTGTTGTAAAGGAGCACTACCGGAAACCATAAATTCTAATTGATTACCTAGAGCTTTTCTCCATTTAGAAAAAATAAGTTTATTTGCAATCTGTAGTTTAAAATGATACCATTTCCCATTTTTAGAATAGGGCTCGTATTTTTCTGCGAGATGTAATGCCCAGAAAAATAATTGTTTTTTTATTCCTTTTAATTCACTTCCCTTATCTACAATTTTATCAAATATTTTTTCTAATAATCTAGGAACCACAGCTAAAAAGTGAGGTTTAATTTCTCTAATATTATCACCTATTTTATCTATATTTTCTGCAAAATAAATTTCAAAGGATTTATATAGATTTAAATAAGAAGCAGTACGTTCAAAAATGTGGCAAATAGGAAGGTAACTTAAAACTCGGTTGTGAGAGGTTTTTAAATCTAAAGCTTTGCTAGTTTTAAAAACAGTAAAAACAATATTATTATGACTTAGCATAACTCCTTTTGGTGTGCCCGTTGTGCCAGAAGTATAAATAATTGTAGCTAAATCATTTGGTTTTACATTGTTTTTTAATTTTTTTATCTCAGAATCAAAATGATCATTACTTCCAATTTCTAAAAAATGATTCCAGTCGTAATCTGTGTTTAACTCCTCTAATAAAAAAACACCTTCTAGTTTTGTTTTATTTTCTAAAGATTTTACTTTGTTGTATAAATGTTTTGAAACAAAACAATATGTAGCATCAGAATGATTTAAAATGTATTCATAATCTTTTTCTGATAGTGTTGCATACAAAGGGACATTCTGAGCTCCAATTTGTAAAATTCCTGTATCTAAAATATGCCAATTAGGATTGTTATTTTCTGTAATTATTGCAATTTTATCATTTGGCTTTACGCCAAGTTTTAGTAAGGAACTACTTACCTTATTTGCTAATTGAATGTATTTTTGCGTAGAAATAGATTGCCATTTGTTATTTGATTTATAATTGAAACATTTTTCTTGTGGATGATTTTCTAGTTGATAGAAAGGAAAATCGAAAAGACGAGTAATGTTTGCTGTCATAACTAAAGGGCTTTTTTTATGACAAGTTACTAAAAAAGTTTATTTATTACACTTATTAGAAAAAGTAAACTATTGAATTATAGGGTTTAAAATATTTTAAGTAAAAAAAAACTAGCTTCTTTACAATAAAGAAGCTAGTATAGATATTATACAAATTGGCCCCTAATCCAACATATACAATTTGATCGCAAATTAATACTTATTATCGTTATAAAATACACGTATAAATACCTGTTTTTAATTTGATGATGTTTTTGAAAAATTTCTACCATTAATTTTGGTGTACTTAGAATCAATGTCATATGCTACCTCCATATTTGTAATATCAAAATTTCCTGAAACATTCATATATCTTATATTTAAGTCTTCTTCAAATTTTGCGTTTTTAAAGGAAACTCCATTACGAAATTTTGTGTATTTAAAAACGGCAGAGTCTTTAAAAAGTGCCTTAGAAAAACTTGTGTTTTTATTAAATACAGAATATTTAAAGGTAGAAATTTCGTCAAAAGTGGTGTTTTCAAAACTTGATTCTTTGTCAAATTTTGCATATTTAAAGGTACTATCATCATTAAAAGAAGTTCCAGAAAAATCTGCTTTCTTTTCAAATCGAGAGTATTTAAACATGGCTTTTCTTTCAAAATTACAATCTTTAAAAACAACCGTATTTTCAAAGCTTGCTGTAAATGTGTAACCAGAATCTTCATCTGGAATGTATGCTAAAACATGATTTTTAAAAGTGCAATTTTCAAAAGAAATATTTACATCAATTATTTTTTTTATTTCATTGTCTGAATTTCCATTATTATTCCACCAACTTCTTTTTTTCTTTTTAGGTAACTTGTTTATTGCCTCATCCATGTAAGTGAAATCTAAAACACCAACAATGGTTGCATTTTTATATGTAATAGATTTTCCGCTTTTGATGTCTTTCATAATATCTGAAGCTTCTATTGTTTTTTGAGCAAATGCAAACGTTGTTAATAAGAAAAGACTTAATGATAATAAAGTAAATTTAAGTTTCATTTTTATAAGTTTTAAGTGTTTGTATTAATGACAAGACAATTTTTGAATTGTGACAGTTAAAGAAAATTATTTACTATTTTTTAGAAGTTCATAAATTTTGAATAAGAGTTTAATTAAAGATGAAAAATAAAAGAAAAGTCTATATAAATATTTAAAGAATTGAAGTATAACATCAAAAAACAGCTAAACTAGAGAAAATAGACAATAAAGAGTCACAATTTAAAAACTGTGTTGTCTTTGGTGTAGTTATGCAATAGTTTGTAACAAAAAACTTATAAATAAATCAACTTTAAATATAAATTATGAAATTTAAAATACTTATTCTTTTGACGTCTTTACTGTTTATAAATAATAATATAAACGCGCAAAAAACTATAAAACTAGATAAGAGTTTTGATAAAATTATAGTGAGCCCACATATAGAAACAGTCTTTAAAAAAGGAACTGAGCCAAGTATTGTAATTGAGGACATCAATGTTCCTATGGAAAAGTTTAAGTACGAATTAAAAAATGGTACACTTCAAGTATATCTAGAAGGCGCTAAAACCTATACTAAAAATAAGAAAGTTGTTATTAGACATTCTAAAAAGAAAGTGCCATTGTATAAAAATAGAGTCGTAAAAGTGATTATTACCTATGTAGATGTAACTATTTTTTCTTTAAGAGGTGAAGAAAAAATTACATTTCAAACTCCCTTAAATCAAAAGGAGTGTAACTTAAGAATCTATGGAAAGTCAGAAGTTTCAGTAACTTCTATTGATGTAGATAAGTTAAACGTTTCTATTTATGGAGATAGCTTCTTAAAGATAGACAATGGAACCATTAATAAACAAAAAATTACGGCTTATGGGGCTAGTAAAATAATGGCTTCAGTTGTACTTTCTAATGAAACGAAGATTACAGCTTACGGAGATGGAACTTTTCAATTGAATGCTTCCAAAAAAATGAAAGTAACTTCTTATGGAGAAGCAACAATTCTTTATAAAGGTGATGCTGAATTAAAAAAAGGAATTGTTATAGGGGAATCAATAATAAAAAAAGTAATGTAGTTTTTTGTTTTTTTGCGTTTTCAAAGATTGGGATTTTAAGACTCGCTTTTTTATCGTTCCTCAAAAAAGAACTCCAAGAAATAGTATCTCGAGCTATATGAAAAGTTCAGTTAATAATACAAAAAAAAATCAGCTTTTAGAATTTTTAAAAGCTGATTTTTTTATATAAAATAAGTAAATTATAATTTCATTTTTCTAGGAGGTCTTTCTCTAAATGTCCCTGCAAAAAGCAATCCACCAATAATAGCCATTAATATAAAGGCAACCTCTTCAAAAAGATTTGCAGATGCGGTAATGGAAGGGTTAAAAAAAGTATTACTTAACCCCATAAAAGATTTACTTCCAGGAACAAGCATGATAATACCTTGAGTTAAATAAACGGATTTGGGTGTTTTAGAAATACGTCCAAACAATCTACTAATACCAACCACAGATAATGTTCCAATAAAAGTACTTACCAAAATTCCTAAAACAGATGATAAAAAAACAGTTATAAAAAAAGCAAAAACACCTGTTAAAACTCCAAAAAACATATCTTTTTTTCTTACTTGAAATATGGGTAATACAGTAATCGAAAATATTGGGATTGCACAAAACAACGTCCATTTAGGCATATCAGAGACATAATGTGTTACATCAATATCAAGTAAAGACGTCATCAATCCTAAGCCTAGTATAACTCCAAAAAATTGTTTAAACAAAACAATAATGGCATCAAATAGTTTGGCACCTCCAGCAACCAAACTTTTAGAAGTGATTTCTTCTAAGGCCGTAGTAATAGCCAATCCTGGAATAAAAATAATGATAGAAGCCAATATGGTTAAACCTAAATTAAAATCTGGAAAAATGAATGTTAAGAGGCAAGAAATAATTGTTACCACTAAAGCAGATAATGATTCAAAAACACTTTCTACATATTTAGATTTGTTACTTAAATAGACAATAAGATAGGTAAGTGCACCTAATAGTAAAGAAAATCCAAAAGAAATCCAGTTGGTACCAATCATTAAACTAAAAGAACCAGCAGCAAAAGCATAAGCCAAAGTTAATGTTAGGTGATTTACTTCTTTGGTTTTAGCATGAATCATCTTTAATTCTTCATCTATTTCATCTTCTCCAATTTTAGCATCAATAACCTTATTTGTTAATTCATCAATTCTAGAAAATGCTCCTAAATTTAAAGACCCAGGAGGAATACATTCAACATAGTTATATGTGTTTTTATCATCGTAAAAAACATAGTTTATCCATGTTGGTAAATCCATAAAACTACCGGTAATACCTTTTGTTTGAGCAACTTGTGTTAAATATGATTGGATTTTATAAGAAGGAATTCCGTATATATGTAAGGCCTTTCCTATTTCTACTATAAATTGATATTTTTTTGGGATTCTCATCTTTACTTATTTAACAGTCCTTTTATCAATTTTTAAAGCCCCAAAAAAAAGGCTTTAAAAGCCCTTTTTTTATATAAATTTTAGGGCAAAAATTATTTTGTTAACCAGTTTTTAGCATTTACAAATGCTTCTAACCAAGGAGATACTTCATCTTTTCTGTTTGTTGGGTAATTGGCCCAATTCCATTGAAAAGTAGAACGCTCAATATGAGGCATGGTTACTAAATGTCTTCCCGTTTTATCACATAGCATTGCTGTGTTAAAATCAGATCCATTTGGGTTATTTGGGTATCCTTCATAACCATATTTGGCAACAATGTTATAGTTTTTTTCTGCTTCTGGTAAGTTAAATTTTCCTTCTCCATGAGAAATCCAAACACCTAATTCTGTGCCTGCTAAACTAGCTAACATTACCGAATTGTTTTCCTGAATTTTTACCGATGTAAAAGAACTTTCATGCTTCATAGAATCATTATGACCTAATTTCCCATGAACTTTATGTTCAGGGTTAATCAATTCTAATTCCATCCATAATTGAGCACCATTACAAATACCTACAGATAAAGTATCTTCTCTTTCAAAGAAATTCTTTAAAGCGGTGTTCGCTTTTTCATTGTATTTAAATGCTCCTGCCCAACCTTTAGCAGAACCTAAAACATCAGAATTAGAGAAACCACCAACGGCACCAATAAACTGAATATCTTCTAACGTTTCACGACCAGAAATTAAATCGGTCATGTGTACATCTTTTACATCAAAACCAGCTAAATACATCGCATTTGCCATTTCACGTTCTGAGTTAGATCCTTTTTCACGGATAATTGCAGCTTTAGGTTTGTCTTTTCCAATTTTAGGAAGTTTACCAGTAAAACTCTCTGGGAATTTATACGTTAAAGGCTGTTTTTTATAATTATCAAAACGGTCTTGCGCTAAATTATTAGCGGTTTGTTTTTGATCTAATAAGAAAGAAGTTCTATACCAAACATCTCTCATTTCGGTAACATCAAATGAGAAATTATCTTCGTTGTTTTTAATAGTAACTGTTCCTGAATTGTTTGCAGAACCAATATTGAAAAATTCAATATTATTTTCTGATAAAATTGTTTCTACAGAAGCATCAGCTTGAAAAACAATTCCTGAGTTTTCTGCAAATAAAACTTTAATTGAATCTTCTTCATTCAAAGTAGAAATATCAAAATTGGCTCCTAAATTTACATCAGCAAAACACATTTCTAATAAAGTAGTAATGAATCCACCAGAAGCAACATCGTGCCCTGCAGTAATTTTATCAGCTTTAATTAAATCTTGAATCGTGTTAAAAACAGTTTTTACATATGCAACATTGGTAACATCTGGCGCTTCATTTCCAATGGCATTTAAGGTTTGGTTAAATGAACTTCCACCTAATTTAAATTCGTCTTGAGAAATATTGATATAATAGATGTCTCCTCCATCAACTTGTAAAAGAGGCTCTACAACTTTAGTAATGGCATTACAATTACCTGCAGCAGAAATAATAACAGTTCCTGGTGCAATCACTTCTCCATCTGTATATTTTTGTTTCATAGATAAAGAATCTTTCCCCGTAGGAACATTGATTCCTAAACCAATAGAAAATTCTGAAACCGCTTTTACAGCTTTGTATAAACGAGCATCTTCTCCTTCGTTTTTACAAGGCCACATCCAGTTTGCAGAAAGTGAAACACTTTTTAAATTGTCTTTTAAAGGTGCCCAAATGATGTTGGTTAAAGATTCAGTAATGGCATTTCTAGAACCAGCTTCTGGACTAATCAATGCAGAAATAGGAGAGTGGCCAATTGAGGTTGCAACTCCTTCTTTACCTTTATAATCTAAAGCCATTACACCCACGTTATTCAACGGAATTTGTAACGGACCCACACATTGTTGTTTGGCAACTTTACCACCAACACAACGGTCTACTTTATTTGTTAACCAATCTTTACAAGCCACAGCTTCTAATTGTAAAACTTGCTCTAAATAGATTTTTAAATTCTTCGTTTTATAACGTGGATTTTTATATTTTCTGATAACCGTTTTATCTGTTAAAACAGTTTTTGGAGAAGAACCAAACATATCTTCTAAAGCTAAATCCATGGGTTTTTCACCAGTTGATTTAGACTCAAAAGTAAAACGGTCATCACCTGTAACGACACCAACATCGTAAATAGGAGAACGTTCTCTATCTGCAATTTTGTGTAAAGTTTCTAAATGCTCATCAGCAATTACCAATCCCATTCTTTCTTGAGACTCGTTACCAATAATTTCTTTTGCTGATAAAGTTGGGTCACCAACAGGTAATTTATCTAAGTCGATTTTACCACCAGTATCTTCAACTAGTTCTGATAAACAATTTAAATGTCCACCAGCACCATGATCGTGAATAGAAACAATAAAGTTTTCATCACTTTCTACCATTCCACGAACTGCATTTGCAGCACGTTTTTGCATTTCTGGATTCGAACGTTGTACTGCGTTTAATTCAATTCCTGAAGCAAACTCTCCGGTATCAGCAGAAGAAACGGCAGCGCCACCCATTCCGATTCTGTAGTTTTCACCACCCAAAATTACAATTTTATCACCTTCTTTTGGTGTATCTTTTAAAGCTTGTTCTGCTTTTCCGTATCCAATTCCACCAGCTTGCATAATTACTTTATCGAAACCTAATTTTCTTGCAGGAGCATCGCTTACAGAAGAATTTTCTTCGTGTTCAAAGGTTAAAACAGAACCAGAAATTAAGGGTTGTCCAAATTTATTTCCAAAATCTGATGCTCCGTTAGATGCTTTTATTAAAATATCCATCGGAGTTTGGTACAACCAATCTCTAGCTTCAAATTTATGTTCCCAATATCTTGTATTCTTAACTGAATCTATAGATGCTTCTAAACGAGAATACGAAGTCATATAAACTGCTGTTCCGGCTAAAGGTAAAGACCCTTTTCCACCAGCCAAACGATCTCTAATTTCTCCACCAGAACCCGTTGCTGCTCCGTTAAAAGGTTCTACCGTTGTTGGAAAATTATGCGTTTCTGCTTTTAAAGAGATTACAGATTCAAAATCTTTAGTTTGATAAAAATCTGGTTTATCCGCTGTTTTAGGAGCAAATTGTTCCACTTTTGGTCCTTTTACAAAGGCAACATTATCTTTATATGCAGAAACAATATCGTTAGGAAATTTTTTAGAAGTTTCTTTAATCATTTTGAATAGGGAGGTAGGCATTTCTTCTCCGTCAATAATAAAAGTTCCGTTAAATATTTTATGTCTACAGTGTTCTGAGTTTACTTGGCTAAAACCAAAAACTTCAGAATCTGTTAATTTTCTTCCTATTTTCGTAGCAACACTTTCTAAATATTCAACTTCCTCATCACTTAAAGATAAGCCTTCTTGATTGTTATAAGCAGCAATATCATCAATATTTAAAATTGATTCTGGTTGAATTTCTATGGTAAAACTATCTTGATGTAAACCATTAAATTTTTCAGAAATCATAGGGTCGAAATCTGTGAAATCTTCAGAAATAGAAGTAAATTCTTCTATTCTAACGATATCTTTAATACCCATGTTTTGAGTGATCTCTACAGCATTTGTACTCCAAGGCGTAATCATTGCGGCTCTTGGTCCAACAAAAAAAGCATCTATAGATGTTGCTTCTATTTTTGGTTGATCAGCAAAAAGCCAAGTCAATTTTGCAATTGTTTTTGCAGTTAATTTTTTTGTTGATTGAACAGCGAATACTTTACTGTTTTTATTTCCAAAGAAATGAATCATTTAGCGTTGTGTTAGTGTGTTGTTGTAAAATGCAAATTTACTTTTTTTCAATTTAAAATTTAAGATTAATTTAATCGAAATTTACTTGGTTATAAAAACAAAAAAAGACGACCCAAATATTGGATCGTCTTTTTTTATTTATTGAAAATAAACAGTTATTTTTTGATCAGTTTTGTGGTAATAAACTGATTTTGAGATTTTATTTTCACTAAATAAATTCCTTGTGATAGTTTAGAGATATCTATACTATTATTAGTTGTACTTATTTTTTCGGTTTTTACTATTTTACCTAAAACATTGTAAATTGTTATGGCTACATCTTTTGTAATATTAAAATAGATTTTGTTACCGTTGGTTGGATTTGGGTACATTTTAAAAGTAGCAAAATCTGTTGTATTAAGACCTGCAGTACTTACATTATGTGATCCTAAATCTGAACAATCATCAGTAGAAGTTTCTATCCATTCCTCTGCATTAAAAACAGTGTTTGGAGAAATTATAGTTGGTTTTCTTTTTAAAGTAACATTTTCGGCAAAGTCATTATCATCACCTTCTTCTCCTATAATGTCAATTAAAACATCATTTTTAAATAGTCCGATAACATCATTCCCATTAAAGTAAGTAACACTACTTTCTACATCTACTTCATCTTCACAAATGTTCATATCTGCGTTACCAATTATATAAACTTCTCCATGTTCAATGCTTTCGGTTGTAAAAGTTAAAGTGGTACCAAAGCTATTTCCATTTGAAGCTAGTTTTACAGAATAGTCTGCTAATGAAACTGTCTGCCCTGTAAAATTGGCAATTTCTATGGCTTTATTACTACTAGAACCTTCGATATATTCAGAGAAAAATAATTCAAAAATATGATTACTTCCGTCTGTAGTTGTAGCGCTTACTGCATTAGATTGTACAGATTGATTATTAGCAGTATCTTTTGCTAAAAGAGTAACACTATAGGTTGTAGAAACAGTTAAGCCAGTTACAACAAAACTTAATTCTGTAGTTGTTCCAATTAAATTACTATCAACAAAAATGTCGTAACCACCTACACTAATATCATCTGTTGATGCTGACCAATTTACTTTAAAACTTGTACCTGTTTGGTTTGAAATGGTAATATTGGTTGGTACTGATGGAGGTGTATTGTCTGTTAAAGTTGCAGTATTAACAGCAGCTGATTGCGCAGATTCGTTTTCGGCATTATCTTTAGCTAATACCGTAATTGTATATGATGTACTAGGAATTAAGTCTGTAATATTATATGTTGTATTGCTAGTTTCTCCATTAAAAACACCATTCACAAAAATTTCATAAGCACTTACAGCAACATTATCTGTAGAAGCCGTCCAAGCTACATCTATTGTAGTATATGTGATATTGCTTAGTACAACATTTGTTGGTGCTGTTGGAGCTTCTTCATCAGCAGGTGTTGATTCCCAGCTATCTAAAGCAGCAGGTCCTCCCCATATTTTTGTAGCTAGATAAGCATTGTCAATAAATGGATTTCTATTTCCTTGTGCATAGCTTGCATTAGAGTCATGATAAGTATTTCTTTGTCTTTCAAAATTAGAAACAGGATCTTCAGCATTCCATTCTAAAAATAAATCAATCATATCATCAGGAGTAGAAGAAGAACTACCAATTCCTACACCGGTTGGTTTACATCTGTCTCCATATCGAATGTACATATACATCATCATTCTGGCAACGTCTCCTTTCCATTCATCTCCAGGATACCATCCACCAGAAACACTACCAGCATTTCCGTTACCATCAACAAATTTTAAATGTCCTCTTTGACCATTAAAACTTACATCTGAAGGTCTTAAATGATGTGCATCTGCCCCCGGACCAGAAGTCCCTAAATTTGGATCACCAAGAGATTTTGCATACGTATGTTCTCTATTCCAATCTCCTTGATTACCTCCATTTTGATCTTTGCCTCTTCTTCTAGCTGTTGTTCCAACAGTTGTATCAGAATAACCATAAATTAATAATACTTCAGAACTATTTTCAGGGTTTAAATCGGTTACTTTTAAAGCATCCCAAACTTGACTATAAGATAGTGTTTTACTGTGTTCGCTTATGGTTTTTGTAGCTAATTCCTCTTTTAAATCAAGCCCCGATTTTGTTAAATCCACATCGTTATAATATGCTTGTTGTGCATTTATGCTAAATGTTAATAATAATGTGGTTAATAGGAGTAATGTTTTATTCATGTTTTATTGTTTAATAATTTTTAAGTTGTAAATTTTATTTTCGGCCTCAAATTTAAGCATATAAATTCCTTTTGACAAAAAGTCGACATTAATTACGTTACTTGGATTTTTTATAGAGAAGATTTTTTTTCCTAGATAATTGTAAAGACTAAGGTTTTGAATTGTTGAATTGTTGGTGTTTTTTAAGTTTAACACACCTTCTACTGGGTTTGGGTAGATATTAAAACCATCCAATAAAAAATTTCCAACATTTAAGGTTGTATTATGCTGACCGATATCATCTACTGTATCTTTAGGGTAAACGTCCCATTCATTACTGATGTCGAAAGCTGTATTTGGTTGAGATACGCCACTTTTTCTACGTAAAGTTTTGTCCTTTGCAAAGTTACCACCACCACTATTGTAAGTTCCAATGATATCAATTAAAACATCGTTTTTAAATAAACCAACATTATCATCTCCATTAAAGTTAATTGGAGCACCCCAGTTTGGGCTGATATTTTGAGTAATTAAATCTGCTTCATCAATTAGTTTTTGTAATTCTGAAGCACCATTGATGATTACATAAACATCTCCAGGTATAATTGTTCCAGAAAGGATTAATGTGTTATCCCAATCTTCTCCATCTTTTCCTCCTGCAGATTGTCTTTTTATAGAGTATTCGCTTAAATCAATATTTGCAGAAGTAACATTAACAATCTCTAAAGCTTTGTTACTACCTGATCCTTCTACATATTCAGAAAAGAACAATTCATTGGCTGTTGTTGTAGATCCATCGGTTGTTGTTGCATTTACAGAGGTACTTAAAATAGATTGATTATTCACAGCATCTTTAGCTAATACCTGTACTGCATAAGTTGTAGATACTGCTAAACCGGTTACAGTAAAAGTAGTTTCTGTCGTTGAAGCGTTTAAATTTCCATCAATATAAACATCATATTCGGTTACAGCAGTATTATCAGTAGAGATATCCCAAGTTACTTTAAAAGATTCTCCTGTTTGATTGGTAATTACAATATTTGTAGGGATAGTTGGAGCATCTACATCGGTTAAAGTTGTTTGATTGATAGCTATACTTTGATTTGATGCATTGTTTACAATGTCTTTTGCTAAAACTGTAAAAGAATAATTAGTATTAGAATTTAAACCTGTAATACTTGCAGTAGTACTAGTAGTATTTTTTACAAGAACACCATCAAGGTAAATATCATAACTTGTTACTTCAATATTATCTGTAGAAGCACCCCAAGAAAGGTCTACAGAAAAAGTAGTAATATTACTTGCACTTAGGTTTGTGGGTACAGTTGGAGCTTCGGAATCTGAACTTGAGTATATTCCCCAAAGGTCTGCTGCGGCTGTTCCTCCCCAAATTCTTGTTGCTAATATTGGATTGTCTATAAAAGGGTTTCTGTTTCCTTGAGCAAAACTGTTGTTAGTTGCATCTTCGTGATAAGTATTTCTTGTTTTTTCGAAGTCAGAAACAGGATCTTCTACATTCCATTGTAAAAATAAATCGATCATTTCATCAGGAGTAGAGGAGTTGTCTCCGATACCTACATTTGTTGGTAAACATCTATCACCATAACGTATATACATGTACATCATCATTCTTGCTACGTCGCCTTTCCATTCATCTCCTGGATACCAGCCACCATTTATTCTTAAGGATGCATTACCAGAACCAGTTGCAAATTTCTCATTATTTCTTGATGAGTTTCTTTGTGAATCTGCCGGTCTTAAATGATGCGCATCAGAACCTGGACCTGTTGTTCCTAAGTTAGGATCACCTAAAGATTTAGCAAATACATGTTCTCTGTTCCAATTACCAGCTCCACCACCATAAATATTTATATCTCGTTCTCTATTATTGGTGATATCTGAATCAGAACCATCTTCGAAACCATAAATCAATACAACTTCTTGATTGTTGTTAGGATTTACATCAGTGATTTTGCTAGCATCCCAAATTTCATCATAAGTTAAAAAACGAGTATGTGTACTAATAACTTTAGTAGCCAACTCTTCTTTCAGTTGAATTCCTGTAAGGTTTAAATTTACATCATTATAATAAGGTTGTACTTGTCCGTAACTTAAAACAACAAATAATAGCGCTGATAAGTTGATGATTTTTTTTAACATAAATTGTTTTCTAAATTAATAATTAAAAACAGTTTCTTTTTCATGCTTATAATTTTTACAACTAGCAATTCTATTGTAAAAACTATTTTCTTTCTAAAAGCGCCATATAAAACCCGTCGAAACCAGAAATATGTGCTAAAACTTTTTTGTCGGAGACAAATGTAAACTCTTTTCCTGCTTCGGATGTTAAGAAAGTATTAACTTGATTTTGATTTTCTGAAGGTAAAATAGAACAAGTAGCATACACCATTTTCCCTCCTGGTTTAACCATTTTAGAATATTGTTGTAAGACATCTTGTTGCACCTTTTTTATATTATCTATAAATTCTGGTTGTAATTTCCATTTCGAATCTGGGTTTCTACGGATAACACCTAAACCAGAACAAGGAGCGTCAATTAAAACTCTGTCTGCTTTTCCGTGTAATTTTTTAATTGGTTTTGTAGAATCAATTACGCGCATATCTATATTATGTGCTTTGTTTCTTTTTGCTCTAACTTTTAGTTTACGTAATTTACTTTCATAAATATCCATGGCAATGATTTGCCCTTTGTTTTCCATTAAAGCAGATAGGTGTAAGGTTTTTCCTCCTGAACCTGCACAAGTATCAATAACTTTCATACCCGGTTTTACGTCTAAATAAGCAGCAACAAGTTGCGATGAGGCATCTTGAACTTCAAAGAATCCATTATGGAATGCTTCTGTTTTAAAAACATTAGCTCTTTCTGGTAAAATCAAAGCATCTGGATGATTGGGTACAAATTCGGTATTTACACCTTCTGCTTTTAATTTCTTTTGAAGAATTTCTTTAGAAATGTTTAAAGTATTTGTTCTTAAAATAACACTTGCTTGTACATTTAAAGCTGCAATTTCTTTGGTCCAAATCTCTTCACCTAATTCAGAAACACACAATTCGTCCATCCAATCTGGAATAGATTCTCTAAATTTTCTAGTTCTAGATAATTCAGCAAAACGTCCTTTAATTTTTCTTGCTGGAACATCCCCGATTTGATTCCAATCGGGTAAGGCAATTCCTCTTAAAATACACCAAACAGAGAAAAGTCTCCAAATATTATCTCTATCAAAAGGTACTTTTACTTCTGCTATTTCTGCGTACAACCTATTCCAACGAACAATGTCGTAAATAGTTTCTGCAACAAATTTACGGTCTCTTGCTCCCCAGCGTTTGTCTCTTTTTAAGGCTTTTTCTACAGCTTTATCTGCATAAACTCCTTCATTAAATATATCTCTTATACTGTCTATAACCGCAAAGGTTAAGTTTCTGTGTAATCTCATGTTCTATTTTGTAATTGGCAAAGTTACAAATATCTATTTTCTGTTTAGAGATTTCATTAAAATTATTATTATTTAAAATAAAAGTATTGTAGTATTTAAAAAGATATAGTACTTTTGTACTATAGCCCTAACTATTTAATATAGGTATTAATAATTTATTTATTGATACTATTTTGTAATAACTATTTATATTTTTTGTAAAAAAAAAAAACATATAGTTTTTCTTTCGTTTTTCGTAAGGAAAATATTTTTTTTATAAAGAATATATTATAGCATTAAAATTTTATTAATTAGAACTTAAATCTCCCCCGAGATGAAAATAAAAAATGGGAGTACTATATTCATTTTGTTTGTGTTTGTTTTTTTATGTAAAAACAATATTTATTCTATAGATGTTGGTTTAAATAAAATTAATAAGTTTGAATTTAAGCATACCACAAAATCAAAGGAATTTGTTACGAATGACTTTGGCACTTTACCTAAAAACGAAATTATACCTTTAGTTAATGATGCGAATTTTAACGGAATTACAGTAAATGGATCAGAAAATTGTATTACTGTTCCTTTTGTTGGTACTTCTTGTACAGAGGATTGGACAAGTGTTGCCAATGTTTTAGATGGGAATTTAACAAATTTTACCACTTCAAGTATTTTATTGACTGATATAGATAAGTTGACAATTACTTATCCAACAGAAGACATACCTGCCGGTACTTATGCAGGTTTTAGAATAGAATCTTCTTCTATACTTGGTTTATTAGGGAATATCACCATTACAACACAAGATAGTAATGGAGATACTGTAGAAACCTATAGTCCGTCAACTAATTTATTATCAGGGACATTAGATTTTTCTGGACCGACCAATATTGGTTTTGTAACAACAAGTAGTTTTAGAAAAATAGAAATTAAAGTAAGCGGTTTATTAGATATATCTTCTTTAAAAGTATACTATGCATTTATCAAACTTTATGAAGAAAACGCAACAGCACTTCCTTGTAATGATGTTGTAGAAATTACAAACAATCAATATCCAGTAGAAATTGATGAAATTGGCACTTCTGGAATTAATGTTAGCCTTATTGGTGATGTTATTAAAAATGCAGATTATGCAATTGATTCAGACCAAACCAATCATGCTACTTTAAATGCAGGGGCAATTGGAGTTGGAGTGGCTGCAACTTCCTATTTGTCAATAAAAAAACAGAGTGATTATGCTACAGGACTCATAACACCATTTGCAGCAGGTACTTATGCTGGATTTAATGTAACTCTAGCCAATTTATTAGAGGTAGGTGTTTTAGATAATATTATCATCACAACTTATTTAGGAAATGCAAAACAAGAATCTAGTGATACATCTTCTAATCTTATAGATGTGCCTCTTTTAGGGGCAGCAACTCAAAATAAAGGATTTATAACTACTTTAGAGTATGATGAAATTAGAATTACTGTTTCTAAACCTATTGGAATCACTTTGGGAGAAGTACAAGTAAATTACCCTATTATAAAAAAATATTGTAGTAATACAGATACATCAAATTGTAATATACAAGAACCTTGGACAAATACATCGTATCCGGTAGAAGTTTACACACCAAATACTTCTGGACTTTTAGGAGTAGGTAATGATATAACGAATTTAGAAAACATTATAAGTGAAAGTACTACAGATTATGCAGAATTAGGATTAAATGTAAGTCTTGCTAGTGATTTAGAAATAGGTGTATATGATGTTTTAGATAATTATACAGGTGCTAACTTTGTTGGTTTCGATATTGAGGTAGCAAGTATTGCAGATGTTAATTTATTAAATAATATTTCAATTTCTACCTATAAAGATGGATCAAATACGTTAGTAGAAACAGCATCCGGTTCGTCTATGTTATTAGGGGTACCTTTATTATCAGCCTCAAATAAACAAACGATAGGTTTTTTGACTACCCAAGAATTTGATGAAGTACGAATTAAATTTAGTTCAACTCTGAATGCGAATGTAGGTACTATAAAAATTTACAAAAGTTTTATTCAAAAAATGTGTGTTACAGATTTAGCATGTAATACATCATATGCTCTTAATGCTCCAACATTTTCTACCTATATAGATTTTCAACAAACTGGAGTTTCAGATTTGGCCTGTGTAGGATGTAGTTTAAATGACACAAATAATTTATTAACAAGTTCTGATACGGATTATGCTACTATAAATGTTTTAGCAAGTGTTGCTGGATCTGCTAGTTTAACCGTTAGAGATGCCACAAATACATATCCTTCAGGTTCATATGCGGGATTTGCTGTAAACTATGATTCTTCTTTAGTGAGTTTAGATTTATTTAACAATAGTATAAAAATTGAAACTTTAGATGCTAATGGTGATGTAATAGAAAGTCAAACAGGAAGCAACTTAATTGGTTTGTCCTTATTAACCAATCTTATTGGTACTGCCGGTACTGGTAATGCTAATATTGGATTTAAAACAACCCAAGCATATCAAGGAATTAAACTAACTGTTTCTAAATTAGTCGGAGTAGATTTAAACCCATTATTAAATAATAATGAGGTTAAAGTATATGGTGCTTTTGTAGATACTAGAGGAGCAACAGGTGGTAATTTTGATACTTGTTTAATAGATCTATCTATAGGAAAAACAGTCGAAAAATCGATACTTAAATTAGGAAATACAATTGTTTTTAATATTACCATTAAAAATACTGGTGGTATAGCAGCTAATGAAGTAAAAGTAAAAGATCTTTTACCAGAAGGATTAACTTTTAATGAAGCAGCATCTGTAATACCAGATAACACAACATATGATGAAGCTACTGGTATTTGGGATTTTGGAGATTTAGAAATTAATGTAGGAGAATCTTATACATTAAAATTAGCTGCAACTATTACAAAGCCTGGAGAAATTATAATAAATAAATCAGAAATATATTCAACAAATCTATATCAGTTAGATATAGATTCCACCCCTAATTCTAATAATTAAAAATAAATAAAATAAAAGCACAATTGTGCTTTAGGTCATTACTAAAAGTATCTTGTTAAAATGAATGGTATAAAAAGTCAGAATTGGTTCACCTTTTTTCTAATTTTAAATATGGTTAATATTTATGCATATAATATTAAGGATAAAGGAAAAAAAAATAAAACTTATAAAACGACAACTGTTGCTGCAAATGTTATTACGGATTTACCTAAAAACCAAATTGTACCTCTTGTAAATGATACTAATTTTAGTGGGGTTACTGTGAGTAGTTCTACTTATGCTTGTCCTACTCTAGGAAATCTTGGTAGAAGATGTGATGAATGGAGCAATAAAGGAAATGCCATAGATGGTAATCTTACTATTTATACTTCTACAAACAGTGATTCTTACTTAACAATTACCTCGCCCATAACAATGCCTGCGGGTAGTTATGCGGGAGCAAGAATAAGAACAAACTCTTTGTTGTCCAGTATATCAAATTTATTAAGTGTTTTAAGTGGAGTAAAGATAACAACATATAATGGAAACACGAAACAAGAGGATTTTATAGTAAGTAATGACAGTGCTTTAAGTTTGTTAGATTTTACAAGTAGTGACCCTTATAATGTTGGTTTTGTAACCACAAAAGCCTTTAATAAAATAAGAATTACTTATGATACGGGGCTTATAGGTGGTCTTACTTCTAGTTTAAGAGTTTATTACGCATTTGTAAAAATATACGATGATAATATTACTCCTTTAGCATGTAATACACCTACCATAATGACAAGCCCTAATTATGCCTTAGAAATAGATGATGTAGGTGCTTCTGGTCTTAATATAAACCTTCTTGGTAATAATGGAATTAATCCAGAAAATGTTATTGATGCGAACCAAGAAAACCATGCTTCATTAAATGGAGGTACCATTGGTGTCAATGCTCTTGCTACTTCTTATTTATCTGTAAAAAAACAATTAGCATATGATGATGCAGATGGTATTCTAGAACCTTTTTCAGCAGGTACTTATGCAGGTTTTAATGTCACTTTAGCCAATTTAGCAGATGTTGGGGTTTTAGATAATATTATAATTACTACGTATTTAAATGATGTAGAGAAAGAATCTTCAGCGAGTACCACTAATTTAATAGATGCGCCAGTTTTAGGGGCTGCTACCCAAAATAGAGGGTTTGTAACCACTACAGCTTATGATGAAATAAGAATTACAGTTTCTAAACCAGTAGGGGTATCTTTAGGAGAAGTACAGGTAAATTATCCTATTATAAAAAAATATTGTAGTTATGATACCGCAACTGGAAATCCATTAGACTGTAATACTACGGTACCTTGGACAAACACAGATTTTCCTGTAGAAGTCTACACTCCTGGAAATTTAGGTTTGGTAGGGGCAGGTATGGCAATAGATGGTTTAGATAATATTATAAATAGCAGTACAACTGATTATGCAGAATTAGGGTTAAATATAGCAGCAGGAGAAGCTTTAGAAATTGGGGTTTATGATGTGTTAGATAATTATACAGATTCTCATTTTGTAGGTTTTGATATAGAAACCGCTAGTATCTTAGATGTAAATTTGTTAAATAATATTAGCATTTCTACCTATATAGATGGTTCAAATACCGTAGTAGAAACTAAATCTGGAGCCGCTATGTTATTAGGTGCTCCTATATTAGAAGGTGCCAATAAACAAACTATTGGTTTTGTAAGTTCTTTACCTTTTGATGAAGTTCGAATTAAATTTAGTTCAACGGTTGGTGCTAATTTAGGAACTATTAAAATATACAATAGTTTTATACAAAAAATGTGCCCAACAGATTTAGAGTGTAATACGTCTTATAATATTAGTTCTCCTGCATTTTCTACTTATGTAGATTTTCAACAAACGGGTGTTTCAGACTTACTTTGTGTAGATTGTAGTGTTACGAATGCAAATAACGTATTAACCGCAGATACAGAAGATTATGCATCTATCAATATTTTAGCAAGTGTTGCTGGAACTGCTAGTATTGCTGTAAGAGACGCAACTAACGAATATCCTACAGGTTCTTATGCGGGTTTTAATGTAAAGTTTAGTTCTTCTTTAGTGAGTTTAGACATTTTAAAAAATAGTTTAACAATATCAACTTTAGATGCTGATGGAAATATTTTAGAAACTGTAGAAGGAGATAATTTAGTTGGTTTGACTTTATTAACAGCTAATCTTATTGGTCATGATGGGTCTGTAAATTTTGGTTTTAAAACGACACAACCTTATTACGGAATTAAATTAACGGCAGAAAAATTGGCCGGTGTAGATCTAAATGCACTTTTAGATGAAGAGCTAGAAGTCTACGGAGCCTTTGTAGATACAAGAGGGGCAATAGGAGGAGATTTTGATGACTGTGCAGATACAGATAGCGATTTAGATGGTATTTTAGATAAAGTAGATTTAGATGATGACAATGACGGTATTTTAGATACAGATGAATATGGTTCTTATGAGCCGTTTGGTGATGAAGATGGAGATGGAATACTAAATTACTTAGATAATACAGATAACGGTGATTCTGGAGATGGTAGTACAACCGATTATACAGACTCAAATAATGATGGAATCCCAGATGTGTATGATACAGACGGAGATGGTACACCAAATCATTTAGATTTAGATTCAGACGGAGATGGCTGTTCTGATGCCTTAGAAGCAGGAGCAACAACTGATACAACAACAAATTACCAATTCACTGGTGCAGTAGGTCCCGATGGTGTCCCAGATGCTGTACAAACAACAAGTGGCGTAAATAGTGGTTTGGTAGATTATCATGTGATAGGTTCTAATGTTAATAATCCACATTTTCTAGATCCGGCTATTAATTACGCTTGTTTTAATAGTTTAGGTTGTTCAACAGACGCGTATCAAGTAACTAATAATTATGATTTATTAGGTGATGGAAACAAAGTAAATTCTGTTTGGCAAACTCTAGATTTAATTACCGGAGACATGGTTACCGCAGATGATGATTCTAATGCAAATATAAATGCTATAGGTTACAACCTAAAAGATGGTAAGATATGGGGAGTTTCTCGTAATCCACAAGCTTTAACAGTAACCTCAAAAAATGATTCTGGAGAATGGAAAACCCAAATTATTACAATTACCGGATTAGAAAATGATAAGATTTATAATGTTGGGGATATAGATGAAAATGGACATTTTTATATTGTTCAAGGGGCGTCTGATGCGGGTACTCATAACATTAAAGTAATTGATTTAGATCCTGCTTCAATAACTTATCTAGAAGTAATAGAGACTATTACTCTTACTACGATTCCAGGCATTTTATCTGATTTTGCATTTCATCCTGTAAGTGGTGATTTATATACTATTGTAAAAAACGCGACTGATGATTTAATTCGAATAAATATGGGTGATGGAACTTCTACTAACTTAGGTACTTCTGGAGTTCCAGGAGGTACAGCTTATGGAGCCGTTTTCTTTGATCATGATGGTTTTTTCTATGCTGTTAAAAATAATGACGGTAAAATTTATCGATTAGATCTAAGTAGTCCGCCAGCCACAGATTATGATGAAACTACAACAACTTTTTTCTCTCAAGCAACTGCATCAGGTAATAATGATGGGGCACGTTGTACAGATGGTAAAGTATATGTAGATTATGGAGATGCGCCAGATACAGGTACAGGTACATCAGTAGGGAATTATAATACACTTTTATCAAATGATGGACCTCGTCATTCTGTTTTAGGTTATTCATCAAGTTCTTTTGTTTCTAATTTAATGTTAGGTACTAACATTTCAGCAGGTACTGGTCCAATACTATCGGGAAGTGGAGATACATATGATGATGGAGTAAATTGGCCTGCTTCCTTAGAAGCTGGTACGGAATATACTCAAGATATTTCCATAACTAATAATACAGGGGGTGATGCATATTTAAGTGTATGGATTGATTTTAATAGAGATGGAGATTTTTCAGATGCTGGAGAACAACTAGCAAATGATAAAGTGATAGCTAATAATGCAACTACGGCAAGTGTTACTTTTACTGTACCTGATGCTTTATCTAGTGTAGGCGTAAGTTATGCGCGTGTTCGACTTAGTCAAAATCAAGGAGAATCTAATACCCCTACAGGTGCTGCTGTAGGTGGAGAAGTTGAAGATTATTTAATTAACCTTACAGATGCCTCAGCAAACGGATCAGCAATGATTACGCAAGTATATCAAAATGGTCAAGAAAGATGGATAGAAGTTACTAATATTAGTGCTAAGGATATTCCTGGAAATGTTATTAAAGTACAATTGTATAAAGATAAATCAGGAGACCAAACAGGTGTAGTTCCCGATGTTACTTATACTGTTCCAACGGTTTTAGAAGCCGGAGAGTCTGTATTATTTAAAAGAGGGACAAATGTTATTGCTAATACAAGAAGTACAGCAACAATTGAACAGAATAATTCTTTAGCAAATATTGCAGGTGGAGATGATATCATTACCCTTTCTACTACAACAGATGGAACTTCATGGGCAAATAGATATGATGTTGTTTCTAATATTGCAAACAAAACTTCAGTAGTAAGAATAGATGAAGTAGAAGTGCCAAACAATACTTATACAGAAAGTGAATGGGTAGTATTTATAGATGATGCTATTGTTACGTATTCTAACCAAGTAGATGCTGATACTCCTGCCTCAGAACGACATGCACATGCACCTTTAATCTCCGAAATTGAGTATGCAAATGCAGAAGCAAATATTAGACTAGGTTTGCATAGAATTCAACTAACAGATAGAATTACAGACCCAAATGATGCAAATAATACGATTTGGTCTAATGGATACCCAGACAGATCTAGAGAAGTTGTTGTTTCAGAAGATTTTAATGATTTAGAAAAATTAAGTGCTCGTAAACTGGAGGTGAAGAGTAATAGTGTTTTTAGTATAACAGATCATTTATTGGTGGTAACGGATAGAGTTATCTTAGATGGTGAAATTAGATTGGTAAGTACAGATAGCACTAATCTGGCACAAATGGTACAAACTCATGAAGGATCAGGTAAAATTACAGGTTTGGGTAAATTATTAATAGATCAAAAATCTTATGTACCTAGTATGTACAGATATAATTATATGAGCTCTCCTGTAAATACAATTGGCAAAAACACTTATTCAATTGAAGAGGTTTTTAAAGATGGTACAAATACATTAACTGCAGAAGGCAAAATTGGTCAAGGAACTGATGACCTGGCAAAAGACATTACTTTTGTAGAAGGGTATGACGGGAGTCCTACAGCTCCAATATCTTTAGCAGATTATTGGGTATATACTTTTGGAAGTAATGCTATTTGGGAGCATCAATATAAAGATGGAGAAATTCCACAAACAGATGGTTTTATTTTTAAAGGACCCAATAGAAAGCAAAATTATACATTTGTTGGAACTCCAAAAGATGGAGATTTAGAAACAACAATAGCAGCTAATGAATCCTATCTAGTAGGGAATCCTTATGCTACAGCAATTAGTGCCAAAAAATTTATAGAAGATAATAGTAATTCGATAACAGGAAATTTATATTTCTGGGAACATGCAAGTGAAGAAAATGCAACAGGTACAGCTGGTCATAATTATGGAGGTTATATTGGTGGCTATGCAATTAGAAACATTGCTCTTGGAATATCTGCGAATCAAGTAACAACTAATAATGGAGTAGCAATAGCAACAAGTTTAATAGAAGCTGAATCTGAGACATTAAATAATGGAGCAACAACTTTTGTTGATGGAGGAGGTGTAACAAGTGTTCTTCTTAATGCTAATGGTGAAAATATCTCGTTTACAAGCTCAACCGAAATGCTTGTAGATTCCTTAATTATTTCTTATAAATCTAGCAGTACTATAACTTTAGGGATTCAAATAAAAGGAATTTTGAATGAAATTGAATTAGTATCTACAAATGGACAATATTTAAATTACTCTTATAGTACAAACATAAAAAAGGGAGATTTAGTAGAAATTATTTATAGAGATTCATCTACTTCAGATCTATATATAGATTCATTTATTTTAAAAGGGCATATTAGAGATGAATCTGCTCCTGCTGTGGGAACAGGAAACTATAAAGAACCTAAACCGTATATTGCTATTGGTCAAGGATTCTTTATTTCTGGTAATGAAACAGGTGGACCTATTGTCTTTAATAATAGTCAAAGAGAATACAAAAAAGAAGGAAATGAATCTATTTTCTTTAGAAACAACGAAGATACTACCCCAGAAAACAATAATACATCAAGCGGACTTCCTATTATTAAATTAGGAATGAATTATAAGAATAACGACGGATTAGGTTTACATAGGCAAATAGGTATTTCTTTTAAAGAAGGGAATTCTTTTGATTTTGAAGCAGGTTATGATGCTGTAATGTTTGATGTAGGTAATAGTGATTTCTATTGGAAATTCGTTGATGATGAAAATAAATATGCAATTGCTGGTGTACAAGAAATTTCAGAAGATTTAGAAGTTCCTTTAGAAATTGTTTTAGGAATTAATGACAACATAAGTATTGAAATTGATGAATGGGATGCTATTGATAGAAATGTTTATATTAAAGATAAGTTATCAAATCAAACATATTTATTAAATAATGGAGCAATATCTTTTACGCTTGCTAGTGGTACGTATACAGATAGATTTGTTCTAGCATTTAAAGAAAGTACAACATTAAATGTTAGTGATGATGTCCTTCAAAACAATAATATTGCAGTATTCTTAGACAAGAATACACAAGAAATAGTAATAAACAACGAGAGTAACTTAGAGCTTAAAAAAGCTAAACTATTTAATTTACTAGGCCAGCAAGTTGATCAATGGACAAACTTAAACCAAGTAGCAAAAGAGAATAGATTAAAAATAAAAAATTTATCAAAGGCTATATATATTATTAATATAGAAACAACAAAAGGAAAAGTTTCTAAAAAATTGATAATAGAGTAATTTTAACTGTATTTTTTAGTAAATACTTAGATTAAGTAGTTCTATCATTTTTATATAAAAATGGTAGAACTACTTTTTTTTATACAAATTTTCTATTTTCAATAATTTATCAGATATTACTATTGATTTCTGTACTTTCGTTTATCAATATTTTTTTAAATTGAATTTAAATTATCCAATAACATATATAAAAGGTATTAGTGTACAAAGAGCCACCCTTTTGTACACAGAATTAGGAATTAAAACATGCAACGATTTACTTAATTTTTTCCCTTTTAGGTATATCGATAAAACGGCTTTTTATTCTATAAAAGAATTACAACCCAATTCTTCTGAAGTGCAAATTGTAGGTAAAATTACACGCGTTAAATCTGTTGCTCAAAAAAGAGGAAGTAGGCTAGTAGCTACCTTTCAGGATGCTACTGGAACGATGGAGTTGGTATGGTTTAAAGGGCAAAAATGGATTAAAGATTCACTAAAAATTAACCAACCTTACGTGGTTTATGGTAAATTGAATCATTATAATGGTAATTTTAGTATTCCGCATCCAGAATTAGAGTTGGTCACAGAATACAAGAAAAAGTTGCAAACCAAAATGCAACCTGTCTATCCTTCAACAGAAAAGTTAGTGAATTCTGGTATTTCTAACAAGTTGCTAAGAACATATATACAAAATTTATTACAGCAATTTTATGAAGGGATTCAAGAAAGTTTATCACTAGAAATCATCGCCGATTTTAAATTGATGTCGAAACGAGAGGCTCTATTAAATGCACATTTCCCTAAAAGTCAAGAAAATTTAGCCAAAGCGCAATTTCGTTTAAAGTTTGAAGAATTATTTTTTATTCAACTTCAATTATTAAGAAAAAAACTCATCAATAAAACCAAAAATAAAGGTTTTGTTTTTGAAAATGTAGGTAAAAAATTTAATGATTTTTATAGCAATCACTTACCTTTTAATTTAACAAATGCTCAAAAAAGAGTTCTTAAAGAAATAAGAAAAGACGTTGCTTCTGGCGTACATATGAATCGTCTTTTGCAAGGTGATGTAGGTTCTGGTAAAACAATTGTAGCTTTATTAAGTATGCTTTTGGCTATAGATAATGGTTTCCAGGCAACTATTATGGCACCTACAGAAATTTTAGCGACGCAACATTATCATGCAATTTCAGAAATGGTGAAAGACATGAATTTAAATGTTGATCTATTAACAGGATCGGTTAGAATAAAAAAACGTAGAGAAATACATGCTAATTTAGAAGATGGAACTTTACATATTTTAATTGGCACACATGCTTTGTTAGAAGATAAAGTAAGATTTAAAAACCTTGGTATTGCAATTATAGATGAGCAACACCGATTTGGAGTGGCTCAAAGAGCAAAATTATGGTCTAAAAATTCTCTTCCTCCACATATTTTAGTAATGACAGCAACACCAATCCCTAGAACTTTAGCAATGTCTGTGTATGGTGATTTAGACATCTCGGTAATTGATGAATTACCTCCAGGAAGAAAAGAAGTTAAAACGGTGCATAGATTTGATAGCAATAGATTATCTGTTTTTAAATTTATGAAAGATGAAATTGAAAAAGGAAGACAGGTATATATTGTGTATCCTTTAATTCAAGAATCTGAAGCCATGGATTATAAAGATTTAATGGATGGTTATGAAAGTGTTTCAAGAGAATTTCCAGCTCCCAAATACCAAATAAGTATTGTACATGGACAAATGAAACCAGCAGACAAAGAATATGAAATGCAACGTTTTGTAAAAGGAGAAACCCAAATTATGGTGGCTACAACCGTAATAGAAGTTGGTGTAAATGTACCTAATGCAAGTGTAATGATTATTGAAAGCGCAGAGCGTTTTGGTTTAAGTCAATTACATCAATTAAGAGGAAGAGTAGGTAGAGGTGCAGATCAAAGTTATTGTATTTTACTTTCTAGCTATAAGCTTTCTGAAGAAGGAAAAACACGTTTAAAAACCATGGTAGAAACTTCAGACGGATTTAAAATTGCTGAAGTAGATTTAAAATTACGTGGCCCAGGAAATTTAATGGGAACGCAACAAAGTGGCGTTTTAAACCTTAAAATTGCGGATGTAGTAAAAGATACTCAAATTTTAGTGGCTGCAAGAAATAAAGCAATTGCTGTTTTACAAGAAGATGGCAACTTGTCTAAACCCGAAAATACAAATATTAAAAATACCTATTTAGAATTGTCTAAAAACTCTAAAATATGGAGTGAAATAAGTTAAGATAGTACTTGTAAATATTATTTTATTCTTTTAGATTGTGTAGAAAATGATAATCCTTGTTGTCCTACAGTAGAATTCATTATCCCTTCAAACAAAGGTTCTGGACAGTTTTTAGGCGTTTTCCATTCTATAATAAAATTAGAACCCGTTCCTCCTTCAATGTCTATTTCATCAATAATAATTTCTGTAGTTTCCATAGGTGCCAAATAAATTGGACGTTTAAAATAAGTACGAACAGGTTTTCCATGAGTGTCATAATATTTTGCTTTAAGTAAGTATATAGTATCCAAATCACTAGTGTTTCGTAAACTAATCATTGCCGTTAAATTATGTGTCTTATGCTCAGAGATACTATATATTTGAGAATATACAGAAAGGTAAGATTTACCATATTCTAGAGAATCTTTTTTGCTAATATCAACAAACCTTTCTGACCAATTTTCAGAATTGATAGAACTGATTTCTTTTTTTTTAGTACAGCTTAAAACTAAAATGCTAATTAATAAAAGGAACGTGTATTTTTTCATATTTATTTTTAAGAGTAGATAAAATGCTTGAATAATTACAGAATATATTCTGTTAGCGAATTTACAAAAAAGGAACATAGAATCAAGTTAAATTTATTTTGCACATACTTTTGTTTGTTTATCTTTGAAACGATGAATAACAATGTTAAAATCATAGAATGTCCAAGAGATGCAATGCAAGGAATAAAATCTCATTTTATTTCTACAGAAAAAAAAGCATTATATATCAATTCTTTATTAAAAGTTGGTTTTGATACTATTGATTTTGGAAGTTTTGTGTCTCCAAAAGCAATTCCACAAATGCGAGATACAGCAGCTGTTTTAGCAAAGTTAGATTTGTCTACCACAGAAAGTAAGTTATTAGCAATTATTGCCAATGTTAGAGGAGCTAATGATGCAGTTCAATTTGAAGAAATAGATTATTTAGGATATCCTTTTTCTATTTCAGAAAATTTTCAAATGCGAAACACTCATAAAACTATTGCAGAATCTATAGAAACTTTAGACGAGATTTTATCAATTGCAGATAAATCTAAAAAAGAAGTAGTCGCATACTTATCAATGGGATTTGGAAATCCGTATGGAGATCCATGGAATGTAGATATTGTTGGAAATTGGACAGAAAAATTATCTAAAATGGGAGTTAAAATTTTGTCACTTTCAGATACTGTTGGTAGTTCTACTCCAGATGTAATTAATTATTTGTTTTCAAATTTAATTGATAAATATCCAGAAATTGAATTTGGAGCACATTTGCATACCACTCCAGATAAATGGCACGAAAAAGTAGATGCAGCTTATAAAGCAGGTTGTAATCGGTTTGATGGTGCTATAAAAGGTTATGGTGGTTGCCCAATGGCAAAAGATGAATTAACAGGAAATATGCCAACAG
This sequence comes from Polaribacter marinus, assembly GCF_022662535.1. Lineage (GTDB taxonomy): Bacteria > Bacteroidota > Bacteroidia > Flavobacteriales > Flavobacteriaceae > Polaribacter > Polaribacter marinus. Next base: position 654,291 of record NZ_JAKQYM010000001.1, read on the forward strand.
AAAAATTATTGAGTTATTTTACAGAACAAAAAGCAAACACAAATATCAAACCAATGAGTTTTGAAAGTGCTTATAACAAAGCTTTAGAAGTGTTTTAAAAAAAGATTAAAAAAGATTAAAATGAAATTTACAAAATCGCTATTATTTATTTTATCTATAACTGTTTTATTTTCTTGTAAAAAAGATGATGGAAAAATTGAATTTACTTTTTTACAACTTAATGATGTTTATGAAATTGCGCCAATTCAAGGGGGGGAATTTGGAGGAATGGCAAGAGTAGAAACGGTACATAAAGATTTATTAAAGGAAAATCCGAATACCATGCTTTTTTTAGCAGGAGATTTTTTAAATCCTTCTTTATTAGGAACATTAAAAGTAAATGGAGAGCGAGTTCGAGGTAAACAAATGGTTGAAGTGATGAATGCTATGAACTTTGATTTGGTAGCATTTGGGAATCATGAATTTGATGTTTCTCAAAAAGATTTACAAAAACGTTTAAATGAGAGTACATTTCCTTGGATATCAGCAAATGTAAAACTTAAAACTAAAGAAGAATCAATTCCTTTTTACAAAGAAAGAAATGCTAAGAAAGTACCCATTGGAGAAACCTTTATTAAAGAATTTTCAGATAAAGATGGAACAAAAGTAAAAGTTGGTTTTATAAGTGTTTGTATTCCTTCTAATCCAAAAGAATACGTAGAATACGGAAATATGTTTGTAAAAGCTAGAGCTGCTTACGCATCTATTAAAGATTCTGTAGATGTTGTTTTTGGATTAACACATGTTAAGATTACTAATGATAAAAGAATCGCTAAATTAATTCCAGATTTGCCTTTAATCATGGGAGGTCATGAACACACAAACTCACTTGATACAATAGGAAATGTAATGATTGCTAAAGCGGATGCAAATGCAAAAACGGCTTATATTCATCGAATTTCTTTTGATAAAAAAACAAAGAAAACAATTGTAAAATCTGAATTAAAAGAAATAAATTCTTCTATAAAATCAGATGAAAAAGTAGCAGTTATTGTAAATAAATGGCAAAATATTTTAACTTCAAAAATAAAAAATATTATTCCCAACCCAGAAGAAGTAATCTTTGATGCTAAAATTCCTTTAGACGGAAGAGATACTCCCATTAGAAGTACACAAACAAATTTAGGAGAAATTATTACAAAATCAATGTCTTATGCTTTTAATGATAAAGTAGATTGTTCTTTAGTTAATGGTGGTTCAATTAGAATTGACGATCAATTAACGGGTAATATTACAGCTGTAGATATTTTTAGAGTTTTACCTTATGGAGGCGCAATTTTAAAAGTAGAAATTAAAGGGAGATTATTAAAAAGAGTATTAGATTATGGCGTTTTAGCGGCAGGAACAGGAGCGTATTTACACCGATTTAATGCAGAAAAAATAGAGGGTGAGTGGAAAATTAAAAACAAAGTGTTAGATGTAAATAAAACTTACACTGTCGCTTTTTCAGACTATCTCTTAAAAGGTTTTGATATTCCTTTTTTATCATCAAAAAATAAAGAAGTTTTATCTGTTTATCAACCAAAAGAATCAGAATTATCTTACGACATAAGAAAAGGAGTTGTGAGTTATTTAAAATCCTTAAAAGAAGAGCAGAATTCTATAAAATAGAAATATTTATTTTTAAACATAAATCAACAATTTAATAATAGTAATTATATAATAATAAATTGTAAATTTGTTCGCAATTATATCTTAATTGCAACATGACAGCACACAACAACAAAATTTTAGGAGAAGGTTTAACTTATGACGACGTTCTCTTAGTTCCAGCTTTTTCAGAAGTACTTCCTAGAGAAGTTAATATTCAAACAAAATTTACTAGAAACATAACTATTAACGTTCCTATTGCATCTGCTGCAATGGATACTGTTACAGAATCTGCTATGGCAATTGCTATGGCAAGAGAAGGAGGAATAGGGGTTTTACATAAAAACATGACAATTGAGCAACAAGCTCAAAAAGTAAGAAAAGTAAAACGTGCAGAAAGTGGTATGATTATAGATCCTGTTACTTTACCATTAACTGCAGTAGTATTAGATGCAAAAGCTAATATGAAAGAGCATGGTATTGGTGGAATTCCAATAATTGATGAAGACGGAACATTGAAAGGAATTGTAACCAATAGAGATTTACGTTTTGAACACAACAATCAAAGACCTATTGTTGAAGTAATGACCAGTGAAAACTTGGTTACTGCAGATGTTGGTACTTCATTAAATGATGCAGAAAAAATTCTTCAAAATCATAAAATAGAAAAACTATTAATTGTTGATGATAATTATAAATTAAAAGGATTAATTACTTTTAGAGATATTACTAAAGTTACTCAGAAACCAATAGCAAATAAAGATACTTTTGGAAGATTGCGTGTTGCTGCTGCTTTAGGTGTAACTGCAGATGCGGTAGAAAGAGCAGAGGCTTTAGTAAATGCAGGTGTAGATGCAGTAATTATTGATACTGCTCATGGACATACAAAAGGAGTTGTTAATGTTTTAAAAGCGGTAAAAGCAAAATTTCCAAATTTAGATGTAGTTGTTGGTAATATTGCTACTGGTGAAGCTGCCAAATATTTAGTAGAAGCTGGTGCAGATGCTGTAAAAGTAGGTATTGGTCCTGGTTCAATTTGTACAACAAGAGTTGTTGCGGGTGTTGGTTTTCCTCAGTTTTCTGCAGTATTAGAAGTTGCTGCAGCCATAAAAGGAAGTGGAGTTCCTGTAATTGCAGATGGAGGAATTCGTTATACAGGTGATATTCCTAAAGCAATAGCTGCTGGAGCAGATTTAGTAATGCTTGGTTCTTTATTAGCAGGTACTAAAGAATCTCCAGGAGAAACAATTATTTATGAAGGAAGAAAATTTAAATCTTATAGAGGTATGGGATCTGTTGAAGCGATGAAACAAGGTTCTAAAGACAGATATTTTCAAGATGTAGAAGATGATATTAAAAAGTTAGTTCCTGAAGGAATTGTAGGAAGAGTTCCTTATAAAGGAGATTTATTTGAAAGTATTCATCAATTTATTGGAGGTTTACGAGCTGGAATGGGATATTGTGGTGCAAAAGATATTGAAACCTTAAAAGAAACTGGAAAGTTTGTAAGAATTACTGCAAGCGGAATTAATGAAAGCCATCCTCATGATGTGGCAATTACTAAAGAAGCTCCAAATTATAGTAGAAGGTAAGTAATTGTTTATATATAAATTAAAAGCTTGAGGTTACTCAAGCTTTTTTATTTTTAACGAATTAAATCTTTTTAGTCATTAGAAAGTAGACTTTCTAAAATATTTATTTTATGTATACTAGACGGTGATAAAAAGAAATAGCTATCTATCAGTTAAAAATCCAAGACTTCGTCTATCGTGTCTAAAATAATTTTACACCCAACAATAATATCATCATCAGAAATTGTTAATGGAGGTGTAATTCTTAATGCTTTTCCTTCAAACAATAAAAAGAAGAGAATCAATCCATTGTCTAAACATTTATGTACAATTTTTGCAGCTAATTCTGGAGTTTCAACTATGGCTGCTAGCATTAAGCCTCTTCCTCTAATTTCTTGAATAGCTTTGTGTTGTAAATGTTTTCTGATAATTTTTTCTTTTCGTAAACTTTCTGAAACTAAATTTTTTGAAAGAATTTCTTTTACCGTTGCATTTGCAGCAGCAGCTATAACAGGGTGACCAGCAAAAGTAGAAATATGTCCTAATTTAGGATTGTCTTTTAACAAACTCATATATTCATAAGAAGCAATAAAAGCTCCAATTGGCATACCTCCACCCAAGCCTTTTCCTGTTATAATTATATCTGGAATTACCTTGTAGTTTTCAAAACCCCAAAAAGTACCTGTTCTACCAATTCCTGTTTGAATTTCATCCAAAATTAATAAAGCACCAACTTCTTTACAACGTTCTTTTACTTTTGCTAAGTAACCATTTTTGGGTTCAATAAAACCAGCGCCACCTTGTATTGTTTCTAAAATAACGGCCGCTGTTTTTGTTGTAATTTTATTAATTTCAAGTTGATTGTTATATTCAATAAATTTAATTCCTGGGATTAATGGTCTAAATACTTGGTTCTGTTTTTCTACACCAGAAACACTCATAGAACCTTGTGTATTACCATGATATGAGTTTTTGGCTGCAATAATTTCAAATCTTTCTGTTACTCTTTTGGCCAATTTTAATGCGGCTTCAGTAGCTTCTGTCCCAGAATTGGTTAAGTAAACAGAATTTAAGTTTTTAGGCGAATTAAATACAAGTAATTTGCAAATATCAACTTGAGGCTTCTGGATAAATTCTCCATAAACCATAACATGTGTATAAGCATCTAATTGCTCTTTTATAGCCTTTGTTACTTTAGGATGATTATGTCCTAAGCTATTTGCAGAAACACCTGCAACAAAATCTAAATATTTTTTTCCTTTAATATCATATATATAACTTCCTTTTGCATGTGAAATTTCTAAAGCAAATGGATGGGGTGATGTTTGTGCTTGGTATTTTAGAAAATCGGATTTCATACTATTGTTTTTTAACAGAAATAGGTAGTTTCGTTCCTTTTTTAGAAGTCAATTTTTTGCCTTTGTCCTTTAAGATTCCTCCTTTTTTGAGAAAAGTTTTTGGCAGTAATTTTTCTTTTTTCTTGGAAGGTGATTTTTTATTTGAATCATTTATAAAAATATCTTCCATTTTCTTTGGTTGTTCATCTTCTCTCCATATAAATCCTTTTAAACGTTTCACGTCGTCTGGTAACATAGATGGAGGGTAGGTTTTTCCTTCAGAAGCTTTTAAATATTTTATAGATTGAATAACTCCTTTGTCTAGTGTGAATTCGATATTACTTGATATTTCTTTGGTAATTGTTTCTAGTACATTGGTTTCTTCATTTCTATTAAAATATACAGACTCTGCATTTCCTTTTACTAATAAAAGGTTTAGTTTATTGTCTTTAAATTTACCAAACATATTCCTTCCTTTTATTTGACTATAATCTTCTTTTGATAAAGAATCTTTAGAAATGATAAAGGCATTATTAAGTACTTTTAAAGAGTCTAATTTTTCTGTTTTTACATTTGAAATTAAATGAATGGTATCTCCTGTAATTTGATTTTTATCAGACCAAAGAACTGGATTGCTAAACATTCTTGTAAGACCCGTTTCTTGATTTGTATGTATAGAATCGCATTTACCTTGTAAATCAGACTTGAAAATTTTTACATTGTGATACGTTCTAATAATTCTTTTTTTAGGTTTACCAGTAATTAAAAGAGTGTCTCCATGAATAAACATTGAATCTTTTTCTATGATAGAAATTGCGACTGCTTTTTTTATGATAAAAAGAGAATCTTTTTTTTCGAAAATTTCTGCGTAATTACCTTTTGTAATAAAGTTCTGAACAGTATCTATTACTTTAATATTATTAGTTGCCGAAGCAAAACCTCTATTTTTATCATAATACAAGCTATCACCTTCAATAGTTCTTTCTTTTAAATATAGTTTTGCATTTTTTACAAAATGAGAAATGTCTGTTTTGGTATTATAAAACCCTCTTTCACAATAAATTCTATTACTGTTTTTTGTGTTTGTTATTGTTGATGGTCCATACAAATAAGCTTGACCAGAATTTGTATAATAATCTAGATGATTAGAAATAACGGTGTGTTCTGGATTTACTACGGACACTCTTGTTGTAGCGGTAAATTTTTTATTTTCTAAATAATAATTTCCATTTTTACTTTTTAAGGTATTTGTTGCGTCTTTAATTGTAGCAAAGCTTGTGTAGTATAATTTTTGATTTAATCGATCAAACTGTAAGGTGTCTGTGGTTAATGTCATTGTAGGATCTTTTAACACTACATTTCCCCAAGAAAGAGCTTGTTTAGAGTTGGCATCGTAATCTGTATAATTACTAGTTTGAGTAATAGTATCTCCTTGTTTGATGAGTACTTTCCCAATCGCTTTAAAGAAATTTTCTTTTTTATAGTATAAAGCTTGCTGACAAGTTAAAACAATACCTTCATGAGTCATTTTTACCTTTCCAATAAGAATACTTGCTCCTGGAAATTTTTCTTCATTAGTTTCTTGATATTCAGCTTCATATTCAATTTTTCTTTTTTCTTGAGAAAAAGAAATCACTGTAGACAATATTAGAAATAAAAAAAGTATTCTTTTCAAATTGTTTGTTTTGAGCAAAAATAATGAAAAGAAAGCTTTTGTTTACTAAAGAAAAGTGAAAGTTAGTTTAGTTCTGTATTTTCTTTTTTTTATTTATAATAAATAGAAGTAAAAAATTTTCAATCAGTATGCCTAAAATTCCAAAAGGAATTAAAGCACTAATGCTTACCAATACAAAATAATAATTACCAATGATAGATATTTGTTGCCAATTGCAAAATCCTTTGTAAAAGATAAGTGTTTCAGAAAGTATAAACCCTATTAGATATATTATTACCCAAAAATTAGAGAGTTTTAAAAGTTTGAATTCTTGTAAAATTACAAACAAACTTAAACTAACAATTCCTAAAAAGGTTAAATGCAAATAACCAATCACAAAATCTACAATTTGTGAGGCTAATTCTGCAAAATAGGGAATAGAGCTAAGCAATTGTAAAACAATCTTGAGAATAAATAGACTAAAAATGAATTTTAAAAGACGAATTGAAAAAGCTGATAAAACTTCATCTAAATTAGATTTTATTTTAATTAATATTTGTTGAAATTTAAAGAGAGCAACTAGTTGTAAAGCAGCGCCTAAAAAAGCTACAATATATATGATTGTTGAGGGTTTTGTCCAAAGAAAAGATAAAAATAAAGTAAGACAAGAACTTAAAACCATCAATTTGTAAAACGATGAAAATAGTTTTTCATGGATTTTAATTTTCTTTCTTTCTAAAATAAAAATAAAAACGCCGAAAAGACAAAAAAGAAACCATCCATTATATTGAAAATGTAAATAAAAATAAATAGCATTTTTATACCAATGAGAAGTATTTCCTAAAGTGTTCATAATAATTCCTAATGCCCAGGGACCAATACTAGATATTATTAAGAATAGTAGTGATGCATTAATAAATTTATAGGAATAGCAATCTTTATTTAAATGATGATGTTTCTTAAATAAAACAAAAAACCAATAAGTAGAAATCAAAAATAATGTTGAAAAAATAATAGAAAATAATGCATATCCTGTTATAGGAAAACTTATAAGCATTCCCAAAAGTGTAAATTGTGTACACCAAAATAAAATAGCATTCTTTTTCTGAACTTTTTTAGGTATAAATAAGTGATAAATTATGGTTGTTAACGCAATATATACCCAGCCTAAAAGTGCTATATGAGAATGTGTATGTACTATGTATTTATATGTTGCTTTTACATTTGTAATTGGAAATAAGCGCAATATAATTCCTAATGAAGCTGCCACAAAAAAATATAGTAGTGCTATAATACTTTGTTTGTTAGCTTTTATCATGATTTCATTTAAGAATTTGTGTTAAATTATTATTATGTGCATATTCATTTGACATTTCTAAAATAGTTTTAGTTTTAAGTTTATTTATCAATTCATTTTTAAATGGGAAGTATAAATGATGTACAACACATGGTTTGTCCTCGTTACATTCAAACTGACCTAAATAACAATCATTAAATTTTTCAACATCATCTATACATGCAATAATGTCAAAAAGTGTATTGTTTTCATTTTCTTTTGATAAATAAAATCCTCCATTGGGACCTTTTACGGAAGAGATAATCTTCTTTTTAGTTAGTTCTTGTAGTGTTTTAGCTAAAAAAGGAGCAGGAATATCTAATGCTTTAGCTATTTGCTTGGAACCTAATTTGTGTTGTTTATTAGATGAATTTGTGAGATATAAAACTGCTGTAATTGCATATTTACTTGCTTTTGATAACATAAATTTCTTTTTGTCAAAATAAAAGGACAAAAATATCTTTTTTTATGATAAATGTCATGTATTTCTTTTAAAATCTACTATAAATTTGTTTAAATAAAAGACAAAAACATCTTTTATTTAAAAAAAGCTAATTAACTAAAAAAACGTAAAAAATGAAACTTTTAAAAACAGTGTGTTTATTATTGATTGCAAGCTTGCTGCTAACAAGTTGTAAAAAAGAAGAAAAAAAAGAATTAGCAGTTGTAGATAATGCAAATATCTATATTAAAGGAACCATGGATGCAGAGTTAACCGCTCCGCCTTTTGTGCCAGCACCAGTTGGAAATAGAACAGCAAAAAAATTGCTAGTAAACATGGAAATCTTAGAAAAAGAAGGAACCATGGCAGATGGAGTACAATATGTTTATTGGACTTTTGGTGGTTCTGTACCAGGTAGTTTTATTAGAACTAGAGTTGGTGATTTAGTAGAATTTACTTTATCTAATCACCCGGATAATAAATTACCCCATAATATAGATTTGCATGCAGTAAATGGTCCAGGTGGAGGAGCAGAATCTTCTTTTGTTGCTCCTGGTCATAAGAAAACATTTTCTTTTAAAACTGTAAACCCAGGTTTGTATGTATATCATTGTGCAACTGCTCCTGTTGGGATGCATATTGCAAATGGAATGTATGGATTGATTTTAGTTGAACCAGAAGGAGGTTTACCAAAGGTTGATAAAGAATATTACATTATGCAAGGAGATTTTTATACTAAAGGAGCAAATGGAGATAAAGGTTTGCAATCTTTTGATATGGGAAAAGCAATAAAAGAAGATGCTGATTATGTAGTTTTTAATGGTAAAGTTGGTGCTTTAACGGGAGATAATGCAATTACAGCAAATGTTGGTGAAACCGTGCGTTTGTTTGTAGGAAATGGCGGACCAAATTTGACTTCTTCTTTTCATGTTATTGGTGAAATTTTTGATAATGTTCATATAGAAGGAGGAACTACAATATTAAAAGATATACAAACTACATCAATTCCTTCTGGAGGTGCTGCAATTGTAGATTTTAAAGTAGATGTTCCTGGAACATTTATTTTAGTAGATCATGCCATTTTTAGAGCTTTCAATAAAGGTGCATTAGGAATGTTAAAGGTTTCAGGAAAAGAAAACAAAAAACTGTATTCTGGAATAAAGCAAGAAGGAATTTATCTTCCTGAAGGTGGTACAATTCAAACAATGCCTGATACTAAAAAGAAAGAAGTTGTAACCAAAATTGTAGAAAAATCATTAGCTCAAAAAATAAAAGATGGGAAACAAGTATATATGAAAACTTGTTTTGCTTGTCATCAAGCAGAGGGACAAGGAATACCAAATGCTTTTCCTCCATTAGCAAAATCTGATTATTTAAATGCAGATGTAAAAAGAGCTATAGGTATTGTTTTAAATGGAAAAACAGGTGAAATTACCGTAAACGGAAAAAAATACAATAGTGTTATGACCAAACAAACACTAACTGAAGAAGAAATTTCTGATGTATTGACGTATGTATATAATTCTTGGGGAAATAATAAAACCAATGTAACCATAGAAATGGTTAAAAAAGTAAAATAAAAATATGAAAATTCTTTTAAGATTGACAGTTTGTTTGTTGATGCTAAATGCAACATATTCAAACTGTCAGTCTAAAATGACGAAAATTAGAGGTGGAGAATATATCCCTTTATATGGTAGAGATTCTATGAAAGTTTCTATAAAGAACTTTTCTATGGATGTGTATCCTGTTACAAATAAAGAGTTTTTAGCATTTGTAAAGAAACATCCTAATTGGCAAAGAAGTAAAGCAATAAAATTATTTGTTGATGAAAGTTATTTAAGAGAATGGAAATCTGATACTGTTTTAAATGTTACTCAGAAATTAAATTCACCTATAACAAATATTTCTTGGTTTGCCGCTAAAAGTTATTGTGAGAGTAAAGGAAAAAGATTACCAACTGTAGACGAGTGGGAATATGTGGCAATGGCAAATAAGAAAATGCCAGATGCAAGAAAACTTAAAAGTTATAACAAGTTTATTTTGAGTTGGTATGAAAAGCCAAAGAGCTATAATCAAACAATAGGATCAACATTTAAAAATTATTGGAATGTGTATGATTTACATGGCCTGGTTTGGGAATGGACATCAGATTTCAATTCTGTTTTAATTACAGGAGAATCTAGAAAAGATGTAGACACAGATAGTAATTTATTCTGCGGAAGCGCAGCTATAAATGCTACAGACTTAATGAATTATGCTGCCTTTATGCGCTATGCAATTAGAGGGAGTTTAAAAGCAAAATACACCATGAAAAACCTTGGTTTTAGATGTGTAAAAGATAATTAAATAAATTAAAAATGAAGTCAATAAAATATTTTATACCCTTAGTAATCTGCTTATTGTTAGGAGCTTGTGCTAAGAATAATGATAAAGTAAGTAGCAAACTAGAATATCAATGTCCTATGAAATGTGAAGGAGATAAAGTTTATACAAAACCTGGTACTTGTGCAGTTTGTAAAATGGATTTAAGACCAATTTCAAAAAGTGTCAAAAAAGTTCTTAGTGATGAGATTTCGGAAGAATCAATATTTAATTTGACTTCGAAATGGAATACTGAAGAAGGAAAAAGCATTATGCTAAAAGACTTAAAAGGTAAAACCTTGGTTATGGTGATGATTTATACAACTTGTAAAGCAGCGTGCCCAAGATTAGCAGCAGACATGAGAAATATAGAAGCTAAGGTTTCTAAAGAATATAAAGAAGATGTTAATTATGTTTTAATAAGCATAGATCCTAAAACGGATACACCTCAAAAACTTAAAACATTTGCAATAGAGAATTTTATGGATGGAGAACAATGGACTTTTTTACAAGGAACAGAAAGTGGTGTAAGAGAATTTTCGAATGTTTTATCAGTAAAATATAAACAAATTTCACCTTTAGATTTTTCGCATTCTAATATTATTAGTGTGTTCAATCCTCAAGGGGAATTGGTACATCAACAAGAAGGTTTGGGTGTTGATAATAAAGAAACAATTTTAAAAATTATAGAAACAGTTAAAAAATAGAATTATGAATCTTACAGAAGATAATACTGTAGCAGAAATAGTTATAAAAAATATAAAAACAGCAGATGTGTTTAAAAAATATGGAATAGATTTTTGTTGCGGCGGAGGCATCACTCTAAAAAAAGCTTGTGATAAAAAGAATATTTCATTAGAAAAACTTGAAAAAGAATTAGTAAATATTCATAACTCTACTTCAAAGTCATATAATTATGATAGTTGGAAACTAGATTTTTTAGCGGATCATATAGAGCAAATACATCATGCTTACGTTGCCGAAAATACACCTATATTATTACAATATGCAGAGAAAGTGGCAAAAGTACATGGACATCATTATGTAGAAGTAATAAAAATAAATAAATTGTTTAAAGCAGTTGCACAAGAGTTGGCTGCTCATATGAAAAAAGAAGAATTAATATTATTTCCGTTTATAAAAAGATTAGTAAAAGCAGACAGAGAAGGTGTAAAGGTAAAGATGCCACATTTTGGGAGTGTAAACAATCCTATTACAATGATGGAAGAAGAACATGAAAGTGCAGGAAATATTTTAAAAGAAATAAAACAATTATCTAATAATTATACTCCACCAGATGGAGCATGTAATACGTTTAAAGCTTTGTATGCAAAATTAGATGAATTTGAACAAGATTTGCATGAACACATTCATTTAGAAAATAATATTTTATTTCCCAAAGCAATTATTTTAGAGCAAATAAACAATCAGTAATTACTTAAAACCATGAAAAAAGGATTATTTTTTACAGTATTTACACTCTTTTTTACTGTTTTAATAACAGCTCAAACATTTCAATTGACATCAGAGATTAGACCTCGTTTTGAAAACAGACATGGTTATAAAACATTGATGTATTCTGGAGATGAAGGGGCTAGTTTTATATCTCAAAGAACTCGTTTAAATTTTAATTTTCAACAAGAAAAATTAATGCTAGGTATTTCACTACAAAATATTAGAGTTTGGGGAGATGTAAGTACTTTGACCTCTAATGACAATGCCAATTCTTTTCACCAAGCATGGGCAAAATATCAATTTACCGATAAGTTTTCTTTAAAGTTTGGACGTCAAGAGATTGTTTATGATGACAGTAGAATTTTTGGGAATGTTGGTTGGGCTCAACAAGCGAGAAGTTTTGATGCTGTTGTTGCACAAATAAAAACATCAGAAAAAGGAGAATTAGATATTGGATATTCTTTAAATAACGATTCTGAGCAACTAATCAATTCTTTATATACAAATGTAGCTGGTTATAAAACGTTTCAATATGCTTGGTATCACACAGAAATCAATAAATTTGGATTGAGCTTTTTGATCTTAAATAATGGTGTAGAATTTTTAAATTCTAATCTTGAAGAAGAGTTGAATTATTCACAAACATTTGGTTCTAGAGCAACCTATAGTGTTGGAAAATTTTCTTTAGACGGTGCAATTTATTTTCAAACTGGTAAAATTTTAGATAACAGTGTTTTTGCAAATTATTTTGGTGGAAATATTGGGTATAAAGTATTTAATGAGTTTCAATTGAGGATAGGAGTAGAGTATTTATCAGGAAAAGATATGAACGATATGAGCAACAAAGTAAAATCGTTTAATCCTATTTTTGGAACCAATCATAAATTTAATGGTTTCATGGATTATTTTTATGTAGGAAATCACATGAATTCGGTTGGATTATTAGATTTAAATACAACTATAGCATATGCTAAAAATAGATTTTCGGCAAAAATAATTCCTCATTTATTTTCCTCTACAGCAGCTATTTACAATGGAAGTTCAAAATTAAGCAACAATCTAGGTATAGAGGTTGATATTGCTTTAGGGTATAAGTTTTCTAAAAATGTAACTTTAAATGCTGGTTTTTCTAAAATGTTTGGTACTTCATCTTTAGAATTTTTAAAAGGAGGGAATCGTTCTACTGATAATTCTTGGACATGGTTAATGATAACCTTTACACCAAAATTATTTGCATCAAATTAGTATTTAGTTAGTTTTTTTTTAATAGGAAAAGCATCTTTTAAAATATTTAAAAGATGCTTTTTAAGTTTATAAATTAAAAGAATACCTTATCTATTAATTGTTTGCTTTCTATCTGGCCCCACTGAAACAATAGATACAGGAACACCTGTTTCTTTTTCAATAAAGGCAACGTAGTCTAGTAAGTTTTTTGGTAGTTGATCTGCAGATGTCATTTTAGTTAAATCATCTTCCCAACCTTTAAATTCTGTATAGTTTACAGAAACGTTTTCTGGCTCAATATTATATGGGAAATGAGAAATCTCTTTTCCTTTATAATTATAAGAAGTACAAACTTTTAAGGTATCAAATCCAGAAAGAACATCACCTTTCATCATCATTAATTGTGTTACTCCATTTACATCAACCGCGTATTTTAAAGCCACTAAATCTAACCAACCACATCTTCTAGGTCTTCCTGTAGTAGCACCAAATTCGTGCCCCACTTTAGCCATTCTTTCTCCATCTTCATCAAATAATTCAGTAGGGAAAGGTCCAGAACCTACACGTGTAGTGTATGCTTTAAAAATACCAAAAACATTACCAATTCTATTAGGAGCAACTCCTAAACCTGTACAAGCTCCTGCTGCTGTTGTATTTGAAGAAGTTACAAAAGGATATGTCCCAAAATCAATATCTAATAAAGAACCTTGAGCACCTTCTGCTAAAATTGTTTTTTTATCTTTGATTACTTGGTTTAAGAACTCTTCACTATCAATAAATGCTAATGTTCTTAATTTTTCAATCCCTTTACAAAACTCTGTTTCTAATTCTACTAAATCATATTCTATTTGAACATCAAAAAACTCTAACATTTTGATGTGTTTTTCAGTTAGTGCATCGTATTTTTCTTTCCAATTGTCTAGTTCTAAATCTCCAACGCGCATTCCGTTTCTACCAGTTTTATCCATGTAAGTTGGACCAATACCTTTTAATGTAGAACCAATCTTAGCTTTTCCTTTAGAAGTTTCTGAAGCAGCATCTAACAGCCTATGAGTAGGTAAAATTAAATGTGCTTTTCTAGAAATTAATAATTTAGAAGTGTAATCGATATTGTGTTTATCAAGATTCTCTAATTCTTTTTGGAAAATAACAGGGTCTATAACAACACCATTTCCAACAACATTTAATGCTGTTTTGTGAAAAATTCCTGAAGGAATTGTATGTAAAACGTGTTTAAATCCGTCAAAAATTAAGGTATGTCCAGCGTTTGGTCCTCCTTGAAAACGTGCAATAATATCGTAGTTTGCTGTTAAAACATCTACAATCTTGCCTTTTCCTTCATCTCCCCATTGTAATCCGAGTAATAAATCTACAGCCATTAGTTGTGTTAATTTGTTGTTTGTGTTGTTGTATTGTTAATTAAGATTCTTTCTTTTTTGTTCCGTAAAAATAAAGTGAATGATTGTGAATATTAATATCAAAAACTTCTTCTATTGTTTTTTTTATAATTTGTATCCTTGGATCACAAAATTCTTTTACTTCTCCAGAATCTGTAAAAATAACATGATCATGGTTTTTATCGAAGTAACTTTTTTCATAACGTGCCATAGATTGACCGTCAAATTGATGTTTTCTTACCAAATTACAATCCAATAATAAGTCAATAGTATTGTATAGTGTAGCTCTACTAACACGATAGTTTTTATTTTTCATTTTAATATAAAGAGATTCTATATCAAAATGTTCGTCTGCAGTATATATTTCTTGAAGTATTGCATAGCGTTCAGGAGTCTTTCTATGCTTATTTTGTTCTAAATAAGTAGTAAAAACTTTTCTAACTATTTCTTGATTTTCAAGTAAATTACTCATGGTTTTAATTTTTGCGAAAGGACAAATTTACAGTTATTTATTAATAAAAAATCTTTTTTCTAAAAATGATATTTACAAACTGTTAACACGTTCTACTTTTTTAACTCCCTCTACTTTTTGAATGCTTTTAATTAGTTTATTTAATTGTGAAATATTCTTAACACTTAAAGATAATTTACCATCAAAAACACCTTCATCTCCAGCAATATTAATACTGTGGATAAATACTCCCATATTACTTGATATAATGTTTGTGACATTGTTTACAATCCCTTTATTGTCTACACCATTGATATGTAGAATTGCTTTAAAATCTTGTTTGGTTGAATCTATCCACTTTGCTTGTATGATTCTGTATGCATAATTAGATTGAAGAGATATCGCATTTGGACAATTCATTTTATGAACTTTGATACCGTCATTAATGGTTATAAAACCAAAAACTTTATCTCCAGGAATAGGGTTACAGCATTTGGAAATCTTATAATCTAATTTTTCTTCTTCTTTACCAAAAACTAAAGCATCATATTTATTACTGGTTTCTTCTGCGTCTATAGTTTCTTTGGTAGTTGTATTTCTTCTTAATTTTGTTTTAAAGAAATTTAAAATGGTGCTATTTCTTTGTGCAACAAATGTTTTAAGTTGTGTATTGTCTATAGCCCCATTACCAAACCTAAAAAATAAATCGAAACTAGTTTTTAATTTAAAAAAGTTTACGAGTTCATTTATAGATTTTTCATTAAATGTGATCTTTAAATGACGAAGTTTACGCATTAATATTGCTTTTCCTTCTTCTGCAATCTTCTTTTCTTCTTCTTTTAGGGCTGCTCTAATTTTAGTTTTTGCTCTAGCGGTGATAACAAAATCTAACCATCTTGCATTAGGTTTATTTGTAGAACTTGTGATGACTTCTATTTGATCTCCACTTTTTAAAGTATGACTAAGTGGAACAAGTTTACCGTTTACTTTTGCACCTCTACATTTTAAACCAACGTCTGTATGAATGGAAAAGGCAAAATCTAATGCAGAAGCATTTTTTGGAAGCGATTTTAAATCGCCTTTAGGCGTAAAAACATATATTTCTTTAGAATATAGATTTAACTTAAAATCTTCAACAAAATCTACTGCGTTGATGTTTTGGTTTTCTAAAGTTTCTTTTAATTTATTTAACCAATTTTCTAATCCAGATTCTTTTACAGAACCTTGTTTGTATTTAAAATGTGCAGCATAACCTTTTTCTGCAATTTCATTCATTCTTTTAGAACGAATTTGAACTTCTACCCATTTTGCATCAGGACCTACTACTGTTATGTGTAGAGCTTCATAACCTGTAGTTTTGGGTTGAGAAATCCAATCTCTTAAACGAGAAGGGTTTGGTTTAAAGTAGTCTGTTACAATGGTGTAAATTTTCCAAGCATCAAATTTATCATCATCAGAAGTAGGTGAATAAATAATTCTAATGGCATATTTATCATATACTTCATCAAAAGTAACATTTTGCTTTTTCATTTTTCTACGAATAGAATAAATGGATTTGAAGCGTCCTTTTATTTCATAAGTAAAATTTTCTTTGTCTAAACCTTTTTTTAATGTTTCTGCAAAGGTTTCTAAGTACTTTTGTTGTTCTTCTTTACTTTCTTTTATTTTTGTTTCAATATCGTTATAAACTTCAGGTTCTGTGTATTTTAACCCTAAATCTTCTAATTCTGTTTTGATATTGTACAAGCCCAATCTGTGTGCTAAAGGAGCGTAAATGTATAAGGTTTCGGAAGCAATTTTAACTTGTTTATGTGGCGGCATTGCATCCATGGTTTGCATATTGTGCAATCTGTCTGCAATTTTTATTAAAATAACCCTAACATCATCGTGTAATGTTAAAAGCATTTTTCTAAAATTCTCTGCTTGTATTGATGCGTCTTGCTCTTTATTTAAACGTGATATTTTTGTTAAACCGTTTACAATTCTAGCAATGGTTTCTCCAAACAATTGCTCCATATCATCTATAGTGTACTCTGTATCTTCAACAACATCATGTAATAATGCTGCAGCAATAGAAGTAGCACCTAAACCAATTTCCATTGCAACAATTTTGGCAACTGCAATTGGATGAAAAATATAAGGTTCGCCTGTTTTTCTTCGTTGTTTAGAATGTGCGTCTACAGCAATATCAAAAGCTTTTCTTATTAGTTTTTTATCATCAGTAGATAAAACTTCATAAGTTCCTTTTAGTAAATCTTTATACCTATTTGCTATTTCTTTATTTTCTTCTTCAATGCTTGCTGTGTATGCCATAAATTACCAACTAAGATTTTTTGTAAAACTAAAGTGAATTTAGGAATAAGATTTTTAACAAGCAAGTATTTAAGATTCTAAATTTCTAATTCTTTCCAACAAAGTTGGATGTGAATAATGCATAAAAACATATGCAGGATGTGGAGTTAAATTACTTAAACTATTTTTTGATAATTTTTTTAGTGATGTAATTAGCGGCTTTGCAGCAAAAGTTTCTTTTGCAAAATTATCTGCTTGGTATTCGAATTTACGAGACATATAATTCATAAATAAACCTGTAATTTCTGAAATTGGCGAATATAAAATACCGAATGCAATTAAACCAATATGAAAACTTGGAATTGAAACTCCTAAAGCTTCTGATAAGATAGATGAATTAATAAATAGCGATAAAATAAAAAGTGTTAAACCTGTAAGTAGGATAGAAAAAGCTAAATTAAAAAGGATGTGTTTTTTTTTATAATGGCCTACTTCGTGTGCTAAAACAGCTACAATTTCGTCTGTTTCTAAATCGTTTATTAAAGTGTCAAAAAGTGTGATTCTTTTTTGAGAACCAAATCCAGAAAAATAGGCATTTGCTTTTGTAGAGCGTTTAGAACCATCAATAACAAAAATATTATTCAATTTAAAGCCTACATTTTTTGCATACTTTTCTATGGCAAATTTTAATACTCCATCTTCCAAAGGAGTTTGTTTGTTGAACAAAGGAACGATTAGTTTTGCGTAAAACATATTCATAAACAAAGAAAAAACAGCTACTAAAGCCCAAGCATAAATCCAGAAATTTTCTCCTGAAAATTGATAAAACCAAATAATTAAGGATAAAATTCCCCCACCTAAAAGAATACTCATTAGCCAACCTTTTAGTTTATCGAACCAAAATGTTTTTTTTGTAGATTTATTAAATCCAAATTTTTCTTCAATAACAAAGGTTTTATAAAAAGAAAAAGGTGTTGTTAAAATATCTGAACCTAACATAATAACTCCAAAGAAAATTAAAGCAATTAGAATAGGGTTTTCTGTATAATTTCTAGCAAAATTATCTACGTATTTAAAACCATCAGCAAAAAAGAAAATGAGTGTTAAAGTAATTGAAAATAAAGAAGTTATATTAGAGAACTTTGAATTTGTTTTTTTGTAAGCTTGTGATTTTTTATATTCTTCTTCATCATAAACATCCGCTAGTTTTTCTGGAATTTTATCATCAAAATGTTTGGCATTTAAACTGTCTAAAATTTGATCAATTATAAAACTAATGATTATGATTGCAATTAGAATGTAAAATAGAGTAGTGGGTTGCATTTAATTTTGTAAGTTTTGATAAGGTGATTATAGGGTTAATTGTTGTTTATAACAAAGTACACAAAAGTAAATGAACCATTGGAAAATTCACTTATTCATATAAGTAATTTTTTTTTAATTACTCAAAATTTATATCCGCATAATTGTTAAAGCTTTCAAATGCCAGCGGATAAGTGTTGTTAACAAATTCATATTCCCAAAGCTCAATATATCTAACTCCCATTATTTTAGCTTGACTGAATATTGTTGTGTAATCATTATTTTCAAACCTTTCAGTTTGATCAGACCTACCAATTGCTTGAGCATAGATATCTCCTTCAAAATTAGTAAGAGTATTGATCAGATAGGGTTGATAAGTTGTTTTTCCTGAGATCCACCAAATTGCAGCGCCAACGCGTTGATTTAATGAAGTATCATTCCATAAATCAGTCATAATTTGATTCGGAATTGAGGTGTCTCCCATTATATCATGTACTTCAACAGCTAAGGCTTTATTAGAGAAAGCATTAGCAAAAATGCTTGCAGTTTCTTTTACTGAATTTATCCATTTATCTGCTGTAAGTCCAGCATGTATTAGTTCTGTTGTAGAAACACCATTAAAGTGTCCTTCAATTCCGTTAGCGGTCATTTGAGGAATATAAACTAAAGTTAGATCATCATCATTGTTATAATTAGAAGCTAGTTTTTGTGCTAAATAAGTAAATCTTTCATTAACTTTTGAATCCCAAATTTTAGGAATTTTCTTAACATTATTATTAAAATCAATGATTTCAAAGAAACCTACATTTATATCTGTTAATAACCATTCTGGACTATCACTACCTGCTATAATTCCTAAACTCCATTTTTTTTCTCTTGATTTTATTATAGATAATTTTTCTTCTATTGCAGAAAAATCATAAACACCTTTAGTGGGCTCTATATCTTTCCATCTAACTCTTATTAAAGAGCCTTTAGCTTCTGTATGGTCTAGTGCAGACTCATTTCCAAAAGAACTTGCATACAAACCTTTTGGTTTGATAACATTGCCATTATTTTCTGATAATATATCTTTTTGATTGGAAACGCAAGATGAGCTGAAAATGAGAATAAAATAAAATAAAAATTTGTTCATAGGTCTAAATTATTTATTATTTAGACAATATCTCACTAAAAAGGTTTAATTATTTTTAAAAGAAATAAATTTTAATACTCACATTTTAAGTGAATTAAACTCAGTATTAGCAAATAAGACACTTATTAATTTAACTTTAGATATAAATGATAAACATTATTTACTTTTTTTACGAGCAAACATTGCAGCGCCAATTATACCTGCATTATTTTTAAACCTTGCAACTTCTATGGGAACATCTACGGTTAAGTGTTCTTTAAACTGATCGTATTTTTTACTGATTCCTCCACCTAAAATATACATACTTGGTGTGTGCAGTATTTTAACATGATTTAGAAAAACATCTAATCTTTTTGCCCATTCAGCTAATGATAGTTTTTCTCTTTTTCTAGCAGAATCTGCAGCAAATTTTTCAATAATTTCTCCATTTGTATGGTAGATATGTCCTAATTCTACATTAGGAATTAACTGACCATTGTAAAAAAGTCCAGAGCCAATTCCTGTCCCTAATGTAATTACAAAAACTTTACCTTTTACGTTTTTTCCTGCTCCTAAATTTATTTCTGCTACCCCAGCTAGATCGGCATCATTACTTACATAAAAAGGAGTTCCTTCACATTCTTTTTTAAAAAGTTTATCAACTTTTACACCAACCCAATCTTTACTTAAATTTCCGTGATGTTTACATTGTCCATCAACAATAATTGTAGGAAAACAACAACCAACGGGACCTGTCCATTCAAAATAATTTAGCATTTGTTTGATGACTTTTGCTACGGCTTTTGGTGAAGCAGGTTTTGGTGTGTCTATTCGATGTCTTTCAGAAAGGAGCTCTCCTGTTTTTGTATTTACAATTGCTGCTTTTATTCCTGAACCACCAATATCTATTCCTAATACTTTCATTTTTTATATTTTAAATTCTCGTTGTCTTTTTGCTTCAAAAATAACAATTGCGGCCGCTACAGAAACATTCATAGAATCTATTTTACCTTGCATAGGTATATTTATATTTTGTGTAGCTTTCTCTCTCCATATTTTTGTTACCCCTGTAGCTTCTGTCCCAACTACAATGGCTGCAGAGTTGCAATAGTTTTCTTTGTAATATTCGTTTGAGTTTTGTAAAGTTGCTGTAAAAATTGGGATGTGTTTTTCTTGTAAAAAAGAAATCATTTCTTCAGAAGTTCCTACCGCAATTTGATTTGTAAAAACACAACCAACACTAGAACGGATAATGTTAGAGTTATACAAATCACTTTTAGGATCTGCAATAAAAACTGCATCTACATTTGCAGCATCGGCAGTTCTTAATAAAGCACCAATATTTCCGGGTTTTTCAATACTTTCTGCAACTAAAATTAAAGGGTTTTTATTTTTAAAACTGATATTTTTTAAAGAAAAATCTTTTGATTTTGTAACAGCAATTATTCCTTCTGTAGAATCTCTATATGCTAATTTTTGATATACATCTTTAGAAATTTGTATTCTATTAATATTGCTATTAAATAAATGTAAAACTTCATTTTCAGAAATAAAACCTTCTAAATACAATATGGCTTCAAATTCATAATTAGAAGCTATTGCTAAAGATATTTCACGTTTTCCTTCAATAATAAAAAGACCTTGTTTTTTTCGTTCACGTGCTTTTTCTTGCAGTTTTAGTAAGTTTTTTATATACGAATTTTGAACGCTTGTAATTTCTTTCATCATTACAAATATACCTAATTATAGGTATTGTACATCTTTACTTTTTTACTAATATTTAAGGTGAATTATAAAACCTATAAATTATGAAAAATTTTAAATTTTATTTAGGAACAATTTTTTGTGTCACTTTAATGATGTCTTTTTCTTTAAAAAAAGAGAAAAATATTGATTTAGAGTTTATTAAAATGAAAATTCCTATAGAAAATATTGATGAGCAAGGTTGGGGTAGTTGGAATACGACAGATTGTTTAAAAGGTTTAGATTTTAGAGTTAAAAATGACGGTTATAACAAGTATGCAAAAAAATATAAATGGAATATAGAGTTTAGAAATAGGTATAGAGAAAAGATACATTTAAATTATGTAATGGTTTCACCAAGCAGAAAACAAGAAATTAAAAGGTCTGATAAAGCGAAATATAGAGTTCACATTGATGGAAATTCAGGTACTTATAAAGTAACTTATTCCAATTTAGTAAATTCTAATTCGTCTGTTTACGTTTACATTAATAAAATTAGAATTGGTGCTAAAGATTATGGTTACGATTATTATAATTGTGATAAATAGCAATATCTAACTATAAATAATAAAAAGTATTCTTGTTAATTATTTTTTGATTGAAAAAGGCTCGCATTTGCGAGCCTTTTTTTTATAACTTAAAATCTATTTATTTAGATTTGTACTTATTAGAGTAACGTTTCCAAAGTTCTGTTTGATGTGATTCTAAACTAATTTTTCTTCCTTGAATAAAGGCGTGGGTTAAAATATTAGTTCGCATATCTAAAGCATCTCCTTCTGAAATAAACAATGTTGCATCTTTACCAACTTCTAAAGAGCCTACAAAAGAATCTACTCCTAAAATTTTTGCTGTATTTAGGGTGATTAATTGCAAAGCAACCTCTTTATCTAAACCAAATGCAGCAAAAGTTCCTGCATAAAAAGGTATATTTCTTGTGTTCATTCTTTCCATTTGACCTTCCATTCCTAAACTAACTAAAATACCTTTATCAGTTAAAACTTTTGCGATTGTGTATGTATAGTCATAAGCATCATCTTCGCTATTTGGATTTCTGTGAGGTCTTTCTAAAATAACTGGAACATTATTTTTTACTAATAAATCTGCTATTTTTTCAGCACCTTCACCGTGAACAACAACAAGATTTTGAATACCTAATTCTTTACTAATTGTAATAGCGTCGGTAATTTCTTTTTGCCCATTTACATGAAGGAATAATTTTTGAGAACCATTAAATAAACCTTTGGTTGCTTCAAATGGAAGGTTTTTTATAGTTTTATTTCCTTCCAAATAATTTTTAGCATTTAAAAAATAAGATTTAATTTCATCTATTTTTCCAGCATATTTACTATCAGGTTTTAATCCTGCATCTTCTCCTAACCACCATCTTCCGCGAGTAAAACTACTTGGCCAATTTAAATGAATAGCATCATCTGTTTTAATGACAGCATCTTCCCAGTTCCATGCATCTAATTGCATAACAGATGAAGTTCCAGAAATGGTTCCTCCTCTTGGAGTAATTTGTGCCATTAATACACCATTAGGACGCATAGATTCTATAACTTTACTTTCTGCATTATAAGCAATTAAACTTCTTATGTGCGGATTCATACTTCCTATTTCATCCTCATCGTCACTTGCTTTAACGGCATCTATTTCTACCAAGCCTAAAGTTGCATTTGCAGCAATAAAACCTGGATATACGTGTTTACCTGTAGCATTAATAATGGTTCCTTGTCTTGCAATTTTTAGCATTGCGCTACCTACAAAAGTAATTTTACCTTTACTAAACATAATAAGGCTATTTTCTATTACTTTTCCGTTTCCTAAATGTGCCGTTGCTCCTTCAATAGTAAAATCTGTTGTTTGTTTATCTGCTGGAGTTTGTTGTGCTGCGATGTTTCCTACAATGAAGAAAAACATCAAACTATATATTATTTTTTTCATTATTATTAGTTATTAAGTTCTTCTAAAGTATCACAGTGAAAGTTTCTATCTTTTCTTTTCATAGGAACTTGAGTTTTTCCTCCGCCCATTTTTTCGTTAAGCATCATGGTAATTAGTTTACTTTTTTCTTGCTTGATAGCTTCACGTTTTTTCTTGTCTTCGTTTTTGTCAAAGAAAATCTTTCCATCAATAATTGTTTTTTCTACCTTAGAATAAATAGACATTGGATGATGACTCCATAAAACGACATCTGCATCTTTACCTTCTTTAATGCTTCCAACTTTATCATCAATATGTAATAGTTTAGCAGGATTAATTGTAACCATTTTCCAAGCTTCTAATTCAGAAACACCACCATATTTTACAATCTTAGCAGCTTCTTGGTTTAGACGTCTAGACATTTCTCTATCATCAGAATTAATAGCAACCGTAATTCCTACATTGTGCATAATTGAAGCATTGTATGGAATAGCATCATTTACTTCGTATTTGTATGCCCACCAATCTGAAAAAGTTGAACCTCCAATACCTCGATCTTTCATTTTGTCAGCCACTTTATAGCCTTCTAAAATATGTGTAAAAGTATTTATTTTAAAGCCCATTTTATCAGCAACATTCATTAACATGTTAATTTCTGATTGTACGTAAGAATGACAAGAAATAAAACGCTCTCCGTTTAAAATTTCGACTAAAGTTTCCATTTCAGCGTCTTCTCTATAGGGTTTTCCACTGTTTTTTATGGCTTTATATTCTTGTGCTCTTGTAAAATAATCTGTAAACATTTGTTCTACCCCCATTCTTGTTTGTGGAAAACGTGTTCCGTTTGCGCTTCGTGATTGTTTTACATTTTCACCCAAAGCAAATTTGATAAACTTAGGAGAATTGTCATAAATCATTTCATCAGCATTTTCTCCCCATTTTAGTTTGATGATGGCAGAACGACCTCCAATAGGATTTGCAGAACCATGTAAGATTTGAGATGTTGTTGTTCCTCCAGAAATATTTCTATAAATATTAATATCATTTGGATCGATAACATCTTCCATAGTAACTTCTGCAGATGAGTTTTGAGCCCCTTCATTTACGGCAGATGCTGCAATGTGTGAATGTTCATCTACAATTCCTGCAGTTAAATGTTTGCCGGTTCCGTCTATTTCTTTAGCTCCTCTTGCTTTAAGGTTTTTACCAATTTTAAAAATTTTCCCATTTTTTAAAAGAACGTCAGTATTTTTTAATATACCTTCTTTTTCACTTGTCCAAACAGTTGCATTTTTTATTAGGATTGTTTCTGTTTTTGGTTGTGTATAGTTTCCAAAACCAATATTAGGATAACTTACAGGTAAAACAGTAATAGTTTTATCTGCTGATTTCTTTTTAGATTTCTTATTAGCAGTTTTTTTTGCTTTTTTACTTGCAGTCCAAGAAGTTTCATTTCCTTGTGTGTCAAAAGCAGTCCCTTTAATAAAGTTTGAAGTTGCTAAAGCTTTACCTAACATTCTAGTATAATTACTTTCTTCATTTATGATAATTGAAACCCAGTCATCTTTAAAAGAAAATTTAGATTTTATTTTTTTATCACCTAATTTTAATGTTCCAATTTGTTTAGCTCCTTTTCCTGTAATTGATAAGTTGTAATTTTTATCATTTACAGATAAAACATAATCACCAGTAATATCTTTAATATTCATATCATTAATGACATTTCTGTTTCCTTGAACCCAATTTTCATGTATTGTTGTTTTTGCATCAAAAACATCTCCAGAAGTAATAATAAAGTTAGCGTAACTACCATTATTTAAGTTTCCAATAGTACTGTTCCCTATAATATTTGCAGGAATTGTTGTTAAAGCCGCTAAAGCTTTTTCTTTGTCAAATCCATACTTTATAGCTTTTTGTAAGTTTTTATGAAAAGATTTCACTGATTTCAACTTATAAGTAGTCAGAGCAAAGTTTATATTGTTCTTAGCAAGTACACTTAAATTAGAAGGTTCTTGATTCCATTTTCGCATATCTCTTAAGCTTATGTTTTGTGCTAAAAGAGGATTTGAAACATCATATGCATTGCTAAAATTAATAGGAATAATAAAATTTGCGTTGGTAGCTTTAATATCGGATATTCTTTCATATTCATCTCCACTACCTACAATGGTATATTGAATACCAAATTCATCACCAACTTTATCTGCTCTTAAAGCATCTAATAAATTACCTGTTTCAAAAATTTGTACTAAATTTTTATTCTTATTTAGTGCTTCTAAAGCCAAGTCTTTATTTTTCATGTTACCCTTTGCGTACCAATCTGCATCATTGTAAACCTGACGTAATAAAGCCATAGCACCCATTCTAGAGCTTGGGTAAGCCTGTCTAGATTTTGCGCTTTTAGAGAATGATAAATATTGAGCAGACTTGGTATCTAAAATTCCAGAAGAAGTTGAATTTAAAGTAACTAACAAACCATTTCCTCGAATAATTCCGTCGTGTAAATGTGTGTTTACAACACCAAAGCCAGCACTTAACAAATCTTTTGCTTTTCTAGGATCAAATTTAAAATCGTTTAAAGGATCTGTGTCTGGTCTAATATGATCATTCCAATAATATCCTTTACGACTTGCTTCGTATTGTGCCACTCTACCACGCGATTGTCTTTTGGGTTTTTGAATACCAAAATCAGAATAGACATCAATAAAAGATGGGTAAATTGTTTTTCCAGAAAGGTCTACAATCTTTGTGCCTTTAGGGATATTTACAGATTTACCAACATTAATAACTTTACCATCTTTAATTAGTAAAGTTCCTTTTTTGATAACTTTTTGAGGAGTTACGTAAATTGTAGCATTTATTAAGGCTACAGTTGTGTTTTGTGTTGTTTTTACTCCACTATCTGTTGGGAAATAATCTTGCGCCTGTATGACAGAAATCGACAAGAAAAAGAGTAAGAATAATAGTTTTTTCATGTAGTTTGAATTATTTGATAAGCTATAAATTTATTGATACCCTTTTTATAAAATGATAAATCAGATCACTTTAACATAATTTTAAGAAAATTAAAGTGCTTCTAAATTGTTGAAATAAGAAATAAGTAGATCCACAACATAATTATAAGACTGTACCCCCTTGTCTTGTTTATTCGCTTTTAAATAAACGTTATATCCTTTTTTTATAACAGGTTCAAAGGGATTTTTATATTGTTGCCAAAAATGATAACTCGCATTAAAATCTTTTGCAATTCCTTTATGTACTGTTCTCCATAGTTCTTGCGATAAATTTTTATCTCGTTTTCTAATTTCTGAAATACAATATCCAAAAGCCATTCTATAACTAGCGTATTTAAAATAGATGTCATCATTATAATTCGCGGCTAAAAAACCTACAAAATTGGCTTCGTTTTCTGCTGCAAAACCAATTTGATGTGCCATCTCATGACAAGTAGTTGTTGGGTAATTTGTTTTTGGAATCCTTTTGTTTACTTGTGCTTCTCCTGTTAACGGATTTAAATAACCAGCAGTTCCATTATAGGTTTGTAATAGGCTCATTAAAGAACTTTTAATAGAAGGATGTTGGTATTTTAATTGTGGAAAGTCTTTTGATAAATTATCATATCCAGAAACCGCCATTTTGTACATTTCTTTTTGTGAATATGGATTTTCAACCTTTAAACTGTCATTTTTTGTGATGTTTAATTGATAATAATTGAGTTTTTTAATAATGTGTTGGGTAACTTTTAATAGTTGTTCTGTAGTATATTTTTGTTGTTGATACTTTAAATTTTTAGACAAGGGTTCTCTGTAATAATTTAATCCCCAAAAAAAATAAAAACAAAAATAGAGCATAGATAGAACTGCTGTAAAGTGAATGATTTTAGAAATAAAATGTTTGAACTTGGTTTTTATCAACCTAAATAAAAAACGAAAAAAAATAAAGAAAAGAAAAGCCAAGATAAGATCTCCAACCGAAAAAGGAATCCACCCCAAAATTATTCTAAAAAAAGAAGAAATGTATGGGTAGATACCGTTGGAATAATATTGTTCAATAAATGCAGGCTTGTTGGCTAATATTTGTATTGCTATTATCTGTATGGGCAAAAAAATAGCTAGTATAATATGTTTTTTTTTGAGTTTCAAATAATAGAATTAGTGTAAAATTTGTGTTTTTTCTTCTCTTTAAAAAAAAGAAATTGTATTTTTAAAAATGTAATTTAATGGTAAAAATAACATTTCATTTTGGAAGTTGACTGGTTATTAACAAGATAATAACATTTTTGTTTACAATAAATGTTTACAAATTAAAGTTGTATTTTAGAAAGAGCTTTCAACCTAAAAAAGTACATTTGTGTTCATGGAAAAAACGACTACTTTAGCAGGTAAAAAGATAGATAAATCAAGATTAATTAGTCTTGAAAAAGGGAAAATTCCACCACAAGCAGTAGAATTAGAAGAAGCTGTATTGGGTGCAATGATGATTGATAAAAAAGGAATTGATGATGTAATTGATATTTTAAGTTCTGATGCTTTTTATGATCAAAAACATCAAGAAATTTATGCAGCAATTTATGAATTATTTCAAAATTCAGAACCAATTGACCTTTTAACGGTTTCTAATTTGTTAAAAAAGAACGGAAAATTAGAATTTGTAGGGGGAGATTTCTTTTTAATTCGTTTGACTCAAAAAGTAGCTTCTTCTGCACATATTGAGTTTCATGCTAGAATTATTTTACAAAAATATATCCAACGTAAGTTGATTTCAATTTCATCAGAAATTATAGAAAATGCCTATGATGAGGGTACTGACGTTTTTGATTTACTAGACGATGCAGAGGCAAAACTTTTTGAAGTTACTCAAGGGAATTTAAAGAAGAGTTCAGAAGATGCTGGGTCTTTGGTAAAACAAGCCTTAAAAAAGATACAAGAAATTGGGAATCAAGAAGGAATGTCTGGTTTACAAACAGGTTTTACCAAATTAGATGCTTTAACTTCTGGTTGGCAGCCATCCGATTTAGTGATTATTGCAGCACGTCCTGGTATGGGTAAAACAGCCTTTGTGATTTCTATGGCAAAAAATATGGCAATTGATTTTAATCATGGTGTTGCTGTGTTTTCATTAGAGATGTCTTCCGTTCAGCTAATTACACGTATGATTTCTTCTGAAACTGGATTAACTTCAGAAAAATTAAGAAAAGGAAATTTAGAACCCCATGAATGGGAACAATTAAATGTAAAAGTTAAGAAATTATCTGATGCACCTATTTTTATTGATGACACTCCTTCACTTTCTATTTTCGATTTACGAGCAAAAGCAAGAAGATTGGTTTCTCAACATAATGTTAGAATTATTGTAATTGATTATTTACAATTGATGACAGCAGGTGGTAAGGCTGGTGGAAATCGAGAACAAGAAATCTCTATGATTTCTCGAAACTTAAAAGCATTAGCAAAAGAATTAGAAGTTCCTGTAATTGCACTTTCACAATTATCTCGTGCCGTAGAAACTCGTGGAGGATCTAAAAGACCTTTATTATCTGATTTACGTGAATCTGGAGCCATTGAACAAGATGCAGATATTGTATCGTTTATTTTCCGTCCAGAATATTATGGAATGACAGAATGGGATGATGATGAACATACACCATGTGAAGGCCAAGGTGAATTTATTGTTGCAAAACATAGAAATGGTGGATTGGATAATATTCGTTTGAAATTTACAGGGCATTTAGCAAAATTTTCTGATTTAGAAGAAGGTTTTAGTTCAGAGTTCCAATCTTCTATGAATGCAGATTTCCCTGAAGATCCTTTTGCTGGTCAAGGAGGAATAGATCCAAAAGATGCTTTTGGAGGTGATGATGATGTTCCTTTTTAAGATTAAAATATTTATAAAATCACAGAAATACACAATTGCTTCATCGTAATTGTGTATTTTAGTTTTTTAGAAATAAATAATTAATAGATGGAATTTCTTTTTGGTATACTTGTTTTGTTGATATATCTATCTATTTTTTATTTTGGATATAAAAAGGATTATCAAAGAAACCCTAAAGTGTTTCTAAAAACGATTGTAGGAATGCCAATTGGCTTTATTTGCAATGTATTTGGTTTTAGTTTTTTAGATGAAAAGATAAAAACATGGACGAAAAAAAATAAAAAAAATGTTTAGAAAAGTTTTTTTACTGATTTCAATTATATTTTTCACAAATTCAATCTGTGCATCTTTTATTTATGTCCCAATGAATCATGACAATCAGAAAAATCATTTAAAAGCTTACGGAATAGTTTATTATTCTTTAGAAGTCGGTTTAAAATCAAAATGGTTACTAAATTATGATGGAGGTGCATTTCTTATTGAAAACAATAAAATTGTAGAAAATGAATGTAAAATTCGTGGAGTTTCTTATCAAGTAATTTCAGATGCGAAAGCTCAACTTATTTTACAAGAAATAGCATCACCTTCGTCAAATCAAGATGCGGTTACTTTAGAGAAAGCGCCAAAAATTGCTGTGTATTCTCCAAAAGATAAAATGCCTTGGGATGATGCCGTTACTATGGTCTTAACTTATGCAGAAATTCCTTTTGATGTTATCTATGATAAAGAAGTATTAGCAGATAAACTTCTTTTATATGAGTGGCTGCATTTACACCACGAAGATTTTACGGGGCAATATGGGAAGTTTTATGGAGCATTTAGAACAGCTCCATGGTATATAGAAGGAAAAAAAAGAGCAGAAAAATTAGCTACAGTACTTGGCTTTTCTAAGGTTTCTGAAGAAAAATTGGCAGTTGCAAAAAAAATAAGAGATTATGTAATTGGTGGTGGATTTATGTTTGCCATGTGTTCTGCAACGGATAGTTTTGATATTGCACTGTCTGCTGAAGGAATAGATATTGCCGAAGCAATGTTTGATGGTGATGCTTCAGAACCTAATTATCAATCTAAAATAAATTTTAATAAAACTTTTGCCTTTAAAGATTTTGAACTAGTAAGAAGTCCAACTACATATGAATTTTCTTCTATTGATATGACTAGAAAACGTAGAATTCCAAAAACTTCAGATTATTTTTCTTTGGGAGAGTTTTCTGCAAAATGGGACCCTGTGCCAACAATGTTAACTCAAAATCATACAACTTTGGTAAAAGGGTTTATGGGACAAACTACTTCTTTTGATAGAAATACAATAAAATCCAATGTACTGGTTTTAGCAGAAAACAAAACCAATAGAGAAGCACGTTATATTCATGGAACCAAAGGAAAAGGAATGTTTACTTTTTATGGTGGTCATGATCCGGAAGATTATACACATAGAGTAGGGGATCCTAAAACAGAGTTAGATCTACATCCTACTTCACCAGGCTATCGCTTAATATTAAACAATGTGTTGTTTCCAGCAGCAAAAAAGAAGAAACAAAAAACATAATTTTGAATTCATCAAATAGAAGTTTTTATCTTTTAATTGTACTTACCAATCTAAAATAAAAGAAAGTGAAAAAGAAAGCTTTTTATGAGAAATCTAATTTTAATTGTTAATAAAGCTTTTTTTTGCTCATAAATAATCTTGTTAATTGCTATTAAAAAAATTACTTTTGTCAACAAATTAAAATAACAAAATGCCAACAACACAACAATTACAAGATTTTACGCAACAAGTACGTAGAGATATATTACGCATGGTTCATAAAGTAAACTCTGGTCACCCTGGAGGATCGTTAGGATGTGCAGAATTTATTACTTGTTTATATCAAGAAGTAATGGATTATTCTACAGATTTTACAATGGATGGAAAGAATGAAGATTTGTTTTTTCTTTCAAATGGACATATTTCTCCCGTATTTTATAGTGTTTTGGCACACAGCGGATTTTTCCCTGTTGAAGAATTATCAACATTTAGATTGTTAAATTCTCGTTTACAAGGACATCCTACAACTCATGAAGGTTTACCTGGAGTTAGAATTGCATCGGGTTCTTTAGGTCAAGGAATGTCTGTTGGTTTAGGAGCTGCACAAGCTAAAAAATTAAACGGTGATGATAAGATAATCTATACTTTACATGGTGATGGTGAATTGCAAGAAGGTCAAAACTGGGAGGCAATTATGTATGCTTCTGCCAAAAAAGTAGATAATATTATTTGTACAATCGATTTAAATGGAAAACAAATTGATGGATCTACCGACGAAGTTTTAGCTATGGGAAGTATTAGAGCTAAATTTGAAGCTTTTGGTTGGGATGTTTTAGATATTGAAAAAGGAAATGATATTGAAGCTATTTTATCAGGATTAGCAACTGCAAAATCATTAACAGGAAAAGGAAAACCAGTTTGTATTTTATTACATACAGAAATGGGGAATGGAGTAGATTTTATGATGCATACACATGCATGGCACGGTAAAGCACCAAGTGATGAGCAGTTAGAAAATGCATTGGCGCAAAACCCTGCTACTTTAGGAGATTATTAATACTAAACTTGTTTTGGTATTTTATGAATATTACAACCTACAATGAAAATTGTAGGTTTTTTTATGTTTTTATTTTGATTTCTAGTGTAAGAATACCTTTACCTTTACAACTAAGAAGTTAAAGTTTTACGGATTTTAAATATTTAATCTTTTAATCGTATATGAAAATTGGAATTGTTTGTTACCCAACATTTGGAGGAAGTGGAGTAGTAGCTACAGAATTAGGAATGGCTTTGGCCGATAAAGGACATGAAGTGCATTTTATTACTTACAATCAACCTGTTCGTTTAGATTTTATTTCACATAATTTACACTTTCATCAAGTACTTATAGAAGAATATCCTTTATTTCAATATCAGCCTTATGAATTAGCCTTATCTAGTAAAATGGTTGAAGTTGTAGAAAAGCATCAACTAGAAGTATTGCATGTACATTATGCGATTCCGCACGCTTATGCTGCTTATATGGCAAAGCAAATGTTGAAAGAAAAAGGTATTTATGTAAAAGTAGTAACCACTTTACATGGAACAGATATTACACTTGTAGGAAGTCATCCAACATACAAAACAGCCGTAGAATTTAGTATTAATAATTCTGATGTAGTAACCTCTGTTTCCAATAATTTAAAGGAAACCACTAATAAATTATTTAACATCACTAAAGATATTAAAGTCATTTATAATTTTATTGATGTAGAAAAATATGCAAGTGCTGAAAATGAAGAGTGTAACAGAATTGCAATTGCAAAACCGCATGAAAGAATTCTAACACATATCAGTAATTTTAGACCAGTAAAAAGAGTAGAAGATGTTATTAAAATTTTTAATGAAGTTCGAAAAGAAATCCCTTCGAAATTATTATTAATAGGTGAAGGTCCTGACCGAATAAAAGCTGAAAACTTAACGAACAAATTAAACATTTCAGAGGATGTTATTTTTTTAGGTAATAGTTCTGAAGTAGCTAAAATATTATGTTATTCTGATATGTTTATACTACCATCACAAACAGAGAGTTTTGGTTTGGCAGCACTAGAAGCGATGGCAGCAAAAAATGCAGTAATATCTACAAATACTGGAGGTCTTCCAGAAGTAAATATTCATGGAGTTACAGGATATTTAAGTAATTTAGGGGATGTAAAGGATATGGCAAAAAATGCAATTTCAATTTTAAAAGATGATGTAGTCTTAGAACAGTTTAAAGAAAATGCGAAAGAACAAGCCAAAAGGTTCTCTTTAGAAAATATTTTACCAGTTTATGAAGATATTTATAAGTCTTGTTATAAAAGTAAGTTGTAACTAATTAAGAAATAGATGAATTCATTATTAAAAGTATTTTATATTCTAACAATCTTTTTACTTTTTGGTTGTCAACAAGAGAAGAAGTTAACTGTAAATCAAATAAAAGTAAAAGAAGAGAAAGGAAAAGTATCGCTACTAACCCATCAATTTAAAGATTATTGGTATTCAGGAAAAGCAGAATTAAATAGCTATGAATTGAAACAATCTCGATATGGAGAAATCCGTAACGGAGAAGTGGTATTGGTATTTGTTACTGAGCCATTTTCATTAAGCAAACAAGTAAAGTTGGATCATCCACAAAAGGCCGGTAGTGATCATATATCTGTTATGAAGTTGAACAATATTAGAAAATTTACAACAGGAATTTATGACTATTCTATTGTAACTTCTACGTTTACACCAATAGATTCTAAAATTTATCCTCACACACTAAAATCTAATACAAGTATTCAAGAATGGTGTGGACATACCTTTACGCAGTTAAACCTCAATGATAAAGGTTATCAAATTAAACAATTTTCTTACTTTGAAACAGATGGAGATACTGAAATAATAATACCTAAAGCACTGCTTGAAGAGGAATTAATGACACGTATTCGTTTACAAAAAGGACAGCTTCCTTTAGGTGAAGTTGATATGATTTTTTCTACTATTTACAGTCGTTTTGCTTATCAGAAACTAAAAACAACTAAAGCTAAAATAAGTAAAACAGCATCAGACTCAATAATAAAATATAATATTGAATATTTAAATTATGATAGAAAAATTTCTATAGATGTTCAAAATGAATTTCCTTATAAAATATTGTCATGGACAGAGGATAATGGCAACGGATTGATAACTGAAGCTCGTTTGAAAAAAAGTATAAATGAGCCGTATTGGAGTCAGAAAAGTTTGACAGATGAAGCTAAAAGAAAAGAATTAGAGTTATTACGATAAATACCTATAAATTTGATTAACAAAAATTGTTTAATAAAAAAAGCTCAAACATTTGTTTGAGCTTTTTTTATATTCAAAGAAAGTGTTATTTTATTTTCCAAAAAGTCCTCCTAGTAAGCCTCCAAGTCCACCATTCGAAGATTTTTTATCTCCTCCTAAAACCATTCCTGCAACATCATCAATGATACTTCCGTCTCCGTCTGCATCTAAGATTTTCTCTAAAAAGCTTTGCTCGTTTTTAGTGTCATTTCCTCCTAATAAGCCACCTAAAAGTCCTGTTAAATCTCCAGAATTACTAACGTTTTGTTCTTTTTTTTGTTTTCCTAAAACTCCCATTAATATAGGTGCTGCAATTTTTAAAATATTACCAACAGAACCAGCATCTAAACCTGATTTTTGACTAATAACTTGTTCTACACCTTGTTGCTTGTTTCCTAAAATATGACTTAAAATTCCAGCCCCATCTTGTTTCACACTGTCATCTACACCACCGCCAAATAATCCACTTAGGTTGTCTAAAATACTTCCATCATGTTTACCATTTAAAGCTCCCATTAAACCTTCTGCACCTTCTGCCGTAGAAGCATTTCTTTCCATAGACTTCATTAAGACAGGCAAAGCCATTGTTAAAACGCTACTTGTTTTGCTCTCATCATTTCCTGTTGAACCAGAAACTCCTGAAATAATCTGTTTTCCTAAATCACTATTTAATAAATCTAAAATTCCTGCCATTTTTATGTTTTTAATAATTAAAATACTCTTTTTCTAAAAATATGACACAATATACAAATAAAGTCACCTTGATTTTTAAATATTTTTTTTACCTTTCAAAATCTTAATAATTTTTAAACTAATAAATGAAAAAACTAGCATTACATTGGAAGATTTTAATAGGAATGATTATTGGAATCCTTTTTGGATTGGCAATGACAGCTGTAGATGGAGGAGGAACCTTTGTTTCTAATTGGATAAACCCTTTTGGAAATATTTTTGTAAAACTATTAAAACTGATTGCAGTTCCATTAATTATAGCTTCATTAGTAAAAGGAATATCAGATTTAAAAGATATTTCTAAATTTAAAAATATTGGCTTAAAAACCATAGCTATATATGTTGGAACAACAGTTATAGCTATTACCATAGGGTTGTTGTTAGTAAATATTGTTCAACCTGGAGAGGGTATTTCTGAAGATACAATTACAAAACTTACAGAAACGTATGCTAATAGTGGTGGAGTGCAATCTAAAATAGCAGAAGCGTCTAAACAAAAAAATAGTGGCCCTTTGCAGTTTATGGTAGACATGGTTCCGGATAATGCAATGAAAGCTATGAGTGACAATAAATCCATGTTACAAGTAATTTTCTTTACTATTTTCTTAGGTATTTCTATGTTATTGATTGGAGAGAAAAGATCAAAACCTCTAAAAGATTTCTTTGATTCTTTAAATGAAGTTGTGCTTAAGATGGTTGATTTAATTATGCTTTTTGCACCTTTTGCTGTATTTGCATTATTATCAAATGTCGTTGTTTCTTCTAATGATCCAGATTTATTATTGGCTTTATTAAAATATGCATTTACAGTAGTTGGAGGTTTATTAATAATGGTTGTTTTCTATATGATTTTAATTAGTGTATTTACGAAAAAGAATCCGTTATGGTTTTTAAAACAATTAAGTCCTGCACAATTATTGGCATTTTCAACAAGTTCTAGTGCAGCAACTTTACCTGTAACTATGGAAAGAGTTGAAGAACATATTGGTGTAGATAAAGAAGTTTCTAGTTTTGTTTTACCAGTAGGTGCAACCATAAATATGGACGGAACCTCTCTTTATCAAGCAGTGGCAGCTGTTTTTATAGCTCAAGCTTTAGGTTTTGATCTAACTTTTGCAGATCAATTAACCATTATTTTAACAGCTTTATTAGCTTCTATAGGTTCTGCTGCAGTTCCGGGTGCTGGTATGGTAATGTTGGTAATTGTTTTAGAATCTGTTGGTTTTCCTGCAGATAAATTGGCCATTGGTTTGGCACTAATTTTTGCTGTTGATAGACCTCTAGATATGTGTAGAACTGTAATTAACGTAACCGGAGACGCTACTGTTGCCACACTTATAGCAAAATCGGTAGGTAAGTTACATGATCATCCGAAACCAAAAAACTGGGATGATCATTACGATGAAGTAAAATAAAGTACTAATTTAATTAAAAAAAATATGAATGTTTGTTTCTTAATGTATCCTTGGGAAAGCATAAAATCTCCAGAAAATGATACATCACTTACCTTAATTCACGAATGTGCAAAGAGAGGTCATGGGGTTGCAATTTGTACGCCCTCTAATTTAACTATTAGAAATAGCGTTACAAATGCTTTTTGTACCATTTTAAATAGATCAGAAAAGATACCAAGCAATATAAAAACCTTTTACAATAAAACAACAACAAGAGAGGAAATGCTCCCTTTAGCTGGTTTCGACGTCATTTTTATGAGAGCAGAACCCCCATTGGATCCTTTAATGTTAAACTTTTTAGACTCTGTAAAAGATGATGTTTTTATCATTAATTCGGTACAAGGAATGCGAGAAGCAAATAATAAGTTGTACACCGCAGTTTTTGAAGATCCGAACAATGAAATTATTCCAGTTACTCATGTATCAAAAAATAAAGATTATTTGGTTAGAATGATTGAAGAATCGAATTCTGATAAAATGATTTTAAAACCGTTGAATGGTTTTGGTGGTTCTGGAGTTATTTTAATAGAAAAATCGGCAATGGGAAATATAAATTCATTATTAGATTTTTATATTAATAAAGGAGACGGTAATTCTGATTATGTAATTTTACAAGAATATATAGAAGGTGCAGATCAAGGTGATGTTAGAGTACTTCTTTTAAATGGAATTCCAATTGGAGCAATGCGTAGAATTCCAGGAGATAAAGA
Organism: Polaribacter marinus; assembly: GCF_022662535.1. Taxonomy (GTDB): domain Bacteria; phylum Bacteroidota; class Bacteroidia; order Flavobacteriales; family Flavobacteriaceae; genus Polaribacter; species Polaribacter marinus. Next base: position 691,156 of record NZ_JAKQYM010000001.1, read on the forward strand.
CCATAGATCTAATGTTTCTGCTGGAGGTACAATTGCAAAACATAAGTTAACAGCAGAGGAAAAGAAACTTTGTGAAAAAATTGGTCCTAAACTAGTAAAAGACGGTTTGTACTTTGTTGGTATTGATGTAATTGGCGGTAAATTAGTAGAAGTAAATGTAATGTCTCCTGGAGGAATTACATATATGAACAAGGTTTATAAAACAAGAATTCAAGAAAAAGTAGTAAACTTTATGGAAAGTAAAGTGCTAGAAAAAGATGCCGCATTTAGAAGAAAATCTAGTTTAAAAAAACTTGTAGACGAAGCATAAAGGATGTTAACAAAATCGATTATTTCTGTAGATGATTTGTATCATAATTTAGACAGTGAAAATCTAATTATTTTAGATTGCACAATTGCAAAAATTACCGATAAATCAACTATTTCAGAAGAAAAGAAACAAATAAAAGGTGCCGTTTTTTTTGATATTAAAAACGTTTTTTCTGATAAAGAAACAAGCTTACCAAATACGGTTTTATCACCAAAAGAATTTCAAGAAAAAGCTCAAGATTTAGGCATAAATAAAGATTCTTTTATTGTTTGTTATGATGATATAGGTATTTATGCATCCCCAAGAGTTTGGTGGATGTTTCAGTTAATGGGCTTTCAAAACATTGCGGTTTTAGACGGGGGCTTACCAAAATGGAATTCAAAAAAATATCCTGTAGAAGTGCCTTGTAAAAAGCAACTAAAAAAAGGAAATTTTATAGTAAATTATAAACCAAAAAAACTAAAATTCACTCAAGATGTTTTAACTGCAATTGAAGATCAGAATATTTTAATTGTAGATGCACGTTCTAAAGGACGTTTTTTAGGAATTGATGAAGAACCAAGAAAAGAAGTAAAGAGCGGACATATTCCTAATTCAGTGAGTTTGCCTTATTCAGAAATTCAAGAAAATGGAAAAATGAAATCCTCTAAAGCATTAAAAGCAATTTTTGATAAAATTTCTAAAAATAAAAAAGAATTAATTTTTTCTTGCGGAACAGGAATTACAGCATCAATCTTAGCTTTAGGTGCAGATTTAGCGGGAATAGAAAAGGTTGCTGTTTATGATGGATCATGGACAGAATGGGGTAGTACAGAGAATTTACCTATAGAATTATAAAATTATGAATTTAAATTGGACTAAGAAAGAGTTTGAAACTTATGTGCTTTTATATGCAGCACACTGTAATTTTTTAGAAACTGAAGAAGAGCAAAACTTTATTCTTTCTAAAGTTGATGAAAAAACTTTTCATAAAATCCACAACGAAGTTGTTATAGATTCAGATGAAGAGAATTTAAATAAAATACAGCAGTACATATCTGAAAATAAATTTACTCAAGAAGAAAAAGAAACTCTTATAAGAGATATTAAAAATGTTTTTTTTGCTGATGGTTCTGTAGATATTTTAGAGAAGAAAGTCTTTAGTATTTTAAAGAAAATTATTAGCTAATGTTAAGACTTTCCATAGCAGAAATCATTCAAAAAATCCAGAATGAAGAAATTTTTGAAGCAGTTTCTAAAGATTATTCATTTACTATAAAAATAGATGAATATGTACATTACGCTTGCGGAGCTGTACATGATGGACATCAATTTAGAAAAGAATTATGGGATAATTGTTTGCATACAGAATACGAACGTTGGTTTGAAGAAGACCCAGAAACCAAACAGATGGTTAAATCACATCCAATTGTAATTGCTGGAATGGATTCTCGTTTTGAATATGATTTAAATAGAACACCAGAAACAGCTATTTATACAGATGCTTGGGGAAAACAGCTATGGAAAAATCCATTACCAAAAGAACAGAAAGATAGGAGTTTAGAAAAGCATGAAAATTTCTATAAAGTTGTAAACGCTCTTGTTGCAAAATTAGAAGAGAAGTTTGGAGTTTGTATAGTATATGATATGCATTCTTATAATTGTAAGCGTTGGACTAGAGAAGTACCCACTTGGAACTTGGGTACAGGAAATGTAGATGTTAAGAGATTTGGAAATGAAATTGAATCTTGGCGTGCAATTTTAGAAAAAACACCTTTGCCAAATCGAATTAAATCTACTGCAAAAATTAATGATACATTTCAAGGTAACGGATATTTCTTAAAGTATATTACTCAGAATTTTAAGAATACATTGGTTTTAGCAACAGAAATAGCAAAAGTGTATTGTGATGAATTAGAACAAATACTTTTCCCAGAAGTAGTTTCTTCGGTAGAAAATTACTTAAAAACGGAGTTAAAAAAACATGCAGAAACTTTTTATAAACTGCATAAATTGTAAATTTGCAATTCGCTTTTTAGATATTTGAATTATGATGGATGAAGCTACTGTAAAAAATAAAATCCTTTTTGAAATTGATAAACAGATAGATTTATTAGTTAAAGAAATAGAACTTTTAAACTATGTAAACCCTATAAATATAGAATCTGAAAAAGAAAAATTTTTTAGTTCTAAATATCTAACAGACCCAAAGTTTGAATACCCTAAAAGAGATTTTGATAAATTTAACCTTCATAAAGAATTTTTTAAACTGTCTATAAGTAAGATAGAAGATGAAACGCTAAGAGATTTTTATGAAGATATAATATATTTTTATTCTGGTTTAATACAATGTATAGAAACTGTAGGAAAAGGGAAGAAATTCTATTACAATAGTTTGCGCTCTTTTGGAACACCTACAGAAAATGATGTTGATAATGCAAAATTTATACTTCATTTTGATAGTGAAGATGAAAACTCAGAGTTTTTTAAACCTAAGTATTCAGCAAAAGAATCTGCCCACTTTTTTAGAGAATATTCTAAAAAATACGATTTTACATACCAAATAAAAAACTCATCTGCTATGGGAGCCATAGCAATGGTTTCAAATAGTATACAAGCATTGGTTCTAAATGAAAATCATGTGTTTTCAGATAATGAAATTAATGTATTGACAAATCATGAAATTGGTGTACATATGGTAACAACTATGAATGGTTTATTACATCCTTTAAAAATATTTTCTCATGGATTTCCGAATAATGAAGAAACTCAAGAAGGTTTAGCTGTGTTTAGTGAATATATGTCTGGAAACCTAACTGTTAAACGTTTAAAGGAATTAGCATACAGAGTGTTAGCTGTAGATAGTTTGGCAAAAGGATATTCGTTTTCAAGAACTTTTAGATTGCTACATAATGCTTATGATTTAGGTAGGGAAGAAGCTTTTCATATTTCAGTTCGTGCACACAGAGGTGGAGGGTTTACTAAAGATTATTTGTACTTGTCTGGTTTAAAAAAGATTTACAATTATTATAAACAAGGTAAAGATTTAAGTTTATTACTAACGGGAAAAGTATCTTTAGAATTTGTGGATGATATCAAATATATGATTGATCATAAATACGCCGTAAATGCAAAATATATTACAGATTCTTATGCAGAAAACAATAACTGCAATAAAACTGTAGACTTTATTTTGGAAAATTTAAAGTAGTATTGGTATTTATATACTTTTATAAGATTGATTTCAATTGGCTAAAATCATCAATTATCAAATTAGCATTTTCTAAAGTTTGATCCGCAGCCAAAGGATTTCTGTAACCAAACACAAAAATTTTGGCATCATTTGCTGCTTTAATTCCATTGTCAGAATCTTCAATTACGATACAATTTTCTTTAGAGGTATTTCCTAAAATAGCTGCTTTTTCAAAAATTTCAGGATGTGGTTTCGAAGCAGTTAAGTCTGCTCCGCTAATTTTTGCTGTAAAATATTGATTTAAATCAAACCTATTAAAAACTCGATCAATATTTACCATTGCAGAAGAAGAAGCTAAAACTAAGGTGAGTCCTTTTTGAAAACAATGTTTTATCAATTCTTCTACACCCTTTACCAAATGTAAAGTTGGATCGTTTTCAAAGAAACTTACATATCGCTTTCTTTTCTCTAAAACCAATGCTTCTGGGTTTATACTTAAATTAAAATGTGCTACTAATTTCTGAAAAGCATTTATGGTAGAAGACCCTGTAAGAGTTTGATATAATTCATCTGAAACATTTACTCCAATGGTGGTAAATGTATCGTAATAAGCCTTCTTATGAAGTTCTTCCGAATCTATAATAACTCCATCCATGTCAAAAATGACACATTTTATAGGCTTTGGTATTTTCATTTTTTTTAATCTAAAAATTTAGCTTTTAATTCTGGTGTAGGTATCATACAACTTTCTTTTTTTCCAAACCATTTGTATCGGTTTTTAGCAATATAATTATAGATTAAGTTTCTAAATGTTTCAGGAAAAATCCAGAAGAGTTTTGATAAGAACCAAAATCCACCAAAATCATTCATAATTTTTAAAGCAGCGGTAGATTTTATGTCATAGGAAATTCCAGGTTCATATAAAATTATAGAATCTATTTTAGAAGTATCAATTTTTAAATGTTTTGTAATTGCTTGTCCGGTTTTTGATTGTAATGGGGCAAACACAAAATTATTTTTTTTATCAAACTTAATAACTTTTAAAACAGAATCATTGCATAAATTGCAAATACCATCAAAGAGAATTATTTTTTTATTCTTAGGAAAATCAATCATTTAAGAGCATAAAGAATTACAAATACAAAGATACTTTATCTTTTTTTAAATTTCTTGTAACATATTTTTATTTCATGCGTCTTATGTGAGTAATTGATTTATTGATTTAACAAAAAATTAATAATTGCTGTTAATAGCTATAAGTAATTTAGCAAAAAACTAACCAACAAATGATTAGAATAGAAAAACTACATAAATCTTATCCTATAGGAAAAGATTCTCTTCACGTATTAAAAGGAATTGATTTACACATAAAAGAAGGAGAATTTGTTTCTATTATGGGATCTTCAGGATCTGGAAAATCTACACTTTTAAATATTGTTGGTCTATTAGATGTACATGATGAAGGTAACTACTACTTAAATGGACAACTAATTAAAGATTTAAATGAAAAAAAAGCCGCTATTTTAAGAAATAAATTTTTAGGTTTTGTTTTTCAATCATTTAACTTAATATCATACAAAACTGCTTTAGAAAATGTTGCTTTACCTTTATATTATAAAGGAATGGCAAGAAAAGAGCGTTTAAAAATAGCGCAAGAATATTTAGAGAAAGTAGAGTTAGGGCCTTGGGCAAATCATTTACCAAATGAACTTTCGGGTGGTCAAAAACAAAGAGTTGCTATTGCAAGAGCTTTGGTTACCAAACCAAAAGTTGTTTTAGCCGATGAGCCAACAGGAGCCTTAGATTCTACCACGACAGATTCTGTGATGGACTTGTTAAAAGATATTAATGACGAAGGAATGACTGTTTTTGTGATTACACATGAAGAAGAAGTAGCAGAACAAACAAAAAGAGTGGTTCGTTTAAAAGATGGATTAATTATTAGTGATGAATTAACAGCCACAGGAAAAGCTAAAACCGTTTAATTATGTTCGATTTAGATCGTTGGAGAGAAATATTTCAAAGTATTAATAAAAACAGGTTACGTTCTGTAATGTCTGGTTTTACAGTAGCTTTTGCAATATTACTTTTTACTTTATTATTTGGTGTAGCAAACGGACTTGGTAATTTTTTCAAAGGTGCTTTTGCAGATGATGCACAAAATGCAATGTTTGTACGTGTTTGGAAAACATCGAAACCTTATAAGGGTTTACAAACGGGTAGAAGAGTTCAGCTTAAAAATAAAGACTATGATTATATAGCAGATGAATATGAAAATAAAATTCAATATAAGTCTTCAAGAATTTATAAGAATTTTACCATTAAATATAAAAATGAAGCGAGTTCTTATAGTGTAATGGCTGTAAATCCAGATCATCAATACTTAGAAAAAACAATTATAAACGAAGGACGCTATTTAAATGAAAGAGATTTAAAGGCAAAATCTAAAGTCATAGTTATTGGTAGATTAATTAAAAAAGATTTATTTGGAGAAAAACCTGCTTTAGGAAAAAGAGTAAATGTAAACGGAAGTTCTTTTTTAATTATCGGTATTTTTTCTGATGATGGAGGTGATAATGAAGAAAGAAAAGCCTTTATTCCATTATCTACATCTCAAGCAATGTACGGTAATAATGATTATATTAGTCAAATAGCTTTAGGGTATAATCCCAACTTAAGCACCGATGCAGCGATTGCTTTTGGAAATCAAATGGAACGAGATTTACGTAAAAAATTAAATATTCATCCAGATGATCAAAGTGCACTTTCTGTTAGAAATATGGCAGAAGCTAATAAGTTTGTAGGAACCGTAATGTTAGCATTGTTTTTTATCATTACTTTTATTGGCTCTGGAACTTTAATTGCAGGGATTATAGGGATTTCTAATATTATGATTTTTGTGATAAAAGAAAGAACTAAAGAATTTGGAATTAGAAAAGCTTTAGGAGCAAAACCATCTTCTATTGTGGGTATGGTAGTACAAGAATCTGTTTTAATAACAACAATTGCGGGTTATGTAGGCTTAACAATAGGAACTTATATATTAAGTTTAATTGGGAATAGTTTAGAAGAAAAATATTTTATCAAAGACCCAAGTGTTAGTTCAGAAATTGTAATTGGGGCAACGTTTGTATTAATCGTATCAGGATTAATTGCAGGATATTTACCAGCAAAAAGGGCTGCAAATATTAAACCTATTGAAGCATTAAGAGCAGATTAATTATGAAATTTTTATTCGATTCAGATACTTGGCAAGAAATTTACGGAAGCATTCGTAAAAATAAAGTAAGAACCGCAATTACTATAATTGGTGTTCTTTGGGGAATTTTCTTATTGGTGGTTTTATTAGGGGCAGCAAGAGGTTTAGAAAATAGTTTTAATAAACTGTTTGGTAATTTTGCAACCAATAGTGTTTTTGTATGGACTCAATCTACTGATACGCCTTTTAAAGGTTTTCAAGAAGGTAGAAGATTTACATTGACAATGAATGATATTGATGTCCTAAAATCGGAATACTCTGATGAAATCAAACTATTGGCTCCAAGAAATCAAACCAATAATTTAATTATAAAAGATTTTAAATCTGGTGATTTTAGAGTGAGTGGAGATTATCCAATACTAGATCAAATTCAGAAAAAACAATTGTTATATGGGCGTTTTCTAAATCAAAATGATATTTTGTCAATTGCTAAGGTTGCCGTTATTTCAGAAGACATGTACAAGCAATTGTTTGAAATAAATGAGTTTCCTATTGGACAATACATAAAAATTAATAGCATTAGTTACAAAGTCATTGGTGTTTACAAACCCTCAAATACTGTAAATTTTGATGGAGACTGTGCTTATATACCGTTTACTACTTTCAGAAAAGTATACAATACTGCAAATAAAGTAGATTGGATGATGATTACGGCTAATGAAGGTACTGATATTGAGCAAATGGAAAAAGATGTTTTGCTGACATTAAAAGGTCTTCATAAAGTACATCCAGATGATGAAAGAGCTTTTGGAAGTGTGAATTTAGGTAAAGAAATAGGGAAAATTACTGGCTTTATAATTGGAATGCAATTTTTAACTTGGTTTGTAGGTATTGCCACTTTAATTGCAGGTGTTTTTGCCATTGGTAATATTCTATTAATTACCGTAAAAGAACGGACCAAAGAAATAGGAATTAGAAGAGCTTTAGGAGCAACACCTAAAAGTATCAGACAGCAAATTATATTAGAATCCGTTTTTTTAACCACCATTGCAGGTATGTTAGGAATTATTTTAGGAAGTCTTGTTTTGTTTTTAATTGATACAGCTTTTGGTCAAGGAGAAGACGCAACTTTAATAAACCCAACAGTAAACATACCAATTATTTTGATAGCATTTGTCACTTTAATAGTGTTAGGAACTTTAATTGGATTAATTCCAGCACACATGGCAACAGTAGTAAAACCAATAGAAGCATTAAGAGAAGAATAACATCAATTAACAACAAATCATGAGTAAGAGATCAAAAATTATTTTAATTATTATAGCAATAGGTTTTATTGCTGCATTAATTTGGTTCGGAAAAAAGAACAAGAAAAGTATCGTAGAGTATGAAACTGAAAAACCTTTTAGAACAACTATTGTAAAGAAAACAGTAGCTACAGGGAAAGTGACACCTCTTGAAGAAATTGAAATTAAACCGCAAATTGCAGGTATAATTGATAGAATTTTGTTGTTAGAAGGTGCTAAAGTTAAAAAAGGTGATTTAATAGCAACTGTAAGAGTTGTTCCTAATGAGCAATCTTTAATTAGTGCAAAAGGAACTGTAGATAATATTAGAATTCGTCTAAGTAATGCTGAAATTTCTTACAAAAGAAATAAAAATTTATTTGAAAAAGGAGTGATTTCTAGAGCTGAATATGAAGCTGTTGAATTAACCTACAATCAAGCAAAGCAAGACTTAAAAAATGCGCAAAATAATTATCAAATTATAAAGAAAGGATCTACGGGCTCTAGTGCATCTGCTAATACAAATATTATTGCACAAATGTCTGGTACAATTTTAGAAATCCCTGTTAAGGAAGGAGATCAAGTAATTCAGTCTAACAACTTTAATGCTGGTACTACAATTGCTTCTATTGCAGATATGAGTAAAATGATTTTTGAAGGAAAAGTTGATGAATCTGAAGTTGGAAAATTAGTAAGTGGTTCTAATATAGACGTTTCTATAGGAGCTATAGAAGGAATCAAATTTCCCGCAAAATTAAATTTTATTGCACCTAAAGGAACAGAAGAAGGAGGAGCTGTACAATTTACAATTAAAGCAGATCTTTCTCTAGATGATAAATATTTTATTAGAGCTGGTTATAGTGCAAATGCGGACATTATTTTAGAGAAAAAAGACAGTGTTTTATCTATAAAAGAAGCATTGTTAAAATTTGATAAAAAAACAGAAGAACCTTATGTAGAAGTAAAAAATGCAGAAGGAAAATTTGATAAAAAAACGGTAAAATTAGGAACATCTGATGGTGTTAACGTAGAGATTTTAGAAGGTGTTACTAAAGATGATGAAATCAAAATTTGGAACAAAGCCTCTAAAGACGATGTTAAAAAAGTTAACTAAATTTTAATTTAGTACAAATGTAAAAGGAACTCATATTTTGAGTTCCTTTTTTTATGTCCACCAAACAAGAAAAAACTTTTTAATTTCTCCATTAGAAAACTTTATCCAACATAAAGGAGAAAATGATCTTTCTAAATATTCATTTGATTTTTCTTGAAATTGATAAAAATTTAACCAATCTAAGTTTTTGTAAGGAATTGTTAACCAATCTTTTTTATTGGGTATAAAAAAATTACAATTTTCAAATTGTTCTAACTCTTTTTTATTGATATAAAAACCTATAATACAATCTTGATTTAATATTTCTAACCGAATATTTTTACTACTTAAAGGAACAAACAATTGTGCTTTAAAATAAACTTCTTGATCTATTTCAGAAGCGTTTAAGTTGATAGATTTTAAATACGCATCACATTCATTAGAGTAGAGTAGTGGCAACTGTTTTTCTTTAAGTTTTTCTAATTTTTCTACCAAAGAATCTTTTCTATTAGGTCCAATAAAATGTTGAATTTCGTTTTTACCAACTGAAGCATCATACAAATAAAACTTATAAATTACTTCTAGATGAATTGGAGTATGATTTCTTAAAAGAATACAGTCTAACTCTCCTAAAGTCCTTTTGTCTTTCTGAATTTGAATATTTTCAGAAATGATTTTTATCGATTTGTCTTGAGCTAATTGAAAAGAAACAAAGCGTTCTATATATTTTCCTAAACGTAATTTTTCGTCAATTAAAATATCAATTTTTGTAGATTTAGCTTCAATTTCAAATTGTTGTAAATGATGCACAATATTATTTTTCCACAAACTTTTTGTTTGTAAAAAACCATCAAACCTATTCTGAATATCTTTTTTTTTTTGCTGCATATCAAAATCGAAGTTACAAATCTATTTTGTAAATTTAACTTTTAAAATTTATCAAAATGCAATTCCAAAAATCAAGTCTTCAATATTTAAAAGATTTACAGAATAATAATAACAGAGATTGGTTTTCAGAAACCAAACCTACTTTTAAAAAAGCGCAAGACAATGCAAAAGAATTGTATGCAACAATTAGAGAAGGTTTAGAAAAGCACGATGAAATAGATAGATTTAAACTTTTTAGAATTTATAGAGATGTTCGTTTTTCAAAAGATAAAACACCTTATCAACCTCATTTTGCAGGTTCTTTTTCAAGGTTGGGAAAAGAATTACGTGGAGGATATTATTTAAGAATTAGACCAGGAGAATCTTTTCTAGCAGGAGGATTTTGGGAACCAAATAAAGATGATTTATTGCGAATTCGTAAAGAAATAGAACAAGATGCTTCTGAATTTCGCGAAATTTTAGAAGACAAAACTTTTAGAAAATATTTTGGAGATAAGTTTGAAGGTGCTGAATTAAAATCTGCTCCTAGAGGATTTGATAAAGAACATAAAGACATTGATTTATTACGTAGAAAAGGATTTATTGCGATTAGAAAATTTACCGATGCAGAAGTTTTATCGTCTAATTTCTTAGAAGAAGTCGATAAAAGTTACAAAGCTTTACGCCCTTTTTTTAATCTCTTTAGCGATATTTTAACCACAAATTTAAATGGTGAAAGTATAATTTAGAGGTTCAAAAAATCAAAGACAAAAAGTGCAAGATTTGTCAGTTTAAGTAAGTGTATATAGCGTTTTTTTTATTTTTGCTAACAGCTAACAGCTAACAGCTAACAGCTAACAGCTAACAGCTAACAGCTAACAGCTAACAGCTAACAGCTAACAGCTAACTAAATTCTTATCAACTTCACGTTTTAATACCCAAACAGTAATAATGGTAGATAAAATATCCGCAATCGGAAAAGACCACCAAACCCCATTCACACCAAAATACATCGGTAAAAAATAAGCTAATGGAATTAAGAAGAATCCTTGTTTTAAAAGTGTTAAAAATAATGCTGGCAATGCCTTTCCTGCTGCTTGAAAATATGCAGAACCAACTAGTTGCATGGTAACAATAGGAGTTGCTAAAAATACAATAAACATTGCATTTGGCGTTTTATCAAGTAAAGTAACATCGTTGGTAAAAATCCAAATAACTTCTTCTTTAAAAATTAAAACTCCTATAAAAATTAGAGTACCTAAAATAGAGCCAAAATAAATCGATTTTTTAATTGTTTCTTTCACTCTATCATTCTTTTTAGCACCAATATTATACCCGGCAACAGGTAAAAATCCCTGAGAAACTCCCATCACAGGAGAGTATGCAAACATCATAACTCTGTTAATGATTCCGAATACTGCTATAGATATTTCTCCGCCGTATGTAAATAATGAATAATTTAAAACAATCATTAAAATACTAATTGCGCCTTGTCTTACAACAGATACGCCCCCAAGTTCAATAATTTCTTTAACAATGCTAAAATCAAGTTTAAAGTTTTTGGGGATAATTTCTAATTCACTTTTTTTTGATAAAAAGAAATATAAAATATACAATCCACAGCTAGCATAAGACAATGAAGTTGCTAATCCAGCACCATACATACCCCAATCAAAAAACTTAATAAATAAGATATCCAATAAAACATTTAATACCGCCGGAACCATCATTGCATACATGGCAAATTTGGGTTTTCCTTCTGCTCTTATTGTAGGATTTCCCATCATAGCAAAAGCTAAAAAAGGAACTCCATAAATTATTACATTAAAATATTCTGAGGCAATGGGTAATATATCTCCTTTAGCACCAAATAAATTTAGAATTGGCACACTAAAAAAGTTTCCAAGAATAACAAATAGAATTACTAAAATTACGGTTAAACAGATTTGGTTACCAAAAGTTAGAAAGGCTTTATCAGAATTTCCTGATCCTAATGCTCTTGAAATAATTGAACTTCCTCCAATTCCAATTCCCATTCCTATTGATGAGATTAAAAAAGCTATAGGTAGTACAACTGTTATTGCAGCAATTGCTAGAACTCCAATCCATTGTCCTACAAAAATGGTATCTACAATCATATTTAAAGACATCACAAGAATTCCTATTGTGGCAGGAACAGCTTGTTTTATCAATAATTTACTGATTTTTTCAGTGCCTAAGTCATTTGCTAATTTGTTCATAATAGTACTGCAAAAGTAACTGAATATTTAATGTTATATCTAAAATGTAACCTCAATAATTGTTATAGAAATATTAAAATTTTTAAGTTTGCTAAAATTGATACGAATGAAAGATATTTTTGAATTTAAGCTTAATGTAACTTCAGAAGATATAGATGATTTAAACCATGTAAACAATGTTGTTTATGTACAATGGATGGATAAAGTAGCTTTTGAACATTGGGCTTATCTAACAAAAGACAACCCCTTACCACAGTATATTTGGGTAGTTGTTAGACATGAAATTGATTATCTAAGACAAGCTGTATTAGGTGATGAAATAATCGTTAAAACATGGGTAGGTGAAACCAAAGGATTTAAGTCCGAACGAAACATGGAATTTTATAAGGGAGAAGAATTACTTGTAAAAGCAAAAACTATTTGGGGAATGTTAGATGTAAAAACGTACAAACCAACAAGAATTAGAGAAAACGTTTTAAAAGTATTACAACCAAACAAATAAAAGTATCTTTGCAGCATTAAATTTAGAGAAAGAATGTCAACATTTTCAGCATTAGGAATCAGTAAAGAGTATATAAAGTCAATTAAAGAATTAGGGATTTCTACACCTTCAGAAATTCAAGAAAAAGGAATTCCAATTTTAATGAAATCTAAAACAGATTTTATTGGTTTAGCGCAAACAGGAACTGGAAAAACGGCTGCTTTTGGATTGCCTATTTTACATCATATAGATGCAAAATCTAATGATATTCAAGCGTTAATTTTATCTCCAACAAGAGAATTAGTACAACAAATTAAAAAGCAACTTTTTAAGTTTACAAAATACAATGAAGAGAAAATTTTTGTAGAAGCTGTTTTTGGTGGAGAAAAAATTGATAGACAAATTGGAAACTTAAAAAGAACAACACATATTGTTGTAGCTACTCCTGGAAGATTGATTGATTTAATAGAACGTGGAGATATTGATATTAGTCATGTAAAAACCGTTGTTTTAGATGAAGCTGATGAAATGTTAAGCATGGGGTTTAAACAAGATTTAAATAGAATCTTAAAATTTACTTCAAAAAGCGATAGAAATACGTGGTTATTTTCTGCAACGATGCCTGAAGAAATTCAGAAAATTGTAAAAACCTATATGGATGCTAATGCACCAAGAGTAGCAATTAATAGAGAGTCTTTGGTAAATGCAAACATCAGACATCAATATGTAAAAACTACAATTAAACAAAAAGCAAGTGATATTATTTCCTTTTTAGAGAAAAGAGGAACACAACGCGGAATTATTTTTTGTAGAACAAAAGCAGGTGCACAAAATTTAGCAAATCACTTAATAGAAGAAGGTTTTTCTACAGCAGCATTAGAAGGTGATATGCAACAAAAAGAACGCGATAAAGTTATGCGTGCTTTTAAAAACGAAAGCTTACAATATTTAATTTCTACGGATGTTTCTGCACGTGGAATAGATGTAAGAGGTTTAGAATTTGTAATTCATCATCAATTACCAGAACAATTAGAGTACTACACGCACAGAAGTGGTAGAACTGCTAGAGCAGGAAATACAGGTATTTCTTTAGCTTTTATATTGCCATATGAATTAGAAAGAATTCATGAAATTCAGAAAGAATTAAATATAAAATTTACTGAAGTAGAAGTATAATGAGTTTAATTTACGTTATAGATCTTCTAGGAACGTTTGCATTTGCTTTAAGTGGTGCTTTGGTAGCTTCAGATAAAAAATTTGATTTATTTGGCGTAATTATTATTGCCTTTGTAACTGCAGTAGGAGGAGGAATGTTACGGGATGTTTTAATCAATGCACATCCCATAAATTGGATTGGAGACTTAAATTATTTATGGACAATATTAATTGCCGTTATTGTTACTTTTTTATTTAAAAGTAAAATTGCGCATCTAAGTAAAACGATGTTCTTATTTGATACAATTGGTATCAGTGTTTTTACTTTATTAGGTTTAGAAAAAGGTTTAGCGTACAATTTACATCCTATTGTAGCTTTAATTATGGGAATGATTTCTGCTGTTTTTGGAGGGGTTTTACGTGATGTACTGACAAATAAAATTCCATTGATTTTTGAAAAAGAAATTTATGCTTCTGCGTGTTTGGCTGGAGGTATTAGCTATTTAACTTTAAGTTATTTGGGAGTTACAGAAAATATTATCTTTATAATTTCAGCATTAGTAATTGTTCTAATTCGAATCATTTCCGTAAAATTTCACTTACAATTACCTAAAATAAAAGATGATCTTTTTGGAAAAACATCATAAAAAAAGCGAAGTATATACTTCGCTTTTTTTATGATTATTGGGTTATAATTTATTTTACCTCTTTCATCAATTCTTTTACAGAACGAATTAATTGTTGGTCAATTCCATGATCAATTTTACCAGGCATATTTTTAACTTTAATTTGTGGTTCTGTTTGATTGTTTTCCATCCACTCTCCAGCTTTGTTTTTAGCACTAATAGGAACAACTCCCCAGTACGCACCATTTGGTAAACCTTCCCAGCCGGCAAAACTACAAGTTCCTGGAACCGGCATTCCAACTGTTTTTCCAATTTTTAAATCGGTATAACCAGAAGCATAACAATGTCCGTCAGAATACATACTTTCATTAAAAATAGATAGTGTTGGTTTGGTCCAACGAGACGTTGGTTCTCCACCAACCACTTTTGTTTCTGTAGCATAGGTAAGAAAAGGCACTCCTGTAAAAAACATCGCTAAATCTGCAACCAAATCTCCACCACCATTAAAACGTGTATCTATAATTACGCCTTTTTTATCTGAATATTTCCCCATCATATCTTGATATATACTTCTATAAGGGCCATCACTCATCCCTGGAATATGGACATATCCTAATTCACCATTACTTAATTTTTCTACTTCCTTTTCATTTATTTGCACCCATCTGTCATATAAAAGACCATTTTCTTTTCTTAAAGAGATTGGTTTTACAGTAATACTTTCAGCCTTTTTAGTCTTAGGATCAAAAACATCTAAGAGCATAAACTTATTGGATTTTCTGTTAAAATATTTAGCAACATCTTGATTTTTGTCAATGCTGACTCCATCAATTTTTTTAATAATCATTCCTGAGGAAACATTAAACTTTGCTTTATCTAACGGCCCTCCTTTAATTATTTCGGAAATAAGAATCCCATCATCTTTATAGTTATAATCCATGAATATTCCTAATGAAGCGGTAGCGTCAGCATTAGAGATATTAGAGCCTCTATAGCCTGCTCCTGAGTGGGAAACATTAAGTTCACCTAACATTTCAGATAACATCTCAGAAAATTCATATGCATTACTAATGTGAGGTAAATATTTTTGATATTCTTTTTTTATTTTATTCCAATTGATACCATGAAAGTTTGGATGGTAAAAAATAGCATTTGTGCGAATCCAAACATGATCAAACATGGCTTGTCTTTCTGCATATGCATCCAATTTAATTTCGCCTTTGATTTGAACTCCTTTTTGTTTTGCTGATTCTGGATCTAGTTTTGTGATTTTTCCACTACTTAAAAGGTATAAGTTTTTCATTTCAGTATCCCATTCTAAGCTACCAAAACCAACATTTAGTTTCATTACCATTTTTGTTTCTCGTGTTCTTAAGTTGGTGCTCCAAAGATTTGAACGCCCTTCAAAACTTGCTAAATAATATAATTTATCCCCTTTTTTTGAAAGAACAGCATCACCCAATCTAGAAGAATGAATGGTTAATCTTTTCTTTCTATCTTTCATATTATCCCAATCAAATTTAAGTAATTTAACTTTTTTGATTGTATCTTTTTTAGTTGTTTTCTTCTTACTTTTCTTATCTACTTTTTCTTCTTCTTCTTTAACAGCTTCCATTAATTTGTAATCTTCATCACTTAAGTTAAATTGATCCCAAGCATCTTGTGTAAAAAACATGCTATATACATCACTTTGAGAACTACCGCTTGTAGCGTAAGATTTTAATCCATTTTGATTGCTAAACCAAATCATTTGTTTACCTCCATTTACCCATTTAGGGCTAGAATCGTAATAACCACTTTCATTTAAATTGACTCTTTTAGAGCCGTCTGCTGCCATCAATAACACTTCACTATTGCTTAATGTTTTATTCCAATCAATCAACAACCATTTACTATCTGGACTCCAAGTAAAATATTTGTCACCGTCACTCATATGAAATAAATCTTTTGGAGTTAAAAGGGTAACTTCTTTTTTTGACTTAACATCTAAAATCTTTAATGTTCTTCTATCTTCTATAAATGCTATTTTTTTACCGTCAGGAGAATATTGTGCCAAATAATTATCTAATTTGTTGTCAATTAAAGGTACTTCTTTAATTAGTGTAGAGGCATAGAAAAAAGGCTCTTCTTTTCTAACTTTTTCAGTTTTAAAAATACTCCACTTTCCATTTCTTTCACTACTGTATATTACAGATTTTCCTTCAGGTCCCCAAGAAACAAAACGTTCGTTTTCTGGTGTATTTGTAAGTCTTTTGGTAAATGATTTATCAATAGAAGTTACAAAAACTTCACCTCTAGCAATAAAAGCAATTTCTTTACCATTTGGTGATACAGACATTTGGTTAATACCTCCATTTATAGAAACAAATTTGTCTGTGTTTTCTTTGTCTTGAGTGATGATATTTACTTTTACTTTTTTAGGTTTTTGACCTTCTTTCATGGTGTATAATTCTCCATCATAGCCAAAAGATATAATATTATTTCCCATACTTAAAAAACGAACTGGGAAATTTTTATAAGATGTTAATTGTTCTGTTTGATTTGGAGTTTCTAAGGAAAGTTTGTGCACATTAAAAGAACCACTTCTTTCACTTAAAAAATAAATACTTTTTTCATCTTTACTAAAAACAGGTTGTCTATCTTCTGCATTATGAGAAGTAATCATTTTATGTTCTTTGCTCTTGGTATTATAGGTCCAAATATCCCTTGTTATGGATGATGTGTGATGTTTTCTCCATTCATTTTCTCCACCTTTTTTATCATGATAAATCATTATTTTTCCATTTTTAGAAAACTGTACATCTTCTGCAGGAATGGTTAGTAATTGAGCAACTCTTCCGGTTTTTACCGGAACACTATATAATTCTGTTTGTGAACTGTGAGGATATTGTCTGTGATTTACAGCATCTTGTCTTAAGCCTCCAAAAATCACTTCTTTATTATTAGCAGAAAAAGAGTAAGGGTATTCATTATTCGAGTGATAGGTTAATCTAGTTGCAGGACCTCCCTTAGAAGACATTACAAAAATGTCAAAATTTCCATATCTGTTAGAAGCAAAAGCAATTTTAGTACCATCTTTATTCCAAACAGCTTTATAGTCATGTGCACTATGAAAAGTAAGTTGCTCTGCATTACCACCTGTTGATTTTACTTTATATAAATCTCCTTTATAAGTAAAAACAATCTGAGTTCCATCAGGAGAAATTGATGGATATCTCATCCACTGTGGCTTGTTTTGACCAAACATTGAAAAAGAAATCAATGTAAAAAATAATATTAATTGTTTCATTTGTAAAATTTTTCCCTAAATTAATGATTTGAATTAGGAAATAACTTTTTTTTTGTAAAAAAAAATACGGCATTAACACAAAAAACATTATGGATACTTTAATTTTTAAGAATATAGACGAATTTAAAACAATGTTAGATCAAAAATTACCTGTTGGTAATTGGTATACGGTAACTCAGCAGATGATAAATGATTTTGCAAATGCCACCTTAGACAAACAATGGATTCATGTTGACGAAGTTAGAGCAAAGACAGAGTCTCCTTTTAAAACTACGGTTGCTCATGGTTTTATGTCGGTTTCTATGATCTCTAAGTTATTGGAAGAGCTTTTTAGCATCCAAAGTTTAAAGATGGGATTAAACTACGGATTGAATAAAGTTCGTTTTCCAAACCCTGTTCCTGTGAATAGTCAACTAAGAATGATTTCTAAGGTTATTTCAATTGAAGAATTGAAAAATAATGGAATAAAAGTAACTTTTTCATGTACAATAGAAATTAAAGGACAAGATAAACCTGCTTGCGTTGCTGAATTTTTGGCCGCTTTTTTTGAATAGAAAAAAAATATATTTTCGAACCTGTATCAAGGAAAATAGAAAATATAAAAATCATTAGTAACATAAGAATGTTTTCAGACTTATATAGCTTTTTTCTTGGTTTATAAATAAAAATTTTAAAAAAAAACATGAAAAGAGACTTTGACTAAGAGTTTTAATATTAAAGTAACTTTTATTTATATATAATAAATTACTTAATAATTTGTATATTTGCGCTCTTAAGACAGAATACACTTCGATTATTCCACAAGTTAGCTTTAATTTGATTTTGAATTTATTAGTTTGGTATTTTATCTTTTTTGAAATATTAATTTAAAACCTGTAATAGTTTAAATGGCAAAATCGCAACAAACATTTAGTAAAAGTGAAAAAGAAAAAAAACGTTTAAAAAAACGTCAAGACAAGCAAAAAAAAATGGATGCTAGAAAAGCAGAAAAAGAAGAAAATGGATCTAATGGTATCCAATTTGCTTATGTAGACCATAATGGAAATTTAACAGATACTCCACCAGATCCAGATTTAAAAGTGGAATATGAATTAGAAGATATTCAAATTTCTGTAACTAAAAAAGAAGATTTACCAGAAGAAGATCCAGTGAGAAAGGGAAAAGTTTCTTTCTTTGATTCTTCTAAAGGATTTGGTTTTATCATTGATACAGAAAATAATGAAAAATATTTCACCCACATTAGTGGTATTATTGATGAAATAACAGAAAACGATAAAGTTTCTTTTGAACTAGAAAAAGGAATGCGTGGTTTAAATGCTGTAAAAGTAAAAAAGATTTAAGTACTTTCTATTCACTCATTTAAGTGATATAAAATTTTAAATAAAAAAGTCTAACGTAATTTATATGTTAGACTTTTTTTATTTGGTAATAAATCTTGCTTAGAGATTATAATATTCTAAACTTTCTACAATTAGGTATTCAGTTACTTTACAATCTAATTTGTAATCTTCAAAATCATTTAAAAGAACAAAATTTACTTGTCCGTTTACGTTTTTCTTATCATGCTTTAATAAGTCTATAATAGCAGAAAAGTCGTTTTTATCAAGAGCTATGCTATCATAAATAGATAAAACTGTCTCTTTTATTTGTCGCAATTTATTGTCAGGAAAGTCTAAGAGTTTTGTAGAAATATAGCTTTCACAAATCATTCCAATTGCAATAGCTTCTCCGTGTGTTAAGTTCTCTTTGTTTTCAGATTCTAAGTAAAAAGACTCTATTGCATGTCCAATAGTATGTCCAAAATTTAATATTTTTCGTAAACTATTTTCTTTAGGATCTTGTAATACAACTTCGTTTTTTATTTGAATAGATCTATATATTAAATTGCTTAATGTTAATTCTTTACGGTTGTTTATTTCATTAAATAGTTTCATGTCATAAGTTACTCCATATTTAATAATTTCTGCCATTCCAGATTTAATTTCTCGTTCTGTAACAGTGGTTAAATAATTTTCATCAATTAATACCATTTGTGGATTGGCAAACAAACCAACCTGATTTTTTAAGACACCTAAATCTACACCTGTTTTTCCTCCAACAGAAGCATCAACAATAGACAATAAAGTAGTAGGGATATTTACAAAATCAATTCCTCTTTTAAAACAAGAAGCAACAAAACCACCTAAATCAGTTATAACTCCACCTCCTAAGGTAATTATTAAACTTTTTCTATCTGCACCAAGTTCGGTAATTGCTTGCCAAACACCAATACATGTTTCTAGGTTTTTGTTAATTTCTCCAGACTCTATTTCAATAACTTCAATTCTTTTATCTGTTTCTAAATGAGGAATAAACTTTGGATAACAATATTCCATTGTGTTTTCATCAACTAAAATATAAATAGAAGAGTAGTTTTTTTCATTAATTAGTGCAGAAAGTTCTTGATATCCTTTCTCTTTAAAATGCACAAAATAGCTAGCGGCTTTAATAGATTTCATAAAATTAAATTTCAATTGCAAATTAAATAGAAATTATTGAATTATTTGCAGTCTATAACTATCTTTGTTTTACATAAAATTCAAATTAATGAAACTTTTTGACAATACAGAAGTTGCTTTTACTTTAAAATCTGATTCACAATTAGAACGTGCATACTTCTTATTTAAAATGATACAGAACCAACCAATGGTAAGAATTGGTACAGCTGTTACAAACTTTGCGCTAAAAGCGCATTTACCTGTAGAAGGTTTAATTCGTTCTACTGTATTCGATCATTTTTGTGGAGGAGTAACAGAAGATGATTGTTTACCTGTTATTGACAAAATGTTTGATGAAGGAAAAGTACATAGTGTATTAGATTATTCTGTAGAAGGAAAAGAGGAAGAAGCTAGTTTTGATGATGCTTTAGATAAAATTTTAAAAATTATTGATTTTTGTGATGAAAAAGAAGCTATTCCTTATGCTGTTTTTAAACCCACAGGATTTGGTCGTATTACTTTGTATCAAAAATTATCTGAAGGTAAAACATTAACTACAGAAGAACAAGAAGAGTGGAATAGAGTAGTGGCGCGTTTTCATAAAGTATGTAAGGCTGCACTTCAAAAAGATATTCCTTTGTTAATTGACGCAGAAGAAAGTTGGATGCAAAAAGCAGCTGATGAGTTAATAGAAGAGCTGATGGAAATCTACAATAAAGAAAAAGCCATTGTTTTTAATACTTTACAAATGTATCGTCATGATAGAATGGATTACCTAAAAGATTTACATCAAAAAGCATATCAGAAAGATTTCTACATAGGAATAAAAGTGGTGAGAGGAGCTTATATGGAAAAAGAAAGACTCAGAGCCGAAGAAAAAGGATATCCATCGCCAATTTGTAAAGATAAAAATGCAACTGATATTAATTATGATACTGCAATTAAATATATGATGGAGCATCCAAAAATGGCTTTATTTGCAGGGACTCATAATGAAGAAAGTTCTTATTTGGTAATGGAATTAGCAAAAAAATATGGTATTAAAGAAAACGACAAACGTCTATGGTTTGGTCAACTCTATGGTATGAGCGATCATATTAGCTTTAATCTTGCAAATCAAGGTTATAATGTTGCTAAATACTTGCCTTTTGGTCCGGTAAGAGATGTAATGCCTTATTTAATAAGAAGGGCAGAAGAAAATACTTCTGTAGCAGGACAAACAAGTAGAGAATTAAACCTTTTAAAAACAGAGCGAAAGCGTCGAAAACTATAATGTCTACTGTAGAAGAAATAAAAGTACTATTATCAAAAAATAAAAAACGTCTTGCCCAAGAATTAAAACAAAGTAAAGAAGCTGTATTTTTAATTAAAAAAGCAACCCATTCTTCTTTAACATCCGAAGAAAAAGAGAAAATTAAAATACAACTGTTAGACATCTGCAAATCAATACCTGCTTTTGCGGTATTTATGTTACCAGGAGGTGCTTTATTATTACCTCTTTTAATAAAACTAATTCCAGACATTTTACCTTCTGCATTTAGAGAAGATGAATTATAGATATGGGCGTTACCTTTCAGGTCGCGCTTTACACTGTATCTTTTTTATGTTCCTTAAGTTTTAAGTGACTTTTCTTTTTATTACAAGGCATTAAAATAGAACAAACGCTCTCTAGCAGATGTAACATAAAAAAGGATGCCGTTGCAATCGCTAACGCAACAATAGCCAACAATTAGCAACTAAATTTACGAAAATAAAATAAAATGATGTTGTCTTTGAGGTCTTTAATATCGTAAAATCAAATAAATCAACATAAAATAATTAAAGATATTTAGTGTAATTCACATCTAAACAACTACTTTTGCACGAAATTTAAGAAAGCACAAATGCAACCAATTAGAAATATCGCTATTATAGCCCACGTCGATCACGGTAAAACAACCTTAGTAGATAAAATTATAGATCAAGCAAAAATTTTAGACGAACGTAAAGAACGTACAGATTTATTGTTAGATAATAACGATTTAGAACGTGAAAGAGGAATTACAATTCTTTCTAAAAACGTATCTGTTCAATACAAAGGAACAAAAATTAACGTAATTGATACTCCTGGTCACGCCGATTTTGGTGGAGAAGTAGAACGTGTGTTAAAAATGGCTGATGGTGTTTTATTATTAGTAGATGCATTTGAAGGACCGATGCCACAAACTCGTTTTGTATTAGGGAAAGCTTTAGAATTAGGATTAACTCCTATTGTAGTTGTAAACAAAGTAGATAAAGAAAACTGTACGCCTGATATCGTTCATGAAAAAGTTTTTGATTTAATGTTTGCTTTAGAAGCTTCTGAAGAACAATTAGATTTTGCTACCGTTTATGGTTCTGCAAAGAACAATTGGATGAGTACAGATTGGAGAAATGAAACAGATAATATCATTCCATTATTAGATGCTGTTTTAGAATCAATCCCAGCAACTAAATACAACGAAGGAACACCACAAATGCAAATTACTTCTTTAGATTTTTCTGCTTTTACAGGTAGAATTGCTATTGGACGTGTTTTTCGTGGTGATTTAGAAGTAGGTAAAGATTATATGTTATGTAAATCTGATGGTTCTACTAAAAAAGTAAGAATAAAAGAATTGCACGTATTCGAAGGAATGGGGAAAGTTCAAGTTGATAAAGTACCTTGTGGAGATATTTGTGCTATTACAGGTATTGAAGGTTTTGAAATTGGTGATACTATTGCAGATTTAGAAAACCCAGAAGCATTACCAAGAACTGAAATTGACCAACCTACCATGAGTATGTTGTTTACAATTAACAATTCTCCTTTCTTTGGTAAAGAAGGTAAATATGTTACTTCTCGTCATTTAAGAGATCGTTTATTTAAAGAATTAGAAAAAAATCTTGCTTTAAAAGTTGAAGTAACAGATAGTGAAGATAAATTTAACGTTTACGGACGTGGTGTTTTACACTTATCTGTATTGATTGAAACAATGCGTAGAGAAGGATATGAATTACAAGTGGGAAGACCACAAGTAATTTTAAAAGAAATTGATGGTAAGAAACATGAGCCAATGGAAACATTGTCTATTGATGTACCTGAAGAAATGGCTTCTAAAGCAATTAATTTAGTATCTCTTAGAAAAGGTGATATGTTAATTATGGAACCTAAAGGAGATTTACAACATTTAGAATTTTCTATTCCTTCTAGAGGTTTAATTGGTTTAAGAAATAAAATTTTAACAGCAACTGGTGGTACAGCAATCATCAATCATAGATTTAGTGAATATGGTCCTTATAAAGGAGATTTTACTGAAGAAGTAAAAGGAGCAATCATTTCTTCTGCTGCAGGTAAAGCAACAGCATATGCACTAAACCGTTTGCAAGATAGAGGTCGTTTCTTTATTGATATCAATCAAGAAATTTACATTGGTCAAGTAATTGGAGAGAATAGTAAATCTGACGATTTAGCGGTAAACTTAATCAAAGGTAAACAATTAACAAACATGCGTAAATCTGGAACAGATGATGCCATGAAAATTGCTCCGAAAGTAGATTTTTCTTTAGAGGAAAATATGGAATACATTAAAGCTGATGAGTATTTAGAAGTTACTCCAGAAAGCTTACGTATGCGTAAAATTGTTTTTAAAGGATAATTAAAAATTAATATTTTATTCTTGCTTAGCAAGATGTTATATAAAACCAAAAAAGCTCAAGTTTTAAACTTGAGCTTTTTTTTATAATAATATATAAATAAAGTTAATGTTTTTTACTTTTTAACAATTCTAAACACTGCTTTTTTATTCTCATTACTTACTATTTTTAATAAATATATTCCGTTTGTCAATTCTGAAATATTTATCTTATCTAAGCTGTTTCCGTTAACTTCTTTTATCAATCGGCCATTTATATCATAAACATAAAATTTATCAATAGTTAAATCTTGTTTTGATTTTATGTTAATAAAATTTGAAGTAGGATTAGGGTAAACAGTTAATTGTTTTTGAAACTCTAAATATTTAACAGACAATACAGCTTCTATTGTAATTTCTATACAACTAGTATTATTTGTCTCATCACTTTCTGTTAATTCTTTATCATCATCAGCAGAAAAAATAATATAATAAGTTCCTGCAGTTGTATTACTAGGAATTGTAAGTGTTTCACTTTCATTACTAGATACGTCATCACTTCCAAGACTAGAGGCATCTGAACCTAGTAACACATCATTTGCACTTAAAACACAATCAGTAGATAAATAGTAACCAAGGTCAAAACTTGGCAAATCAGCATCAAGTTGAGAACCCGAATAGTTTTGCATTGCAGAAACTTCAATATTATTTCCAGCAGTTACTGTTACTAAATTTACAGATGTATTTGACACAGTAATATCTTCAGGGATGTATGCGTTTATTGTAATTTCTATACAACTAGTATTATTTGTTTCATCACTTTCTGTCAATTCTTTATCATCATCAGCAGAAAAAATAATATAATAAGTCCCTGCAGCAGTATTACTAGGAATTGTAAGTGTTTCACTTTCATTATTGGATGTATCATCACTACCAAGGCTAGAAGTATCTGAACCAAGTAAAATGTCATTTGCGCTTAAATTACAGTCAGTAGATAAATAATAACCAAGGTCAAAACTTGGTAAATCAGCATCAAGTTGAGAACCTGAATAATTTTGGGTTGCTGAAACGTCAATATCATTACCGGCAGTTACTGTTGTCAAATTTACAGATGTATTTGATAGTGTGATGTCCTCAGAAACAACTGCTACAGGGTAAGTAGCTACAATATCATATGAACTACCACTACCATCATCTGCATCAACAACTAAATAATAAGTTTGTCCTGCAACAGCATTTGTAAATATTGCAGAATCAGAACTTACAGTTCCTAAACAATCTGTAGGATCACAACTACCTAAAATATAAACATCTAAATCTCCTGAGTAATTAGATAGATTTACAGTGATAGTTCCATCTGCAGTTGGTGTTATTTTATGAACTCTTTCAGGACCTGTTTCTGTCCAAGAGTTACATCCAAAAGAAGAAATGTTAGAACTAGCTGTAGAACTACTTCCAGAATATACAACACCATTGCTTAGTTCAATTGCACTTGAACAATCTAAGCCTGTAGGAGTTGTATTAGTATAACAAGACATATTACTTATATCAGTTCTAATACTAGGTAATAAACTATATAAGTCTGTACCTGGACAAGAAGTGGCACCACCATCTTTATGGCCAGAAATATTGTTTAAATTTAATCCTGATGATGCATGATAACTTACACCAGTTACATCAACATTTTTATCTGTTGCTTCCCAAGCAATTAAGTTTTTTAAAGAATTTAAGGCACTTGCAGAAGGTGACTCTAAAGTAAAATCACCAATCATTGATACTCCCATTGTTCCAGCGTTATGTCCGCTAAAATGGGCTCCAGAAACACCACTTCCTCTTCCTTCATAGATAACGCCATTTCTATCGATCAACCAATTGTATCCAATGTCCGACCAACCATTAGTATTTACATGTAAATCCCAATAATACCTTACTTTGGCAGCATAATCTGTATTTGCAGGGAAAACAACACCATCTCCAGTATGATGTACAATTATATGAGTAACATTTGTATAAGAGGGACTAGTTTGTGCTGGATGTGTTCCGTTGGGGTCCCAACAAGACCGACTACAATGATTAGGTAAAGCGCAATCTGCATATGTATTTGCAAATGAGAAAATTGAAAGGAAAATAATAAATGCGAATTTCATAAATAGTTAGTTTTTAGGGAAAGTATATAGTCTAAATACAACTTCTTTATCTGTAGAAGAACTTGATTTAAATTGAATTGAGTTTGATTTATTTGAAACACTAGTTGCTTTGTAAACTTTTCTTTTTGGATTATTTACTTCAGTGTTAATGTTTAATTCTTTCCAATCTGACCAAACACCTTTAATTTGTTCTCTAAAAAACAATTTGTATTTATTTGTGTCAAATGAATAAGCAGAAAGCATTCCTCCTTCAGTATTTTCCATTTCTATTGTTACCGGATCTCCTGTTAGTTTTTCTGAAGAGAAAGTATGATACACTTCTATAACATTTTCTTTCTTAATTATATTTGTTTTTTCTTTTTTAGAAACGATAGTTTTTACAGTATCTATAACTATTTTTTCTGTTTCTTGTTTTTTATCACTTTTAACATCTTCTTTATTGGTTTTTTGATTACAAGCGGCTATTACAATTAAAAGAAATGCAATAAAAAAAATAATTTTCCTCATTTTGGCTTTGAATTTATAAATCGTGGGGTTAATAATAAATAATCTTGTTTATTAATATTGAATAAAAATAATAAAAAAATATTAAAAACCGCAACAAATAAACACAATAATGCTTTTTTAATGCATTATTATCGCAAAATAATAAATAAACTGCATTAAAATTGCCAGTTTGTAAAGGTTGTTAAAATACAGTTTTAGCATATTATGAACTAGATTTGCAATAAATTAAAACCAATTCTTAGTATATATAAATAATAAAAACAGCAGCAAATGATTAACACTTGGTCAATATTTAAATTAAATTTAAATGTTGACTCTGGCTAATTATTATTTGCTGCTGCTATTATAGAAAAAGTGTTCTATTTTTTACTCTTATAAAATACTGTTTATCAATTTGTTCCATTTTTCTATGGATTGATACTCACCACTTAGTTGATAATTTATTTTAGAGTTGTAAAATTCTAAAATACTATTTGCTGAATTTTTGGCAATAGGAGTAAAGTTTAAATTTAATTTGTCAATTGAATTACCAGATGAAGATCTACTAATATTGGCGATTTCACATTTTTTAATTGTAGACAAATCAACAAACTGTTGTTTAAGATAGCCTTCATCTGTTCTTGAAACAAAGGAAATAGCCTTTTTAGGGGTGTCTATTCCTATAGCATAACATCCACAAGTTTCGTAATCTGATATTTCACAATCATTTTGTTTTGCTATTTCTTGAAGTGAATTTAATAATTCTTTTTCTTTTTTCTTTTTAATTCTATTTGTTACTACAAAAGGTATTGCACATAAAGTAATACCAACTACTCCTATAATAATTGTTCCTAAATCCATTTTTATAATTTTAATTTTGATATAATAATTTTTTATATGAGTCGGTTATCCGAAACATATCAATACATAAACAATAACTACACAAAAGGTAGTTTGATTAAAATAATTACCAGAAATTATGGAAAGGAAAAATTAAGTCAGACTTTCTCTGCCTAATTAGTAAGGTTTTTAAATGATTTTTATATTGTTTAAATTTTGCATTAAACAATAATTGATTAGAATAAGAAATTGTCCAAAAATCATTAAAAGACAATTTTAAATTTGTTGTAGTATATTCTGTTAGATCAGAAAGAAGATTTTCAAATTCATGACCATGAGTAAAAAGAACTTTAGATGCTGTAGATAAAAATACTTTCTGTTCATTCTCTTGTCCAATACGATGTGTATTAAAACCTAAAGATGAATTTGCAGAAATAAAAACACCAAAACAATAAATTGAAATGAGTAAGAGTACTTTTATAAGTTGATTTTTCTTTTCCATTTTAAATTAAAGTTTTCTTTTCAAGTAACTCATTTACTTCATTTAAACTTTCATCATTATCTAACAAAACAACTAAAATGTCATTCTCTTCTATAACGGTAGCTCCACCAGGACGAACAAATTGATCACCACGCTTTATCATGCTAATAAATGCAGACTTAGGAAAATGTAAATCTATAATTCGTTTGTTAACGGCATAACTGTGAGGAGGAATAATTATTTCTTTCATTGCCGATTTTGGCAAATCTAAAATATAGCGATCATTTTCGGCTATTGGCTTTATTTTATCGGGTAAGGCAACTTTTAACCATTTAGAAAAAATAGACAAGGTAGTTCCTTGAATTAAAATTGACGTAACTGATATAAAAAAGACAATATTAAAAATCATATTTGCTTTTTCTATCCCTGCTAAAAGCGGATAAGTTGCAAATACAATTGGTACTGCACCCCTTAAACCTACCCAGGAGATGTAAAATCTTCGTCTTAGTTTCATCTTAAAAAACATAAGACTTATAAATACACCAATAGGTCTGGCCACAACAATAAGAAATATAGAAATGAGTAATCCAATTCCCATATATGGGATGATTTGAGAAGGAAAAACAAGCAAACCTAATGTAAGAAATAGTACAATTTGCATTAACCAAGCCATACCATCAAACATTTTTAAAATGGTAGATTTATGTATTAAATCTTGATTTCCTAAATAAACAGCACAAATATAAATGGCAAGAAATCCGTTTCCACCAACAACGTTTGTCGCAGAGAAAGTAATAAACATAAGTGCTATTACCAAAACGGGATAAAGTCCTTCAAAACCAAGTTTAATTTTATTGATAATAATCTTACTTAATTTACCAAAAGCAAATCCAGCAATACCTCCCAAAATCATTTGTTGGAAAAACATCAAAACGATTGAAAGGATACTCTCGTTTTGATTGATAACTAAAGTCAAAAAAGCCAGAGTTAATACATAGGCCATCGGATCGTTACTTCCACTTTCTAGCTCTAATGTTGGTCTTAGATTATTTTTAAGGGCAATATTTTTTGATCGTAAAATAGAAAATACTGCTGCTGCATCTGTAGAAGAAACAATAGAACCTAACAACATGCTTTCAAAAATGGTGAAATCGGTAACAAACCAAACAAATGTTCCTAAAGAAACTGCCGTTAGTAAAACACCGAGAGTAGATAAAATTAAACCTTCTTTAAGTATCGGTTTTACGGCCTTAAAATTAGTGTCTAGTCCACCAGAAAACAAAATAAAATTAAGGGAAACAATACCAATAAATTGTGCTATTTTAGGATCATCAAAACGAATTCCTCCAATACCATCAGAACCAGCCAACATTCCAATTGCTAAAAAAAGTATTAAAGTAGGTACTCCAAACTTATATGAAGTTTTACCTACTACAATACTAATAAATAGCAATAGAGAGCCAATTAATAGTATGTTTTCAATGGTTAGAATCATTTTTTATATTCCTTATAATAGAGAGTGCAAATTTAGTTTATTTATCAAAAACAATAATTAAATACTTGTTTTTTTAAGACATTTGTTTATCAAACACTAAATATCATATTAATAATTAATTAGAAATATAATATGTAATTAACAATACAAATAGGTTTTTTTTTGATTTTTACTAAAAATAAACAGTAAATAAAAATTTAGCACATAACATTTGGTATATTGAAAATAAATTCTGAATCTTTGTTCAGATAAAAAAAGAAATGAACTTTATTCAAAAACATCATCATCATTTTCATATTTGCTCTCAGGCGAACTGAAAATGTATTGAATAAAATCAACATATTTACAAACCCGTTTGAGCTAATCAAACGGGTTTTTTATGTTAAAAAAATCAGGGATTGCTCAAGCATTACATCAACAAAAATGAACAAATTAAGAATTGCAGTACAAAAATCAGGTAGATTAAATGAAGATTCAATGAAAATCTTAAAAGATATCGGAATCTCAATAGACAACGGTAAGGATCAATTAAAAGCTTCTGCTAGAAATTTTCCTGTTGAAGTTTTTTATCTTAGAAATGGTGATATCCCTCAATATTTAAGAGATGGAGTAGTAGATGCTGCTATTATTGGAGAAAATGTTTTAATAGAAAAAGGAAACGATTTAGAGTTTATACAACGCTTAGGATTTTCTAAGTGTAAGGTATCTATTGCGGTGCCTAAAGAATCAAAAGCAAACTCTTTAAAAGATTTAGATGGAAAAAGAATCGCAACTTCTTATCCAGAAACAGTAAAAAAATATTTAAAAGAATACAATATAGACGCACAATTACATATTATTAATGGCTCAGTAGAAATTGCACCAAATATTGGTTTAGCAGATGGAATTTGTGATATAGTTTCTAGTGGTTCAACATTATTTAAAAATGGCTTAAAAGAGGTTGAAGTTCTTTTAAAATCGGAAGCAGTTTTAGCAGTTTCACCAGAAATTTCTAATGAAAGAAAAGCTATTTTAGAGAAAATACAATTTAGAATTCAATCGGTTTTAAAAGGACAAAATTCTAAATATGTGTTGTTAAATGCGCCGAATAATAAGTTAGACGATATTTTAAAATTATTACCAGGTATGAGAAGTCCTACGGTTTTGCCTTTAGCAGAAAAAGGATGGAGCTCAGTACACACAGTAATAAGTAAAAATGAATTTTGGGAAATTATAGATGAGTTAAAAGCAAAGGGAGCAGAAGGAATTTTAGTTTGTCCTATTGAAAAAATGGTACTTTAAATAGATTTTAGAAAAATCTATTTAAAGCATGCTGAACTTGTTTCAGTATCTTAATAAAAAAATATAGTAAAAAGACCCTCAATTAAATTTTAGGGTTAATGAACCCAATAATTATGAAAACAATCCTAAATCCACCAGAAAAAGATTGGACTACAATTCTAGAAAGACCTACTATAACCGTAGGTGATATAGAATTAACTGTCAATCAGGTTTTTGACGATGTAAAAAGAAATGGAAATTCTGCTATAGATAAGTACACTTCAATTTTTGATGGTATTTCTTTAGAAAATAGTTTAGTATCAAAAGAAGAAATTAAAGAAGCAATGGCAACTGTTTCAAAAGATTTAAAAGATGCTATTGCAGTTGCAAAAGAAAATATCACAAAATTTCACAAAGCCCAAAAAACAGCAAAAGTTTTTATAGAAACGGCAAATGGTGTTGCTTGTTGGCAAGAAAAAAGACCTATTCAAAAAGTAGGTTTGTATATTCCAGGAGGTACAGCTCCACTTTTTTCAACAGTTCTAATGTTAGCTGTTCCTGCTCAAATAGCGGGATGCAAAGAAATTGTTTTGTGTTCTCCACCCAATAAACTTGGTAAAATTAATCCTGCTATTTTGTATGCTGCAAATCTTTGCGGTGTAACAAAAATTATAAAAGTTGGCGGAATACAAGCTATTGCAGGTTTAACCTTTGGAACAGAAACAATTCCACAAGTATATAAAATTTTTGGTCCAGGAAATCAGTTTGTAACAGTAGCAAAACAATTAGCAACAAAATTTGGAGTTGCCATTGATATGCCTGCTGGACCAAGTGAATTATTAGTTGTTGCAGATGATACTGCTAATGCAAGTTATGTTGCGTCGGATTTGTTAAGTCAAGCAGAACATGGTGCCGATAGTCAAGTTATTTTAGTTTCTACTTCAAAAGATTTAATTGCTAAAGTTGAAATTGAAATAGAAAAACAAATTGTAGAATTGACAAGATTTGAAATTGCTCAAAAAGCAATCAATAATTCTAAATCAATTTTTGTTGAGAATGATAAAATTGCATTGGAATTAATCAATGAATATGGACCAGAACATTTTATTGTTTGTACTAATAATAACGATTTTTATGTAGACAATATCGAAAATGCAGGTTCTGTATTTATTGGTAATTATTCGCCAGAAAGTGCAGGTGATTATGCTTCTGGAACCAACCATACTTTACCAACAAATGGGTTTTCAAAAGCCTATTCAGGTGTAAATTTAGACAGTTTTACAAAGAGTATTACTTTTCAAAAAATATCAAAAGTAGGAATTCAAACAATTGGAAGATCTATTGAAATAATGGCAGCTGCAGAAGGTTTAGATGCGCATAAAAATGCAGTTTCAATTCGCTTAAAAGATTTGCAATAAAAATGTAACAAAAACTCCTTTTTTGGAGTCTTTAAAATATGAAAACAAACTTCAACATCAATAGCCTACTAAGAGAAAATATCAAATCTCTAAAACCTTATTCCTCTGCTAGAGATGAATATAAAGATATAACGACTAAAAAAATGATTTTCTTAGATGCGAATGAAAATCCTTTTGAAAATGGTGTAAATCGTTATCCAGATCCTCAACAAAATAATGTAAAAAATTTACTTTCTAAAATTAAAACAGTTTCTAAAGAAAATATTTTATTAGGAAATGGGAGTGATGAAGTTTTAGATTTGATTTTTAGAGCCTTTTGCGAACCTAATAAAGATAATATCATCACTTTACCACCAACTTATGGAATGTATGATGTACTCGCAAACATAAATGCAATTCAAAATAGAGAGGTGTTGTTAAATAAAGATTTTCAACCAAAAGTAAACCAAATATTAGAAACAGCAGATACAAATAGTAAAGTGTTGTTTTTATGTTCACCCAATAATCCTACAGGAAATACTTTTACTGTTGATGCTGTTGAAGAGTTATTGACAAAATTTAATGGTTTAGTTATTTTAGATGAGGCATATATCGATTTTTCTAAGCATAAGAGTTGGTTAGAAAAATTAGAGAAATTTCCAAATTTAATAATTACTCAAACTTTATCGAAAGCCTTTGGTTTGGCGGGAATTCGTTTAGGCGTTTGTTATGCCTCTAAAGAAATTATCAAAGTTTTAAATAACATAAAACCTCCTTATAACGTTAATGAGTTAACACAGCAAAAAGCAATTATACGTCTTCAGCAAATAGATGAAATTCAAAATGAAATTGCTCAATTAGTTAGTGAAAGAAAACGTCTTAAAAATGAATTAGAAAGTTCTATAAGTTATGTTGAAAAGGTGTATTCATCTGATGCTAACTTTTTATTAATAAAAGTTGATGATGCAAATAAACGTTACAATCAATTAATTGATTATGGTGTGGTAATAAGAAATAGAACGACACAGCCATTATGTGAAAATTGTTTGCGTATCAGTGTTGGGATTTGTGAAGAAAATCAAAAATTATTAAGAGCTTTAAAAGCAATACAATAAATAAAGCTATTGATTATTCGTCTTTAGCATTTTGCTAAAAGTTGAAAGCCAAAAGCCAAAAATTACAATATGAAAAAAGTATTATTTATAGACAGAGACGGAACCTTAGTTCTAGAACCGCCAGTAGATTATCAATTAGATAGCTTAGAAAAGTTAGAATTTTACCCAAAAGTATTTCAATACATGGCAAAAATTGCTTCAGAATTGGATTACGAATTGGTAATGGTTACCAACCAAGATGGTTTGGGTACAGCTTCTTTTCCAGAAGATACTTTTTGGCCTGCTCAAAATAAAGTAATATCAGCTTTTGAAAAAGAAGGCGTTGTTTTCTCTGAGGTTTGTATTGATAAAACGTTTCCGCATGAAAATGCAGAAACTCGTAAGCCAAGAACCGGTTTGTTAACCAAATATTTTTCTGAAGAATATGATTTGGCAAACTCTTTTGTGTTAGGTGATAGAATTACCGACATGGAATTGGCTAAAAATTTAGGAGCTAAAGGAATTTTTTTATCAGAAAATCCAGAATTGGGTGCTGATGAAGTAGAGGCTGATGTAAAAGCAATTCATGATTGTATTGCTTTAACTTCTACCGATTGGAAAACTATTTATGAGTTTTTAAAATTAGAAGATAGAGTTTCGGAAATTACAAGAAACACCAACGAAACTAAGATTTATATCAAACTAAATTTAGACGGTTCTGGTAAAAATGATATTTCTACAGGCGTTAAGTTTTTCGACCACATGTTAGATCAAATTGGTCGTCATGGTGCGATGGATTTAACCGTAAAAGTGGATGGAGATTTAGAGGTTGATGAACATCACACCATAGAAGATACCATGATTGCTTTAGGAGAATTGTTCCACAAAGCCTTAGGAAATAAATTAGGAATAGAACGTTACGGATTCTGTTTGCCAATGGATGATTGTTTGGCACAAGCTGCTGTAGATTTTGGAGGAAGACCATGGATTGAGTGGGATGCTGAATTTAATCGTGAAATGATTGGAGACATGCCTACCGAAATGTTTTTCCACTTGTTTAAATCGTTTACAGACGGAGCCAAATGTAATTTAAACATTAAGGCTGAAGGAGTAAATGAGCATCATAAAATTGAAGGAATTTTTAAGGCTTTTGCAAAAGCGATGAAAATGGCGGTTAAAAGAGACGCAAACAAGATGTTTTTACCATCAACAAAAGGAGTGTTGTAAAATTACCTTTAGCTATTAGCCATTTGCTAATAGCCAAAAGCTAAAAGCTAAAGAATGAAATTAGTCATTATAGATTACGGAGCAGGAAATATAAAAAGTATTCAGTTTGCCTTTAAACGTTTAGGAGTAGATGCTATTTTGTCAAATAATATAGATGAAATAAAAGGAGCAGATAAAGTGATTTTTCCAGGAGTTGGAGAAGCAAGTTCTGCCATAAAAATGTTGCAAGAAAGCAGATTGGATAAGGTAATTCCTACTTTAAAACAACCGGTTTTAGGGATTTGTTTAGGAATGCAGTTAATGTGTAATTCCTCTGAAGAAGGAAATACAAAAGGATTGGGTATTTTTGATGTAGCTATAAAAAAGTTTTCGAAAGCTGTAAAAGTTCCGCAAATGGGGTGGAATGTGATTTATAATTTGAAATCTGATTTATTTACAGGAATTAAAGAAAAAGAATTCATGTATTTAGTGCATAGTTTTTATGCAGAAAATTGTGAAGAAGCCATTGCAACGACAGATTATGAATTTGAATATGCATCTGCTTTACAAAAAAATAATTTTTACGGAACTCAGTTTCATCCAGAGAAGAGTGGAAAAGTTGGGGAACAAATATTGAAGAATTTTTTGGCACTTTAGCGTCATTCTGAACTTGTTTCAGAATTTATTGTTTTCAGTTAATTAAATGATGAATTATTACTGTTACATTTTATCAAATAAAAATAGAACCTTACTTTATGTTGGTTCTACTAATAATTTAGAAAAAAGAATTAAAGTTCATAAGTCTGGAAATGGAGCTAATTTTACAAGAAAATATAATGTTTTTGACTTAATATATTTTGAAATATTTAGTGATAATAAAACTGCGAGAAAGAGAGAAAGACAATTGAAGAATTGGCATAAAGAGTGGAAATGGAATTTTGTAAAAAAAAACGAATCCAGATTTAAAAACATTAGAATTAGAATAAAAAGACCCTGAAACAAGTTCAGGGTTGATTAACAAGTTGATCAATGAGAATAATACCAGCCATAGATATTATAGACGGAAAATGTGTCCGTTTAACAAAAGGTGATTATAATACCAAGAAAATTTACAACGAAAATCCGTTAGAAGTAGCCAAAGAATTTGAAGCTGCAGGAATCGAATATTTACATGTTGTAGATTTAGATGGTGCAAAAGCAAGTCAGATTATCAACTATAGAGTATTAGAGCAAATTGCTTCTAAAACCAATTTAAAAATTGATTTTGGTGGTGGTTTAAAATCTGATAAAGATCTAGAAATTGCTTTTAATTCTGGTGCAAATCAAATTACGGGAGGAAGTATTGCTGTAAAAAATGCTGAAATATTTGAAAGCTGGATTTCAACATATGGTTCAGAAAAAATTATTTTAGGAGCCGATTTTTATCCTGATGCAACAGGAGGAAAGATTGCAACCAATGGTTGGCAAGAAGAAAGTTCTTTAGAATTGATTCCGTTTATTTCTGATTATCAGCAAATAGGAATTCAGTATATCATTTGTACAGATATTTCTAAAGACGGCATGTTAGAAGGACCAAGTTTCGATATCTATCAACAGATTTTGTCCGAAGTAAAAAATGTAAAATTAATTGCTTCTGGAGGAATTTCTGCTTTTGATGAATTGCCAAAATTAGCAGAAAATGGTTGTGAAGCTGTTATTATTGGAAAAGCAATTTATGAGAATAAAATTAGCTTAAAACAATTAGAACAATTTATATTAACAAAATAAATGTCATTGCGAGGAACGAAGCAATCTCTTAATTAATAGACAGATTGCTTCGTGCCTCGCAATGACGAATTAGAATAAAATGTTAACAAAAAGAATAGTACCTTGTTTAGATATTAAAAACGGAAGAACTGTAAAAGGTGTCAATTTCGTTAATTTAATAGATGCAGGAGATCCGGTGGTTTTAGCAAAACAATATGCAGATTTAGGTGCAGACGAATTGGTTTTCTTAGATATTGCTGCAACTTTAGAAAATAGAGGAACTACCTTAGACATGGTTTTAAAAGTAGCCGAACAAGTAAATATTCCGTTTACTGTTGGTGGTGGAATTTCTTCTGTAGAACATGTAGATAAATTGTTAAAGTGTGGTGCAGATAAGGTTTCTATTAACTCTTCCGCAGTAAAAAGACCAGATTTAATAAACGAGTTGGCAGAGAAATTCGGAAGTCAGTGTGTGGTGGTTGCAATTGATGCAAAAAAAATTGATGGAGAATGGTTTGTACACTTGGCAGGAGGAACAATTCCTACGGATATCAAACTTTTTGAATGGGCTAAAGAAGTAGAAGAACGTGGAGCAGGAGAAATTTTATTTACTTCTATGAATCATGATGGCACAAAAGCAGGTTTTGCAAATGAAGCTTTGGCACATTTATCAGAATTATTAAACATACCAATTATTGCTTCTGGTGGTGCAGGAACAATTCAGCATTTTGCAGATACGTTTACAAAAGGAAAAGCAGACGCTGCTTTAGCTGCGAGTGTTTTTCACTTCGGAGAAATACCAATTTTAGAGTTAAAAGAGGAGTTAAAAAAACAAAATATACCAGTGCGATTGTAACGTCATTACGAGGAAGAATGACGAAGTAATCTTACAATATAAAATCAGATTGCTACAGCAAATTATTATTTGCTTCGCAATGACAGAAAATAAATAAAATGAATATAGATTTTAATAAAAACAACGACGGATTAGTACCCGCAATCATTCAAGATGCAACTACTAAAAATGTATTGATGTTGGGATACATGAATGAAGAAGCGTTTGCAAAAACGAAAGAAACTAAATTAGTTACTTTCTTTTCTAGAACTAAAAATAGACTTTGGACCAAAGGTGAAGAAAGTGGAAATGTACTGAATTTAGTGGATATTAAACTAGATTGTGATAATGATACATTATTAGTTTTTGTTAATCCGAATGGACCAACCTGCCATAAAGGAACAGATACGTGTTGGGGAGAAGAAAACAAATCAAATTATGGTTTCTTTTCTACTTTAGAAGATGTTATTACAGAAAGAGTGGCTAATAAAGATACTCAGAAATCTTACGTAGCAAGTTTATTTGCTAAAGGAATTAATAAAGTTGCGCAGAAAGTAGGAGAGGAAGCAGTAGAAACTGTTATTGAAGCAATGGATAATAATGATGAATTATTTATCTATGAATCGGCAGATTTAATGTTTCACTACTTAATGTTGCTGCAAGCAAAAGGTTTTACTTTAAAAGATATTGAAGCAGAATTAAAAGGTAGACATAAATAATTTGATTTTATACTTATAAAGTAAAAAACCTCACAGTATTAATTGTGAGGTTTTTTTAATGGATTATAATTTAGTCAGCTTAATAATCGTTCATCAAAATAACTTTAAAATTAGGATAGTTTTCTTTAAATTCTTTTTCTAAACCAATTACATGAGCTGCTCCAATAATAACAATATTTCTTTGTTTTTTTGATTTGATAACTTCATTTGAAATGTTTTTAGCAATTCTCATATTTCTTTCATCAAAATATTTTCTTCCTTCTTTACAGCCTTCAGTATCTTGTACTACATAAGAAAACGAAGCCATATCATGCAATTGTTGTAATGATTTTCTTTTATTAGTATGAGTACCCAAACCTCTAAAAATTGCAGGAATAATTGCACTGTTATAACTTTTTTTATTCAGTTTAACATTTGCTGCGTTATTACCGTTTTTAACACCTTCTTTATTGCATTTATCCCAAGCTGTATGATATTCCTTATTGGTTTGCTGATCATCAATATTTATCACTCTTTTTTGATTCATAGATAAGGCTAACTTATAGGTTAAATCTCCATCTTCATGTCTTGTCGGTTTTTGTGCGCCTTTTATTCCGTACTTTTTGATATATGAATAGTATTCATAATTTCCATTATCTCTTTTGTAAATGAATGAATTGATTAGATACTCTAAATCAGCATCATTCATGTCTTTAAAATGTTTATGAATGGTTGTGTTGAATTTTGCTTCATTAAAGTTAAAACTCTTTTGTAAAGAGTCCGATAATTTATAAAACGTTTTATATCCATTAGACCATCCATTTTTTAAATACTCCCAAGAAATAGAATCATTTGCCATTGGCGATTCTACATAAATAGCTTCTGGTTTGTATTTTTTTGCAAACTTCAGCATCGGTTTGTAACTATTCTTTACAATTTTAGGAACCGTATGCATGGTTCCAATAATTATAATTTCTTGTGGTTTATTTTGTGATGATAAAACAAATATTGATAAAAATAATACGGTAATAAAAGTGATTTGAGTTTTCATAATAATAGATTTTGTGATTAAACTTCCTGAGACAAAACTAGAAAGTAAATCACAATAAAATCAATATGAATAGGTGTTTGGGGCGAAATGCAGCTATTCTGTGGTAGAATTCAAAACGGTTTTTACATCATTTTGATAGGTTCTAGAAACTGGCACTTCTATGTGGTGAAATAATATAACAAACAATTTACTATTAGCTGTTTTCCACTGTAAAAAATGAAAGGGATTGATTACATAAGAACGATGTGTTCTTAAAAGTTGTGGAAATTCATCAGCAATAACTGATAACTTATTTCTAATTAAATGTTTCTTTAATTCATTTCCTGATACATAAAAAACTTCGATATAATTATCTGAAGATTGAATGCAAATAATGTCATTTAAAAATAAACGTAAACCTTCATAATTTCCTTCGCCTTTAATTTCAATTTTAAGTGCTTCTGTTTGTTTATTCTTGTATTTTCCAAAAGCAAAACGGCCAAAAATAATGATGGGCAAAATAGTAGAAAGTACCGGTAAAATAATTGTTTTTAAATGAAAACTTAAATCATGTGGATTGGGTTCTCCAGGTACAATTACATATAGATAAAACAATCTTGTACTCACAATTCCAATACTTATAAAAATAAATAAGAATAAAATTTCAGTTTTTATAAACCAATTTTCATTATTTTTTTTAAATAAAAAATGCTGAATTGGTAAGAAAAGTAAATAACAAAAAGCACCTAATACACCATAGAGTGGTAAATAAATCAATTTTTCTGTACGATTAAAAACACTTACATCAAAAGGTTCTGTAAAATATAGAAAAACAAAAATCCAAATGGCTAAACCAAATGCAATGATAAAATGATGTTTTATGGAAGGATCAAAAGGGTATTTTTTATTCAATTGCGGCTTCTTTTTTTAGTTGTTTCTTAAAATATTTTTTTAATAAAATTTCAAAAACAAATAGTAAAATAAATAAAAACCTTGCCATATAAGGTAGGTAAAAAGTTAAAAAACCAGCCAATGCCCAAATGATAAAAGCATTTAAAGCTCTTATTTTAAAGTATTTCCCTAAAATAGGTGTTATGCCAGTTAAACCTTTTTCTTTTTTAGTGATATAAACATTTAGCAAATAATTAAAGAAACCAATTGCAGAAAGATTAAAACAATAAAAAGCAAAAGGTCCATTAAAATTAAATCCTTTTACATAAAAAGCTGTAGAAAAGGGCAGAAGCACAATAAAAAAAAGTAATAAAATATTATACCATAAAACCTTATTGTTAATGGTAGAAGTATATTTCATAATTCTCATGTGGGCAACCCAATACAGGGCAGTAACCATAAAACTTACTACTAAACCTATAAAACTAGGAATTCTATTGGCTAAAATTTCAAGTGTATTTCCATTTTGTAACTCTTTGTAACTTGGAATGATCTGTGTTAAAAACCTATTGTTTTTTGTTAAATTTTCATCTAATTACAGCAATATAAATTTTGATGATTT
>NZ_JAKQYM010000020.1 GCF_022662535.1 Polaribacter marinus
CTATAAACTTCTATTTTCCTTCGGAAAATAGCCGTTCATTTTAATCGCAACTTTTCATAACACAACAACGTTAGGCACAAGCTACTCACTCAACTCAAAATATGAATCCAAAACAAAAATTAGAATCTATTTTAAATAACAAGTACGAATCTGAAGATGGAGATTTATATAAAATAGAATTGTTGGACGGAATGACCAGCGAAGAAATAACTGAATATAAAAAACAGTTACCGAACAATTTTCTTCCGACAGAAATAGAAGAGCTTTTAAAGTTCTGTAAAGGCTTTGAATTTTTCGGATTAGAAGAAGTTCGATTTGACTCATTTGGCCATTTTGGTTTTGAAGATATGTTTCCGAATTCAATCCAACTTGCAGGCGATGGATTTGGAAATTTTTGGATTCTTGACATTGACACAAACGGAAATTGGAATTCAGTTTATTATGTCTGCCACGACCCAGCAGTTATTGTAAAACATTCCAGGGACTTAACTCAATTCATTGAACAAATTGATGAATATGGAAAAAAAGGAAATGAATCCACACTTGACATAATTCACGAACAAACCGTAATGGAAATTTGGACTGAAAAAGTCGGAATTATGGAAAAGAACGAAAAAGACTATGATTTCGAAAACAAAAAAATAGAATTCCCAGAAATGTTTTTAATTGCAGATTTAACAAATGAACCAATAAAAACTGGGTTTCCTTGGGGAAAATCAGGTGCGAATACAAAAATCATAAGACCGACAGATAAACCGATTTGGATTGTAGAGAAAAAAGTAAAACAAGGATTTCTATCAAGATTATTCGGAGGAAAAAAATAAAGCCAGATGCCTAACACCGTGTATAATTAATTGCTTGGTTTTAGCCAATTTACGAAAGTCCTCGCGGACTTTCTATCTGTGTTTTATTTACTAACTTTAGTGCTTAAAACACACAACTAATCATACACAACAACGTTGCAAAAAACTGGCTGAAAGTATAATTTAAGAACAAAAGTTATTTTAAAATATATTTTGTTTTACAAGTTAGAAAACTCAAAAGGCGGAAAAAAGTTTGAAAAAAAATGCTGCGGAACACTCTCTCGAGATTGGAAAATTCTGAAAGAATTTTATTAATAATTAGTGTTTCAGAACGTTGAAAAAGTTGGTCAAATTTAACTAGTTTGAAAATTAGTGAAAACTTGAAACTTATTTACTGTTTGAAAAGATAATTAAGCAAAGTGTTGAATAAATGTTGGTGGAATTAACTCTCAAACACAAATTTAGAAAGGCTGAGAGATTTAGAGAACAAAAAGGTTTACTAGCTTTCGGAATTAAATGCGCCTGAAAACACGAAAAAACTAAAATTGAGAAACTGAATAAATTGCGGAATTAAAATATTGTCGGAATTTACTCTCAAACTCAAAAAATAGAAATTGAAGACATAAAAAAGAAAATTAAACCCGCATTTTGCAACACCGTGCATAATTTATTGCTTACACGGTTTTTCTTACGAAAAACCTCGAGCACTTAAAAGTCCGTAATTATTGGTTTTTTTTTAGCTAAATTTACGCAACAAACCATAGCACAAATACGTTGTACTACATTATGAAAAAAACTTCGCTAATTTTAATAACGATTCTGATTTCAATAAAAGCAAGTGCTTGCAGTTGTGAATGGAGTGGGAATTTTTTGAAAATTGCTAATAATTCAGAATTAGTGATTAAAGGAAAAATTATTGAACATAATTATCATACTGAAAATGGAAAACGTTTCAAAGATTATGACAAATATTTTGAGGAAACTCTAAAAAATGAATTTGACCCTTATTATGGAACTGGAGAATCAATAAAAGTAGAAATTATTGAAATTATAAAAGGGAAAGAAGAAAGGAAAATTATTGAAATATTTGATACAGATGGAGCAGATTGTAGAGCAAGTATTCGTGAATTTAAAACTGGAAAGACTTATATTTTCGCAACTTATAAACCACGAAGAACTGGAATAAAACTGCCGAATGAAACTGAAAATGATTATGCAATTGGAAGTTGTTATGAAAGTACTTTAGAATATTTACCAAAAGAAAACAAAGTTTTTGGAATGATTAAAGGAAAATCTTACAAACGAAAAAATATAAAATATAGTTACGAAAAATTGAAATGCAAAATTGAAAATGAAAATTAACGTAGTACAACACCGTATAAACTTTATTGCTAACTATTTGCTTACTTGCGAAAGTCCTCGCGGACTTTCTTGGTCAGTAATTATTTAGTAACTTTACTGCTAAACTAACGCAACAAAGCTTATACAACAACGTTACCCAACATAGAAAATGAAACTCAAAACATCAATAATAATTTCAATTCTTTCTTCTTTAGGAATATATTTATTGTTTTCCAATTCTGATGTTAGGAATATTAATAACTTCAACTTATTACTGAATATTTCTGCCATTTTAATAGTAATTGGAATTATCGGATTTATTATTTATTTAATAGCTAAAGAAAGTAGGAAAATTAAAAATATTACTATTGGATTGGTTTTTATTTCATT
The DNA here is from genome assembly GCF_022662535.1 of Polaribacter marinus. Lineage (GTDB taxonomy): Bacteria > Bacteroidota > Bacteroidia > Flavobacteriales > Flavobacteriaceae > Polaribacter > Polaribacter marinus. The sequence continues at coordinate 2,535 of NZ_JAKQYM010000020.1, forward strand.
AGCAATAAATTCTTACGTTGGGTTTTATAAGTATCAAATGAATAAAAGGAATAAAATTCTTTCTGAATATTATGAATTAAAAACTTGTAAAGAAATGGAAACTCGATTTGCAAGTGACTTAAAAAAAGGAGAAATAAAGTATTTCTTTTTCGGAATTGGTTATGATACGGAATTGGCAAAAATATTAGACGATAAATATAAAATTGAAACTTTCGGAATGGGCTGTATGATTCAATCTGAAATGATTTGTTATAATGAATTAGTAGATAAATTCCTGAAAGAAAAATATAGCAACTCAATAAATGGAATTTATAAAGAAATAAGAATTGAATAAAAAACGTTGGGTAACACCGTGTATAAAAAATTGCTTAATTTTTGCTTAACCAAAGTTAGTCGCATTTTTGTAAACTTCTATTTTCCTGCGGAAAATAGCCGTTCACTTTAAATGCAACTTTCCATAACACAACAACGTTACCACTAATTAGATGGACAAAAAATACCTTGAGAAAAACAAAACGAAAATAAGTTGGATTACAGGAATTGGATTTATTCTATTGCTTGTTTTTATTCAATCAATTTCATATTATAAAAACACATCGAAATTTGACAAAGAAAGTTCAAGAATAACAGTTGCTGAAATATATAAAACTCATTGGAATAAAGGAATTACTTTGTATACTGATTATGTATATAAAGTAAACGGAAAATTATACAAATCTGGAACAGGTGGAGAAAACTCAAATGAATTTAAAAACTGGAAAAAATCTGACTCTAGAAAATACGCTTTAATTTACAATATTGAGAATCCGAAATTGAACTTTTTGTTATCTGAAAAAAGACTTTCTGACACAGCTGAATTGGGAAATGAACTTAATGATGAATATTTTGACTATAACAATTTGGAATCTAGAATGAATACACAAACTGTACAAACTGCTTATGTAGAGGAAAAGTATTTGAAAGAATATAAGGATTGGAAAAAAGGAAAAAACTAGTGGTAACACCGTATAAACTTTATTGCTGGTTTTAGCTCACTTGGGAAATTCCTCCGGAATTTCGCCGTTCGTGTTTTATTTATTAAATTCACTGCTTAAACATCGCAACAAAGCTTATACAACAACGTTGGGCATAATTTGAACGAAATGAGAAAAATATTGATAATATTATTAATTGGAATTTCCAATATTACATTTTCACAAACAATGACAGAAATTGATTCTGTTTCTTATGTAATGTGTGATTACCTGAAAAATTTGGAAATTAAAAATGATACACTGAAAATTAACTCATTATACGAAAAGCAACTTTATCCATATTTAGGAAAATTTAAGCAATCACAAACTCAAAAAATTGGACAACAAGTTTATTATAGACTTCAAAGGAATTGTGTGGAATTCCGAAATTTATTAGACAGATTGGAACCGCCAAAAGAATCAGTGACGAGAATAACGGAAAAACCAAAACCTGAAATTTCGAAAAAGCAACTCAAGGAATTTAAAAACGAAAAGGAATTTTATTATTTCGAAGTTGCTGGAGATACAACAAGAGTAAAAATGGAAAAAGGAAAATGGACGGACTCATTTTCTAATAATACATTTTCAAAACTGACCTATAATTGGATTAACGAAACAGAATTTGAATTAGTTTTTGTGGAAAGCAACAATGAAACAAGTTCAAATTTTAGTGTAAAAGGAGATAAATATATTTATCAGATTTTATCAAAGGAAAATGGATATTATCAAATGACAGTAAATATTCCTGGACAAGAAACTTTTGAGAAATTTAAAATGTATTACGAATAAAAAACTATGCCCAACACCGTGTAAAAAAAATTGCTTATTTTTAGCTTAACCAAAGTTAGTCGCATTCTTGTAAACTGCTATTTTCCTGCGGAAAATAGCCGTTCACTTTAAACGCAACTTTCCATAACACAACAACGTTGTGTACAATTTAAGAAACGACCGAAAACAAATTGAATAATTTGAGAAAAATATTAGCAATTACTTTTTTACTTATTTTACAATCTTGCTACTTTGGAGCTGGATTAGTTGAAAAAGAAATAACGGGCAATTACTTTTTATTTGCTAATAATGAACTAAACGAAATGAGTATTTGGTTTCACGCTGAAAAATATTCTAATCGACTAATTGTTCCTGAAACAGTTTTTGCATTAGGAGAAAATGGAGATTTTATTATTGCAAAAAGTCATCCTAAAAATCTTGAAAACGGAATTAATAAAAATGTGACATATTATCACATTATAGAAGTTGATAAAAAAAACACTGAACAAAGTCCCTATTTGACTTTGGAGCAATTTGAGAATAAAAGAAAAGAGCTGAATATTCCTAATAATTTGGACTTTGACATTGTTTACGAAGAATTGAAATAAAAATATACTTGAGGAAAACAGCAATAAATATAAAAAATGAAAAATGGAATGAAATAATCTCTGAATTGAGAAAAAGAGGTTGGATTGTTACTGCTAAATATTACGGATTTGACACTGGAATTGATGATGATTTTTTAATTTTAAGAAAGGGATTTAAAAAAATATTATTTGGTTGGACTAATTGGTTTGAAGGAGAAATAAAATGTAGTGACCGAATTTTTGAATATTTAGAATCTGAACTAAAACTAGAATTTGAATATGGAAAACCGACAAGTCTTAAACCACTTGTGATTTCAACATATAGAATCCAATCTTTACCATTATTTCTCGTGAAAAAACTGAATTTATTAAAGAATTGAAAATAAAAAAACTGTACACAACAACGTGTAAAATTAATTGCTAGTTTTAGCTCACTTGGGAAATTCCTTCGGAATTTCGCCGTTCGTGTTTAATCTAGTAAATTAGTTGCTTAAAACACGCAACTATTCTTACACAAAACCGTTCTACACCATTTGACAACGCAATGAAAATTTTTAGTAAAAACAATAATCCAGAACACGAAAATCGATTAAGACTTCAAAAATTAGTCGATAATGCAAAGAAATCTGCTATTCCAACTGGATGGAAAAAAGAAACATTTGCTGTTGGAGGATTAAGCGAAGTTGGATTTTCAAAAAATCATCCTGAATTGCTACTAATTGTTTCAAGTCAAGGTCGAGGAATTATTGACTGCTCGAAATTTGAATTGACCGAAAGAGATAATAATACCGATTTTGATTGGTTTAATTCTTATGAACTTTGGTCTATGGGAATTGGAAAACTTGCGAATGAAAAAATAACTATTAGCGGATTATGTGGAGGTGGATTACCACTCTTGAATCAATATGGAGATGGAATTCAATATATGGCAACTGAATGGCCAATAATCGATTTAATATTTGAACCAAATTTTAAAAGTATATACAAAGAAGATGACGGAAAAGATTGCTTTAGAATTTTTCACGATTATGAAATAAGAGCTTTCGGATTTTCACACAATGGAGAATATTTTGTTACAGCGACAAGTAGTGAAATAAATGTATATCGGAAAGAAAAAACGGTGTAGAACATCGTGTATAAAAAATCGCTATATTGTGCTTAAATTATGATCGTTGCTCTTTTGTTACTTCTGATTTTCCTGCGGAAAATCCTCGCATACAAATACGCAACTTTTCATACACAAACACGTTAGTAAAAATAGCTCCGAAATTATAATTCCCAATTAAACTGAATTATAAAAACTTTATTTATCGGAATTTCTTCTCACTCAAACTCGGAATTGATTGCTTACTCGAATTTCGGAATTTTAGCTTGAATCCGAAATTTACTCTTGCGGAATGAATTACTCATTCGGAATTTTTACTCTTGCGGAATTTCTAGCTGAATTAATAATGTTGTTTACTCTTACGGAAAATTAAACCACTCAACTTTGGAAAAAATCACTCTTGTGTCTTTATGCACTTACTCTACTCTGTCGCTACTTTTACTAACAATATGTATAATTCATTGCTTGGTTTTTAACTTTTCGGAATAATCCTTCGGATGATTCCTCTGGTTCGTTTCTTTTTGTTAAATTAGTTTCTGAAATACGCAACGAAATCATACACTAAACCGTTAGCAAAAACTGGGTTGAATCGCCTCAAATTGGCTTAAGTTCTTAAAATACAGTTTTCGCTTAAAAATGTAAAATCAAAAATTTGCAAAACTGAACTCTGAAAAAATGTGTGAATTTCTAAAATGTGGAACACTCTCTCGCTCGTGAAATTCTTGCGGAATTTTAGCAAGTTTTCGGAATTATAAAACGTTGAATTTACTCAAAATCTGAAAACAAATATTGCGGAATTCTTACTCGAACTCTGAATTTAGAAAGTTTGCTGAATTATTGCTAAAAAGCTGAACTTTAAAAATGAAAAAAAGAAAATGAAAATAGTGGAAAAATTGAAAGAAAATCAAAAAACACGCATTTGCTAACACCGTGTATAAAAAATTGCTAATTTAGTGCTTTATCAAAGTTAGTTGCATTTTTGCGTACTTCTGAATTTCCGTTGGAAATTCCTCGCACACAAAAACGCAACTTTCCATAACACAACAACGTTAGCTACAACCTGAAAAATGAGATACGTAAAAATAATTTCGGTATTTATTATAATTCTGACTTTCGCAGGATGTTCAGTAAAAGAATATTATTTCCCAATGTCTGAATTGACTAATGGAAAAGTCTATAAATACGAATGTAAATCTGAACCAACTAAAACCCAATACTGGAAACTAACTGCTGATTTAAAAAATCAAATTCTGACTACAGAAGCATACGAAAGTGATTTCAGACAATATGAGTTGTTTAAAGAAAAAATTACTGATAAAGGGACAGAAGTAATAGAATTTATAAGTTACTTCAAAAACGAAAAAGGAATAATATTTCCTGTAAAAAATACACCTAAAGATGTTGATGTTTTTAGATGGAAAAAAAAAGAATCTTATAAATATTCTTCTGAAAATCAATATGACTCTAACACCAAAATGATTTTTTCAAAAGAAAGAGAATATATTGGAAAAGTAAAAATCAATATTCTCGGAAAAGAATACGAGGCTGCTAAATTTAAAGGAAGTTATAAAACAGTAATTGAGAATTCAACAGAAAAATTTGAATACACTCAATACAGTTATTATGCGAAAGGAATAGGTTTAGCAAAAATGGAAAAGGAATATTCAGACGGAAAAAAGGAAACTCTTGAACTGACTGAAATTATGACTATTGACGAATGGAATAAAAGGCAGTAGCTAACACCGTGTATAATTAATTGCTTCATTGAGCTTACTTGCGAATATTCCTGCGGAATATTCACGGGTTCGTAAATGTTTGCTAACTTAGTTGCTTAACCACGCAACTAACCATACACAATCACGTTAGGCACAATATGAACAAACCATATGGAAGAACAACAACCAGAAGAACAAAAAATTGAAACTTTCGAAGAAAAATTCGAAAAATTCATCGGAACAGCGAAACATGAAATTACTTCGCTAAAATCGGAATTGAATGATATAACGGAATTATATAATGATTTTGTAAAAAAGCCAAGTACAGCAGTTTTAAGTAAAGCAGAGAAACTGAACGAAACTTTTGAAAAGGTAAATGAATACAGTTCGGAAATATCAGAAGTTGAGACAAAAGTACAAGAATTTGATACTAAAGTTTTTGGAAAAACAGCAGAGGACAAAGAGTCTTTAAAATTCAAATTGAATGACTTAAAAACTCAACACGAAGAATTACACGGAGAATGGGAAGGTAATTTTGAAACTTTGTCAACAAAAATAGAAGGTCTTCTTCCAGGTGCTACTTCTGCTGGACTTGCAAAATCTTATCACGACCAAAAAGAGAGTTATAAAATGCCAAGCATACTTTGGTCTATAGTTTTTATCGCAACTATGATTGGAATGGTTTGGTTTGCAGTTGCAACAATAAAAGATAGTGATACAGTAGGTGGTGCTTTTATGCATATTCTTGCTAGAATACCATTTTTTGTTCCAGCAATTTGGCTTGCATTATTTGCGAGCAAACAACAAAGTCAAAACCGAAGACTTGAACAAGAATATGCTCATAAAGAAAGTCTAGCTAAATCATACGAAGGTTATAAAAGAGAAATTGCTAAACTTCCTGAAAGTTCGGATAAAAACGAAATTATGGAAAAATTGGTTGCTTCATTAATTGAGGCTTCTAGCTATAATCCAAGTGATACATTAGAAAAAAAGTCACATAATGATTCACCTCCACTTTTGAGTTCTTTAATGAATAGAAAAGAAGATAAAACCGAATAAATACTGTGCCTAACACCGTATAAAAATAATTGCGGTTTAGTACTTAATCAAAGGTCGTTGCTTGTTTGTTACATCGGATTTTCCTTCGGAAAATCCTCGCATACAAACCCGCAACTATTCTTATACATAAACGTTGTAAAACATTTTTGAAATGAAAATAGGATACAAAAAGAAACACTTAAATGTGAATTTAATTTTAGGACTCGTTTGGTTAGTTTGGTTCTTTGTCGGAGTTTTTGGAAAAGAAAAACCGAATTGGACTGACTATGGATGGATTGTAATTTCGATAATGTATTTAGGACTCTACTTCTACCAAAAAAATTACAAATATTTGACCATTGAAAACGGAATTATAAACGTGAACGGACCATTCGGAAAAAAACTAAATTTGAGTGAAATAAAACGGATTAAAAAATTTGCAGGAGATTATATTTTAAAAACGGACAAAAAGGAATTGACTATCAATACGCAGATTATTGACCCGAATTCGCTCGCTGAATTAAATGCGGAATTTGAAAAACTGAATATAGAATGGGATTAAAAAAACGTTTTACAACAATGTATAACCGCAATTACGGCGGATTCGACTACGTCCGAATCCACTCGGAATTGCTAACGTCTGTGCTAAACCGAAAATAACCGCTAATTTAACCCGTAACTGACGGTTATACGAGACCGTTACCAAAAATAGCTCAATCACTCAAATCCTGAATTTAAAATAGCATTTAAAAGCTAAAAAAAAAGAATTTAAAA
>NZ_JAKQYM010000021.1 GCF_022662535.1 Polaribacter marinus
TTATATTGAAAACACACATTGATAAAATCATAAATTCCAATTTTCAGAATATGAGTGAGCGCAATTTTTGGCAACGTTGTTTTGTATGGAAAGTTGCGGTTTTGTGAACGAGGAATTTCCAGCGGAAATTCAGAAGTTTGCAAAAAAGCAACAAGTTTTAAATTAAGCTAAATATAGAAATTTTTTATACAAGGTGTTGGCAGTAGTATTTTTATTTTTCCTAATTTTCCAGAATTGTTTTAGCTCTTAATTATTTATTCAGCTTTCATTTTTTCGTAATTTTTCGTTTTGCTTCAAAAATTTAGAGAGTATTCAATTTTGTTTTAAATATAATTCCGCAAAGATTTTCAACGTAAAACTTATTTTACTATAATTTTTTGAATTCCGAAATCTTGCTCAATTCCGTTTGAGTGTTAATTCCGCAACACCTTTTAAGCGTTCAGTTCATTTTTTATTTATTTTAAATGTTTCGGTTAATTATTTTTCTTACCTCAAATTTCTTTATAAAGTAAAAATAACAATATAAGTAAAATTACTATTCCATAAAAAATGCTGTAATTATTTCTTATTCTTTGTTTAGCTTTTGTAAACTCGTCATCTTTAATATTTTCAGTATCTATAGATTTTATTCCCGATATTATAATTCCAACAGAGAATGATAAAAGACAAAAATAAATAAATATCTTTTCAATGTTCATTTTAATATTTCATTTTTATTACTGCCAACGTTGTTGTGTATGATTAGTTGCGTGTTTTAAGCACTAAAGTTAGTAAATAAAACACAGATAGAAAGTCCGCGAGGACTTTCGTAAATTGGCTAAAACCAAGCAATTAATTATACACGGTGTTAGCTGACGTTTTTTTTATTCAGTTTAATTTTATTCCGATTTTGCTGGATTTATTCCCCAGTCACACCAAAAGTCGAATCCTTTTTTAGTTAATTTTTCCTTCAAAGCTTTGTTCATTTCCATAATTACAAGATTTTCGTGCGTATTTGTTGCAAAAAATTCTTTTCCATTTTTCACAAAACTTATGTCCTCATAATTAAAACCATTCCAATCTTCATATTTTTTTGATTTTATAAATTCCTTTAATTTATCTGTTAACTCATATCTGACAAAATAATTCCCATTAGCATAAATTTTTTCAGACCTTTTAGATTTTTCCACTAAAAATTCAGAAAGAGACTCAATTTCATTTGTGATTTCTTGATTTGAATAAAGAATATTAAATTCAACAAAATCAGCTTTTTCAATAGCATATTCAATTAAATATTTCCACTTTTCTTCTTCTCCATATTTCAAGGAATCGTCACAATAAAATCTGTTTTCGGTTTCGTTCATAAATGACAGCTAACGTATTTGTATATGGTTTGTTGCGTGTTTTAAGCACCTAATTTAGCAAATACAAACCGAATAGAAAATCCGCAAGGATTTTCGTAAGTAGGCTATAACTAGCAATAAATTATATACGGTGTTGTAGCACGTATTTTATTCAAATTCGATTGAAATTAAATTCCGATTATTTCTATTAAAAACCAAAGCCATTGTCAATGCAATTTTTTCTCTTACTTGCACGATGTTTACTTTTATTACTTGACCAAAATTATTAGTGTCCTTAAATTCAAAACCCTGAAATTGAGATTGTTTTACAATTCCGTATTGATTATCAAGGTTGTTAAATAATTCGACAATTTGACTTGTTTCCAGTTCAATAGACTTGTCGAATAATTTTGTCAGAGTTTCAAAGTCTTTCTTTGTTATTAATTCCGAAATGTTGTCAATTTTCGGCATAAGATTTTCAATTGCCTCAATTTCTTTGTCCGAATATGAAAATTCAGAACTTGTTCCGTCTTTTAGATTTATTTTAACTCTAACTTGATTATAATTTGACTTTTCGTCGCCTAAACTTGAATAGAATAAATAAGCAATATTTCCAGAGTGTGGTATTAATTTTTTCGCATTACTTTCAAGTAACGGACTTTTACTCATTTCAAGTTCGAAATAAGTTATCGTTTCTCTGTTTTTAGTTTCAAATCCTTTATGTCTTAAACACTCTCCATTGTAAAAATTCAAAACTTGTTGGACTGAATTAACTTCTTTGTCAGTTACTCCAACATCCTTTTTGCAAGAAGTTGTTATTAGTGTTAAAATCAGTAATGTTAAAATTCTGTTCATAGGTTTGTTTATATGTGCTACAACGGTCTCGTATAACCGTCAGTTACGGGTTAATATGCGTTAATTTTCGGTTTGTCACTGACGCTCGCAATTCCGAGTGGATTCGGACGTAGTCGAATCCGCCGTAATTGCGGTTATACATTGTTGTAAACAGTTTTTTATTCACAATTCAAGTTTAATCTCAATTCAACATTTCGATTCCCTAGTTCCAAAGATTTTTTCCAATTTTCGCAAGCTTTTTCATTATCGCCTTTTAGCTTATAAGCATTACCCAAATTTGCATAAACAATTGGATAGTCAGATTTAATTTCAATTGATTTTTTATAATCAGAAATTGCTTTGTCGTTTTCTCCCATTTTCATAAATACAAGTCCGCGATTCATATGAGCTTCATTGTCATTCGGATTTAATTCAAGAGATTTATTATAATCCGATATTATTTGTTTTTCTTTTCCTCCAATCAGTTGTTGTGCATAAGCTCGATTGTAATATGCATCCGAATATTCAGGATTGTCCTCAATTGCTTTTGTAAAATATTCAATTGCTTTTTCTTGATTTCCTTGTCTTGCGTTATAAATTCCGAGATTATAATTATCAGTTCCGTTACAGCTTAATAAGACAGTAAAAATGGTTAGAAATATGAAGTTTTTAAGTTTTCTCAATGTTGGTCTTAAATTGTTTACAACGGTTTGTGGTATGGAAAGTTGCGTTTTTTAGAACGTAATTTTCCGATGTTTAAATTTAAGTTATTTATATTTTAGAAACATTCTATTTTATTGAATTTAGCAATTTTTTATACCAGTTGTTGTACGCAGGCTTTTGTCATTCTTCTAGTAATCCATATTCTGAAGCAAATATCGATATTCCTCTTAACTCATATGTTAATAAACTACCTTGCTGCCTTCTAAAAAGTAATTGTTGGTCTTTCATTTTTACCAAATATTTTTGTGTAAAATTTTGCATAGTTCCAACATTAAATTCTTTAAAGTTAGAGGGTCTTACTCTTTTCATCTCACCAATCTTTTTAAGGACGTCTTTCTCATCTTGATTTAAATATAAACCTCTAAATTCCTCACTTATGATGTAGTTTAAACAAATGTTTGAGAATTCATTATCAATTTGTTTGTTAACCAAGTGTTCTCCCATCTGTTTTTCAAAATTTTCATCATCAATTTTTACGTTTTTATCAATTAAAGCTTTCCTTATTGATTGAACAAGGTTTATACAAATTGCTTGACAATATTTGAAAACAAATCGTATTTCTCCGTTGGACGAATCAAATAATTTTAAATATATTTCTTCGGTAATTGGAGAAGAACCAATGTTATCTGTGCAATGAAATCTATTTACTCTAACATCAACAGCTTTTATCAAATTTTCAATACTAATCGGCTTTAGTTCAATACCAGCCGATAACCTTTGAAAAACTTTTGGATTAGTAGATTGAATAAGGCTAGTTAAACCACTTTGACCAATCAATACCCACCAAATATGTGGAATTGTAAATAGAGTATCTCTAAAAGTTGTCAAGCAATCACTTAAATCTTCTTCATGTAAATTTTCTACATTATCTAAAACTATGAAACTACCTGAAAACCCAAGAATCGAGTTTACTTCTAATGCTAGTGTGCTAATTATTTCAACTAATGTTTCATAAGTAGTTTCATTGATTGATTGAAGGTGAATTTCTCGACCAAAACTTACACCATTTCCTAAAATTGAAACTCCAAAATTAAATGTGGCTGGTTTATTTTGATATACCCAAGCTTGTATTTTTGAAGTTTGTGGAGGAATATCATTTTTGGTCATTAAACAATATTTTTCAATTGAATTACAAAATGATTGGATACATCTAATAGCTATATTTTTTGGTTCATCTGAAGGTTGAATTGGACATAGATTTCTAGCAGATAACATTTTTGGTCCAAATTGAGCTTCTTCACTTTCTAACAAATATTGTTGAATATTAAAAAAACTTGTTTTACCAACACCGGGAACACCAGATAAAATAAATATTCCTTGAGATTCTGATTCAATAGCTGTTAAAAAATCAACTTGTTCAGTTTCCCGACCTAACAGAAGTTCAACATCAGAATTTAATACATTTAACGGTTTTGTATCATAAGGATTCTCTCTAAACCCCAATTTACTCCACATTTTATTCATAGCTTTTTTTTAAGGTTTATTTTTTATTCGGCTTGCGTACAACGGTTATGTATAAGAATAGTGCGGTTTTGTATGCGAGGATTTTCCGGAGGAAAATCAGAAGTAGCAAAAATGCACTGTCCTTTGTTTAAGCACTAAATTACGCATTATTTTTATACGGTGTTGGCAATAGTTATTTTATACTTTCAATTATCTTGTCAAAAAATAAATTAGATGAATTATCTAAAAGCACGAAACTCGTTTTCTTTTTAGTGTTTCTTACAAAATAAGTATTCGCAGCTAACCAAGCTCCATTGTGCATAACTACATCTTCATTTATAATTACCCAACCAAACCCATAATTTGATTTTTCTCCATTATTTAGTGTTGGTCTTTTAAAAGCCTCTTTTAGATTTTCATTACTAATAAGTTTATTTCCGTACCAAAATTTATCCCATATTACAAAATCATCTAAACTACTAAAAACGCCACCATCGCCTGCGACTCCATCTATAAATGTAGGTTTGATTTCTCGAATTTCTCCAGCTAAATCTTCAAAACCATCAGTTTTTCCTTTGAACGTTTTATCTTCTGAAATTAGATTCCAAACTCTGGTGTCATTCATTCCTAACGGAATGAAAATATTATTCGCCATAAAGTTCTCAAAAGATTGATTTGAAACTAATTCAATTATTCTTGCTAAAGCTATGTAGTTTGTATTTGAATACTCGTATTGCTCGTTTGGCTCAAAATTAGCTTTGGGTTTATTCTCAATTATAAGTTTAATTGCTTTTTCATTTGTTAAAACTCCAATTTTACCTTTTGCTTTTTCTGCTAAATCTAAATATGAATCAGGTATTCCCGAAGTTTGATTTAATAAGTTTCTAATTGTAACATTATGATACGGGAAATTTGAAATATATTTTGAAACTAAATCGTCGTAATTAATCTGTTCTTTTTCCTTTAAGAGCATTATTCCACTTGCAGTAAACTGTTTTGAGATTGAAGCAAGGCGAAATGACGAATTAATATTTAGTTTTTCAGTTTTCTTGGAATTAGTAAAGCCATATGTTTTTGCCAAAGTTGGCTTTCCATTTTTCGTTATTAGAATTCCGCCATTAAATTTTCTTTGAGAATTTAGTTTTTCTAACCAGTTATCAATCAAAACAATTTTTTCTTTTTCACTTGAATTTTTAGGGATATTTAATTCAGGGACTTGAAGAAAAAAAACAAAAAACCAGACAAAAAATCCGACAACTATTATTGCAATTCCGAGTATAATATAAAGTACTACTTTCATGTTTTATTTTCCATTTTTCTTGTATTCCGCAATTTTCATCTTAATTATTGCCAACGTGTTTGTACAGGATTAGTTGCGATGTTTAAGCACTTAAGTTAGTAAATAATTACTGGCAAAGAAAATCCGCGAGGATTTTCGTAAGTGAGCAAAAAGCAAGCAATTAATTTTGTACGGTGTTGGCAAATCGTTTTTTAATCCCACTCAACATCAAGTTTTTTTAATTCCGTTTTTAATTCAGATAATGATTCAGATTCTATTAAACCAATATTGATTTTCATTTTCTTTAATTCCGATTTCAGTATATATTCTCCCGCAAAATGTTTAATTTCTTTTATTTCTTTCAATTTCAGTTTCTTTCCAAAAGGCCAATTTTGCTTAATAATTCCGTTTTCAAGAGTAAGATATTTTTCCTTTTTCTGATGGAAATATATTAACAAATAAATTCCAGAAATTAAAAACCAGAAATAGTCAAACAAATCTATATTTTCATTTCTCACAGTTTGAAATATTCCATTTACAAGCCATAATAAACCTAAATATAAATTCAGATTAACTTGTTTTTTTTCATATTGTATTCTCATTTTTTTTAATGTTTGCCAACGTTGTTGTGTTAAGGAAAGTTGCGTTTAAAGTGAACGGCTATTTTCCGCAGGAAAATAGGAGTTTACAAAAATGCGACTAACTTTGATAAAGCTAAAATTAAGCAATTTTTTTTACACGGTGTTAGCAAAAGTTTTATTCATTTTTTTTATTTATCCAAGGGTTTTCTTTATAATATTTGATTGTAATAATTCCTCCAATTTTTCTTTTCTCACCAAGATGTCTTCCTCTGTATTTCCTGTTTTTTATATAGAATTCATATTCATAGCCCACTGCACCTGAAATATGTCCATTATGAGGAGGATATATTAAATCATAAATTTTTGCAGTCTCAATTTTCGTTTCATTTTCAAGTTTTTCATTAATATAATTGTGTGCAAAATTATTCGACCAGAATAGAGGAGATATAGTTATAGCAATTCCGATTATAATTTTAAAAACTAAAATTGTGATTAAGTTTTTTGTTTCCTTTTTTTTCCTTTTTTGTTGTCTTCTTGATTCAGGTTGTTTTTTTGATGATAATAAATTAATTGAAATTATAATTCCTACAATTACTCTTAAAATAAATACTATAATTAAAAGAATAGTAATTAAGTCCCAAGAATAATTTTTGTAAATATTCAAATAGAAAGATATTCCAGGTAAAATTAAAAATAAAATGTAAGCACTAATTTTGTTTCTATTAATCCACTTTATTAATTTTATAAAAAAATCAAACATCTATTATTTTCCTAAATTTATTTTTTCGTACTAATTTTTGCTAACGTTGTTGTATAAGCTTTGTTGCGTTGTTTAAGCAGTGAATTTACTAAATAAAACACGAACGGCGAAATTCCGGAGGAATTTCCCAAGTGAGCTAAAACCAGCAATAAAGTTTATACGGTGTTGTGCTTAGTGCTTTTTTCATTCGTTTGTTTCCTTAATTTCAAAATAGCATTTTTCACAAACTAAACTTATTTTAGCAAACTCCATAGATTCGTCATTCCAACCATTTGTTTTAATTCTCTCTTTTTCGCATTCTGAACACCAAGCTTGGAAATCATCTTCTTCGTCCAATTCCATTCCTCGATAAGTTTCAAAAGCTTCCTCAAATCCAGTTTTTTGTTTAGAATTCAAATGTTGGCAAATAAATGCTTTTCTTAATTTTCCGTGAACCCCACATTCAATTAATTCACTTTCTATTTTTTCAACTTCTTCTTTTGTTATTTCTTCGGTTAATAAAAAATACTTTTCTAAATCGTCCGAAATAACTCGATAAGTTCCAATTGCTCCAATTATTTCAAATGCGATAGAAGTCAGTTCCCAACCTGTAAAATTGTCTCCACCAAAATGTTCATTCGTTAGATTTTCGTAATTCTTCTTTTCTCCGAATTCTTTAACTTTTAAAGTCTGAAATTTTCTCGGTTCAACAGAGTTTTCGTTTGCCCAAGACCACATCCAAGTATTTTTCTTTTGCGAAAATGTTCCAACGGGAATGTATTTGAAATAAATTTCTTTGTTTTCCGAGTAAAGTCTTAATGTTTCACTTGATTGATTATAAAACCAGTTTTCATAATTATCAGTGTCATATTTTTTTCTGAAATCATTTTGAAATTCATTCAGCTTTTGACAAGATTTTTCAGCGTATTTTTTGTATTTCAAAGGTCTAAATATCAATTCAGTTCGTTTTTTTTTGCATTAAGCACAACGTGTTTGTGTAAGTAAAGTTGCGTTGTTTAAGCAATAAAGTTACTAAATAAAACACGGACCAAGAAAATCCGAGAGGATTTTCGTAAGTAGGCTTTTACCAGCAATTTTTTTTACACGGTGTTGTAGGTAGTTTTTATTCAATAATTTTTGTTTTTTCCTTTTTCAAATCAGATGTGAATTTAAATTCAAATTTTTGTTCTTTTTCTATATTCTTCAGGTCAAAGCTAAAGACAGTAAATTCATATTTTGTATTATTTTCTTTTTTTAATTCCGTGTAATCTTGCAATTCCCTTTTTCTCAATTTGGCATATAATTCAGACACTTTTTTATTTGATTGTGAAATTCTTACTGCTTTTTTTATTCGGATAATTTCAGCGAGTAAATCTGATTCAAACTTTTTCTTTGAGTTTGAATATCCGTTCGAATCTAAATAATTCCAAATTTTATTGTTGTGAACTTCAACACTATCGATTAAACTTTCAATGAATGAGTCTCCTGCAATTCCTTTTACTTTAAATGGCCATTCTTTTTCAATTATTTTTTCCGCATTTTGGTTTACAAAGTTTCCAATACTAAAAAGAGTCCAAACTTCGAGTGTGTCATTTTTTTTCTCAATTTGAGCTAAAGTCAAATTAGAAATCAGTAAAATTAATATTTTCGTTAGTATTTTCATTTAATTACCTACAACGTTGTTGTGTTATGAAAAGTTGCGATTAAAATGAACGGCTATTTTCCGAAGGAAAATAGAAGTTTATATAAAT
>NZ_JAKQYM010000022.1 GCF_022662535.1 Polaribacter marinus
AAACCAACAAAGAAAATGATTTTATAAAATAGTTTTTTTTGTTTTTTCGTCATTTTGGGTAAATGTTTGCCAACGGTTTTGTGTATGATTTCGTTGCGTGTTTTAAGCACCTAATTTAGCAAATAAAAACTTAATAGAAAATCCGCGAGGATTTTCGTAAGTAGGCTAGAACTAGCAATAAATTATATACGGTGTTGTATTAAGTACTTTATTCAAATGACTGAATCTTCAACTTTTCCAAAAATACAAGAAGATATCTTTAAATTATTAAAAGGTAAAGATTATTTATCTGCTAAAGAAATATTGCAAGAATCCTTAGAAATTCTTGAAGTTAAAGCTAAAGTTCTTTAATTAACTTTGTTATTTCGGTTAATGATATATGAGCTATAATAGAGTTTTCTTTGTCAAATTTAATATAGACTTTATTTTGTGTTTTTTCTCGTATATACTTTATTTGTTCAACAAAGATTATAGTCCTTTTTTTAGTATTACTACCTGTTATTAATTCGATTGTTTTCATAGTTATTTGTTTTAGTGCTGTTTTAAATTATATATATTATGATTAATTATTTAATTTCTTTTTTTGTTTGGTTTGATAAAAAATCTGAAAACCCTAAAGTTCAGTTTTATACAAGTATTATTGCTTTTATTTTTTCTTTATCAATTCTAGTAAAGCGGTTATTAGAATAGATAATATAGCTAAATAAAATCCCCATTTACCATACTTAAAACTTTCAATAGTTCCTTTTCTTATAATTTCTTCTTGTGTTTCTTTTCTGATTTCTTTCTTTTTTTTATTTTCATAACTTTTTAATTCCTTTTCTAAGTAGTTCAACCACCCATTATCTTCAACTAACTCTTCTCCAAATTTAGATATATAACACATCTCTCCATCAATACTAATTAACCCTTTACTTTCCATATACTCAGAAAGTAGTTCAGTTCGTACGTCCCAATTTTCTATTTGATTACCATCTTCATTTATAAATTCAGATTCATACATTCGTTTACTTTCTTTTTCGTATAATACTTTTAAATTTATATCAGTTAGAGTATCGTATCTTTTCATTCTTTTCCTTTTCTCTATTAGTATATTCTTTTGTATTTAATACAACGGTCTCGGCTATGAGTAGTTGCGTGGGTTTGCACTTAACTTTACAAGTACACACCAAACTGAAAATCCGCAAGGATTTTCAGAAGTAGGCGAGAACAAGCAATTACTTATAGCCATTGTTGTAGGTAGTTTTTTTACAGTTATTTTTTAATAATTCAATTCCTCTTTTCTGTCCAAGTTCTGATAATTCATTCCAATCTTTACAGGCTAATTCCAGTTTTCCAGTTTCATAGTAAATAGCAGCTCTGTTATAAAGCGCATCTATGTTTTTTGGGTCTAACTCATAACTTTTAGTAAAGTTTTTAATAGAACTCTCATAATCTTTATTATGATAAGACCTTATTCCTTTATTGAAATAATCTCCAGCTTTTTGAATTACTCTTGTGTCTCCACCATAAAAATGGTCTAATTGATAGAAAGAATCGGTAAAAAATTTCATTGAAATTCCACGAAATGTTTTTGTTTTTTCGTCTTTTAATACGAATGGCATTTCTAGCGTATCAAGGTGTTTGAATTTATTTAAATTCCAAAGTCTATATGATTTGTTTATCACTTTTTTAATTCTCTCAATTTTACTTGAGTCATTTGTGTTAGTGTAATTTATTGAGGTACTTATATTTTTATTTTTTAAATCTATTGTTATAATTCCTTTAGCTTTAAAATTGCTGTGTTTTTTCTTAAAAGCTTTGTTCAGTTCAAGCATTAAACTCGACTTTAAAGTTGGTGTATAAAATTCATTTGCAACTTGATTTTTACTTTCTCCTTTTTCCTCTTTAATTTCATTGAATAATTTTTGTTCTTTAACAAAATAGAATCTCTTTAATTTATCGTTTTCCATTCCGTTTATTCTTTCACAGAGAATCAGTGTGTCATTTTTTACTCTTTCTATTTCGTAGCCAGAAGTTGAAGATGTCATGATAAAGTTCTGATTTAATGAGAATGGAAAACAAACCTCATTTACTCTATGAGTTGGATTTCCATTAGTACACATTTCCAATTTTTTGAAAGTGTAATTAACGTAAGAAGAGTCAGTCAAGAAACGGTCAATTAAACTACTGCCGTCTTTCATCTCAATCTTATATTTTATCCAATCTCCATTCAATTCCGAAATATTGACTTTTTGACAATACGATTTGATTGTAATTAAAAGGAATAATAAAAGTATGTTTTTCGTCATTTTTTAAATTACCTACAACGTGTTTTTGTATGGAAAGTTGCGTTTTAAGTCGACGGCTATTTTCCGCAGGAAAATAGGAGTTGACAAAAATGTAACAAACCTTGATTAAGCCAAATTTAGCAATTTTTTATACAAGGTGTTGGGCTTTCGTTTTTTTTCGTTCTTAATTATTCAATTTTCTCCTTTTTCTCATAAGTTGAACTTAATATATATTCTCCGTTTTCTTTAATGTAAAAACTTTGTTCATTTTCTTTCTCAAATTCTGGACTTAATTTAAATTGTCCTTTTTTCCAATTTTCAATAATTCTTTCTGTTGAAATTACTATTTTCTTTGATTCAATCATTTGCGAAGGAAATTTATTCCAAGGTAAACTATAAGTTGCTTGTTCATATTTTATTGCAACTGAATCTCCATATATTTCTTTAAATAATTGAGGAAATTTTTTATTTTTTAAAGGTAAAAAATAATTCGTAAAAGGATTAAATAAAAGTGGATTCAAGAATTTTGAACCTGCAATTTCTCCATTTTTCAAAGGAGTAATATATATTCCTGTTCCACAACCAAAACCTCCAAAAGGAATAGAGTCAATTTTCCCATTTCTATAAACTAAAAAGTTTTCTCTAATTCTTGAATTAGGTTCTCCCCAAGTTACATAATAGAATTTTTCATTTGTGTTATTTCTAAAACCTAAATAAACAGAATCTAATTTTTCAAAATCTTTCGGATTTGAAATCCATTCAATTGGTCTTTTGTTTTCTTTAGAAACATTTTGCCACGAATTATCCCAAAAATCTCTCCAGGGAGTTTCTTCATTTGTTTTGTACATAGATTTAGCTATAAACAAATCAAAAAAAGGAGTTTTCTGATATGGTTCATTCTTAAACTCATTAAATTTCCAAAATATTATTCCGATTGGAATAATTAGGATAAAAAAAAATGTAATAATTATCTTCTTTTTCATTTTTTGAGTTCGAGTGAGAAATGAAGCCCAACGTTTATGTGTATGGAAAGTTGCGTGCTTGTGTGCGAGGATTTTCCGAAGGAAAATCAGAAGCTAGCAAGCAAAGCAACTAACATTGTTTAAGCTAAAAATAGCAATTTTTTATACACGGTGTTGGCAATTGGCTTTATTCGTTTACAACTTCATTCAAAAAACTCATTAAATTAATTTTCGCTGAATTTTCATTTCCTTCTTCGCTTAAATTAAATTCAAAATAATTTTCTTGATTATCAAAACGATATTCCGCTAAATACATATCACAGATACAAATTTTGTCTTCTTTAGTCGGGTTTATGTTTTCTTGTAATAATTTTTTATTGATAAACTTTAAAATTTGTTCTTTTTTTAAATTTAGATTTTGCTTTTTTCTCAAACTTTGAAATTCAGGTTTGTCGCTATATTCTTCTAACAAATATGTATATCGAATAGAACTCCATTCTTTTCCACTTCGTTTTATTTCAATTAATTCCTCAAATACAGCTCCGCCTTCTGGAAATCTCCAAATTCTCATAATTTCATCAGAGTCAGAAAAGTCAAAAACACCAAATTTTCGCAAATCATTTGGAATAGTTTTAAGCTTACTCACCTTTTTTTCAATTTGAGCAATTTCCGTTTTTAATTCTCCTTTATTTAATTCAGCGTTTGATTGGTTTTTACAGGAAACCAAAGTTAAAATCAGAAGTAATATGTTCAATGCGTATTTCATTTTTCAGCTTGTTGCCAACGGTTTTGTGTATGATTAGTTGCGTTGATTTAAGCACCTAAAATACTAAATAAATACCGAACGAGGAAATTTCGAAGGAATTTCACAAGTGAGCTGAAACCAGCAATTAATTATACACGGTGTTGGCAACTGGCTTTTATTTTTCATTTGTATTAAATTCAATCAGATATGGAATTAATGGAACTCCTTGCGTGTTTCTAAAACCTGAACCAACAATTATTTGATATTTTTTCGATGGTTCTAATTTTTCAATTCCAAAACTTACCGATTTACTATCTTTTGAAAAACCAATAAATTCCTTAATTCTTACTACATTTTCTTCACCAAGCGAACCAAGTTGAAAATTTCGAAAACGAGTATCCATCTGTTGTGAGAAGTTAATTGTTAATGTTTTAATATTCGTTTTAACATTCAAACTTTCATTTTTAATTTCTCCTAAACTTATTACACTTGGGCGTTTATTTTCGAAAACTTCTTTGTAGGTTTTAAGTGGTTTACTGAAATAGTTAGATTTTTCTACAAATTCAATTAACTTGTTTTCATTATTGTAATCTAACTGAATCATTTGCTCGATAGCTTTCTGTTTGTCTTCCGAAGCATTGTAATATTCTTCACAAATTTTATATCCAACATAATATGCTAAATCACGCATTCCGAACTCATTATTAGCACTGTTCCAAATCCAGTTGTTAACATTTGGCGAAAACATTTCGAGTTCAAATTTAGATTTAATTTTAGCATCATTTTCTTTTCCAAACTGAATTTGAGGATTTGGTGATCTTGTATTTAATGCTTTTTCTGCTAAAAACTCAGCCACACCTTCTAAAACAGTTTGAGCTAAAAGATTATTCCCGATTGTAGTTTTTTGTTGCGTATGAATATACTCGTGAATATTTAAGAATACAAGATTTTCACCTGGTTCAGAGTCAAAATAATTTCTTAAATGAGAAAGATATTCTGGAAACTCTTCTGTAGGTGTTTGCTTGTCAGTAAAAGCCAATTCTGTACCAATAAGCACTAAACTATCCATAGTTGTCCCACTGCTTCTTAAAGCTCCTACAGTGAAATATATTTTGGCTGGTTTTACTTGTGGATAGATTGATTTTAATTTATCAACACCAATTGAAAGTTCTTCATCAATTGTTTTGGCTTTTAAAGTATTTTCTCGAATAGAAGTCCAAAATTTAGGAAAATTATTAATCGTGTTGAGATATTCTTTCTCTGAATAATTTCTTGCTTGTATCATCTTTTTTTGACCTTCGGAAGCTTTATCAAGAAATAATGTTTTTAATAATTTAATTTGCTGAATAGTATCTTTTGTTGCATTTATTTTATCGTAAGCATTCCAAAAATTATCAATATCAGAAGTGATGATATTATCGTTTAAGTTATCAATTTTTTGATTACATCCCAATAATGTAAAAATTAAAAGTACTATTGAATAAATATTTTTCATTGATTAGTGTTTCTTTAAAAGACAATGTTTTTTGCATTTTGTTACAGTTGTTCGTTTAGCTTGTTGCCAACGGTTTCGTGTATGAATAGTGCGAATACGCAATACCGTAAGTTTCGTAAGGGAACAAATAAAGTAAGGTCGCACTATGCATAGTAACAGCACAAAGTAAGCATTATTTATACACCGTGTTGTATGCAGTTATTATTTTTTCGCATGAGTAGTAAATCGGATGAACTTTTGGTTAAAAAAATAAAGTCAATTGACAAAAAAACCCAAGAGATTGCAAATTTTAGTTTTCCTTTCGTAAACTACAATTATCATTCAGGTATGATCGATGAACTAATTGAGGCTACTGAAAGTTTAATTGAAGATGCAAAAGACTATTTAGAACACTTAAATTCTATCTCTACTGATAGTAGAGAGTAATTTCGGTTTTCCTGAATTTGTTACATTCCAACACTTTAGTTCAATAACATTTTCGTCTGGGTCAACAATTATAATTTCTTTTACTAAATATTTTTGCCCTTGCCATTCGATTTTTTGTTCAACTTCTGTTCGGTATTCTAAAACAACGTTATCATGTCTTTCACTTGTCTTTCTAACGGTTATTATGTAGTTCATTTTTTAATTTTATGATTTATAATACAAAAATTATTGATAAATAAATTATTGAATTAAATGAAGAAGTTTTAAAACTCTTTAAATAAATCTTTATTCTCGCTTCTAAACTTATCTATCTTTTGTTTAATTGCATACAACGGTTTTGGCTAGGCTTTGTGCGGGCTAGAAAATCGGCCAGATTTTCGAACACGGACTAAGCCGAAGCTTTTTGTTTGGATTTGTTTCTTTGGTTTCATAAAGCCAAATCAACAAGATTTGGCGACTTAGTAAATATACACAAAACTTTGAAGTTAGCACAAAACCCGCATGAAGTTTAGCCAGTGTTAGGTAACGTTTTTTATATTTTAGATAATAATTCAGCTTTTTTTGTTTTGAATTCTTCTTCTGATAAAATTCCTTTTTCTTTCAATTCCGAAAGTTGTTGTATCAATTCAGGGATTCCTTTTTCACTCTGATTTATTACGTTTTTAACAGGTTCTGATTTTCCAATTTTTGAATTAACATATTCTGCAAAACTATTTATATCTCCACTATTTATCCATTTCATTTTAGCATTGTTTCCAGAGGCAAAAAAAGAAATAGAATGTCCCATTAAACCTTTCGATTTTTCTATCGATGAAATATTTTTAAAAGGAAATGATTCCAAGTCATAACCAAATAATTTTTTAGCATAAAATACAATTCGGTTTTCTGTAGCAATAAAAATTCCATTTCTAATAGAATCTTTTCCCATTAATTTTATTTCATATGTTCCATAAATAGATGAGTGAATTGTTTCTCCGTTATCTAAATGTTCTTTAACTAAAATGAGTGATTTTTTATAATTAGCCATAATAATATTTATGCTTTTCTTGTGAGTTAATTTTTCTGATAAATGTTACCTAACGTGTTTGTGTATGATTTCGTTGCGTGTTTCAGTAACTAAATTAATAAACTAAAACGAACCAGAGGAAATTCCGAAGGAATTTCCAAGTAGGCGAGTACTAGCAATGAATTATACACGGTGTTAGCTACTGGCATTTTTTATTAATTCTATTATTTCATTACTGTTTCCAGCTGATTCAATTATTATTTCATTAAATTCTTTAAAATCAGATATTCCAATTCCACCTTCAGGATTCAATTTTTGTTTGTTATCTAGTTCCAATATGAAATTGAAGTCAGAACAATTAGCAATTCCTTTTTTTTCAGATAAAGACTGAATATTTGATTTATATAAATTATAATTTTCATTAGGAACTAAATCTCCAATTATTCCCCCCATACTTTCGTCTGAAATTTTGAGTTTTGTTATTCCAACAAATTTTGTATTTATATAAACTTTAGCTTTCATTAATCTTTTCCGTCTATTGATATTTTAACAAGTTCAATTCCTATTTTTAAACCTAAAAGAATATTTATTGTTTCTTCATCTGCTGAAATAATTATTAATTTATAATCTTTTTTTCCTTCAGAAAATTCTACAGTTTCTATTTCCGAAATTCTCAAGGTCAACGAAAGTCCTAAATTTAAAGTGATATTAACAAACCAATTGACTTGCATTGTTCCTTTTTTAATTTCACCAATCATATAGAATTCATTCCTTCTCTTGATTGCAAAACTATCAATAACTTCAAATTCTCCTTGTTCAGTTTGGGTGTTCATTTTGCTTGTAGCTAACGTTGTTGTATAAGCTTTGTTGCGTTGTTTAAGCAGTGAATTTAGTAAATAAAACACGAACGGCGAAATTCCGGAGGAATTTCCCAAGTGAGCTAAAACTAGCAATAAAGTTTATACGGTGTTGCCCACAGTTTTTTTAACGACTTAAAGTTCCAATTATAAATTCCCATATTCCGTTTAATATTTTTTTCGAAGTTGGTAAAGGCTTTTCTTGATTTGGGTCTTCCAACCAAAATCCACAAACATTACAAATGACTTCATCTTTGTAAGTTACACGACCTCCAATTGCGTCCCAAGTAGCAATTTCGTCTTTAATTCCAATTCCGCCACCAGTATTTGTCCATTCCACTTTATTAATTCGAACTTTTTCCGAATAACACCTTTCACATCTTTTTTTTCCATCGTTCAATTTTGATTTTGGATTTTCAGAAATTAGTTTGTTAATTTTTGATTCATTAAAATTTCTTTCAGCCAGATATTCTTTTATTCCAGATTGCGTAACTTTCATATAAGTCAGAAGTTTGAATTTTGCAAAATATGCTAATTCATAATCATCTAATTCATTTAGAAAGTTTCTTATTCGGCTCATTTCGTAAATTGTGGGCAACGAGTTTGTGTTATTGAAAGTTGCGTTTTACGTGAACGGCTATTTTCCGCAGGAAAATAGAAGTTTACAAAAAA
>NZ_JAKQYM010000023.1 GCF_022662535.1 Polaribacter marinus
TATGGTTTGTTGCGTGTTTCAAGCAACTAATTTAGTAAATAATTACGGACAAAGAAAGTCCGCGAGGACTTTCGTAATTAAGCAAAAAGCCAGCAATAAATTATATATGGTGTTGTAGGTAGTATTTTATCTATATCCAACTTCTTTTTCCTGATGATAAAAGTTCGTTTCAATTCCATTTGTTTTGAGAATAGAACTAATTTTTTTAGATTCATTTTCACTACAATTAAATCGTAATTTTCCGCCATTAAATTCAATTTTATAGTGAGCTGGTGTTCTAATCATATATTCATAATATGTTGCTTTTTCAATTTCAGAGAATGAAAGATTCATTTTTTTATTTCCAATAAGATTCATTGGGTATTCAATTCTAAATTCAGCTCTTTTTGAGTCAATTTTCACTCTTTTAATCCATTTTTTATTTTTCAGATTTAGAATGATTGGAAATAGAATAATTGATATTCCAAATAGTAAATATGGGTTTTCATTTCCCAAAAAGTAATTTGGTAAAACAGAAATTAATAAAGTTAAAATCAAAACTTTACCAATTCCACTTATATATTCTGGTTCAAATTCCATTTCGTTATTTTTATTACCTACAACGTTGTTGTATAAGGAAAGTTGCGGTTTTGTCAGCGAGGAATTTCCGAAGGAAATTCAGAAGTTGATAAAAATGCAACTAACTTTGATTTAGCACTAATTTAGCAATTTTTTTTATACGGTGTTAGGCACTGTTTTTTATTTTTCACCTTTTTTTCTATTATATCTTTCAATTATTTTAAATGCTTTTTTTCCCTTATTTAATATGTCATTTTGTGTTAAATAATGAATTGCAAATACAATTTGAACACCTCTGTTTTCAATATTCATTGATTTGGGATATTCCAAAATATTTGTTGCGATAAAGTTTAGATTTCCCAAACCACCTACGTCTAAAGTTTCTGCATATTTCATAAGATATCCACTGGTTTTTCCTAATTCACGAACAAATTTTATATAATTCTCATTACCACTAAAGCAAAGACTGTAGTATTCGTATTTGGGTTCGTAATCACTCCAATTTCTACATCCACTCCATATTTTTCTAAACGTACTTAATGAAATTTTCTTCAAAAGATTTTTCTGTCTTCTAAAATTTATTTTTTTTGCTATGTAAGTACCTCCTGATTTTTCAATTTTTGGAATTATTTTTTTGACACATTTTCCAAAATTCTTTCTTTTGGAATTTCCACAAAGTTCTTTTTGAAAAAAATCTGTAATAACATTTAATTCCTTGATTTCCTTAATAGAAAAATAATTTTTTAAGCTTGTTGAAATTTCCTGTCCAAATGAAACTTGACTTATAAATAGTAAAATATATAATATTATTTTTTTAGTCATAAGAGTCTCATTTTCATAATTGTGCCTAACGTTGTTGTATATGGTTTGTTGCGTGGTTTAAGCAACTAATTTAGTAAATAATTACAGACAAAGAAAATCCGCGAGGATTTTCGTAAGTAAGCAAGAAGCCAGCAATAAATTATATATGGTGTTGTACGCAGGCTTTTATTCATTCCTTATTTTTATAAATCTAATTTCATTCGATTCGTAAAGATTAAAGATGATTTTTTCGTTTCCATTTCCTCCAAATTGTGAAGCATATTCAATTAAATTTCCATTTTCGTCATAAAATTCAAATTGTCCATCAATTCCTCCTGTTTTCCAAGTTCCGCTTTTAGCAATTCCAACATTTTCCTTTCCCTTAAATTTATAAGTTCCGTCTGCAAATAAATTCAATTCAGAGTTAGTTTTTTCTTTTCCTTTTTCAACAGTTTGAATTTCATAAGTTCCAGAAAATTCCTCCATTTCACTTTTATTAAAAGATGGAACAGCAATTAAATACCAAAATGCAATTAAACCAAAACACATTATTGGTACTGTTCCAATTCCGAATGCAATTTTTTTTAGTTTTTGAGATTTCTTAAATATTCCAAATAACAATACAATTAGAGAAATTAGCAGAAATATTCCACCTGTAAAGATTAATAATATGAATAGTAAACTTTCCAACATAATGTTTTTTCAGCTTGCGTACAACGTTGTTGTATAAGCTTTGTTGCGTTGTTTAAGCAGTGAATTTAGTAAATAAAGCACGAACGGCGAAATTCCGGAGGAATTTCCCAAGTGAGCTAAAACCAGCAATAAAGTTTATACGGTGTTGCCACCAGTTATTTTTATTTCGATAATTTTCTCAATTTTTTCATTTTCAATGTTAAATTCGATATTTTTAGATTTATGAATTGGACTGTCAATTCCTTTAATTGTTTTTTCCTTAAATGTCTCTAAATTTAATACTCTAAATTTCTTTTTATATTTAGTTAAAGTATTTTTTTCCAAGTCAAATATTCCTATTTTCTGAATTTTTCCTTTAAAAAACGAATTTTCCCAAATTGGAATTGCTATTTTTAGTCCAGATTCATTCCATAATCCAGGTCCACCACAATTATTTCCAATTAGAACAGTATTTTCTCCTTTTCTATTGAGTTTGCAAATTCCGCTTATTGGCGCTCCCATTCCAATTTCATATAGGTTTGAATATTCCAAAGTAGCATTATTTTCATTTTTCAGTTTGTTAGAATTTTCATTCGGAAAATCCCAAGCATTCGGATATTTCATATTTTCTTTTGTATAACCAACTGTTAAAATTATTGAAGGTTCGTCAACTTTCAGCTCTCTTAAAATTCTGTAAGCAATATTCCTATTATCTTTTTTGATAGCATTTTCAAACTCATTCATCATTCCAGATAAATAGAGTCTTTCATTTACTGTAGTTCCTTCAAAAATTTCAGGATTATTCATTTATATGCGATTTTTTCTCTAATTGGTGCCAACGTGTTTGTGTATGGTTAGTTGCGTGGTTAAGCAACTAAGTTAACAAACATTTACGAACCCGAGAAAATTCCGCAGGAATTTTCGCAAGTAAGCACGTAAAAAGCAATTAATTATACACGGTGTTACCCAACGTTTTTTGTTTTTTCCAATGTTATTATTATTCCGTTTTCTTTAATAAATTCTATTTTTTCATTAGTAAATTCAATGGCATTTTGGATAGTCATTCTTTCGTACAAATATTTTGGAATCCGTTCAGTTTTTATTTTCAAAGAGTCAGAAGTCAGTTTTAGTATTTCGTAAGGAAATCCAAAGTCTGATTCAAAAACTATAATTTCATTTTTGTCAATCCAAAATTTTTGGTTTCCGTTACAATTCCGTTTTTCTGTTCTATTTTTATAAATTTTCAATTCTCCGTATTCATTAAATTCAAATATTGAATTCAATTCCAATTTTTCGCAATATGAAATATGTTCAAATGGTAAGAAATTCGAATTAATTACTTTCCATTTACCAATCAATTTTTCATATTGTTCAGTTTTTGGAAGTTTTTCGGGTTTTTTAGAAAAATTGCAACTTAATAAAGTCAGAATTAATATTAATATCAAAACAGGTTTTACTTTCATTTTATTGTTCTTTTTTTAATGAAAATTGTACACGAAATAATTGTTGAAATTAAAATTCCAATTGTTCCAAAAATCAACAATTTCAGCCATAAAATTACATCATGAATTCCTGCTAAAAAAATATTCAATATTGTTTCTGAAAATATAAATAAAAGTAATGTTAGAATAAAGAATATTCCTAAATGGATTAATATGATTTTCCTTCTATTCATTCAGTTTTTAATGTTGGGTAACGTTATTGTATATTGAAAGTTGCGTTTAAAGTGAACGGCTATTTTCCGAAGGAAAATGGACGTTTACAAAAAAGCGACTAGTTTTGTAAAGCACTAATTTAGCAATTTTTACTATACGGTGTTGGCAACTGGCTTTATTTCCATATTTCCCACCATTTTTTTATTCCGATTCCATTTTTTATTTGTTCTCGTTTTACTATATCTGATGTGTTAATTCCTAACGATGTTCTTGCATTAGTTGCAGTTAAATAATCTTCGTGATTTATGTAATTCCTAATTTTGTCATTTATTCGAGAATCACTGAATTCAGCCAAATAATAAAATATTAATGTTCTTGAGTATTTTTCAGTAACATTGTCAAATTCATTCAGAGCGATTTTTTTCATTTCTTCATCTCCGTTTTTAATTTTGTTTATAAAACTTGCCCAAATAATTTTCATTTCTGGACTTTTCGACAAATTCAACCTTTTTTTTAAAGATGGAAGAGAATCGGTAGATTTCATTATTGTTAATGTTTCTCCGATTAAATCATCTTCATTTTTTTCAAGCATTTCTATTAATTTCCGCTCAACTTCAGTCTTTTCATTTTCATTTAAACTCAAAACAATATGTTCATTACTAAACCCATTCCTATGTTGATAATCAGATGGAGGAATTAATTCTTTTAGTAAATTTTCAATGTTTCTCACTTCGTTTTTTTGCTTGTTGCCAACGTGTTTGTGTTATGGAAAGTTGCGTTTTTATGAACGGCAGATTTTCCGCAGGAAAATCAAAGTTTATAAAAAAGCAACAAACTTTTAGTTAAGCTAAAAATAGCAATTTTTTATACACGTTGTTAGCTTTAGTTGTGACACATTTGAGTGAGCACGTTTTATTGTTATTCCGCTTTTCAGTTCCGCAAACTTGCTCAAATTCCGCTTGAGTGATAATTCCGTTTTATTCAGTCAATTTATTATAATATGGCATTATCAATTCCTCTAATTTTTTCCGTTGTGATTTTGTCAAAGAATGTCCTTTCGGTGGATACGTTTTGGTTGGTCTAATAGCCAATTCAATTAGTAATTCTTTTATTATTTCGTTTCGGTCAATTCCGCGTGATAATATTTTGAACGTTGTGTTATTCTGAATTACTGGTCTGTCCCAATTCGAATTCTCAAAGAGTTGAGACGAAATAGAAAAAATGTGAGCAACTCCAATCCAATCATCAGGAATAATTTCGATAATCGCTTTCACATCCTTTTTCGAGATGGAATGATTTGGTTCGCTATTTATTTTTTCTGTTACAATTTTCATTTTTCGGAACAATTAAAGCTAACGGTTTTGTGTATGGTTAGTTGCGTGTTTAAGCAACTAATTTAGTAAACAAAAACGAACGCGAGAAAATTCCGAAGGAATTTTCCAAGTAGGCAATTGCCAAAGCAATTAATTATACACGTTGTTGGCATTAGTATTTTATTTCAGCAGACTTTCAATTTCGTCATTAAACCTTAAATTCCACATTTCCTTTGGCGATTTTCCGTGATTATTTTTAGTTTGAATATCAGCATTTTTTTCTAATAGCTTTTTAACTATCGAAAAATCCTCTCTTGCGTTCATAATAGCAGTCCAAATTGGTGGGTTTCCGTGAAAGTCTCTAACATTCGGATTTGCACCTTTATTTAGCAAAATTTCAATAATTCCAATTTCATTATTTTGAGAAGCGAAATGTAATGCAGAAAATCCATTTTTGTCTTGAAAATCTATATCAGCTCCTTTCTCAATGATATAGTTCAAAATAGATTCATTTCCTTTTGAAGAAGCTAATATTAAAAAAGTCCTTTTATAAGAATCGTAACAATCAATTCCGTGAGATTTCGTCAGCATATTAATTCCGTCGAAATCATTTTTTTCTACATAACTATCTATAAATTCAAGCTCTGATTCTACTTTTAAAAGTCTTCCTGCTCTTGCCATTTAGTTTCGGTTTTTATATTAATGCCAACGTGTTTTTATAAGATTTGTGCGACTGGAAAATCGGAGATTTTTCGGTGGTAGC
This sequence comes from Polaribacter marinus, assembly GCF_022662535.1. GTDB lineage: Bacteria > Bacteroidota > Bacteroidia > Flavobacteriales > Flavobacteriaceae > Polaribacter > Polaribacter marinus. Next base: position 5,763 of record NZ_JAKQYM010000023.1, read on the forward strand.
AAATCGTTAGTTGAATGTTTGTCAGTTTGTTATTTAGTTTAAAAGTAAGCATAAATTTTATGAGGTGTTGTAAAATGTTTTTACTCATTATATTTTGTCTTTTCAATCTATTCGCACAAATTTTCCTGAATGTGAAATCACGTGTAAATTCACTCTCATTATAAATTCAAGAGTATCTTTTTTACAATTCGTAATCTCATAATAAGGTTTTCCTTGTGAAGTTAATTTTTTTTGGAATTCAGTCAGTGAATCTGTCTTTTTATCCAATGGTTTTAATTGAAAATTATTTTCTCCGATTTCCTCGATTTTATAACTCCTATTTGATTTTGAATTGATTTCTGTCAAATTCAATCCATTAACCTCAAATTCAAATTTTGGGTACTCAGTAAACATTTTATCATAAACAACTTTATATTTTCCGTTTTCAAAATTGCAATTATTCTCCGATATTTTAAATCCATAAGTAATTCCAATTGTCATTAGAATTATCATCAGTTTAGTTATGTTGAATCTTAGTTTCAATGTTTTTCGGTAATATTTTACAACGGTTTTGTATAAGATTAGTTGCGTGTTTTAAGCAACTAATTTAGCAAATACAAACCGAATAGAAAATCCGTGAGGATTTTCGTAAGTAGGCTTGTAGTAGCAATTAATTTTATACGTTGTTGGCAACTGGTTTTTTTTCATAAATTAATCTTTTTCCACAAGATTCGATTGAACCAATTCCTCTTTGAAAACACTCTGACAATAATTCAAGGTCATTCGTGTATTCCATTGCTTTTTCGAGTAATTCTTTTTCTTTGTCTGTCCAACTTTCGTAGGCTCTAAAGTGTCTTACTCTTGAGTTAATTATATATTCAGATAAATCTTCTGTTTTTAAAATTCCGATTTCGTTTATTTTGCTTTTTAGTTGGTCAATTGCTTTTTCTGTCAAATTGTTAAATTTCTCTTTTTGGAAAAAGTCAATATCTTTCCAAGGTTGTGGTTTTCTTTCTTTTTTAACTTTTCCGTGAAGTGAAAAACCGTTTTCAATTAAATAATGTTTGAAAAATTTATGTAAATCTTGTTTAGTATAGTAACCAAAATATTTTCCATATAGTTCATTTGAGTTTAGAATAGGAAATTCAAATTCCTTTGATTTTAAAAAGAAATGAGTTAAGCGACTGTAAGTCGGATTATATTCAACACTTTGAAACAGTTTAATAGCTTTGTCGGCTTCTTCTGCACTAATTTTTAATTCAGAAGGTTGAGTTTCATATTCTGTTGATTGATTAATTCTTTCCAATTCCGAAATTGCTTTTTCTAATGCTCTTATTACATCTCTTTCATTTAAAACACTATCATTTTCAATCAATTCTCCAGTTTGAGGTGAACATCCTGAAGCCAATGCTTCTAAAATTTCTATTGTTCTGTCAATTTTCATAATGTTGCTCTTAACTTGTTGCCAACGTTGTTGTGTTAAGGAAAGTTGCGTTTAAAGTGAACGGCTATTTTCCGCAGGAAAATAGGAGTTTACAAAAAAGCAACAAACTTTGGTTAAGCTAAAATTAAGCAATTTTTTTTACACGGTGTTGGCATTTCGTTTTTATTCCTATTTTAATTTGTATAAACTTTAAAAGAAGTTTCCATAATTTCCTTAATTATTGAATATTCATAATTCGCTTTTTCATCTATACTTATTGATATTAGGTAAAATCTATCTTTAAAACTATAAATTAATTCTGTATTTAAATATCTTTTTCCATTATTTAATTCGACAGATTGAATTTCATAAACTTCATTAAATTCAGAAATATCTACTTTTTTCGATTTGATTTCTGTAAAATTATTTTTAAACTCTTTTAATGTTCTATTGTATAATTCATTTACATTTTCATCGAGTTCATCTAATTTGTATGAAGTAATTACCAATTTTAAATTATAATCATTACCATCTTTACTATATTTATCTAAAACTCCATAACTTTCAGCATTTTCAACTCCAAAATAAAACCAATCACTTGGAGCAGAAATTATATATTTCTCATCTTTATCATCAAAAAGTTTCCAATTTATAGTTTTTAAATCTTTAAAATTCCATATTCCTTTTGGTTGAGAATTTTCAAATATTCCTGATGTTTTCTCAATTCCTTTTTTGTCAAAAAAACTCCATTTTCCTTGTTTATAATTTCTTTCCGAAAAACCTGTCATTAGAATTTTTTCCTTAAAAAAATATTCAACTTTAGGGAATTCTTTAAATGTATTACAACTGTCAGTTTTTATTAAATATTGTTTTAAAAATACGGATTCAATTTTTTCCGATTTACAATTGTTTTCCGGTGTTTTCTTATTTTTATTAATATTTTCTTTACAAGAGATTGTGATAAAAAGTATAATTAATAGATTTAATTTTTTCATTAATTTTTATATTTTCAAGCTGTTTTTTTTCTCCCAGAAATGAATGCCAACGTGTTTGTACAAGATTTTTTGCGGCGGTTAAGCAATAAAGTTACTAAATAAAACACTAACAAAGAAAGTCCGAGAGGACTTTCGTAAGTAAGCCTAAACAA
>NZ_JAKQYM010000024.1 GCF_022662535.1 Polaribacter marinus
TAATTAATGGCTAGTTCTCGCCTACTTACGAAAATCCTCGCGGATTTTCTATTCGGTTTTTATTTGCTAAATTAGTTACCTAAACACGCCACTAATCATACACGAGACCGTTGTAGGTAATTAAATGAAAATACTAACGAACATATTAATTTTACTGATTTCTAGTTTGACTTTAGCACAAATTGAGAAAAAAAATGACACGCTCGAAATTTGGACTCTTTTCAGTATTGGAAACTTTGTAAATCAAAATGCGGAAAAAATAATTGAAAAAGATTGGCCATTTAAAATAAAAGGAATTGCAGGAGATTCATTCATTGAAAGTTTAATCGATAGTGTTGAAATTCACAATAATAAAATTTGGAATTATTTAGATTCGAATGGATATTCAAATTCAAAGAAAAAGTTTGAATCAGATTTACTCGCTGAAATTATCCGAATAAAAAAAGCAGTAGAAATTTCACAATCAAATAAAAAAGTGTCTGAATTATATGCCAACTTGAGAAAAAGGAAATTGCAAGATTACACGGAATTAAAAAAAGAAAATAATTCAAAATATGAATTTACAGTTTTTAGCTTTGATCTGAAAAACATAGAAAAAGAGCAAAACTTTGAATTTAAATTCACATCTGATTTGAAAAAGGAAAAAACAAAGATTATTGAATAAAAACTACCTACAACACCGTGTATAAAAAATTGCTTATTTTTAGCTTAATCAAAAGTATATGCTTTTCTAAAGTTCTTCTATTTTCCTTCGGAAAATAGCCGTACTTTTAAAAAGCAACTTTTCATAACACAAACACGTTGTGCAACATTTGACCAAACCAAAATCTGAATGAGAAAAATTGTAAATCTGAACAAACCGAAAGACGGAATTGTCCGGCTTATGATTTATAACGATGATGACTTTGGTTCATATCTTTTCGGATATAAAAAATTAGATGACTGTAGTTCCGAATTTGACGAATTGTACGAATCAGAAAATGAAGTAATAAAATCTTGTGAGTCGGAATACGGAATTAAAACAACCGATTGGAAAGAAATACCAAATCCCGAACCGAATTGTCAGCACGACTGGATAAATCCTGTCCGAATTAAAGGACGAGAAAATGGAAAACCTGAATTTGGAAAATTCGAGAAGTTGGTTAATGGCAAATGGATTGAATTATAAAAAGTATGTATCAAATAGTAGCACACGCAAAACCGAAAAAGAACTCTGAAATTTATGGAGAAGTAATAGGAGCTTATGTTGCTTTTTTTATTGACTTTAAAGAAATAGATGGAGCATTTGTTTTAGCCAAATACTATATTGAAAATGAAGGTTGGGAAATAATAGAATTGGAAGATGAATATTTCATTATAGATTCAATAGAAGATATGGCTGACGATTACAAACAATACTATGAGGAAGTGTTTGAATATGGATATTCCTTAATTTTTAACACTTATGACAAAATTGAGGAGGATGAAAACGAATAAAAAACGTTGCACAACAATGTATAACCGCAATTACGGCGGATTCGACTACGTCCGAATCCACTCGGAATTGCTATCGTCAGTTCTTAACCGAAAATCATTAACTTTAAATCCGTAACTGACGGTTATACGAGACCGTTGGGCACAATACGTACGAAAAGCGAAAAACCAATCTAATTTTGTAGATTTGTGAAAAAGAATATTGAATGTATAGAACATCAGAAATAGTAGCACAATACGGAATTACAGAAAGCCGATTGAAAGAATATATAATTGAACAAAACATTCCAGTTGTTAATGAAGAGGAAATTTCAAAAAAATACTTTCAAACAATCTTATCGTTTATTGAAAACACAGAAGATAGAATCGAAAAAAGATTAAAAAAAGCAGAAGCTACTTTTAAATATAATTCAGATAAAAATAAAGTATCAATATATCAAGATGATGCAATTTCATTCTTAAAAAAATTACCTTCAAATAGCGTTGATGTTATTGCTACTGACCCAGCATATTCAGGAATGAATGATAAGCTCAAATTGGGAAAAGGTCGAATAGTTGGTAAATACGCAGATAAAGGAAAGGAAAATGGAAAATGGTTTGGAGAATTTGAAGATAGTGAAGAAAATTACAATGAATTTTTATCTGAATGCAGAAGAGTTTTAAAAAAATCAACTGGACATATTTATATTATGTTTGATTCCTATTCGCTTTTGAGTTTAGGAAATGTAGTTCGCAGTCATTTTGACGTAAAAAATCTAATTACTTGGGATAAAGTCAATATAGGAATGGGACATTATTTCAGAAGAAGACACGAGTATATAATTTTTGCAACAAACGGAAATACTCGAAAAATTAGAAATAGAAAATTTCCAGATGTTTGGCGATTTAAAAGAATACATAGTTCAAAATACCCAACCCAAAAACCAGTAGAAGTTTTTCAAGCTATGCTACACGCTAGTACCGAAGAAAATTTTACTGTCTGTGACCCTTTTCTAGGTAGTGCATCTTCTGCAATTGCAGCAATAAAAAATAATTGCAATTATATTGGATGTGATATTTCAGACAAGTCAATAGAAATTTCTAATTCAAGAATATCTGAATTTTTAGAAACAGGAAAGGATAATATACAAACAAAATCAATGGCAGTTGATGACAAAATTTTCTGGGAATAGTTATGGCAAATTTGAGTAAAACGAAAGCATTATTTGCATTCACATCTCCAAGGACAATTGAAAAAATAATTCCAGAAATTAAAATTTTATCAGAAAATTTTGAAGGTCAAAAATGGTCAGGTAATGACCAAGTTCAGATTGATTTTTTCCAAACTTTGTTTGATTCAGAATACTATGAAGGAGACTCTTTTCCTGCAAATCCTGCTTTAGCAGCTAGAGATAGAATTACAAGAGCTCCAAAGGCTTTAGGTTTTGTTGATTTAAAGCCAACAGTAGAACTTACAGAAGCTGGTAAACTTTTATTAGCCGAAAAAAGATTAGATGAAACATTCACAAGGCAACTTCTAAAATTTCAACTTCCTTCTCCATATCATACAAAATCTAAAACTGTAGATTTTAGTGTAAAACCTTATCTTGAATTATTAAGATTAGTCAAGGTACTTGGAAGTATTTCAAAAACAGAAATTGCTTTATTCTTCTCACAACTAACAAATTATAATGAATTTGATAAGGTAGTTTCAAAAATTAAAGATTTTCAAAAAAATTCAAAACCATATAAAGGCAGTCGTAAAATGTATGTGGCTGAATGTTTTGAAAATGAAATACTTGAAATTTTTCATCAAGAAGTACAGGACAAAAAATTAAAAACGAGAGAAAGTTCAGATACTTCATTGCAAAAATTTATAAAAACTAAACGTGCAAATATGAAAGACTATGCAGATGCATTTGTCAGATATATTAGAGCTACTGAATTAGTTACATTTCAAAAAAGAACTTTTAGATTAATTATTTCTCCTCAAAAAGTAGAAGAAGTAAACTACATTTTAAAAGAAGTAGATAGAAAACCTTCGGTTTTCAAAAATACTTCTGAATTCAAAAACTATTTATTCAATCCCTTTTCAATTAAATTACTATCTGACAACAAAGAGCTGTTAATTAAACAAATTGAGAATTTAGGACTCTATGAATTTGACAGAACTATTTCAATCGAAGAACTGAAAGATATTTTAGACAGATTGAGAATTTCTGTGAAGTCTAAAAACATAGAGGAAAAGAAAAAGGAATTAAAAGACTATAAAGAACTTCCAGATATTCTTGATGTATTTGAACAAATCAAGAAAAAAGAAGTGCCTGACGCTCCTTTATTCCTAGAATGGAACGTTTGGAGAGCATTAGTTATGCTTAATTATGCGAAAAGAGTTGATGGTAACTTTATTATGGATATTGATGGTATGCCACTTAATTATGCTCCAGGTCAAAAACCAGATATTGAATCTGAATACACAGATTTTGGTATTATAACAGAAGTTACAATGTCAGGTGGAAACACTCAATATAAAATGGAAAGTGAATCTGTACCAAGACATTTTGGAAAAGCAAAAGAACTTTTAAATAAGGAAATGTACTGCTTATTTGTTGCTCCCAAAATTAGTGAAGGAACATTAGCACATTATTTCAATCTAAATAGATTTAATACTAAATTATATGGCGGAAAAACCAAAATTATTCCTTTGAGTATTGACCAGTTCATAGAATTTATTAAGTCTGGAATTGAAAATGAATTCAGTAACCCTGAAAAACTCAAAAATTGGTTAGAAAAACAATGGTTGAATAATCAAGAAATGGAAGACGAAAATGTTTGGAGTGAAAATATCGGAAAAAGTTTATTGAAATGGGCATCTTAAAAATAAGTACTGTGCCCAACAATGTATAAAAATAATAGCGGTTTTAGTGCTAAATCTAAAGCAAGTAAATATAAAAAAGGTCTGTGTTTAACCGAAAAGTTTGTGTGTAAAAATCCGCTACTATTCTTATACTAGACCGTTAACTTAAACAGTACTAAAATTCCTTGTGGAATTTTTCGCAGTGTTTTAAATGAAAGGGTTTTTATCTATTTGTAATCAAGGCTCGCGCAAAATTTTTAAATCCGAAACTTTGTTTTTAACTGGAAATCAAGAACTTTTAATCGTGGTGTTTTAAACTATTCGCTAAAATTGGTTCATTGAAAATTTTATTAATGTCGATACATTTTAAACCATCTTTTCGCTGAAAATTTGAACGTTTTGAACTGTACGCAAAAGTTTTGTTTGAGAAATTTACATTAATTGATCATTCTTTAATTCGTTGAGAAAAATGGTTTTTAATCATTGCGTTCTGAACTGTGCGCTAAAATGTTTCATTGAAAATTAATTGGTAATCGATAATTATTATACATGCAAAATGTGGAAATTATCGTAGAAACGTGATTTTAATATCGTTGCGCTTAAATCGGAAAATGCCGTTTTTCAATTCAATATTTCTTTATGAAAAACTGCATAAGTTAACACCGGCTAACAAACAAAGCTAATTTTGTGCTTTCCCAATGTTGGTTTTCTTCTTTTTTCTGTATTTTAGGTCGAAAATTAATCGGCTTGTTAAACGCTTCGTTGGCTAGCCAAAACCGTTAGCTAAAACAATGCTTAAATTCCTGGTGGAATTTTCCGCAGTTGTTTTAATCAAAATCTTTTTTTATAAACTGAAAACAGTCCTCGCGTAGGAAAATTAAATTTGAATCTTTTCTTTAAAACGAAAAATCAATAGTTATTTTAAAACCGAAAAATTTGAATTTATCGTTGTTGTCAAAAAATCTAAATGAAAAATTTGAATTTATTGAGAATTTTTAAAAACTGGAAAATCATAAAAAAACTTGTAATTCGTGCGTCTCAATAAAAATTAACACTTTTAATTATTTGAAAATTTAATCTTTAGTTGAAAAAATGTGTCGGTAAAAAACGTATAAATACTTCGTTGAAAATATTTTTATAATCGAAAGTATTTTTATCAGTAAAACGTGGAAAATTATCGTAGAAATCTGATTTTAATGTCATTGTGAAAGTTCTGAAAACTCTTCTAGCCTATTCAACTTTTCTATTCGAAAAATTGCATTAGCTAACAACGGCTATAAAAACATAGCTCCTTTTTTTCTTTCTTCAAAGTTGGTTTTCTGTTTATTTTGTATATTTTTAGTCTGAAAATTAACTGGCTTTTTAAACGCTACGTTTTATAGCCAAAACCGTTGGCAAAAATTAAAAACCCGAGTGTCGTTAAACGGCTCGGGCTAAATATTTATAAATATTATCGTGAGGTTGTCGAAACAATTGAGTTTATAATAAATCAACTAAACTAAAGTCTCTTTTAGTTGTCCAACATACTATGCTTGAACTTGTTTTATTTACTATCACCTCAATTTAATTTATTAATCCCCTTTCCTCCGAAGGGAAAAACAAATATAGAAAATTAAAGTATATTTGATATCAAAAGATATAACTATCCAACATGATTGATATTCCTTCAAAAAATATTTCGAAATTAGATTTATCAAATCGAAACCTAACACATTTTCCTACAGAAATATTTTCGTTAAAAAATTTAAAAAAACTCAATCTAAGCGGTAATAACATAAAGTTAATTCCTAAAGAAATTGAATCTTTGAAAAACTTAGAACTTCTTGATTTATCAAATAATTCAATTAATAATTTTTTTTCAAAAATTTGTTCATTGAAAAAACTCAAAGTTTTAAATGTTAACAGAAACAAGATAAAGTCATTACCAAAACAAATTCAACAATTAGAAAATTTAAAGATACTTCTAATTGCAAATAATGAAATATCTAATCTCCCCAGTACTTTTTCTAATTTAAGAAATCTTAAAGAGTTAAATTTATCCCATAACAATTTTAAAATATTTCCAAAAGAACTTTATGATATAAAAACTTTACAAAAGATTTGGATTAACGATTTACCACTAAAAAAACTTCCAAGAAAGGAAATAATTGAAAATTTAATTAACTTAAACTCTATATATTGTTTTGGAAATAAGCAAGATTCCAAATCTTTAGATCCTTTTTACTTTCAATTAACTAAACTTAAGGGAAATCTTATTAATGAATTAAAAACTATTGAAATTATTGAATTAAAAAAAACGAAAACTACTTTGAAAAAAGAAACTAAAATAATGAAAAATCAAATTTTTATTAGTTATTCACATGAAGATAGAATTTGGCTTGAAAAAGTACAAATCCATTTAAAAGCACTAGAACACGAAGAATATAATTTTGACTTATGGGATGATACAAAAATCAAAACTGGTGATAAATGGAAACAAGAAATTGAAAAAGCCTTAGAAAAAGCAAGTATTGCTATTCTATTAATTTCAGCAAATTTTTTAGCATCTGATTTTATTAAAAACGATGAATTACCAACTTTATTGAGAAATGCTGAACTAAAAGGAACAAGAATACTTCCTGTTATTATAAAACCATGTATATTCTCAAGAATCAAAAATTTGTCAACTTTTCAAGCTCTTAATAACCCTGAAAAAGCACTTAGTGACTTAACAGATTCTGAAGTAGATAAAGAAATGGTTAAATTAACTTTGAATATTTTAGAGATATTAGAATCAAATTAACTTTTGCCAACACCGGCTAAACTTCATGCGGGGTTCTGTGCTTTCTCAAAGTTTTGTGTATATTTACTAAGTCGCCAAATCTTGTTGATTTGGCTTTGTGAAATTAAAAGAAACAAAACCAAACAAAAAGCTTCGGCTTAGTACGTGTTCGAAAATCTTGGCGATTTTCTTCCCGCACAAAGCCTAGCCAAAACCGTTGGCAAACATTTGACGAAAACCCTCATAATAGAAATTTGAATATAAAATAATTAATGAATTTAAAGAAAATACTCACATTAGACCTTTTAGAAACTAGTATTCGAATTTGGACTGCATTTTTTATTTTCATTTATGGAATGAGTAAATCCACGCAATTTGAGGGTTCAAAATTAGTCGATATTTCAATAAAAGACGCAACTGAATTTGAAATGATGTGGGCGTTTTTTGGAACAACAAAAGAATATCCTATTATAATTGGGTGTTTACAAATAATAGGTGCGATTTTATTAGTATTTCGGAAAACAAAACTTTTTGGAGCAATATTACTTACACCTATTTTTATAAATATAATCTTACTTGACATATTTTATAAAATCCACTTTGGAGCATTATTGAATGCAATAATTTATCAGAGTGTTTTTATCTTTATAATTATACAACAGAGAAAAAGAATTGGAGAAGTTTTTAAAATATTGATAATTGAAAATGACAAAAAAATATCTATCGGAATTTCTGTAGCGAAATTTGTAATCGCAGTTATTCTTGCAACGATATTATTTTTCGGATTTCAAAAACTATCTGGATATATATAAAAACGATTTGCCAACAACGTATAAAATTAATTGCTAGTTTCTAGCCTATTTACGAAAGTCCTCGCGGACTTTCTATCTGTGATTTATTTGCTAACTTTAGTGCTTGAAACACGCAACTAATCTTATACAAACACGTTGGCAAAAACTCGGGAAAGGCGCCGAAATAAAGTCTGTTTTATAAATTTACTTCTTGCTTTTCCTCTCTTTTC
>NZ_JAKQYM010000025.1 GCF_022662535.1 Polaribacter marinus
TTATATTGAAAACACACATTGATAAAATCATAAATTCCAATTTTCAGAATATGAGTGAGCGCAATTTTTGGCAACGTATTTATGTATGAAATGTAGCGTATAAATAAACGCTAACTTTTCGGATTTAGCACAAGCCAAATTTTTAATTTTTATGTTTAATTTTCTTTTCTAAATATAACCAAATTAAAAATTTGGCGTACTTTGTAAATATACAAAAACCTCTTGGAAAGCCTATAATAGCTATATTTTATACACGTTGTTGTGCATAGTGCTTCACGTTCAGCTTGGTTTTCCGATGTTTGTTATTTAGTTCGGATTGAGCGTTGGCGAGACATACTCTTTTGCAATTTTTGGCGTAGCGTTGGCTGATGCGAATTGTAAATGTGTATGGCTCAAGCATTGGCATATTCTTTTTCAAAATAAGAATTCACATAGTCAATCGGAATTTTCTCCTGTTCAAGACGCCAGTTGTTTTCTTTTAAAATATCGTATAGCATTTGCTCTTTTTCAGTTAGATTAAGTTGTGTCAAAACTTTTGAAATCGTACCGTAATCTTTTTCAAAAAACTTTTCAAATGTTTCCTCGTCCATAAAGATGCTCTTTACATTAGGAAAATACCCTCTAAACTGAGATAATATTTCAAAGCCTTGAACGTCTATATCCCCCCAATAAAGTAATTTTTTATGATTGAACCATTCCACATTTTTTAAGTTAGAAACACTAAATCCGCTTCCAAAAAGTGCAATGGTTTTGTTCATTTTCGGCAGTGTCAGGGCAGTATAAAAATTTGTTTTATTTTCAAATACAATTATCTTTTCAATTGGTAAATTAAGGTTTTCAAACTGACTAATAGGAATAGCAATATCATCTAATCCTGAAAAAAATCTTTGGCTTATTTCTTTGTCAAGTACTTTAAACCGAATTTGTGGCTCAGCATATTTTAGATTAAACCTTTTTTCAAATTGCTTTTTATCTTTTTGGGTATAGTCGGAAATTACTATATCGAGCAACTCTTTAATAACACCTCGATTATTCTCTATAAATTTGGTGTGAACTTTTATTGGTAATTCTCTTATATATAAGTTTGGTGTAGGATTGTGTTTAAAGTATAGGCATACTTTTAATATATCATCCCAATTATTCTGATTCTGAATAACCTTTATAGGTTTATTGATTATCCATTCTTCTAAATCTGGGAATACATTAGTTATTTTATTTACGTTAAATTTAAAAAAATCAACCTCTTTTCGTTTGCTCAAAAATTTTAAAAAATCTCGTTCTGTTTCAAAATATATGGAAATGGGTAAATCCTGTGTACCTAAATGCTTTGTCTTAACTTTTTGAAAATCTAAAGTATAGCCATAGCCATTCTTTTCTTTGGATTGACTAACAATTGCTTTTATTTCCTTCTCAAATTCAGGTAATGACGATTTAGTATATTTTTTATCTCCTCTAATAATTAGTTTATCAAAAGGTGTTTTACTAACCAATGATTTAAGATAATCTATATATTTTCTTTCGGCTTTTTTTCTTATTTCCTGTGGCGTAATCATTGGTTGATTAAATAATTCTCTTTTTCTTTTTTGAATTGTTCTATTGGCATATCGTAAAGCCAAGAATGCCTTTCTTCTTTTCGTTCAACAAAATGTACAAAAGAAATATCATTTTCTACTATATGAATATTGTCACTAGGTGTAACCACTAATAATTGCAAATGAAGTTGTTTACATAGCGTAACCAAATAGCGGGCTTTATCTTCATCTTGAGCTTTAAAGGCTTCATCAATTGCTATAAAGCGAAATGAATCACTTTGCAAACCTTCTTTAGTTAAGCCAAACTGATATGCTATTGCAGAGCCTAAGATGGTGTAAGTTAGTTGTGCTTTTTCGCCACCAGAAAGTTGACCCATATTTTCATAAGTTTTAAACTTTTGGTCATTTTCTTTATAAAATTCTTCGGCTTTGTAATTGTACCACGAACGAACGTCAGTTACTTTTTTACGCCATTCTTCCTTGTCAAGCTTTGAAATTAAAGGCTCTATGTGATTATAAAAGTGATGTTTTCGTCCGTCAATGGAAGCATTAACTTCTCTTATATTCGGAATGGCATCATTAAGTAATTTTCTAAATTCCTTTACTTCATCGTTGATTTTGTTCGGTGCGACCAGTTGAATGTATGTTTTGGGTTTATTTTTAAAATCAATTTCTTTCAATGAATCATTAAGATGTTCAATGTTTTCTTTGATGGAATCAGACCAATTTTCAAAGAACATTCTAAAATCGCCTACTTTATTGGTAATAGTCTCTTGCAAGTAATCGTTGAATTTTTTCTCGAATTTTGGAAGGTTGTCGTTTTCTAGCTTTTCTAAAAACTTTTGGTATTCACCTATAAATTCTAAGTTGGTAGAATCTGGTAGTGAATTAACATCAGATCGCCAATCCTTGAATTTGTTCGTAATAGTTTCTGTTGGACGTTTAAAAGCATTGATTTTAATGACAACTTCTCTTTCGTTACGCTGTTTTTGTTTGTTTAATTCTGATGTTTCTTCTGAGTTTTTATTCTGAAAATTTTTACGTGCTATTTCAAAATTTGCATAATCAATATCTTCCAAATCAGGATTGTTTATCTCGAATTCTGAAACAACAATCTCACCTAAATTCTCAAAGATAGCTTTGTTATTATTTACAGTATTAATCACAGAATCAATTTCTGTTTGCTTTTTACCTTTTTCTATTACTTTATTTTCAATCTCAACTTCTGATAGTTGCTTTAAATCATCTTGTACTTTCTTTAACTGCTCTTGTAATTTTTTTACTCTGTCATTAGTCTTTTCTAAATCTTCTTTCTGCTCTGTTTTTTCCTGTATTTGGTTCGCATAAGTTTCCCAGTTTATGTCATCGTATTTGTCAAATTTTGAAAATAGATTATGGCATTCATCTCTGTATATTCCTAAGTTTTTTATTTCAGTTTTTTTATCGGAAATAGCAGTTTTATTTTCTATTTGAAGTCCTTGTTGCTTTTTAAGTTCTTTTCTCAAAGCAGAAACCTTTTCGGTGTTATCCCAACCCAAAACGTAATTTTCTCTTCTTGAAATATGCTTACGGTCGTCTTTTTCGTGTTTTCCTTTTCTGAATTTTATTAATCCGTTTTGCGTGATTGCCATTTTTGAATAGCGTTCAAATTCTGGAAGATTATCTACACAAACAAAGTCAAACTGCGCTTCCAAATAGCTCTCAATCCATTCGTAATATGGTGTTTTGGTTTTAATATTAATTTTTTTAACCAAAGATTTTTCGTTAATATTTTTATTTTGAAAATTTTTGAGATAATCTTCTTCTTCTTCTTCTTCGTATTTGTCGTAACGGATTCTACCACGTAAATTATTACCGTTAACATACTTGTTTACTTCAGAATAATATTTTGGTGGAACAATCAATCGCAATGCAAAGTTGTGAAGTACCTTTTCAATGGAAGATTCCCAAGCCAACTCTTCTTGTTTTACTTGAATAAGCTCTCCAATAAAAGGGATTTCTTCTTTTGTGGCTCCTATATATTCAATTAATTCTTCACGTATTTCTGCAACACGACCAACTATATTATTTTTATTTTTTTGTAATGTCTTGATGGTATTTACTATATCATCCGTGGATGTTTCGTAATCATCAGCCTTGTTTTTTAGCAAGCGAAGACTTTCGCTTTCATCCTCAATTTTTTCTTGTGTTTCTTGCTTTAAATTTTTTGCTTTTTCACGGTTCGAAGTAAAAGTTTCTTTGTTTGGATTTGTATTCAAGCTTATACTTTGGGCAATTTTATTGTAATCATCAAGTTTTCCGCTTCTTAATTCTCGACTCTTGGTAAGTTGTTTTATCTCCTTTTCTAAATCCTTAATTTGGCTTCCCACTTCATCTTTTTCAATAGCAATTGAAATTTTTCTTTCGTCTGCTTTCAGACTTTCTTCTTGATTTCTGAGTTCCTTTAATTCTTGGTTTAATTGCTCTAATTTAACTTTACATCGTTTTAATTCTTTTTCGCCTAACTCAACACCTTTTTTAGCAAACCAAAAGACAGCTTTTTCTTTTGAATCTTCCAATTGTTGTAAGTTTTTTTGAATTTCATTTAGATTGTTCGCAATGTCATTAATCGGTGTAAGTTGTGCAATCTGTTCTTTGGCTTTTTCAATATTGGTTTTGGCATCCATTAATGTCAAAAAGCTTTCTTTCAATTGTATGAATTCCGTTTCGGCATCTTGCTCTTCCAGCATATTTGTCCTTATAAATTCATCTAAATCTTCCAAAACCTTTACTCCAACGACTTGATTAAATAAACTCAACGCTTTGATTGATCGCATACCAAATAAATGGAACATTCTTTCACCATAATCAGTTGGCCCATTTAAAAATTCTATTCTGCGCTTTATACTGTTTTCGTTGTATGTTTTATCTAAGCGCTTCTTCCAATTACCCTTAGAATCAAATTCACTAAAATCTTTTTGTATTTCAAGAGGAACGTGTGCAATACCAAATTGCCTTTTCATTTCATTATTTGAAAACCAACGTACTTGGAATAACGTTATTTTTTTGTCGTCTGTATTTTGAAAATGAGCGAGGATTACAGAATAGGTGTTTGTTTCACGCAGTTTTTGAGTTGACGATGTAGATTTGCCTTCTTCTTGAATATTGCCATAATGCCCAAGAACGTAGGTTTCTTCTGTTCGGTCTCCTTTCTTTTCAACTCCAGATGATTGATTGTAAAATCTAGTTCTTTTAGCTGGAACCATTAAGGTTAGTAAAGCATCGATATAGGTGCTTTTACCAGACGCATTCGCTCCAGTCAAGAGTGAGTTGTGTCCTTGCGGATTTATTCTAAATATATTTTGGTCAAATGTTCCCCAGTTAAAAACTTCCATATATTGAAGTCTGAATCCGGCGGTGTCAGAACTTGTGCTAAACAGACTCAACATATTCTTGTAGTTTGTTTTTAAAATCCTGTAATATATCCAGTGTTATTTTTTCTTTGATAATTCGATGTATTTGATATTTCGTTTCGTTGTCTTTCTTGTTAATCTCTTTTAAAAAACCCAATTCTACAGCATTTGAAATATATTTATTCAACTTTTGCTGAAATTTCATCTTATTGTATCCTTCTTGTAAAAAAAGCTCCAATTCATTTTTAATTTCAGTATCAGTTATAAATTTTTCAGATGTTAATTGTGTAGGATTACTATCAAAATCTTCTAAACTTTGTCTTAATACTAATAGAACTATTGATGTTTCAAATCCAATCTGACGTCTTGTTATTAATCCAAGTGTTTTGCCTTCGCTATCTTCAAATTGTTTTACAAATGCAAACCCATCGTCTTTCTTGACAATGAGTTCCAAGCCTATTTGAGCTAAATATTCCTGAATCTGTTCTTGATAATTAATAATATCTTCCCATACGCTTGAGTTTCTTTCGATAACACCTTTAAGCAGTTTTACTATTGCTTTGCTATATGGTTTAATGCTTTGTTCTAAGTTGCTCATTTGGTCAAAATGATTTCGGGTATTGTTATCTGTTTATTGTTTTCGGTATCAAAAATCACACACTGAGTTTTATCTGTGTTTATAATATGTTTGAATTCTTTTGAAACACCAATATATCCAAATAATTCTGGTAAACCTTTTTGAATACCTCCATAATTTTCAATAACATCTAAAACCGTTGTTTGTGACTTATCTTTAAGAATGTTTTTTATTCTTTTTCTTAATAGTTCTTTATCAATAATTGATTGAGAAAACAGTTTACTTAAATGAGTGGAAGATGTAATGTCTTCGTCAGCAATTTGTGGTTTTTCTGAATAAACTATTTCTTCCTTTTGTTCAAAGGTTAATTTTCGTTCAAATGGGATATTAATTTCTTGACTATCTTCCAACTCAAATGAAATATTTGAATTTGGTTTTTTACTGTATAATTCTACTAGGTTTTTTTTAATTTCTTGAATTACTCTTTTAGTTAGTTCAGATTTGGAACTTTCACTTTCACGAATAATTCGGCTTAGCTTATCAGCCATTTTATCGTTGGCTTTATATACTTTTTGTCCTGAATAGTGCAGGTGTTTTTTCATTCCTTTTAAGAATGGGTCATTGATAGGAATAGATTTTTCTTCTAATGTTTTATACAGCTCTGAGGTCAAGCTTTCCCATTTGCTCTGTAATTCAGGATTTAAGATGAAAGACCAAAAAGCATAAAAACTTTTTCCTTGTTGACTTTCTTTTAGTCCTTCAAGAGCGTCAAAGGTAAATTCCAAAATATCACTTTTATTTAAACTACCATCTGCGTGTTTTCTGTAAATTCCTTTTGTAATATCCTTAAAATTATCTTCTACTTCTTTAAAATCGGAAAGTAGTTCTTTGGCGGATTGATTGATTTGATTAAAACGTGGAAGTATTTCAAACTCCTCAAAAACTTTAACGTCTTCACCTGTTTTTATTCGTTGAATTTGTTGTTCGATTTCCAGTTTCTTCTCTTCTAAAAGTTCTATTCTTTTTTCAGTATCCTCATTGGTAAATTCGACTAGTTCTTTTAATTGATTTAAGATATTGTTGAATTTTGATTCAGTACCGACAAATTCTTCTTTTTTTAAGTTCGCTAACCAGTCTATGGCTTTGTTGGAATGGGCTGAAAGTTCAAAGTACACATCACCTTGCTCATCAGGATAATTAGTTAAAAAACCTTTATTAGTCCAATTGAGAATATATTTTTTAGCTTTCTCTTCATAAGTATCAAATACAGTGATTTCACTTTCTTCGTCATTTTCAACCTTTTTGTACTCCAAATAGTCTGCTAATTGAGTATGAATTTTGTCGGAAGTAATTACGACTTGATTTTTTGAAAACACTTTAATTAGAAATTCAACAATCATATCTCTATTCCGTAAACGCAACAATTCTACACTTGGCGAAGTGTTTAGAGTTTTTAAGATTTTAGAACTTTCTATCATTTAATTCAATTGTGTTGAGCGTTGGCAGAAACAGCTCTTTTATTTTTTCAGCGTTGGCATTTCGCATTGGCAAAAAATAAATGTGCTGTTTGCGCGTTGGCTTTTTTAGTTCAAATGTTCAACTTTTACACGATTTCCGCATTATGCACAACGTGTTTGTGTAATAAAAGTTGCGATTTATGTGAACGGCTATTTTCCGCAGGAAAATAGAAGTGAATAAAAAAG
>NZ_JAKQYM010000026.1 GCF_022662535.1 Polaribacter marinus
TATATTGAAAACACACATTGATAAAATCATAAATTCCAATTTTCAGAATATGAGTGAGCGCAATTTTTGGCAACGGTCTAGTGTATGATTTCGTTGCGTGTTTAGGCAATAAAGTTAGCAAATAAATCACAGATAGAAAGTCCGCGAGGACTTTCGTAAGTAGGCTTTAACTAGCAATGAATTATACACATTGTTAGCCACTGTAATTTTATATTTTTTCAAACTTTTTTCCATTCCATTTATAAAAATTGGTCGATATTGAATGGTTTCCAGTTTCAAAACTTTCCTTGACAGTACCTTTCAGTTTTTCAATTGCCTCTTTGTCATTTGAGCCTGTTATGAAAACTAAATCACGATTCGGAATAGCAATTATAATTTCTCCGTTAACATCAAAATTCTCCTTTGTCCAAATGTCAGTCATTAACATTAGACTTACTTCATAATCTCCGCCAGCAATTAGTCCGAAATTCCCATTTTCACCAACTTTCTCTATTTTCGGTATAACGCTGTTTAAATTGTCTATCGAAAATTCCAAAAGAGAGTCTCTTGAGATTTCAAGTTTTTCAAATTCCTCTTGGTTGAAATAATGAATACTTTCTTCTCTATCCTCTGCGTAAACTATAATCAAATCCTCATTGTAAGGTTCCCAAATCAATTCTGGGATTTTATAGTCCTTAACAGAATTCCCAAGAGTTTTTAATTGTTCAAAATAGTCACTAGGTTTAATTATTGGAACAATTCTATTGACGTTTATTTCTTTGTCTTTGTTATAAACATCTCCAGAAGCATTGGAATATCTTTCAATGACTTCATCAATTTCTTTTGGGTCAAGTTTGTATTCACGATATGAGTTGTCTAAATAATGAGTTACTTCTCCATTCTCTCCATAAGTTGCTTTGAGAACTAACGGTTCAATAATTTCATAGTTTACGTTAGGATACTTCTTTTCCATAATCTTTACGTACTTCTTTGTGTATTGACTTTCAGTCAAAACTTTTGGCTGTGAAGAACATCCTGTTATGAATAATCCAAGTATGATGTGAAGCAGTTTTTTCATTATTGTGGCTAACGTATTTTTGTATGGAAAGTTGCGATTTTTGTGAACGAGGAATTTCCAACGGAAATTCAGAAGTTTACAAAAATGCAACAGCCTTTGTTTAAGCTAAAAGTAGCAATTTTTTATACAAGTTGTTGGCAAATGCGTGATTTTTTTATTTCGTTCAACTTTTTCATAATTTTCTTTTTTTTCAAAATTCAAACTCTGAGTGAGAATTCCGTAAACTTGCTAAATTCAGAGTTTGAGTAAGAATTCCACCATTTTGTTTTTCCGTATTTTGCTAAATTCCGCAAACTTGCTAAATTCAAGGCTTGAGTGAAAATTCCGCAATTTTGGATTTTCAGTGTTTGAGTAAATTCCATTTTATTAAATTTTTCAAACTCTCCAATTTTTACAAAATTTCACGAGCGAGAGATTGTTCCATAAATTTTAAATTTCTACATTTTCCGAAATTGGGTTTTGAAAAGAGAGGAAAAGCAAGAAGTAAATTTATAAAACAGACTTTATTTCGGCGCCTTTCCCGAGTTTTTGCCAACGTTGTTGTATAAGAAAAGTTGCGTTTTTGTCAACGAGGAATTTCCAACGGAAATTCAGAAGTTAGCAAAAACGCAACTACCTTTGATTTAGCACAAAATAGCAATTTTTTTTATACGTTGTTGTGCAACGTTTTTTTTATAAATCTATTACAACTATTATTCCAACAGTATTTAGATTGGTAAGTTGCTCATCATTTATTATTTGGTTATTTGTTGTTTTAAATTTACTTAAATCAATTTGTCCTATATAATTAATTCCAAAATTGAAATTGTCAAATACTTCAAATACAAACCCAAGACCAATTTGAGTTCCAAAATTCCAACCTTTAAAAATGTTTTTTTGAGTACTATTTAGGAATTGATATTCATCTTTGGCAATATTTTGAGTATAAAAGCCAAAGTTTGCAATCACTCTAAATTTGTCATAAACGTTATAATCCATTGTTGCAATTAACGGAATTTTAATTAATGTTCTTTCGTGGTAAAAATTTCCAACAGAATTAAATCCATTACCAGATAATTCGTTTAATCCAATTCCTGTTGCAATTCCAAATTTTTTATTTATTCTATAATTTAAAAGAAAATCTCCACCATTACTATTTAAGTTGTAATTTGGTTGATTGTCGTTCTGAACAATAGAATAACCAATTCCTGCATAAGTGATAATGTTAAATTTTGATTCTTTTTCTTCTTGAGATTGTACTAAATTAGCAGACAAAATAAATGCAATTAGTAAGACGTAATTCGATGTTTTCATTATTGTATTTTTATGATTTCTAATTTAACGTCGGTTTTTTCAAAATGTTGCACAACGTTGTTGTATATGGTTTGTTGTGTGTTTTAAGTAACTAATTTAGTAAATAATTACCGACCAAGAAAGTCCGCGAGGACTTTCGTAAGTAGGCGAGAAGCTAGCAATAAATTATATACGGTGTTGTGCCCCGTTTTTATTGAAATATTCTTCTTTAGCTTTTTCAGTTATTGTGTAAGCATATAATTGACCACTATGGACCCTTTTAACATAACCATATTTTTCATCTAGTCTTTTTCCTCTACCTGCTATTAAATAAGATGATACATCTAACTCTTCTGCTATTTCTCTAGCATATAATGGTTCTTCATTTTTTTGTAATTCATAAAGTAATGAGAAATCAACTTTAGGAAGAAGTTTTGATTTATCAATCTTCTCGAGTTCTTCTTGTATATTCTCTGAAACAGATGTTACTTTTATAGGATTCTGACACTCAACACATCGCATTTTATTAAATTTTAAGAACTCTAATTGTTCATAAGGATATGTTTTTGCGCAAGAAGGGTTAATGCAAATTATTTTTTTAGATTCCTTTAAAAATTCTTCAATTTTTTTAGAAAAATCAAAAGGTCTAGCAATAAAATATTTTCTATAAGCAGTACCTTCTGGTTTTCCCCATCTCAAGTTATTTAACATTGCTAACCCATAATTTATAGAGTAAATAGAAACTTTGCTTCCATCTCTATCACTCATTTCATTATATTTTGAAATGAAAAAGTTAAGCTCGAGAGTTTTGATAAACTGCTCTAAGTTTGGTGGAAAGTAGAAATGTGATGAAAAAGGGTTTTTTGAAGTGCTTTTGTATGATTCGCCAGTCAAATCTCCCGTAACAATTCTTTTTCTGATATCTTTTAGCGAATTTGTAAACACTTTAAGTAACTCTCCTTGTTGAAGAGCTGTTATTTTATCATCATATGAAATTAAACTATAAGTTGTTGTATCAAAAAATGAACTTATTACTTTATCATAATATCTTTCTGCAGCAGATTCAAGAGCTTTCTTATTAATTGGATTGTCATAAAGAATATTACTTTGATAACAATAAAATAAAACATAACCTACAATACGAGGCACGTTCATAGAAATTTGAAAAATTAATTTATAGTATTCTTCTATTGATTCATTTTTAGTGTCAAAGTAATGTTCAATAGGTTCTTTTGTAAAGTGGTTTATTCTACTGTCAATTAATCTTTTTGTAAAATCGATAGCTCTATCTTCCATTGTTCCTCTATCGAATTCAGAATAGAGGTTATAAAAATCTAAGTCAATAATATCAACTTTCCCTTTGTCAATATCTCCAAAATGAAGTCTATTTGGATATGCTGCAATTTTAAACTTTATAAACTCCTCGGACCAATTATTTAAAGGTGCAAGAACAACGTCAACGAATCTCTTTAATGAAGATTCTTCAATTTCAGAGAAGTCGTCTAAAAACACTATTAAATGCTTTATATTGATTAGTGCTAAAACTTCTTTTACTTCATTAATGACATCTTTAATTTGAAATACTCTTAGGAATATTTGAGAAAATTCATTTTCCCATTCATCTTGTTTCTTGTTGGTAATTCTTTCTTCATCAATATGAGATAGTTTGCCTTCTATTTTAGGACCAATTGTAGATGCACTTGCTCCAATTTCAGCTTGATTTTTAAAAGCTTTATCCTTAAAGTCTTCTGTTGAAGATTTTAATCTTCTATTAACTTCAGATATAACGGGTATTTCAATACTTTTTAAATGTTCATTACTTTCAATTTTATTTAAAATTTCTTTTAGTCTTTTTCGTACATCTTCTGTTTTATCAAAGCCTAAAATTCCTTTAATTTTATCAATTGTGGATTGAAACTGTTTGTCTAATTCTTTTATAATTTGAGATAAAATAGTTTGAATAAAAGCTCGTTCTATTAAGTATTTTTCAAGGGTTTTCTCAGGTATTTTTTCGGATAAATAATCAAATGAAACAAAATCACTTTTAGAACTTTCAAAAATAGTTTTAGTATCTAAATAACAAGAGACATATTCTTTTTTCTTGCGATACTCATTTTCAAGTCTCAATATTATAGTTGATTTTCCAGTACCTTTTCTTCCAACAAGGAATGTAGTATTATCGGAAAGACAACTTTTGAAAACTTGTTCATTCGGCAATAAATCAACGTACAATTCTTGAATTAAAGTATTACCTTTTGTATCTAATAAATCAGCTCTACGATACTTTTTTAGGGAATCTGTAGCTGAAAAGAAATTATTTTTATCTTTTTCTGTGTACATTAATTATTAATATTAGTTCGGTTGTTCTTAAATGGGGCACAACGTTGTTGTGTTATGAAAAGTTGCGATTAAAATGAACGGCTATTTTCCGAAGGAAAATAGAAGTTTATAGAAATGCCACTAATTTTTATTAAGCTAAAATTAAGCAATTTTTTTTACACGGTGTTACCAAAAGTAGTGATTTTTTAACTATAATTTCGGGTTTCTCTAATTTCTTCTTTTTTAATTTTTTCACGTTTGAGTGATTATTCCACCAACATTTTAATTCCACATTTTACTCAATTCCGCAATTTTGGTTTTTCAGCGTTTGAGTGTTTTCTTACGTGCTTAATTCCGCCAACAATTTTTACTTTTTTTTGATTTTAAAGAAATTCTCAGCCTTTCTGAATTTTCGTTTTAAAGATAATTTCACACAGATTTTACTCCGCATTTTGCTCAATTCCACACTGTTCAGTTTTTACTTTTTATTTTTCTAAATTCTCAAAAATGTAAACAAAATTCTTTCAGAATTTTCCAATCTTCAGAGAGTGTTCCGCAATTTTAAATTCTTTTTTTTTAGCTTTTAAATGCTATTTTAAATTCAGGATTTGAGTGATTGAGCTATTTTTGGTAACGTTGTTGTATAAGCTTTGTTGCGTAGTTTAAGCAATGAATTTACTAAATAAAACACGAACGGCGAAATTCCGAAGGAATTTCCCAAGTGAGCTAAAACTAGCAATAAAGTTTATACGGTGTTAGGTAACGTTTTTTCTTTTTACAATAGTCAACATTTTTGGATCTGTAAGCTTATCTCTTTCTTTGAAATCTCTCAAATTTATTTTTTTGTCAATAATTCCTTCTCCTATTATTATTCCTTCAAGTTTAAAATATTCTGATGTCATAGAAATTTCTCCACCATCTTTTATTTCATATAAGTTTCTATAGTTTGTTTTTGATGATTTTAATTTTTGAATACCTTCTTCATAGAAATTTGGATAAGCTATCTGCA
This sequence comes from Polaribacter marinus, assembly GCF_022662535.1. Taxonomy (GTDB): domain Bacteria; phylum Bacteroidota; class Bacteroidia; order Flavobacteriales; family Flavobacteriaceae; genus Polaribacter; species Polaribacter marinus. The sequence goes on from NZ_JAKQYM010000026.1 coordinate 5,658, forward strand.
GTTTAAAAAAGCCATTTTTCTCAAATTGTATAATATATTTGTAAATATGTGGAATTGCTGAATTAGCGTGCCATTCAATACTTATTTCTGTTTGAGATTCATAAATATTCTTATAATCAAGTAATTTTTCAAATTTGTTATTAAAACTCCATTTTTCATTAAAAAGATTTATGAGTTTTCCTTGTTGATATTTTAATTCGGTCAAGAGTTTTTTGTCGAATTCAGCTGATTTTTTCCAAGTTTCAAAAGGTTCAATAGATTCTCTATTCAACATTATTTGTTCACGTATATTTTCGGAATTCCTTTCAAACGATTTGTTTTGAAAAGCTACAGATTTTTCGATTAACTCTCTTAGAATTCTATTGTTTTCTTTCATTTTCGACAAATGTTACCTAACGTGTTTGTATATGGAAAGTTGCGGGTTTGCGTGCGAGGATTTTCCGAAGGAAAATCAGACGTAGCAAACGAGCAACGACCTTTGTTTTAGTACAACACCAGCAATTTTTTATATACGGTGTTGTGCGTTCGTACTTTTATTTTTTTCATTCCAATTGTCCGAATTCCAAGTTTCAATCCAATTGTCAGTTTCGTTAATTTTATAGTTATTCGGTTTTTCTCCGTAAAGTTCTTTCAGTTTTTTAGGTATTAGTGCATAATCAAAATTCCAAATTTTATTTCGGTCAGTTGTTCTAATTCCATCAAAATCTTCTCCATCTTGAGCTTCGTCAGTAAAATAAATTCCTGTTTTGTCAAATTCCATTGCCATTTCTTTCACGAGCTTTTTGATAAACTCAAATGTCAATTCTTTATAGTTACCGTTTTCAAAATTCCGTATTGTTTCCGTTTCAATTAGTAAGTCGCAAGAAATCCAATTGTCTTTAAATGTTTTATCAATCGCAGGTGTCCAAGCCATTACAAGTGGGCGGACTTTTATTTCTGAAAATAATGTTTTGTAAAATCCGCTGTCAGAATTGGAAAAATATACAAATCCATTGTCTTCTACTTCCCATTTTAAAGATTCAAAATCCTTTTTGATTTCTGTATTCCAAACTCCAATTCGTTTTAAAACTTTAGCGAATTTCTCAATTGAAGGCTTAAAATCATTACCATTCAATTTTTCATATGTCTGTATGTTGCTTAATTCTGGCATTTCGGTTTTTTCAGGTATGACGCACAACGGTCTTGTATAAGAATAGTGCGGTTTTGTGTGCGAGGATTTTCCGCAGGAAAATCAGACGTAACAAAAATGCAC
>NZ_JAKQYM010000027.1 GCF_022662535.1 Polaribacter marinus
ATTGAAAACACACATTGATAAAATCATAAATTCCAATTTTCAGAATATGAGTGAGCGCAATTTTTGGCAACGTTGTTGTATATGGTTTGTTGCGTGTTTTAAGCAACTAAATTAGTAAATAATTACCGACCAAGAAAGTCCGTGAGGACTTTCGCAAGTAGGCAAGAAGCCAGCAATAAATTATATACGGTGTTGGCAATCTGGCTTTTATTTTTTCAGTTCGTTTTTATATAATTCCGCTATTTTTTTTCTGTCCGTTTCGTTTTTCAATATATTCTGTAACCACATTTGCGGTTGTTCAGTTGCGCTTTTATATTCCTTGTCTTTATATTCTTTAAACTCAAAAAAGTCAAACCAATTCTTATTGTGAATGTGCTGAAGTGAATAAACAGCCATTTCTCCATTTGTCGCTCCAAAAAATGGGCAAGTATGGACTTTCGTTTTCGTTGTGTCAGAAAGTTTGGTTATTAGAAATTCAGTCAGTTTTCCTTTGTCGTTTTTCGAGAAATTTTTCCAATCCATTTCGCTAAAAACGAGTGGTTTTTCCTCTCTTTTAAGTTCCGTTTCTGATATGTATTGTTCTCCACCCAAACAACCGCCTTTTTCGAAAACTAAAATATTCCACAATTCAGATATTGAGTCAGTTTGCGATATATGAATTAATTCGGGTTTCCAAAATGAGCTAATTAGTGTTGAATCGGATACAGAATAAGTCCAATCATTTTTTTCTTTTATTAAATTTCTATTTGTTCTGAACTTTCTTATTGAATCGTTTTTGAGTTTTACTATTATCCAAAATTCAGGTCCCATTTTATAAAGTCCTTCAGACGTAGAATTATTCCATTCAGTTACAAAAAGTTCAGTTTGTTCATTATTCAAACGAATTGAATCCGTTTCGTTAAGTCTTTTCTTTATATAGATATTATCTACTAATTCAAGGTTGATTTTTGTTTGTTTATGAATCGATTTTTTAGAATCAACGCAACTTGATAAAACTACAAAAGTCAATATAAAAGTGAAGATTCTCATTTTTTGCGTTCTGTTTTTGCTTGTTGCCAACGTATTTGTGCTATGAAAAGTTGCGATTAAAGTGAACGGCTATTTTCCGAAGGAAAATAGAAGTTTATAAAAAAGCCACTAATTTTTATTAAGCTAAAATTAAGCAATTTTTTTTACACGTTATTGCCTAAAGTTGTTTTTTGTTTTCCGATTTTGGTTATTATTTTCAAGATTTAGCGTTCGAGTGACAATTCCGCCAACATTTTCAATTCCGCAATATTGGTAATTCAACATTTGAGTGTTTTTTTCATGTTTTGACTTACAAGATCTTTCCTAATTTTTAAATTTTGCGTTTGAGTGAAAGTTCCGCAAAGATTTTCATTCCGCAATAATTGGAAATTCAACATTTGAGTGGTTTCTTTTATTCTTAAAAAGCGAGATTTCTCCGCCTTTTAAATTTTAAGTTTGAGTAAAAATTCCACAAACTTTGTTTTAAGAATCTCTATATTTTCACCCTTTTTAATTTTTATTAAAAACTAAATTTTTGACTCGCGAGAGAGTGTCTAACATTTTAAACTTCAAGAGTTTTATTGTTTTTTTTCCAACGGTTTGAGTGGTTCTGGACAATTTTTGGCAACGGATTTGTATATGAATAGTTGCGGGTTTGTATGCGAGGAATTTCCGAAGGAAATTCAGACGTTACAAACACGCAACGACCTTTGATTTAGCATTAAACCGCAATTATTTTTATACGGTGTTAGGCAACGTTTTTATTTTTTTTAATTGCGAATCATTCAATAATTCCGTTACTGACTTATGAATAATTACATTTTTATAATTTATACTTTCTTTTAGTAAATCAGAAACTTCTGTTGTATTTATTCTGTTTTGTTTTGATAAATTAAATTGTTCGGTCGTAATCTGTAAATTATACGGAACTGTTAATCCACAGTATTTCTTGTGAATTAATGGGAAAATATGATCAACATTCAATTTTACTTTTACAAGCTCTTCTAATTCGAATTTAACTTTGTGAATATTGAGAATATCTTTCCTTTTGACCCATTTTGGTGTAGACTGTTTTATTCTTTTTTTTCTCAAAAAATTATTCATTGCAACTTTAGAATAGTCCTTTGATGAATACACACATTTTCTACAAAATGATTTTAGTCCGCCTCTTCTGTTTTTATCTTTTCCGAATTTAGAGTGATGTTTTTCTTTTTTACATTTAGGACAAGTTTTATATAAGAAACAAACTTCAGATTTTCTTTTAATACTTCTACTTTCCTTGTACCAACAACCACAGCTTTTGGTCTTTCCATTATTCAGTAAATCAGATGTGCTTTTGTGCAAATTCCCACACTTACACTCAAGTAACCAATATCCTCTTATTTTATTACTTAAAGTCTTTGAAGGTAATTTTTTAATAACAGTCAGATAATGAAATTTATCTCCGATTTGAATATTCTTTCGTAAACATTTTCCACAACTAATAGTTCGTCCAACTCTTAAACTTCTCTTTATAGAATCAACTCTTTTAGTAGTTTTGTTTCCGCAATCACAAACACATTCATAAACCCATTTGTCATTTTCTTTAATCTTCTGAATTAAAGTCAACTTGTCGTATTTTACAGCAAGTTCATTTTTATAATCAAAAGGTAATTTCATCGGGTTTCTCAAATGTTGCCTAACGGATTTGTATATGGTTTGTTGCGTGTTTCAAGCAACTAATTTAGTAAATAATTACGGACAAAGAAAGTCCGCGAGGACTTTCGTAAGTAGGCGAGAAGCCAGCAATAAATTATATACGGTGTTGGCAACTGGCTTTTATTCTTTCCGAAATTCGTTCATATTCCTTTTCTCCCAATTCTGTTTTAATTGTCTCTTTATTTTTTTCAATAATAATTTTCAATTGTTTTAATTCAAATTTGTTTTTCTTCCAAAATTCATTTGATATTTTAGAAACAGAATCTAATAAATCTCCTTCATATAAGTTTCCTTCTGCAATTATATTTAGTTCAAGTTTTTCTAATGCAATTCCAATTAAAAACTCAATTCCGATTTCTTGAGAAATGAGAAGTCTAATTTGCTCAATTGTCAATTCAGAGAGTTTAATTTTTCTATATTCAAAACATCTTTTAACTAAATTAGTTGGAAATTCAGATTCCTCTTTCCAATAATTATTTTCTAATTGTTCAATTGATTTTTCTAACATTTAACTTTTTTATTTTGGCCATTTATATTCATCATCATTTTCAAAAGGAACACCAAGTTCAAAACTTGTTACTGTTTCAAATTCAGAATCTAAATTCATCCAAAATTTTTCATTAAAATGAGCTGTAAAAGAAGGATAATCGTCTATTTCCCAATTATTAATTATGTTATTAAAAACTTCATTTTTTATGAAATCAATATTTGCATTTATTATATTAGTTCCATTATAAATTAAATTCGGATTTGAAGTTAAAATATAACCAAGTCTATTATTTTCATCTTTATAAAAAGTCAGACGTATTCTATGTTTATTATAAGTTAATAGAATCCTATTTTTGTCTTCTTTGTCTGGTTTTTCACTGTCAGGATTTCCGAGTATTTTTTTAACTTCGGCTTTTTTCATTCCGAATTTTAATTCTCCAATTCCAATTTCAGGTTTTATTTCCATTTGAGTGAGTGCTTGTTGCCAACGTTGTTGTGTTATGGAAAGTTGCGATTTTTGTGAACGAGGAATTTCCAACGGAAATTCAGAAGTTTGCAAAAAAGCAACAAGTTTTAGTTTATGCTAATTATAGCAATTTTTTATACACGGTGTTGCCAACTGTGTTTTTGTTCTTAAGCTATTCCTCCCGAAAAATATTCCGTTATTTTCCATTTTCCATTAATTTTTTTTATTTCAATGTTATTATCCCAAGCGCATCCATTTCCGCAAAAGAAATCAAAATGTAAATAACCTTTCGTAAAATTTCGATTAAAAATTATTCTTGAAATGAATAAGTATCCAAATTCGTTTTCTTTAGTGCTAAAACTTTCTAATTTTTCAATTTTTTCAGTTTCTATTAAATGAATATTTAATTTTTCGTTTAGAAAGTTATAGTTCAGATTTCGGGTTTTTATTTTTCCGTTTTTAAGGTTTATAAATAATTGTTTTTCCTTTCTATATTCGGCTAATTCGTTTTCATATTCCTCTTTATTTAATGTGATGTTTTTTTCTGATAACTTTATTCCATTAATTTCTGTTGTATAACCTTTCGGTTTGTCAAGCCAAACAGAGGAAGTATCTAATTCAGAAACAATATAGAGTTCAAGCTTTTCATTATTCCATTTATTCAGTCTTTTCATTTCCTCAAAATTTGTCATTTCAAGAATTATGTCATTAATCGCTTCATTTTCTATTTTAATATATTTCTCACTTTCAGAATTCTGACAGCTAAAAATGGAAAATATTACTAAAAATATTATTATAAATTTCTTCACTTTCTGTAATTTCGGTTTACATTGTTGGCAACGGTTTTGTATAAGATTAGTAGCGTGGTTAAGCAACGAATTTAGCAAATACAAACCGAATAGAAAATCCGCGAGGATTTTCGTAAGTAGGCTTGCACTAGCAATTAATTTTATACGTTGTTGCCAGTAGTTTTTATTTTTTAAATATCATTTTCAAATCCGCAAATAGATAAAATCCAACAAATCCAAAAGTTCCCAATGCTAGAATGTATTGTCCATTTGGAATTATTAGAAAAATGTTAAGTCCGATTAAAAACAAACAAAACGGATATGTAAATAATCTGATTAATATATTTTTCAGTGACCATTCTTTTTCGGGTTTCTTTTCCTCAACTTCTATGTCTAAAAACTTAAATATTTCATCAAGTTGATTTTGTTTTTCGGATTGATAAAGTTTTCTAAAAACTGTAATAAAAATTAGCAAGAAAACCGAAACTATTAGAATTGACAACCAATTTTCCAAAAAATTAAAATCTGTTGAGAAATTAGTAAAAACAAAGTAGAGAATTCCGATTGAAAATATTCCAACGATTGTTTTTCCTATTGGATTTAATTTGTCCGTTATGTTTGTCAGATGATTATTTGCGTTAAGTTTAAATGTGAAAATCGGATAGAAAGTCATATTCCACATATTCTGTTTCCAAACTTTTATTTCATTCCGACCAATTTCTCCTTTTGCTCTAAAATCACGAGAAAAAACATTCCATAAATGATTAAGAAAAGTGTTTTCTTTTCTCAATTCAATTAGTTTTTCTATGTCTTTTTTTGTGATTTCCAATGTTTTTCTCAAATTACTGGCAACGTATTTTTGTATGGAAAGTTGCGATTTTTGTCAACGAGGAATTTCCAACGGAAATTCAGAAGTTTACAAAAATGCAACAGCTTTTGTTTAAGCTAAAAGTAGCAATTTTTTATACAAGTTGTTGTAAAATGCGTATTTAATTTTTCCATAGTTTTGTTTTTTTCAGCTTCTAATAATTCAATTTTTATTTTTTTAGAATTAATTTAGCAATTCTGATTTTTGGTGTTTTACTAAATTTCCAAATTTATCGTTTGAGTAAGAATTCCAGCATTTTTATTTTTTTTCCGCAATTTTGGTTTTCAGAGTTTGAGTAAATTATTTTTTAAGTACTAAAATTCTCCAATTTTGAAAGACCTTTTTTAGTGTTTTGCTGAATTCCTCAAACTTTATAAATTCAGAGGTTGAGTAAGAATTCCGCAATTTGGGTTCTCAAGCTTTTGAGTAAAACTTTTTTATTAAATTTCTCAAACTTTCCTATTTAGAGAAATTTTCACTCGCGAGAAAGTGTTCCATATTTCTGAAAATTTATTCTCCAACATTTAGGTTTTCAAACTTAAAAACCAAAAGTTAATTTAAAATAAATTATTTGTTTCTGGCGCGATTCAGTAGTTTTTTACAACGTTTATGTATAAGAATAGTTGCGGGTTTGTATGCGATGATTTTCCGCAGGAAAATCAGACGTTACAAACACGCAACGACTTTTTGATTAAGCACTAAACCGCAATTATTTTTATACGGTGTTGTGGCACGTTTTTACTAAAAATAATTGAAATAGAAAAGTGAATTTTATAAAACCTTATAACAAGTTATCAACATTAATAGGTTTTTTTAAAAAGGGAATCCACTTCTTTACTCTTAATAAAAAAGAATACTTCTTTAATAAAAGTCAGAATTGTTATTATGTAGATTATTGCTTCGATAAAACAAATTTAATCAATTATTTCTTGTGAATATCAGAAAGTTAAAAACAGTTATTAACATTAAACTCACAAACTTAATTCAGTTATTATAACCATAATATTTACATTAATTAGATTTAATATCATCTTCAGTTCCAAATTTCCCATCAGAACCAGCAGATGTGATTAAAAATCCGTTTCCATTTTCTGTAATCGTAAATTCATATTCTCGATTCCAAGCATCTTTTGTCCAATCTTTTCTTAAAGGACTATTTCCGATTAATTCATTCAATTCTGTTGGGTATTTTCCGAGATTTTTATTCCAGTTTTCCATTCTCTCGCTCATTTCCGTTATTTCTTTTTTCGTTTTTTCTGGAAATACAGATTTTCTTTGATAAGTAAAAAACAGAATAGAACTTATACTTCCAATGACTAAAACAGCAATAAATATTAATGCACTTGGTTGCATAAAATATTTTTGAATCGGTCTTTTGATTCCGTCTTCTTTTTCCTTTTTACTTATCCGTTTTTGATGTTTATAATCTTCACGAATTAGTCCGAATTCAGCTAAAGTCGAAAGTATTAATTCTATCATTTAGTTCGTTTCTCAAATGTGCTACAACGTTGTTGTGTTATGGAAAGTTGCGATTTTGTGAACGAGGAATTTCCAGCGGAAATTCAGAAGTTTGCAAAAGA
>NZ_JAKQYM010000028.1 GCF_022662535.1 Polaribacter marinus
TCGCGGATTTTCTTTGCCAGTAATTATTTACTAACTTAAGTGCTTAAACATCGCAACTAATCCTGTACAAACACGTTAGCCACAAGCAAAAAAAAAATTACGTTCCAATTTAAAATTTTACCTTTGTAGAAAAAAATAATGGCTGATAAAGCATTCATAACATCTGAAATATTAAAGTGGGCTAGAAAGTCCGCTAAAATTTCTGTGGAAGATGCTGCCAAAAAAATTTCTGTATCACCCGAAAGATATTTAACTTGGGAAGATGGAATTGATTTTCCAACTATTCGACAAGCGAAAATCTTAGCGAAAAGTTTTAGAAGACCTTTTTCGTTATTTTTCTTGCCTGAAGTACCAAAAGATTTTCATCCACTTCAAGACTATAGAAGAGATGACTCTCAGGAATTAGATACTGCTTCTTTATTTATAATCCGAGAAGTTCAAGAAAAACAAAATTGGATAAGTCAACTATTTGAAGAAATAGGAGAAAATACACTTCCATTTGTTGGTAAGTATTCTATTAACGATAATCCAGAGGTTGTTGCAAAAGACATTTTAGACACTTTAAAGATTAATCCGAGTGATTATAAAAAAACACCTATTTCTGAATGGATAGATAAAGCAGAAAGTGCAGGAATATTTATTTCTCGTGCAAGTTTCTTACACTCAAGATTAGTCTTAGATAGAGATTTAATTCAAGGATTTGCAATTGCCGATAAATATGCACCATTTGTTTTTGTAAACTCAAAAAACTGGAATGCACCACAGCTTTTCACGCTTGTCCACGAATTAGCTCACATTTGGATAGCAAAATCAGGTGTGTCAAATGAAATAGAAATTGATTTTACAGACAAACCAAAATCAAAATTTCATCCTGTAGAGTTGTTTTGCAACCAAGTTGCAGCCAATGCATTAATGCCTAAAGAATTAATAACTCAACTTGGAAATGATACTTTTGAGTCAAATAATAAGATTTTTAAACAATCAAAAGAACTTGGAATAAGTTCGTTTGCTTTTTTAGTTCGTGCATTAAACTTAAATTTAATTTCTCAATCAGAATACAAGTCTTTAAAACAAGATGCTCAAAATGAATTTGAAAAGTTTTTAGAAAGAGAAAAAATTAAAAAAGAGAAACAAAAAGAACGAAAAGGAGGTCCTGATGCTTATTTACTTCGTTTAAACAAAAACAGTAAACTATTTACAAGAATAGTGATGGACTCTTTTAATAATGGCTCACTATCACCTTCAATTGCTAGTAATCTGCTTAATACTCAGATAAACAAATTTCAAAAATTCGAAAAACTACTTGCCTAATGTTTAAAAATGAAAAAGTAGTTTACTGTATTGATGCTAACATTCTAATTCAAGCTTGGCAAAAATATTACTCACCCGAAATTTGTCCATCGTATTGGGAAGTATTAAATGATTTAGGTAAAAAAGGAATAATATTTATTCCAGAATTAGTGTACGAAGAAATTGAGAGTGGAGAAGATAATCTATCAGAGTGGTTAAAGAAAAGTGATATTCCAATTAGAAAAATTGATGGAGAAGTAACAAATCATCTAAAACAAATATATTCATCTAATCCAAATCATAAATACCTAGTTTCAAGTAACGGAATTCACTCAAAAGCTGACCCTTGGGTTATTGCACACGCTATGAAAGAAAATGCAATCGTAGTTACAAAAGAAACTAAAGACTATTTTAAAAAACAAACGAAAATTAAAATTCCTCACGTTTGCGACAATATGAATGTTAAGTGGATAGATGATTTTGAATTTATTAGAAATTTGAATATTAAATTTACTTGTAAATCGGAATAATGCCAGATGGCTAACACCGTATATAATTTATTGCTAGTCCTAGCCTACTTACGAAAATCCTCGCTGATTTTCTATTCGGTTTTAATTTGCTAAATTAGTTGCTTAATCACGCAACAAACCATATACAAACACGTTGTACACAACTAATGAAAAAAACAATTCTACTTTTAATAATATTATTTTCCATTTGTTCATGTAAGGAATATTTGACTGAAAAGGAATTGAAATATATGCCATATAAAAAAGGAGATATTTTAATATTTGAAAATAAAAGTTTGAATTTAATTGACACAATTACAATTTCTGATTTGAAGAAATTTATTCCTGATGGACCGCAGTTATATTTTAATGAAACTATAAAAGCAGAAACTGGAAATAATTTTTTGGTTTCAATTAATGCTGGTTATGGAAAAAATTCAGACTCTTATCTGAAAATCGAAAATCTAAACGGTAAATTTTATTTAGAAAATTTTGAGAAATTGGAAAAACAAAAGCTTGAAAATGGGAAAAAAACTATCAATGATGTTATAATCTTAAAAACAGAAACAAAAGGAATTAGTCGAATTAATAAAGTTTATTGGAGTATTTCTGAAGGAATTATAAAGTATGAAACCAAAAAAGGAAATATTTGGGAATTAAAAAACGAATAAAGCAGTGTACAACACCGTATAAAAAAAATTGCTAAATTAGTGCTTAACTAAAGTTAGTTGCATTTTTTGCTACTTCTGAATTTCCTTCGGAAATTCCTCGCACACAAAAAACGCAACTTTCCTTATACAACAACGTTGGCTATAATTAAAATATGAAATCCAAATTAACCATTTTATTAACTTTATTAATTCTAATTTCTTGTGGGAGAAATAAATTTGAAAAAAAAATATTAGGAAAATGGTATGATATTAGAGAAACAGGACAACTTGAATTTACTCAAGATTCTTTAAATATTTGGGAATTAACTTCTACAAAAGCAAAGTGGAAAGCCAATGAAAAAGAAATTATTTATGAATTTAAAGATGTTTTTAACGATTCTATTAAAAATAATTCTCTGAAATACAAATTGCATAATGATACTTTATTCATCAAAACAAGTAAAGATTCATTATTTGAATTTAAATTTATCAAGGCTGAAAATTTTACTGACTTTATCTTTAAAAAAAATAATGTGATCATAAATTTAGAAGATAATTCAGATTTGGACTTTGAAGGAGTTGAAAATAAATATGGACTCAAAATTTTTGTAGAAAATAAAAATGGAATAATAAAAATAAAATCTGAATACTCTGAAAACTTGGAGAATTTGGAAAACGATTTAGAAAAAATCCTTTTTGATTTAAGTCCATACTTTATGAATGAATATAACGATTTACACACTGAAAGATTTACGTTCAAACAATGGATTAGAATGAATATTTATTATTCTCTATTTATAGACGAAGGAATACCTGAATCAAGAATTAATTCTATTGTGGAAAAATTACGAAAGACAAAAATTAGAAAAATTTATAGAGTTTATAAAACTGTAGAAACAGAATTTGTTGATTTTAATAATTTGAAGAAAATAAAACTATAGCCAACACCGTATAAACTTTATTGCTGGATTTTTGCTCACTTGCGAAAGTCCTCGCGGACTTTCTTGGTCAGTAATTATTCAGTAACTTTACTGCTAAACAAACGCAACAAAGCTTATACAAACACGTTGGCATTCATTGATAACTCGAACTTTTAAAAAAAAAAGGAACAAAATGAAATTAATAAAAAACATTACGAAAATTTTGGCTTTAACAATTATTCTAACTTCATTATTGAATTGTGAAGACGATTGTACTAAAATGGTAAATATTCCTGTATCGAATCCTAATTACAATCCAAATAATCCAAGTGGAAATGAACCACCTTTTATTGACAATTTTCAGGAAGTCTCTTGTGATTTTGAAGAACCAGTAACAGAACCAGTTAATGGTCCGATTTAATATTTGAAAGTATTAAACAGACTCTCTTCTTTTTATGCTAGAATTGAACTAAATAAGACGTTTGAATTCACTTAAACTCAGATATCTAAAACAACAAGAGGAATTCTTTCTCTAAATTTAGCAAGTTTGTAGAATTTAGAGAAATACGAAAAATAAAGATTAAGGATTTTTCACTCAAACGCTGAATTATGAACTTTTCGGAACTCTCACTCAATGTTGAATTTATGAAAATCAGAAAATAATATTACGGAATTATAAACTGAAAAAAAAACGAAATGCCAACACCGTATAGTAAAAATTGCTAAATTAGTGCTTAACAAAACTAGTCGCATTTTTGTAAACGTCCATTTTCCTTCGGAAAATAGCCGTTCACTTTAAACGCAACTTTCAATATACAACAACGTTGTACATAATTTAAGAAAAAATGGAATTAAACGAAATTAAAGATATAGCTATAATAGCAAAACCATTTGTTGAACCCATAATATCAACTTTAATCTCGCCAAAAGTTGCACAACTAAAATCTTGGTTGAAAAAACAACAAACTAACAATAAAGTATTTGATAATTATTTTGAGAATAAATTTGAAGAATATCTTTTTAGAACATACAGAAATTGTTCGAACTTAAATATTTTAGTATTTCCAAATCAACAAATTCAAATAAAAAATATTTACCAACCAATAACATTAAATTCCTCTAAAAATGGAGGTAATTATAAGATTTCATCATTTGAAGAATCTTTTATAACAAAATATAAAAGAATCTTGATTTCAGACAATGCTGGTATGGGTAAATCAACATTAATGAAATGGATTTCTATTTCTATTATCGAACAATCTATTTCAATCCCAATACTTATTGAGCTTAAAAGAATAAATAAAAGACATACTCTTTTAGATGAAATTTTTAATCAAATTAATCCTATCGATAAATCATTTGATAAAAATTTAATTCTGAAATTCCTAGAATTAGGTTCTTTTACTATACTTTTCGATGGTTTTGATGAAATAGAATATAATGAAAGACAAACGGTAATTCAGGATATAAAAAGTTTGACTTCTAAAGCTCCTGAAAATTGGTATATCCTAACTTCAAGACCAGATTCGGAACTTACTTCATTTGGAGATTTTCAATTATTTAATATTAATCCACTATCAAAAAAAGAATCATTTGAATTAATAGATAAATATGATTCTGTAAATAATAATCATCTTTCAGAAAAATTAAAAGAAGGTATTGAAATTAAATTTTCACAAGTAAAAGAATTTTTAACTAACCCTTTTTTAGTATCACTTTTATATAAAACATATACTTATAACAAAGATATTCCTTCAAAAAAATCAACTTTCTATGATGAAGTTTATTCTGCACTATACAAACATCACGATTTGTCTAAAGATGGATATAAACGTAATAAAAAATCTGGCTTAGATATTCACGATTTTAGATTGGTTTTAAGAAGATTAGCTTTTAATACTTCAAAAGTTGCTAAAACTGAATATACAGATATTCAACTCATAGCATATTTGAAAGAAGTAAATCAAAGTATTAATTTAGAATTTAAAGAATTAAGTTATTCTGAGGATTTAGAACTGAATGTTCCTTTATTTGTAAGAGATGGTCAAAATTTAAAATGGTCTCACAAATCTGTACAAGATTATTTTACAGCTGAATATATTTGTAGTCATCCGAAGAAAAAAGAAATTGTTCAAAAAATTTATGAATCACAAAAAAGTAATTACTTACAAATTATAGATTTCATATCTGAACTAGAACCTCAAATATTTAGTGAGACAATACTACTTCCACTTTTAAAGAAGTTTATTTATTATAGTGATAATTCATATAAATCCTGTAAAATTTCAACAAAAGAAATAAGACGACGACAATCAATAACATTTGGAATTTTATTTGGTATGCAGCAAAATGTTGATAACATAAGTGATTGGGTTAAAAAATTTCACGATGATTCAGAAAGGAAAATAGGAGAATTTACTTTAAATAATATTAATATATCTACAGCTGAAAAAAAACCAATTATGTCATTAATTGCAATTTCTTTTGATCAAGAAATAATCAATATTATTGGTAATAAAGGTAGTAAATACACAAAAAAAATAGAAAGAAACGATAAACAAAAGGAGCTTAATATTAAATTACCATCTAAAGAAATTTTATTTATAGATGATAAGCCAGATTGTTTATTTAACAATCCAAAAATATTTAATGCTGTAAGTAATAAGATTATTTCTTCCCGAATTGAAACTAGTTCAAGCAACAACTCATATCTTCTTGATTATGAAAAGTCTAAAACTGAAATAAAAGAAATAGAGCGTCAAATAAAAATTGAGAAAGAGAAAGACATTCTTGAGGGAATATAAAACTATGTACAACACCGTATAAAATTAATTGCTGGTTTTAGCCTATTTACGAAAGTCCTCGCGGACTTTCTATCTGTGATTTATTTCCTAACTTTAGTACTTAAAACACGCAACTAATCTTATACAAACACGTTGTGTGTAATGTGAGAATGAACTACGAAACAAACTTCAAACCAACCGAAAAACATCTGTCACAAATTGAAAAAT
>NZ_JAKQYM010000029.1 GCF_022662535.1 Polaribacter marinus
AGTGTGTTTGGTTTTGTTCGGGTTTAACACGAACAATCACAGAAATTAATCCCGCACATTTCATACACAAAACCGTTAGGCGTAATGTCAAAAAAAACGAACGTAATGAAATGATAATAAGCAATATAAAAGATAATTTTTATAGTTTTTTTAAATTACAGAAAGACGAACTTAAACGTGAAGAGTTAAATGATTATTCTCTTAAAGTTTATAAATATTTAAAAAGGCATAACAAAGAGTTATTAAAAAATATATCATTAGAAAAATCGAATTTTGGAAAAAAGTATATTTCGGTTGAACTAAAACCAAAAAATGAAAATACTGTTGCTAATTTATACTTTGAAACTGAAAATAACGAATTAACTGTTGGGTTTGGTAATTTTCATAGCCATTATGATAATTTTGCAGAACTGAATTTCAAAAAGGAACTGAAAAAAGCACTTGAAAATTTTTATAAATTATTAAAAGACGAATTATTTGTTGTTTCTGCTGGTGGTGGGGTATCAACACTTTTGACAAATAAAGAAATAGAAATTCTTGAAAGTGGGAAAAATCTTGAACATTTTAATTATGATTGTATTACATATTATATAACTTCGTGGAGCGGAAAACACGACAGAACATTTAAAAAACCAAGTTGAAAAAAGAAGTATTGAAAAGTAAAAACACTACGCCTAACACCGTGTAAAAAAAATTGCTTAATTTTAGCTTAATCAAAATTAGTAGCTTTTCTGTAAACTCCTATTTTCCTGCGGAAAATAGCCGTTCACTTTAATCGCAACTTTTCATAACACAACAACGTTGTACAATATTTGAGAAAAGCACTTTACATATCAATTTTATTTTTAGAATTTAGTGAATATTCTAAAGCTCAAATTTCTGGGCAATTATTTCATGATAAATCTGAATCACCTGGAATTGAAATATATTTTAAAAACTTTGGACAAAAAGTTGAATCTGACTTTGATGGATATTTCAATTTAGCATTTCCTAGAAAAAACAAAAAAAATGACCTAATTATAAATGTTTATGGATTGAAAATTTTAATTTTAAACATTGTGAGTAAACAAGGAAAGTTGAATTTAGGAAAAGTTGAGTTACCAATATTTAAAAGTATTGAACCTAGCGAATTTGAACAATTATCTGAAAAAGAAAGAAAAAGCTGTCAGCCAGTTTATCATTATGCTCAATTGTTAGGTTATTTTTATACTAATAAACTTGAGAATGAATTTTTGCTTTTGAATTGTAAAGAAAAAATTAAAGATTTTGAATTCAATTCAGAAACTAAAACTATTACTATTGAATGGAAAAAATTAAAAAATTGTGAATAAAAACATTGTACAACACCGTGTATATTTTATTGCTTTCTTTTAGCCAACTTACGAAAATCCTCGCGGATTTTCTATTCAGTTTTTATTTACTAATTTTACGCTAAACCAACGCAACAAAGCATACACAAACACGTTGCCAAAAATTGCGCTCACTCATATTCTGAAAATTGGAATTTATGATTTTATCAATGTGTGTTTTCAATATAAAAAAAATTGAATTAACTAATAAGTAATTACGTTTAAACAAAAAGTTACCAGAATTAACTGAAATGCAACAACGTTTGAAAACAATGTAACATGAATTAACTGAAATGTAACAACGCTTGAAAACAATGTAACATGAATTAACTGAAATGTAACAACCCTTAAAAACAATGTAACATGAATTAACTGAAATGTAACAACGCTTGAAAACAATGTAACATGAATTAACTAAAATGTAACAACGTTTGAAAACAATGTAACATGAATTAACTAAAATGTAAAAACGTTTAAATGAATTATAAAAAAAATATACTAAAACGCTTGAATGAATTATCATCAGGGTTTATAAAAAAGCAACATTTGGCAACACCGTGTATAAAAAATTGCTTATTTTTAGCTTAATCAAAAGTTGTTACTTTTTTGTAAACTTCTATTTTCCTGCGGAAAATAGCCGTTCACGTAAAACGCAACTTTCAATAACACAAACACGTTGGGCACAATTTGAACAAAATGAAAACTAAAATATTAATAGTAGGGATTGGCGGAGTTGGAGGCTACTTTGGAGGTCTTTTAGCTAAAGAATATCAACAAAGTAATAATATTGAAATATACTTTCTTTCCCGACGAAAAAATTTAGACAAAATCAAATCTGATGGAATTAAGGTTTTAGACAACGAAAATGAATTTAATTCTTTTCCGAAAATCATATCTGACAATGCCAAAGACTTTGATTTCGTTGACTATGTGTTTATTTGCACAAAGACATATCATTTAAATGAAATCATACAACAAATAAGACCTTGTATTAGTGAATCAACCGTTTTAATTCCTTTACAAAATGGAGTAAATAGCAGAGACATTCTTTTGAAAAATTTCGAATCGAACCTGATTACTTATGGTTGTGTTTACCTTGTTTCTCGACTTGAAAGCCCAGGGAAAATTGTAAAAAAAGGACAAGTAGGTTCTTTGTTTTTCGGAATTGACAATTTCAATGACAAGCGATTAAATCATTTGCAAGAAGTACTTTTAAAAGCAGGTATAAAATCTGAATTATCAAAAAGTATAAGTAAAGTGATTTGGGAAAAATTTACTTTTTTATCTTCAATAGCTACAGCAACTACATACTTTAATGCAAAAGTTCACGAAATATTAAAAGACGATTTAAAACTTAATTCGTTAAATCAATTAATACAAGAAGTTACAGCATTAGCGCATTCAAAAAATATTGAAATTGGAGAAAATCAATCCAATCGTATAATCGATATACTAAAGTCTTTGCCAATTGACGCAACTACTTCTTTGCATTCCGACTATCAAAATAAAAGAGAAAAAACTGAATTAGAAAGTTTAACGGGTTATGTCATAAGTGAAGGAAAGCTAAAAAATGTTAAAACCGAGTTGTTTGAAAAAATGTACAACAAAATAAAAACTGTGCCCAACACCGTATACTAATCATAGCTTTTCCATAATTCCTTCGTGTTTAGTACTTAAAAATAACTACTTTAGTTATCGGAATAATACGAACTAGCTTGCCTTTCTGAGTCTCACGCAGCTCCGAATAATCGGAACTAAATAAGAAACTGAAAAGGTGTCGCCGCTTCAAGCCGCACACTGCGCCAAGCGCTACAATTATTATACAAACCCGTTAGCCACAATATGACGAAACTAAAATCCTTATGGAAAAAACCTACAGAAACTTTTGAATTAATTCAATCTGAAAAGATTAATTGGTTTAAAGTTTCATTGTTTTTTAGTTCTAATGGTTTCATTTTCATTTATTATTTAATGAAATCAAAAGGACTAATCGAAATTGATAGTTTTGAACATACTATTGCTTCAATTTTGGTAATGTTAGTAATTGGAATAGTTTATGGTTTACTCTCAAATTTTAGTGTCGGATTTTTTATAAAATTAACTGGGAAAATATTTGGCGGAAAAAATGACTTAAAAAAAATATATAATGTTTTAAGTTGGTCATATTTACCATCGACTTTTTCTGTATATCTTATAATTGTAAATGTATTAATGGCGCGAATTTTGACAACGGAAATTGAATCTACTGTTGCTATTATTTTGGCATTATTAGTCGGAATTTTTTCTCTTGTTCAAGCAGCTTTAGGAATTTGGCAATTAATTTTAATTTATAAAGGCTTGAAAGTTGCGCAGGAATTGAATAATTGGAAAACAATTTTGAATTATATTTCTGGAGCTGGAATATTTGGAATTATTTATTATTATTTAATATTTCCACATTTATGAAAAAAATACTGTGGCTAACACCGTATAAACTTTATTGCTGGCTTTTTGCATACTTGCGAAAGTCCTCGCGGACTTTCTTTGTCAGTAATTATTTAGTAACTTTACTGCTAAACCAACGCAACAAAGCTTATACAACAACGTTAGCTACAATATGAATACGAAAAAAATTGACGAAAGAAAGAATATTATAGTTTCTCTAAAATCTAGTTTCGGAGAACCAAAAAAGGGAATTGAAAAAAGATTTCAATTTCTGAAAGGAATGACTATTTTAAATTTAACACTTACTATTTTTAGCGCAGGAATTTTAGTTTTATCAATTATTTCTAATTTATTTAATTATGAAATTTTTAAATGGGAGAAAACTGGACTTTTAGCTATTTTGAGTTTAAGCTTTGTATTAAATCTACCAAATCAATTTTACGAATTAAAATTACTAAAACATTTAAAAAAAATCAATTCAAAATCGGAATTTGATGGAATTGAAAAACTTAATATAGAATTGAAAAACATAATTGAAAAACTAAATAATAGGTTGAAAAATGGTTGGCTTGAAATAATTTTGGCAATAACAATTATGATAATGGGAATTTGGCAAATGGGATTTTCTAATAATAATAATAATAATAATAACCCATATTGGAATTATATGAAACTACCGATTTTAGCATTTTACGGAATAATTTTATTTCGTTTTGTATTTACGAATAGAAAATTGAATAAAAACATTAATAAAACAGAAAAATACTGTAGCTAACACCGTGTATAAAAAATTGCTTATTTTTAGCTTAACCGAAGGCAGTTGCATTTTTACTCACTTCAATTTTCCTGCGGAAAATAGCCGTTCACGTAAAACGCAACTTTCAATAACACAAACTCGTTGTAAAACATTTACGAAACCAAGAATGAGCAGATTTCCAATTGATATTCCTAAATCCATACAAACTGAAAAGTTAGTTATTAAGGAATGGTTATTTGTAAGAATTTCTGAATATTTTCTTTACTTAATGTTTGTTATTGCTTTTCCTTTTATTGCAATAATGGAATTAAATTCCGATTTGAATAAAAATGAACCGATTGGTTTCTCTATATTTTTTCTGATTCTATCATTCATTTTAAGTAGTCTATTAATTTACTCTATTTTCAATGTAAACTCTGTAAAACGAATAAGCGGACTTTCAAGAGGAAAAAACTCAAATCTGATTAAAAAGATTGCGGAAAAAAATAATTGGAATATCCAATCGACCAACCAACAAATGACAATAATTAATTTTTCTTGGCAAGATTCTGGAACTGATTGGGGAAAACAAATGACAATACTCTATAACGAAAATGATATTTTAGTGAACTGTATTTCATTTGGAGTTGGCTCAAGTCCTTCACCATTTCATTGGTTTGCGAATAAAAGAAAAGTGAATAAATTAACAACGGAATTTGAGAACGGAATAAAAAACGTTTTACAACAACGTGTATAAAAAATTGCTACATTAGTGCTTAAACAAAGGTAGTTGCATTTTTGTTACGTCTGAATTTCCTTCGGAAATTCCTCGCACACAAAACCGCAACTATTCATACACAAAACCGTTGGCAAACATAACTCACTCAAAATTTGAAAAATATAAATAAAATGAAAATTGAGAATTTAATTAACAATCCTAAATTTAATATTGGAATTCAAACTTTTATTTTGAGATTAAAAACAGATAATATTATCAATAAATATCGCCTGAATAATTACTAAAATTATGAAAGGAAAACATTGGATAATTTTACTTGTAATTGGAATCGTTTGGTTTTTTTATTGGGATCCATCATATTGGAGTAATAATGGTTATAATTTGAGTTCTGATCCTGGTCGCCCTGGAGAATTATCATTAACTAATTCAAACAATATTGTATTAGCCGAATTTGTATCAAAAATTGGAGGAAATGAAGATTATATTATAGTTGAGAGTAAGAGTAAAAAAAAGACTGAATATTGGATTATTAAACAAAAAGAAGAAAATAAAAAAAAGGAAGGACCTTTTAATCTAAATGAATTTGAAAATAGAAAAATAGAACTTTCAATCAATGATTTGGAATTTGAGAAAAACTTTAAAAAATAACGATTTGCCAACACCGTATATAATTTATTGCTGGCTTATTACCTACTTACGAAAGTCCTCGCGGACTTTCTTGGTCTGTAAATATTTGCTAAATTAGTGCTTAAAATACGCAACAAACCATATAGAACAACGTTGTAAAACATTATGAAAAAAATACTAGCATTAATAATAATCTTATGTTCGACAATAACTTTTGGACAAGAAAA
>NZ_JAKQYM010000002.1 GCF_022662535.1 Polaribacter marinus
TAATCCTCATATCTTACGATATGAGGATTTTTTTTTATACAAAATTTATTCAAATTGATTTTTGTTCTAATTGTGAAGGTAGTTTGATTGTATATATTGAGATTTATTATAATATATTTCTTTTATGTAAAATAATTAGTTTTATTTTCGTTATTGTTTTTATACTTTGTTTCTTTGCTATTCTATGAAATTATATAAATTTTCTTTAATTCTTTTATTTATATCTACTAGTATTAATGCTCAAGTAGGTGGAGAAAGTGTATATCAATTTTTAAATCTTTCTACTTCGGCGAGACAAATAGCTTTAGGTGGTGATGTATTTACTCTTTTAGATGATGTAAATCAACCAATATGGAATCCATCAGTAATTAACGAGAATATTGATAATAAGTTTTCTGTAAATTATTCTAGTTATCTAGCAGGAATTAATGTGGGATCTATTTCTTATGCCAAAACAATATCAAGAAGAACTGGAACTATTCATGGTAGTATTAAATATCTTAATTATGGTTCTTTAGTTGGTGCAGATGAGGATGGAAATGAAACGGGTAATTTTGGAGCAAGTGATATTGCTATTTCTGTTGGTTATGCTTTTAATTTACCATGGACAAATTTGTATATGGGATCTAACTTGAAATTAATTAACTCTAATATTAGTAATTATACTTCTTATGGTGTTGCTGCTGATTTTGCAATATTATATTATAGCCCTTATAAACCATTTTCTTTAACATTGGTTGCAAGAAATGTTGGTACTCAAATAAAATCTTTTAATGGTAAAATTGAAAAGCTTCCACTTAAAATTGCCGTTGCAGGATCTTATAAATTAGAACACGTACCTTTAAAATGGCATTTCACAATAGATAATTTACAACAATGGGATGTTTCAGTAGCAAATCCATCGGAACAAACTTCTGATTTGGAAGGAAACGTAACAGAAGAAAAAATAGGATTTTTAGGTAATACTTTTAGACATATTGTAGTTGGGGCTGAATTATTCCCAGAGAGCGCAATTAATTTAAGAGTAGGTTATAATTTTAGAAGAGCTGCTGAATTAAAATTACAGAATGCAAGAACTTTTAGTGGAATTTCTTTCGGATTTGGAATAAAAATGAATAAATTTAAATTTAATTATGCATATTCTAAATTTCATTCTGCAGCAAATGCAAGTACTTTTAGTTTAGAAATTGATTTATATAGAAGATAATATGAAAAAAAAAATAATAATTGCAATTGATGGATTTTCATCTACAGGTAAAAGTACAATAGCAAAGTTACTAGCTAAAAAATATAATTATATTTATGTAGACACTGGTGCAATGTATAGAGCCGTAACTTTATTTGCAAAGCAAAATAATTTTGTAGATAAAGATTTTTTAGATGATAATGCTTTAATTTTAAACCTGAAACAGATTACACTTTCTTTTAAATTTAATAAAAACTTAGGTTTTGCTGAAATGTTTTTAAATAATATAAATGTTGAGAAAGATATTAGAACACTCGAAGTTTCTCAATTAGTAAGTAAAGTTTCTACAATTTCAGAAGTAAGAAAAAAACTTGTTGCAGAACAACAAAAAATGGGCGAAAATAGTGGGATTGTAATGGATGGAAGAGATATTGGTACGGTAGTCTTTCCGAATGCAGATTTAAAATTATTTATGACTGCTTCTGCAGATAAAAGAGCGACAAGACGTTATAAAGAGTTGATAGATAGAGGAGATAATGTTAAATTTTCAGAGATTCTTTTTAATGTTCAAGAGAGAGATAGAATTGATTCTACAAGAGAAGATTCACCTTTAATAAAGGCAAATGATGCTATTGAATTTGATAATTCAGATATGGGAATTCAAGAACAGTTTGAAAGAATTTGTTCTCTAGTAGATGAAAAATTAAAAAGTTAACGACTAAGGGATATTTAAATATTTATGAGTTTGTAATGAAATTTTCCATTTAGGATTTTTCATTACATAATTTACAATCTGTTCGGTCATTTTTTCTTTTTTACTCCATTCTGGTTGTAAAAATAATTGACATTTTTCTCCAACTTTAGTAGCTTCTTGTTCTGCAAAGTCAAAGTCAGATTTATTGTGAATGATCATTTTAAGTTCATCAGCTTCTGCGTAACATTCATTTAATGGTAATTTTGTTTTTTTTGGAGAAAGACAAAACCAATCCCATTTTCCAGAAAAAGGATATGCACCAGAAGTTTCTATATGCGTTTTTATGTTGTTTTTTTGAAGCAGTTCTGTAATATAATCCATAGACCACATTAAAGGCTCACCACCCGTAATAACAACTGTTTTAGCATTTTTAGTTACGTTTTTTACGATAGTATCTGCTAATGTTGGTGGATGTAAATCGGCATTCCAACTTTCTTTAACATCACACCAATGGCAACCCACATCGCAACCACCAACTCTTATAAAATAAGCGGCTGTACCTGTATGAGAACCTTCACCTTGTATGGTGTAAAACTCTTCCATTAATGGAAGCATTATTCCTTTATCTACTAAATCTTTTGTCTTTTTATCCATTATCATTAAAATCTACCCAATAAGGTTTTAAAGGTGCAAAGGTAGTTTTTTGATTATCAAGAATAAAAAGAATAATTAATTAATTCTAATTAGTTAAAAATCAAGTATTTTTTGTAAATTTGCACTCCTTTTTACGATAACAGATTTAGAAAAGGAAAAGATAAAACAATTTATAAAAACAACTCTTTGCGTTTTTTTCGTTAAAAATCTGGTAAACAATAAGATACAAATTATTATTCAGAAATGTCTGAAGAAACAAAAAACACTGAAGAGCAAGTAGTTGCTACTGAAGTACAAGAAACAGCAACTCCAGCTGTAGATCCAAAACAATTTTTAGCTGATTTTAACTGGCACAAATACGAACAAGGTATTGAAGCTGTTGATGAAGAAAAATTACAAGCATTTGAAAAAGCGTTAGAAGGAACTGTAGGTTTTGTAAACGAGCGTGACGTTATTGAAGGAACTGTAATCAGAATTACTGATAGAGATGCAATCATCGATATCAACTCTAAATCTGAAGGAGTTATTTCTTTAAACGAATTTCGTTACAATTCTGGTTTAAAAGAAGGAGATAAAGTAGAAGTATTAGTTGATAAAAGAGAAGATTCTTCTGGTCAATTAGTATTATCTCACAAAAAAGCAAGAGTAATTAAAGCATGGGAACGTGTTAACAATGCTCATGAAACTGGTGAAGTAGTTAACGGTTTCGTTAAATGTAGAACTAGAGGTGGTATGATTGTAGATGTTTTCGGAATCGAAGCATTTTTACCAGGATCTCAAATTGACGTTAAGCCAATTAGAGATTACGATCAATATGTTGAGAAAACAATGGAATTCAAAGTTGTGAAAATCAACCACGAATTTAAAAACGTTGTAGTATCTCATAAAGCTCTTATTGAAGCTGATATTGAATTACAGAAAAAAGAAATTATTGGTCAATTAGAAAAAGGACAAGTATTAGAAGGTATTGTTAAAAATATTACTTCTTATGGTGTCTTTGTTGATTTAGGTGGTGTAGACGGATTAGTACATATTACTGATTTATCTTGGTCTAGAATCAACCATCCAAATGAGGTTGTAGAATTAGACCAAAAATTAAACGTTGTAATTTTAGACTTTGATGATAACAAATCTAGAATTCAATTAGGATTAAAACAATTATCTGCTCATCCTTGGGAAGCTTTAGATACCAACTTAAAAGTAGGAGATAAAGTAACTGGTGAAGTTGTTGTTTTAGCTGATTATGGAGCATTTGTAGAAGTAGAACAAGGAGTAGAAGGATTAATTCACGTTTCTGAAATGTCTTGGTCAACTCACTTACGTTCTGCACAAGATTTCGTAAAAGTTGGAGACAAAGTAGAAGCGCAAGTTTTAACTTTAGATAGAGAAGACCGTAAAATGTCTTTAGGTATCAAACAATTACATCCAGATCCTTGGACAGATATTACTACTAAATATCCTGTAGGTTCTACTCACACTGGTACAGTAAGAAATTATACAAACTTTGGTGTATTTGTAGAATTAGAAGAAGGAATTGATGGTTTAGTTTATATCTCTGACTTATCTTGGACTAAGAAAATTAAACATCCATCAGATTTTGTAACTGTTGGTGATAAATTAGAAGTTCAGGTTTTAGAATTAGATGTAGAAAACAGAAAGCTAAACTTAGGTCATAAGCAAACACAAGATAACCCTTGGGATGCTCATGAAGCTACTTACGCTATTGGATCTACTCATGAAGGAACAATCAAAGAAAAGAATGATAAAGGAGCAGTTGTAACTTTTGCTGATGGAGTAGAAGGTTTTGCACCAACAAGATTCTTAGAAAAAGAAGATGGTTCTAAATTAGAAAAAGGAGATACAGTACCTTTTGTTATTTTAGAATTCTCTAAAGAATACAGAAGAGTTGTAGTTTCTCATACTTCTATTTTTAAAGAAGAAGAAAAGAGAAATGTAAAAGCTGCAGTTAAAAAATCTGCTGATGCAGAGAAAACTACTTTAGGAGACATAGGTGGTTTAGCTGATCTTAAAAAGAAAATGGAAGCTGGTAGTAAAAAGAAGTAATTCTTTTTAAACAAAGCTAATATTTAATATTACAAAAGCCGGTGCAATTTGCATCGGCTTTTTTTGTTTAATTTTTCTGCGATTTCTAAATTTGAAACTTGAATCATAGTTTGTGTTTTTACAATATTTAATTTTTTATTTGGGCGTTTCCTTTTAGGTCGGGCTTTACGCACTCGCTTTTTGTTCATACTTCACAAAAGAGCTCAAACAAATGCTTCAATCCCTAACGCAGATTATTTGCCAACTTTTGTTATAATTATATATTCTCCATACTTTTTTATGCTTTTTTCAAAGAACTAAATCAGAATAATTTATCTTTGTTTTGCTAATAAAAAAAGACAATGACATTAATAAAATCAATATCAGGAATTAGAGGTACTATAGGTGGGAAAACAGCAAATAATTTAACACCAATAGATGCTGTAAAGTTTGCTTCAGCTTACGGAGCCTTTATTAAAACAAGAAATTCCGATAAAAAAAATATAAAAGTAGTAATTGGTAGAGATGCGCGTATTTCTGGAAAAATGATTTCTAGTTTGGTAGCAAACACATTAGTTGGATTAGGAATTGATGTAATCGATTTAGGTTTATCAACTACCCCAACAGTAGAAGTAGCTGTTCCGTTAGAAAATGCTGATGGAGGAATTATTTTAACTGCCTCTCATAATCCAAAACAATGGAATGCTTTAAAATTATTAAATGAGAAAGGTGAATTTTTAAACGGAGCAGAAGGTGAAAAAATTCTTGCCTTAGCAGAAAGCGAAGATTTTGAATTTGCAGATGTAGATGATTTAGGAACTTATACAAAAGACAATTCTTATTTACAAAAACATATTGAAGAAGTATTAAATTTAGACTTGGTTGATGTTGAAGCTATCAGAAAAGCAAATTTTAAAGTAGTTGTAGATGGTGTAAATTCTACTGGAGGAATTTTTATTCCTGCTTTATTAAAAGAGTTAAATGTAGAATGTGTTGAATTATATTGTACACCAAACGGTCAGTTTCCTCACAATCCAGAACCTTTAAAAGAACATTTAACAGATATCTCTAATCTTGTCGTAAAAGAAAAAGCAGATTTTGGTATCGTAGTAGATCCAGATGTAGATAGATTGGCTTTGGTTTCTGAAGACGGTTCTATGTTTGGAGAAGAATATACTTTGGTGGCTTGTGCAGATTATGTTTTAGGACGTTTAGGAGGAGGA
Organism: Polaribacter marinus; assembly: GCF_022662535.1. Lineage (GTDB taxonomy): Bacteria > Bacteroidota > Bacteroidia > Flavobacteriales > Flavobacteriaceae > Polaribacter > Polaribacter marinus. The sequence continues at coordinate 5,801 of NZ_JAKQYM010000002.1, forward strand.
AATACTGTTTCTAATTTATCATCATCTAGAGCTCTAAGAGATGTTACTCAAAAACATGGAGGAACTTACACTGCTTCTGCAGTTGGAGAAGTAAATGTTGTTATTAAAATGAAAGAAACCAACACGGTAATTGGTGGTGAAGGAAATGGTGGAATTATCTATCCAGATTCTCATTACGGACGTGATTCTTTAGTTGGTGTAGCTTTGTTTTTATCGCATTTAGCACATCAAAAAGTATCTTGTAAAACTTTAAGAGACTCCTATCCAAGTTATTTTATGAGCAAGAATAAAATTCAATTGACCCCAGAAATAGATGTTGATAATATTTTAGAAACAATGGCTTCTACCTACAAAAATCAAGATGTAAATACAATTGATGGTGTAAAGATAGATTTTGCTAATGAATGGATTCATTTACGTAAGTCTAATACAGAACCTATTATTAGAATTTATACAGAAGCAAAAACACAACAAGCTGCAGATGATTTGGCAGTAAGATTTATAAAAGAAATTAAAGAAATAATAGCATAATATTTTGAAACTAAAACTTGTATTTTTATCGTTTTTATTAATTGCAACTACTGTTTTTTCACAAGAAAAAAAAGTTAAGAAAGTATCTAACAAAGGTAAAATGTTTGTGTATTGGGGTTGGAATAGGGCAAACTACTCAAATTCAGATATCACTTTTACAGGATCAAATTACAATTTTACTTTACAAAATGTAAAAGCAAAAGATAGAATAACTCCGTTTAATTTTTACGATTATTTCAACCCTTTAAGAATTACAATTCCACAAACAAATGTAAGAATTGGTTATTTTTTTAATGATAACTATACTATTTCTGTAGGTGTAGATCATATGAAATATGTAATGAGCCCTTATCAGAATGTAAAAATTAATGGAGTGATTAATGCAGGAACGCCTTTTGATGGTATATACAATAATGATGATATAGTGTTAACTCACGATTTTTTAAAGTTCGAACATACTGATGGTTTAAACTATGTAAATGTAGAGCTTAAAAGATTTGATGAAATTGGACATTTAATCGGAATGAATAATAAAAATTTTCAATTAAATATTACCGAAGGATTTGGAGTAGGAATTTTATATCCTAGAACAAATGCAACTTTATTTGACCAAGAAAGATGGGATGAATTTAATGTTTCTGGTTGGGGAATTTCTGCAGGAGTAGGATTAAACTTAACTTTTTTTAAATACTTTTTTGTGCAAACAGATTTAAAATATGGTTATATAAAAATGCCTAATATAAGAACTACTAATAATCCAGAAGATAAAGCTTCGCAAAGTTTTACTTTTTTACAAAGAAATATAGTTTTTGGAGCTAGGTTTAATATCTTAAAGAAGTAATTATGAATTTAGAAAAGTATTTTTCTCAATTTAGAGATCAAATAATAGGTGTCAATCAAACCTTTACATCTCCTTATGGAGAGAAAAATTTAATGTATGCAGATTGGACTGCAAGCGGAAGGTTATACCGACCTATTGAAGAAAAAATTGCTAATGAATTTGGTCCATTTGTAGCCAATACACATACAGAAACATCAACTTCTGGAGCAGCAATGACCTTAGCGTATCATGAAGCAAGAAATATTATAAAACGTCATGTAAATGCAAGTAAAAATGATGTTTTAATAACAGAAGGTTCGGGTATGACAGGTGTTGTCAATAAATTTCAACGAATTTTAGGGCTTAAAGTTTGTGAAGCCTTAAAAGAACATACCAATATTCCAGAAGATATAAAACCTATAGTTTTTGTATCTCACATGGAACATCATTCAAATCAAACTTCTTGGCTAGAAACTATTGCAGATGTTGTTGTTGTTCCTTGTAATAATGAAGGGTTAATTTGTTTAAAAAGTTTTGAAAAATGTATTCAAGAACACAATCATAGAACAATAAAAATAGCTTCTATAACCGCTTGCTCTAACGTAACAGGTATTAAAACGGAGTATCATAAAATTGCAAAATTAATTCATCAATACAATGGTTTATGTTTTGTAGACTTTGCTTGTTGTGCGCCTTATACAGATATCAATATGCATCCAGAAAATGAAGATGAATATTTGGATGCCATTTTCTTTTCTCCACATAAATTTTTAGGAGGGCCAGGAAGTTCTGGAGTATTGATTTTTAATAAAAGGTTGTACAAGAATACAGTACCAGATAATCCAGGAGGAGGAACTGTAAGCTATACAAATCCATGGGGGCAACATGATTATTTTGATGATGTAGAAACACGTGAAGATGGAGGAACTCCTGCTTTTTTACAAACAATAAAAATTGCACTTTCCATTCAGTTAAAAGAAAAAATGGGAACGGATAAGATTCAATTGCGTGAGGATGAAATTAACAAAGTCCTTTTTACTACTTTAGAAAAACTTCCAGGAGTAAAAATATTGGCTCCAAATCATAAAGAACGTTTAAGTATTTTTTCTTTCTATTTTGAAAAATATCATTTTAACTTAGTTGTAAAACTATTAAATGATAGATTCGGAATTCAAACAAGAGGAGGGTGTTCTTGTGCAGGAACTTACGGACACTTTTTACTAAACGTAGATCAAGCAACTTCAAATAGAATAAAAGATGAAATTTTGCATGGTTGTAATACAGATAAACCAGGTTGGGTTCGCTTATCAGTTCATCCAACAGTAACCAATAGTGAAGTTACTTTTATTTGTAATGCTTTAGAAGAATTATCAGAAAATATTGCAGATTGGTCTAAAGACTATAAGTACGATTCTATAAAAAATGATTTCGTACATAATACTGCTACCCCAATAGAAAGAAAGTTAGTTGCAGATTGGTTTTCTTTATAAAAATTCAGCTGGCACTTTATCTTTATGTTTAAAACGTTTATGAGACCATAAATAAAGTGCTGGTTGTTTCTTAATATTTTGCTCTGTTAAATTGATATATTTATCTGTAATATTATAATTATCAAATTCTTTTGGTGTTTCAGTTATTAGCTGAAATTCTGTTTCGTAATAACCTCTTTTTACTTTTCTAGTTACATAGTTAACAACTGCTAAATCAAACTTTTTAGATAGCATTTCTGCTCCTGTGTGAACAGGTACCTTTACATTAAAAAAATCTCTCCAATAAAATGTTTTATGAATTTGAGGAGATTGATCACTTAATAAGACATATAAACCTTGTTTTTTTTCGTCAAAATTCTTTTTCATACCTTTTACTGTATCTGAAGTTTTGTAGCCGTTAATGCCAAATTTTTCTCTTGAATCTCTCACAGCTTTTTCAAAATACTTGTTATTCAGTTTCGTGTAAGCTCCATATACATCAATATCCAAAACTAAAGGCAAGCTAATAGACCATTCCCAATTTGCTTGATGTGCACCAACTAAAGCAATACTTTTTCCTTTTTTGGTAAGTTCATTTATCAATTCGGGGTTTTTATACTTGTAGCGTTTTAATATTTGTTTTTCTGAAATAGAAAAAGCTTTTACACTTTCCATAAATAAATCCATTAGATGTCTAAAAAACTTTTTTGAAAGAGTTTTTAGTTCTTCATCACTTTTATTAGGAAAAGCTAGTTTTAAGTTTTCGAAAACGACTTTTTTTCTATAGCCAATGATATAATATAAAAGGAAGAAAAAGATATCAGATTTTATATATAAAATTCTCATTGGTAATCTAGAAAATAACCAAATAAAAGGGTAGGTAAGTGCGAAAATTAAAAACTGCATAAAGTTGTTTTTTGAGATACAAATATCGTATATAAATTTAAAATGCAATAGCATTACTAAATTGATTTTGCTATGTTTGTTATATGATAGGAAATATAAATCAAGCAGTTTTACTCATTATAATAGCTAACGTACTGGTTTCTATGAAAGGATTTAATGATTATTCTTTTTTAGATAAATATAAATTTCAAGTAGGTAGAGTTTTAGCTGGAGAAAAAATTAGAACATTAACCTCTGGTTTTTTACATGTAGATTGGTTACACCTAGGTTTTAATATGTATGCATTATACTTATTTGGAAATATTGTTACTACTATTCTAGGAATCCCAGAATTTTTAATTATTTATTTTGGAAGTTTGTTAGCTGGAAGTTTATATTCTTTAAAATATCATAAAGACGAACCATATTATAGTGCCGTTGGTGCTTCTGGTGCTGTTTCTGGAATTATATATTCTTCAATTTTACTATATCCAGGAATGAATTTGTACTTATTATTTATTCCTATTCCAATTCCGGGATATGTTTTTGGAGTAGGTTATTTGTTATATTCTATTTATGGAATGAAAAAGCAGCTTGGAAATGTTGGTCATTCAGCACATTTAGGGGGGGCAATAGGAGGATTTGCGATTACTTTATTATTAAATCCTATATTGTTTACAGCCAATAAATTAATGGTTATTTTATTAGCAATACCTATTATTTTATTATTTCTTTTTGGCGATAAATTAAAAGATTTGTAGAGAAAATAAAACATAAAAAAAGACTTTACAATTAAGTAAAGTCTTTTGAGCGAAAGACCGGGTTCGAACCGGCGACATTCAGCTTGGAAGGCTGACGCTCTACCAACTGAGCTACTTTCGCGTGGTAAAGAGATGCAAATATAAAATCATTTTTTACTTCTGCAATGTTTTTTGTTTAAAAATTAATAAAAATTTTCATCTTGACGTATGACCTTTAGAAAAAGGAAACCAGAAATTTTGGAAGCTTAAATTTTTACAGAATTGTCAATCTATTTAAAAAATTGTTTATCAATGTTTTGATCTTTAAAAGAGACATTCATAATTACATAATTTGGTTCTACTGTTTTATTAATATTATGTTTTTTAAAATATCAATGACCAAAGATTCTTATTCAATTTTTATCAATAAAAGGTTTTTATCTTCATTTATGAGATTTTTTTCACAATAAATAATTTTTGAGGCTTATTTTTAATACTGATAATAAAGGAGCAATTGTTTAAATTTCTTTTTTTTGAAATGTAATTAATCATGCTTTTACTAAAATGATTTAGTTAATATATTATTTTAAGTAGCATTTATAATAGAATTTAACTCTGTTTGGAAATATAAAAGGAAACTTTTAAGAATAAAATGATTTCTATAAAATTTTAAATTTTTAAGAGATGTGAAAAAGATAGAGAACTATGTAATTCTTTTAAAGAACAGTGTTAAGCAGAAAGAGTTCGATTAATTGTTTATAAAAGCCTGAAAACTAATGTAAAATAAAAAATCTCAAACAAATTGTTTGAGATTTTTAGTAGCGAGAACGGGATTTGAACCCGTGACCTCAGGGTTATGAATCCTGCGCTCTAACCAACTGAGCTACCTCGCCATTGGTATTTGAGGGTGCAAATATAATCGATTTTTATAAATGAGCAAGATGTGTTTTTAATTTTTTTAAAATAGAATTAATACCTATCTTGTCAACTTAAGAAAAAATTAAAATGAGTAAAGTAAAATACACTTTAGAAATACCAGTTCATGCATCTCCAAGCATGTTGTATCAATATATTTCATCTCCATCTAATTTGCAAGAATGGTTTGCAGATAAAGTAAATTCTAGAGGAAAAATATTTAGCTTTTTTTGGGAGGGAACAGAAGAAGAGGCCGAATTAATTGCTAAAAAGTCTGGTGAAAGAATCCGTTTTAAATGGTTAGAGAGTGAAGATGATGAAAGTTATTTTGAAATTTTGATTCAAGTAGATGCTTTAACTAAAGATGTTTCTTTAATTATTACTGATTTTGCAGAAGATGAAGATGAAGTAGAAGAGGCAAAACAATTATGGGAAAATCAAATTGATGAATTAAAACATACAATTGGGGCATAATTAAATGTCAAATAAAATTAAAAACTCAGCTAATAGCTGAGTTTTTTTATGCTCTTTTTCTTGTAAAATACCTTAATTTTGTATTTCTAAAAAATAGATTACGAATGGTTAATTTTAATGGTGAATTGTTATTTGAAGAAAAAGTGAAACTTTCTATAGAGAATAGAGGATTTAAATATGGAGATTCTATTTTTGAAACGATTAAAGTTGTAAACCAGAAGGTGGTGTTTTGGGAAGATCATTACTTTAGGCTAATGGCTTCTATGAGAATGTTGCGTATGAAAATTCCAATGAAGTTTACCTTAGAGTTTCTTGAACAAGAAATTTTAAAAACAGTTGCTGTTCAAGATCAATCTTCTTCTTTTAGAGTTCGATTAAATGTTTTTAGAAAAGATGGAGGCCTTTACACTCCTTTAACCAATGAAATTAATTATTTAATAGATGTAAAAGCTAATACCTATCAAATCAAAAAAAACTATAAGATTGATGTTTTTAAAGATTTTTATAATTATTCTGGGTTATTATCTACGATAAAAACCAATAACAGAATGCTTAATACTTTAGCTAGTATTTATGCTAAAGAAAATAATTTAGATAATTGTATTTTAATTAATGAAAATAAAGGTGTTGTAGAAGTTACTAACGGAAATATATTTATAGTAAAAAATACTGTTGTTAAAACACCAGCTTTAACGGAAGGTTGTATTAAAGGTGTTGTGAGGAACAAAGTAATAGAAATTCTTCAAAAAAATCAAGATTATACTTTAGAAGAAACTTCAATTTCTCCGTTTGAAATTCAAAAAGCAGACGAAGTTTTTATAACAAATGCAATTATAGGGATTCAACCTGTTAGTAATTACAAAAAGAAAGTTTTTACAACAAAACTCTCTGAGAGAATAAGCAGTAATTTAAAAATATTAGAAGTAACTACGGCCTAATTTAAGTTGATGTCACTTGGCGCATTTGCCCAAAGTTTATAATTACCTCCTTTTTGTAGTAATTTATTTCTCCAAAGGGGTTCATTATCACTAGAAAAAATGTTTTTAAAATCATTTTCGGACACAAACCAAGAGTTTTCTTTTAGTTCGTTTGTAAGTTGATCTTTCCCCCAACCCGAATAACCAAGAAAAAATCGGATATCATTTTCTTCTAGTAAATTATTATTTAATAAATGTTTTAAAGAATCAAAATTTCCTCCCCAAAAAATACCTTTATCAACTTCAATACTTTCTGGAAGTAAATTAGGAATTCTATGAATAAAGTATAAATTATCCTGTTCTACAGGACCTCCTTGATAAATTTTAAAATCACAATTTATATCAGGTAATAAATCGTTAATAGTATAATTTAAAGGTCTATTAAGAATAAAACCAACAGAATTATTATCTGTATATTCTGTAATTAAAATGATTGCTCTATTAAAAGAATTATCATTTAAAATAGAAGGTTCAGCAATTAATAATCTACCTTTTCTAGGTTTTAAGTGGCTCATAAGTAAATATATGTAAAATATAAGAATAAAAAAAACTCCCTTAAAAAGAGAGTTTCTTTATAACTGAACTGTAAAGTTTTTAGTTTACAGCGTCGCTTAATCCAGCTCCAGCTTTAAATTTTGCTACATTTTTAGCAGCAATTTGGATAGTTTTACCAGTTTGTGGGTTTCTTCCACTTCTTGCAGCTCTGTTAGAAACAGAAAAAGTTCCAAAACCAACTAATGCAACTTTATCTCCACCTTTTAAAGCAGCAGTTACATTGTCTGTAAAAGATTCTAATGCAGCTTTAGCAGCTACTTTTGAAATTCCTGCATCAGCAGCCATTGCATCGATTAAATCTGACTTGTTCATAATAAATAGATTTTTAAATTAATTGAATATTATTTTGTGCTTAAAAGCTTAACAAATATAGACGGATTAAGGGTTTACGCAAATATGAAGGCGAAAAAAGTGCCTTTTTGTTAATAAAAGTATGCAAATTGTTAATAAAGATGCTTTGTAAAACACAAAATCGATAGAAAGCTTACTAATAAAGGGGTTACATCATTTTGGCTTCTGAAGAAAAAGTAAAGCCATTTAGCAAGCTTTTTGCATCCATTTTTTTCTTACCCGAAAGTTTGATTTCATTAATAATAATGAATCCTTTTACTACAGCTACTTTTAGCTCTTTTTTTGAAGCAATTATTTTACCAATTTCAAAATTATGATTTTCTTCTTCTTTAGAAATACCATAAATTTTAGCAGAGATTTCTTCTTTGTCATTAAATATAACAGTCCATGCTGTTGGAAACGGATTTAAACCACGAATTTTATTATATATATTGTCTAAGGTATCTGTCCAATCAATTTTTGTATTATCAGAATTTAGTTTTGGAGCCGATTTTTCTTCTAATTCTGGTTGTTTTTTAGTTATAACATTACCATTAGCAATTAAGTCTACAGTTTTACCAACCAAATCTGCTCCTAAAAACATTAGTTTATCATGTAAAGAACCAACGGTTTCTTTTGTTGAAATAGTAATTTCCTCTTGCAAGATAATTTCTCCGGTGTCAATTTTATCATCAATAAAAAAAGTGGTAACACCTGTTTTTGTTTCTCCATTAATTATAGACCAATGTATTGGTGCTGCTCCTCTATATGCTGGTAAGAGAGACGCGTGTAAATTAAATGTTCCGTATTGGGGCATTTTCCAAACAACTTTAGGTAACATTCTAAAAGCAACAACAATTTGTAAATTGGCTTTTAAACTTTCTAAATCATCTATAAAATCTTGATTTTTTAAATTTTTAGGTTGAAGAATTTTTAGGTTTTGAGGTAAAGCATACTTTTTAACTGCAGATTGATTTAGTTTTCTTCCTCTTCCAGCTGGTTTGTCTGGGGCAGTAATTACCCCAACTACATTGTATTTGTTTTCTACCAAATGTTGTAAAATAGTAACTGCAAAATCTGGAGTTCCCATAAAAACGATACGTAAATCTTTCATATTTATTTGTTTAGTAGAAATTTATTCTGGTTGTTGATTTGTAACTTATCTTCTGATAATAATTGTCGCAAATGTATTAAAATGCCTTGTTCATCTGTATTTAAAAAATAACTTATTTCTTGTGATGTCATTTTTTTGTCGTTTTTTAGTAAATCTAAAATTTCTTGAGAAAGATCTTTTTTTGTTTTTCTTTTTTCTGATAAACAAACATCACAAATACCACACTTTATATTTGAGTGTTCGTCAAAATATTCTAAAAGTTGAATACTTCTACAAACTTTATTGTTTTTTATAAATGTTATAAAATCTGAAGCTTTTTTGTTTTTTTGTGATATGAATTGTTTTATCTCTTTTAAAAAACGGTTTATTGTTCTGTCATCTTCTCTTGGAACTAAAAAAGTAATTTCTGCATCAGAATTTACTGGTTTATACTCTACCAGATTTGCTTTTTCTAATTGTTTTAAATTATGGACAACTTGCTTAGAAGTAATACCAGATTTTTTAGCTATTATAAATTCGTTTATTTTTGTTTCTTGTTCAAAAAGACCTCCATAAGTTCTTAAAATAGTGTTGACGAATTTTTTTAATGAATCATTTTTATGAATGTAATTTAGTACACTCTTATGATTTGCAATGAATTGTAAACTAGATTTTTGGTTGTAATTATTGCTTATTTCAAAAACTCCATTATTAGCTAAAATTTTAAGGGTAGCATCTACTTTAAATGTAGAGAAATTGTACTTTTTACTAAAATCTAACAAATTAAAATTGAAAGATTCTTCGAGAATTTCTCCATTAGCGATATGAAAATGCTGGTATAATTTTTTATGTATTTCTTTAATTTCAGGAATATTTGGTAAAGATTTTTTTATTTGCTCTTTAAAAAGAAAAACATCATTTTCATTTTGTAATAAAACGGCAAATGATTTTTTACCATTTCTGCCTGCTCTACCTGTTTCTTGTATGTAGTTTTCTATGCTAGAAGGTAAATTATAGTGTATTACCAATCCTACATTTGGTTTGTCTATTCCCATTCCAAAAGCATTTGTTGCTACAATAATTGGTGTTTCTTCAATCATCCAATTTGTAAAAGATCTTTGCTTTTCTATGGGTGATAATCCTCCATGGTAAAAACTACTTTTAAAATGGTTAGCATTTAAATAATTTGAAATTTCTTCTGTTTTTTTTCTTGAATTAACGTAGACTATTGCAGGAGATTTCGTTTTAGTAAAAATTTGTTGTAATCGAAGTAATTTATCTTCAACTGTAAAAATTTGATAAGCTAAATTTTTTCGAAAAAAAGATTTTTTACAAATTATAGGATTGCTTAACTCTAAATTATTAGCAATATCTTCTAATACTTTTTTATTTGCTGTAGCTGTTAAAGCAATAAAATTTACCTCTGGTTTTAAACTTCTAAGAATTTTTATATTTCTGTAGGAGGGTCTAAAATCATGTCCCCATTCAGAAATACAATGAGCTTCATCAATTGCAATTAAATTAATGTTTAATTGCTTAATTTTTTGTTGAATAAAATTTGACTGTAATCTTTCTGGAGAAATATATAGAAATTTATAATTACCGAATTTTATATTATCAAAAAGGGTAATTATTTCTTCTTGTTTTTTGTTAGAAGGAATTAAAGTTGCTTTAATGTTCAGCTTTTTTAAGTTCTCTACTTGATCTTGCATGAGTGCTATTAATGGAGAAATTACCAAACAAGTACCTTCTTGCACTAATGCAGGAACTTGAAAACAAATAGATTTTCCACCACCTGTAGGAAGTAAAGTTATAATATCCTTTTTGTTTAAAACGGAGTTAATAATTTCTTCTTGAGGTTTTCTAAAAGTAGAAAATCCCCAATATTTTAATAATATTTCTTTTGCAGAAATCATAAACCGCATGCAAGCGAATTAATGATAAAATCGGTACGTTCTTTAATAGAGCCGAAAGGAACATTAATAATATTGTAGCCTACTTCTTGGTACGCATTGATTAAAAAATCATCAATAATGATTGATTCTTCGAAAGTTTCGTAACGTTCGTTATCGGTTGTATGTATTTCTTCCCAAGGAGAGAAATGAAAGATTTTATCATACTTGTATTTTAAACTTTTTTCTAAAAAGTAAGAAGGGAAATCTGTTTTGAAATAGTTCATATAAGCATGAATATCAGGGATTCCTCTATCAAAAAAAACAAGGTTTTCTTTGCTTTTGTGGGCAGAAAGATACTGTTCTTCTCTTCCTTCTAAAAGCATTTTACTAAACAATAAAGGTTCTGTTAAAAACAATTGATCTATTCCTTGTTTTTGAGCTTTGAGAGTAACTTCTCTAGAAATTTCTTCAAAACAATAAAACCCTCTTTTTTTTACTTCGTTAAGTACTGTAGTTTTTCCTGTTCCAGGGCCACCAATTAAAACAATTTTCTGCTGCATGTTACAAAAATAAATCATTCGCTTTATAAAACTAATTTTTAATGTAATTTTGTGGTTTGCTATTTGTAAAATAGTTTGTAATACTAGATGAAATTATGGAAGACAAAAAAGAGTTCTACAAAAAATTAAAATCTCAATTAGAAGGTACTACTAAGTTTCCTGCAGATTATTTGTATAAATTTATTGTGCCTACAGATGAAAATCAAGAAAAAGAAGTAGAAGACTTATTTAATAATACCGGGGCGGTTATAAATACAAAAAAATCTAAAACCGGAAAATATATTAGTGTTTCTATAGTTTTAAAGATTAAAGATGCAGACGAAGTAATTTCGTATTATTTAAAAGCAGAGAAAATTAAAGGTATAATATCATTATAAAAGTATGAGAAAAATTTTAACATTATTTATTTTAAGTTGTTCATTATCAGTTTTTTCACAACAAAATAGCAAAACATTATTGACTATTGATAATGATAAAACTACAGTTGCAGAGTTTAAAAGAGTTTACGAGAAAAATCTAGATGCAATAGATAATGAAGAGTCTAAAAATGTAACGAATAATTTAGAACTTTTTATTAATTACAAACTAAAAGTTAAAGAAGCATACAGTATTAAGTTAGATACACTTCCGTCTTATAAAAGAGAGATAGAAACGTATAAAAATCAGCTATTTGCACCTTATATGCAAGATACAACTTTTATAAAATCATTGGTTAAAGAGGCTTATTTTAGAACTAAAAATGAAATTAAAGCAAAACATATCTTAATAAGAATGCCAAGAGATGCTGCTCCAAAAGATACATTAGTTGCCTATAATAAAATTATGAAAATCAGAGACCGAATAATTAAAGGAGAAGGTTTTGAAAAAGTTGCAGTTGAAGTTTCTGAAGATAAATCAGCACAAGATGATCCCAAAACTAGAAGAAAAGGAAATAAAGGAAATTTAGGTTATTTTTCTGCTTTTAAAATGGTATATCCCTTTGAAAAAGCAGCGTATTCTACAAAAGTAGGTGAAATTTCTATGCCTTTTAAAACAAGTTTTGGATATCATATCATTAAAGTTGATGATTTAAGAACCACCAAAGGAGAAGTAGAAGTAGCTCATATTTTAGTAAGTGATACTACTTCAAAAGGAAAAGATAAAATAAACGAAGTATTTGATAAATTGAAAAAGAATGAAAAATTCGAGGATTTAGCAAAAGTATATTCAAACGATCTTGGCTCTAAAGAAAAAGGAGGTAAATTGATGAAGTTTGGTAGTGGTGTTATGGTAAAACCTTTTGAAAAAGCTGCTTTTAGTTTAGAAAAAGAAGGAGAATACTCTAAACCATTTAAAACACGTTTTGGTTGGCATATTGTAAAATTATTAAAAAAACATCCATTAAAACCATTTCTAGAACTAGAAAAAGAACTTACAAATAAAATAAAGAAAAGTTCTAGAATGCAATTGTCAGAAAAAGCTGTAATCAATAAATTAAAGAAGAAATATGTTATTTTAGAGAATGAAAAATCGAAAGAAATTTTAAATCAAAAAAATTTAAGAGCCATTCCTAAAGATTCTTTGCAAAACACAATTTTAAGTATTAACGATAAAAATATTACTCAAGAAAAATTTATCAACTACATTAGAAATAGAAGACATTTACCAGTTTTTCTTTTATTTGATATGTTTAAAGATGCAGAAATTTTAGCATATTATAAAGAAAATTTAGCAAATACTGAGCCTGAATATGCATATACTCTAAAAGAGTATCAAGACGGACTATTGTTGTTTGAATTGATGCAACAAAAAATTTGGAATAAATCTTCAAAAGATTCTATTGGATTAAATCATTATTTTGAAACACATCAAAGTAATTATAAAACCAAAGAGTTAAAGCGTATCAAAGGAGAAGTGATGAATGATTATCAAAACTTTTTAGAAAAGAATTGGATTGCAGATTTAAGAAGAAAAAGTAAGATTAAAATCAATAAAAGACAATTAAAGAAATTAATTAAATTTTACGAAAAAAAATAATGAAAAACATAGCAAATTTCTTTATCATCATTATGTTTTTATCATCTTGTAATTATCTTACATTACAAGAGAAAGAAGATAAAACATCCGAAATTGTTGCTATTGTTAACACCGAAAAATTATTTAGAGAAGATTTAATAAATGCTTTACCAAAGAATTTATCAAAGTCAGATAGTATTGTTTTTGTAAAAAGCTATATAAATGATTGGGGAATAAAACAATTATTGTTAAATAAAGCAGAAAAGAATAGTAGTCTAGATGAAATAAACGAAATTAATAATCTTGTAAATAATTACAAAGAAAGCTTATTAATTAATAATTATAAAGAGTTACTTGTTAAACAACAATTAGATACAATAGTTTCTGATGAAGAAATTACAGCTTTTTATAATTTGAATAAAGAAAACTTTAAATTAAATGAAGAGTTGGTGATGGTAAAATATCTTCATTTTGATAATAAAGTATTTAATAAAAAAGAGCTGATTAATTTATTTAAATCAGATGAAATAGAAGATTTAGAAGATTTAGAAAAACAACAATTAAGTTTTAAATTCTTTCAGTTTAACGATTCTATATGGACACGTTTAGATAACATTTTGTTAAAACTTCCATTTTCTAAGGAAAAACTGTTAAAAAAATCAAAATTCATTCAAAAACAAGATTCAATAGGTTTATATTTGGCATCTATAAAAGATGTTTTATTAAGAAATGATACAGCTCCTTTAAGCTATATAAAACCGACAATAAAACAAATGATTTTACACAAACGTAAAATAGAATTAATAAGAGAAATAGAAAAAATATTAGTAAAAGATGCCATACAAAACAACAATTTTAAAATATACTAAACTTATTGCAATTATAGCCTTTATTGGTTTTTCTAGTACAGAATTATATTCACAAAAAGTAAAAATAGACGGTGTTGCAGTTGTCGTAGGTAAAAATATTGTATTAGATTCTGATATCACTAAATTTAAACAAGAAATAGAGATTAGAACAGAAGGAAAAGTAAGTATTACAGATTGCGAAATGTTAGAAGAATTAATGCAACAAAAACTTTTAGCTCATCATGCTGTGGTAGATAGTGTTGTTATTGCTGATTCAGAAATCTCTTCTAAAGTAGAAAAAAGTATTCAATACTTTACACAACAATACGGTTCTTTAGATAAAGTAATTAAAGCTTATGGTTTTAATGATTTAGACGACTTAAAAAAAGAATTGCATACCGTTCAAAAAGAAAACTTGTTAATAGAAAAAGAACAAGCAAAAATTACTGAAAAAGTTGACGTAACTCCAGAAGAAGTACGTTTGTATTTTAATGGTTTAAAAGAAAGTGGTCAATTGCCACAATTTCCTGCAGAAATTGAATTGGCACAGATTGTTATAAAAGCAACAGCAACAAAAGAAGAAGAAGAAAGAATTATTGCGAAGTTGAATAAAATAAAAAAGGAAATTGAAGACGGTGCAAGTTTTAAAATGAAAGCGATAATTAATTCTGAAGATCCAGGAGTTACACAAAATGGAGGAAAATATCCAGTAACTAAAGAATCTAATTTTATTAAAGAATTTAAAGAAATGGCTTTTACATTAGATGTTGGTCAAATTTCAGAACCTTTTAAATCTCAATTCGGATACCATTTAATGCAATTACATGAAGTTAAAGGAAATACAAGAATTGCTTCACACATTTTATTGAAACCTGAAATTCCTGAAGAAAAATTAAAGGAAATAAAAGAGAGTGTAGAAAAGATTATTACAGAAATAAAAGAAGGTAAAATAACATTTGAAGAAGCTGTAAAAAAATATTCAGAAGATGATGACACAAAATTTAATGGAGGTTTAATTCTGAATCCATATACAGGAGAATCTAAATTTGATTTAACTAGAATGGATCCTGCTTTATATGCAAGAGTTAATGATTTAAAGAAAGGAGAAATGACCTATGCTTTTTATGATGAAGATGGCGCTGGAGAAAAAATGTATAAGTTTATTTTGATGAAAGATAGAACAGATACCCATACTGCAGATTTAGTAGAAGATTATGTTAAAATTCAACAATTAGCATTGCAAAAAAAGAAAGAAGAAACTATTACGAAATGGTCTAAAGACAAAATAAAAGACACTTATATTAAATTAGGAGAATCTCATAGAAAATGTGATTTTAAGAAAAACTGGAAAAAAGAAATAGCAAAATAATGTCTGATGTTAAAGCTGTAAATGAGTTAGTCAATAAATATAACTTATTAAAATCTGAAATAGGTAAAGTAATAATTGGTCAGCATGAGGCTGTTAATTTTACTTTATTATCAATATTTTGTGGTGGACATTCATTGTTGATTGGTGTACCCGGTTTAGCAAAAACATTATTGGTAAATACAGTTTCAGATGCTTTAGGATTAAACTTTAAACGTATTCAATTTACTCCAGATTTAATGCCTTCTGATATTTTAGGAAGTGAAATTTTAGATGAAAACAGACATTTTAAATTTATTAAAGGACCTATTTTTTCTAATATCATTTTAGCAGATGAGATTAACAGAACACCACCAAAAACACAAGCAGCTTTATTAGAAGCAATGCAAGAACGTTCTGTAACTGTTTCTGGTAATCATTATAAATTAGAATTGCCATTCTTTGTGTTAGCAACACAAAATCCAATTGAGCAAGAAGGTACTTATCCTTTACCAGAAGCTCAGTTAGATAGGTTTATGTTTTCTATAAATTTAGAATATCCTACTTTTAAAGAAGAAGTAGCGGTGGTAAAGAGTACAACATCTACTATAAAACAAAATGTTGAAGCCATATTAACAGGACAAGAAATTGTAGCCATACAAAATTTAATTAGAAAAATTCCTGTAGCAGATAATGTAATAGAATATGCCGTTTCTTTGGTGGGTAAAACTAGACCAAAATCTAATGAAGCGACAGAAAAAGTAAAAACTTATTTAGATTGGGGTGCAGGTCCAAGAGCATCACAAAATTTAATTTTAGCAGCCAAAGCTCATGCAGCAATTAATGGAAAGTTTTCTCCAGATATAGAAGATGTAAAAGCAGTTGCTATTCCAATTTTATCTCATAGAATTGTAAAAAATTATAAAGCAGAAGCAGAAGGAATTACTATTTCAGATATTATAACTTCGCTTTTATAAAATTATAATTATCATAAAACTTAAGAATACGGCATCTGCCGTATTTTTTTTGCTCTAACTCTATGAATCTTGTTGTGTAATTTAAAATATTAAAATCATAGAGATAAAAAAGAAGAAGGTGTTGTATGTGAGGTTTATTTAAACAAAAGTAATTCTTTCTAATAATTTATAACTTGTGTAAAGTTATTGCTTTAAGCTAGCTTTACAGACTGAATTAGCTAAAAAAGTGAAAGAGTACTTAGGGAAAATATAAAGAATTAGTTTTCAAAGAAACTAAAAACATTTCCACCGTAACGTTTATCATAACTATGATTTTCATGTTTTGATAAATCTGTATGTTTAGAATGTTCAACAATTAAAACCCCCTCTTCTCTAAGTAGTTTTTGAGTAAAAACTAAATCTACAATTTTTAAAAATTGTTCTGCGTCAAAATCATAAGGAGGATCTGCAAAAATTACATCAGCTTGCAAAGTGGTTTTTTCTAAAAATTTGTAAACATCACTTTTAAACGTGTTAATGGGTAAGTCTAACTCTTTTGAAGTTTCATTAATAAACTTTATACAACCAAAATGAGCATCGATTGCATAAATGTCTTTGGTTCCTCTTGAAGCAAATTCATAACTGATGTTTCCTGTACCGGAAAATAAATCTATTACAGAAATATTATCAAAATAATAGGTGTTATTTAAGATGTTAAACAACGATTCTTTGGCCATATCTGTTGTTGGACGAACAGGTAAGTTTTTAGGCGCTGTTAAACGTCTACTTTTGTGTTTTCCAGAAATTATTCTCATGAACCTAATAGTATAAAGTTAGAATGTTTAGATACTTTGAAATCATTAAAAAGGCTGTTTTTACTTTCTAAAAAAGAAACATTTCTAATGTATTGATAAGTTATTTTGTAAATTTCAGATGCTTCTTCAATATCACCAATAAATTGAAGTTTCAATTCTTCTGTATTTAATTGTAGCTGTTCTGCTGTAAATAAAATATAGTAGATAAAGTCTTCCTTTGTATGAAATGCAAAAGTATTTGATAGAATAAGTTTTTGATTTTTTAAAACAACAATGTCAAAGTTATTTTTAGAAACATTTACAAACATTGTTGTTGCTTCTGTATTTTTTATTTGTAATAATTTTTCAATTAAAATACTTAAATGATGCTTGTATTCGAATTCACCAAAGTTTTGAAATAAATAATTATTAATATTCACATAAGGTACATATACATTTTTTGCTTCAAGATTGTTTATATCATCAAAAGCAATTAAATCGGTAGCTAATGTTTTTATATTAAAGTTTAAATAATCACTTAAATTCTTTTCGCTAAAGTATTTATTGGGAACGAGTGTAGATAAATTATTTTGATGAATAACTAAAACGGAAGTAAATTCATGCTGTAAGCTTGTGTCATTCTTAAAAATGCTTTCTATTTTTTCTAATAACAACTCAGGATTATTCTGTGTTTCTTCAAATACATATTCAGAAAAAAAGAGATCTTTTTTAGAAGTTGCATTGGTAACGCAAAAAGAAAATCCATCCAAACTAAATTGGATGGATAATTCTATATCTTTTGTTTGCTGAAAAATGGTATTACTCTTTTTTCTTTGCACTATCTTTTTTATCATAAGAAGGAGGCCAATTACCACCTGTAGAAACTTCTTCTAAAGATCCAACAGAAACAAATTCACCTTTAATTTGGTCTGTTTCTATAGCTTCTAATTCTTGTTTTACAAGAGATTCATTCATTCCTGATAAAATATCTTTCTTAGGAGTCTTAGCAATAAACGTTGGTACTACTAAACCTTGTACCTTTTCTACTGTTCCTACTTCTAATTCAAATTCTTTTCCAGGAACTCCAGGAACTTTAAACATATTTTTGTAATCTCTGTGTTTAAAGTATTTTAAAACGGGTTCATAACCAATTGTATCAGTTACTCTTTTTTCAACATCTACAATAACTCCACCACCTCTATTTTCTTTTTCAACAATAGTTTTGGTTTCTGTTAAAGCTAATTGAGCAGAATCGATAAATTTAATTAAAACAGCTTTATCTTTAGTGTAGTTACCATTTACTTCGTAGTATTTTACTTCAGCATCTCTAATTATTTTTAAATTTTCTACAACACCCGCATATTTTTCAACTTTTTGTTTGTTAAAAATTATTGGTTCCATTATTCCGTCGTAAATCTTAATAACTAAAAATACAGTTAAACACAACAATAAGACAGAGGCAATCCATCTTAATTTTAAAGGCAAATATTTAACAACAATATAAGCTAAAAGTACAGCAACAATAACCGCTGCTAAAATCATTCCTAATAATCCCATTTGATATATTTTTTTTAATAGTCTTATCGCAAATCTACAATTTTTTTTTAATGATAAAAATTTTTATTCATAAATCAATGTATCTTTGATACTTTAATTTTTATATGATAAAAATACCTTCCGATTTTTACAAAGAACTTATTAAAAAGTTCCCTTATCAACAGACCTTAAAACAGAATCAATTATTAGACCTTTTAAGTAATTTTATTTTTACAGATGATAAAGATGCCTTGTTTTTATTAAAAGGTTATGCAGGTACCGGAAAAACAACAACCATAAGTACTTTTGTAAATAGTTTGGCAACAACAGGTAAGAAAGCAGTGTTATTAGCTCCAACAGGAAGAGCAGCTAAAGTTATAGCACTATATGCTAAAAGACCTGCTTTTACTATTCATAAAAAAATATATTTTCCAAAGAAGCAAACGAATGGTTCTGTAGACTTTGTTTTACAACCCAATAAGCACCGAGATACGGTCTTTATTGTAGATGAAGCATCTATGATTCCTGATAGTAGACAAAATCAAAAAATTTTTGAAACGGGTTCTTTGTTAGATGATTTAATTTCGTACGTATATTCTGGGCATAATTGTAAATTAATCTTTATTGGTGATACAGCGCAACTTCCACCAGTAAAACTTGATGTAAGCCCTGCATTAGAAAAAGATACTTTACATTATGATTATCATAAAAATGTTACAGAAATAGAATTGGACGAAGTTATGCGTCAGCATGAAAATTCAGGAATTCTTGTAAATGCAACTCAATTAAGGTTTTCAATGCAAAATAATGCAACTAATTATAAGTTTGATGTTGGTTTTCCAGACATTATTAGATTAGAAGATGGTTATGATATTGAAGATGCACTCGTTTCTGCTTACGATTCAGATGGAATAGAAGATACTGCTTTTATTGTTCGTTCTAACAAAAGAGCCAATCAATATAATGAGCAAATTCGATTAAAAATTCGCGGACAAGAAAATGAAATTTCATATGGAGATTATGTAATGATTGTAAAAAACAATTATTTCTGGTTAAAAGAATCCTCAGCTGCAGGTTTTATTGCAAATGGAGATATTTGCGAAGTGCAAAGAATATTTTCGATTAAAGAGTTATACGGATTTAAATTTGCCGAAGTAGAATTAAGAATGGTCGATTATCCAGAAATGCAACCTTTTGAAACCGTTTTATTGTTAGATACCTTAACAAGTGAGAGTCCTTCTTTAAGTTATGAAGAATCTAATAAATTATATCAAGCAGTAAAAGAAGATTATGCAGAAGAAAAATCGAAGTACAAACAATTTATGGCGATTAAAAAGAACAAGTATTTTAATTCTCTACAAGTTAAGTTTTCGTATGCAATGACTTGTCATAAGTCACAAGGAGGACAATGGAAAACTGTTTTTATAGAACAACCATATTTGCCAGATGGAGTTTCTAAAGAGTACTTTAGATGGCTATACACAGCAATAACTAGAGCTGAAAAAAAGTTGTATCTAATTGGTTTTAAAGATGAATTTTTTATTGATTAATGCAATAAATAATTAACTCCAATTGTGCCGTATTTATTCCCGTTGTACCTTAGTCCTTTAGATTTATTGGTGTGATAATGAAAGGCATATCCCAAGCTAAACCTATTTAGTGTAACTTGAAACCCAAGTTCTAAATGAAAAATAAGTGGAATTAATTCTTTAGTCACATCGCTATTTTTATTTAAAAAACTCCCTTGTAATGTGGCGTCATATTGAGAATATCTAAGTGTTGGTTTGATATAAATAAAGGATTCAGCTTCTCTCGTAAAGTTAGTTGTTTCGTTGTTTAAATTGTTATTGAATGCAATAGAATTTAAAATGCTTTGTAAAGGTTTAAATCCTATTCTTCCGTAAAATCCGGTAGAAATATTTGTATAAACGGTACCTATTTTTGCCGAATTAATCCAAGAAATATCAAAGTGATTAGACGCGTCTTTTGCTAAAAAAGTATTATAATCAGCATTAAAATTCAAAGCAAAAGCTCCTTTTATTTGATGTTTCCAACCTACAGCATCAACAAAACCATAAATATTATGAATGATACTTTGTAATTCCTTTGCAAAAGAATTTGGACCTATAAGACCAACTTGTAATGTTGTATTAAATGCTTTATAATTTTTATAAACTCTATTTATACCAAAACTAGCATACAAGTAACCTGCAAAAGGTCTATCGTGCTGTTCAATGCTTGTAACAACAGATTTGTAAGGAGAATACATTTCTTGACCAATTTGCCATTCTAAAATTCTCTTTTCTTGATTTTCTTTTTTTACTTTTGAAAGATATCTGTATTTTAAGAAAACGCCACTAGTATAATATCTATCCTTAGTTTTAGAAACATACAAATCATTATCGGTAATAAGGCTAATTTCTTTTGAGAATTTTTCTTGAGAAAAAGAATAAAGAGATATCAAAAAAAAATAAAAGAATAGACGATATTTCATAGTCTACAAATATAAATAACTTATTTAAAATAATCTTTTTTTAAGGAATTAATGAAAAAAAGTATTTATTTTAGAGCAGTAAATAAAACTACATGAATCTAGACAACAGACTCACATCCGAAGATTTTGAAAAAGCAAAAAATAATGAGGATTTATTAAAATTGATTAAAGAAAAAGATGTTTTTTATCAAAAAGTAAAAGACACTCATTTATATGATAAAGAATTAAGATTATTACAGATAGAGCTTGTTAAGCTTCAACATTGGATTTCTAAAAATAATAAAAGAGTAGCCGTTATTTTTGAAGGAAGGGATGCCGCAGGAAAAGGGGGGAATATTCGTAGGTTTATGGAGCATTTAAACCCTCGTTCTAGCAGGTTAGTTGCTCTAAATAAACCTACTGAAGTAGAAAAAGGACAGTGGTATTTTCAAAGATATATTAAAGAACTTCCAAATCCAGGAGAAATTGTTTTTTTTGATAGAAGTTGGTATAATAGAGCGGTAGTTGAGCCTGTAATGGGGTTTTGTTCAGAAAATCAATATAAAGATTTTTTAGTGCAGGTACCAGAATTTGAGCATATGATGTACGAAGATGGCGTTATTATTATAAAATTTTGGCTGTCTATTACAAAAGACGAGCAAATAAAACGTTTTGAAGATAGAAAAGAAAACCCATTAAAAAGATGGAAGTTTAGTCCAGTAGATCAAAGAGGACAAGAGCTTTGGGATAAATATACGTATTACAAAGATGAAATGTTTAGTAAAACACACACAACATATAGTCCTTGGATAATTATAAAAACAAATGATAAAAAAGTAGCTAGGTTAGAAGCGATGCGACATGTTTTATCTCATTTTGGTTATGATGGAAAGTCAGATGCATCTATCACTTTAAGTCCAGATCCAAATGTGGTTATGCGTTATTATAGATCAAATATTCATCAAATAGATTAATATGATTAAGAAATTATCTGAATTAGAATTAAAAAAACTCAATTCCAAAAAAGGACTATTAGCTTTATTGTCTAAAGAACCTTTAAATGCGGATAGAGCAATAAGATATGTAGACTATCAAAGAAAGTTAAAAAAGTTACAAGTAGAATTGATTCGAATGCAAACTTGGGCAATCAATAATAACGAGCGAGTTATTGTTGTATTTCAAGGAAGAGATGCTGCAGGAAAAGGCGGTGCTATTAGAAGGATAACAGAAAGGATTAATCCGCGTCATATGCGTATTGTTGCTTTGCCAAAACCAACAGAAGACGAGCAATCTCAATGGTATTTTCAAAGATACGTTGAACAGTTTCCGAAAGCAGGAGAAATGGTTTTTTTTGATAGAAGTTGGTACAATAGGGCAGTGGTAGAACCTGTAAATGGTTTTTGTACACCAAAAGAGTACGAAATATTTATGAATCAGGTAAATGATTTTGAACGAATGATTTTAGAATCTGGAATTCATTTGGTTAAAATTTATATGTCTATTTCTAAAAAAGAACAGGCGAAACGTTTTGCTGATATTAAAGGAGACCCATTAAAACAATGGAAAATGACTAAAGTAGATGAGAGAGCACAAGAACTTTGGGATCAATATACAGAGTACAAAAATGCAATGTTTAAAAAAACAAATACAGATATTTCTCCTTGGAAAATTATACAAGCAAATAGAAAAACAGAGGCTCGGGTAAATGTGATAAATCACATTTTAAATAGTATCCCTTATGATAAAAATTTAGAGATTTAGGAAATTAATTTACTAATCTCAGAAAAAATAAAAAACATTTCAGCAGCAACTTTTTTATTTATTTTTAGATAAATAGTTTCTTGTAAGTTTGTGCTGTCAGAATCTTTTGGGTCTACATAAGGTAAATGAAATCGATATGTGGCTTTTGGTACGAAAGGACAATTTTTATCGGCATCATTACAAGTAGTTATAGCGATATAAGATTCTGGGTTTTCTAAACAATCAAATCTTTTAGAATAGCCTAAAATGCTTTTATTAGTTCCATTAAATGAAATTAAATATTTAGGGTTTTGATGAGAAAAATCTACGAGCTGAAATGTAAAGCCTACTTTTTGTAATGTTTTTATAGTATTTCTATGAAAAGAAGTTATTTCTGTACCGCCTGAATATGCTTTGATATTTAAACCAAAAAAATTAGCCGCAAAAAAACTCCAAACTTGCCCTAGTTGACTTCTTCTGGAATTATGTGTACATATAAAATTTAGATGTACTGTTTTGTTTTTGGCATATTCTTTTGCAACTCCTTCAGCAATTCCTAGCAGTAAGTTTTTCCTGTCTTCATGAATTGTTACTTTTTTTATAGCATCCTTAAAAAAGTTTTCTGTAGAAACGGTAATAGTACTCTTCATGTTCTTATTTTTGCATTAAATATAAACTTTAAGTAAGTTTTTTAAATTAAAATAAAGTTAAGGATGTGTTTAGAAATTGGGAATAGAGTAGCTGTTTTAGATGATGTTTTAAAAGGAAAAGTAGTTTCTGTTAATGGAAATGATATTTCTATTGAAACGGAAGATGGTATGATTTTTAATTTTAACAAATCTGAATTGGTGAAAATTGATGTTGAACAACATGAGTTAACTAAATTTTCTGATATAAACAATCCGCTTTTTAGTGAAAAAATATCTCAAAATTCACCTAAAAAAAGTTTGTTTAAAAAAATTAAAAAGGAAGTTGTTTTAGAAGTTGATTTACATATCCAAAAGTTGACTAAATCTATAAGAAATTTAGATAATTTTGACATGCTAAATATTCAACTAGATACTGCAAAACAAAAAGTTGAGTTTGCTATAAATAAAAGAATTTCTAAGATAGTTTTTATTCATGGAGTAGGAGAAGGGGTTTTAAAATCAGAATTACACTATTTACTAAATAAATATCCTGTAAAATACTATGACGCCTCATATAAAAAATATGGTTTAGGAGCTACAGAAGTTTATATATACCAAAATCTTGTAGAATAAATTAAACGTATTTTTGTACTATGAATCCTATTTATTTAGACAACGCAGCAACAACAAAAATTGATGATCAAGTGATAGAAACCATGTATTCTTCTATGAAAGAGAATTATGGAAACCCTTCATCCACACATCAATTTGGAAGAAAAGCAAAATCTGCTGTAGAAACAGCTAGAATAAATATAGCTAAACAATTTAATGTTTCTGCAAGCGAAATTATTTTTACTGCTGGTGGTACAGAAGCAGATAATTTAATATTGCATAATGCAGTATTAAACCTCGAAGTTCAAAGAATTATTACTTCTAGAATAGAACATCATGCTGTCTTACATACTTGTAAATATTTAGAAAAAACATATGATATACGTGTAGATTATGTAAATGTTGATGAATTTGGAGTTGTAGATCTTATTCACTTAGAAGAGTTGTTATCAGATTATGATGATAAGACTTTAGTTAGTTTAATGTTTATCAATAATGAAATAGGTACTATTTTACCAGTAAAACAGATTTGTGATATTTGTAAGAAGTATGATACCTTATTCCATTCGGATACTGTACAAGCAATTGGTCATTACAAAATAGATTTACAAAATACCCCCATAGATTTTATGGTGGCTAGTGCTCATAAATTCCATGGACCAAAAGGTGTAGGTTTTGCATTTTTTAAAAAAGGATTTGGAATTAAACCAATGTTGCATGGTGGCGATCAGGAAAGAGGAGCAAGGTCTAGTACAGAAAATGTACATGCTATTTTAGGAATGGAAAAAGCTTTAGATATTGCAATTTCTAATTTAGAAAAGGATCAAAAACATATAAAAAATTTAAAAAGTTACTTTATTTCTGAATTAAAAAAAATATCGGAAAATATAAAATTTAATGGACTTTCTTCTGATTTAGAGAATAGTACTTATACTATTTTGAATGTACAATTTCCCGTTTTAAATGAGATGCTTTTATTTAGTCTAGATTTAGCTGGGATTTCAGTTTCTGGTGGTTCTGCTTGCCAAAGTGGGAGTAATAAAGGTTCTCATGTTTTATCGGAAATACTTTCTGGAGATGATGAAAAAAAAGCTTCTGTACGTTTTTCTTTTTCTAAATTTACTACAAAAGAAGAATTAGATTTGGCTATAAAAGTCTTGAGAAATAATATCTAAAAATATTTTAATAAAAAAAAAGAGCCATCAAAATTTTGATGGCTCTTTTTTATTGGAAAGTTAAAACTATTCAATTAAAACTTTCTTAATCATTTTACCTTTATCACTGTTTATTCTAACAATGTAGATTCCTGTAGGAAGGTGGTTTTTTATCTTTAACTCGTATGAATTCTTTTGTTCTTTAATATTCCAAAGACTTACTTTCTTTCCAAGAATGTTATACAATTGAACATTTTTGATAGTTACTTCTTCGTTTTTATAAATTACAATTAAGTCATTATCATTATCTGCATAAATATTTAAATATTTAAGTAAAACGTTATCCTCTATATTAAGAGCAGAACTTTCTTTAAAGGCTAGAACAAATCTATCTGTATACACTCCAGAATCTAAAGTTAATGTTGCTTTACCTTGCGTAATTTCATATGAATTTCCTGTTAATTTATCAGTAATATATACATAATCACTTACATTTTTCATTTCATCTACCATTAAAGTAACGTCACCAGAATATCCCATTATAATTTCTAAAGGAACTTCTAAATCATCTGAGATATTTTGTACTCCAGCAATTACATATTTTTTATCATCGGTTGGGAATTTCCAATATACGTCTGTAGAACCAATATCATAAATTTCAGAATCGTAACCCTTGTCATAATTAAATGAAGTGTAATCACTAAAAGAAATACCAATTTGTCTATGATATTTCTCACCATTTTCATCACCATTATAGTCCATTCCAATTTTAATAACGGGTAGGTCAAAAATACTATTGTTTTGAACAGCAGAACTTGTTTCAGATCTAAAAAAGACAGATTGATTTCCTTCTCTTATAAATTCTCTTTGACTATTGTTAAATTCAATTTTTCCACCAACTATCGGATCTCCTTGTACAAAAAATCCTTGACCAACAGGAATATATTCTTTAGGTTCTGTATAAGTATAACTTGTATTACCAATATTAGGTGCACAAATTAAATCTCCATCATCTTTTAATTTTAGATAATCAATTAGAATTTCGTCTGTATCTAAAGATTCAAAGCTAATGTCAGTTCCAGCCTCTACACACATTTTAATTTTAAAAATTTCAAAACCAGTTGTTAGAGGTAAATCAACTTCAGTTCTTGTTTGTGAATTTACTTTAATTTTAATTCTTTTATCAATAGCCGATTTATATCTAATTCTTAAGGTATCTACTCCATAAGTAATGTCCTCAAATTTTATTGATTGACTTGCATCATCTAGTTTTACGACATCTACATTAGTACTACCTTCAGAAACAGTTGTTGTAGTACCACCAGTAATGATTGCCGTTTCTGCTTGTATGTTAACGTCTACAGCGCCAGTGGCAGCTGCTTTTGCACTAACTCCAGTTGCAATCCCTCTGGTAGCATACCCACCAATGTATCCGTTGTAATTGTGACCACCTATAACATTAGCTTCTCCAACATGCTCCCAAAAATATAAAGTACCAGTTGTAAAGTCAATATTGTCCTCAATAAATTTTTTAACACTTAATGCAGAAGGGTAAGGGTTTCCGATTAAATATGACTCATCTGGGCCAATATCATTTACGGTATTAAACTCTCCATCGTTAGGAGAACCTAAGAAAGCATAGTTTTGAGGTCTTCCTGGTCCTTTGAAGATGAAACCGTCACCACGGTTTATAGCCCCATCTTTATATTTATGTAGCCAATTAGATCTTCCATTGCTACTTGGTGCATACGTGTAAATCCAATAATCTGCTAATGTTATACCAGTATTATTATAATATCCATCATAGCCATTAATAAATGTAATATCTCTAGCAAAAGACCCAACC
This sequence comes from Polaribacter marinus, assembly GCF_022662535.1. Lineage (GTDB taxonomy): Bacteria > Bacteroidota > Bacteroidia > Flavobacteriales > Flavobacteriaceae > Polaribacter > Polaribacter marinus. The sequence continues at coordinate 32,973 of NZ_JAKQYM010000002.1, forward strand.
CCTATAGCTCCCCAATAACTAACTACTGAATTTGTACCATCTTTTAACACATTTTCTATGGTATACGTTGTTTGTCCAATAGTATTTACAGGAGAACCCATATAGTTGTATCTATATTTACTTGGTACTGTAGAATTTTGTTCTATAACCAAACGACCCGAACCACTAACTTTACTTGAATTAGTATGTGTCTGTATAAATTGTGAAGTACCTGCCACAATAATGTCTCCATCTAAAATAACTTCATTGGTTACTATTAGAGGTTCATTTGTAATTCTTATTAATTTCCCTGAGTTTACTTTTAATTTTCTAGCACTTAAGCTTACGTTTGGATCTACTAAATTTTGATCAATTACCACATAACGAGATCTATCAGGATATCCATTTAGCCAAGTACTACTTCTTCTAGTTGTAAGGTTTACTCTATGCAAACCTAATAATGTATTAGAATCTGCATTAGCACCTGTAATTTCAGAAATTAAAGGATCGTGAGGATGTCTTTCAGGACCACCATCTCCTTTAAGTTTATAAGGATCTAAAGCATCATCTACAAATACCACCCAGTCACTCTCTGTATAAGTTGGATTTGGTAATAATGTTTCATCTATTCTTACATAAGATGTTTTATCTGCAAAAGCTTCAATAATATCGTATTTGTTTGCCCAAGAATTATCATCATTATCTGGTGATAATGTAATGATATCATCTGCTCCTTCAAAGTCTGTTAAAGCATCGTTTTCTTCAACATCTATAGCTACTCCTATCGATATGTTGTTATTAGAGTTTTTAATTAATACAGATTCACCTGCTGCTAAAGCAGAAGTAATCGTATATGCAACAGTTGGAATTGTATTTGGAGCAGCATCTAAATCGGTACTACTTTTGTCTTTATACAATTGAATTTGAATGCTATTGGCAGCAATACTATTTGTGTTGCTAATGTTTGTGATTTCGATCCATCTTTCATCTCCAAACTGATATACTTGTGTAATCATAGGAGTTCCGTCTGTGGTTGTATCTCTATAATCTACATCACCAATAGTAAGTACATCTCCATCAGAATCTGTAAAGTTGTCTGTTTGTGTATTATCATACTCACCATTAATATCTGTATATCCTTGGTCTGTATCACCACTTTCTATATCATCAACTAAACCATTACTCCCAACAGTCCCAGTAACCATTCCTGCTAATTTTGCTAGATTACTACCAGATTCAATTATATCAGATATGCCATCTCCATCTGAGTCTAAATCTAAATAATCTGGTATCGAATCGTCTCCAGAATTGGTGTTTGCAGGGATAAGACCTATTGAACCAGTACCATCTGCATTGCCATTTGGTGTTGTGTCATAAGCATCATCTAAACCATCATTGTCTGCATCATTTCCAGAAGGTTCTATATAGCCTCTTGTAGATTGTGCTTCTATATTATCTGGAATCCCATCATTATCTGAGTCTAGGTCTAAATGATTTGGAATCCCATCGTTATCATTGTCAAAATTACAATCAGAAGATGTTGATAAAATAGAAAATGGAATATTTTGTTGATATAAAGTAGAACTTGAGTATTGTACTTTTAATGAATGTGCTCCTATGTTTTCGAAGAATAATACTTTAATTTCGTGTAAACCAGCATTTAGTGCCGAGGTACCTGTTATATAAGCCCCTGCACCGTGTAATCCATCGTTATTTACAACTTCGATACCATCGATATATAGTTTAGAACCATCATCTGAATTTAAATAAAAGGTATAAGTGTCTGCCGTAGCTATATTGATATAGCCAGAATATCTAATACTATATGTCACATTATCTGCTGGTGTAACAATATTTTGAACGTCTGTTACTTCAAAGTTATCTATAGTACCAGTACCAGCGGCCCCTGTTGTGGGTATATTGTCTACAGAATTTCCGCTAGGTGTACCATCATAAAACTCATAATTCAGTTTTCCATAACAATTAGGGAGTTCTTCTGTATCTAAAATACCATCATTATCATCATCTATATCTGTAGCATCTGGGATACCATCATTGTCATTGTCTGTAAAAATAAAATGGTCATTTCTCCAATCGACTTCTGTTCCACCCCCATTGTTTGGGAATTCTCCAAAAGGAGTGTTATCGAAACTACCGTTTACATCTGTGTAATTATCTCCGTTATCGTAATTATTATCTAAACCATTTACACCAGAAGTACCACTTAAAGATAAGTTTGCTTCCTCTCTATCTAAAGCACCATCGTTATCAGAGTCTGTATCTAAATAATCTTTGTTGTCTATTCCGTCTGTATTTACGGGTGTTAAACCACTTGTATAATTGGTATATACTCCGTTGCCATTTATAGTACCGCTTGGAGCAACATAACCAGAGGTGCTTTGTGCTTCTATATTGTCTGGGATTCCATCACCGTCTGAATCTAAATCTAAGTAGTTGGGTAGTCCGTCTCCATCGGTATCTAAAAACTCATCAGCACATGGGCCTGGGAATTCTTGCACTTCTACGTAGTCGATATATAGAGAGCCTGCTATACTTACACCATTACGTTCCATCGTAATTCTTATATACTTGGCTACATTATTTAAAGTATAGGTACTTATTTCTTCTGAACTACTTTTTGTAATAGTTTTTGAATTGGTAAAAGTAGAACCATCTAATGACTGTTCAACGATTAAATCTATTGAAGAAAATAACCCAAGATTTGTTACATAAGATTCAATATTAATATTAGTTCCTGAAGGAACATTGTAAGAAGAGTTTAATTCTAAAATTAAATAATCACTTTCATTATTTAAAGAAGCTCTTTCGTTGTTCGACGAATAAATATTACCGCTGTCACTTATACTATTTTGTGATGCTATTGCACTTACCGGAGCCGCAGGAATTGTTATACAACCTTTTTCAGTAAAATCTAAAATACCGTCGTTATCGTTGTCTAAATCCGTTATATTTGGTACGCCATCATTATCGGTGTCTAAAGCATTACAAGTATTTACAGCATTATTTATATAATTTGAATGAGGAGCACTATAAGCAGCACTTATAACTTTTCCATCATTATCTACGGTAGGAGTACCCGTACCATAAAAACCGTTTTGATCTACATCTGCATTGGCTATTGAACCAGAATAGGCTTCGTTTGCATCACTACAACCATCATTATCACTGTCTGAATCTAAATAATCTGGTGTACCATCTGCATCTGTATCTCTACAAATGATTCCTTTAACTGTTATAGAGGTTGTTATTAGTTCAGCTAAAATATTACGACCTCCACCACTTACATTTATATCATCTACAATTAAGAAAAATGAAGGGGTTGGGGTATCTGGGGTAAAAGTTGCTCCATAACCAAATTGTATGGTATCATCACTATTATTATAAATAACTTCGGAAACTGCCCCTTGTGCTACAAAGTTAGTAAAATCGAAACTATCTAATTCTGCTTGTGTTGTTGTATTATTTCCTGGAATTAGTGTAGCTCCTGCAGGATTGGTTGTGATTTGTGCAGACCCTAAGGTATTTGTACCAGAAGTTAAATTAGACCATTTTCCTGGGATATTCATTGCAATAGCATCTAAAGCAGTAGAATTGTCCATATTCCCAATTTCACCAAAATTAATAGAAATTACTTTAAAAGGAATTCCTGTAGCAGAGAATGCAGAAATTTTTAGTTTTGGTTGGTCATTAACGTCACTTGATCCTATTTCAAAAGCAATATTTCCAGTAGTGGTGTTGGTTATTATGGTTCCATCAAAAGGGCCGTTATTTGTAATTTCATTATTGCTTCCTGCCTTACCTGCAGCTTCTAAAATAACTTGGTTTCCGTTTGCATCTTCGTAGACTAATTTTCCACCAGCATTTATATCTCCGGCAACACTTAAAGCGGAATTTAATGTAAAACCATTTGATGTAGTAGTAACACAACCTTCATCAGAATTTAAAATACCGTCGTTGTCTGCATCTAAATCATCACTATCAGTAACACCATCGTTGTCAGCATCTGTAGGAAAGTTTGTAATGTTTAAAGTAGCAGAATTAAAAGCACCCGTATCTCCACCGGCTTGATCTGCAATATTTAAAGTCCAGATTCCTACTGGATTTTCACCATTAAAAGCACTTAAGGCTTCTTCTGGAATTCTTATCACATTAGCATTATGATTATCAACATCATCTGTGATGCTAATTGATGCATTGTCATCAAATAAAACATTTAGATTATCTAAACCACCACCTTCGTTAGAAATTAATTCAATAGTTGTACCACTTGGAGATGATAATGTGATGTTTAAATCTCCTCTCCAGCTATGTGTAATATCTATCAAAATGGTTACTTTAGATATTTCTCCATTATTTGTTATTGTAAACTTTTTATCAATATCGCTATTGTCATTAATAGATGTTATTATTGAATTGGTGTCTGATTCTGTAGTTTGCCCTTGTATGGCTAGAGAAAAAGAAAAAAATACTACGAAGAAGAATAGGGGGAACTTCAGGGTTTTTATGGTATTGATTTTCATTTTTTTTAACGATTTATTATCTAAAATAATTTCTTTTTTTATGTTACGAATACAAAATACATTTTCAATGTAATTTTTTGATATACAATTTACTAAACTATGACACACTATTATGTAAAAAGTCACTTCTTATCTGTAATTGAGTGCTTTATTTCGGAACAATTTAACGTGAGTTACATCAATTAGTGAATGGCAGTTTTCTCTTATTAATGATTATAAGTGGCTACATAAAAGTGTAAATACCTAACTTACTAATTGTTTTTGTGCCTTAACTTAGTTGTGAACAAACTGTAATTCTGGCCTAAATTTTTGTAGTCTCTTAGAGACTTTCCCCATTTTTAGTTGTATCGTTATGTATTGAAGTTTTTTTTCTAAGTGGTGTTTTTGATGTGAAGAAATCTCAAAAAAAGAATGTAGAAAAAAGATGTTTTTTATACTCAAATTGTTAGTAGGTGTGTGTTTAACTTCCTTAAAATTAAATAACTGAAAAAAAAACATTTTCATAAGTATCGTATTTTTTAACAGGGGAATACGCTGCAAATTTAAGTTTTAATTCGTTATCAACAAAAAATTATTTTATATATCAACAAAATGATGTTTAAAATAGTCACATTTTTAAAAAAAAATGTACTCAAAAATGAAAACAAAAAAAAGGTAGTAATTTAAAATTACTACCTTTAAAATGGAATGTATTTGGTTGTTTAAAAACTAAAAACCTGTACCAGGAGCTTCAGGTGAAGATGCCTGTGCCTTTTGTGGGTTTAAAATCATATAGGTTCCTAAGGCCGTTAAGGCTGCGTATTTACCATAATTACCAATTTTTTTTAATGCTTCTTTACGAGTAATATCTGTGTCTTTTATATTTTTTTTCATGATTTGTGTCGTTTTTTAGTGATTATTCTAAAATAATTTTTTTAGTTAAATTTCCTGTTTCAGTTTGCAGTTTTACAATGTAAATTCCTGTTGCTAACTTTGGTAAAGAAATATCTTTTACCCCGTTGGCACTAAAAGAGTTGTTAACGACTTGTTTTCCTAACACATTAAATAAAGAAACTGTTGCTTTTCCTTGTGGTAAGCCATTTATTCTTATTGTAGAGGTATTTGTTTTAAAAATACTTACTGTATTTAAAGTATTGTTGTTTACTTTTAAAACACTTGGTGTTGTATGAATATAAAATCTACCAATTCCGTTTAAAGCATTGTTTAAAGTAATGGTGTAATGGCTATCTGTTTCATCTAAACGTGTAAATGTATTGGTAGCTCTATCTTCTAAAAATACTTTTATATCCGATGGTAAATTAAATGCTTCTGCAGTAAAGGTAATTTCTTTTCCTGCTGCTGCTTTTACTCCTACAGGAATAATCATTGTTTCTAAATCTGCGTTTGGTAAAGATTGAACCCCTAATTTTTTACCGGTTCCATTGGAAACGGCTTCAGTATAAATAGCAAAAGAATGAGAAACTCCTCCAAAAATAGAGCTATCATAACCATTATCAAAACCAGTTGTAGTACCATCAATATAAAAAATATCTGCATTTTTGGTATTAGTTCCATCAGATACAATCAATTGTATTTCAGTTCTTGTATTTGCACTTCTTTGAAAAGTATCTGTACCTTGATGAGATTGCATAGCTTCTGTAATACTAAGTGTATTGTTACCATTAGAACTTACAAAAAATCCTTGTCCTGGAGCAATTTGAAAACTAGCATTATTGGTAGTGTGATTTACTATATCGTAAGAATTATTGCCTTCATTCCATAACCAAATTGTAGATTCTGTTAAGAAATCATTATCAGTATCATTTATTTTTAAAACATTGTTTGTACCATTTGCGTTGTTATTAGCTGCAATAAAAGAAGGATAAGGATTACCGACTAAATTGAAACCATTTGTATCAGTAGTAATTGGAATAGTAACATCATTAATAGGCATAGTTCCAGTAAATGAAATATCATCAGGGTTAGCTAAACTTACAGAGTAACCTTGTCCGTTTGCAAAAGTATCTCCACCTGCATAACCATCTTGATAATAATTCCAAGCAGAACCGTCATTAATATATTTAGCAATACCTCTATTATCTGTATTAATTGTACCAGTAGCTAAAGTATGAGCTCCCATAAAATCTGTAACAGTTTCACCGGTTACAGGAGATGAAATTAAATACCAATTATTTGTACCTAAACTTCTTTCATAAGTTAAAGTTCCTGTAAAAGCATCTTGTGCGATTAAAGTTGCTCCAGATTCAATATAACCATAATTAACTGTTGTTGAGTTTAATGCAGTTGGGTAATTGCTTAATCCTGATGGAATTCTAACGTTTGCAGTTGCTGAGTTTGGCACTGAATTTGAACTCCAGTTTGCTGCTGTTTCCCAATCAGAGCTAGTACTACCATTCCAAACATTAGCGTAAACGTATTCTGTTGTTGGTTTCCAAAAAATATCTTGATTAGAGTCACCATCCCAATTATCAGCAACATATATAGAATAACCTGAGATATCTGAATTATTGATTGTAACAGTTTTTGTAAATGAAGTTGCTGTATTATTTGTTCTTTCTATAGTAACTTCCAATTTAGTTGGAGAAACTAAAGTAAAAGTAAAAACAAATTCATTTATTGTACCAGTTTCAGAACCATAAATAGTAGAAGGGTTTACAGTTGCTCCATTTGAAACAATTTCCCAAGGGGTATATGCTCCTCCATTACCATTTAAATTTACTTGAACGGCATAATTATTTATTCGATCTTCCCACGTTGCAGTGGCAGTAGGTGAAGATAATAATGAAATTCCTATTTGACCATAAGCTCGATAAGCAGCAAGTGAAATTTTGAAAGTATCACCAACTTCCATGGTTGTTGCATTACCTGTTGTAGTTCCATCATCTGTAAAGTTTCTCCAAGCTATAGCTTGTTTAGCATCAAAATTTGCCCACATCCCAAGTTCATCTACACCGTTATCATATTTACCTCCTCCACTTCCAAAATGAGTGTGATAATTAGCTTCTCTTTGCGGGTAGTTAACTGTAGTTTGTGCAATACTAAGTGTGCTGAAAAGCATTGTAGTTAATAAAGTAACTAAATAATGTTTTTTCATAATTTTTGTTTTAGTTAGTTAATAATTAATTTTTTGGTAATTGTTTTGTTAGAGGCCTCTTTTATTCTTACAAAATACATTCCGGTATTTAAATCTGATACTAAGAACTTGTTGTTTTTAATGTTTTTTACTGTGTATTTTTTTACTAGTTTTCCTGTAATATCAAAAACATCAACCGCAGTTGCTTCCTTAGAAATTGCAAAATGTGTTGATGTTGGATTAGGAAATATGTTGGTAATTGTATTGTTTTCTAAAGTAATGTCTTCATTAGAAAGTGTTGCAGGTTGGTTGGCATACACTTTAAATTCTCCTGGTGCTAATGTAATAGGAGCCGTAGTATCTGTAACCGTTATGCTAGCATTGTTTTCTAATAAATTATACCATGTTCCTGTTTGTTGAAAATAAGGGGCAATACTTTGTGTGGTAACACCAAAATTTCCAATAATTACAATGTTTTGTATTTCTGCTGCAGAAGGGTCTGTAAGATGAATTTTGTTTAATCCGTTAGCGTTTCCTACATCTAAGGTAAAATCTGTTGCTTCAAAAATTTCGTATTTTAATTTTAATGTAATTAATTTAGCCCAAGTGTTGTATAGGTCTTTTCTTGCTTGTACATCAAAATAGTTCCATAAAATAGGTTTGTTACCTGTTCTGCCGTTTTGTTCTATAGAAATGTCATATCCTAATTCTCCAAATTGCCAAATCATTTTAGGTCCCGGAACGGTAAAGAAAAAGGCAGCAGCAAGTTCTTCTCTATCTAAAGCAGTATCTAAATTTTTAATATTGTAACTTCCATTAGAATTTCCAAAAGTTAGGTTTTTATACATTAAGCGTTCTTCGTCATGGCTTTCCATATAACTTACGTTTGCTGGTACAGACCAACCTCTGTTTTTGTATGAAATCCAAGAAAAGTCAGCATCGTTACCAAAACCCATGGTTGCTTGGTTGTAGTTGTTGTTATGATTCCCCCAAACCATAATTCCTTTACCTTCACCTAATCTATAGTTTACCCACTGTGTTTCTTCGTTATTTGTACCTAAATGTTCAAAAATAATAAAGAAATTAGGATCTTTTTCCCATTGATAATCAGCATATTCTTTTAAAATATCTACTCTATCTTGTTGATAAGAATTTGTACAAGTATCGTTATTAGTACAATTTTGGGTAAAACCTTTTGTTAAATCCCATCTAAATCCATCAATTTTATATTCATCAATCCAATATTGAGAAACTCTTTTTACATAATCTTTTACAGCTTGTTTGCTATGGTTAAAATCGTTGAAAACACTGTAAGAGTGTGTTGCTGTTTGATTAAAGAATGGGCTGTCTGCACTTGCTTGTCCTTCATAACCACCATTATCTGTGTTATACATTCTGTAATAAGGATTTTGCCCTGTTGCGTGGTTAAAAGCAACGTCTATAATTACGGCAATGCCTCTGCTGTGGCACTCGTCTATAAACTGTTTAAAAGCTGTTGTATTACCATAATACTTGTCTAATGCCATATGAAAAGAAGGATTGTATCCCCAAGATTCATTGCCATCAAATTCCATAACAGGCATAAATTCTATGGCATTTATACCAAGATCTTCAAGGTAATCTAGTCTTGCTTTTACAGCATCATAAGTATGAAGTGCATCAAAGTCTCTAATTAAAATTTCATAAACCACTAAATCGGTTTTTTTAGGTTTTTGAAAATTTGTTGTTTGCCAATTGTAAGGCGTATCTCCTGTTCTTAATAAAGTTACAGCGTGGTTTGTGAAGCCTGTTGGATAGCTTGGTAAATTTGGATATGTAGTAGTGTTTATATATTGATCGTTATATTCTGTTAAAACAACTGTAGAGTATGGATCTGCCACTCTTAATGTACCGTTAATTAAGTATTGGTATGTGTGGTCTGTTTGTGGTGTTAACCCAGTAAGTTCAATCCAAAAACGATCTTGTGTACTGTCTTTTTTTAGTAAATAATTATTATCAACGGTCCAGTTATTAAAATCACCAATAACATGAACAAAATCTTTCATTGGAGCATAAAATACTAAAGTTGCTCTTGTATTGTCTAATACATTAAAGTTAATTCCGTCTTTCATTCCTGTAGGGACAGCAGCTTCTGTAACGGTTGGTGTAACAATGACGTTAAAAGTTACGCTTTTTGTTTCTCCGTTATTAACGGCTTCTAAAACATAAGTAGTGTTTTCTGTAACGTTAGGAGAGAAGGAGTAAGACGTAGCACCTGTTTGTTGATTTACAATTGTTCCATTAGCTTTTAAAGTAAAGTCTCCTAGTAATGTAGTAGTTGCTGAAATAGGTAAAACATCTCCAGCATTTAAAATAGTTGTTTGGTCTGTAGGTGAATTTAATGTAAGTTGAAAACTCCCCACATTAAAGAAAAAATCTACACAACCATTGTCTTTCATTTCTTGGGCACCTGTTTCATTTCTAAAAACCATTCCCATTTTAGTAACAGTTGCCGCTTGTGCATCTGTTAAATTGTAGTAGGTTTTAGGAACAAAAGTAATTTCCCATTTGTTATTAGAAGAGTTAAAGGTCATTTCTCCAACGCCATCATCCGTTCCCCAGTTACCAACAACACTTGTTCCCCATGCATTTGTTTCATCTCCAACACCAGAGTGCATATACACTTTTGTTGGATTGTTAAATCCATTACAATCTGTTGCAGTACTTGTAGCATCTACACTAATGGTTATAGATTCTGTTACTTCGAAAGGGGTAGGGGAAATAGTAACTTGACTAAAACCTAAAGAAGTAAAAAGTAAAAAAAGAAGAGTAATTTTTTTCATAAAAGATAAGATTAAAACAAAGGCTATTTCTAAAAGAATAGCCTTTGTATATGAGTAATAAAAACTTAGTTTATTGTATAAGTTGGGTTTGCAGGATCAGAGAAATCTAATATGAATGTATAAGTCCCTGCAGTTGCTAAAAGATTGGATCCATTTTCTTCTAAAACGCCATCAGAATCATTGTCTCCATAATTTAGACCCCAATCATTATTAGCTCTAAATTTATATTCACCATCTATAAGAGTAACATTTTCTAAAATCCAAATATCATCAAAAGGTCTAGACCAATCTCTTTTAAATTGTGCATCTGGAGTAGCTCCCCAATCGTTATATGCAGCACCAACAAGACCCCAAACATTAGTAATTGGTTCTAAAGAGTATGATAAATCATTCATATCTACAGTTGCAATGTATATTCCTGCTGTAACTACAATATTACTTCCATCAAGTTCTAATCTACCATCTGCACCATTATCACCCCAGTTAGTACCCCAATCATTGTTCATTCTGAATTTCATTTCTCCATCAATAAGAGTTACAATTCCTCTAAAAACATCTGAATATTGATCATATTCTAACATGAAATCTGGCGTAGCTCCCCAATCATTATATGCACCTCCAACAATACCAAGAGAAAAAGATTCGATAGTATAATTCATGTTGTTTAAATCTAGTACAATTTTATATGAACCTGCAGAAACAGTCATATTAGCTCCGTTAGAAGTTAAAGCACCTCCGGTAGAAGAGTCACTACCTAAGTTATTTGCCCAATCATTATTTTCTCTAAATTTAAATTCACCATCAGTTAAGGTAACATAGGCTGTCAAAACTCCATCCACATCAGTTTTAAAGAAAGGTAAATCTGGAGTAGCTCCCCAATCATTAGCAGCAGAACCAACAATACCCCAAGTTGTAGATAAATCTAAAACAGTTAAATATGTTGTAACATTAATTGTTAATGAATCACTAGTTCTTTCTAGAACACTACTTGATGCGCTATCGGTAATAATTGATCTAATTCTCAATTCTAAATCACCTGCAGTATCAACTGGAATTCCTGCTTGAATTGCAACAGCATTTAACTGTGCATTTGTAAGCGTTATAGAGTTCATATTTGTGACTCTACCCGCTTCAATTGGCGTAGCAAAATTAGTACCAGGAAAAGCTGCTTCTAAAATATATTCTACATCAATACTTAGTGAAGAATCTAATATTGGATCTTCCCAACCAACAGTAATTGCTACTGCATCATTATTGTCTAATGATAAAACAAAAGCATCTCCATCTGCAACCCCACTAAAAGTAGGTGCGTTTACAGGATATGTGGTTACTAATAGTAAAATAGTATTTGTTAATCTGTCACCAGATTTTATTCTCATATAGATAGCAACGTCTCTAAAACTTGTAACCCCTGCATTTGTAATTGCATTGTTAAAGTTATCTACAGACATAGAAAAACTATTTCTATCTGTTGTTCCTAAGCTTAAAGGAGTTGTAAATTCATTGTCTGTAGACATTTCTACAGTATAATCTGCACCTGTAGCTATTTCATCTTTCCAAGTAATTGTAAATGCAGGATTATTAGGTAGTGCAAAATTTAAGAACACACTACTTATTCCAGGGGTATCTAATACAAATTCTGGATCTGGACTCGTAACTGTTAAGCTTTGTTCTACTTCACATGAACCTAATAATAGGGTTAGAGAAAGAAATAAGTAGCTTAATTTTTTTAAATTAATTTTCATCTTTTATCTTTTAAAATTAATACTATATGTTTAATGGGATTAAGATATAACGACCTGTTAAATCATTAAACCAAACATCATAATCATCTTCTACAATTACAGGTATTGCGCCACCTCCGTCAGTAGCTACACCAGAAAAAGAGGTTGTACTACCTAACGACGCACCTGAGTTTGTTAAAAATGTTACATCTCCAGGAGTTAATCTTACAGCTGTAGCGTACCAGATGTGTCCATCAAAAGCTAAAGCATTCATTGTAATATCTGCAGTACTAGATCCTGTTAAAGTTAAGCTAGTAGGACTTGTAATTCCTGTAGCATCAAAAGGTTCTAGAGTATATTTTTTTGATGCAAAATTTATAGTAAAGGTGTAAAAACCAGATGAGGGAACACCGAATCTTCCCGGATCATCAGATTGAGTTCCTGGGTTTCCTGCAATATCTCCACTAGTACTTGGGTCATCACTACCTTCAGAGTCCGTAACTCCCCATTGAGGTTGCCATAAACCCTTGGTTTCTAAAACCTTAAATCTTCCTTCGTCATATCCTCCTGCGTTGTTGAAAAAGCCAGTATAATAGAAAACATTACTATCACTTTCATCTCTAAATAGGAAAGGGTTATTATTGTTATTGTTCCAACCTGGAGCAACTCCATTTCCCACTAAATAATAATCATTAAAGACATAATTAAAGTAAGGATATACATTCACTTGAATTGTATTTGAATTTGAAGCCTCATTATTTAGAGAACCCAAAGAAGCGATTACTCTAATGTATAGCGTTGACCATTCAAATGGATTTAAACCAGCATTACCAGCTGCCGCATTTACTTCATTTACAGATAGTGTAATAGAACTTAAACCAGTTACAGTAGCAGCAGTTACTGGTGCTGTAAAGGCATCATCATTAGAAAACTGTATTGCATAGTTTATAGATGCTTGTTGTCCATAATCTGCTTCAATCCAATTTAAAGTTACAGCAGGATTTGCCGTATTTACAGCATCCAATTCTAAATCAGTAAAATTTAATTCAGATAAAATAGGTGCTGTGGGTGCTGAAATTGTAAATATTTCAGAGTTATCATCACAAGAATTGAACATGAGTAAAACCAACCCAATAATTGTAACTGCTGAAAATCTTTTTATATTTTTCATCATTTGTAATTTGTTTTTAATATTAGTATCCTGCATTTTGAGTAAGATTAGGATTAGAAGCTAAACTTGCTGCTGGAATTGGAAATAATTTCATGTAAGCAGGTAGTGAAATACCATTAGTACCATTACCTTTCCATGCCCAGTTATATGAACCACCAGTAAATTTCCCAAAACGAATTAAATCTTGTCTTCTATGTGCTTCCCAGTGTAATTCTCTAGCTCTTTCATCTAAGATAAAATCTAAAGTTAAGTCTGAAGAAGAAAGATTGTTTTGTGGGTTATTAGCTCTTGTTCTTAGTAAGTTTACATATAATAAAGCATTTGCTTCTGTAGAATTTGTAGCGCCTCTTAAATGTGCTTCTGCATACATTAAATATACATCTGCTAATCTAAATAAAGGAAAATCTGTATCTACAAATGTTTGATCAGAACCGAAACCTCCTGTAGATTTTGCATTAGAATATTTTTCTAAAACATACCCTTGATCTTTATTTGAGATATCTGTAATTACAATACTTCTAGGCTCAGCAGCAGTTCCTTTTAAGATGGTATTTCTTGTATCGTTATTAAAAATTCCATCATCAAATAACTGAACAAACTCTTTTCTTAATCTAATAGCTCCACCCCATCCAGTAGCACCAACACCTAAAGCAGCACCGTTTTCTTCTATACTTCCTACAGATCCATTAATCATAACGGTTGTAGGACCATAGTTTTGCGTATAAGTTCCGTCTGAAATTAAAGGGAAAATGATTTCATTTTTAGCAGAATTGACATCGTTATCTGCCATAAAGTTATGAGCATAATCTGTGGCTAGAGAATAACCACCACCAATAATTTTATTACAGTATTCTACACAATCTGTATATTTATCTTGTCCAAGATAAACTTCAGCATTTAAATACATTTTAGCTAAAATCATCCAAGCAACACTTTTGTCTGCTCTTCCGTGTTCATTGGTCAATGGATCTGCTAAATTAGTTTCAATTGCTTTTAATTCAGATTCAACATAATCAAAAAGTTGAGCTCTGTTGTAGGCTTGTGGTTGTGCGTTTATTGCATCATCTTCTGTAGAAAAATTTGCTTGCCCAAATAAGTCTAGCATATAATAATAAGACATTGCTCTTAGTAAACGAGCTTCAGCTCTGTACTTTGTAATTTCTGTTCTTGTAGCGGCAGAAACTTCTCTTTCGTTTAATTTAGCTTCTGTAGTTTCTCTTAAAAAGTTATTTGCAAAAGCAATGGTTACATGGCTTCTACCAAACATTCCTAAGATAATTGGATCGTCTGCATTCCATAAATTACGTTGCATTTCTCTTGTACCAGGGTCATTTTCATAAGACCAAATCATTTGATCTGCAGATAAAGTTTGTAGGTATAATAAAACCCTACCAAACTGACTTGTTCCTGCATCTAAACCATCGATGTTTGATGATCCAGGACCATCTACTCCTGTTAGTGAAAGGTTTGCGTATACTCCTGCCAATAATTCTTTATATGAAGTTTCGTTTGCAAAAAACTCTTCACCTAATAAATCTTGATCATCTTTTGGTGTAATGTTTAAGTCTTTCGTACAAGAAGACAAAGCCACGACCATAACAAGAAGTATTGCTGCTATTTTTTCGATTTTAAATATTGTTTTCATCTTTAATTTTTTATTAATTAAAATTTAATATTAGCACCAACCAAGAATGTTCTTGGTCTTGGGTAAATAGTATTATCTATACCTCCAAATACTTCAGGATCTAAACCAGAATAGTTTGTGATGGTAAATACATTTTGCATACCAGCCCATAAACGTATACTGTTAGAAGCAAATTTTTTGATAGGTCTATCAAAAGTATATCCTAAAGTAATGTTGTCCATTTTTAAGAAAGATGCATTTTCTAAATAAATATCCGATAAAATTACATCAGCAGTTCTTTGGAAATTTGTGTTTAATACAGTTGTTGGAATATTTCCTAAAACAGCTTGATCTAGTAATAAACTATATTGTGATGTTGAAGAATTTACATTGTTGTAAACATAATTTCCTACACTTGCTCTTAAGTTAAAAGCTAAATCAAAGTTTTTATAATTAATGTTAGATTGAAAACCGAAAGTAAAATCTGCTTGTGGATCTCCTTTTAAATATCGATCTTTTGAATTAATAATACTATCACCATTTAAATCTGCATAAGCACCTTCAATTGGTTCTCCTGCAGTATTATATAATTGTTTGTATACATAAAAAGAATTAGGAGCAAAACCTTCACTATATAACTGTATGTAGTTTCCAGTACCACCAGAAATTACTCCAGTAGTTATATCTTGATCCAAGGCCAATTCTTTAATTTCTCTATCTAAATAAGTTGCATTAAAGTTAATGTTCCAATTTAAATCTTCGGTTTTAATTACATCTGCATTTAATGTGAATTCTAAACCATTTACTTCTAAGTCTCCAACATTTTGTAGAACCCTGTTTGTAAAGTTACTACCGTCTGCTACTGGAGCATCCGATAAAAGATCTGTAGAGTTTTTTCTAAAAGCATTGAAAGATCCGGTTAATTTATTATTAAATAAACCATAGTCTACACCAAATTCTATAGTAGCTGTGTTTTCCCATTTTAAATTACTTCTTTCTGAAGGAATTGTAGATTGAATTGGAGTCCCATCAAATAAATATTGAGAATTTGTATTTCCAAAACGATATCTATCTAAATATAAATCTCCAGAAATACCATCTTGTTGTCCATTAACTCCATAACTAGCACGTAACTTTAATTCAGAAAGAACTTCATTGTCTTTTAAGAAATCTTCATCACTAACTCTCCAAGGTAAGGCAGCTCCTCCAAAATTACCCCATCTGTTTTGTGGGCCAAATCTAGAAGTTCCATCTCTTCTGTAGTTTAAAGTTAATAAGTACTTTTCATTATAAGTTAAATTAGCTCTTGCTAAGAATCCGACTAAAACAACAGGTGTTGATACACTAGTAGTTGCTCCTTGGTCATTTGGGTTTCTGCTGTTTCCTGTACTTGTTCCAGAACCGTTAAACCTTAGATAAGAATAACCAGCCATAATATCTGTTTTTACTTTACCAAAAGTATTTACGTAGTTTAAATAGCCATCTAAAGATTCATTTAAAACTTCACTAGTATATGCAGAATCGTTTCCTACATACAAACTATTGTAACTAGCAGGACCTTGAGAAGAGCTTACGTTTGTACCTTCTCCTGTAGATTTGTCAAAACCAACATTAAATGTTGCTGTTAATTCTGGTAAGAAATGAAATTTGTAATCTACTTTTAAATTTCCATAATGTCTAAAAACGTTAGAAAGATTACTGTTTTGCAATAAATTAGCTACCGGATTTGTACCCCCGTTAGAAAGTAAAACTCTTCCTAAACCATCTCTTGTATAGTGCTGATAAAAACCACCAAAAGGAGAACTAGCATCATAAACAGGTTGTGTAGGATCATATCTTAAAGCCGCACCTACCTGACCAGAATCTGCAAATCTATTATCTTCAAAAGCTCTATTATAATTTAAGTTTACTTTTAAATGATCGTCAAAAAAACTAGGGTTCATAGATACAGATACAGTAGCTCTATCGTAGTTAGAAGTAAGTATATTACCTTCTATTGTTGAAAAACCAACCGAAAGTCTTGTAGGTATTCTTGCAAATATTTGACCTCTAACGGTTAAGTTATGTTGAGTAGATACTGATTTTTGGAAGATTTCATCTTGCCAATTTGTATTTGCTGTTCCTAATAAACTTGCGTCTATAGTTGTACCAGTGATTGGTTGAGAGTTAATTAAGTTTCTAAATTCATCTCCACTAAAAACATTTACTCTGTCTCTAATTTCACCAAAACCCATTTGAAAATCATAATCTAAAGAATATTCTTTTCTACCTTTTTTAGTTGTAATTATAATTACACCGTTTGCACCTCTAGACCCATAAATAGCCGTTGCAGAAGCATCTTTTAATACAGAGAAAGACTCAATATCATTTGGGTTGATACTTGCTAAAACGCCTCTAGAACCACCTGCTGTTCCAGACATTGCTAAACCGTCTACAACAATTAAAGGATCATTAGATGCATTTAAAGAAGACCCACCACGAATTCTAATTTGAGAACCAGAACCAGGTGCGCCACTTGTAATTATATTTACACCAGCAACACGACCACTTAATAAGTTTTCTGGAGTAACAATGTTACCTTTAGTAAACTCTTTACTGGTAATTGCTTCTACAGAACCTGTAGCATCCTTGATTGTAGTGGTACCATAACCAACCACAACAATTTCATCTAATTGTTCTGAAGACTCTTCTAGTTCTACTATTAAGTTATAATTACTTGTAATTGCAACTTCTTTATTAGCATAACCTAAATATCTAAAAACAAGTATATCACCCGTTTTTACTTTTTCTATAGTAAAGTTTCCATTAAAGTCAGTTTCCGACCCGTTATTTGTACCTTTTACTACAACACTAACACCAGGTAAAGGATCTCCCGATGATTTTTCTTTTACAATACCTTTTACTGTTTGTTGTGCAAACATGGTAAAAGATGTACTTAAAAGAATACCAATTAAAAATAATTTAAATTTTTTCATGTATAATTTGTTAAATAATAACTGTAAATTTGATTTGTTTAACAATAAATTTACATTCCACAGTAGTAAATATATAAATGAAAGCAGTATTTTCAATGTTTTAAAACTAACGAAAACGGTTTCGTGTTGAAAACTTTTAAGCATGAAAATCATTATATTAACAAAAAAACAACCTTAAATTTTGTCTTTTCATAAAAAAACGAAGCAAAAAGTAACAATAAAAACTATTTCAAAGGAATTAGGGGTTTCTACCTCTACAGTTTCTAAAGCTTTAAGAGATAGTCATGAGATTAGTACTGAAACTAAAAAGAAGATTCAGGCTTATGCAAACCTTTATAACTATAAACCCAATCATTTAGCACTTCAATTACGTAACCAGAAGACTAAGGTAATAGGGGTTATTCTACCCAAAATAGTGCACCATTTTT
Source organism: Polaribacter marinus (assembly GCF_022662535.1). Classification (GTDB taxonomy): domain Bacteria; phylum Bacteroidota; class Bacteroidia; order Flavobacteriales; family Flavobacteriaceae; genus Polaribacter; species Polaribacter marinus. The sequence goes on from NZ_JAKQYM010000002.1 coordinate 51,310, forward strand.
TCTCTACAGTTATTATGGGAATAGAAGAAGGAGCTAATAAAAAAGGGTACAATATTATGGTTTGTTTTTCAAACGAATCCTATAAGAAAGAAGTTGAAAATTTAAAGGTTTTGTCTAACGGAAGTGTAGACGGAATTATTTTATCTGTAGCTAGTGAAACTCTTAAAAATAAAGACTTTAACCATTTTAAAGAGTTGGTTTCTGAAGAGATTCCTTTTGTTTTATTTGATAGAGTTGTTGATGAAATTTTGTGTGATAAAGTGGTGGTTGATGATGTTGGTGCTGGTTATAAAGCAACCAAGCATTTGTTAGAAAATGGTTGTAAAAGAATTGCTTTAATAACAACTCCAAACCATGTAAATGTAGGAGCTTTAAGAAGACAAGGGTATGAAAAAGCTTTAATAGAAGAATATATTAAAACAGATGCAAATTTAATTGTAGAGATTGATGAAAATCAAGATATTAAAAAACAAATAGAAAAAGTTTTTGAAGAAGATATTGATGCTGTCTTTGCTGTGAATGAAATTTATGCGGCAAACTCAATGAGAATAGCAAAAGAAAAGGGGTTAAGTATTCCTAAAGAAATATCAATAATAGGGTTTACAGATGGTTTAATCTCAGAATATTCATCTCCTTCTATCACTACAATTGCACAACATGGTTTTACTATGGGGAAACAAGCTGTTGATGTTTTAATAGAAAGAATAGAGAATGAATCGGAAATTTACAAACCAAAAAAGATTGTGATTTCTAGCGACTTAAAGTTACGAGAATCTACGAAACCGTCGTCGTAAATTTTATAAAGACTTTTTATCAACTTTGTAAAAATAACATATATTTGTTACCATATTAAGATTTATCAATAAATTACATTCCACAAAATTTATGAATTGATAAGTCTAAAGTACTTATCGTAGTATGAACTAATAATTACGATAATGGAAAAGCGTAAATTAAGTTTTTGGCAAATCTGGAACATGAGTTTTGGATTTCTAGGAATACAAATGGGCTTTGCTCTACAAAATGCAAATGTTAGTAGGATTTTTCAAACACTCGGAGCAGAGGTAGAAGATATACCTATACTTTGGGTTGCTGCCCCTTTAACAGGGCTTATAGTACAACCCATCATCGGATATTTTAGCGATAGAACGTGGCATCCTAAATTAGGAAGAAGAAGACCTTACTTTTTAGTTGGGGCAATTTTGGCATCACTTGCATTATTTATAATGCCAAATTCTTCTGTACTTTGGTTTGCGGCAGGTATGCTTTGGATTATGGATGCCTCTATTAATGTTTCAATGGAACCTTTTAGAGCTTTTGTTGGCGATAATTTGCCAGATTCTCAAAGAACAAAAGGTTTTGCAATGCAAAGTTTTTTTATTGGTATAGGTGCTTATGTAGCTTCTAAACTTCCTTTAGTTTTAACTTATTTTGGTGTAGCTAATACAGCTGCTGAAGGCGTAATTCCTGATTCAGTAAAGTATTCATTCTATATTGGTGGAGCAGCTTTTTTTATAGCGGTTTTATGGACGGTGTTGCGTTCTAAAGAATATTCTCCAGAAGAAATGAAAGTTTTTGAAGAGGCTGAAGAATCTAGTTATGAGGAAATAGAAAAACCAGAATCTTGGTTTATTTCCAATGGAAAATCTCATCTTATAAAAGGTGTAATTACATTACTTATTGGTCTTCTCTCTACTTATGTTATCAATTATTATGCTCTTAAAAAAGATTTATATGTTTTAACATTAGGTTTAATTTCATTAGGAGGTATTATTTTAATTATTTCTGGGTATTTGCAAAAAAATAAAAATTATAGAAATGGTTTTGTAACCATTGTAAATGATTTTCAATTTATGCCCAAAGTAATGAAGCAATTGGCTTGGGTTCAGTTCTTTTCTTGGTTTTCATTATTTTCTATGTGGATTTATACAACAAGTGCAGTAACAGAACATATTTATAAAACTACCGATACTACTTCAGAAGCATTTAATACGGGAGCTAATCAAGTTGGAGAAATGTTTGCAAATTATAATATTATTGCAGCAGCAGTAGCTTTTTTACTTCCGCTTTTAGCGAAAAAAACAAGTAGAAAATTTACTCATTTCTTAGCATTAGTACTAGGTGGTTTTGGGTTAATGTCTTTATACTTTATTTCAGAACCTACTACTTTTACTATAGAATGGTTACCTATGATAGGGGTTGGTATTGCTTGGGCAAGTATTTTATCTGTTCCTTATGCAATGCTTTCTGGTTCTTTACCAGCATCAAAAATGGGATATTATATGGGAGTTTTTAACTTCTTTATTGTTATTCCTCAATTAGTTGCAGCATCAATTTTAGGGTTTTTAGTTTCAACATTTTTTGACAATCAACCAATTTATGCATTATTGATTGGTGGTATCTCAATGATTTTAGCTGGAATTATATCATTAACAGTAGATGATAAAACATCTAATGAAACAAATTAAATGAAAAAAGGATTTATATTCGATTTAGACGGTGTAATAGTTGATACCGCAAAATATCATTATTTAGCTTGGAAAAAACTAGCTAATCAATTAGGTTTTGACTTTACCAAAGAACAAAACGAATTATTTAAAGGTGTAAGTAGAAAACGTTGTTTAGAAATATTGTTAGAAATTGGCAATAGAAAAGCAACTCAAGAAGAGTTTGATACTTGGATGGTCGAAAAAAACATAGACTATTTAGCTTATATAAAAAACATGGATGCATCAGAAATCTTACCAGATGTACCAAAAATTTTACAGTTTTTAAAAGAAAGAAACATCCCTATTGCTCTTGGTTCTGCAAGTAAAAATGCACAACCAATCTTAGAGAAAGTGGGGCTGCTACATTATTTTGATACGATTGTAGACGGAAATAATGTAACAAAGGCAAAACCAGATCCAGAAGTTTTTCTGTTGGCGGCAAAACAATTAGGTGTTAAACCAGAAGATTGTGTTGTTTTTGAAGATGCTGTTGCAGGTGTAGAAGCTGCTAATCGTGCAGAAATGATAAGTATCGGTATAGGTGATAAAAATGTACTTACTAAAGCAAAGTATAATTTTAATGACTTTACTCAAATTGATACATATTTCGTACAAGAGTTAATAAATAGATAAAAAGAATTGAAAAGATCAAATTAAGAAAAGAGAAACCTAAAAATTTCTTTGTTCTAATACTATTGTTCTTTTCCCTCAAAAAGACATAAAATGAATCAAGATTATATCATACCAAATGAATGGTCTATCATCGAAGAAGGATTTAATTCGGATAAAGTAAAATCTTCAGAAAGCTTGTTTAGTATTGGTAATGGAGCCATGGGACAACGTGCTAATTTTGAAGAGAATTATTCGGGAGAAACTTTTCAAGGAAGTTATATTGCTGGTGTTTATTATCCAGATAAAACCAGAGTTGGATGGTGGAAAAACGGATATCCAGAGTATTTTGCAAAAGTTTTAAATGCACCAAATTGGATTGGAATTAACGTTTTAATAAATGACGAAAAACTAGATTTACATACCTGTAGAGAAGTTTCAAAATTTAAGAGAGAACTAAACATGAAAGAAGGTTGGTTGTCAAGAAGTTTTGAAGCCGTTTTACAAAATGGAATCAAAATTAAAGTAGACACAAAACGTTTTTTAAGTTTAGAATTGGATGAAGTAGGAGCCATTAACTACAATGTGACTCTTTTAAATTCTGATGCTAAAATTACATATATTCCTTATTTAGATGCAGGAATTACAAATGAAGATACCAATTGGGATGACCAATTTTGGGATGTGTTAGAAGTTTCTCAAAACAATCAACAATCTTTCATTCAAGCAAGAACCATGAAAACGTATTTTTATACATGTACGTTTATGGAGTCTCGATTGTTTATCAATAATGATGAGGTAATTACTGGTTGTAATAACGAGCAAACTTTAAATTATACCTCGTGCACTTATCAACAAGAAATTAAACAAAATCAAACTTTTACCATTCATAAATTTGGTGGTTATGTGGTTGATAGAAATCATGATAAAAACAAGTTAGTAGCTGCAGCAAAAGATATTTTAGACAAAGCGGTAGGTTTTGGTTTTGATGCTTTATTAGAAATGCAAAAACAATCTTGGGCACAAATCTGGAATATGTCGGATATTACTATAGAAGGTGATGTAAAAGCACAACAAGGAATTCGTTTTAATATTTTTCAACTGAATCAAACGTATTTAGGTACAGATGCTTCTTTAAATATCGGTCCAAAAGGATTTACAGGAGAAAAATATGGAGGAAGTACCTATTGGGACACCGAAGCCTATTGTATTCCTTTTTACATGGCAACCAAAGATCAATCTGTTGCTAGAACCTTGTTAGAGTACAGATACAATCATTTAGAAAAAGCGATTGAAAATGCTGAAAAACTTGGTTTTTCAAACGGAGCAGCATTGTATCCAATGGTTACTATGAATGGTGAAGAGTGCCATAACGAATGGGAAATTACTTTCGAAGAAATTCATAGAAATGGCGCCATCGCTTTTGCTATTTATAATTATTACCGTTTTACAGATGATTATTCTTACATTCCAGAAAAAGGATTAGAAGTTTTAATTGGTATTGCTCGTTTTTGGCAACAAAGAGCAACTTTTTCAACAGATAAAAATAAATTTATGATTTTGGGCGTAACAGGTCCAAATGAGTACGAAAATAATATAAACAATAATTTTTACACCAATTATATTGCAAAATGGTGTATCAATTATGCGTTAGAAAATATTGATATAGTAAAAATTGATCATATTTCAGATTATATCCGAATTAAAGAAAAAGTAAATTTCTCTGATGAGGAATTAGCTCAATGGAAAAATGTGGCTGATAATATGTATTTTCCATATTCAGAAAAGCACAATGTTTTCTTACAACAAGATGGATTTTTAGACAAAGAATTAATTACCGTTGCAGATTTAGATAAAAGTCAGCGTCCAATCAATCAAAAATGGAGTTGGGACCGAATTTTACGTTCTCCATATATAAAACAAGCAGATACTTTACAAGGTTTCTATATGTTTGAAAATGATTTTTCAACAGAAGAATTAGAGCGTCATTTCGATTTTTATGAGCCATTTACTGTGCATGAAAGTTCATTGTCTCCTTGTGTACACAGTATTCAAGCAGCAAAGTTAAATAGAATGGAACAAGCATATACATTCTATTTGCGTACTTCTCGTTTAGATTTAGACGATTATAATCACGAAGTAGAAGAAGGTTTGCATATAACATCTATGGCAGGAACTTGGATGAGTATTGTAGAAGGTTTTGGAGGAATGAGAGTTCTAAATAATACACTTTCTTTTTCACCAAAAATACCAAAAGGATGGAAAAGATATTCATTTAAAGTTAACTTTAGAAATCAAGTAATTACTGTAAATGTGGGTCAGAATGGAACTCATTTTGAATTAGAAGGAAAACAAGAAATTAACATTTTTGTAAATGGAGAAATTGTAACTGTTTCTCCTAATAATTTATTAACTGTTTAAATAAAAATATGAAGCTATTCAGAAACATTTTTTTTATCATATCAATGTTCGTTTTTATATCTTCCTGTAGTCATGCAGAAAAGAAAAAAAATGTTTCTGTAGTTTCTATTTCTCATTCAACATTAGAAAGAGTTGAGCCTCCCAATTGGTTTGTTGGTTTAAGAAATACTTCATTACAATTGTTGGTAAAAGATGATAATATTGGAACGTCAAAACCAAGTATTTCTTATGTTGGAGTTTCTATTGATAAAGTAAACAAAGCAAAAAGCAATAATTATTTATTTATCGATTTAAAAATTGATAAATCAACAAAATCCGGAAAGTTTGATATCATTTTTACATTTAAAGATGGCACAAAGAAAACTCATACATACGAATTAAAATCAAGAGAAAAACTAGCAGAAGATTATATTGGTTTTAATAGTACTGATGCTATTTATTTAATTACACCAGATCGTTTTTCAAATGCAATTGAAAGTAATGATGTAAATACAAAATTAAAAGATACTTCTTTAGATAGATCTGATGGATATAAACGTCACGGAGGTGATTTACAGGGAATTATAAATCATGTGGATTATATTTCTGATTTAGGATTTACAGCTATTTGGCCAACACCAGTTTTAATAAATGATATGCCTAAAGGTTCTTATCATGGGTATGCAATGACTGATTTTTATAAAGTAGATCCTCGTTTTGGAAATTTATCTGATTATAAAAAATTAGCCGATAAATTATCAGAAAAAGGAATGAAATTAATCATGGATCAAGTGGCTAATCATTGTGGTTTAGAGCATTGGTGGATGAAAGATTTGCCTTTTAGTGATTGGGTAAATAATCAAAAAAACTACGAAGAAAATATTCAAAATTGGAATTGGAAAACAAACATCAATTCTAATCATAGAAGAACTACAAATCAAGATACTTACGCTTCAGAAATTGATAGAAAAGGAAATAACGAAGGTTGGTTTGTTGCAGGAATGCCAGATTTAAATCAACGAAATCCATTTATGGCAAAATATATTATTCAGAATAGTATTTGGTGGATAGAAACTTTAGGTTTAGGAGGTATTAGACAAGATACTTATCCTTATTCCGACAAAGAATTTATGGCAAATTGGGCCGGAGCTATTATGAAAGAATATCCTAATTTTTCTATTGTTGGAGAAGAATGGAGTTACAATCCACTATTAGTAGGATATTGGCAACAAGGTGCAAATAATAAAGATGGATATGCTTCTAATTTAAAATCTACAATGGATTTTCCGATGCAAAAATCAATTATAGATGGAATTAATGAAGAAGAATCTTGGGAGAAAGGTTTGGTGAAATTGTATGAAGGTTTGGCAAATGATTTTCATTATGCTACACCAAAAGATATTATGATTTTTTTAGATAATCATGATAAAAGCAGACTATACACAGAAGTTAAAGAAGATGCTACAAAAGCTAAAATGGCTTTGAGTTATATATTAATGTTACCAAGAATACCACAAGTTTATTACGGAACAGAAATCTTAATGAATGATACAGCAAAACCAGGTGATCATGGTTTAATTAGAACTGATTTTCCTGGTGGATTTAAAGGCGATAAAATAAATGCTTTTACAGGTTTAGGTTTAACTGATGACCAAAAATCAATGCAAAATTTTGTAAGTAAAGTTTTAAATTATCGTAAAAACAGTGAGGCGATTCAAGATGGAAAAACAATTCATTTTGCTCCCTTTAAAGGTACTTACTTTTTGTTTAGAATAAAAGGAAATGAAACTGTTGTCCATATTCTTAATAAAAATGAACAGCCAATTACAATAGATTTAAATAGGTTTACAGAAGTTGGTTTAGAAGGGAAAACATTAAAAAATGTAATTTCCGGAGAAAGTTTTGTTTGGGCTAATGAAATAAAATTAACTCAAAAAGGTAGTATTATTCTTACTACAAAATAATAAAAGCATCATGAAAAATATTTTTATTTTACTATTGGTTTTCGGATTCATTTCTTGTAAATCAGAAAGTCAGAACAAAAAAGTAACTAAATTTACAAATGTAAAAGCAGTTGTTTTAGAAAACGCAGTTTTAGCTGGAGGAAAACTAATAAGAATTGATTCATTTCCGTCTAATAATATTGTGCCAAGATCCGTAGATATTTGGTTACCAGAAAATTATTCGTCTAAAAAAAAATATGCAGTTTTGTACATGCATGATGGACAGAATTTGTTTGATGCCACAACTACTTGGAACAAACAAGAATGGATGATTGATGAGGTTGCTACAAAATTAATGAAAGAAGGGCTTACCAAAAACTTTATAGTTGTTGGAATACATAACATTCCTAAAATACGTTGGCAAGATTTATATCCAGAAAAAACAATGGATTTTTTATCAGAAAAAGATAGAAATACCTTATTTGAAGAAGCTAAAAATAATAATTTTAGCATTAATCTAACAGGAGATGAATATTTGAAGTTTTTGGTTGAAGAATTAAAACCATACATAGATACTACTTATTCGGTTTACTCAAATAAAGAAAATACATTTGTGGCAGGTTCTTCTATGGGAGGTTTAATGTCTATGTATGCAATTGCAGAATATCCAAAAGTATTTGCTGGTGCAGCTTGTTTATCTACACATTGGGTTGGAGCAACTCCAAAACAAAAGAATCCTATGCCAACTGCTATTTTTAAATATTTAGAAAACAATTTACCAGATGCAAAAACACATAAAATGTATTTTGATTATGGAAACAAAACTTTAGACCAATTTTATCCTCAATACGCACCAATAGTAGATTCAGTTTTTAAAAATGGCGGATATTCAGATTTAAATTTTAAAAATTTATTTTTTGAAGGAACAAACCACTCTGAACTTTCTTGGCAAAAGAGAGTACACATTCCTTTAACATTTTTATTGAAAAAATAAGCATGAAACACTTTCAATTTATTTATATATTTCTTTTAATTACTTCATTTTCTTTTGCACAAAATGCAAATAGAATTTTTAAAAATATAAAAGAAAAAGATGCGGGTTTAGAAATTAATGTAAATGATGGTAAATACATCATTCATTTTTTAAATGATAAAATAGTTGAAACTACCTTTTTACCAAATGGAGAAGTATTAAATAACAAATCTCACGCTGTAATCTTAAAGTCAGAAAAAGTTGATATAATTCCGGTGATAACTAAAACCGAAAGTGTTTTTTCTACCGATGGAATTTCAGTACACATCAACCATCAACCATTTCAAATTATTTATAAGTTTAATGGAGAGATTATTACATCAGAAAAATTAGGCTATTACAAGTCAAAACACATTCCTTTAGATATGGTGAAAGGAAATATTGAATACGATAATACAGAAAAAATTGAATTTAATTTAACAGATGATGAGGTTTTATTTGGAACAGGGGCAAGAGCTTTAGGAATGAACAGAAGAGGGTATAGATTGCCATTGTATAACCGAGCACAATATGGTTATGAAACGCATTCTGAGTTGATGAATTTTACAATTCCATTGGTAATTTCATCAAAAAAATACATGATTAATTTTGATAATGCACCCATTGGTTATTTAGATTTAGATAGTAAAAAAGACAATTCTTTAACTTATGAAACGATTTCTGGGCGTAAAACTTATCAAGTAATTGTTGGTGATTCTTGGATAGATTTGGTAAATAATTATACCAATTTAACAGGGAAACAACCTTTGCCGGCAAGATGGACTTTAGGTAATTTTTCGAGCAGATTCGGGTATCATTCTCAACAAGAAACAGAAGCAACAATTGCAAAATTTCAAGAAGAAAAAATTCCTGTTGATGCCGTAATTTTAGATTTGTATTGGTTTGGAAAAACGATTCAAGGTACTATGGGAAATTTAGAAGTTGATAAAGATTCTTTTCCTGATATGAAAGGCATGATTTCTAGATTTAAAGAAAAAGGTGTTAGGACAGTTTTAATAACGGAGCCATTTATTTTATCAAATTCTAAAAAATGGAAGGAAACTGTAGAAAAAGGTGTTTTAGCTAAAGATTCTATTGGAAACCCAGCAACATATGATTTCTATTTTGGAAATACAGGAATTGTAAATATCTACAAAAAAGAAGGAAAAGATTGGTTTTGGAATATTTACAAAGACATTTTAAGTTTAGGAGCAAAAGGACTTTGGGGAGATTTAGGAGAACCAGAAGTACTGCCTTCTTGGGTAAACTTTGATGCTAAAAAAGCAGATGAAATTCATAATATTTATGGTCATGATTGGGCGCGTTTAATTTTTGAAGGCTATCAAAAAGAGTTTCCAAACGAAAGACCTTTTATTTTAATGCGTGCTGGATATTCTGGTTCGCAACGATTTGGAATGATTCCTTGGTCTGGTGATGTAAACAGAACCTGGGGAGGTTTGCAATCTCAACCAGAAATTGCACTACAAATGGGAATGCAAGGTTTGGGGTATATGCACTCTGATTTAGGTGGATTTGCAGGTGCTAATTTAGATGATTATTTATATACACGGTGGTTGCAATATGGAGTTTTTCAGCCAATATTTAGACCTCATGCGCAAGAAGATGTTGCAAGCGAACCCGTTTTTAGAAGTGATTATGCAAAAAAACATGCAAAAAAAGCCATAGAGTTACGTTATAAAATGTTGCCTTACAACTACAATTTGGCTTTTGAAAACAATCAAAAAGGAACACCTTTAATGCGTCCTATTTTCTTTGAAGAAGATGATGAGAAATTAATGACAAATTCTGTTACTTATCTGTGGGGGAAAGATTTTTTAATAACACCAATTTTAAAAGATGCAGTAATAACTAAAGAAATTTATTTTCCAAAAACCGCAAATTGGTTTAATTTTTATTCAGACGAAAAAGTAGCCGGTGGACAAACTAAAAACGTAAATGTTGTTGGAAATTCAATACCTACCTATGTTAGAGGTGGTGCATTTATTTTAATGACAAATGAAGCTGTGCAAACAACCGACGATTATGCTGGAAATAATTTAGAAGTTCATTATTATTATGATGCATCAGTAAAAGAAAGTAAAAGACAATTTTACAATGATGATGGTTTAACAGGAAATGCTTTTGAGAAAGGGAAATACGAACTTCTAGAATTTAAATCTGAATTAACAGAAAGTTGTTTAGAAATTGATTTTAAAGCTGAATTTGGAGAAAACTGGAAATCATCAGAAAAAGAAGTTTCTTTAATTATCCATAACCTAACTTTGAACCCTAAAAAGATAAAAGTAGCAGGAAAAAGAAAGCAAATTTCAACAGAAAAAAACACACTTACAATTCCTGTAAAATGGAATCCAAAAAAAGAATTAAAAATTAAAATAACATTAAAATAACATTAAAATAAAAAATCAATTATGAAAAAAATACATATATACTCATTAGTTGTAGTTTTATCAATTGTAATTGGTTGTACCACAGATAAAGTGTCAGAAAAGAAAATGAACAGCACAAATACTAAGAAGAAAGCAGTAGTTTACCAGGTTTTTACACGGTTATTTGGTAATACAAATACTACTAATAAACCTTGGGGAACCATCGAGGAAAATGGAGTGGGTAAGTTTAATGACTTTACAGATAAAGCTTTATCAGAAATTAAAGATCTAGGTGTTACACATATTTGGTACACAGGTGTTCCGCATCATGATGTAATTCGTGATTATACAAAATATGGTATTTCAAATGACGATCCAGATGTAGTTAAAGGAAGAGCAGGTTCTCCTTATGCTGTAAAAGATTATTATAATGTAAATCCAGATTTGGCTGTAAATGTAGAAAATCGTTTACAAGAATTTGAAGCTTTAATTAATCGTTCTCATAAAAACGGATTGAAAGTAATTATCGACATTGTACCTAATCACGTAGCAAGAAATTATCAAAGTTTGTCTAATCCAGAAGGAACAAAAGATTTTGGAGCAGATGACAATACTTCTGTAGAATATGATGTAGATAATAATTTTTATTATGTACCCAATACACCTTTTGAAGTGCCCGATTTTTTAAATGGATATGTACCTTTAGGTGGTGATAAAAATCCGTTGTCTGATCATAAATTTGATGAAAATCCTGCAAAATGGACAGGAAATGGTTCTCGTTCTCCAAAACCTAGTTTTTACGATTGGTACGAAACTGTTAAAGTAAATTATGGTGTTTCTCCTGATGGTAAAAAAGATTTTGATGCATTACCAGCAGGTTTTGAACATGAAGATTATAAAAAACACTTCGAATTTTGGCAAGATAAAAAAATACCGAGTTCTTGGGTGAAATTTAGAGACATTGCATTGTATTGGATTGAAAAAGGAGTTGATGGATTTCGTTATGATATGGCAGAAATGGTTCCTGTAGAGTTTTGGAGTTTTATGAATTCGGCTATAAAAATGAAAAAACCAAATGCTTTTTTATTGGCTGAAGTCTACAATCCTAAAATGTATAGAGATTATATTCAAAAAGGAAAAATGGATTATTTATATGATAAGGTTCAATTATATGATACCATAAAACATGTAATGCAAGGTCATGGATTAACAGATCATATTCCTCCTATTCAGGAAGATTTAAAAGATATAGAGCACCATATGTTACATTTTTTAGAGAATCATGATGAGCAAAGAATTGCAAGTCCTGAATTTGTCGGAAATGCAGAAAAAGCTAAACCAGCAATGGTCGTTTCTGCAACCATTTCTACAGCTCCAACCATGATTTATTTTGGACAAGAATTAGGAGAAGATGGTTCTGAAAATGCAGGATTTGGAACTCCGTCTAGAACTTCCATTTTTGATTATATTGGTGTCCCGTCACTTCAAAGATGGGTAAATGATAAGAAGTTTGATGGAGGTCAATCTACATCAGAAGAAAAATCATTAAGAGATTTTTACAAACGATTGTTAAATTTTACAATTTCTTCGAATGCCTTAATGGGAGAATACCAAGATATTCATCAATTTAATAGAGAAAATACAGAATGGTATAATGATAAAGTATTGTCTTTTGTCCGTTGGAGTGATGATGAGAAGTTAATTGTGGTTTCAAATTTTAATGCAGAAAATAGGTATGGTTTTGATTTAAGTTTGCCAAGTGATATCATAGAAAAATGGAATTTAAAAGATGGTGAATACACACTAACAGACCAATTATATAAAGAATATTCTTCAATATTAAAAGTAGAAAAGGGGCAAGCAAGTATTCGAGTTGATTTGAAACCATTAGCATCTTTTATTTTAAAAATTCAGGATTAAAAAGTAGCCATTATGAAAAATATCATTTTTATCATCAGTCTATTTGTTTTATTGAGCTGTAAAGAAAATACATCAACCAAAAAAATAGCAAAAAAGGAAGTTAAAGAGTTTGTTTGGGAAGGAGCTAATATTTATTTTTTGCTTACAGATCGTTTTAATAACGGAGATACAACCAATGATATCAATTTTGATAGAACTAAAAAAACTGGGAAATTACGTGGTTTTGAAGGGGGAGATATTAAAGGAATTACGCAAAAAATAAAAGAGGGTTATTTTACAAAATTAGGAATTAATGCCATTTGGATGACGCCAATTGTAGAACAAATTCATGGAGGTACTGATGAAGGAACTGGTTTATCTTATGGTTTTCATGGGTATTGGACAAAAGATTGGACCAATATTGATCCAAATTATGGAACAAAAGAAGATTTAAAAGAATTGGTAGCAGTTGCGCATAAAAACGGAATTAGAATTTTGTTAGACGCAGTAATTAACCATACTGGACCTGTTACAGAAAAAGATCCTGTTTGGCCAAGTGATTGGGTTAGAACAAGTCCTCAATGCGAGTACAATAATTATGAAAATACCATTACCTGTACTTTGGTAAAAAACTTGCCAGATATTAAGACAGAAAGTAATCAAAATGTGGATTTACCACCTCAATTAATTGAAAAATGGAAAGCAGAAGGACGTTATGAGCAAGAAGTAAAAGAATTGGAGGCCTTTTTTACAAGAACAGGTTATCCGAGAGCGCCTCGTTTTTATATCATGAAATGGTTGTCGGATTATATAACAGAATTCGGAATTGATGGTTATAGAGTTGATACTGTAAAACATACAGAAGAATTTGTTTGGCAAGAATTTAAGCAAGAATGTGATGTTGCTTTTGCCGAATATAAAAAAAAGAATCCTGATAAAGTTTTAGATAATAATGGTTTTTATTTAGTTGGTGAAGTGTATAATTATGGTATTTCAGCTGAAAAAGCCTTTAATTTTGGGAATAAAAAAGTAAATTATTTTGACAACGCATTTAATAGTTTAATCAACTTTGAAATTAAATGGAATGCCAAACAAATGGAAGAAAAAGAAGTGTTTCAAAAATATGATAGTATTCTTCATAATGGTTTAAAAGGATATGGTGTTTTAAATTATATGACTTCTCATGATGATGGTCAACCTTTTGATAAAGAAAGAAAGATGCCTTATCAAACGGCAACTATGTTGTTGTTAACTCCAGGAACATCACAAGTTTATTATGGTGACGAATCTGCAAGAAGTTTAATTATTGATGGAACTGTTGGAGATGCAACTTTACGTTCTAAGATGAATTGGAGCGATATTGAATCGAAAGAAGAAATTCAAAAAATAATGCTTCACTGGCAAAAATTAGGACAGTTTAGAGCAAATCATCCTGCTGTTGGAGCTGGGAAACATCATTTGATTTCAGAAGAAAATGGATTGGTTTTTTCTAGAATTAGAAAGAATGATAAAATTATTGCAGGAATCAATTTATCAAAAGGAAAAAAAGTGATAAATGTTGCTTCTGTTTTTAAAAATGGACAAAAATTGTATGATTCTTATTCCAATCAAATAGTTGAAGTTAAAGAGGGGAAAGTTTCTGTAGATTCAGATTTTGATATTGTATTATTAGAAAAAAAATAGGTTATGAAAATTCATTTTTTATTGATTTTAGTTTGTGTTAGTTTATCTTCTTGTTGGGCAGAATCAGAAACAGTTTTGCTTTCTCCTGATGAAAAAATATTTCTAGAATTTTCTTTGAATGAAAACGGAAAACCTTTTTATGAAGTTGTTTTTAAAAATGATACAATCATTAAAAAATCATCATTAGGTTTTGATTTTCAAGACTCAAAATCATTTTCAAACGATTTTAAAATTACGAATTCATCTACAACAACATTTAATGAAACTTGGCAAATGCCTTGGGGAGAACAAGTAGATGTTGTCAATCATTACAATGAATTGAGAGTTGAGCTGCAAGAGAAATCAGATTTAAAAAGAAAATTAAATATCTTTTTTAAAGTCTACAATGATGGAATTGGTTTTCGCTACGAATTTCCAGAACAAGAAAATTTAAAAGAAGTTGTTATTACAGAAGAAAACACCCAGTTCAATCTAACAGAAGATTATAAAACCTTTTGGATACCTGGTGATTGGGATATTTATGAGCATTTGTATAGTACTACAAAATTATCAGAAATAAATGCACTTAAAAAAAGAAACCATCCAAGTTTAGGGCAAACTTTTATCCCAGAAAATGCAGTAAATACTCCTGTTACAATGGTTGGTAAAAATGGAATTCATTTGAGTTTTCATGAAGCTGCTTTAGTAGATTATGCAGGCATGACATTAAAAGTTGATACTAAAAATTTAAGTTTTAAAAGTAATTTAGTAGGTTCTAAAAATACAAATTATAAGGTAAAAAGAACTACGCCTTTTCATACTCCTTGGAGAACCATTCAGATTACAGATAATGCACCTGATTTAATTGAATCTAATTTGATTGTAAACTTAAATGAACCCAATAAATTAGGAGATGTTTCTTGGTTTACCCCAATGAAATACACAGGTGTTTGGTGGGAAATGCATTTAGGGAAATCTTCTTGGGATTATGGAATGGAAATGGTTGATGGTAAATGGACAGACACAGGAAAAGCACATGGAAAACACGGAGCAACAACAGAAAATGTAAAACGTTTTATTGATTTTTCGGCAAGAAATAACATTGGAGGTGTTTTGGTTGAAGGTTGGAATACAGGATGGGAACGTTGGATTGGCTTTGAAGATAGAGAAGGAGTTTTCGACTTTATAACGCCTTACCCAGATTATAATATTGATGAAGTTACTCGGTATGCAAAAGAAAAAGGAGTCCAAATTATCATGCATCACGAAACTTCTTCGGCAACAGAAACGTATGAAAAACAACAAGATGATGCCTATACTTTAATGCAGAAATACGGAATGCATGCAGTAAAATCTGGTTATGTTGGAAAAATATTGCCAAAAGGAGAATATCATCATGGGCAATACATGGTAAATCAATATAACAATGCAGTCATAAAAGCTGCTAAATACCAAGTTGCTGTAAATGCACACGAACCCATTAAAGCAACAGGTTTAAGAAGGACATATCCAAATATTATTTCTAGAGAAGGTCTGCGTGGACAAGAATTTAATGCTTGGTCTAGTGATGGAGGAAACCCGCCAGAACATTTATCAATTGTGGCTTTTACAAGAATGTTGGCAGGACCCATAGATTTTACTCCAGGAATCTTTAATATCAAGTTTAACGAATTTAAAAAAGAGAATCAAGTAAACACTACATTGGCACATCAACTTGCTTTGTATGTGGTTATTTACAGTCCTGTACAAATGGCAGCAGATTTGGTAGAGCATTACGAAGCAAATCCTAAACCTTTGCAGTTTATAAAAGATGTTGGGGTAGATTGGAGTGAAACTAAAGTTTTGGATGGTGAAGTTGGAGATTTTGTAACTATTGTTAGAAAAGAACGCAAAACGGATAATTGGTTTTTAGGAAGTATTACTGATGAAAATTCAAGAGAAATTAAAATTGATTTTAGATTTTTAGATGATAAAAAGGTCTATGAAGCTAAAGTTTATAGAGATGGAAAAACAGCAGATTGGAATGAGAACCCTTTAGATATTATTTTTGAAACAATAGAGGTTACAAAACAGTCTAAATTGAATTTTAATTTAGCTAAAGGTGGAGGCCTTGCAATTAGTATAAAAAAGAAAAATTAAATTTTAATATTTTTTTTGCATATTTGCAACTCAGATTAATAAGATAAACTAAAGTATAAATCTATGAATATATTTAAACAACATAATAAAGGACGCGATTTGCGACTATTTAAATGCATATTCTAGAGAATAACTTTAATTAAAAATAGTAAAAGCGTCCAAAATTCATTTTTTGGACGTTTTTTTTATGAAATTTCTTAGATGCCAAGACAAAGTGTAGTTTTTAGTTACATAGCAAGAAATCAAAGAGTTATCTAAACTCCTAATTACTGCGTAAATGCGGGCAGGGACTCTATTGTTTAAAAAAGAGTTAACAATCTGTAAATCAATATAATAATGTGTTTTTTTTGTTTGTGTAATTCCAAAAGTAGTTATAGGTTTGCATCGCAATAAAGCAACAATAATCACTGAAATACAATCAGTAAAAATACGAAGTATAATGTTCAATTATCTAATTAACCAAAACATACAAAGAGAATCAGGTTCTTTTTATTGTTTACTTCGCGACTTTCACAAATAGAAATATCAAACTATATATATGAAAAGTTCGAAGTTGTGAAATTTCGGACTTTTTTTATGGTCATTTTTTTCCTAAAACTTTTCCGAAATAAATTTTAAGAACAGGAATCAACCAAAAGTTGATTTCCTTAAAACAAAACATCTCAAAATTTAATAATGGGAAATAAATTAAAAGGAAAAGATCTAATTAAATTAGGCTTTCCAAAGAATAACAGTATCAATATTGCTTTAGGGCAAATTAATAGATACAGAAAAAGAGAAAAGAAAGAGCGCATTTTAGAAGAAGCCAAAGAAGTGCTTTTATCACCAGAAAAGTTTCAAGGAAACGCCATTTGGGGTAAAGTTGCAGAAGGTTTGGTAAAACCTGTAGAAGTTAAAATGCATCAATTAAGAAATACAAGAGTTCCGTTTTCTATTTATGGAGAAAATGAAATTGATGAACAAGCAAAGTTTCAATTGTATGATGCTTTAAAATTGCCAATTGCTGTACAAGGTGCATTAATGCCAGACGCTCATTATGGGTATGGTTTGCCAATTGGAGGGATTTTAGCCACAGATAATGCTGTAATTCCATATGGAGTTGGTGTAGATATTGGATGTAGAATGTGTTTAACCATATATCCAATTCCGATTTCTTATTTGAAAGGAAAAGTTCATCAATATGAAAATATTTTAAAGAATCACACAAAATTTGGAATGCGAGAAACACACGATAAAAAACAAGATCATGAAATATTTTATAGAAATGAATTTAAAGATATTCCAATCATAAAACGTTTAAAAGACAAAGCATTTAAACAATTAGGAACTTCTGGTGGAGGAAATCATTTTGTAGAATTTGGTTCCGTATTAATCACAGAAGAAAAAAATGAATTTGGTTTAAATATAGGTGAATACATTGGTGTTCTATCACATAGTGGGTCAAGAGGTTTAGGAGCAAATATTGCGAAAAATTACACGTATTTGGCAACTAAACAATGTCCGTTACCAAAAAATGTACAACATTTAGCTTGGTTAGATTTAAACACGCACGACGGACAAGAATATTGGTTAGCAATGAATTTAGCTGGCGATTATGCTAAAGCCTGTCATGATAATATTCACAATAGAATTTCCAAAGAATTAGGTGCCAAACCAGTTGTAAAAATTGAAAATCATCACAATTTTGCTTGGAAAGAAACGGTTAACAATAAAGAATGTATTGTACATAGAAAAGGGGCAACTCCTGCTAAAAAAGGCGAATTAGGAATCATTCCGGGATCTATGACAGCACCAGGATTTATTGTACGTGGATTAGGAAATGCCAATAGTTTACAGTCGGCTTCACATGGAGCAGGTAGAAAATATTCTCGTAAAATGTGTAAAGAAAAGTTTACAACAAGTGATGTAAAGCATCAATTAAAAATGAACGATGTAACGCTAATTGGAGGTGGAATTGACGAAGCACCAATGGCATATAAAGACATAAAGAAAGTGATGAAAAATCAGCAAGAATTAGTACAAGTATTAGGAACTTTTACACCTAAAATTGTAAGAATGGATAGATAATTATGAAAACAAAAATAATACAAATATCAGCAGGAAAAGGACCATTAGAGTGTACTTTTGTAGTTGCTAAAGTTTTAAAAATATTCTTAAAAGAATTGGTAAACAATAATATTGAATATACAATTTTGTATAAAGAAAATGGAATAGAAAATGGCACAATACAATCTGTAAGCATGCAATTAAAAGGAAATCAACTTGCTGATTTTTTACAGTATTGGATTGGATCCATTCAATGGATTGGTAATTCATCCTTTAGAAAGTACAATAAACGTAAAAATTGGTTTATTGGTTGCTTCGAAATAGATGTTTCTCATTCATTAGAAATGAATGAGAATGAGATTCAATTTCAAGCAATACGAAGTTCGGGAGCAGGAGGGCAGCATGTAAATAAAGTAAGTTCTGCAGTTAGAGCAAAACATTTAAAAACAGGGTTACAAGTACTGGTTATGGATAGTAGGTCTCAGCATCAAAATAAAAAAACAGCAATTAAAATATTACAAGAAAAAGTGGCAAATTTTAATGTTGAACATACTAAAGAGCAAATTAAAAATCAATGGAAAAATCATCAAGAGATTCAAAGAGGAAATCCTGTTAGAGTTTTTACAGGGATTGATTTTAAACAAACTAAAAAAGACAAATCATTTAAAGGGAAAAGAAATCAACTTAAAAATGATTTAAAAAAAGAAATAGAATAATATGGGAACATTAATAAATAACTATGTTTTTAAAGCATTAGAAAATTATCCTTACGATTTAGAAGAAGTAATGGAAGCGTTAAACTATGCGTTATCATATGATGAAAAAGACACCATGGCTTTAACTTTAATGGGAAGAGTTTATGCCGAAAAATTATATAAATATAAAGAAGCAATTTCTTATTTTAAACAAGCTTTGACTGAAAATATTTATGCTTTTGAGGTTTATATGCCATATATTAATACACTTTTGTGGAATGAAGATTATTTAGAAGCAGAAGAATTTATTAATTTTGGATTGACGATGAAAGGATCTGACAAAGCAATGTTGTATTTAAAAAAAGCAATATTATATGAGCAATTAAAAGAATATAAAAAAGCGTTGATTTATATAAAAAAGGCAAAAGAATATACGTTTAATTCAGATTTTATGACAGATATAAACACCGAAAAAGAACGTGTTAAAAGTAAAATGCCAAAGAAAAAGAAAGTTTCTAAAAAGCGTGATAAAAAAAATAAAAAATAAAAAGAACCTCATTTTATTATATAATAAGATGAGGTTCTTAATTTAATGAAATAATGCGTCTAAAGTTAAAATATCTAATATTCCATCAGCAAAAAGGTTGTTTTTTTCTTCGAAAGTTTTGATAGCATTTAGGGTTTCAACTTTATAAATTCCGTCTGCTTTTATATTTAAACCATTTGCTACGAGCTTTTTTTGCACCTCATAAACTAAGGCACTTTTTTGTCCGTAAAACATTTTTTCTTTAACATCAAACATGCTTTTAATTTTAGTAGCATTTTGAGCTTTATTGTAAGAAGCTAAATTTGTTCCTGTTTTTTCTAAAAATTGTATTTCTTTATTAGATAAACCTTTATTTTTTAAAGAAGCAGAATTTTCTAATTTAGTTTCAAAGTACTTAATAGAAGCTAGCTTTTTAGCGTATTTTTTAACTGCTAGTTTTGTTTGTTCATTGTCATCTTCTGGAGTCCTAACGTCAATACCATTAACAGTCCATTGCATCATCACAAAACTGTTTAATTCTTCTATGGCTTTATGGTAATTGATAACTAATTCTTGGTCGTAATATTGAGAATCTAAAGTTTTATTAGTTGTATAATTTACTGCTGGAGAATTATATCTTTTGTACTGATGGTATTTTCCAAATCCGATAAAAAAAGCGATAATTAGTAGTAGAAAAATGATTATTTGTTTCATAAAACAATATTTATTTAGGGAAGTAGAAACAAATGTAAGTAAAAGTTTTGAAACTTATTTTTATGCTTTTAATACTTTTTTTATTAAAAATTCTTACTTTTGGTAAACCAATTTGGTAAACCAATCTATATTTATTATGAAATTTCTACCTAAACTATTATTTATAATTGCATTTTTTCTATTAGTAATATCTTGTAAAAACGAAGAAAGTATCACTTTAGTAAAAACAGAAACTGAATTAAAAGAAGCAATAAAAAAGGCAAAACCAGGTGATAATATTGTTTTAAAAGATGGAGTTTGGAAAGATATTGAAATTGAATTTTTTGGAGAAGGGACCAAAGAAAAACCAATTACTTTAAGAGCAGAAACAGCTGGTGAAGTATTTATTGAAGGAGTATCTAACTTAAAAATTGGTGGAACTTATCTAGAAGTAAATGGATTGTTTTTTAGGAATGGGCATTCACCAACAACAAATGTTATTGCGTTTAGAATTGATAATGATAAGGTAGCAAACTATTGTAGCGTTAACAATTCTGTGATTTTAGATTACAATCAGCTTCAACGAGATAAAGATGATCTTTGGGTTCAATTCTATGGGACTCACAATAAATTAGCCAATTGTTATATTGCAGGAAAAACAAATGGAGGACCAACTGTTAGAGTTGATTTGAAAGGAAATCAAAGCATTAGAAATTACCATCAAATTATAAACAATCATTTTGGACCAAGACCTAGAAAAGGTGGGGCAAGAGGAGAGTCTATTCAATTAGGAAGTAGTTTTACTTCAATGTCTCCAAGTAACACAACTATTGCAAATAATTTATTTGAAGAATGTAATGGAGAGGTTGAAATTATTTCAAGTAAAACAAATTTTAACATTATTAAAAATAATGTGTTTTATAAAAGTGAAGGATCTGTAGTGACTCGTCATGGTAATTATGCTACCATTGATGGAAACTATTTTATTGGTGATGGAGTAAACAAACAATATGGGGGTATTAGAATTGTAAACACAGGTCATTGGATTATTAATAACTACTTCTACAATATTATTGGAGAAAATTTTAGAAGTCCGTTAGCGGTAATGAATGGAATACCTAAATCACCTTTAAATAGATACAATCAAGTTACAGATGTTGTTGTAGCCTTTAACACATACGTAAATTGTAAATCGCCATGGCAATTTGGAGTAGGAACAAACATTGCTCAAAAAGATGTATTGCCTAAATCAGAAATACGTTCTGCAAGAGCATTAAGAACTGTAGTTGCAAACAATATAATTTATAATAAAGTAGGAGATAAAAATCCTATTATTGAACATGACAAAGCAGATGGTGTAAAATTTAAAAATAACATTATTAATAACCAAGGTGTAGATTTTGCTGATACAAAAAGAATCAAAGCGAATACATTTGAATTGACAAAATTGAGTGATAATATTTATATACCAAAGTTAACAAGTGAATTAGATATATACGATGGATTTGGTTTTGATACAATTACAGAAGACCTTTTTGGTAATTCTAGAGCAAATTTAAATTCAATAGGAGCAACAGTTCAAGGAGAGTTGAAAGATCCATTAATTTTAGATAAAACAAAATATGGAACAAATTGGTATTCTAATGTAAAAGAAATTAAAAAACCTAATACAATAACCGCTTCTGCAACCATAGGAGATTTAGAGGCTAAAATATCCGCGGCGAATCCTGGAGATATTATCGTTTTGAGTTCGGGTAAATATGATGTGTCAAAATCTATTGTAATTAATAAATCTATTACAATTCAATCAAAAGAAGGAGGCAAATCCGAAATAGTTTTTAGCGGTGCAGAAAACACTCCTATGTTTGAATTGAACCCTTATGGAATTTTAAATATTAAAAACGTTGTACTTTCTGGAAATGGAAAACAACAAGCTTTTGCTAGTCTAAAAGAAAACATGTTCAATCATTTTGGATTAACTGTTTCGGGTTGCAAAATCAATAACTTCAATTATGTATTAAAAGCATACAAACAAACGTTTGCAGAAGAAATTACGTTTACAAATACTTCAATTTCAAATTGTGAAAATGGAATAGAATTGTCTGAAGAGACAAATGATAGAGGTGATTATAATACGGAATATTTGACTATTGATTATTGTGATTTTACAAACGTTAGGCAAAATGTAATTGATTATTATAGAGGTGGTTATGATGAGTCTACAATTGGAGGTAATTTATTAGTTTCTAACTCTACTTTCTCAAATTGTGGTAGTAAGGAAAAAAACAAAATGTTATTAAATCATAGAGGTATTGTTAATGTAAACATTAAAAAAAATGTATTTAAAAATAATAAAGTTGATTTTGTTTCTATTTTATGGGGAGCAAAAAATAATTTTGAATCTGATAACACTTTAAGTAATTCTGGAAAAATAAAAACTGAAGAAAATTTAGTAATGAAATTAATGTATTAAATCTATGAAACTATTCAGAATTTTATTTTTTGCATTGTTTACTTTTTCTGTTTATGGACAAAAAATACCGAGTAAAAAAGTTATAAAAGTTGCTGAATTATCTAGTTTTTTAAAAATAAATGTAAAAAAAAAGTTATCAGAAAAAGGAGAAATTTCAACAGAAAGATTGGCTAATTATTTTAGACAAAAATTTTCTGAACGTTATTTTTATGATTATCAAACAGTGGATAATCGTTTTACATCGTATTCAAATTTATATCCAAAAGCAGCAGAAAATCATGCTGTAAGAGCTTTAGATCATTTGAACAAATTTTCTTCAGAAGCCCAATGGAAGCTTCCTTTTAATTACCAAAATGGAAAACCAGTAAACGCATATGCTTTAAGACATTTGGCAAGACAACATAAAATGGTAGATATTGCTTTCTATTATTTTTATCAGAAAAAAGAAGATAAATACATCGATTATTTTACCCAACAAATGCAATCTTTAAATAGAGCATTACACCAAAATAAATTTGAAATTATTGAAGATGGAAATGGGGTTTACGAAGCATTTAGATCTGGATATAGAGTCTTAAATTGGTTGCAAATCCATAATTTATTTTTAGGAGAAAAAGCCTATTCAGACAAAG
The DNA here is from genome assembly GCF_022662535.1 of Polaribacter marinus. GTDB lineage: Bacteria > Bacteroidota > Bacteroidia > Flavobacteriales > Flavobacteriaceae > Polaribacter > Polaribacter marinus. The sequence goes on from NZ_JAKQYM010000002.1 coordinate 74,915, forward strand.
AACAGCTAACTACAATAGCTACTTTGTTACAGCATGCCTCTTATTTGTTTGAAAGAAATCAAGAGTTTGCATCGGGAAACCATCAAACAAGAGGATTATCTGCTTTGGCAATGGTTGCTATCTTATTAAGAGATTTTGTAGATACAGATGTTTGGTATCAGCATTCTATGAAATTACTGGCAGAACATTTGCGTAGAGAAATTAACGAAGACGGATTTCAATTTGAAAGATCAGTTCATTATCATTTAAGTGATATTGGTAATTATTTTTATGTTTATCAATTGGCAAAAAACAGTACTTTAAAAGTAGATAGCTTTTGGAAAAATAAATTAGAATCTTTATTTACAACATTAACTCAAATTGCTTTCCCAGATAAATCAGCACCTGTTTTTTCTGATGATACAGATACACCATGGGCAGAAAAAAATGACATTTCAAATGCTTTAACTTTAGGATATTTATTATTTGAAAATCCAACTTTTGGCTACTTCGCAAATCATAAAGTTAGCAGCAAAATGTATTGGTATGCAGGTAAAAGTCAATTAGAAAATTTACAAAATATTCAAAAAGAAAAACCAAGTTTTAATTCATATGCTTTTTCTGAAACAGGTTATTATTTCTTGCGTGAAGGTTGGGAGTTGAATAATAAAATGTTAGCAATTTCTGCAGGATTGGATTCGTTAAAACCAGATCATCAGCATGGAGATATGTTAGGAATTCAAGCAATGGCAAACGGAAATGTAATTTTGCCAAATTATCAAGTTCGCTATTCATTAAAAGATTTAGAGTTGTTTAAAAATTCTATGACAAAAAATGTAGCTTTGGTTGATGATGAGTTGCAAGGAAAGAAATATACTTCAAACAAAGGAGGAAGTGGTTTTGGGAAATTTAAACAATTACCAAATCCAAAAGTGATTGGTTTTCAAGATAATAAGGATTTAGAAGTTTTTATAGGTTCACATGATGGTTTTGAAAATGTTGGTGTGCAATATTCAAGACAAGTATTAAATGTAGAAAATGATTTTTGGATTGTTAAAGATAATTTCTCTTCAGATAAAAATCATGTATACAAACAAGTTTGGCAGGGACATTATAGTTTAGAAAATTCTCCCAATTTATTGCGTTCTAGTTTTCAAAATGGTTCTGGATTGGATATTTATCAATTAAATATGGTTGATAAAGTTATTGTTGACGGAGCTAGAGGAAAACAATGGAATGTAGTTTCAAAGACGAGTAATAAAGATTTTAGTTTTATTACCATTTTATTTCCTTTCTCAAAATATAATAATAGAATTGATGAAGAAAAAAAGAATCCTAATTTAAAAGGGTGGGTTTTAAACGATGCTTCAATTCAATCGAATGCTCAAAAAACACTTTCAAAAGATCATAAACATTTATTCTTTGGTGTAAAACAAATTCAAATCAAACAAAAAACAATTCATTTTTCAGAAAAAGTAGATGTTTATGTAACCGATGAAAAGAATGAGATTAAGATTCAATCTCTCTTTTACAAATCTTTTAAAGTAAAACTTTCTAGTTCTTTAAAAGAGAATCATATTTCTCCTTTACAGTTTTTTATTTTCTAGTATTTTTTTAACATTATTATTATCATATTCTTAAAATAATATCATCAAAATTTTGACAATTGATATTTATTTGTATTTTTGGTAAACCAAAGTGGTAAACCAATTTTGATTTAATGTGTTTTCCTTTTGTTAATTAGAAAAAAACAGCAATGAATTATCTATATAAATTTTTCTTAATTCTCTTAGTTTTTGTTTCATGTACTAAAAAAAATGAATCAATACAAAAAGAAAACGATGTTACACAACATCCAAATTTAATTTTAACCTCTAAAAGTGTTTTAGAAATAAAATCACAATTAGGTACAATTCCTGTTTTTGATCAGACATTAAATAAAACCAAAGAAGAAGTTGATGCTGCAATTAAAAAAGGAATTGATGTGCCAATTCCAAAAGATATGGCTGGAGGTTATACTCATACGCAGCACAAAAAAAATTATGCAACAATGCAAAAAGCAGGTGTGTTATTTCAGTTGTTAGGAGATGAAAAATATGCAATTTATATAAGAGACATGTTGTTAGAGTATGCAAAAATGTTTCCAACATTGCCAAGACATCCACAAAAAAGAAGTTATGCAAGAGGTAAAATATTTTGGCAGTGTTTAAACGACTCTAATTGGTTGGTATTTACAAGTCAGGCTTACGATTGTATTTATAGTTGGTTGCCAAAAGAACAAACAGAGTATTTAAACAAAACATTATTTAAACCATTTGCAGATTTTCTTTCTGTAGAAACACCTCAATACTTTAATAGAGTTCATAATCATTCTACTTGGGGGAATGTAGCTGTTGGAATGATTGGATTGGTAATGGATGATGAAGAACTTGTAAATAGAGCTTTGTATGGATTAGAAAATGATAATATTGATCCAAAAGCAAAAGATAATGATGGAGGCTTTATAAAAGATAAAGCAGGAAAAGCAGGTTTTTTAGCCAATTTAGATTCTCCTTTTTCTCCTGATGGATTTTATACAGAAGGACCTTATTATCAAAGATATGCAATGTATCCTTTTCTCATTTTTGCAGAAGCACTTCAAAATAAGAAACCAGAATTAAAAATTTTTGAATATAAAAATGGGGTTTTAATAAAAGCTGTAGATGCTTTGTTAAATCTAACTGATGCTGATGGGGAATTTTTTCCATTAAATGACGGTCAAAAGGGCATGTCATATTACACGTCTTCATTGGTTTCTGCAGTAGACATTGCATACTATTACGGAACAAAAAAACCAGAACTATTATCCATTGCAAAAAAACAAAACAAAGTACAATTAGATGCTACTGGATTAAGTGTGGCAATTGGTTTAAGAGAACACAAAGAAAAGTCTTTTATTAAAAAATCTATGGAATTAACAGATGGTTCTAGAGGAGATGAAGGGGGAGTTGGTATTTTAAGATATCAAAAAGAAGAAGAAACTTTGGCTTTGGTTATGAAATACACAGGGCAAGGTTTAAGCCATGGGCATTATGATAAACTTTCTTTTTCACTTTATGAAAACGGAAATGAAGTAATTCAAGATTACGGTTTATCACGCTTTGTAAATGTTGAGCAAAAAAATGGAGGTGGATATTTAAAAGAGAATAAAACTTTTGCTAAACAAACAATTGCACATAATACGGTTATACAAAACGAAACTTCACATTTTAAGAATAATTATGCCATTGCTAGTAAAAATCATTCAGAGAAATATTTATTTGATGTTTCCAATCCTGATTTTCAAATAGTAAGTGCAAAAGAAAAAAATGCATATCCAGGAACAGAATTACACAGAACCATGATTATGGTTAACGATGATAAACTATCAAAACCATTTATTATTGATATTACAAAAGTAACTGCCGATAAAAAGAATAATTATGATTTGCCTTATTATTATTTTGGACAAATCATTTCTATGAATTTTAAATATCAAACACCAAAAACACTCTCAACTCTTGGAGATAAAAGTGGATACCAGCATTTATGGAAAGAAGGAGCAGGAATGGCAAATGCAGAGAATGTTCAATTTACATGGTTAGATAATAAAAGGTTTTATACAATTACAACAGCTACCAATAAGGAAGATGAGATTGTTTTTGCAAGAATAGGAGCAAATGATCCAGAATTTAATTTACGTAAAGACCCAACAATCATTATTAGAAAAAAGCAAATTAAAAATACGATATATGCTTCTATTATAGAATCTCATGGAAGTTACAGTGCAGTAAAAGAAGTTGCTAAAAATGCATATAGTAATTTTTCTAAAATAGAAAAGATAATTGATGATGTTAATTATTCATCTTTTAAAATAAAGTTTAAGGATGGAAGAGAAAAAATATTAATTCTATCAAATACAGATAGTAATCCTAAGAAAGAACATTCATTAAATATTAATCATAAGAAATACAATTGGGTAGGAGCTTATTATTACAAATAAATAAATCAATTAAAAAGTATAAAAAATGAAAACATTTGGAGCAAGTAAAGAATTTCTTCTGGCAGACGATTTAGAGTGGGAAGTTGTAGGTGAAGGAGTAAAAAGAAAAATTATGGGTTATGATGATAAAATCATGCTTGTTGTTGTTGAATTTGATGAAGGAGGTATTGGTTATAAGCATGAGCACCATCACTCGCAAGTTACCTATGTAGAAAGTGGAGAGTTTGATTTTTCTATTGGTGATGTTACTAAAACAGTAAAAGGTGGAGATTCTGTATATATTCCTCCTCATGTACTTCACGGAGCTATTTGTAAAAAAGCAGGAACTTTAGTAGATGTTTTTAGTCCTATTAGAGAGGATTTTATGGAGTAAGCATTTTTTGTATAGTTTTTTTAACAATTTGATAACATTTTTTTAAGAAAAATTTGATTGTAATAAAAAAAAGTATATATTTGGTAAACCAATCTGGTAAACCAATATGAAATTTAAACTAAACTATATGAATAAACTGATTTGAATTAAGTTAAAACAAAAAGGATAAGCTTTCGCCTATCCTTTTAAAATACTTCGTCTAAAGGAAGTATGAACAATCACATAACTTTTAAAATTAAGTAATTAGGAATATCAAAAGTAAATAAACTATTTTTTATAGAGTCATTTTTTTTTGAAATTTAATTTAAAATTATGTGTAAAAAAACAAATTCACAAAACGTGAACATTTACATTTTTAAACATAAAATAATATTATGAACTTAAAATTTAAGATAACATTATTGCTAGTAATGTTAGTCAACATTTGCTTTTATGCACAAGATGCATACACTTTAAAAGGTGTGGTAAAATCAAAAGGAGATAATGCTCCGCTTCCTGGTGTAACAATTAGAATTCTAAATACAACAAAAGGAACTGAAACAGATTTTGATGGTAATTATTCTATTCAAGTAACTAAAGGGCAAACCTTAGAATTTTCTTATTTAGGTTATGCTGCTCAAAACATTATAATTACCAATCAACTTAATTTAAACATTATTATGGTAGAAGATGCTAGTGTTTTAGATGAGATTGTAGTTGTGGGTTATGGATCGCAAAAAAAATCTCACTTAACAGGAGCTATTTCTAAAGTGAAGAATGAAAAACTAGATCAAATTGGAGTTGCAAGAGTAGATGATGCTTTAGTAGGGCAAGTTTCAGGTGTAAATATACAAGCTACAGAAGGAGAAGCTGGTTCTGCACCAACAATTAGAATTAGGGGTACAGGTTCTATTAATGGTAATTCTGGGCCTTTAGTGGTTGTAGATGGAGTTCCCGTAGATGAAGATTTTTTAGGTTCATTAAATATGAATGATGTGGAGTCTTTTGAAGTTTTAAAAGATGCTGCATCAAGTGCAATTTACGGTTCTAGAGGTGGAAATGGAGTAATTCTTATCACAACAAAAAGTGGTAAAAATGGAGATATGAAACTTAGTTATAATATGATAACAGGTTATAAATCGGCTCATCAAAGTGATGCTTATTATACTTCAGTAGCTGAAACTGTTGAAAAAGAATTAAGTGCTACAGGAACACTTTCTGATAAAACAAGATACAAACAATTAATTGGTGTAGACAACAACTGGCAAGATATTATTTTTGACGGAGGTATGTACACCGATCATACGGTTGCTGCAAGTGGAGGAACAGACAAAGCTAATTTTAATGTTTCTTTTAACTATTTAAATGATGAAGGAGTATTATTATCAGATAACTTTAGTAGAACAAGTGTTAATGCTAAATATAGTTATAAGGTAAATAAAAGATTAACCTTAGGAATAAGAGCTAATCCATCTTTTACAACAAGAAAAAGATTTGATGGTTCTACACACGATATATTAAGACAACCTTCTTGGTTGCCAGTATATTTAGATGAAAATACGATTCAATTTGTAAATAGATATAGAGATGGTGGTAAATATGCAAATGCTAAAATTGGTGACTACGCACAACAACGTATGTTTGATGATTATGATTTAGCTGCAGGACAACCAAGCACAGGCAGTGGTACAGATATTAGTAATACCTCTAACACAAACCCAGCTGCCAAAATTTTAGAAAGAGATAGAGTTGAATACAGAAATAAATTTTTAGGTAGTATATATGGTAAATATAAAGTTACAGATGATTTAACTTTTAATTCTTCAGCAGCTCTTAATTATCAATACACAAGAGGTGAACGTTATCAAGGAGTATTATCTAGTAGAAATGGAGCAAGTGCATCTAGATTAGACAGTACAATTACAAAAACAGTAAGATGGGTTTTAGACAATACATTATCTTATAGTAAAGAGTTTGGAAATCATGAAATTAATGCTGTAGCAGGTACTTCTTTAGAAAGAAGAAGAAGAACTTATGAAAGTATACAAGGATCGGTTTTCGAAAATGATATCAATCCTACAATTGCTAAAGCAGAATCAATTACAGATACAGATGCTTATCAATGGGAAAGAACATTATTATCTTTCTTTGGTAGAGTAAATTATGCTTATGATAACAAATATTTATTATCAGCAAGTTATAGAGTAGATGGAAGTTCTGTTTTTGGACCCAATAAAAAATACGGAAGTTTTGCGGCGGTTTCTTTAGGTTGGATTTTAACAAAAGAAGACTTTTTAAAAGATAGTGATATTATCAATAATTTAAAATTAAGAGTAAGTTACGGTGTAACAGGAAATAATGATTTTAGAACTTCAGGTGGACAACTTGTAGATAACTATCCTTATTTAGCAATTTTAGACAATACTACAACTGCAGTTAGTGGCGGAACATCTTCATTAATTGTAAACCCATTAAATATAGCAAACCCAGATCTTTCTTGGGAAAGACAAATTGAATTTAATCCAGGTGTAGATTTTACATTGTTTAACCATATTCTTTCAGGTTCTGTAGATTATTATACAAGAACAAGTGATCAATTATTGTTAGATAACCCCGTGTCTAGTACAACAGGTTTTTCTAAAGCTTTGGTTAATTTAGGTGAAGTTAAAAATAGTGGTATAGAAGTAGAGTTAAGAACTAAAAATATTTCAACAGAAAATTTTAAATGGTCTTCTACTATATTAGCTTCTAGAAATAAAAATGAATTAACTGATTTTGCAGATTCTAATGGGCAAATTCAAAATGTAGATTCTAAAAGAGCTTCAGAATGGATCAATTTAGAAGGAAATCCAATTTCATCTTTTTATGGATGGGTTGTAGATAAAGAAATACCTTTAGAATACATTGTGAATCCTTATCATCCAATAGGAGGACAAGCTCAAGATGTATATGTAAAAGATTTAAATGGTGATGGTTTAATTGATGATGATGATAAAACTATTTTAGGAAATCCTTATCCAGATTTAGTTTGGAGTTTTACAAATGATTTTAAATATAAAAACTTCGATTTTAGTTTTATGTTTCAAGGAAGTCATGGTGCTGAAATTAGAAATATGGGAGACCAATATATTTTTAATCACTTTAATAGCTCTCAACTTTATGATACAGCTACAACACCAAATCAAGAGTTTATCAAACAAAAAATATTTACAAATAGTATTGTACAAGATGCATCTTATGTAGCATTGCGTAACGTAAATGTTGGCTATAATTTTTCTGGTAAAGTTTTATCAAAACTTAAAATGTCTAGCGCAAGAGTTTATTTTTCTGCACAGAATCTATTATACTTTACCGCAAGTAATTATACAGGTTTTAATCCAGAGTCTGTAAACACTACTAGTGCTACAACTTATGGTTACCAAAGAGCAGGTTCGCCAGTATTTAAAACAATGTCTGTAGGACTTAATGTCCAGTTTTAAAAAATTATAAATTTTAAAATATAAAATATTATGAAACAAATAAAATTAATTTTAATACTGATGATATCATTGTTTATCACTTCTTGTGAGGACACTTTTTTATCACCAGAGTTAGAAACCGGTATCAACGGAGATAATTATTATACAACTAATGCTGAAATTGAAACGGGTATATTAAATATATATGATGGTATTCAAGGTGTTAATGCTTTAAAAAACACAAGTAATGATTTAAATCACGGAGTTCAAGTAGAATTTTATCTTACTGAAATGAGAAGTGATAATACGCAAACTAAAAGTAGTGAAGGAGAAGCAGCACAATTTGAAACATTTAATGTTCAACCAACAAATGGAATTGTAGCAGATTATTATAGAAGTTATTATAATGTAATTTATAGAGCAAATCTTGTTTTAGATAATTTAGGAGCTGCTTCAGATGATAAGAAATTAGGATATGAAGCAGAAGCTAAGTTTTTAAGGGCTTATGCATATTTTAATTTGGTAAGACTTTTTGGAGATATTCCATTGATTGACAAAGTAATTGCGCCTTTAGATATTAAAACATCTTTTACAAGAATGCCAACAAGTACAATTTATAACTTAATAGAAACAGATCTTTTAACAGCAGTATCTGGTTTAACAGATAATGGTCCAAAAGATCAGGCAAGTAAGGCAGCTGCAGAGGGAATTTTAGCAAAAGTTTATCTAACATTAGGAAGATACGGAGAAGCTCAATCATTGTTAGAATCTATTATGAACCCTTCAAGAGGATTTGAATTAGAAGACGACTTTAAAGATGTTTTTTATGATGAAGGAAATGAAGAAGTAATTTTTGCAATTGGTTATGTACCTAGTTCAAATGACGATAGTCAATCTTTTTCTGCAGAATGGTTAAATTCGGTAGGTAGAACAAGTGGTGTAAACTATGTATCATTAGATGCTAAAGCTTCATTAGATGCAAATGGTGGAAACAGAACGGCATTATCTTATAGAGAAGATCAGTCACAAGCAGGTAAATATCAAGTAATAAAATACTTGCCAAATGGAGATTCAAATTTAGGAATTCCTGTAACATCATCAGATCCAACTTCCGCAGGTAATGATTGGATTGTTCTTAGGTATGCAGATGTTTTATTAATGCATGTAGAATCCATTTTAGCTGGAGCTCCCTCAACAACAAGTTCTAATGCAATAGCATCTTTTCAGAAAGTTAGAGATAGAGCAGGTTTAACAACTGCAGTAACAAGTATCACAAAAGAAGAATTGTTAGAAGAAAGAAGAGTAGAGTTAGCTTTTGAAAATCATAGACTTTTTGATTTGGTTCGTTTTAATCTTGCTCAAAGTATACTATCTGCTTTTTCTGCAGCAAATGGTTTAGGGTTTACAAGTACAGATCTTTTACTACCTATTCCACAAATAGAAATTGGTTTGAGTAATGATTTATTAACACAAAACCCAGGTTATAACTAGAATAAAATTTTAATTATTATGAAACAAATAACAAATAAAATAGAATCTAATATTTCAAAATTAGGAATATTACTATTATTAATTTCTTCTGGGTTTATTTTCTCTTGTGAAGATAATAACCTTCCAGAAACTGGATCTATTGCTGATGTAACTCCTCCACAAGCAGGTTTTTCTGCAACTGTAAGTAATGGAGATTGGAAAACATATGATTTCTCTAATCAATCTGTAAGTGCTACAGATTATGTATGGGATTTTGGTGATGGAGTACCATCTACAGATAAAGAACCATCTCATACTTTTATAGGAGAAGGGACTTACACAGTATCATTAGTAGCCTCAGATAAGTTAGGTGCTTCTAGTACTTTTTCTACAACTGTTGAAGTTATTGAACCTGCTGTACCTGTAGTTTTAGTTCCGGATATTTTAGAAGCTGGTTTTGAAGACGGTATGTTAGCTGGTGGAACTGGAGATGGAAGAGATTCTTGGAGAATTTCTGGTGGATCTGTTTTTGGAATTACTAGTAGTCCTGTTAGAACTGGAAGTCAAGGAGCTAAATTTAGTACTGATGGAAGGGTTGCTTATCAAGCTTTAGAAGTTAGTCCAAATACAGATTATGAAATCACAATTTTTTATACAATGAAAACTTCTCCTGTAGGTGGAGAAATGAGACTTGCAGTTTTAGGAAAGCATATATCAAATGCTTCAGAAGCTGAAGCAGAAATTTTTGCTTTTGTAAACGGTACTGATCAATCAAGTTCAAGTACATATGTAGAATTAAAATTGGCATTTAATTCAGGAAATAGAACAGAAATAGCTATTTGGATGGATACAAACCAAGTTGCAGAGGCTAGAGTAGATGATGTATCTATTGCTGCCAACTAATTAGTATTGTAATATTTAAGCCTGATTGAGAAACTGCATTACAATAAAAGTATATCCTGTTATAGGTAATTTAAGAACAGTTTTTTTTTAAATTAAATCTAAAACAGAATATTAACAATTAGAAGGCTCAAATTATGTTTGATAAGATCATTAGTTTTTATATATTTATACTATTAAACTGGTTAACCAATTAAGACCTTAAATACAAGATATGAAATTAGAAGTGCTTACTAAAAACGAAAATCAAAAAGTTCTAAATTTAATAATTATAGGAATTAGAGATCTTATTAATTATAAAAATTTAGAACCTGGAGATAAACTTCCTTCGGAAAGAATGTTATCGGAAAAATTTGGAGTAAGCAGAAGCAATGTAAGAGAAGCAATTCACAAGTTAGAGCTTTATGGTTTATTAACTTCTAAACCACAAAGTGGAACATTTGTTGCAAATATTGGTGTTATTGCTCTTAATGGAATGATTGAAGATATTTTAAGGTTAGAAGAAACAGATTTTAAATCTTTAGTAGAAACTAGAATTTTGCTAGAATTAAAAACAGCAAGATTAGCTGCATTAAGAAGAACAGATGAAGATTTAGAACAAATTAAAAATGCTTTAGAAGCATATAAAATAAAAGTTCTAAACGGAGAAGATGCGGTACAAGAAGATTTATTATTTCATTTAGCAATTGCAAAAGCTAGTGGTAATAGTACCATGAATACTTTTATGTTAATAATAACCCCAGAAATTATAACAAATTTCGAAAAATATCATGTTTGCGATATTGGCCTTGCACAAGAAGGAATTATTGAACATGAAAATATTTATGATGCCATTTTAAAACAAGATCCAAAATTAGCAAAAGAAAAAATGAAGACTCACTTTAAAGCATTGTATCAATATTGTTATAATATTCAATAAAAAGCTGTTTTTTTAATATCTATATAAGATTGAAAATAAATAAGATAGATACCTTATTGTTTTCGAGCAGTCATTTTATTTACCAAAAAATAAATTACAAATAATAATTTAACACTTTAGGGTGTTATTAAATAATCATTTATATGAAAATTAAAGGACTAAGATGGTGGATTATAATATTAATATTTATTGCCACTGTTATAAATTATATAGATAGAACAGCCTTTGCTCTTTTGTGGCCAGAAATGGGAAAAGATCTAGGAATGGATCAAGCAGATTATGCTTTAATGTTTAATATTTTTTTAGGATGTTACGCATTTGGTAAATTTGCATCAGGAAAATTATATGATACTATTGGAACTCGTTTAGGATTCACAGTCTCAATTATCGTATGGTCTTTAGCTTCAATTTTTCATGCTTTTGCAAGAGGTATTATAACGCTATCTATTTTTAGAGGTTTGTTAGGTATTGGAGAAGCAGGAAACTGGCCAGGAGCTGTAAAAAGTAACGGAGAATGGTTTCCTATTAAAGAAAGAGCTACAGCTCAAGGTATTTTTAATGCTGGGGCTTCTATTGGAAACGTTATTGCTCCTTTTATAATCGTTTTTTTATACACAAGGTTTGGCTGGAAAACTACCTATATTATACTTGGGGGTGTTGGAATGCTTTGGGTAATTCCATGGTTATTTTTAAATAAATCTACTCCAGAAAAACACCCTTGGGTAACGCAAGAAGAAAGAGATTTAATTGTTTCTGATAGAATTGATAAAGAAGAAAATATTTCTGAAAAAAAATCTAAGAGTTTGTCTGTAGCTAAAATTTTAAGTTATAAACAATCTTGGGGGGTGTTAATGTGTCGTTTTTTTATAGAACCAATCTGGTGGTTTTTTGCAGCTTGGATGCCTATTTATTTGCATAAAACATTTAGTTTAAGTATTGAGGAAATAGCATCTACAATGTGGATTTCATATTTATTAGCAGCAGCAGGGAGTATTGTTGGAGGTTGGTTTTCTGGATTTTTAATGAAAACAAAATCGGTAGATACTTCTAGAAAAATTACAATCACTTTGGGAGGTGTATTAGTATTTATTGGATTTGTTAGTATTATTCAATTTGTAAATGAAAATAACTTTATGACGTTTATTTACTTAGCAGGATTAGTACTTTTTGGTTTTCAGTTTGCAATTGGTAACATACAAACCATCTCTAGTGATTTATTTAGAGGGCCTTCTGTAGGAACTTTAGCAGGATTGGCAGGTACAATAGCTGCTATTTCTCCAATGATTATGAATTGGTTCATCGGTAGAATAACAACAGAATCTTATACACCTGCATTTATAGCAATTACCATTTCAGTAATCTTAGGTGTTTTATCAATCTTTATTTTAATTAAGAAAATAGAACCAGTAAGAAAAACAATAGAACAATAACAATAGAACTAAATATAAAATTTAAAAAGTAACAAAATGAGTAAATTAGAAGGTAAAGTAGCTGTAATAACGGGGGCTACAGGTGGTATAGGTTTTGAAGTAGCTAAAAGATTGGGTAAAGATGGTTATACTGTAATCTTAAATGGTATTGATGATGAAGCTGGCGCAAAAAGAATTGATGAACTTACTGCTGAAGGAATTACTGCAGAATATTATGGTTTTGATGTTACTAATGAAGAAGCTGTAACTTCTAACATCACAAAAATTGGAGAAAAATTTGGAAAAATAGATGTGCTTGTAAATAATGCTGGTGGCTTAGGTGGAAGATCTAGATTTGAAGAAATGACAACTGAATTCTATAGATTTGTTATGGCATTAAACTTAGATTCTGTATTTTTTGCTTCTAGAGCAGCAATTCCTTTTCTTAAAAAAGGAGATAATGCTACTATAATTAACTATACATCTAATGCCGCTTGGAATGCAGGTGGACCAGGAGCAGGTATCTACGGAACATCTAAAGCTGGGGTTCATGCAATAACTAGAGCATTAGCAAAAGATTTAGCAGAATATGGAATTAGAGTTAATGCTGTTTCCCCGGGAACAATTGATACACCATTTCATGCTCAAATAAAATCGACTAAACCAGAAGTGTTTGCTTCTTGGAAAAATAATATTTTGTTAGGAAGGTTAGGTCAACCAGAAGAGGTGGCATCTGTAATTTCATTTTTGGCAAGCAAAGATGCTGCTTTTATTACAGCAGAAACGATCCAAATTGGTGGAGGACAAGCTTTAGGAATTTAACCAAAGTTTTTTATATAATTTGAATGTAAAAACCTTTCTTTTAAAGAAAGGTTTTTTTATTGGAAGAATCTCTTATTATCAATTCTGCATCAAGAATTTTTTTATCTAATTTTTGTTTTATGATACTGTTTTTAGCATGCTTTAAAAAAACGAAGGCTGCCTGTTTGCCTATTTCTTCACTATGTTGGTTTATACTTGTAATTCTTGGAGTAACCATATCCGTAAAAGGTTCATTTCCAAAACCTACCAACGCTATTTCATTTGGGACACTAATTTTCTCTTCGTTTAAAACTTGTAAAGCTCCTAAGGCTGCATAATCACCTGCTACATAAACAGCATCTGGTCTGTTTTTTAAACTTAATAGTTGTTTCATCTTTTCTCTTCCTTCTTCAATGGTAAGATTACTTTCTATTAACAATTCATCATCTAAGGGTAAATGATGTTTTTTTAAGGCATCTATATATCCATTAATTCTGTTGTTATAAATTCTTGTATGCTTAAAACCACCAATATGTGCTATTCTTTTACATCCTTGACTTACAAGATGTTTTACTATTACATGACTACTATCATAATCATTAATACCAATATAATCTACGTTTAAATCATTTTCACCTCTATCAAATAAAATTAAAGGAATTCCTTTTGATTTTATTTTTTCATAATAGAACAAATCAATCGTTTCATTTGCCATAGAAGCAATAATTCCATCTACTTGTGTAAATAATAATGTATCTATACTATCGCATTCTTTTTTATATGATTCATTAGATTGAGTTATAATTATATTATATCCTTCTTTGTTTAAAACCTCTTCTATATTTTGAATTACAGATGAAAAAAAATTACTATTGGTTCTAGGAACAATTACGCCAACTAATTTACTTTTTCCACTTCTTAAAGCACTTGCAAGATGATTGGGTTGATAATTTAAGTTTTTTGCAACTTGCCTAACTGCTTTTTTTGTTTTTTCGCTAATTCTAGAATCATTATGCAAAGCTTTAGAAACAGCTGCAGGAGAAATGTTTAAAACATTAGCAATATCTTTTATCGTTGTTTTTTTCTTAGTATTCAAATTTTTTATATATTTGCTTAAACGTTTAAGCAAATATAGTGCGTTAAATTTTATAATCAAAATGGATAGTAAAATATAGATTTTGATTTTATTTTCATAAACTGCTTAAACGTTTAAGCAAATAGTACTAAAAACATTAAATTTATAATTAAAATGGGTAAAGTAGTAACGTTTGGAGAAATCATGTTAAGATTGGCTCCACAAGGATTTTTAAGATTTTCGCAAGCAAACAATTTTGATGTTGTTTATGGTGGAGGTGAGTCAAATGTAGCAGTTTCTTTAGCAAATTACGGAGTAGATGTTGATTATGTAACTCGCTTACCAAAAAATGATATTGGAGAATGTGCAATGATGGAAATGCGAAAACGTGGTGTAAACGTAAATAAAATTGTTTGGGGTGGAGATCGTTTAGGGATTTACTTTTTAGAAACAGGTGCTGTATCTAGAGGTTCTAAAGTAGTTTATGATAGAGCACATTCTGCTATTGCGGAAATTGAATCTGGAATGATAGATTGGGATGCAGTTTTTGAAGGTGTAGAATGGTTTCATTGGACAGGTATAACACCTGCTATTTCTCAAGGTGCTGCAGATGTATGTTTAGAAGCAGTAAAAGTTGCTAGCTCTAAAGGGATTACAATTTCAACAGATTTAAACTACCGCGCTAAGCTTTGGAAATACTGTGATGATGCTCATAGAGAATCTGTTATGACAGAGTTAACTTCTTATTGTGATATTGTTTTAGGAAATGAAGAAGATGCAGAAATGCACTTTGGTATTAAACCAGAAGGAATATCTGTACAAACGCAAGGACATGATGTAAAAGCAGAAGCTTTCTTATCTGTTTGTCAACAAATGATGGAAAAATTTCCAAGAGCTAAAAAAGTAATTACAACTTTAAGAGGTTCTATTTCTGCTTCTCATAATACTTGGGCAGGAGTTTTATATGATGGAACAAAAATGTATGAAACACGTCAATACCAAATTACAGATATTGTAGATAGAGTAGGTGGTGGAGATTCTTTTATGGGAGGTTTAATTTACGGTTTATTAAAATATCCAGAAGATGACCAAAATGCATTAGATTTTGCAGTTGCTGCATCTTGTTTAAAACATACTATTAAAGGTGATGCAAACTTGGTAACAGTTTCTGAGGTAGAAAAATTAATGGGAGGTGATGCTTCTGGTAGAGTAGCAAGATAAAAAATAAAATTATGGCTCAATATACAAGATTAGAAGTAGCTCAGGTTATGAAAGATACAGGAATGGTTCCTTTATTTTATCATAAAGATTTAGAAGTAAGTAAAAAAGTAATTACAGCTTGTTATAAAGGAGGAGCAAGATTATTAGAGTTTACAGCTCGTGGAGATTTTGCACACGAAGTCTTTGGAGAATTAGTAAAATATGTAACAAAAGAATTACCAGGGATGGTAATGGGAGTTGGCTCTGTAACAGATGCAGCTGCTGCCTCAAGGTTTATGTCTTTAGGAGCAAATTTTATTGTAACTCCTGTTTTACGAGAAGATATTGCAATTGTTTGTAATAGAAGAAAAGTTTTATGGTCTCCTGGTTGTGGAACTTTAACAGAAATAGCAAGAGCAGAAGAACTAGGGTGTGAAATTGTAAAATTATTTCCAGGTGATATTTATGGACCGCAATTCGTAAAAGGAATTAAAGGACCACAACCTTGGACAAGTATAATGCCAACAGGAGGAGTTTCTCCAACCAAAGAAAATTTAGAAGGATGGTTTAATGCAGGTGTTACTTGTGTTGGTATGGGATCTAAATTGATGACAAAAGATGCTGATGGGAATTTTGATTATGAAAAAATTCAGAGTACAACAAAAGGAGCTTTAGACATCATTAAATCTCTTAAATAATAGTACTTTTAATCTAAGAAATAAGTAACCTTCAATTTTCTTAAATTGAAGGTTTTTTTAATGTTATTTATGAATAAAGCTATTCTTTATATGATTTTTAGCGTAATTTCTTTTGCGCTAATGAATGCAGTTGTAAAATATTTAACGGTATTTAATGTCTATCAAATAGTGTTTTTTAGATCAATAGGAACTTTGGTTTTTACTATTCCGTTACTACTAAAATATAAAATTCCAATACTTGGAACTCATAAAAAATTGTTACTAATTAGAGGTTTTGCTGGGGTAATTTCTTTAACTTGTTTTTTTCAATCTTTAAATTATTTAGCAGTGGGTACGGCAGTATCTTTAAGATATACATCTCCTATTTTTGCAGCTATTTTTGCAATGTTTTTTTTGAAAGAAAAAATAAAAACGATTCAATGGTTTTTGTTTTGTCTTGCTTTTATTGGCGTTTTAATAATAAAAGGATTTGGTGTTGAAGTAGATACTATAGGTTTAGTTTTTGTTTTGTTATCTGCTATTTCTTTAGGAGTAATTTTTGTTGTGATAAGAAAAATTGGAGAAACTGAAAATCCTTTAGTTATTATAAATTACTTTATGGTAATGGCTTTTGTTTTTGGAGGATTGATGTCTATCAATTATTGGAGAAATCCTAACTTAATCGAATGGGGTTTATTACTTAGTTTAGGTGTTTTTGGGTATATAGGTCAACTATATATGACAAAAGCATTACAATCTCATGAAACAAATGTAATTGCTCCGTTAAAATATTTAGAAGTAATTTTTATGATTATTATTGGTGCTTCTTGGTTTGGTGAAGTTTATAATTTATGGACTTTATTGGGGATTTTATTAATTTTAACAGGTTTAATTTACAATATTTATATAAAGTATAAATCTTCAAAATAAGGAAATTTTAATTAGTTTGTAACAAACCAATATCCTCAATTGTATTATTTTCTTTTAACAAAATAGATTTTTTATTGGGTATAAATTTCTCTTTATCATCCCATTTAGGGTTTTTATAAAAGATGTTTTTTTGAATCGCATTATTGGTTGTTTTTATTTTCCCACAATGATGTATCAAACTATTTTCTATAATTTGCCAACTGCCAGATAAACTAATTGGATTTTCAATTTCGTAACTGTTTATAAAAACTGAATTTTTAATTGTAACAGAAGGAATAGCTTTTGCTTTTATTATATTTCCTTTATTTATATTGTTAACACGGTTAAAAATTGAATTTGAAATTTGTAAACTCCCTAATCCTGTATTAAAATAGGGGCCTGTTTTAGAATAATTTATAGCAAATTCATCAATATTTTTAAAGGTAGAATTATGTATTATAATAGTATTTGCGTTGTATTTACCAAAACTATTTTTTTCGTAAGATAAATTTAAACCTCTGTAACTATCTAAAAAGCTAGAATT
This sequence comes from Polaribacter marinus, assembly GCF_022662535.1. Lineage (GTDB taxonomy): Bacteria > Bacteroidota > Bacteroidia > Flavobacteriales > Flavobacteriaceae > Polaribacter > Polaribacter marinus. Next base: position 92,629 of record NZ_JAKQYM010000002.1, read on the forward strand.
TTTTATGCTAATAGTATCAGCTAAAGTACCTGCATAAGCTTTAAAAATGCTTCCTCCGTTTTTATTATTAAAATTTTTAAAAACACAATTTTCTATAAACAATTTATATGTTTCATTATTTTCTTTATCTGGAGAAACGATTGCATATTTTACTTTGGTATCATTATTACCATCAAAAATGATATTTTGTATTTTTAAAGTTGATTTTTCTTCAACTCGTAAAAAATAACTCAAAGGTTTTTCTAGGTTACTTGGGGCTTTTAGCACTGTGTTTTTAGCACCAACAATACGAATGTTTCCTTTAATTTTTGTGTTTTTTGAAATATAATATTCACCATCTTTAAGTAATAATATTGCTGATGTTCCTATTTTTTTTAATGCATTTTCTAAAGTTTGCAATCCTGGTTCTATAGTGATTCTTTTAGATGTAATTATTGTTTTTGGTTCAATAATTTTGGGTTTCCAGTATGGACCAGGTTTTATTAATAATGCTTTAGGGAAAATGTATGAATCTAGATTAAATGCTCCTACCACAAAAGGGGTCTTTTCTATTTCGGTAATATCTAATTTTGGACTTTTCTCATTTTTAAAGGTAGAAATCAAAAATTGATTTCTAGAAGTTGGGATTGGTATTGAGCTTAACATTTTCCAATCTATAGTTTGCTTTATAAATTGTTTTACATCAATATAAGCTTTAGAATCTACAATATTATTTTTGAAAGTTATTCCGTTTATATCATCAGAAGAATTTAAAATTTGATTTCCATTGTTATTAGAAATTAAATTGTTAGCAAAAAGAGTTTTAATAGGAGGTAAGCTTCGTTCATCATTTTTCCCAGCCGCAAATTCGAGTGTTCCACAATTGATTAATGTATTATTTTGTATGCTCACATTTTTTACTTGATTGTATCTGTTTAAAGGAGAGTTTGGTACTCCATTCATAAGAACAATTGGTCCTCTAAAACCGTTTCCTGCTAAACCAATCATTAAATTGTTTCTAATAATATGACCTTCATTTATAATTCTAATTCCTCCTGTTTTTGGAACTTTATTTCCTATAAAAACATTGTTTTCTACCAAAGCATTATTTCCATGTCTTAACGTTAAAGTTCCTTTACTCTCTATAAATAAATTATTTCTATAGATATTATCAGCAGATTTGTTAGATATAATTTCAATTTCACCATTGCAATTTTTAAAAGTATTACTCTCTACAATTGTTTTTGATGATTTCATTGAATTGGTGCTAGTACCAATTCTAATTGTTTCTCCTCCATTTTTACCTAAATCAGGCCTACTTCCAAAGAAATTATGATCTATTTGATGATTGTTTTCTGTATCTTCTTTACCTTTTAGCCAAACAACTAAAGTTGTTCCATCATTTGTCTTTCCTGTAAAATTATTATGATCTACTCTGTTGTTTTTCCCCCATAGGTCTACCCAATGAGATTTTAAAGTAGCATCAATAGGATTGTAATATGAAATTGTGTTTTGTGTAAACCTGCAATTGTTAGCAAACTCTTTAGAGTTTTTTCTGAAAGAAACAATTGATTTTGCTGTAGGGTTTCCATCTTTAAACCATAGTCCAGAAACTACTATATATTTTCCATAAATAGTAAGTGTTGAATTTCCTTTAATAAGAACTTTTCCTGCTGTTTCTGCTTTAACTATAATTGGATTCTCTTTTTCTCCATTTCCAAAGGCATTAATTTTAACATCTAACCAAACTCCATTTTTTAAAATGATAGTTGTACCTGCTGTTGCTTTTTTAATTGCAACATTATATGCTGTGATATCTTTTACAAGAATATTTTTTTTCTGAGAAAAAGAATTCATTGAGATGAATATATACAGTAATGGCAAAATGTTTTTCAGTATCATAATGGATTTTATTTTTTGGTTTACCAAACTGGTAAACCAATTAATATTTCCAAATATAACAAATTACTTCTCAATATAGAAATTAGAAATACAATTTGTAAGATGAACTTTTTTTATAATTTATTTTGAGGATCTAAATTAGATAGTATTATTTAAAAACAAATATTATATTTGTTTTTATGATTAAAGAACTTCCAATAATAGCAGGTATAATTGCTTCTATTTTACATGTAGTATCTGGACCAGACCATTTGGCAGCAGTTACACCTATTGCTATAGAAACGAAACGAAAAGTTTGGCGTATTGGTTTTATGTGGGGTACTGGACATTTACTAGGAATGTTAATCATTGGAATTCTTTTTTTATTTTTTAAAGAAGTAATTCCTATAAAAACCATTTCGGTTTATAGTGAACAAATTGTTGCATTTGTTTTGATTGGTATTGGTATTTGGTCTTTATATAAATTATTTTATAAAGAAAAAATTCATAATCGTATACATATACATGCTAATGATGATGTCTATTTACACAAACACACCAAAGCTCATAAGAATCAGGATCACCATAAAAATGGTAAAAAACACCTTAAATCATCTTTTAGCATAGGAATTTTACATGGTTTAGCAGGAGTTGCTCATTTTTTATTATTATTACCAGCTTTAGGTTTTGAATCTTCATATCAAAGTTTACAATATATAATTGGTTTTGCTATGGGTACTGTATTTGCAATGACAGTTTATACACTTGTTTTAGGAGGAATAACCAAAAAATCTAGTAATAATCTTTATTTGTTAAATGGAATTCGTGTTGCAGGAGGATTATTTGCCTTAATTATAGGTTTTTATTGGATGTATTTAAGTTTATAAATCACCTATCACTAATCTATGATTTCCTGTATCTGCTAAAAAAAGTTTGTTCTTATAAGTTGTAATAGAGAAGGGCCAATAAATTGCTTTTTGAGTTCCATGCATATTTTCTTTATACTCGCTACTTGTCTTAAAATTTGGTCGTCCAATTAACCAATCTGCTGGTGTATTATTTTTTTTAGGAATAGTATCAAAACCTAAAATTCTACTATTACCTGTATCATTAACCAAAATTCCATTTTTATAAAAGCAGGCATCGTAAGTCCAGTTTAATGTATTTGCTTCAGGAGATAACCTAAATTGATTTTGCCCACAAGCATCAAAATTATCTTGACCTATTATAATATCTGCTTTGTTCTTAAATGCAAATTTCCAATCATTCCATACTAAAACTCTGTAAAATTGAGTATCAGCAACTGCCATTTGTCCTTTAGAGTTAATTTTAATAGAATAAGGCCAAATCACATCGTTATTTTCATAATCACGTGTTGTAAAATCAGGTTTTCCTATTACAGCATCTGCTTTTTCATAATTTGTAGTAGGAATGCTTTTATAATATAAAATACGTCTATTTCCGGTATCAGCGATCCAAAGTTGGGTTCCATCAGAAAAAACTCCATAAGGCCAATTTAAACTTTGTGAAGTTGGATCATTCCCAATCCCTTTTACATTTGGTTTGTTGGCATTAAAATCTGGTTGACCTAAAACTACATCTGCTAATTGACCGTTTTTTGTAGGCATTTTAAGCCAAATTAAAACACGATGATTCCAGGCATCTGCAACAACTAAAATTTTTCCATCACTCCATATTCCTGAAGGATACTGTAAAGTGCTTGCACTAGCAATTCCTCCAGAATTTCGTCCTATTGTAGAAACTTCCATTTGGCCTAATATTACATCAGGATTTTGAAATTCTGATGTTGGAATTGTATTCCAAACAAAAACTCTATTTTGACCTGTATCTGAAACAAATAACATATCATTTGCTACAAAAACACCACGTGGAGCTAAAAAAGGTTTTTCTTCAGCTCCTTTAAAAGTATAAGCATTATTAATTTTTGTACCTAAAGTATTGTAATTCATACTAGCAAATTCTTGGTAATTGTTCTCCTGGAAGCATACTAACCACACGTTTTCCTCCAATATTACTTTCTAAAACAACTTGTTTGGGATGGTTTTTTACTACTGAGCCTATAATTTTGGCATTAATACCATTTTCATCATTCTGTAGTTCTTGTAATAAATTTTCTGCAATATTTTCTGAAACAAAACTTAAAAACAATCCTTCATTTGCTACATATAAAGGATCTAGTCCTAATAATTCACAGGCACTTGCTACTTGTTGTTCAATAGGAAAATCTTTTTGAAAGATCTCAATACCTAAATTTATTTGTTTGGCAATTTCGTTTAAAACAGTAGCAACACCACCACGTGTAGGATCTGTAACTAAATGAATGTCCGATCCAAATTTTTCTATTAGGTTGATGATGGTATGATTTAAATTAATTGTATCACTTTGTATCTGAGATTCAAATTCTAAACCTTCACGAACTGACATAATTGCCATTCCATGGGAAGCTATATTACCACTAAGAATAATTTTATCACCAATATTAATGTTCTTTGCGTTTATATTTGCTTTTGGGTGAATACTTCCAATACCTGATGTATTGATGAATATTTTATCTCCTTTTCCTTTTTCTACTACTTTAGTATCACCGGTTACTATTTGAACACCCGATTTTTCACAAGCAAATTTTATGGATACTAATATTTCCCAAAATTCGGACATTTTTAATCCTTCTTCAATTATAAAGCTTAAAGAAAGGTGTTTGGGGATTGCGCCACACATAGCTAAATCGTTTACTGTTCCGTTGATAGCTAATTCACCTATATTGCCTCCTGGAAAAAAAATTGGTGAAACTAAAAAGCTATCTGTAGAGAAAGCTGTTTTACTTTCTAAATTGATAAATGCACCATCGTGTCTTTCATCTAGAATAGGGTTGCTTAAAATATTAAAAACACCACTATCTAAAAGTTTATTGGTTAATATACCACCACTCCCATGTCCTAAAGTAATAACATCAAAATCTAACTTAGGCATAGGGCACTGTAACTGCATTTTAATTTTATCTGATTGATACATTTTGTTGTTTTAAAAATTAAGCTTCTATTAAGCCAGAAAAATGATAATAAGCAGCACATGCACCTTCGCTACTTACCATAGGTGCTCCTATAGGACTTGTAGGCTTACATTTTTTGCCAAATTGAACACACTCAAAAGGTTTTTTTATGCCTTTCATTATGAGACCGGATATACAATCTGGATTTTCTGGAGCTTCCTTAATGGTAATATCAAACTTTTTTATAGCATCGAAATCTTTATATTTTTCTTTAATACCATAACCACTTTCTGGAATTTCTCCGATTCCTCTCCAGGTTTGATTTTGAGTTTGAAAAACATCAAAAATTATTTGTTGTGCATTTGGATTTCCTTCTTCCCTAACAATACGAGCGTATTGATTTTCTACTTTGTTTTCTTTGTTTTCTAATTGACGAATTACCATTAATATTCCTTGTAAAACATCAAGAGGTTCAAAACCTGTAACAACAATAGGTACATTGTGTTTATTAGCAATAGGATAATATTCCGAATTTCCCATTATTGTACAAACATGTCCTGCGGCAAGAAATCCATCAATTTTACTTTCATCATCATTTATCACAGCTTTGATGGCTGGAGGTACTAATACATGTGACGCTAAAATAGAATAGTTTTTTAAGTTTTTCCTATGTGCATGAATCACAGAAAGCGCATTTGCTGGAGCTGTAGTTTCAAATCCAACCGCAAAGAATACCACTTCTTTATTAGGGTTTTCTTCGGCAATTTTTACTGCTTCAAGAGGGGAATATAAAATACGAATATCTCCACCTTCTGCTTTGGCTTCTAATAAACTTTTTTCTGATCCAGGAACACGTAGCATGTCACCAAATGAACATAAAATTACATTTTTTTGTTGTGCTAAATGAATTGCTTTATCTATTAAACGTAAGGGAGTTACACAAACCGGGCAACCAGGTCCGTGAATCATTGTTACTTCTTTTGGAAGCATTTCTATAATTCCGTTTTTCACCAAACTGTGTGTTTGCCCACCGCAAACTTCCATTATAGACCAAGGTTTGGTAACTGTTCTTTTTATTTCTTCGAGATATTGTTTTGCTAATTCTGGATCTCTGTATTCTGACATGTATTTCATATCTATTCCTTTTTTGGTAAATAATTATCTACATCTTCTAATTCTCCTAACTCTCCAATTTCTTCTAAATATTTAAATGTTTTTTGGGCTTCTTTTTCATCAACTTTACTAATAGCAACACCAACATGCACTAAAACATAATCATCAATATTGGCATCTGGTAACATTTCTAAACTAGCTTCTTTTATAATCCCTCCAAATGATACTTTTGCCATACGTACCTTTCCATCATAAAGATGCTCAATACTTTTTATTTTTCCTGGAACTGCTAAACACATAGTTTTAATTTTTACAATATTGATTATACATTAATTGTCCAAATGAAATATTCTCATCATTAGGAGACAATTTACAATTAATTTTTAAATTTATATTTTCTTCTTTGGTCATTTTAAGTAACATTTTTACTAGGAAAGAGTTTTGAAAAACACCTCCACTACAAGCAATTATTTTTATGTTTTCTTTTTTAGAAATTTTGAGAATACATTTTGATAAAGTATAAATAAAACTTGCTGCAATTTTTTCTTTAGGAATATTGTTTTCTTTTGCTTTTATAATGTTTTCTATAATTTTTTGTGGTGATAATTGTTTTTCATTCTCTAAAAAATTTAGATAAGATTTTTGTTGGTATTCACTGGCCAATTGTTCTAATAACATTACGGCTTCTGCTTCATAAGTATTAATATCTGTATTTATTAATAAGGAAGCAACGGCATCAAACAAACGACCAACAGATGATGTTTTTAATTTATTTGAAGCTAACATTTTATTATAAACACTCCATTCTGTTTTAGAAAATTTATTTTCAATAAGTTGTTTATTTTCATTGCTCATTAAACTTAGTAAAGCCAATCTTGGTTCTTTTGCCATTTTATCGTTAGCAATCCAATTAAAATAATTAAAATGAGTAAGTCTTTTCATTTTTTTATTTTGATAAGTAAAGAACTCACCTCCCCAAATGTTGTTGTCATCTCCCAAACCAGTTCCATCCCATATAACACCAAGTATTTGATCTTTTGAAGAAAATAAATGATGTTCGCCTAAAACACTTGCAAAATGTGCTTTATGATGTTGAACTACTATAAGATTTGTATTCCATTTTAAAGCGAATTCTTTGCCTATAACACTACTTTGGTAATTAGGATGAGTATCAATTAAAATGGTTTTTGGAGTGGCATTAAATAATTGAATATAATCATTTATCGTTTTTTTATATCGTTGTAAAACGTTGTAACTATCTAAATTTCCAAAATATTGACTTACATAAATATGTGTATTAGGAGAAAAAGTAAATGTGCTTTTTAAATGTGCGCCCATCGCTAAAATAGGCTCTGTTGTTTTTGCATTAACATCAATATAATTTGGAGCTAACCCACGTGATCTTCGTAAAATAATTGTTTGTTTGTCTATAATTTTTAGAACAGAATCATCTTGAGGGAATTGAATATCTAAATTATGATGTATAAAATAATCTGCTACATTTTTTAATTCTTCTTGCGCTTCTTTTTCGTTAGAAATAATTGAAGAACCATGTATATTTCCGCTTGTTGCAACAAGTGGAGTTTTTACAGTTTTCATTATTAATTCAAATAAAGAAGAGGATGGAAGCATGACACCTGTTTGATGTAATTTTGGAGCAATTATATCTGTTTTAATAATTGTATTTGTTTTGTTTTTTAAAATTACAATTGGAGCTATGTTAGAGTTAATTAATTTCTCTTGGGTATCAGAAAGTTCAAAATCTTTTTTTAATGTTTCAATATTTGAATATAGAACAGCAAAGGGTTTGTTTGGTCGTTTTTTATTTTTTCTTAATTTTTGAATTACTTTTGTATTTGTAGCATCACAGCATAATAAATATCCATTTGTGTTTTTAATAGCAATAATATTTCCTTCTTTTAATTTTTTTGCAATTTTTAGGAGTATTGTTTGCTGATTTTCTTCAAGTAAATCACCTTTATCGTTTTTAAATTGAAGTTTAATTCCGCATGTTGAACAGGAATTGGTTTGAGAATGAAACCTTTTATCTTCTGGATTGTTATATTCTTTTTTACAAGTATTACACATTTTAAATTTAGAAAGTGATGTGTGCTCTCTTTCAAAAGGAAATTTTGTTGTTATAGAATAACGAGGTCCGCATTGTACACAAGTTGTAAAAGCATACTGAAAGCGTCTATTTTTTTTATCTTTTAATTCTTCTTTACATGAATTACATACAGAAAAATCGGGGGTTAATGGGCTTTGAATTTGGTGGTTTACTTCTGATAATACAATTGAAAAATCAATATATATTTTAGGTGTAATTTTATTTATATTATAAGAAGTAATAACAGATACTTTGGGTTTTTGGTTTAGTATTTGTTGTACAAAAGCGTCTATTTTTTTTTCTGTAGTGTTTATGTGAATTACCACTCCGTTGGCGTTATTACTAACATTTCCGGTTAATTTATTTTGTGTAGCAAGGTTGTATACAAACGGACGAAATCCTACTCCTTGTACAAGTCCTTTAATTTGTATTTTATATGTGTTTGCTTGCAAAAAAATTAATTATTTTGTTTTTGTTTTACTTTTTCTAATAACCAATCGCACCATGCATCAATACCCTCATCTTTTAACGCCGAAATTTGCATTACTTCAATTTGATGATTTACTTCTTTAGCATCTTTTATAACGGCATCAACAGAAAAAGGTAAATACGGCAATAAATCAGATTTTGATACCAACATTAAATCGCTGGTTAAAAACATTCTCGGATATTTTTTAGGTTTGTCATCTCCTTCTGTTGTAGCCATTAAGGTTACTCTATAATCTTCACCTAAATCAAATGAAGCAGGGCAAACTAGGTTTCCAACATTTTCTATAAATAAAAGGTCAATATTTTCTAACTGATATTCTGGTAATACTTGGTGTACCATTTGTGCTTCTAGATGACATATACCACCTGTAACAATTTGTAGTGCTTGAATTCCAGTTTCTCTAATTCGCTCCGCATCACGTTCGGTTTCTAAATCGCCAACCATCACTGCCATTGTAATTTTATCTTTTAATTTTTCGGCAGTTTTTTGCATTAAGGTTGTTTTTCCGCTACCTGCAGAAGAAGTAACATTTATTAAAAGTGTTTTGTTTTTTTTCATTTCACTTTTAATAATATCAGCAACATAATCGTTTGCCTTTAACAAGTTTATATTTGTGTTCTCACACTGTACGGTTCCGCGAGCAGCTTTCGTTGATTTATCTACACTCATAAGATGTTTTTTATTTTAATGGTTATAAAACTCTTTGTAATCTTTTTTAATCGTTAAATTCTATTTTATGAATTAACATTTCTTCTCCTTGTATTAAATTTTTACTGGGTTTATGACAATTTTCGCAAGTAAATTTATAGTTTTCTATTTGTGTTATATGATTACAGCTTTCGCATTGTATCTTTATTTCTGTAGATTCTATATGTAATTTTACATGATGAAATTTAGTGCCACAATAATGTTTAGCTGTAAATGCATTGTGTAATAATCTGGGCTCTATATTAGATAATTTTCCAACTTTTAAATAAATAGCGATCATTTTGTTGAGTTTTTCTTCTTCAAACTCAACTTCTAAAGTTTTCATAATACTATTTACAATGGATGTTTCGTGCATAATTAGTCTATAAATATGTTTAATTTTTTTAATTCTTTTTTATGATTGTTTGCCTTTTCTATCAATTCATTGTCTGTAACTAATTTTATAACTTCATTGGCTTTTTGAAGCATTATTTCGTAATTTTTTACTTCATCTTTTTCTGTTTCATTATGTATTAACCAATATAATTCTAATTGATTTAAAAGTGTTAATGCACGTTCAAAAGGATATTCTTTAGAGGTTCTTATGTTTAAGGCTTGTTCAAATAAGTCAAAAGCTTTTTTAAGATTATTATGCAATTTTGCTTCCGGAAACCCCATTAAAGCTGTTGCGTAATTATGTGAAATCATGGCATTTTCATAAGGAAATTGCTCTTTGTTATAAAATTCCAATGCTTCTTTAAAAGAAGAGGCACAAAAGGCTGTCCAAATGGCTTTTTCTTTTTCAGAAACTTGAATTTCAGAATAAATTAGAGCTAAATTATGATGAATATTGGCAAATTTTTGAGGATGAGTATCTCGTTTAAAAACTTTTAAGGCGTTTTGAAAAGTATTAATTGCAGGTTTGTAATATTGTGGGTTTCCATTTTTAGACCAAGTATATAATAAAATTGCTTTTTGTAGTGTTGCTTCACCTAAAAATTCAGGAATTTCGGCTTCTTTAAAATATAAAATTGCTTTATTAATTAAATCTTTAGCTTGAATATAATCTTTTAAATAACTGGCAATTTCAGAGGCATCTATCAATAATAAACCTGCGTTGACTGTAAGGTTTATGCTTTGGTAATAGGAAATAGAATTTAATTGTAAATTTAAAATACTTTTTAGATTTTCGATATCATATGGGACTGTTATTTGGGGCATTAAAGCATTGACCAGCAAATGATTTAGTGCATTTTTTTCTTCATTAGAATTGGCCTTTGATTTAACAGAATTAATTAATTTCTCGGCATCTTTATATAATCCATTATCTAATAATAGATTTACATAATGTTTTGTGGAAAACAGTTTTAAACTATTGGTTTGTGCATTTTTTAAAGCCTCTTCAAATATGTTTTGTAATGTTGTTTTGTCAACTTTTGTTTCTAAATCCCCAAAGTTATACGCAATTGCTAAATTATGTAATGAGGTTTTTTTTAAAAAGTTAATTTGTTCATTTGTAATTGTATATCCAAATTGTAGGTGGGTAGCAATTAATAAATGGTGATATATTTTATTTTTTTCTGAAATAAATTGAAAAGCTTTTTGATGGTTTCCTAATTTATAGAAAATAAGTGCAAGTAAATCTTCTGAAGAAAAAGGAATGTTTGGAAAAATATAGGGAGGTTCGGTATCATTCCAATCTAATTGAGTTTGTATAAGGTTATTCTTTACGATAATTTTTTTATCATCAAAATTTACAGTATCAGTTTCAGTAACCACTATAACTAATTCATTTAATCTATCTATAGAAGAAACTACTTGTTGTATTTGATTTTCAAAATTAGTTGTTGTTAATATGGTAATCATCTTTATTTATTTTTTGTTTTCCTCTACTATCTTTGGCGGCAGTATTTTGAATGTTTCTAGCATAAATTTCTGCTAATCTTTTAGAATGATAATCTCCAATTTTTTGTATCAATAGATGTTTTGGGTCTTTTGAATCTATAAAAACCAATGATACTTCCCAACGACTTTTATTTTCTATTATTCTATATTGTACTTGAGCATCTAATAACCATGCATCTTCAGGTTTATTTCTTTTACTCACTTTAAACTAATTTTTATCAAATTTGTTTTTTTTATAATGGTAAAATCTAAATTTCTATCTAGCATACTTAAGTCATTATCTATCAAAATTTCTCTTATAGCTAATGTTTTGTCACCTTTTAAATTTCTAGATTTTAATAAAAATTGAGTAGGTTTATATATTTTTACAAACCACTGACTGTCTACGGGTGTAATAAGTAAGTTTTTTTGTTCTTTTATAAAAGTTACATAAGCATAATGGATGTTTCCAAAAATAGAAGTTACTATATCATGTTCTATATAAATATGAGATGATTTAAGTGATATTCTATTCATTTTTATAAAATAACCAATGGCTTTAACTCTTCTAAGATTAGATTAACAACTTTATCTCCAGCATCTTGTACTTCTTTACTTAAGTCAAATTCTAATTTTGTATTCTCAACAGCAATTAAATATACTTGAATATCTTCTGGGTATTCGTCCTGTAATATTTTTTTAGCATAAGATAATGCTTGGTTCCATTTCATACTATGTAAAAACACTAAAGGGTTTTCTTCTGGTGCAGCTAAAACTTCACTAGCAGGGACTTTAAACAATGTTCCAACAGGTTCGTTGCTATTAATAACAGCATCTACTAAAATTATTTTCTGATGACCTTTTAATCCAAAGAGAATTTCAAAAGCGGCGGTACCCATGTCAAAAATATTGATAGAAGAATTGTTTCCAATTATTTCTTTTAATTTTTCAATAACATACATTCCAATACCATCATCACTACGTACTGGGTTTCCAAAACCCATTATTGCTATTTTTTCCATATCATTTTATATATAACTTAAAAAACTTTCTTAAGCTTTTAACTTAAGAAAGTTTTTTTTTAACTATCTTATATTTAATTGTTTATAGTTTAAATTTGGATAGTTCGACACCACTCTGTTCATCATGGGCATGTACTGTACATACCAAACAAGAATCAAAAGAACGAGCTACAATACCAACTTCAACTGGATCTGTAGGGTCTTCAATATCAATTCCTTCTAGAGCAGCTTCAATAGGCCCAGGGTTTCCTTTTGCATCATTAGGACCAACATTCCATGTAGTAGGTGCCATTACTTGATAATTTTTTATAACACCGTCTTTAATTTCAATCCAGTGAGCCAATGATCCACGTGCAGCTTCTGTAGCTCCAAATCCTTTACCATCTTTTTCTACAGGTTTGATATAGAATTCGCCATCTAAATCAATTTCAGATAACCATTTGTCAATAAATTTATAAAGACGTGGAGCTTCGTGAACTCTCGCTAAAACACGTGTAAATACACTTGGTCCCATTTTTTTTATGATATCTCCAAATAAAGGGTCCTGAATTTGATGATCCTTATTGTTTGGATTTGCATTCATAATGCAACGAGCTAAAGGTCCTGCTTCTGCTGCATGTCCGTCATAACGAGGAGCTTTAGCCCAAGAATATTGTTTGTCAAAATCAGAATCATGCAAAGTATGTGACTTAGCAGGATCTGGTAAAGGTTCGTCCCATGGGTGTAAACCATCTTCTTGATTTTTATACCAAGAATGTTTTACGTCTTCACTTATTTTCATGTGATCAAATTCATGCCAATTTTCACCATCAAAGAAGCCACTTGAGCTAATTAAAGCATCATTTCTTCCTTCAATAGTAGGATTGTTATACATATCTTTATGTAAATAGGTTCCTGTTGCTAAAAATTTACCAACTCCTTGACCAAACTTATCTAATCCAAATTCAATACCTGCTCTAATTAAAAGACCTAAATCGCTATTTTTATGAGATTCATTTTCTTCAACCCAAGCAAGCATGTCATCCCAAGATTTAATTTCTAGATAACGTTCAATTGAACAACCAAGCCAAATTGGTTCTAACCAATCGTTTTTAAATTGTGTCATAATTGCATGTGCTCTTGTGATATCTTTTAGGGTAGGAGCACACATTACGCCTCCGGGAACCATGTAGCTAGAGTGTGGCCATTGACCACCAAATAAGGCGTAGACTTGTACAGGTAAACCACTAGCAGTTAAACCTTTTTGAAAAGTTGTTCCTACGTATGCAGACCATCGTTTTACAACTTCTGGATATAAAGGTTTGTTTGCGTATTTCTTATTCGCTAAATCAGTAGCAAATATTGCATAAAACCATCTTGGAATACTTTGTATAGTTTCTGTAGCTTGACCAATTGCTCTTAATAGTAATGCATTAGGAGGCAATTTTGTTCCCCATGCAGTATCTAATGCAGAAGATGCACAGTATAAATGTGATCCACCACAAATACCACAAATTCTTGGTGTAACGATTAATCCAGATTGTGGATCTTTACCAGCCATAATTTTTTCGAAGCCTCTAAACATTGCGGCTTGTGTATGTGCTCTGGTTACTTTTCCGTTATCTATATATACTTTAACATCTAAATCACCTTCAACTCTTCCAACTGGTGATATATTTAATTCTTTTACTGTTGACATTTTAGTTTTTTTAGTTGATTATTATTTAGAAGTTTCTGTAATACGTTTGTTTGTAGGCATTACTTTTTGGAAACCTGCTTCCATATAGTATGCTAACTTACTTCTTCCTTCCGGTACCTCTTTAGGAAAAACGCCCATATATTTCATGGTTTTAAAAACACTTCCTTTCATTAAATCGTTATGAGGAAAACCTGGTTCTGTACATCCTAAGCAAGGATGATTGGAACGTGTTTTGCTTGATTGACGATTCCATAATATATTATTACAACTAGCTCTAGTCATTGGTCCTCTACAACCTACTTCATAAAATAAACATCCGCCTCGTTTACCAAAGTTTCCATCTACTTTTTGAGCAAAATTGGAAACATTAGTACAACCATCTTGTACAAAATCTGTAAAGAATGTTTTTGGTCTGTGATATTCATCAATTAAAACATCTCCAATTCTACCAACTGAAATAGCAACTAAAATTTGAGTGATCCAATCTGGATGAGCTGGACAACCTGGAATATTAATAACAGGTAAACCTCCTTTAGAAACATAATCTGCACCTAAAAAACCACCCTTGTTCTTTTTTAAAAATTGCATTCCAGTAGATTCACTTGGATTTGGTGCGACAGCGGGAATTCCTCCCCATGTGGCACAATCTCCAATTGCTACAACATAGCCTGCAACTTCAGATAGTTCTTTAATCCAATCCATCATTGGTCGATCAGCAAAATAGTTCATTGTTCCTGTACCATTAGGACCTTGAATAATTGAGCCTTCATACACTAAGATATCCATTTGCACTTTTCCTGCAATTATATCTCTTAATAAATCTTGAACCTGATCTCCAATTTGCAAACCTGTAGTTGGATGCCATAAGATATTGAGTCCAAAATCCGTAATGAGCTCAACTACAGTAGGTTCTTCTGCGTTCAAGAAAGACATAGTGTTACCACTACATGCGCCTCCTTGTAACCATAAAACATTAGCCATAAATTAGTTAGTTTTAATTTTTAATGGCATAAATATAATATGAATAATTTATTTTTTTTGTTAAATATTATGAATATGACAACAAAAAGCCTAATTTATAATGATTCTAAATACAATTTACTTGAAACAATTATGGTATTCGCATTATTGAATATGTTGATAAAATAGTAAAAAATTGAGGTTCTTATACTACTTTGTTAGTCTGAAAAGAATAATATAAGTTGTAATGAATAAATAAGATGGATTTTACTTTCCTATACAATATTTTACTATCCTTACTATTATTGGGTTTGATGAAGTAGGGCAACAAATAGGGTACAAGTTATTCAAATTAAAGGAAATTTTGTGATTAATAAAAACAGATTGAAGTACAAATTTAGAATAAAAAAAACCACTCAAATGAGTGGTTTTTGAATTAAAAAACATCAAGTATTAATTAGCTATTCCAGAGCCTAAATAAACACTATTTGATACTGTTTTACCATCTTCTGAAACAAATGCCATAAATAGCTCTATTGTATCTCCTACATATGTACCAGGAATAGTTACAATCTGAGAACCTACAGTTCTATCAGCACCATCTAAAATAGAAATTGATTCTTTTTTACTTGGATTGTAAACCAAAACCATTGCTTTGTCTGTTACATCTGCATTTCCTTCTGTTGAGTTATCATCCCAATTAAAAGTTACTTCTCCAGCAGTAGTTAAATCAGTAGTTCCATTTAAAACTCCAGATAAAGAACCTCTACTCAATAATGCTAAAGAATAATCAATTGTGAAATTTGGTGCAATACCACCTACTGCATTGTTTAAAATATAAGACATAGCTGCATTAAATTCAGTCTTCTTCGTAGCAAACGACTTATAACCAATTTTTATAAATCCTTTGTTTGCTTGTAAGTATTCCAATGTAATCGTAAATTTATTACGTTGATTTACTTGTCCTTCTGTTCGTGGATTTGCCACGCTTGATGGTTTGATCCTTAAATAATCAATACCTTTCCAATTTCCTCCGATAACGTTTCCAACCTTACCAGATAATCCACCTAAAATACCTTGTGAAATTTTTCCCATTTTACTACGATTTAAAAATTAATATACATTTGGAGTTGGTACGGACTTGGTTTTAACTTGTACCAACTATTGTAATGTATAGCAATTTTTATGCAAAAAAGAGTGTTTGGTTTTTGTTGCCCTTTGTTGCCCTAATTTGCTTTTTTAAAGATATTTTTAATGTATGATTTTTTTAAAAGTGCCATTTTTTCAATGACATTTTGTAACTCTTTTTCATTTTTAGAAATTAACGTGACAGCTTTTATATGTTTATTAAATTCTGAATTTTCACTTGACTCAAAACCTTTTATTAGCGTTTTTTTGCAATCGTTTATAGAAATAAAAGGAATAACACTGCCTTTTAAATAGTATGCGTAAAAACCGCCTATTTGCAGCATCATAGATAAATGATATAATGTGTTTTTTTCTTTTTCTGTTTTAATAGTTATTACAAAACAATTAGGGCAGGGGAGAAATAAGGGGTTTCCGCTGTTTCTTTTCCGCCAGCTGGCTCTTTCACTAAAATAGTCCACTGGACTATTTCTTCACGTTCAGCCCTACTTAAAATAAAAAAATGTGGGCTTGAGTAAGTGCGCCCTGGTTTGTGGGTTTTGATTTGAAAAGTTGACATAGTTCTCCAAATTAAAATTATGCTTTGCTGCGTTTGCTCACTATTTTTTGTTTTTACTCAATGGAGTTCGCGAATTCCGTTTCACTCCATTTCGCCACATTATTTTTTTGGAAAAAAGAAGAAAAAGATGTGCTCTCTGAAAGTGCCTGGGAAAAGGCTGTCAAGGTTTTTGGATAAAAGTTTTTTTAAGTGCGAGTTTTGTTTTAATTAAAGAATGTGAATCAAAAAAAGTTTTATTCAAAACCCGAAGGGCTTGACCTTTATAGCCTGCGTGCGCTGGGTGAAGTGAGGCACTTATATTTGCTGTCTTTTTTTATTTTAATTTTTTTTATTATTTTTAAACTCCTTTTTGGTTAGCCCTATAAAAGTAACCTGAGAACCCACCTCTTACCGATGTGGGTTTTCTTTTTGAAGATCTTTACTCTTTTTGGGGAAAAGTGCGTAGGTGGAGGTAATTGGTGATGTTTGAGAAATGGAAAAAATAAATAAAGGGTATTTTGGAAAAAACACTCTTTTTTTATGTGCGGTGTTGAGGTGAGTATATGTAATGAACAATTCCCTGAAAGGGTTTTGAGAATGTAATGTACTTACCGCAGACACATGGCAAACATTGCCAATTGCTGGAACCTACTCCTTTGAAAGGGTGGTGGGGAAAGTGGACAAATCCAAGGCTTTCTTTTCTTTGTTTCTTATTCTTTTCCATTGATGGATACTGAATCAAGTTCAGCACTGGCTTCATCAAAAATCTAGTCTTGAATCTTCGGCGGTCAATTACACTTTTGCTCTCTAAAAGAAAAAAACTCGCTTTGCTCAAACAGTTTTTCTTTTTACGTTCGCTTCAATTGATTGACACTCGCCTGCCAGATTCTATGACAGTGGAGCTGGTAACTTGTTTGTGAGATTGTTGTTGCTAATGTGAGATTATTGTTGCTAATGTAAGATTGTTTCTATGAGCTCTTAATGACCGTGGGGATGAAACTAAAATCCAAGGCTCTCCTTTCTTTGTTTCTTATTCTTTTCCATTGATGAAAAGAATCAAAAATCTAGTCTTGAATCTTCGGCGGTCAATTACACTTTTGCTCTCTAAAAGAAAAAAACTCGCTTTGCTCAGACAGTTTTTCTTTTTACGTTCGCTTCAATTGATTGACGCTCGCCTGCCAGATTCTATGACAGTGGAGATGGTAACTTGTTTGTGAGATTGTTGTTTCTAATGTGAGATTGTTGTTAGCTAATATGAGATTGTTTCGCTGAACTCTTAATGACCGTGGGGATGGAACTATGCTTTATAGTTTTAGTCCTTGATTTTTGTGTTAAAAATAGATTTGTTAGCGAAATGAAACAAACAAAGAGTTGAGGTTAGGAATACTTTGATACTTCGACTACGCTCAGTACAGGCTTACCGATGGTTTTGTGCAGCTTGAATGAGATAAGGAATATGATTATATCTTTTATTTTTATTATATTTAAATTTTCTTTTTCAATAGACCTTTTCTAAGGTCAATTATAGCAATTTTTCCTCACATCTCTATGGTGTGAGTTTTTTTTTATAATAAACATCCCTTTTCGTATTAAGTATTATTTGAAGTTCCAATTTGTGCGGTTGGGTGGGGCTATTTAGTTCACGACTTTTTTATTTTTCGGGTGTTCATGAATAGCCTAAATGATGTTGTGGAGTTCTGATGTGTGCGGCTGGGTGGGGCTATTTTACATAATGGCGTTATAGGGCAGAAAGTGAATGAATGTACCTATAACAGCGCATTATGTAAATATAGCTTTGGGGAGTTTTTGGTGTGTGCGTTGGCAACAGCTCTTTACTTTTTTATTGTACTTATTTATCAAAATATAATAGTTTAAATAAAAGAAGTAATGTGCTGTGTGAGGGTTGGCAACCAAAAACTACAAGTGCGGTGGCGCGCCCTTCGAGTACGCTCAGGATAAACTATACAACACAAAAGACAGAGGGTTATTTTAAGCCCACCACGGCAGCTGGCCTCTTCGCTACATCTATCCACTGGATAGATTCTAAACGCTTGATCCGGGTTTTGGGTTGTGGGGAATAAAAAAGAGCCTTTCGAAAAAGACTCTTCTAATTACTTATATAGTAGTTGTGATTGAAATTGTTATCACTTTTAGTTTCATTTTATTGATTCATAGTCATTTCGTGGTCGTATTTACAACAACTTGGTAAATCTTTATAAGCTTCTTCACTTCCTGTAACTTTTTCGGTATCGTAACCTGAAGCTGCTATTGCCTTATGAATTGTCATTACATCTGTTTTGGTATCATCAAAAGACACATCAATCTTCTTTTTATCAACATCCCAAGTTGCTTTGGAAACTCCTTCTACTCCGTTAGCTGCTTTTTCAATAGTACTTTTACACATACCGCAATTACCTCTTACTCCAAAAGATAAATCTGTCATTGCGATTTCTTTTGACACTTCTATTGTTGTAGTTTCTGTTTCCTTTTTGGTTTCGTTTTTACAACTTGTTAAACCTAATGCTGCTATTACAGCGATACTTAAAATTACTTTTTTACTCACGTTGTTTGCATTTTTGTTTTTGTGTTCGTGATTTTTCTTTGAAAAATTCATTGTTTTAAATTTAATTGTTATTACTTGATTTATTATTCTATTACTTGTTTTACTTCTCCACAGGTTAGCATTGCTTCACCAAAATATGGATTGATTACTTTTTCTTCTTTACTCAACCAATACGCTCCTTTATTATTATCACCCATTGGACAAAATTCCACATACACTTTTTCTTTAACACCAAACAGTTGTACAGCGTTTATTAAGTTTAATGATAGGTGTTTGAAATGGTCTCTTTGTTCTTTTATATCTGACGTTTTAGAAATAGCTGTTGCCGAAGATTTTATTTCTTTGACTAATGACATCCAATGTGTATGAGCATTATTGTCTGATAATAATTTCATATCCACTTTACCTAAATTGTTTACTAAACTTGTTGCATTAGCTGAAGTGTTTTTTGAATCTTCTTTAACTAATGCATCTTTTAAATTGATATAATCATTGTAAACAACTTTTAATTGTTCTTGAAATTTTTCTGATACTGTCAATCTTTCGTTCATATTAGTATGGTCACTTTCTTTTTTTGATGCATTATTATCCATTCCTAAATGCCCTTCGTGACCAGTCATTACTTTGCCACCATCCTTATTCATCATTGATTTTTTGCCTTGCAATTGTGCTGCTGCATCAACCGTAAATGTTCCGTTAGTTACGATTTCATTGCCAACAAATAAGCCTTCTAAAACTTCATATTTATTACCAATTTGATTGCCTAAAACAACTTCACGCATTTCAAAAACGGTTTGGTCAGGATTGGTTTTTAAATAGACCACAGAACGTTCACCTGTC
The DNA here is from genome assembly GCF_022662535.1 of Polaribacter marinus. GTDB lineage: Bacteria > Bacteroidota > Bacteroidia > Flavobacteriales > Flavobacteriaceae > Polaribacter > Polaribacter marinus. The sequence goes on from NZ_JAKQYM010000002.1 coordinate 112,527, forward strand.
CAAAGTACAGCAGATGCTGGGATTGTTAACACTCCATCATTACTACTTGAAACTCGTTCAATATTGGCGGTTACAAACATTCCTGGTTTAAATACATCGTTTTTATTATTAAGTACTACGCGCAAGGTTACAGTTCTTGTTTTGGTATTTAAAATTGGGCCAATGAAATCTACTTTCCCTTTAAATTCCTTATTAGTATAAGCGTTTGTAGTCACTAAAACTTCTTGTCCCTTTTTAAATACATCGATTTGATTTTCATATACATCAAAGTTTGCCCAAACCGTATTGAGATTTGCAATTTTAAGCAATGGTTGACCTTGTTTGATGTAGTCACCTTGTTCTATTAATTTTTCGGTAACTGTTCCTGAAACCGTAGCATAGACTGGAAAATTTTCTTTTACTTTTTGAGTTTCTTCTATTTGATTGATTTGACTTTCAGAAAGTTTCCATAACTTCAATTTATTACGAACCGCCTTGTACAATGCAGGTTGTGATTCCTTTAAAGATGATGCTATAATCAATTCTTGCTGTGCTGCGTATAATTCTGGCGAATAAATGGTGGCTAATAATTGACCTTTACGAACTTCTTCGCCTGTAAAACTGACATTCAATTGTTCTATTCTGCCTGAAAAATAACTGACTTGTACAGCGTTTTCTTCTTCATTTTCAGCAATTTTACCAGATAATTTAATTGTGTTGCCATCAATATTTCCTTTGCCCACAACAGTTGTTTGAATATTGGCTAATGCCATCGCATTTTCGGTTAACTTGAATTGGTCTGCTAATAGGCCATTACTTCCACTTTCGGCAGGGATTAAATCCATACCACAAATCGGACAATCACCTGGTTCTGGTTGCATAATTTGTGGATGCATAGAACAGGTCCACATTTGATTGGTCTCTGCAACCTTATCGTGATTATGGTCTATTTCTTCTTTTGATGAACCACCAAAGAGCAACCATCCTAACAACAACCCAACTACCAATATTCCGAAGTAAATTATATATTTTTTCATAGTGTTATATTTTAATAATAGTTAACTCTGCCTTTTCTAAATTAACTGTTGCTTTTGAAGCATCTTCTACATGACTGCGACATCCGTTGCAAGTCATACCATGTGCGTGATATGTATGTTTCATTGGGTTAAATAATTAATGATAGTACTCTGAACATAGTGGCCCTTAATAGACTCTATTTGGTTCATTTGAAACTTTAATTGTAATTCTTGAATATCAAGAACATCATTAAAATCAATCGTTCCTGTTTCGTAGCTTTTGATTAAAATATCCTCGGCATCTTTGGCTTGTTTTAAGTTCTTGGTTTGAGTCTCATAACTTATTCTTGCAGAAATACGCTTATTAATTGCTTTACTTAAAAGCGTTTCCAAAGTGTTTAAACGTTCCTGTTTTTGAGCTTTTATTTCCTGCTGTTGCAACTCATTTTGCTTGGTCTGAGATTTGTATTTTTTATTGAAAATTGGGATAGACACCGAAACCATTGGCATCACAATATCTTTTCCATTATCCGAGAAATTCATATCTGGTCTTTCGGAAACATTGATATAGTCCAAGCCAAAACCAATCATAGGACTGCTTTCTTTTTGGTTTAATAGTTCTGATTGTTCTATGGATTGGTATAGTTTATCATACTTCAACAATTCGGGATGTAATGCTAAATTTTCAGTAATGATTTCAAAGTCTTCTGAAGGCATTGTTAAACGCTCTACCACAGTAACAGCAACATCATTTTTCCTATTTAAAAGCTTATTCAAATTAGTTTGCTCTGCTAAAAACTGTTGACTTAAAACATCTTTTAGTTGTTGCATTTCATTTTGACGCATTTGCAATCGCAACACATCTACAGCAGATGCTTTACCAACCTCAACAGAGGTTAGTGCTAATGTCTCATAGGTTTCCAATAGTTTAATGTTTTCTATTAGCACCTTTTGTTTCGCTTTGTTGGCGTATAAATTATAATAGGATTGTGATACAGAAGCCATCAATTTTCGCTTTGCAATAACAATGTCTTGATATTTTGCATCAGCTAATGAACTGACATAATTTTCTCTCGATGTAATTGTACCAAACCACGGTAACATTTGTTTAGCCGATACTTTAAAGCGTTGCGCTCCTGTTCGTGTTTCTGGTTCGCTTACGAAGTAACCTACGCCAAATTCGGTATTAGGAATGGTATTAACTTCGTTTACTTTTTCAGAAGCTCTTTTGTATTGCAACTCAAATTTTTGAATTTCTGGATTGCTTTCCAAAGCTTCATTTACCAATACATCCAGCGATTGACTATTTATTGAATTGATAGAAAAAAGTAAAATAGCAGTGATTAAGACGCTTTTGAAGTGAATAGTGAAAAGTGAAAAACTAAAAATTACGACACGCTTCCGCTTTTGATTTATGTGTTTAAAATTTATCATTTTACAATCTAGATTTTGTTGTTTTAATTGAACTAACCAACATTGCAATCAATTCTTTATTTAAGTTATAATGAATTAAATACGTTTCTTCGGTTACATAATCAGTATCTTTTAACAAGTCTAACCAATACAAAGTTTCATTTGCTTCTTTTAAAGAAATACTCATTTTATTGATAAAGTCAGCTTTACTTTGAGCAAATTCAGCTTCGCGAATTAATGCACCAACGGCCGTTCCGCTTCTTAATAGTTGTTTGCTTAAAACATATTCCTTTTTTTTACTTACTAATGATTGAGATAGCTTTACAATTAAGATTGCGAAAGCATAACTCTTATCTTTTAAAATACTTTTGCTCATAATTTTTCACTTTTAGTTTTTCACTTTAAACTCAGCTTTCCAGCTGTACAATACTGGCACTACAAATAAGGTGATTAAAGCTATAAGCATGCCGCCAAAACTTGGTATGGCCATAGGAATCATAATATCGCTTCCTCGTCCTGTCGAGGTTAGTATTGGTAATAATGCTAATATGGTGGTTGCTGTTGTCATTAAACACGGTCTGATTCGTTTTTCACCTGCTTCAACAACTGATGCTCTAATTTCCTTTTTATTATCTGGTGTGTTTCTATCGAATGTTTGGGTTAAATAAGTTGCCATTACTACACCATCATCGGTTGCTATACCGAAGAGTGCAATAAACCCAACCCAAACCGCTACACTTAAATTAATGGGATGTATCTGGAATAAATCACGTAGGTTTTCGCCAAAGAAGTTGAAGTTTAAAAACCAATCTTGACCATAGAGCCATATCATTATAAAGCCACCAGCAAACGCTACTGCAATACCTGTAAACACCATTAAAGAGGTTGCCACAGAACGGAATTGAAAATACAGTATTAAAAAGATGATTGCCAAAGCTAATGGCACAACAACAGATAAGGTTTTTTCTGCTCGTAATTGATTTTCATACGTTCCTGTGAATGCATAGTTGATTCCTTTGGGAACTATTAATTTGCCTGAATCTATCTTTTCTTGGATTAATGCTTGTGCATTTTCAACAACGCTTACTTCTGCAAAACCATCTAATTTATCAAACAAGACATAACCTACTAAAAAGGTGTCTTCACTTTTAATGACTTGTGGCCCTTGTTCGTAACGAATGGTTGCCAATTCGCTTAATGGAACAGGGTTGCCTTTTTCAACAGGCACATAAATCTGTTGTAAGTCTGTTGGATTTGCTCTTAATTCTCTTGGGTATCGCACACGAATACCATAGCGCTCTCGACCTTCAACCGTTTGTGTTAAAACCATACCACCAACTGCGACTTTTAATACATCCTGAACATCTTGTATAGAAATGCCATATCGTGCGATTTTCTCTCTATCAATATCAATTAACAAATAGGGTTTACCAACGATACGGTCTGCAAAAACAGCTTCTTTTTTAACGCCTTCAGCTTCCTTGATGATGTTTTCTAATTGCACACCAAACGCTTCAATTTGTTTTAAATCTTGTCCTTTTACTTTTATTCCCATTGGTGCTCGCATACCTGTTTGAAGCATGACTAATCTGGTTTCTATGGGTTGTAATTTTGGTGCAGAAGTAACGCCTGGTAATTTGGTAACTCTAACGATTTCATTCCAAATATCGTCTGGTGATTGTATTTCTGGTCGCCAATTTCTGTAGAAGTCGCCATCTTTATCTGGGATGAGTTGTTCTTTCGCATTGAGAGATTGCCACGCTTCACGTTGTTCCGCTCGCAATGACATTCCGTTTTTTAACACAAATTCACCTTCATTATTTACTTTGTAGCGTTGACGTTCTCCGTTTTCATTCAGCATATACTCTGGTTTGTACTGAATGATGTTTTCGTACATTGATAGAGGTGCTGGGTCTAAAGCTGATTCTGTTCTTCCTGCTTTACCAACTACCGTTTCAATCTCTGGAATGCTGGCTACTGCCATATCTAATTGCTGTAAAACTCTTTTGTTTTCTTCTACACCAGAATGAGGCATAGAGGTTGGCATTAGTAGAAATGAGCCTTCATTTAAAGATGGCATAAACTCTTTACCAGTATTCTTCATAATGAAAAATCCTGCTATTACAATCACTGTTGGCACAGATAAAAACAATAGCTTATTATCTAAACACCATCTTAAAATACGCGTGTAGTATTTTATAAATAATGAGAAAATACCTAATAAACTAAAGCATATAACACTTACAAAAATGAGATTCCAGAAAATGCTTTTATCTACTCCTAAAGGTTGCCAGTATTCGGCTAACAAGAATACTATTGCTGATACTGAAATAATAATATTGGTAAGATTTTTTGAAAGTGAAAAGTGAAAAGTGAAAAGTGAAAAGTGGAAAGTGAAAAGTGAAAAGTGAAACTCACTCTTATCTAATATTAAACTTAATAACGCAATGGAACCAAAGGCTATCAAAACCAACCCTAACCAATACCCATAGATTATCGCTGCGATACCTAATGCTATTAAAACACCATTTAAAACATATTTAAAAGTGTTTTTAATGCTTTTCTTTCTGAATAAAAATGCTGCAAATGGTGGTATTAAAAACAAAGCAACAATAATAGATGCTGTTAAAGCAAAGGTTTTTGTAAAGGCTAATGGTCTAAATAATTTTCCTTCTGCACCAATCATAGTAAATACAGGAATGAAACTGATAATGGTTGTCATTACTGCGGTAACAATAGCGCCTGAAACTTCTGCTGTCGCATTATAAACTACTTGATTAATTGGAAGTTTTTCGTGAGATTCCTCGTCACTCGTTCCTCGCTCTGTCGGAATGACATTTTCATTTTCATCAAGATGCCGAATGATGTTTTCTGAAAGTATGACACCAACATCGACCATTGTACCAATAGCAATTGCTATACCTGATAAAGCGACAATGTTTGCATCTACTCCAAAGAACTTCATAGCTATAAAAACCATTAAAACCGCAACAGGCAATAAGCCAGAAATTAATATTGAAGCTCGAAGATTGAATACCATAATGATAATAACCAAAATGGTAATTAGAATTTCTAAAGTCAATGCCTCGTTAAGTGTGTCTAATGTTTCTTGAATTAATACGGTTCTATCATAAAATGGTACTATGGTGACTTGTGAGGTTCTACCATCTGCTAATACTTTTGAAGGTAATCCTGCACTTAATTCGTTAATTTTCTCTTTTACATTATTGATTACTTCCATTGGGTTTGCACCATAACGTGCTACTACAACAGCACCTACAACTTCTGCACCTTCTTTATCTAATAAACCACGTCTTGTTGCTGGACCTAATGATACTTTTCCGATGTCTTTAATTCGTATTGCTGTATAATCTTCGGAAGTAACGACTGCATTTTCTATGTCTTCAATAGATTTCACATAACCTAAACCACGTACTAAATATTCTGCATTATTGATTTCAATAGTTTGTGCACCAATGTCTTTATTACTTTCTTTAACCGCTTTTACAACGTGATGTAATCCAATATTATATTGACGCATCAATTCTGGATTAACATCTACTTGGTATTCTTGAACATAACCACCAATTGAAGCTACTTCAGAAACACCACTTGCAGAGGATAGCGCATATTTTACATAGTAATCTTGAATACTTCGTAACTCTTGTAAATCCCAACCACCAGTAACATTTCCATTTTCATCTCGACCTTCCAGCGTGTACCAAAATATCTGTCCTAATCCTGTGGCATCTGGTCCCAATGCAGGATTAACACCTTCTGGTAATAATCCACTTGGTAATGAATTGAGTTTTTCTAGAATACGACTGCGACTCCAATAGAATTCTATATCTTCCTCAAAAATGATATAGATACTTGAAAACCCAAACATAGAAGAACTACGAATGGTTTTTACTCCTGGAATACCGAGTAAAGAAGTCGTTAATGGATAAGTGATTTGGTCTTCTATATCTTGTGGTGAACGACCATCCCACTTTGTAAATACAATTTGTTGATTTTCTCCGATATCTGGAATGGCATCAACAGCTACAGGATTACTTGGTAAAAACCCTGTATCCCAATTGAAAGGTGCATTTACTGTTCCCCATCCTACGAAAAGAACGAGTAGTAGTACTGCAACGAGTTTATTCTCTATAAGAAATTTGATTGCTTTATTAAGCATATATTTTGATTATTAAACAGTTAGACATTGGTATTGAGAAAACACCGGTATTAAGAAAACACCGAATACAACAAATTATCCTAATGACATATAGCCATAGGATAAAACAGTCTAAAGTTTAAAAATCAAATTAAATAAGTCTCGTCTATTTTGTAGAGTTGCCTTATGACGAGTGGCGATTTGTATTCTTCAAAAGAAGATACATTGTTTTCTAAACCTTCAAAAAGGTTAATATAAGTATAAACAAATGAGGCAATGAAAACTTGTTGTTCGAAAGAAATTTTGTCAACTTTTAATTGTAGTTCGTCTTGACCAGCAACAACTAATTGTTCATCATCGCAACAATTTTTCTTAGTAATAGCACAACCTTCAGTAGATGGCTTTTCCATTTCCATACCGCAACCTTTAGCTTTATGGAAAATAGCCGTTTCTACTAAAGTATCTCCGCAATAATGCATATTCATAGTAAATGACATTGTAGAGAATAACACTACAAAAGCCATTGCTAAAGACATTATTTTATGGAAAACTTGTTTCATACTGTTTGCGAAGTTACGAAAATTTAACAACTATTGATTTTGTTTAACAAGAGTTTAAATAATACTTATTACAAAAACCACAATTTGTCTTTAGCGTGTGGGGGAATGGTACCTTGAAAACGAGGAGCTAATTGGGCGACCATTTCTGGGTATTTTATTGTGATTGGTACGTTTTGTTGTCTTAAAGATTTCCAATACAATCTACTGAATTGATATACTTGTGTTAGTAATTCTAATACAATGTTGGCATCATTAAAAGCATCTTTATCTGGGCTTGATATACTTATTTTGATAGGGAAGGGGTAGCCTTCTGCATCTGAATATTTATTGTTGTATCTGGCATTATTGAATAGTAAGAATTTTTTGTTGCCTATTCTAATAAAAGTTCCGCTTTTAGGCATTAAATTACTCCACCCTTTGTCGTAAGCAATGATGTCTAGTGCATCTGTTTTGTTTATGTTTAGGATGTATAAAGGAACTTTTAGCCCAAGTTTTAGCATGCCTTCTTTTATGGGTTTAATTTCTTTATTACTCATGTCTTTGTAAAAATGGATGACTACTTTATTGGGTGTTGCTTGCTCCGAAAATTCTCTTATTTTTTTACAGATACTACCAGCTAAGGCATATTTGTTATTTTCTGAGAAATAATCGAATCCTCTAAAGAGTCCGTTATTTTGAAAACTAAAAGCGCATGCAATATATCTTCTGTTTTGTTCTTGGTGCATAAATGCGCCTACGCCAATTACTAATTCTTTTTTTTCTGTTACAGCTAATTTCCAAGGGATGCCGCCTAATTTTGCGTGAATTGCTAGTGATATGTTGTGTAATGTGTATTGGTAGTATTTTGGAGATTCTACATCTTTTTGCATTTTGTTATAGTCTATAGCTTGTGTAACGATGCCTTCTTTAAGTAAGAGTTCTTTGATTTTTATATAGACCATTTTATGTTCTTTGTTAGGAGTGAATTTATTAAAAGGACTGATGTAGAAAGCTGCGTATTGCACATTGTTATGATCGAATTCTTTTTTATCTAATTGTGAGATAATTTCTGGAATAGGGTTTGCACTGTTTTGATATTCTATAAAATGTTGGTTAGATAGTTTTACTTTTATATTGATGTATTTTTCTAAACCTTGGTAATAGGTGTCTTTTCCTGTGCCCTTTGTTAGGTAAGAGTATAATTTTTTGATTTTTTGTTGATGGCTTTTATGGTAGATGAAAAAGAATTTTATATTTGGGTTTTGTGGTCTGCGATATGGTTTGAATTTTCCTAATTCTCTTTTAGGAAATAGGCCTGTTTTTTTGTTTGCATATTCTAATTTTCCTTTATGTGGTGGTATATATTTAACAAATTTAGTAGGTACTTTAAAAAAGTTGTTGTTACCTATAGGAATTATTTTTTTAAATTCTTCTGTTAATAGATATGCTTTTGTAAAGGAGGAGATGTAGTTTAGGTATTTGATGTATTTGTTAGTGCGCTCTGGTGTTGATTGTGGTAAGTTGTATGTTCTTGCTAAATCTCTATTTAATAAAGGATATGCTTTGTTAAATTCTAGGCTGTTGTAAAAGTCTTGTTTTTCTGGATTTTTTAAATTTTGATAATTGAAAACGGTGTTTTTATAGATTGTTTTTTTGACTAAAGTAGTGTCTTCTATTTCTGAAATTGGATATTTTAATACTTTGGCTATTCCATCAAAAGAAATGATTAATTCTGGAAGTTGAGAAACTTGAGCAAATTGTATTTTTAAAGAGAATTTATAATATGGTTTGTATAAAGAATGTGTGTCTTTTTTTGCGGGCACCCATACTTGTGTGTCTTTTATAAAGTTTTTGGATACTACAAACCCTTTTTCTTTGAAATAGGTGCGTAACTTGTGTTTTAAAAACTGTTTGTAGATTAAGAGTTCTTTACCATGCATTTCTATTTTAACCCCACTAGCACCTTTTGATTTTGTGGTAAAGGTTGTGTATATGGTTTCTATTTTTGAATTGTTTAATTGTGGAAAGGCTTTTAAAATATTAGTAGACCATTTGTACTTATGAATTGGGTGACTTCCTTGTGTTTCTTTTATTGAGAAATAGAATATTGGTTTTGTTGTTGGCCAATGAAACAATAGGATGTTGAAGTGAAGATTTTCTGACATTTTATATTATTTTTCTTGTTCATTATGATATTAAATATTGATGGCTATCCTTTTTTTTATTGGAGAAGTTGGAGGTTGTTTTGTTTTATGTAAAAAAGTAGTACCTCTTTTACTATTTTGAAAATAGGAGTTGTGGATTTTATAGACATCTCTTGTATATCTATTTTATTTTTTGTTAAAATAGGCATGTTGATTTATCTTAAAACTGATACTCAAATATAAAATAAAATAGTTTATTGTAAATACATTTACTTATTGCTTTTTATAAACTAAATTCTATTTAATGACCACTTGTGCTTATTTATAATGTCATTATTCTCTTATTTTGTCAGATACTACTTTGTCGCGAAATGTGTAATAAGTGTATGAAATTTACTATAATTTAGAGTATTTGAATTTATGCGTATGAGAGAAAATTTTAAGGTACTTATTGTTGAAGATGATGAAATAAATATTGGGCTAATTAGATACTTTTTGAGTATTTATTGTAAAACTGTAACCGTAATTGGAGAGGCCAAAAATATAAATGAGTTTATTGACCAACTATTGCATTTGCAACCCGATATATTATTGTTGGATATTGAATTGGGTGAAGAAAAAAATACTTTAGAAGTTTTACAAGAAATGGATGATTTAGATTGTGAGATTATTATTACAAGTTCATTTAAAGATTATGCTTTGAGTGCTATTAATGATTACCATGTTTCTAGTTATATCGTAAAACCTATAGATGTGATAAGTCTTAAAAGAGCAATTGATAGAGCAGTAAAAACATTGTTGTATAAAAATGATTATATAAAAAGGAGTGAAGATGATAATTTTGTAAATGATATCATTGCTTTGCCTAATGCGAACTCGATTGACCTTTTTGATGTTAAAGATGTTTTGTATTTAGAAGCAGATGGTAAGTATACTGTTTTTTATATGGTTAAAGGACCAAATAAAATTGTTTCTAGAAATATTGGACATTATGAAATGATTTTGCCTAAACATTTGTTTTTTAGAATTCATCATAAATATATTGTAAATCTAAAAAAAATAACCAGTATTCTGCGAACAGATGGTAATTATTGCTTGCTTAAAAATGGGAAGTCTTTGTCTATTGCTAATAGACGCATTGAAAAACTGCGTAAATTTTTAAACCTAAAATAGGTTTGTAAATATTGTTACTACTATTGGTGTTTTAAGATGAGACTACTAGGTTACATCTTTTATTACCACCTACCCCATTTATTACTTAAAAAGAGACTTTACTGGTCTTTTTATAATCTGTTGTGTAGTAGTTTGGGTCATTTATTCCTTATACACGCCACTTATTTATTTGCTAACCAAACCCGCTTCTTTTAGTAGGATATTTGTGGTATTGTTAAATAAAAAAAAACAAAAAATATGAAGAAAATTATGTGCTTTTTGTTCTGCTCTACCATTGCTACAATAGCTTGGTCGCAAGAACTACATGTAGCTTCTGGGGGGACTTTGTATGTTTCGTCTGAGAGTTATGTTTACGTTGATAATGATATTGATGTGAATGCTGCAGGTAACCTAATTGTAAATTCAGACGCCACCAATAGTGGGTCTTTATTAGTTACAGGTACTGCAACTGGTGAAATTAGTTACCAGCGTTATGTTAGTGGGGAACAGTGGCATTTTGTTTCTGCTCCGGTAACCACACAAGATATTGGGACTTTTGCTACTAATGGAGCGAATAATGTTGGTATTAGTACTACCGGGAATTATGGGATTTCTTTTTATAAGAATGATAATGCTAAAGGTACGCGTTGGCAATATTATACAGTAGCTTCTGGGGCATTGGGAGCGGATAGTGCAGGTGATTTTATAAATGGTAAGGGGTATTCTAATTATAGAGATTCTGATGGTTTGTATACTTTTAAAGGAGGTATGGCAACTGCAGGAACAGGTGTTGCTATTACTATACCTGCTAATTCTATACCAGGGGCTGATACCACTAGTCATTTATGGAGTGTGGTTGGAAACCCTTATCCTTCATTTTTAGACGCTAGTGCTTTGTTAAGTGCTAATCTTTCTAATTTGGATCCTAGTTATGCTTATTTACAAGTATGGGATGGTAGTAGTTATAGACCTGTAAATTTTGCATCTGACTCTGAATATATTGCACCTGGACAAGGTTTTATGGTGGATCCTGCAAATAATAATGTATTATTTACTTTTGCAGAAAGTTTGCAGTCTGAACAAAAAAATGCTACCGCTACTTTTTATAGAGCTGCAGAAGCGCCTAAGGTAGTTGTTGAAATGACTAACGGACAAAGTATTACAAAAGAAACTACATTAAAATATTTTGATACTACTACTACAGGTTTAGATATTGGATGGGATGCCGGGACTTATTATGATACCGACCCTACACTTTCTATAGATACCCACTTAATTAGTGATAGTGAAGGTATTAATTTTACTTTACAATGTTTGCCAAGCTCTGATTATGAATCTTCTATTGTTCCGTTATCTATTAGGGCAGCAGCCTCAGAAACTTTGACTTTTAAAGCAACAGCTACAGGTTTGCCAGAAGGTATTGAAGTGTACTTAGAAGATAAAGAAAACCAAGTAATTACGAATATTAGTACAGGATCTTACGAAGTAACTACTGCAAAATCATTGCAAGGAATAGGTCGTTTTTATATTTATACAACGGGTAGTGTTTTAGCTGTAGATGATGCTGTTTTAACAAGTAGTGCAATAAATATGTATAAAACGAGTAACACCAATTTAAGAGTTACGGGTATACAAGATAAAGGTAATGCCTCTGTTATTGTGTATGCCATTGACGGGAAACAAGTATTGACGAGTTCTTTTAAAGTTGCTACTGTAAACGATGTTGCGTTGCCAAAAAACCTAACTAAAGGATTGTACTTAGTGCAATTGGTAAGTAATGGAATAAAGCAAACTAAAAAAATAATTATAGATTAAATTTAATGAAAACAACAGAGAATAAAAAGGAATTGGAAGAAATTACGCGTAAAGAAGCCTTACAAAAAATAGGTACTTACGGTAAGTATGCTGCATTGACCGCTTTAGGTACTTATTTGATACTAAACCCGCAAAAAGCACAAGCATCTAGCCCTGCGGATCCCCCAGGTACTGGAGGAGGAGGATTTTAAAAATAAATAAATAAATAAATAAATAAATGAAAAGAATTATTATAACACTTAGTGTTTTATTTTTTAGCTTTTTAGTGACGGCACAAGAAAATACTATTGATAACGATTATACCTTTTTTAAAGATGGTAATAGTTATTGGACTGTAGATGCTACCTATGGAGTTATTGCAGGTTGGGATGCAGAAACCTTTACGGATGATTCTAAATATTAGCCATGTAGATAAAATGGGAGACAGGGTTAATGTTGGGCTTTCAATAGGCGTAGCAAGAACATTTGAATCTAATTTATTTGCTTCTACCAGTGTAGCTTTTAGTGTTGGTAAAGAAACGGGTTTATGGGACAATCCTATAGATTATTTATCTGTAAATTTAGAAGGAGGATACAAATTTAAAACAGGAACTTTCTTTGTTCCGTTTTTAGCTATAGGAGGTAGTTATATTAATGCCCCTAATACGATTGCAAATTCTAAAAGCTCTATTGCTATAACCCCTTCTGCTGGTTTTAACATGTGGTTTAAGAACTCTAGTTATGGGTTTACAACTAAATTTGGTTATAAATTAGTTTCTAATGATTACATGGAAACACACAAATATTTAACCATAGGAATTATTAAAAAATTCTAAAAATAAATAAACAACAATACAAGAATAAAAATTAAAATAACAATTATGAAAAAAATATTATTAAGTGCTGCGTTTATAGCAGTAAGTTTTACAATGACCGCACAAGTAGGTATTGGGACAACAACTGTAGAAACCTCTGCCGCATTAGAAATAAAAGCTTCAGACAAAGCCTTATTATTACCACGTGTAGCTAACACTTTGGCTATTACAACACCAGTAGATGGTATGATTGTATATGATATATCAACCTCATGTGTACGTTTTTATGATAAAGGAAACTGGTCACCATGTTTATCTCCAGCAGCAGCAGGAGCATCAGCAACCATAGTATTAGCACAAATAGGAGCAGAGGGCGATGACCCAAATACTGTACCTTCTATAGTAACAATAGACCAGTTAAACCAGTTAGGGTTAAATAATGTAGTAGTAGCCAACGAGGCAGCTTACCAAGCTTATATAGATGCCAACCCAGATATGTTTGCTAACCCTGCAACAAAAGCAGAAGTACAAAATATGGTAAACACTGTAAACATTGCAGCTATTGTAGCAGCAAGTAATGACCCTGCCGATGGTACACCAAGCATTGCAGATTTAACAGCTGTAGGTGTTACAGGTATGAACCCTGCAAATATTGCACAATATGAAGTAGCAATAAATAATGCTTCTCCTGCACCAACAACATTAGCAGAGTTACAAGCAATAATTAATATTAATGAAGACACATTAGCAGGTTTAATAGCAAGTGCAGAATACCCAGTAGCAGGTTTAACAGAAGCACAATTTACCAATGCAGGTGCTACAGGTTTGGTAACTGCAAACGTAGCAGCGTATGAGGCTTATACAGCACAGGCAGAGCCAAAACCAACTACTTTAGCAGGTTTACAAGCTATTGTAGATGAGGTAAACACGTTTGTAAGTACCAATGCAGCAGATGTAGTAATAAGTACTACAGGTGCAATTTGGGCAAACAAAAACCTTGGGGCTAGCCAAGTGGCAACTTCTAGTACAGATGCTGCCTCTTACGGTAACCATTACCAATGGGGTAAAGCACAAGCGTTTACAAATGCGTATAGTACAGCAAATAATGTAGCAGGCCCAGTAGCTAGTGCGGCAGTAGCAGGTACAAATTTTGTTACAAATGGTACAGCACCTTATGATTGGATTACACCAGCAAACGATTTTTTATGGAACTCTGGTACAGAAGCTAACCCAACAAAAACAGCGGCAGACCCTTGCCCTACAAATTACAGAGTACCAACATATACAGAGTTAACGTATGAGAAAGCTAATTTACCAACAGCTAATGCTGCGGGTGCTTTTGCAAGCCCATTAAAGTTGCCAGTTGCTGGTGCCCGTACCAGCAGTACTGGTGCGCTTAACTACGTGGGTACCTACGGCAACTATTGGTCTAGTACAGTCAGTGGTACGACTGCTCGTACCCTGAACTTCAATAGCAGTACTGCCACCATGACCAGTACCAACCGTGCCTACGGCTTTTCAGTACGTTGCATTAAGGAGTAATTACTTTGGGTTTTGTACCCTTTAAACTTAAACTGGCTGTCCCGTTAGGGCAGTCAGTTTTTTTAATACCGCGTTAGCGGTCATTTTTTTTCAAAAATGAAAATACAAGAAAAAGTAAATTTAGCAGCACAACCAAATAAGCTATACCTTTTTAAAGAAGGTATGTTTTATAAAGTCTATAACCAAAACGCTATGTGGTTTGTACAACACATAAAACCTTATAAAATAACAGTTAAATACATTAAAAATATACAGCAAGAGGTGTATAGTATTGGTTTTCCTATAACTTATTTAGCTAACATTAACTTAAAACCTTTTGCACTACAAAATATAGCAAATACTACACCAAAGTTATTGTGTTATACCATAACACAGCAACCTATAAAACAAATAAACTATATAAATTGGTGTGCAAATTTGCCAAAGCAAAACGCACAACCAATACAACCAAACACAACCAATGCTACTATGCAAACTAACATAATTACCCAATTACAAAATTTTGAGATGGCAACCAAAACGCCTATACAAGCTTTTGAGTTTTTAATACAGTTAAAAAAAATGATGTAGAATTTAGTTGGCAGTATTCAGTTGGCAGTATTCAGTTGGCAGTATTCAGTAACCCACCCAGTTTGTCACCCTGTAAGGGTCTCACGCAACGGTAAGCCACCAAAAACCACCAACTACAAACCATTAACCAACCAAAAAAATTGCAAACCCTAACAGAACAACTTTACTTCTCTTACCTAGAAGCGCGCAAAAATAAACGTAACACGCACAATCAATTGGCTTTCGAGTTAGATTTAGAACATAATTTATGCACTTTAGCACATCAAATTTATACCAATACCTACCAACCAAAACCAGCTATTGCCTTTATAGTAAACAAACCTGTGCAAAGAGAAATCTTTGCAGCAGATTTTGCAGATCGTGTGGTACATCATTTAATTTACAGATGTTTATACCACCAACATATAGATCCCTTTTTTATAAAAGATAGTTACAGTTGCCGTAAAGGTAAAGGAACGCTATATGGTGTTAAGAGAGCAACCCATTTTATACGTTCTTGTACCCAAAACTATACACAAGATGCCTATATTTTAAAACTAGACATCTCGGGCTATTTTATGAATATGAGTCATAACATATTATACAATAAAGTAATGGCTTTTATAACCCAAAAAGAATATTTAGGCGTCTCTGCACAAACATTAATACTACTTTTGCAGAAAACAATTTTTACAAATGTAGCTACTAATTGCCGTATAAAAGGCAATAAAAGCGAATGGGTTGGGCTACCAAGAGACAAGAGTTTGTTTAACAAACCCAAAGGTGTGGGGTTGCCTATTGGCAATTTAACCTCGCAAGTGTTTGGTAATATTTATTTAAACCAACTAGACTATTTTGTAAAAAAAGAATTGAAAATTAAGTATTATGGCAGGTATGTAGATGATATGATATTTGTGCATAAAAATAAAACAGTTTTAAAAGAGATACTACCAAAAATACAAGCACAGTTAGATTTGGTGGGGTTAACAATACATCCAAAAAAAATATACTTACAGCATTATACTAAAGGCGTTTTGTTTTTAGGCCATTATATAAAACCATACAGAGCATATATAAGCAACCGTACAAAAGCAAATTTTTACAAGGTTATACCCATAATAAATCATTTAATTACTGTAAGTTTTCAAATTACGTGGGCAACAATGACAAAAGTAAGAGCCTTATTAAACTCCTATTTAGGCACATTAAGCCACGCTAAATGTTATAATTTAATAGCGAAGGCACTACAAAACCTAGATAGTAAGTTCCATTATTTTTTTGGGTGTACAAAAAACTATTCTAAAATCTATATAAAAAAGGACTATTGGTTATGGCATTATACACAAACTTACCTGTTTACAAAACAGGGTACGATGTTTTGTTAGACGTACACAGATATACAAACACTTTTGCTAGAGAACATAAATATACTTTAGGCGAAAAATTAAAAGAAGAAAGCATACAGTTATTAATAGCTGTTTTTAAAGCAAATAAAACCAAACAAAATAATAGATTGTTACACATAGAAACTGCAAGAGAACATTTAGAGTTATTACGCTTGCTCTCTCGTATAGCAAAAGATTTAGATATATTAACAGCAAGGTTATATGTAGCCTTAAATTTAAAATTAGAAGAAATATCAAAACAATTAACAGCATGGCAAAAATACACGGTCGGAGCTATTACCTAAATTTTTTATAAATTTACTAATAGGAGTGCTTTGTAATCCTAACACAGCCCTTATAATAAAAGTAAGGACAAGGTTAAAAAAGAGTTCCTTTTGGCAGTTCCTAAAGGTTGCTGTTAAAATTGTCATTCCCGTGAAAACGAGAATCTATAAAATGAGTTCTTTTAAAACATTTAACCTACAAATATAGTGTAGTTTAAATTATAAGTTTGTGTTTTTATAATACCAGTTGCTGGTAACCGTAACAACAGTAATGGTGCGCTTAACAACGTGGGTACCAACGGCAACTATTGGTCTAGTACAGTAAGTGGTACGAATGCTCGTAACCTGAACTTCAATAGCAGTAATGCCAACATGAACAGTAACAACCGTGCAAACGGCTTTTCAGTACGTTGCATTAAGGATTACATTTTTGCTATGCTTTTAAAATAATAATTATAAAATAAAGATGAAAAAAAAACTAATAATAATTCTAATACTATTAAATTTTAGCACACAAGCCCAAACCATAAAAGGCACATTAACACAACAAACTGGGCAACAAGTAAGCCTAACAGGTTTTAGTAATTATACTACCCAAGAACTAGGTAAAACAGTTATAGATAGTTTGGGTTTTTTCACCCTAAACTACCCTAAAGATTACAAAGGTATGGCATTACTAAAAACACAAGATAATAGCCAACTGCCACTAGTACTTACAGAGCCAATTATTACCTTAAAAGGATTAAGTTTAGCACAAACAGAAAACCTACAATTTATAAACAGCCAAAAAAACAAAGAGTTTAATACCATTGTACAAGGTATTACACAATATAACCAAGCTTACCAAGCGTGGCGTTATTTGCAAACCATATATACAAACCCAAAATACATACAGCCACCAACAAAAGTATTGCAAAGCATAACCCAAGAATTACAGCGCATACAAGAAACAAACCAACAAACAATTAATGCACTGCCAAAAACAAGTTATGCACGTTGGTTTTTACCCATACGCCAATTGGTAAACGAAATGCCTAATAGCGCAAATGTATATAAAGAACGCATACCACAAAACATACAACAGTTTAGAAAGGTTAATTTTAGCAACCCTAATTTTAAAACTAGTGGTTTGTTGGCACAAGTGTTAGAAGGGCATTTTATGTTAATAGAAAAAATAGATCAACCAAAGGACAGTATGCACCTACAAATGCAAACCAGTATAAAGTATTTGTTAAATAATTTAGAAGGTAATGATGCTTTGTTAAATAAAATAGGTACACATTTATTTAATTATTTTGAAGCACGTAGCTTGTTTACTGCATCAGAATATTTGTCTTTACAATTATTAGAAAACAGTCAATGTACATTAGAAGATAGTTTAATAGCCAAACTAGAAGGCTACCGTAAACTAAAAGCAGGTAATACAGCGCCAGACATACAACTTACAGCAACCAAAAAATTAAGCGATATTAAAACCAATAAACTATTAGTATTTGGTGCCAGTTGGTGTCCGCATTGTAAAACAGATACTGCCGAAATTTTAAAATTATACCCAACGTGGCAAACTAAAAATACAGAAGTAATATACATAAGTATAGATACTGATAAAGAAGGATTTAATAGCTATTACGCAGATAAGCCTTGGCAAACCTATTGTGATTTTAAAGGGTATGAAACCCAAGCCGCAAAAGACTATTATATAACAGGTACACCAAGTTACTTTTTGTTAGATGCTAATAATACAATTTTGATACGCCCAAATACTGTTTTGCATGCCAGCATTTGGATTGAGACTAAATTGCGGTAAGTGTAGTTTGTTTTTATTACTTATAAGCAAATAATGTAATGACAACATAGAATTAGAATAGGCTTGTTTTTTTTCTTGGAAGGATTAACTAGATTAAGGATATATTTATGGATTTACTAATTGGTTGTAATTAAACGATTGTTTTTATATAGCTACACTTATTCTTAAATAAGACCAGCTATTTCTTGAGCCTATACATTTGTTTTTAATTGAGTTAATTTTGCATTTCTAAAATGATATTGCAACGGTAAAAATGATTTTAAGATTGATACTAAGAAGAATGCTAAGTCTAAATAAAAAAAAGTATCTATTGAGAGAGATGTATTGAAGTATTTAAAACAACTGTTTTTATACAAAAGGTTAAAAATGGAGTTGTTGTTGCTACTCGCTTGTTACTTTTTAATCATAAAGTTTCTTCTTTTATTAAAAAAATCTTTATTTTTAAGAGAAAAAAGTGACACTACTTTAAAATCTTTTTTATGCAAAAATAAATATTATTATTTTTTTTTAACATGTTCTTATGAGATATAATAATGTGTTGTAAAAAAGCTACTTAAAGTGATTTTATGATTTTGATTAAGAAGAATACATATCGATTAATTGTAAAATATAGTTTCTCAGTTATACTATTTTATTGTAGTGTTTCTGGTTATACACAAACTAGTTTAAATGAGTTTTTTAAAAACTATAGAACCACAGATCGTGTTGGTGCTTTTTTTGTAAAATTTAGAAAATCGAATAATTTTGACTCTATTGTTTTTTATACAGAAAAAGCCATTAAAGGTTTTAATGAAGATACCCACCATTTTATAAAATTTAGTGTTTATTATAAGTTGGGGTGTGCTTTGTTAAGAAAACAAGATTATTTTAATGCAAGTATAGCTATAGATTCTAGTATACAAATAGGTATTGCACACAATTTACGCAAACAATTGGTTGAAGCTTATAGAGTAAAAGGTGTTATTGCAAATTATAAAAATTTGTATGATGAAGCTATTGACAATTATAAAATAGCTTTAAGCTATGCAGATGCTATAGCAGATAAAATTTCTTTAAATACCAATTTATCTTCACTATACATAGATGTAGGTAAAACAAAGCTGGCGTTAGAATTCATAGATGAGTTTATTGATTACAATGCTAAAAATCCAGGAGTGTTAGATAGTCATACTTTAGTATATAATTATTTAAAAAAAAATAACTTTAAAAAGGCTTCTCTACAAGCACAAAAGTATATTCAATTTTTAAAAAAAGGAAAAGAGAATCTTAAAGAAGCAGCCTATATTAAATATGGTAAAAAATATCAAGCAGAAAAAAAAACACATGAATATGAGCTTTTAAAAAAAGAGAATATAATTAAAGATTTAGAAATTAAAAAACAAACAACCCGTTGTAACTATTTAATTTTTTTTTATTTATTTGGTCTTATTTTTGTAATTTTTACATACAACCGTTTTCGATTAAAAAGAAATGTAGCCAATTCTTTAGCTAAACAGAATGAAATTCTTAAAAAGAAAAAAGTAATACTAGAAAAAAGCAACGCCAATAAACAAAAACTTTTTAGTATCATATCCCATGATTTGATAGGCCCTTTTAATGCTGTTTTAGGTTATACAAAGTTACTAGATGAGGATTATGAAAATTTTACAGAGAAAGAACGCAAAAAATTTATACATATTATTAATACCTATGCTAACAAAAATTATATTTTAACTAGATCTTTGCTAGATTGGGCAAAAGTACAGCAAGATAGGTTGAAGGTACGTAAATCTAAATTAAATTTTGAAGAGGTTATAGCTAGTACTATAGCCTCATACCAATTGTTGGCAGATAAAAAAAACATTAACGTTAGGGTTATAATAGGTGATAAGGTTGTTGTTGAAGCTGATAGGATTATGATGCAGACTGTTATCGGAAATTTATTTATAAACGCCATAAAATTTAGCCACATAAATGGGACAATAATTTTTAAACTATATAAAAATAATGAAGGTAAAGAAACTCTTGAAATAAGAGACAATGGTATTGGAATGAATCAAGAAGAATTAAAGACTTTGTTTGATTTAGAGAAAGTAAATATAAAAAAAGGCACTAATAATGAACGGGGTAATGGAATTGGGCTTGTTATGGCTAAAGAATTAATAGAACTTCAAAATGGAACACTGCAAATACTTAGTGAAAAAGGGAAGGGATCTATAGCTATAATAACCATTTAGTTTTAATTTGTTTTTTTCTATTGTTTTGCAGTAGTATTTTTATTGCTAATATATAAGTTATAATAGATTTTAAAAAAAAGTTAGCATTGCAAAACCTGAATAATGTTAACTTTTATTGATTGAATTGCTTTTTGTGTACTTACATTGAAAAAAAGAATACACTTATTCTAAATTTAAAGCAATTATTTATTTGTGAATTGAAGAGTGAGTTTGTTACTTTACCTTTGAAAGGGTGATAGATTACCACTAATTTTGTTCACAAGGAATAATTTATACTATCTTCTTAAAAGTATAATGCAGTTTTTATTTATTTCGGGGGTTATCAAATACTACTGTATTCCTTGTGATATTTTTAAAATATAAATTATTTTTTAGGCTTTGGACATTCCCCTATCATCAATATTTTTTATTGATGAGATGATTCAAAGCCTTTTATTTATATATACTAAAATGATTTTAACATTTGTTTCAAGGAAAATTTTGTTTGATAAACAAACTTGGTTGGAGTGGAGAGAAAAACGAATTTAAATGATTTCTTCTATCATAGAAAGAAAACTTTAAATTGTCTTGACAAAAGGTGAAGTTTTGCAGCTTCTTGGTTTTGAATTTAACGATATTTACTCCAATAGATGGAGCTATTACATTGGAGAAAAAAGATATTTTTTTCTTCTAAACAATTTCTCTATACTTACTTTGATAGCTTTGGAAAAGTTTATAAAACAAAAAAAAAAAAAGTATTATTAATTTTTTCTAATGGTATACATTGGTAGTTTTGAAATAAGGTTTTTGTTATTTAGAACTGTTTTATAGGTATATTTCTGATACTACTTGATTCTTAAAAAAATATTTAATAAATCTTGCCTTCTTTTTGCTATAGGTATCTTTTTACCATTTTTTAACTCGCAATAATTGGTACCATTTGTTTTGTGAATGTTGGTGACCATATTTATGTTTACTAAATACCGATGATGAACTCTGAAAAACACTTTAGGATCTAGTATTTTTTGATACTCTCCTAAATTTCTACTGGCAATTTTTTCTTTGTTTTCTTCTAAATGAAAAATGGTATACTTGCCGTCTGCTTCTAAATACAAGATTGTATCTACTATTATTAATTCTATTTTGTTTAAATAAGGGATTCCAATTTTTGCAGGGTAATCTACTTTCTTAATAATAGCATTTTGATTTGTACTTTTCTGTACTGCTGTTTTTTTGTTTTCTAAGTTGAATATGGCTTTGTTTATTACCTTTTTAAGGTCATTGATATTAATGGGCTTTACTATAAAGCCTGTAACATTGTAATTGACTGCTTTTACCCCAAATTCTTGGTGTGAACTAATGAAAATGATTTCTCCTTCTATTTTACCAATACTGTCTATAAAACTAAAAATAGTGTCATTTCCTAAATCAATATCTAACAATAATAATTCTGGCATTGTTTTGGTAAACGCTTTAATACCATCGTTTATGTTGGTAGCCTGAGCAACCCTATTGATCACTGGAAAATATTTCTTTAAATATATATTTAAAAGATTAATACTTTCGATGTCATCGTCTATAATTAGTGCTTTGTATTTACCCACAAAAAATATTTATAAGAGTTAGAAAATGTTTAAAAAATGATAAGATGACAATTTAAAAGCGATGATAAAATAGCTTTTAAATTGGCACTTAATTTAAATATAAAAATAGAGAAAAAAACATAAAAAAACCTCACTTATACTTGTATTTATATACTTATTTATTAAGAGTTAACAAATTCGTGATTAATGCTCACTTTTGTTTAAAAAGTGAGCTAAAATAAATAAATAAAAGTGTTTCTAATTTTTTTGATGAAATTATCTATCTGTTTATATTAAATAATACTTCATAATATGATATGCCCTAATTGTAAAGGAAAATCGAGTTTGCAAACAAGGATTAGAAGAACTAATTTTTTAAAACTTTTTGTTTTTAGTAAGGCTTATAAATGTTATGGATGTGAAACTAAGTATTTTATATGGTTGAATATTAAAGTACCTTATTATATTAAAAAACTAAGAAGATAACAGGCCGTATAAAAATGTCTGATATTTTTTATTGATTATTATATTATGGCTTTCTACGTTAAAAATTTAGGGTATTTAAAAAAAAGGAAAAAAGTATTAGTATCGGTTGATATTAAAGAGTTTGATTTGTTATTATTAAATAAAAATGATAGTCTGAATTTTTCATTTAATAACAGTAAAAAAAATAGTAGCATCTCTGTAGAAAATTACACAAAAGAAATTGTAATCACCAATAATGGATTTTGGCAAATAGCAATACGAAGTACTGTTGCCATTAAATGTTTAAAAATTGATTGAGTGTTAAAAGAAATTATTGTTTGTAAATTGGGATTTGTATAAGGAAATAACTCTACAGGGAAAGTGAGGATTTTAAGGAAATAAGGGTTTTTAGTTTTATTTTGGATGTTATAACCTTAATTTCCTTAAAATTCTTTACCTCCTTATTTATCTTTTAAGTTATGTGTGTAAGCGTTTTGTTTGTCTCTATGAATTATTCCTGATTTTACAAAAGATGTGATATAGCCTTCTGCCGTTTTATTAGGAATGCCTAATTTGTTTGCTTTTTCTAGATATTCTTTTCTTGTAAATGTTTTATTGAGAGTTTCTAGAAATCTTTCTTTTCTATTCATTCTTTTTTGCGTTTTTGGTTCTAGTGGTAAATCGTTAAAAATTTTACTGCTGTGTTTTACAATTACTGTAATTATTGATAGCGCATTTTTAAAATCTTCATCTTCACAAAGTCTTACCGTATTTACATCACCATCTTCCATAATGCGAAATGCTGTAAAAATCATCATTATTCTAAATGCAATTAAACCTAGTCTTCTTATGGTTGCAATGTATTCTTCTGGTTGTACGTTTAGGTATTTGGTTTGTAGGGATTCAAAAAAGGTATTGAATTGGTCTTGCTGTGTTGTAGAAAGTTGAATTTCAATTTCTGTATTGTTCTTTAACGTTTTATATAATTCTAAAAATTGAAGCCCTAGATTGTTATAATAATCGTCTAAATTTATTTTGTTACTATTATTGAAAACGTTTTTCCAAATAGGTTTTATGTTCATATAGTAAAACATAAATCTACTAAACAATCCGTTTTCGGCATTAGGAATTAATGTTGCAACTTGTTTTGGAGTACCAGATAAAATTGTTGATAAACAAGGTTTTTCTATATCTACATATTCACTATCAGTTCTTCTGTAGTAACTAATTGTTTCGTGATGAAAGGCTTTTCTGAAACCATCAGAATAATTACCATAATCGCTTTTAAAGGCTTGTGCTAAAGTATCTCCCTCGGTTTCAAAAATTAAACCTTTACCATCATTATCAGCTATTAGTTGATACACACCTGTTACGCTATTGTTAGCAGGGATAAATAACATTTGTTGAGGAGGTTTAGCAGGTTTTTCTATTTTTTCGTTTTTCCCTTTATGCAAATTGTATATATTCATTTCTGAATCGTATTGTTGCTTTAAAACTTTTGCTTGCTCTCTTTTTAATTTGTGAACAGGATTTACTAAGTTTTTGATTTTATTTAGTCTTCCTTTACCTGCAGAAGCGGGAGCAGTAACAAATAAATACAAGTTGCTATACACTTTGTTTTGGTCGTAAATGCCAAATAATTTGGGTAAACATGCACTAAAGGCTGTAACCGCACCTAATAATAAAATATCTTTTTCTTCTGCACTAGATGCAGGTTTTACTACTAGTTTTAAAAACTCTGGAATTGATTGATATACATTCTCTGAAAATGTTGGTAATGTATCTTTAATGATTTCATTTTGTGTTGAATTATCTGTTTCATTCACAGTTGTAAATCCGTTGCTTACGTGTTGCTCTGATATTCTGATTCCAGCTTGATGTATGTGGTGGTACAAAGTAGCTATCGTAATTCCGTGTCCTTTTGAGTTGATACATTTGGAATATTGTTCATCGCAATCTTTATAATTATAACTAGAATGAAATTTACTTAGTCTGTGAAAATATTCTCTACCCGATTCTCCATATTCATCAGCAATTGCAAAACCAATATTTCTCCAGTTGGCATAGTTTGTAGTAATATCTATTTTATTTTTTTCAATTTCATTTATATAGGATTCTAATTTGTTGGTAGTAGGTTTAACAACCCTTGTTGCTGTTTTGCTGCTAGTTGTTGCTAACTTCTTAATAGGTTTATTTAACCATTCTTTAGGTTGGAACTTTTTATTCATACTATTTGATGTCTTTTATTTATAAAAGCAGTAGGATCATAAGATAAAAAACAAGCTCTGGAAACGTCTTTACCTGATTGGTCTACTTCTATATTATAGGTGAAACTTAAATAATTGGCAACTGCCTTAAAATATTCTGAATGCGTTATCTCAGAAATATCTATTTTAATAATCCATTTTAAACCTTTACCAGAAGGAGAGGTAAATAATAGTTCAGTATCAAAATAATCATCATTTAATAAAAGTTTTTTTAGTTCAATGATATTTTCTAAATGATCGAAATCTAAGGTTAACAAATTTGAATGTTTGATTAATTCTTTGTCATTTCTTTTCTTAAAGATTCCTGAAAAAGTTACATAGTCGAAATTGTTTGCTTTGAACTTTCGAGCTTCTTTTGTGTTGGTTATTTTTCTGTAATTTTCTGTAACGCTTTTATATTTATAGCTTGTGATTAAGCTATGTATTTGATGAAGCCATAAAGTATTAGTAGGAAAAACATTTCTAATTGGAGCTTTGAAAAAGCTACATTTTGCTATCCAAGTATTTTCTGCAATGTGCAAGAAATTATCTTTTTCTTCTTTAGGTTTCGATTTTAAGTTTAAATGTAAGGCTTCATTTATTTTTATAAGTAGCTGCTTAGAATTGTTTGCCTTAAAATGCAATTGTGCAAAATTGAAAACATCTCCTTTAAAATTATTTAATTCGGTATCTACGTGAACAGCCCTATTATTTACAATCTTAATTTTTAAAGTTTCTTTATCTTTATTAAAGGGGTTCTTGGTTAATTTACAGTTCCTTCCTACTAAGGAAAGAACTGTTTGATTAGAATAATACTGTTTTAATACATAAGCATAAATATTGATGCCATAATGTGATTTGTTGAGTATTGCAGCTTTACTTAATTCCATCTTTTCTAAAATTATGGTTGTAGTAATTGTCTTGCAGAATTTGTTCTATATCCGATACTTTATAGTAAAATTTACCTTGAATTTTACTATAAGGTATTGTGCCATTTGTTCTTAAAGTTTGTAATGTTCTTTTACTTATGTGTAAGGTTTGCATTACCTCTTGATTGTCTAACCAATTATCTTTAAGCCTTTCAACTTTTTGATATTTGATTAATTTTATACGAGCTTTAATGTCTTTTATATCTTGTGACATTGCGAGTATTAAATCGATTATTTCAGTCATAACTTTATTTTTCCTTTAGAGATTAAAAAATTAGCTGCTTGTTGTTCGATTTCGTCTTTCGATTCAATTTTATTACGTAATAACCATTGGTCTAATTCTGGTCTATTGAAATAGATTTTTTTACCATTTGGTTTGTAATGGGGAATTGCTCCTGTACTGGTTAATTTGTATAAGTGAGATTGAGATAACTCTAAATACTTACACGTTTCGTTAAAATTTAATACTTTTTTTTGCATTGTTTGATGCTCTACTATGAGTTTTTCAATGCTGTTTAATTTTTCGATAATATTTGTGTCCATCTTTAAATTGATTTAAAATAAATTAGGACATTTGGCCAAATGTCATTCTTGGTTTTCAAGAACGATACAAAGGTTTAAAAAGAAAGATTTATAAAGTGTGAGAGTTTTAGGTGCGTGTGAGATAACAATGAGATTTCTAATAAATCTCATTGTTTTTTATTGTATTTGTTTGAAGATATTGTCTATGCTTTCTTTTTTTAACGGATTGTTATTTTTAGAATATAGATTTTGAGCAGTTAAAGGTTTTCCTGATTTGGTATAAAATAGACCTGTAGCTTCTATTATTGTAGGGTTTAAGTTTTTAAAATGTCTTTTTAATTTATTTACGACGTACTTAAATTCAGTTGTTTTACAATCTAAATATATTTTCTTTTCAATTTGATTAAAATTGTGAGTCAATAATAATTTATGTAAATCTTCTACATCTGTTGAAGTGTCTAGTAAGTCAATGGTAAACTGTAACCTTTTTAGAATTTTTAAAAGCCAATTTTTATCTTCTTTTAAATAACCGAATGAAACTTTTTTATTTAATTTCTTGGTAGTTTTTGTATTTGAGTTTGATTTTACTCTATTTGAAGTTGTGAGGTAGTTTTTAATAATATCATATTCATTTAATACTTCATTAAAAAAATATTTATAAATTTCCTTAATTGTAAGTATGTTTTCATCACCATATTTAGCAAATCGTTCTTGTAATTCTAAATACAATAAGATCATATTTGCTTTTAAATATTGAATTATAAATGTGTCTTCATTTTGTATAGTATCTCTATCATAATTATACTTTTTGATATAATTGTTTATATCTATTAAATTTTGTTTGAATTGATTAAAGATTATTTGATAATTGAAAATATGTTCGTGTTCTATTGTATTTTCAGGAAAGCTATCAATTAATTTATTAAACTTATTGCAAGTTTCATTATCGATAAGCTTTTTGTAATATTTTCGTTTATCACCAAAATCTTTTTCAGAAAAATTTATTGTAAATAGAGGCGGGGTTTTATATGCAATATTATTTTTTAATTTATTATTTAGTTCTTTATAATCGCGTTCGTTTTTTGTGTCTTTATGGATTCCCTTTGTTATTGAAATTAAGGAAGCGTAAATATCTTTTATCATTATAGATTTAAATTTATTTTGTTAGCAGCTTCTCTTTTTTTGTCATCAATAACTTTGGCATAAATTTGAGTTGTTCTTAGTTCTTTATGACCTAGTAATTTTGAAACGGTATATATATCTGTACCTAAAGTTAATTGTAGGGTAGCGTAAGTGTGACGAGCGCAATGGAATGTAATTGTTTTTTTAATTCCTGCTTTCATCATCCATTGTTGTAGTTTTAAATTTGACCAAGCATTATATTTTAGATCTTTAAATATTATATCTTCTTTATTCTTTTCATCACCTAATAAATTTCTTGCTTGTTCTGAAATAGGTAGGGTTTCTACTCCTTTAGTTTTCTTTTGTGTGAATCTTATATAATATCCCATTTCTTTAGAATATTGCATTTCTGACCATTTTAATTTTACAATATCTGACCATCTTAAACCTGTTAAGCAAGAAAATATAAAAGCTGTTTTTAAAATAGGAATTTCGCATTCTGTTTTTACTGCTGCTTGTAATTCATCTAAAGTTAGAAATTCACGTTGAGGTTCTCCTTGTTTAAAATGCTTTACATTTTGTCCAGGATTCACTTTTAGAATATTGTCTTTAACGGCTTGTTTAAGTGCTGCCATAAATTTACCAAAATAAGAATGTTTTGAGTTTTGAGAAAGTTTTTTACCTGCTCTACCAATGGCCTCTTTATCTAAATAGTTTCTGAAATTCTCAACAAACGTTTTATCAACATCTTTAAAGCTAATGTCATTTGGACAAAATTTATCAAGGTGTTTTAGCATGCTATTCCAGTTTCCAAAGTTTCCAATGCTATTGTTTTTGGTTTCTGCTAATGTTTTTACATAACTTTTAAAACTTCCTTTTAACTTTTCGATATCTTGAAATCCATAAATGTCATTTTGCATTTCTATTTGTCTTTGGGCACAAATAGTTTGAGCTAACTGTTTAGTTTTTTTATTAAGATCTCTTTCTGTTTGATTTTTGGGACAAGGATTTAGGTAAAGTCTGAGATATTCTGTTTTCCTTTTTCCTTTATGATAGTAGTCTAAATATAGACTAATATTTTTATTTTTCTTTCTTTGTCTTAACGTTACTTTCATAACTTATTCATTAAAAAGGTTTTCTATTTGTTTCTTAGATAATATTCTTTTTCTACCAAAAGGGACAGCTTTTAATCGTCCATTTTGAACCATTCTTTGTATGGTCCATCTGCTAACGCCAATAAGTTGAGATACTTCTGTAATACTTAAGTATTCTTTATTTGTATTAAGAACTGTATTCGTATTATTGTTAGTTTTATTTATTCTTTCAGTTTCAGAAATAGCAGCATTTATTTTTTCTTCTCTTTTTCTTAATTTCCATGCTTTTTTAGCACAAGAATTACTACAGTATTTTGTGACCGTTGTTCTTGCAGTAAAAGGTTTGTTGCACTGCTGACAATTTTTTAAAAGATATATGTTACTACTCATACATATGGTGCGTTAAGTAGCCTTATGGGGCAATAGGTAGCATTATGGTGCATAATATTTCCTGTAAAAATTTATTTATCTATTTGGGCAACAAATAATGAAATAAGGCAACGATTATACAACGAATTTAATCAAAAAAGAGTTAATAAGCAACAAATAAAGGAAGGTGTTTTTAGTTAAGTTAAAGAAAAACAGTTAGTTACGTAATAAAAGAAAGGTGGTTATTTTCCAATACAATATGTAATATTGCTATATTTTAAAGGGATTTCCGCAGTTTAGGTGTACTAAAGCTGTACACTTTATCTTTCTTTTGGCTGTTGTTTAGTGGATAAATGTACAACTATTTTTTAAGTGATTATATTTAGCTACATTTTCTTACTAATAAAACTACTTTAGAGTAATTTCGTTATTTGTGTTTTATAAAATTATACAATTTTGTTTAATTGTGTATGAGTAAAAGTCTGATTTTGATTTTTTTTGAATAAATTACAATGAGGAATTATTTACTATTTGAATCCTTTATTCTGCATAAATAATAATATAATTATGAGGCTTTTATTTTTATAGGTGCTTTTAATTTAGCTTTTTTAAAACCCTCTATTTACTATAATTTATCAATATAGATTTAATTTTATTCCGTTAGTGGTAGAGGGTTTTATATTTTTTTATGATAATATAAAGTGATTATTTTACTTCCTATTTACTAAAGCATCATATATAACATACCTCAAATACTCTTTAGCGTCAATTTCTAAACCATCTAATAACATCAACTTATTAAATGATTCCAGAAGTTGAGTAGTGTTTTTAATATCTTTTAAAAGAACTTTTTTCAAATCCTCTTTAGATTTTTTGATTGACTCTGTATTTGAATTTTCTATTTTAGACCTTACTAAATGTATAATTTGATTATGCTCCTTAATACTTGCTACAGATTTAATCTCCTCACATAAACTTTCAAATATGTCTTTCGATTTAACGAATTTTTCTAAACTTTCGAATGCAAGGTCTGGGCCTGTTCCGTGAGAAATTGATAAAACCTTATTTTTTATATCTTTTGGCTTTATGAATAGTCGCTCAGTTTTATCATTTGCTGTTTTAAAATTAATACTACATATAGTTGAGAAACGTAGAGCTTCTCTTTTAATCTCATCATTTGAAACTAAAAGCATATTTTGAAGATGACCAACACCTTTTAATTCTTTCATTTCCGACGTTCTAAAGTAAAGTCTTAAATATGATTCATTATACTCAGAAAATGAAAGGTAATATTCTACTCCAGATGCTTGCTTTTCATAATGCAATTTTAATAACGCAATTACGAAAGTTAAATTATTGTCATAATTAAAATAACGATCCTCTGATATTATCGCTCTTAAAAAGAATTTATTATCCTCAACACTATGAAGCAATCGATAACGCTTGACATAGTCTTCTTTTGATTTTAATAACTCCAAGTTTTGATTGAGAATATCTCTATGCCCTCTATTAATTAGTTGTCTGGCATATTTATCCATATCAAAAAGATTTGTAAAAAAATCTCTTTCCCCTGAATGAATCGGTAAAGCAGCTAATTCGTTAATTTCAATATTATTAAAATACGTATTAGTCATAGTATTCAAAAACTCAATTTTGAACTCGTCATCATCGTAATTGAAGTAAATGTCATTGAGATTACTAAGTAAATCCACCTTTTTATATTTCTTAGATATTGAATTCAAAACGGCAAACATAGTCATTGAACCAGGAATTTCAATTAGAGTTTCATCATTCACATCTAATTTAAAATAATCAATAATATTTTGATAATATTCACTACTCTCTATCAAGGTTAAGAGCTTATTTATTTTTATACCGTTGTCATCTTCAAAATAATTTTTTTCTGACAACTCACTTTTTTTAAATTTATTCATTTTTAATTTTATTAAAACGACAGTCAATTAAACTGCCGTTTGATTCTACTTCTAATTTGATGAATTGAGGAATGACGAAATACCTGCCACAACAACAACTGCTGCAAATGTGAATGTCAAAAATTTAGCGACATCGCCATTAACGTCAACACAGTTATTCTTGTGACATATTTTTACTTTTCCGTTTGAGATTGATATATTACTTATAATTTAAAGTTTTAAATGATTAAACAATCCTCATTTTAGAGTAGAGGCTTCACTCTTTATTTTTTACCTGAACTATCTTTGCGATTACTCCTAATATGTTCTTTAACAATTATTGTTTTCCCGTTTACTTTTTTAGTATGTTCAGGTATTCTGTTAAATTTTTTACCATTTGAATCTTTAGCCATAATAAAGTGTATTATATGTTGTACGTTTGTTTCGTCAAAGAAACGTTAAAAATTTTGTTCGACCAAAGAAACATTTGTATATTTGCTGAAACGTTATTAACAGGTTATTCACAATGAGCTCATCTTTAGACACAAAAAAGTTTGCAGATATGATTAAATCTAAGCGTGGTAAGACAGGTCTTAGAACATTGGCAAACGAGATTGGTATAAGTGCTTCAACATTATCTCGTATTGAACAAGGTAATTTACCAGATATTGACACCTATTTAAAACTTTGCCAATGGTTAGAAGTATCTTCTGAATATTTTAATACAGGTGCAGTAGATACAAATTCACACACAGGCGTTGTTGCCCATTTGAGAGCAGACAAAACTCTACCACCCAATACCGCAGAAGCTCTTATACAAATGATAAATCTTGCTTATGCCTCTGCCAAAAAGTAAGAAAAAAAAATATTCATACGGTTTCAAAAAATGGTCTGACGATAAATCAATATCGATTAGACAGGAAATGAGTTTATATGCATCGCAACCCCTTTGCGCATTTAAATTATGTGATTATTTAAAGATTCCTATTCTTACACCTAAAGACATTCCTAATATTCCTGAAAGCATACTTACGGAATTATTGGAAACAGGACAACGAAATTGGTCTGCTGCTTCTATACCGATTAATGATAATGACAGTATCATTGTTCACAACCCAACCCATTCTGATGCTAGACAACAAAGTAATATTATGCACGAGCTTGCGCATATTATTTGTGGTCACAAAGTGGATAAAGGTATACTAGCAAATGGTCTATCTGGGTTTCTTAGAAATTATGATGAAGTACAAGAGAATGAAGCAGAATGGTTTGGTGCTTGTTTACAATTGCCTAGACCAGCATTACTTTATAGTCTTAAAAATAATTTAAGTGAAGACGATATCGCTTTAAAGTATAATGCTAGTATTGAAATGGTTAGATATAGAATTAATATAACTGCTGTTAAAAAACAGTTACACTATTCTAAAAAGAAATAAGTTTCATTAATTGAATAATTCTCACTTTTTAAGGAGTAATCATCTGTTATTCTTATAATACTTTCTGAATTTAAACTTTGTCTTTTTTACTTCTATTTAATCTCCGTTTTGATAATTTTTGCCATATTCCATCTGCTAATTCAATTTCAGAATCTGTTAAACCAAAATTTTCTTTTAGTATTTTTTCATTCGTGATTTTAAGTAATTCAGAAATATCTTTTTTCTCTCGAATCATCTTGTCAATGATTGGTAATAATTCAGCATTATTTTCATTGTATGGCAAAAGAATTCTTTCCACTTCATTAGGCATTAATTCTAAAACTCCACCTCCGTGACTTCTTCCACAAATTTCTGCAAAAGCAAATGAGAGAGAATTGTAATAACTTGCAGTTAATGCTTTAATTTCTATATTTTCTTTTATAGTTACTCTGTGCATTGTATCCGTTGTAAACGCTTTTGCTTCATTTATTATGAACTTTGGATACTTATTGTTTCTACGGATAAAAAGTGCATCTGAAATGCGTTGAGAAGGAACTATTTGCCATTCATCTCTAATTCTACATTTATAACCTTTATTAATTTCTTCTTCCTCTCCTAAAGAAATATAATTTCTTGCTCCAAGTGAACCATTTAAGTCTTTCATTTTGGGAAAAGATAGGAAATGAGTACGTGCTTCTGAATTTCTATTTTTTATCCAATCCTTTTTTGTGAATATAGCACTTGGAACTTGTACGCTTCTACCAACTAATGGCTTAGCATATTTCTCTAAATTATATTGTTCTACTGTTGAAAGAGGTACAGTAAAAAAAGGATTTGAACCAGTCGTAATACCGACTTCAACTTTTGCAAACTCACCTAATTTGGAGATTATTTTTTTTGACTGTAGACGCTCTAAAAAATCAATTTCTTTTTGATTTAGGAAATAGAATGTCCATTTATTTGATTTAAAATCAATTTTCTTCTTTGGGCTTTTAAGTTTTGATACATCTAATTTTTGTAATTCTTCTGCATCTTTTAATTCTAAATGCTCAATTAAATGTGTTTTAGTTTTATTTTTCTCACACAATAACAATACTACTTCTTGTTGAATATCAGGAAATACCAACTTCTCAAAAGATACAATGTTTATTTTATTGTAGAATTGCCCTAAAAACTCCCTTAAAGGTTGTGCATAAGAAACTTGTAGTATTTCAGCAGGAAGTACAAACCCTATTTTCCCCTGTTCTTTTAAGAGTAGGGAAGAGCCGACAACAAAAGAAACCCAAGCATTAGTAAGTTTAGAGTATTTTAAATTTGCTTTTTCAAATATTTCAGAAGCAAATTCCTGTTGTTCTCTGTCAAAGTATTGAAAACGAATATATGGAGGGTTTCCAATAATTAAATCAAATTTTTGTTTTGTGTTAATACAAAACTCGTGAAAGTCAGAATTGATAATATTACTTTTATCTAATCCTATTTTTCTAGATTTAATTGCTTCAATTTCATCAAATTCAATTGCAGTTACAAAATTGTATTCATAGTTTCCTTTTTGAATTTCTTCTAAAAAAACTCCATCTCCACAACTTGGTTCAAGAATATCTAATTCTTTATTGCCATTAAAAGCCCATTTTAGAATAAATGATGCAATAGGTTCAGGTGTATAAAAACCTCCCCTTAATTTTTCCTTAGATGCGTTTTTAATTAGTTGCATATATCTCTGAAATTAAAGGAATAAGACTATCACTTTCTCCTAGGTTATACAATATTTTTAATGTCTGTTCTAATTCTTTCTTTTGGATTTCAAATTGACGTTGTAAAGGAATCAACTTTCTGTTATTAGTCCTGTTTTTATCTATTTTTTCTTGAATATTAATGAGTTCCTCTTGAATAGTGGCAATTTTATCGTGTTTTAATTTTTCTTCTTTTGAGTTAAAATCAATAGTCTTAATAGGTAGTTTCTTTAAAACTTTAGTTCCTCTTGCAATATATCCACCTCTAAAAACTTCTCCTATTAGTGCAGAAAACCATTCTAAATATTTAGAATTTAAAAGTGCTTGAATGTAATAGATTGAATATGGGAAATTGTTAGGTAAAGTTATCATACAATAACCTGCTGTTCCACCTGATGAAATTAATGTTCCAAAATAGTCAATAGCATATTTATTACCTTTAGCCAAAACACCAACTATAATTTTGGCTGGAACATCACATTTCTCTAGACTTTGATGTCTTCCGTATCTATACCATTCGTTTTCTGTTTCTGGTGTTGGCTTTATATCTCTTTTTGAATTGTCTAATTTGTTTTTGTAATGATTTAGAAAAGCAAACAGATTTGGATAATTGGTTTCTAATTTATCAATTTCAACAAATTGAATTCCTTTTTTTGTTTTTAAATATGGATAAATTACAAAAGTATTTGGACTAAATGGTCGATAAGTATTTAAGTTATCTTCTCCATTTGAAGTTTTATAATATGGTCTTGTTAGTTCTTTTTCAACTTTCCAATCTATGTTGTCTTTTGAAAAATAATAATATTTTATGTCTTCTTTGGTTTTTGAATGGATGTAAATATTATTAGCACTTGTTTGAATTCCATTATATATATTGTCAGAACCAATTAAGTTTTCTAAAGTTTCTGATTGTTTACTTATACTATTATACGCAGATTTTAAAATATTTGGAACAAGAACCCAATCGTTTTTTTCTAATTCATCAAAACTAACAGAATCAAAATGGTCATCTTTAATTTTTCTAGTCTTCCAGTCTTTTAAAGAATCAACTTCTAAATAATTTATTTTTTTTTGTTTTTCATTTTTCAGAATAAGCAAACATGTATAAGTTGATTTATTATGAAAAACTTGATTTGCTCCGAACGAAATAATTTGTTCTACAGATTTTTTTGATGTAAGTAATTCTCTTAATTTCTTTCCTGCACCAACTTTCATAAATTTACTTGGTACAATATATCCAAAAAAGCCTTTTGGTTTTAATAAATTTAAACCTCTTTCAATAAACAGAAAGTATTTATCAAATTGTTTGTATGACGATTCGAAATGTTTCTTATACAAAGGCAATTCTAAAGGTGTAAATTGCTTCATATGTTCTGTTGCCATATAAGGAGGATTTCCCACAATTACGTCAAATGTTGTTTTTCCAAAATCAAAGGGATTTATCTCGTTTTGGTCTTTAGAAGTCGTTAAAGAATTTCCAATTAAACTATTTCCAAAATGCATATTTTGAAGGTTTGGTAATGCAGGTGTTGAAATGGTTGAATTATCTTCATTTTCAAGAAGCTTCAGAAGTAAACCAAATTTACAGGCTTGAACAGCATTATAATCTTTGTCAATTCCGTAAATGCAATTTTCTAAAATTTTCTTTTTAATCTCAAATGGAAGTTTGAAAGTTTTTATTGATGTTTGGATTAGTTTTTTAATGTCATTTTCCAAATAATAATCAACTAAAATATCTTGTATTAATTGATAAGATTCTAATAAAAAAGCACCTGAACCACAAGCAATATCTGCAAAAGAAGAACTTAAAATTTCCTTATCTGTTTTGTGTTTACAATGCTTTACAATTGTTTGACGTAAAATATCTTGTATTATAAAGGTTGGAGTTGTGACAATGTCTCTGTCAATATTTTCAGGCTTCTTTTTTATTGAAACCTGTGAATTCTTAATTATTAATTGTTCTCCAAGAAATATTTCATATATATTACCTAAAATATCTGAAGAGAAAACAGAAAATGAGTAACTACTTTCAGGGAAATATAGGTGCTCGATAATTGTCCAAAAAGCAGAACTGTTATTTGATATTATTTCATCAGTTAATGGATGATTGAATAAACCAGCATTATACTTTTTATCTGCTTTTTTAAACTGTTTAATTAATGAAGTGAAGTCATTTTTACCAACAAAGTTTAAAAGTGTTTTGTAGACTTCTAAATTCCTATCTTCACAAACTCGCAAAAATATAATACTATTTATGTAAGATTGAACAATGTCATTTAATTCTTCTGTTAATATTGCAGTTTTGTGAGAGTAAATTTCTTTACCAAGAATAATTCGCCATTCATTTATTTGAGAAAGGAAAAGACTATCTACACTTGATAGTTTAAGTTGCTCTTCAATGTCTTTCCAAGTTTCATCAAAATCTCCATTATAAACTACTTTGTGGCTTAATTGTGTTTTGATTTCTTCAAATGCAGATTCATAATCTGTATAATGATAAATGTTTATTCGAGAATTAGTTACAGAATCTTCTTTCTCAACTTTTTGAGAACAATCGTAGATTGCTAAATATTCAAAGTTTGATAAAACTGATATTTTAAGTTTTGCTGTAAAACCATATCTACGCACCTGCTTTGCAGGTTCGTTGTCTTTTTCAATTTTTACATTTGGTTTTTTTGCTTCTAAAAAGAATTTTCGTTCCGAAAAAAGTCTAAAAGTATAATCAGGCTTTTTTGTGTTTGCAGTTGCATCTGCCTTCAATCCTTCTTCAACTAAAACTTCACGTTCATTGGTTGGTTTTCCTTCTGAATTTTTAATATCCCAGCCTAAAAGTTCAAAAAATGGGTCTAAGAAATCTGTTCTGAGTTGCGTTTCGTTATAATTCGCTTTCAAGTAAGTCTCTCTATTGGAATGATATTTTTTAACAAGGTCTTTAATAGCCATAATTACTTTAGGTCAAATGAACCTTGTTTAAGATTCTTATTTTTTAAATATTGGATTTTTTCTTCTGCTACTTTCAGTATTTCGTTATGATTTTCTTCGTCGATAATCTGATAAGCTACTTTGTCGCTAAAAAGTATAAGTCCAAGAGTTTTTTCTTCAATTCCGAACAATTCTGCCAATATTGGAAGCATTTCTTTATTGGCATTTCTCTCTCCACGTTCAATTTTTCCTAATGTTGATGGGTCAATATCCAGTTTTGATGCAACTTTTCTTATCGGAAGATTTTGGTCTTCCCTTAATTTCCGCAAGTACTCTCCAAACGATAGTTTCGTGTTCATTTTTAGTGTTTCTCCTGAAAATAAATTCAGGACAATAATTGTCCAAATGTAAACAAAGTTTTAGTTATGGACTATTTGTATTTAAAAAATGTTGTTGTTGGTTATTTACTTTTAATTTTTCCGTTTTAAAAATGATTTGATTTTTCTCTTCATAGCAATGCTTAAAAAATCAGATTGTTTTTAAAATGAGCCTTAGCGGCAGGCGATAAGTAGAGTTTGTATATTTATATAAAAGTAAAAGTGTATAAAAATATAAAATTATTTTTCGCCTAAAACTAAATCTCTAAATTCTATTAGCTTTTGCTTTATTATATGGAATTTCAATTTTTCAACTGTACAATTAAGTCTTACGGCTGTAATATCTGCGGATAAAATATTAGCTCCATTTATTTTATACCATTTAGAGTTAGAACTTAAATCTTCTATTCCGTTAAGGATTAATTCCTCTTCAAATCCAGAAACATCTAATTCAACTACAAAGAAAAAATTATCAAATACTTTAAATCCTTCTGAATGATAAAAAGTGTTTTTTCTAATCATATTTTTTAGTAAACCAACAATAATATTATCGCTTTTTAGATACATATTTTCGCTCTTTTAAGTTGATATTAATTACAAAGTTTCCAACCATCATTGGTTTTTTTATACTTAACTTGTTTAAATACTTCTTTAGGATTCGACTTCTCGTGTGTCTCTTTAAAAAAAGGAGTTTCATTAATTCGGATAAACTTCAATTTTACATTTGCAATATTTTCTGCTGGTATTTCGTGAATTTCTTCTACACTCTCAAACGTGTATTCACATATTTTAAACTTTCCTGTTATTCTACCTTTAGCATCTTTTTTAGAGCTAATTAAAAGTTTTTCAGCTTTAGGTGTTAAGCTAATTTCATATCTTTCTTTCATCCCTAAAACACCTTTTACACGTTGCAGTTCGCCCATATTGTAAAGACCCTTCTCTTCTAGTTTTTTATACGATTCTAAAAAAACGGTATTTTTCTTTTTAAACCTATCCCATTGCTCTAAAACCCCATAAGAAGAAGTAGTTGTTTTTACAAGGTTTTTATTTCCTTGGCATTCAATAGCCATTGATTCGGCTTTACTAGTAGTTAGTTCATCTGAACTACAAGATATTAATAATGTAAAAAGTAAAATTGGTAGGATTGTTGTTTTGAATTTCATAAACTTATTGTTGATTAATTATATATGTTCTTTAATTTTTAGGCACAAAAAAACGTGGAACTGAATCTTATTGATATAGAGGTCTCGCCAGAAACCCTTTCCCCAAATAAGAACAGCCCACGCAGAACGTGGGCGTCTTAACTTTGAAATTGGGGAAATTTAAAACTGGCGAGTTTCTATTACCAAATCAAAAGCTATTACGCTTTATATGTATATATTATAATTGTGTTTTTTTCTTATATTTTTTTATTTGTTTCAAATTTAAGCAAACTTTTAGAATGCTAAAACTTTGAGTTGTTATATTTAGTTTTTAATTTTCATCCAACTTTACTAACTATGTAAAATTTTGAAAACTTTAATTATCCTTTTATTTTGTTCATCAACTATTGTTTTATACTCTCCTAATAATTCTAAAAATTGAAACATTTGACTTTCATTTAAGCCTTTAGAAATATTTATATTTCTTGAAATTTGGTTAATATTATTTTCAACCTTTCTTCTGTCATTACCCATTTGGTTAAATAAATTTTCAATATGTTTTATCTCATTTATAGGTCTATTACCTTCAATTTTATTAACTATAAAATCTGTTAAAGTAGCTAATTCTTTATTAGCTTCTATCTTCCATTTACTTTTTAATTCATAGGTTATTCTAATTCCAATTCTTGTTTTTTTATCTAATTTTTCCATATTTTAGGTTTTTGAGTTCCGAAAAAAGCACTCTTACGGAGTAAGCAAATTTTGTGTTTTTAGTGAATTTGTTAAAATTTGTACGTACAAACACACATCTTGCACTCTATATTTTGATATAAATATTTACAGAAAACCACCAAATATGATTTATGATAATTTTCTAGAAATAGTCAATCACGGATAAAATTAATTTTTTAAGCAACTTGTAACAATTCTCTAAAAATATATTGTTATAAAATTATAATAACACATTTGTATAAAAGTATTTAGATATAATGCTATAAAAATATAATTGTATAAAGGTGTATGAGAAATAATAAAGCAAGTTGTATTTTAAGCTTGCTTTATTATTTCTCGTAAAACCAATTTTATTAAAAAATTCAAGGTTTAATTTTGATTAAATAATCATTGAAATCTTTATAATTATTATAAATTTTTCTCTTATCGATAGACTTATCTGGAAATAGTTCTAAAATTACATTAGTTGTTCTATTACCCTCTACATCATTATCTAGGAAGCAATAAATTGTCTTATGTTTTTTTAAAAAATCAATTCCTTTTTTTAGTTGAGAAGTAGAGTTTAAAATCAAAAAGTTCATTTCTGTCACTTCTGGGTAAAGTGTTTTGAAAGATAAAAAATCTATAAACCCTTCAAAAACGCAAACACTTTTTACATTTTTTTTGTAAAATGTTGTTATGTTTTTGTTTAGTAGAGTACCTTTAAATTTTGGGTGATTACTTCCGTTATAGTTCAACTCATAACCATCAGTATCATTAATAAAACCTACAGCTTTTCGTGGGTATTTTTCATAATATCCATAATCAACTTCAAGACAATATTTTTCCATTATTTTTTTTGAAATACCTCTTTTTATTAAATAATTTAATAAATGAAAATCTGTTAATTTTTGAGTATTCCAAATACAATTTTTAAGATTTACGCTTATAGTTTTTGATTTTCTGATAGCATTTGTTTTAACATTTGTCAAAAGACGACTTAGAACAGTTATATTTCCGCCTTTTCCAGAGCCATAATCAATAAATAAGTCTTTTTGGTAATCTACCTTGAAAGAAGCATTTTTTTCATCTCTTAATGGCGATAAATACATTCCATATGTACCGTAATTTTTAGTTGGGTGTATATTTTTTGTAGCCAAATAATCTTTTATATTGTTGTGAGACATTTTTACGAAGTTTAAAATGATGATTTATAAATTTTGAGACGTTTTTACGAAGTTTCAAAAAAATGCTAGTATTTTTTTAAAATTTTTCATTTTTAATTAATTTGTAAACTACTGATAATCAGTGATTTTTTTTCTTTCATTTTGTCTAAATACTAGGTTAATTGTTTTTTCTTAATAGGTTAACCTATTGTATGGTGTTTTTTAAACCCTCTAACTGCCTGAATTTTAGTTTTTTAAAAATTTTAGACAAGACGTTTTTACGAAGTTTTCCACTCAATTTTGAGATGTTTTTACGAGCTTATCGGGACGTTTTTACGAACTCTTATTTATTTTGACTTTATATTCTGGAAGAATAGTCGAAATCAGTAAGTTAGTAACATCATTTTTAGTTTTTTTCGAATTATTTGTTGAAAGTTCGTTTTTTAGTCTTTTAACTCGATTATAGAATTGTTCTGAATTTCCGCTGTCAATAATTTGTTCTGTTATCAACTGTGGTTGATTAGAATCATTAGAAGATAAAAAGACCTTTAAAAAATTAAAGATGAACATATCTCGATTACCTCTAATTTTGTTTTGATAATTTCTTTCTAATGCAACTGAATTATTGGTGTTAATAATTTTAAAGGATAAGTAGCAGTTAGTTTTTTGTTTGTTGATTTTGTAGTTAAATTCAACTTCACACTTATTTTTTAGCTCTTTATTTACAAGATTTATTTTTTTTCTTAAATCTGAAGTTCGTAGATATTTATTTTCAATTCCTATTATCTTTCTGAATTTAGACTCACTTATATTAAAACCACCTTTGTCACTAAATTGAATAAGTAGTTTATAGATTCTTTTAGAATAGATGCTTTTTAAGGAAATAAAATGTTTAAAATCTAATTTACTGTAACCGCCTTTTAAATAGGTTAAGAATTCAACTGTAAAGCCAGGGATTTCAATAATTACTTCTCTTTTGTTTTCTGTTTTTCTATACCCAGAAATGAAGTTCGTTATTGTTCTCTCAATTTTTTCGTGTTTAGGTATATTTTTTGAATAATCAATACTAGTATTTGAAAGTTTTTTTAAAGTGCTTTCAATAGATTTATAGTTTCTATTGATGTTTAAATACTTGAATTTGAGTTGTATTTTCTCTGATTTATATTCTTTGAACTCTTCAAAATGATTTATATGTTTAATTTGGTTAAGAATATGAAAAATAATATTTTCATCAAGACTTGTAAGTTCCTTATTAAAGGATGCGTAAATTATATGATTAGGATGATTTATGATTGTCTTCATTATCTCCTATTTTTATTTGTGTATGATAATGCAACTTTACTTAAATAGGCAGGTGCTAATTTCTTATTACTTAATAAATAAGTATTTAAATCATCAATGTCAAAATAAATACATTTTCCACCGGGTTTTGAATGCGTTATTTTTCCTGCTGATACAAGTTTGTATAAATAGCTTTCAGCAATCCCCGAATAAATAGATGCTTCGGGAATTGTTAAAACTCTTTTCTGTGATAATAGTAATTCTTCAATGTTATTTAATCTCTGGTCTAATGTTAAAACGTCCATATTTTAATTCGTTTAAAATTAATAATGAACAAGTGCACTTGTTTTCTTTTGTTGTTATCGATACAGCGAAAATCCAACAAAGGCAACTAAACCAAGGGGAAAAACATAAAAAACATATTTTACAGACCTTAATAATTACTAATTTTAATGTAGTTTTAGAAGCTTTTTATAAATAGGTGAATCTAATTTGGCTTTTGGAAATTTGGATTTGGCGGTACTAAATTCAGAAGCTTCTATTTTTTGACCATCATTATCAGAATATAAATGAGAAGAATATAAGGGTCTTAAGCTCTCATCCTTATTATTAAAGATACTTGTTTGTATGTATAGAAGTGTATTGCTGATTTGAATTTTACTATTAAAGCTAAAATAAAATTTTTCATCAAGACCTAATTTGTATAATTCATTATTGCTCATTTTTACCAATAGATAGATTAATGTTGATGTCGATTTAGATTTATTAAAATATCCAGATAATATAGATTCTAGTTTTTTAATTAATTCTTCATTTTCATAATGTGTAAAAATTTCTACTGTAGATTTATATTTTTTTACATTTAATCTCCTTTTTTGTTCTAAAACGGCTAGCTTAATAAATAAACATAGAAAATATATGATTATAAGTGAAAGAATAAGAAATCCCCATTTAAAAAGAGTGTATTCAGGCGATAGAAATAAAACAATATTGATGAAAATTAATATTAGTATTACTATTGAATTAAAGATAATAGGAAGTATAAGATACTTTTCAGATATGAATATTAATTTATCAGCTAGTTTATAATATTTTTTTTTCATAGTTTAAAATTTTAATATTGGTATTAAGTTAGCAGCTTCTTTCATTTTCTTATCAATAATTTTGGCGTATATCTCTGTGGTGCGTATTGCTTTATGTCCCAATCTTTTTGAAACCGTATAAATATCTGCTCCATTTTCCAATAATAAAACAGCATTGGTATGACGTGCCGAATGAAAAGTTATGTGCTTCGTAATTCCTGCATACATACACCATCTTAATAAGATGAAATTCATATGTGCGCTATAATGTAAATTAACAAAAACTCTTTCATTTTTACCTTTTCTTTCTCCAAGTAAATCTCTTGCTTGTTTAGAAATATATAAATATTCTACACCGTTTGTTTTCTTTTGAGCAAAAACCATTCTATAAATTTCGTTACCTTCTTTGTCTATTCCCTCATCTCTAATTTCACTCCAAATAAGTTTATTAATGTCACTCCATCTAGCTCCTGTTAAAATAGAAAACAAAAAAGCAGTTTTTAAAACAGGGATTCTACATTCTGTTTTGAATAAATCGGAAACTTCATCTAAAGTTAAATATTCTCTATGAGTTTCACCCATAGGAATGCTTTTAACCTTTCTTACAATGTTTTCTTTTAAATATCCTTCTTCAAATGCTGCTGATAAACAAGCTTTAAATTTATTGTAGTAAGTATGTTTTGTATTTTGAGAAAGGGGGTAACCAGACTTTGCAATCGCTTTTGTGTGTAGGAATTTTTGAAAATTTTTAACAAAATCAATATCTATTTCGTCAAATGTAATGTTAGTAGGACAAAATTTTTCGATATGTTTTTGAGCAGCTTCCCAATTATCATAATTTTTATCAGATTGATAACGTTCTTCTTTTTTAAGAATATAAAATTGAAGGAATTGCAGTTTGCTTTTACTTCTATCTTGAATTTTAAATTTACCTTGAAGGTATTCAGCTTTTCTAATACTAAAAATATTTTCTGCTAATTCAAGATTTTCTTTATTTTCTTTTTTCTCTTTTGAAGTAGAAGGAGCAAGGTGTAAGTATATTTTTAAATATTCCTGTCTTCTATTGTGGATTCTCTTTCCTTCAGTATTAATTGAACTTCCATTATAGTACTCAATAAATAAACTGATGTTGTCTTTTAATTTTTTTTGCTTTAATGTGATTTTCATAATAGGTGTACATTTGTACAG
This sequence comes from Polaribacter marinus, assembly GCF_022662535.1. GTDB lineage: Bacteria > Bacteroidota > Bacteroidia > Flavobacteriales > Flavobacteriaceae > Polaribacter > Polaribacter marinus. The sequence goes on from NZ_JAKQYM010000002.1 coordinate 156,557, forward strand.
CTTTGTGAAAAATAAAATAGTGTAGCTGTACTTTAGGAGTACCAAAACTACTAACAAAGTGTTTCGAAAGGAAAGAAAATAAAATTACTTTTTATAAAAAGGCTGTTTGTCAGCTCTTTATAGTCTTTTGCTTTCCTTTGTTATCCCTCGTTACTTCCCTATACAAAAATTTCCAAAAATATGCCCTAATATATCTTTATCAACATCATATTCACCGGTAATATTACCTAGGTGACGTAAACATTCGCGAATATCAATAGAAAATAAGTCGGTAGAAATATCCAAATCGATACCTTCTTGTACAGAATTAATAGCGATTAAAGCATTGTTTAAAGCTTCAAAATGGCGGGAATTGGTTACAATCGTTTCATTATTGCTTAATGCACCAATATTTACCAAAGAAGTTAACTCATTTTTAAGTTCTTCAATTCCTGTTTTGTTTTTAGCAGAAAGTAGAATTAAATTCTCAATTTCAGATTGTAAAATAGACGAATCATGACAAGATAAGGTATCAATTTTATTGGCAATCACTAATAAACGTTTGTTTGGGAAACGAGTTTTTATGGTCTCTATTTCATGCAGAAACTCTTCACTAGCATAGGCATATTTATTAGAATCGATTAAGAAAATGATCAACTGTGCATTTTCCGCTTTCTCATATGCTTTTTTAATACCGATACTTTCTACTACATCTTCCGTTTCTCTAATTCCGGCAGTATCTATAAAACGGAAAGCAACACCATCAATAATCATTTCGTCCTCAATAGCATCTCTGGTAGTCCCTGCAATATCCGAAACAATGGCTTTCTCTTCATTTAAAAGTGTATTTAATAAAGTAGATTTTCCCACATTAGGTTCTCCAATAATGGCAACCGGAATTCCATGTTTCATAGCATTTCCAAAAGAAAAAGAATCAATCAAACGTTTTAAAACAAAGGTAATTTTAGAAACCAATTCTTTAAACTTGGTTCTGTCTGCAAATTCTACATCTTCACCAGAAAAATCTAGTTCTAACTCTATTAAGGCAGCAAAATCTAATAATTGAGCTCTTAGCTCTTTTAATTCATTGGTAATTCCACCACGCATTTGTTGTATGGCCATTTGATGACTCGCTGCAGAATTAGAAGCAATAACATCTGCTACTGCTTCTGCTTGACTTAAATCCATTTTTCCATTTAAAAAAGCGCGCATGGTAAATTCACCATTATCAGCCATTCTACAACCATTTTGTAAAAAAAGTTGAATAATTTCTTGTTGTATAAAACTAGAACCATGGCAAGAGATTTCTACAACATTTTCTCCTGTGTAGGAGCGAGGGTTCTTAAAAATTGAGACCAAAACTTCATCTATAATAATATCATTATAAATAATATGTCCTAAATGAATGGTATGTGTTTTCTGCTTTTTTAATGATTTTCCTGTTTTAATCGATTTAAAAAAAGCAGCAACAATATCAATAGACTTTTCTCCAGAAAGTCTAATTACAGAAATTGCGCCAACACCAGAAGGTGTTGCTAAAGCAATAATAGTATCATTTTGTATCATACTGCAAATATACATCGCTTAATTAAGTTGTATAAATCTTTTGTAACAAAACAAGAAATTCTGCGTCAAATTAGTAATAACTAACAAAAAAAAGTGATGAAAGAAGACAAACAATTATTAGTATTAACACATTTAAGTCAATTATTAGATTTTGTAACCGGTATTGGTGGTTTTATTGTGCCTTTAGTTTTGTGGTTAACTAAAAAGGATGAGATTTATGATATGGATATGCATGGAAAAGCAATTATAAATTTTAGAATTTCAATGTTTCTTTATATTCTAATTTGTATTCCGTTAATTTTATTTTTAGGATTAGGAGTTTTAGGATTAATTATAATTGGATTTTTCTACCTAATTTTTCCGATTATAAATGCCATAAAAGCAAGTAATAATGAAGAACCTAATTATCCTTTTAGTATAACTTTTATAAAATAGAAAAAGAAGAAAGTTTAGTAAAATCGCTCTTTTAGGGCGATTTTTTTGTTTTGAAGAATTAAAAAAGCAGCAACTTTATCTGGGAGTTCCTTTTAGGTCAGATTTTTTGCGTTCGCTTTTTTTTGTTCCTCAAAAAAAGAGTGTAGTGTTACGATTTAAAGTACATATTAAAATATGGGTAATCTTTGACGAGAGTAGGAATAAGTTTTATAAATTATCAGTTAGTTTTAAATATTTTTGATCATATCTTCATATTCATAAAAGAAAAGTTCAAATTTAGGCATCGTTTCAACAAAAAACTCAAAACAATCTCTCCAAGTGTTTTTGTTATGAATGCTAAACTTTCCTTCAAAAGGAACATAAATTCTATGAATTAATTTTCCATTATCTAATTCAAAAGAGTCATCAAAGATAACTTCTGGTAATTCTGTTTCTAATAATACCTTTAAAGATAACATTTGATCATAATAAAGCAAGTTGACCAATTCATCTGGATTTTCTATGTCTAAACAAACGGCTGCTTTTTTTCTATCTGCTAAAAATTTAAAAGCAAAACCTTTTATTTTTGTGTTATATAACAACCATTTCCTGGGAAAAGATTTTCCAAAACTTGTCCAAAATTCTTTTCGTAATTGTGCTGCTTCTTCTTTAGAGAACATTTTTTAGTTATCAGTTATCAGTTATCAGTTATCAGTTATCAGTTGTCAGTTTTCAGTTGGTGATTGTTAAAGGTTAATTTTACCCATGAATTTTAGCAGAATTACCACGTTCTTTCATCATTTCTGCTTCAAAAGCTAACAAAGCATTCCATTTTTTATCTACAATTTCTCGGTCTTGATATTCACGTGCAAATTGTAAAAAAGTTGAGTAGTGGTTTGCTTCAGAAATCATTAAATTTTTATAAAATTTAGACAACTCTTCATCTTCCATATTTTCAGAAAAAACCTTAAAACGTTCGCAACTTCTAGCTTCAATTAACGCAGCAACAAGTAAACGCTGAATTAGCGCATCTGTTCTGTCTTTTGTTTTATGAAAGAATTTTTGTAAACGAACAGCATAATCATTTTTTTGCTCTCTTCCTAAAACCATACCGCGTTTAACCATTAATAAATGAACCATTTTGAAATGTTGCATTTCTTCAATGGCAATATTGCTCATTTCTTTAACTAGTTCTGTTTCTTCAGAATAATTTATAATAATAGACACTGCATTAGAAGCTGCTTTTTGCTCTAAGAACGCATGGTCTGTAAGTATTTGTTGTAAATTATCTTTGGCAATTTCTGCCCAAGAAGTTTCGGTTTCGAATTGTAATCCTAACATTGTTTTGGTTTGAAAATGCAAAAGTAAAAAATATAAAGTCTTTATTGATAAAAGACTAACTATCTTTGACAAATATTTGAGTTTCAATAAAGAATAAAATATAGGTTTATAGTTAAAAAAAGCATGGCAAATAATATAAAAGATCAAGAAGACATTTTAGCAAAATTGAATATCTACGAATTAAACGAAATGCAAAATGAAGCAATTTCAGTTGTAGATAGTAATAGCAATACTATTATTCTTTCTCCAACAGGAACAGGGAAAACCTTGGCTTTTTTATTGCCAACACTTAAATTGATAGATCCAGAAAATAAAGATATTCAGGTACTAATTTTAGTTCCGTCTAGAGAATTGGCTATCCAAATAGAACAAGTAATCAGAGAAATGGGAACAGGGTTTAAGGTAAATGCTGTTTACGGTGGGCGCTCTATGGCTAAAGATAAAATAGAAATAAAGCATACACCTAGTATTTTAATAGGTACACCTGGAAGAATATCGGATCATTTTGCAAACGATCGTTTTTCTAAAGAGAGTATTAAAACATTAATTTTAGATGAATTTGACAAATCATTAGAAGTTGGTTTTGAGTATGAGATGAGAGGAATTATAAATCAGTTACCAAATATTAACAAACGTATTTTAACATCTGCAACACAAGATGCTGATGTTCCTGATTTTGTGAGGTTAAATAATCCTAAAATATTAAACTACTTAACGGGTAAAAAATCTAAAAAATTAGATATTAAAACCGTAGTTTCTCCAAATAAAAATAAGAATCAAACTTTATTAGACTTATTGCATAATATTGGTAATGAACCAGGAATTATTTTTTGTAATTTAAAAGATAGCATACAGCAAGTAAGTGATTTTTTAACGAAGAATAAAATAGCACATAGTTGTTTTTCTGGAGGGATGGAACAAAGAGATCGAGAACGTTCTTTAATAAAATTTAGAAATGGCTCTAGTCAAGTTTTAGTGGCAACAGATTTAGCCGCAAGAGGAATTGATATTCCAGAAATGAAATACATCATTCATTATGAGCTACCACAAAGAGAAGAAGAGTTTACTCATAGAAATGGTAGAACGGCTAGAGTAAATGCAAAAGGAACTGCTTATGTTTTAAAATGGCAAAAAGAACATTTACCAGATTTTATTAAAAATACTATTAATGCAGATGTTTCTAATAAACAGAAATTAAAACCTGTTTTTTGGGAAACCTTATTTATTTCTGGAGGGAGAAAAGATAAAATTTCTAAAGGAGATATTGCAGGTTTATTCTTTAAAAAAGGAAATTTAACCAAAGATCAATTAGGTATTATAGAATTAAAACAAGATTGTGCTTTTATTGCAGTACCTGTTTTGGAAGCGAAGCAATTAGTAGAAAACTTAAACAACACACGTTTAAAGAATAAAAAAGTAAGAATTTTTATTATATAAAGTTTTTTATGAAATAGATTAGTCTATAATTTTCTTTAAATTTATTCCGAAAAAAGAAAGAGCTTTTATTTCTTTTACACTTGCTAACCTTTCATTTCCAAGAACTAAAAGACCAACATTTGTTGCTTCTATGTGATATTGTTTGTTACTTTCAAAGAATAATACAAGCTCATCTGTAAAGAAGTTTCTAATTTTTTCTTCGTTTTTTCCTGATAAATAAAAACGTTTGCTAAAATCAGGATGAGCTTTGATATCAATGTCTTTATAACCTGCAAAATGATAGATGTATTCAAAAATACCTTCTCTATCTAAAGTGAAATCAGGAAGATCTATTTGGGTATGAATAAGCAACATCGTTGCTTTAATTACTTGTTTTGCAATCATTTCTCCTTCAGATAATTGTACATCAAAAATAATACAGTTATCATTAGAAAGTACATTAGAAACTTTGTTTATTTTTCTGTTTTTAAAATACCCAAAATTGGGTAAAACGTTAATTTTATCAGCATAAAAAGCATCATATTTCCAATGCATTTCGTTGCTTATTTTTTGTATTGAATTTTGCCTTTTGGTTAAAACTCCTTTTTTAGGAATAATTTGTTTCGGAATAATTTTACGTAAAGCAAAAGGATGATCACTCACTGATTTTGAATCATCTAAGCCAATAATTTCAAAATGACCTCCTTTTCTTTCAAAAGTTTCTGTATAATTATTCATGTTTTCCATTACAGAATCATCTACAAAATCACATAAAGAAAAATCGATAATGGCTTCTTGATTTTCGGGTATTTGATCTAATTTGGTTTTTAGTTTAATATAGTTTAAAAAACTAGAAAAATTTTTGACACTAACATAGTATTTGTCATCTTCTTTAAACATTAAAACATTTGGTTTTAATACGTTTTTAAAAAATAATGATGCATTTTTAGTGATAATTATATGTATGATAAACGTGATAATTATTCCTGTTAAAATACCTATTATTAAGCTTGTTGCAATTGTGGTGAATAAAGTAATTAAGAAAATTATTAATTGTTCTTTACCTACTTTAAATACTTTACGGATATTTTCTGGAGACGCTAATTTATAACCTGTGTACACTAAAATTGCAGCCAAAGCTGGAAGTGGAATTTTACGTAATTCTGTAGCAAATAGTAAAATAAATAGCACTATAAACCCTGCATGAAAAAAGTTTGAAGATCTATTGGTACCATTATTATTAACATTAACAGAACTTCTAGCAATAACAGCTACAACATTTAATCCTCCTAAAAAACCACTTATAACTGTTGCTATTCCTAAAGCTTTAATATCCTTATTAATATTAGAGCGTCTTTTTAAAGGATCTAACTTATCAACGGCTTTAATACTTAAAAGGCTTTCTATACTTGCTATTAAGGTTATTGCAATTACAGCATTTATAAATTCCATTTCATACGATTTACTAAAATCAGGAAAGGCAAAATTTGATAAAACATCGTTGGGTAAAGAAATTAATAAACTTTTATCGATAGGGTAGTTTGCTGCTGAAATTAAATCGTAATAATAATACATACCAACACTTATAACAACAATCCACATAGGAGCAGGAATTAATTGGAAATATCGATTTCTAATTTTGCTGTAAAAGATCATTATTAGTAAACTTCCTATTCCAACTAAACCAGCATAAAATATGCTTGAATTGTCTGTGTTAAAGAGATTTATAATTCCTTCGGGTGCATCTAAAAGCAACTCAATAATACTTCCTTTTGCATCAGTATCTCCTAGCATTACATGAATTTGTTTGGCAAAAATACCAATACCAATTGCAGCTAACATTCCTTGAATTGCTGAAGAAGGAAAAAAATCTCCCAATGATCCCATTCTTAGAAAACCAAGAATAATTAATAAGACTCCAGAAATAACAATTGCCGCAAGTGTGTATAAAAAACCTTGTTGCATATCTCCATTTCCTAGTGTAGTAATTGCGGCTAGAATTACAACTACTAAACCATTTCCTGGTCCTGTAATTGTAACATTAGAGCCACCAATAATAGAAACAATAAATCCGCCAACAATTGCAGAAATTACTCCAGAAATTGGAGGTGCACCAGAAGCTAAAGCCAATCCTAATCCTAAAGGAAGTGCAATTAAAGAAACAACAAAACCCGCAAAAAGGTTTTTAGGGACTTCGTTTAAAAATGTTTTGTAAGGGGATTTTTTTACCATTTGCTATTTTACAATTAAAACATCGGTTGGTAATCCAGATAAAATATATTCGATATCATGTGGGAAAATTCTGTCTAATAAATTTGATTTTTTTGGAGCATTCATAACTAATAAATCGGCTCTTTTAATTTTTGCATAATGACCTATAGAATATCCTCTTTTCCCAAAAATACTTTGAATTTTTACTGTTAAACTGTTACAATCAATTTCTTTTAAGATGTTTTGTACACGAGTATCTTCTCTCTTTTTTATACGATCTTTTGCAATATTTGCTTTTCGTAAACTTAAATCATCATTAACTTTAATTTGAATTTCTGCTTGACTGATTTCTTCTACAATCGTAATTTTATTACAATTTAAACTTTTAGAAACCATAAAAGCAGACTTGATAGTTTCTTCAGTTCTATCATCTTTTAAACCATTAACAACAATGTGTTTACATGGAACTCTTTTTACCGAAGGCTTTATTAAAAGTAAAACGGAACAAGGAGCATTTCTTGTAATTTTTCTAGCAATAGAACCTACATAATATTTATAGAGATTTTCTTTTTGTAAAGCACCTAAAATTAATAAGTCAATTGTTTCTTTACTACAAGTTTGTAAAATAACATTTACAGGTTTACCCTCTTGCCAAATTGTTTTTAAAGGTTTTTTTAAATCATCTGTTTCAGATAAAAGTAAATTTAGTTTAGAAGTTTTTTCTTCTGTTTTTTTTCCTACATGAACCCCAACTAACTCAGCATTAAACATATTAGCTAATCTTATAGCTTCAAATAAGTTTGGTTTTAAGTTTTGAGAAAATGCAATACCTATTAAAATTTTATTAACTTTTAGCAAGAAACCTTTTATATTTGAGTTATAGGCACAAGGTAAGGAACTTTAGAAGAAAGAAAAAAACTATAAAATTATTTTTCTGAAACAAAAACATCCTTAAATTTACTTTTAATATAGTTTAATATATTTTATGTTAGAATTAGCAGGAATTATCATTTTAGGAATATTAGCACAATGGGTTGCATGGAAATTTAAAATTCCTGCTATTTTACCCTTAATCTTAATCGGACTATTAGTAGGCCCCATAGCAGCAGAGTTTTTAAGTGAAGATGGAACAAAGTGGATTGAACCGATTTGGAATGGTCAAAAAGGACTTTTTCCTGGAGATGCACTGTATTATTTTGTTTCATTAGCAATTAGTATTATTCTTTTTGAAGGAGGATTGACCTTAAAAAGAAATGAAATTAAAAATGTTGGCCCTGTTATTACAAAATTAATAACCCTTGGTTCTGCCATTACCTTTTTTGGAGCAGGAATTGTAGCTCACTATGTTTTTAATTTAGGATGGGAACTTTCTTTTCTTTTTTCAGGATTAATTATAGTTACGGGACCAACTGTTATAACTCCAATTTTAAGAAATATTCCCTTAAAAAAAGACGTCTCAACAGTTTTAAAATGGGAAGGTATTTTAATTGATCCAATAGGAGCTTTAGTAGCTGTTTTGGTCTTTGAGTTTATAAGTGTTGATGGTGGAAGTGGTTTTACAAAAACGGCTTTAATGGAGTTTGGTAAAATTTTACTTTTTGGAGCTTCTTTTGGTTTTACTTTTGCACATGCTTTGGCTTATGCTATTAATAAAAAATTAATTCCTCATTACTTATTAAATGTTGTTTCATTATCAGCAGTCCTATTGGTTTTTGTTCTTTCAGAAATGTTTGCACATGAGTCTGGTTTATTAGCTGTTGTAGTAATGGGAATGGTTTTAGGAAATGGAAAATTAGCAAACTTAAAAGAGTTATTATATTTTAAAGAATCTTTAAGCGTACTGTTAATATCTATTTTATTTATTTTACTTTCTGCAAATATTAATATAGAAGATTTACTATTATTATATACTTGGAAAACGGCAGCACTTTTTGCAATTGTAGTTTTTATAATTAGACCTTTAGCCGTTTTTGCTAGTACAAGAAATTCTAACTTAAAATTAAATGAAAAATTATTTATAAGTTGGGTAGGACCTCGAGGTATAGTTGCAGCAGGTATTGCTTCTTTATTTGGTAGTAAATTAATAAAACAAGGAGTAGAAGGGGCAGAGTATATTACTCCGTTAGTATTTATGATTGTTTTAGGAACAGTACTTTTAAATGCTACCACAGCAAGATTGTTTGCTAAAATGGTAGGTGTTTTTCTAAAAAGTTCTAATGCTATTTTAATTATAGGAGCTTCTAACCCTGCAAGAATAATTGCTAATTATTTAAAAGAGAAAGGTAAAAGAGTTGTATTAATAGATTCTAATAAAAAGTTTATAGAAACAGCTTTAGAAAATGGTTTAGAAGCTTTTACAGTTAATATTTATGATGATGATTTAACCGATAATATAGAGTTAAATGATGTTGGATATTTGTTAGCAATGACAGGAAGTGAAGCCGTAAATGAATATGCTATTAATAGTTTTTCTAAATCTTTTGGAGAACATGGAGCATATAGATTAGCTACTTCTAAAGAAATAAGAAGTACAGATTCAGTTAATAATAATCACTTATTTACACCTAAAGATGACTATATAAACTTAAGTGAAGCTTTTAGAGATAGTCCTAAAATTTACGAGGTTGAAATAGCTAATGAAGAAGAATATAATAAAATGTTTTCTAAGTTGTTTAATGAATTAAAATCGGTTCCTTTATTTGTTAAAAAAGACGAAGAACTATATTTTATTTCAGAATTTGAAAAAAGTGAGAAAACCAAGGAGAATTGTAAGCTAATTTATTTAGGGAAAAATATATAAGGAAATTATAATTCGAGTTCAAAAGTTTGACATAATTTTTCTAAAAGCGGATTTTTCTTAACCAATAACTTGTATTTTCCTGTATTTCCGTATGCTTTTTTTACTTCAATTGTTTCGTCAATTTTAATTGAAACACTAACAGCATAATTGTTTAAAGATTCTCTAAGAAAGGTTAAAAATTTATGTTTCCCTTCATTAAAATGATCTTCAATCAAAGTACTGGGTAAATTTAATAGAACGGTAAAGTTATTTCCTAATCTTGGAGTACTAACTCCTAAGGCAGTTGCCATATTGTTTTCACCTTTCTTAATCATTTTTTGATGATATTCTTTCCAGAATTTTAATAATTCTTTTTCTGTAAAAACAGTTTTAGGATGATTGTCATAATTCTCTTCTAATACAACTTTCTTGGTTTCTTTTTTTTGCTGAAGACTTTTTAGAGAAAGTGTAGAACGGCGCTTTTCTGCAAATTTTAAAATGGGCTTTGCTAGTTTCGGTTTTTCTAAAACAGGAGTGTTTTTTATAGGAGCTTTTTTTTGTATTTGTACAGGTTTTATTATTTGTTTTGCAACCGGAGAAAGTGCTTGGAAAAAAGTAGCAGGAATTATGTAGTTAGCTGACTTTTTTTTTTCTCCATCAAAAGTGATAGAGGCAATTTGCATTAATGATAATTCCACCAGCAATCGTTGATTTTTACTAGCTCTGTAATTTAAATCGCAATCATTGGCTTTGTTAATGGCCTGCATTAAGAATGGAATACTTGCTTTACTAGCTTGCTCTAAATATTTCTTTTTAGCAGCATCACCAACTTCTAATAATTCTAAAGTAGCTTTGTCTTTGGCTACTAATAAGTCTCTAAAATGACTTGCAAGACCATTTATAAAATGATGACCTTCAAACCCTTTTCCTAAAACAGTGTTAAAGGCATTTAGTACATCTGGAATTTTGTTGTTTAACAACAAATCAGTCATATTAAAATACGTTTCATAATCTAAAACGTTTAAGTTTTCAGTTACCGCTTCTCTTGTTAAATTTTTTCCAGAAAAACTAACCACTCTGTCAAAAATAGATAAAGCATCACGCATCGCTCCATCAGCTTTTTGAGCAATTATGTGCAAAGCATCATCTTCCGCAGTTATATTCTCTTTTTCGCAAATTACTTTTAAGTAATTTTTTGCATCTAAAACACCTATTCTTTTAAAATCAAAAATTTGACAACGAGATAAAATTGTTGGAATAATTTTATGCTTTTCTGTAGTTGCTAAAATAAAAATAGCATGAGCAGGCGGTTCTTCTAATGTTTTTAAAAAGGCATTAAAAGCAGCTTGAGATAACATGTGAACCTCATCTATAATGTATACTTTGTATTTTCCTGTTTGTGGCGGAATACGAACTTGATCAGTTAAACTTCTAATATCATCTACAGAGTTGTTAGAAGCAGCATCTAGTTCAAAAATATTAAAAGCAAAATCTTCATCTTCGGAAAGTTCTGCATCTTGCTGATTAATTTTTTTTGCTAAAATTCTTGCACAAGATGTTTTACCAACACCACGCGGTCCTGTAAATAATAAGGCCTGTGCCAAATGGTTGTTTTTAATAGCATTTTCTAACGTATTTGTAATGGCTTGTTGCCCAACGACATCCTCGAAATTATGAGGACGGTATTTACGTGCAGAAACTATAAAATGCTCCATTTAATTGTTTAAATTTAAATAACAAAAGTAAGTATCTAAGTAAGATTTTACAACTTTCATTCTTAACAAAAAGCTAAAGTTGTAAACAATTGTAGGGTTATTATTATTGTTCCGACCAAATAAAAAATAAAATTTTAGAATGAAAGTATATAAAGGAGTTTTATCAATAGTATTTATAATAGTTTTAGTAGCTAGTTTTGGTTTTTCGGAAAAAGAAAATTCAATTATAAGAATTACTAACCCTACTCAAAAAGAAATTGAAATCGCTTATTTTGCTAGTGGTTGCTTTTGGTGTGTAGAAGCTATTTTTGAAAGCGTAAAAGGGGTTGACGAAGCTGTTTCTGGTTATGCTGGTGGTCATACATTGAATCCAACTTATGAAACAATTGGAACTGGGAAAACTGGACATGCAGAAACTGTTGCTGTGTACTACAATCCTAAAAAATTGAGTTTTAAAACTTTAGTAGATGTGTATTATGGATCTCATAATCCAACAACTGTAAATGGACAGCATCCAGATTATGGAAGCCAATATAGATCGATTGTGTTTTATCAAACAGCAGATGAAAAGAAAATTATTGAGCAAACTATTGCAAAACTAAATAAAGAAAAATACAATGGTAAAATTGCAACAGAAGTAACCGAGTTTACGAAGTTTTATAAAGCAGAAAATTATCATCAAGATTTTGAACGTAGAAATCCAAATCAAGGTTATGTAAAAGCTGTTTCTATACCGAGATTAAATAAGTTTAAAAAGCAATTTCCAGAATTATTAAAAAAAGAAAAGTAATTATTTTGCTTTTTCTACCAGTTCTAATTTTGCTACAGAAGTTTTTGTAGTGAAAATTCCGTAGTTTATAGTAACACTTTTTTTATCTATTTTATCAATAGTACCTACAGTTGTAGAATCGATTATGCGGACTCTATCATTTAGTTGATAAACATATTCAGATTTTTCTTTTGCAATTTTTGCAGCTACAATTTTCTTTTCTTTTCTAACTTCTACTACTTTTTTTAAAACTTCTTTTTCTACTTCTTTAATAATTTTTTGTTGTTGTTGCTCTACAATTTTTGCTTTCTGTTTTTGTCCTTTAGTTTTAGGGAGTATAGGATTTTTTTTAGCTTGTTTTACTTTTAAATCTGCTACCCATTTATTAAAATTAGTATTTAATTCTTTTTTATTATTGGTTTGAAAATACTTGTTAAGTAACTCATTTGTTTTTCTACCTAAAGAAAGCATTTTTTGATTTTGATCATAAAGTTCTTGAAAACCTGCTAATTTTTCTTGAATTTTATTTTCTTTTTCTTGTAAACTCTCTATATGTTCTTGACCTTTAGAATGCTGGTTTTCTAGATTATCAGATTTTTTTTGTAATCGATTTCGCTCTTTTTGTAGTTTCGATATTGTTTTATCTAGTCTTACTTTTTCCGTTTCTACTCGTTTTTTTGCTTTATTGATGATGCTAAATGGAATTCCATTTTTCTGAGCAACTTCAAATGTAAAAGAGCTACCAGCTTGCCCTATAAACAATCGGTATAAAGGTTCTAAAGAACGCTCATCAAATTGCATGTTTGCATTGGTAACGTTTTCTAATTCATTGGCCAAAACTTTTAAATTAGAGTAGTGGGTAGTTATAATTCCAAAAGCTTTTTTATAATAAAATTCTTCTAAGAAAATTTCTGCCAAGGCACCTCCTAATTCGGGATCAGAACCAGTTCCAAACTCATCAATTAAGAACAATGTGTTTTCGTTGCATTTTCGTAAAAAATTACGCATATTTTTTAAACGATAACTATAAGTACTTAGTTGATTTTCAATAGATTGATTATCTCCTATGTCTGTTAGAATACTATCAAAAATATAGGTTTCACTGCGTTCATCAACAGGAATTAAAATACCACATTGCAACATTAACTGTAGTAAACCAATGGTTTTTAAGGTAATACTTTTTCCACCTGCATTTGGTCCAGAAATTACTATAATTTGTTGTTTTTCGTTTAACTCTATTGTTTGAGCAACAGTTTTAATTTTTTGCTGCTGATTTTTTTTCCATAGAATAGGATGAACAGCATTTTTAAAATAAATCTTTTTTGTATTAGATATTTTAGGTAAAACAGCATTTATTTCTTTGGCGTATTTTGCTTTTGCTCCAAGAGAATCTACATGTGTTAAAAAGGTAATGTAAGTTTTTAAAAGTGGAACAAAAGGTCTAATTGTTTCTGCTAAAGTTCTTAAAATTTTTACAATTTCTTGTTTTTCTTCGTACACTAAATTCTGAAACTCTCTACTGTAAGAAAGTGTTGCTTGTGGTGCAATATAAACGATATTTCCAGATTTAGAAGCACCTAATAAACTACCTGCTACTTTTTTTCGATACATGGCCGAAACAGCTAAAACACGCTGGTTATCAACAACTGTTTCTTTAATGTCATCTAAATACCCAGAAGATATAGCTTTAGATAAAGCACTTGAAAAACTAGCGCCAATTTTACCACGTATATTGTTAATGTCTTGTCTTATTTGTTTTAAAACGGATGATGCGTTGTTTTTTACTTCTCCAGAAATATCTATAATTTTCTTTATTTCGTCATCAACAAAAGTGGTGTACTCAATTTGTTGTGAAAGTTCGTAAAATGTAGGGAATTGAGTTTTGAATTTTTTAAAAAACTTCATCAATTCATTAACAGTGAGTGATGTAGTTGCTATTTTTAAAAAAGCCTCTGTTTCTAAAAAAGAGTTTTCTATAGCCAAACGTTTTACACTCTCTGTAACATTATCAAAGCCATGATTAGGGATTCTATTTTCGCTTAAAAAGGATGAGAGGTATTCATTAACCAAATTTAATTCGATAAATAGCTGCTCCTTATCTACAATTGGTTGAATTTGAGCAACATTTTCTTTACCTAAACCCGATATACAATGTTCTGCAACATGTTGTAAAACTGTTGAAAACTCTAAATCTTGTAATGTTTTGGTTGATATGTTATGGTTCAAAAATATAGATTTTATTGCGAGCACAAATCTATAAATTCTTTTCGTTTGGTTTTAGAAACTGGAACTCTTTTTTTATTTTCTAAAATAATATATCCTTCATTCTCAAAATGACGTACTTTTTCTAAATTAATAATATGAGATTTATGACATTTGTAGAATAGTTTACTCATCATTTTTTCATATTTACCAATATTATAAGAGCTTACAATTTCTGTTTTATCTATTAGGTGAATCTTCGTATAACCATCGAATCCTTCTACATGAATAACTTCTTTTTGTGGGATAAAAGAAACACCTTTTATTGTTGGTATAATTAGTTTATTGGCATTAGAATTAGCTTCTAAAATAAACTGTAGTAGGTTTACGTTTTTTTTATTTTCTAGTTTCAATTCTATATTTTCTTTTGCTTTGTGTACAGCTTTTATAAGATCATCATCATCTATAGGTTTTAAAATATATCCCACAGCACATTTTTTAAAAGCTTCTATAGCATATTCACTAAAAGCAGTAACAAAAATTACTTGAAAATTAATGTTTCTTAATTTTGAGAGTAATTCAAAACCATCTATCCTTGGCATTTCTACATCTAGAAATAAAATATCGGGTTGTTTTTTTTCGATATCTAAAATGGCTTCTTCTGGTTTTTGATGGGTTGCAATTATGTTTATTTCTGGAAACAAATTAGCCATCTTTTTTTGCAAACCTTTTAAGTTTGAAATTTCATCATCAACAATAATTGCTGTAATTGGATTCATATTATTTATTTTTAATGATAAAGGTTGATTTGTTTCCTCGTTCGTCTTTTTCTGGATATAATTCTTCTGTAAAATACTCTATCTCCCATTCTTTTGAAGTATTTAAATAAGATAAACGTTGTTGTAATACACGAGAAGATTTTATTTTTTTATTTTTAGATTGAGTATTTACAAAGCCTACTCCGTCATCAATAATTAAAACTTGATACGTTTTATCATCTATTTTAATGAAGTTTATTGTAACTTTTCCTGTATCAAATTTATTAAAAATTCCGTGGTTAACGGCATTTTCTACAATGGGTTGTAACAGCATTGTTGGAATTTTAGTTTTTTCGAAACCAACTTTATCTTCTATGTTAATTTTAAATTCTAATTTTTCTTTGAAGCGTAATTTTTCTATTTCTAAATAGTTAGTAAGTAATTCTATTTCTTCTTTTAGAGTAATTGTAGTTTCTTTTGAGAGTTCAAAAAAACGTCTTATTAATTTTGAGAATTTTACAAGGTATTTTTCTGAATCTTCAAAATTATTTTCATTTATAAAATATTGTATGGCAGCTAATGAATTAAATACAAAATGCGGATTCATTTGAGAGCGCAGTGCTTTTAACTGAATTTCTGAAAGCTGTTTTTCCTGTAATATTTTTTTACTTTTTTGTACTTGCTTTCTTTTACTCAAATACCAAACAGTTCTAAAAAATAAACTGATTAAAATTAAAAGAACAGTGGCTTTAAACCATAATGTTTGATACCATAAAGGCAAAATTGTAAACTCAATCTTCTTTTGAAAATTATGGGTTTTAATATTAAAAATGTACTTGTTTGCTTGTAAATCGTTAAAGTTAATATTTGTAGTTTCAGTAGTTTTCCAATTAGTTTGAAGTGGTTCTAATTTGTACTGATAGGATAAATTTTGGTTTCCTTCCGAAAAATCGATGCTAGAAACAGAAATGTTGATATTATTATTAGCTATATATTTAAATGTACTGTTGTTTGGTTTTATAAGATGATTATTATAGCTTAATTTATCGATATAAATATCTAATAAATCATTACTTTTTTTTTGATTTTTAGGTAAAATGGCAATACCATTATTTGTACTCACAATTACATCATCTTTTAAAACAAAAACATCATTAACTTGTAAAGAGGGGAGGCCATTGGCTAATAGCAATTTTTTTTCGAGACGGTAATGATTTTTATGTAAAAAGTATTTGTAAACTCCAGAATTGGTTGCCAGCCAAATATTTTTATTTTCTATAAACGCATTATTAACAATTAAATAATCAGAATTTGGTAATTGATATATATCGTTTAAATCGGTTACAAAAGAACCAAAACCATCTGTATTTAATAATAAATGTGTTTCAGATATTTTATTGATACTTAATATCGATTTCGTAAATCGAATTCCTTTAAATGTTACTTCTTTTATTTCTTGGTTTTTAA
This sequence comes from Polaribacter marinus, assembly GCF_022662535.1. Classification (GTDB taxonomy): domain Bacteria; phylum Bacteroidota; class Bacteroidia; order Flavobacteriales; family Flavobacteriaceae; genus Polaribacter; species Polaribacter marinus. The sequence continues at coordinate 173,174 of NZ_JAKQYM010000002.1, forward strand.
ATTGCTTTAATCCGTTTGTGGTGGCAATTAGAAATTGGTTATTAAACGTAATTAAATTGTTGATTCCTCTTTGATTGTAATATTTGATAATCTCTAGATTCTTCGAATCAATTTTATTGATACCACCCGTAAAATCTCCGTATAAATAATTATTATAATAGACTAATTTTCTTGCAGTTTCATTCGTGTAAAAAGGAAATTTGGTAAAATCAAATACTTTTGTTTTTGTTGAACTTTTCTTAACTTTAATTTTATTTTTTGAAATATAGAATTCAGTTTCTAAAGAATCTATATATGTTGCACTAAACAGGTATTCATTTTCTTTAATATAAGGAGAGAATTTTTTTTGATCTGCATTGTATTTAAAAAAACCATGATTATAAATGTTAGCTATAATCTCTCCTTTAATAGCATTAGTTTTTGAAACGTTTTCATGCTCAAATGAATATTTAATATTTGTTTTTGTTTTAGAAAGTTGATAAGCACCATTTAAAAAAGTAGCAATCCACAGTGTTTCATTTTTATCAATCATTGCAAAATGTGCATCCAATTTTGAAGGAATTAATACCGATTTTGTAATATGGAAATTAGCATCTAAAATACCCACAAATCCTTTTCCTGTAATTTGAATTTGATTGTTAATGAGGTTTATTCTAGTGTATTTTGATTTTTCTAATCCAATTTCATCTTTATAATTACGGCTATAAATTTTGGAAGTATTTAAATTTAAAATAGTATATTTTTTTTCTCCAACCCAATAAAATATACTATCTGTTATTTGTCCTCTATTAATCGGGTTTTTAATATTACCTAAACCTGTGAGAACCTTTGTTTTTCCATTTTGATAAATGATTTTCACAGTATCTAAGTTTGTTGAACTGTCTAGGAAAGCAATATTTGGGTGCTTAATATATATTTTAGGCTTATTTTTAAGTAAATTATTGCTTAATAATAATTTCCACTTACCGTTTATTAAATGATGAGATCGGCTATTACTTGTTAAGATAATTTTATTACCAATTTGACTGGTATAATTAGGAGCAAATATTTCATCTTTAATTTCACTTTCAAAAGCATAAACACTGTCATTTTTAATATAACCTAATTTTGAAGTTTTAGATAAATACCATACTTTTCCGTCTGTTGTTGCGTGTAGCCCCCAAACATCATTGGAAGATAAACCATTTCTAGTGGTAAAAGTTTTCATAGAATTACCATTATATTTTACCAAACCTTTATCGGTAGCAAACCAAATAAACCCATTTGTATCTTGTATTATTTTGTATACATGATTGCTTGGTAAACCTTCTTTAACAGTAATTTTTGTGTATTGTTGAGAGTAGGAAAAACTCCATATTAATATGAAAACTAAAGTGATATGAATTTTTAAGAATTTCAAGGTTTATTTTTGTTTTTCAAAGATACTATTATCCTATTAGTTATTTAATTACTGTTTTATAAAGGAATATTTATTTTGATTATGCTATTTTTTAAAGTTAGAATAGGTTTAAAAAAAACTATCAATTTTTTGAAATATGGCCATTGCATCCATTAAAAATGCCACACCCATATGAATAACGATTCCGCCTATTATAGATTTACTATACATAGAAATTACGCCTAATACATAACCACCGAAAGCAGATCCTATAATTTCTCCTGTAGGTTTGCCAATATGAAAAAAAACATATAAAGCTACCATTGGTAGAATTGCTTTAGATCCTAAACTTTTTATCATTCCTAGTATTAAAAAGCCTCTAAAAAACCATTCAATAGAAATAAAATCTAATAAATATGTCGGCTCGTAAATTACTAGAGCAAGCCATTTATTTATAAAGGTTCCTGTATAGCCAATTGAAGGATATTGTCTTAAAAAACTTGGTTGATAAGAAGCAAATAAAATAAAAGGAAAAGCAATTAATAGTAACAATAAATATAGTTTCCATTTCACATCTTTAATTGAAAAACCATAAAAATTTTTATTATGTTTTTCAATCAATTTATAGAAAACTAAAATTCCGATTGAAAATATTATAAAGCGAATACTTCTGGCAATTACCTTTGTATAAAACTCTACTTTTTCAGGTGCTATATTTTCTTGAATCCAACTGTAATGATTTAAAAATCCAAATCGAATACTAACCAATAGAATTGCAAATAAACTTGTAAGCCAAAAAGATAACTTTTTAAGAAAACTAAAATCGGACTTTGTGGTAGCAATTATTATAATTGTTGAATAGTATGCAAAACCAAAAAATAAAAAGTAGTACCCATATATATAAGGTGAATCTTGATGCTGTCTAAAAAATAATGTAGGAATATTTGTTGTATGATTTAGAAAAATAAGAATTCCTATAAATAAAAAAAACAGCAAATAGGTAGTAATTTTATAATCTTCAGAAAAATGTTTTTTTAGATAAGTTAGTATGGTTGCCATTTAGGGTAGTATTAAAAAATGAGTGTTAAAACTAACACTCATTTATTTAATTGTAAAAAAATTAGTCCGTAGTAAATGTGAAATAAATTTTAGGAATACCATTATTAGCAACAGGACCACCACCATTGCTATCACTATCTACAAAATTTGAACTTACAAAAGTAAAATTGCTACTAGTATAAGGAAATGTAGCAGCGGCTGTGTAACCATTAGAAGTATTTAAACCATCGCCTCCAGTTCTTCTAATTGTATAATTTACACCTGGTACTATTGCAAAAGGTGTACTAAGAGAAATATATTCTATGTTAGAGTTAGAAAATGTACTATTAATGGTTGGTCCCCCTACAATTTCTATTTCATAGCTCACAGCACTATTATCTATTGCGTATGGAGTAGTTTGTGCAAAACTTTGATAGCCGATAGCACAAATATTACCTGGTTCACTCGTTGTAAATACATATTCATGCACCTGTAAATCCATAGAACTATTGTTTAAACTAGATAATGCAGTCTCTATTGAAGTGTCGGCGTTATCACAAACATCACCTGAAGGTGTGGGTGAAAGTCCATCTCCACAACTAGCACCAATGATAAATATAGCACTAATTAACAATAGAAAAGGTAATGTGTTTTTTAATAAATTTTTCATGATTTTAGTTTTAAAGGGTTATTTTTTTTGATTTTAATTTGATATATAAATAAGTTGTTATGCTTATAAAAATAAATGCAATAAATTGAGAATGTGATATATAGTTTTGAATAATATAACCTCTTTGATCTCCTCTAAATATTTCTAATACAGTTCTTGCAATTGCATATAGAATTACATAAGAAATAAATACTTGTCCGTCAAAACTTTTGTTTTTTCTGATGACAAAAAGCAAACTCATAATTATTAAAATGGAGCCTACTTCATATAATTGAGTTGGATGTACTGCTACAGAATGAGTATTTGGAAAATGAACTCCGAAAATAGAATTAGTTGGCTTGCCGTAACAACATCCTGCAAAAAAACAACCCATTCTACCAATTGCATGAACAATAGTTGTAGTAATAGCTAAGATATCTATTAAAGGTAAAATGGCTATTTTATGCTTTCTTAAGTACCCAATTATAAATACGATTATACAGGTAAAAGAACCATAAAAAACAAATCCCCCTGAAAAAATATTGAATATACTTTTTGGGCTTTGTAAATAATATATGGGTTTTTCAAAAAATAAAAATAGCTTTCCCCCTAAAAATCCAGTTATAAATATTAAATAGAAAAATGTATTTGGTAAAACTAGATTTAATGTTTTTTTAGTTTGCCATTTTGTATATAAAACAGCTAATAAAGTACCTAAAACAATACAAAATGCATATGTGTAAATCGTAATGTTTTCGTATTCTAATAGTTTTGGATACATATTGTTAGTTTTAATAATTAGTAATTTTTATTGAATTTTTTACTAAGATTAAATCAATTTATTGTTTATATATTTTGAAGATATTTCTATTTAGACCATTTATAAGTAGTCATATATAGAAATATTAGGTTCATTAAAGGAATATGACTTTTGATTAAAGGAAAGAAAATTCAATTTCACCAAATTGTAAGTAGAATGACTTTCTCTTATAGAAGCAATGTTGATTTTATAAGAGGAGTAGTTCTGTTGATAAATTGAATATCTTTGAAAAAAAAATGATCTAAAATGCAAGAAAATTTCCCAAAATCTTGGTCAACTCTTTTACAATCAGAATTTGATAAAACGTATTTTAAAGAACTTACAAAGTTTGTATCGTCAGAATATAAAAATCACCAATGTTTTCCAAAGCAAGAAGATATTTTTGCAGCTTTTGATTTTTGTTCTTTTGAAGATGTAAAAGTGGTCATAATAGGACAAGATCCTTATCATGGAGAAAATCAGGCAAATGGATTGTGTTTTTCTGTAAAAGACGGAATTAAACATCCTCCATCTTTGATTAACATTTTTAAAGAAATTACTACAGATTTAGGTGTTGAGTATCCACGTAGTGGAAATTTAGAAAAGTGGGCAAAACAAGGGGTATTACTATTAAATGCAACTTTAACAGTAAGAGCACACGAAGCTGGAAGTCATCAAAAGAAAGGTTGGGAAACTTTTACAGATGCAATTATCAAACAAATTTCAAATCAAAAAAGTAATGTGGTCTTTCTGCTTTGGGGAGGTTTTGCTAAGAAAAAATCTAAATTGATAGATAAGAATAAACATTCAATCTTAGAATCAGGACACCCATCTCCATTAAGTGCTAATAGAGGTTATTGGTTTGGAAATCAGCATTTTTCTATGACTAATGAAATTTTAAAAAGCAAACAAAAAACTAAGATAGAATGGTAGGCAATATTGGTTGCTTGTAATAGGGTAATAAAAGAGCTTCTAAAATTTCTTCTGTTGTATTTGGATATTCAACTTCAATTGTATTTTGAATATGAATCCATTTTGCAATTTTTAGAATTTGTTTTTTACTCAGTTTTTTTATTACATTAACACCCATTTCTTTTAGAGCCAAAGCATTGCATTGTTGTTCGTATTGGTTTTTCATTGGAATTACCATCAGTTTCTTCTTCAAAAACAAGGCTTCAGAAGGTGTTTCAAATCCTGCTCCACAAAGAACACCTGCAGAAGAAGCCATACTTTTAATAAAATCAAATTCATTAATCGGATAAATTGTAATATTCTTTTTAAAAATTAAACTGTTGGTTTCTTTAGAAAATACGTGCCATTTTACCATAGGAACTAATGATAAAACTTTTGATATTTTTTCTATGCTATATGAGGGGAGATATACAGTAAAATGCCCCTTGTTACTTGTTTTTGTTGTTCTAACTATTCTTCTGATAATTGGAGTAAAGGTTTCGGAGCTGTAGGTTTTAAAGTGAAAACCAAAACGGAATTTAGCAGGAGCATAGTATTTTAATATCAATTTTTCTATTTTATACTTTCCATATTTAGGAGATGCAGCATCTAATACTGCATTTTGATGACTTAAAGAAATAACTTTTACATTATTTAATTTTGCAGCCCAAGCAGAAATAGGTTCAAAATCATTAACGATTAAATCGTAGTTTTTTATTGGTAGATTCTTTATTTCTCTATAGAAATGAGATAATTTCATCTTTTTAAAGCTTGTCCAAAAATCGATACCACCCTTTTTTCCAAAAGTAAAATTTAATCCTTTTAAGTTGTATTTTATTTCGAAACCTAAATCTAAGTTATTTTCATTCCCGCTTACTAAAATATCCAATTCTCCTTTTTGTTGTAATACAGGAATAATTTCTTTAGCTCTAGTTAAATGACCGTTTCCTGTACCCTGTATTGCGTATAGTATTTTCATAAATATTATTTTAGAGGTTTTTGAATATCGAACTCTTTTAATAATTCGTCAAACAGAAAGTTGTTATTATGTTTTTTGTTTACAGTTTTCAATTCTTTTTTACTTAATTTTTTTTCTAAATTTTTAGCAATCTCATCTTTGGAATATTCGTACAGATTCCATTGTTTGTTATTGAATTCTAAGGCTGTTAAATTTTCTATCCAATCGCCAGAATTTAGATAGATTGTTTTTCCTTTTTGAGTTTCAATTTCTCTAATTTCTGGTTGATGTATGTGTCCACAGATTACATAATCATAGGCATTTTCAATAGCAATTTCAGCGGCAGTTATTTCAAAATTATTGATGAATTTTACAGCACTTTTTACACTATTTTTTATTTTTTTAGAAAGCGATAACTTTCCATACCCTAAAAGATTGCTTATCCAATTTATAAATGTGTTTATTAAAATTAAAAAATCGTACCCTTTCCCTCCTAATTTGGCAAGCCATTTAGAGTGTTGCATAGTGATGTCAAAAACATCTCCATGAAAAATCCATGCTTTTTTATCATCAATATTTAAAACTAGTTTGTTTAAGATTTTAAAATTTCCTAATCTAAATCCTTTAAATTTTCGTAACATTTCATCATGATTCCCTGTTATGTAATAGACTTCTGTTCCTTTAGATAGGAGTGAGGTTATATGTTTGATAACACTCATGTGTGACTTTGGAAAATAACGTTTGTTAAATTGCCATATATCTATGATATCTCCATTTAATATCAATACTTTTGGTTCTATAGTTTTTAAGTAATTTAAAAGCTCTTTGGCTTTACAGCCGTATGTTCCTAGATGTACATCAGAAATAACAACATAATCTAACTTTCGTTTTTTTGTTTTTTTCATTTTTATTTAAGTAATAAAATATAGTTTTTGAGTTTTAATTACAGAAAGTCTTTTTAAGAACCCGTAGAAGAATTGTAATTTTAAGAATAGTGAAAACAAATGCATTACTATTATAGTTTATCAAACTTACAAGCTTAATGTTTTGTTATTGTAAAATAAAAATGAAAATAACGTAAGTTAAATCTTACTAAAATGTTATATAGAAGTTATGTTAATGTTTTGATTATTAGTAGATTGTTTTGTAAAAAAAAAATCCGCTTTTAAAGCGGATTCATTGAATTTGAAGTTAAGAAACAAACAGATTTTTTAAATTATATCTGCTTGCTTTAATGTTGTTTGAATAGTTGTTGTTGTGTTATTATCTGCTAAACCACAAGAAGATTTTGAGCTTCTACATGAAGAAAAGCTGATCAATCCTAAAACACAAATTCCAATAAATATTATCTTTTTCATTATAAATGTTTTTTCAAGGGTTAAATGTACATATTTTTTACAAAATTGCCCGAATTTTTCTTTTCTTTGATAACGTTAAAACGAATCATTTTATTTTGTATACGTGTGATTAAATTTTTAGTAATTGGTTTTCCTGTGTTCCAATGTGTGATTTTTAACCAATCTTTAATGTCTTTTAGCTGTTGTTGATACCTGTCTGCTAGAATAGTGTCAATATTTTCAATATCTTTAAAACCATTAGTTTTGTTATTAATAATTTCTAAAACTTGTTTTACCTCGCTAAAATTATTTTCTAAAACTTCGTTTCTAACAGCAATAACAAAACAAGGCCAAGGAGTAGGGCAGTCATCAACTCTTCTAAAAGTACCGTTGTCTACTAAAGGTTTTGTTGTAAAATGTTCCCACATAAAATAATCTGCATCTCCATTTGTCAAAGCTTCAATACCACCTTCTAAATTACCAACAACTTTAAATTTTAGTTTGTCTATATTCCAACCTTGGTTATAAGCGTTAACAATTGCCATCAAGTGAGAACCAGAACCAAACCTACTAATAGCAATAGTAGCTTTTTCTAAATCTTCAATTTTCTTAAAGGTCGATTTTGCGGCAACATGAATTCCCCACACTAAAGGAGACTGTACGAATGTTTGTACAATTTTAGATGGATTTCCATCAGAAATATCTTTTATAATGCCTTCAGTTAAAACAATAGCAATATCAACTTCGCCATTTCTTAAAGCTTTACACATTTGTCCTGTACCACCATGATAATCTTTCCAACGAAGATTAATGTTTTTTTGTGTAAATTCTTTATTTTTTAACGTTAAATACCAAGGATAATTAAAGTGTTCTGGAACTCCGCCAACTTTTAAGTTAGTCATTTATCCAGCTAATTTATCTAATGTATACTCTATTAAATTGGCAACTACTTTACCTGGATTTTCACTAAAAGAACCGTTTGCTCTATTTGCAATAATTGCATTCATAGAAAGTGCATTATGACCTAATAGTTTCGACAAACCGTAAATAGCTGAAGTTTCCATTTCTAAGTTAGAAATTCTATTTCCATTAAAATTAAAACTATCAATTTTACTGTTTAAGTTATCGTCTTGTAAACCTAAACGTAAAATTCTTCCTTGTGGACCGTAAAAACCTCCTGCAGTAGCAGTAATACCTTTAAAAGTTTTGTTAGAAAATAATTTAATTTCTAATTCATTACTATTTTCTATAATAATAGGATATGATTTTTTAGAACTCCAATTGGTGTGTTTTACAAAAGCATCTTCTATATCAGTATTTGAAATTTCATCTATTTGATAAGAATGAAGCATTCCATTTAGATCTAATCCATGAGAACTCATTACAAAAGAGTCTACCGGAATATCATTTTGTAAAGAACCCGACGTACCAACTCTAACAATGTTTAAAGATGTAAGTTGTGTTTTAGGTTGTCTTGTTTCTAGATCGATATTAACCAATGCATCTAATTCATTTAAAACAATATCTATATTATCGGGTCCAATTCCTGTTGAAATAACAGAAATTCGTTTGTTTTTATATACACCTGTTGTTGTTTTAAATTCTCTTTTTTGAGTTGTAAACTCTATAGAATCAAAATGTTGTGTAACTTTTTCTACTCTGTTTTGATCTCCAACAAAAATTATGTCGGTAGCAATGTTTTCCGGTCTTAAATTTAAATGGTAAATACTTCCATCAGGGTTTAAGATAAGTTCAGAATTTTGTATAGGCATTTATGATGTAATTTGTAAGAGTTTTTTAGATTCGTTATGAAACAAAAAACTGTATTTTTTAGAGCCGCCAAGATACGAAATATCATTACGTAATTGACCGTAAAAATTAATTTGATTTTCTAAAACTTGTTTTCCTTTTTTAGAGAGCTTAACTGGATTGAAAGAAGCAAATAATTTTTGCAGTTCTTCTATTTTATGTTCGTATTGCAAATCACTAAAACCATATATTTTTTGATCTTTCAAAAGTTGATGAACAAGTTGTTCTTTAGAGTTAAACTGATGTGTATTAACTGTTTTAATAATATTATTTTCTACAACATTTAAACCATTTTTTATAGATGGAAAACGTTGTAAATGTGCTTCTAAAGCAGCTGCTAAATATTTAAAAGGAGACATTGGGTTGAATTTGTAGACAGTTTCTAAGCGTAATGGACTGTCTGAACAATATAATTGCCAAATATAATCGGCATATTCAATATCATCTTGAGTTAATTCTATTCTGGTTTTATAACTGCTATTTATTTGTTCTTCAGAAAGTTCTGGGAACGATAACATTTTTTTTACTCCTTTAATTTTTTCACTACTAACTAAAGAAATATGGTAGCCTTTTCTATAGCGTTTTAACCAGCTTAAAACTGCGATCATATTAATTTGACAAAATAAGTCGTGATCAAACCAAAGAACAATTTCTTTTTGTTCTTTTTTATTACAAAGATTTCTGTATTCTTTTACAGTATAATTTATAAACTTTTGTTTGCTAACTTTGTAAGAAGTTTTAAAAAATTCGAATCTGTTTTTCCAGAAAGTTTCGCTTCCTACGTCTGTTGTAGTTTTACCTTCGCATAACATTTCTCGCCAAGTGATAAATTCTCCCGGAAAACGTAATTTTTGAAGATAATTTGTGGTGCTATCTCCGTTGGTAATGTGTAATGTTGAACCCCCCATAATTTAAAAACAACGTCTGTTGTGATGTTTTATTGTGTTAATTAAAAAAATTATCCGCCTACGCGTTTTACTTTGAATCCTTTTTCTTTTAACATAGCCATTATTTTATCTCTATAATCACCTTGAATAATTATTTTGTCGTCTTTAAAACTTCCGCCAACAGAGAGTTTTGTTTTAATTTCTTTGGCAAGAATTTTAAAGTCTGATGTGGCACCAGTATAACCTTCTAAAATAGTGATTGGTTTTCCTTTTCTTTTTTCGTATTTACAAATAATAGGATCTTCTTGCATCCATATAGTTGATTTTTCTTTTACAATGTCTTTCGTTTCTTGATGATCTGGAAACAAGTTTTTCAGCTGGTCTTTAAAATCCATATTTTTTAGTTAACAGTGTTTAGTTGCAGTTTTAGTGAGTTTGCTACTACAAACTGCAACTGTAGACTGATTTACTTTTTTAATCCAAGTTCTTTTAAACGTTGATCTAAAAACTCTCCTGCCGTAATATCTTCGAATTTTTTAGGATTATTTTCATCAATACATTTTTCTAAAACATTTAATTTCATATCAGAAACAGGATGCATAAAAAAAGGAATTGAATAACGAGAAGTTCCCCACATTTCTTTTGGAGGGTTTGTAACTCTATGAATTGTAGATTTTAATTTGTTGTTACTATGTCTAGATAACATATCTCCAACATTAATCATTAATTCGTCTGGTGCTGCCATAGCATCGATCCAATCTCCTTTATGATTTTGAACCTGTAAGCCTTTTCCTTGTGCTCCCATTAATAAAGTAATTAGATTAATGTCTCCATGTGCAGCAGCTCTTTCTGCTCCTTTTGGTTCTGTTTTAATTGGTGGATAATGTATTGGACGTAAAATACTATTTCCGTTTTTAATGTAATTATCAAAATAAGTTTCTTCTAAACCTAAATGCAATGCCAATGAACGTAGTACATATTTTGCTGTTTTTTCTAACATTTTGTAAGTTTGTTTTCCAACTTCGTTAAATTTAGGAAGCTCTTCTACTTCTACATTTTCTGGATATTCTTGTGCATATTTAGAGTCTTTATCTACATATTGACCAAAATGCCAAAATTCTTTTAAGTCTCCTTCTTTTTTTCCCTTAGCAGATTCTTTACCAAAAGAAACATAACCTCTTTGTCCTCCAATTCCTGGAATTTCGTATTTTTCTTTTACATCTATCGGTAAGTCAAAAAAGTTTTTGATTTCAGAATATAAATCATCAACTAATTTATCATCTAAAAAATGACCTTTTAATGCTACGAACCCTATATTTTCATATGCGTGACCAATTTCTGCAATAAACTTTTGTTTTCTGCTTTCATCATTTGATAAAAAATCGGATAAATCTACACTTGGTATTTTATTCATGTTAAATAGTTTTATATAAAAAGGCTATAAATTTACTAAAAAATAAATAGCAATTCTTTTAATTTTTATTTTTTTGTAAATGGAATTAAATAGGATAGTGTATAGTTAAAACCAAAACCGGTGTTACTTTCAAAAATCCTGTTGAATCCAGGTGCATATAAAGTTTTAAAATTTTCAGGATCTTTTATACTCATTAAAACTTTATAAGAAACGCTAAAACTAATAAAGAAGTTTTTAAATGTTTCTGCTTTTATGCCAACAACAAACTCAGACCAATGTGCATTTAAATTAGAATCTGTTATTGGTGTGGTAATTGTATTTGCAGGAAAATAGATTCCAGTTTCTGGGTTTGTAACGTTTGGAGTGTAGCTGTTTAATGTTTGATCAAACATGCTAAAACCATATCTGTAACCTAATAAAATTTCGTTGTTCATATCTAGCCAATTTTCGAATGCATTATAGTTAAAACCTAGTCTTGCATAACTCCCCTTGGCAGTTGAGTTTGTATAATCTTCTGCTGTTGTTTCTTTTTCATAGCCAATTTCTGCAGCTATAAAAAAGCGTTTAGATATTCTATAGTCACCTATAATTTCAAAACCACTATAAGTACCATCTATTGTAGATTTTATAGGCTTACTAATGTCAACTCCTAATCGTAATCCATAAGGAGATTTGTATACAATTGTATCTTTTTCTTTTTTGTCTTGTGAAAATCCATCAACAAAAACAAAAAGAAAGCAAACGCTAATGAAATATTTGAACATGTGCTGCATTTTGATTGTTTATTGTTGTTAATGTATTTGGTGTAAAATCTTGAATCCAAGAGCTATTTGAAGAAAAAGAGACATTATTAAAAATAACTCTAAATCCGCAGGAGCGAGAAATATATTCTTCTTCTGTGGTGTATTGTATGGTAAAAGTTGCTACTTGATTATTTGTAGTTACTCCATCAATATTATTCATTTTTAATGTGTAAATAGTTTCTGTAGTTAAAGAATTTAACGGTATTGCAATACTATCTGTAGTTTGGTTTGTGTAAAGGCTATCTGTATTTCCTTGCGCAATGATAGAAAAACGTTCTACTTCTTTAAGAGTAGTTCTATCTGTATTATCATAAAAGCGTAAAACTAAATTGGGAGTTACAGGATTTTGTGTACAGAAATCATCTTTTTCGCAAGCAGAAACTATAGTAATTAGGACTAAAAGATTTAAAATTTGTTTTTTCATATTATTCTTCTACTTCAACAATTCTATTAATAGCTTCTGCTAATTTAAAATCTAATTCAGTTACACCTTGTGCATCATGTGTTTTTAGAGTGATGTCTAATGTATTGTATATGTTTGTCCATTCTGGATGATGATTTAATGCTTCGCATTCAAAAGCAATTCTATTCATAGCAGACATACAATCTTTAAAATTATCGAACTCAAAGTCTGTGTGAATTGCGTCATCGTAAAAATCCCAATCTTCTAAAGATTCTAATTTTTTTTCTATTTCGAAATCGGTAAGTTTTTTCATTGCTCGATTATTTAACTATTAATTTCTTACAAAGAAACTAAAAATACCTAATTATAGGTATTTCATAGAAGGTTTTTTAATGTTAATTTTATTGCCATCAAAATTTAATTTATGAAAACAATTAAAAAAACAGTTTTGTTATTTAGTTTTTTAGCTTTTTATAATTGTGCTGAAGTGAGTTCTGCGCTATCAAATTATAATAAAAGTAATGGTGGGCAGTGCGCTACATACGAAGTTTTATATTATGTATATAATAAAAATACTAGTAAGTATGAATCTGGTAAAATTTATATAAAAGATAGTAAAGGGAATAATATTAAGTATCAAGAAGAGAGGTGGAGAGATCGATTAGGTCAAACTTATTTAAATAAAGGTGTGTTTACAGCCTACTACAAAACAAGCCCATATTCTGGAGGAGAATATAAGTTTGTTGTGCATTGTACTAGATGGCATTAAATTATTTTTTAGGAAACTATTTTTTCAAATAAAACAACAGTTTCTATATGTGATGTATGTGGAAATTGATCTACCAAACTAATTTTCTTTATAAAATAACCTGCTTCTCTTAATAATTCGGTGTCTCTAGCTTGTGTTGCCGGATTACAAGAAACATACACCATTCTATCTGCATTTAAATTGATGATTTTTTGCAAGGTTTTTGGGGCAATTCCTGCTCTAGCAGGATCTAAAATAATAGTCTTAATTTTATCTTGATATTCAGGATGTGCAATTAAAAATTTTCCTACATCTGCAGCATAAAATTGCAAACCTTTAATATTATTTCTTTTAGCATTCTTTTTTGCATCTTCAATCGCAGAGGCAACAATATCTACCCCTACAATTTTGGCATTTTTACTTTTAGAAGCAACTATTTGTCCTATGGTTCCGGTTCCGCAGAATAAATCCATTACCACTGTATTGTCTACTTTTGTTTTGTCTTCTAAGACATATTCAACAACTTTAGCATATAATTTTTCTGCACATTTAGGGTTGGTTTGAAAAAAGCTTTTCATGCTAATTTCAAAGTTTAAGCCTAACAATTCTTCTACAATTTTATCTTTTCCGTGAACTAAATCTAAACTACCAGCAGTAGCAATAGTTCTGTCTCCAGTTTCATCATTAATGGTGTGTAGTAAACCAGCTAAACGATCTCCAAAAATATCTTTTAGAAAGTTTGCGAATTTTTGCAAATCAAAATTTCCCAATTCAGGAGAAGTAGTTACCAAATTACATAATAACTCATCTGTTTTAAATGATTTTCTTACGACAAAATAACGAAAGAAACCTGTTTTTTTCGGTCCGTGCCATGGTTCTAAGCCTGTTTCTATACAATATTGTCTAATGTTTTTTAGGTTGTCTTCCATTTGTTTGTCAAACAAACCAGAATCTTTTTCTAAATTATCACCCATCCACCAAACACCACGTCTTTTAAAACCTAGCGTAAATTCGTCTTTATCTGTTTTATTAATTCTATCGTAACCAATAGCAGAAAAACCGTATTCCATTTTATTTCTGTAATGAAATACATTTGGAGAAGTTACAAATTCGTCAAAAAGATCTTCAATATTTTCTACTTTACCAATTCTTTTAAAAAGAGATAAAGTACTTTCTTTTTTATATTGATGTTGTAAATCAATAGGTAATTGAATGTATGGCGCACCAGGAATGTCTTGAAAAGGTACTTCTACTTCATCTTCTGAAGGTTTTAAAACATCGATTAATTTAGCTTCTGCGTAATTTTTACTTGATTTGCTAATTTGTGCTTTAACCAATTGACCAGGTAAAGTGTTAGGAACAAAAATGACAAAACTTCCTTCTTCAGATTTTATTCTAGCAATTCCTTTCCCTCCAAAAGCGTAATCTTCAATTTTTAATTCTAAAACTTGATTCTTCTTTACAAATTTGTTTCGTTCTCTACGTGGCATTTTTCAATTATTTTGGTTTGCAAAATTAACGAAATTATTACCATTGTTTTATAAAATGATTTGATTTAATAAATGAATTATTTTATTACTTTTGTACAACTTCGAGGATGATTTCTTTCCCACGCTGAATTTTCAGTTTATACTGAAAGAATAAAGGTAGAACAGGAATGGTTATTTTATCAATATAAAACAATAAAAAATGACTGTTTTAAACAAGCTTACTTCGCAAGAAGCAATTGAATTAGAGAACAAATATGGAGCCCATAACTATCATCCACTCCCAGTGGTTTTGAGTAGGGGGGAAGGTGTTTATGTTTGGGATGTAGAAGAAAACAAATATTATGATTTTTTATCAGCTTATTCAGCTGTAAATCAAGGGCATTGCCATCCTAAGATTGTGGATGCAATGGTTCATCAAGCAAAAACATTAACACTTACTTCACGTGCATTTTATAATGATGTATTAGGGAAGTATGAAAAATTTGCTACAGAACTTTTTGGTTTTGATAAACTTTTGCCAATGAATACAGGAGCAGAAGCTGTAGAAACGGCTTTAAAGTTGTCTAGAAAATGGGCATATGAAGTTAAAGGGATTGATGAAAATAAAGCAGAAATTATAGTTTGTGAAAATAATTTTCATGGTAGAACAACTACGATTATTTCATTTTCTAATGACCCTGTGGCTAGAAAGAATTTTGGTCCTTACACAAAAGGTTTCATTAAAATTGAATACGATAATTTACAAGCGTTACAAGAAGCTTTAGAAAGTAGTAATAATATTGCAGCATTTTTAGTGGAACCGATACAAGGGGAAGCTGGTGTTTATGTGCCTTCAGAAGGATATTTAGCTGCAGTAAAAAAAATGTGTGCAGCGCATAATGTTTTATTTATTGCTGATGAAGTACAAACAGGGATTGCTAGAACCGGTAAAATGTTAGCTGTAGATCATGAAAACGTAAAACCAGATGTTTTAATTCTAGGTAAAGCGTTAAGTGGTGGTGCTTACCCTGTTTCTGCTGTTTTAGCAAATGATAATATCATGAATGTTATAAAACCAGGAAATCATGGATCTACATTTGGTGGAAATCCTATTGCTGCTGCTGTAGCCATTGCTGCTTTAGAAGTGATTGCAGATGAGAAATTAGCAGACAATGCAGAATTTTTAGGAAAAATATTTAGATCTGAATTAGCTGCTTTTGCAGAAACGAATGATTTAGTTTTATCTGTAAGAGGTAAAGGACTGTTGAATGCTGTGTTAATTAATGATACAGAAGATAGTTCTACTGCTTGGGATATTTGTATGAAATTACGAGACAATGGTTTGTTAGCAAAACCTACACATGGAAATATTATTCGTTTTGCACCACCATTGGTAATGAATGAAGAGCAATTGAGAGATTGTATTGCGATAATTAAAAAAACAATTTCTGAATTTTAATTTAAAAAGAATAATTAACTAACTAAATTTTTTATGGAAAACCCTATTACACAATTAGAACAATTAACACTAAATGGTAGATCTAAAAGCTTTTTAAAAGAAACCGCAAAATGGTCTTTTTTCTTATCCATAGTAGGTTTTATTAGTCTAGGTTTTTTAGTCTTACTAGCCATTTTTGCAGGAGCAATTTTTAATGATATTCCAGAAGCAAAACAGGTTCCTTTTGATTTAGGAATGGTTATGACTATTATTTATTTAATTATGGCTATACTTTACTTTTTCCCAATCTTTTATTTATTTAAGTTTTCTAAGAAAATGAAATTAGCTTTATTAACAAAAAATGATGAAACTCTTTCTGATGCTTTTGAAATGCTAAAGTCTCATTATAAGTTTATTGGGGTTTTTACAATAATACTTTTATCATTATATGCTTTAATCTTTATTATTTCTATGATGGGAGTTGCTCTTGCATAAAACATTAATAAAGAAGTTACATAAAAAGGAAGCCATTTGCTTCCTTTTTTTATGCTTTATAAATAGTTAATTTTGTTTAGTGGTATCTTTTTTCTTTTTCCCAAAAAGACCTCCTAAAACATTTTTAATCTTATCTTTAGTATTGGTGGTAGAGTCTTTTTTGATAGAATCATTTTTATCTAATCCTAATAATTGTTTTAGTTTATCTTTTCCTTCATCCTTAAGATTTTGTTTTTGTTTCTCAACTAATTCTTTTACCAAGTTAGAGGTTGCATCTTTAATATTGGTGGTAAAACTAGGACTAGAGAAGCTTCCTAAAAGTTTTCCTTTAATGGGAAGACTTTTAACCGTAGCTGCATCTTTAGGGGTGAGTTTCGCAATCATACTAGTAACATCTGTTCCTAAATATTTTACAGGTACATCAAAAACAACATCATAATTCATTGTTTCATCAAAACCATGTTTACCTGATAACTGAATACCAATATCTTGGTAATTCAATTTGATGGGTTTTACAGATACTTCTCCATTTTTAAAAGAAAATAGTCCCGTAGCCTCATGCAAATTTAATTTGTTGATGTCTAAAAAACTTACTTTCTGACCTAAAAGACTTAATACTTTAGAATTACTTGCTTTTAGTTTAGTATTTAATAATTGTCCTAACAAATCTCCTGAAATTGTTTTTAAGTTGGGAGTCATATCATTGTTTAAAAGCCCTGATACTTTTATTGTAGAGTTTATTTTTCCTTCTATGGTTTTTGCTATGGGAGCTATAGATTTTAGCATTTCTAAATTACTAAAAGAATCAGAAATATTTAATTCTTTTAGGTTTAAATCCATATTAAAACTAGCCGTTTCTCCTTTTGTAGAAACGTTTCCGCTAAAACCAATATTACCTCCAAATACATCAGATTTTAGGTCTTGTAGGTTTATGGTTTCATCTTTAATGAAAACAATTCCTGAAACATTTGTAAGATTGATGTTGTCATAAACAACTTTTTGTGCTTTTGCAGATAACTTTACATTTAAAAAAGAAGGAACTTTTAAGGCCGATTCTATAGTTTTTTCATCAGTTTTAGCATCTTTAGATAAAAAATCATTGACTTCTAAATTGCTCGAATTTAAAGTGAAACTTCCTTTTAATTCTTGTTTTTTAAATAAGAATCCGTAAAAGTTATCTAAGTTACCATTTATTGCAATGTCGGAAGCTCCTGTTTTTGCATTAAATTCATTTAATTTGATTGAGTTTGTATTAAAAGAAATAGATGTTTTATCAATTAAAAATGGGTTTGCTACATCTTTTCCATCATATTTAAAGTTACTTAAAGCAATGTTTCCTTTATTTTTTATATTCTGATAGTTTTCTTTTTCTACAGAATTCATGTCAAAACTCGTTGTAATATTTGCTTCTAAAATTCCTGCTAACTCATTTTCTAATTTTATAGGATATACCTTGTTGATATTAGCTAAATTAATAACACCATTTGCCACTAAGCTTACTTTGGGGTTTGTGGTAATATTGTATACATTTCCGTTTGCAGAAAAAACATCTTCATCAATTTTAAAGTTCAGGTGATTTAAATTAACATAAGTGTCTTTTATATTTCCAGTCTTGTTAACAAACTTAGAATCTATGTTAATATTTTTTACAGCTTTGGGTAAATCTGCATATTTAAACATCGCATTTTTTGAAGATAATGAGATGTTGAAAGTTGGAATTGTCTTTTCTGACAAGCTTCCACTTACAATTCCATTCATATTAAAATTACCTTCTGTTTGAATAGATTTTAAATTACCAGAATATTGTTCAGGTAATAAAGCTAAAGCATTTTTAAATGAAGATGTTGGAGTTTTAAAACTTAAATCATACAATTGGCTTTTTTCTTTTAATTGAATAAAACCATTGAACTCTAATGGTAATTGGTTGATGTAAGCGGTGTTTTCTTTAAAAGAATATTTAGAGTTTTTAAGATCGATACCTAAAACTGCATCTAAAGAAATAGCAACGTTTTTAAGATAGTTTACATTGTCTATGTAAAAAGATACTTTGGCTTTAGATTTAGTATCTAAGTCTAGTACCTCATTGGCAAAATTACCTTCTCCAGTATGGTAAATATTATCTAATTGAAGTTTTATCTTAGAACTCTCATCAACATAATTAAATTGTAAATTATCAACAGTATATTCTTGAATACTAAACGAAAAAGAATTGTTATTTTCTGTGTTTTGTGATGTGGTATTTTTTAAAGCAATGTCAAAATTAGCAATATTGTTTTTATTAATAAGAACATTTACTTTTCCGTTAGAAGTAACAATGCTTTTTAAGTTGATGGTTTCATCTGCTTTCTTAAAAAGTTCGGTAATACTCATATTTAGACTTAATGTTTGTGTACTAAATAAAGTATCGCCCTCAAAAGGAATTTTATTGATAACAGCAATATTCTTTACTGTTAAGCTTGCTTGCGGAAAACTTTTAAAAAAGCTTAAATCAGCATCACTAAAAGTAACTGTAGCATTTATATTATTGTTAATGGTATTGGTTACCATTTGTACAATTTTGTCTTTAAACAAAAAAGGAACAGAAACCAATAAGATTAATAATACTAATATAGTTATAGAAAAACTTTTGAGTATTTTTTTTAAAAGAGATTTGTTTGTTTTATGCTTTTTCACGGATCAATATCATTATTAAAATTACAAAAGGCAAAAGTAATCTCTTTAAAACATAACTTTGTTTATATAAAGTTAAATATCTATTTAAATAAATCCATTCCTGGAATATTAGGTATACCACTTTTTGCAGCTATGGCCATTTCGTTTTCATTAATTTTAGTTGCTTTTTCTATGGCTTTATTTAAGGTAAGTATTAGATAGTCTTCTAACTCTTCAGCATCAGAAAGTAAAGAAGGATCAATAGAAATTGCTTTTATTTCTCTATTAGCAGTTAGTGTTATTTTAATTTTTCCGTCGGCAGCAACTTCATCAACTAAAACTGTGTTTAGTCTAGTTTTTGTTTCTTCTACTTTTTGTTGTGTTTCTTTTAATTTATGCATCATTCCAGACAAGTCTCCAAACATCGATTTTATTTTTAATTTAATAAGCAACAAAATTAGTGAATTCACAGATATAATTAAACAGTTAAAAAGGAGAAAAATATTTATCTCTAGCATAGTATTAAGTCTTATTTTTGCAATCGCTTGTAAAAATGAAACCATGAAAAGTACAGATGCTAATTATCCTATTGCAGATAAACAACCTATAAAATTAGAAAAACACGGAGATGTTAGAATAGATAATTATTTCTGGATGCGTTTGTCTGATGAACAGAAAAATGCTGAAGTTAAAGATGAACAAACTCAAAAAGTAGTTAATTATTTAGAAGAAGAAAATAAATATTACAAAAAGGTAACAGATTATGCTAAAGATTTTCAAGAAAAACTATTTCAAGAAATGAAAGGTAGAATTAAAGAAGATGATTCTTCTGTACCTTATAAAGACAATGGATATTTTTATATCACAAGCTATGAAATAGGGAACCAATATCCCATTTATAGTAGAAAAAAAGGAAGTTTAGAAGCAAAAGCAGAATTAATTTTTAATGTAAATGAGGAAGCAAAAGGGTTTGATTATTTTCAGCTAGGAGGCTTAAATATTTCTCCAGATAATAAATTAGTAGTTTTTGCAACAGATACAGTTAGTAGAAGACAATATTTTTTACGAATTAAAAATTTAGAAACTGGCGAAATTTATAAAGATGTTATAGAAAATACAACTGGGGGTTCTGTATGGGCAAATGATAATAAGACCATTTTTTATACAAAGAAAGATCCTGTAACACTAAGAAGTGTAAAGATTTACAGGCATGTTTTAGGAACGCCAACATCAGAAGATGTAGAAGTTTTTCATGAAGAAGATGATACATTTGGAACCTATGTAACAAAATCTAAATCAAACAAATATATTATTATTGGTTCTTATAGTACTGTTTCTACCGAGGCTCAATACTTAGATGCCGATAATCCTACAGGAGATTTTACGATTATACAACCAAGAGTAAGAGATTTAGAATATAGTGTTTCTCACTTTGGAGATCATTTTTATTTATTAACCAATAAAGATGGCGCAATTAATTTTAAGTTGATGAAAACGCCGATTTCTAAAACTTCAAAAGAGAATTGGGAAGATGTAATTCCGCATAGAGCAGATACTTTGCTAGAAGATTTTTCTATTTTTAAAGATTATTTAGTAGTAGAAGAACGTACCCAAGGGTTAAGTAAAATTCGTATTATACGTTGGGATAAAAAAGAAGATTACTATTTGCCTTTTAACGAAGAAACCTATTCTGTTGGTGTATATGCTAATCCAGATTTTGATACAGAAATAATTAGGTATTCATACAATTCGTTTACAACACCAAGTTCTGTGATCGATTTTAATATGAAAACTCAAGGCAAAGAAGTTAAAAAAGAACAAGAAGTTTTAGGAGGAAAATTTAAAAAAGAAAATTACTTAAGTAAGCGAGTTTGGGTTACAGCTAGAGATGGAAAAAAAGTAGCTATTTCTTTAGTATATCATAAAGATACGGAGTTAAATAAAGATACACCATTACTACAATATGCATACGGTTCTTATGGTGCAACAATTCCTGATAATTTTTCGACAACACGGTTAAGCTTGTTAGATAGAGGTTTTGTGTATGCATTAGCACATATTCGTGGAAGTCAATATTTAGGAAGAGAATGGTATGAAGATGGAAAAATGTTAAAAAAGATAAACACATTTACAGATTTTATAGATTGTTCTAAATATTTAATAGAAAATAATTATACGTCTGCCAAACATTTATATGCAATGGGCGGTTCTGCAGGTGGATTATTAATGGGAGCCATTGTAAATATGAATCCAGAATTGTATAACGGAATTATTGCGGCTGTCCCTTTTGTAGATGTTATTTCTACGATGTTAGATGATAGTATTCCGTTAACAACAGGAGAATATGATGAATGGGGAAATCCAAACGATAAAGAATATTACGATTATATAAAATCGTATTCACCTTACGATCAAATAAAGGCCAAAGAATATCCTAATATTTTGGTTACAACTGGATTGCATGATTCTCAAGTACAATATTGGGAACCTGCAAAATGGGTTGCAAAACTTCGTGAATTAAAAACAGATAATAATTTATTGTTTTTAGAAACCAATATGGAAGCAGGTCATGGTGGAGCTTCTGGTCGTTTTGATGCATTAAAAGAAACCGCTAAAATGTATACTTTCTTAATTGCATTAGAAGATAAATTAGAGAGTTAGATTTTCTATTTCAATTCTAAAGCGTACTTTTGCATCTGATTGAAAAAATGTAAGCATTATTGCAAGCAAAACGAAGCAATCTCTCTTTAATATGTTAGATTACTTCGTCATTCATACTCGTAATGGTGTTTTTAATATAAGGAATGACAAGAAATCAAGGTATTACAAATACAATTTTAGAACTAGTTGGTGAAACTCCATTAGTTAAACTTCACAAAATAACAAAAAATTTACAAGGTTCTTATTACGCTAAATTAGAAGCATTTAATCCAGGGCACTCTGCAAAAGATAGAATTGCTTTGCATATTGTAGAAAACGCAGAAAAAAGAGGAATTCTAAAAAAAGGTGCTACTATTGTAGAAACTACTTCTGGAAATACCGGGTTTTCTTTGGCAATGATCAGTATTGTAAAAGGATACAAATGTATATTAGCAGTTAGTGATAAATCATCGCAAGATAAAATAGATATGTTAAAATCGATGGGTGCAGAAGTGCATGTTTGTCCTGCAAACGTTGCCCCAGAAGATCCAAGATCTTATTATGAAGTAGCAAAAGCTATTCATAAAAAAACACCTAACTCTGTATATATCAACCAATATTTTAATGAATTAAATATTGAAGCTCATTACAAAACAACTGGGCCAGAAATATGGAAACAATCCCAAGGTAAAATAACACATTTAGTTGTAGCAAGTGGAACAGGAGGAACCATTTCAGGAACAGGAAAGTATTTAAAAGAACAGAATCCAAATATTAAAGTTTTAGGAGTAGATGCTGTGGGCTCTGTACTAAAAAAGTATCACGAAACAGGAAAATTAGACCTTAACGAAGTAAAGCCTTATAAAATAGAAGGTTTGGGGAAAAATTTAATTCCTACTGCAACCGACTTTAACGTGATTGATGTTTACGAAAAAGTATCGGATAAAGAGGCAGCTTTTGCGGCAAGAGAAATTGTAAAGGCAGAAGGGATTTTTCCAGGATATACCTCCGGAGCAGTATTACAAGCTACCAAACAGTATGCTTCTTTAAATATGTTTTCTAAAGATAGTTTTGTTGTTTTAATTTTTCCAGATCACGGTTCTCGTTACATGAATAAAATTTATAGTGATGTTTGGATGAAAGAACAAGGCTTTATAGAATAGCATTGTAATCTTCAAAATTTGATATACTGCAAAAAAAGCGGTTTATTTGCAATTCGTAAAAAATAAAACAAAGAACATGACGAAAGATTTATTTGAAAGAATAAAAGGAGATAAAGGGCCTTTAGGAAAATGGGCAGAAAAAGCAGAAGGATATTATGTTTTTCCTAAATTAGAAGGACCAATCTCTAATAGAATGTCTTTCAATGGAAAGAAAGTAGTTACTTGGAGTATTAATGATTACTTAGGTTTGGCAAATCATCCAGAAGTATTAAAAGCAGATGGAGCTGCGGCAACAGAACATGGAATGGCTTACCCAATGGGAGCTAGAATGATGTCTGGTCATACTCCATATCACGAACAATTAGAGCGCGAATGTGCAGAATTTGTAGAAAAAGATGCTGCTTACTTAGTTAATTTCGGATATCAAGGGATGGTGTCTGCTATAGATGCGTTAGTTACTAAAAATGATATTATTGTCTATGATATGGACACACATGCTTGTATTATAGATGGTGTTCGTTTGCATGCTGGGAAACGTTTTGTATATCGTCATAACGATATGGATAGTTTTGAAAAAAACATCAAACGTGCTCAAAAAATGGCAGAAAAAACAGGTGGAGGAATTTTAGTAATTTCTGAAGGAGTTTTTGGAATGCGTGGAGAGCAAGGTCGTTTAAAAGAAATCATTTCCTTTAAAAAAGATTACAATTTTAGATTGTTAGTTGATGATGCACATGGTTTTGGTACCTTAGGAAAAGATGGAAAAGGAACTGGTGTAGAGCAAGGAGTACAAGATGAAATAGATATTTATTTTGCAACATTTGCAAAATCTATGGCAGGTATTGGTGCTTTCTTTGCTGCAGATAAAGATATTATTCAGTATTTACAATATAATATGCGTTCTCAAATGTTTGCAAAATCTTTGCCAATGGCAATGGTAAAAGGAGCATTAAAACGTTTAGATATGTTGCGTACAATGCCAGAATTAAAAGAAAAATTATGGATCAATACCAATGCTTTACAATCTGGGTTGCGTAATGCTGGTTTTGATTTAGGAACTACACAAACTTGTATTACACCGGTATATTTAAAAGGAGATATTCCAGAAGCTATGGCTATGGTAAATGATTTAAGAGAAAATCATGGTATTTTTTGTTCTATAGTTGTGTATCCTGTAATTCCAAAAGGATTAATTATTTTAAGATTAATACCTACAACAACCCATACACAAGAAGATATAGATGAAACCATTACTGCATTTTCTGCTATAAGAAAATTGTTAGAAAATGGAACTTATAAAAAAATTGCAGCTTCAATGATGTAAATTTTTTAATACTATAGTAATAGTAAAAAAAACCTCACAGTACTGTGAGGTTTTTTGTGTTTAAAAGGTTAGTTAAAGAAAAGTTCTTTTTTATCTTCTAATATTTTTTTTGTGGTAATATATCCTAGATTAAAAATTGCATCAATACTATTCATCTCAAAAGTTCCATATTTATTTAATTCTTCTGGTGAAATAATCAAATCACAAGCAGGAAATTTTAACATAGATTCTGATGCTACTTTAATTTTATAGGCTCTTTCTACAACACTATAAGAGTGTTTCAAATCTTTAATACTAATTTTTTTTAAGAAATTAACATATACACCTATGATTTTATCACATTCCTTTTGTAGTGGTTCTACAGGAAAATTATTTAAAGTTCCTCCATCTATATAGAATTTTCCATTTATTTCAGTTGGTGTAAAAACACCTGGGAATGAAGCCGAAGCAATAATAGGTTTGATAAGTTGTCCTTTACTAAATATTTTTAAAGATCCATCAATCACATTTGCGGCGGTTATGAATAAAGGCTTTTTTAAAGCAGAAAAATCATCAATTGGAAGATATTTTTTAAGATCATCATAAAACTTTTCCGAATTTATAAACCCTGGTTTGTTGCGTGCATATCTGCTTGTTTGAAATATTGATATGGTTTTAAAGAAATTCAACATTTCGGACCAATCTACACCAGCGGCGTATAAAGCTCCAATAATAGCTCCTGCACTTGTTCCCGAGATATGTGTTGGAGTAATGTTATATTCTTCTAATGCTTTTATAACTCCTATATGTGCTGCGCCTCGTGCACCACCTCCGGAAAGGACTAAACCTATATTCATGTTTAAGTTAATTTAGTTTACATTACAAATGTAGTAAGATGATTACAAATAATTTATGATTATAAATTGTTACTTATAAAACAGGACTAAATATTTTTGCAATACCTTCTTTTAGACGATCTGTTTTTGGTCTTTTAAGATATTTTTGATAATTTATTTCGCTACTTTTTGCACAATCTATTAAAAAATCTTGTTTTAATTCTGTACTTATTTTACTATCGTAAATAAGGGCATTTACTTCGTAGTTTTGTTCAAAACTTCGAATGTCTAAATTAGCAGTTCCAATAGAAGTTAGAGCATCATCAGAAACAATTACTTTACTGTGTAAAAAACCATCTGGATATAAAAAAATTTTAACTCCGGCTTCTAACAAACCTTCAAAATAAGATTGTACATTCCATTTCACTAAAAAACTGTCTGAATTTGTAGATAAGAGCAAACGAACATCTACACCACTCATGGCTGTAACTTGAAGTGCTTCTAGTATAGCTTCTCCAGGAATAATATAAGGATTGGTTATATAAACGTATTTTTTTGCACTATTAATTATTGAAAAGTAAAGTTGCTGAACAGAAGAGAAATCAGAATCTGGACCACTTGCAACAATTTGAGCTATAGATTTACCTACTGTTAAATGTTTTATGATGTATTTAGGATTTAGTAAATGGTTTGTGCTGCTCGCAAAACTCCAATCTATTGCAAAAACAGCTTGTAAATTATTTACTATAGGACCTTTTAATTGTAAATGCATGTCATACCAGTTTCCTAGAATAGGATCTCCGGTTATATATTTATCAGAGACGTTAATACCTCCAGTAAACCCTGTAATTCCATCTACAATAATAATTTTTCTATGGTTTCTATAATTAATTGAAGAAAGTAGCTTACCTAGTTTCATAGGTAAAAAACTATAAACTTCTATCCCTTCTGATTTAAGACTGTTTATGTAAGTATTGCTTAATGCTCTACTACCTAAAGCATCGTAAAGAAAACGAACTTCAACACCCGCTTTTGCTTTTTGTATTAAAATGGATTTGAATTTTTCTGCTAAATCACCTTCTTCAAAAATATAATATTGAATATGAATGAATTTTTCGGCTTCTTCTAAAGATTTCAAAATAGCTTTAAAGGTTGCTTTTCCATTTTTTAATGGTAATAATTCGTTTCCATTTGTTGGTGGGAACTTAGATCCTTTTGTTATTAGTTTTACAATTTTTATATGCGTTTTAATAGAGGCAAGAGTAGAGGTGTTTTTATTATTGCTTAAAGAATTGTAAGAGTTGTCATTTTTTGCATAATACTGTAAGATTTCTTTGTTTTTTTTGCTAGTATAAAATTTATTTTTTCTTCTATTGCGTCCAAGAACAAAATAAAAAAGCATGCCTCCAACAGGTACTGTAAAAATAGCTAATAGCCATGCCAAAGTTTTTGTGGGTCTAATACCATAAATTAACAACCTAATTGTTATAGCAAAAGCCAAAGTAAAATACAGAATAAGTGCTATAGTCATGGTTTAATTGTTTGCTTTTTAATGATTTTAAAATGAATAAGGCCTCCGTTTATATCAGCTTTTTTTAGAAGTCCATTTTCATAATAGTATAAGTTTTGGTTGCCTTTAGGGTTTACTTTTTTATAAATATGATTTCCCATGGCTATTATGGAATTGAATTTTCCGTTTTGTTCAGAAAAACACTTGCTAATATTTCTAGGTTCTTTAAAATATAATTGAATAGTAGAGTAGGTGATGGTATCCTTTATGCTGTTTTCTTTATTTCTATTTTTTATAACTTGATAGCTATTTTTATTCCATTTGGTAACTGTTTTAGTATGCAATTTTTCATTAACTGTAATACTGACATTAGATGATGTTAAGAAATTAGTATTAAAAGTAACATCGTATTTATAATTGACTTCAATATCTTTTATAATTCTAGTATTAATAGTGGTAGAACTTTTATAATACGTTTTAGCGTTATTGTTAATTTTAGTTGCTTCTAGAATTCCTATTACTTTGTTTCTGTGGATAATATCAAATATTAATTTTTCTTGAGAAGTTTGGATAGTATTTCCTAAGTTTATAAAATACAGGTAGAATATTAAAATTCGTATCATAAAATAGTACAATGAATTTGTTACAAATTACAATTTTAAAAGAGAATAAAACAGATTTACATCAGCTTTAATACTTACGTTTATTTTACTTAAAAGAATAAAAGTACTAAAAAGTTAACAAGCAATTAATTTATAAATAAGGAAACAATTATAAAAGTTAATTGAATCGTATTTAACAAATAATATTAAGTATAAATGAAGGTTGTAATAGATTATACCTCTGATTCAGTTTATTTTAATTAAATTTAAAAAATCTTACTAATCAATATCAAAAATAATAAATGACATCTTATTCTATAAGTGAAATAAATAATATTCTAAAAGGAGAACTAATTGGTGATACAGATCAAACAATTATAGGGCCTGAAGAAATACAAAAAGCAAATGCGAATCAGATAACCTTTATTGGAAGTAAAAAATACACTAAATATTGGGAGGATTCTAAAGCGTGTGCAGCTCTTGTAAGTAAGGATGTTGAAATTTTACCTGGAGATAATCGTGTTTTTATTAAAGTAAAAAATGTAGATTTAGCGATGGCAAAGGTACTAGAACTATTTACATTAATGCCTCCAGTTTTTGAAACAGAGATACACCCAACAGCTGTTATACACAAAACAGCTAAAATTGGGAAAGGTTCTAAAATTGGTGCGAACTGCTATTTGGGGAAAGATGTTGAATTAGGGAAGAATGTAGTGTTGTACCCTAATGTTTGTGTGTTTGATGAAACTTGTATCGGTGATAATACGATTGTTTGGTCTGGTACTGTTATACGCGAACGTTGTATTATAGGTAGTAATTGTATTTTTCATACAAATGTAAGTATTGGAGCAGACGGATTTGGATATAGACCAAGTGAAGATGGTCAGCAATTGGTTAAAATACCCCATATAGGTAATGTAATTATTGGAAATTCTGTTGAAATTGGAGCAAATTCATGTGTAGATAGAGCAAAATTTAGTTCTACAATTATAGGTGATGGTTGTAAAATTGACAATCTTGTGCAAATAGCACACAATAGTGTTATGGGACGATCTTGTATTATGGCAGGGCATAGTGGTCTTGCAGGTTCTGTAACTTTAGAAGATGGAGTTATTATTGGGGGAAGTGCTTCTATAAAAGATCACACAACCATACATTCTGGTGCTACTATCTGTGCAGGTTCTGGAGTTATTGGTGATGTAGAAGCTGGAAAGACTGTTTTGGGTTATCCTGCTCAAGATGCTAGAGACATGTTAAAACAATGGGCTACTGTTAGAAGGATTGTAAAAAATAAATAAAATTTTATTGATGGATAAACGAATCATCAATTTCAAGCGATACATATAAAGTTTTGGTATAAAAAAACCTCATCATTAAATGATGAGGTTTAAACTTATGTTTTATGTAGATTAACTTTCTTTACGTTTTCTTCCAAAACCGCTAGATTTTCTATCTCCACCAGAACTTCTATCAGGTCTATCAGAGCTACGTCTGTCAGATCTTCCTCTTCCACTATCACTACTTCTTCTAGATGAAGATGAACCTTCTGAACTTCTGCGTCTTCCAAAACCACCATCTTTTTTACCAAAAGGTTTTTTACCACCTCTTCGTCCACCACCAGAACGTTCTTTTTTCGTAATTTCTACGTTTACAGAGCGTCCATCAAAATCAGGTTGATTGCTAGCAAAAGCGTCTAATGTTTTGTCTTCGTAATTTTTATCAATTTCAAAGAAAGAAAATGTATCTAAAATATCGATAGCTCCAATTTCTATTTTATCTCCTATGTTTTGATCGTTAATTAAACCAATTAATTTAGCAGGATTTAGACTGTCTTTTCTTCCAATATTAATAAAGAAACGAGTCATGTTTTCATTTTCTGTTCTCGCTCTAGAATTGTCTCTAGAAGATAAATCATTTAAATCTTTAGAGTTTTCATAATACTTTAACATTGTATTAAATTCTAAAGAAACAAATTTTTTGATTAATTCTTCTCTATCTAAAGATTCTAGTTTTTCATAAATACTAGGTAAAAATTCCTCCATTTCAGATTCATTTACCTCCGTGTTTTGAACCTTATCAATTAAATTCATTAATTGATTTTGAACAATTTCTTTACCAGAAGGAACTTTACCTTCTAAGAACTTCTTCTTAATAATTCTTTCTATCTGGCGTAATTTACCTTTTTCTTTTCCATTTACTAACACAATAGAAATTCCTGTATTTCCAGCTCTACCAGTTCTTCCACTTCTATGGGTATAGTTTTCTATCTGGTCTGGTAACTTATGGTTTATAACATGTGTTAATTCGGTAACATCCAATCCACGAGCTGCAACATCTGTAGCCACTAATATTTGAATGGTTTTTTTACGGAATTTTCCCATAACAGAATCTCTTTGCGCTTGAGATAAATCTCCATGCAAAGCATCTGCACTATAACCGTCTTTTATTAAATTATCTGCAACTTCTTGTGTTTCTCTACGAGTTCTACAAAAAATAATTGCATAAATATCAGGATTTAAATCTGCAATTCTTTTTAAAGCAGGGTAACGAGTTCTTTCTGTAACAGAATAATACTCATGACTTACATTGTCTGAACCAGAATTTTTCTCACCAGAAGTAATTTCTACTGGTTTGGTCATGTAGTTTCTAGCAATTGCTTCAACCTCTCTTGGAAAAGTTGCAGAAAACAATAAAGTTTGCTTTGTTTCTGGAGTTGCTTCTAAAACCTTATCCAATTCTTCTTTAAAACCCATGTTTAACATTTCATCAGCTTCGTCTAAGACTAACCATTGAACGTTTCCTAGTTTTAATGCTCTTCTGTTTATTAAATCTACTGTTCTACCAGGAGTTCCAACTACAATTTGAGAACCTCTTTTTAAAGATCTAATTTGATCTTCCATACTAGAACCACCATAAACGGTAGTTACTTTTACATCTGGTAAGTATTTACAAAAGTCTTTGATGTTATTACCAATTTGAACTGCTAGTTCTCTTGTTGGTGATAAAATAATTGCTTGTACGTTTTTACTGTTGGTATCTAATAGTTCTAATATTGGTAAACTAAAAGCAGCAGTTTTACCTGTACCTGTTTGTGCAAATGCTTTTAAATCGTCTGTTGATGAAATAATTTGCGGAATTGCTTTTTCTTGAATAACAGTTGGTTTTTCGTAACCTAAATCTGTTAATGCTCTGTTGATAGGTTCTTTTAAACCTAATTCTAAAAATGTTGACATTACTGTGTTTTTGTGGATTCACAGAACGCCCAACCTGCAAACCCGATTATATTTCGACTTAATTTTCTATTGAGGTAACCTCAAAAATAAAACCGTGCAAAGGTACAGTAAATTAAATAGATAGCAAGTTTTATATGAGATTAGTTATTATTTTTTTAAATTGCGAAGTTGCTGGTATATATTTTTAGAAGAAATAGATGCGTATCCGTTTTTTACAATTCCTTTAGAATTTACTAAAATTGTACGAGACATTTTACTAGTTAAAAAATTATTTGCTGCACTATTGCTATCTACATAAAATTGTGTTTTTATATCTATATTTCGAATTCTATCAGGAGTATTCTCTCCAAATTTTATTAATATAAATTCTACTTCTGGAAACTTTTTAGATAAAAAGTTTACTCTTGATGAAATATAGCTTTTAGAGTAATGTTCTAGACTCCAGAAAAGTAAAAGGGTGTTTTTCTTTTTAATAACTTCTTTTACAGAAACTTTACCATTAGCTAAGTTTGTGATAATAAAATCTTCTAAAGGTTCACCTCTTTTAATATAATCATTGTCTTTTAAAAGTTTTTGTATTCTTGTTTTATCTTCTTTGTTAGAACTTAACTTAAAAAAAGTATCAAAAGCCGCTTTATTAACATTACAACTAGATTTTGTGTAAAAATGACCAATAACGGTTTGCTTTAAAAAAGCATTTTTTGAATCTTTCGCGTTAATTTTTTTATCAATGGTTTTTAATAAATCTACAGTAAAATCAGAAGAGTATTCGTTAGTCATTGGTAAGTGACCTAGAGAATAGGTTAAATTATATAAATAACTTCTAATAAATTTAGAATAAGGATAATAGTACATTAAAGAATCGTTATTGGTATTAATAACATTTCTATGGCTGTAAAAAGTACTTTCTATTTTAGGAAAAACCTTAGACTTTGTTTGATAGACATATTGTGTAGGGTATCTTTCTATTCTTGTAAATAGAGGATAAGTTAATGCTGTTTTTAATAGAGATTTAAATCCGATAGTTTCTTCGGGATGATTTTCTAAGTAATTTTGATAGGTTGCATTTTTTAAATTTAATAGAGAATCTACTTTTTGTTTAAAAATTGCAGGCTTTTGTGTATTTAACTCATAAAAAAAGCGATTGCTTTTTTCATCTTCTAAAAAACAATCTAATAAAATATTATTTCTTTCCGCTCCTTTACCTGCATAAACTAAAGATTCATCAAAGTCCCAAGTGTTTAAACGAAGCATTAAACTGTCGCTTTCTTCAATATAAATATATTGGTTTTCTGTGCCATGAGTAAAATAATACAAACCTTCATTTGCATTTTTTATTTTCCCTAGAAAGTTGTTTTTACCATTTAAAAAAAAGGTATCAATTACTTTTCCCATAGAAAACAAAATCACGTGATTTGATTTTGGGTTGATAATTTTGCCTCCAAAGTAGGTGTCTTTATTGTTTTTGTCTTCAGTACAACTAACAATAAGTACAAGACTTAGAATTAATAAAATGTTTAAAAATATTCTTTTTCCCATATTTAAATAAGCTAAAAATAGCTATAACAAATTTAAGTATTCATTGCCCTTAAGTTGTTAATTCATTGTTAAAATAGTTCTTAAAAAAAGAATAAAATTCAAAATTTACTTTACAAAAATCCAATTGAACTTCAGTTGTAAAAAGACAAATCTAATTCGTACTTTTGCACAAAATTTAAAAACAAGATTATGTTATCAGTTTCTAATTTATCTGTACAATTTGGAAAGCGTATATTATTTGATGAAGTAAATACAAAATTCTTACAAGGAAATTGCTACGGAATTATTGGCGCAAATGGAGCGGGAAAGTCTACTTTCCTAAAAATTATTTCAGGCATACAAGAGCCAACATCTGGACAAGTTCATTTAGAAGCAGGTAAAAGGATGTCTGTGTTAACACAAGATCATTATGCTTTTGATGAATTTCCTGTTTTAGAAACCGTAGTAATGGGTAATAAAGATTTGTTTAAAATTAAAAAACAAATTGATGATCTATATGCAGATTATACAGATGAAAATGCAGAAAAAATTGGTGAACTTCAAATAGTTTTTGAAGAAATGAATGGTTGGAATGCAGATTCTGATGCTGCTGCCATGTTATCTAATTTAGGTATTTCTGAAGACTTACATTATACATTAATGAAAGATTTAGATGGTAAACAAAAAGTACGTGTCTTAATAGCACAAGCACTTTTTGGGAATCCTGATGTATTAATTATGGATGAGCCTACCAATGATTTAGATTTTGAAACGATTGCTTGGTTAGAAAATTTTATCGCAAATTTTGAAAATTGTGTAATTGTAGTTTCGCATGATAGACACTTTTTAGACGCTGTTTGTACACATATTTCTGATATAGATTTTAGTAAAATAAATCATTATTCTGGTAATTATACATTTTGGTATGAATCTAGTCAGTTAGCTGCAAAACAACGTGCACAACAGAATAAGAAAGCAGAAGACAAAAAGAAAGAATTAGAAGAATTTATCCGAAGATTTTCTGCCAACATGGCTAAATCTAAACAAGCTACTT
Source organism: Polaribacter marinus (assembly GCF_022662535.1). Lineage (GTDB taxonomy): Bacteria > Bacteroidota > Bacteroidia > Flavobacteriales > Flavobacteriaceae > Polaribacter > Polaribacter marinus. The sequence continues at coordinate 206,261 of NZ_JAKQYM010000002.1, forward strand.
CTCGTAAAAAAATGATCGACAAGTTAAATGTGGAAGATATTAGACCATCAAGTAGACGCTACCCTGCTATTATTTTTGAGAGAGATAGAGAAGCTGGTGATCAAATTTTAAATGTAGAAGACTTGTCTAAAGAGTTTGAAGGACAAAAATTATTTGACAATGTACATATCAATTTAAATAAAGGAGATAAAGTTGCTGTTATTTCTAAAGATTCTAGAGCTATTACTGCTTTTTATCAAATTATAACAGATAATGAAAAAGCAGATAGCGGAGAATTTTCTTGGGGAGTTACCACAACTCAGTCTTATTTGCCTTTAGATAATTCATCATTTTTTCAAGATGGAGAATTAAACTTGGTTGATTGGTTAAGACAATATGCACAAACTGAAGAAGAAAGAGAAGAGGTTTATTTAAGAGGTTTCTTAGGGAAAATGATTTTTTCTGGAGAAGAAGCTTTAAAGAAAAGTAATGTACTTTCTGGAGGAGAAAAAGTGCGTTGTATGTTATCTAGAATGATGATGAAAAGAGCTAATATTTTAGTGCTAGATGAACCAACCAATCACTTAGATTTAGAATCTATACAATCTTTAAATAATGCATTAATAAACTTTAAAGGAACCGTGTTGTTTTCTACTCATGATCATGAGTTTGCACAAACAGTTGCTAATAGAATTATAGAGTTAACACCAAAAGGTGTTATAGATAGGTATGCTACTTTTGATGAATATTTATCTGATCCCAAAATAAAAGAACTAAGAGATAAAATGTATTCTTAACTTTGAAACGTAAAGTGCGTAAAAAAAATCGCAAAGTACGTAGATAATTTCTTTGCGAACTTTGCGATTTTTTTTGCGACTTTGCAGTTAAGTTTTTATTTCTTTTGCAAAGGACTAATTATTTTTACATCAGAAAAAGAAATTGCACCTCTAATAACACCATCTATCGTGTTTTTTAGAGCTTCTATAAGTTGCATTTTTAATTGAGATTTATGATAAATTAAACTGACTTCTCTTGCAGGTGGTGGACTCGTAAATTCTCGTAAATGGCTTTTATCTACATCATTTAAATCTAATGTATGCAAATAAGGAAGAAGTGTCATTCCTAAACCTTCTTTAGAGAGTTTTATTAAGGTATCAAAACTTCCGCTTTCTAATTGAAATCTTTTTTTGTTATCAGTTTTATGGGTTCTACATAAATTTATAATACTGTCTTTAAAACAATGCCCATCCTCTAAAAGTAAAATATCATTCATTTCTAACTCATCTGCCGTTATCTGTTTGTTATTAAAAAGCCTATGGTTTTGAGGTATTAAACCAACAAAAGGTTCATAGTATAAAGGTCTTTCTTTGATAGCTTCGCTTTCTAGAGGAGTTGCAGCAATTGCAGCATCTATATGGCCGTCTGTTAATTTTCTTACAATTTCTTCGGTAGTTAATTCTTCAATAATTAATTTTACTTTAGGATATTTTTTAGTGAAATTATTTAAGAACATTGGTAATAAAGTAGGCATAATGGTTGGAATAATTCCTAATTTGAATTCACCACCAATAAATCCTTTTTGCTGATGTACAATATCTATGATTCTATTGCTCTCATCAACTATAACTTTTGCTTGTTCTACAATTTTTTTACCAACCTCTGTTAATTCTATTGGTTTCTTAGACCTGTTAAAAATTTTTACATCTAATTCATCTTCTAATTTTTGAATTTGCATACTTAAAGTAGGTTGCGTAACAAAACTATGCTCTGCTGCAACTGTAAAGTTTTGATATTCTGCAACAGATAAAACGTATTTTAATTGGGTAATTGTCATTTGTATAAAAAATTTTGATAAAGATATTAAAACTATCAATAATTATTATACAATATTTTATTAAATTTCTATTAAATTTGATGTATCAATTAAAATAGAGGTAAAATGAACAAAACAATATTAGGATTAGACAAAAAAGAATCAGCAAATTTAGTGAATGAATTAAATGGATTGTTGGCCAATTTTCAAATTTATTATCAAAATTTAAGAGGTTTACATTGGAATATTAAAGGAAAGAATTTTTTTCAATTACATCTGAAATTTGAAGAGTTTTATACTGATTCTCAAATTAAAATTGATGACATAGCAGAGCGTATTTTAACATTACAAGGAAAACCTTTACATACATTTGCAGATTATATAGAGAATGCTTCTGTACCTGTAGGAAAAAATATTTCTAATGATGTAGAAGGGGTAGAACTTGTTGTAAATTCTCTTTCAGAATTATTAAAAATAGAAAGAGAAATTTTAGATTTGGCTGGAGAAGCAGATGATGAAGGAACAAACTCTATGATGAGTGACTTTATTGCAGAACAAGAAAAAACAATTTGGATGTTAAATTCTTGGTTAGGTAAATAATTGAAAATTATTTTATAAACAAATAATAAAAAAAGGAACTCAAATTGAGTTCCTTTTTTATTATAATTTATAGCTGACTCCAACTTCTATACCTAAAATACTGTAACCGTTATTAGGTGATTTTGTATCAAAGTTTGAAACATGACCAACATTAGTACCCAAATATAGAGTTGTTTTATTAAAAGTTTGGTAATTTAACCCTAATGAGCCATTTTCTACAAAAGTAAAACCTTTTGCTAAACGCTCTGTTCTTGTATCAATTGTAGCTAGAGCTAAACCAATAGTTAGTTGTAATTCTAGTTTTGATAAAAGCTGTTTTTTTACAGCAAAACCTAGTTCTAAAGCATAAATATGCATGGTTTTTAGTTTGCTAAATTCCGCTATTTTTTCTTGAAAATGATCTTCGTTTGGTAATATAAAATACTTATTTATTAATTGATGTTTTATAACCTGAACTTGTGGTTGAACAATTAAATCAAAATCAAGCGATTTCCAATTTCCTAAATAGTAAAAAGCTTGAAGTTTATAGGTATTTGTATGGTAAGCGTAATCTTTATCATCAAACAAAAAGTTTTTTTTATTAGCGTAGTTGTATAAAAAACCAATTTTTTTAATGTTTAATACTCCCTTTTTAGAATCTTGAGCATAACAATATAAACTAACAAATATTAAAAAAAAACACAATTTGTTTTTCATAACGTATGTTAACTAAACATTTTAGCTACAGTTTCTGCTTTTCTACTTTTTGAATAGTCGTAAAAACCTTCACCAGATTTAACTCCCAATTTACCAGCCATAACCATGTTAACTAATAAAGGACAAGGAGCATATTTGGGGTTTTTAAACCCGTCGTACATTACATTTAAAATAGATAAACAAACATCTAAACCAATAAAATCTGCCAATTGTAATGGCCCCATTGGATGTGCCATTCCTAATTTCATCACCGTGTCAATTTCTGAAACACCAGCAACTCCGTTATATAAAGTTTCTATAGATTCATTAATCATTGGCATTAATATTCTGTTAGCAACAAAACCAGGATAATCATTAACTTCAACAGGAATTTTATTTATTTTCTTAGTTAAATCAACTGTAAAATTCATTACATCTTCTGATGTATTATAACCTCTAATAATTTCTACCAATTTCATTATTGGTACAGGGTTCATAAAGTGCATTCCAATTACTTGTGTAGGTCTGTTTGTTACTGCGGCAATCTGCGTGATAGAAATAGAGGAGGTGTTAGTTGCTAAAATGGTGTCATCAGAACAAACTTCATCTAATTCTTTAAAAATTTTAGATTTTAAAGTAACGTTTTCTGTAGCTGCTTCAACAACTAAACTGGCATATTTTACACCTTCTTTAATAGAGGTAAAGGTTGTAATATTAGCTAAGGTTTGTATTTTATCATCTTCAGAAATCTTTTCTTTGGCAACCATTCTATCTAAATTTTTAGAAATAGTTGCAATTCCTTTGTCTAAAGCAGCTTGTGAAACATCAATTAATTGAACGTTGTAGTTAAACTGAGCAAAGGTATGCGCAATTCCATTTCCCATTGTTCCTGCTCCAATTACGGCTATGTTTTTCATGTTTTTTAAGTTTTATTTTTTACGAACTTTTATCAATAGTTATATTTATCCATTGCAGTTTCCCTTTAACACATCTAATGCTTAATTTGTTTTTTAGGAATGATTTATAGTTTGTTTAAAAGCAATCAATGATCATTTGTGCTACTCTTAAAGCCTCTGTTCCTTGTTTTAAAGAAACAATAGGAGTTGTCTCATTTTCAATTGCATCTGCAAAAGTTTCCAATTCATCTAAAATAGCATTGTTAGCTTGTACTTCCGGATTATCAAAATAGATTTGCTTTTTTATGCCTTCTGCATTTTGTAAAATCATTGCAAATTCATCGGGAGTTTCGGGTACATCTTTCATTTTTACGACTTCCGATTTTTTTTCTAAGAAATCTACAGATATATAGGCGTCTTTTTGAAAGAAACGAGATTTACGCATGTTTTTCATAGAAATTCTGCTAGCAGTTAAATTGGCAACACAACCGTTTTCAAACTCAATCCTTGCATTTGCAATATCTGGAGTTTCAGATATTACTGAAATCCCACTAGCATGTATATTTTTTACTTTAGAGTTGACAACTGAAAGAATAATATCAATATCATGAATCATTAAATCTAATACAACAGGAACATCTGTACCTCTTGGATTAAATTCTGCTAACCGATGTGTTTCTATAAACATTGGATTATCAATCATGTCTTTTACAGCTGTAAAAGCAGGATTAAAACGCTCTACATGACCTACTTGTCCTTTTATGTGTTGTTGACTTGCTAAAGTTCTAATAGCTTCTGCTTCTAAAACAGTTTTAGTAATTGGTTTCTCAACAAAAATATGACAACCTTTTTCGATTGCTTTCTTTGCACAATCAAAATGAGATAATGTAGGTGTTACAATATCAACAACATCTACTGCGTCTAATAATTCTTCTATAGAGTTAAACAATTTGTATCCAAATTCTTTAGCAATTTTTTGAGCATTTTCTGTAAAAGGATCGTAAAAACCTTCTAATGAATACCTTTGAGATTCTTGTAATAATTTTAAGTGAATTTTACCTAGATGTCCTGCACCTAATACACCAACTTTTAGCATAAGATATTGATTTTGTGGATTTTAAGATTTTATAAAATCTTAGAAAACAAAGATACAATTTTATAAGAATTTATATAGAATTATTCCTATTTTTAGGTTTTGAAAAACTAAAAATTTGAAAGACACTTCTAAACATCAAGGACTTAGAAACCAATTGGCTAACGTTTTAAAAGCGAAAGGAATTACCGATGAAAATGTATTGAATGCCATCAAGAAAATTCCTCGTCATTTATTTATAGATTCGAGTTTTGAAACACATGCATATCAAGATAAAGCATTTCCAATTGCTGCAGAACAAACCATTTCACAGCCTTATACAGTTGCTTTTCAATCGCAAACTTTAGAGGTAAAACCAACAGATAAGATTTTAGAAATTGGTACAGGTTCGGGGTATCAAACGGCTGTTTTATTAGAGTTAAAAGCAGATGTATATTCAATAGAAAGACAACGAGAATTATTTAAAAAGACTTCCTTGTTTTTACCAAAACTAGGATATAAGCCTAAAAAATTTATTTTTGGAGATGGTTATAAGGGCTTAATAGAACAAGCTCCTTTTGATAAAATAATAGTAACTGCTGGGGCGCCATTTGTTCCAAAACCTTTATTGTCTCAACTAAAAGTAGGGGGTAAGTTGTTAATTCCTGTTGGTGATAAAACTCAAATTATGACTTTATTTATTAGAAAATCAGCAAAAGAGTTTGAGAAACATGAATTAGGAGACTTTGCTTTTGTACCAATGTTAGAAGAAAAAAATTAGATATTCTTTTTTATGTTTCCTAAAGAGCCTTTTTTAGAAGGAGTAAGTTCATATATATAATTGGGATGTAAATTTTTAATAGGTCTATGAGAAACAAAAAGTATGGTTGTATCGCTTTCTTTTGCAATTTTATTAATTAATGTGACAATTATAGCAGTGCCATAATCATCTAAATGAATTAAAGGTTCATCTAAAATTAATAAAGGAGGATGCTTAATCATTGCTCTTGCAATTAAAACCAACCTTTTTGTAGCTGTTGTTAATTCCTGAAAAAAGGTATTACTTTTATTTTCTAAATTTAATAACTGCATCCATTCTTTTGCTAGTTTAATTTGTAAAGAAGTTGGTGTTTTATACAAACCAATACTGTCAAAAAAACCAGAGACCACCATTTGTTCTACAGTAACTTTTCTTTTAAATAATTCTAATATAGCAGGACTAAAATAGCCGATTTTTTCTTTAATTTCCCAAACACTTTCTCCTGAACCTTTTTTCTTGCCGAATAAAAAAACTTCTTGTCCGTAAGCTTTTACATTATTACCATAAATCATAGACAAAATAGTTGTTTTTCCTGAACCATTTGGACCAATTAATTGCCAAAATTCATTTTTATGAATTGTCCAATTGATGTTGTTTAAAATACAACGATTTTCATAACTTACAGTTAGGTTTTTTAAAGATATCAGCTCTTCTGGGATATTTTTGTAATATGTTATAGGCTTTGGAATTTCTCCTTTAAAAACCCAAGTATCTTCTTTAAAAATATATTTTTTAATTGGAATACTTGCTATAATTGTTTCGTTTTTGATTTCTAAAACATCTGTAATTATGGGTAAGATTTCTTCTTTTCGATTAAAAATTTGAACGAAAATGATCTCAGAAGATAATTTTTTAAGTGTCTTTTTTAAATGGGATACTGATTTTAAATCTAAACTTTCAAAAGGACTGTCTAAAATTAAAAAGGTAGGTTTTTGTTCAATTAAATAGTTTAATAAAGCTTTTTTTTGCTCTCCGCTAGATAAGGTTCTTATGCTTCTATTCTCTTTTTTGGTTAAAAGTTGCGTTTGATGTTTGGCTTCTTTTTCAATAAATTTCTCTAAAATGCTATTAGAGAAAACAAGTCCTTTTTTATATTTTAAATTAGGTAAAGAATGAGTACCATTTAAAATGCTGTTTATAAATTTACTTTTATTGGTAAGATTTGTGTTATTTATTGCAAAATGGAAATTGTCCATAGTTCTTAAATCGTTTAATAAAAATTACTTAGATCTTTCCCAATATGCGGTTTTTCCAAAGAGAGAAAACCCCATATAACCTCTAATTTTAAGTTTGTTTTTATTGATAAGTTTGATGTAACATTTATAAATTTTACCACTTCTAGGATCTAAAATATTTCCACCAGACCATTCGTTTCCATTTTTTTCTAAACCTGTAAGAATATTCATCCCCAATATAGGTTTGTTCTTGTTTTCATCTTTACAAAGTTCACAAAGGTTTTTTTCTTTTGTTTTATCAGTAATTTCAATTATTTTAGCATAGGCTTTTCCGTTATCTTCATAAACTTCTATAACAGAATCTATTTTTTCAGTCTCTTCATTTATAGAGTTCCATTTTCCAAAAATAGTTTGTGAATTGATTGAAACAGACAAGACACTTAAGACTAAAAATAAGAATGTTTTTTTCATAGTTTTATCGGGTTACATTTTTCAATCTTTTGTTGATTTATTAATCGTACTTGGCATTAAAATTATTTTCCCATTTTCCTTGTACTCGTAAGATTTGTTCAATGATATCTCTAACACAGCCTTCTCCTCCTTTTTTATCTGAAATGTATTTAGATATTTGCTGAATTTCTCTTGCGGCATCGTTTGGACAACACGGCATTCCTACTAATTTCATTACAGGAAAATCTGGAACATCATCTCCCATATACAATATGTTTTCTGATTGTAAATTGTATTTTTTCACCAACTCATTGTATTGTTTAATTTTATCATGAGCTCCTAAATAAATATCTTTAATTCCTAAATTTGATAAACGTGTTCTTACCCCTTCATTTTTTCCTCCAGAAATAATACAAACATTAAAGCCTTTATCTACAGCTGTTTTTAAAGCATATCCATCTTTAATATTCATGTTTCTAACTAATTCTCCATCAGGCATTATGGTGACAATTCCGTTAGTAAGTACACCATCTACATCAAAAATTAAAGTGTTTATGTTGGGTAATAATTGTTTAAAACTAATTTCCATTTTGGATTGATTTTGTTAAGGTTTTATAGATTTTCTGTTGTTTTTTGTTCAACAAATCTAAATGTTTTTTTATTGTTTTTTTATCGTTTCTAACAGCTGGACCTGTTTGTGCTTTTTCTGGAGATAAATGTTTAATTTTTGAAGCTGTTTCTTGTATTAAAGGCTGTAGAATTTCAAAAGGAATATTGTTTTTTTTACAAATATCATCACCAATTTTGTACAGATGATTGGTAAAGTTATTTACAAAAACAGCAGCAACATGAATTGCTTTTCGTTGTTCTGAATTGATATGATAAATATTTTTCCCTATTGATTTTGCTAATTTTTCTAGTAGTATTAAATCTTTTTGATTGGTTGCTTCTAAACAAAAAGGAACTTCAGAAAAATTGACTTCTTTGTTTTTGGAAAAGGTTTGTAACATATAAAAAACACCTTTATTGTTTTTGTTTTTTAAAGCATTCATAGCAAAACTACCAGAAGTGTGTACTACAAAAGAATTCTTTAATTTAGCAGAGACCTCTCCAATTGCATCATCAGAAACAGCAATAATAGTAATATCTGCTTGCGGAACATTTTTTAATGTTCTAGAATTTATTTGTGTAACATGAATAGTATCAGCTTTTAAAAAAGCGGTAACTAAGTGTGCTGCAACATTTCCTTGCCCAATAATATTCACTGAAATCATAAAACGAAGATATTCTTTTTTTTTGAAGCAATAAAAATGGAATTTGTAATTTAGCAATCATTAATTTAATAAAATGGAAAATTCTAAAAACTTAGGAATAAATACAATTTGTACTCACATAGGTGAGGTAAAAGACGAGCAATTTAAAGGAGCTGTTTCGCCAATATACATGGCTACTTCTTACGCTTTTGATGGTGTAGATGTAAAACGTTATCCACGATATTTAAATACACCAAACCAAGAAGCACTTGTAAAAAAAATTGCAGCCTTAGAAAAAACTGAAAATGCATTAATTTTTGGCTCAGGTATGGCGGCTGTTAGTACAACTTTATTGGCTTTTTTGCATAAAGGAGATCATATTGTTTTACAACAGACTTTGTATGGGGGTACCTATAATTTTGTGGTAGAAGAGTTTGATAAATTTGGAATTGAATATTCGTTTACAGAAGGTTTATCAATAAAAGATTTTGAAAAACAAATTCAAGATAATACCAAAGTTTTATATATAGAAACACCTTCAAACCCTTTGTTAACCATAACCGATATGAAGGCTGTTTCTAAATTGGCTAAATCAAAAGGAATTGTAACGATGATTGATAATACATTTGCATCACCAATAAATCAAACTCCTATAGATTTTGGAATTGACATTATGATTCATTCTGCTACAAAATATATGGGAGGGCATTCCGATATTTTAGCAGGAGCAGTTGCGGCATCTAATGAACATATAGATAAAATATGGAATATTGCTAAAAATTTAGGAGGAAGTTTAAGTGATTTTACCGTTTGGATGTTAGAACGTAGTTTAAAAACATTGAATTTACGTGTAAAACGTCAGAGTAAAAATGCTTTAAAAATGGCAAAATATTTAGCAATTCATCCAGAGATTTATCATGTTTATTACCCTGGATTAAAAGGACATCCTAATTATAAACTAGCAAAAAAACAAATGAAACTTTTTGGAGGGATGCTATCTTTTGAATTAAAAGAAGGAATTGATGCAATGGAATTTCAAAATCAATTACAATTAATAAAACCCTCTATGAGTTTAGCAGGAGTGGAAAGTACAATGTTAAGTCCAGCGCAAACTTCACATGCATTATTATCTCCAGAAGAACGAGCTAAACAAGGAATAAAAGATGGATTAATTCGGTTTTCTGTGGGAATAGAAGAAACAAAAGATTTAATTGCAGATATTGAGCAAGCAATACAAAAAGTAAAAAAATGAAATTAGATATATTAGCATTTGGTGCACATCCGGATGATGTAGAATTAGGGTGTGGAGCAACTATTGCCAAAGAAATTTCTTTAGGAAAAAAAGTAGGAATTGTAGACTTAACTCGTGGTGAATTAGGAACACGTGGTTCAGCAAATTTAAGAGATCAAGAAGCTGCAAACGCTGCTAAGATTTTAGGGGTTTCTGTAAGAGAAAATTTGCGTTTTGCTGATGGTTTTTTTGTGAATGACAAAGAGCATCAATTAGAAATCATTAAAATGATTCGTAAGTATCAACCTGAAATTGTATTGTGTAATGCAATTGACGACAGGCATATAGATCACCCTAAAGGAAGTAGTTTAGTTTCTGACGCTTGTTTTTTAAGTGGATTGTTAAAGATTGAAACAGAAGTAGAAGGGACGTTACAAGAAAAATGGAGGCCAAAACAAGTTTATCATTATATTCAGTGGAAAAATATTGAACCCGATTTTGTGGTTGATGTTACTGGTTTCGTAGATAAAAAAACAGATGCGGTATTAGCTTATGCTTCTCAATTTTACGATCCTAAAAGTGAGGAACCAGAAACACCAATTACAAGTAGAAACTTTATTGATAGTATTAATTACAGAGCAAAAGATTTGGGGAGATTAATAGGTGTAGATTTTGCAGAAGGTTTTAATACAGAGCGTTACGTTGCTGTAGAAAATTTAGATAAATTAATTTAAATTTTTCTTTTATTAGAAAGGAAAAAATATTTATATTTGCACCCGCAATTATATGGTGGTTGTAGCTCAGTTGGTTAGAGTATCGGTTTGTGGTACCGAGTGTCGCGGGTTCGAGTCCCGTCTTCCACCCAAAAATAGAATCCTTTTCATTTTTTATGAGAAGGATTTTTTTGTTTTATTAGATTCAAATTAATGAATGATAACTTTAATAGCCTCTTTATTAATTATTTTAATATTTGGTATGATCAGTACCACAGCGTTTAAAGAGAAGTAATTTTTAAAATGAGTTTAAAATTTCTAACACTTCTGCTCTTTTTCTGACAGAAACAGGAACATTAGACTTGTCTGTAAGAATTAAATAACCACCATCAGATTTTATAAACTCTTTAATATATCTTGTATTAATTAAATGACTTTGATGAACTCTTAAAAAACCTACTTCTTTTAACATATCTGCATAATATTTTAATGTTTTAGACACTAGAATTTTACTGTTATCATTAAAATAAAAAGTAGTGTAGTTATTGTCTGATTTACAACGAACAATATCTTTTATATTTACTACAATTATTTTATTTGAAGTATGTAAAGAAATTTTATTTGGTTTGTTATTTGGTGAAGTAACTGCTTCTTGTAAAACATTTAATTGTTCTTTATCGGGTTGAATTTGATCTTGTGCTTTTTCAATAGCTTTCGTTAAATCCTCATCAGAATATGGTTTTAAAATATAATCTATAGCGGCAAATTTAAATGCTTTTATTGCGTACTCATCACTTGCCGTAACAAAAATTATTTTTGATCTTAAGTCAGGGAAAATTTCTAAAATATCAAAACCTGTTCCGTCTCCTAACATGATGTCTAAAAACAAAATGTCTGGTTTGTTTTTACGCAGTAATTTTGCAGCATCAACTACAGATTTAGCAGCACCAATAATTTCTATTTCTGGATGATTTTTTTTTAAATCTGTTTCTAACATTTCTAATGCTACTGGGATATCATCTACTAAAATTGCTGTAAGTTTTTGCATATTATTTTTACTTTATTCAAATATTGTAATCATTTTTAATAATCGGTTTTTAAAGGAATTTTAAACCAAACTTTTGTTCCTAAAACAGCGTTTTTAGATTTTATTTCTTCAATAGAAAAAGCACTGTATTTAGATAAATTTTGAATACGTTCTTTAGTAACCTTTAAAGCTACAGATTTATGGTTTTTATCTGGCGTTTTGGCATGATGAATTCCAATTCCGTTATCTAAAATTGTACATTCTAAAAAACGATGATTAACTTTAAATAGAATGGTTATTTTTCCGTTTGTTGAAATAGGTTGAATTCCGTGTTTTATAGCATTTTCTATAAAAGGTTGCAAAAGCATTGGTGGAATTAAAATTTCTTCAGGATCTATGTTGTTTAAGCTTTTTTCAATTGAATAATTAAACGTTTTAGAGTTAAGTTTTTGCTCTAAATCTAAATAGTTTTTTAAGGTTTCTATCTCGTTTTGCAAGCTTACTTCTTCTAATCTAGAATTGTTTAGTATGCTTCTTAAAAGTATAGAAAATTGAGAAATTGTTTTGTTGAGTTCTTTTGTATTTCCAGAGTTTCCTAAAGATTTTATTCCGTTTAAAACGTTAAAAATAAAATGCGGATTCATTTGTAATTGCAAAGCTTTTTGTTCTAGAGATAACAAGTGATTTTTTAATTTTAATTTGTTTATTTTTTGTTGATTTTTATTTTTTAAACTCTTAATGTTTGCATCTACAATTAATGCGAGAACTAAAAAAAGCAAAGTAAAACTTATTATTAAAAACCATCCTTTTTTATAAATAGGGGTGTCAATTGTAAAAACGATAATTTCTTCATTACTAATTTTATCTTCAATTTTAGATTGTACTTTAAAACGATATTTTCCAGAAGATAAATTGGCAAAATCTACTCTGTTTTGCGTACTCCAAGGAGAATATGTATTCTTTAATTTATATCGATATTTAATGTTCTTAGGATGCTGTAAATCAATTGTTTTGTAAGTAAAAGAAATGTTGTTTTCTGTTGATTTTAATTCGATTTCTGTGCCATTTACAAAATTTAAAGTTTTATAATTTACAGTAATGTTTTCTAAAAATATTTTAGGATTGCCATTGTTAGATTCTAAATAATTTGTTTGAGAAAATTTATACAAACCATTATTTTTAGAAGCAATCCAAATAGTATTTTGATTATCTTTAAAAACGGTATTTATTTGATTTGAGATAGATGAATTATATTTATTAATTCTTTGTTTAAAAGAATAATCTTTTAGTTTAAGAATTTCAATTCCATTATTTTCTAAAGTTATCCAAAGTTCATCTAGAATTTTTTTTATAGATGTAATATTACCGTTAATAGATATTGTTTTTACAATTTTATTTTGATCAATAACCTTTAATTTTTTTTTTGCAGTTGCTGCAATAAGTCTATGTTTGTTTATTACAAGAGAAACAATATTTTCATCTAAAATTTTATCTACTTTATTTGGTTTGTAGAGTTTATTAATAGACCATAAACCTTTATTAGTGGCAATGTATATTGAGTTTTTAAAAGGAGTGATATCATATACAATAGAGAAATCTATTTTTGTATGAATTTGTAAAGGCTGTAAATAATCTTGTTTTAGTTCGTAAATTCCTTCTGTAGTGCCAAGTATTATTTTATTATTGATCTCTATAACTTTTAAAACTTTTTCTTTTCCTAAATAACTGAATAATTTATTTTTTCTTTTAAAGAAACCTTTTTGATGACCAATAAAGAGCGTTTTGTTTTTATAAAATAAAGAATTAACTTTAGAGGTACTATGAATGGTTTGATGTTTAAATTCATTACCATCAAACTGAACCAAACCTTTATCTGTAGCTAACCATAAGTAACCAATTTCATCTTGAATGATATCATTTACGGTGTTACTTGGCAGGCCATCTTTCACAGAAAAATGTTGTAATTTATTTTGTTGAGAAAAAGTAGCAACAGAAATAAAAAGGAATGCTAAGAATATGATTTTGGTAACTTTTTTCATGAAAACAAACTTACTAATTAAAACGTCATTACACTATTTTAACTTTGGTGTAATGACGTTTATCAAACTACAATTTCCATTCCATTTTACTATTTCATGGCATACAAACGTTTGTTACTTGTATCTGGTTCTATATGTTTTAAATCTCCATAAGGTTTAATTAGTGGTTTTAAAACGCACAAACCAGTTGTTCTTCCTCTTATAGTTAATTTGCTGTTTTTTATAGACCAATTCCATCTATATTTTTCTAAAGGAATATTATGTTTTGCTATTTCTGTAGTTAATTCTTCATTTTGTTCAATCCAATCCATTACTTCTTCTTGGGTTGTAAAAGTTGGGATTTCATCATCAGAATTATGGTAATCAAATTCCCATTTAATAGGAATGCTAAATTGGGTTGTAAATGCTTCTCCAACATATCTTTCTTCTTCATTGTTTAGTGCTTCAAACCAATCAATGTCTTTTTCTTCTGGATATTTTTTAGCAATCTCTTTTGATAGATCCATTTTTCCTGGTGAATTTGCTGTAGGATAAAATACATAGTAAGGTTGTGCTAAATAATGATTAGAAAACTTTCCTCCAAAAATAGTATAGTAAGGAGATGCAACTACTTTTGGTAAGTTTTCGGCACAAAAGGCATCTTTTAGAGTGTTTATTAATGCTGTGTTTTCTACCAATCCGGATGCGTGAAAAATAATTTTAGAATTGTTGTTTACTACATTATTTAATGTTGGTAAATTACCTTGAGTAATATTTTTTCTTAAAGTTTCTGCTGTTATTTTTTCGCCATTAACAATCGTTTCTAAATTCATTCCTTTGTAAGGATTACTTTTATTTACGATATGAACTTCTCCGTAAGGATTTTGATTAGCGTTTTTGTTCATCCATAAAATGATTTCTTCTAAAGAGTATTGTCCATCAATAACTTGATATTTTTTTTCTTGAAAATAGGTTCTAGCATTCGAATAAAAAGTTTCGTTGCCTTTGTCAAATCCTGCAATAAATACTATGGGTTTTCTTGTTACAACCTCACTCGTTTTTTCGTTAATAGAAGTTGTGTTGTCTGCAATCACAACAGATTCTCCTTTTGATTTATCGCAGCTAATAAAAGAACTTGTTGCTACAATTATACCAACTACAAATACGGATTTCTTTAATAATGTGTTCATGATTTTACTTTTTTAAATGTTAATACACTGTAAAAGTAAACCTGAACTTGAATTAAATTTTGGCTGTTTTAGAATTCGTTAGAAGTAGCTTAGAATTCGTAGTTTAATTTAAATTTTGATTATAAATTACCAATTTGGTCAAGCCCTTTTTGTCTGGATTATTTGCAAAAGAACGTAAATATGCATCTGTAAATTTAATAACTCTTTCTTCTGGGTAAAACAAAACTTTATTAACGTCTCCCGCCCATTCGTTACAATAAATAATGGTTTTTCCATTTAAAAATCGATAATACTGTTGAATGTTTTCGGGTAGTTTTTCATCTAATTCATCGCTAATTTCAATATAATAATAGTTTAATTTAGAGGTAAAGAAACTAAATGATAGTAGGTTATCGTAAAAACCAAAGAAATTAGAAAAAGGTAAGAGAATAGTGAAAACTAAAATTAATATTTTTTGTTTGTTAAAATATTTGGTAAATATTTCTAAAGGATTTTCTGTTTTGAATGACCAAAAGAGAACAATTATACTCAGTATATTTTGAACGTTCCAAGGAACTACGTTGTAACCGTATCCTAAATAAAATAATAGAATTGTAATAATAGAATGCATTAATACAATTGAAACAACTGCCAATTTTCTTGTTTTATTAAAGAGCAATAAAACTCCCATACTAGCTTCTAACCAAGGCACTGTATAGGTAAATCCTTTTAAAAAAAATTGAGGGATAAAATGAATGTGTTTATTTAATGCGCTTAACCATTGAATATAAAATATGTCATTTAATTTCTGAATTCCACTCCAAAAATAAGTTGCAAAAAAGATGAGCATAATTGCATAAACAACCTTTTTTTTATCTGATTTTTTATTAAAAACAACAATAGTTAATATGGTTAAAAAACTTTGATAAAAGTAAGGCTGAAGTCTATTTTGATCTATAAAAGCAAGAAAAACATAAAAGAGAACAACGGTTATTCCTAGCCAACGTTTGGGTTTAAAAATGTAAATAATTTGTACCGTAAAAAAAGAGATAGCCAAAATATAATCGAAAGGATCTTTGGGAATAGGCAACCAACTAAACAATGGAATTACGGGAAAATCTTTTGTTGAAATCCACAAGTTGGGAGCATAAATCATTAGCACCAAAACTGGAAGAATGGCAAGAGTTCTTACCCAATTTACTTTTTGTTTGTCTGTTAGATTTGTTATCATCTTCTTCTATTTTTGCTATTTACTAATGTTTGTCACTTTGAAATGAGTTTTTTAATGATTGAGAAATCATCTATTTTATTAAAATTCATTTGCCTAATTCTTATTTCACTTTGTTTGCAAACAATTCTAGCCCTGATTGAACGGTTTGTTTGAGCTCTTTTTTATTCCTTTTTAAGGATAAAAAAAGCGAGTAGTGAAAGCAGGAAATAGCTTCTAATAAATCAATTTTTCTGCCAAATATTTAGCAGTATAAGACTCCTTGTTTTTAGCTAATTCTTCTGGTGTTCCTTGAAAAATAAGGTTCCCACCATTTTTACCACCTTCTAAACCTAAATCAATAATATAATCTGCACATTTAATCAATTCGATATTATGCTCTATCACAATAATAGAATGCCCTTTGTCGATTAAAGCATTAAAAGACGCCAATAATTTTTTAATATCATGAAAATGTAAACCTGTTGTGGGTTCATCAAAAATAAACAACGCCTTGTCTTTTGTGTTTCCTTTTACTAGAAAGGAAGCCAATTTTATACGTTGTGCTTCTCCACCAGAAAGGGTAGAAGAGGATTGTCCTAATTTTACATACCCCAAACCAACATCTTGTAAAGGCTTTAATTTACTAGCAATTTTTGTAACCAAGTTTTCTGAGAAAAACTGAACAGCATCATCAATGGTTAAATTTAAAACATCATCAATGGATTTATCATCAAACTTGACTTCTAAAACTTCTTTTTTGAAACGTTTTCCGTTACAAGCATCACATTCTAAATGGACATCTGCCATAAACTGCATTTCTATGGTAACCTCTCCTTCGCCTTTACAAACCTCGCAACGGCCACCTTCTACATTAAAAGAAAAGTGCTTGGGTTTGTAGTTTCTTATTTTTGATAATTTCTGATTAGAAAATAAAGCTCTAATATCATCATAAGCTTTGATATAAGTTACAGGATTAGAACGAGAAGAACGTCCGATAGGGTTTTGATCGATAAATTCTACGTGTTTTAGAGTGTCAAAATCTCCTTTTACTTCTGTATGTTGACCGATTTTTTCTCCATAACCCACTAATTTTTTCTGCATAATTGGGTACAAAATATTTTTAACCAAGGTGCTTTTTCCAGAACCAGAAACTCCTGTAATTACTGATAAGCAGTTTAATGGAAAGCTAACATCAATGTTTTTTAGATTGTGTTCTCTTGCTCCAATAATCTGAATTTTATTTTTTGATATTCTTCGTTTAGTAGGAACTTCAATTTTTAATTCTTCATTTAAATATTTCGCGGTTAAAGAATCTGATTTTAAGATTTCTTCAAAATTACCTTCGGCAACTACATTACCACCAAAAGTTCCAGCTTCTGGGCCAATATCAATGATATAATCGGCTTCTTTCATAATATCTTCATCGTGTTCTACCACCACAACCGTGTTTCCAAGATTTTTTAAATCTTTTAAAACACCAATTAAACGTTCTGTATCTTTTGGATGCAAACCAATACTAGGTTCGTCTAAAATATACATAGAACCTACCAAAGAACTCCCTAAAGAAGTTGCTAAATTAATACGCTGACTCTCGCCACCAGAAAGGGTGTTAGAGGTTCTGTTGATGGTTAAATAAGACAAACCAACATCAGTTAAAAATTGCAAACGATTGTTGA
Source organism: Polaribacter marinus (assembly GCF_022662535.1). GTDB lineage: Bacteria > Bacteroidota > Bacteroidia > Flavobacteriales > Flavobacteriaceae > Polaribacter > Polaribacter marinus. The sequence goes on from NZ_JAKQYM010000002.1 coordinate 224,038, forward strand.
TTTCTGTTAACAAACGTTTTCCTATTTTGGCTTCGTATTTATCTAGTTTGATATTTTTAAAAAACACTGCCAATTCATCTAAAGGAAGTGTAACAAGATCAGAAATTGTTTTCTCATTTATTTTTACAAAATTAGTTTCCTGTCTTAAACGCTTTCCGTTACAAGTAGTACATTTTGTTTTTCCTCGATAACGAGAAAGCATAACTCTATTCTGAATTTTATAACTCTTTTCTTCTAAAACACTAAAGAAATGATGAATTCCGTTAAAAGATTTATTTCCGTTCCAAACCAACTCTTTTTGCTTTTCTGTAAGTTGAAACCAAGGTTTATGAATAGGAATATCAAATTGATAAGCTACTGCAATTAGATCTTCTTTATAATGAATGTAAGAAGGTGTTTTAAACGGAAAAATACAATCATCATAAATAGATAAACCAGTATTTGGAATTACTAAATCTTTATCAATACCAATTACATTTCCATACCCTTCGCAAGTTGGGCATGCTCCATACGGATTGTTAAAGCTGAATAAATGTGTGTTGGGTTCTAAAAAAGACATGCCGTCTAAATCGAATTTATTGCTAAATTCAGCTACTTTATTATCTGCTAAATTTTGGATAAAACAAATGCCTTTTCCTTCAAAAAAAGCAGTTTGAATTGCATCTGCTAAACGATTGTAAAAATCTTCATCGTTTTTGGTGATAATTCTGTCTACAACTAAATATAAAGGCTCGTTTTTAAAATCGTCTTGAGGAAAATCCGAAATTCTATAAACTGTATCATTCCATTTTAAACGGGCATACCCTTGCTGTTCTAAAACTTGTAAAACGGTTTTTAAATCACGGTTTTCATCAATAGAAATTGGGGCAAGCAATAAAAGTTTTGTTTTTTCATCAAACTTTTTTACAAAAGTTACCACATCAGAAACCGTGTATTTTTTAACTTCTTTGCCAGAAATAGGCGAGTAGGTTCTACCAATTCTAGCGTATAATAATTTAATATAATCGTAAATTTCTGTACTTGTACCTACGGTAGAACGTGGATTTGTAGAGTTTACTTTTTGTTCAATGGCAATTGCCGGAGCAATCCCTTTTATATAATCTACTTTTGGTTTGTGTAATTTTCCTAAAAACTGACGCGCATAAGAGCTTAAACTCTCTACATAACGTCTTTGGCCTTCTGCATAGAGCGTATCAAAAGCTAAAGAAGATTTTCCAGAACCAGACAAACCTGTAATTACAACCAACTTATTTCTAGGTATTACAACATCTATATTCTTTAAATTGTGGAGTTTAGCTCCTTTTATAATAATGTTTTCTTTAGGATTTATAGTAGATAAGTCTGCTTTCATTTATAAAAAATATAAGCTATAAAAATACCACTTTTTTCATCGTTTTATAAAATAATAAAAAAGGAATTTGATAAAATATTTGTAGTTTTAAAAAATAATACACATATTTGTGTTTTACAAACCGCACAAAATTAGACGTATATAGATAAAAAATTACTTTAAAATTTATTAACCACTAATAAAATAAGGGAACTTACAGTTTTTCTTAAAAGTAATTATGATACGCACAAATACAATACAAGACAGTGTTTTAGTAAGTGAATATATCAAAGGAGATGAAAATGCATTAGCAATTTTAATTAAAAGGCATCAACAGCGTTTGTTTAGTTTTATTTACAGTAAAGTTCAGGATAAAGATATTACTGAAGATGTTTTTCAAGATACATTTATAAAGGTAATTAGAACTTTAAAAAAAGGTAATTACAACGAAGAAGGTAAATTTTTACCTTGGGTAATGCGTATTGCGCATAATTTGGTGATTGATCATTTTAGAAAATCGAATAGAATGCCTGCATTTAAAAATACAGATGAGTTTGATATTTTTTCTGTTTTAGGAGATGGTAATCTAAATGCTGAAAAGCAAATGATAAAAGAACAGATTTATAGTGATGTTAGAGAGCTTGTAAATGAACTGCCTAATGAGCAGAAAGAAGTTTTGGTGATGCGTATGTATAAAGATATGAGTTTTAAAGAAATTAGCGAAAATACTGGTGTTAGTATCAATACTGCATTGGGTAGAATGCGTTATGCTCTTATAAATATGAGAAAATTAATAGAAAAACATAAAATTATTTTGGTTAATTAACAATAAAAAAAAATCAGCAACGTTAGTAGTTTTATAACCAGTCTATTAAATTAACTATATGATGCAAATTTACCCTAAAAAGCCTTCTGAATTACAGATGCAACCTAAACAAGAAACAGTTCAATTTTTGATTAATTTTTCTAAATCATTAGTTTTTATAAAAACCAAATCAAAAGACTTCATTGAATTGAATTTGAATTAAGAGTGGAAAAAGCTTCAATGTATATTGAGGCTTTTTTTATGATTTTAATTTTTTATAATATTCATCTAAAACAGATTTTCTTCCAATTGTTTTAGTAATAATATCTTTTTCTAAATCCCAACCACGAGCAGGAGAATATTCTCTTCCGTACCATATTATTTGTAAATGTAAATCGTTCCATAATTCTTTTGGAAACAATCTTTTTGCATCTTTTTCTGTTTGTTGTACATTTTTTCCATTGGTTAAGTTCCAGCGGTATAGTAATCTGTGAATATGGGTGTCTACAGGAAAAGCAGGAACACCAAAAGCTTGACTCATAACAACGCTAGCTGTTTTATGACCTACAGCCGGTAATTCTTCTAAAGCTTCAAAAGATTGTGGAACTTCTCCATCGTATTTATCAATTAAAATTTTAGATAAACCATAAATTCCTTTTGATTTCATTGGAGATAATCCGCAAGGTCTTATAATCGCTTTAATTTCTTCTACAGACATTTTTACCATATCAAAAGGATTATCCGCTTTAGCAAACAACAAAGGTGTAATTTTATTGACTCTTACATCAGTGCATTGTGCAGATAATAAAACCGCAACTAAAAGAGTATATGGATCTTTATGATCTAAAGGAATAGGAATTTCTGGATATTTTTTTTCAAGTATATCAATTACAAAATTTACTTTTTCTTGTTTGGTCATAAAATGAGTTATAAAGATGTAAAGTTAAAAAGTTGTAAAGTATAATTCCTAATTTTAAATTATTATTTTAGGATTCGTTAGAAAATACTTTATAAACTTTGTACTTTTAAACTTTAAAAACCATCTAAAAATGACAGCATTAAAAATAGGAGATAAGGCTCCACAATTTGAAGCAAATAATCAAGAGGGAAATACAATTAAACTTTCTGATTATGCCGGTAAAAAGTTAGTATTATTCTTTTACCCTAAAGCGAGCACCCCTGGTTGTACAGCAGAAGCTTGTGATTTACGCGACAATTATCAATCTTTTTTAGCAAAAGGCTATGATGTTTTAGGCGTGAGTGCTGACTCTGCTAAAAGACAACAAAATTTCATCAATAAAAATGAATTGCCTTTTCCATTATTAGCAGATGAAGACAAAGTGGTAATTAATGCATTTGATGTTTGGGGACCAAAGAAATTTATGGGACGAGAATATGATGGAATTCACAGAACAACTTTTGTAATTGATGAAACAGGAATAATTGAGGATGTTATTACTAAGGTAAAAACGAAAGTTCATGCAGCCCAGATATTGGACTCTTAGTTTAAGGTTTATGAATACTCAAAAATTTTTCTTTATAATGCTGTTTTTTATAAGTTTTAACTTTAAAGCTCAGCATTGTGGATTTGATCATTCAAGTTTATTTATTACTTCTGTAAAAGATCGTGTTTCAAATAGAATAATTAAAAACTTAAAAATTACTCTAGTAGATAGTAATAAAGTGGCATTTATTAATAAAAAAAGAAGGCCAGAATTGACTGTTTATAAGTATTATAATAATGATAGTATTTATATTTTTCATCATAATTTAAAAGAAAATTTCCCTAAATTAAATAGAAAATATTATGAGAACGGATTGCCAGTATCTAGAGGTAAATATTTTTTATTGGTAAGAAGTTATTTTGAAAAAGAAAAACTTTTTTTAAAAATAGAAGATTTAAATGATGTTTATGTTACTAGATATATTTTGATTAATAAAAAAAATGAATTGCCTTTATGTACAAGTTTAACAAAAGTTTGGAATGAAGTAAAAGCAGAAGAGGATGTAACAATAAATGTTTTTTTAAATAAAAAAGAAGCAGAATAATAAATTAAAATTTCATTCCAACTTTAAAGTTTAAAACTCTTCCTGTCATATAATTTGGAATTCCAAATTGTGTTTTAGAATACACATCTCTAACCCAAGTATTAGTTATGGAGTTTTGAATATCAAACATATTAAAAAGCTCTAGGCCTAAGGTAAGTTCTTTAAATTTAGACAACCAACCAGTTTTGTATCTTTTATTAGCATCAGTAAATACATACGACACTCCTAAATCAGCACGTTTGTAATCACGCAATCTTTCTTGAAATTGATATACATCTGAATAAGCCGGTGAACCTCCAGGAACTCCTGTATTATACACTAAATTTAAATATGCTTTTAGGTTTGGTAAATTTGGAACGTAATCTTGAAAAAGAATTCCAAATTTTAATCGTTGATCTGTGGGTCTAGAAATGTTTCCTCTGTGATCTATATTTTCTTCAGTTTTTAAATATCCTAAACTTACCCAACTTTCGCTTCCAGGCACAAATTCTCCATTCAATCGAATGTCTATTCCATGTGCATAGGCAGTTGTTAAATTATCTGCTCTATAACGAATTCTAACATTGTCTACTGAGTATGCATTAACATTTGATAAATCTTTGTAGTAAACTTCTGTAGTTAGTTTAAAAGGTCTTTCCCACATTTCAAAACTGTAATCCATTCCAGCTACTATATGAATTGATTTCTGTGCTTTCAAGTCAATATTTATCAATCCACTTGCATCTCTTAATTCTCTGTACGAAGGGGGTTGTGAATACCATCCACCAGAAACTCTAAACAACATGTCTTTTTCCCAATTTGGTTTAATAGCAAATTGTGCTCTCGGACTAATTGTCTGTTGGTTTTTAGAAGAAATACCGTTTGCTTTTACATTCCATAATTGTGTTCTAACGCCAATGTTGTACCAAATTTCATGGTCATTCCAAAAACGTTTTTCATTAAATTGAATAAATCCGGAAACTCTATTAATAGCAACATTATTATCGGCTCTAACATTTTGAAAAGGAGTAATTGGTCCTTCAAAAGGTTCATAGGGTTGATTATTTCCTGTATGATTTGGTGGACGAATAGAAAAGCCTAAAGAATCTATAAGTTCCCATTCTCTAATTCTATCTCTAATATCTTCTTTTTGATATTTGATACCAAATGATAACTCTTGTTTCTCATTTTTAAGTTTCCCTTTTATTTGATAGTTTGTAATCAATGCATCTAGGTCGTTTCTAGCATGATTTAATTGTGAACCTATGCCTTGAGCAAAATCTACTTCACCAAAATTTTCTGAACCGATATTTGCATCTACTTCGCCTAATTGATAAGAAGCAGCAATATCAAAATATTCTTCTTCTTGTGTGTTGTATCTAGAAACTGTTCCGTTAAACGACAACTTTTCATTTACTTTGTAATCGGCAGATAAGGCTCCAAAAAGGGTTAAATATTTATCTTGTTCTTGTCCATCGTAAAAAACGGTTAATTCTAAGGGATCTGATACCGTACCAAAACGGGTTCTTCTAGATAGAGGTTTATAGTTGTAATTGTTTAATGAAAAATTTCCTAAAAAATTTAACTTTAAATTATCTGAAGCTGTATATGATAAATAAGTTTGGATATCTGTAAATCTTGGTCTAAAACTAGTTTCTATTTGTTTGCTATTCACAAAAAGACTGTTATCTCTATATCTAACACCGGTAAGGACACTTAATTTTTTATTTAAAAGTAACCCTTCAAGAGTAGCGCTTGCTCCTAATAAACTAAAATCAATAGCTGTAGCAAATTCTTTTGGGTTTCTATAGGTGATATCTAATACAGATGATAATTTATCTCCATATTTAGCTTGAAAACCACCTGCAGAAAAGTTAATGTTTTGTACCATATTTGAGTTAATAAAACTCAGTCCTTCTTGTTGACCGGATCTGATAAGAAAAGGCCTATAGATTTCAATACCATTAACATATACAAGGTTTTCATCAAAATTACCTCCTCGTACATTGTATTGGGTACTTAACTCATTATTGTTGTTTACACCAGGAAGTGTCATTATTATGTTTTCTACACCAGCATTTGGGCCAATAATGTTTTGTGCTTTTTTGACATCAATTTTAATGATTCCTTCGGCATTTTTTTTATTGTCTGTTATAACAATTTCTTCTAATTCTTCTGTTTTTAAAATTAAGGTAGGAGAGTAGCGTTCTCCATTTCTACTTTTTGCAGTAATTTTTTTTGTAAATGTTCTATAAGAAACATGTCTAAAAATTAATGTTATTTCTTTTTTAAAAGGAATTCTTAATTGGTAATTTCCATTTTTATCTGTAGTTGTTCCTATATTGTTAAACTTTATAGAAACTCCTTCAATAGGTTCTTTACTTTTATTTTTTACGGTTCCTTTAAGGATTGTTGTTTTTTGAGCAAAAGCCAAAAAAGGAATAAATAGTATAAGGAGTAAGAATTTTTTCACGTAGTTTTTAGTTAGCTTGTTTTTTAAAGAACGTTGTAGAAATCTCATTAGTATTTCCAACATTGTCCGAAACTACAAGATTAAAGATATGTTTGCTACCAACCAATTTTTTATCATTAAAATTATAGGTTAATATCTTTTTTTTATGATTGTACTCCATTAAAATCCATTCACCGTCTATTGTTGCTCTAAAGTTTTTAATTCCAGAGCCAATATCATCAATCTTTACCTTTATTGTTTTTAGGCTAGAAATCCATTGACCATCTTTAAAATACAGTAATTTTATTGTAGGTTTCTGTTTGTCAGTTAGTAGTGTGTAGTTACCTAACGTTTTTGTTGTTGTAAAAAAAGTACTGTCTTTTTTTCTAGTTGATTGGTACCTTGGATATTTGGGATACTCTAAATTGGCAATATATAAATACTGTTGCTCTGTTTTAGTAAACTTAGAAACGTTAAATGTTAAAGTAAATTTTTTATTTAATGGAACTGTTGGTGTATGAATTTTCGCGATGTCATCTTCAACTTTAAAATTTAAAAAGAGATCATTATAAAAAGTGTTTTTGGGAAAAGCAACAGTGACGCTTTCTTTTGTGAATTTTTGAAATTTTTTAGCTATAATTTTATATCCAGTTGTATCTTTTTGTTCGTCAAAAATCACATTACTTTCTTTACCTGTTATAGGAATTTTGATAGTGCTGATGTTTCCTTTTAAATCTTTAGCAATAATTTTTACATTATAGTTAAACCCTTTTTTAATGTTTATTTTCCCATTATTTATCAGTTTTTCATATGTAGATAATTTATTAGCTGTTTCTTTATATGTTTTTTGATAGCGCTTTTTGTATCTTTTATAATGCTCATAATCAATATGTAAATTGATGTATTTACTTTCAGAGAAAGAAAAGGTTTCTACATCGTGATAATAAAAACGTTTTCCATTTACCAGCATTTCTAAGCTATAAATGCCGTTCTTATTATTTGCTTTGTTTAATCTATCAAATACACTTACTCCAAAACTAATAATTCCACTAGCAGAAATTCTATCTGCAATGTAATTTCCTTTTTCTAATTTTTTTATTGGAATGGTATAGCCTTTCTTTTGGGTATTTACTCTAGCATCACTACTTAAAATATAGACTTTTAAAGATTGAAAAATTGGAGGTTTAGAATCTTCAACATTTAATCCAAATAATAAAGGATTTATTACCTTTTCTGTTGATGTATTTCTAATTTCAAAATGTAAATGTGGACCTCCAGAACCACCTGTATCACCAGAGTAAGCAATGATATCGCCTTTTTTTACAGGGAATTTATCTTGTTTAAAAAATAAGTTTCCTGTTTGATAACTTTCTTTTTTATATTGTATTGATTTTACGTAATTTTCAATCTTATCGGCATATTTACTAAGATGCCCGTAAACGGTTGTATATCCATTAGGATGAGTGATGTAAATGGCTTTACCGTAACCAAATTGTTGTACTTTTATTCTAGAAACATAACCATCTGCAGCAGCATAAACTTTTAAGCCTTCTTTACCTTGAGTTTTAATATCTACCCCAGCATGAAAGTGATTACTGCGAAGTTCACCAAAAGTACCAGCAAGAATGATAGGAATATTTAATGGGGGGCTAAAATAATTTTGTGGATATTTTTCTTGAGAAAATCCTAGTAAATTAGTAGTAGCAATAAATATTAAAATAAGTTTTTTCAAAAGATAATAATTTTTGATAAAAGTAATAAAAATCCTTCTTTTTTTAAAGAGCTCAGAATCAATTGTTTGATAAAAAAGCAATTAAAAGTTGTAATATTAAAAACAGAATATTAACTTTGTAAGCATAGTTTATTCTAATAAGTAAGATGAGTAATACACTAGAAGCAATTCATTTACTGGAAGATAAGTTACAAGAACTACTTTCTAATTATGAATTTTTAAAAAATGAAAATGAAATTTTGCTTCAAAGTAGCACAAGATTACAGCATCAGCTTATAGAAAAAGAGCAGTTATTAATAAAGCAAAAAAAAGAATATGATTTGTTAAAAATTGCAAAAACTATTAACGGCAGTAGTACAGATACAAAAGATACAAAACTGAAAATAAATACATTAATTAGAGAAATAGATAAATGTATAATTCAGTTGCAAGAATAAAGTTCTTTACATTGTGGGAAAACTAAAGATTAATATTGTAATTGCAGGTAGAACATATCCTTTAAGTGTTAACAACACTAAAGAAGAAGAAGGGATGCGTAAAGCGGCAAATGCTATAAATAAGTTAATTTCTATGTATGAGCAAAATTACGCAGTAAGTGATAAACAAGATGTTTTAGCGATGTGTGCTTTACAATTTGCTTCTAAATTAGAGATAAAATCTTTAGAAAAAGATTCTACAAATACAGAAGCAATAAAAAAAATAAATGAGCTGACTAATTTAGTCAATACACATTTAAAATAAGTTCATTAAAATACATTAACAACACACTGCCTACGTTAGTAATTTGTTTGATAAACTCAACACTAATCTATTATGAAGGATAAGTCTTAGTTGCTAAAGCATGCCGTCTTAGAATGGATCCTTGATCAACTAGTTAGTCCTATAATTACCATAATGGAGTTTATATAAACCCAACTAATGTAGGCTTTTTTTATATACTAAACAGAAATTATGATAGAGATGATACTACCCGTTATTGTGGGAGTTATATTAGGAACTGCAATAGGTTTTATAATAGCAAAAGCTTTAGAAAAAGCAAAAGGAAAAAAGTTACTTAACGGTACTAGAAAAGAAGCTACAGCAATTTTAAAAGAAGCTAAAATTGATGCAGAATCAATTAAAAAAGATAAAATATTACAAGCAAAAGAGAAATTTATTGAATTAAAATCAGAACATGAAAAGGTTATTTTATCTAGAGAGAAAAAAATATCTGATGTAGAAAAAAGAATTAGAGATAGAGAGTCTCAAGTTGCTTCAGAAGTAGATAAGAACAAGAAACTAAATCGTTCTTTAGAGCAAAAAGAAAACGACTTTAATAATAAACTAGATTTTTTAGAAAAGAAAGAAACAGAACTAGAAAAAATGCACAAACGTCACGTAGATATGTTAGAGCAAATTTCTGGTCTATCTGCAGAAGATGCTAAAAAAGAACTTGTTTCTTCTTTAAAAGATGAAGCTAAAACAGAAGCAATGGCTTTTATACAAACTTCTGTAGAAGAAGCTAAATTAACTGCAGAGCAAGAAGCTAGAAAAGTTGTTTTAGGAACTATACAAAGAGTTGGTGTAGAACAAGCAGTAGAAAATTGTGTTTCTGTTTTTAACTTAGAATCAGATGATGTTAAAGGTAGAATCATTGGACGTGAAGGAAGAAATATTAGAGCCTTAGAAGCTGCTACCGGTGTAGAGATTATTGTTGATGATACTCCAGAGGCAATTATTCTTTCTTGCTTTGATCCTGTTCGAAGAGAAATTGCTCGTTTATCTATGCATAAATTGGTTACTGATGGTAGAATACATCCTGCAAGAATTGAAGAAGTTGTAAAGAAAACTGAAAATCAGATAACACAAGAAATTATAGAAGTTGGTAAGAGAACAGTAATAGATTTAGGAATACATGGTTTACATCCAGAGTTGATTAAAACTATCGGAAGAATGAAATACCGTTCTTCTTACGGACAAAACTTATTACAACACTCTCGAGAAGTGGCAAACCTTTGTGGTATTATGGCTGCAGAAATGGGCTTAAATGCTAAAATGGCTAAAAGAGCTGGTTTATTGCATGATATTGGTAAAGTTCCAGATACTGAAAGCGAACTTCCTCATGCTCTTTTAGGAATGCAATGGGCAGAAAAATATGGTGAAAAACCAGAAGTCTGTAATGCAATTGGAGCTCACCATGACGAGATTGAAATGAAAAGTTTAATTTCTCCAATAGTTCAAGTTTGTGATGCTATTTCAGGAGCAAGACCAGGAGCAAGACGTCAAGTATTAGATTCTTACATACAACGTTTAAAAGATTTAGAAGAAATTGCTTTTGGATTCACAGGAGTACAAAAAGCCTACGCTATTCAAGCAGGACGTGAATTACGTGTTATGGTTGAAAGTGGTAAAGTAAATGATACAAAAGCTGCTGAGTTGTCTTTTAGCATTTCTCAAAAAATACAAAACGACATGACATATCCAGGTCAAGTTAAAGTTACAGTAATTAGAGAAACAAGAGCGGTAAACGTGGCTAAATAAATTGAGTACTTATATATAAAAAATAAAAACCTTGGGTATTTACTCAAGGTTTTTTTACTTTAAAAATTTTGTAAGTCTGAAAGGCTTTTTTATAGGACATTCATAACTATTTTATTAAAACATTAGTATATTTATATAATTATATTAGTATTTTTTATAAAATATACTAGTATAAAATTAAAAATAATGTACTATTTTTTTAAAAGAAATAAAGGTGAGATTCTTTTTTCTTACTATGTGACTTTTAAAAAGTTATATAAAAAACTATATTATGTAGGTTGTATTATTACATTCTAGGATGATATGTTTCTACTACTTCTTTTAAATAACTTTTATCTACGTGTACATAGACTTCTGTAGTTGTAATGCTTTCATGTCCTAACATTTGTTGTATAGCCCTTAAGTCTGCACCATTCTTTAATAAATGAGTTGCAAATGAATGTCTTAAAGTATGTGGACTAATTTTCTTTTTTAAATCGATTTTAACTGCCAAACCTTTTAAAATCATAAAAATCATTTGCCTAGTCAAACCTTTTCCTCTTCTATTTAAAAAAACAATATCATCAAAACCTTTTTGAGCAGTTATATGGACTCTAATATTATTTATATAAAATAGAATATATTTTTGAGCACTGTGATGAATCGGTACAAAACGTTGCTTGTTTCCTTTACCAAGAACTCTTATAAAGCCTTCTTCAAAAAATAAATCAGAAATTTTTAGAGAAATAAGCTCACTAACACGCAAGCCACAACTATAGATGGTTTCTAAAATAGTTCGATTTCTTTCACCTTGTGGATGACTTAGGTCAATGGCAGATATTAATTCATTTATTTCATCTTCAGAAAGTGTGTCTGGTAATTTTCTCCCAATTTTAGGAGCTTCAATTAAATCGGTAGGATTGCTTTCTCTATAATCTTCAAAAATTAAATAATCAAAAAAACTGCGTAAACCAGAAATTATTCTGGCTTGACTTCTAGGGTTTATTTTCTTAGCAGCATCATAAATAAATTGTTGGATGCAATCATCATCAATAGTTATAGGAGTAACTTTAATTGCATTTTCTTCTAAGAAAGACTGTAACTTTTCTAAATCTCTAGAATAACTATCTATTGTGTTTTGAGACAAACCTCTTTCTATTTTTAAAAAAAGCTGATAATCTTTAATTGCATTTTGCCAATTCATATATTATAAATATAACAAAAGTAACCATCAATTTTAATAAAAAAGAATATTTCATTTTTATTCTTTTAGTCTAAAAAAAAACTTAAATTTAAGAGTTTAATTTGTTGGTATTATTTTTTGTTTATATTTGCTTCATAAATTTAAACAAATATATTATGAAAAAAGTATTATTAATTGCAGCTTTTGCAATTTTTGGATTAGGAACAGTAAATGCACAAGGTGGATTTAGTGGAGGTGTAAATCTTGGAATTCCAGTAGGGGATGTAAGTGATTTTTCATCATTTTCTTTTGGAGTTGATTTAAACTACATGTTTAACGCAGATGAAGATTTTACATATGGTGCTGCTGCTGGATACCAAAATTACAGTGGTAAAGATGGTTTTGATTCTACAGGTTTTATTCCTTTAGCTGTTGTTGGTAGATATGCTGTATCTGACAAATTTAGTTTAGGAGCTGATGTAGGTTATGCTTTAGGAGCTTCAACAGGAAACGATGGAGGTTTTTATTATAGACCTATGGTAGTTTATGGATTAAGCGATTCTATGAATTTAAATGCTTCATATTCAGGTGTTAGTGTTACAGGAGGAACTTATTCTAATATTGGTTTAGGAATTATGTTTGACTTTTAAGACTTAAATATTTAATATTTTAAAAACGGGAGCTAATAGCTTCCGTTTTTTTATGAATTATTTTAAAATGTAGGTTGTTTTTGTTAAACAAAAAATATAAATTATAATAATAGTTCATTTGTATGGTTTGTCTTATTTTCGCGGCTCAAATTTAAAACAACAACTTTATTATGAAAAAATTATTATTTATTGCAGTATTTGCAATTTGTGGATTAGGAACTGCAAATGCACAAGAAGGGGCATTTAACGTAGGAGGTAATTTAGGATTTCCAACAGGAGATATGAGTGATATTTCATCATTTGCTATTTCGGTTGAAGCTAATTATTTATTTAATCTTTCAGATGAATTTAAAGTAGGGCCTTCTGTATCTTATCTTCATTATTTTGGAAAAAATGATATATTAGGTACAGGAATTGATGCTAATGATACTTCTTTTTTACCTATTGCTGCAGCTGGTCGTTACGCTGCTTCAGAAAAATTTACTATTGGAGCTGATTTAGGTTATGGTATTGGAATTAGCCCTAATGGACAAGAAGGAGCTTTCTATTACAGACCAATGGTTGGTTACGCTATTAGCGATAAAGTAATGTTACAAGCATCTTATACAGGAATGAGTAAAGATGGTTTTACTATTTCTAATTTTGGATTTGGTGCTATGTTTGCATTATAATAAAAACAAAATTATTATTAAAAACGGAAGCAATTTAATTTTGCTTCCGTTTTTTTGTTTAAAAAATGTATTTTTGAATTATGAAATTAATAATCATAAACGGACCAAACCTTAATTTATTAGGAAAAAGAGAACCAGAAATTTATGGTTCCGCATCTTTTGACGATTTTTTTAAAGAGTTACAATTACAATTTAAAACTATTGAATTGTCTTATTATCAGTCTAATATTGAAGGAGAAATTATAGATAAGTTACATGAAGTTGGTTTTGATTATGATGGTGTCATTTTAAATGCAGCGGCATATACACATACTTCTGTTGGCATAGGTGATGCTGTAAAAGGAATTGAAACTCCGGTTGTAGAAGTACATATTTCTAATATTCATGCTCGTGAAGAGTATAGGCATAAAAGTTATATTGCCCCAAATGCAAAAGGTGTTTTATTTGGCTTTGGTTTAAAAGGATATGAATTAGCTATTCAGAGTTTTTTGTAATTTTAAACTTATATCTAAACTTTTTTCCCAAAAAAAAAGTCATTCTACATTAAAAATGTAAAATGACTTGAATATTTTATAAAAATGAAAGTTTCCTTTTCTGAATAAGATTAAATATTTTTATTGATTAAATCCATCATTTCATTTTCCAAAACAATAGTTTTTTGATAAATTTCTTCGGATTTTTCTAAAATTTCTTCCGCAAATTGTCTGTCTTTTATATCTTTTGCATTAATTCTTACATTAAAATATGCTCCAGTAACAGCCGTTTTAGCGCATAAAACACCAACACCTCCATCCGAAAGCGAATTTTGCAATCCGTTTTTCATCATTTCTAACATTACTTCAATTGAATTATATGCGGTTTTCATAACTTTAAAAGGAATTTCTGTAGCATATTTTGTTGCCTCCTCAATTGCTTTTTTTCTAATTTCAATTTCTTCAGCATTAGTTTTTGGCATTCTAAACCCATCGATAATTTTATTAAACGCATTGGTGTCTTCATCTACCAAGAATAATAAATCATTTTTATATTTCTGTCCTTTTTCTGCCCAATTAGAAAAGTATTCCCATTTAGCATCCCAACCTGCTTTATGTGCCGATAGATTTGCAACCATAGTTCCTAAGGAAACTCCCAAAGCACCAACATAAGCAGAAATACTTCCTCCTCCAGGAGCCATAGATTCTGATGCTGTTTCTTCTGCAAAGTCTTTTACAGTAAAGTCAATTAATTTTTTATCAGCATCAGCATTCATTACATATTCAATAATTCTTTCTTGGGGATTAAAGGGTTTTAAATCGTCTAAGCCTAAAGATTTGATGGCAATTTTTATTTTTTCACTTTCACTAATCCCTAAAGAACGTTCTTGCTTTTTTAGATAAAAATCAGCAGCATCCAACATGGCTTGTAAGGGAACCAAACCAACTAATTCGGAACCTGTTACTCGTAAACCTCTTTTGGTTGCAGCAAAATCTGTTTCATAGAAAGCTTCGTGCATAGAAGTAATTGAAATGTTGGTTAGGTTATACGATATTTGAGCAATTCCGTATTCTTCAATAAACCAACCAATTCCTTTTACTGCTTTTAATTTACCAGGAATTCTCTCAGGCTCTCCATTACTACCAATGACTTTTTTTCCATCCACTAATTTAACTCTTCCATTTTCACGGATATCAAAAGCAATGGCATTTGCTCTACGAGTTGAAGTTGAATTTAAATTAACGTTATATGCAATTAAAAAATCACGTGCAGAAATAGCTGTGACTCCAGACGAAATGATTTGTTTGTTGTATGTTGTTGGACCAAAATCTGGTTTCCAATTAGTATTAGATAATTTTTCTTTTAATCCTTCATATTCTCCAGAACGTACTGTAGCAAGGTTTTTTCGGGCGTTAGATGTTGCTGCATTTTCATAAAAATATCCAGAAATTCCTAGCTCATCACCAATTCTTTTTCCTAATTGATGTGCATATTTAGTTGTTTCTTCCATGGAGATGTTAGCAATTGGAACCAACGGACAAACATCTGTAGCACCAAAACGAGGGTGTGCACCAGTTTGTTTGCTCATATCTATTAATTCCGCAGCTTTTTTTATCAGTCTAAATGCAGCTTCAATAACATTTTCAGGTTCACCAACAAAAGTAATTACGGTTCTATTTGTAGCCTTACCAGGATCTACATCTAAGAGTTTCACACCTTCAACTGTTTTTACAATATTTGCAATTGTATGAATTTTGTTTAGTTCTCTTCCTTCGCTAATATTAGGAACACATTCTATTAATTGTTTATTCATTAGAAAATAATTTTAGTCAAATTTAAAAAAGTAAGCGTTAATCTGCTTCATAAAAGTTAAAAAAACGCATTAAATAAATTATATTTGTTTTTAATACAATTATTTAAGATGCAGAATGATAAATGGCTTTTTGAAATAACACCCAAAAATAGTTTATTCGATTTAAATTTAAAGGAAGTATGGCGGTATAGAGATTTGTTGATGCTGTTTGTGAAACGTGATATTGTAACAGTATATAAACAAACAGTGTTAGGGCCTTTGTGGTATTTGTTAGAGCCTTTGTTTACAACAGTAGTCTTTACTTTAATTTTTAACAATGTAGCAAATGTTTCAACAGGTGAAACTCCAGCTTTTTTGTTTAATATGTCTGGAATTATTGTTTGGGGATATTTTAAAACTTGTTTAATTTCTACTTCTACGTCATTTAGTTCAAATGCAGGAATTTTTTCAAAAGTATATTTTCCAAGATTAATAGCACCTTTAACTTCCATTGTTTCTAATTTGTTTAAGTTTGGAATACAATTATTTATACTCGCCTGTTTTTATACATATTATTATATTTCTGGAGCAAACTTAAAATTAACTCCAGTTATTTTATTTTTCCCTGTAGTAATTATTTTGATGGGATTATTAGGTTTGGGGTTAGGTTTAATTATATCCGCTCTTGTTACAAAGTATCGAGATATGAAAATTTTAGTAAACTTCGGTTTGCAATTGCTAATGTATTTATCTGCCGTAATGTATCCCATTTCTTTTTTTAAGGAAAAAATGCCCGATTATGCTTGGATTGTAGAATATAATCCACTTGCAGGAATTATAGAAATGAGTAGGTATTTATTATTTGGCACAAGTGGTTATCATTTTGATACCAATTTATTTATAATAACTATAGGTTTAGTTTTAGGCCTTTTGTTTGTAGGAGTTATTGTATTTAATAGATCAGAAAAGAACTTTATAGATACTGTTTAAGTTTATGAAAGATATTATTTTAAAAGTTGAGAATTTATCAAAGCAATATCGATTAGGTAATGTTGGTTCGGGAAGTTTAGCGGATGATTTTAAAAGATTTATTTATAAAATACGAGGAAAAGATGATCCTTTTTTAAAAATAGGAGAAACCAATGACAGATCAAAAAAAGGAAATTCAGATTATGTATGGGCATTAAGAGATATAAACTTCGAGGTTGAACGAGGTGATGTTGTTGGGATAATTGGTAGAAATGGGGCAGGAAAATCAACCTTGCTTAAGATTCTTTCTAAGGTAACAGGTCCTATAACGGGTTCTATTAAATACAATGGTAAAATAGCCTCTTTACTAGAGGTTGGAACTGGGTTTAATGGAGAAATGACGGGGCGTGAAAATATTTTCTTAAATGGAGCCATTTTAGGAATGACCAAAAAAGAAATTATTTCTAAATTAGATGAGATTATAGAATTTTCTGGTTGTGAACGTTATATAGATACACCTGTAAAAAGATATTCTAGTGGAATGACTGTTCGTTTGGCGTTTGCTGTAGCCGCTTTTTTAGAACCAGACATTTTAATTGTTGATGAGGTCTTAGCCGTAGGAGATGCAGATTTTCAAAAGAAAGCTATAGGGAAGATGAAAGACATTTCTACCAGTGGAGGTAGAACAGTTTTGTTTGTAAGTCATAACATGGCTTCGGTAAAAAGTTTGTGCACTAGGGCTATTGTATTAGAAAATGGAAAAGTGTCTATTGATACAGATGTTGATAATGCGATTAGTTATTATTTAGGAAAGAATGAAGGAAATCAACAATTTGAAGCAGGGAGGTATGAAAATGATGTTTTTAGACTAAATGCTATTGAGGTTATTGGAAAAAAGAATGATGATAAATTGGTGGAAGATGATGAGTTGTCATTAATTACAAACATTACATTAAAAGATATCAAGGAAGATTATTATCATATTACTTACCATTTATATAATGAGATGGGAGAGGCTATGTTTTCTTTTAGTAATTCTAAAGATATTTCTTTAAAGGAAGGAGAAAATAATATTAAGTGTAATTTTCCAGCTTCATTTTTTCAATCTGGTCAGTATTTCCTGTCTTTCTTTTTAGTGAAAAATAGAAAGACTGCCATTTTTGTAGAAAAAGATATTGCTATGTTTACTGTGATTGATAGACAAAGAGAATTAGGCGTTTATATGGGAAAAGAACCAGGGTATATAAAACCACAGTTTAAATGGGAAATCATAAAATAGTATGATAAATGTTACTAAAACTTTTTTACCGCCACAAGAAGAGTATCAAGCTATTTTAAAATCAGCTTGGGAGAAAGGTTGGTTAACAAATAGAGGAGAATTGGTAAAGGAATTAGAAGGTAAATTAAAAGATTACTTAAAGATTCCAAATATTATTGCTACTACAAACGGTACACTTCCATTACAAATAGCAATAAAAGCATTAAATTTAAGAGGCGAAATTATTACCACGCCCTTTAGTTATGTAGCTACAACATCGAGTATTGTTTGGGAAAATTGTAAACCTGTTTTTGTGGATATTGATTCAGAAAATTTAACGATAGACGAAACTAAAATTGAAGCTGCAATTACAAATAAAACTTCGGCAATATTGGCTACTCATGTTTTTGGGAACCCTTGTGCCGTTATAGAAATTGAAAAAATAGCAAAAAAATACAATTTGAAAGTTATTTATGATGCTGCGCATTGTTTTGGTGTAACTTATAATAAGCAATCCATATTTAATTATGGAGATATAAGCACTTGTAGTTTTCATGCAACAAAAATATTTCATACAGGAGAAGGCGGAGCCATATTTACGAAATCTAAAGAATTACATGAGAAATTGTTTTACCATCACAATTTTGGACATAAAACAGCAACATCTTTTCATGGGATTGGTATCAATGCAAAAATGAGTGAATTGCAAGCTGCTATGGGATTAGCTATTTTTCCATATTTTAAAGAAATTGTTTCAGATAGAAAAAAGGTGGTGGGTAGATATAATACTTTTTTAGATTTTTCAAAAATTAGAAAGATTAAAATAAGAGATCATACCAATTGGAATTATAGTTATTACCCTGTTATATTTAATACAGAAGAAGAGTTATTAAGAGTGATAAAAGAACTTAATAAAAAGGAGATATATCCTAGAAGATATTTTTATCCATCATTAAACACCTTAAATTATGTTGGTACACAAAAAATGCCAGTTTCTGAAAGTATTGCAGCTAGAGTTTTGTGTTTGCCTTTGTATTATGATTTGACGGAAGAAAACATAAAATTAATATCTAATATTATATTAAGTTGTTAAAGAATAATTATGTTATCGTATGAAGAAAGAAAAAGTCATAGTTTTAGGGGGAACACAAGATCATATTGACTTGATAAAAATATTAAAAAATAAAAAATTTCATGTATTGTTAGTTGATTATACAGCTAATCCTTCTGCTAAATGTTTTGCAGATGAATATATACAAGAAAGTACTTTAAATAAAGAAGCTGTATTAGAAATTGCTATAAAAAATAAAGTATCGTTTGTAATTGCTGCCTGTATAGACCAAGCTTTACTTACTATGGCATATGTTTGCGAGCAGATGGGTTTACCTTGTCATTTAACTTATGATAAAGCTTTGAGTTTAACGAATAAGACTTTTATGAAAGAGGTCTTTAAAGAGTATGGAGTTCCTACCGCTAAATTTCAAATAGTTGATGACATTCAGAGTAGTGAACTTGAAATATCATACCCTTTAGTTGTTAAGCCGTCAGATGCTAATAGTTCAAAAGGGGTGATTAAAGTGAAATCAGAAAATGAGCTTAAAGCTTCCATGAAAGAAGCTATGCAAATTAGTCGTGATAAAAAAATTATTGTAGAAGAATTTATAGCCGGAAAAGAATATAGTGCTGACGTTTTAATTAGTGATGGTAAAGCTGAAGCATTGATGATTTCAGAAAATGTGAAGTTTGAAAAAAATCATAATAATTTTACAATAGTTCAAAGTTTATTTAATTCAGAAATTCATAATGAACACAAATCTGTAATAGAGCAAATTGCAATAAAAATATCACAAGCTTTTGATTTAAAAAATGTACTTCTTTTGATACAATTAATAATTAATGATGATGGGGTGTTTGTTATTGAATTTAGTTCTCGAATTGGAGGAGGTTCAAAACATCATTTTATTAAAAAGATAAGAGATTATAATGTTTTAGATTGTTTTTTAGCAACTATTGAAAGAAAAACAATTAGACCAAAAAACAACATGCTATTATTTAAAAATGCTTCAGTCAATTATATATATACAAAAAAGGGTGTTTTTAATAAAGTTATTGGGGTTGAGTTGTTATTAGAAAAAAAAATAATAGAAGATTTTTATTTATATAAAAACTGTGGAACAGAAATAACTAATAATATTAGTAGTTCAGACCGTCCAGCAGGTTATTTGATTGCTGATAACGACAATCTTGTTTATCAACATAAATTTGAAACTGCCAAAAAAGAAATTGAAATTTTGGGAGAAGATGGAATAAACTTGAGAATTATATAAAGTTTTGTTTAAATGAAAAAAAAACAAAATAAAGATTATTGGGAAGAAAGAGGAGAGATTTCATACACCTATAAAAAAGAAGTTTTTTATACAATAACAGCAGTTCCATATTATTATAGTAGAAGGAAAATTGTACGTGAAAAACTAAGCAAGTTAATTAAGAATAAAGAAGTAGTTAATGTTTGTGATTTTGGGTGTGGTGATGGTCAGTATCTTAAGTATTTTTCGTTTACTGATTTACCAAAAAAATGGTATGGTATTGACATTTCAAAATCAATGATAGAACAGGCTAAGAAAAATTGCCCTGAGGCTTTATTAGAGGTTTCTTCAAATGGTATAAATAATGAATGGAATAATTTAGACTTAGTATATTCAATAGCAGTTTTTGCTCATGTTTTAAATGATGATGTTATCCTTGCTCTATTTAAAAATATTCATAATAAACTTAGCGATGATGGTTATTTCATAATATTTGAACAAACAGGTCCACTTCGTCAGCAAGGAGATTTTTGGTGTCGAAGAACATCAAATGAGTATTCCGAAATTGCAAAGGAATGTGGCTTTACAGTTGAAGAGAGTTCTTTAATAACCTATTCAATTCATAAATTATTTGAAAGATATATCGCTCCTGTTTTCAAGCGTATTTTTGTCAAAGGAAAAGATTATAGTGAAAAAAGTATTCGTGCAAATAGGTATTATATTTATAGGATAATGAGTTCTATTATGGTTGCTTTATCATTTAGAAAAGTTCGTAAAGATGATAACAGTACTTATGGGAATACATTTTTTATTTTTAGAAAAGTTAATGATTAAAATAATTTGAAAGGTAATTATCAAGTTTAAAATAGTAGTATTTTACTTTTAGTAAATAAATTTATAATGTCAAAAAAATATTCAATTACAATTTTAGGAGCTGGTAATGGAGGACAAGCTATGGCGGGTCATTTTGGAAAATTGGGATATGATATAACTTTATTTAATAGAAATACTGATCAGTTCACAGACATTATTACTACTAAGAAAATAACTCTAAGTGGTTTTATACAAGGTGATGGAAAAGTAAAGAAAGTAACTAATAATTACCAAGATGCTATTGATGATGCAGATATTATAATGGTAACAACTGTAGCCTCTGCTCATAAAGAAGTAGCTAAAAACATAGCTCCATACTTAAAAGAAAATCAAATAATTTTATTAAACCCAGGAAGAACTTTAGGAGCTTTAGAGTTTAGAAATGAGGTAGAAAATTATTCAAATAAACGAGTTTATATTGCCGAGGCTCAAAGTTTAATTTATGCTTGTAGAGCTGAAGGGAAAGGAAAGGTTAGAATAATTGGTGTAAAGAATAAAGTTCCTTTGGCTGCGTATCCTTCAACTGATACAGATTATGTTTTGAATATTATAAATCAAATTTATAATTGTTTTATTAAAGCAAAAAGTGTTTTAGAAACAAGTTTAGAAAATATTGGAGCTATTTTTCATCCTTCAGTTGTAATGTTTAATGCAGCTTCGATAGAAAGAGGAGACATGTTTTATTTTTATAATGATATGACACCTACAATTGCTGATTTTTTAATGAAACTAGATAAAGAAAGATTGTTAATAGGAAAATCTTTTGGATTAGACTTGATTTCTGTTAGTGATTGGGTCTCATTTTCATATTCAAATATTCAAGGAGATACCCTGTGTGATAAGATGAAAAATAATCCTGCGTACTTTTTAATTACTGCACCAGATAAGCTTGAAACGAGATTGGTAACTGAAGATCTTCCTACTGGAATTTTACCATTTATGGAGTTAGCTAAATTAGCAAAAGTTGAAGTGCCTTTATTAACTGCTGTTTTTAATATAATGGAATCTTTATTAAAAGTTGATTTTAAGACTAATGGACGTACCTTAAAAAATCTGGGTATTGATCATTTAAGTAAAGAACAATTTATAAATTCACTTTAACAATAGTTATATGGAATATTATATAGAAGATAATGATGTTTTTGGATTAATAAGACCGGAGAATGATATCCATACACTGGGTATTTCTACATTTGGGAAAATTATAGAAGACTGCGGTTACAAAGTTGTTATAGGAAATGCAATAATTGCCAAAGCTGTAGCAGATATATCAGACATACATAATTTAAGTCTTCTTGAGAAGTGGATTTTCAAGAATAATATAACAATTTTAGGATTTAGTTATAGATTAGATCCTAAAGATGCTCAAACTAATTTCGGGAAAGTATATTATTTTTTGAAAGATAAACTTTTATTAGCTGAACTTGGTGGTCCAATCAAATCTGTTCATTTTGCAGGTCTTCCTGAAGCTTGTAAAAAAATTAAACAGGAATATAATAATAAGGTATCTGTTTTTATAGGGGATGAAACACAATTAGAAACGTTAAAGAAGTTTAATGTACCTGAGAATAAAATCCCTACTGAATTAATGAAAGGTTCAAAATATGATGATGCAAGGATGGATTTTTCACAAGATTTAATATTATCTCGGAAATATAATTTTGTTACTCCACCAAAAAGAATTCAGTATCCATCTTACGGTAGCTTTAAAGACACTTTAGTTGAGAAAATTACTTATAATAAGAAAGAAAGTAATCTTCCTTTAATGAGAGTTCATGTAGGTCCTTATAACTCAAACTATGAAGAGGTAAAGAAAGAGTTTCATAATTGGTTAAAAACATTATCTGAAACAAAATTCTTAGATATAGTGTCAGTTGGTTCATCTCAATTAAGTCAGTCTGATTTTGGTACCGATTGGAAAGACAAGCCCAATGGTGGAGGAGTTCCCATTAATTCAGAAGAAGATTTATACAAAATATGGGAAGCTTCAAGACCAATGTTAGTTAGAACATATTCAGGTACACGTGAAACACAAAAAATGGCCAAAATTTATGAGCGCACAATAAATATATCGTGGCACGCATTATCTTTTTGGTGGTTTAATAAAATAGATGGTAGAGGTCCACATAATGTACTTACTAATTTAATTAATCATATAGAAACTCTTAAAATTATAGCACTATATAATAAACCATTTGAACCAAACATTCCACATCATTTTTCATTTAGAGGAGGAGATGATTACACATATATTCTCTCTGCTTATTTAGCAGCAATTACTGCTAAAAAGCATGGGATTAAGTATTTTGTTTTACAAATTATGCTTAATACCCCTAAATATACATTAGGTATACAGGATTTAGCCAAAGCAAGAGCTTTGTTAAAATTAGTAAGGGAATTAGAGGATAAAAATTTTACTGTATTTCTTCAGCCCAGGGCAGGTTTAGATTATTTTTCACCAGATCTAGAAAAAGCAAGAATGCAATTAGCATCAGTAACGGCAATGATGGACGATATAGAACCAGAAAACCCTAAAAGTCCTGACATTATTCATGTTGTAAGTTATTGTGAAGCAGTAGAATTAGCAACGCCAAAAATAATTAATGAAAGTATTCAAATAACAACATTAGCATTAAAAGAATATAGGAAACTTAAAAAAGCTGGACATATAGATAATATGATTAATAATAAAGATGTAAATACTAGAACAGAAGATTTATATCAGTCAGTTAAGAAGATTAGAGCTATTATTGAGGAAAATGTTATGAATCCTTATTCTGCACAAGGATTATATGAAATTTTTAAAAAGGGTGTTTTTGCAGTTCCGTATTTATGGGAAGGAAAAGAAGAGTTTAAGGATGCTATTAAATGGAAAACAGGGTTATATAATGGAGGTATTCATGTTTTAGATGATCAAGGAAAGCCGATTGATCCAGTAAAAAGAATTAGTAATATTTTTTTAGAAAATAAATAAATATGATTCAAAAAGAGTTAAATAGATTATTTTTAATTGAAGAAAAAAATGAATATTTAGGGAAAAACAAGGAAATTAATAAACATATTCCATTAGTTTCAATTTCAGTACCAACATACAATCATGAAAATTTTATTGAAGAATGTTTAGATAGTATACTAAAACAAGTTACTAATTTTACTTTTGAAATAATAATTGGAGAAGATCAATCAGATGATCGTACTCGAGAAATATGTATTAAATATGCAGAAAAATACCCTAATAAAATAAGATTGTTTTTACGAGATAGAAAAACGTCTCAGTATTTTGAGAACGGTAAATTTATATGTAGATTTAATGGTCTTTGGAACAGGATGTCTGCAAGGGGGAAATACATAGCCATGTGCGAAGGCGATGATTATTGGATAGATCCATTAAAGTTGCAAAAGCAAGTAGATTTTTTGGAAGCAAATGAGGAGTATGTTATACACTCAGCAAATGCTAGTTTTTATTTTCAAGATGAAGATAATAATAAGGAAATATTATGTAGATCAGAAAAAGAAGAAAGAGTTTTAACTTTAAAAAATTTTTATACTCAAAATAATTTATCAACTTTAACAGTAATGTTTAGAAATGTAAAATTTGATTATCCAAAGGAGTATAAAAATATTTTATATGGTGATTGGGCATTATATACAATAATACTTAAAAATGATGGTTGCTTAGCTTATAGAAGTAATGAGGTTTTTGCTTGTTATAGAATTCATAATAATGGTTTAATGTTATCAAACTCTAAAGTAAAACATCATGAACATGAAGCTAATCAATTGATAAAAATATATGAGTATTTAGAGTTATCTCCCAAAAAATATAATTCAAATCAAAAAGCAACTGTTACTAAGGTAATGAATACTTATATATTGGATTTAATTGCTCAGAGAAATTTTAAATCTGTTTTTAAATATTTATTTTTTGATATAAAAATTAATGGTATTGGGGCATTATTTTTTTACATTAAGTATTATATAAGGCAAATAAGAAAATTATGGCACTAATCACTGTTGTCTTACCTGTTTATAATGTAGAAAAGTACATAAAAGAATGTATGGATTCTATATTAAACCAAACCATACAAGATTTTGAAATTATAGTAATTGATGATTGCTCTACGGACAACACTTTGGATGTTATCAGAAACTATAAGGATGACAGAATTAAGATTTATGAAAAAGAAGAAAATAAAGGTTTAATAGATAGTCTAAATATAGGCTTTAAAGTTGCTAAAGGAAAATATATAGCAAGAGTTGATGGGGATGATATCAATGTTTTGAATAGGTTTGAAAAACAAATTAATTTTTTAGAATTAAATACGGACATTGATGCATGTGGATGTTGGTTACAAGCCTTTAGTGCAAGTAAGGTTATTATTAAGCATAAAGAGTTTCACAAAGAAATTAAGTCTTATATGCTATTAAGTAATCCTATGAGTTTGGGAGCTACAATGTTAAGGCGTAAGTCTTATGAAGGTTTTTCTTTTGGCAAAAAAATGTGGCATGCTGAAGACTATGATTTTTGGGCAAGGACTGTATGGAGTTGTAGACTTCATAATTTACAAGAAATACTTTATTACTATAGGGTTCATGACAAACAGGTTTCCTCTCAGTTTAAACAAACTCAATTAGAGAACGATATTATTATCAAGTTAAATTTATTTAAAAAAATTAATTACAATCAAAAAATATTTACGGATGCTTTGGTAACTAAAGTGATGTATACTAATAATTATATTAGTGTTGCAGAATTATATCAATTTCTTAAATGGACCAATATTATATTAAAAAACAATAATTGCTATGATTCTAAATTTTTAAAAGAAATTATTAATGAAATAATAAGAAAATTAGTTTATAATATTTATTTTGTAGGAGGTAGAGAAAAGATAGATAAGAAATGGAGGTTGAAGGCTTTATTTATCCTGCCTCTCAGAGAATTTTTATTTGTAGTACGAAAAAAAATAAAGTTATAGAGGATAGGATGAAATTGCAAAACACCAATATTTTAATCATATTGCATTATGGAGCTTTAGGCGGAGCTCAAAGACAAGCTTTAGGTTTGGCTAAGTATTTAACAGAAGAAAGAGGATGCAATGTTGATTTGTTTTTAATGCATTCAGATTTTCAAACTAATGAGTTTAAAGATTTCTCCATAGCATCTGGTATAAGAAATACACATCATTTTGCAAATCCTTATTTGTATTTACCAAAAGAGTGGACATTAAAAAATATCAAGAGAATTCGTTGGAATTATAAATATCTTAATAAAGTTCGTAAGGGACTAAAACCTTATAAGTATTCATTAGTAATTCCTTATTTAAATCACACTTCTAAATTGGCTTATTTTATTTATAAAATGATTCCATCAGTAAAATTTACATTTTGGCATCAACTAGGTTTAGATATTATTAAAAAAGATTGGATTGAAGAAATTGTAAGAAAAAATATACCATGTGTAATTGGTAATGCACCTAATTGTTATGACATTTTTGAAAAAGAGTTACCAATACCAAAATCTAAATTTCATTTGTTACCTCAATATTTAACACTAGATATTGTTAAATTAAACAAGCAAAAAATACGTACAAAATTAAATGTACCAGAAGATGCAATTATAATAGGAATGATTGCACATTATAGAAAAGATAAGTATTTTGATTTATTATTTGATGCTTTTATTAATATAGAAAAAAATACGAATGTAAAGATTCATTTAATATTATTAGGGAATAAAGAAAATGATTTAGCTTCTTTAAACATCTATGAAAATTTAATAAATAGAGTCAAAAAAAATAATTTAGAAGAATCTGTAACTATATTATCAAATATAGAAGTTATTGCTGTGTTAAATATATTAGATATAGCTGTTTTAGTTTCTCAAATAGAAGGAATGCCTAACTCTGTGATGGAATATATGGCTTATGGAATACCTTCTATTGTGTCTAACCATCCAGGATGTAAGCAATTATTAGAAGATAGTGAATATTTAATTACTAATGATCAAAATGTTCTAGAGGAAAAGCTGAAGAAGCTCATAAACAATAAAGAAAAAAGGGAAACGGAAAGTGCTTTAAATTTACAAAGAATTAAAAAGTTTAATCTACCCTCTTATGTGCAAAAATTAGAAAATATTATATCGAAATATATTTAATGAATAATCCTATTATATCTATAATTCTTCCAGTTTACAACGGAGAAAAATATTTGAGTCAATCAATAGAAAGTTGTTTAAATCAGACATATAAAAATATAGAATTAATTATTGTAAACGATTGTTCTACTGATACTTCTTTGGCTATAGCTGAAAAATATCAAAAAAAAGATAATAGAATTAAGATTATTAATAATACAGCTAATAAAAAATTACCTGCAAGTTTAAATATAGGGCATAAAACTGCTGTAGGAGATTTTTTTACATGGACAAGTGATGACAATTTGTATTTACCCAATGCAATTGAGTTAATGTTCAATTGTATTGTTGACCAAAAAGTAGATTTTGTTTATGCTGATTTTATACAAATAAATGATGAAGGTAAAGAATTAAGAGTATTTAAATTAGAACAACCAGAAGAACTGATTTGGAGAAATGTAGTTGGAGCATGTTTTATGTATTCTAAAAAGGTCTATGTAGAAAACAAAGGCTACAATGAATCTTTATTTATGGTTGAAGATTATGATTTTTGGTTAAGAGGCTTTATGGAATTTAAGTTTTATCATATAAATGAAGTAGTTTATAAATATAGAATTCATCAAGATAGTTTGACTAATGAAATAAATGATAATAATTCTGAAAAATCAATAATATTTGAAAAAAATAAACTAAAAATGTATTTAGATATTTTTGAAAAATACAATTACCCAATTGTATTAAGAGAAATGATTATTGAGCTACAAAAGAAAAATATAGTTTTTTATAAAAAAATAATTAAAAATAGAAAAGAGATTCAGTTTTTTTATAAAAAACATTTTAGAGATTCTTATAAAAAACATCTTTTTTGTTTAAAAAATAAATATATAAAAGGAGTTAGACAAGAGTCAAAAAATCAAGGAGTATACTCTTTTTTTATCATGATTTTATTATTTAGAAACGTAATGACTCTTAATGATTATAAGACAAGTTTAAAGGTTTTAACACATAATATTTTAAATAAATAATGTATAGCCCATTAATAACAATTATATTGACAACCTATAACAGAGCTCATTTAATAAGCGAGACTTTAGATTCTATAATTGCACAAACATATACAAATTGGGAATGTATTATTATAGATGATAATTCATCTGATCATACTGTTCAATTAGTAAAAAAACAAGTAGTTAATGATAATCGATTTATTTTAATCGTAAAACCAGAAACAATTTGTCAAGGTTTACCTGCAAGCAGAAATATTGGAATTAAAAAAGCAAAAGGAGAGTTTCTTGTGTTTTTTGATGATGATGATATTATACATCCACAATTAATAGAAATATGTGTAGCTAGTTTTAAAAATAAAGACATAAGTTTTGTCCATTACAAAAAACAATCTTTTGAAGGAGATTTTAATAAAGACTTATTAAAACCAATTTTAAATATTGAGGCAAGACAATTAGAAGAAAATATATATGAAAAGGTAATTTTAGGGAAATTACCATTGGCATCTTGTACTGTAATGTGGAAAACAGCATTATTTGAGAAAAATTTGTTTAACGAAGAATTAATGTATGCTGAAGAATGGGAGTGTTATTCTAGACTTTTAATATTAAATAATTTAAGAGGTTCTATTATAAAAAACGCATTGTATTTTAATAGAAAACATCAAAATTCTAATACAGGAGAGTTTTGGAATAATAACCCAATAAGATTGGCTTCATATATTAAAGCTCAACAATTAGTTTGTGAAAATTTAATGGTTTTTAATTTAATGACAAATAAGCTAAAGAAATATTTTTTTCATAAAACGTATACTTTAAAATCAAAAATGATTATTTCTAAATTATTAGAACAAAGTTTTATGGACAAAGTTTATTTTTGGATGTATCCATTAAGATTTAACTTATATAAATTTTTAAAACAATTTTGAAAAGTATATTAATCATATCAGAATCTATAGATATTGAAGATAGTAGTGCTTCTAAGGTAAATGTTGCTTTAATTTTAAATTTAGTTAAAATAGGATATCAACTAAAGGTATTACATTATACTAGAAAAGAGATTCAGTTAGATGGAGTGGATTGTATTATTATTCCTGAAGTTAAATTCTCTTTAAACTATGTGTTAAGTAGAACACAAAGAGTTTTTCAAAGACTCACCAAAATAAATGTATCTAAATATTTAGAAAATGTATTTGGACATTCCTTTACATTTTTTAACGATTCTAAAAGCATTGCTAAAGCAGTTAAAAAGTATTATAATAACGAAGATTTAGTAATTACTTTAAGTAAAGGAGCTAGCTTTAGACCACATCATGCCATGTTAAGTTTCCCTAGTTTACATAATAGATGGCTAGCTTATATACACGATCCGTATCCTTTTCATTATTATCCAAGACCTTATAATTGGGTAGAAGCAGGATATCAATTTAAAGAAGATTTTTTCAGAAAAGTTTCTGAAAGTGCCAAGTATAGTGCTTTTCCAAGTTTGTTATTAAAAGAATGGATGGGGAGTTATTTCCCTAATTTTTTAAAAACAGGAATTATTATACCACATCAAAACTTAGATAGTAATAATAATGAAGTTTTTGAATTACCTAATTATTTAGACACTTCAAAATTTAATATTTTGCATGCAGGAAATTTAATGAAACAGCGTTCTCCTAAAGCGTTGATTAAGGGATATAGATTGTTCCTAGAAAAATTTCCTGAGGCAGAAAAAAAATCAAAACTATTGTTATTAGGAAATGCTAGTTATTACCAAGAGTACTTAAATAATCAAA
This sequence comes from Polaribacter marinus, assembly GCF_022662535.1. GTDB lineage: Bacteria > Bacteroidota > Bacteroidia > Flavobacteriales > Flavobacteriaceae > Polaribacter > Polaribacter marinus. Next base: position 253,981 of record NZ_JAKQYM010000002.1, read on the forward strand.
TAGATAAAAATGTTTATTGGAGTAAAGGAAATGTTTCTTTTTTAGAAACATTACAAGTCCAGAATACTGTTTCAGTGAATATTATTTTAGAATCAAAATCAGAAATTAGCCCTTTTTTACCAGGTAAATTCCCTCACTGTGTAGCAGCTAATAAGCCCATTTTATTATTAGGTCCTTATTACAGTGAAACTAAAAGATTACTTGGGGAAAATTATCCTTTTATTTCAGAAGCAAATGATGTAGAATCTATTACTCGTTTATTAGAAGATTTATATAATAATTGGAAAAACAATATAAATCAAGAGTTAAATAGAATAGATTTAGAAGAGTATGTAGGTCCTATTTATTTAAAAAAAACTATAGAGTCAATTATATGATTAAGTTTTCAATAGTAATTACTACTAAAAATAGAATTCTAGATTTACAGCAAACCATTACATCTTTAAGCACTATTATAAAAAGAAAAGATGTAGAGTTAATAGTTTGTGATGATGCTTCTATAGATGGAACAGGTGAGTATTTAAAAAAAAAAGATTGTATCTCCATAGTCAATAAAAAAAGTAAAGGCTTAATTTTTAATAGAAATATATTGAACAATAAAGCAAAAGGGTTGTATATTATTTCTTTAGATGATGATGCGCAGTTTTTATCAGAAAATGTTTTAGAAGAGATTGAGAGTTGTTTTAATAGTTATCCAAACTGTGGTGTTCAGAATTTAAGAATATATTGGAATAAAGAAAAACCGAGCTCAATTACAAGTACTGAAGATTATGAATTGAACAAAGGCTTTGTAGGTTGTGGACATGTTTGGAGAAAATCAGCATGGAAATCAATAGCCCAATATCCAGCTTGGTTTGTTTTTTATGGAGAAGAAGATTTTGCTGCTTTTCAACTATTTAAAAAAGGTTGGAATATTTTATACAACCCTAAAGTATTAGTTCATCATAGAGTAGATATAAAATTAAGAAAAAAACAAAAAGATTATAGCTTAAGGTTAAGAAGGTCTTTACGATCAGGTTGGTATTTGTATTTTTTATTTTATCCGGTAAAGGAAATACCTAGAAGATTAGCATATACTTTTTGGCAACAAATAAAAAAGAAGACTTTTAAAGGAGATGTAAAAGCAACAGTCGCTATTTTTCAAGCTGTTTTAGATGTCGTTTATAATTTTCCTAAATTGCTAAAAAATGCAAATAGATTAACATTTCAAGAATTTAAAGAATATCAAAAATTACCAAATACAAAATTGTATTGGAGTCCAAAAGAAAAGTAATATGGAAAAATTTAAAAATAGAACAGATTTTGCAAATAGCATGATGGATAAGTATTTCAAAAACTTACCTAATTGTATAGTAAGTGATATTGGATCTGGATGGGGAAATATGAAAAAAAGTATTAAATCTAGAGGTTTTCAATGGCAACCTTTCGATTATGTTCGTAAAATAGAAGAAGCACAAATATGGGATTTAAATGAACATGCACCAATAACTTCAAAAAAAGCAGGAGGTGTAATTTTTTTAGAAGTGTTAGAACATTTAGCAAATCCTCTACTCGGATTAACAAATATTTATAACAGTATGGAAAAAGGAGGCGTATTAATTTTGACAACACCAAATCCACAATCAAGCAAAAATACTCTTAATTTATTTTTAAAAGGAACTCTTTATGCATTTCAAGAAAAACACCTTATAGAACATCATGTTTTTACCCCTTGGGAACATATTGTACGGTTCTATTTAGAAAACTTAGGTTTCGAAATAAAAGAATATGCGATAGTAGATACTCAATATAAAAAGGTAAAACCAAAATCATTTAAAGAAAGGGTAAAAAAACAATTAGAAAATTATATTGAAAAACGAAACCCTAAAGCACTCGGTATGAGTTATGGAATGGTTGCTGTTAAAAGTTAAATTTAATATTGTCTATATAAAAAGAAAAAAACAATGAAAAAAGTAGCAATCATTCCGTTAAGAAAAGGTTCTAAAAGTATAAAAGGGAAAAATAAAAAGAAATTATTAGGGAGACCTTTGTTTTCTTGGGTGTTAGCAGAAGCTATTTTTTCTAATTTAGATGAAATTTATGTTTTTACTGATGATGAAGAAATTATTGATTTTGTAAACAAACATTACCAATGGTCTACAAAAGTAAAAACACTAAAAAGGAGTAATGAAAATGCAAATGATGTAGCTTCTACAGAAAGCGCATTATTAGAGTTTTCAAACCTTATTAATCATAATTTTGATATACTCTGTTTATTGCAAGCTACTTCTCCATTAACAACTTCAAAAGACATAAACGCTTGTTTAAATAAAGTTATTGTTGAAGGATATAACAGTTCTTTATCTGTTGTTAGAACTCATAGATTTGTGTGGTCTGAGAATGGAACTCCTGTAAATTATGACATTTTTAATAGACCTAGAAGACAAGATTTTAATGGATTATTAATAGAAAATGGTGCTGTATATGCAATAAAAAAAGAATCCTTTTTAAATTCTAAAAACAGACTAAGCCAAAACATAGGTTTGGTAGAAATGAACGAAGATACATTAACTGAAATTGATACCGAGAATGATTGGATTGTTGCTGAACAATTAATAAAAAATAGGTTGCAGCACCAAAGAACTGCCAAACAAATAAAATACTTAGTATTGGATGTTGATGGAGTATTTACTAACGGAACAGTCACTTTTAGTAAAGATGGAGAACTTTCTAAAGAATTTGATATGAGAGACGGTATGGGGTTAGAAGTTTTAAGAGAGCATGGAGTACAGGTTTTTGTAATGACTTCTGAAGATTCAGAGTTGGTAAAACAACGAATGAAAAAACTAAAAATAAAAGCAGGTTATTTTGGAGTTAAAGATAAATATGCCTTGTTAAAATCAATAGCATTAAATCAAAATATAGATTTTAATCACCTAGCATATATAGGAGATGATATTAATGATATGGCTCCTATGTGTGCCGTTGGATGGTCATTTACACCAAACAATGCAATGACTAAAATAAAAGCAATTGCAGATATTACTTTAAATAAAGAAAGCGGAAAGGGAGCAATAAGAGAGGCTTCGGAGTTTATAATTAATTATAATAAAAGATATGAGTGTTAACTATAAAAAGCCTTATGTAATTGCAGAAATAGGATGTAATCATAAAGGAGAAATAGAAATAGCTAAAGAATTAATAAAAATTGCAAAGATTTTTTGTAATTGTGATGCTGTAAAATTTCAGAAAAGAAATAACAAAGAGTTATTAACTGAAGAACAATATAGTGCCCCACATCCAAATCCAGCAAATTCATATGGTGGTACTTATGGAGAACATAGAGAGTATTTAGAGTTTAATGTAGAGGAACACAAAATTTTAAAAGAGTATTGTGAGGAGATAGACATAGAATATTCAACTTCTGTTTGGGATACAACTTCTGCAAAAGAAATAGCAAGTTTAAATCCTGCTTTTATAAAAATTCCTTCAGCTTGTAACAATCATTATGATATGTTAGGATGGTTGGCAGATAATTATAAAGGAGAAATACATATTTCTACTGGAATGACAACTAAAGGAGAAATTGATGATTTGATAAGTTTTTTTGAAGAAAAAGGAAGAAACAAAGATTTAGTTGTTTACAATTGTACCTCTGGTTATCCTGTTCCTTTTGAAGATGTTTGTTTGTTGGATATTAAGTTGTTAATAGAAAAATACGGAGACAAAGTAAAACATATAGGGTTTTCGGGTCATCATTTAGGAATTGCTGTAGATATTGCTGCTTTTACTTTAGGAGCAAATGTAATTGAAAGACATTATACTATTGATAGAACATGGAAAGGAACCGATCATGCAGCATCTTTAGAACCCATGGGGCTACGTAAATTGAATAGAGATTTACAAGCAGTGTATAAAGCATTAACCTATAAGCAATCGGATATATTAGGGATTGAAGAAGAGCAAAGGAAAAAATTAAAGTACAGAAAATAGTAGTTTGTAAATATGACAAATAAAAAAATATTGTTTTTACTTCCTGATGGTGGAGGACTTAGAAATTTTGTGTATTCAGATTTTTATAAAAAATTACAACAAAAAGAAGTTGAGGTTTCTTATTGGAATGGATCATGTTTTCCTATTAATGAAAAGCTGTTTCGTAAAGAAATTAAAATAGAAAAAGCAACTACACATTCTTTAACTTCAATTTTATCTAGAGCAAGAAAAAGAATTGAGTTAAATTTATTTACCAAAGAATTTAAGGATCATGTTTATCAAATGTATAAGTTCCCTTTAACTTATAATAATTTTGGGAATACTCTAAAAAGTGTAATGGTAAACATTTTAGAGACATTTTGCTCTAATAAAAAAGGGTTAAATTTTGTTAAAAATCAAATAGTTAAATTAGAAAGAAGTACTCAAAGATATACAGATTGTAAATCTCAATTAGAAGCTTACAAACCTAATTTAGTTTTTTGTTCAAATCAAAGAAATACACAAGCTTTAGCACCCTTATTAGCAGCTAAAGATCTAGGAATAAAAACAGCGTGTTTTATTCAATCATGGGATAATGTACCCAAAGCCATGTTGGTTTTAGAAACAGATTATTATTATGTATGGAGTAATTTAATGAAAGAAGAACTTTTAAAGTATTATTCGTTTATTGATGAAAATCAGGTGATTGTTACTGGTACTCCTCAGTTTGAACCACATTATGATGATAACTTAATAGAAAGTAGAGCAGACTTTTGTAAGAGTTATGGATTGGATACTAATAAAAAATATATATGTTATTCTGGTGATGATGAAACTACCTCTCCATTAGATCAGTATTATTTAGAAGATTTAGCAAACGCTGTACGTAGTTTAAATAATAAAGGGAACAACATTGGAATTATTTTTAGAAGATGTCCGGTAGATTTTTCCAATAGATTTGATGAGATTATCAATAATAACAAAGACATAATTGTATCTATAGATCCAATATGGAAGGAGTATGGAAATACTACGAAAGCAAGATATCCAGAAAATGAAGATTATAAATTACTTTCAAATATCTGTCATCATAGTGAAATGGTAACGAATGTGTGTTCTTCTACTGTTTTTGATTTTGTAATACACAAAAAACCTTGCGTGTATTATAATTATGAACAACCTCAATTAAAAAAAGGGATTAGAGATATTGGACAAAATTATGATTATATTCATTTTAGATCTATGCCATCAAAAGAAGCTGTTATTTTTTGTGAATCTAAAGAGAGTTTAGAAAAAATAGTTGAAAATACCTTGTTAAATAAAGTATCTAATGTTAAAATAGGAACCGAGTGGTATCATATAATTGTTGGTAATGAACCCTCAAAATCCACAGAATGTTTTGTGAATTCATTGAGTCAAATTATTTAAGAATCATAATCAACAATCATGAAAAAAATACTAGTCGTATTTGGTACCAGACCTGAAGCTATTAAAATGGCTCCTTTGGTAAAAGAGTTAAAAAAAACAGAAGAATTTACTACTAAAGTTTGTGTTACTGCTCAGCATAGAGAAATGTTAGATCAGGTATTGTCTTTTTTTAAAATTACTCCAGATTATGATTTAGATTTAATGAAAATCGATCAGTCTTTAAATGAGTTGAGTGCAAGAATATTAATGGCTATAGATCCTGTGTTATCAGATTTTAATCCGGATTTGGTATTGGTACACGGAGATACATCTACTAGTAGTATGGTGGCATTGGCTAGTTTTCATAAAGGAATTAAGATAGGACATGTAGAGGCTGGTTTAAGAACCTATAATAAATATGCTCCTTTCCCCGAAGAGATTAACAGACAAATAACAGGAAGAGTGGCAGATATTCATTTTGCTCCAACACAACAATCAGCTAATAATTTGCTGAATGAAAAGGTAAATGAGAAAGATATTTTTATAACAGGTAACACAGTAATAGATGCTTTGTTATGGGGAATACAGCATGTAAATGAAGGTAGAGAAGATATTAAAGAAATTAAACAGTTTATAGACGTTAATAAAAAAGTAATTGTTGTTACTGGACATAGAAGAGAAAATTTTGGAGATAAATTTTATGAATTTTGTAATGCTTTAAAGCAATTGGCCACTAGAGAAGATGTTCAGATTATTTACCCTGTTCATTTAAATCCAAATGTGCAAAAAGTGGTTTATGATACTTTAGGTAATCATAATAATATATTGTTAATTGCTCCTTTAGATTACGAAGCTTTTATTTGGTTGTTAAATCAATCCTATTTAATAATTACAGATAGTGGAGGTGTGCAAGAAGAGGCACCATCTTTAAAAAAACCAGTTTTGGTAACTAGAGATGTTACCGAAAGGCAAGAGGCGGTTATAGAAGGAACGGTAAAATTAGTAGGAACCAATCAAGAAAAAATAATAAAAGAAGCTACTATTCTGTTAGATAATATTGAGGTTTACAGTACTATGGTAAGTAATAAAAATCCTTATGGAGATGGAACAGCATGTGTACAAATTGTAAATGTTTTAAAGTCTATATAAATGAAAAAAGTAGCTGTAGTTTGTAATTATATTTTAAAACCAAACAGAATTGGTGGTATGGATAGATTCTTTAAATTGTTTGATGAACAACTAAAAGAACAAGGATTTACCGTAGATTGGTTTTTTACAGATTACACAGCTTTTGATTTTTATAAAAACTTAACTATTTATAGTGCAAATAATACATCTGTAGAAAATAAGTTTATAGAAGTTTCTTGTAATCATCATTATGATATTATCATTACTCATTTTACGGAACTATGTACTAAGTTCTATAAAGATATTCAGACATATAATCCAAATTCTTATGTAATTGCTGTAGATCATAATCCAAGACCCTTAGAAGGTTTTTCTTTAAAAAAGAGAGTGAAAAAAAGATTAGCAGGGATTTTATATAGCAAATATATACATCAATTTATAGGTGTCTCACAATATACGGTGAATCATATTTTAAATGATTATGGTACATTCTTAAAAAAGAAAACTAAAGTTATTTATAACGGAATTGATACTGATGTTTTTGAAAAAAGAACACAAGAAAATAAAAACAAATTTATAGTAGCTTCTCATTTAAGACCTTCAAAAGGAATTCAAGATTTGTTAAAGGCTTTAAGTTATTTAAACCCTAAATTATTAGAAAATGTAATTGTTGATGTTTATGGAGAAGGTGCTTACAAAGAAGAATTACAACGACTCACTAATGAATATAAATTACAAGACAAGGTTTCTTTTAAAGGGAGTTCTTCTAAACTAAATGAATTGTTTTGTAATTATCGTTATATGATTCAACCAACTTATATGGAGTGTTTTAGTTTGTCAATTTTAGAAAGTTTATCAGCAAACATCCCTGTAATTACGACAACTGTAGGAGGGAATTTAGAAGTTATAGAAAACAATAAAAACGGATATATATATGCTCCAGGAGATTGTAAAGCATTGGCTTCTATTTTAGAAAATATTATTATAGAAAAAGATAGTATTACAGAAAATACTTCAGATTTAATTGAGCAAGAGTATAATTTGGAAAAAATGGTTAAACATCATATAAAATTGTTGCCATGAACTTAGCATTTATTACTCCAGAATATCCCATTGCTAGTTTTAAAGGGAACATTGGCGGAATAGGAACCTTTACAAAAAACTTAGCAGAACAGTTGGTAAAGAACCAATGTAAAGTAACTGTTTTTGTTCACAGTCAACCTAAAGAAAATGTTGTTATTCAAAATGGAGTAGAAGTACATTTGGTAAAAAAAAATGCGGTAAAAGGGATTACATGGTTTACCAACAGACGATATTTTAATAAGTATGTAAATCAGATTATTTTAAAAAATAAAATAGAAGTTATTGAAGCACCAGAGTGGACGGGGTTTACGGCTTTTATGAAATTTAAATGCCCTTTTGTAATTCGTCTTCATGGTTCTGATACCTATTTCTGTGATTTAGAAAATAGACCCGTAAAACCAAAGAATAGGTTTTTTGAAAAAAGAGCTTTATTAGGAGCAGATAAGATTGTTGGAGTGAGTAAATTTGTAGCTGATAAAACACAAGAATTATTTAAGTTAAAGAAAGAAATTGAAGTGATTCATAATGCTATTGATATTTCATTATTTGTACCAAATCATCAACAAATAAAACCTAAATCATTATTGTACTTTGGAACGATTATCAGGAAAAAAGGAGTTTTAGAAATAGCAAAAGCATTTAACAGCATCATAGAGAAAGATCAAACGGTTACTTTGACTTTATTAGGAAGAGATAATAAAGATGTGATTACCAAACAATCTACAGTAAATTTATTGAAAGAATTGTTATCAGAAAAAGCATTACAAAACACACTTTTTATAAATGCAGTCCCTTATAAAGATGTGATTACGTATATTCAACAATCAGAAATTGTATTATTACCAAGTTTTGCAGAAGCGTTTCCAATGACTTGGTTAGAAGCCATGGCTTTAGAAAAAAAAATGGTAACCTCTAATATTGGTTGGGCAAAAGAATTAATGATAGATGGAGTTACTGGATATACAGTAAATCCTATAAATACAGAGGATTTTGCAACTAAAGTCTTAGTTTTGTTAAATGAAACTGAAAAAACATCAATAATGGCTAAAGCGGCAAGAAATAGAATTGTAAATGAATTTGATATGGAGAAGTCTATTCAACAAAATATCAAGTTTTATAAAAGTTTCCTATGATTGTTCTTTTTCATAATGGAATTAAGTCTCTAAAATATAGAAATACAACTTTAAAAGAAGTGTTTTTATGTGAAGAGAAAACCATACAAAAATCTTTGTATCATTTATCTAATTTGTATCCAAATGAATTATTGATATGGTGTCATGAAAAATTAGAAAACGATATTAATTATCAGCAGATGACCTCTATCTTTCATCATCAATTAATTTTTTCGAGTTATGGTTGCAGTTCAATTTCTAATAATATCGGATATGTAGATCAACATTGTTTTATCAATGTAAAAAAAGAGGTTCAATATCCTACTTGGATGATGTCTGGAGACATTGGTGGTGCTTATGCAAGTGTAATTCAGCAATCAAAAGAAATTGTGAATATTTCACAATCTTTTGGATTGTATTTATCTAGTTTTACTAAATTAAGCATGCCAAAAGGTTTGCTTTGTTATTCAGAGCCAAAATTATTGAAAGGTGATTTAAAAAATGCTAAAATAGAGGTAGAGGCAACAACTAAATCTCTTTTTAAGTTTGTGAAAAAACATTATAAAATTCAATGGGTTTTTATTTTGTTTTTTTGCCTATTATATCATCAAAAAAAGATTTATCTAGGGAGTTTATGGCTGAGTTTGTTTGCAAAAAAACAAACGGGTAATGAGATAACTTTTAAGCATATTACTGTTTTATCAAGTAAAGAACAAATTGCAAAAAAAGATTTTAAAGTAGATGTATTAATTCCTACATTAGGACGTAAAGAACATTTATACAATGTATTGAAAGATTTATCTAAACAAACATTACTTCCAAAAAAAGTAATCATTGTAGAGCAAAATGGGGTAAAAGGTTCGGTCTCAGAATTAGATTATTTAATTGATATTTGGCCTTTTGAAATAGATCATATATTTATTCATCAATTAGGAGCTTGTAATGCAAGAAACATTGCTTTGTCTAAAGTAACTTCTGATTGGGTGTTTTTTGCAGATGATGATATTCGATTTGAAAAAGATTTATTAGAAAAATCATTTAGCTATATTAATATGTTTGGAATTTCTAGTTTTAGTATAAGTTGTTTACAAAAAGGAGAAATAGAACATAATAAAACACATTTTCAATGGAGTGGATTTGGCACGAATGCTTCTTTAGTAGAAAGTAAACAGATAAAAACATGTAGTTTTAAATCTGAGCATGAATTTGGATATGGAGAGGATAATGATTTTGGGATGCAGTTACGGAATAAAGGATGTGATAATTTATATATTCCGTATATTACAATGCTTCATTTAAAAGCACCCATTGGTGGGTTTAGAGCTAAAGTTCATCCTAAATGGGAAAAAGATTTCATACAACCCAAACCATCACCAACGGTAATGGCTTATAATTTAAAACACTTAACCAACCAACAATTAAAAGGTTATAAATTATTGTTGTTTGTTAAATTTTATAAAAAACAATCGATTAAAAATCCGATTCAATATTTTCATTATTTTAAACAACGTTGGAATGCAAGTGTAAAATGGGCAACTAATTTAATGGAATATGAAGTTTAGTCTAATTATTTGTACATACATGCGACCAACAGCTTTATTAAAGTTGTTAAAAACGGTGACTAACCAAAGTTTATATCCGAATGAAATTTTAATTGTAGATGGTTCTACAGATGATTTAACGAAAGAAATTTTAGATCAACACATTTTTGAAAACTTAATTTATTATAAGGTTTCTCAAGAAGAAAAAGGGTTGACCAAACAACGTAATTTTGGTATTAAACGAGTTCATGAAGATATAGATGTTGTTTGTTTTTTAGATGATGATATCTTATTACAAGAAAAGTATTTTGAAAACTTAATAGGTACATATATGACACATCCAAAGGCTTTAGCGGTTGGGGGATATATCACAAATGAAGTTGATTGGGTTAAGACTGATGATGTCAGTGAAAATAAATTCTCTTACGATGGTTGGGTAAGAAAAGAAGGTACTAGATTTAAACTAAGAAAAAAACTAGGATTGTTAGATACTACTCCGCCAGGTTGGATGCCTAAATTTTCTAATGGTCGTTCTATTAGTTTTTTGCCTCCAAGCAATAAAATTTACCCTGTAGAGCAATTAATGGGGGGAGTTGCTTCCTATAGAAAAGAAGTTTTTAAAGAAATTTCCTTTTCAAAATACTTTGAAGGATATGGATTGTACGAAGATGCTGATTTCTCTTTAAGATTAGCGAAAAAGGGGAAATTGTATATCAATACAGCAGCCAAATTAGAACATCATCATGATGCTGCAGGTAGACCCAATCAATTTAAATATGGTAAAATGGTAACCAGAAATGGTTGGTATGTTTGGCGAGTAAAATATGCAAATCCTAGTATAAATGCTCGCTTTAAATGGAACGCTATTGCCATTGTATTGATGTTAGTACGATTTGTAAATGTTTTTACAACTACTAAAAGAAAAGAAGCTTTTACAGAAGCTATGGGAAGATGTGTTGGTTTAGTGTCATTAATTTTTAACAAGCCTAATATAGAAAGATGAAATTCGGGATTATAACACATGCTGTTCATAAAGTGAAAGATGGACAAATTTATGGGTATGAACCTTATGTTCGCGAAATGAATTTATGGACAAAGTATGTGGATGAAATTATTATTTTAGCTCCAATTACTAAAAAAGAAATTTCAAGTATTGAAATTGCTTACCAGCACCCAAATATAAAAGTAGTTGAAATTCTGAATTTTGATATTACCTCTTTTAAAAATTTATTAAAATCAATATTAATCATACCTCAGATTTGTAGTTTGATTTATAGGGTAATGAAAGAAGTCAATCACATTCATTTACGTTGTCCTGGTAATGTTGGTTTATTAGGTTGTTTGGTTCAAATAGCATTTCCTTCAAAACAAAAAACAGCAAAATACGCCGGAAATTGGGACCCAAAAAGTAAACAACCTCTTTCATATAAATTTCAAAAATGGTTATTAAGTAATACTTTTTTAACGAAAAACATGAAGGTATTAGTGTATGGAGATTGGCCAAATCAAACCAAAAATATTATTCCTTTTTTTACAGCAAGTTATCATCAAGATGAAATGATAGCGATTCCTCCTAAAAATGTCAACCAACAAATTCAGTTGATTTTTGTAGGAGGGTTAACCGTAGGGAAACAACCTTTAATTAGTGTGAAAGCAACTCATCAATTATTAAAAAAAGGATATGAGGTTGTGTTACATATTTATGGAGATGGAGTTCAAAGAACAGAGTTAGAAGCTTATGTAAAAGTACATCAATTAGAAAGTAAGGTGGTCTTACATGGAAATGTAGAGAAAGATGTGGTTAAAAGAGCTTTTCAAGCATCCCATTTTCTTATTTTTATATCAAAATCCGAAGGTTGGCCTAAAGTAGTTGCAGAAGCTATGTTTTGGGAATGTTTGCCCATTACTTCCAAGGTGTCTTGTGTGCCTTATATGTTAGGAGATAATACTCGAGGTAGAGTTGTAGATTCTAATGTGGATGAGGTTGTGAGTGCTATAGAAGCGTATTTACAAACACCTAATAGATATTTAGAGCATGCTGCAAACGCAAAACAGTGGTCGAGACAGTTTACTCTAGGAAAATTTGAACAAGAAATTAAAAAGTTACTTTTAAATGAATAAAAAAGGTATAATACAGGTTATAGATTCTTTAAATGCTGGTGGTGCAGAGGTTCTTTCTGTTAATATAGCTAATGCCCTTTTTGAGCGTGGTTTTAATTCACATATTTGCACTACAAGAAAAGAAGGGATTTTAAAAAACAACGTAAATAAAGAAGTTGGTTATTTATTTTTAAAAAAAAATAAAACAATTGATTTTAAGTCAATTATAAGATTTAAGAAATACATTAAAAAAAATAAAATTGATATTATTCACGCACATTCTACTTCATATTTTTTTGCTTTTTTAATTAAATTAATTGTTCCAAGAGTAAGATTAATTTGGCATGATCATTTTGGTATCTCTCAAGATTTAAGCAATAAAAAAACATTTCCTTTAAATATATGTTCTTTATTCTTTGAGGCTATTATATCTGTAAATTCAGAATTAAAAAAGTGGGCAGAGAGTAATTTGTTAACAAAAAAAGTGTTTTTTTTAAATAACTTTCCAATGTTTGTAAACTCCAGTAAAACAACTGTTTTATTTGGTGAAACGGAAAGAAGAATTGTTCACCTTGCAGGTTTTAAGCAAGTTAAAGATCATAAAAACTTAATTAAAGCATTTCATTTTTTACATAAAGAGCATAAAAATTGGACATTACATTTAGTAGGTAAACTCTATAAAAATAATTATACCAAAGAAATTATAAGCTATATAGAGCTAAACCAATTAGAAAAACATATTTTTGTTTATAACGAATGCTTAGACATACAAAACATTTTAAATCAGTCTACAATCGGAGTTCTTTCTTCAAAATCAGAAGGATTACCTGTTTCACTATTAGAATATGGTTTAGCTAAGCTTCCGGTGATTGTCACAAATGTAGGAGAATGTGAAAAAGTAATAGAAGAAGGTGTTTCTGGTTTTCTGGTTGAAAAAGAAAATTCGAAGGAATTTTATAAAGCAATGAAAGTTTTAGTCACATCAGAAGAAAAGAGATTTTTTTTTGGTAAAAATCATTCAAAAATTGTTTTAGAAAATTATTCTAGGGATAGTTTTATCAATACATTACTAAAAATTTATCAAATAAATTGATTCAAAAAATATTAGATAATAAACTTTTACTAATAATTATTCATATTACTTTTGGTTTTTTGGGGACATTTCCTCTTTTTCCAAAGATTTATGGATTATTAATTATTCTATTACCTATATATTTAATTTCTTTTTCTAATAATAAAAAAGAGGAGGCTTTTTTATTTGCATCATATATAGTTGGTGCAGAGGTTTTTGGGAGAATGATTGGAGGGTTTTACTTATATGAAATGGGTAAGTATGCCGTTATTTTATATTTGGTTATAGGAATTTTTGTTGGTAGGTTTAAGCAAGTATTTTCGGTTCATTATATATTTTATATATTATTATTGCTTTTTGGGATTATATATACTCAAGTTCCAGTAGGTGAGTCATTGAGAACAAATATTGTCTTTAATTTAAGTGGACCTATAGTTTTAGGGGTTGTTTCATTTTATTTCTATTTAAGACCCATATCGAAGCAGCAGTTAATGGATGCACTCTTTTTTATGATTTTGCCTCTTTTTTCAATGATTACTTACCTCTATTTCCGAACACCAGATGTTTCAGAAATAGTTTTTGGAGGTGTTGCAAACTTTACAACTTCAGGTGGTTTTGGTCCAAATCAAGTTGCTACAGCAATAGGTTTAGGAATGATAATTCTAACCATATTTATTTTACAAAAAGAAAAATTGACAGGTTTTATTTTTTTAGATTCGTTATTTCTAATCTATTTTACCTATAGAGGATTGTTAACTTTTTCTAGAGGAGGTATATTAACTGCTGCAATCTGTATCTTCTTTTTTGCTTTTTTTTATATTGTATTTAAGAGAATATCTATTGGAGTTTTTTTTAAGTACATATCTATTGCTATTTTTTTTATGTTTGCAATTTGGTTGTATACATCAAATATTACCAATGGTATGCTAGACAATAGATATGTAGGTCAGAATGCAATAGGTGTTCAAAAAGATATTACTTCAGGGAGATTAGACATTTTACAAATTCAATTTGATAATTTTTTAAATAATCCACTAGGGATTGGTGTTGGTAACGGTAAGTATTTAAGATTAGAAAGTTTAAAAGAAGTTACGGGAGCATCACATAATGAAATTGGTAGATTGTTGGAAGAACATGGCTATATTGGTTTAGTAATCTTAATAATGTTAATATCAATTCCTTTATTTAATTTTTTAAATAGCAATTATTATCAAAAAGCATTTATTATTTGTTTTTATTTATTGTGGTTGCTTACCATAAGTCATTCTGCAATGAGAATTGCATTACCGGGATTTATTTACGGTTTAAGTTTAATAAGAATTACTGATAATGAAGAAGATTAAAATTCTATATATTGGTAATAATTTAACTAAAAAAACTAAATATGGTTCGCCTATATTTTTATTATCTAAACTTTTAACAACTGAAGGTTATGATGTAACAGTTTCTTCAAATAAACTAAATAAACTGTTAAGATTTCTAGACATGTTTTTTACAACAATAAAAAAGAGAAATCAAATAGATTATATTTTAATAGATACATTTAGTACTTATAATTTTTACTATGCTTTAGTTATTTCTCAATTAGCTCGTCTGTTTAAAGTAAAATACATTCCTATTTTACACGGAGGAAATTTGCCTCATAGAATTCACAATAATCAATTTTTATCAAACTTAATTTTTAAAAATTCTTATATAAATATTGCTCCTTCAAATTATCTTTATAGTTTTTTTAAATTAAAAGAATATAAAGTAACTCATATTCCTAATATAATTGAATTAGATTTATATCAGTTTAAGTTAAGAAAAATAATATTGCCTAAACTTTTTTGGGTTAGGGCTTTTAAAGAAATTTATAATCCAACATTAGCTATTGAAGTTTTAAAATTATTAAAAAAAGAATACTCAAATGCAACGTTATGTATGGTTGGTCCATTTGTAGATAATTCTTTTTTAGAAACTAAAAGTTTGATAAAAAAATATTCTTTAGAATCTTCTGTCGAGTTTACAGATACTTTAACAAAAGAAGATTGGCATCATAAATCTACTGAATTTGATGTTTTTATAAATACTACTAATTTTGATAATATGCCCGTAAGTGTTATAGAAGCCATGGCATTAGGTTTACCTATTATTAGTACAAATGTTGGTGGTTTACCTTTTTTAATAGATAATACAGTTGATGGTGTTTTAGTAGAGAAAAACAATGCTATGGAAATGTATAAAGCTATTAAAAATTTAATTGTAAATTACGATGAAAAGATGGTTTTAAATGCTAGAGAAAAAGCAGAATCGTTTAGCTGGCAAAAAAATAAAACTAAATGGATACAGATTCTTAAATAATATGCTAAGAAAATTTATTTATTTATTAGGACAAAATATTAGAAATCCATCTCTTAAAAAACATTTTTATTTCTTAAAAAAGTCAGAAAATTGGTCTTTAGAAGAGCTAGAAAATTATCAGTTTAAAAAATTAAAAGAATTACTTTTAGTAGCAAATGAGCATTCAGAATTTTATAAAAATAAATTTATTGAGTTTGATTTAGATGTAAATAAAATCTCTAAACTTTCTGATATCAAATCAATTCCAATTCTTACAAAAAGTGAATTACTCTCAAATTCAAAAAGTATTCATACAAATTTAAAATTTAAGAAAACGTTTTTAGCAACAACTTCAGGAACTTCAGGAAAAACACTAAAATTTAATAGAGAAGAAACTGCAGATAGTTTTAATAGAGCAGCAATTCAGAGAGGTTATTCTTGGTTTAATATTCAACCTTGGTTTAGAAATGGATATTTCTGGGGATTTAATTTTTCTTTCATTCAAAAGATAAAAAATAATTTTTTAGATTTTTTACAAAATAGATATAGAATTTTTAGTTATGAAGAAAATGAAATTAAAAATTTTATCAAACAGACTAAAAATGCCAGTTTTATAAGTGGATATTCATCTATGATTTACCAAACAGCCGTTTATTTAAATAAGTCTACATTAGAAAAACCTAAGAAACTAAAAATGGTAAAAGGTACATCTGAAAAGGTCTTAAATATCTATCAAGAAGAAGTAAAAAAAGCTTTTGGAGTTAAGATGATAAGTGAATATGGAGCAACAGAAGCTGGAATTATTGCATTTGAATGTACAGAAGGGAATATGCATATTAATATGGAAGGTGTTTTGGTAGAAGAAATTGATCAAGAAATTTTAGTAACAAATCTTCAAATGCAATCCTTTCCTATTATTAGGTATAAGTTAGGTGATTATGTAACACTAGCTCCAAGAAGTAAAAAATGTTCATGTGGCAAATCACACTTAATTATAGATGAAGTTACCGGTAGAGTAGGTAAGAGTATTTATGGTAAGACAAATATTTATCCAAGTTTATATTTTTATTATATTTTCAAAAATTTAGGAAATACTTTTCAAATATTTTTAAATTATCAAGTCATTCAAGAAAAAAAGGGAAAATTAACTTTTTTGATAGAGCAAGAACTTTCAAAATATGAGTTAGAACAATTAAATACAGAGATATTAAAATACTTTAAAGAAGATATTTTTTATAATATTATACCAAATTCTGATTTTAAGAAAACCAAAGGAAAACTAAAAAACTTTATATCTTTAATAGATGAATAATTTAGTTTCTATAATTACCCCAAGTTTTAATTCTGCAAAATTTATTGCAGAAACGATCAATAGTGTTATTTCTCAAACATATAAAAATTGGGAAATGATAATTGTTGATGATGTTTCTACAGACAATAGTGTTCAAATTATTAACTCGTTTATTGAGAAAGATGATAGAATTAAATTACATAAATTAAAAAATAATTCAGGCGCAGCAGTTGCTAGAAATAAAGCAATAGAGCTTTCTAAAGGCAATTTTATCGCTTTTTTAGATAGTGATGACCTTTGGTTACAAAATAAATTAGAAGAGCAATTAAGCTTTATGATTGCAAATAATTATAATCTCACTTATACTTCATATAAAGTAATAAAAGAAGATGGAAGCAATTTAAGTAAGTCAATTATTTGTGAAGAAAAATTATCTTATAAAGATATGTTGTTTTCCAATAAAATAGGATGCTTAACAGCTATTTATAATAAAGATTGTTTGGGTAAAATTTATATGCCCAATCTAAAAAAAAGACAAGATTATGCTTTATGGCTAAAAATTCTAAAAAAAGAATCTTATGCATATGGATTACCCAAAATCTTAGCAAAATATAGGAATAGACAAGAATCCATTTCAAATAATAAAATAGAAATGTTAAAATGGAATTGGAAATTATATAGGCAAGTAGAAAAATTATCTTATTTTAGGGCTTTGTTTTATGTATCTTCTAATGTATTAAATAAGCTATTAAAATGACAAACCCTAAAACGTCATACTATAATATTTCTGAAAGAAAAGTTTTATTACGTTTTGTAGATATTATTTTATTAATTTTAAGTCTATTTATTGCTTCAATTTATTTAGAATTTAATTATATAACTTTCTATAACCCTAACTCAATTTATTGGCTTCTACTTTTAACTTTTTATTATATTCTTTTTGGTGAAATTTTTCAGTTGTATAATTTAAATGTTTCTAACAATAGGTACTTAATTGTAAGGAGTGTGGTATTAACTGCTTTTGTAACCACTGTTTTTTACATTTTTACGCCTTTTTTATCACCTTCATTACCTTTAAATAGACTACAAATTGTATATTTTTTCTTAGTACTATCTGTACCAATTGTTGTTTGGAGGTTTCTATATATGTGGCTTATATTTTCGCCGAAGTATTTTAAAAGCGTTGTTTTTATAGGAAAATCTGATAGAATAAAAAAAATGATACTTCAGATTAAAGATGATAATATTCATCATGTTAATGCATATATTTCTGACCAAGAAATTCCAGGTGTAAAAGGGTTTATAAATATTAATTCTGTAAAGCTTCTAGAAATTATATCTAAAGAATTTGTTTCTGAAGTAATTGTATCTAAAGAGGATTTGTCAAATGATGAAATTAAAATAATTAATAAAGATCTTATTCATTTATTTGAAAACGGAGTGAATATTATTAGTTTTGAAAATTTCTATGAAAATGTTACTGCAAGAGTACCTAGAGAGTATTTAAATTATGATTTTTTTAAATATATCAATTTCAGTAAAAACAGTAATAGTAAATTATATTTATTGGGGTTAAGAGTATTAGATCTTATGGTTTCAATAATAGGATTATTGTTGTTTTTTATATTATTACCTTTTCTTTTGATAGGGAATTTATTTGGAAATAAAGGCAAACTTTTTTATTCTCAAGAGAGAGTTGGAATTAATGGTAAAATTTTTAAAATTTATAAACTTCGCTCTATGGTTAAAAATGCGGAAAAAGAAGGTGCTGTTTGGGCGGCAAAAAATGATGCTAGAATTACTTCTTTTGGAAAGTTCTTAAGAAATACACGATTGGACGAATTTCCTCAGTTTTATAATATTTTAAAAGGAGATATGAGTTTAATTGGGCCAAGACCAGAAAGACCAGAATTTGTAGAGACACTAGAAACTGAGATTCCTTTTTATGCTATCAGACATGTAGTAAGGCCTGGTTTAACTGGTTGGGCACAAGTGAATTATCCGTATGCTAATACTTTAGAAGAACAAGAAACTAAACTTCGCTATGACTTGTATTATAATAAAGAGAGAAACGGTTTTTTAGATTTTAAAATTCTAATAAAAACAATAACTACGGTTTTATTTTTTAAAGGTCAATAGTTTTTTGTAAAGAAATAAATATCTTATAAAAAGTAATAGTAAAAAAGGAATTAATACAATTGGAAATACTTGAATTTTTGTCATCCAAAGTATTGGAATTAGTAACAAAAAGAAAAGTAATAATAATACATATCTTTTTACCCAATCTTGAGAATACTTTTTTCTTAGAAAGAATACTACCAACAAGTTTGGTGCAAATGCCCATAAAAGGTTAAAGTTATTTGGTGCAGTAGAATGACTTGAGAAAAACCATAAGAATACCAAAATAGCCCCAATCAAACCTGTTATAAAAAACAATGTAAAATCTAACCATTTTGTTCTTTTATTTTTTTTATAGTCTTTATAAGTAATAAATATAACTAACAGAGCAAGAACACTAAATATTAATAATGGGCTAAAAGCTGAAACCTTAGGTTCTTTTTCTTTAAAGTTTAAAAGGACATCTTCTCTTTTTACTAATTTTGTAGGCTGATTTTTAATATAAACTGTTGCATTTTTAAAAGCACTATAGATATAATCGGGTAAGTACATGTACTCATTAGAAGTAGCTATTTGATCTAATTTTGTACCAGCAATTATATTTAATCCAAAAGTACCCCAAGAATTCCAGTTAATTTCATGGTTTGTTAGTTGCCTAAAAGTTAGTTTTTTTTCTAATGTTTCATCATTAAACACAACTTTATCTCCTAAAATATCTTTAGTGATATCTCTTAGTTTTGTAGCACAATTATCAAAATAAGGATCGTATTGATAATTTTTATTTTGAGGCAATGCATTTCTTTCTAAAAAAATAAAATAGGCTTGTCTTTCTTGTTGCGTTAAGTTTAATACCTGTTGTTTAAGCCAACGTTTGTCTCTTTTGTAACTAGCTAAAAAATATTTAAAATCATAACGTGCTAAGCTATAAATCATATTCCCTTTTGCAAAATTTGTATAGAAGTTTGGTTGATTAAAATCAAACATTCCATAGTTGTAAATTAAATCGAGGTTTAAAACTGGATCTTTAATTCGGATAGCAGAGTGTCCAAATGATTCATATAATTCTTCTCCTGGTCCAGCCGTTACAATACTTATTTCTGAATAAACAGAAAGTTGTACTTGAGAATAGATAGGATTCAGTAAAAAAGCAAAAAGAAGAATTAAAAAGTAATTTTTTTTCATAGCAATTAACGTCTAAAAAAACTATAATCTATTGTAACTGAGAAAATATTAGAATACAAAGCATTTCCAACACTACCAATATTTGTTAATGCGTAATCTATTTGTATGCCATTGTATTTAAAACCAACACCAAAATTGGGTTGCATAGAAAGAGATTTAGAATTATCAAATTCTGTTATGTATTGAAAGTTACCAATACCTGCCCTTACATAAACAATTTTATCATAATCTAGTTGAAAACCAGCTGCTGGATCTAAACTAACAAAATCAGAAGAAAAAATATCGTTTGTTTTTGCAAAGCGCATATTAATATCTACTTCTGTTAGTAAATTAAAATAACGTCCAATTTCCCAATTTCTAGCAACACCTAATTGTAATTTAGGTTTAGTAATTTCTGTGGTTTGTGGTAATTCTTGATTTTCTCCAGGAATAGCATCTTTAATTTTATTGAATTCTTCTTCATTAATAGCCCAACTATTAAATGTTGTTGTAATATCTCTTGCCATTAAACCAAATTTCCAATCATTTCTATCAAATTGAAGGCCTACATCAAAACCAAATCCCCAAGAACTTGCAAAATCACCAATAATTCTTCTTACAATTTTTGCATTCACACCAATCTTTAAATCATTAAAAATTAATTTTCTAGCATAAGCAACATTAAAAGCATAATCTGCAGCAGAAAAAAGACTAATTCTATTAAAATCGATATTTCCTTGACTGTCTATTAATTCAGTAGTATTTAAAATATCATCTACTCCAAAACGAATAACAGAAACACCAAGTACACTATTCCCATCTATAGGCATTGCAAAGGCAGCGTGATTATAATTGGCTATTCCTGCAAAATAAGAAGCATGCATTAATGAACCTTGGTAATCTTCAATTCCAACTAAACCAGCTGGATTCCAGTAAATTGAATTTACGTCATGAGTTGTTGCAACAACACTTTTACTCATTCCTAATGCAGCAGCATCTACACCAATAGTTAAAAATTCATTCGAATAATTTCTAAATGCCTGTGCGCATAGAAGTGTTGATGAAAAGAGTAAAAAAAGTAATATTTTATGTTTCAAAAGTTAAAAATTTTTCAATAAAAAATATCTGTAAACCTACTAAAATAACTGATGTTTTTCATAGTTATTGTCTACTAAATATCAATCTTAATATTTTCTTTAATAAAACGATAGATTCTTTGCTCTAACCATCTGTTTTCTGTAGGTTTAAAAGAACTCATAAATCCTACATGACCACCATAATTGGGAACATCTAAATGAAAAATTTCAGATTTTTTTGCTTCTTCAAATGGAAAACATTCTTTAGATAGAAAGGTATCGTCTTTTGCATTGATTAATAAAGTTGGTTTGTCTATTTTTAAAAGGTAAGGTTTAGAGCTTGCTTTTTCCCAATAATCTTCTGGACTTGTAAAACCAAAAACAGGAATTGTATACAAATGTTCTAAATGTTTAAACTTAGTAGCTTTAAAAAGTTTTTCTTTATCTAATTGATATTCAGGAAACTTGTAGGCTTTTTCTAATATTTTATTTTTCATGGTCTTAAAAAAAACTTCCATGTACAATTTGTTCTTTAGTTTATCTAATTCTAATTCTGAAGAAGCAATATCTATAGGAACAGAAACTGCAATTCCACCTTTTACTTTAGGTGAGATATTTGTAGATTTTTCTCCTAAATATTTTAAGGTAAGATTACCACCTAAACTATAACCAATTATAATTATATTGTCATATTCATATGTTTTTAAGATATGATTTACTACATAATCTACATCTTCCGTTTTTCCACTATGATAAGTAGGAAGTAATAAATTATCTTCTCCACTACAACTTCTTAAATTAAAACAAACAGTGTCTAAACCTTTAGAGTTTAAGTACTTTGTGGTCGAAGTCATATATTTTGAATCTGAACTCCCTTCTAAACCATGAATTAATATGGCCAATGTTTTAGACCCTACAAAAGAAAAATCTAAATCAAAAAAGTCTTGATCCCAAGTTGTAATTCTTTTTCTTGAATAATGAACGCTATCTTTCATAAATAGCGGTCTGTACATTGTGTTAAAATGACTGTTTTTAAACGGTAAAGTAGGAGAGAAGTCAGATGTAAAAACAGGCATAGAAAATTTATATTTCTACAAATATGACAAAAAATAAGCGATTTAGAAAACTAACTAAATCAGATTTCATATTTTAGCTTTTAAATTAACAATAAAAATGAATTTAAAAAAACAGATTCCTAATTTATTAACTCTTGGTAATCTTTTAAGTGGAACAATTGCTACTATTTTTGCTGTACAAGGAAATTTTGTAACAGCAGGTTTGCTTGTTGTTTTAGGGATATTTTTTGATTTTTTTGATGGATTTGCAGCGCGTTTATTAAATGTATCTGGAGAGTTAGGTAAACAATTAGACTCTTTAGCAGATATGGTTACAAGCGGAGTTGTACCTGGAATTATAATGTTTAATTTAATAGCAAATAAACATGTTTATAATAATTCTTTATTTGATTTTAATTTTGTTTTTGAAAACGATACCAATTACCTTCAATATATAGGTTTATTATTAACACTTGGTGCTTGTTACAGATTAGCTAAATTTAATATTGATACAAGACAATCAGATTCTTTTATAGGTTTACCAACGCCTGCAATGAGTTTGTTTATAATTTCTTTACCTTTAATTCAAGCAAATACTGATGTTGAGTTTGTTCAGAATTTAATTAATAATAATTACTTTTTGATTGGGGTGACTTTGTTTTTAACCTATTTGATGAATGCAGAATTGCCTTTGTTTTCATTAAAATTTAAAGAGTATTCAGTAAAGAATAATTTAATGAAATACTTGTTTTTACTAGCTTCTTTATTAATGATTATTTTCTTACATTATATTTCAATTCCTTTAATCATCACATTATATGTAATTCTTTCTATAATTAGTAACTATAAGAGAAAATCTACAAATTAAGTGTCTGTTAAAAGCAAATAATGAAGCAAGTAGTTTAAGAAAATTAAAAAACTTTCTTCTTTTTCAATTCAAAATCTTTACCTAAATATACTTTTCTAACCATTTCATCAGCAGCTAGTTCTTCTGGAGTTCCACTTTTTAAAATGCTTCCTTGATACATTAAATACGTTTTATCTGTAATAGCTAAAGTTGCTTGTACATCATGATCTGTAATTAGAATTCCAATGTTTCTATCTTTTAAATGTGCAACAATGCTTTGTATATCTTCTACAGCAATTGGGTCTACACCAGCAAAAGGTTCATCTAATAAAATAAAATTTGGGTCAGAAGCTAAACAACGTGCAATTTCTGTTCTCCGTCTTTCTCCTCCAGATAATAAATCCCCTCTATTTTTACGAACATGACCAATATTAAACTCTTCAATCAAAGACTCTAACTTAATTTTCTGTTGTTTTTTTGATAAATCGGTAAATTGTAAAACAGACATAATATTGTCTTCTACAGATAATTTTCTAAAAACAGAAGCTTCTTGTGCTAAATAACCAATACCTTTTTGTGCACGTTTGTACATTGGGTCTTCGGTAATTTCTTCATCATTTAAAAAGATTTGTCCTTTATTTGGCTTTACCATTCCAACAATCATGTAGAAAGAAGTTGTTTTTCCTGCTCCATTTGGACCCAAAAGGCCTATTATTTCGCCTTGTTGAACTTCTAGAGAAATGCCTTTTACAACTTTTCTGCTTCCGTAAAGCTTTTGAATGTTATCTGCTCTTAATATCATACATCAAAGATAGTAAAACTGTTAAAGTGATTTCTTAAAGTAATTATAAAGTATTTTCTTCTTCTAAAAGCTCCCAATATTCTAATGCTTTTCTTAAATGAGGAATTACAATTGTACCTCCAACTAAATTGGCAATAGACATGGTTTCCATCATTTCTTCTTTAGAAACACCGTTTTTATATGCAGTTTCTAAATGATATTGAATGCAATCATCACAACGTAAAACTGCAGAGGCAACTAAGCCTAATAACTCTTTTGTTTTTACAGGTAAATGCCCTTCTTTAAAAGCATTTGTGTCTAAATTAAATATTCTTTTAATTACTTTATTATCAGAAGCTAAAATTTTATCGTTCATTTTCTGACGATATTCATTAAATTTTTGAACTTTACTTGGCATCTTTTTGTTGTTTTTTGATAACTCTTCTTGAGACTTTTATGCTAATTTCATACAAAATAAGAATAGGTATGGCTACTATAACTTGACTGGCAACATCTGGTGGTGTAATAATTGCTGCTACAATTAATACAACCACTAGGGCATGTTTTCTGTATTTCTTTAAAAACTCTGGTGTAATTAAACCTATTTTAGTTAAAAAGTATATTAAAACAGGTAGTTCAAATAAGATTGAAACACCTAATAACATGTTAGTAACTAGTCCAATATGTGATTCTAGAGTAAAACTGTTTTGAATTGCATCTGTAATTTGATAATTGTATAAGAATTGAATAGAAATTGGAGCAATAACATAAAAACTAAAAAATACACCGATAAAAAATAAAAGAGAAGCAATAAAGATAAATCCTCTAGATCTTTTTATTTCGTGTGCTGTTAAACCAGGAGAAACAAACCTCCAAATTTCCCATAAAATATAAGGAAAAGAAACAATAATACCTAAAATAAAAGAAGACCAAATGGAATTCATTAATTGAGAAGTAACTTTTATACTCTGTAGTTTTTTATCATCAAAATTAACATTACAAAAAGCACTATCCATTCCAAAAAAATTAAAGAAATCACAAAATAATCGGTAAGTGATAAAGTCAGATTTTATATGTGCTAATAAAAAGTGATTATAAACTTGTTCTGCAAAAACAAAGAATATAATTGTCATAATAAAAATTGCCGCAGCACTTCTTACCAAATGCCATCTAAGTTCTTCTAAATGACCTAAAAAGGACATTTCTTTTTGTTGTTCTCCCATTAAAAAATACCTTCTTTAATTAAATCATGTAAGTGTACTACACCTACATAATTATGATGATCATCAACAACTAAGATTTGAGTAATGTTGTTGTTTTCTAGCGTATCTAAAGCTTCAATAGCCATTGCACTTTCAAGAATTGTCTTTGGGTTGTTACCCATAATGTCTTTAGCAGTAAAATGATTTATTTCGGTAGTTTTACTTAACATTCTTCTGATATCACCATCTGTAATAATTCCTACAATTTTATCTTCTTTTAAAACAGCAGTTACCCCTAATCTTTTTTCAGAAATTTCTATAATTACTTTAGTAATGCTATCTGTAACATTAACTTTAGGTAATAAATTGTTTTTAGTTAAATCTGAAACTTTTAAAAATAAACGTTTGCCTAAAGCACCTCCTGGATGATATTTTGCAAAATCTTTACTTGTAAAATCATTTAGTTTTAATAGGCAAACAGCAAGAGCGTCTCCCATAACTAATTGTGCTGTTGTACTTGTTGTTGGCGCTAAGTTATTTGGACAAGCTTCTTTTTCTACAAAAGTATTTAATGGAAAATCTGAATTTTTACCTAAAAAAGAATCTATATTTCCGGTAATAGCTATAATTTTATTTCCATAACTTTTGATTAACGGAACCAATACTTTAATTTCTGGAGTATTTCCACTTTTAGAAATACAAATAACAACATCGTCTTTTTGAACATTCCCTAAATCTCCATGTATAGCATCAGCTGCATGCATAAAAATGGCAGGTGTTCCAGTGGAATTAAAGGTTGCCACAATTTTAGTTGCAATGTTGGCACTTTTACCAATTCCTGTAACAATTACCCTTCCTTTAGATTTTATAATACATTTAACAGCATTTTCAAAATCTGTATTAATTAAATTTGCTAAATTAGCAATAGCATTGCTTTCAGCTAAAATTGTTTCTTTTGCATTTGCAATAATTGTGGAATGATTTTTCAAGCTTAAAGTATTTTATCAGAATAAAAAAAAGTTATATCTTTAGATATAAGAAACAGGCAAATTTACTACAAAAAATAGTTTCAACAAACTATATAAAGGTTTGTATTTTGTTTTTAATGTTAAACGAATATATACATAAATGGATTTACATGGTCCTCTTAAAAAATTCTTTGGATTTAATAAGTTTAAAGGTTTACAAGAAGAAGTAATTAAAAGTATAGTAAGTAACAAAAATACATTTGTTATAATGCCAACGGGTGGTGGAAAGTCTCTATGCTATCAATTACCAGCATTAATGAAAGAAGGTACAGCAATTGTTGTTTCTCCTTTAATTGCATTAATGAAAAATCAGGTAGATGCTATAAGAGGTATTTCTGAAAATCATGGTATTGCTCATGTTTTAAACTCGTCTCTAAATAAAACAGAAGTTGCACAAGTTAAAGAAGATATTGCAAACGGAATAACAAAACTCTTATATGTAGCACCAGAATCTTTAATAAAAGAAGAATATGTTACTTTTTTAAGAACCCAAAAAATTTCTTTTGTAGCCATTGATGAAGCGCATTGTATTTCTGAGTGGGGTCACGATTTTAGACCAGAATACAGAAATTTAAAACATATTATTAAGGCTATTGATAATGTACCGGTTATTGGTTTAACAGCAACAGCTACAGAAAAAGTACAAGAAGATATTCTTAAAACATTAGGAATTACTGATGCAAATAGATTTAAAGCTTCTTTTAATAGAGCTAATCTATTCTACGAAGTAAGACCCAAAACAAAAGAAGTAGAAAAAGATATTATCCGTTTTGTAAAACAAAGAATGGGTAAATCTGGAATTATTTATTGTTTAAGTAGAAAAAAAGTTGAAGAAATTGCACAAATTTTACAAGTAAACGGAATTAAAGCAGTGCCATATCATGCTGGTTTAGATGCTAAAACACGAGTAAAACATCAAGATATGTTCTTAATGGAAGATTGCGATGTGGTTGTGGCTACTATTGCTTTTGGAATGGGAATTGATAAGCCCGATGTTCGTTTTGTAATTCATCATGATATTCCTAAAAGTTTAGAAAGTTATTATCAAGAAACAGGTAGAGCCGGACGAGATGACGGTGAAGGATATTGTTTGGCTTTTTATGCTTATAAAGACATCGAGAAATTAGAAAAATTTATGGCTAGTAAGCCTGTTGCTGAACAAGAAATTGGTCATGCTTTGTTACAAGAGGTGGTGGGTTATGCCGAAACTTCTATGAACCGAAGAAAATACTTGTTGCATTATTTTGGTGAAGAATTTGATGAAATTAATGGGGATGGTGCAGATATGGATGATAATTCTAGAAATCCAAAGAAAAAACACGAAGCTAAAGAAGATGTCGTAAAATTATTAAAGGTAGTCAAGTTGAGTCTTCAACAATACAAATCAAAAGAAGTAGTAAATACTTTAATAGGTAAAGAAAATGCTTTACTAACTTCACATAAAACACATTTACAAGATTATTTTGGAATAGGAAAAGACAGGTCTGCTTCATACTGGATGGCCTTATTACGTCAAGTTTTGGTGGTAAACTACATTCGAAAAGAAATTGAACAATATGGAGTTATCAAACTAACTAAAGAAGGAGAGGATTATATGAATAATCCTACAAGTTTTATGATGACAGAAGATCATTCATATTCTGAAGAAAATGATAATGCTATTATAACAAATGCAAAATCTTCTGGTGGGGCGGCAGATGAAAAGTTAGTTAAACTTTTAAAAGATTTACGTAAAAGAGTTGCTACAAAACTAGGAGTACCGCCTTTTGCTGTTTTTCAAGATCCATCTTTGGATGATATGGCTTTAAAATATCCATGTACATTAGAAGAACTTTCTAAAGTACACGGAGTTGGAGAGGGAAAGGCTAAAAAATTTGGTAAAGATTTTGTAACATTAATAGCTGATTATGTAGAAGAAAATGATGTTCTAAGACCAGACGATTTAATTGTAAAAAGTACTGGGATGAATTCTGGACTAAAGCTATTTATTATACAAAATACGGATAAAAAATTGCCTTTAGAAGATATCGCAAAATCGAAAGGCTTAAAAATTAGTGAATTGATAAAAGAAATGGAAGCTATTATTTTTTCTGGAACGAAATTAAATATCGATTATTCTTTAGATGATTTGCTAGATGAAGACCAGCAAGAAGAAATTCACGAGTATTTTATGGAAGCCGAAACCGATAAAATTCAGGAAGCTTTAGACGAATTTGATGGAGATTATGATGAAGAAGAACTTCGATTAATGAGGATCAAGTTTATTAACGAAGTAGGAAACTAAATTCTCTTTTTATAAAGTAAAGAATGTTAATAATACACCTAATAAAATTGCTGTAAATTTTTGTAAATTAAATTTATGATTTTCAGAACTTTCAAAGAGAATAATTGTAGAGATATGTAAGAAAACTCCTATAATTAAAGCTGTTATTTCTGTAGAATATGTAATAAAAAAGGGAACTTTATCTCCTAATAAAACACCTAAAGGACTCATTAATCCAAAGAAAAACAAGAAAAATAACACTCTTTTTTTTGAGTATTTTTCATGTAATAAAAAAGTAGTCAATACAATTGCAATAGGAATTTTATGAACAATAATTGCCCATAATAAATTATCTCCAGAATTATGAATAGGCAACCCTTCTGAAAAAGCATGTAAACATAAACTAATAAATAACAAAGTTGGAAACTGTTTGTTATCATTATGAATATGTATATGTCCGTGCTCTGCTCCTTTAGAGAATGACTCTAAAATTGATTGTAAAATTATACCGATTAAAATAAAAATACCTATTGTTTTGTAATTTGAAGTTGCCGTATAAACTTCTGGTAGTAGATGTAAAACAGTAACAGAAAGTAAATAAGCACCACTAAAAGCTAATAATAAACGTACAATTTTATTACTAGGTTTCATTATAAAAACCAATAAAGAACCAATAAGTACAGATAAAATTAATAAGATATAATTCACTTGGCAACAATAATTAATCGGTTAGAAGTATTTGCATCAAAAGTAGATAAATTATAATCACCAAAAATATTTGTAATTGTAAAACCTACTTTTTCAAAATATAATTTCATTTTATTTACATCCAAATACTTTACACGTTCTGTATAGGAATGTTCTTTTCCGTCAGCAAAAAATGAAATATGTTTTAATATAAAACCATCATTAATTTCTCTCTTTATATTAAAGGTAATGTTGTCTACAACTTTTACTTCTTTTGTAACTAAATTAGCTTTTACCTTTACTGCATTTAAAAAATCGAAAACAAAAAAACCATCTTTTTTTAATCCTTGCTTTATATTCTTTAAAATAAGAAGATCTTCTTTATCATCTTCAAAATAACCAAAACTTGTAAATAGGTTAAAAATGGCGTCATATTGATTTTGAATAGGCTCTCGCATGTCATGAACTTCAAATTTTAAGTGGTTGTTTTCGAATTTTTTAGCATGTTTTATGCTGTTTTCAGATAAATCTGCACCAGTAACTTTGTATCCTAAAGAGTTTAAAAATACAGAGTGACGCCCTTTTCCACAAGGTAAATCTAAAATACTTGTAGATTTAGGCAAGTCCAAAAACTCAGTTATATTTTTCATAAATAACTGTGCATCGGTATCATTTCTATTTTTATAGAGGGTATGATAATAAGGTGTATTAAACCAATTTGTAAACCAATCTTTTGTTTTCATAAGTATTTTCAGTCTGTAAAAGTAACCAAATCTTACGTTTTTAAAAATGAATTTCTTAATTAGTATAAATCCTATTTAAAAATGTATTTTTGCAAACAATTACAGTGATTTATGGATAAAGATTTTAAAATGACGGCAACTACACTTTTTGGTTTAGAAGGTGTATTAGCAGAGGAGCTTAAAAATTTAGGAGCACAAGATGTAAAAGAGGCTATTAGAAGTGTTTCTTTTAGAGGAGATAAAGGTTTTATGTACAAAGCAAATATTGCTTTAAGAACTGCTGTTAGAATTTTAAAACCCATTAAAGTTTGTAAAATTTACGATGAAGAAGATCTGTATGAAGCCATTCAAAAAATCAAATGGGAAAATTATTTAGACGCAGACGGAACTTTTGCAATAGGGGCTGTTGTAAATTCTAAAAATTTTACTTCAAATTCGCATTATATTTCTTTAAAATCAAAAGATGCAATTGCTGATTATTTTCGTCATAAATATCATAAAAGACCTAATGTAGATTTAAAGTACCCAGATGTAAAAATCCACATTCATATTCAAAAAGAATGGTTAACCGTTTCTTTAGATTCTTCTGGAGATTCTTTGCATAAAAGAGGATATAGAACAGCTACTAATATTGCGCCAATAAACGAAGTTTTAGCAGCAGGTATGGTTTTATTGTCAGGATATACCGGCGAAGAAAATTTTATAGATCCTATGTGTGGTTCTGGAACTATTTTAATTGAAGCTGCAATGATTGCTAATAATATACCTGCAAATATTAATAGAAAATTGTTTGCTTTTGAAAATTGGAAAGATTACGATGAAGACTTATATTTTACAATACAAGAATCTTTATTAAAGAAAATCCGTTCTTCACACTTTAAAATCATGGGCTTTGATAAAGCACCATCTGCTGTACAAAAAGCACAGGCCAATGTAGAAAATGCGAATTTAGATGAGTTTATAGGGGTACACCATGTAAACTTTTTTAACTCTAAAAAAGAAGTATTTGGTAATACTACAATTCTATTCAATCCACCTTATGGTGAGCGTTTAAATATAGATACAGAAGAATTTTATAAAAAAATAGGAGATACATTAAAGCACAATTACCCTGGTTCTACAGCTTGGTTGATTACTTCAGATACAGGTGCTTTAAAATCTGTAGGCTTACGAACCTCTAAAAGAATTGCACTTAAAAATGGAGATTTAGATTGTAAGTTTGTAAGATACGACCTATATGAAGGAACACGTAAATTTAAAGAACCTAAAGTAGAAACAGATTCTAATACAGAAACAAATTCTGAAGATTAATTTTTTTAGACTTATTTAGAAAAAGGAATTTACAAAATCATGTCTATTTTTAGAAGTTAAATCATAATCAATAAGTTCTTTTATTTGTTCTATTTGTGCGTAATTTTTAATTATAATGTAGCGATTTTTATGTAATTTTGATTCCACTTGTTATTTTGAAAATAAGGTTTTAAAACGATTGAGAAATTTGTATATTCAAGTGAGATTATGCTTCCTACTTGGTTCAGAATGACAAACAACTAAAAATAAGTTATTTGCTACATTACATAGACGTTATATTACCCATTCCTATTCAGAAAACCTTTACGTATTCTGTAACCGAAGAAGAAGCTCTTTTTTTGAAAAAAGGAATGCGTGTTGCTGTTTCTTTTGGAAAATCGAAAATGTATTCTGCATTGGTTTTTAATATTCATCAAACAAAACCAACTTTATATGAAGCTAAAGACATTCATCAAATTTTAGATGAAACTCCTTTAGTTAATGAACTACAATTAAAACATTGGCAATGGATTTCTGCCTATTATATGTGTTCTTTAGGTGATGTGTATAGAGCTGCTTTACCATCTGCATTTTTGTTAGAAAGTGAAACGATTATCAATAAAAACGAAACTTTTACAGACGAATCTGTTTTAGGAGATGATGAATTTTTAATTTTTGAAGCATTACATCATCAATCACAGTTAACCATCTATCAAGTTGCAGACATTTTAGGGAAGAAAAAAGTAATGCCCATTGTAAACTCATTGATTAAAAAATCAGCAATTATAGTTAAAGAAGAAATTTATGAACAATACAAACCTAAATTGGTGAAGTATGTTCGTTTGCATTCAGAATTTAGTTCTGATGATTCTTTAGAAAAATTGTTGACAGAATTATCAAGAGCAAAAAAACAACGAGAAGCAGTTTTAACTTTCTTTCAATTACAGTCTACTAAAAAACCAATAAAAGCAAAAGACTTAGAAACAAAAGCAAATGTTTCTGCCTCTATTTTAAAATCCTTAGTAGAAAAAAATATTTTTGAGTTTTATCATATTCAGACAGATAGAATTCAGTTTAAAGGTGATACCAATTCTTTAAAAGTATTGAATGAATTTCAAGAAAAAGCATTTTCTGAGATTAAAGAATCTTTTAAAGAAAAAGACGTGGTACTTTTACACGGAGTTACAAGTTCTGGTAAAACAGAAGTGTATACAAAATTAATTCAAGAGGTTTTAGATCAAGGAAAGCAAGTGTTGTTTTTGTTGCCAGAAATAGCATTAACTACTCAGATTATTACACGATTACAGTTTTATTTCGGCGATCAAATTTCTGTTTTCCATTCTAAATACTCTATGAATGAAAGGGTAGAAGTGTGGATTAATGTTTTAGAAAACAAAACAAAAGCACAAATTGTTTTAGGGGCTCGCTCTTCAATCTTTTTACCTTTTTCTAATTTGGGGTTAATTGTGGTAGATGAAGAACATGAAACTTCTTATAAACAATTTGAACCTTCACCAAGATATAATGCAAGAGATGCTGCCATTGTTTTATCTAAATTACACAATGCAAAAATTTTATTAGGTTCTGCGACTCCTTCTTTAGAAACTTATTTTAATACTCAACAAAATAAATATGGTTTTGTAGTTTTAAATAAACGTCACGGAAACGTACTGTTGCCAAAAATTGAATTGATTGATGTTAAAGAAAAGCAACGAAAAAAGGAGATGAAAGGTCATTTTTCTGATAGATTACTTACATTAATTCAAGATGCTTTAGACCTAAAAGAGCAAGTTATTTTGTTTCAAAATAGACGTGGGTTTTCACCAGTTGTAGAGTGTAAAACTTGTGGAGTTTCTCCTCAATGTCCTAATTGTGACGTGAGTTTAACCTATCATAAATTTAAAAACGAATTACGTTGTCATTATTGTAATTACCAACGTGCAATGCCAAATAGTTGCGGAGCTTGTGGAAGTAATACTTTAGATAGCAAAGGTTTTGGAACAGAACAAATAGAGTTAGAATTAAAAGAACTTTTTCCTGATTTTAAAATCGGAAGAATGGATTTAGATACTACTCGAGGAAAACACGGCTATCAAAAAATAATTGGTGCTTTTGAGGCTAGAGAAATTGATATTTTAGTAGGAACTCAAATGTTATCTAAAGGATTAGATTTTGATAATGTTACCTTAGTTGGAATTTTAAATGCTGATTCTATGTTAAATTTCCCCGATTTTAGAGCACATGAACGTGCCTATGATATGATGGTGCAAGTTTCTGGAAGAGCTGGTAGAAGTAAAAAACAAGGAAATGTTGCTATACAAACGTACAATCCGTATCATCAAATATTACAACAAGTTTCTACTACAAATTATACAGAAATGTATAAAGAACAGTTACAAGAGCGTTGGCAATATAAATATCCACCTTTTTATCGATTGATAAAAATTACACTTAAACATAAAGATTATAATAAAGTAGATAGTGGTGTAAACTGGTTATTTAAAGCTTTATACAGTGCTTTTGGTGAACATGTTTTAGGTCCAACAGCTCCTGCAGTTTCAAGAATTAGAAATCAATATATTAAAAATATTGTTATTAAAATTCCGCCTAAACAAAGTTTAGCAAATACAAAAAATCAACTTTCAAAAATTAAAAATACATTTGAAGCTGTAAAAGATTTTAGACCCATTCGATTTATTATAGACGTGGATGCGTATTAAATAATTAGGAATTAGGAAGTAGGAATTAGGAAGTAGGAAATTGCAGTTTTCAATTAGCTTGTCTTTTAGAGTATAGTCGAGTACTAATTAAACATTATATTTATTAAATAAAAGATCATTTATGAGTTTTATAAAAGAATACGATTTAATCTGTGTTGGTGGTGGAATTATGAGTGCAACTTTAGCATTAATTACAAAACTGCTAAAACCAGAAATGAATATTTTAATTTTAGAACGTTTAGATAAAGTTGCTCAAGAAAGTTCTGCTGCTTGGAATAATGCAGGAACAGGTCATTCTGCGTTGTGTGAATTAAATTATTGTCCAGAAAAAAATGGTGAAATTTCTATCAAAAAAGCCATCGATATTTGTACACAATACGAAACCTCTAAACAGTTTTGGTCTTATTTAATCAATGAAGGTTTATTAGAGAACCCTGAAGAGTTTATTACTTCTGTAAAACACCATAGTTGGGTTTTAGGAAAAGATAATGCAGATTATTTAGAAAAAAGATTCCAAGAAATGAAAAAACATTTTATGTTCGATTCGATTGATTATACAAGAGAAATCAGTAAGATGAAAGACTGGTTTCCCTTAATCATAAAAGATAGAACAGAAGATGAAGTCATGGCTGCTTCTAAAATAAATAGAGGAACAGAAATGAATTACGGTTCGTTAACAGAAAAATTATTCGCTATTTTAAAAAACGAATTTGACACGCCAGTTCATTGTAATATGGAAGTGTTAGATATAGATCCTGACACAGATTTAGATTGGACGGTAGAAGTAAGAAATTTAAAAACAGATGAACAACATAATTTAGAAGCAGAACATGTTTTTATTGGTGCGGGTGGTGGAAGTTTGTTGTTATTACAGAAAGTAGAAATTGAAGAGAAAGAAGGGTATGGAGGTTTTCCTGTAAGTGGAGAATGGTTGGTTTGTACCAACGAAGATATTATAAAACAGCACAATGCAAAAGTATATAGCAAAGCAGGAATTGGAGACCCACCAATGTCTACTCCACATTTAGACACACGGTATATAGATGGTAAACGTCAATTAATGTTTGGCCCTTTTGCAGGTTTTAGTCCCAAGTTTTTAAAAGAAGGTTCTAATTTAGATTTATTCAAATCCATTCAGTTTGATAATATCCCCTCTATGTTTGGTGCTTTTTGGCATAATTTACCCTTAACCAAATATTTAATTGAGCAAGTCATGATGAGTAAAGAAGATCGAATGGATTCTCTACGAAAGTTTGTGAAAAATGCAAAAAGTGAAGATTGGGAAGTAATGAAAGCTGGCCAAAGAGTTCAAATTATTAAAAAGGATGAGTTTGAAGGCGGAAAATTACAATTTGGTACAGAAGTAATTTCTAGCAAAGATGGAAGTATTACGTGTTTGTTGGGAGCTTCTCCAGGAGCTTCTACCGCAACGTCTATTATGTTAGAAGTGATTGAAAAAGCATTTCCTGAAATTATAAACTCTAAAGAAGGGAAAGAAAAATTACAACAAATAGTTCCTTTTTATAAATCAAAAATCACAAAAGAATTATTTGCTAAGGAATTGAATAAGAGCAGGATTGCATTAAATCTTTAATAAGTTTAATTTTCCTAAATTAAAAGTATTCAAATATATTTGAAGAAATTTTTATAAAATACAGAGATTCTTTTAAAAAAAAAATCCCTAGTCATACTACTTGTAAGGCAATTAAAAACAAAATCTTTTAAACATTAGCTTTTTTATTTTCTTTCCATTTATTTCTTAAATCAGTTGATAAAATACTTGTTCCATCATGTTTCCAACCAGGAGGTTTCATTAAATATTTAAATTTATTTGATAATGATGTTTTAGAAGTAAAAAAATCACGAAACATAAAATACCATTCAACAAAAGCAATTTTTATAGGGTTATAAGTCTCTATATTTGTTACCAAACCATAAATAGGTTGCTCTATTTCAGGTTCAAAAGTTCCAAAAAGTTTATCCCAGATTATAAATATTCCAGCGTGATTTCTATCTAAATATTGAGGATTTGTAGCATGATGTACTCTATGATGACTAGGTGTATTAAAAACAGCTTCAAACCATTTAGGCATTTTATGTATCAATTCTGTATGAATCCAATACTGATAAATTAAACTAATAGACATTTGTACCAATACCATAACTGGATGAAAACCTATTAAAATTAAAGGAAACCAAAAAATAAACGTATAAAACCCACCAGACCAAGTTTGTCTTAATGCAGTACTTAGGTTATATTTTTTAGAAGAATGATGTACAACATGACTTGCCCAGAACAATCTACTTTCATGACTAATTCGATGAAACCAATAATAACAAAAATCTTCTGCAAATAATAAAACAACCCATGCCCACCAAACAAAAGGAATTTCAAATAAATGAAAAAAATTATAAACTAAATAAAACAGACTTAATGTAATTCCTTTTGTAAATAAACCAATTGCTACATTTCCTAATCCCATGGTAATAGAGGTCCTTGCATCTTTAAATTCATACTCATCTAATTTTACTTTTACAGTTAAAATTACTTCAATGATTATTGTTATTATAAAAAAAGGAATGGCATAATGAATTAAGTTAGGAATTTCAGGTATATGCATATCAGTATCTTTAAGTGTGATTAGTATTCTAAAAATGAATTAATTATTAAGCAAAAAAGATGCTTTTAAATATAAAAAAGTATGTATATTTGCAGCCTTAAAAATAAACAATAAATATTTAATTATGAATCATTACGAAACTGTTTTCATTTTGAATCCCGTTTTATCTGATACTCAGATAAAGGAAACAGTACAAAAGTTTGAGGACTATTTGGTTTCTAGAGGTGCCGAAATGATTTCCAAGGAAGATTGGGGCTTAAAAAAATTAGCTTACCCAATTCAAAAAAAGAAAAGTGGATTTTACCACTTATTAGAGTACAAAGTTGCTGGTGAAGAAATTACTGCATTTGAGTTAGAATTTAGAAGAGATGATAGCGTTATGCGTTACCTTTCTGTTAGATTAGACAAACATGCTGCAGCTTGGGCTAAAGTTAGAACTGAACGTGTTAAATCTACTAAAAAATAAGAAATGGCATCAATAGAACAACAAGCAAAAGGTGGTAAATCTGCTGACGTTAGATATTTAACGCCATTAGATATAGACACAAAAAAAGAAGCAAAATATTGTAGATTTAAAAAGAAAGATATCAAGTATATCGATTATAAAGATGCAGACTTCTTAATGTATTTAGTAAACGAACAAGGTAAAATTTTACCAAGACGTTTAACAGGAACATCATTAAAATATCAACGTAAAGTTGCGCAAGCAATTAAAAGAGCGCGTCATTTAGCGTTAATGCCTTACGTTGGAGATATGTTAAAATAATAAAGAAGTAGAGATATGGAATTGATATTAAGACAAGACGTAGAAAATTTAGGATTTAAAGATGATGTTGTATCTGTGAAAAACGGTTACGGTAGAAACTTTTTAATCCCTACAGGACAAGCAGTTTTAGCTACTTCATCTGCAAAGAAAGTTTTAGCAGAGAATTTAAAACAACGTGCTTACAAAGAAGCTAAATTAATTGAAGACGCTAATGTTATAGCAGAAACAGTTAAAGGATATGAAATTAAAATTGCATCTAAAGTTGGTTCAGGAGACAAATTATTTGGTTCTGTAAACAACATCGATTTAGCTGCAGCTCTTGCAAAAGCAGGAACAGAATTAGACAAGAAATTTATTAAAGTTGTTGGTGGTTCTGTAAAAAGATTAGGTAAATACGAAGCTTCTGTAAGATTACATAGAGCGGTAGTTGCTGATATTACATTTGAAGTAGTTTCTGAATAAGAAATTTTTTAAATTTTACACAGAAAAGCTCGTTAGAAATAACGAGCTTTTTTATTTTTGTACATATATGAAATACAGACAGCTTACCAAAGAACAATTTGAAAGTTTACATCAAGAATTTGCTCGTTTTTTAGCCTCGCAAAGTATAGATGCAAAAGAATGGAAACAGATTAAAGAAGAAAAACCACAAGTTGCAGAAGATGAAATGAATGTTTTTTCTGATGTAGTTTGGGATGATGTATTAACTAAAACCAGCTATGTAGAGCATTTTTCTGAAACAACAGCAAATTTATTTAAATGCGATGAAAATGTGATTCACAGAATTGCAATTAAAATAAATAAAAAAATAAATATCCTAGAGCAAGAGGGGTTTGAGTGGTTAATGAATAACCCTAAAGATGATTTGATTGATATCTTTAAAGGTACTAAACCTTATAATGGTGATAGAAATACAGAGATTTTTGATTTAATTGAGAAAGGTAGTGCTATTTCCAAAGGAGAAATATTTGAGTATTTTAATCAATTAATTTCATAATTTTTTTAGAAGCTATTTCCTACTTTTCGCACTCGCTTTTTTGATGTGCTTCATAAAAAGATATTTTTATGAAGCACAATCTCAAAAAGAGCTCAAACAATTGCTACAATCAGGGGTAAACCTGTTTGCTAACTTTTAGCAATTTAATTAACTTATCAGTACCAAAACTGGCAACATCTTTAATAATCGTTAAATTATTAAAACTACTTTTAGAAACAGCTGGTTTTGGATCTATAAAATAAATAGGCGTGTTGGGTTTTATATAATTTATCAAACTTGCTGCTGGGTATACTTGCATAGAAGTTCCTATTATTACTAGAATATCAGCTTTTTTAGTGATTTCAATGGCTTTGTCTAACATAGGAACTGCTTCTCCAAACCAAACAATATGTGGTCTTAATTGACTGTTCTTTTTGCATAAATCTCCCAAAATTAAATCTTTTTTCCAATCTAAAATAATAGATTTATCTACAGTACTTCTTGCTTTTAAAAGTTCTCCATGTAAGTGTATAATGTTATTACTACCAGCTCTTTCGTGTAAATCATCTACATTTTGTGTAATAATTTTTACATCAAAGCTAGTTTCTAATTTGGCTAAATTAAAATGCGCCTTATTGGGTAAAACTTCTAATAATTGCTTTCTTCTTTGATTGTAAAATTCTAAAACTAATTCAGGATTACCATGAAACCCTTCTGGTGTAGCAACTTCCATTACATTATGTCCTTCCCACAAACCATCTGCATCCCTAAATGTTTTTAAACCACTTTCGGCAGAAATACCTGCTCCTGTTAAAACAACTAATTTTTTCATCGATAGCTAAAATAATAATTTTATGTTTGTGTTTATGATTGACAAAGAACTTTTAGAATATTTTGAAAAATATTTAACAGATAAAAGAAAATCACTTTTTAAAAGAGTTTTAGAGGATAGAACAAGACATTTTACAGTAGTTTTAGAAGATATCTTTCAAGCTCATAATGCAAGTGCGGTTGTAAGAACTTGTGATATTTTTGGAGTGCAAGACGTGCATGCTATAGAAAATAAATATACAAATAAGGTTTCTAGACATGTTGCCAAAGGTTCTCAAAAGTGGTTGAATCAGTATCGATATAGAGCCGATGGAGATAATACAAAAATGTGTTTAGATCATTTAAAATTGAAAGGTTATCAAATTATTGCAACAACACCCCATAACGATTCTTGTTTGTTACAAGATTTTGATATTACAAAAAAAACAGCTTTTGTTTTTGGTGTAGAAAAAGAGGGTGTTTCTGATTATGTAAAAGAACAAGCAGATGGCTTTTTAAAAATACCAATGGTTGGTTTTACAGAGAGTTTAAATATTTCTGTGGCAGCAGCAATTATTTTACAAGATGTAACAACAAAACTTAGAAGTTCTCAGGTTAATTGGCAATTATCTAATGAAGAAAAGGAAATTCTCTATTTTGATTGGGTTAAGAAAACGATTAAAAATGTAGATAAAATAGAAGAACATTATCTTAAGAATAGAAATTTAAAATAATTCTAAAAATCATAAATTTCTAATTGAAGAAGAATATTAAAAGTGTTTTACTTTACAATTACTTTTTCAATAGTAGCTGTAGAGTCACATCTTTTAACTAATAAACTTACTTTTTCTAATTCTTTTTTTCCGGTTATAAAATACGCTGCACAAGGCTTTTGTCTAGGACTACCTTTTCCAAAATCAACATCACCATTATTTAAAATAGTAGCAATTGTTGTTGAGTCTAAATGATATTGCAACATGGATTGTTTAGCTTCTTCGGAAAAAATACGTTTTCTAATTCTAATGGTTTTTAAAGTTCTTGCATCCATTCCGTAATCAAAGGTTGCATTTTTCTTTTGCCAAAAAAAGTAAACCCCAATAGAGCTAAGTGAAACACCAATTAAATAATAACCTATTCTTTTTAATAATTGCATTGTAGAAAATTAGAGTGCAAATTTAGTTTTTTTAAAGAGAAAATCAATTTATAAAATCAACAAATTAATATCTCTAAATGGTAAATCAAACCAATCTGCAACGGTTCTGTTGGTAAGGATTCCATGGTAAAAATACATTCCGTTTCGTAAACTTTTATCAAAACGCGCTGTATTTTCAAAACCACCTTCTTCGGCAATATTTAATAAATAAGGTGTAAAAATATTACTAATAGAAACAGAAGCAGTTCTTGCATAACGGGCTGGAATATTAGGAACACAATAATGTATCACTCCATGTTTTACAAAGGTTGGTGTATTGTGTGTAGTTACATTGGAAGTTTCAAAGCACCCCCCTCTGTCTATACTAACATCCACAATAATTGCACCTTCTTTCATTTTTTCTACAATAGCTTCTGTACCTACAATTGGCGATCTATTTTTACCTCTAATAGCTCCAATAGCAACATCGCAACGCATTAAGGCTTTTGCAACTGATTTTGGCTGTAAAGTAGAAGTGTAAATTGGAGCATTAAGAGCATTTTGTAATTTTCTTAATTTGGTTATAGAATTATCAAAAACTTTTACTCTTGCACCTAATCCTATTGCGGTTTTAGCAGCAAATTCACCAACTGTTCCTGCGCCAAAAATAACAACGCTTGAAGGTGGGACACCACTAATATTACCCAATAATAAACCGTTTCCTTTATTAACTCCACTCATTAATTCGCCTGCAATTAGTACAGATGCTGTACCAGCAATTTCACTTAAAGATTTTACAATAGGATAAGAATTATGCTCATCTTTTATATAATCGAAAGCAATGGCTGTAATTCTCTTTTTTGCTAAACATTCAAAATATTTTTTACTTTGTGTTTTTAATTGCAAAGAAGAAATTAAAATAGCTTGCGGATTTATATATACGATTTCTTCTTCTGTCGGAGGAGCAACTTTTAATACAATATTGCATTTAAAAGCTTCTTCAATATTGTAAGAAATTTTGGCACCTGCTTCAGAATATTCTTTGTCTGTATAGTTTGCTCCATCTCCAGCGCCTGTTTCTACAACAATTCTATGTCCGTTAGCAGTTAAAGCACCTACAGCATCAGGAGTTAAACAAACACGTTTTTCACCTAAATAAGACTCTTTTGGTAAGCCAATA
Source organism: Polaribacter marinus (assembly GCF_022662535.1). Taxonomy (GTDB): domain Bacteria; phylum Bacteroidota; class Bacteroidia; order Flavobacteriales; family Flavobacteriaceae; genus Polaribacter; species Polaribacter marinus. The sequence continues at coordinate 295,444 of NZ_JAKQYM010000002.1, forward strand.
AATAATTCTCCTTTATGCTTTTTTATTTCTAACATTTCTTCTTGAGGAAGTAATTCTTCTTTACTAAATGGAGAATATGAACTCATAAGTTTTATTTTAGTTGAATATTTCGCTGACCATTATCTAATACAGCTAAATGTATTTGTACAGCATCTAAAGGTAGTAAATTTTCTATGTTTTCTGGCCATTCAACCAAACACCAATTATTAGTATCAAAATATTCTTCTATCCCCATATCTAGCGCTTCTTCTTCGTTTTCAATTCTGTAAAAATCAAAATGAAAAACGCTTTCATTTTTAGATGTTTTATATTCATTAACGAGCGAAAAGGTAGGAGAGGAGATATTATCTATAACACCTAATTGCTTACAAATTTCTTTAATAAGTGTTGTCTTTCCAACCCCCATTTGACCGTGAAACAATAAAATTTTATTTTCTACCGATGAAATAAGTTCCGTAGCAACTTCAGATAAGTTTTCTAAAGAATAGTTTTTGTTCATAAAGGCAAAAATATAAAAAGTATTTAGTATTCAGTTACAGTTTACAATCAATAATATATAAAGTTAATGAAGACTTAAAACAAATAATATATTTGTTATATTTTATCAGATAAAATAAAAAGCCTAACAAGTATTAAAAAATGATCAGACTTTTTTATATTAATTTCCGTTGGCAAACAAGTTTAGCCCAGATTGAAACGACATCCTTTTTGCTTTTTCAGCAAAAAGATATAGTGTAAAGCTGGAAATAGCTTCAAAAATAAATGTATTGATGAAACTGAAAACTGTGACTACTTACTGCCAGCTAAATACGGGCTACTTTTTTACTTTGGACTATAAACAGCACAAGGGATAATCATTTCTTCTAAAGAAACTCCACCATGTTGATAGGTGTTTTTATAGTATTTTACAAAATGATTAAAGTTGTTTGGATAGGCAAAAAACAAATCTTCTTTAGCAAAAATAAACGGACTATTCATTGCTACAGTTGGTAAAAATATGTCTTTAGGATTTCTAACAGCATACACATCTTTTTCTTCGTAAGATAAGCTTCTTCCGGTTTTGTAACGCAAGTTTGCACTAATGTTTTTATCACCAATTACTTTTGTTGGATGCTTGCAATTAATGGTTCCGTGATCTGTAGTAATTATTAATTTTTGACCTAATTGTTGTGCTTTTTGAATGATTTCAAATAAGGGAGAATTTTTAAACCAACTTAGGGTTAAACTTCTATAGGCTTTGTCATCTCCAGCCAATTCTTTAATAACTTCCATTTCTGTTTTAGAATGCGATAACATATCTACAAAATTGTACACAACAGCAGTTAAATCATTTTGTTTTGTTCCGTTGTAATTGTCTGCTAAATCTTTACCGTTTTTTAGGTTGGTAATTTTATAATACTCGTGTTTGATATCTAAACCTAATCGTTTTATTTGTGCCGATAAAAAATCGTTTTCATATAAGTTCATTCCGCCTTCATCAGTATCGTTTTTCCAAAAATTTGGGTGTCGTTTTTCCATTTCAGAAGGCATTAATCCAGAAAAAATAGCATTTCTAGCATATTGTGTAGCAGTTGGTAGTATAGAGAAGTAAGAATATTCTTGCTCTTTTTTATAATAATTATTTATAAAAGGTTCTAAAATTTTGTATTGATCGTAACGTAAATTATCAATAACAACCCATAAAACTCCTTGCTCTTTACTTAAATTAGGTACTACATAATCTTTAAAAAGTGTATGAGAAAAGGTAGGCTTATCATGTGAGGTTAAAAAGTCTTGATAATTTTTTTTGATGAATTTAAAAAACTGACTATTAGCTTCTTGTTTTTGACTTTCTAAGATACCTAACATTCCAGGATCGCTAATGTTTTCTAGTTCTAATTCCCAGTGAATTAGTTTTTTATAAAGTTCAATCCAATCTTCATAAGAATTTACCATGGCTAAATCCATAGAAATTTTTCGAAACTCTTGTTGGTAATTAGAAGTTGTTTTTTCAGAAACTAATCTAGAGTTATCTAGGTTTTTTTTCAAGCTTAATAAAATCTGATTTGGATTTACAGGTTTAATTAAATAATCAGCAATTTTAGAACCAATTGCTTCTTCCATAATATATTCTTCTTCGCTTTTGGTAATCATTACCACAGGTAGATTTGCTTGTTTTTGTTTAATTTCTGCTAACGTATCTAAACCTGTTAAACCAGGCATGTTTTCATCTAAAAAAACAATATCGAAATTCTTTTCATCAACTAAATCAATTGCATCAGCACCATTTGTACAGGTTGTAACTTTATAATCTTTACGTTCTAAAAAAAGAATGTGTGGCTTTAATAATTCTATTTCATCATCAACCCATAAAATTTGTATGCTATTCATATATTTTTTTGATTTTAATCTCTAACGTTAAAATTAACCAATTCTTATCTTTTTTGAAGTTTTAAAATGATAAAATATTGCCAAAAAAAATAATGTTCGTACTTTGCAGTAGATTGATAAAATTTTATTTCTTGAAAAAAAAAACACCTAACAAACTAAAGATTTTAAATGATCCAATTTATGGATTTATTCAAATACCCAATACTTTAATTTTTGATATTATAGAACATCCTTATTTTCAACGATTAAGAAGAATTACACAAATGGGATTTTCTAATTTGGTGTATCCTGGAGCAAATCACACACGTTTTCATCATGCTATTGGTTGTATGCATTTAATGCAAAAAGCTGTGAGGGTTTTGCGTTTTAAGCAGGTTGAAATTTCTAAAGAAGAAGAAAATGCACTTTATATAGCTATTTTATTACATGATATTGGTCATGGTGCCTATTCTCATGCCTTAGAACACAGTATTGTTAGTGGTATTTCTCATGAAGAGATTTCATTAAAATTTATGCAAAAGTTAAATGATGAGTTTGACGGTAAACTAAGTTTGGCAATAGAAATTTTTGAAGGAAATCATAGCCGTAAATTTTTAGGTCAGTTAATTTCAAGTCAATTAGACATTGATAGATTAGATTATTTAAAAAGAGACAGTTTTTATACAGGTGTTACCGAAGGAAATATATCATCAGATAGGTTAATTGCCATGATGAATGTGAAAGAAGATGTATTAGTAATTGAACAAAAAGGAATTTATTCTGTAGAAAAATTCTTAATAGCTAGAAGGCTGATGTATTGGCAAGTGTATTTACATAAAACGGGTTTGGTTGCAGAAAACATGTTGGTGAATGTTTTAAAAAGAGCTAAAGAATTAGCTGTAGAAGGTGTAGAGCTTTTTGCAAACTCTTCTTTAAAATACTTTTTATATCATCAAATTTCGAAAGAGAATTTTACATTAGAAACATTAAATATGTTCTCTAAATTAGATGATTATGATATATTATCTGCCATAAAAGAATGGACAAACCACAGTGATATAATATTGTCGTTATTATCTAAAATGATTGTAGATAGAAAATTATTGCGAATAGAAATTCAAATGGAAAAGTTTGGTGAAAGTTATATCAATAAAAAACGAAATAAAGTTGCTAAAAAACTAAATTTATCACTCAATGAAGTAGATTACTTTATCTTTAATAAAGAAATAAGAAACCAAGCATATAATTCTAATGAGCCCATTTTAATTTTAAATAAAAAAGGAAAACTAAAAGATATTGCAAAAGCATCAGATCAATTAAATTTACAAGCGTTAACAAATCCAGTGATAAAACATTTTATTTGTTATCCAAAGTAGTTTCAAATTAGCCCAATCCCTATAATTTTTATATTTTTGCATTTAATGAAATTTACAGCCCAACAAATAGCAGATATTTTAGAAGGAGATGTTGTAGGTAATCCTGATGAAGAAGTTTCTAAATTATCTAAAATAGAGGAAGGAAAAAAGGGTTCTTTAACTTTTTTATCTAACCCAAAATATAATAGTTTTTTATATAAAACAAATGCTTCTGTTACTATAGTTGATAGGACTTTAGTGTTAGAAAAAGAAATTAAAACTACCTTGATAAAAGTAGATAATGCATATAAATCTTTTTCTAAGTTATTAGAGTTTTATAACGAAGTAAAAAACAACAAAACCGGTAGAGAAGTTCCTCATTTTATTTCTGATTCTGCAAAAATTGGAGAAAATGAATATATAGGAGCTTTTGCTTATATTGGAGAAAATGTAAGTATAGGTAATAATGTAAAAATCTATCCAAATTCTTATATTGGTGATAATACAGTAATTGGAGACAATTGTATTCTCTTTTCTGGAGTAAAAATATACTCAGAATCTCAAATAGGAAATAATTGCAAAATACATTCTGGAGTTATAATTGGTTCAGATGGTTTTGGTTTTGCTCCTGATGAAAATGGCGAGTATAAGGCAATACCGCAAATAGGAAATGTAATTATAGAAGATAATGTAGATATAGGTGCTGCATCTACAATAGATAGAGCTACTTTAGGATCTACAATTATTAGAAAAGGTGTAAAACTTGATAATCAAATTCAAGTTGCACATAATGTAGAAATTGGAGAAAACACTGTTATAGCTTCACAGACAGGTATTGCAGGTTCTGCAAAAATTGGAAGTAATTGTATGATTGGAGGTCAAGTAGGTATTTCTGGGCATTTAAAAATAGGTGATAATGTAAAAATATTAGCGCAAGCTGGTATTTCTAAAAATATAAAAAACAATGAAATTGTTAATGGTTCTCCTGCATATAAAGTAGCAGATTTTAACAAGAGCTATGTATATTTTAAAAATTTTCCAAAAATAGTATCTAAAATAGATAATATAGTTAAAGAGTTGAAGGCTCAAAATAATATTATAAATGAGTAAGAAACAAAAAACAATACAAAAAGAAGTAACTTTATCTGGTGTTGGATTACATACAGGTAATAATGTAACAATGATATTAAAACCAGCTCCCGTAAATCATGGTTTTGCATTTATTCGTGTAGATTTAGAAGGTGCTCCAACAATAGAAGCAAACGCTGACTATGTTGTAAATACTCAAAGAGGAACTAATCTTGAGAAAAATGGAGTGCAAATTCAAACTTCAGAACATGTTTTAGCAGCAGCAGTTGGTTTAGATATAGATAACTTATTAATAGAAATAGATTCGTCTGAGCCACCAATAATGGATGGATCTTCAAAATATTTTGTAAAAGCTTTAGAAGAAGCTGGTATTGAAGAACAAGATGCAGAAATAGAAGAATATATTGTTAAAGAAATTATTTCTTATAAAGATGAAGTTACTGGAAGCGAAATTATTTTAATGCCTTCAGATAAATATGAGGTAACTACAATGGTAGATTTTGGTACTAAAATTTTAGGAACTCAAAATGCTACTTTAGAAAGAATGTCTGATTTTAAATCTGAAATAGCTGATGCAAGAACTTTTAGTTTTTTGCATGAAATAGAAATGTTATTAGAAAACGATTTAATTAAAGGTGGAGATTTAAATAATGCTATTGTTTATGTTGATAAAGAGTTATCAGAAAGTACAATGCAAAAATTAAAAAAAGCTTTTAATAAAGATGACATTAAAGTTAAATCTAATGGTATTTTAGATAACTTAGAATTACATTGGGCAAATGAAGCTGCACGTCATAAATTATTAGACGTAATTGGAGATTTAGCTTTGGTTGGTAAGCGCATTAGAGGTAAAGTTATTGCAAATAAACCCGGTCATCTAGTAAATACACAATTTGCAAAAAAATTATCAAAAATTATTAAATTAGAAAAGAGGAATAATGTTCCTCAATACGATTTAAACCAACAACCCTTAATGGATATTCATCAAATTATGGATATTCTTCCGCATAGACCTCCATTTTTATTGGTTGATAGAATTTTAGAACTTTCAGACAAGCATGTTGTGGGGATGAAAAATGTAACAATGAATGAAAATTTCTTTGTAGGTCATTTTCCAGGAGCTCCAGTAATGCCCGGTGTTTTACAAGTAGAAGCCATGGCACAGTGTGGTGGTATTTTAGTTTTAAGTACAGTACCAGATCCTGAAAACTATTTGACATATTTTATGAAAATGAATAATGTTAAATTTAAACAAAAAGTTTTACCAGGAGACACACTAATTTTTAAATGTGAACTAATTACAGCTATTAGAAGAGGGATTTGCCATATGCAAGCTTATGCTTATGCTAATGGTAGATTAGTTGCAGAAGCTGAATTAATGGCACAAATTGCTAGAAAAAAATAACTTATGAATCAACCCTTAGCTTATGTACATCCTCAAGCAAAAATTGCTAGAAATGTAGTAATAGAACCGTTTACAACAATTCACAATAACGTAACAATTGGTTCTGGAACTTGGATTGGTTCTAACGTAACAATTATGGAAGGTGCAAGAATTGGAAAAGATTGTAGAATTTTTCCTGGTTCAGTAATATCAGCAATTCCTCAAGATTTAAAGTTTGATGACGAAGAAACAACTGTGGTTATTGGAGATAATGTAACAATCAGGGAATGTGTTACAATTAATAGAGGAACTTCAGACAGAATGAAAACTGTTATAGGTAATAATTGTTTGATAATGGCTTACTGCCATATTGCACATGACTCTTTTGTTGGTGACAATTGTATTTTTTCAAACAATTCAACTTTAGCTGGTCATGTAACAATTGGAGAGAATGTAGTTTTGGCCGGTATGGTTGCAGTGCATCAATTTGCTTCTGTAGGGAAGCATGCATTTGTTACTGGTGGATCTTTAGTTAGAAAAGATGTACCACCTTATGTAAAAGCTGCAAGAGAGCCTTTATCTTATGTAGGTATTAATTCTGTTGGATTAAGAAGAAGAGGATTTAGTGCAGAAAAAATTAGAGAAATACAAGATATATATAGAATTTTATTTCAAAAAAATTACAATAATTCTCAAGCAATAGATATTATAGAAGCTGAAATGGAAGCAACCCCAGAACGAGATGAAATCGTTCAATTTATAAAAGATTCCCATAGAGGAATAATGAAAGGATATTTTAAAGCAAATTAAAGAAATGGCAACAACATCAGATATTAGAAACGGATTGTGTATTAGATACAATAATGATATTTATAAAATCACAGAATTTTTACATGTAAAACCAGGAAAAGGTCCTGCTTTTGTAAGAACAAAATTAAAAAGTGTTACAAACGGAAAAGTTATCGATAATACTTTCCCTGCTGGAAGAAAAATTGAAGATGTTCGTGTAGAAACTCATAAATTTCAATATTTATATAATGATGGAGAGTTTTATCATTTTATGAATGAACAAGATTATTCTCAAATACGTTTGTTAGAAGCTGCTTTAGATAATCCTGGATTGATGAAAGAGGGAGAAATTGTTACTATAATTATCAATTCTGAAGACAATATGCCTCTATCAGTAGATTTACCTGCAAGTGTTATTTTAGAAGTAACACATACAGAACCAGGAGTTAAAGGTAATACTGCTACAAATGCAACAAAACCGGCAACTGTTGAAACTGGTGCAACTGTAAATGTCCCTTTATTTATAAATGAAGGAGATAAAATTAAGGTAGAAACAACTAAAGGAACTTACCAAGAAAGAATTAAAGAATAAATTTAATTTTGAAAAAATTGTTTGAAATGAAAAAAAGTATTGTTTTAATTTTATTTACGGTATTATCATTTTCTTCTTGTAAAAAAATTATTGAGTCTGCTAGTTCTGTAGGAAAAGATAATATTAACGTAGAAGATTTAAAAGCTGTTCATGTAAATAATGAATATTCTTTATCTGTTCCAGATTATATGACAGAACTCAAATCTCTTCATGATGAAGCTTCTTTTGAGTATGCAAATATTTTTAAAGAAACCTATACCGTAGTTTTAGATGAAAGTAAACAAGAATTTATTGATACTTTTAAAGAAATAGAAATGTATAATGATTCTATATCAGCTTTAGATAATTATACAAATATTCAATTACAAAGTTTTCAAGAAAATATCACAGACTTAAAAGTCAAGCCTCTAGACAATAAAATAAAAAATTTAGATTCTAAACAATATGAGTTTCACGGTAAAGTAGACGATTTAGAAATTGCTTATTTGATTGGGTTTATAGAAGGTAAAGACAAAATGTTTATGATTATGTCTTGGACAATGGATAACAGATATAATAAATATAAAGATACTTTTAAATTGATTCAAGGATCTTTTAAATTTTTATAAAAAGTTGAAATTTTCAAAACCACAAACCTTACTTCAAATAGCTACACTCTTAGGAGTTGATTACGTTGGAGCTGAAACTTTTCAAGTTTTAGGAATTAATGAAATTCATGTTGTAGAAATAGGAGACATTGTTTTTGTTGATCACCCAAAGTATTATGACAAAGCCTTAAATTCTGCGGCAACAACTATTTTAATTAATAAAGAAGTAACATGTCCTAAGGGTAAATCACTTTTAATTTCAGATGATCCTTTTCGCGATTTTAATAAGATTACAAAACATTTTAATCCATTTATAGCTTCTAAAGTTAGCATCTCTGAAAGCGCTGTTATTGGTGAAGGTACAGTCATCCAACCAAATGTATTTATAGGAAATAATGTTTCAATTGGTAAAAATTGTATCATTCATCCTAATGTTACTATTTATGACAATTGTGTTATAGGAAATAATGTAACAATACATGCAAATACTGTTTTAGGAGCAGATGCTTTTTATTATAAAAATAGACCCGAAGGATTTGATAAATTGATTTCTGGAGGTAGAGTAGTGTTAAAAGATCATGTAGATTTAGGTGCCTCGTGTACAATAGATAAAGGTGTAACTGGAGATACAACAATTGGAAAAGGAACAAAGATTGACAATCAGGTTCATGTTGGTCATGACACCATTATTGGTGAAAAATGTCTAATTGCCTCACAAACAGGTATTGCTGGTTGTGTTATTATTGAAGATGAAGTTACTATTTGGGGACAAGTTGGGACCAATAGTGGAATTACAATAGGAAAAGGAGCTATAATTCTAGGGCAAACAGGTGTCACAAAATCGGTTATTGGAGGAAAAAGTTATTTCGGAACTCCAATTTCAGAATCAAGAGAAAAACTAAAAGAATTAGCAGAAATAAAACGTTTTTTAAAAGACAGAAAGAAATCTTAATTTTCTTTTTTTAAATGACTCAAACAGTTATTTTTGCATAACAAATTAAAATTTAGAAACCAATGAGTGTTTTAGTAAATAAAAATTCAAAAATTATTGTTCAAGGTTTTACTGGTAGTGAAGGTACTTTTCATGCAGGTCAAATGATTGATTACGGAACCAACGTTGTTGGAGGTGTAACTCCAGGTAAAGGAGGTCAAGAACATTTAGGAAAACCAGTTTTTAATACAGTTGCAGAATCTGTAGAAAAAGTAGGAGCAGACACTTCAATTATTTTTGTACCACCAGCTTTTGCTGCCGATGCAATTATGGAAGCAGCAGATGCAGGAATTAAAGTTATTATCTGTATTACTGAAGGAATTCCTACTGCAGACATGGTAAAAGTTAAAGCATATATAGACAATAAAGACTGTAGATTAGTTGGTCCTAACTGTCCAGGAGTAATTACTCCAGATGAAGCTAAAGTTGGTATTATGCCAGGTTTTATCTTCAAGAAAGGAAGAGTTGGTATTGTTTCTAAATCAGGTACTTTAACATATGAAGCTGCAGATCAAGTTGTAAAACAAGGTTTTGGAATTACTACTGCAATTGGTATTGGAGGAGATCCAATTATTGGAACTACAACTAAAGAAGCTGTTGGATTATTGATGAATGACCCAGAAACTGAAGCAATTGTAATGATTGGAGAAATTGGTGGAAATTTAGAAGCAGAAGCTGCACAATGGATTAAAGCTGATGGAAATAGAAAACCAGTTGTTGGTTTTATCGCAGGACAAACTGCACCAGCAGGAAGAACAATGGGACATGCAGGAGCAATTGTTGGAGGTGCAGATGATACTGCCCAAGCAAAAATGAAAATTTTAGCAGAAAATGGAGTTCATGTTGTGAGCTCACCAGCTAAAATTGGAGAAATGGTAGCAAGTGTTTTAAAATAATATTTTAAAAACGAATAAATACATATAAAAATTCCCGTGAAAACGGGAATTTCTTTTTTATATTTGAATATCAACTAATACTATAATATGAAATTACTAGAAAATAAATCGGCTATAATTACAGGAGCAACTAGAGGAATTGGTAGAGGAATTGCAATAGAATTTGCAAAACAAGGTGCCAATGTTGCTTTTACTTATAGTTCTTCTGTAGAAGCTGCAAATGCTTTAGAAACAGAATTAAAAGCTTTAGGCGTTAAAGCTAAAGGTTATCAATCGAATGCTGCAAACTTTGATGCTGCACAACAATTGGCTAAAGATGTGTTAGAGGAATTTGGCTCAATTGATATTTTAGTAAACAATGCAGGAATTACAAAAGATAATTTATTAATGCGTATTTCTGAAGATGATTTTGATAAAGTTATTGAAGTAAATTTAAAATCTGTTTTTAATTTAACTAAAGCAGTAATTAGACCAATGATGAAACAAAGAGCTGGATCTATCATTAATATGAGTTCTGTTGTAGGTTTAAAGGGAAATGCTGGGCAAACTAACTATGCTGCTTCAAAAGCAGGAATTGTTGGTTTTTCAAAATCAGTAGCTTTAGAATTAGGTTCTAGAAATGTTAGAAGTAATGTTATTGCTCCTGGTTTTATAGAAACAGAAATGACTGGAAAATTAGATGAAGCAACTGTACAAAGTTGGAGAGATGCTATTCCTTTAAAAAGAGGAGGCTCTCCACAAGATATTGCAAATGCTTGTGTATTTTTAGCTTCTGATATGAGTTCGTATATTACAGGACAAACGCTGTCTGTTGATGGAGGAATGTTAACTTAAAAAAATAATTATTATGAAAAAGAATTTACTAATTATTGTATTGTTTTTAAATGCATCAATTTTGATGAGTCAAGATTGGTCAAGATATAAATATGAAGAACTAGGATTTATTGCTGATTTTCCTTCAGTTCCTGAAAAAAATGTTCAAAAAGTAGATACAGAAGTAGGACAGTTGGATATGCATATGATTATGGTTTCTAAAAAGGAAGGAGAAGATGATAATTTTGTATATTTATTAGTAAGATCCGACTATCCTAAAAGTCAATTTATAAACGCTACAAAGGAATACAACAAGGAAGTTTTGGATGGAGCTATTGCAGGTGCTGTTAAAAATATAAAAGGAAAAATATTATATGATAAAACAGTTAGATTTAATGGATATCCAGGTAGAGTTACCAAAATAAAAATTGATGGAGGGTATTTATACCTTAATTGTTATTTAGTAGATAATATAATGTTTATTTGTGAGGTAATTTGCCCAGTATCAAAAGATAATAACAAGAGTATCAGTCGTTTCATGGATTCTTTTGAAATTATAAAAACAAAGAATTAATAAACTATAAATAATATTGAAACCTGTAACAAATTAACGTTACAGGTTTTTTGTTTTTAAATAGTTCTTTATATCTTCACAATAAATAATAATCATTGCAAACAACTACAGTTTTATACATCATATTTGCCTTGTTACTGAGTCTTTCAGTAGCGTTTTTTCAATATTTTTATAAAGTAAAAAATCATTCTAAAATTAATATCTTACTCTTTGTTTTAAAAACACTGAGTTTCTTTTTATTGATTTTACTCTTTATAAATCCAAAAACAAAGAGTGTTGTATTAGAAAACACAAAACCAATTTTAACTGTTTTGGTTGATAATAGTGTGTCAATTCCATTTTTTAAAGAGGATAAAGAAATAAGAAATATTATTTATAACATTAAGAATAACAAAGAGTTAGTGTCTAAGTTTAACATAAAAGAATTTACATTTGGTAATTCTTTACAGGTATTAGATTTACTCTCTTTTACAGAAAAAGAAACAAATATTTCTAATGCTATCTTAACTGTAAATGAATTACACAAAGATAAAATTGCACCAATTATTTTACTTACAGATGGTAACCAAACTATTGGTAATGATTATGAATTTATCAACTCTAAACAGCCCGTATATCCCATCGTATTAGGTGACACAACTTTACATCAAGATTTAAAAATAAGCCAGTTAAATGTTAATAAATACAGTTATATTAAAAATAAGTTTCCTGTAGAGATTTTACTAAATTATGATGGGAATGAAACCGTAACCACTCAATTTTCAATTTATAGAAAAGGAAAAACGGTATTTACTGAAAAAGTAAAGTTTTCTGCTGATCAAAAATCTAAAACAATTATTGCTAATTTAATTTCAACAAAAGAAGGATTACAATATTATACTGCTTCAATTAAAAAAATTGAAGGAGAGAGAAATATAAAAAATAACACAAAAAAATTCTCAGTAGAAGTTATAGATGAACAAACAAAAGTATTGATATTAACATCTGTTTTACATCCAGATATTGGTACTTTTAAAAAGGCTATAGAAAGTAATAAACAACGTTCAGTAGATGTACTTTTAGTAGATGATTTTAAAAATCAAATAATTGATTATCAGTTGGTAATTCTATATCAACCCAACAATAAGTTTAATAGGGTTTTCTCTCAGTTAAAACAACAAAATAGTAATTATTTTGTGATAACAGGGGCAAATACAGATTGGAATTTTATTCATAAAAAACAACTAGGTTTTACTAAAAAAGCCATCAATCAGACAGAAAATTACGGAGCCATTTACAACGATTCTTTTTTAACATTTTTGCAAAAAAATATTGGTTTCAATCAGTTTGCGCCTTTAAAAGATAAATTCGGAGAAATAATTTTAACAAAAGAACATCAAACATTATTGTTTCAAAATCTAAATGGTGTACAAACAGAGCAACCATTATTAACCACTTTTGAACAAAATAATCAAAAATCTGCTGTATTATTTGGAGAAGGCATATGGAAATGGAGAGCGGCAAGTTTTTTAAGTTCTAACTCATTTCAAGAATTTGATGAATTTTTAGGAAACTTAGTTCAGTATTTAGCTTCAAATAAAAAAAGAAATCGATTAGAAGTAGTAACAAATACAATATACCCTGCAAATTCAACTATCAAAATTTCCGCTTTTTATACAGATAAAAATTATCAATTTGATGCAAGAGCATCTTTAGAAATTACTTTAACTAATGTAAATACCAAAGAAATTACAAAATTTCCATTTTCATTAATAAATAATTCATATCAAGTTGAAATTGAAAACCTTCCTTTTGGAAATTATACTTATAAAATTAATGTAAAAGGGCAGAATATTAATAAATACGGGCGTTTTTTTATCACTGATTATCAAGTTGAAGAACAGTTTACAAGTGCAAATCATAAAAAGTTATCGATACTAGCAGAAAAATCTGGAGGCAAGTTATATTATAAAAATAATACAGATAATTTATTAAAGGATTTATTAAGAAATAAGTCGTATCATATTACACAAAAATCTATTATAAAGCAGCAAAATTTAATAGACTGGAAATGGATCTTATTTATTGTTATTAGTTTATTTACAATAGAATGGTTTATCAGAAAGTATTATGGTAAAATTTAAAAAAGTAATTGTTATTCCTAGATTATCTTTACTAATAGTTGGAAATTTACAGAAGAAATAAAGAAAGAAAATATGAGATTTCACACAAGAAAATGGGTAAAGCCAGAAGATTTAAATCCAAATGGAACCTTATTTGGTGGTAGATTATTACAATGGATTGATGAAGAATTGGGTATTTATGCAATTATCCAACTAGAAATACCAAGAACTGTTACAAAATATATGTCTGAGATAGATTTTGTAAGCTCTGCAAAACAAGGTGATATTATAGAAATAGGAATGGATGTATTGGCCTTTGGAAATTCATCAATAACGCTAAAATGTACTGTTAGAAACAAACTTACACACAAAACAATTATTGATATCGATAAAATTGTGATGGTGTCTTTAGATGAAAACGGAGTACCTAAAAAACACGGAAAGACAGAAGTAGAATACGTTAAAGATAGATTGAAGTAGTTTTTATAAAAACCAGCAAAATTTAATTTTATATAATACTGCATCTTTTTATAAAATTATTTGTCTAATTAATAAAAGTTTATGACGAGTAATCATAGTCACCATCATCATCATGGAGCAACAGAAAATATAAAAACAGCATTTTTTCTAAACCTATTTTTTACAATTATAGAGTTTTTTGGAGGAATTTATACAAATAGTTTAGCTATTACATCAGATGCAATTCATGATTTAGGAGATAGTATCAGTCTAGGCATGGCTTGGTATTTTCAAAAGATATCTAATAAAAAGGCTACAAAAATATATTCTTATGGCTATAAGAGATTTTCTTTATTGGGGGCAATTATAAACTCTGTTATTTTATTAATAGGTTCCATTTTTATTATAAAAAATGCCATTCCTAGAATTATGCATCCGCAAGAATCAGATGCACAGGGAATGATGTGGTTTGCTGTTTTAGGAATAATTGTAAACGGAGCTGCAGTATTAAAACTAAAGAAAGGAAGTTCAATTAATGAACGTGTAGTATCATTACATATGCTAGAAGACGTTTTGGGGTGGGTAGCAGTACTTATTGCAAGTGTTATAATGCAATTTTGGTACCTACCAATTTTAGATCCTATTTTATCATTATTAATTGCTATATACATACTTTATAACGTTTTTAAAAATGGTAAAGAAAGTATTCGTATTATTTTACAAGGAACACCTTTATATATTTCTTCTGATAAACTTAAAAAGAAGATTTTAGAGTTTAAGGAAATTAAGAGTATACATGATTGTCATTTATGGAGTATGGATGGAGAGTATAACGTTTTAACAATGCATTTAATTGTAGATAGCACTATGACTTGGGCAGATATAAAATTGCTTAAAACAAAAGTTAAAACAATTTTACATGATGATTTTCATTTAGAACATATTACTTTAGAATTAGAATTGTCAAATGAAGATTGTGCTTATATTCACTGTAATTAAAATCTTTAATTGTAAATTTGATAAAAATAAAAAAACATAAAAATGGCAACAAGACAACCTGAATTTAATTTTCCTAAAGGCGGATTATTTTTTATTATTATAGCAGTAGCAGTAATTATTTTATTCTCTAAATCTACAGTAACTATTGGTCCTGGTGAAGGAGGAGTTATTTTTGAATCTTTAGGAGATGGTATAAATACAGAAAAAACATATAGTGAGGGGTTTCATATTGTAGCTCCTTGGAATCGTATGATTGTAAGAAAAGTACGTCAACAATCTATTTCTGATGAAATGAATGTGCTTTCTGTAAATGGATTAGAAGTTAAAGTAAATGGAACAATCTGGTACGAACCAGAGTTTTCTAATTTAGGAAAATTAATAAAAACCAAAGGAGAAGATTATGAGCGTGAATTGTTAGATCCTGCCATTAATGCTGCAGCAAGAAGTGTTGTTGGACGTTATACTCCAGAACAGTTATATTCTAGTAAAAGAGATGTAATAGAACAAGAAATTTTAGATGAAATTAAAATTGTTTTAAAAGACCAATATTTATTAGTTACAAGAGTTTTGGTAGAAGATGTGAAATTGCCAACAACAATTAGAACAGCTATTGAAACAAAGTTAAAGCAAGAGCAAGAATCATTAGAATATGAGTTTAGAATTGCTAAAGCAGAAAAAGAAGCTAAAAGACAAAAAATTGATGCAGAAGGGAAAGCTGTAGCAAATAAAATCTTAAGTGCTTCTTTAACGGATAAAATTCTACAAGAAAAAGGAATTAGTGCAACTTTAGAACTTTCTAAATCACCAAATAGTAAAGTAATTGTTATTGGATCTGGTAAATCAGGGATGCCAATTATTCTTGGTAATCAATAAAATAAAAACTTTATATCAATTTAAAAAATCCAGTTTATGCTGGATTTTTTTTTGTTATAAACACACCTAAAGTGTTGATATCTAAATCTGTAATTCATAAAATTTTGTTAAAGTAAAAATTTATTGTAACTAATTTAGGTTATCGGCGTCTTATAGATGTAATAAAAAATAATTATGAATACATTAAATATCAGTAAAGAAAATAAAAAGAATAATACAGTAGAAATTATTCAATCTAAAAGAGCCACTTGGAATACAAGAAGAAAGTATAACTACAAATACATCACAACTGTATTTTAGTTAATATTAGTTAGTTTTTAATAGTTGATTAAGGTCAGAAACATTGTTTCTGGCCTTTTTCAATTTTAACAAACTTTAGTTTTTAACAGGGATTTTGTTGCGTTCTATTTTTCCTTTTTTAAGCGCTTTATAATTTTCATAACAATCTAAAACAGCTTCAATCATTTGTAAATCAGAAGCTTTCTTAATAAAGTATTCAGAATAATTACAATCAGTTAGTAATTCAGAAAGTTCTTGTCTGTCCATTTCTAAATATTCCATCATTACTTCTCTATCAAATTTACCTGATAGCATTTTACGTAAATCGTCTTCTTTTTTAAGCTTCTTTAATTTTCTTAGTTGTTTAGGTTTTTTTCCAAAAAGATTATATAAAAAATCTACAGGTTGAAAAATTGCAGCAACTGGAGAAGAAAAATCTTTCCCTTTAGGTTTTCCAACTTCATAAGTTTGTGGAAGTCCATTTATATGAATTCTTGTATATCTATCTTTTGGTACTTGTTTTACATCAATTTCCAAAACACCAATTAATTTGGTAGATTTAATAACAACCTCTCTTATTTCTTCGGGTTTTTCATAAAGTGCAATTACCAATTCATTCCCTTTTAATAAGTCATTGGTAATTTTTAATTTAATAGAAGCAAAACCTAAATAAGAAACAAGAATTGTATCATTTGCTCTTGCAGGAAGTGTAAAAAAACCTCTATCGTTGGTAATGGTACCTACAACAGAATTTAAATTTAAAACATGAGCAGCACTTAAAGCTTTTTTGCTTTCTGCATGCACAATCTGACCTTTTAATTTTATAACAGGAATACTGTCATTTTGTGAGAATGCACTTAAACTTAAAAATAAGCACAAAATAAATAGATTTTTTTTCATCATAAATGCAAAATTAAGTATAAAACTTTTTAAAATGGTTAATTATTTGTGAAGAAGTTTATTTTAAAATACTATTATATATTCTTTATAATAGGTTCATTATTAGTTTAATAAATAATCAATTATTTTCTTTTTTATAAATTTACTTAAATTAATATTCTTTACTATAAAAATAATAGACATGAAAAAACGAATGATAATAGCAATAACTATGTTGCTTTTTACAGCAGTTAAGGCTCAAAAAGTAGTCAAAGAATATTACAATAACGGACAATTAAAAGCTATAGGTAAGCAGTATTCTGCAGAAGAAATAGTTTTTAAAAATAAACAAATGAATAAGTTGTATAAAGCAAGTACTTGGTTACAGCCAAAGCCACAAAAAGTTGGTGAATGGAAATGGTACTACGATAATGGAGAACTTAAGACAAAAGGTTTTTATTCAGAAGGAAAAAGAAAGGATAAAACGGTTTATACTTATAAGGATAAAAAGTGGGAAGAATATCTTTCTAATGGAAAATTAGCAAGTACAGGTTATTATAAAAAAGGTGATAAAGATGGAGTATGGGAGTACTTTTTGAAAAATGAAGTAAAATATTATAAAACTTTTAAAAGAAATAAAGAAAATGGAGAGTATAAATATTTTGATAAAGACAAAAATGTTAGGGCTATTGGATATTATATTAATAAAAAAAAGGATGGTAAATGGAAATTTTATAGTGAAAATGGGCTACTAATATTATTTGAAAACTATAAGGGTGGAAAACTAGTTGGAGATAGGGTAAGTTATTTTTCTAATGGTAAGCCAAAAGAATCTTCATTTTATATTAATGGGTTACAAGCAGGAGAAGTAAAGGCATATCATGAAAATGGGCAACTTTATACAGAAGCAAGATATGTTAACGGTGTTCATGTTGGAGAACAAAAATGGTATAAAGAAAATGGAGATTTAGATCGTTACGCTAAATATTATGGAGTTACAAAAAATGCCTCAAAAATTAGCAATGTCAAAGTGTTTGAAATATATAAATTTAAAAGAGATTCAAAACCAGAAACACATGTACATTTAAAATTTTCTAAAGTTAATCGTGGTTCAACTTTGGGGGAACCAGGTGCTTCAAGTGCTTTTTATCTAATTGATGATAAAGGAAAGAAATACAATTTAATTGGTCAAACTGGTTGGAAAGGAGATAAAGTCGAAGGATTTGGTTGGTTAAGTAAACCTATAAGAAACTTAAGTTTAAAACTTAAATTTGAAGAAGTTCCATTAGAGAATATAAAAACATTAAACTTAATTGAAGGTAATTGTACAGGTAGAAATTGTTGGCATATATACAATATTTTATCTTCAGATAGTACAGATAATTTAGAATCAGATCGATGTGTTTCTGGAGATTGTACAAATGGAAAGGGAACCTACAAATGGAATACAGGAGAAACTTATACAGGTGAGTTTAGATATGGTAAAAGAAATGGAAAAGGAACAAACATTTTTAAAAACGGAGATAAATATGTAGGGGAATTTAATAGGGATGAAATGCATGGTTATGGCGCAATTATGTATTTTAAAAATGGAGATAAGTTTCAAGGTACTTTTGAATATAATAAAATGGATTATGGTACATTAATTCTTAAAGATGGAACAATAAGAAAGGGAAATTGGAAGAACAAGAAGCAGGAAGGTAAAGGTGCTACTATTTTTAAAAATGGAGATGAATATAATGGAGAGTATAAAAAAGGATTGAAACACGGTTTTGGTGTTTTTAAGTGGAGTAATGGCGATATTTATAAAGGATTATGGAAAAATGATGTACGAGAAGGTAATGGAGTTTTTTCTCCAACCAATGGAGCTATTTATAAAGGGAAATGGAAAAATGATGAGCAAGAAGATGGAGTTACTTATTCTCATCCAAGTGAAAAGAAAAATATTTTAAATAGATACTTTAATGGAACAAAAGTACAAAAATATAGCTCTAGAGAAAAAAAACAAATAAAGAAAGAATCCTTCGAAAAAATAGTTTCATTATTAAAAAGAGCAACAGATTTATATGATAAAAAGTTGGTATTTGAAGCAGTTGATGATGCAAATTTTAAAATAGTGTTTAGCTCAATACATTCTGGATTTGGAATGAAATCTAAAAAATATTCTTTTTTAGATTTTAAAACTATAAAAGGGTTTTATGGAGATTATTGGGAGAGTGGTGAATTTAAATCAAATTTATTTTTTGATAATGGTTATATCATTAGAACTGATTATTTAAATACTGGTAATAGAGGGAAAGAAAAAAGAACATCTTCATTTGAAACATTTGAATTTTATTATGATAATAAAATTTTTGATGTCATCGAATTAGAGAATGAAATTGAAAGATTTATAAGAGTAAAGTAACAGTATTTCAAACGATTAAGAAATAGTCAATGCTATTTAAAAAGTAAGAAAATAAATAGAAAAGTGCGCACGAGAAGTGTACTTTTTATATTTTTGTTTTATTTGAAATTTTCAGTGAAATATAGTGATTACCTGTTTTATAAGGCTAAAGTAAGTGTTTTTGTTTTGAAAAGCTTATGTTGTTAGAGTTTATGATATTTTAAATTATATCTTTTTGTTGGCTAGATGTTGGCTAAAGTATTATTTTTGTAAAAATAAATTATAAATACCTATGGCTAGTATTAAATACTTAATTCAATCTGATAAAGAAGTTGTTCAGATATATATCCGTTTATCTATTGGTAGGGCTAAGTATTTTAAACGGAAGGTGGGTTTTACTTTGAAGTCAGTAGACTGGAATAAGCAAAAAGGAATGCCTAAATTAAATAATAACGGAAATAAAAAAATTGCATCTGACTTAAGAGGATTAACAACTTTTATATATGATGCATTAAATAATGCAGCTAGCAATGGTGAGCAAATTAATGGAGGTTGGCTAACTAGTCAAATTGATATTCATTTTAATAGAGTTCAAATTGTTGATTTAGATAAATTGCTTATTTACTGTAATAAGTTTATAAGTTCAATGAAGAAATCTGGTATTGCTTTAAATACAGTAAAAAAATATCAAACAACAATTAATAAAATAGAAGCTTTTGAGTTGGTTTCTAATAAAACTTTTTTAGTAAAAGATGTTAATATAAGTTTTGGAGAAAATTTTTTAAATTATTTGAGGGTAGATTGTAAATATCAAGACAATACAGCGTCAAGAATTATTGGTTATGTTAAAACAATTTGTTTTAATGCAGAGGTAAATGGTATTAGAGTTTCCCCACAGCTTAAAAAAATAAAAGGTTTAAAAACTGTAAAAATGCCATTTGTTTATTTGACGTTTGAAGAAATTGAGAAAATAAAAAATACTTTGTACGAAAATCCATTACATCAAGTAGTTGCTGATTGGTTGATTATTTCTTGTTATACTGGGCAACGTATTTCTGACCTATTGAGAATGAACTCTAGTATGATAATTAAAGAGCAAGGGTTTGAGTTTATATATTTAACGCAAGTTAAAACTAAAAGTATTGTTCAAATTCCAATTGATAAAAATGTTAAGGAAATTTTAAATAAATATAAAGGTGAATTCCCGCCAAGAGTTTCTAAGCATGATCACAGTAATATGGTTATGTATAACAGAATCTTAAAAAAAGTATGTAAAACAGCAGGGATTGTTGAAATTGTAAAAGGGAATCTTTATAACGAAGAAACTGAACGAATGGAAGTAGGTATGTATCCAAAAAATTTACTTATTAGTAGTCATGTTGGAAGACGTTCTTACGCTTCAAATTTCTTTGGTAAAATCCCTACGCCTTTATTAATGAATATAACAGGACATTCTAGCGAATCTATGTTTATGAAATATATACACAAAACTTCTAGTGATATGTCTATTCAATTGGCAAAAATATTAAGTGCATCAAATATTAAATGATTTTAAACTACAGAGAGTTTTGTTAAGAAATGTTATTATGTAAAATCAAAAAGCTCATCTAATGTTACGTTGAAAATTTTAGCAAATTTTAATATTGTAGAAAGTTTAGGTTCTTGTAATCCTTTCTCGTACTTCCTTATATTTTCGCGGTCGATTCCTATAGCAGCACCAACATCCATTTGAGACATATTATTATCATGTCTTAATTCTTTAATTTTAATGCCAAATCTTATTACCTCTATAGGAATAGGATTTTTTCTTATTCTTGCCATCTTACAAATTTGGACATTTGTCACGGTTCAAAAGGGATTGCAAACGAGGGGTTGTTTGCTCGCATTGTGTTATATTTGTAGAAAACTATTTATTACTTAAATTATATTAAAGTAATATATCTAATTTTTTTAAAAAAAAAGTAATGAAAGATGTCTTAAAAATATTTCTCTTTGTGGTTATGATTATAACAGTTTTTACATTTTTCTCTGGACCTGAGAATAAGTATGGTAATCCTATTTTTAAATATGCTAAAACAAGTTTAAATGTCCGAAAATACCCAGAACTTGAAGCGGAAGTTTTAAGAGTGCTTAAACCTAATGAAAGAGTTATTGTTTATGATTCAGTTGTAAAAGGTTTTGCTTTAATTCTAAATAAGGACAGTACCAAATATGGATGGGCTTCTAAAAACTATCTACAGAATAATAAATTGAATAAAACCCAACTTCAAAATATTAGTAAGCATCAAGAAAAAGTTCGTGAGGATAATGTGAAAATAAAAAAGGAAAAGGAGAAAAATAGAATTCCATCTATGTTTGTAAGTGATGCAAAGTATTATGCTCATGAGAGCGTTTTGAAATTGTTGAAATCACCTTCAACTGCTGATTTTGGCTTGTGGGATGAAAAGGCTATTAAATGGAATGATGGTGAATACTATGGATACACAATAAAAGGTTATGTTGATTCTCAAAATGGATTTGGGGCTACTATTAGAACAAACTATATTGTAAATATTGGTAAAAATAGAAAAGGTAAAATTGCTTCAAGTACTCCAGTTTTTCATTAATTTTCTCTTTGTTGTCTAATAAATACCCATATTTAAACACGAGAATACATTATTATTGGATATGAAATCCCTTATATCCGGTAGTAATTTCATCTATTAGACTTCTATTTGTATTCTTTTTAATAGTGTACTTGGCTAATATTTATTATTTGCCTGCAAATACTGTTTATAGAACATTTAAGAAACCTGTTGCTTGTTTTAACCTATGTAGTTTGTAAATGTAATTTAACCTCTTATCTGCAATTATATAACGTTTTATGTTGCATTAGTTAGCTATGCCTAAATGTTTAACAATAGTCAATTTTAAAGGATAATTAGTATCACATTAATAAAGTTCAATGGTATAGCTAAATTAATAAGCTTTTGCCAAGGGGGCGATATTTCTTTTTTATAGTAACAACATACAAACCACGCCCCCCAATGACTTTTATAATCCGAACTGATTATAGGTAGGGGTGGGTAACCTATGTCTAGATTTTATTTTTCCACACATTAACTAAATAAATAGCTCAACTCTAAATAAGCCGTTTTAAGGAACTATACTGAAAAAATATTAAATAACACGTGTTGATAGTTTTTAGTATATAATATGACCCTTTAAAAAGCTCCTATTATTGAAATAACCTAAAATAATTTAGAATGAGATTTTTTGTAAAAGATTACCCAAAGTCGAATGTTAAAAATGCTTTTAAGTAAAAAGGAAGTTAAAAAAATAAATAGTAAAAACGAGTACAAAATTATTTAAATTAGAACTGATATGAATAAAAAAATAAGTATTGAGATAAAAAATAATAATGATATAAATAATACCGAGTACCCTTTTATAAAAATGAAAGATAGTGAACTGTATTTTATAGAAGAGTTAAATATGGGTAGGATAGAATTAAAACCAGAAATACCAAGAATTGGTTTTTTTGTAACAAAAGACGAAAAGGATGAACTTTTAAATTACCAATTAATTACTGGTGATTTATTGACGATTACAATACGAAAAAAGTTTGTAGATACAATTTACAAATTTAAGCAGTTTT
This sequence comes from Polaribacter marinus, assembly GCF_022662535.1. Lineage (GTDB taxonomy): Bacteria > Bacteroidota > Bacteroidia > Flavobacteriales > Flavobacteriaceae > Polaribacter > Polaribacter marinus. The sequence continues at coordinate 318,477 of NZ_JAKQYM010000002.1, forward strand.
TAAAACGTTTATAGTAAGACATAGTGCTTAAAAAACTAAAGGTTTAACAATAACCAAAAATTAAAATTAAACGCTTTAAGCGTTAGCATATTATTAATTTACTGAATAGGTAGCATAACTAAAAAGTTGTGGCTACCTATTTTTTTTTACAAAAATAAAGATGACAAAGAGTGTACAGAGAGAAATAGCCTGCCAATTGGATTTATTAGTTATGGAGGTGAAAAATGACCAGTTTAAAAAATTATTAACTAAAAAAGATGTGATGAGAATACTGCAAGTTAGTCTTAGCTCCGTAGATAGATGGATGCGAGCAGGTAAGTTAAAAGCATTTGGCATTGAAGGGCGTGTGTACTTTAAACGTACAGATGTAGAAGCAATGTTAACACCAATCAATTAAAAATTAATAAATCACCTCCACTAACAAGTTGTAGAATGTATAGTAACGCCAACAAGTTGGCTTTATATCTTTTTTTTACAATATATGTGGAGGTTTTAATAATAAAATAATATAGTACCAAAAATTACTTTAATGTATATATAGTATTTATACACCTAAAATGTAATAATGGTACTAAATTTAATATAACCTCCACATGGAAAAGATAAAATTTAGTAATAGACCTACAATGCAAGTGTTACGTAAAGGTTTTAAGTTGAAGCAAAATAAAGCTAAAATTGAAAAAGGTATAAACCCATTTGAAATAAAAAATAATACTTCAAGTAAAGTAAGGTTAGAATTAAATTGGGATGATATACTTAATGAGAGGTTAGTGGAAATGGAAATAGTTGATGAGGTGTTTTTTAATGGTAAAAAAGTGTATCTTTTTAGGAAACCATACTTTATTCCCAAATTCAGTCAATATTATGCCTGTAAAATTGAGAGCCCTGATAATTATTACTTGGTAGAATTGATAGAAATGCTGTTGTTTTTAAATCCAAATCCAGATCACTTAATGAGGAAAAAAATTACAGAATGTATATTACAAAAATTCACATTACATATAAAAAAGGAAAGTCAAGTAAAGATAGGGCATTATGCGTTCGAACCTGTATTGGATTATGAAGAAGTACTAGGTATGGTTAATACTATGGGTAATTTAAAAAATAATAAATCATTTATTTCTCCGCATGAAGAAACAATAATGTATGGCGAGGTTTATTTTACTAAAGGTGAAAAAATATCTTTAAGAACATGCCTTAGAAATGAAAATGCTTCTAAATATTACGAAAGTGCTATTTATACTGCAATACAGGTTTTAATAAAAAGTAATTCTGATGTTAAAATTAATTTAGCAAGGTTACACGAACAAAAAAAAATAATAAAATTTAATTCTGAGATTTATGCTTCAGCTAAATTAATTAGTAATGTAATAAGTGAAGCCAATAAATTAATTATTAAAAATCATAATAAAGTAGCTATATTTAATTCCCAAAACCAAAAAGAAAAATACAATATTTTTTTGTCTTTAGATAACCCTACTTTAGATTGTATTGTTAGTTATTGCAAAGTTAGTAAGAGAGATGCAAGTAAATTTAAAAGAATAAAAAAAAATCAAGCCCACAATGTTTAAAACGTTGGAGGGCTTTTTATTAATTTTAGGTCAAAAACATCTCCAAAAATTGTATAGATAAAGGAGTAAAATAAATAAGTTAGCTAAATGTTGGCTAAAATTTTATTCAAAATAGGTTAATTAACTGTAGGTTAGTTGTTTATTTTTTTTAAAAGTGCGCACGAGAAGATTCGAACTTCCACAAACTTACGTTTACAGCCCCCTCAAGGCTGCGCGTCTACCAATTTCGCCACGTGCGCTTAAATAAAGTGAAAAAAGGTTAAGCATTTGCTTAACCTTTTTTGTGACCGGGCTGGGGCTCGAACCCAGGACCCTCTCCTTAAAAGGGAGATGCTCTACCAACTGAGCTACCAGGTCTAATATTTAAAGGTGCAAATATAATATCAATCATTGGAACAGGAAATGTTTTTTTGATATATTTTTATCGATATTTGTAAAAATTACAAAATAAGATGAAAATTGTTTTATTGGGCTATATGGCTTCTGGAAAATCTACCATCGGTAAATTGTTAGCTAAAAAAATAGAGCTTCCTTTTGTTGATTTAGATGATTATATTTCTGAAAAAGAAAAAAAATCTATCCCCGAGATTTTTGAAGAAAAAGGTGAAATCTATTTTAGAACCATAGAAAATAAATATTTAAAAGAATATTTAAATAAAAATGAAAATTTTGTACTTTCTTTAGGAGGGGGAACACCCTGTTATGCCAATAATATGCAGGTTTTAAAAGATAATAATGTGCATTCTATATATCTTCAGTCTAGTATTGCAACATTGGTTAAAAGGTTGTTAGAAAATAGAAGTAAAAGACCTTTAATTGCAAATGTAGAAGTTGAGAAAGTTCCTGAATTTGTGGCAAAACATCTTTTTGAAAGACGTTTCTTTTATGAACAAGCTTCAATTACGTTAAAAATCGATAATAAAACGAAAAAAGAAATAATAACAGAACTTAGAATACTTCTATATTAAATAAGCTTTAGAATTATTTTTAGAAAACTCTATTTGAATGTGTTCTTTAATTGAAGTTGATAGTGAAATACCTTTAAAATCTGCTTTTATAGGATATTTTTTATGATTTCTATTAACTAAAACAGCTGTTTTAAACCTTTTTAAAGGAACATCTAAAAAATGTTTTACGCCATAAATGAGTGTGGTTCCCGAATTCAGAACATCATCAACTAAAACCAAAGATTTATTTTTATAGTCATTTACCTCAAGAGAAGTTGTGATTTTTTCTAATGGTTTTTTCTTATTTATATATACTTCGCAAAGAGTTACTTTTAACTCAGATATTTCTTTTAAAATAGCAACTAATCTTTCAGCAAAAATAAAACCATTACCAACTATTCCGGCAATGATAACTTCTTTTTCATTACTATTGTTTTCATAGATTTGATAAGCAATTCTTTTAATTTTCTGATTAATTTGAATTGTATCTAAAATTAAATTATCTTCTATAATCATATCTCTTGTGTTGTGTCTTCTTGATAACCTTCAATATCTCTTCTATCTTTTTTTGTAGGTCTTCCGGTTCCTTTTTTTCTATAATAATCTTTAGAATATTTTAAGAGTTCATTCTTTTCAAATTCTTCTTTAGGAGTAATATCTTTCCTATAAATATCAACCAATTTTGCACCAACTCTACTTTTTGGTAAATCTAAAACTTTTATCTGATAGTTTATTTGGTTTTTTCTTACCAAAATTAACTCATTTCCAAAAACTTCTTTAGAGGGTTTTATGTTTTTTGCATCTATTTTAACTTGCCCTTTTTTACAGGCAGCAGTAGCCAAACTTCTAGTTTTAAAAGTTCGTATACACCATAAGTATTTATCAATTCTCATAAAAAAAGTTAAAATCTACTATTTGTCTTTTTACAAAGGTATAAAAATGGTAAATTGCGCGTTCAAATTTAACGGATATTAAATGTACAAACTAAGAAAAATATTATTATTTATATTTATTGCAGCAGCAGTATATAGTTGCGGTAATTCTAATTCTAACACTTTAGAAGAATTTGATCATGAAGCACAAGCTTTAATTGATAGTGATTCAATAATTAGTTTTCTAAAAAACAACTATTTTGATACGAGTATAGATTCTATTAAAGTTTTAGATAGTGGGCAAACATCACTTTATGATGATCCTAAATTAAAGACATTAGATATTACAGAAAATGAAATAGATTATAAACTTTATTATTATGAAATAGAGGTTGGTAGTCCTAGTGTAGATAAAGGTTTTCCTACGGTTATGGATTCTGTTTTTGTTAAGTATGAAGGTCTAAGTATAGAAGCTAAAGATTCTTTATACAGTTTTGAAACTAGAGAAACTCCTTTATGGTTAACTTTAAATGGAGTTATTAGAGGTTGGACATATGGATTTACACATTTTAAAGGTGGAGATAACGTAACAAATAATGGACCAATTACTTATGTAAATGGAGGAAAAGGAATTTTAATAATCCCTTCTGGTTTAGCATATAGTAATATAGGAAGTAGTGTAGGAAGTCTTATAAATAAGTCTTTAGTTTTTTATATAGAATTATATGACTTTATAAAAGATACAGATCATGATAACGATGGAGTACCTTCTATTATGGAAGATCCTGATGGAGATGGAGATCCAAGATTAGATGACACTGATGGAGATTTTATAGACAATTACTTAGATGCAGATGATGATGGGGATGGAGTATTAACCAAAGATGAAGATAGAAATGGAGATGGAAATCCTGCAAATGATTTTAATGATCCAAATAATCCTACATTACCAGATTATTTAAATCCAGATATTAAATAAGTTTTAAAACTTATTTAAAAAATGCTCTTGATTTCTCAAGAGCATTTTTTTTATGCTTAAAATTGATATTAATATATCAAATGTTAGGTATCCTTTTTTTGTAATTGCATTTTACGATGCATTTAGAAGAATAAATTTATATATGCCTTTCCTATTCTCAAATAAAAAATGGATATTGGAATGAGTATTATGAAAAAAAAACTTAAGTAATTATTATAAAGGGAGTTATCTGAAGGCTGTTATTTAGCTATAGAAGGAGGAACAATTTTAAAGGAGGAAAGGGGGGTACTAGGTTTACCTATAAGAGTAATAGAGAGATATAAAAAAAAGAAAATACTAAGGCTTCTAAATTTTAATTTATTGCATTTTATTTATGTTAAAATTCATAAATAAAATGATAAAAGATCAAATAAAAAAGAGGTAAATATTTAATATTTCCCTCTTTTTTATTTGTAACAAATTAGAGTAAATTATAATCGATAAGATAAACCAATTATTATTTGATTAACTCTTGTATCAAACTCTACGTTTGTTGTACCATCAAAGAAACTAGATTCTGTATTATTAAAACCTCTTTCCCAACGAACATCAATTCCTAATTTTCCAAATTCAATTCCACCACCAAATTGTAATCCAACAGTAAAACCATCGCCTTTTACATCAGGAATGTCACTTATGCTAAAATCAGAATCTAATATATACTGAAATGAAGGACCAATATATACATTACCAATTCCAAAAATCTTTTTTCCTAATAAAACAGGAATATCTATTTTTTGAAAACTATAAGTAGTTGTTTTAGAAGTAATACTTGACGTTTTATAACGAACTTCATTTTCTAAATTTGTATACACTAACTCTGGTCTAATATATAAACCAATTACTGGTATTTTAGCTCTTAGCCATATTCCAGCATGATAACCTGTTTTACTTTTAGCTCCATCAAAAACATCGGTACTAACTTCTTTTATAGAATTAGAGTTGTAATTAATACCTCCTTTAATACCAAATTGAATTTGAGCTGTAGTAGTTTGACTAAATGCAAAAGCCAAACAAATTATTAAAATTGCTTTTTTCATAATTATTGATTTGTATTAAAATAGAGACGCTTTAAAAAACTTAAACGTTATTATTTTCTTGATATTACTTTTTTTACAGCGTCAATAATCGCGCCAGAACTTAATCCGTATTTTTCCATTAATTGTTCTGGTGTACCAGATTCTCCAAAAGTATCATTAGTAGCAATAAATTCTTGTGGAGTAGGATTGTTAGTGGCTAAACATCTTGCAACACTTTCGCCCAAACCTCCAAATTTATTATGTTCTTCTGCAGTAACAATACAACCTGTTTTAGCGATCGATTTTAAAATAATTTCTTCGTCTAAAGGTTTAATTGTATGAATATTAATTACTTCTGCTGAAATACCTTGTTCTTCTAATTTTTCGGCAGCTTGTAAAGATTCCCATACTAAATGACCTGTTGCTACAATTGTAACATCGGTTCCTTCTGTTAATTGAATTCCTTTTCCTACTATAAACTCTTGGTCTGTAGGCATAAAAACAGGAACTTTTGGCCTACCAAAACGTAAGTAAACAGGACCATCGAAATCTGCAATTGCAATAGTTGCTGCTTTGGTTTGATTGTAATCACAAGTATTGATTACAGTCATACCTGGTAACATTTTCATTAAACCGATATCTTCTAATATTTGGTGTGTTGCACCGTCTTCACCTAAAGTTAAACCAGCGTGAGATGCACAAATTTTTACATTTTTGTCAGAATAGGCAACAGATTGACGAATTTGATCATACACTCTACCTGTAGAGAAATTGGCAAAAGTACCTGTAAAAGGAATTTTACCTCCAATTGTTAAACCAGCAGCAATACCAATCATATTTGCTTCTGCAATACCAATTTGGAAAAATCTTTCTGGATTTTCTTTAATAAATTGATCCATTTTTAAAGAACCAATTAAATCTGCACATAAAGCTACTACGTTTGGATTTGTTCTTCCTAATTCTGTTAAACCATCTCCAAAACCAGAACGTGTGTCTTTTTTTTCTGTGTATGTGTATTTTTTCATTATAAATTGTTGTGTTGTAAAATTTGTGTAAAAATAAACTTTTATTTCGCTTTAGAGAAAAGAAAATTAAGAATAGAAAAAAGACTTTTTAACATAATGTGAGGAAGTCTAAATTTATTTAGTTTATATATTCATTAATTCTTTATAGAGTTTATGAACCGGTAAACCAGCTACGTTAAAATAACTACCTTCCATTTTATCAATTGCTATAAAACCAATCCATTCTTGAATTCCGTATGCACCAGCTTTATCAAAAGGGTGATAATTTTTGATGTAATAATTAATTTCATCATTTGATAATTCTTTAAATGAGACGATGGTGGTGTCATTTACAATCTTTTGAAAGTATTTGTTTTTTATTGATATAGAGGTGATTACTTCGTGTTTTTGATTTGATAGATCTCTTAACATAGAAAAAGCTTCAGCTTCGTCTTTAGGCTTCCCTAGAGCTTTTCCGTTTAACCAAACAATGGTATCTGAGGTAATTAATAGATCACTCTCTTTTAAATTTGTAAAAGGCTGTGATTTTAAATCGGCTAAAAAATCAGTTATTTCTGTTCCTTTTAATTCTTGAGGATATATTTCTTCAACTTCTTTCAGTTGAATTGTAAAATCGATGTCTAAATCTTTAAAAAATTGTTGTCTTCTAGGCGATTTAGAAGCTAGAATTACGTTGTATTGTTTTAATCTTTCTTTTAACATTTGTTTATTCTTTTTAGAAAAATGAGGAATCTATTATACTTTAAACAACAGCATCGATAAAATACCGAAAAGCATAATTATTTTCATCAAATTACTTAGTTTAGAAAAGTCATTTTTAGATTCAGAGCCCCATAATTTAAACATAAAATAGAGTAGTGGAATCAAAATACAAACAATTCCGTAAATTAAAAATATAAGGTCATTTTTTAAAGACTGAAGAACAATTAATAGAAAAACTAATAAAAGTGAGCTAAAGAAAAAAGCAACTTTAGCAGCTCTTTTTCTTCCCAATAATATAGGTAATGTTTTTGCTTTTATTTTTAAATCCCCATTTATATCTTCAATATCTTTTATGATTTCTCTTATAATATTGGTTAATATAGAAAAAACAATATAAGTAATCATTATTAAAAACAAATGAATCCCTGTACCTAGATTACTTATTGCTTCTAAAAGGTTACTAGTATGTGTTTGAGGCTCATTAAATACTACGGTTATAAAAATCACCAAACCTAAAAGAACAGAAACTAATAAGTTACCAATAAGAAGTGTTTTTTTGAAGTATTTGGAATATAAAAAAAGCAATAAAATAGTTGCTAAAAAAATGAAACTGTACTCACTGTTTTTTGTAGTAGCAGATATGTAAGTGCCTAAAATAAAGCCTAGTAAATTTATGATAACGTAAATAAACCATGCATTTTTTTTAGCAATGGGTTTTCCAATAAGAACTTTACTAGGTTTGTTTATTACATCTGCATCAACATCAAAAATATCATTAATAATATAACCTCCTGCAGTAATAAATAAAACACTAAGAGAAAGTATTGCAAACTGATAATGGGTTAAAGTAACTCCTAAATATGTAGTATGAATTAAGGTGTATTTTTTAAAACTAATGTTGCTAAAGAATAAGGAATCGATCAACGCATATTTGGTTAAAACCATTGTTAATAAAACCATCAAAAGGTTTTTGTAACGAATAAGTTTTAGAAAAGAAATCATTTTATGAATTAAAACTCTTTTTAATTCGAGCTAAATCACGTTTGTTATCTCTGTCTTTTAATACTTCTCGCTTGTCATGCGTTTGTTTACCTTTTGCTAATGCAATTTCTAATTTAGCAAAACCTCTATCATTTATAAATAAACGTAAAGGCACAATCGTATTTCCTTTAGCCTCAACATCTTTTTTTAAAGAACGTAATTCGCGTTTATTCATCAACAATCTACGTTCACTTTTTGGTTTATGATTAAAGTGATGTCCAAACATGTATTCTTGAATGTACATATTTACAATAAACAATTCTCCTCTATCATTAAACTCACAAAAACTCTCTGTAATTCTTGCTTGACTTAAACGAATAGATTTAATTTCCGTTCCGGTTAACTGTATACCAGCAACATATTTGTCTAGAATTTCAAATTCGAAACGGGCTTTTTTATTTTGTATGTTTATTTTCTTTTGAACAGCCATAGACTGATTTGTATTTATAAATTTTAACAAAGATACATTTTTACTTTGGTCAAAGAAATGTAATTTTGAAATCTATTTATTGACTAAAATTAATTAAAAACAATGAGATATTTATCAATTCTTTTTTTAGCTTTCTTAATTTCTTGTAAACCTTCTGAACCTAAACTAACTGCGCAACAAATTATAGATAAAACTATTATATATTCAGGTGCAGATAAAGTGGCAAATTCACAAATTCAATTTAAGTTTAGAGACAATAGCTATATTGCTTCTAGAAAATCTAATGGGTATTTTTTTTTAGCGAGAAATCATAAAAATGATATTGGTGATACGATATCAGACATTGTTACCAATAATGGTTTTATAAGAGAAGTTAATGGACATAAGATTACTGTTGCAGATTCTATGGCTAATAAATATGCAAATTCTGTAAATTCTGTACATTATTTTTCGGTGTTACCTTATGGATTAAACGACAAAGCTGTAAAAAAGAAATTGCTTACTCCGTCTACAATTAAGGGAAAAGAATACTATAAAATAGAGATTAGTTTTTCTGAAGATGGAGGAGGAGAAGACTTTGAAGATGTTTTTGTTTATTGGATAAGTAAGAATGATTTTTTAATTGATTATTTAGCGTATTCTTACCATACAAATGGAGGAGGAAAGCGTTTTAGAGTTTTAAAAGAACAATGTGTTAAAAGTGGAATTCGTTTTGTCGATTATCATAATTACCAACCTTTAAACAAAATAATTCCTTTAATAGATTTAGATAAGGAGTTTGAAACCAATCAACTAAAAAAAATATCTGAAATTGTTTTGAAAGACATTAAAGTAAAGTTGTAGTTTTACAAAAATATCAAATCTTTTTATGATTAAAAAACTACTTATTCTATTTCTTTTTGCTTATCAAATCTCAGTTAGCCAAAATACTGTAGGGAATGTTTCAATAACAGAGAATGCTTATGATGGTTATACTTTATTTACCATACATAAAATAACCTATTTAATTAATAACTGCGGACAAGTAATTAATGAGTGGACTAGTAATTATTTACCAGGTAATGCAGTGTATTTATTACCAAATGGAAACTTATTAAGAGCTGGTAGAGAACATGGATCTAGTAATATTACTTTTGGAGGAAATGGAGGAAAAATAGAGCTGTTTAATTGGGATGGCGATGTCATTTGGAGTTATAGTTATAATACAAATAATTACAGACAACATCATGATGTATACCCAATGCCCAATGGAAATATTTTAATTTTAGCGGCAACTTTGGTATCGGAAGAAGATGCCATCTCTTTAGGAAGAAACCCAAGTTTATTAACTGAAGGGAAGTTATATAATGAAAGAATATTAGAGGTTGAACCTATTGGTACAAATGATGTAAATATAATTTGGGAATGGAATGCAATTGATCATGTAATTCAAGATTTTGATAATACAAAAAATAATTTTGGAGTTGTTGCTGATACTCCAGAAAAGTTAGATATTAATTTTTTAAACGGTGAAACTCCTGAAGCAAATTGGCTACACGTTAATTCTATTCAATACAATCATAAGTTAAATCAAATAGTAATTAGTTCTAGAAATTTAAGTGAAATTTGGGTAATAGACCATTCTACAACAACTTTAGAAGCAGCTTCTAGTACTGGAGGATTATATGGTAAAGGAGGAGATTTGTTATATCGATGGGGGAATCCACAATCTTATAGACAAGGAACAGAAGCAGATCGGAAATTATTTGGCCAACATACTCCTTATTTTATAGAAGAAGGATTGGAAGATGAAGGGAAAATATTGCTTTTCAATAATGGAAATGGAAGATCTCCTAGTTTTTCAGAAGTTTTTATAATTGATCCACCTAAAACAAATGAAGTTTATGATTATACAGAAAACTCTTCTTTTGGTCCAGAGACCCCTAGTTATGTTTATTCAGATTTATCAGAAACTCCATCGCCTTTTTACTCTCCAATAGTTAGTAGTGCTCAAAGACTTCCAAATGGAAACTTATTAATTTGTGAAGGGGTAAAAGGTTATTTCTTTGAAATTGATTCTGATAACAACAAAGTTTGGGAATATTATACTCCAATAAATCAGATTGATGGAACAATATCAAATCAATTTGATCCTTCACCGAATGGGATGTCTTTTAGAGCTTTAAAATACTCTAAAAATTATATGGCTTTTAATGGTAGAGATCTAACACCAAGTTCTCCAATTGAAAATAATTATAATTTAAATCCTTGTAATGCTTTGAGTATAGATAAGGAAGATGTGGATTTTGTCAATATCTATCCTAACCCTGTTAAGGATTTTATAAACATAAACATTCCAGACAACAAAGACTATAAAGTTGAAGTTTTTAATTTATTAGGTAAAAAAATAATGGAAGTAAACAATCAAAATAAAATTGATTTTTCACAGCAAACAGGAGGAGTTTACTTTTTAAAAGTAAAGTCTGAAAATAAAATAAAAGTGATTAAAATTTTAAAAAATTAATTTACTTTTTCTGTTTTACTTGTTCTTTTATTACCATTAATGGTCACAATAAATAATGTAGAATTGTCATTTTCATCCATATCTTTATACTTTTTTTCTCCTAGAATTTTATTTGCAAAAACAGGAGTTGTATTACTATGTCCCACAATTAAAACAGTTTTTCCTTTTGTTTCTTTTTGAAAAATAGAATCATACATTTTACTAGGATTATAATTTTTAATTTCTAAATTTTTACTCACAGCAGTAGGGGTGCCAGTTTGTAAGGTTCTGTTATACTTGGTAGAATAAACAGCGTCAATTTGTACATTTTTAAACCTCTCTGCCCACTTTATGGCTCTTTCTAATCCTTTTTCATTCAGATTAGGATTTCTATTTGTTGTATCTGTTTTGTCTTTTTCTGCATGACGAATTAAGTAATATGTTGTTGTATCATCAGACGTACAAGAGCTTAATAAACTAAAAACGAAAATAAAAAAGAAGTATAATTTTTTCATGAAATATTGATTTAGAAAACGAATATACAGAAAAAAGAAAAAGTGGTGTCTTTTAAAACACCACCTTCTCTAACGAACCAAACTTTACTTTTATGAATTTTCTATCAAATCTGTTTGATTTCTAAAAACTAACTCATCATCAAAAGCATCTAATAAAATAATGCTATCTGTTGTTATTTTACCAGATAAAATTTCTTTAGAAAGCTGATTTAACACTTCTTTCTGAATCACTCTTTTTACCGGTCTTGCACCAAATTCTGGTTGATATCCTTTTTTAGCTAAGTATTTGATAGCTTCATCTGTTGCATCTAAAGTAATTTCTTGTTTACCAATCATTTTCTTTAAATGTTCTAACTGAAGTTTTACAATTTCAAAAATATCTTTTTCAGTTAATGGAGCAAACATTATTACATCATCAATTCTGTTTAAAAACTCAGGTCTTACAGATTGTTTTAACAATGCTAAAACTTCAATTTTTGCCAATTCAGTAACAGATTCTAGATCTGCTTTTGGATCGCTAAATTTCTCCTGAATAATATGACTTCCTATATTAGAGGTCATAATAATAATTGTGTTTTTAAAATCAGCAACACGCCCTTTATTATCTGTTAATCTACCTTCATCTAGTACTTGTAACAATATATTAAAAGTATCTGGGTGTGCTTTTTCAATTTCATCTAAAAGCACTACAGAATAAGGTCTTCTTCTTACAGCTTCAGTTAATTGTCCACCTTCATCAAAACCTACATATCCAGGAGGTGCACCAATTAATCTACTTACAGAATGGCGTTCTTGATATTCACTCATATCAATACGTGTCATAGCATTTTCATCATCAAATAAATATTCTGCTAATGCTTTTGCTAACTCAGTTTTTCCAACCCCAGTTGTACCTAAAAACAAAAAGCTACCAATAGGTTTATTTGGGTTTTGTAAACCAGATCTAGATCTTCTAACAGCATCAGAAACAGCTACGATAGCTTCTTCTTGTCCAACCACTCTTTTGTGTAATTGATCCTCTAATCGCAACAATTTTTCACGTTCAGATTGAATCATTTTGGTCACAGGAATTCCAGTCCATTTTGCAACAACTTCTGCAATATCATCGTATGTTACTTCTTCTTTAATCAAAGAAGTTTCAGATTGATTTTCTTGCAATGTTTTTTGCAGTTGTTCTAAATCTTCTTGTGCCTTTTTAATTTTTCCATATCTAATTTCAGCAACTTTACCATAATCTCCTTCACGCTCTGCTTTTTCTGCTTCAATTTTAAAGTTTTCAATATTCAATTTTGCATTCTGAATATTATCTACAACTTCTTTTTCAGATTTCCATTTTGCATTCATTTCATTGCGTTCTTCTTTTAAATTTGCTAAATCAGAACGTAAAGATTTTAATTTCGTTTCATCTTTTTCACGTTTAATGGCTTCAATTTCAATCTCTAATTGCATTACTTTTCTATCTAAAACATCTAATTCTTCTGGTTTAGAGTTGATTTCCATTCGTAATTTTGCCATGGCTTCATCCATTAAATCAATGGCTTTATCTGGTAAAAAACGATTGGTAATATAACGTTGTGATAATTCTACAGCACCAATAATAGCTTCGTCTTTAATACGAACTTTGTGATGTGCTTCATACTTTTCTTTAATTCCTCTTAGAATAGAAATTGCACTTTCTGTATCGGGTTCGTTTACAATTACCTTTTGAAAACGTCTTTCTAAAGCTTTGTCTTTTTCAAAATATTTTTGATATTCATCTAAAGTTGTTGCTCCAATTGCTCTTAGTTCTCCACGAGCCAAAGCTGGTTTTAAAATATTAGCAGCATCCATGGCTCCTTGTCCACCACCAGCACCCACTAAAGTGTGAATTTCATCAATAAAAAGGACAATATTTCCATCTGAAGATGTTACTTCTTTAATAACTGCTTTTAAGCGTTCTTCAAATTCACCTTTGTATTTAGCGCCAGCAATTAATGCTCCCATATCTAAAGAAAAAATCAATTTATCTTTTAAGTTTTCAGGAACATCACCATCTACAATTCTATGTGCCAAACCTTCTGCAATAGCAGTTTTACCAGTTCCTGGTTCTCCTACTAATAGTGGATTATTTTTTGTTCTTCTTGATAAAATTTGAAGCAATCTTCTAATTTCTTCATCTCTACCAATAACAGGATCTAACTTACCATCTTCTGCTAATTTGTTTAAGTTTTTAGCATATTTATTTAAAGAGTTATAAGTTTCTTCTTGACTTTGAGAAGTTACTCTTTCTCCTTTTCTTAATTCTTCTATTGCTGCTTGTAAATGTTTTTCGGTTACACCCTGATCTTTTAAAACTTGAGCAATATTACTTTTTGATTTAAAAATAGCCAAGATTAAATGTTCTATTGAAACATAATCATCTTTCATTTTTTTAGCAATAACAGCAGCTTCTGTTAAAGTTTTACTTGCTTCTCTAGAAAGCATTAATTCTGCACCAGTAACTTTAGGCAAACTTTCTAGCTGTTTGTCTAAAATCTGTTCTACAACACCAATGTTGATGTTTAATTTCTTCAATAGAAAAGGTAATACATTTTCATCAACTTGAGTTAAGGCTTTAAATATATGTTCGTTCTCTATTTGATTATGACCAAAACCTTGCGCAATCTGTTGCGCCATTTGTATGGTCTCTTGCGATTTTGTTGTATAATTATTAAAGTTCATTTTCTGTTTTTTTAAATTATTAGAGCAATTTTAATACCATCCTATTTTTAACCTAAAAACAAGCCAGTTTGTCTTTAATTGCTTTGTTTTTACTGACTTTATGGCTGATGAAAGTTTCTTATATTTGCATCGACAAAGGGTAAAAAAGAAACAATGGGTATATTTAATAGTCTTTTTGGAGGAAAAGAGAGTGAAGCTTCTCAAGAAGCAAAAATGTCATATTTAAATTGGATTCCTTTAACTTCAATTGAACAATTAGATGAAATTAAAGAACTTTCTAAATCAACCTCAATTTTAATTTTTAAACATTCAACTCGTTGTGGTATTAGTAGTATGGTTATTAAACGTTTTGAGGCACTTTTTAAAGAAGAACATCAAAATTTAAAAGTATATTATTTAGATCTATTAAATTACAGAACTATTTCTGATGAAATAGGGTATAGCTTTCAAGTAATGCATCAATCACCTCAATTATTAGTGATAAAAAAAGGTGTTTCTGTGTATCAGACTTCACATTATGATATACTTCAAACAAATTTATCAAGATTTATATAGTTTAAACTTGGAATAAACCTTAATTAAGTCTTATTTTTGTAGCCTAAATTTACATTCGTTTGGCAGAAAATAAAACTTCAGAAATTACAATAGGTAAAGAATTATATGGATATCAAAAAGATGCGCTACAAGAAATCTTTAATAGATTTGAAACAGCATCTCCAGATTATCATTTATTATATCAATTACCCACTGGTGGTGGAAAAACAGTTATTTTTTCTGAGATTGTAAGACGCTATTTAGAAACTTTTAAAAAGAAAGTTTTAGTGTTAACTCATAGGATAGAACTGAGTAAGCAAACGTCTAAAATGCTTGGAGAATTTGGTGTAAAAAACAAAATAATTAATAGTACTGCAAAGTTAGACGATCAGGACAAATACAGTTGTTTTGTGGCAATGGTAGAAACTTTAAAGAATAGATTGAACGATGAAAAACTAGATATCTCTGATATTGGTTTGGTAATTGTTGATGAAGCTCATTATAATTCTTTTACAAAAATATTTAAATTTTTCGATCAATCTTTTATTTTAGGAGTTACAGCAACACCTCTAAGTTCTAATATAAAATTACCAATGTATGAGAATTATCAAGAACTATTTGTTGGTGAATCTATTCAGCATTTAATTGATCATGAATACTTAGCAAGTGCTAATTTATATTCTTATAATGTTGGTTTAACTTCTTTAGAAGTAGGAGCAAATGGAGATTATACCGTTAAATCTTCAGAAGATTTATATACCAATACAGACATGCTTTCTAAATTGGTTTCGGCTTATGAAGAAACAGCAAAAGGAAAGAAAACTTTAATATTTAATAACGGAATTAACACTTCAATTCAAGTGTATCATGCATTTAAAAAAGCAGGATATCCTATTGCTCATTTAGATAATACCAACACTAGAAAAGAAAGAGATTTTATTTTAAAATGGTTTAAGAAAACACCAAATGCTATTATTACTTCTGTAAGTATTTTAACAACAGGGTTTGATGAACCAACAATTGAAGCAATTATTTTAAATAGAGCTACAAAATCATTAACCTTATATTATCAAATGATTGGCCGTGGTTCTAGGATTTTAGATAACAAAAGTACTTTTGATGTAATTGACTTAGGAAACAATTTCCACAGATTTGGTCCTTGGGGAGCAGATTTAGATTGGCAAAAAATGTTTAGAGCACCAGATTATTATTTAAATGCAATTTTATCTGATGAAGAAATAGAAAGTACATTTAGATATGAGCTTCCTGCTGATGTAAAAAAAGAATTTGCGAAATCTACAGATACCTATTTCGATATGAAAAAAGTATATATAGATACTATTAGAGCAGGAGAATCTTCTAAAAGAGTTTTAGAAAAATCAATAGAGCATCATGCAAAAATGTGTATAGAAAATAGTGAAGATGTTTTTGATGCATTAATTTTAGCTAAAATGTTAGGAGAAGAAATTGATGATAGAATTAATAGATATGCTAAATGTATTTCTAAAAGTACACACAATTTTGTAACTTGGTTAAAAGATGATTATCGAAAGAAATTAAATGCTTACTTAAGAGCTAACTTTGATGAAGATTTCGAGAAAATCCATGGATACCCTCCAGAAGAGTAGTAAATACAAGTAAAACAATAAGTGAAAATTTTTTTTCACTTTTTTTTTGCTTTTGTGTTTTGTATTAAAAAATAATTTACATTTGAAGCACTTATTTTAAGTGAAATGTTAAGTTTTTCTTATTTCGGGAATAATTATCAGTCGGAGAATGATAATTATATAGCATTTTGGAAATGCAACGAAAAAATTAAGGTATCTCCGTTTTCTTTTCTTCAAGAATTGCAACTTTATTCAAAGTTGCACGTAGTTTACTTGCAAATATTACAGTGATAAAAAATCTTTTTAATAGGATTATAACTACTATTCTAAAACATTCATTTTGTTTTAGTTCAGTGCATTTATCATTTACATAATATAAAACACAAAGTGAACACAAAATACATAGATTTAGTCGAGCAAACGTTCGATTTCCCTCAAGAGGAATTCAAAACAGAAAATAATAAATTGTTTTGGCACGGAATTAATTTAATGGAACTAACCGCTAAATATGGCGCTCCATTAAAATTCACATACTTACCAAAAATTTCAGAAAACATCATTAAAGCCAAAGGTTGGTTTCAAAATAGTATAGCAAAGCATAACTATAAAGGAAAATACTTTTATAGTTATTGTACAAAAAGCTCTCATTTTAAGCATGTTTTAAATGAAGCTTTAAAAAATGATATCCATATAGAAACTTCTTCTGCTTTTGATATTGACATCATTAATAACCTTAAAAAAGAAGGAAAAATAAAAGACAATACATTTATTATTTGTAACGGATTTAAACGCGATCAATACATTAAAAATATTGGTGGTTTAATTAATTCTGGACATCAAAACTGCATTCCTATAATTGATAATTTTGAAGAACTTCCCTTACTTCAAAAAGAAACATCAAGACCTTTTAAAGTAGGCATTCGAATTGCTTCAGAAGAAGAACCTAAATTTGAATTTTATACTTCTAGATTAGGTATTGGTTATAAAAATATTGTTTCTTTTTATGAGCGTGAAATTGCTAATAACGAGCAAGTTGATTTGAAAATGTTGCACTTTTTTATCAATACAGGAATAAAAGACAATGCCTATTATTGGAACGAGTTAATGAAATGTTTAAACGTTTACATCAACTTAAAAAAAGTATGTTCTTCCTTAGATAGCTTAAATATTGGTGGCGGATTTCCAATAAAAAACTCATTGGCTTTTGACTATGATTATGAATATATGATTGATGAAATTATCAATCAGATTAAACAAGCATGTGATGAAGCAGAAGTAGAAGTGCCAAATATTTTTACAGAATTTGGGAGTTTTACTGTAGGAGAATCTGGTGCAGCGATTTATGAAGTTTTATATCAGAAAAAACAAAATGATAGAGAACGTTGGAATATGATCAACTCATCATTTATTACAACTTTACCCGATTCTTGGGCAATAAATAAGCGTTTTGTGATGCTACCCATAAACAAATGGAACAGACAATATGAACGTGTTTTGTTAGGAGGATTAACTTGTGATAGCGATGATTATTACAATTCTGAACAGCATATAAATGGAATTTATTTACCTGTTTATGAGAAGGATAATCCGTTGTATATTGGTTTTTTTAACACAGGAGCATATCAAGAATCTATAGGAGGTTTTGGAGGTTTACAACATTGTTTGATACCGCATCCAAAACATTTAATTATAGATAGAGATGAAGATGGAAATTTAACTTCAAGAGTCTTTAAAGAACAACAAAAAAGTAGCGAATTGCTTTCTATATTAGGTTATGGAGAAGTATCCGAAAATAAAATTGAATCCGAAAAATTAGTAAAAGAAGCAGTATTATAATAAACATAAAATGAATACAAATAAAACCTATGCAGGAATTCCACAAGAGTTTGGAAACCTATCAACATCAAAAATCGTAATAATTCCTATTCCATATGATGGAACAAGTACCTGGCAAAAAGGAGCAGATAAAGGGCCACAAGCTTTTTTAGAGGCTTCTGAAAACATGGAATTATATGACATTGAAACCGATTCTGAAGTTTATAAAGAAGGTGTTTATTTAGCTGAGGCTATTACAGAAAATATTTCTCCTGAAGCAATGGTTGAAGAAGTGCATCAAATCACAAAAAAATATATCAATAGAAATAAATTTGTGACTGCTTTTGGAGGAGAACATTCAATATCTATAGGAACCATTAGAGCTTTTAATGAGTGTTTTGATAATTTAACGGTTTTACATATAGATGCCCATGCAGATTTAAGAAAAGAGTATGATGGCTCTACTTGTAATCATGCTTGTGCGGTTTATGAAGCTAATTCTACAACAAATTTGGTACAAGTTGGTATTAGAAGTATGGATATTTCTGAAAAAAGAAATATGAATTTAGATAAAGTTTTCTTTGCACATGATATGGCTGTTAATGAAGATTGGATGGAAGATGTAATAGATCAACTAACAGAAAATGTTTTTATTACGTTCGATTTAGATGCTTTAGATCCTTCTATTATGCCATCAACAGGGACACCTGAACCAGGAGGATTATTTTATTATGAAACGTTAGATTTTTTAAAACAAGTATTTAAAGAAAAAAATGTTGTTGGTTTTGATATGGTAGAATTATGCCCGAATGAAAATGAGAAATCATCCGATTTTTTAGCAGCTAAATTGTTTTACAAAATGTTAAGCTACAAATTTGCTTCTAAGGACGATTCTTATGATAATGGTGAAGAATTAATGAATACTAATCCCTTTAGCAAACTATCGAAGTTTAAAGATGATGACGATGATTTTTAGTGTTATAAAATGATTAAGAACATTGAGAATATTGAGCTTCATTATTTAACCTTAACGGATTATAAACAGCTAAAAGAAGCAATGATTCAGGCATACACTAGTATGCCAGATTCTTATTGGAAAGAAAATCAAATTAAATCTTTAATTGAAAAATTTCCTGAAGGACAAGTGGTTATCAAAATAAATGATGAACTAGCTGGTTGTGCACTTTCTATTAAAATAGATTATGATAGTTTTGATGAACAACATACCTATAAAGACATAACCGATAATTATACCTTTGATACGCATGATGAAAATGGTGATGTTTTATACGGAATTGATGTTTTTATAAAATCGGAATACAGGGGCTTACGCTTAGGTAGAAGGTTGTATGATTATAGAAAAGAGTTAGCAGAAAAGCAAAACTTAAGAGGGATTGCATTTGGAGGAAGAATTCCGAATTATCATAAATATGCAGCAACTTTATCACCAAAAGAATATATCGAAAGTGTAAAACGAAAAGAAATTAACGATCCGGTTTTAAACTTTCAAATTTCAAATGATTTTCATCCTTCAAAAATTTTAAAAGGATATTTAGAAGGTGATGAAAATTCGGGTGAGTTTGCGGTTTTATTAGAATGGGATAATATTTATTACGAGAAAAAATCTAAAAAAGCAGCGACAAAGAAAAAAGTAGTTCGCTTAGGATTGATTCAATGGCAAATGCGTTTGTATAAAGATTTAGAAGAATTAATGCAGCAAGCAGAATATTTTGTAGATGCAGTCTCTGCTTACAGATCTGATTTTGCATTGTTTCCAGAGTTTTTTAATGCGCCTTTAATGGCAGCTAATAATCACTTACCAGAATCGGAAGCTATTAGAGAATTGGCAAAATATACTCCGCAAATTGTTCAGAAATTTTCTGAGTTGGCAATTACATACAACATCAATATTATTACAGGTAGCATGCCCGAAATAAAAGATGAGTTGCTGTATAATGTTGGTTATATCTGCAAAAGAGATGGTAGTACAGAACGTTATGAAAAATTACACGTTACACCAGATGAAGCAAAAGTTTGGGGAATGCAAGGTGGTAATGAAATAAAAACGTTTGATACCGATTGCGGTAAAATTGGCGTATTAATTTGTTATGATTCTGAGTTTCCTGAATTAAGCAGAATTTTAGCAGATGAAGGCATGGATATTTTGTTTGTTCCATTTTTAACAGATACTCAAAACGGATATTCTAGAGTGCGTCATTGTGCACAAGCAAGAGCTATAGAAAACGAGTGCTATGTTGCCATTGCTGGCAGTGTTGGTAATTTACCAAAAGTAAATAATATGGACATTCAGTATGCACAGTCGATGGTATTTACGCCTTGCGATTTCTCTTTTCCTGCAAACGGAATTAAGGCAGAAGCAACTACAAATACCGAAATGATTTTAATTGCTGATGTGGATTTAGATTTGCTAAAAGACCTGAATCAATTTGGAAGTGTACGTAATTTAAAAGATAGAAGAAAAGACATATTCGAAGTTAAAAGACTTCAAAAATAACAAGATTTAAAAATGAAAAAACCAATTACAAATTTTATAGAAAAATACTTTTTACACTTTAACGCTGCTGCATTAGTTGATGCTGCTAAAGGGTATGAAGCACAATTAAATAAAGGATCTAAAATGTTAGTTTCTTTAGCAGGAGCAATGAGTACAGCAGAATTAGGAAAGATTTTTGCAGAAATGATTCGTCAAAATAAAGTGCAAATTGTTTCTTGTACAGGTGCCAACTTAGAGGAAGATGTTATGAATTTAGTAGCACATTCTCATTACAAACGTGTACCTAATTATAGAGATTTAACGCCGCAAGATGAATGGGATTTATTAGAAAAAGGCTTAAACCGAGTTACTGATACATGTATTCCAGAAGAAGAAGCTTTTAGAAGAATTCAAGAGCATATTGTAAAAATTTGGAAGGAGGCAGAAGCAAAGGGAGAACGTTATTTACCACATGAATACATGTATAAATTATTATTGTCTGGTGTTTTAGAGCAATATTATGAAATAGACATTAAAGATTCTTGGATGTACGCTGCTGCAGAAAAAAACCTACCTATTATTTGTCCGGGTTGGGAAGATTCTACCATGGGTAATATTTTTGCTTCTTATGTTTTAAAAGGAGAGTTAAAAGCAAGTACTGTAAAATCGGGGATTGAATATATGACCTTCTTAGCAGATTGGTATACAAATAACTCTAAAAACGGCATTGGTTTTTTTCAAATAGGAGGAGGGATTGCTGGAGATTTTCCAATATGTGTTGTACCGATGTTATACCAAGATATGGAAAAACCAGAAACGCCATTTTGGAGTTATTTCTGTCAGATTTCTGACTCTACTACCAGTTATGGTTCATATTCTGGTGCTGTACCCAACGAAAAAATTACTTGGGGAAAATTAGATATTGATACGCCAAAATTTATTATAGAAAGTGACGCAACGATTGTTGCACCATTAATTTTCGCATACTTATTAGAGATGTAAAATATCTGCTCGTGTGCAATCGAGAATTCTTTTTTATGAAGAATTTATAAGCTTTCGACTGTGCTCAAGTAGAAAAAAAATAATATTATGAAAAGAGTAATTGTAGAATACGCAAAATTAACCAAAGATATTTTAGATTTATTAATTGATAAATATCCAGATGGTTATGATTATTCAGATATTATTTCCTTTAAAAATGCTAAAGGAGAAACTGTTAAAGCTGTAGAAGTACAAACAGAAGATACTATTTATTTGGTAAAAATAAGTTCTAAATTAGAACAAGCCATGGAAGATTATGTAGATGATGAAGATTCTTTTGATGATAATGATGATTTTGATGTGAACGATTTAGAAGGTTGATAAATTAATTGACTAGTTAAAAAAAAATCTCTTTTCTTAAATGAAAAGAGATTTTATAAATTTTTGTTGGTATTGATTTTATTTATTTTTTACGTAAATTAATTTGGATTTGCTTCTTGAGTTTTCTCTTTGTTCTAGTTCAAATTTACCAATAGATTTAATTAAAGGTGTTAGTTTATCAAAACCATAATTTCTTGAATCAAAATTAGGTTGTTTTTTTTGAAGTAAACTACCAACATCACCCAGAAAAGCCCAACCATCATCGTCTGATAAATCAGAAATTGTAACGGAAATAAGAGAAATGACTTTAGATGTTATTTTATCAATACTTTCTTTATTATGGTCTTTTTGATTAATATTATCTTTCTTTTCGGTTTGTTTTCTAAGGATTTCTATATAGATAAATTTATCACAAGCTACAATAAATGGGGTAGGTGTTTTTTTCTCTCCTATTCCTATAACTTGCATTCCAGCTTCTCGTAATCTCGTGGCTAGTTTTGTGAAATCGCTATCGCTTGATACCAAACAAAAACCATTTACTTTTTCAGAATATAGTATGTCCATGGCATCAATAATCATAGCAGAATCTGTAGCATTTTTTCCTGTGGTATATGCGTATTGTTGAATGGGAGTAATTGCATTTTGTAGCAACAAGTTTTTCCATTTAGATAAATGCGGACTTGTCCAATCGCCATAAATTCTTTTGATTGTTGGATTTCCATATTTTGCTATTTCCTCCATCATTTCTTTTACATGAGCAGAAGGAATATTGTCTCCATCTATGAGTACAGCTAAATTTAAATTCATTCTTTTTATAAGTATACTGATTATTATAAGGTGTTGTATAGAAAACTATGTTTTGTCATTTTAAATTTATGACATTCAACTTTAATGTCAAGTTTCATTTTGTTTATAAGCTACTAATTTAACAAATAAAAATGAATAATTATTTTTGTGAATACGATTGCACTTCTTGTAGATATGACTTCTATATGTGATTAAATTTTTCTTCCTTTAATACCGCTTGCGCAGCCATAAAAGTACTCTACATATTCAATCTCAAATTCGAGTCGGTTAAAAATGTGATAAGCAGTTTCTGAGTTGTCAAATTTTTCTGTGTAAATACCTAACATTTTATATGTTTC
Organism: Polaribacter marinus; assembly: GCF_022662535.1. Lineage (GTDB taxonomy): Bacteria > Bacteroidota > Bacteroidia > Flavobacteriales > Flavobacteriaceae > Polaribacter > Polaribacter marinus. The sequence goes on from NZ_JAKQYM010000002.1 coordinate 341,756, forward strand.
TGGGCTTCCAAGAAAAATTTTTCCTAAAAAAGGAATAATCTTTTTTAAGTAAAACATATAGAAATGTTTTAATATTTTATTCTTGGGTACAGAAACATCAATAAGCGAAAATTGCCCAGATTGTTTTAGAATTCGGTGAATTTCGATTGCTAATTTCTCTAACTGTTCAGTATTAAATGTTTTTAGTCCAAAGACAGAAATTACAAAATCAGCCGATTCTTTTGAGATAGAGTTCTCAAATACATTTTCTTTTAGAATTGTAATTTTTGATTGATGGTACTTTTTTTTATTTTTCTTTGCTCGATTTATCATTTCATCAGAAAAATCTAATCCAATTAGTTTTGAGTCTTTATTTGAATTTTTTAAAATATATTTCCAACATTCTCCCATTCCTGTCATTAAGTCAATAACTGTTTTACCAGAGTCTATTTTAATATCCATGACACATTTTTTTCTCCATCTTTCACTAAAACCGAAAGAAGCTATATAATTCATTATAGAATAAGAATGACTCATTTGATCAAATAGTTTTTGAATATATTTAGCTTCATAAATTTTTGATAATTCTTGCATTCTTTTTGTGAGGTTGAATTATTTTTTGGCATAAAAAAAACCTTATCTAAAATAAGGCTTTTTTTCTTGTTTACTTTTCTATGAGTATTTTTTATTTTGCTGGAAGTATCTTACCAACACATTCACCAAAACCAATACGTACTTTATCATTTTTACAATGAGCACGCATAATAACGGTATCATTGTCATTAATAAATTTTCTTTCCGTTCCGTCTTTTAGTTTTATAGGGTTTTGTCCACGCCAAGTTAATTCTAACATAGAACCATAACTATCTTTTGTTGGTCCAGAAATGGTTCCAGAACCCATCATATCTCCAGCTTCAACAGGGCAACCATTTACAGTATGATGTGCTAGTTGCTGCGCCATTGTCCAATACATATATTTAAAATTAGAATTGGCAACTACAGTTTCTTCTCCATTTTCTGGTTGAATACCTACTTGAAGATGAATATCATAACTACCTTTTCCTTCTTGTTTTAAATAAGGTAAAGGTTCGTGTACTTGTTTTGGGTTGTCTACTCTAAAAGGTTCTAAGGCATCTAAAGTTACAATCCAAGGAGAAATCGTAGAAGCAAAGTTTTTTCCTAAAAACGGACCTAAAGGCACATATTCCCATGCTTGAATATCTCTTGCAGACCAATCATTAAATTGTACTAGCCCAAAAATATATTCTTCTGTTTCTTCAATAGGAATTCTATCACCTAAAACATTAGCATCTGTTGTAATAAAAGCCATTTCTAATTCAAAATCTAATAATTTTGTTGGTCCAAAATTAGGAGTAGTTTCTCCTTCATTCGGTTTTGTTTGTCCGTAAGGTCTTCTAATTGGAGTTCCAGAAGGAATTATAGAAGAACTTCTACCGTGGTAACCTATAGGAACTTGTAACCAGTTTGGGAACAATGCGTTTTTCGGATCTCTAAATAAAGAACCTACATTAGTTGCGTGTTCTTTACTTGCATAAAAATCGGTATAATCTCCTACAGCAACAGGCAGTAACATTTCTACTTCGTCCATTCTAAAGATGATTTTTTCTTTATGAACGGCATTATCACGTAAACTTCCGTTAGAAACATCAAATACTTCTGCAATTCTGTTACGAACTAATCGCCATGTTTTTCTTCCGTCAGCAATAAAATCATTTAAATTATCTTGTAAAAAGATATCCTCTGTAAGAGGAATTCCATCAAAGTATCCTAATTGATGAAAAGCACCTAAATCTATAGCAAAATCACCAATTCTACTACCAATTGTTATAATATCATCTCTAGTGATAAAAACGCCAAATGGAATATTTTGTATTGGGAAATCTGAATTTTCTGCTACTTTTAACCAAGATTTTCTATTAGGATTATTTGCTGTTATGATCATTATATTGAGATTTTATTTTTCTTCAAACCTACATAATTTTTTCTCATTTTAAAATAATTTAATAATGAAAAGTTTAAATTTAACAGTACTTTATTTATAAAAGCATAATTATAATCATTAATAATAAAATATTGTAAAAAGTAGTTTTTTACGAATTTGATTTTGTCTATTTTTGAAACTTAAATAAATTCAATAACAATGCAACTAGATAATCAAATTTTTGACCTGATTCAGGAAGAAAAAGAAAGACAATTAAACGGTTTAGAATTAATTGCTTCAGAAAACTTTGTAAGCGACCAAGTTATGAGAGCTCAAGGTTCTGTTTTAACAAATAAATATGCTGAAGGATATCCAGGAAAAAGATATTATGGAGGTTGTGAAATTGTTGATATTGTAGAACAGATTGCTATTGATAGAGCGAAAGAATTATTTGGTGCAGAATATGTAAATGTACAGCCACATTCTGGTTCTCAGGCAAATACAGCTGTTTTTGCCGCTTGTTTAAAACCTGGAGATACTATTTTAGGTTTTGATTTATCTCATGGAGGTCATTTAACTCATGGTTCTCCTGTAAATTTCTCTGGAAAATTATACAATCCTGTTTTTTATGGTGTAAATAAAGAAACGGGTAGAATAGATTATAATCATTTAGAAGAACAAGCAAACACACACAAACCTAAGTTAATTATTGCAGGAGCTTCTGCATATTCTAGAGACATTGATTTCAAGAAATTTAGAGAAATTGCTGATACTGTTGGAGCTATTTTAATGGCAGATATTTCACATCCTGCAGGTTTAATTGCAAAAGGAATTTTAAACGATCCTTTACCTCATTGTCATATTGTTACTACTACAACTCATAAAACTTTACGAGGACCAAGAGGAGGAATGATTATGATTGGTAAAGATTTTGAGAATCCTTTTGGAGAAACTTTAAAAAGTGGAAAACCTAAAAAAATGTCAACTTTAATTAATTCGGCAGTTTTTCCTGGTAATCAAGGAGGGCCTTTAGAACATGTGATTGCAGCTAAAGCGATTGCTTTTGGAGAAGCTTTAACAGATGAGTTTTTAGAGTATCAAATACAAGTAAAAGAAAATGCCGCAGCAATGGCAAAAGAATTTGTAGCTAGAGGATATCATATTATTTCTGGAGGAACAGACAATCATTGTATGTTAATTGATTTACGTAATAAAGATATTTCTGGTAAAGATGCAGAAATTGCTTTAGGAAAAGCAGATATTACCGTCAATAAAAACATGGTTCCTTTTGATGATAAATCTCCTTTTGTAACTTCAGGAATTCGTGTGGGTACTGCCGCTGTTACAACTCGAGGTTTAAAAGAAGAAGACATGATAACAATAGTTGATTTTATTGATAAAGCTATAATGAATGCTTCTGATGAAACAGCTTTAGAAAGTATTGCTGATAGTGTTTCTGAAATGATGAGTTCTCACAGATTATTTGTAATGTAATAAATATATAAAATGAAAAAAATAGTAATAATACTTGTTTTCTTAGCTTTTTCTGTTTCTAACGCTAATGCACAAGACAAAACAGCATACCAAAAAGATGCATATACATTAGTAGAGATAATTTCAAAGCCTGCTTTTAAATCAGTTGTTGATCAATTTGCTGGATATGTTAAAAAAGATAATCTTGAAAAGTTTAAAAGCGAAGTTGAAGGTACTTTTCCTGACTTATATACTTCTTTAACTGAATTATATATAGAAGAGTATACACATAATGAAATAAAAGAATTGCTGAAGTTTTATAAAACGGATTTAGGTAAAAAAGTTGCTGGAAATTCTACAAAACTAGCAATAAAAGGCCAAGCAATTGGTGCAGATTGGGGAGCAAAACTTCAGGGAATTATGGTTAAATATCAATAATTGATTTTTTATCCGTTTTTAAATAAATTTTACTATAATAAATAAAAAACATCAAGTTAAGTCTTGATGTTTTTTTATATCTTTAAATTTGAAATACATTTTTTATGGACGCTTATTTTATTGCTACAATATTAATTTTATTATCTGCTCTCTTCGGCTATATCAATGTTCGATTTTTAAAAATGCCAAATACAATAGGGTTAATGATTATCACTATTATATTTACAATCAGTATTCTATTGTTAAGTTATATTGATCCTACTTTATTAGATTTAGAAAAATCAATCATATCTAAAATTAACTTTAGAACACTTTTATTAGATGAAATGTTAAGTTTTCTTTTGTTTGCAGGAGCTTTACATACAAACTTCGAGCAATTAAAAATTCAGCGTTGGCCTGTTTTAATGTTTTCTACTTTAGGAGTTGTAACTTCTACGTTTTTAGTAGGTGGTGCTATGTTTTTGATTCTTCAGTTATTAAATTTAGAGATAGGTTTTATTTATTGTTTGTTATTTGGAGCTTTAATTTCACCTACAGATCCTATTGCTGTTTTAGGTATTTTAAAAAAAGCAAAAGTTCCTAAAAAATTAGAAACCAAAATTGTTGGAGAATCTTTGTTTAATGATGGAGTAGGAGTTGTTGTTTTTTTAACTATTTATCAGATTGCTAAATCGGGGATTGCTAATACAGAAACTATTGATGTTTTTAAATTATTTGGTCAAGAAGTTATTGGAGGTATTGGTTTAGGTTTAGTTTTAGGTTGGCTAACTTATAGACTATTAAAATCTATAGACGATTATGATATTGAGGTTATTATTACACTTGCTACTGTAATGGGCGGAACTTTACTTGCACATCAATTTCATTTGTCGGCACCTTTAGCAATGGTTACTGCAGGCTTGGTAGTAGGTAATGATACTGTTAGGGATAGTGCGATGTCTAAAAGAACAGAACATTATGTAGATAAATTTTGGGAATTAATAGATATTCTTTTAAATGCTGTTTTATTTGTTTTAATAGGTATGGAAATGTTAGTTTTAGTATTAGAAAGTAAATTTATTATTGCTGGTTTAATTGCTATACCTGTGGTATTAATTTGCAGATATATTTCTCTTCTATTACCTATAAATTTCTTTAAAAAGAAATTAGACTTTGTGCCTAACACTAATTTAATTATGACCTGGGGAGGATTAAGAGGTGGTATTTCTATAGCCTTAGCTTTAGGATTATCTGTAGATATGCATAGAGATTTATTTTTAGTAATAACTTATATAGTTGTTGTATTTTCTATAATAGCACAAGGATTAACGGTTGGAAAATTAGTAAATAAATTAAAAGAAAAGATTGGTAATTAATCGTCTCCTTGGGCTCTTTCAATAATGTTTTCTGGGAGTGTCTTTTTTGCTTTAGCTCCCATTTTCTTAAGTTTTTCTACGCTTGTAATTAAGTTCCCTTTTCCTTCAAAAAGTTTGTTCATTGCAGAGTTATAATCGGTTTTAGAGGCATCTATTTTTTTTCCTACACCAATTAAATCTTTTAACAAACCATCAAATTTATCATACAATGCACCAGCTTGTCTTGCAATTTCAATTGCATTTTTTTGCTGCTTTTCATTATTCCACATTGTATCTATGGTACGTAAAGTAGCCAAAAGAGTAGAAGGTGTAACAATTACAATGTTTTTCTCAAAGGCTTTATTATAGAGTGAATTATCAGTATTAATTGCAATTGCAAAAGCAGGCTCTATTGGAATAAAAAGTAATACAAAATCAGGTGACTCAATTTTGTAAATATCTTCGTATTTCTTTTCAGATAATTGATCAACGTGACGTTTTAACGAAGCAATATGGTTTTTTAAAAAAGTATCTTTTAATACTTCATCTTCTTCATTGACAAATTGCTCATAAGCTACTAAAGAAACTTTGGAGTCAACAATCATTTTTTTGTTATCTGGTAAATGTATTACAACATCTGGTAAGACTCTTTTGCCTTCTTCATTATTAAAGCTTTGCTGCACAAAATACTCTCTATCTTTCTCTAAACCAGACTTTTCTAATACTCGCTCTAAAACCAATTCCCCCCAATTCCCTTGCATTTTATTATCACCTTTTAAAGCTTTGGTTAGGTTGATAGTTTCTTTACTCATTTGCTGATTTAATTCTTTTAAACCTAAAATTTGCTGACGTAAAGCGGCATGATAATCAATACTTTCTTTGTGGGTTTTATCAACTTTATCTTCAAAAACTTTTATTTTTTCTTGAAGTGGATTCAAAATTATTTGTAAATTTTCTTTGTTCTGATTCGTAAATTTTGTCGATTTTTCATCCAATATTTTATTCGCTAAATTTTCAAATTCTTTATTAAATTTATCATGTAGTTTTTCAACTTCAGCTTTATTTTCAGTTAATTTCTCTTCTGTGTTTTTAAATTCTGTTTCTAAGCGTGTTTTATCTGAAATTAAACCCTCTTTTTCTTTTTGAAAAAATTTCAGTTCATTTTGCAATTCAGAATTTTTATTTTCTAAATTTTTTATAGTTTCATTAAGTGAAGAATTCTGCAATTCTAAAGTAGTTTGTACTTTTTCTGAATTTGTTTTTTCTTTTTCAAATTTTAGTTTTGTAAGTAACTTACCTATAAATAAGCCAATTAGCGCAAAAAGAATAGCAATTAGTAAGTAAATAATCAAATCGTTCATCATATCAAATTAAGTCCTTAAATTTATCACTTTTAAAACAGACAATGAAAGGATTTTCAAGATTTATATTATTTACAATTTTAGGATGGAAATTAGAGAATGATTTCCCTAAAGATATTAAAAAATATGTAGTTATAGCTGCACCACATACCAGTTGGATTGATTTTCCAATTGCAATTTTATCTAGAATGGCATCGGGTGTTATGATTAATTTTATTGGTAAAAATGCACTTTTTAAAGGTCTTTTTGGTTTTTTCTTTAGAGTTTTAGGAGGAACTCCTGTAGATAGAACTCAAAGTAATAATTTGGTAGATGCAATTGTTGATATATTTAATTCTAAAGAAGAATTTAGATTGGGCTTGTCTCCAGAAGGAACAAGAAAAAAAGTAGATGCTTGGAAAACAGGTTTCTATTATATTGCTAAAGGTGCTAATGTACCTATTGTAATGGCTACATTAGATTTTAAGCATAAAAAAGTAAAAATTTCTGAACCTTATTATACTACAAATGATAAAGAAAAAGATTTTAATTATTTCTATGCATTCTATAAAAATGTACAGGGTAAAAACCCAGAATTATTTTAATTTTTTTTACTTAAAGTTTTTATTTTAAACTAAAAATAGTTAGCTTAGCATAAGCATTATTTTTTTTAATAAAGATTAGGGGCTTTATTGTCAATTATTTTGCTTCAATAGCGAAAGCTATAGAATTATAAGTCTTCAGTTTACTGAAGACTTTTTTTTATTTAAACTTTGTTGTAATTTTTGAGGCAATACCTATTATAACTTCTGTAGCTTTAATCATTGACTCTACGGGAACATATTCAAAACGCCCATGGAAGTTATGTCCGCCAGCAAAAATATTTGGACATGGCAAACCTTTGTAAGATAATTGAGATCCATCTGTTCCTCCGCGAATTGGTTTTATTAATGGCGTAATACCAATATCATTCATTACTTCCTCAACAATATCTACAATATGCATTACAGGAACTACTTTTTCCTTCATATTAAAATATTGATTTTTAATTTCTACTTTAACTAATTCTTGCCCTAAACGCTCATTAAAATCATAAGCTATTTTTTGCATTAGATATTTTCTTTTTTCAAAGAGATCTAAATCATGATCTCTGATAATATATTCTAAAACTGTTTGTTCTACATTCCCTTTTATATCATGCAAATGAAAGAAACCTTCGTATCCACTTGTTTTTTCAGGAACTTCTTTAGCAGGAAGGGAAGCAATAAACTCGTTAGCGATTAACATAGAATTTATCATTTTACCTTTTGCATAACCAGGATGTACAATTTTTCCCGTTATAGTAATTTTTGCTCCTGCCGCATTAAAATTTTCGTATTCTAATTCTCCTATCTGACTTCCATCCATTGTGTAAGCCCATTTTGCTCCAAATTTTTCAACATCAAATAAATGTGCTCCTTTACCAACTTCTTCATCGGGTGTAAAACAAATTCTAATTTTTCCGTGTTTAATTTCTGGATGCTGAATGAGATATTCCATTGCTGTAACTATTTCTGTTACACCTGCTTTATCATCGGCTCCTAAAAGCGTTGTTCCGTCTGTAGTAATTAGCGTTTGACCTTTGTATTGCAATAAATCTTCAAAATAATCTGGAGATAAAACAATCTTTTTTTCTTCATTTAAAATGATGTCATTACCTTGATAATTCTCTATAATTTGTGGTTTAACATCTTTTCCTGTAAAATCAGGACTAGTATCGATATGTGCAACAAAACCTATTGTAGGCACTTCATAATCTAAATTACTAGGTAATGTGGCCATGAGGTAACAACTCTCATCTAAATCTACTTCTTGCATCCCAATTTCTTTCAGCTCTTTTTCTAGGATTTTAGCTAACTCCCATTGTTTTTCTGTACTAGGAAAGGCAGGGTTATTAGGATCTGATTCAGTATCGATTGTTACGTATTTTAAAAATCTGTTGGTGATATGTTTTTTATCAATCATTTTTATTGATGTATTTTAATTTTTTCTAATAAAGTTATTGCTTCACACATTCTTTTGTTTACTAAAGAATCTCCGTAAACTTCTGCTTTTACTAGTATAAAATTTTGTTCGTTAACTTTTATAAAAGCCTGACATACTTGATAATCGAACTTTCCTTTTTTGCCTTTTGAGATTGTGTAAAAAGCAGAATTATCAAGTAAAGAAGTTTCTTTAGATTTCGTTTGCACTAATTGTTTAGACAAACTTTCTTGTTCTAATTTTAGTTTAAACAGATCATCAAAATTAATGTTTTTATTGATAAAAGTAACATCTAAAAGCAAAGTTTCTGTTAATTGTTTTGTTGTATCTGCTGTATAAATTGACGACTGTACATCATCATAAAACAAATTTGTTTTCCAATTTTTAGGAATCTCTACAGAAAATAAATTTTTTACATCTTTAACTTCTTCTAAGTTGGTTATTGTAATGGATTCACAATTAAAATGTTGACTTATTTCTGATTGTTTGTGGCAGGAGAAAAATAGGATAGAAGTGATGATAATATAAAAATGAAATTTCATAATATTATTGTAAATCAAGTTTTCCTATTTTATTGTTTCCAGATAACCATGCGGTATTTTTATCAACAAAATCAATAGTATAATACGATTCTTTAGAGACGTCTTTCCAAGAGTTTCCACCATCTTTAGAAAATGAAATTCCTGTTTTACCAACAGCAAAAACTTCTTTTCCATTTGTATTAGGCACATATTGTACACAGCTTTTATAATTAGGATTTTCTCCATTAGCAACTAAGGTCCAGGTTTTTCCGCCATCATTTGTAATGGCTTTATTTGCTTTGTTCTCTAGAGGTTTAGAGTAATCTCCTCCAATAATAATTCCATTATTTTTATCATAAAAATCGATAGAATAAATTCCTTGGGGTCCATTTCCTTGAATCATTGGTGTATTAAAAATTTGCCAAGTTTTTCCAAAATCATCAGACTTTAAAATTCGTGCTTTTTTTCCTCCAGAAGCAATCCAAACGGTACTTCCAATAGTTTTAATATTGGTGTTACTTGCAGCAAAAAAGGCTTCACCTTCTTCAAAAACTGGTAATTTATCGCAAGGTATTTTGTTCCAAGTACTTCCTCCATCAGAAGTAATTATTATTGAAGCACAAATATCAGTAGGATCTCCAACGGCAATTCCGTGTTTTCCATCTGTAAAGAATTTCATAGAGTCGTAAAAGATTTTTTCGTGTTCTTCTGTATAAACTAATTGAGTATTATTTTTTGATATTTTATATAACAATGCTGGATTTCCTATAGAAATAGCAAAAAAATCATCACCATTTTTAGTAAAACTTCTAAAATGAGGTTTTATAGAGTCCTTATAAAAAAGATATTCTGTAGTCCAAGATTTTCCGTTATCATCTGTATAACCAACATCTCCTCTTGAACCTGCATAATAAACAGTTTTCGCATCAACAGCTACAATAGATCTAATACTGGTACTGTCTATTTTAAATTTTTGAATATCAATAGTTTTAATGTTTCTTGGAATGTATTCTTTTGTGCAAGAGTTCATTAAAAGAAAAACAAAAATTAATAGGGTTATTTTTTTCATAAGGTGTCTCATTTACTTTTCTAAATTGTTTATAAAATCAATACATTGTTCTAAAGAAATTCTTTTAGCAATAATTTTATTAGTAGTATCAAGTAAAAAAATGGTTGGATTAGTACTGTTTTTTTTGATGTGTAGAGATTTAAATATTTTTAATTTATCTTCTTCTTTTAAAATAGATAATGGAAATTTTTGCGGGTATTTAGCAAGAAAATCATCTCTTTTTTGAATATTAAAACCTTTAGAAATACTTAATAATTCTACATTATTAGGAATTTCTTTTTTTAATTCTTTTAAATTATTCTGATTAAAAGGAGGAGTCCAAAAATATAAAATTTTATAATCAGATTTTAAACTGTAAAGGTTATAGGTTTTGTTTTTACCGTTAATTAAAGAAAAATCAACAACCTTTTCGCCAATAAGGCTGTTTTTTATTTCATTGTAACTTACTAATATTTTATTTAACTGATTTGCTTCAATCCAAGTTGCTTTTCCGCTAACATAATATTCTTTAACTATGTGCGCATAAATATTTTCTGAAATCATTAATTTACTTTTAGCATATTTATTTAAAAAAGTAGTTACTAAAAATTTATACATTTCAGGATTTTTTTCTGATAATCCTATTATAAAATCTATAGATTTTGTGATGCTGTTTATATCTTGAGGTGTTAATTTATCAACATAAAACATCACTTTATTATAAAAAAAAGGAGTTCTAATTAACCATTCATCATCAAAATTTAAGTTATTAAAGTAATTTTTTTTATAATAATTAAATTGTTCTTTTTGGCTATTTAAAGAACTAGGAACCTTAATGTCTTTATTCGCTTTTAAAAATTTTAGAGCTAAACTGTTTTTGTTTTTCTTTAAAAGTGACTCAAAATGTTTTTCATATTTTAAATCTAATTTCTTTAATTCTTTAGATATAAATTCGTCATTTACACCTTTTTGCTGTTGTGTGAAAATTTTATTTTTTTCGATAGTTAAATTAGAAATAAACAAAGTATAGTCATTTAGAAGTTTATTTGTTTTTGAATTTTTAAATGAAATACTTTTTTCTATTTGATTTCTATCTAAAGAAATATTTAAATCTTTTCCATCGTACAAAAAGTTAACATGATCATTTTTAGGAGGAAAAACTAACATAAGTAATCCTTTTTTTAATTTATTAGATTTAAATGTACCAACTCCGTTTTTATCTAGCAGAATATTATTGCTGCCTGTAATTTCATTTTTTAAAAGATATTGTTTGTCTCCTAAATAATAAGCAATCATAACTTTATCCTCATTAATATTTTTAATATTTAAGTTGATTGTATTTTGTGAAAAAAGAGTAGTTTTAGAAGTTAATATTAAAAGGAATGTAAAAATTACTATTGTTATTCTTTTCATTATTGATACATTTATAGGATATAGGACTAAAATAAACAAATCATTTTTAAATTAATGAAAAAAGCATTGGTAATTTCTGGGGGTGGAAGTAAAGGAGCATTTGCAGGTGGAGTTGCTCAGTACTTAATGAAAGACAAAAACAAAGATTATGATTTATTTATAGGAACTTCTACAGGTAGTTTAATGGTTTCTCATTTGGCCTTAGGTATGATTGACGAATTAAAGGAATTGTATACTTCTGTAGATCAAAAGGCTATATTTAGTAATAGCCCTTTTAAAGTAAAAAATGTTCATGGTACCAAAGTAATTAGTATTAGGCATTTAAATACATTGTGGAACTTTATAAATGGTAGAAAAACTTTTGGTGAAAGTAAAAATTTACGAAAGCTGATTAAAAATAATGTTACCCAAAAAATGTATGATGAAATCAAAAAAAATAATAAAGAAGTTATTGTAACTGTTTCTAATTTAACTGCAAATCAAATTGAATATAAATCTATCAATGAATGTACTTATGATGATTTCTGTGATTGGATTTGGGGTTCGTGTAATTATGTTCCGTTTATGAGTTTGTTAGAAAAAGACGGCCAACAATATGCCGATGGTGGTTTTGGTTCTTTGATACCTATTAGAGAAGCAATTTTAAGAGGAGCAAAAGAAATTGATGCAGTTATCTTAGAAACAGAAATTGTACAAACAAATAGAATGCCTGCTAAAAATCCGTTTTCTTTAATGTTAGATGTATTTGATTTTATGTTAGAACATGTAGAAAGACATAATATTACTATTGGAAAATTATCTGCAAAGCATCATGATGTAAAATTGAATTTATATTATACTCCATCAGTTTTAACCACAAATTCATTAGTGTTTGATAAGGTTTTGATGAAAAAATGGTGGAAGTCTGGTTTTCATCATGCAAAATATAAAGACAATGAAAATATGAATGATTTTAGACCCGAAATGATTGATAATCAAATGGTAGAAGAAGGACTAGAAAATTATGATTTGTAATTTGATAAAATTATAAATCTTCTTTTAACTCTATATACATGTTATTGCTTGTTGGCATTGCTAGTTTAGAGCTATAGATTTCTTTTGATATAACTTCTTGTTCTTTAATATTATTCATTCTTGCATTTGTACTAATATAGGTTAAAGTCCTATTTAAGAGAGGATCTGATCGTTCTCCTAATACTCCTAAGTTGTTATAATTTTCTGCAAAAACAATTCCTGGTAAAGTTACTCCTGGGGTAAAACCTTCTGGATGATTTTGATTGTCTTTGTTAGAAATTTCTAAGACCAAAGGTTGCATGGCATAATTGTGATTCGGATTTAAGTTATTTCCATTTCTTTTTAAGTTATCAGAATCATATATGGTAATAGATCCCACTTGTTTTCCTACCGTTTTTGTACCAACTAATCTTACGTCAATATAAGAGCTTAAAGAATTGATAACCAATTCTGAAGCAGAAGCAGAACTCCCTGTAACAATAAAATATATTTTTGTTAACCCTAGGCTATTAATCGTTTCATTAACTAAGCCATTATTTATTTTGTTTGTAAATTTATTTATAAAACTACTCGGATCGGATGCTTCTTGTACTTTTCGATTCCATACCTGTTTAGAGAAAGTATCGTCATTATATTGTCCTGTTATCATGCTTCCTAAGTAGGTTGCAGTTCTTACCGATCCACCACCATTGTAGCGTAAATCGATGATTAATTCATTTATGTTTTCTGATTTAAAATTATTAAAAACAGCGTTTAATTCAGCATCAAAAGAACTAGAAAATTGATTGTACATCAAATATCCAATTTTTTTATTTCCATCATTAATTATTTTAGAAATAGCAATTGGATTTTCTTGTAATTGAGTTTTATCTAAAGAAATAGTGTTGTTATTTCCAATAGGGTTCCCGTTATTGTAATCGGCTAATTCAATACTATAATTAGTGTTATTGTTAAATAATAAATTTTTATAATTAGAAAGTGTAAGTTGAGTTCCATCTACAATATTAAAAATCATACCTCTTGTTATGCCTTTTCTAAAAGCATCCGAATTAGGAATAACGTATCGAACATAGCCAAAAACATTAGAGCTTCCATTAGTATATTTCACCAAGCCAAACTCCATACCATTACTTAAGTTTATTCCTTGAAAAGAGTTTTCTAAAGCAATATAATCATCTACAATCCAAGAGTATTTATCAATTGTTCCTGGTTGATTTAGTAAGCTGTTAAAAACACTTTCTGGTGAAGAAAATCCGCTATAATGTGTGTATAATTCATCAAAATCAGCAAATCGATTATCCGCTAAGTCAGGAACATCTTTTTGCCATAAATAATAGGCATTTAAACCTTTCCAAATAAAGTAGTTAATATCGTCATTTATAGTTGGTTCAAAGTGAGAAAATTTCTTGTCCTCACAAGAATTTAGTAGAATTACAATCAATAATAAGCTAAACTGAATAATCCTTTTCATTTTAATATGTGTTAGGTAAGTTTTGTTTGATAAATACACCATTGTCTATTTCTCTTTTAGGACTTATACTATTGAATAAATAATCAAAACTATTAGGGTTACAAATAGGGCTAATACCTGTATTTCCACTGGAAACATAATTTAAAACTCTATTTAAAATAGGATCTGAAGTTTCGCCTAATACACCTAAATTGATAACGTCTTCATTTGAGCATAAATTGATATTTGGTGTAAATCCGTTTTCATAGGTTTGATTGTCTTTGTTTAAAAAATTCAATACTATTGGCTGTAAAGCAACAGTATGTGTCATGTTTCTTAAACCAAAATCGTAATCATTAGAGTTGTATAAAGTAATAGATCCAGTATTGTTCCCTGAAGTTTGATTCCCTATTAAATGCACATTAATATATGGACTTAAGCTATTTACCAATAATTCTACTGCAGAAGAGCCTGAAAAATTTTCTCCATTTAAAATGATATAAAGGTCTTTTATTTTTAAGCTGTTAAAATTAGTATTGGCATTTAACTTATCTGAAAATTTTGTGATTAATGAATCAGGTTGATTTGCTAAAAACCAAGATTGGGATTTTGAATTCCATTCTTCTTTTATCAAAACTTCATCAGGAAATTCCCCAGTAATCATATTCGCAATTTGTGAGATGTTTTTAGCAAAACTTCCTCCACCAATATTATATCTTAAGTCAATTATTAATTTATTAACAAATTGATTTTTAAAACTTAAGAAGGTGTTATTTAAATTATTTATATAAATCTTTGAAAAATCATTATTATACATTAAATACCCAATATTGTCTGCCCCAATAGTAATTATTTTGTCTAAAAATATAGGTTCGTATGTATAGTTTTGTTTTTCTAAAGCTACTGTTTTTGCATTTGGGGTAACTATAGTCCCGTTAAAATTAGCCATGTTTAAAGTGAAATTATCAGATCCATTTAAAAGGATGTTTTGATAATTTGCTCTAGTTAATTGCACGCCATCTACAGCATAAAAATACTCACCTCTTAAAATGTTTTTAGAAGAAGCATCAGAATTAGGTAGAATATGCGTTACGTAAGCTAAAACATTGTCTGAACTGCCTGGTTCTGCTATTATACCAAACTCAACACCGTTGGTGAAATCTGTTCTTAATACTGAGTTTTCTTCAATAGTATTGTAATCTTCAATCAAAGTAGATTTTGTATCACCCGAAACTAATAAACTAGAAAACAAAGTCTGATAATCAGGAAATGAACTTAAATAACTATTTAATTGCTCATCAGAATGAAATCTTAGATCAGATAAATCTTCAATTTGATCTTGATGCAAGTAATATGCGTTTAAACCTTTCCAAACAAAATCATGAACAATAAGGTCTTGAGGAACTTCATATTCTTTAGAACAGCTTGTGAAAATGGAAATAAATAATGATAAACTAATAAGTTTTAAAAAATTCCTCATGTAAAAATGTATAGTTATTATAATAAATTTAACGCAATTTAAACATATTTAGTATTATTTTTAAGAATATGATGTAACAAAATTTATTGTACATCGTCGTAATAATGTAAACCCGATAAAAAGAAAAGGCTTTACAAATTAAATCAACCGTAATAATGAACCAATCAGACTTTTTAAAAGTTGTTTTACCGTTTAAAGACAAAGTCTTCAGATTAGCAAAAAGACTTTTGGTTTCTACTGAAGAAGCTGAAGATGCTACGCAAGAACTGTTGTTTAAACTATGGAGAAGCAAAGAAAAAATTGCTGATTATAAAAATGTTGAAGCCTTTGCAATGACCATGACAAAAAATTATTGTTATGATAGATTAAAATCGAAACAAGCAAGTAACTTAACTTTAGTTCATAGTAATTATAAAGAAAAAGAAACGTCTTTAGATAAGAAGATAGAACATCGAGATAGTGTAAACCAAGTACACCGATTGATAGAAGATTTGCCAGAACAACAAAAAATTATTATTCAATTAAGAGATATTGAACAATATGATTTTGATGAAATTTGCAAAATGGTTGATATGAAACCTACGGCAGTAAGAGTGGCGTTATCTAGAGCAAGAAAAACAATAAGAGAAGCATTAATTAAAAAACACAACTATGGAGTTAGCTAACATAGAAAAATTAGTACAAAAATACTTAGACGCAGAAACTACTTTGCAAGAAGAAACAACCTTAAGAAACTATTTTACAGGAGGTGATGTTGCACCACATTTGCAAGAATACGAGTACATGTTTAATTATTTTACTATTAGCAAAGATGAAACGTATACAAAAACCATTCAGTTAGAACCTAAGAAATTTAAAAAGAAAAACTTAAAATGGTTATCTGTAGCAGCATCAGTAGTATTATTGTTTAGTGTATTTGTTGGAAAACAACAATATGACACACACTTACAAAGACAAGAGGCGCAAAGACAATTTGAGCAAATAAGTAAAGGATTAAGGCTTTTATCATCAAACCTTCAAAAAGGAGAGCAAGCAGTAGCAACCTTATATACTTATGAAAATACCGTAAAAAAAATATTAAAATAAAACCAAGTAAAATAGTAAAACCAAGTAAATAGATAAATTATGAAAAAAATAGCAATATTAATAGCGCTAGTAGTTGCGCCAATAGCAACAAGTGCACAATCTTTTTTTGACACCTTAGAAGATACAGATGGAATAGATATGGTGGTAGTAACCAAAGATGCTTTTGAACTAATTTCTAAATTCAAGAATGTTAGTATCGAAGATAATGAAGGAATGAAAGTCTTTCAAATGATTCAAGATTTAAAAGAATTCAAAATGTTTTCTACAGATAATAAATCTTTAGCAAACAAAATGGATGCCATGGTTATTTCTGCAATCAAAAAACAAAACCTAACTCAATTAATGAGGATTAAAGAAGATGATTCACGTATAAAAATTTACGTAAAATCAACAAAAAACAAAGATTATGTGAGTGAAGTATTGATGTTTATAAAAGGTATTGATAAAAAAACAAAAGGAAATTCTGAGGCAATAATTGTTTCTTTAACAGGAAATATAGATATCAATAAAATGTCTGAATTAGCAGATACGTTTGTGAAAGACGGTAATAAAAAATAAAACTAGTACTATTAAAATCGAGTTTTAAATAACTCGATTTTTTCTAACTTAAAACATATAACATGAAAAAGATAACTACAATTCTTTCTTTGGTATTTGTAATGGTTTTTGCAAGTTCTTGTAAAAAAGAAAAATCATTACAAACCTATTTGGTAGATACTAGCGGGAAAGAAGGATTTTATACAGGAGATTTACCAATTAGTTCGCTGCTTTCTGCAAAAGCAGATGTTTCAAAAGAAGTTACAGAAACTATTAAGAGCATTAAGAAAATTAATTTTGCCTTTTTACCAAAAAAAGCGGATAACACAACTGCTTATGAAACTGAAAAAGCAAAACTAAAAAATATACTTGAAGATAATAATCGATACAAAAACCTAATGTCTATGAAGGCAAAAGGAATGAATGTAAAAGTTTATTATACAGGAAGTACAGAATCAATAGACGAAGTTATTGCTTTTGCTTATAGTAAAAAATCTGGAGTGGGAGTTGCAAGATTACTTGGAGAAAACATGAATCCAGCAAAAATTATAGAAATGATGAACAGTATAAAAGTAGATGCTGATAATCTTAATTTAGAACAATTTAGCGCTATTTTTAAAGGGAAATAAATTTCAAACTTACTGTATTAAAAGCTGTAATTTCTTAAGAAGTTACAGCTTTTTCATTTTAACTGCTCATTAACAACTACGCTATTTTAATTTCTTATTTTTGACACTTTAAAGAAAATGACGATTATGAAAATTCAAAAATTCCTGTTTATATCTTTTGTGATGTTAACTTTTGTTAGTTTTTCGCAAAATTCTAATTTATATAGGGCAGAAAAAGATAAAATTCACGATTTAGTGCATACAAAATTAAAAGTAGATTTTAATTTTGCAGAAAAACAATTAAATGGTGAAGCTTGGATTACCGCTAAACCTCATTTTTATACAACAAGTAAAATTACTTTAGATGCAAAATCTATGCTTATTCACAATGTTTCTATGAATAACAGAAAATTAGATTTTAATTATGATGATTTTAAACTGATTATTGATTTACCAAAAGAATACAAAAAGAACGAAGAATTTACCCTTTATATTAAGTATACCGCGCGTCCAGAAAAAGTTAAACAAAAAGGAAGCGCTGCCATAACAGATGCTAAAGGTTTGTATTTTATAAATGCAGATGGAGCAGATAAAAATAAACCTACACAAATCTGGACACAAGGAGAAACTGAAGCAAGTAGCTGTTGGTTTCCAACAATAGATAGCCCGAATCAAAAAACATCACAAGAAATTTATATAACTGTTCCTAATAAATATGTAACACTTTCTAACGGAAAACTCGTCAATCAAATTAAAAAAGGAGATAATAGAACAGATTATTGGAAGTTTGAACAAAAACATGCTCCATATTTGTTTTTTATGGGAGTAGGTGAATATGAAATTATTAAAGATTCCTATAAAAATATACCCGTAGATTATTATGTAGAAAAAGAATACGCACCTTATGCTAAAGATATTTTTGGTAAAACTCCAGAAATGATGGAGTTCTTTTCTACAATCTTAGGAGTAGAGTATCCTTGGAATAAATACAGTCAAATTGTTGGTAGAGATTATGTTTCTGGAGCAATGGAAAATACAACAGCTGTAATTCATGGAGAACAGGCTTATCAAAAGCCAGGGCAACTAATTGATGAGAATAAGCAAGAAAACACGATTGCGCATGAGTTATTTCATCATTGGTTTGGAGATTTAGTAACCTCAGAAAGCTGGTCTAATCTTACGTTAAATGAGTCTTTTGCAAATTATAGTGAATATTTATGGAGAGAACATAAATATGGAAAAGTAGAAGCTGAAATGCACTTATTTGAGGAAGTGAAATCTTATATGAATGGTCAAAATTTCGACAAACATTTAGTTCGTTTTAATTATGATGACAAAGAAGATATGTTTGATTTAGTAAGCTATAATAAAGGTGGAGCTATTTTACATATGTTAAGAAAATATTTAGGGGATGATGCTTTTTTTGAAGGTTTAAAAACTTATTTAAACGAATATAAATACAAAACGGCAGAAGTGCATCAGCTGCGTTTAATCTTCGAAAAAATTACAGGAAAAGACTTAAACTGGTTTTTTAATCAATGGTATTTTGGAGGAGGATATCCTAAAATTGAAATCTCTTATGATTATAATACTTTAAGAAAAACAGTAACTATAAATATTATTCAATTACAAGGTAAATCGTTTAAATTTCCTTTTGCAATTGATATTTTTGAAGGAAATAAGAGAAGAAGGCACACTGTTTTTGTAGAAGGTAAAGATGCTTCTTTTTCATTTCCGTACACAAAACAGCCAACATTAATTCAAGTAAATGCAGATGGAGCATTGATTTGCGAAATCACAGAAAACAAAGTTTTAAGTGATTATATTTTTCAACTAAAAAATGCAGATAATTATGTGCATCGAAGAGAGGCATTAATAGAAGTTGCTAAAAAACAAGACGATAAAGATGCATTTAATGCAGTTGTTGCTGCTATGAATGATAAGGCTTATAAAATTAGAATCCTTGCATTAGAAAAAATAGATTTAATTAATAAATTTTCTAAAAAAGATGCCATTCATAAAATTATGCAAATGGCCAATTCTGATGAGAAAACATTAGTGCAAGCTGCGGCAATTTATACTTTAGGAAAATTAACAGATCCGGAGTTAAAGCCAATTTTTGAAAAAGCTTTGCAGAGTAAATCGTATTCTGTGTTAGGAAAAGCGTTAGTTGCTATGTATTATGTAGACAAACAATTGGCAATAACAAAATCTAAACAATTGCCAGATGAAGTTAGACAAATTTTAGCAACACCTCTGACTAGAATTTTTATTGAAGAAAATGATGAAAAGGAATTGCCTTTTATTGCTAAAAATGTAGTTTCTGGCTTGTTTTTGTCTAATGATGATGCTATAAAAGTACTTTATCAAAAAGCATTAAAACAAATTTCTATAAGTGAAAATTCAGAAGCTATTCAAAACTTAGTCGATGATATGGTTGTAAAAGGAAATCAATATAAACAGTTTAATTTTGATAAGGTTGTCATTAATTTAATGCGTACTATGATACAAGATCAAAAGAAACAAAATACCTCTAATAGAGATAGAAATACAGAAATTATTAAAGAAGCAATGGCAAAACTATTGTAATTTTTTATTTAATTTATTTCTTTTAACTTAGCTCGCATAGAATTTCATGAAACAATAATCTATGACAGCTGCCGAATTGATTAGTAATATTTTTTTACCATTATCTCTAGCGATTATTATGTTAGGTATGGGAATGACTTTAGTTCTTTCTGATTTTACAAGAATCATTAAATATCCTAAAGCTATTTTAATAGGACTTACAAATCAACTATTACTTTTACCTATTATTGGTTTTTCGTTGGCAATAGTCTTTAATTTAAGTCCTGTAATGGCTGTAGGATTAATGATTTTAGCAACTTGTCCTGGTGGACCAACAAGTAATTTAATAACGCAAATTTGTAAAGGGAATATTGCTTTATCTGTAACACTTACCGCTATTGCAAGTATTGTAAGTGTGCTTACCATACCTTTTATTTTGTCTTATGCATTGTCCTATTTTGGTTCAGATACAAATGTTACAATTAAGCTACCTATTTTAAATACAATTTTACAAATAATGGTAATTACTGTTATTCCTATTGCTATAGGAATGTTTATTCGTAAATACAGAGAAAAATTTGCCAATAGAATGGAAAAAACAATGCGAATAGCATCTACAATTATTTTTATTCTTGTTTTTATCGCTGTTTTGGCAGCAAACTTTAAGTTGATAGGAACAGCAATGAAAGAGGTGGGATTGGTTACTTTGTTGTTAAATGTAGTTACTATGGCAGTTGGTTATTTAACAGCTAAATTATTTAATTTAAACATAAAAAATGCAATTTCAATAACAATTGAAAGTGGGATACAAAACGGAACGCTGGCATTTGTAATTGCTACAACCATCCTAAATAACATAGAAATGGGGATACCTACGGCAGCTTATTCTATCTGGATGTTTATAACCGGAGGAATTTTAATGTGGCAATTATCAAAAAGGAAAACTATAGGAGAATCTAAATAGTTTTTTATCTCACAACTTAGGAGCTCTTATTTTATTTAAGTGGGATTATGTCACTTAAATTTCTTTTACATCAATTATTGAATTGATTATGCTTGTTCTGTTATTGATTTTAAGCGGTAAAAAATACATGATACTTTTTCTATTTATTTCATGTATTCATCAAAAGTACCATCATTATAAAATACTACAATTCGCTGTATTGTTTTTCCGTCATTAGAATTCGTTGCAAATAAAGATGGAGCAGAAGTGGTGTTCTTTTCTTCTTTTTTAGGAAAGCTTCCTTTGCCATTTAACAACCATTGAATATCTACATCATTAAATTCTGAAGTAACTTTTAAAATAAAATCTAAACTAGGTTTATTTCTTCCAGACAAAATATGAGAAATACTAGAACGCTGCACTCCAACTTTATCAGCAAATAAAGAGGCTGATAATTGATGAAAATCCATCACTTTTTTTAAACGAGAAGTAAATTCTAAAGTGTTTATCATTGTAACTTGGTAAAGGTATACAAATGTAAAGTATCTTAAATCAATAACAAAACAATTCTAAAACAATCGATATTTTACGTTCTTATTAGTTAAATATAAGCTTTATATAAAATACGTAAGTGATTGAAATATAGATTTTTGAAATTCATGTATAAATAAAATCAATTCAATGAAATTAAACAATTTACACAAGTTGCTTTATAAAAAGCATATGTTTACAAAAGTAACAATTAAGCTTGATTTTTGAATTTACATTTGTAACATGTTTACAGTTTACAATTGTAATCTTTTAGTTTGATGACAATTGTGAATAGTCTATTTTTGTTATTTACTAGAAAAATATTTAGCATGAAGATTTTATCCACAGATTTTTTAGAAACAATATTTAAAGAACAAAAAGAAAATACCCTTTTTGGAAAGTGGATTACATTTAAAGACATTAAAGATTTATTTAATAAGCACAATAAAATCTTTCAAATTTCAGAAATAGGAAGCTCTGAAGAAGGCAGGCCAATTTTACAATTAAAAATAGGTACTGGTAAAAAGAGAGTTTTCTTATGGTCTCAAATGCACGGAAATGAAAGTACTGGAACAAAAGCATTGTTCGACTTATTTAATTGTTTTTCCAATTCTAATAAAGATGAGTTAAAAACTATTTTAATTGAATGTACTTTATTGTTTATTCCAATGCTAAATCCTGATGGAGCTAAAGCATATACTCGAGTAAATGCAAACAACATAGATTTAAATAGGGATGCTGTAGAAAAAATAGCCAAAGAAAGTAAACTTTTAAGAAGTGTTCTAGAAGATTTTAATCCTCAATTCTGTTTTAATTTACACGATCAAAGAACAATTTTTGGAGTAGAAGGAACAAAGAATCCTGCAACAATATCTTTTTTAGCACCTTCAGAAGAAGTAAGCAGAACAATAACAGAAGGTAGAAAACAAACCATGAATGTTATTGTTGCTATGAATAAAATGTTACAACAAATAATTCCTGATTTTGTAGGTAGATATACAGATGAATTCTATCCAACTGCAACAGGAGATAATTTTCAAAAATTAGGATATAACACCATTTTAATAGAGTCTGGTCATTATATTAATGACTACACTAGAGAAGACTCTAGAAAATTTACTTTTTACTCTATATTACAAGGCCTTTATCATATTGCATCTTCATCAAACTTCAATACCTATAAAGAATATTTTAACATTCCTAATAATGATAAAATATTTTATGATGTTATACATAGATATTCAAATCCTAAAAATGATATAGCATTTCAATATGAAGATAAAATTATTGCTAACAGACTCGTTTCAAATTTGATAAAAGTTGAAGAAGAAGTAAGCAAAACAAAAATTGGACATAGCGAAATCGTTTTCGACGAATAATTTTCTTAAATATTTCTTAGGTTTATTATGCTTTAATTAAATTAAAATCATAAATTTGCAGTATTAATTGAATAATACTCAAAAAAAATATGAAAAAATTTACCCTAGACGAAATAGATCATCAAATTTTAGACATCTTGATTGAAAACGCAAGAACTCCATTTACTGATATTGCAAAACAATTATTAGTTTCAGCAGGAACCATTCATGTTCGTGTAAAAAAAATGGAAGATGAAGGTATTATTCAAGGCTCTACTTTAACATTAAACTACGAAAAAATGGGCTATTCATTTATAGCACATGTTGGAGTGTTTCTAGAAAAAACATCAATGACACAAAGTGTTATTGAAAATTTAAGAAAAATTTCTAATGTAACAGTAGCTTATGTAACTGCAGGAAAGTATAATATTTTCTGTAAAGTTAGAGCAAAAGGAACAAACGATGCAAAAGATATTATATATCAAATAGATGATGTTCCTGGAGTTAAAAGAACAGAGACTATGATTGCTTTAGAAGAAAGTATTAATGACAAGAAAAGAATGATGCATGCTATATTCAAAGATTTATAAAAAGCATTAAATTATAATATAAATCCTTATCAGAAATGATAAGGATTTTTTTATGGTATAATATTCTTTATTGTTATGTTTGTTATCTTTATGAAATTTATAATTTATGGCAGCAAAAATTGAATTTACTTCAAATTCCTCAATAAGCAAATCTACTTTATTACATTTATATAAAAGCATGTTAAAACCTCGATTAATAGAGGAGAAAATGCTTATCTTATTGCGTCAAGGAAAAATTTCTAAGTGGTTTTCTGGAATTGGTCAAGAAGCAATTTCTGTAGGAGTTACTCTGGCATTGCAAAAAGAAGAATACATATTACCCATGCATAGAAATTTAGGAGTTTTTACTACTAGAGAAATTCCTTTGCATAGATTATTTTCTCAATGGCAAGGAAAAATGAATGGTTTTACAAAAGGAAGAGATAGAAGTTTTCACTTTGGAACACAAGAATATAATATTGTGGGAATGATTTCTCATTTAGGCCCACAATTAGGAATTGCAGACGGAATTGCATTAGCAAACAAACTAAAGAAAAATAATAATATTTGCGCTGTTTTTACCGGTGAAGGAGGAACCAGTGAAGGTGATTTTCACGAAGCTCTTAATGTTGCAGCTGTTTGGAATTTACCTGTTTTATTTTGTGTAGAGAATAATGGCTATGGTTTATCTACCCCAATTTTAGAACAATTTAAATGTAAAAATATTGCAGACAAAGGAATTGGTTTTGGTATGGAAAGCCACATTATTGATGGAAATAACATACTGGAAGTATATACAAAGGTTTCTGAAATTGCAGAAAGCATTCGTAAAAAGCCAAGACCTGTTTTGTTAGAGTTTAAAACCTTTAGAATGCGCGGACATGAAGAGGCTAGTGGAACAAAATATGTACCCAAAGATTTGATGGATTTTTGGGTAGCTAAAGATCCTTTAGAAAATTTTCAAGAATATTTAAAACAAGAGGGAATTCTTACAGAAACTATAGAAGTTTCTTATAAAGAAAAAATTACCCATGAAATAAATAAAAATCTTCAAATTGCTTTTGATGAAGAAAAAATTGTTCCGAATTTAGAAACAGAATTAAATGATGTTTTTAAACCTTTTAATTATCAAGAAACAAAAGCTTCATCAACCAAAAATAATATTCGTTTTGTGGATGCTATTTCGGATGGATTAAAGTTATCTATGGAAAAACATGATGATTTGGTAATTATGGGGCAAGATGTAGCAGAGTATGGTGGTGTTTTTAAAATTACAGATGGTTTTGTTGAAGCTTTTGGTAAAGAGCGGGTTAGAAATACACCAATTTGTGAATCTGCTATTGTTTCTGCAGCATACGGATTATCGGTAAACGGAATGAAAGCCGTAATGGAAATGCAATTTGCTGATTTTGTATCGTCGGGTTTTAATCCGATTGTTAATTTATTAGCAAAATCAAATTATAGATGGAATCAAAATGCAGATGTTGTAGTAAGAATGCCTTGTGGAGCAGGAGTAGGAGCAGGTCCTTTTCACAGTCAAACAAATGAAGCTTGGTTTACAAAGACTCCTGGCTTAAAAGTAATCTATCCTGCTTTTCCTCAAGATGCAAAAGGTTTATTATCCGCAGCAATAAATGATCCAAATCCTGTATTGTTTTTTGAACATAAAGGATTATATAGATCTGTTTATCAGGAAGTTTCTGAAGGATATTTTACTACAGAAATTGGAAAAGCTGCTATTTTAAAAGAAGGTAAAGAAATGACTATAATTAGTTATGGAGCAGGAGTTCATTGGGTTTTAGAAGCTTTAGAAAAACTACCAGAAATTTCTGCAGAAGTAATTGATTTAAGAACATTACAGCCTTTAGATGTTACAACAATTTACAAATCTGTTAGAAAAACGGGTAAAGTAATGGTAGTACAAGAAGATTCTTTATTTGGTGGAATCGCTAGTGATATTTCTGCACTAGTTACAGAAAACTGTTTTCAATCTATAGATGCGCCTGTAAAAAGAGTGGCTAGCTTAGAAACACCAATTCCTTTTCAATCGGATTTAGAACAACAATATTTATCTAAAAATAAATTACAAGAAGAAATCCTTAAATTATATCAATATTAATTTTAAAATTGATTTATTTCTGTAAATATTAGTACATTTTTTTTCCTTAAAAGTAATATATTTAAAGCATCAAAATAAATCCTTAGAAATGAAGAATAAACAAATCATCTTTAAAAAACGACCAATTGGAACTCCAGATACAGATACTTGGCAGTTAGAAACGAATCCTGTACCTGAATTACAAGAAGGAGAAATATTAATTCAGCAGCATTATGTTTCTTTAGATCCTGCAATGCGTGGTTGGATGAATGATTCAAAATCATACATTCCTCCTGTAGCCATTGATGATGTTATGAGAGCGGGTTCTATTGGGAAAATTATTAAAAATAATGGGAATCCTAAATTTGAAGTTGGAGATTGTGTTACTAGTTGGGGTGGTGTACAACAATATGTTGTAACAAATGGAGATGGTTGGTATAAAGTTGATGAGCGTTTAGCTCCTATGCCAATGTATCTTGGTACTTTAGGTATGCCTGGAATGACAGCCTATTTTGGTATTACAGAAGTGGGTAAAATTAAAGATGGTGATATTGTATTGGTTTCTGGTGCTGCTGGTGCAGTAGGAAGTATTGTTGGCCAAATTGCTAAAATTAAAGGATGTATAGTAATTGGTATTGCTGGGGGGAAAGAAAAATGTGATTATTTAATTAATGAATTAGGTTTTGATGATGCCATTGATTATAAATCTGAAAATATTTATTCTGCTTTAAAGAAAAAATGTCCAAAAGGAATTGATGTTTATTTTGATAATGTAGGCGGAGTTATTTTAGATGCTGCTTTAAGTAAATTAAGAATGCATGCAAGAGTGGTTATTTGTGGAGCAATTTCTCAATACAATAACAAATCTAAAATTAGTGGACCAAGTAATTATTTATCTTTATTGGTAACACGTTCTACTATGCAAGGTATGGTAGTTATGGATTATGTGAAAGATTATGCTATTGCAGCAAAACAAATGGGAATTTGGATGCAAGAAGGAAAACTAAAATCTAGAGAAGATATTTATGAAGGAATTGAAAACTTTGAAGAAACTTACCAAAGACTATTTTCTGGAGAAAAAAACGGGAAACTTGTTTTAAAAGTAATCGAAGAATAATATAGTGGAACATTTTTTTCAATGTCCACATTGTTGGGAGCGTATTTCAATGCTTTTAGATGCAAGCGTATATCAACAAACATATATTGAAGATTGTGAAGTTTGTTGTAACCCAATAGAGATTACATCAATTTTTGAAGAAGGAGAATTAATCTCTTTTCACGCACAATCTATAGAACAGTAAAGAATAAGAATCCTGTAAAAACAGGATTCTTATTGTAACGGATTTTCCCAGTCAAAATTTTCAAACAAAGACTTCCAATCTACTGGAAATGTAGCTTTTAATAATACATCCTCTGAAGTAAAAGGGTGTTTAAATTCTAGTTTTCCTGCATGTAAAAACATGTTTTTCCAACCAAAGTTTTCGTCAAACATCATATCATGGTTCTTATCACCATATTTTGCATCTCCAATTAAAGGATGGCTAATTTTGTTCATATGGATTCTTAATTGATGCATTCTTCCTGTTTTTGGTACTAATTCTACTAAACTATAGCGTGATGAATCATAGGGTTTTACGGGTATGTTTAACGTGATTTGTTCTAAGGTTTTTAAATGTGTTAATGCTTCTTTATGTACATTTGCATCACGTCCTTTTACGGGAG
Organism: Polaribacter marinus; assembly: GCF_022662535.1. Taxonomy (GTDB): domain Bacteria; phylum Bacteroidota; class Bacteroidia; order Flavobacteriales; family Flavobacteriaceae; genus Polaribacter; species Polaribacter marinus. The sequence continues at coordinate 369,230 of NZ_JAKQYM010000002.1, forward strand.
AATCTATGATTTTTGTAGTAGGAGAGTAACCTCTAACAATTCCGTAATATATTTTCTGAATTTCATTGGTTGTGAATAAATCTTGAAATTTAGAAACATAATGGGTTTCTTTTGCTAACAAAATAATACCTGAAGTTTTTCTGTCTAATCTATGAATAGGGTAGACTTTTAAACCAGTTTCTTGAAAAATTAATTGTAACAAAGATGTTTCATCTGCAACATTTCTAGAATGATGTGCATGATGTACTAACATATTATTAGGTTTGTTTACACAAATAATATATGCATCTTCAAAAATGATTTCTAAATTCATTATTATAAATTATAGTCAAAAATAGGGTTCTTATTGATTTTTTGCTTTGTTTTTATTGGAGAAATTTAAATACTGAATTAATAGTATTGAAATTGACCCACAAATAAAGAAACCAATAAATAAAGGTAAAGCAGTATTGTTTAAAAAGCCTCCAATATATGTGGCAATAGGAACTGCCATAATAGTAGATACAAACCCATTTATTGCAGCTCCAATACCTGCTATGTGACCTATTGAATTCATAGCTAAAGCTCTTGTGTTACCAAACAAAAAACCTAATGCAAAAAATTGTATCCAAAAAAAGGCAACTAAAACATAGATACTAGGGTTGCTTTTGCCTGTATACATAAAAATATAAATTACAGGTATTATTGTAAAAACAATGGTAAAAATATTTACTAATTTAGACATTCCCCATTTTACTACTAAGGTTCCGTTTAGAAAAGTAGCTATACCAATACCAATTGCAAGACCTGCAAAAATAAATGGAAACTCTTCTTTTAAATTGTATTGTTCTTCAAAAATTAGTTGACTTGCACTTAGGTATACCATAAAAGATCCAGTAATAAAGCCAGAAAATAAAGTAAAAATTACCGCATCTTTATGTTTTATAAATTCTTTAGTACCATCTATAAAAAGAGAGAATTTAAATTTTTTCTTGTTTTCTGGTTTTAGTGTTTCGGGTTGTCTTTTCCATAACCAAACCATTACAAAACATCCAAATAGCAATTGGCTATAAAAGATAGATTTCCAACCGTATAAGTCTAACATAATTTTACCTATTGCAGGCGCAACAACGGGAACAAGAATAAAAATAACGACAATAAAAGACATTACTTTTGCCATGTAGTTTCCACTAAACCGGTCTCTAACCATTGCTATACTTATAGTTCTTGGAGCAGAAAGACCAACACCTTGTAAGATTCTACCAAAAATCATCATCTCTAAATTATTTGCAAAAATACACACCAAACTGGCCATTGCAAAAATGATAAAACCGACATAAATAACTGGTTTCCTTCCAAAACTATCGGATAGTGGACCCGAAATTAATTGTCCGAATCCCAACCCTAAAAAAATCATGGTAATTAATAACTGGTTATTTTGCTGATCGGTAACATTGATAGATAGACTAATGTCTGTAATCGCAGGTAATAAAGCGTCTATAGATAATGCCACTAAAGACATTAAAGAAGCCATAATTATTATAAATTCTAACTCGGTTTTTTGTTTAATTTCCATGGAAACAAAAGTAGTTTTAATTCGTGTAATAAGTAGCAAAAGATCTTTAAAATAAAGGCCAAAAAAAAGAGCTGCAAATACTGCAGCTCTCTTTTATTTTATAAGGGAAATCTTATTCATTTCCTATTTGGTTAATATCTAAACCAGTATTTTCAAACTCAAGATTTAATCCGTCTGTTTTCTTTAGAATAAAGTTTACAATGATGGCACCAATCCATCCAACAATAAAGCCTATAATAAAGTATAAAATAGGTGCTAAGATAATCATAATGATACCGCCACCAAATATAGCTCCTAGAGCACCTGCATCAGAACCTAATCCTATTAAGCTAGTAAATAAGAAAGCAATAGATAACATGATAAAAGACAATAGTGCCATAGTTGCCCCTGTAATAATACCATATTTTACAGCATCAACCTTTTTTAGTTTTAATTTTAAATTACTCATAATATATTAATTAGTTAGTTAGTATGAACAGCTAAAGTAAGGAAATCATTTAAAAAAGCCCTCTAGATTTTAATTCTAAATATTTGTTTATGGTATCTCCTGTTAAATCTTCTGGTTTTGTAAGTACAGATTGTATTCCGTATTTTTTTAATTCATTAACTATACGCTTTTTTTCGTACATGAATTTTTCTGCTATGATGCTATCATAAACTTCTTGAATGTTCTTTGCTTTGGAAGTAATTAGGGAATCTAATTCTGTATTTTTAAAGAATACAACTAAGACCAAATGGTTTTTTGCTAAGGCTCTTAAATAAGGTAGTTGCCTGTTTAAACCATCCATGGTTTCGAAATTGGTGTATACAATTAATAAACTTCTGTGGGTAATTTTTCTTTTAATAACGGTGTATAGCGTACTAAAATCTGATTCTGAGAAATCTGTTTTGATGGTATGTAGTGCTTCTGATATTAAACTCATTTGAGAGTTTCTTTTTTCTGCGACTACCCAGTCTTCTAAATTTTTAGAGAAAGACAACATTCCAGCTTTGTCTTGTTTTCTAAGAATTACGTTGCTAATTGCTAATGTGGCATTTATGGCATAATCTAATAAGCTTAAACCATTAAAGTGCATTTGCATTGCTCTTCCTTTATCTATAATAGAATATACGGGTTGCGACTTTTCTTCTACATATTGATTTACCATTAATTGGTTGCTTTTTGCAGTTGCTTTCCAATTTAAAGTTCTGATGTCATCGCCAGCAACATATTCTTTAATCTGTTCGAATTCTAAGGAATGACCAATTCTTCGTACTTTTTTTGTTCCGTAAGAAACCGATTGATTTTGGAATGCTTTAAAATCAAACTCTCTTAACTTTAAAAAAGACGGGTAGCATTTTAGTTCTTTTTCTTGTCCTAAGATATATTTTTTGGTAGCTAATTGTAGGGGAGAACTTGTATAAACATTGATACAACCAAATAAGTAAATACCTCTTTCTTTGGGTTTTAAATTGTAATGGATTGTTTTTTCTTCTTTTTTTATTAACTTTTGATTGAAGAAAAAGTCTCTTTTTTGGAATTGATAAGGTAATTCTTCTATTAATGATAGATTTGCCACAAAAGGGTATTCGCTTTTTATTTTTAAAGAAATCTTATTATTATCGCCATTAGACAAACGTTCTGGTAAAAACCTTTGGATAGTTATGGCATTTTTTGTTTTGTAAAGAATAAAAACATCTATAAGTGTTAATATTACGAGTATAAAAAGCAACACTTTAGAGATTTCGAAAAATATGGGTATAAAGAAGCCCATTACAAAGAGTATTGCAATTGCTCCTAGTATATAGAAGAACCTATTGTTTAAAAATAAAGTGTTATAAAAGTGTTTCAATGTTTTTTGTGCTATTTGCTTGTTGGCTTTTGGCGGTTAGTAGAAAACTAAAGGCTAGAAGCCTCTTTTTTTATCTAGGGATTTCTACAGCCTCTATAATTTGTTCTATGATTTGTTTGCTTGTTAAACCTTCCATTTCTCTTTCTGGAGTTACTATAACTCTATGTTGTAGCACCGGAATTGTAGCTCTTTTAATATCTTCTGGAGTTACAAAGTCTCTACCATTGATTGCGGCAAAAGCTTTAGAAGCTCCTAAAATAGCAATACTTGCTCTTGGAGATGCCCCTAAATATAAGAATGAATTAGAACGTGTGTTTACTACAATGTTGGCAATGTATTTTAATAGGTTTTCTTCTATGTTTATTTGATTGACAAGAGCTCTATATTCGACTATTTTTTCACCAGAAATGATTGTTTTTATTTGCTCCATTTTAGTAGTGTTTTCTAATGCTTGCTCTTTCATAATTATTTCTAATTCTTCATCGGCATTAGGGTAGGCTACGTTAATTTTGAATAAAAAACGGTCTAATTGAGCTTCTGGCAATCTGTATGTACCTTCTTGTTCTATAGGGTTTTGTGTTGCTAGTACTACAAAAGGTTCGTTCATTTTGTAGGTTTTACCATCTATGGTTACTTGTTTTTCTTCCATTACCTCGAAGAGTGCTGCTTGTGTTTTGGCTGGCGCTCTGTTGATTTCATCAATTAAAATCATGTTAGAGAAAATTGGTCCTTTTTTAAACTCGAACTCTGAGTTTTTTACATTGAAGATAGAAGTACCTAGAATGTCTGAAGGCATTAAATCTGGCGTAAATTGGATTCTACTAAAATCTACATCTATGGTTCTGGACAATAATTTAGCTGTAATGGTTTTGGCTACTCCAGGAACCCCTTCTATAAGTACATGCCCGTTGGCTAAAAGTGAAACAATTAGCAAATCCATCATATCTTTTTGCCCTACAATTACTTTTTGCAGTTCTTTTTTGATTTTAAAAACGCTTTCTTGTAATTGAGATAAATCGATTCTACTGGTAAATTCTATCTGCTCTTGAGCATCTGTAACTACCTTGTTTTCTGTATTTTCGGTAGTTTTTGGGTTGTTGTTAGGTGTTTCCATATATTTTATTTTCTAAAGAAATTATCTATCATTTTATGTAAAACTAGTAGATTTTCTTCTGAGCATTCTACTTTTTTATTTAATGCAATAATAGAATTGATTAAGTATTTTATGTTTTGTAGTTTGTTTCCTGATTTTGCGGCTAACTTTTCTATAAAACTTGCGTTTAAGTTAGAGGTATCTAACAGATATTTTGTTCTTACTTTTTCTAGGAAAAAGGCAATCTTTTTATCGACAAGGTTTTTATGATCGTTTTCTTTTAAATACAAACTAGATATGGTTTGTGTAAATGCCACTGTTGTATTTTGTAGAGGATGTATTATGGGGATGACTCTTTGTTTTCTTCTGGCGTTAAAGAGCATAAATAGGAGTAGCCCCACAAAAGAGACTATTAGAAACCAGGTAAGTGTTTTGTGTTTTAAAAAGAACTTAAATACTGATGTATTGTCTTTTTCTCTTTTGTTTGAGTACTTGCTATATTTAGACATTGGATCCCAAAGGACGGTAATATTGTTTAGGTAAGAAAACACATTTTCTGTATAGGTTTCTTTGTCTTTTAATAAATAATAATTGGTAAAAACTATTGGATTGGTGTGTATATAAATGGCTCCTTTACCGTGGTATATTTTTATAAAATTAGGTAATTTTTCTCCGTCTATTTCTGTGGTACCTAAAACGATTGTTTTATTGGTATTGTATTTTACAATGTAATTTCTTTGAATGTTTCTATCGAAAGCATAGGTGTTGTTTTTAAAGGCCTCATTTTCTAAGTAAAAGTTTCCTTTACGTTTTTTTAAGTCTGCTATTTTGTAAACTTGTTTGTCTAGATTGTTTGTAGTAAAGTCTAGCTGTTCTTTTAAGTAATTACTAAAAGTATTTAAAGAAATAAACGCATTGTTACCATCAGAAACAAAAGATAATAGGTTGTCTACCCCAGAATCTGTAATTTTATAAGCATTGTCTTTTATACAAATGTAGTTGCCAAAATCTTTAGAAGTGGTACTGTAATTGTTGTATAAATAATCGTAAATATTTTCTTTTAAATACACCACATCATTGGTATTTAAAAAGTCTTTTGCTTCGTTGTAAAGTATGTAAGTACCAAAAGGGTTTTTATCTTTTTCTCTAAAAGACTCGTTCCAGTTAGTTTTATTACAACTAGTTAACTGCACTATGAGTAATAGAATTCCTATTTTTATGTAGTTTGTATTTTTCAACTAATTGATTTAAAAAAAGATTTGTATTTGTTTTCTACTACTTTAAATTTGTTTTCTTCTATAGGAAACTCTCCGTACCAAACGTAAGCGTATACATAAGAAAGGTAAGAAAACTGACTTCTAATGTCTTTGTTTTGTATTTCGAAAAGGTATTCTGAGTTGGTTTTGTCTTTGTGATAGTCTATGAGTTTGTTTTGAGATAGCTTTTTTAATATAGAAAGGTAATAATATCTTACGGCTAATCTAAAGTTTTCTTGCTGTATTGCTTTTTTAAGTAAGGTATCTAGATCTATTTCGTGAATGTCTTCTTCTTGGAAAATTAACTTTTCTGCTACTTTTTTCTTATTTCGTTTAAAGTTCCAGAAGCTTGGGTCTGTGCCTACAAATGTTTTTAGAATGATTAGTATTAAAACAGCTGCTAATAGAAAAGGAAATATGTTTTTAAAGAAAAAGAGTATTGCAGCCACAATAGCCTTGGAAATAGGAGAGGGCTTGTTGTTTTCTTCTTCTTTGGGTTGTGCCTTTTCTTCTTCTTCTGTATAATGAAAGTCTTTGCTGTTGTATTTTTCTTTTAAATTATCTTTAAACTCTTTTTTAGAAGAAAAGTTAGTGGTTTTGTTGTAGACAATAGTATCTGTATTTGCCTTTGTTTCTATGACAGTTTTTGAATTCTGTTGCGAGTAAGTTGTGAGTACTACGGCTACTAAAAAGAGAGAAAATAAGTGCTTTTTCATTAACGTAGTGCGTGTTTTTTAGCCACTTTAAAAGGTAAAACCAAATAATAATAGCTAATTGTAATGAAACTAAAAAGTATAATTGCAAAGCAAAATATTGTAGGCATTGTATTAGAATATCTGGTAATGTATCCTTCTAAGAAAGCCGCAAATATGGTAAAAGGAATGGTGCTTATAAATATATAAAAGGCTTCTTTGACTCCGATTTTAAAAGACTGAAAACGTTTTAAGGTTCCAGGAAATAATATGCTTGCGCCCACAATATAACCCGCAGCAGCTTCTATAATCATTCCGAAGATTTCATAAGTACCGTGTATCCAAATTCCTTTTAAACTATCGAACAAACTGTTGTGTTGATAGAAGAATGCTTGAAAAACAGCTACCATGATGGCGTTGTAAACAATGTAAAAACCGGTACCAATACCAACAAACAAACCAGAAAGGAACATGTTTAAACCTACTCTTTGGTTGTTGTCGTAAATGCCAATAAAAGTACCCCAGTTGCTACCGCTTTTGTAAATAGCCATGGCGTCTCCGTTGCTAATGTTTTCTAAAGTTGTGTCTACATAATGATTTCCTAGGATTTGTCTGGCAAAATTTTCGTCATTAAAAGTAGAAAGTAATCCTATAAAAAAGCAAATGAAAAAGAAAATGAAAGACAAATAAATGTATTTTCTGTATTTGTAGGAGAGGAGTGGTACTTTGTCGAAAAGAAAGTATAGAAACACATTTGTATCTCTACGTTTAGAGTCGTATACCTTATCGAAACTAGACTTAGCCAGTTTGTTTAAGTATATGGTAACTTTACTTTTTGGGTAATAGGTTTGTGCATATACCAAATCGTTCATGATTTTTATATGCAGGTTGGCTATGGCATCTGGACTTTTTTTCTCTTTATTTGAAATTAGTTGTTCAAATTCGAGCCATTTTTCTTTATTTTGCTTTATAAAAGCGACCTCTCTCATTAAGAGCGAATTTAACCATTGCATGAAAACACTCCAAATAAAAACTGCACAAAATGTAAACATCAATTTTACCTTGGCTAATGTTGGTCAAAGGCTAGTTGCATTCTTAGTAGATAACTTGTTAAAGTTTGCTTATATCTATTTTATAATAGCCGTATTTGACTTTAATTTGTTTAATGATTCTTTAAAAGGAGACCAATGGTCTATAAAAGCAATAGATGTTTTGGTTTTTTTGCCTATTACTTTTTATTCATTGTATTCTGAAATACTAATGAATGGACAGACTATAGGTAAAAAGCTTTTGAAGATTAGGGTTATTAATGTTGATGGATTTAAACCTTCTACAACGGATTATATTATCCGTTGGTTTTTGCGTATTGTTGATTTTAATTTGTTTTCTCTGATCTATATTTATATGGCATCTTTAGGTTTGTCTAGCCTTTATATGTTGCTGATGCTCATTTTTATATTTGGTAAGTTGGTAGGATTTGTATTGATTCTTTTTACCGATAAAAACCAGCGTTTTGGAGATATTATAGCAGATACTGTTGTCATAAATACCAAAGATGAAGCCCAATTTTCTGAAACTATTTTAGAAGATATTAAAGAAGATTATATACCTACGTATCCTAATGTGGTAAAGTTGACGGATAATGATGCAAGAATTATAAAAGAAACGTTTAAAGTTGCCAGTAAACATAATGACTATAAGACCTTGATAAAACTACGTTCTAAAATACAAGAAGTAACGGGTATAAAGTCTAAACACACTACAGACAAAGAGTTTATAGACGCGATTTTAAAGGATTATAATTTTTATACACAAAATATGTAATTTTTGATAGAACCTAACAAAAATCATGTTTTTTAAGAAGATAAGGCTTTAATTTTATATCTGGATCTAGAGGTCTAAAATTGGTAAGTATTTTACCTACAAGAGTTTTAACTTAAACACCCCAAAACATGCACACCAAAGTACTACGCTTAAGTGATTTAAAATTTAATTTAGAAACTTGGAGAAGGGAATTGCGTTTTCATTTATCTGAAATGGATACGTTTGAAGAAAAACTAGAAGAGATTGCCGCAAGAGGTTATAGTAAGAGTACTTCTGTACCCTTAGAGCAGTTTCAGAACAGGATTATGATAGAGAAGGATGTTATTTCTAAATTGAAACACCGCTGTAAACACAAGATTGCTTTATTGAGTTCTCCTGATTCTTATGAATTATTAGAACCAAAATTTCATGATGACCATCAACCTTTAATGGATGATATGCGTACTTATATTAAAATGCATTATGAATTGATAGAAGAAATGATGACGTATTTTTTGAATTGGTTGGAATAGCTTTTTTGACCATAGTATTGTAATAGGCTTTATCATTGTTTGAATACAATTATAGAGCCTATTGTTTTATATAAGATATTTTATGATTAGTACAGTTTGTTAAAAATACTATTTAACATAATATAAATTATAATACAAGTAATATTGTTTTGACATTGAGCTGTATATACGTGTAATTAGCTTTTTGGGATCTTTAGTAATTGTTTGTTTGTAATATGGTATTGGTTGGTGTGTTTTCTCTTTTTTGTGCTGCTGAATTCTGTTGTGTATCTGTTTTATTTTGGGGTGTATTTTGCTGGTTTTTTTATGTTTCTGAATTTGAAAGGTTTTTGTGAAATTTGGTTGTTTTTAACTTTGATTTTTTGTGGCTAAAAAATGCTGTTTTTTGAGTGTAAAATACCTCTGATTTTGAGGTGATTTTTAGGTGCAGTAACCATGACGTTGATATGACGTTACTATGACGCTGCTATGACGTTGCTATGGGACTACTTTGAAGGTCTATTTTGGGGTTCTTTTTTTTGGTTTTTTTAGGGCTTTTTTGAAAGTACTCTATTTAACATAATATTTTACCTTTTGGATGTTTTTATAGTGCTTTTTTTCTGTTCTTTTTTTTATGAATATCACTAAAAATTTGGATGTTATTTTCTCTGTTCTTATTTATTGAAGAACAGCACCAAAAATCTAGATTTATTTTATTTTTCTTGAATTCTACAAGATATTTCACTAACGCGTCCAGACACCAGGCACAGGCTGGCCCATTCGCTATAAATGTCCACTGGACATTTTCTTAACGTTCTGTCTTCTTTGGACGCTTAGCCGTTTCTTATCTTTTGAATTCTTAGGGAAAATAAAAGTATGTCGGGTTTAGATGGTAACTTTGTTTAGTGGTGCTTCCCTCCTCTTTTGTGTTGGTTTTGAGGGTATTTTATAAAAAAAGTCCTACCGAAGCAGGACTAAAGATTTTCATCTACGGCATATAGCCTTATTGTGATAAGATTAAAGATTAGAAATTTTAATCTGTTTCAAATATAAGAAATTATTTTTTTATGATGTATTTTATTTTTAAATTTAAGTATTCATTTTAAATTGCTAAAAAAATATGAAAAAAATACTAGGATTAGACTTAGGGACTAACTCTATTGGTTGGGCCTTGATAGAAGACAATACTATTTTAGGAATGGGAAGTAGAATATTTCCTGAAGGAGTTGTTAATCTAGGAGAAGGAGAAGGAGAAGGAAGAGAAACTTCTAAAAACGCAAGTAGAACAGAAGCTAGAGGTGTTAGAAGACAATTTTACAGGAGGCGTTTACGTAAAAGATACTTATTAAAAGAACTAGCTAAATATAAGCTGTGCCCTATTTCTGATACACTTATAAAAGATTGGAATGGAACTGAAATTTTTAAAAATAAAGAACTACAAAAATGGTTTAAATTAAACCCTTACGAACTAAGAGCAAAAGCTATAAGTGAAAAAATTACCTTGTTAGAATTAGGACGAATATTTTACCATTTTATACAAAGAAGAGGCTTTTTAAGTAATAGTAGAAGTGCTGGTGCAGATGTAAAAGAAGCGAGTACTATTTTTAAAGGAGATGCTAAAATTGGAAAAATTGGGATTAGTGAAACCTTAAATAGTATTGATAAAAACAAAACATTGGGTTCTTATTTAAGTACTATTTATCCAAAAGAAAATGAACCTTTTTCTGGAGAATTAGAGCGTATAAGAAACAGGTATACAACAAGGCAGATGTATATTGATGAATTTGAAACTATTTGGGAGTTTCAGCAGCAATATCATAAAGAACTTACAATTACTCTAAAAACGATACTTGGAGGTAGGAAAAAAGATGGATATAAAGAAGATGGTGTTTTATTTCATCAAAGACCATTACGTTCTCAAAAGCATTTGGTTGGTTACTGTACTTTTGAACCTAAGAAAACAAAGTGCCCTATTAGTGCTATCCCTTTTGAATTATTTAGAATTTACCAGTGGTTAAATACGCTTTCTTATGATGTTAATGGAATAAAACAAAAAATTACATCTGAAGAACGAGAGAAAATAGTTACACTTCTATTATCTAAAGAAAAACCTAATTTTAAAGAAATTAGAAAGGTAATTAACAAGTTAGATGGTTGTTATCAATTTAATTATAAAGATGATGATAAAATAGTTGGCTCGCATACTATTAGTAATTTATCTAATAAAAAATTCTTTGGGAAAGAATGGTTTGATTTTTCTGATGAAGAGCAAGAAAATATATGGCATGTACTTTCCTTTTTTGATGATAGAGATAAATTAAAAGAATATGCTATAAAGAATTGGGGTTTTGACGAAGAAAAAGCAACTAAGATTTCTAAATTTAATTTAAAAGAAGGGTATTCTAATTTAAGTAGAAAAGCCATTAATAACATTTTACCTTTTTTAAAAGAAGGTTTTATGTATGATGTTGCTGTTGGTTTGGCAGGTGTTAAAAATGTTTTAGGCAAAGATTGGGAAGAGCATAAACAATTTGTTTTGGACAATGTGCCAGAAATTGTTCGCTCAAATTTAAAAGGAGGTTATATAGAACCTTTAAAAAATATGATGAAAAACGAATTTAATTGTACAGATAAACAATTAGAAAAACTATATCATCATAGTAGCGCCATTGAAACAGTAACCATTTTAGATAAACTTCCTGTAAATATACATGCAGATAGAGAAATACAAAAGATTAAAAACCCTGTTGTTATTACAGCGCTATTTGAAATCAGAAAATTGGTTAACGAAATTATAGATACTTATGGAAAACCAGATGAAATAAAAGTAGAACTAGCAAGAGATTTAAAAGCTTCTAAAAAGAATCGTTACGAAACAAGGAGAAAACAACAAACCTTAGAAAAAGAAAATGATAGAGTAAAAGGTGAATTAGAGAAATTAGGTCAGCGTATAAATCACACTAATATTTTAAAATATAAATTGTGGGAAGAGTGTAACCATACCTGCCCTTTTACAGGAAAAACAATTACCATAAGCCAATTGTTTACAGGAGAGATACAAATAGAACATATTTTTCCTTGGAGCAGGTCTTTAAATGATAGTTTTAATAATAAAACCCTTTGTTTTGCAGATGAAAACAGAGCGAAAGGAAATTATACCCCTTATGAGTTTTACAGTAAACATGGAGATAAAAAATGGGAAGCCATAAAACTGCAAGCCTTAAATTGTTTTAAAGATAAATATCCTAGTTACCCTAATGCTTACAGAAAATTTAAACATTTTGTAAAACAAAAACACGATGAAGATTTTATAAGTAGACAATTGAACGATACCCGTTATATAAGTAAAGAAGCTAAAAACTATTTATCTAAAATTTGTAATAATGTTATGGTGGCACCAGGACAAATGACTGCCGTTTTAAGACATCAATGGGGATTAAATAGTATTTTAAACAAAGACGACGATACAAAAACGAGAGATGACCATAGACATCATGCTATAGATGCTTTGGTAATGGCTTGTGCTACAAGAAGTCATTTACAAGAACTAAGTAAAAGAAATAGATACAATAAAAACTATGAATTAAAAGATTTTCCAGAGCCTTGGTTTAATTTTAGAAATGATGCTGAAAAGGCTATTGCTCAAATTTTAGTATCTCATAAAAAACAAAAAAGCTTATTAACTGTAAGAACCCATATCACTAAAAAAAACGGTGTTGTACATAAAAATTTAGGCATTGCTGCAAGAGGGCAATTGCATAAAGAGTCTGTTTATGGTTTAAGACAAGCTCCAAATTCTACACAAGCATTTCATGTACGAAAACCTTTAGAAAGTTTAACTACAGAAAAACATTTAGAAAAAATAGTAGATAAAAGTATTAGAGAATTAATTTATAAAAAGGTACAGCAATTAGGTGGTTTTATTAAAGGGAAAATACCTAAAGAAACCTTTTTTATTATTGATGAAAATGGAGAAAAACAACCACAAATATTTTTACCCAATAGAAATGGAAAGCCTGTTCCTATTAAAAAAGTAAGAATAAAAGAAAATATTGGTGGCGCAGAAAAATTAAAAGAACATACAAACCAATATGTAAACCCACGAAATAACCATCATGTGCTTATATATAAAGATTTTAATGATAATTTAAAAGAAGAAGTAGTTACATTTTGGACTGCCATTGAACGTAAAAGACAAAAACAAGCTGTTTTTCAGCTACCAAAAGATGGTAAAGAAATTATAAGTACACTACAAATTAATGATTTATTTTTACTAGGTGTTGATGAAAATGAGATTGATTGGGAAAAACCAGATAATAATTTATTAAATAGATATCTGTATAGAGTTCAGAAAATAAGTTCTAAAGATTATAACTTTAGGAAAGTCGAAGCTTCTACTATTCTCAATAAAATAGAAGCAATTAGAATTAAGAGTATACCTAGTTTTCAAAATTTAAAACCAATAAAAGTAAAACTTAATAGTATTGGCAAAATAGTGAAACTATAATAAGTAAGTTTTTGTCATTCCTACAAAGGAGAAAACACATATCAAAAAAAGATGATAGCTTATAATGAAAATGAAGGTAGCCACACGTATTTTATATATATTATAACGAAACCAAAATGCTATTGCTAGAGAAAAAGAATTAAAAGGTTGGCGTAGAGAAAAGAAATTGAATCTAATACGTACTTTTAATAGTAAGTTTGAATTTTTAGAAAACCGTTTTATAAAAAGCTAGTTCTCTGTGTCATTCCTTACGAAGTATGAGGAGGAATCGCATAAAAATGCTCAGATTCAGATTATGAGATTCCTCCTGCGTCGGAATGACAAACCAAAGTTCTTTGACATAAAATTATCAATCTTAAACAACCAAACCACAACAGAAAATTGATTATTCAATTTTATAAAATCAGTTTTTAGTTGTGGTTTGATTAAAGATTAGAAAAAACGATATTAGCTTCTATAAAAGGTCTTTTTGTAAGCATGTTGTGGTTTGATTAAAGATTAGAAAAAACGATATTTTAAAGCTTCATCACCTCCAAAGAATTTAGTTGTGGTTTGATTAAAGATTAGAAAAAACGATATTCTCTTGTTCAAAATATACAGTTTTTTCAGTGTTGTGGTTTGATTAAAGATTAGAAAAAACGATATTCTTTCCACTATATGCTTGTTTAAATTAATAGTTGTGGTTTGATTAAAGATTAGAAAAAACGATATTAATGTTCCTGCAGGAGTTGAAGAACCAAAGTTGTGGTTTGATTAAAGATTAGAAAAAACGATATTTTTCATATTAGTATCTATGTTTAGAACTAAGTTGTGGTTTGATTAAAGATTAGAAAAAACGATATTAATAATCAAAGTAGACTCTACTGGCGAAATGTTGTGGTTTGATTAAAGATTAGAAAAAACGATATTATAGAGAAAGAGGTTTATAATTTACTTTGCGTTGTGGTTTGATTAAAGATTAGAAAAAACGATATTGAGCACGACAAAAAGGTAACAGCAGGTATTGTTGTGGTTTGATTAAAGATTAGAAAAAACGATATTCCTGCTATCTTTCCAAGCTTGTCCGTATCTGTTGTGGTTTGATTAAAGATTAGAAAAAACGATATTGGGTATTTTTGACTTTGTATTACTGTATAGTTGTGGTTTGATTAAAGATTAGAAAAAACGATATTTTAAATACTTCATACGAGAGAGCTGATGGAGTTGTGGTTTGATTAAAGATTAGAAAAAACGATATTTTGCTATATTTCTTTCCCCTCCAAATGCATGTTGTGGTTTGATTAAAGATTAGAAAAAACGATATTAATTGTAATAAAGTTTGCAAGTTCCTCGCTGTTGTGGTTTGATTAAAGATTAGAAAAAACGATATTATCTCTAAAATCTGTTAGTAATTGCCCATTGTTGTGGTTTGATTAAAGATTAGAAAAAACGATATTACCACTACATTTATTTTAGTAGGAAAACCAGTTGTGGTTTGATTAAAGATTAGAAAAAACGATATTATGAAAACGCTAGACGAAAACGGAAAAGCGGTTGTGGTTTGATTAAAGATTAGAAAAAACGATATTGATTGGTCATATTTTAGTGGACACTTTATTGTTGTGGTTTGATTAAAGATTAGAAAAAACGATATTGAAGTTCTTTTTTAGTAAGAATCCATGCGCGTTGTGGTTTGATTAAAGATTAGAAAAAACGATATTTGTACAAATAATCTAAATTATGATACTTTAGTTGTGGTTTGATTAAAGATTAGAAAAAACGATATTCAAAACTTCTGGAGGGTTTAAGTGGTCTTAGTTGTGGTTTGATTAAAGATTAGAAAAAACGATATTAGATAAAGTAAAGCAAAACATCTTATTTAGTTGTGGTTTGATTAAAGATTAGAAAAAACGATATTAAAGAGAACGAAAACAACACGTTTCCTTCGGTTGTGGTTTGATTAAAGATTAGAAAAAACGATATTAGACCGGTATAATAAATACCTATCGATGTTGTTGTGGTTTGATTAAAGATTAGAAAAAACGATATTTTGTCGCCTTTTACTTCTGTATTTCAGATTGTTGTGGTTTGATTAAAGATTAGAAAAAACGATATTCAAGCGTTTTTTGTGACTTCAAGAAGTGTTGTTGTGGTTTGATTAAAGATTAGAAAAAACGATATTAGTTGTTTTGTTAACTTCTAATTATCATAGTTTTAAATATAAATATCGTAGATAAAAAATGCTTCTTGCAAAGGTGTAATTACTTTGTTTGAAGCATTTTTTGTTTTCTATTAAAATAATTCTAGTTGCATTGGTGTTGGTTCTTTGTAAGCTTCTACTCTACCCCAAAAGTTCATGATGTTGCCATATTGTTTGTCTGTTATTCTTAAAATACTAACCTTTCCGTAGGGTGGTAAAAGTGCTTTTATTCTTTTTTGATGAGCATCTGCACTTTCGCTACTAGCACAATGACGCATATAAACAGAATATTGCATCATTGTAAAGCCGTCTTTGAGTAGATTTTTTCTAAACTGCTGCGCATTTTTTTTATCTTTTTTTGTGTCGGTAGGTAAATCAAAAAAAACAAATAACCACATAATTCTATAAGCATTTAAATCCATAATTTAGGATATAAAATTTTTCTGGATTTTCCTGCAAAACATTGTTGTAAAGAACTAGTTGTTCTGCTTAAAGCGACCATTAATGGGCTTTTTTTGTCTTGGAAATAAACAGTTTGTGTTAGTACACTTAATAATTCTAATTTTATGGGTGTAATTAAATCATGTTCGTCATATTTTTTTATAATTTCTAAGACTTTAGCATCAATTAAGGGGCGATATGGTTCCATAACATCGTCTGCTAAACAAAAAGCATTGTATTTATTGTGGTGATGGATTCCTAATGTATTTAACAAGCCACTGCCTGAAAGTGCTCTTGCTACTGCTGCTCTTAAAACAATATAACCATAGTTTAAAAACAGGTTAGGATATACGCCATTTCTTTCTCTAATAAAATTAAAATCAAAAATATTCTTCCAATAATATGCTGCAGCTACAGCTTCTCTATTATCACTATCTCCACTTAGTATTTTGGATTTATAATGATTTAATGGTGTGCTGTTTATACCTTGTTTATTTAAAAGTATTGCTTGATTTTGAATTTTATGTTTGATTATTTGTTGCCATAATTGTTTTTTTAAGGGTTCAGAAGCATTTATTTGATTTGTAAAAAGTTGTTGTTGTATGTGATGATTGTTTAAATTTAATAACATGCTTTGGGGCATATGTTTATCATCACAAAAAATAACACTAACATTATTCTGAGTTAATTTAGAAATTGCAGGTATAGAAATATACGTTTCTTGATTTTCTATAACAAGAAACCCTATATCTTCTATAGGTACTGTTTTTACAGTTGATTGCCTATTTGTAATTACTAGTTGTTCTAATTTTGTTGTTAAAGCACATTTGTTTTGAAAGAAAAGAGTTCTTTTTATCATAGTTTTTTTCTTAAAGATAAAAATTTTCTTTTTTATTTAAAAATGGAGATATAAGTTTCTTAGTCTTAGAATAGTTTATTTTAATGTTTATCAAATAACTAATCTTACAATAATCTGAATAGATAGTTTTTAATTTTACACAAAAAAAGAGACAACCTTTGGACAAGGTTGCCTCTAACTTTCAAATACTAAGGTTTTCTTACGACCTTAATTTTTTGCTTTTATTTTATCGGTATTAACCTACAGCAGAGATTCTCATAGCGTTTGCGCTTGATAGCTCGTATAATTCGGAATTAATTTCTTGATAAAATAAAATACCTGTTGCCATTACCACTGCTACTGTATTTGGTAATACAGCTGCAAAACCTAGGTCTACGGTTAGGGTTGTGTCTGCCCCTACCATAGCTTCTATTGGTATTGCATTGCTTAAGTTGATGCCATTTACTTTATTGTCTGTAGGCTCTACGGCTTCGTATTTTTTTAAACCAGATACGTAATGATAATTGCTTAAAACGGTAGATGCCAATATGAGTTTAAAGTGTGTTGCCCCTTCTGGAGCTCTTAAAAAATTAGAAGTATTGAAATCTGGTATTACCCATGTTGCAATGCTTCTGTTGGCATCTAAGGTTGGCGCTGTGTATTCTGGATAAAATACTGTGTTTAAAGGCGTTTTGCTATTGAACTCGAATCCTTCTAAAATTTCTTTATTGGTAAGGATATCAAATTCTCTTTGTCCACGCACACCAGATCCCATGTTGTTTATACGTTTCATTACACCTGTGAGCCTTCCTGTAACGGTGCTGTCTTTGATGTTTTTGATGATTGTACCAAAACCTTGTCTTAGTGCTTTGCCTACGGTTGCGGAGGCACCGAACTCTGACATGTTTTCTCTTGTTCTTTTGTAAGTAGGATCGTTGGTAATTCTGCTTTTATCTACACCTCCAGTGGTTTTTACAATGCTTTGTCCACTGCTTTCGTAGAATGTTAGTCCGCCTAAAGAGCCTTGTAGCTTAATAAAGCCTTTCTGTTTAGCCATAATAAAAATGGTTTTTATGATTGCTATTCTTTCTTTATGGTATGTGTTTTATTCTTACACTTTTTCTTTTTTACGTATCAGAAATTATAACAATCTGATTAATAAATTGGTTTGTTGGTGTACAAACTCTTGAAAATCATTGGCCAATGATGTCTTTTTTACAATTACAATAATGTAATTGATTTGGGTGTAAGAAATTTATAGTATTTGAAAGTGAAACAAATATAATAATATTTTTATTTTATAAACAAATGTTTTTTAGGGGTTTATAAATTTTTTTGCTGCTTTGACCTGATTTTTATGTAAGACTTTGTGTTTTTTACGACCAAATTGAACAAGATGTTGTAATATTAAACAAATACTAATAAAATTAAACGAATAATTAACTAAACATACCTATGAAAAAACCAGTAGTGATTGCACAAGTAAGTGCATTAAAAAACAAAACACCCGAACACGCACTTGTAAATGGATTGGATTTAGTAGTTGTAAAATTTGATGAAGATATCTCTGTACTTTACGGAAGGTGTTTGCATAGAGGAGCACTAATGTCTGATGGACATGTAGATGGAGATAATTTAATTTGTGGAGTTCACGGATGGGATTATCGTGTAGATTCTGGCGTTTCTGAATATAATAATAAAGAAGTACTTCATAAGTTTTCAACTAAAATAGAAGGCGATGATTTATTTGTAGATGCTTTTGAAATTGATGCCTATTTAGAAAAGAATCCACAACCTTTTAATAGAGATGCCTATTTAGGAGCTTACGCAGATACACATCCGGAAGACACCGAACCTTATACAGGTTATATAAAAGAACTGGCTCAAAATGGTCTTAAAAACATTGGACATCATGGTTTTTCAGCTTCCATGGGCGTGGATAGAAATACACTTCCTAAGTGGAATGATATTCAATTTTTACCCGCACAATTGGCTACAAGACCTTTGTTGGATGATGAAGCAGTTGCTACGAAAGTAGTTATTGGTCCGAATGCCCAAAAGCCCTTAACCTTAGCTATGCCTCTTTTTGTAAGTGATATGAGTTTTGGAGCCTTATCTCGTGAAGCCAAAATAGCCTTGTCTAAAGGAGCAGAATTAGCAGGCACAGGAATATGTTCTGGTGAAGGAGGTATGTTGCCCGAAGAACAAGCCAATAATTCTAAATATTTTTACGAATTAGCTTCTGCACAATTTGGATTTTCTTGGGATAAATTAGACCATGTACAAGCTTTTCATTTTAAAGGCGGACAAGGAGCTAAAACAGGAACAGGAGGACATTTACCTGGAAATAAAGTGAGTGCAGAAATTGCAGAAGTAAGAGGATTAAAAGAAGGAGAAACCGCTATTTCGCCAGCCGCAAACCCGAATTTTCATAGCGTAGAAGATTTTAAAGTATTTGCCGATAAAGTAAGAGCACATACCGGAGGTATACCTATTGGATTTAAAATAGCAGCCAGTCATATAGAAAAAGACATACAATTTGCATTGGATGTTGGAGTGGATTATATTATTCTAGATGGACGAGGTGGTGGAACAGGCTCTGCACCAAGTATTTTAAGAGATCATATTAACGTTCCAACCATTCCGGCATTAGCCAGAGCAAGAGCCTATATGGATAAAGTAGGAGCCACAGATGTTACCTTAGTTATTACAGGAGGTTTACGCGTTGCCGAAGATTTTGCCAAAGCTTTGATGTTGGGTGCAGATGCCATTGCGGTATCTAATTCTGCATTACAAGCAATTGGTTGTTTAGGGATGCGTGCTTGTGGATCTAATAATTGTCCGGTTGGGATTGCGACTCAAAAAGAATCTTTGCGTAGTAGGCTAATAATAGATTCATCTGCAAAACAATTACAAAATTACTTTGAAGCGACCAACGATTTAATTAGAGTTGTTGCGCGTGCTTGTGGATATGATAATGTTACGAAATTTAATTTTGAAGATCTTTCAACTTTTGATAGAGAGATGCATTATTTAACAGGAATAAATTACGCAGGTATCAAATAAATAAGCATGGAAAACTGGTATTTGCCCATAACCATTGTTCCTGGTTTGGGATTGCTTATTCTTTCAACATCAAACTTAATGGTTACTTTAAGTAATGAGATAAGTACAATGATTGAAAACTCTAAAGAAAAAACCATCATTGCTAAAAAATTAAAGCAATTAAAATTACTTAATATGGGCATGGTGTTTTTCTATGTAGCAGTAGCCCTTTTATTGGTTTCTGCAGTATTTAATGGTTTATATTCTGCTGGAAAAATATCGCTATATACAAGTGTATTGGCTATCATTTTTGCGCTTATAGGGCTATTTTCTTTAGTGATTTTCTCTTTTAGAGCAGTAACGATTAGACAAAAACAATTTAAAATAATGTAACTAAAATTGAATAGGTTAAACTTGTTTTAGAAAAACGCTTAAATGCACCTGCCCTATTAAAAAAAAATTACGAACAAAACTTTAATACAAATAGAAATAGATAACATGAAACAAAATTTAAAAAACGGAATGGCAGCACAAGGATATGATGTGGTATCATTTTTTAACGACAACCCTAAAAAAGGAAACGACTCGTATACTTCAACTTACCATGATGCTAAGTATTTATTTGCTTCATTAGCAAACAAGGAAAAATTTGATGCAGCACCAGCCCAATACACTCCCCAATATGGTGGATTTTGCGCTATTGCGATGTCTGAAGGTGCAGAAGCTAATCCTAATCCTAAAAGTTGGGAAGTTCGAGATGGGAAACTCTATTTTTTTACTAGAATGCTTTTCGGAATTATTGATGCAAAAAGACAATGGGTTAAAAAACCTGAGGAATTAAGAGCTTTAGCGGATATGGCTTGGGGTAAAATGAATGCTTCTTAAAGTTCTTGATATTGGTTTTTCTTTGTTCTTTTTTATTGAAGAACAGCACCAAAAATCTAGACTTATTTTATTTTTCTTGAATTCTACAAGATCTTCCACTAACGCGTCCAGACACCAGGCACAGGCTGGCCCATTCGCTATAAATGTCTACTGGACATTTTCTTAACGCTCTGTCCTCTTTGGACGCTTAGCCGTTTCTTATCTTTTGAATTCTTAGGGAATATGGTATTACATATTCTTTAAAATAGAAGAAACCACTAAAAAAATAGTGGTTTCTTCCTTGCAATTAATAATAATTAGGGGCTTGTTTTATTAAGGCTAAAATTCTTTGAAAGAAATGCCTTTAGTACTTATTAAAATCCTTCTAAAACGATTTTACCTTTAGCTTTTCCAGTTTCTAAAAATGCGTGTGCTTTACGAAGGTTTTCTGCATTAATAATTCCGAAATTTTCACCTAAAGTGGTCTTAATAGTTCCGTTATCAATTAAAGTAGCTACTTTATTTAAAATGTTGTGTTGTTCTATCATATCGTCTGTTTGAAACATAGATCTGGTAAACATAAACTCGATATGTGTAGATACCGCTTTTGCTTTAAATGGCATTACATTTAACGATTTTGGATCGTCTATAAACCCAAATTTACCTTGAGGTTTTATCAGTTTTACAATTTCATCTACATGCTGTTCTGTGGCATTTAAACTCACTACATATTCTGGAGCAGGAAGGTTGTGTTTTAGAAACTCTTCGCTTAATTTATTTCTATGGTTAATCACAGCATCTGCGCCCAATTTTTTTAACCAATCTGTGGTTTCGTTACGAGAAGCCGTAGCAATAATGTTTAGTTTGGTTAACTTTTTAGCCAATTGTACCAAAATAGATCCTACACCACCGGCAGCACCAATGACTAAAATAGATTTGCTAGCATTGTTCTTTGCAACCTGCAATCTATCAAACAACATTTCGTAAGCAGTAAGTGATGTTAAGGGTAATGCAGCCGCTTCTGGGTAAGACAAACTAGAAGGTTTTTTACCTACAATACGCTCGTCTACCACTTGGAATTGCGCATAGCTACCTTGACGCGTAAAATCGCCTGCATACCAAACTTCGTCACCAACTTTAAATAAAGAAACATCATTACCAACTTCTTTAACGATTCCGGTAGCATCCCAACCAATTACTTTCCAATTGTCTCCCTCTACAGGGATTCCTGCACGTACTTTATAATCTGCCGGATTTACAGAAATGGCTTTAATTTCTACCAAAAGATCTCTACCCGTTGCTTTGGGGGTACTTAATTGAATGTCTTGCAGAGATTTAACATCTTCTATTGGAAGATTTTCTTTATATCCTATTGCTTTCATTTTGTGTGTTTTTTAGAAGGAAAATACTTATTTAAAGGTTACGATATCTTCAAAATTACGTCTTGATTTACCAAATTCTGGATCTGCTTTTCTATATCCAAAAGCCACCATAAATGATAAACCATATTTGTCTGTATCTATTCCAAATTTGTCTTTTAATAACGCTTCTGCTTTTTCTTGATGGAATCCTTCTATAGGACAAGAATCAATTCCTGTTAATGCCGCTGCTGTCATCATATTCCCTAAAGCGATGTAGGTTTGTTTAGAAGACCAATCGAATAATTTTTTGTCGGTATCTAAATCGAAATCACGTTCTTGAAATTCTCTGTAAAATGTAGCATACATATCAATTACGTCTTGTGGTAATTGTTTTACATCCTTCATCATGTGCATAATATAGTCTGCATCGTGTTTTACCATTGGTGCTTTCATACTTAACCCTAATACAAAATGACTAGCTGTATCTAATTTTAGAGGAGCTCCCCAAGCTACCGGTTTTAATAACTCGCGTAATTCTTTGTCTTGAACAACTACAAAATGCCAAGGCTCAAAACCAAATGAACTTGGTGATAAATGTGCAGTTTCTAAGATGAATTTTATGTCTTCATCAGAAACCTTTTTAGTAGCATCAAACTCTTTTGTAGCATGTCTATAATTAAATGCGTTTAAGATGTCTTCTTTTGCGATGTTTGGTATTGTCATAATTCTATGTTTTTATTTGGTCTTTTATATTATAATTTAATACTATCAAAAGTATAGCGACAAAAGTATATATAGTTTTAATCTCTCGCAATAACGGTCAAAAAGGATAGTATGTAAATATTTTTTTAATCTACTTATTATCAGTAGTTTGTAATTATAATTTTTTACTATAAAAAATATAGTTGTATAATTTAGTATAGTATTATATCTTTGTACACTTAATAACGGTAACGATTTTTATTTATGAAACCTACTATGTATAAATTTAAAGGAAAAGAATACCCATGTTGTGCTAGTTTAACGATGGGAATTATTGGAGGTAAATGGAAGACCGTTATATTATATCATTTAATCGGTGGTACACTACGATACAATGAATTACGAAAAGAAATGCCTACTGTTACAGAACGTACTTTAAGTTTACAATTAAAGACTTTGGAAGAAGATGGTATTGTTAAAAGAAAAGTATATACCTCTAAACCCCCTTTGAAAGTGGAATATTCTTTAACCGATTTAGGGAAAACTTTAATTCCGCTTATCCAATCTATTGCAGATTGGGGTGTTTATCTTGTAGCCGAAAAGGGAGAGGTTTTAGTGTAAATAATGAATTGTTTTTTTGTTAATGATATGTCTGTGTTGAGATGGTAACTTTGTTTAGTGGTGCTTCCCTCCTCTTTTGTGTTGGTTTTGAGGGTATTTTATAAAAAAAAGTCCTACCGAAGCAGGACTAAAGATTTTCATCTACGGCATAAATATAAGCTGTGCCCTATTTCTGAATTTCTCTTACATTCATTACTTTTCTTAATAAAAGTTTTCATTATAAATGGGCACGTTTATCTTTTATGGGGCTTTTTATACTTGTTAATTCTTATGCTACACTGATTATTTCTCCAGGTCAATATATTGAGTATTATTTTGTATTATTATCTCCTCTTGCAATTACGCTTTTTGAAAAAAAAAGTTCAGCATATCTTGCATTAGTTATTAGTTTTTTACTGTTTTTAACACCCTACTATTTCTATGTAGTTTACCCTGTTAATGTTGTAGATCGCTTAATTGTTTTAGAAACTGCTTGTGTTTTTCTAGTAATACATCTATTGGTAAATTATTTTAAATCAAATAATTTACAATTCGAAAAACTTTTAGCACTAGAAAGAGACAAGGTACTTTCTGATAAAATTATATTAGAAAGACAAAAACCAGAATTACGAGAATTGAATGAATTTAAATCGCATTTTTGTTGTAAATCTATCTACAAGGCTATACCAATTAATTTTTAAAGAATCTGATAAAGAAAACCAACAAAAAACGCCTATTATTAAAGATTAATGCCAACAGATGCAAGATATTATTAATAGTATTATGGATTTGAGTAAAATGGAAAGTGATCAATTTCAAGTGATAAGTACTCCTGTTGATGTAAGTTCATTTATAGTACTTACTGCTAGAACAGATCAGCAAGGAAAATTATCTATGTTGCGCTTAGGTATTGATGGTTATATATATAAGCCATTTATGGAAGAGGAACTTTTAATTAATATCAAAAATTCTATTGCGCTTTATAATAATGTAATCACTTTTGACAAAAGTACTACTGTTGAAAAAGTTAAAAATCTAAACGAATATGCGGGTAAATTTAATATCAAAATTACTACCTACATTAATAAAAATATAAATTCTCCTTTGCTTACTGTTGATACGATTTCTGAATATATGAAAGTTTCTAGAAGTACATTAAATCGTAAGGTTAAAAGTTTATTAGGGCAAACCGTAAACCAGTTAATACAAGAAGCGCGTTTAGAAAAAGCCAGAAACTTAAGAGCAGAAGAACCTTTTGCAAGTAAAAAGCAAATAGCTGAAGCTGTTGGTATTACCAACACAACTTATTTATTTGACAAACTTAAAGAACGTTATGGAACTTAATATTTCTTTTCTATCTTAGAGTGTTATATTTGATATTTGTGTTTGTTGTATGTATTTAGCTTCTCTTTTACTTTAGTTTTAGAGTGACTATAAAAGTATCAAGAAAAAAAACAATATATTTATTGAAATTATTTTACAACTACCTTAAAAAAATATTTCATATTTTAAGATTAATTACAAAAGTATAAGATGCGATTATATAGATTTAGTTTGATATTGATAACTTGTTTGTCATTTGGACAAACAATACCCAAGAAAATAAGTGAAACGGATTTTTCTATTGGAAAATCAATAGCAATTGAATCGACTATATTAAAAGAAACGAGAGATTTAAATATTTATTTGCCTTTAAGTTATACTACTGATAGTTTAAAGACTTATCCTGTTATTTATTTGTTAGATGGTTCTAAGGATGAGGATTTTATACACATTTCTGGAATTGTTCAATTTGGTTCTTTTTCTTGGATAAATATGGTTCCAATCTATTGTTATTGGAATTGGAAATGTAGATAGAAAAAGAGATTTTACCTCCCCTTCTCTAAACAAATTAGATCAAAAAGAATTTCCTACTTCTGGGAAATCCGAAAAATTTATACAATTTTTAGAAACAGAAGTTTTACCTTTTGTTGAAGCAACATACAGAACAAATACAACTAAAACTATTATTGGACAGTCTTTAGGGGGATTGTTAACTACTGAAATTTTATTAACTAAGCCAACACTTTTTGATAATTATATTATTGTAAGCCCTAGTTTATGGTGGAATGATGAAAAGCTATTAAAGGTACAACCTTGTTCTTTTGACTCAAATACCTCTATTTATATAGCTGTAGGAAAAGAAGGAGAAGTGATGGAAAGAACTGCTAAAGAATTGTACAATAAATTAAAGTTAAATAAAAAAGAACATGTAAAATTGTTTTATGAATTTTTAGAAAATAAAACACATGGAGATGCATTACATAATGCTGTTTATAATGCACTAGATGCTATATTTAAAGTAGAAAAGAAATAAATAAAAACTAAACTTAAAACAGGTATTATCATCTTTAAGTTCAGACATTATTTGTAATTATTTAACTTATAAAATCTAAAATTATAAAATAGTATTATAACTTTAAATAATACTATTTATCTATTTAATAAACAGTGTTTTATGTATGTAATCTTATTTACTTAACTCTTTCATAATTTCTGAAAATAGTTTAAATGATTGTATTCTATCTTTACCATCATAAATATTAGTTACAGCAATTAATTCATTGACTTGTGTTTGTTTTATAAATTCTTTTAGCTGTGCCTTAACTGTAGCTTTACTACCTATAAAAGAATATTTTAGCATTTGATGCACTTGAGGGTTTTGTAAGTTTTCTTTTAGTTCATGTGTCATTGCTATAGGAGGTTGTACAAAATCTCTTTTTCCTGTAAATATTCCTAAAATCATACGAATTAAAGAAGTTGATAAATTTTGTGCTTCTTCATCTGTTTTAGCTAAAATTACATTTATACCTGCCATTACATAAGGTTCTTGTAAATGTTTTGATGGTTGAAATTCTTTGCGATAAATTTCTATAGCATCCCATAAATATGTGGTTGCAAAGTGACTTGCAAAAGCATAAGGCAATCCTTTTTTTGCTGCTAAATGTGCACTATCTGTACTGGAACCTAAAATATAAATAGGCACTTCTACTCCTTCTGCTACGGTAGCACGTACTTTTGAGTTTGTATTTTCTATAGAAAAGTATTGTTGTATTTTTTGTAATTCATTAGGAAACAATTGTGCGGCTTGCATAAAATCTGAACGAATGGCTTGGGCAGTTTCTCTGTCGGTCCCTGGTGCTCTTCCTAAACCTAAATCTATACGATTAGGATATAAAGTTGCTAAGGTACCAAACTGTTCGGCAATAATTAAAGGAGAATGGTTTGGTAACATAATTCCCCCCGAACCAATACGAAGCGTAGTTGTACCTGCAGCTACATATCCCATTAATACAGTAGTTGCACTACTACCAATGTTGGTAGAGTTATGATGTTCTGCCAACCAATAGCGAGTATACCCATAAGCTTCGGCGTGTTGTGCTAAATTAAGAGCATTTTTATACGTTTGTTTTAGTGTATGATTTTTAGAAACTAAAGCAAGATCTAATATTGAATATTGTGTATGTGCTGTTTTCATAAATGTATACTATCAATTGTAAAAATAATAAAGGTTTGATCGTTGTAATTTTATTTTGTTATTAAGTTATTTCTATATTTATAATAGTACACTTTTATCATTTTTTGTAAAACTTATTATATCTATAAAATATCAATCCTATTTTTTAAATAAATGTACATATTTTATCTTAAAAGATTTAACTTTATAGTCTCTAACTAACCTTACTAAAAAGTATATTTGCCGTCGATTTAATTGGGGGTATTATGAATATATTTCTATGTATTAAAAAATACTACTAGGGATATTCTATCACTCTATTTTAATCAACTTTATAAAATAAATCATTGAAAAATAATATATTATGAAACATTTAATTACAGTATTTACAGTTCTCTTCATCAGTTGTATTTCTTATGCACAACTTCAAGTATCATTGAGTTCTGGATACGCATTAGGTAGTGCAGGCATGAAATTAGGAGAAAAAGTGAATCCCTTAGAAACAAAAAATAGCTATGGGAGTTATGGTGAAGGAAGTAATGTACAGTTAAGAGGAACCTATTTTTTTAATGATTCATTTGGCTTAGATGTATCTCTTGGGTATTTAAGAGGAACAGATCAAACCGTTTCTAAAGTTACTTTAGCTTCTATGGAAGTAGATGCGGTTGCAAGAGCACGTGCTTTTGGAGCATCAGCTTCTGTAGTTTATCGATTTACAAATAATGTTTATGGACGATTTGGTGCTTTGATAAAGGTTGGAGGAAAAACAGAGGCAGTTGTGTACCAAAAATCGGTTTTTTCGCAAGCAGAAGCAGATCAAATAGGTGTACCCTTAGGCTCGTATTCTGAAACCAATTATATAGAAGATTTTCACGGTCAATTTCCTTTAGGTTTTGTAGCTGCTCTTGGTTATAAACATGAATTAAGTAGCAATTTTAGTATTTTTGTTGAAGCAGAATATTATGGAATTAGTTTAAAAAGAAAAGACTCTGAACTTTCTGAATTTAATACCGATGTTGTTTTACCCAATGGAAATGTAGCAGTAAGTGGCTTGTACTCTTTAAACAATTTACCTGTAGGTGTTTATAAGAAAACCACATATGTAGATGATTTGCCAAATAGTAATACAGATGGTTCTATCAAATTAGCTGAAAAAGTACCTTATTCTTCTTTCGGAATTAATTTTGGAATCACCTATCATTTTAAAAATTTAGGTAAAAAATAATTATTAGAAATAAGCGTACAAATTTTCTTTTCTAAAAAATACATGTAGATTTATCTTATCTAGTTGTATGCCGTTTTAATTGTACATTTGCGCACATTTTTATCCCATAATCATAGCTATATTACTATGCCTTTTAAAAAATTACACCCACATCTTAAAGAGCGGTTAACCTCTCTAGAAATTAACATTCCTACCCCTTTTCAAAGTAAAAGTATTCCTGTTATTAAAAGTGGTACCAACGTATTTTGTACTGCCCCAAAAGATGGAGGAAAAACAAGTACATTAGTTCTTACCACTTTACATAAATTAAAATGTGAAGAAGTAGGAAATGCTCCAAGGGCCATTGTTTTGGTAGCAAACAATGAAAAAGCATTAGAAACCAATGATGCCTTTTTACCTTATACAAGGTTTACAGATTTACGTGTGTATTTATGTGATGAAAAATCACATATTGATGTTCTTAAATCTGAAATATTTGAAGGAGTAGATATTTTAATTGGTACACCTAAAACTGTAAACAAATTGCTGTTGTTAGAAGGATTACCTACCTCTCAATTAAAAATATTTAATATAGATGATGCTGAGTTTTTAGTAGATAATGCATCCTATACTGCATTGGTAGCTATTACACAAAGTATTCAGAAATGTCAGTTTGTGATTTATTCTGAAAAAATGCATCCTATACTAAAACGTTTTGAATCTACTTTTATGGAATACGCTAAGACCGTGACTATTTAATATTTTTTAATTTGCAAATACCTTTATAAAAAACAATGGTTATCTCTAAACTACATTATATTTCTCTAGGAAACACACCAAAAGAGCATCTAGAAAATATTCAAAATGCCTGTTCTTATGGAGCAGAATTGGTACAGTTGTCATTAAAAGGACTAACGGAAGAGGAAGCTTTGGTATTAGCTAAAGAAGTCAGAGAAATTACGGCATATTTTCAAACAAGATTAATCATAAAAGATCATTATAAAATTGCCAAAGAGGTAAAAGCTGATGGTGTTCATTTAGGAAATGACAGTACTTGTCCTACTAAAGTAAGAACTTATTTATATACTTGGCAAATTATAGGAACAACAGCCAATACCTTACAAGATTGTCAATTATCTATATCTAAACAAGTAGATTATATCAGTCTAGGCCCATTTAGAAGAAATGCTACAAACCATTTAGGAATAGAAGGTTATACAAGCATTCTAAATACTTTAAATACCCAAACACCCATTATAGGTTTTGGAGGTATTACTACAGCAGATGTTCCACTTATTTTAGCTTGTGGAATTTCAGGTGTTGCTGTAGCACAAGAAATCACCAATGATTTTAATCGTATTAAAACTTTTAATCAATTGCTAAAAGCTTCTGCAACAGAAGAGCAACGTCATTCATTTTAAAGAAAATATATAATGCCAATGCTTAATTAAAGGCTGTTTTAAATATTAATAAGTGAAAAAAAGAAGCTCTACAATCTGTTTAAACAAGAATATTTTTAATAATAACTTTCTATCTCAAACTCAAATTTAGATTGTTTTTCAGGTTTAATAGTAATAGCTTTATAAGTTCCTTTTATTTGAGCTTCAGAATTCCAATTTCCTTTTGTAATTTTAAATTGAGCTGGACTTTTAAGATTTAACTTAATTTCTCTTTCAAAATCTGAAATTCTTTCCATTTTTATTTTTTTAGGATTCCAATTCCCTAAATTATTTTGATTTCCTGTTATGTAAATAGTATCATTTTTATTTAATACTTTAATTTTTATTGTAACTTTATATTCTTCTTTACTTAATTCTTTTTCTTGTAAATCAGAAATTCTTTTAAAGTAAAAATTAAGTCCTTTATTAAGACTTGGAGGAAAAGTATTCCAATGGGTATTTTCTGGAAATTCATTAATTTGAACTTTTAAATTATCATTCTTTAATGTTTGGTTAAAAAATTTGTATACTATATTTCTTGCTGGTTTCCATTCTTCCCAATATTTTATACCCTCATTTGCATTACTTAAATATAAATAGGTTGTTTTATCTATTTTAGAATAATCAAAATCAACAAGCTTATTGGCTAACTTGTTATTATCGTAAGCAAAATTTGGCGAAATAGCTATATAATTATTAAACAGATTAGGGTTTTTAATAAATGAATCTAAAATAAATGAAGCACTTAACGAATGTCCAACCGCTATTCTACTATTTAAGGTTCTATAATGAGAATCAATATATGGAATGATTTCTTTACTAACATAATTAAAGAAGTTCTCTGCATTTCCTGAGTATTTCCCGAATCTATCAATCGAATTTTTAGTTTTTAAAATTGGTAAAAGGTCGTTATTTCTTGAGTAATCAAGTTTTTCATTATAAGGAGAAGTTATACCAACTACAATAAAGGATTTGGTATTTAAAAATGAAACGATAGCGCTTGTATAATCAAAGAATTCTCTACTATGACTATCAAACACATAGATTACATTAAAAAATTCGTTTTTCCTCCAATCGTAATCAATTGGAGTATAAACTATAATTTCTCTTTCTTGCTTTAACTTTTTGGATTGTATTTTAATATTCTCGACCCTTGCAATACTTTGTCCTAATATTATGCTTGTACAAATCATCATTAAAATAGTGGATATGCTTTTTTTGATCATATTTTGTTTATTAATATTGGAAGTATTAGTAATACTATTTATTAGGTGAATTTAGCAAAATTTATTCAAAAAATAATTTAGAAATATTGTGGCATTTGTTTAGAAAGAAAAACTACTTTTATTGTACCTTATTATTGAACAAGTTAATTTATATATAATTACTAATTTAAGATTTATCATTATGCAAAAAGCATCTTTACTAAATAATATTACTTATAAAGAAAACAATAAACCAACAATTACAGTTTTATTTGAAACAGCCCATACCAAAGAAATTCGTATTGTAATGAAAGAAGGGCAGTTTATGAAAGAACATAAGGCACCTTTTCCAATCGTTATAGAAATTTTTGAAGGAGAGATAACCTTTGGTATTAATGGTGAAAAACAAGTGTTATCAAAAGGCGACATTATTTCCTTACAAGGAAATGTTCCTCATGATTTAACCTGTACTGTAGATTGCATCATTCGTTTATCTATTTCAGTTTTAGATCATGTAGATCGTGTAAATAAGGTTTAAACTACTTTTTTTTATTTTAAGTATTTGTTTTAATTACATTGGTTCATAAACAATTAAGTTTTTTAATTTTAATCGCTTTTACTTTCCTACATATATATTCTCTTCCCTATCGATTTTCTTTATAATAGTAATTAAAAATCTTATCAAAAAAAAAGAATGAACATTCATTTTTAACATAGCTTTGCCTCAGAATTTATGAAATCATGGCAAAACTTCAAAAAAGTATCGATAAACGTAATGCACTTGTTAAGGCAACCATAGAACTGGTTAATAATAATGGATTTCATGCGACGCCTATGAGTAAAATTGCTAAAATGGCTAAGGTCTCACCAGCAACGATTTATTTATACTTTGAAAACAAACAAGACTTAGTGAATCAAACGTATATAGATGTTAAGGCAGAATACACAAAATATGCATTTGCGAATTATGATCCTACAATGCCCATTAAAGAAGGTTTTGAAATGATATGGAAACGCATCGCTGATTTTAAACTCAAGGAATGCGAGTATGCTATGTTTTTAGCACAGTGTGATAATACTCCAATGATAGACGAGGAAAGCAGACAGGAAGGTATTAAGCACTTACAACCACTACTCGACCTTTGGGAACGTGGTAAAAAAGAAGGGGTTATAAAACCGATTTCTGATTATATATTATATGCTTATGCCATCAATCCGTTATCATTTTTAATGATGACTCAAAAAAGTGGGGCCTTTACATTAGATAAAACACATTTAGAAGAAGCTTATCAATCAGCTTGGAGCAGCATAAAAATGTGTAAATAACATGAAAAAAACAGCTATTATATTAGGTGCTTCTGGTTTAACGGGGGGGTTGGTGCTTCAAAAATTAATTGAAGATGAGCGTTACGATACCATTAAATTGTTTTCGCGTTCAAAAATGGAAGGTTTGCCAAATAAAGTCAAGCATTTTATTGGTGATCTTTTAGAGCTCAATCAATTTAAAACTGACTTTACAGCCGACGAAGTGTATTGTTGTATTGGTACCACAGCGAAAAAGACTCCAGATAAAACGCTTTATAAAAAAATAGATTTCGGAATTCCGCTTGCTGCCGCAAAGCTTTCCAAAGAAAATAACATCCCTACATTTTTAGTGATCTCAGCAATGGGAGCAAATAAAAATAGTACTGTTTTTTACAATAAGACGAAAGGAGAAATGGAACAAAAGGTCTTAGAGCAAAAGATTAAAAAAACATGGGTTTTAAGACCGTCTTTAATTGGTGGTGAAAGAAAAGAATCTAGACGATTAGAAAAAATAGGATTAGTAATTTTCAAAGTAATTCAACCTTTTTTCTTCGGTAAATTAAAAAAATATAAAATAGTGAACGCCAAAAACATAGCACAAGCTATGATATACTTGGCAAATACAAACTATTATGCTGATGTGATTATAACTTCAGAAAACATTCATAAATTAGGAAACAACGTTTAAGTATAAATTATAGATATGGAATTATTAGATAAATTAAATTGGAGGTATGCAGCCAAAGCAATGAACGGAAAAGCTGTATCAGAAGATAAAATTACACGTATTTTAGAAGCAGCACGTTTAGCACCAACCTCAAGTGGGTTACAACCTTTTGAAATTTTTGTAATTAAAAATAAAGAAATTAAAGAAAAAATAAAACCTATAGCTTGGAATCAATCTGTAATTACAGATTGTTCACATTTACTTGTATTTGCTGCTTGGGATACTTATACAGTAGATAGAATAAATTATATGTTTGATCTTACAAACAAAATTAGAGGTTTTGAAAATGAAGGATGGGAAAACTACCGCCAAATGTTATTAGGGATGTATCCACAAAGAGATCCAGAAGAAAACTTTAACCATGCTGCAAAACAAGCTTATATAGCTTTTGCAAATGCAATTACAGCAGCTGCTTACGAAAATGTAGATGCAACACCTTTAGAAGGATTTGATCCTGCTGCTGTTGATGAAATCCTAGGACTAAGAGAAAAAGGATTACGCAGTGCTGTTTTATTACCAATAGGATATAGAGCAGAAGACAAAGATTGGCTAGTAAACTTGGTAAAAGTTAGAAAGCCTATGGAAGATTTAGTAACTGTAATTGAATAATTAAGAATAAAAAAAAATGAACAATTTTGAATTTAAAAATCCAACCAAAATTATATTTGGAAAGGATACTATAGAAAAAATAGAAAACGAAATACCTAAAGACGCCAAAGTATTAATGCTTTATGGTGGTGGTAGTATAAAAAAGAATGGCATTTACGACCAAGTAAAAACAGCCTTAGCGAAAGTTGATGTTATTGAATTTGGTGGAATTCCTGCAAATCCAGAATACGCTAAGTTAATGGAAGCTTTAAAAATAATTAAAGACAAAAACATTACGTATTTATTAGCTGTTGGTGGTGGATCGGTAATAGATGGTACAAAATTTTTATCTGCTGCAGCTGTTTTTGAAGGAGAAACACCTTGGGATATTTTAACTAAAAACATTAGAACTGAAAAAGGAATGCCTTTTGGAACCGTTTTAACACTTCCTGCTACAGGATCTGAAATGAATTCTGGTGCCGTAATTACTAGAGCTGAAACTCAAGAGAAATTAGCTATGGGTGGACCTGGTTTATTTCCTGAATTCTCTATTCTAGATCCTCAAGTAATTACATCTATTCCGGAAAGACAATTAGCAAACGGATTAACAGATGCATTTACTCACGTTCTAGAACAATATATGACTTACCCCGTTGGAGCCTTATTACAAGATCGTTTTGCGGAAAGTATATTACAAACTCTAATTGAAGTTGCACCAAAAGTTCTAAAAGATCCTACAGATTATAATGCTGCCGCAAACTTTATGTGGAGTTGTACAATGGCATTAAATGGACTCATACAGAAAGGAGTACCAGGTGATTGGGCTATTCATTCGATGGGACACGAATTAACAGCAATGTTTGGTATTGACCACGCACGTACACTAGCGGTAATTGCACCAAGCCATTACAAATTTAATTTTGAAGCGAAGAAAGAAAAATTAGCACAATATGCTGAACGAGTTTGGAATGTTACCGAAGGTAGCACAGACGATAAGGCTTATGCTGCGATTGAAAAAACAACCGAGTTCTTTCACCAATTAGGTATCGATACAAAGTTATCTGATTACACTAAAGATTATGAAGGTACTGCTGAAAAAATAGCCAAACGATTTACTGACCGTGGATGGTTGGGATTAGGTGAACACCAAGACTTATCTCCAGATAAAGTAGAGAAAATAGTAAAAATGGCTTATTAAGTTAAAGAATCAAAAAAAGAAAAAAATGAACGTATTATTCGTATTAACATCTCACGATAAATTAGGAGATACAGGAAAGAAAACAGGATTTTGGGTTGAAGAATTTGCAAGTCCATATTACACCTTATTAGATAAAGGAGCAAAAATTACGATTGCAACTCCAAAAGGAGGTGCTGCACCATTAGATCCAAGTAGCGATTCGCCAGATGCGGCAACTGAAGCCACTGAGCGCTTTAACAAAGATGCTGATGCAAAAGATAAAATAGCAAACACTAAAGTATTAGCAGATATGAATCCAGATGATTTTGATGCGGTATTTTATCCAGGTGGTCATGGTCCTTTATGGGATTTAGCAAATGATACAACCTCTATTACTTTAATTGAAAAATTTAACAATCAAAACAAACCAATCGGTTTTGTATGTCATGCTCCTGCAGCTTTAAAAGATGTTAAAAATACAGATGGTACTCCTTTCGTTAAAGGGAAAAAAGTAACAGGATTTACAAATACAGAAGAAGCAGCTGTTGGACTTACGGATGTTGTTCCTTTTTTAGTACAAGATATGTTAACTAAAAATGGTGGAATCTATGCTAAAAAAGAGGATTGGTCTGCTTATGCAATACAGGATGGTAATCTAATTACGGGTCAAAATCCAGCTTCATCAGAATTCGTTGCTAAAAAATTATTAGAAAGCTTAAAATAAAATAGCTTACAAATAGAAGAAAAGATCGTTAATAAAAAAAAGCCCATCAATAATTGATGGGCTTTTATAAAACTTGAAGTATATTTTTTAGATCACTTTTACGTTCACTGCATTTAATCCTTTGTTTCCTTCTTGTAGGTCAAATTCTACATTGTCACCTTCATTGATTTCGTCGATTAAACCTGAAATGTGTACAAAATGATCTTTGTCTACTCCTTCTTCAGTGATAAATCCAAATCCTTTAGATTCATTGAAAAATTTTACTATTCCTTTATTCATTATTTTGTTATTAAATTTATAATACTAATTAATAAGCAAAGATGGTGCCATTTTTCTGATATACAATTATTTAATTGATATCATTTCTATTTATAAGCTATTTATCGTTAAAAATAGAATGATACCAGATCAAATTAATACTATATTTTACCAATCAATCGGGAAATAGTCTTTCAAAAATTTACCAGACCAGTGTTTTTCTGTATTGATACCATCAATTAATGGATCCATAACTCTAGCAGCACCATCTACAATATCTAAAGGAGGTTGAAAATCGTGTGTTTCTACTTTTTTCTTTGATAATTCTGCAGGGTCTTCATCTGTAACCCAACCTGTATCAACGGCATTCATATAAATACCTTTCTTGGCAAATGTAGATGCAGAAGTATGCGTTAACATATTTAAGGCTGCTTTTGCCATATTGGTATGCGGATGTCTGTCTACCTTTTTAAATCGATGGAACTTCCCTTCCATGGCAGTTACATTAATAATATGTTTTTTGCCTGTATTTTCTTTCATCATCAAGTTAGACAAACGATTACACAAAACAAATGGCGCTACAGCATTTACCAACTGTACTTCTACCATTTCTGTAGTTTCTATTTCGCCTAATTTTAAACGCCAACTATTGGTTTTTCTTAAATCTACTTGTTGTAAATCTGCATCTAATTCTCCTTCTGGAAAAACTTCTGCTGTTTGTAATGAATTATCAAAACTATACGGAATTTGGGATAATTCTGCCGAATTACGCAAACCAATTCCGGGTTCTGGTCCGTGCCAAGTTACAGGCAATACATTATTTTTATCTGTTTTAGAAGTAGACAGACTTAAGTCTGCTAATTCTTCTAAACAACTTGAATGATCTTTTAATAAAGTCTGCGCTAATTTAGGTAATTGATGTATCGGTTTCTTTTCATTTTCCATTAAATGGAAGTAAAATCCTGAAGGTCTTCTTACAGTTTGTGCAGCATTATTGATTAAAATATCTAATCGATCGTATTTTTGTTCTATATAATTACAGAAAATTTCAACACTTGGTATGTGTCTTAAATCGAGTCCATGAATGTGTAAACGATGACTCCAATCTTTATAATCTTCTTCTTTAGCAAAACGAATGGCAGAATCTGCAGGAAAACGTGTAGTTGCTACAACAGTTGCTCCAGAACGCAATAACATTAAAGTAATGTGATATCCTATTTTTAATCGAGAACCTGTGATAACCGCTACTTGTCCTTTTAAATCAGTTGTTTGAAAACGTTTCGCATAATTTAAATCGCCACATTCTTTACACATGGTATCATAAAAATGATGTAATTTGGTAAAAACGGCTTTACAAACGTAGCAGTTTCTTGGCGATTCTAATTCTGGTGTATCTTGATCTATTGCCGCTGCTCCTAATAATTTAGGAGCCACAAATAACGCAGCTTCACGCGCAGAACGAATTCCGGTAGATTTTCTAGCGTGTTTATCACCTTCAATCATTTTACGTTTTGCCGCTTTTTTAGCATCTTTTCTTCTACGTTGAAATTCATCACGATTTGGTCTTGATAACTCACCTGCAGCTTTAAAAAGTGCGACTCTTTGTTCTTCAGGAATTTCAAATAACCGATTGGTATCTTCTAATAAATTTTGTAATGTATTAATGCAAGACTCTATGTCTAAATTACGATTGTTTTTATCCATAGATCTTACTTCTTTTTTTTCTTTTTTAAGACCTCTTTCTTTTCTGTAGTTATATTATTTTCAACAATATAATTTGCTAAGATTTTATCTACCAATTCTTCTTTTGTTAAATGATGAAAAATCGTTTTTATTTTTGCTTTAAACTCTTCAGAAATCTCTCTATTGGGTTTTGTTTTAAAAATTTTCTTAGCCCATAAAAGGCCATTATTTTCTTCAATACTTTTAGCATCAGCCTTTTTAAAAGGTTTAAAAATAATGTCTAAAGCTTTTTCAAATTCGGGAATTTCTTCTTTTTCTTCTTGTTGAATGATTGTTAAAGAGAAGCCTTTTGCTCCTGCTCTAGCTGTACGCCCACTTCTATGAACATAGGCATCATAGGTGTCGGGTAAATGATAATTTACAACATAAGAAATTTCTTTTACATCAATACCACGAGCAGCTAAATCTGTAGCGACCAAAATATCAATGTGTCCTTCTCTAAACTGCCCCATAATTCGATCTCTAATACCTTGCGTTAAACTACCATGAAGTGCACCCGAAGAAAACTTATGAATGGCTAAATTTTTAGCCAATTTATTTACAGCTGCTTTTGTTTTACAAAAAATAATTCCGCGTTCTCCTTCTCTAGAATTTAAAAAATGAAGTAGAACATTTAGTTTTTCTATAGGCTCTACAACTACATATTGATGATCAATTCCCTGATGACCTACCGTTTCCATATCTGCTTCAATTTGAACCACATTTTTAGACATGTAATTATTTACCATTTGCTTAATGGTTCCTGGCATGGTTGCTGTAAACAATAAAGTTCTTCTTTTTTTGGGTATTTCTTTAATAATACTATCTAAACCTTCTTTTAGAGCACTAAGCATTTCATCTGCTTCATCTAAAATAAAATAACTACTATTTTTTATATTAATGGCTTTACGTTCTACTAAATCTGCCAAACGTCCAGGTGTTGCTACTACAATATGTGTTGTTGTTTTTAAACGTTCTATTTGTGGTTTTATAGGAATTCCTCCACATACTACCGCAATAGATATTTCTGGATTATATTTAGCAAAAGCTATCAAATTGCTATGGATTTGCTGTCCAAGTTCTCTTGTTGGAGCAAGAATAACAGCTTGAATATCAGTGTTTTCTATATCAATAAGTTGTAATAAAGGCAAACCAAAAGCAGCCGTTTTACCTGTACCGGTTTTTGCCAAAGCAACAATATCTTCTTTTTGGTTTAAAATTACTGGAATTACTTTTTCTTGAATATCTGTAGGCACAGATATTTGTAATTCTGTGATACTTTGTTGTAATTCTGTACTAATTCCTAAATCGGAAAAATGCTTTGACATAAAAATAATTTTGGCAAAGATACAGATACCATTTTCTAGAATTAAATAAATATGTGTATTTAATAATTACAAAAAGGAGGATTGTTATAAAAACACCCTCCTTTTCTACTTATAATAAATCAATCAACTCACTTTTTTTTAGCTTATTACTAATCTAATTCTATAATACCCACTACTTCATAAGCTCTGGTTCCGTTTACTTGTATTTTTTCGTATAAAATATTAGCATATTCGTAATATTTTTGACCATCGATAGTTACTTTTTCATAATCCTCTGGTAACTCATAAACAATCGTACCAATTTCTGGATCTATTACTTCATATTCATTATTTATCTGTACATAAAAGACACCATCTGCATGATAATAATTATAATTGTTAAAACGAATTCTTTTATAATTTCGAGGTAAAACATTAATTCTAAATCCTACTTTAGGTGCTATTACAATATAACGTCCTCTAGCATAAGTGTAATATTTATTATTTGCATAGTAATAGTTTTGTCCTTTATGTTTAATTGTTTTTCTATTAGGCACATTGCGAACTGAAACTATTTTTCGTGTAGGTTTTCTATAGGTTACTTTTGTACTAGAAACTCTTCTACTTGGAGTTGTTTTTTTTACTACGGTTGTTCTTTTTACTACTTTTTTGGTAGAAGCTCGTCTTGACTGTCCTGAAACCTGTGAAATAAAGGCTATCATTAATAAAGATGATAGTACCGATGTTCTAATTAGTGTTTTCATAATTCCTATTTTAAATTCAACTTATTATACTACTTAGACTTTAATAACAAATAATAGTTTAAAGGTATTTGTGTTAAAATTGTTAAAAAAACAAAATATATAAAGGCTAACATTCTATCTACAGATTGTAGAATTTAGTAGATTTTAACTATTAAAAAAGATAAAAATTTGATTGAAAATAGAAATCACTTATTATATTAAAGTATTTTTCTTATTTATTTCTAAGAAATAAAGTGAATACTTTTTTTAAAAATGAACCTTGAAACATCTAATTTTATCCTACTTATATAGAATATATAGTTGCATCTTTAAAACCTTAAGAATTTAGTGAATTATTATTTACAAATGCTAGGAATTTTGGTTTGTATTGCTCAGAAACGGTAATACGTTGATTGTTAATAATTATCTGACTGCGTTCTATAATATCAATATTTTTTAACGCTACAATAAAAGATCGATGCACTCGCATAAATTGAGTTTCAGGCAGTTCTTCTTCTAAAGACTTTAAACTCATGAGTGTTAAAATTGCTTTCGGATTGTCTTTTAACCATATTTTAATATAATCTTTTAAGCCTTCAAAATATAAAACATCTGCTAATTTGATACGTAATTGTTTGTATTCTGATTTTACAAAAAGAAATTCTTTTTCTTCAGAGAGAATGTTTTGCTTTTTTTCTTTTACCAATTCAAACCAAGTATTTGCTTTGTTAGCAGCAGCAAGAAACTCTGCATAATCAAAAGGCTTCAACAAATAATCTAAGGCTTCTACTTTAAAGCCTTCTAAAGCATATTGATCAAAAGCAGTGGTAAAAATAACCCGCGTTTCTTTTGGTAACATTTTTGAGAATTCGATGCCTGTTAAATCTGGCATTTGTATGTCTAAAAAGAGTAAATCTACAGGAGTCGTTTTTATAAATTCCATAGCTTCAATAGCACTACTACATTTTTTTTTAAGGACTAAAAAAGGCGTTTTTTCAACATAACTTTCTACTAAATTAAGTGCCATAGGTTCATCATCAACAATAACGCAACTTATCTTTATCTTGCTCATTTTTTAGTTGGTTTTAATTGTTAAGGTTACTAAAAAACAATCGTCTTTTAAACTGCTTTTAAACTTAAATCTATTTGGGTACAACAATTCTAAACGTTTTTCTAAGTTTTTAAGACCAATACCTGAACCACTTTTATCGTCTGTTTTCTTTGGGAAATTATTATTTTCGACAGTGAATAAAACGGTAGCATTATTACAAGACATGTTTATTTTTATCTGACTCTCCTTCGTAGCAGATACCCCGTGTTTAAAAGCATTTTCAATTAATGAAATAAATAATAAAGGTGCGATTTGTATACCGGTTTCTTCGGATGGAAAATTGCAGGTAACACTGGTTTTGTCTGATACACGTAATTTCATTAAATCAACATACTTTTTAAGAAAATCGATTTCTTTACTAAGTGGTACAATCTCTAAGTTTGTTTCGTACAGCATATATCGCATTAGCTTACTTAAACTATGTATAGATGATTTTGCTTGATCTGGAGAAACATCAACTAACGAATAAATATTATTTAAAGAATTAAAAAAGAAATGCGGTTGTAACTGGTAATGCAAATGTTGTAACTCTGATTTTAATTTAAAATTGATAGCTTCTTTACGTTCTGCTTCTGTTTTAACCCAACGTTTTGTAGATTTTAAAGCTATAGAAAAGAATAAAGGAGCCATATAAGATAGCATTTGTATATAGATAGCCATTTTAAACGGTGGTCCTACTCTATCATCTGTTTTGATGCGTTTTTTAATGATTTCCTTAAAAAAATTATCTTCTATGCTTTCTTTTAAAAATAAAAACGTAATAATAATTAAGACATTTATAACAATAAACAACGTCGTTTTTTTTGAAAAGAGAAATCGGTCTATGAGTACAAAATAATTAAAATAGAAGATTATAGCCGAAAATACTAAAGGAATCCAAAAATGAGCAATCACTCTATTGATCTCTTGTTCTTGACCATAAGATAATAAGTAAGGCAAGCAAAATAGCGTTAACCAAACTAATAAATGAGATAGAACTGTTATTTTTTGATTCTTATACATAATTTATTATTCGTAGCGTAAAGCAGTTATTGGATCTAAAGCCGATGCTTTTCTTGCAGGATACCAGCCAAAAAAGATACCTGTTACAGCACAAACAGCAAAAGAGATTACTATAGAGTATAATGATACACTTGTTGGCCAATTTAAGAATTTTTCGATAAAAACAGTAGACCCTAGCCCTAGAATTACACCTAAGAGTCCTCCTGTAATACTTATTAAAATTGCCTCTATTAAAAATTGCATTAAAATATCTGCCCCTTTACCTCCTACTGCCATTCGTAATCCAATTTCTTTGGTACGTTCTTTTACAGAAACATACATGATATTCATTATACCAATTCCTCCAATTAATAAAGAAATACTTGCAACTGCCACTAAAAGTAGGGTAAGCATTTCACTTGTAGAACTAAAGGTTGATATTAATTCTTCCATAGAACGTACATGAAAATCATCTTCATCAGCATTACTCAATTTATGTTGAGTGCGCAAAATTTCACTCACCTCTAAAACAGCATTCGGTGCATCTTCTTCACTCATTGCAGAAGCTACAATCTGATTTAAGTGATCAATAGCTAAAATACGTTTTTGAACTGTTGTATAGGGCGCAATTACCACATCATCTTGATCTTGCCCAAAAGTATTTTCTCCTTTTTCTTCTAAGACACCAATTACTTTAAACGGAATGTTATTAAAACGAATCATTTGTCCAACTGGATTCTGACCATCAGGAAACACATTATCTACAACAGTTTGACCAATTAAAGCTACTTTAGAAGCAGATTTCACTTCGGCATCTGTAAACATACTTCCACTTTGTAAATCAACTACCTTGATTTTTAAATAGTCCGGATTCACTCCATAAATAGAAGAAGGCCAGTTGTTGGAACCATTGATAACCTGTCCTCTACCATCTACCATTGGAGAACTATAACTTAAAAGAGTTGACTTTTCTCTAATAGCTTCAAAATCACTTAAGGTTAAAGATTCCATAACACTTGCTTCTTGTCTAACCCCTCCACGAGTATCTGAACCCGCTTTAATAGTAATCATATTAGATCCCATATTAGAAATAGAAGTACGAATACTTTCTTTTGATCCTTCTCCAATCGCCAGCATAGCAATTACAGAAGCTACACCAATGATAATCCCTAACATGGTTAGCAATGTTCTTGTTTTATTCAAAA
This sequence comes from Polaribacter marinus, assembly GCF_022662535.1. Classification (GTDB taxonomy): domain Bacteria; phylum Bacteroidota; class Bacteroidia; order Flavobacteriales; family Flavobacteriaceae; genus Polaribacter; species Polaribacter marinus. Next base: position 411,702 of record NZ_JAKQYM010000002.1, read on the forward strand.
CAATAGCTTTAAAAGCGATTTTAAATAAATTTAATAGTCTCATAATTAATCGTCTTGTTTAGGCAATTTAGCTAATTCGTTTGCAGCAGATTGCACATTTGTATTTTGGTAATCTTCAATAATATTACCATCTTTTAACACTATAGTCCTACTACTAAAAGTTGCTATATCTGGTTCATGAGTTACAAAAGTGATGGTAATACCTTGTTTATTTAATTCTTGAAATAAAGACATGATTTCATATGAAGTACGTGTATCTAAATTTCCTGTAGCCTCATCTGCTAATATCATCACCGGATTATTGACCAATGACCTAGCAATAGCCACACGTTGTTGTTGCCCTCCAGAAAGTTGTGAAGGTGTATGGTGCAAACGTTCTCCTAATCCTACTTTTTCTAAAGCTTTGATGGCACGTTCTCTTCGCTCTTCTGTAGATACTTTACTATTGTATAGTAATGGTAGTTCTACGTTTTCAATAGCAGATGTTCTAGCTAATAAATTATAGGATTGAAAAATAAAACCAATCTTTTCATTTCTTATGGTTGCCAATTCATTTCTAGACAGATCTTTTATACTCACCCCATCAATTTCATAGTTCCCAGAACTAGGTTGATCTAAACATCCTAAAATATTTAACATGGTGCTTTTACCAGATCCACTAGATCCCATAATGGTTACAAATTCGCCTTCTTTAATATCAAACGAAATACCTCTTAGCGCGTGAACCGTTTCGGTTCCCATGGTAAATGATCGCTTTAAATTTTCTATTTTAATGATTTCTTTAGGCATACTTGTTTATTTTTTCTTGTTAGAACCCGGACGTTTAGGCATAAAAGGACTTTCGCTTTTAGTAGCTGAACTAACTCCTGAATTCGCAACTCCTTTTAAACTATATACTAGTTTTTCTCCTTCAGAAATACCACTTAATAATTGTACATTCACCCCATCGCTTGCTCCTAAAGTTACTGTTTTAGGAGTAATTTTTCCATTGCTTTCTAACACCCAAAGTGTTGATTTCTCTTTCAATGATTTGCGATTACTTTCTGGTAATTGATGTTGTAAATTATAAGCCATTAATGTTTCCATCTCAGGAGTAAAATTGATGGCTTTTGCCTGTACCGTTAACACATTATTTAACTCCAATGTATAAATAGAAATGGTTGCTGTTAAGCCTGGTTTTAGTTTTAAATCTGGATTATCTGCCTTAATAACAACCGTATAGGTTACTACATTTGAAGTAACTGTTGGGTCTAATCGTACTTGAGTTACGACACCTTCAAATGTTTCTCCGATATAAGCATCTACCGTAAACTCTACGCGTTGTCCTTCTTTTACTTGCCCTATATCAGCTTCATCTACATCAGCTTCTACTTGCATTTCTTTTAAATCTTGAGCAATGGTAAACAAAGTTGGTGTACTTAAACTAGCAGCAACGGTTTGACCTTCATCTATAGCTCTAGAGAGTACAACTCCGTTAATAGGAGAATAAATATTAGCATACCCTAAATTAGTTCTAGCTTTTTGAAGATCTGATAAACGCTGAGTTACAGTACCTTTTGCTGTTTGATAATTATAAGATGCTTCATCAAAATCGGACTGACTAATTACCTGACTATCAAACAAACTTTTTTGTCTATTATAAATTGTCTGCATGTAATTTCTTTGATTTACAGCATTGTCATAAACTGCTTGTGCTTGAGTATATGCTGCTTTTAAATTTGTTTTGTCTAATTCTGCAATTAGTTGGCCTTCTTTAACAATACTATTATAGTCTACATATATTTTTTCTACGACACCAGATACTTGTGTTCCTACTTCTACTTGTGTAATTGGTTCTATAGTACCCGTTGCTGTTACCATAGTTGTAACATCTGCCTTCGTTGCCGCTATTGTTTTGGCTTCTATAGTCATAGTTTCATCTCTATTTAAAAAGCTGTAGACTGCTACAATTAATAGTATGCCTACAATACTCACTATGATTGTTTTTATTTTATTTTTCATTTTGGTAAGAATTAAAGTTTAATGTTGTTTCCTTGATAGAATTGTAATAATTGATGATATAATATGGTAAGGTATTTTGCTTGAATATAATTTTGTTGTGCATTGGTATATGTATTTTGGCTGATCACCAAATCAGTGATACTTAATCCGCCCAATTCATATTTCTTTTGAGCTAACTTATAGGCTTGCCTTGCAGCTTCTTTAGAGGATTCTGATGCCACAAGTTGTTCTTGAGATGATACAACATTCTGATAAGCAGTTTCTACCTTTTTATAGACTTCTTTTATAATCGATTGCTGTTGTATTTCTGCTTTTTCTATATTATAACTTGCTGTTTTAACTGCAGATTTTGTTTGATTTCTATTAAATATCGGAATACTTAATGACAACCCTATTTTTTGATTAAAGTTTAAATCTAACTGATCTATAAAACTAGTACTATTAACACTTGTATACCCGGAACCAACACTTCCTGATAATGATAATGTTGGTAAAAAGCCTCCTTTTGCTATATCTAACTGTTGCGTACTAGCAGTTATATTTAACTTACTTGCTTCTACTTCTGGCAAATGTTTTAAGGCTTTGCTATAGATTTCTGTTTTATTTAACTCTAAATTAAGTAACTCTTTGTTTTCATCAATTGTTTGAATTTCTAACTCAGTAGTAGGTGGTAACTCTAATAATTGCTTTAAGGTAATGATGTACTGTTGATACTTGTTTTTTGCAGCAATTACAGTATATTTATTTGTTGCAGCTTGACTTTGCGCTTCACTGAAATCACTTAAAGTAATAGCACCTGCCTCTAAACGTGCTTTTGCTCTTTCTACTTGTTTTTCTGAAGCTATTAAATTATTTTCTGAAATAACAATGTCTTCTTTGCTAAACAGTGCTTGTAAATAAGACTCTAAAAGACTAATAATTATACTGTTCTTTGTTTCTTCTTCTAAAAGTGCACTTTGTTCTAATAATGTTTTACTCTGTTTGATTTGGTTGTTTATTTGATTCCCCTGAAATAAAGTTATAGCACTAGTAACTCCCAAGTTTGTACTATTAACTTGTTTGGTAACATAATCACTTGTTATGGGATCTATTGTATTTCCACTAGAAAAATTTTGAGATGCACTACCTATTAAATTAGGTAATCTAGATGATTTGGCCTTGTTGTAACTTACTGCTGCAATACTTTTATTTAAAGAAGCATCTTTTATTGTAATGTTATTTTCTATAACATAATTAAGACAATCTTCAAAAGACCATATTTTAGTAGCCGTTGTATTGTCTTGCCCAAATGCCAATTGCGCAAAAAGTAAACTTGTTAAGAAGATATATAATTTCATTTTTAAGTGTTTTTCTATTAACACTTCAAATGTGTAACTATAAGTCTTTATATAAAAAAAGAATAGACGTTTGGGGTAATTGCCTATACTAAAACCTTAATTTTATCGATGAGATTTTTGTAATGGTTGTGGAATTTTCATTGCGAGTGAAACGAAGCAATCTTACCACCGTCATTGCGAAGAATGAAGCAATCTGTTTATTAATTGTTACTACCTTTAAAAAGATTACTTCGTCCTAACGTCCTCGTAATGACACACTCGTCATTGCGAAGAATGAAGCAATCTCTTATAACATCCTGCTATCATTTATAAGGTTACTTCAGTCGTTCCTCCTTCGTAATGACGTAAAAATTACTATATTTAAAAATGAAAAAGTACCACGTATATTTCTTAACCAACAAAAATAATACTGTTTTATATATTGGTGTTACAAGTAATTTACTAAAACGTATTTATCAACATAAAACAAAAAAATATAAAGGATTTACTGCTAAATATAATTGTGATAAACTTGTTTATTTTGAAGAATTTGATGATATAAATTCTGCAATTTCTAGAGAAAAACAACTAAAAGCAGGAAACCGAAAACGTAAAAACGATTTGGTAAATTTAGAAAACCCAAATTGGAATGATTTGTCTGATGGTTGGTTATTTCAGTTCTAATTTAAGTGGAGAATGTCATTGCGAGTGGAAACGAAGCAATCTTACCTCCGTCATTGCGAGTGGAAACGAAGCAATCTGTATATTAGTTGTTACTACCTTTAAAAAGATTACTTCGTCCTAACGTCCTCGTAATGACACACGTCGTTGCGAACGTAGTGAAGCAATCTCACCTCCGTCATTGCGAAGAATGAAGCAATCTCTTTATTAATTGTTACTACTTTTTAAAAGATTACTTCGTCCTAACGTCCTCGTAATGATCTGTGTTAAAAACCTATTGTTTTTTGTTAAATTTTCATCTAATTACAGCAATATAAATTTTGATGATTTTC
>NZ_JAKQYM010000030.1 GCF_022662535.1 Polaribacter marinus
GATGGAAATCCATTAACTGTAACACAAATTTCAGTAGATGGAAACACCTATAGTGCAGGAGATACGGCAACTTTAACAGAAGGAACATTAGTGGTAAATTCAGACGGAAGTTATGTCTTTACTCCAGTATTAAACTTTAATGGAAATGTACCTCAAGTTACTTATACTGCTTCAGATGGTACAAATACTTCTAATTCAACTTTAAATATTTCAGTAGCTCCAGTTAATGATGCTCCAATCTTAACGGCAGATTTTGGTTCAACTAATGAAGATGTTCCTTTAACTGTTACAGCATCAAATGGTGTTTTAAAGAATGATTCAGATGTAGAAAATAGTACGTTAACAGTAACTCAATTTACTTTTGGAGGAACAAATTATAATGCAGGAGTTACGGGGTCGGCAACAGAAGGAACATTAAAAATAAATCCAGATGGTAGCTACATCTTTACTCCAGCATTAAATTATAGTGGATTAGTTCCTCAGGTAATTTATACAGCTACAGATGGTACAGCGACAGCTACAAGCACCTTAGACATTACGGTTAATCCTATAAATGATTCACCAGTTGCAAACCCTGATTCTAACTCAACCAATGAAGACGTTGCATTAAATGTAACTGCAGCCAATGGATTACTAAAAAATGATACAGATCCAGAAAATAATTCACTATCTGTAATTCAATTTACAGCTGGAGGAATAAATTATAATGCAGGAGAAATAGCAACAATAACAGAAGGAACTATTAAAATTAATTCTGATGGTAGTTACAATTTTACACCAGCATTAAACTATAAAGGAGTTGTTCCTATTATTGATTATACAATTTCTGATGGAACAAATACAGCAAGTAGCACATTAACACTTTCTGTAAATACAGTTAATGACGCACCAGTTGCGGTTGATGATACAAATTCAGTAAATGAAGATACTGTACTTACAGTTAATGTAGCAAATGGTATTTTAAATAATGATTCTGATGTTGACGGAGATGTTATAAATGTTACTGGCTTTGTAGTTCAAGGATCTTCATATTTAGCAGGAGAAATAGCGAGTTTAATAGAAGGAACATTACAAATAGAATCAGATGGAAGTTATGTCTTTACACCAGCAAATAACTTTAACGGAGTAGTTCCACAGGTAACTTACACTATTACAGATGGAATTTTAACAGCATCAGCTAATTTAGATATTACAGTTAATTCAATTAACGATTCACCAGTTGCAGTTCCAGATACCAACGCAACAAATGAAGATGTTACATTAAACGTAATAGCAGCAAATGGATTATTATTAAATGATTCTGATCCAGAGAATAATGCTTTATCGGTAACTCAATTTACAATTAATGGAACCGTTTATATTGCAGGAACCTCGGCAACCTTAACAGAAGGAATTCTTAAAGTATATGCAGATGGTAGTTATGATTTTACACCTGCAACAAATTTCTTCGGTCAAGTAACTTTGGTAAATTATACAATTTCTGATGGAATAAATACAGCAAACAGTACATTAAAAATTACTGTTAATCCAGTAAATGATGCACCAACGTTAGTTGCAGATACCAATGTAACAAATGAAGACATAACATTAACAGTTACTGCTGCAAATGGAGTTTTAAAGAATGATACAGATATAGAAAATGAAGTTTTAACAATAACTCAATTTACTATTTTAGGTATAGATTACCCTGTAAACACAACAGCAAGTATTGTTAATGGATCTTTACAAATAAATACCAATGGAGATTATGTATTTACACCAGCTACAAATTTTAACGGAACATATCCTCAGGTTACTTATACTGCAACAGACGGAACAGATACAGCAACGAGTACTTTAGACATTACAGTAAATCCAATAAATGATACACCAACATTAATTGCAGATACAAATACAACTGCAGAAGATACGGTATTAAATGTAAACGCTGTAAACGGAGTATTAAGTAATGACTCTGATTTAGATGGAAATACAATAACTGTTTCTAAATTTACAGTTGCAGGAACTACTATAACTATAGACCCAATAACAGGAGGAACTAGAGTAATTCCAAATATTGGAACAATTAAAATGTATACCGATGGTAGTTATGATTTTACTCCTGTAACTAATTATAACGGAATTGTTCCTACAATAACATATACCGCTACAGATGGAGTAAATACAGCAAATAGTACATTAAAAATTACTGTTACACCTGTAAATGATAATCCAGTTGCAACAGATGATACTTCATCAACAGATCCAAATGTACCTGTTAATATTCCAGTATTAACCAATGATAATGATTTAGATGGTGATGTTTTATCTATAAGTACAATTACTGTTGCACCAACAAAAGGAACGGCTGTAATTAATGATAATGGTACACCAGCAGATACTTCAGATGATGTTGTAATCTACTCACCACAAGCAGGTTTTAATAACGGAACAGATACTTTTACATATGAAATTTCTGATGGAAATGGAGGAACAGATACAGCAGTTGTTGTAATTACAGTACCTCAATCTTCATTCTCACCAATTGCTAATCCAGATACCAATTCAACAAATGAAGAAGTAACTTTAATTGTTGCAGATAGTGATGTAAAAAGTTTAATTAAAAATGATACAGATGCAAACTTAGACCCTGTAACTATTACAACATTTGTTGCTGCTGGGGTTACTTATAATGCAGGACAAACTGCAAATTTAACAGAAGGAGATTTAACAATAAATGCTGGAGGGGGTTATACATTTGTGCCTACAACAGATTATAATGGTTCTGTGCCTCAAATTACTTATACAATAACTGATGGATCTGGAACACCAAACGCAAGCAGTACATTAGATATTACTGTAATCCCAGTAAATGATAAACCAATAGCAAATCCAGATAGTAAAAATACACTTGAAGATACTATACTAACTGTAAGTTCTGCTAATGGATTATTAAATAATGATTCTGATATTGATGGTGATGTATTATCTGTAAAAGAATTTAAAATAGGGGTTACTACATATACAGCAGGAACAACGGTTAATTTAACAGAAGGTTCTTTAACCATAAATTCTGATGGTAGTTATACATTTGAACCTACAACAGATTTTAATGGCTCTATACCTCAAGTTGTTTATACAATTACAGATGGTACGGAAGAAGATTCAAGTACGCTAGATATTTCTGTAACATCTGTAAATGATGCACCAGTAGCAGTAAATGATTTAGGAAACAATACTCTAGAAGACAATCAGATTGTAGTAAATACAATTGGAGGAAATGATACAGATGATGGAACCGTAGTACCATCTACAATTGTATTAATAGATCCATCAAATCCAGCAAACACAGGAAATTCATTAACTCCACTAGTAATTGTTGGTGTTGGAAAATACGAAATAGATGCCTTAGGAAATGTAACGTTTACACCAGAAGATAATTATAATGGTTCTGCAAGTATTAATTATATAATTCAAGATAACGATGGTTTAATCTCATCTAATCAAGGTGTAATCGAAATTACAGTAGCTCCTGTAAATGATGTTCCTGCTGTTATTTCAGAAACAAATAATACAGATGAGGATACTCAATTAATAGTAACTGCTATAAACGGATTGTTAAATAATGATTCTGATAATGATGGGGACCCTTTAACAATTTCAACAATAGAAATTGAAGGAACAATATATAATTCAGGAACTACTGTTAGTATTTCTGAAGGAACAATAAAAATAAATTCAGACGGAAGTTATGTGTTTATTCCGAAAGCAAATTACAATGGTACAGTACCACAAATAACTTATAATGTTTCAGATGGAACCACAACAATTCCAGGAACTTTAGATATTACAGTAAACCCAATTAATGATGCACCAGTAGCAGTAAATGATTTAGGAAATAACACTCTAGAAGACAATCAGATTGTAGTAAATACGATTGGAGGAAATGATACAGATGATGGAACCGTAGTACCATCTACAATTGTATTAATAGACCCATCAAATCCAGCAAACACAGGAAACTCAACAACGCCACTTGTTATTGTTGGAATAGGAAAATATGAAATAGATGCACTAGGAAACGTAACATTTACTCCAGAAGATAATTATAACGGACCAGCAAGTATCAATTATACAATTCAAGATAATGATGGTTTAGTTTCTGCGAATCAAGGAATCATAGGAATCACCGTAACAGCAGTAAATGATGCTCCTGTAGCACAATCAGATTCAAATACTTTATTAGAAGACACAGCTTTAAGTGTGAATGCTTCGAATGGATTATTAAACAATGACACAGATACAGAGAACAACCCATTAACTGTAAGTCAGTTTAGTGTAGGAGGAACAACTTATCCATCAGGAAGTAGTGTTGTTTTAGCAGAAGGGACTTTACAAATAAATTCAGATGGAAGTTATACTTTTAGTCCAACATTAAATTACAACGGACCAATTCCGCAAGTAACTTATACAATAAGTGACGGGACCAACACCGCGAATTCGACATTAGATTTAAGTGTAACTCCAGTTAACGATGTACCTGTCGCAGTACTAGATACAAATACAACAAATGAAGACACCGCTTTAATTGTTTCTTCAGCAAATGGTATTTTATCAAATGATTCGGATATCGAGAATGATGTATTATCAGTAACAGGCTTATTGATCAACGGGAACTCAGAAAATGTAGAAAGCTTAATCACTTTAGCAGAAGGAACCTTACAAATAGAATCAGACGGAAGTTATGAGTTTACACCAGCGTCTAATTTTAATGGAAGTGTGCCAGAAGTAACGTATACAATAAGTGATGGAACGGATACAGCTATAAGCACATTAAATATTGCGGTAACAGCAGTAAATGATGCTCCTGTAGCACAATCAGATTCAAATACTTTATTAGAAGACACAGCTTTAAGTGTGAATGCTTCGAATGGATTATTAAACAATGACACAGATACAGAGAACAACCCATTAACGGTAAGTCAGTTTAGTGTTGGAGGAACAAATTATCCATCAGGAAGCAGTGTTATTTTAGCAGAAGGAACTTTACAAATAAATTCAGATGGAAGTTATACTTTTAGTCCAACATTAAATTACAACGGACCAATCCCACAGGTAACTTATACAATAAGTGACGGGACCAACACAGCGAATTCGACATTAGACTTAAGTGTAACTCCAGTTAACGATGCACCAGTTGCTGTATTAGATACAAATACTACAAATGAAGACACAGCTCTAACTGTTTCGTCTGCAGCAGGTGTTTTATCAAATGATTCGGATATCGAGAATGATGCCTTATCTGTAACAAGCTTGTTAATCAACGGGAACTCAGAAAATGTAGGAAGCTTAATCACTTTAGCAGAAGGAACCTTGCAAATAGAATCAGACGGAAGTTATGAGTTTACACCAGCGTCTAATTTTAATGGAAGTGTGCCAGAAGTAACTTATACAATAAGTGATGGATCAGCTACGGCAAGTAGTACATTAAATATCACTGTAACAGCAGTAAATGATGCACCATTAGCACAAGCAGATTCAAACACATTATTAGAGGATGCACCCTTAAGTGTCAATGCAACCAATGGATTATTGAATAATGATACAGATACAGAGAACAACCCATTAACGGTAAGTCAGTTTAGTGTTGGAGGAACAAATTATCCATCAGGAAGCAGTGTTATTTTAGCAGAAGGAACTTTACAAATAAATTCAGATGGAAGTTATACGTTTAATC
>NZ_JAKQYM010000031.1:2500-5590 GCF_022662535.1 Polaribacter marinus
GGAAGAGAAAACAATAGTGATTCCGTTAGTAGTGGCGAGCGAACGCGGATTAGCCCAAACCAAAGTTGTTACGGCAATTTTGGGGTTGTAGGACCACAATATTCGATGCTAAGTGAATTAGAACTGTTTGGAAAGACAGACCAAAGAGGGTGATAGTCCCGTAAAAGTAAGCGAAGTTATTGATAGTGGTATCCTGAGTAGTGCGGGACACGAGTAATCCTGTATGAATCCACCGGGACCATCCGGTAAGGCTAAATACTCCTGAGAGACCGATAGTGAACTAGTACCGTGAGGGAAAGGTGAAAAGAACCCTAAGTAAGGGAGTGAAATAGAACCTGAAACCGTACGCCTACAAGCGGTCGGAGCATCATTTATGGTGTGACGGCGTGCCTTTTGCATAATGAGCCTACGAGTTACTGTTTCTAGCAAGGTTAATTGATTAAGTCAAGGAGCCGTAGCGAAAGCGAGTCTGAATAGGGCGCTTTAGTTAGTAGTAGTAGACGCGAAACCGAGTGATCTACCCATGGGCAGGTTGAAGCTGTAGTAACATACAGTGGAGGACCGAACCAGTTGACGTTGAAAAGTCTTTGGATGACCTGTGGGTAGGGGTGAAAGGCCAATCAAACTCGGAAATAGCTCGTACTCCCCGAAATGCATTTAGGTGCAGCGTTGTGGTAGAGTTTTATAGAGGTAGAGCTACTGATTGGATGCGGGGGCTTCACCGCCTACCAATTCCTGACAAACTCCGAATGCTATAAAATATACACAGCAGTGAGGGCATGGGTGCTAAGGTCCATGTCCGAGAGGGAAAGAACCCAGACCATCAGCTAAGGTCCCCAAATATATGTTAAGTTGAAAAAACGAGGTGAAATTGCTTAGACAGCTAGGATGTTGGCTTGGAAGCAGCCATTCATTTAAAGAGTGCGTAACAGCTCACTAGTCGAGCGATTTTGCATGGATAATAATCGGGCATAAACATATTACCGAAGCTATGGATTTACGTTGAAAGACACGTAAGTGGTAGGGGAGCATTGTAACCTGCGTAGAAGGTGTGCTGTGAGGCATGCTGGAGTGGTTACAAAAGAAAATGTAGGCATAAGTAACGATAATGCGGGCGAGAAACCCGCACACCGAAAGACTAAGGTTTCCTCAGCGATGCTAATCAGCTGAGGGTTAGTCGGGTCCTAAGGCGAATCCGAAGGGAGTAGTCGATGGATAACAGGTTAATATTCCTGTACTTCTTATAATTGCGATGGGGTGACGGAGTATTGAAAGCACCGCGTACTGACGGAATAGTACGTTGAAGACTGTATCTATAAGATCTGTAGGCAAATCCGCAGATTTTGGAGAAAGTTGATAGTACCACAAAGCTTCGGCTGCGTGGATAGTGTGCCTAAAAGCTTCCAAGAAAAACCTCTAAGCTTCAGATTATGAGAACCCGTACCGTAAACCGACACAGGTAGTTGGGATGAGAATTCTAAGGTGCTCGAGAGATTCATGGCTAAGGAACTAGGCAAAATAGACCCGTAACTTCGGGAGAAGGGTCGCCCTGTAGCAATACAGGGCCGCAGTGAAAAGGTCCAGGCGACTGTTTATCAAAAACACAGGGCTTTGCTAAATTGAAAGATGATGTATAAGGCCTGACACCTGCCCGGTGCTGGAAGGTTAAGTGGAGTTGTTAGCTTCGGCGAAGCAGTGAAATGAAGCCCCAGTAAACGGCGGCCGTAACTATAACGGTCCTAAGGTAGCGAAATTCCTTGTCGGGTAAGTTCCGACCTGCACGAATGGTGCAACGATCTGGACACTGTCTCAGCCATGAGCTCGGTGAAATTGTAGTATCGGTGAAGATGCCGATTACCCGCAGCGGGACGAAAAGACCCCGTGAACCTTTACTATAGCTTAGTATTGGCTTTGGATAAGTAATGTGTAGGATAGGTGGGAGACATCGAAGCAGCGTCGCTAGGCGTTGTGGAGTCATCCTTGAAATACCACCCTTTGCTTATCTAGAGTCTAACTCAGAGATGAGGACAGTGCTTGGTGGGTAGTTTGACTGGGGTGGTCGCCTCCAAAAGAGTAACGGAGGCTTCTAAAGGTACCCTCAGCACGCTTGGTAACCGTGCGTAGAGTGCAATGGCATAAGGGTGCTTGACTGAGAGACATACAGGTCGATCAGGTTGGAAACAAGAGCATAGTGATCCGGTGGTTCCGCATGGAAGGGCCATCGCTCAAAGGATAAAAGGTACTCCGGGGATAACAGGCTGATCTCCCCCAAGAGCTCATATCGACGGGGGGGTTTGGCACCTCGATGTCGGCTCGTCACATCCTGGGGCTGGAGAAGGTCCCAAGGGTTGGGCTGTTCGCCCATTAAAGTGGCACGCGAGCTGGGTTCAGAACGTCGTGAGACAGTTCGGTCTCTATCTGCTGTGGGCGTTAGAAATTTGCGTGGATCTGACTCTAGTACGAGAGGACCGAGTTGGACTGACCTCTAGTGTATCTGTTGTTCCGCCAGGAGCATGGCAGAGTAGCTACGTCGGGAAGGGATAAGCGCTGAAAGCATATAAGCGCGAAACCCACCACAAGATGAGATTTCTTTAAAGGGTCGTGGGAGATTACCACGTTGATAGGCTATAGGTGTAAAGGCAGTAATGTCATAGCCAAGTAGTACTAATAACCCATAGACTTATGTACGCTTCTTGCTCCCGAAAGGGAGCAAGAGACACTCTTTTTTGTTTTTGAAACTTACAATATTATTTTACCATATGTTAACTTATACAGTTGGTAGTAAAAAAATTGACAGTAGTCAGTAGTAGTAAAACAGTTTAATCGCTGTAAACTGAGACTGAAAACTGAAAATTAAAACACTGCATACTGAAAATCTTAGGGTGGTTATAGCATTGGGGCTCACCTCTTCCCATCTCGAACAGAGAAGTTAAGCCCAATAGCGCCGATGGTACTGCATTTATGTGGGAGAGTAGGTCGCCGCCTTTCTTAATTCTTTTTAATAAGAATTTTATAATCCTCATATCTTACGATATGAGGATTTTTTTTTATACAAAATTTATTCAAATTGATTTTTGTTCTAATTGTGAA
>NZ_JAKQYM010000032.1 GCF_022662535.1 Polaribacter marinus
GTATAACTCATCTCTCCGGTTAATGGATCGAAAATTATTACTCCTTGAGCAGTTCCTGTTCCCGCATCTCCAATAGTTGTATTGGCACCAGGGATATAATCATCATTTGATAAAATATTTACAACTCCTGTAGTTCCTTCTACAACGGTTAAACTATCGTCTGCAACTTTTACCAATAATGGATTTGGATCGGTTCCATCTGGATTACCATCGTTGTCATCATCTGGATCTTCACTATCTGGAATGCCATCATTATCAGTATCTAAAGGATCTAAATAATCTGGAATATTATCATTGTTATCATCATCATCATTAAAGTCTCCATTATTATTATTGTCTTCATCGGCGGTTAGTACACCATCATCATCATCATCTGCATCTAAATAATTTGGAATACCATCATTATCTGAATCATCATTTGTTGGGTCTCCATCTATTGTTACCACATCTTCGTCTTCAGTTGGAATACCATCATTATCATCATCTACATCTTGGAAATCAGGAAGACCATCCATATCTGTATCTTTTGGATCAGTAGTTGTTATTCCGCTTTCTGGTGATGTTTCTACTCCATCGAATAAACCATTATCTCCAGAACCAAATTCTGAATTGTCAATTATACCATCATTATTTGAGTCTGTAGCACCTGATCCAGATTCTGTAACATCGTATACTCCATCTCCATCTGCATCTAAATCTAAATGATCTGGGACACCATCGTTATCTGTATCTCTATCTGGAATACCGTCTTGTTCTACAGTATCTGGAATACCATCATTATCATCATCTAAATCTACATTATCGGCTACCCCATCACCATCATTATCTTTAATTTCTCTAAAGTCTACTTCTGGAGTAGCCATGTTATCTAAGTTCGGTAAATCTAAAGCCCCATTATCTTGATCATCATTTACATCAAATAAAGTTCCAAGAGTTTGTACATTATCGTATGCATCTAGTAAACCATCCAAATCTGCATCGTTGTTTACAATTGCAAGTGTAAATCCTGCTTCTGTGGTGTCGTTTAATCCATCATTATCTGAATCTGAATCTAAATAATCTGGCAAGAAATCACCATCTGAATCTACAGGTGATAGACCGCTTATTACAGCATTATTATCATAAGCATCAATTAAACCGTCATTATCTGCATCTGCAGTTGGTGGATTTGGCTCCACATAACCTGCAGTTGTTTGTGCTTCTACATTATCTGGAATTCCATCGTTATCAGAATCGATGTCTTTATCATCTGAAATTCCATCACCATCACTATCTATTCCATCATTAACTGTAAATACAGGGAAAGTTCCTGGACCTGAATTTTCAGAAACACCATTCGTTTGTGAAGGAGAATTCGAAGTTGTGTTTCCTTCGAACAAACCATTAATTGCACATCCTGAGAATAATACAGAGCCTAAATTTGTATTAGAAGTTGCTGATAATAATTCTGCTGAGAAACGTATGTTAAACGATGCAGAATTATAATATCCAAAGAAAGCTGCTAATTTTGGAGATAAATCTACTCCTGAATATGTATCATCTGGCCCTAAGAAAGTTACTAAACCTGTTGCTGGATTATCTGAAACAGTTAATAAAGTTTCATTATCTACAGCATATAAACCTGGTCTTGATAAAATAACAGATTCTCTAGCGTTTGCACCATCTATATCATAAATGACTCCACTAAATCTGCTTATGTTGTATTGAGTATTTGTATTATCATTTACCAATACAACTTTAAAAGCCATTTCTGCTTTATTTCCTGTTGGTGTTGGCACTGTAAATTCTGGTTGCCAAGCATCTGAATTTCCTGTAGTAGAATTATCAATAGAGATTAAAGAAGCTCCACCTTGAATATCTGTAATTTCTACTATTGCGTCTAGAATACCTCCTGAACCTCCAAAACCAGTTACGTCTATTACATTTTCAAAGCGGTATTTTGCTCCTATTGAACCAGAACCTGCAACACCAGTTCCTGCAACATAAATAGGGTTTTTAAAACTTACATTTGGCAATATACATGAAGCGTCATTTGCAATTGCTGATGGTTCAAATCCTAAGGATTCTACAACATCTATAATACCGTCATTATCATCATCTATATCAATATCATCTGTAATACCATCTCCATCAGTATCAATTAAAATACCGAAAGTAACTTTGTCTCTAAAATCAACTTCTGCGGTTCCTGGATCTTGATCGTTAGGGAATGTTGTAACATCTTGATTATTATTAGATGCCGCATTTATATCTGTTGGTCCGTTTGGATTTAAATCAAAAGCATCATCTATACCATCATTATCTGTGTCATTTCCTGAGGCAACTATTTCTGCTATATTGTCTGCGTCTGTATCATAAACTTCTATTGTATCTAAAAGGCCATCTCCATCTGAATCTGTATCAACATAATCTGGAACATCTGTACCATCTGTATTTAATGGTAATCTAATTGGTATTCCAGAACCTGGACTTGTTTCATAATTATCTGATAAACCATTACCATCTGTATCTGCTCCTGGAGAGATATAACCTGAAGTTGTTTGCCATTCTATATTATCTACAATTCCATCGTTATCTGAATCTAAATCTAAATAGTTAGGAATAGGATCTACGTCTGAATTAACAGGATTATTAACAGGTACTCCCGTTACTGATCCACAAGGTGCACAATCAATGTCATATGCATCGTCTATACCATCTGAATCTGTATCTGTTCCTGCTGGAGCGATATAATTTATTGGGTTTTGAGCTTCAATATTATCAATAATACCATCGTTATCAGAATCAATATCTAAGTAATTAGGTACGCCATCTCCATCTATATCTTCTGTTGGCAGAGGCGTTACAGCAATTGTATCATCTAAACCATCGTTATTAGCATCTGTAAATCCATCAACAATACCATCTCCATTTGCATCTGTTCCTCCTGCTTCAACAACATCTGGAATTCCATCTCCATCTCCATC
Source organism: Polaribacter marinus (assembly GCF_022662535.1). GTDB lineage: Bacteria > Bacteroidota > Bacteroidia > Flavobacteriales > Flavobacteriaceae > Polaribacter > Polaribacter marinus. The sequence goes on from NZ_JAKQYM010000032.1 coordinate 2,967, forward strand.
AACATCAAACTGATCTATAATTCCGTCTCCATCTTGGTCGAAGTTATCATCAATCCCATCATTATTTGCATCTGTAATAATATGATCTACATCTTTATAATCTGGAATTCCATCATTATCTGAATCTGCTAAAGGATCTGTTCCTCCATTTTCTACTGTATCTGGTACTCCATCATTATCATCATCTAAATCTACTGAATCTATAATTCCGTCTCCATCATTATCTGGTTGAACGGTAACAGAGATTGTTCCTTCGTTAGAAGTAGCTCCTAAGTTATCTTCTATAGTATAATTTATTTCTGCAACTCCTGTAAATTCTGGAACTGGAGTAAAGGTTACGTTTCCTGCTGCATCTACCGAATAAGTTCCAACTCCAACAATTACCAATGGAGTTGTTGAGTTTCCTGTATTTCCTGGATTATTTGGATCAATCAATATAATGGTAGATGGCTCTATTGTACCATCTGTATCTGTATCATTTGCTCCAATTGTTACAACTGTCGTTGGTGTATTTTGAACTGTAGTAACTGCATCATTTACTGCTACCGGAGCATCATTGACTCCTGTTACTGTAATATCTAATGTGCTTGTTGAATTATCAATTCCATCAGAAACCGTATAAGTTACTTGAGGTACAACCCCTGTGTAATCTAAGCTTGGATTAAATACATAACTACCATCACTATTTATTATTAATGATCCTTCGGCTAATGAAGCGGTTGTTCCTGCCGGATAATCGGTTCCGTTTATTGTAAATTCTAAAACAGTTAATGGTGTTCCTTCAACATCCGAATCATTACTTAAAACTCCGTTAGCAGCATTAACTACTAATGGTGTGTCTTCTAATGTTGTATTTACATCTACCACTGCTTGTGGTGCATCATTTACTGCTGTTACTAAAATCTCTACAGTTGCTATATTAGAAGTAACTCCCTCATTATCTTTTACAGTATAATTTACATTTGCAGGTCCATTATAATTTGGATCCGGTGTAAAAATTACGTTTCCTAAAGCATCTACCGAATAAGTTCCAACACCTACAATTACTAATGGTGTTGTTGAGTTTCCTGTATTTCCAGGATTTGTTGGATCAATCAATATAATTGTTGATGCATCTACAGAAGTATCATCCGTATCATTTCCTGTAATGGTTGATATCGTAATTGGGAAATCTTCTGAAGTTGTATTTCCTGAATCGTTAACTGCTACTGGTGCATCGTTTACTCCTGTTACTGAAATATCTAATGTGCTTGTTGCTGTTAATGCTCCATCACTAATCATATAAATTACTTGTGGAACAGGTCCTAAATAATCTAAAGCAGGATTAAATACATAACTACCATCACTATTTATTGTTAATGATCCTTCGGCTAATGAAGCGGTTGTTCCTGCCGGATAATCGGTTCCGTTTATTGTAAATTCTAAAACAGTTAATGGTGTTCCATCTACATCAGTATCATTTTTCAATATTCCATTTGCAGATGAAACATTTAATTGAGTGTCTTCTATAACCGTATTTGTATCTGGATTTGCAACTGGTACATCATTTACCCCACTTACAGTTATTGTTAAAGTACTACTTGTATTTGCTGTTGGAGTTCCGTCAGAAATTGTGTAGTCAACAATTGGTAAAGAACCATTGTAATTTGGAGTAGGAATAAAAGTATAACTACCATCTACATTTATTGTTAACATTCCTTCTGCAAGGTTTGCTGTATCACCAGGATTATAGGTAGTTCCATTAATTTGAAAACTAACTACAGATAATGTTTCTCCTGGATTAGCATCTGTATCATTATTTAAAAGTCCGTTTGCTGTTGTTACCGTTAATGTCACATCTTCTAAAGTAGAGTTAACATCTGGATTTGCAACTGGTGACAAGAAAGATTTTGGAACTGTTACAGCTACTGTTGCTGTATCACATAAACCATTTCCATCACATACTTGATATACAAATACATCTGTACCTGTACTAAAACCAGCATTTGGTGTATAAGTAATTGTTCCATCTCCATTTATTGTAGCTAAACCATTTGCTGGTTGAGAAATAATACTTGAAACCGTTAAAACATCTCCATCTAAATCAGAATCATTTGGTAAAACATTTATAATTACTGAAATTCCAGGGTCTGTTGATGAAGTATCATCTGTTGCTACCGGTGCATCATTAACTGCCGTTACACTTAAGTCTAATGTCGAATTCGCTGTGTTGGTCCCGTCACTTATTGTATAAGTTACCTGTGGGATTGGTCC
>NZ_JAKQYM010000033.1 GCF_022662535.1 Polaribacter marinus
ATAAAACAATGTCAAAATACTTAATTACTGTTTCTTCTTTCATTCCTTTGAGTGTGATTGGTAAATGGTTGCCAACGTGTTTGTGTAATGAAAGTTGCGATTTTTGTGAACGGCTATTTTCCGCAGGAAAATTGAAGTGAGTAAAAATGCAACTACTTTTATTTAAGCACTAATTTAGCAATTTTTACTACACGGTGTTGGCAAACGTTATTTATTATTTCCTAAATTTCTATATTTACTGATATAAAAAAGGCAACCTAAAATTCCGAATATTATTATTCCAATATTTGCATTTCCTGTATTCCAGTTGTTGTAGACATATTTAATTCCTAAAACTCCAGAAATTATGTAAATAAAAAACAATATTTTTCCAATATTAGATTTATAATGTTTTTCTTCTCTGTCTATTATTAATTCATTTTTTGTGCCTTTAATTTTATTTTCATTCAGATTTTCAATTCTTTTTTTAAATGTAAATAAGAAATTTTCAAATTCATCTTTTTCAGGATTCCAATTTGGAAGTCTCATAACAGTAATAACTTCTGAAGGATTGTAAATCTTAAAATAACTATATTGAAATTCAGTTCTATATTTCCAACTTTCAATATCTTCTATGTTAACAGATTCATTTTTTTGCATTGTCAAAATTGGTTTCTCAACCCACAAGAATTCCACTTTTTTATTTGATAATGTAATTTGTGCTTTTCCGAATGTTAATTTAGAAGCAATTAAATAAGATATTATAAACGTTGAAATTGTAAATAAAAATGCTGGAATAGATTCCATTATTCCAACTAATTTCATTCCCGTAATTCCAATAACAAGAATTAAGGTCAAAAGTATAGTTATGAAATAAAAAATTGAAATCGTTCTAAATTTGTATTCCATTTTTATGTTTGCCAACGTGTTTGTGTATGATTAGTTGCGTGTTTTAAGCACTAAAGTTAGTAAATAAATCACAGATAGAAAGTCCGCGAGGACTTTCGTAAATTGGCTGAAACCAAGCAATTAATTATACACGGTGTTGCCACACGTTTTTTTATTTCCAATAACTTATTTTTCTCGTTTCAACGTATATTGGAATAAATTCGTTTGAATTAATGAAATGTTCTTTCATTGATACTTTTTTCTTAATCCAATTTCCATTTCCGTCAAATTCATATTCAAAGTTCAATTCACGATTTAATTTTGAATCTTCAAATTCCTTTGAATTAATTGTATTATAAAGTTTGTCAAACTCTGTTATGTTGTTAATCTTCTTTTTTAAATCTTCTAATATTGTATATGATGTTCTTTTAGAGATTCGTTTCTCTTTCCATTCCGTTTCGCTTATCATTTCTACCCATTCTGTCTTTAATGAAGTTTCAATAAGATTGTTATTCTCATATTTATACAGATTAGTTGTCATTGGTTTTTCGTTTCCTTTTTCTTTCTGAACAGCAAGTTTTATTTTACCATTATGGTCAAAATCATATTCGTAATTTATTTCTGTAGTATCTTTTCTTTTTTTAATAGAAATTTGTTTGATTGGATAATCATTATCCTCAAAGTAGGTAATCATTTTATAGTTAACAGAATCATTCACAAATGCAGTTATTTCACTCGTTTTTTTTATTGAGTCATATTCAGCAGTTTGAATAATTTTTGAATTGTCTGATTTACTAATTGAAACACTTTTTATAAACTTCTGGTTTTTGTTATAGTCAATAAAATTTGTTTGGACTACTTTTCCATAATTATCAAAATATTCAGCTTTTTTTAATTCTCCAAAATCGGTATATTCTTCTATTTTTTTAAGTATCAATTTATCCTCTTTTTCGTTTTTTTGAAAAGTGGTTTTGAAATATTCAATTTTTTTCACTTTTCCGTATAAGTTTTTTTCTCGCAAAGAGTTTTCAAAGTCTGAATAAACCGGTTGTAATTCAATTTTTAATTCTGTTTTTTTCTGACATTCAATTAAAAAAAATGTCAATAAAGTCAGGAGATAAATCTTTTTCAATATTTTCGGTTTTTAATGTGTGGCAACGTGTTTGTGTTATGGAAAGTTGCGATTTTTATGTGCGAGGAATTTCCAACGGAAATTCAGAAGTACGTAAAAATGCAACGAACTTTGGTAAAGCACTAATTTAGCAATTTTTTATACACGGTGTTGGCAAATCGTTTTTTTATTTCAAATTTTAATTCTTATAAATTTAATTCATAAAGATTAGATTTCTTAAGTTCCTTTTTATGATATTTTCCAAATTCTCCAAGAACTTTTTTAAAGTTTAAATTTTTCAAAATGTTCTCTGATTTTATATTTTCCAAGTCAACAAAAGCTTGAACTTTCGAAATTTTCATTTTTTTCATAAATTCTAAAACTGCAATTATAGAATTTGTCATTAGTCCTTTTCCTTGTTGAGTTCTTTTTAACCAATATGTAATTGTCCATTCTTCAGAACCAGTATTTGCTAAAGGAGAATCCAATACAATATAACCAACAGCATATTTATCTTCAGCACTTCTTATGCATAACATTAATCCTTCTTTAAAAATTGGTTTTCCTAAAATTTCAACTACTTTTTTCATTGCGTCTTTTGGAGATTCAGGATAAACATCTGGTAAAAATCTTTCAATTTCAGAATCTTGACTAACTCCATAATACCATTCTGCTTCGTATTCGATTGCTTTATCTACTAAATGAGTTATTATAACGTGTTCATTTAAATTAATAAAGGGAGGTTTTTCAAATATTTCAGAATATGCTTTTATATCTTTTTCATATTTCATATTTTCTCAAGTTTTTTAGAATTTCAGATTTTGAGTGAGTAATGTTTGCCAACGTGTTTGTATATGGTTTGTTGCGTGGTTTAAACACCTAATTTAGCAAATACAAACCGAATAGAAAATCCGCGAGGATTTTCGTAAGTAGGCTAGAACTAGCAATAAATTATATACGGTGTTGGCAAATCGTATTTTATTCAATGACCTTGATTATTAATTGGTCTTCAATAGGCTTGCTCAGGTTTTTTCCAAATATTTTAATTTTTACTATTTTTTCAGCTTTGTTTAATTTTGGATTTATTGCAATTCTTAAATCTACTTTTAGTCCATTCTCACTTATTTGATGTTTTAAATCTCCTAGGTTTTCAAGTATTAGATATTCCGTTTCAGTTTCTATAACTTCTGGATAATTCATACTTTCCCAAGATGGCGGATTTAGTTCATATTTTAAAGATATAATACTATTTGAATTATCTGGTTTAGAATAAATTTTGTCGGCAATATATAATCCTTCTTTTTCAATTTTTAGTTCAATCGAGGCGTCTTCTAGATATTCGGTATCATCATTTAAAATTCTAAAGTTAAACTTATGTGCTTTAACTTCGAAAAGATAATGTAAATCATCTTCTCGATAAGTTTCTGCTACATTTTCTAAATTTCCTTCTAATGTTTTAATACTTCTATTTTCATAAGGTGTTCCACCTAACATTGGAATGTCTTGGTCAAAAAATGACACAAACATTCCTTCGGTTTTTTTTAATTTCTCTTTTTTTTCTAAAAGTATTTTATTGATTTTTTCTGCTGCTTTATCTGATGGATAATCTCCGTTACTTAATGTCTTGAGCGCAATTGACTTTTGATTTATTTCATCAAAATAAGTATGAATTTTACCTTTAAATCTCTTTTCAGTTATTTTCTTTTCGGTGTAAAAGTCAAAATCTTTTCTTGTTAATCTTGTTTGATGCGAACCTTTTCTAATAAAAGCCTCTCCAATTCTTAATTTACCAAAATCCTTTTTCATCATATATGGTCGGTCAATGGAATCAAAGATTTTAAATACTCCGAGAGTTTTATTTTGAAACTGATAAGAAACGTAAGAAAAGTTTAATTCTGGTTCAATATTGTTGTGGACTAGTTGTTGGTAGGTGGCTTCGTCAATAAAATCTTCTGTGATACCTAAAATATCTCTATTTCCATTTCCTAATAACTTAACACCAACTATTATATATTTATCAGCATCTGTTTTAGCATTAGCCATAGACATTAAATCTTTCAGTAAATCTTGAAACTTGACTTTTTGATATTGAATTGCCTTAAAATCCAATTCAGTATTTTCATTTTCAAATTCTATTATGTCGTCAAGGTTTTCTGTCATATGTTTGCCAACGTGTTTGTGTAATGAAAGTTGCGATTTTTGTGAACGGCTATTTTCCGCAGGAAAATTGAAGTGAGCAAAAATGCAACAGCTTTTAGTTAAGAACTAATTTAGCAATTTTTACTACACGGTGTTGGCATTTCGTTGTTTTTATTCCGAGTTATTCTTATTCGGCTTAATTCAGTTTTTTTGTTTTCCAGCGTTTGAGTGAATTCGGTAAGCCTATTATTTCTCAAATTTTTTCAATTCCGATTGAGAGAGTAATTCCGTTTCTTGCTAAATTCCTAATTCAATATAGATTTTGCTTTTCAGTTCAGTTTAAGATTCCTCAAACAAACTAAAATTCCGACATAATTTTATTTATTATTTAGTCAGATTTAGTTTTTTTGTTTTCCTTCTTTTCTCTAATAAATATTTTAACCAAAGCAGCAATAAGTAGAAGTGCGGAAACTAATGTTAACCAAAAATTAAATGATCCAACACTTTTTTTTATATAACCAAAATTCAATATGTTTAAACTCATAGCCATTATAACAAATATTAAGCCTAAATTTCTTTTAATCATAATTTCTACATTTTGAGTACTTTCGTCAATGAATGCCAACGAGTTTGTGTTATTGAAAGTTGCGTTTTACGTGAACGGCTATTTTCCGCAGGAAAATAGAAGTTTACAAAAAA
>NZ_JAKQYM010000034.1 GCF_022662535.1 Polaribacter marinus
TTTGTAAACTTCTATTTTCCTGCGGAAAATAGCCGTTCACGTAAAACGCAACTTTCAATAACACAAACTCGTTGGCAACAAGCCCAAAACTGCACGTTGAAAAACGAACATTCTGAAAAAATGAAACTAAAAACAATAATACTTGCTATGGGAATTTTATCATTTTTATTTGGCTGTAAAAACGAGAATAGATATAAAGATAAACACGGAAATGAAATCATTGAAAAAGGAGATGAAACATTTATAATCCCAACAGAATATAAAAAGACTGGAGCATTATATAAAATGTTTTTACGAAATGAAACTGACAAACCTGTAAGCATTAAAGACAAATTTACCCTGAAACCGAATGAAGATAAAATATTTGAATTTATAGATACAGATTCAATTTTGTTTGACTTTGGAACTAAAATTTATTTCGGAGAAAATGGACTTGAAACAGATGACAAAAAAGGTGAATTAGCAGGAATTGGAGGTGAATATTGGGGAAAGTATAATGTTCCAGAAGATGTTGAATATGGATTTGTTATTGTAAAAGCTGGAGAAGGTGATATTGTGGCTGAATAAAAAGCCAGTTGCCAACAACGTATAAACAAAATTGCTGGTTTTAGCTCACTTGTGAAAATCCTTCGGATTTTCGCCGTTCGTGATTTATTTAGTAACTTTACTGCTGAAACAACGCAACTTTGCTTATACAAACACGTTAGCAAATATTGTGGAATCCACTCAAACTCGCTAAATAGAGAAACAAAATTTATAAAAAACTGAAAATTCTCTTACGAACGAAAAATTAAAAAATGAAAAAAAGTATTATTATTTTAATTTTAATAACGCTGAATAGTTGTAAACCTTCACCAACTTATAATGCTTTTGACGAAGAATTTGATATTTCATTAAGAGAAGTTGTGAAAAATGGTTGTGACACTATAACTGTTGGTTGTGGATTTTTTAATTTGCGTGAAAAAAATGGAAAATTAAGAAACTATTATCAAATTTATGTTGAGGATTGGAATAATGTTGTTGCCAAAGGTTTTGATTACATTTTGGACACTTTATATCTTAAAGAGGAAAGAGAATTTGGAAAAATTCGTAATCTAAAAATATCAGAAACTCAAATTGTTGAATTAAATACTGAATTAGAAAAATATGGTTTTAAATTCTATAATCAAAAAGAAGACGAATTTGGAAATAATTCTGTTGAGATAATAAATGAATTATCAGAAAAAACATTTGAATTGGAACCTTTAACTGAATGGATAAACCAAAAAGATTTAGTTATTTATAGACAATTGAGTTATTTCAAAGGAAAATAACATTTGCTAACACCGTGTATAATTAATTGCTAGTTTTGGCTCACTTGGGAAATTCCTCCGGAATTTCGCCGTTCGTGTTTTATTTACTAAATTACTTGTTTAATACACGCAACTAATCATACACAACAACGTTGGCATTAATATAAGAAACGAATGGAAGTTAAATATCAAGTATTTGTAAGTTCAACATACAAGGACTTATTAGAAGAAAGACAAGAAGTTATGCAAGCTTTATTAGAATTAGATTGCATACCAGTTGGAATGGAACTTTTTCCAGCGACTGATGACGACCAATGGACACTTATAAAAAGACTTATAGATGATTGTGATTACTACATTCTAATTGTTGGAGGTCGATATGGTTCCATAAATACAGAGGGTATTAGTTATACTCAAATGGAATATGAATATGCTTTAAATAAAGGAATTCCAATAATATCTTTTCTACATAAAAAACCTGAAAATATTGCTGTCGGAAAATCTGAAAATGAAAAAGAATTAAAAAAGAAACTGGAATCCTTTAAAGAATTAGTACAACAAAAAACTTGTAAATATTACGAAAGTCCAATTGAATTAGGTTCTATTGTAAGCAGAAGTCTTGTAAGACTAACTAAAGATAAACCACAACCTGGTTGGGTCAAATCAACTTTCCTTCCGAGTGAAGAAAGTACAAAAGAAATTTTGGAACTCACAAAACAAGTTGAATTGCTAAAAGGGGAATTAGAAAAAGTAAAAACCAAAGCACCTGAAGGAAGTGAAAATTTAAGTCAAGGTACTGATACAATTGAATTAAATTTTTCTTTCACAGCAAGTGGAAATACCTATAAAATTAGAAACGTAAATTACACTTCAGCTACCAAATTGACTTGGGATGAAATTTTTGGCGAAATTAGTCCTCTAATGATTGATGAATCTTCTGAAAGACCAATTCGAAATAGTATAACCAAACTAATAAGAGACAAAGAATATAAAAAGTTGGAAAAGCAATTTAAAGAAGAGGAACGCTATCCGACTGATTTCAGCATTAATGATAGTGACTATCAGACTATAAAAATACAACTTCGAGCATTAAATCTAATGACTGAAAGTATTAGAAAAAGAGGTGTGAGAGACACTACAACATATTGGACTTTAACACCTTTTGGAGATACAGTTATGACTAGATTAAGAGCGATTAAAAGATAAAATACTAATGCCAACACCGTATATAATTTATTGCTGGCTTCTCGCCTAATTACGAAAGTCCTCGCGGACTTTCTTGGTCAGTAATTATTTGCTAAATTAGTTCCTTAAAACACGCAACAAACCATATACAAACACGTTACCCACAAGCTGATAAAACCGACAAACGATAGAATAAAAACATAAAGAATGGCTACAAAAACAAGGAAAATAGGATTTTATTACCTAACACTCAATTCTGGAGACACAACAATTGAAAGTGCGCTTAACGAAACATTAAATCACATTAATGGTCTTTCAAAAGTCGACAGAAGTAGAACAATCAAAAATCCTAAATTCGGTTTTTTAGATAGTATAAACTCTAACTCTGATAATACAAAGCATAAAATTATTTTTAAAAGTGCTTCACATAGTTTTAGACCACCACTAGTTCATCGTGATACAATTGCAGAACGTGAAAGTCCTAAAAGTATGGAAGAAGGAGAAACTCAAAAGACTCATTTAATTACAAAAGCAATCGGCGGAGATGTAATTATCATTTTAGAAAAACATCAAGCAGGAATGACAATACAGCAAATTAAACATTACTTGAATTTCTATGCTAGTTCTCTTGAGTCAGAAACACAAATAAATTTTGATTTTGAAACCATCGCTAAAGATAATTTTTTAGAAGAGATTGAGAGTTTATCAAGAGTAGTAAGTGCTGATGTTTATGTTGACAAACAATTATTAGGCAGTGAAGTTCTTGATTATTCAGAAAGAACAAGTACTGTAAAACACGAAGTTGTTGTTTCTGTAAAAGCTAAAAACAGAGATAATATAAGTGATTTTGCTCGTGATGTATATGCAAAACTAAATAGCGGACAAAACGAAATACAGAGATTACGAGTTGTTGGTCGAAATAATGACAATAACGTTGTAAAGATAAACACAGACTTTATTGAAAGACAAGAATATGTAAAACCTACAGTCAATCAAGTTACCGGAGAAATTAGAACAAGTGACCTTTTTAATGAAATGGAATCTGTTTTACAAAATTTCAATTAAATATGTATCTAGAATTCCTATTACTAATTGCTGACTATTATCGAACTGTTTCAAAAAGAATCTTCTTTTTCGAATGGTTAATTCCGTTTTTGACAGGAATTGGAGTTTTTCTACTTTTATTTTTTGGCTCGTCAACATCTGCAACAATAGTATTTAAAGATAATGCCATAAATCTTTTAGGTATTTTAGTTGGTTTTTCTATAACAATTATTACAATATTAACCACAGGACAAGGACAAAATTTAGATGAGATAAAAAACAAGGAAACTAAAATAGAAATTAATAATAAAAAAATAACTTTATTTAGATTACTTCTTATCAATTTCACATATTCTGTAATTATTGAAGTTGGCCTTATAATTACCTGTTTGATTTATCCATTGTTGATTGACAATATTGATTTTAGCAAAAACATAAAATATGTAGGATTTTCTATTTTAGTCTTTTTGATTTTACACATTATGCTTTTAACAATGCGGAATCTTAGTGACTTTTATCTGATTTTAGTGAAACCGCCGAAAAAAGCCAGTGGGTAACAATGTATATAAAAAATAGGGCGGAAAGTGATAATTCAAAGGCTTGTGCTTTTTTGCAAAGTCCGCCACATTTTTAATTTGTATTTTAGAAAGAAAGATAAAAATAAAACAAAAAATATGGCTCAGTATAAATCTGAAAGTAAGTGCTTATCATCTGCCCTACTTTTCATATACTAGACCGTTGTGTGTAATGTGAGAATGAACTACGAAACAAACTTCAAACCAACCGAAAAACATCTGTCACAAATTGAAAAAT
>NZ_JAKQYM010000035.1 GCF_022662535.1 Polaribacter marinus
TTTAAATTCTAAAAATATTCTTTGTCAACCGTTAATTTCATTGCGATTATCGATTTTCCGCAAATGCATTACAACGTTGTTGTATAAGCTTTGTTGCGTTGTTTAAGCAGTGAATTTACTAAATAAAACACGAACGGCGAAATTCCGAAGGAATTTCCCAAGTGAGCTAAAACCAGTAATAAAGTTTATACGGTGTTGTAAGTAGTACTTTTTTGTACTTTCAGTTTATTCTTTAATATAAATACTTTTCTCGAAAAATAATCTTCTTTCATATTTTTTGTTCTCAAATTCCCCTCTTTCAACTACAACTCCACGAAGAACTTTTTTTCCAGAACTTTGATAGTCATATTTAAATTCTGTTATATGGTTTAAAGGTAAATTTAAATTAGATAATTCAGGATGTGGAATTTTATCATTTTTCAGACTGTAAAAAGTATCAAGTTTAATTTCTGATAGGTTGGAAAAATCCTCTTTCAGTTTATTTTCAGGTATTGGGAATATTACGAACATATCAGACTCCCAATTTATTGTCGGTTTTGTCAATACAAATCTTAAAGTAGTTAATTCTCCTAATTTTGTAGTATCATTTACATATAAATCAAAATAATTTCCTCCAATAGTATCATTTTCTTTATCTACTAACCAAATTTGATTTGCATATTCCTTTCCATTAATTTTTAGATATTCAACTATACTATCTTTAATATTTTTATCTGAAGATTTAAGTTTTTTTATTCCAATTCTGTTTGTCGATTCCTTTATATAATTTTCTTTATTATCAGATTTACAAGATAAAATTGAAATGAATAAAATTAGCAAAATAGTCTCTTTCATTTTCGGATTCTGTATTACTTACAACGTGTTTGTACAAGCTTAGTTGCGTGGTTTAAGCACTAAAGTTAATAAATAATTACTGACAAAGAAAATCCGCGAGGATTTTCGTAAGTAAGCAAAAAGCAAGCAATTAATTTTGTACGGTGTTGGCTGTAGTATTATTCATTTTTCCAATTTAATTCTTTCATTATTTCCTCAAAAGTGTAATTTCCAGATTTCAATATTTTTCCTTTCTCGTTTATGTAACCGTGTTCCGAACATTCAATTGAATAATGATTGCAACCATTTTCGTGCTTTTCCTTTTCCCAAAATACTTTTTTACATTTATTTCCAAAAATAGCTCTGTTTTTCCTAAATGAAGTAACTATTTCAAATTGGTATTTTATAATTATTTCTCCTTTTTCATTCGCAAAACCAATTTTATTATTCTCGTTAATTATTCTGATTTTATTTTCAATTAAACTGTCAGGTGAAGGTTCACCATTTACTGAATTATATACTTGAAAAAGTATGTTTTCATTTGAGTCAATTCCTGACCAGCCTTTTTTTCCTTTTACTCCAAAAACCGCAAAATATTTCAAAGAATTTTCCGCCAAAAAAATATAGTATTTTGAAGTGTCTAATTTCCGTAATATATTTTCTTTTTCATCTACAAGATAGTATTGATTTTTAGTTTCATATTTTTCTTCAGTTTTAACTTTAAATTTCTTTTGAGAGAAAACGTTAATTGAAATAAATATTATTATAAAAAATAGGATGTTTCCTTTCAAGTTTTTCATTCGGTTTTTTATTACAGCCAACGTGTTTGTGCATGATTTGTTTGCGTGAATTTAGCGAATAAATAATTAGTAATTACAAGCCTTTGAAGTCCACGAGGTTTTTCCGAAGGAAAAACTTTGTAAGCAATGAATTATGCACGGTGTTGGGTTTAGTACTTTATTCAATTTTTATTAATTTATAAAATTCCGCCATTCCAGAAAGTTTTTCTTCCGAAATTTTAATTTCCATTGGAAATGTATTCGGAACAAGTTTAGTTAAATTAATTACGGTATGTACAGGTAGATTAATTTGGTTAGTTACGTACATTTCATAAGTTGTATTCCCTAAATCACTTTCTTTATTAAGTTTTATAATTGTTAATTTAAAACAGTCATAACCTTTTATTTCTTTCCTGTCTTTTCTGTTTTCAGATATTTCATATTCATGCTTTTGAGAAAAGAGGTCATATTTTTTATAATTAACGGATTTTGATTTGTTATAATAATTTAAAATTCCATTTTTCCTTTGAATCATAAAATAGTCACCGATCATTTTCTCTTTTCTGTTAGTATGTCTCCAAATAGTATCGTTAATTATTTCAATAACGACTTGTTCAATTGGTGATTCTAATAAGGATTTTTTAATATTTTCCCTTATTATTTTTTTAAACTCAGGGGAATTACTAATACTATCATACTGAGCTTTTGGTATGGAAGGATTCAAATTCTTTGTTGGTAACAAAGAGTCAACTTTTTTATAAAAATTTTGAATTCCGTTTTTAGTAACAACGAGTTGTTTCGTGAAAACAAATCTTGTTGGTTTAGAATTTCTTTGAGTTAGTTTTTTTGTTGTAGAACAGCTAACTAAAAGTAGAAAGATTAAAATGTAGTTTAAATGTTTCATTTGTATTAAACCCAACGTTGTTGTACAAGGTTAGTTGCGTGGTTTAGCAATAAATTTAATAAATAATTACTGACAAAGAAAATCCGCGAGGATTTTCGTAAGTGAGCAAAAAGCAAGCAATTAATTTTGTACGGTGTTGGGCATAGTATTTTTATTTTATTCTTGTATTGTTTTTAGTCCATATCCAACCTTCTACAAAATGACATAAAACTTTTGTTATTTCCACCATTCCTAAAATAGCTTCAATTCTAGATTCGTCAGTTACGTAATTGTCACTTTTACTAATTCTTAATTCTAATGTTCTATTTTCAACATCTTTAATTTTAGATGATGTAAAAATATGTTTTTTGCTTAGATGAATAAAACCAGAAGTTTCTTTGTAAACATTTGTCACCCAAGGAAATTCTAAATTTAATTTATTCTTTAAATACCAATCTTTCAAATTTTTCCCATCTCTGTCAATAATTTTATCTATTTGAATTCCATTCATAATATCTGTTGCAAATTTATGAGGATTTTCAACAAGCCAAGCTCCAGAAAATCTAAGAATATTATCAAGATGACATCTTACAAGATGACAAGCTCCAATATAATTTTCAGTTCTTAATAGACTTGTAAATCCAAAAATTAAATGTAAAGATCTGTCCATAACTGCATTTGCTAAAATATCTAAAGGGAATGTGTTTCCTGGGTGCATTCTTTTTCCTAAATCTATAATAACCCTTTCAAAATTCTCCAATTTTTCCAGTTCTAATTCTACCTTACTTGTCATTTAAATTGGATAGTTTTTCAGTTTAGTTTTTAGCTTGTATATTATGCCCAACGTTGTTGTGTTAAGGAAAGTTGCGTTTAAAGTGAACGGCTATTTTCCGCAGGAAAATAGGAGTTTACAAAAATGCAACAAACTTTGGTTAAGCTAAAATTAAGCAATTTTTTTTACACGGTGTTGGCAATAGTATTTTTCGCTATTATTTCATTCAGTTTCTGTGTATCAGACTCCGCAATTTCATTTAAGTCAAATGTTATTATTTCTCCGCCTGTTTTTGTAATTATCAATTTATTTTCATTCAGTTCGGTTTTCTTTATTTGGTCAAAACTCAGAGATTTTCCCATAAAAGAATTGATTCGTATTACTGCTCCTTTTTTATTCCATTGTACAGTATTTTTAAACCAGAATAATTTGCTCCAATAAATCACTTGTAATAAAAATCCGCTTGCACGTAAATATTTATAAATTTTTGGGTTTTCAAATTCAATTGGTAGTTCCTCAATAAAAATCAAAACCAGAGATAAAAGTATAATTATTATCCAGTATTTATTTTTCCCTAAATTGTCAAAATGTATTTTTTTCATTTTCCCATTATTGATTTAATTAACTTGTAAGCATATAAAATTCCGATTAGAGACATAATTCCGCAAATCCAATATTCCGCTTTTGAATAATAACTTATTCCTCCAATTATTCCAAAAGCAGTCCACAATACGTTTGTCAGAATTTCGGTTTTATTCAATTTGTTCATTTTTTGTGTACGTTCTGTTATATTATTGCCAACGTTTATGTATAAGAATAGTTGCGGGTTTGTATACGAGGATTTTCCGAAGGAAAATCAGACGTTACAAAC
>NZ_JAKQYM010000036.1 GCF_022662535.1 Polaribacter marinus
CTTTTTTGTAAACTTCTATTTTCCTGCGGAAAATAGCCGTTCACGTAAAACGCAACTTTCAATAACACAAACTCGTTACCACACATTTGAGAAAAACATTGAGAACAACAATAACATTACTTCTGATTTTAGTTTCGTTCATTTCCTATGGACAAGGAAATGGACTTTATAAGTTCCAATCCGAAAATGGCAAATACGGATTTATGGACAAAAACGGAAAAATTAAAGTAAAAGCGGAATATCTAAATGTTGGAGATTTCAGCGAAGGACTTTGCTACGTTTCCAAAGAGGTTATAAAAAAAGGTTACAAATGGATTTTTATTGACACTTTAGGAAATAAAGTTTTCGACATTAAGGAAAATTTTCCAGAAACGGAATTTAGCGAAGGATTTGCCCGAATTTCAAGTTTTGAGGAACAATGGTTTGTGAATAGAAACGGAGTAAATGAGTTTGGAAAAACTTGGAAAGACGGACACGAAGAATTTAAAAACGGAATTGCATATGTGAGCGACAAAGAGTTCTCTGATTTTTATCCAATAAACACAAAAGGAGAAAGAATTGGCACAAAAACTTTTTCAAGAGTAGAGATTTACAACTCAAGAAAAAATGACAGTTTGGAATCAAAAAGTAAAATGGAATTTAAGTCCGATAAATTTGTTCCTTTTCAAGAAAATGAACTCTGGGGTTTTAAAGACAGTTTAAATAATGTAGTTATTAAACCCATATTTTATAAAGTAGATAAATTTAAAAACGGAGTTTGTGCGGTAAGAATTAATAAACGTGAATTTGAATTTGCTAACGACTATTTTCTAGATGCTCTGATTGACGAAAATGGAAAAACTCTTATCGAAATTGGAATGCATTGCTATATGGGATTTCAAGGAGAATTAATAGAGTTTTATGGAGCACCTCATTTTGGAGGAGGAGTTCATTATTTGAATAAAAACGGACAAAAAATAATACCAACCGAATAAAAAAACGTGTGGTAACACCGTGTATAATTAATGGCTAGTTCGAGCTTACTTACGAAAATCCTCGCGGATTTTCTATTCGGTTTTTTATTTGCTAAATTAGGTGATTAAATACGCCACTAATCATACACAATTCCGTTGTAAACAAGCTAAAAAACGAAAACTATGATACATTTGATCTGGTCTATAATAAATGGAATGATTGTTCTTTACTTTCTTTATCTGATTGTTGGATTTATAACTAAAGGAAAAAAAATATTTAAACCACAATTTAAATTTGTCTCAATCTTTATAATGGTAATCGGAATTGTACAAATAATTTCCGCATCAAATTCAGGAAAAAACTCAAACCGAATATCAATAACAGAAAACTATGATAGAAAAAATAATTCGGAAATTAAACAAGTAAAATTGGAAGACAATTGGACTTTTGATATAAATATGCTTGTAAAATATTCTATCGAACAGAATGAATATATCCCAATTGAAAGTAACAGTTATTTGACTGGAATTGTGAGCGGTTATATGTGGGAGTTTAAGTCAATAGAAACAAACAATTTGAATATGAATGGAAAAGCGGAATTTATTGCTAATGGAATTTTAAAATGGAATCTTTTTGGAATTACTGTTTATAACGAATCAAAAACATTTAGCGGAATTATAGAATGAAAAAAGCCTGTTTACAACACCGTATAAAATTAATTGCTAATTTTAGCTCACTTGGGAAATTCCTTCGGAATTTCGCCGTTCGTGATTAATCTAGTAAATTAGTTGCTTGAAACACGCAACTAACCTTATACAACAACGTTGTAAAACATTGACCAAGAATATGAAAAGTAGATTTTTAAGAATATTATTAATAATCAATGGAATTTTAATTCCAATTTTTATTGTTTACGTTTTAGGGAATGTTTTGATTGACAAATACAATGATTATATTTTTTATAATTCAGAAAATTCAGATTTGGAAATTTTAGAAGTTAAAGGTCCAAAATATGAAATAAAACAGAGTTCACTTATTGGAATCCCAAATTCTGAAAATTATATCGTTGCAGAATATAAAAAAGAAAATGATAAACTTGGAATTTTAGAGGATGAAATTAACTTGCCTTACGATGTTCCGAAAAACACTTTTAATATTATCTTTTTAGATAAAGAATTTAATCAAATAAGAAAACTACTGAAAAATGACGCTTCAATAAAAAGTATGTTTATTTCAAATTCTTACTCTTCTCACAATAAGGAAATGATGAATAAACTTTCTCGTTTATCTTTTTATATAGCAACAGAAGACACAAATAATGACGGAGAAATAAATAATAGAGACCAACACTATGTTTACGTTTCGGATTTGAATGGAGAAAATCTTACTAAAGTAAGTGACCGAAAAGTAAAACAATATGAATGGGTTAATGAAAATAAGGAAATTTTACTGAATTTCGTAACTGAAAGTAATTCAGAATTTGAATACGGAATTTATAATATTGAGAATAAAACAATAAAAGAAACGAAAAACAAAACGAAGGAAAAATAAAAACGTTTCACAACACCGTGTATAAAAAATTGCTATATTTAGCATAAACTAAAACTTGTTGTTCTTTTGCAAACTTCTGAATTTCCGCTGGAAATTCCTCGTTCACAAAATCGCAACTTTCCATAACACAACAACGTTGGCAACAATTTGAGAAATGACGAAATACATCAAAATATTAGTTCTGTTTTTAACTTTATCTGCTTGCGGACAAAATGCAACCGAAATGAAAACACCTGAAAATGCGAATGAAAAGTTTGCGGAATTTATTGCAAAGAAAAAGTTCGTTGAAGAAAATTTTTATCCTGGAATTGCAGACGAAAAAATGCGACCAGTTTTTACGGAAAAAATAAACCAAATCGCATCGGATTTTAAAACTGTTGCGGAATCAGAAAAACCAACTGACAGAAAATATCAAGAAAAAATAGGAATTGGATTTTCAAGGTTTGCGAATATTTATCTGGAATTAGATACGGAAGACCGAGAAAGAGTTTGTACATATATTCAGGAATTAATGGACATTGTAGAATTAGAAAGCTCAAATGGTCTATTAAATAAATTTATGTACGGATTTGACCCGAACGATTTTAAAAAAGAGAATTAAAATGTCTAATAAAAGAAAAGGTCAATTAACAACGGACTCTGAATGGCGAAAGCATTTGAGAAAAATTGGAAAACGTTTCTTTTGGAAAGGAGAGCGTTTAGCCGAAAAGAAAATGATTGATAAAGAATTAAGACGAAAAGAATAAAAACTGTTGCCAACACCGTATATAAAAAATTGCTGGTTTTGGCTTAATCAAAAGGTCGTTGCACGTTTGCTACGTCTGAATTTCCTTCGGAAATTCCTCGCACACAAACACGCAAATTCCCATATACAAACACGTTAGCAACAATTAGATGAAAACGAAATACTTAACATTATTAATTATTTGCATATTGAATTTTTCGTGTTCTAAGAATTGTGTTTTGAATTATGAAATTGTAGAAACAAAATATGAAATTCCTCATTACAGTTTTCAAAACCAAATGCAGAGAGAAAAGATAAATTATGACAGATACGAATTAATAAATGTTAATGAATCTGAAATTCCTTATATAATGGGAATTCTGAATTCTCAAATACCTGAAATTCGAAATGCGACTAATTACATTATAGAAAATTTATGTGATTATAGTGTGCAAATTGCTGGAATTTATGACAGAAAGGAAAAGGTTAAAAAAATTTACCTGAATTTTGAATGTGGATTTGTTGATTATAATGAAATTCAAGAAAGTGAGGAATATATGATTGGTTTTGACGGAAAAGAAACGAAATTTATTCACGCATTAGATGGTGGAGATTGTCATTTTGAAGCGGAAATAAATACTGAAACGAATAAATTTAGAATTATAATTGTAAATGGAGAAGCATAAAAACTGTTGCTAACACCGTGTATAATTAATTGCTTGGTTTTAGCCAATTTACGAAAGTCCTCGCGGACTTTCTATCTGTGATTTATTTACTAACTTTAGTGCTTAAAACACGCAACTA
>NZ_JAKQYM010000037.1 GCF_022662535.1 Polaribacter marinus
TTTTCTTGTTAATATTAATTTTAAATGTAATTAATTCTAACAAAGTATTTAACACTTGACAAACATAGGATGACAACTTCAAGAACAAGCAATGTCATCGCAATTGAAAATACAGCATCACTAAAACTGATGACTCTTGCTTTATCAAATGTTTCGTTTTCCATAAAAATGTAAATTGATAGTTTTCAAATATAATAATTTATTCATCTAATTTTTAATAGAATCAAAATACTTATTTCAATTTTAATAGTAAATTCGCAGGCTAATTGATAAGTTATGAGTACACAAA
This sequence comes from Polaribacter marinus, assembly GCF_022662535.1. Taxonomy (GTDB): domain Bacteria; phylum Bacteroidota; class Bacteroidia; order Flavobacteriales; family Flavobacteriaceae; genus Polaribacter; species Polaribacter marinus. The sequence goes on from NZ_JAKQYM010000037.1 coordinate 290, forward strand.
AACCTAAAGTATTAATAATACTTGCTTTCTTTGCCATCTATGTTATTTGGGGGTCTACTTATTTATTAAATAAGATTGCTGTCACAGAATTGCCTCCGTTTTTTTTAGCTTCTATTAGATTTTCATTTGCAGGTATTCTAATTTTTATCATTGCTAAATTGATGAATTTAAGCCTTGTTATCACTAAAAAACAACTGCTAAATTCTTTTTTAGCTAGCTTTTTCTTTTTAGTCTACGGAAATGGAGTTTTTGTTTGGGCTTTAAAATATGTAGATAGTGGTTTTGGGGCATTAATAGCATCTACACAACCGCTTTTTGTTTTATTGCTGATGAGAATTATTGACAGAAAACCAATGAAGAAAAAATCGATGATTGGTATAGCCTTAGGTATTTTGGGGATGTACCTTTTAGTCAGTCAAAACGAATTTTTAAATTCAGACCAAGCGCTTTTAGGAATTTTTATGATCCTTACCTGTGTTTTAAGTTGGAGTTATGGAAGTGTTTTTGTTTCTAAAGCCGATTTACCTAAAAGCTTTTTTGTGAGTACAGCCTATCAAATGATTATTGCGGGTGTACTATTAGCTTTATCTAGTATTTGTTTTAAAGAAACTTGGAGCAATCCAACCAATTGGAGTACTAATGTACAAATGTCCATGCTTTTATTAATTGTCTTTGGCGGAATCATTGCTTTTACTGCTTTTAATTATTTACTAAAAGTTGTATCAACAGAAAAAGTAGCAACATCTGCGTATGTAAACCCGGTAATTGCCTTATTATTAGGTTGGTATTTTTTAGAGGAAGAATTAACAATTCAATCTATTATAGCCTCAATAATTCTATTAACTGGAGTTTATTTTATTACTGCTCGAAAAAAGAAACTTTAAACAATATATAAACATCACTTTTAATATAGACTTGTGACTTTTAAATAATTACTTATATTTGACCGAACAAAAAATATATAAAGAATATGAAAAATTTAAAAATAGGATTAGTTTATTTATCTGTATCTTTTTTTTTAGGATGTGCTTCATCAAATGACAATAACACTACACCAAAAGAGATAGAGGTAGAAGCTGTTTTGGACGTGAGTTCATTAGCAAGTCTTCCTGATGGGGCAGATATAACTTCTTTAGTGAGCTTTGAAGATGGACAATCTGCTGCTAACTATACAACTGAAGCTATTATTGGTGATGAGATTAGCTATATTATAAAAACAAATTCTTCTACAACAACAACTTGGAATGCAGGTTTTATTTATAATTCTGGAGATCTAGAATTCTGGAATACAGGTTTAGAGTATATTTATCTTCCAAATATACCAGGGGCGCAACAAGGTGAAGAAATGATTGCAGGTTTTACGATTAAAGAAGGTGTTACTGTAGGAAGTGAAATAAAATTTGACATTCAGATCAACTTAGTAGAAAATGGTGTTTTAGATAATTCAAAGACCTTTATAATAGACCCAAAAATTAAAATTAGAAGAACTCGTTAATATTAATAATATTGATCAATTTAGTGAGAAACTTAAGTAAAATATCAAAAGCAAAATTATTTAAAGCCTATTTTTTAATGGGCTTTTTTACTTTATGTACATTTCAAAGTTTTTCTCAAGATCAAAGTTTAAGCGATAGCTTAAAAATAAAGTTTAAAAAAAACAATTACCAAAGAGCCCAAAAATTAAAAATATTAGAAGATATAGCCTTTTCAGAAACCAATACTGATGAAATTCTTATTTATAGTAAAGAATTAATTGAATCTGCGAAAGAAATGGATTCTGCAAAATATATTTATTCTGGCTATTTACAAATGGGAAATGCTTATCGTTTAAATGGAGATTTAACAGAAGCTTTAGACCATTACTTTAAAGCGTCTAAAGTTGCTCTAGATAAAAATTTAAATTCAGAATACGCAAGTATAAAAATTGCTATTGCAGATGCTTACTCTATTATGGAAGATAGTAAAAATGCCGTTAGTTACTATAGAAGTAGTATTAAACTTTTAAAAGAAATAAATCCTTTAGATACCATTAATTTGGCATCTGCTCACTTAAACTTAGGAGATGAGTATTATAATCAACAAAAATTAGATTCTGCTTTATATTATTTTAAAGAATCAGAAAGACTTTTTAAAGCAGCAAAATCAGAAGTTGGTGAAGCATATAATTTAGGAAATGTTGGACTAGTATACGCAGAAAAAGATGAAAATATTAAAGCTGAAAAAAATCTAAATGAAGCGATAAGAGTACTAACAGAAATTGAAGACTTTTACCCTATATGCGTGTATCTTAATGCAATGTCAGATATTTATGCAGCAAAAAAACAAAATAAAAAGGCATTAGAATACTCACAAAAAAGTCTTGATCTTGCAGAAAAATATGGTTTTAAAGATCAAATAAGTGATGGTTTTTTAAAGCTATCTACAATTTACGAAAAAAGAGGACAATACAAAAACTCTTTAAATTTATATAAAAAGCATGTTATTTATAGAGATAGTGTTAGTAATGTAGATAAAGTAAAAGCAATGGCAGATTTAGAAACAAAGAGCAAATTAGCCATTGCAGATGAAAAAGCAAAACTAGAATTAACCAAACAACAAGCAAAAACAGAAATATTAAATGAGCAAAATAAAACTCAAAAAATTATTGTTATTGCTATTGGTATTGCCCTTTTATTAATTGGGTTCATTAGTGTTTCTCTATTTAAAAACAACAAAATTATTGCAAAAGAAAAAACGCGTTCTGATAATTTATTAAAAAATATTTTACCCGATGAAACTGCTAAAGAACTAAAAGAAAATGGAAGTGTTAGGGCAAAAAGATTCGAATCAGTTTCTGTTCTTTTTACGGATTTTAAGGGCTTTACTCAATTTTCTGAAAATTTAACTCCAGAAGAACTGGTGAAAAGTATTGACTTTTACTTTTCTAAATTTGATGAAATTATAGAGAAACACGGATTAGAAAAAATTAAAACGGTTGGTGATGCATACATGTGTGCATCAGGATTACCATTTCCTAGTCAAGACCATGCTTATAAAATTACGTTGGCAGCTTTAGATATTGTTAATTTTGTAAATAGAACAATGTTAAATGCGGCAAATGATAAACCAAAACTAGCCATTAGAGTAGGGATCAACTCTGGTTCTGTTGTTGCTGGGGTTGTTGGAACAAAGAAATTTGCCTATGATATTTGGGGAGATGCTGTTAATGTAGCAAGTAGAATGGAAAGTTCTGGAGCTGTAGGTAGAGTAAATATTAGCGAATCAACCTTCAACATTTTAAAAGACAATAAAGAGTTTTTCTTTGAATCTAGAGGCGCAATTGAAGCAAAGGGAAAAGGTAAAATTAATATGTATTTTGTAGATCACTTATAAAAATATTAATAATCTTAACTTCATTAAAAAAAGAAAAGATACATCAATCTACACTTTTATTTTTATAAACAGATTGCTTCACTAAGTTCGCAACGACGTGTGTCATCCTATGTTTGTCAAGTGTTAAATACTTTGTTAGAATTAATTACATTTAAAATTAATATTAACAAGAAAAGT
>NZ_JAKQYM010000038.1 GCF_022662535.1 Polaribacter marinus
TATTGAAAACACACATTGATAAAATCATAAATTCCAATTTTCAGAATATGAGTGAGCGCAATTTTTGGCAACGGTCTTGTATAAAAAGAGTTGCGTTTTTGCGTGCGAGGATTTTCCGTAGGAAAATCAGAAGTAGCAAAAGTGCAACGACTTTTAAAATTAGTTCTAAATATAGCAATTTTTTTTATGCGTTGTTGTAAGTAGTTTTTTTATTCAAATTCAAATTAGATATAAAATTATTAAAGTCAAAAATATAAAGATGATTGCAATAGTTATCAGTTCCTTTTTTCTTTCCGATTTTGCTTTTTTTCGAATGTCATTTTTTACTTTCTCCAATTCAGATTCCGATAGTTTTGGGAAATTATATTCAGGTTTTGAATTAGAACTTTTATAGCTTGACGAATTTCTGTCAGACCTTGCTTGCCTTTTTTGGTTTCGTTCTATTTTTCTTGCTAAAGTCGCTTTAAACTGTGATAAACTTCCGTCAGCCATTTTATTGTAGTTTTTTCATTTGTTTTTTCAAATCCTTTTCGGAAAGCGCAGAATATTTTTGTAAAACTGAATTTTTATAATTTTCATCAATTTTTATAATTCTGTCGTAATATTTTAAAACATTGGAAATAGCCAAAAATGATGATTCATTCTTGTTAACATTTTTGCTAATTTGATTGTCAATTTCGCTTAATGTATAAATCATAAGAATTTCTTTGAAAAACTTATAAGATTTGCTTGAATCCATAAACTCACTGATTCCGCTTACTCGCATTTCAACTTGTGGATTGTTTGATGCATACCATTTAAAAATGTTGGCAGATTTATTAGTAAATAAACTATCGGATTCAATTTGTGGGTTTTCTATTATCCAATTCAATGATTCTGTTGCTTCTTTGTCTGAAGTTATTTGTCCAAAACTTGTGCTTATAAAGGTTATTAAAAGTAAAAATGTCAGTACTTTTTTAATCATAGTTTCTGGGTTTCTTAAATTACTTACAACGTGTTTGTATATGGTTTGTTGCGTGGTTAAGTAACTAAGTTAACAAATAAAAACGGAATAGAAAATCTGCGAGAATTTTCGTAAATATGCTGTAATTAGCAATAAATTATATACGGTGTTACCCAACGTTTTTTATTCGCTTAAAGCATCTATAATTTTCAATTTTAATTCTTCATTAAAATAATCTTCTATCAATATTGAGCTAATTATCTCTTGTAGTAATTGTTTATCAATCTTATTGTCTGCAACATGTACTGCTATATTTTCCATTTCTATAATGAATTTATCTATACAGTATTCAATTCCATTCACTTCAAGTAAATATGCACCTAATGCAATTGAGGTTCTTTTATTTCCATCATTAAATGCATGAAATTTATTTACAGCAAATACAAGGTGAGTTAGTTTTTCTTCGAATTCAGGATAATAAAGGTCGTTTTGTATATGTTCTAAAACACTTTCAATTTTTCCGATTTCAATAATCCCTAAATTCCCTCCGGAATTCTCTATTATAAAGTCATGTGTTCTAATTGCGTGTTGAATGTCAAAATAAATATACGTTTCCATTATCTATCTTTTAACCTTTTGAAAACATCAATATTATTTAGAATTCTGTCTTCTAAATCCAAACTTTTTTCTCCTAAAAATTTGTCAAATTCCTCAGTTGTTAAGTGTGTAATATAGTTTTTCAGCTTTTCATGTAATGCATCTCTAAATGCCATATCTCTGCTGGCCATTAATCCTCTTACTTTTTCTCTTAGCGGTTCGTAAATAGAATTAGTTAGATGTTCAAATTGGTCGTATAAGGTATTTGTTTCAGAGAGGCGTAATTTTCTATTCGCTTTCTCAGAATGATTTTTTAAAAAATCAGAAAACCCATTTTCATAACTTGATACAAGGTCTAATACTTCAGAATACATTGTTGACCTTACACTTTCTTTATTTTTTAATTTAAGTATTTGACGATATTCTTTCGCATCTTCTTTGAAAATGCTTTTATAAACTTTATTTGTTAGTTGGGCGTATTTGAATTTATTTGGTTCTACATAATTGTCCAAAGCATTAGTAAATTCTTGTCTATAATTATGCTCTTTTATTGCGCTTGATAAAAATTCTTCTTCTCTTTGATTTATGTACTTAGTATTACCTCCAAGTTTTTGATTTATAGCATCTATTACGATATCTAAAATAAAAGCTCTTAATAATTTAGCTTTTTCGCTTTCAGTTAAAAGCATTCCAATATTTAAAAAAGCTCGGAATGTAAATACACCAAGTGAAGGTGCTTTTTGAAGTGATTCATCTATGTTGGCGACATTCGTGTCGTTGACATAAGCTACTTTGAACTCTTTCAGTCGATTAAACTTTAATACCTCATAGCCAGATTCCTCAAATTCAGACTTATTTTTCTCTATATACCTATCTACAGTTCTTTCGTCAATTTCAAAGAATTCTGCCACTTGCTTTTTAGTAAATCGATACTTACTTTCGAACATTATACCTGGAAAAGAAATTTCATTATAAATAATTTCTAAAGCGTAATTATTATTTAGAATATTTCTTCTATGTAAGTTAGATGTTGTTAAATCCTTGTTCATTTTGTAAAGTTACGATTTTTCTTTTTTAATGTTGGGTAACGTTGTTGTGTATGGTTAGTTGCGTGGTTAAGCAACTAAGTTAGCAAACATTTACGAACCCGTGAATATTCCGAAGGAATATTCGCAAGTAGGCTCAATAAAGCAATTAATTATACACGGTGTTGCCAGTAGTTTTTTTTCGTCTTTCTCTCAAATATTTACTAAAAATGTCAATATATCTATCGTCAAACAAAATTTTCGTTATGTTTTTCAATTCAATTTTAGTTGGTTTTTCGTCTAGAATTCCTGTCGCATTGAAATATTGAATAAAAACAGATTTCTCCGTAATCCGTTTTATTGGACCGATAGTAAAAGTGTCAAATTCGGGATTTTCACAGTAAACAGCAACATTTCGTTTATTCTTTCGCAAAGATTTAAAAATTGTTTTCCAATCAGTTAAATCCAATTTAGTTTTAATTCCGATATTTTTCTTTTCGTTTTCCAACGTCATTATTTTGTCATAATATTTGTCGTTGTTATTAAATCGGATTTCCGTAAAATCTTTAATCGGCAAAATATTATAACCTTTCAGCTCAAAATCATCACATTCCTGAAGAACTATAAATTCAGGCGAAAAATCAACAATATAGCCACGACTTATTTCGTCCCAATCGTCCGCAACTTTTCTCGTAATTCGAGCGAATTTTTGGTTTTCATAAAAGTCTTTAATTTTGTCGTTCATTTCGGGTGTTTTCAAATTACTGGCAACGTTGTTGTGTTATGAAAAGTTGCGATTAAAATGAACGGCTATTTTCCGAAGGAAAATAGAAGTTTATATAAAT
>NZ_JAKQYM010000039.1 GCF_022662535.1 Polaribacter marinus
ACTATAATTAAGTGTTTAATTTTTAGTCAACCTATTTCAGGAAAGTACAGGTTTCAAATTATGCCTAACGTTGTTGTATAAGCTTTGTTGCGTTGTTTAAGTAGTGAATTTAGTAAATAAATAACGAATAGAATATTCCGCAGGAATATTCGTAAGCAGGCTAGACCTAGCAATTAAAATTATACACGGCTTTGTTGTAGGTAGTGCTTTATCATTCTAACTTCTCTGTTTCATTATTCTTAATGTTAAAAGATTTTTGTTTTATCCAATTAATCGAAATTTCTATAGGTTCTTTTTTATTAGTATTATGTCCTAATGATGGAAATAAAACATATTCAAAAGGTTTGTTTTCTAATTTTAGAGTGTTTATATGTTCAATACACATTTTTACAGGAATTTGAATATCTTTTTCTCCAAAAAGCCATAAAGCAGGGATAGAAAGAGTTTTTAGAAATTCTTTCGGGTTAGTAGCTTTGAATTGATATTTGTCAGGGTCATTCTTGATATGTTCACGTGCGTCTTTTTCCGAATAATTTTCCCAAAAATCTGTTCTCCCATTTGTATAAAACTGAAACCTTAATTGTTCAAGAGTTGTGATTGTTGGTGAACTGAATAAAACCATAAATTTTACTAACGCATTTTTATTTGCAACAATTGGAATTATCCAACCTGCTTGACTCGCACCAAAAAGACCAATAGGCAAATCTTCACTTTTTTTATGTATTAAATCTACAGCATAGCTCGCATCTTTTGCTAATAAATTTAGATTCTCAATACTAATATTATTCGTACCTACTTCGGGTCCTGCATAAATTCCGCCAGATTCTCCAACTCCACGTTTATCATAAGTAAACACTAAAATGTCATTTTTTGCTAATAATTCAGCCATTTTTGACATTCGAGGTACTGAATCAGAACCGTGAACAAGAACTAAAGCTGATTGAGGGTTTTCAGGACTATAAATTGTACCTGCCAATTTTATTCCTTCACTCTCAAATATTACATTTTCTGTTTTGATTAAATCTTTTGATTGAGTGGAAGAAGAATTTTTATTTTCAACTGGTTTATTGCAAGCAAATACAGTTATAATTATAAATAATAAAAAAAGGTTATTTTTAAATTTCATCTTTAGTTTTCCCAATTTACTTTATTATTAACGGATTTTTTTTGCATTACCTACAACGGTTTCGTATATGAAAAGTAGCGAATTTAAATTCACTAACTTTTCAGTTAAACACAAAGATATAAAAAAGCACAAACCTTGATGATTTGTGCTATCCTCACTATTTTTTATATACAATGTTACCCACAGTATTTATTTTAAAAGCTTGTTCATATATATGTTGGATATTATTAGAATCGCCAAAAGTATTAGAAGTAGAAGCATAATAAAGATAGAATCTTTATGTTTGATATGTGCGACTAAAGCCGTTATTAAAAACAATCCAACACCTGCATAAGTCCATTCTTTTAGTTGTAATGAAGCAAAAGGTATTAGTAATACTATTGCAGCTATCAACTTTAAAACAGCTAGTTCTACCCTGAAAAAGTCAGGAAATCCTAAATTTTTAATTCCTTGAATTGTACTTTTACTGAATAAATAGCTATAAGAGCTTAAGAAGAGAAAAGCGGATATTATTGCTGTCGAAGACCAATATATTACTTTCATATTATAAAAAACTATCTTGTAATTGTTTCACTATTTTATGGCCATCTGGGTCAGCTTTTGTTTTTAACTTACAAAAATCTTCAGCCCATTGTGAAGTTCGGATTCTTAAAGGAGGATTTTCGTTTTGAGCAATACCTAAAGCAACTTCTGCGACTTCTATTCCTGTTTGATACACTTGCTCTTTGCTTTCATTTGCTCTTTTTTGGTTTCCTGCCATATATTTGTCAAATATTGGTGCGTATTCGCCTGTTGCAAATTGTCCCTCAATAGCTGTTTTTTCAATAGCAGACGTCATAAATTCTGTAGCTATACCTCCTGGTTCAACACAAGTAATTTTGATATTGAAAGCATCACTAACATAGGTTGCAAGTCCTTCCATAAACCCTTCTACAGCAAATTTAGCACCACAATATAATTCGTTAAAAGGTTGTCCAACCAAACCACCAACAGAAGTAATACTAATAATTTGACCAGATTTTTGTTTTCTCATATATGGTAATACTGCTTGTGTGCAAAATACAACTCCGTGATAATTTACGTCAGTAACCCATCTAATTTCTTCTTCTGAAGCCTGCTCTGTTGTTTTTGCAAAACCAGCTCCTGCATTATTGACTAATACATCTATTTTTCCATCTTTTTCTATAATTGTTTTTACAACAGATGTTATAGAGGCTACTTTAGTTACATCTAAAGGAAGTACTTCTATGTTAAGATTTTCTTCCAAAATTCTTTGTTTAAGCTTGTCAGCTTTTTTAAGATTACGCATTGTAGCGTAAACCTTATAGTTGTTTTTAGCGAATAGAATAGCACTTTCAAATCCTACTCCTGTTGACGTTCCTGTAATTAATACGTTTTTTTTCATAATTGTTAACTTTATGGAATGAATGTTCATTCCAAATTATTGATAAATTTTTTTATTCTTTGATTGCGTCCCAAACCATTATTACTTGATTTTTAAGCGAGGTTTGTTTGTTCTCTGTTTGATTAAAATACCATCTTAAATAAGATAAAATAGCTCCACCTATAAACATTAAAATTTCTTCGATGTCAATGTTTTTTATAATATGTTGTTGTTTTCCTAGTGTTAAAAGTTCAAAAATAGGAGTAATAGATTTTCTACCTTCTTCTTTACTATTTTCCGTTATAATAGGAGAAGCTTGCAGTTGCTCCATAAATTGGAAATAATTAGGATTATCGATGAAAAAGTCGACTGCTATAGTAAAATAGTTTTCAAATTGAGTTTTGATTGGCTTATCCGCTTCAAAATTTTCAAATAATAATTTTTCTTGTTTTTTTATATCTGTGTAAATTTCATTAATTAAGGCATCTTTATTTGGGAAATAATTATAGATAGTTCCCATTCCAGTTTTTGCAGCTTTTCCAATAGCAGACATAGGTGTGTTATGTACACCTTTTTTCACAAGAATTTTAAGAGCAGATGATAATATGGTTTGTTTTTTATTCACTTTGTAAATATATAATAATTGGAATGATTATTCCAATTATTATATATATTTTTTGAAATATGCTGTTTTGTATTATACTGATATAGGTTGACCTTTTTTTAGGTTAATTTATACCGTTCAAAAGATTTTTTTAGCCGTTTAG
>NZ_JAKQYM010000003.1 GCF_022662535.1 Polaribacter marinus
ATCATCAAAATTTATATTGCTGTAATTAGATGAAAATTTAACAAAAAACAATAGGTTTTTAACACAGATCATTCCGAATAACAAAAGTAGAGGAATCTCATAATCAATACCGAACTTGTGAGATTTCTCAATCGCCTCAAAAGGCTCATTTCGAACTGACAATTAGATTTAAATAAACTGTTGAGTTTCTCCTCGAGCGCAGTCGAGAGGTTTTAATGAGTTCTCGACAGTACTCGAACTGACATTATAACTTTTAATACATCAAAATTGAAAATAACAAACTACATAAAAAGGCATAAAAAGAAAACAATATTGGTTGTTTTTCTACTGATTTTCTATGTATTTTGTTTACCAAATAAGTTATTTACCAAACCAACATCAACAGTCATTACAAGTAAAAATAATGAGTTGTTGGGGGCCTTAATAGCAACAGATGGTCAATGGCGTTTTCCGCATAACGATTCCATTCCACAGAAGTTTAAAACCTGTTTAATTCAGTTTGAAGATGAGTATTTTTATAAACACCCTGGGTTTAATCCGATTTCAATTTTTAAAGCCTTAAAACAAAATTTACAAGCAGGAAGTGTAAAAAGAGGAGGAAGTACCATTACACAACAAGTAATTCGTTTAAGCAGAGACAATAAATCTAGAACCTATTTTGAGAAGGTAAAAGAATTAATTTTAGCCACACGTTTAGAATTTCGTTTTTCTAAAGAAAAAATTATTTCTTTGTGGAGTTCGAATGCACCATTTGGCGGAAATGTAGTGGGCTTAGACGCAGCTTCTTGGCGTTATTTTAATAGAAAATCATCCGATTTATCTTGGGCAGAATCTGCAACTTTAGCTGTTTTACCAAATGCACCTAATTTGATTTATCCTGGTAAAAATCAAAAGAGATTATTAGTAAAAAGAAATCGATTGTTAAAAAAGTTACTCACTAAAAAAATAATTGATTCATTAACGTATGAGTTGTCTGTTTTAGAAGAATTACCACAGAAACCCTATGCCCTTCCACAAATTACACCACATTTATTGCAAAAAATAAATCGTAAAAAGAAAGGAGAATTTGTAAAAACCACTATTAATAAAAAGTTGCAAACTCAAGTAAATTCAATTGTTGACAATCATTATAACACATTGAAAAACAATGAAATAAGTAATATTTCTGTTTTGGTGTTGGATGTAGAAAAGCGTCAAGTTTTAACATATGTTGGTAATTCTAAAACATCAAAAATAAATCAAAAAGATGTAGATGTAATTGACAAACCAAGAAGTACTGGAAGTATATTAAAGCCTTTTTTGTACGCTGCAATGTTAGACAGTGGAGATCTGTTACCAAATATGTTAGTTGCAGATGTACCAACCCATTTTGGAAGTTATCAACCAGAAAATTTTGATAAAAAATATGCAGGAGCAGTTTCAGCAAAACTAGCTTTGTCTAAATCTTTAAATGTGCCAACAGTAAGAATGTTGCAAAGTTTTGGTTTGGAGAAGTTTCATCATTATTTACAAAAATTAAAATTGAGAGATTTAAAAAAAGATCCGAATTATTACGGACTAACATTGGCTTTAGGTGGCGCAGAAAGTAATTTATGGGATTTATGTAAAAGTTACGCTTCTATGGCATCTACCATAAATCATTTTACAGAAAACTCTAGCAGGTATTTTAAAAATGAATTTTGTGAACCTACTTTTTATGCGGATAAAAAAATAGATTTTGGTGAAAAATCATCTGAAAAAATTATTTTTGATGCGGCTTCTATTTATTTAACTTTTGAGAGTTTAAAGAATGTTAACAGACCTAATGCAGACCAAAATTGGAAGTTTTTTGATTCATCTAAACAGATTGCATGGAAAACAGGGACAAGTTTTGGATTTAGAGATGCATGGGCAATTGGAGCAACTAAAGATTATATAGTTGGCGTTTGGGTTGGAAATGCAGATGGAGAAGGAAGACCAGGTTTGGTTGGTGTGCAAGCAGCCGCACCAATTTTATTTGATGTTTTTGATAAATTACCAAATTCAGAATGGTTTGAAAAACCTTTTGATGAAATGACAGAAATAGAAATTTGTACAAAAAGTGGTTATAGAGCTACAGATAATTGTGAAGAAAAAACATTACAATTTGTACAAAATGCCGGTTTAAAAACAAAACCTTGTCCGTATCATTTTTTGGTAAATGTAGATGCATCAGAAAATTATCAGGTAAATACATCTTGTGAAAATTTTGATAAAATAAAGCAAAAATCTTGGTTTGTATTGCCTCCTTTAATGGAATATTACTATAAGGATAAAAATCCGTTTTACAAATCCTTACCAAAGTTTAGAAATGATTGTTTAGGTGAAGTAAAAAATGCTATGAAATTTATTTATCCTACAGAAAAAAGCATCATTTTTTTGCCCAAAAATTTTGATGGTAAAAAGAACGAAATTGTTTTAAAAGTAGCACATTCAAATACCGAGTCGATATTGTATTGGTATATAAATAATGAGTTTGTAGCTACAACAAAAGAAACTCATAATTATGCAATAAATTTAAAATCAGGAAACTATGTTATTGTTGTTACAGATAATTTTGGAAATCAAATAAAACAAGAAATAATTATAAAAGAGTAAGTTGCTTATAGTTAGCGCATTACCTTTTGTCGAAAAAAAACAACTACTTATCGAAAAGTAGAAAAATAGGATTGAAGATGATTGTATATTTGAACAACCAAATTTAAAACTACAAAATTATGTTTTTACAAATTTTACCTCCAGACAATATAATTGCTACTTCGTCAATTTTTGAAAATCAATTAGGATTTGTAATTTTTGGCTTAGCTATAGGTGTTTTTGTATTGTTAAAAATTGTAAAATTTTTAAGTAAAGTAAAATTATTGAAAAATCATAAAAAAACACTTTATACTTCTTAAGAATTAGACTTTTCTTAACAGAAAAAAAACATTTTTTTTACAATATTTGCATTCTTAGAACCAAAAAAATGGTTTTTTACAATATTAAATCATTAAATGATTATTTTTATAAATAATTTTTAATGATTTTAATTTTTTAGAATGAAAATATATCCCATAGAAACAGGAAATTTTAAATTAGATGGTGGAGCTATGTTTGGTGTAGTTCCTAAGTCTATCTGGCAAAAGACCAATCCTGCAGACTCAAATAACTTGATAGATATGAGCATGCGCTGTATGCTTATTGAAGATGGAGACCGATTAATTTTAGTAGACACCGGTTTAGGAACCAAGCAATCCGACAAATTCTTTAGTTATTATTATCTTTTTGGAGACTTTTCTTTAGATAGTTCTTTAGCAAAAATTGGTTTTCATAAAGATGATATTACTGATGTTTTTTTAACTCATCTTCATTTTGATCATTGTGGAGGAAGTATAGAGTGGAATTCAGAAAAAACGTTACTACAACCTGCTTTTAAAAACGCAAAATTTTGGTCTAACGACAATCATTGGAAATGGGCAACAGAACCTAACCCAAGAGAAAAAGCTTCCTTTTTAAAAGAAAATATCAATCCGATTAAAGAAAGTGGACAATTAAATTTTATCCATAGAAATGCAAAAGATCAAATAGGTTTTGATGTATTATTTGTAGATGGTCATACAGAAAAACAAATGTTACCTAAAATAACATATCAAGACAAAACAATTGTTTTTATGGCGGATTTATTACCTACAGTAGGACATATCCCTTTGCCTTATGTTATGGGATATGATACAAGACCATTACTTACTATTAAAGAAAAAGCGGCCTTTTTAAAAGAAGCTGCAGACAATAATTACTACCTATTTTTAGAGCATGATGCACACAATGAACTATGTACCTTGCAGCACACTGAAAAAGGAGTTAGATTAAAAGAAACACATAAATTTACAAACATATTTAATTAAGATGAGAGTATTAAAACCAATTTTTTATACAGCTGTTGCTGGAGTTTTATTTGCAAGTTGTAAATCGTCAATAAGTACAATTCCTGTTCCTGTTGGGGTTGATAATGTTATTAATGTTACTGCAAAAAAAGGGGGATTATCGGAAAACCAAAAGAATACTTGGAGTCATTTAGACTTACAAACAGATTCTATTCCTGGTATGAGTATAGAAAAAGCATATCAATTTTTACAAGGAAAAAAAGGAGTTAAGATTATTGTAGCAATAGCTGATTCTGGTGTAGATGTAGAGCATGAAGATTTAAAAGATGTTGCTTGGGTTAATACAAAAGAGATTGCAGGTAATGGTATAGATGATGATAAAAACGGATATATAGATGATATTCATGGATGGAATTTCTTAGGAAATAAAGAAGGAAAAATTGTAAACGCAGATCAATTAGAGCTTACCAGAATTGTAAAAAAAGGGATGGATAAGTTTGGAGATAAAAAAGCTTCAGAAATTGCAGATACTGATAAAGCTGAATTTGAAGAATATCTTAAATTAAAAGAAAAGTATACAAAATCTGCAGAAGCTCTTAAGAAAGAATTAGAAAACCTTAATAGTACAGAAGAAAGAATTAACCAACTTCAACAAAATTTTAATGAGGTTAAAAAATTCATAGGAAAAGAAGATTTTTCTTTAGAAGATTTAAAAAACGCGAAACCTAATAATCCAAAGTTAGAAGCAAAAATTGCAGATGTTGCTGCAATTATGAGTAGAGGAATGACAGAAAAAGGATTGTTAGATTATAAAAAACAGCTTTCAGATTATAAAAAAGGGAAGGAAGCTTCTAAAAGCTATGATTTAGACTTTAATGTACGTCAAACTTTAGGAGATGATTTGTATGATATAAACGATAAATTTTACGGTAATAATAATGTAATTGGTTCTAAAGTTTTAGAAATGCACGGAACTCATGTTGCAGGTATTGTTGCAGCTTCTAGAAATAATGGAAAAGGTGTAAATGGAGTAGCAAATAATGTGCAAATTTTAACAGCTCGTGTAGTTCCTGATGGAGATGAGCATGATAAAGATGTAGCTTTAGGAATAAGATATGCCGTAGATAATGGTGCAAAAGTTATTAATACAAGTTTTGGAAAAGCATATTCGCCAAACAAACAATGGGTTTTTGATGCGATAAAATATGCCGCAAAGAAAGATGTGTTAATTGTAAATGCAGCAGGAAATGATGGAGATAATATTGATGTTGTAAAAACATTTCCTAATGATTCTGAGGATTTAATTTCAGAAATTTCTGATAATGTTATAACTATTGGAGCAATGAGTTTGCATTATGATGAAAACTTACCAGCTACTTTCTCTAACTATGGTAAGAAAAATGTAGATGTTTTTGCTCCAGGAGTAGATATTTATGCAACTGTTCCACAAGATAAATATCAATCTTTAAGTGGAACTTCTATGGCAGCTCCATCAACAGCAGGTGTAGCAGCATTAATTCGTTCTTATTACCCACAATTATCTGCTAGTCAGGTAAAGCATATCTTAATGAATTCGGGTGTTAAAATTAATTTTGATGTAATCAAACCAGGGTCTAAATCAAGAGAAAATCCAAAAGGAGAAAAAGTTCCTTTTTCAGAATTATCTGTTTCTGGAAGAATTGTAAATGCTTACAATGCTTTAAAAATGGCAGATAGAATTGTTAATGGGAAAAAATAAAATCAACTAATTTAATCTTTAATAAAATGAAAAAAATACTTTTTCTAGCATCAGCAATTATAATGGTTTCTTGTGCACAAACAAAAGATGTTACTTATACAGCATCTAGTAAATCATCTGTAAACAATGGTTATTGGCAACAACATGTAG
The DNA here is from genome assembly GCF_022662535.1 of Polaribacter marinus. GTDB lineage: Bacteria > Bacteroidota > Bacteroidia > Flavobacteriales > Flavobacteriaceae > Polaribacter > Polaribacter marinus. The sequence goes on from NZ_JAKQYM010000003.1 coordinate 5,770, forward strand.
ATTATACGATGGATATTGATATGGATGTAAACAACTATCAATATAAAGGAAAACAAAAGTTGGTTTATACAAACAACTCTCCAGACGATCTAGATAAAGTATTTTATCATTTGTATTTTAATGCGTTTCAACCAGGTTCACAAATGGATGTTCGCTCTTTAAATATTAAAGATCCAGATGGAAGGGTTAGAGATAGAATTAGCAAATTAAAACCCAATGAAATAGGTTATATTAAAGTAAACTCTTTAAAACAAGACGGTGCTGCAGTTAATTTTGAGACGGTAGGAACTATTTTAGAGGTAACTTTAGATAAGCCTATAAAAGCAGGAGAAAGCGTAACTTTTGATATGCTTTTTGATGCGCAAGTCCCTGTGCAAATTCGTCGTTCTGGAAGAAATAACAAAGAAGGAGTTGCTTTGTCTATGGCACAATGGTATCCTAAAATGGCAGAATATGATTTTGAAGGTTGGCATACGCCTCCATATATTGCTCGTGAATTTCATGGGGTTTGGGGAGATTTTGATGTGACACTACATATAGATAAAAATTATGTTGTAGGAGGAACAGGAAACTTACAAAATCCGCAAGAAATTGGACATGGTTATGAAGATAAGACCAGAGCATTAAATATTCCTTTAGGAGAAAAATTAACATGGCATTTTAAAGCACCAAATGTTCACGATTTTATGTGGGCAGCAGATCCAAATTATAATCATGATATTTTAGAAATGAAAAATGGGCTTCAATTACATTTTTTATATAAGAAAGACTTAGACGCAGAGTATCTTAAAAACTGGAAAGATTTACAACCAAAAACAGCAGAGTTAATGTCGTATTATTCTGAAAATATTGGCCAATATCCTTATAAGCAATACTCTGTTATTCAAGGAGGAGATGGAGGGATGGAGTATGCAATGTCTACTTTAATTACAGGAAAACGTAAGTTTGGAAGTCTTTTTGGAGTAACGGCTCATGAAATGGCGCATACTTGGTTTCAGTTTTTATTAGCTTCAAATGAAAGTTTACATCCATGGATGGATGAAGGTTTTACAAGTTATATTTCTGCAAAAGCATCTGCTAGAATAATGAAAAGAGAAAATAAGAATCCAAATGCAGGTCCTTATAGAGGTTACAATTTTATGGTAAAATCTGGTTCAGAAGAAGTTCTTACAACTCATGCAGACAGATATCAAACAAATAGAGGTTATAGTTTTGCTAGTTACGGTAAGGGAAGTATGTTTTTAGCACAATTAGAATATATTATTGGAGCAGAAAATACAGCCAAAGGAATTAAAAAATATTTTAAAGATTTTAGTTTTAAACACCCAACACCTAATGATATAAAAAGAACTATGGAAAAAGTTTCTGGAATTCAATTAGGATGGTATTTAAATGAATGGATAGAAACCTTACATACCATAGATTACGGTATAAAATCTGTTGAAGGAAAAACAATAACGTTAGAAAGAATTGGACAAATGCCTATGCCAATAGATTTAGAAGTTATATACACAGATGGGACTACGCAAAGTTTTAATATCCCTTTAAGAATGATGAGAGGAAACAAACCAACAGCGGCAAAAGTTATAGAAGATTGGGGTTGGGCAATGCCAACGTATACTTTTACAACGTCTAAAACGATAAAATCTGTAGAGATAGATAAAAGTAAATTAATGGCTGATGTGAACTTAGAAAACAATGTTTTTGAAGTAAAATAAGGTTATATTGTTAACTTAATAAAAAAAGCGAGGTGAAAGCCTCGCTTTTTTTATTACGCAATAATATTTTAATTTATTAATTCGTCAATCTTTTCATTAGGAATAAACCCCTTTAGCATTAAGAAAACTCCACAGATAATTAAAATGATCCCCATAATTCTTTTAACTCTGTAGATTACTTGAGGAGTCATTTTATTTTTAAGTTGTTTTGCGAGAAATATTTTTCCCAAATCAGTCACAAAATATCCTACTAAAACGGTTCCAAAATACCAGAAAATAGCATTTTGATTCATTTTTAAAGAAGGTCCAATAACTAAAACAGTCCCTAACCAAAAAGCTAAAACACCAACATTTATAAAATTTAAAAAGAATCCTTTAAAAAATAGTTTTAAGTAATTGTTTTTAATAGGAACTTCTACAATTTTTGCAGATTTGATGGCTTGTTTTTTGTTTTCTTTATCAAGGTAAGTAATTAATCCATAAATAATTAGAACCAATCCTCCAATAAAAAATAATCTTGGATCATCTTTAATTTTTTCTAATAAAGGTCTACTACCGTAATAAGCTATTAAAATAAAGCATAAGTCGCCAAGAATGACACCTAAATCAAAGGCTATTGCTGCCCGTGCACCTTTTAAAACACTGGTTTGTATCAGCATAAAAAATACTGGTCCAATCATAAAAGCCATGAAAAAACCAATAAAAAAAGCGTTTTTAAAATCGTAAAAATCCATATTATACAAAAATACGGATTTTAAACGTCATCAAAGTCAATTGTTATTTTTGATGTTGTTGGATATGCTTGACATGCTAAAACGAATCCATCTTCGATTTCGCTATCCGTTAAAATAGAGTTTTTAACCATTACTGCTTTTCCTTCTGTAACTTTACAAAGGCAAGAACTACAAACGCCACCTTGACAAGAATAAGGAGCATCTAAATCATTACGTAAGCTAGCAGATAGAAGGTTGTCTGTTTGCTGCATGTTAAAAGTTGTTTTTTCATCATCTAATAAAACGGTTATTTCTGTTGTTCCTTCTTTAATCTCTGAAGCAGCTTTTTCATCAATTGAAACAGTAAATAATTCAAAATGAATGTTTTCTTTTGCTATTTTATTGTTTTCTAGAGTTTTAGAGACTTCTTGTATCATTTCTTCGGGTCCACATAAAAAAGCGGCGTCAAAAGAAGTTTCTTTATACATGTTTTTAACAAAATAATTGGTTACGTTTTGGTCAATTCTACCGCGTAAACAATTTTTTACTTCTTCTCTACTAAAAATATAATGTAAGTTTAATTGATTAGTATAGGTTGCCTTTAAACTATTTAAATCTTTATAAAAGATGGTGTCATTAATAGTTTTGTTTCCATAAACTAACGTAAATTTAGAGGTAGGTTCAGTTTCTAAAACCGTTTTTATCATCGATAAAATTGGGGTAATTCCAGATCCTGCAGCAAAAGCAATATAGTTTTTGTTTGCTTCTGGTTTTAATAGAAAACGCCCCTCTGGTTTAGAAATTTCAATTTCATCACCTGCTTTTAATTTTGATGTAGCGTAAATAGAAAATGTTCCGTTCTCTACTGCTTTTATGGCAACTCTAATTTTATCACTTTTTGGTGAAGAACAAATAGAATATGCTCTTCTAATTTCTTCTCCTTTAATTACTTTTTGTAAAGTAATGTATTGGCCTGAGGTAAAATTGAATTCAGGTTTTAGATTCTGAGGTATTTTTAACAAAACAGAAACCGCATTTGCGGTTTCTTGTTGTACTTCTTGTATGGTTACTTTGTAAAATGTTGACATTACATATATTTTACACCAAATTATTCGCAATTAAATATTCGGCAATTTGAACTGTGTTAGTAGCTGCACCTTTTCTTAAGTTGTCTGCAACAATCCACAAATTTAAGGTATTTTCTTGAGATTCATCTCTTCTAATACGACCAACAAAAACTTCGTCTTTATTATGTGCATTTATTGCCATTGGATACAAGTTGTTCTCTAAATCATCTTCTACAATAACACCAGGAGTTTTGCTTAAAATGGTACGTACTTCGTCTAAATCAAAATTATTTTCAAACTGAACATTTACAGCTTCAGAATGCCCGCCAGCAGTTGGTATTCTAACCGCAGTTGCAGTTACAGAAAAAGAATCATCACGTAAAATTTTCTTTGGTTCTTTAACCAACTTCATTTCTTCTTTTGTGTATCCATTTTCTAAGAAAACATCACAATGAGGTAATGCATTTCTACCAATTTTATGAGGATATGCCATTTCTCCTTCAATACCAGCCTCTTCATTATCTAATTGCTGAACTGCTTTTACACCAGAACCAGAAACAGATTGATAGGTAGAAATAACCACACGTTTCATTTTGTATTTTAAATGTAACGGAGATAAGACGGCCACTAACTGAATTGTAGAACAGTTTGGATTTGCAATAATTTTATCGTCTTTTGTTAAAACATCACCATTAATTTCTGGTACCACCAATTTCTTAGTAGGATCCATTCTCCAAGCAGAAGAATTATCAATAACCGTTGTGCCAACTTCAGCAAATTTAGGGGCCCATTCTAAAGAAGTATCACCACCAGCAGAAAATAAAGCAACATCTGGTTTCATTTTTACAGCATCTTCTAAGGTAACAATGGTATATTCCTTTCCTTTATATAATAATTTTTTACCAGCAGATTTTTCTGATGCAACAGGAATTAATTCTGTTACAGGTAAATTACGTTCTTCTAAAACTTTTAACATTACTGTGCCAACCATTCCTGTTGCACCTACTACAGCTATTTTCATCTGTTTTTACTTAAAAATTAATTAAGACAAAGATTTAAAAAAAATGATTTTAAAGCATGTCTTTTTCTTGAAATTTTAAGAGGAAGTTTAAAAAATATCAAATTCATGTAAAAAGTATGATTTTAAACAACAAAATTCAAAAAACTTGTACATTTGCATTGGTTTTTAGAAAAACCATAATTTTTGTATAACTTAAATAGTATAGCATGCAACTGTACAACAAGTTAAGCGCAAAGGAACGCGCTGCTTTAATAGATGAAGCGGGAAAAGACCGCCTTACAATTTCTTTTTATAAATATTATAAGATAGAAAACCCACAATTATTTAGAGATAAGTTATTTCTGGAATGGAATAATTTAGATGTTTTAGGGCGAATTTATGTTTCTTATGAAGGAATAAATGCTCAATTATCTGTTCCATCAGAAAATTTTTACGCTTTAAAAGACCAATTAGACAGTATTTCTTTTTTAAAAGATATTCGTTTAAATGTTGCTGTTGAACAAGACAATAAATCATTTTTGAAGTTAAAAGTAAAAGTGAGAGATAAAATTGTTGCCGATGGCTTAAATGATGCAACTTTTGATGTTACTGCTAAAGGAGTGCATTTAAACGCAAAGGAATTCAACGAAATGTTGGCAAATCCTGATACAATTTGTGTAGATATGCGTAATCATTACGAAAGTGAAATTGGTCATTTTGATGGCGCTGTAACTCCGGATGTAGATACCTTTAGAGACTCTTTAGATATTATTGAAGAAGATTTAAAAGACAACAAAGAAGATAAAAATTTGTTGATGTATTGTACTGGCGGAATCCGTTGTGAAAAAGCCTCTGCTTATTATAAACACAAAGGGTTTAAAAATGTTTTTCAATTAGAAGGTGGTATTATAGAATACACTCGTCAAGTAAAAGAAGAAGGTATCGAGAATAAATTTATTGGTAAAAACTTTGTGTTCGATCATAGAAGAGCAGAACGTATTACAGATGATGTAGTTTCTAACTGTCATCAATGCGGGAAACCTTGCGACACACATACAAATTGTGCTAATGAAGCATGTCATTTATTGTTTATTCAATGTGATGAATGTGCAGAAGCTACAGAAAACACTTGTTCTACGGGTTGTCAAGAAATAATTCATTTGTCTTACGAAGAACAAAAAGAACTTAGAAAAGGGAAAGGAAATAGCAACAAGATCTTTAAAAAAGGAAGGTCTGAAGTTTTAAAGTTTAAGAAGTAAAATCATGCAGAAAATCGAATTAATGGCGCCAGCCGGTAATTTTGAATCTATGCAAGCCGCTTTAGACAATGGTTGCGATTCTATTTATTTTGGAGTTGAGCAACTAAATATGCGAGCGAGAGCTTCTATCAATTTTACGTTAGATGACTTAGAAGAGATTTCTAAAAGATGCTCAGAAAAAAATGTAAGAACCTACCTTACGTTAAATACTATTATTTACGATCATGATTTATCAATTGTAAAAACATTGATAAAACGGGCAAAAGAAGCAAATATTACTGCGGTAATCGCCATGGATCAAGCTGTAATTGCTATGGCGAGAGAACAGCAAATGGAAGTTCATATTTCTACACAAATTAACATTACAAATATAGAAACGGTTAAGTTTTATGCGCTATTTGCTGATACTATTGTGTTGAGTAGAGAGTTGAGCTTACGTCAAGTAAAAAAGATTACAGAAACTATAGAAAAAGAGCAAATAAAAGGTCCTTCGGGCAGGTTAATTGAAATAGAGATTTTTGGTCACGGTGCTTTGTGTATGGCAGTTTCAGGGAAATGTTATATGAGTTTGCATTCTCATAATTCATCTGCAAACAGAGGTGCTTGTAAACAAAATTGCAGAAAAAAATATACGGTTATCGATCAAGAAACTGGTTTTGAAATGGAACTAGATAATGAGTATATAATGTCTCCGAAAGACTTATGTACCATCGATTTTTTAGACCAAGTAGCAGATGCCGGTATTAAAGTTTTAAAGATTGAAGGAAGAGGAAGAGCGCCTGAATATGTTGCCAAAGTAATTAAATGTTACCGAGATGCTATTGATAGTTTGGCAAACGGAACCTACGATAAAGAAAAAGTAATTTCTTGGATGCAAGAATTAGAAAAAGTGTACAATCGTGGTTTTTGGAATGGCTATTATTTAGGTCAGAAATTAGGAGAATGGAGTAAAGAATCGGGTTCTAATGCAACGCAAAAAAAGGTTTATTTAGGTAAAGGAGAACATTATTTTGACAAGGCAAAAATTGGTCAATTTAAAATTGATGCTTACGATGTTGCTTTAGGTGATACAATTCTGATAACTGGACCAACAACAGGAGCCAGGGAAATGGAAATAAAGCAAATGTTTGTAAACGATGCTCCGGCAGAAAAAGCAACAAAAGGAGACGAAGTTACCATGAAATTAGATTTTAAAATAAGAAGATCTGACAAGCTGTATAAGATTGTAAAAACGGAATTCGCAAAAAATTAATGGTAGTAATTACCTTACAAAGAAACAAATGCATTGGCTGTAATTATTGTGTAGAATTAGCGCCAAGTCAATTTCAAATGTCTAAAAAAGACGGAAAAACAGTCTTGTTACATGCTATAGAAAAAAAAGGGTTTTACACTATAAAATCTTTTGATGAATCTATTTTTGAACCTTCTTTGGAAGCAAAAAAAGCCTGTCCTGTTAAAATTATTGAAGTAAAACAGGTTTAAAAATCGCCTAAATTATTAGGTTGTCCAAAAAAGTAGTTTTTGTCAATCTGAATTTATTTCAGATTCTTGAGAAAGTATAATTTTAGTAAGTTGAGGTGCTGAAAATATAATTTAGTACTTTTTTAGTGAAAAGAGAATGAAATGTAGCAATTTTAAAATTACTTAAGAACAAAAAGGCCTTTTTAGGAACAAATAATTTGAGGTAGCTTTTTTTTATTTAAACTTGTCTAGTAATTGTTTATTTTAAAAATTTGACGCCAAAAAATATATAGCTTTTTTCTTATCGCTTTTCTTTGTGTGTCAGTATTTTAGTGCTCAAGATTTTGAAAGTATATATAATAAATTAGATAAAGATTTACTAAAATTTAAAAGTTCTAATGTTATTGTACAAGTAGATAGTTTGTTATATAGACAAGAGGTATCTGGTTTTATTGTAAATGATTTAAAATCTTTAAAAGTAGAAGCGCTGGCTGAGTATAGTTTTTATACAAAAGCATTAGAGCTTACTAATGAGATTTTAGCATCAAAAGATATTTTAAGTGAAAGAGCAGAGGTAAGAATTCGTGTACAAAGAGCTCTAATTTTTGAGGTTTTTGAAAATTCTAGGGAAACACTTTTTGAACTTAATAGGTTAGAAGAAATTTATACCACAAAACCAAAAGACAGGTATTATGGGCAGTACTTATTTAGGAAATCTTCTTATTATAGAGTTTTAAAACCAGTTGAAAAAAGTGATAGTATAGGATTGCTTTATGCTCAAAAAGCAGCAGCTTTTGGTGATCTTCATAAATATTATGATGTTAGTGCTATTGCTAAAATGTTACAAAGTTTTTTTCGTGATAAAAAAGATTATAAAAACAAGAGAAGATTTTTACAAGCCGCTTTAAAAGATTTTAAACTTTTAGAAAACCCACTTTCTGTAAGTTTAATGTACACAGAATTATCACGTATTTCTCAAAAAGAAAATGAAATAGAAAAAGCTCAAATATATTTAGATTCAGCGCTAAATGAAGCCAAGATAACAGGCGATTTATTTTTAAAATCCTATACTTTTGAGAAAAGATCTATTTTTTTAGAAAGTATAGGGCAGAAAGATTCTGCTTTGTACTATTTTAAGAAATTCCATAAAGCAGAAATAGGGATTAATGTTGAAAAACAAAAATTAGAAGTAGCAGAAATTAATTTAAAAAATCAAATTGAGAACCAAAAGTTAATAGTAAATAAATCTAAGTCAGAACTTTTAGATTTAAAAAAGGATAACTTTTCCGTTTTTATTTATTACTTCTTATAATGATGTGGAAACACTCACAAACATAAGAAAACTTTCTCCGAAAGCTTATATTAATAAACCAATAAATGAAGCTACAATACTAACTACTATAGACATTATTTTTGACAACCTAAAAGATAAAATCCAAGAGTTTATAAATGTTAATATAGGTACATCTACCTATAATGTTAACTTATCAGAACTCTTATATATCGCTGCAGAACATGTGTATATTAGGTTACATTATAAAGAAAGAAATACTTTAATAAGAAGTTCACTAAGTAATTTTTTAGAATTATTACCAAAGAATGTATTTATACAGGTTAACAGAAGTAAAGCTGTAAATAAGAATCTTATTGAGCAAGTTGGTGTAAAAGAGATTACAATAAATAGTGAAATAATAAAATTATCAGCACACTATAAAAAGAATTTTTCAGCATTTTATAATTCATAAGTATTTATTCTTATTTAAGAAAATAGTTATGAACACTTGTTTTCAAGAGGAGTTTTTTTTTGTTAAAAGAATAGATTTTTATACGGATTCTAATTCAATCCTTATAAATTCTAAATAGCACAGAAATTTAAAAAAGTTCAAACTACATTTGGTGTATAATTAAATGAAAAAACAGAAACAATAACTTTTATAAACCTATTTTTTCATTCTTTAAGAATGCGTATATTTACGGATTAGTCTTTGTTAAGTTGTGTGTTTCTATCAACTTGATAATCAAATTATGAACCAAAATTAGTAGTTAGTTTTTAGTAGTTAGTTTTTAGTGTCAGTTTGCTAACAACCAACAACCAACAACCAACAACTATAAAAATATATATTTTACATGGCATGTGGAAGTTGTGGTACTACAGAAAATGGAGTACCAAAAGGTTGCAAAAGTAATGGTAATTGTGGGTCAGGTACCTGCGGAAGTGGTAGTAATAAACTAGCCGTTTTTGATTGGTTGTCTAACATGACGTTGCCAAGTGGACAAGAACGGTTTAATATTTTTGAAGTCCGTTTTAAAAATGGGAGAAAACATTTTTTTAAAAATCCGGATAACTTACCAATCACGATGGGAGATATTGTTGCGGTAGAAGGATCTCCAGGGCATGATATTGGTACTGTTTCTTTGGCAGGAGAATTGGTGAAGGTGCAAATGAAAAAACGCAAAATTACTGAAGATCATGAAGATGTAAAGAAAATTTATAGAAAAGCCAGTCAGAGAGATATAGATATTTGGCAACAAGCTAGAGCAAAAGAAGAAGAAACTCAACGAAAAGGAAGAGAAATTTTAGGACGTTTAGGTTTGCAAATGAAACTATCTGATGTAGAATATCAAGGTGATGGAAATAAAGCAACTTTTTATTATACAGCAGAAGCTAGAGTAGATTTTAGACAATTAATTAGAGATTTAGCTAGCGCATTTTCTATTCGTGTAGAAATGAAACAAGTTGGAGCAAGACAAGAAGCTGCAAGACTAGGAGGGGTGGGTTCTTGTGGTAGAGAATTGTGTTGTTCTACTTGGTTAACAGACTTTAGAAAAGTAACTACATCAGCAGCTCGTTATCAACAATTATCTTTAAATCCATTAAAGTTAGCGGGGCAATGCGGAAAACTAAAATGCTGTTTAAATTTTGAGTTAGATACCTATTTAGATGCGTTAAAAACATTTCCAAAACAAGATGTAGTCTTAAAAACAGAGAAAGGAGATGCCATTTTTGTGAAGATGGATATTTTTAAAAATCATCTGTGGTATACGTACAAAGAAGAACGATTTAAATGGTTTCGATTGACATTAGATCAAGTTTTAGAAATTATTGATTTAAATAAAAATAATGAAAAATCTGCTTCATTAGAAGAGTATGAATCGGATGTGGAAATCCCTGTTAAAGTAGATTTTGAAGATGCAGTTGGGCAAGATAGTCTTACGCGTTTTGATGTTCCAAAAACAAGTAAACGAAGAAGGAATAACAGAAATAAAAACAAAAAGAAACCCGTAGCTGCAACGACAAATAACGCACAGCAAAAATCCGTAGCAAGAAAAAAACCACAAGCAAAGCGACCAAATAAAGCGCAGGTAAATGGTAAGCCACAGCAACAAAATAAAGCACAAGCTCCACAGCAAAATAAGCAAAAACCAAAACCAAGGCCTAAACCAGCAGCAAATGCAAAACCAAATAAAAAGCCTAATACAAATGCGAAAGCAAATGAAAACAGCTCAAAAGACCAAGTAAAAAAGCCAAATAAATCAAGAAGACCAAATAATAGAAGTCGTAATAATAACACTCCAAAAAATGGAAACGATTCAGAAAAATAGTATTTTTTCAATAATTATTTTGATGTTTTGTTTGTTTGTTTCATGCGATAAAACATCAGAGTTTAATGAATATAAAACAATCCAAAAATCTTCTTGGAAAGCCAATAAAAAAATAATTTTTGAGTTTGAAGTAAAAGACACAGTTTCTCTAAAAAACTTATTTATCAATATTAGAAACAACAACGATTATCAATTTAGTAATTTGTACCTAATTTCTGAATTAAATTTTCCTAACGGAACAGTTGTTGTAGATACATTACAGTATGAAATGACGGATAAACAAGGTTTTTTTTTAGGAAGTGGCTTTACCGAAGTTAAAGACAATAAGCTGTTTTACAAAGAAAGAAAGAAATTTCCAGTTTCTGGGATATATACTTTAAGTGTAAGACAAGCAATGAGAAAAAATGGAGAAATCAATCCAATTCCATTTTTAGCAGGAATTAGTGATGTTGGTTTTAGTATAGAAAAAATTGAAGAATAATGGCAACAAAGAAAAAAACAACGGGTTTTAAAAAATATATCAAATGGTTTTGGGGAATCGTTTTAGGAGGATTTTCCTTACTAATATTACTGTTTTTGTTTGCTTCTTGGGGTTTTTTAGGAGCTTTGCCAACTTTTGAAGAATTAGAAAACCCTGAAACTAATTTAGCAACGGAAGTTATTTCTATTGATGGAAAAACAATAGGGAAATATGCTACAGAAAATAGAACACCAATTAATTACAAAGACTTGCCGCAGAATATTGTAGAGGCTTTAGTGGCAACAGAAGACGAACGTTTTTACGAACATTCTGGAATTGATTTTAGAGGAACTGCAAGAGCGGTGTTAAAACCAGGAAGTGGTGGTGCAAGTACCATTACACAGCAATTGGCAAGAATGTTGTTTACGGGTAAAAAATCTAGAAATAAAGTAAAAAGAGTTCTTCAGAAAGTTAAAGAGTGGGTTGTTGCTACAAAATTAGAAAGACAATATACCAAACAGGAAATTTTAACCATGTATTTAAATAAATACGATTTCTTAAATCAAGCTGTTGGTATTCGTTCTGCAGCCCGTATTTATTTTGGAAAAGAACCCAAAGAATTAAAGGTTGAAGAATCTGCAATGTTGGTAGGTATGCTAAAAAATTCATCTTATTTTAATCCATTAAGAAGAGCTGAATTAGTAAAACAACGAAGAAATGTTGTCTTAAAACAAATGAATCGTAGTCAATTTATTTCTTTAAAAGAAAAGGATTCTTTACAACAATTAGATTTAGGTTTAGATGTTCATAAAGAAAGCCATAGTGATGGTTATGCAACTTATTTTAGAACTTATTTACAAAAATATTTAAGAAAATGGGTGCAAGAAAACCCAAAACCAAACGGAGAAGAATATGATATTTTTAGAGATGGGTTAAAAATTTATGTAACCATAGATTCTAGAATGCAGCAATATGCAGAAGAAGCGATAAAAGAACATATAGCAAATTTACAATCTTACTTTTTCAAAGAACAAAAAAGAAACAAAACAGCTCCTTTTTATGATCTTGAAAAAGATCAAATTAAAGGAATCTTAGAACGCGCAAAAAAGAATTCAGAAAGGTACAAACGTTTAAAAATCTCAGGAAAATCATCTAAAGAAATTGATAAAATTTTTAATACTAAAACCAAGATGAAAGTGTTTTCTTGGAAAGGTGATGTAGATACAATTATGTCACCAAGTGATTCTATTAGATATTATAAATATTTTTTACGATCTGGTTTGGTCTCTATAGAACCACAAACAGGTCATATAAAAGCTTGGGTTGGAGGAATAAATAATAAACATTTTAAATATGATGCTGTTGCACAACAAAAAAGACAAGTAGGTTCTACCTTTAAGCCTTTTGTTTATGCTACCGCAATAAATCAATTAAAAATGTCTCCTTGTGATGAATTTCCGAATACACTATATACCATTCCTAAAGGAAAATATGGAATTCCAGAAGCTTGGACACCAGAAAATGCAAACCTTAAATACGGAGGTATGTTAACTTTAAAAGATGGTTTAGCAGGCTCTGTAAACACAATGTCGGCTAGGTTAATAGATAAAGTAACGCCAGAAAATGTTGTTCGTTTAGCAAAATCTGCAGGAATAGAAAGTGATATGCAAGCAAATCCATCAATTGCCCTAGGTGCCGTAGAATTATCTTTATTAGAAATGGTTAGTGCATACTCTACGTTTGCAAATAAAGGTTTGCGTGTAAATCCAATGATTTTAACAAGAATAGAAGATAAAAACGGAACCGTTTTACAAGAATTTACACCAGAAACAAAAGAGGTTTTAAGCGAAGAATCTGCTTATGTTATTTTAGATTTATTAAAAGGAGTTACAGAATCTGGTTCTGGAGTAAGACTGCGTTCAACTTGGTCTTCTGGAGGAAAAGCCGTTACAGGATTTCCTTATAAATTCACCAATCCTATTGCAGGTAAAACAGGAACTACTCAAAATCAATCTGATGGTTGGTTTATGGGGATTGTTCCAAATTTAGCAACAGGAGTTTGGACGGGAGGAGAAGATAGAGCAACACATTTTTCTGGAATTAGTTACGGACAAGGAGCAACAATGTCATTACCTTCATGGGCTTTATTTATGAAAAAATGTTATGCAGATAAAACATTAAATATTAGCAGTGAAGATTTTGAAGAGCCAGAAAACTTATCCATAAATATAAAGTGTGATGAGAAATCGGATACAGATGATAAAAAAGATGTAATTCCTGTAGATGATACAGACTTTTAAGTTTTGAAGTAGAATATGTTTTTTTAGTAAATTTTAAAAGCAATAAATTAACAATACAAAATGATCAATAAAAAAGTAAATAATGTAGAAGAAGCTTTACAAGGTATTAAAAGCGGAATGACTTTTATGCTTGGTGGCTTTGGTTTATGCGGGATTCCAGAAAACGCAATTGCAGAATTAGTAAAACTAAATGTTAGAGAGCTAACTTGTATTTCTAATAATGCAGGTGTTGATGATTTTGGTTTAGGGTTATTACTTCAGAACAAACAAATAAAAAAAATGATTTCTTCTTATGTTGGCGAAAATGATGAGTTTGAACGGCAAATGTTATCGGGAGAGCTAGAAGTAGAACTCACTCCACAAGGAACATTAGCAGAAAAATGTAGAGCAGCACAGGCAGGTTTCCCTGCTTTTTATACACCAGCAGGTTATGGAACCGAAGTTGCAGAAGGAAAAGAAACAAGAGAATTTGATGGAAAAATGTATGTTTTAGAACCGGCTTTTAAAGCAGATTTTGCTTTTGTAAAGGCATGGAAAGGAGATGCAGCAGGAAACTTAATTTTTAAAGGAACAGCAAGAAATTTTAATCCAAATATGTGTGGAGCTGCAACAATTACAGTTGCAGAGGTAGAAGAATTGGTTCCTGTTGGTCAGTTAGACCCAAACAATGTTCATATCCCAGGAATATTTGTACAACGTATTTTTCAAGGAAAAAATTACGAGAAAAGAATTGAACAACGAACAGTAAGACAAAGAAGCTAATTATGTTAGATAAAAACGGAATAGCGAAAAGAATCGCACAAGAAGTTCAGGATGGCTTCTACGTAAACTTAGGAATTGGAATTCCAACTTTGGTTGCTAATTATGTTAGAGATGATATTGAAGTTGAGTTTCAATCTGAAAATGGAGTTTTAGGAATGGGACCTTTTCCTTTTGAAGGAGAAGAAGATGCAGATATTATCAATGCAGGAAAACAAACTATTACCACAATGCCAGGAGCAAGTTTTTTTGATTCTTCAATGAGTTTTGCTATGATTCGCGGTAAACATGTCCATTTAACGATTTTAGGAGCCATGGAAGTGGCAGAAAATGGAGATATTGCCAATTGGAAAATTCCAGGAAAAATGGTGAAAGGAATGGGTGGAGCAATGGATTTGGTGGCTTCTGCAGAAAACATTATTGTAGCAATGATGCACACCAACAAACGAGGTGAATCTAAAATATTAAAAAAATGCTCTTTACCTTTAACAGGTGTTGGTTGTGTTACAAAAGTGGTTACCAACTTAGCGGTTTTAGAAGTAAAAAATAATCAGTTTTATTTATTAGAAAGAGCTCCAGGAGTTTCTGTTGAAGAAATTCAAAATGCAACAGAAGGAACTTTGATTGTTGATGGAGAAATTCCAGAAATGATTTTATAAAATGAATCTCTTTAAAAAAATATATTGGATAATTTTTCCTGTTTTATGTGTTGTTTTTATTTTAATTTTAGATAAAATTTTTAAAATTGAACATAGTTGGATACAGACTTTAGTAGGAATTTCTTTAGCTTATATTTTATCTCCCAAAGTAAAAGTAGTAGGCAAACAAAATGGAGAAGAAGAGCAAATTAAATGGCTTTTTTTTAAAAAAGTGATTGATAAAGAAATGTGATAAAAGAGTGTTTTTTCCTTTTTTAAGGAAAGTTAAAAAAATGAAATGAAAATAATATCATATAACGTAAACGGAATTAGGGCTGCTTTAAAAAAAGGTTTTTTAGATTGGTTACAAGTTGCAAAACCAGATGTGATTTGTATACAAGAAACAAAGGCACACAAAGAACAATTAGATCTTATTGATTTTGAAAATGCAGGTTATCCATATCATTATTGGTTTTCTGCACAAAAAAAAGGGTATTCTTCTGTGGCAATACTTTGTAAAGAAAAACCCAATCATATAGAATATGGAACAGGCATAGAATCAATGGATTTTGAAGGGAGAAACCTACGTGTAGATTATGATAATGTTTCTATAATGAGTTTGTATTTGCCTTCGGGAACAAATTCAGAAAGATTAGATTTTAAGTTTACTTATATGGATCAATTTCAAGAATACATCAATAATCTAAAACAAGAAATTCCAAATTTAGTAATCTGTGGAGATTATAATATTTGTCATGAAGAAATTGACATCCACAATCCAAAAATGAAAGGAGTTTCAGGCTTTTTACCTGAAGAAAGAACTTGGATTGGAGAGTTTATAAATAACGGTTTCATAGATAGTTTTCGTTTTTTAAATCCAGAAAAGCAAGAATATTCTTGGTGGAGTTATAGAGCAAATTCTAGAGCGAATAATAAAGGTTGGCGATTGGACTATGCAATGGTTTCAGAACCGTTAAAAGAAAAGATTTCTAGAGCATATATTTTGTCAGAAGCCAAACATTCAGACCATTGTCCAATAGCTTTAGAATTAGATATCTAGTGTTTTATGAATAAATTATTGTTCTTTTTTTTTATTAGTTTTTCGGTTTTTTCGCAAGAGAAAAAAGATAGTATTGTCAACTTTAAAACAGACAGCCTATCTGTGGTTAAAGACACCATAAAAAATTTGGTTAAACCGGCTTTGTTTTCTGATAAAGATTTAAAAACGATTGATAGTTTATTGGTTGATGAAAAGTTTAATTCATCATTAGTAGATACACTTATTTATGTTATTAATGATAAAGATATCATTGGTAATACAACAAGTATTTTAACAACAGATTTATTAAAAACTAGGCTTTCTAATTTAAATAAAAAAACGCCTTTTAATTTAGCTTATAACCCAGCATTAGAAAAAGTAATTAATAGTTATTTACTGTATAGGAAAAAGTATTACCCAGCATTAATGGCTAAGGCTAAATATTATTTTCCAATGTTTGAACAATATTTAGATCAATACGATATTCCATTAGAAATGAAATATTTAGCTATTGTAGAATCTGCGCTTAGGCCTAAAATAAAGTCTAGAGTTGGTGCAACAGGTTTATGGCAGTTTATGTACGGAACAGGAAAGCAGTTTGATTTAAAAGTAAGTTCATATGTAGATGAACGTCAAGACCCAGTAAAATCTACCATTGCCGCGTGTAAATACTTAAGCCAATTATTTACTATTTTTGGAGATTGGGATTTAGCTTTAGCAGCTTATAACTCTGGACCAGGAAATGTTAGAAAAGCAATAAAACGTTCTGGTGGATATAAAAATTACTGGAATATTAGACCCTATTTACCAAGAGAAACAGCTGGTTATGTTCCTGCGTTTTATGCAACAATGTATATTTTCGAATACGCAGAAGAACATAAAATTTACTCAGAACTCCCAAAGTTTTTTAACTTTCAAACAGATACAGTTCATGTAAAAAGAACGGTTAGTTTCGATCAAATTGCAGAGAAAATAAATCTCGATGAAGAAGTATTGGTCAATTTAAATCCTTCATATAAGTTAGATATCATTCCATATCTAAAAGACAAAAATTACGCAATAAGATTGCCAAGTAGTAAAGTAGTAGAGTTTTTAGATAAAGAAAAAGAAATTTATACTTTGGCCGATGAAGATGATGCAAAAAGAGAGAAGCCTCTACCTAAGTATTTTGAAATGGATAAACGTATTCGTTATAAAGTAAAAAGTGGAGATTACTTAGGCAAAATCGCAAAAAAATTTGGTATAAGAATTAGTGAAATTAAACGTTGGAACAGATTGAAAAACAGTCGTTTAAAAATAGGGCAAAAGTTATATATTTTCCCAAAAAGATTATAGTTCTTTTAGGTTTAAGTTAAAATAAAACATTTGTTTTTACACACTCCTAAATAAATAAAATGTTTCTAACCGTAATATTAAAAATTGGAACAATATTTGTTGAGTTAATAATTTAAAACCAAAAACCAAACTTAAAATTTTCAAAAGCAAATCATCATGAAAAAAATATTCTCTCTTTTACTTTTATCTATTATCTTAATTTCTTGTGTAGGTAATGATAAATTTGTTTTAAAATCATCTATAGGTAAAATAAATAAAGTAATGGTTGTTACTAAAGCCAGTAACTGGACAGGAGATATTGGTACAGAAATCCGTAATTCTTTTGGAGAATTAATGGTGGGTTTACCACAACCAGAACCTGTTTTGTCGGTATCACAAGTTGCTCCTAATGGATTTAGTTCTATGATGAAAGCAGCAAGAAATATTATGATTGTTACAGAAGGTGAAACAGAAAATTTTTCTGTAAAATATAATGTTTATGCACAACCACAAACAATTGTATATGTGCAAGCAAAAGACGATGCCAGTTTAGTTAAATTACTTAAAGAAAAGGAAAAAGAAATTATTGATATTTTTATTGCTTCTGATATAAAATTTACTCAAAATATTTTTAAAAAAACAGCATTAGATGTTACTAAGTTTAAAACATTAAACAATTTAGGTGTTTCATTTATAATACCAGATAGCTATAACCTTGTAGACGATACAGGTGATTTTTTATGGCTACGTAAACATTTATTAAGTGGAATTGCAAAAACAGGAAGTTGTAATATTTTAGTCTATTCGATCCCTTTAAATGATGAAAGTAAAATTCAAGAGAACATTGTTGCAGTTAGAGATAGTATAGGTAAAAAGCATATACCAGGAACTGATGCGGAAACAATGCATATGATTACAGAAGAAGCTTATACTCCTTTTACTTTTGATGCAGTTATAGATGGAAAAAAAGCTTATGAAACCCGTGGAAAATGGGAGGTTAAAAATGATTTTATGGCAGGCCCATTTTTAAACTATTCTGTTATAGATAAAAAGAACAATAGATTAATTGTTGTAGAAGGGTTTACCTACGCACCTTCTGTAAATAAAAGAGCTTTTGTATTTGAATTAGAGGCTATAGCAAAATCTATGAAAGTTAAATAAATTACATTTATATAAATAAGGAGAGCCTAAAACAATTGTTTTAGGCTTTTTTATTGTGTAAATAATTAAAAATCAAATTCTTATATTTGATATCTAACCAAAAACTTTTTAGTATGGAAATAAATTTTTTAGTTTTCTTTTTATCTGCTTTAGTGCCTTTAGTTATAGGTTTTTTCTGGTATGGCCCTTTATTTGGAAAAGCATGGATGAAAGAAATGGGTTTCACCAAAGAATCTTTATCAGGGCAAAACATGTTAGTAACATTTATTCTATGTTACATTTTTAGTTTGTTTATAGCTCTCTTTTTATTACCAGAAACAATACATCAAATGGGTGTGTTTTCTGTATTATCAAATGAAACTGGTTTTGCAGAACAAACAGGAGGTGCTTTTACTTATTTTCAAGATTTTTTAGCAAATTATGGAGATAGGTTTAGAACATTTAAACACGGTGCTTTTCATGGTGTTTTATCAGGAATCTTTTTAGTATTACCTGTCCTATCTATTATTGCAATGTTTGAAAGAAAAAGCGTGAAATATGTTGCAATTAATACTGGCTATTGGGTTGTAGTTTTAGCTATTATGGGAGGTTTAATTTGTCAATATGGAATGTAGTTTCAATATAATACATATAAAAAAAACCTCGCTAATAGCGAGGTTTTTTATGAAAAATGGTTTAGTAACCTATTTTTTTTCTTACTCTAAGTAAAACATCTTTTGCTACAATTTTTGCTTTTTTAGCTCCAATTTCTAAAGCTTCATCTATCTCATGTTTGTTTTCCATAAAATGATTGTATCGTTCTCTAACTGTTAAAAACTTCTCAATAATCAATTCATACAAAGCTTGTTTTGCATGTCCGTAACCATAGTTTCCTGCTTCGTAGTTTGCTCTCATTTCTGCTATTTCTTGTTCTGAAGCTAATAATTTATACAAGCCAAAAACATTATCAGTATCTGGGTCTTTTGGTTCTTCTAATCCTTTGCTATCAGTTTTAATAGACATTATTTGTTTTCTTAACTTTTTATCTGATAAGAAAATATTGATAATGTTATTTCTAGATTTACTCATTTTTTCACCATCAGTCCCAGGAACTAGTTTAGTTACTTCTTGTATTCCTGCTTTTGGAATAACTAATGTTTCTCCAACAATATTATTAAACCTACTAGCAACATCTCGAGTCATTTCTAAATGTTGTAGTTGGTCTTTTCCAACAGGTACTAATTCTGCATCATATAGTAAAATATCGGCCGCCATTAACATTGGGTAGGTAAATAAACCAGTATTTACATCTCCTAATCGATCTGCTTTATCTTTAAAACCATGAGCTAAGGTTAGTCTTTGGTATGGAAAAAAACAACTTAAATACCAAGTTAATTCTGTGGTTTCTGGAATGTCACTCTGTCTATAAAATAGCGTTCTTTTAATGTCTAAGCCACAAGCAAGCCAGGTAGCAGCAACACTATATGTGTTTTCTCTTAACAAATCACCATCTTTAATTTGTGTTAAAGAATGCATATCTGCAATAAATATAAAAGATTCATTTTCTGGGCTATTTGCCATTTCTATTGCAGGCAAAATTGCTCCTAATAAATTCCCTAAATGTGGGGTTCCTGTGCTTTGTACTCCTGTTAAAATTCTAGACATTGATTAATTTAATTAAAATAAATAACTCAAATGAGAGCTCTTAATTCTTTAATGAGGACAAAAATAAGGTTTTGTTTAAGAAAACCAATCAAACAAAAGAATATTACTACTTTTGTTTACTTTTTTAGATTAGCTATTTTAGCTATATTTTTTAAATAGTAGATAATTAAATTGGTGATTTTACGTTTATTAATCCTGTGAAGTATATAAAAATTCCTTTTTTATTAGTTTGGCGATTCTGGTTTTACATTTTAATGCTTGTAAGCATTTTATTATTATCTCCTATTTTATTGATTTTTACTTTTAAGGAAGATCATTATCATCTGTTTTGGAAAGTGGCTAGAATTTTAGCCAAAGTTTTAATTTACGGAATGGGATTTCGATTAAATGTTCAATTAGATGAGGAAATAGATCCGAGTAAAAGTTATATGTTTTGTCCCAATCACGCATCTTTAATGGATCCTTTTGTCTTGATTGCTTTGAGTAAAAACCCTATAGTTTTTGTGGGTAAAAAAGAGCTAGTAAAAATACCTGTTTTTGGGTTTTTCTATAAGCGTGTAGTTATTATGGTAGATAGAAATAGCTTAAAAAGTAGGAAGAGAGTTTTTAAAATGGCAAAAAAAAGGTTGCAAAATGGTGTAAGTATGGCTATTTTTCCAGAAGGCTTGGTACCTACTGAAGATGTAGTATTGGCTCCGTTTAAAAAAGGAGCATTTAGTTTGGCTATAGAATTTGATATTCCTATCGTTCCACAAGTTTATTATGATTGTAAACGGTTTTTTTCTTGGGATTTTCTAAAAGGAAGACCCGGTGTATTTAGAGTACATCAACATCGTTTTATTTCTACAAAAGACTTAACACAGAATGATATAGAGGGCTTAAAAGATAAAACGTTTGAAATTATGTACAATTCTTTATTAAATGACGAAAAGTATATGAAAGATACAAATAGATTAAGTAATGAGTGAAAAATTAAATCACAGATATAGTGATAAAGAAGAAAAGTTAAATGTGCTTTCACATGGTTTGGGTTTGCTTGCAAGTATTATTGCATTTCCTTTTTTAGTTTTTAAGGCGATAAGTTTTACTGGCTTTTGGAAACCAACCAGTTTTATAGTTTATGGCTTTAGTTTAATTATTTTATATGCAGCCTCTACATTTTATCATGCAGCAATAAACCCAAAGAAAAGAAGAAAACTTAATATTTTAGATCACGCAGCTATTTATGTTTTAATTGCAGGGAGTTACACCCCTTTTTGTTTGGTTGGTTTAGATTCTAAACTGGGATGGTACATGTTTCTTTGTGTATGGATTTTTGCCTTGGTAGGAATCGTTTTAAAACTATTTTTTACAGGAAAATTCGATAAAATTTCAACAGCAATGTACCTGTTAATGGGGTGGCAAGTAATGTTTTTTATAAAACCTTTGATAAAAAAACTATCTGAAGACGAATTAAATTTATTAATTGCAGGAGGAGTTTTTTATACAATTGGAGCAATTTTGTATTCTATAAAAAAAATGCCGTACAACCATGCAATTTTTCATTTGTTTGTTTTACTAGGTAGTATCAGCCATTTTATAGGGATTTATTTATTGTAAAAGACAAATTTTAATTCCAGTTTTTAAATGAGTTTTTGCTTAAAGAGGAATTATAATATTTTAAGTCACCAGTAATCTCTTTACCAAGCCATTCGGGTTTTTTAAATTCTTCATTTTCGGATGATAACTCTACTTCTGCGAGAATTAAACCTTGATTTTCTCCATAGAATACATCCACTTCAAAAACATGTTTTCCTTTTTTCACTAAATACCTTGTTTTATCAATAATATCGGGTTCACATAAAGAAAGTAATTGTTCGGCTTCGGTTTTATCAATTTCTTTCTCCCATTCAAACCTTGTTGTACCAGATTCGTTAGATTTTCCTTTGATCGTAATAAACGCCTTTTCATCGGCAATTCTAACTCTTACAGTTCTATTTTTATCAGAATTTAAATATCCTTGTTTTAACTGTTTTTGTTGATAACAATCTTGTTTAAAACCATCATTTTTAACCAAAAATTTTCGCTCAATTTCTACACTCATAAAATATGTTCAAATTTGTACTAATGTAAGATGTTTTATCGTTATTATAACAATAAATAAATATCTTTGATATTATAATTTCTAAAATGAAAAGACTTCTTTTAATTTTTATTTTCTTTTTCTCAATAACTTTTTCTGCACAAACAGATTTTAGTAATAGTTGGGAAGATTTTTTTTCTTACAATAATGTAAAAGATTTTGTAAAAGTAGATGATGTAATCTATGCATTGGCAGACAATGCTGTTTTTACATATGATCTAAATACAGATGAAATAAAAAAACTTTCTTCTGTACAAGGTTTATCAGGGGAAACTACTTCATCAATTCATTACAACAAAACGTTTCAAAGACTTATTATTGGCTATAAAAACGGCCTAATTGAAGTTGTTGATGATGACGGAACAATAACAATATCTTCTGATGTTGTAAATTTTAATCAATCAGGAGAAAAAAGTATAAATCATATTTCTGAGTTTAATAACAAATTATACCTATCTACACCATTTGCAATAGTGGCTTATGATATCGATAAATTGGAGTTTGGAGATACTTATTTTATCGGAAATAATTCGAGTTCTGTTAAAATCAATCAAACAATAGTTTTTAATGATGCAATTTATGCCGCAACAGAAGATGGTGTTTTTTCTGCAGATATAAATAATACCTCTTTAATAGATTTTCATAATTGGCAACAACAATTTTCTGGTAGAAATTTTAATAAGTTAGCCGAATTTAATAACAAACTATTTACAGTATCCGACACAAAATTATATGAAATAAATGGAGGTAATTTAAATGAAGTAAAAGATTTTTTTGAAACAATTATTTCTATTAAAAGTGCTGATTCATTTTTGTGTGTAACATTACATAACAGCGTAAAAGTTTTAGATTTTACTTTTAATACTGCTTTTCAGTTCAATACCACTTCCGATTTTGATTTCACATTAAGCAATTCTTTTTTTGAAAATAATATTGCTTTTTTAGCTACAAAAGAATTTGGCATTTTAATTTCATCTATAAGGTCTACAACAGATTATGTAGAAATACATCCCGATGGTCCTTTGTCTAATGAAGTTTTTTCAATTGCTTCACAAAACAATAATTTTTGGATTGTTTATGGAGGATATACTGGTACTTATACTCCTGCTGGAAAACAACAAGGATTTAGTCATTTTAATGGAGAAGAGTGGATCAATACAAAGTTTGATACTAATTATCCGGTAATGGATTTGAATCATATTTCTATAGACCCTAATGCAGAAAATAGAGTTTATATCAGTTCGTTTGGAGATACAAATGATGTTAATAGCGTTTCTACAGGAGGTCTGTTAGTTGTAGAAAATGATGAGATTAAAACTTTTTACAATCATAAAAATAGTTTGTTAAATGGTATTGTAGAAACCGCAAGTAGAGTTACTATTAGGGTTAGTGGAACTGTATTTGACAGGCAAGGAAACTTATGGGTTACCAATATTAACTTTACAGATGAGTTAAAAAAACTTTCATCAAATGGACAATGGTCTAGCTTTGATTTAAGCCCTGTAGAAACAAGTACTTCTTTTGGTTTAAGTGAAATTGCTGTAGACGGAAGTAATAGTGTTTGGTTTGGTTCTCGAAGAAACGGTGTTTATGTTTATAACGAAAATGGAGATCGAAAAAAAGCTTTAATTGCAACTCCAAATTTAGGGAATTTACCAGATTTAAATGTTAGAACTGTAGCAATAGATGCTAATAATAGAGTTTGGTTAGGTACAAGTTCTGGACTGGTAGTATATAGCAATGCCTCTGGTGTTTTTGATGAAACAGTTTTAAATGCAAATCCTGTAATTATTTTAGATGATGGTATTCCAGAAAAACTATTAGGAGATCAAACCGTAAATTCTATTGCTATTGATGGTGCAGAAAATAAATGGTTTGGAACCGATAGTGGGGGTGTTTTATACACAAATCCAAACGGACAAATTACATTGGCAAATTTTAGCAAACAGAATTCGCCTTTACCATCAAACAGAATTTTAAAAATTGCAGTAGACAATTCTTCTGGAAAAGTTTATTTTGCTACAGATAAAGGTATTGTTGCATACAATAGTAAAGTTGCTCCTTTTGGCGATGTTTTAGGCGATGTTTATGCCTATCCTAATCCTGCTTTAAAGAATCATGAAACGATTACTATTGATGGAAGAAACGGAACACATTTACCAAAAGGAACAAATGTGAAAATTTTAGATGTTGCTGGAAACCTTGTATACGAAACCAATGTAATTGAAGGACAAGAGTTACAAGGAGGAAAGGTAATTTGGGACAAAAAAAATCTTGCAGGTAATAAAGTTGCATCTGGAGTTTACATCGTTTTACTTTCTAATGATGATGCTTCGGAAACAGCAGTTACTAAAATTGCAATTGTAAATTAATGTCGGTTATAACTACAAAGGCGATCGTTTTAAGTTCGTTAAAATATAATGACTCTAGTTTAATTGTGAAGTGTTATACTCAAGATGAAGGTTTAAAATCATACTTAATTAGAGGGATTTTAAAAGCTAAAAAAGGAGGTTTAAAAATTGCTTACTTCCAACCGTTAACACAGTTAAACATGGTTGTAAATCATAATGCAAAAGGAAATCTTAATTCGATAAAAGAAGTGCAAGTGTCGTTTCCTTATAAAACCATTTATAATGATATTGTTAAGCAATCTGTAGTACTATTTTTATCAGAAGTTTTATCAAATGCAATTCAAGAAGAAGAAGAGAATAGCGATCTTTTCGAGTATATAGAAACAGCACTGATTTGGCTAGACCTGAATGATAGAGTGGCCAATTTTCATCTATTGTTTTTATTAAATTTCACTCGTTTTTTAGGGTTTTATCCAGATTTATCAGACGATAAGAAACAAGGTTTTAGCTTGTTTGATGGTGGGTTTTCTGATGCTGTAAACGACCGCCATATGATTTCTGGAAACACATTGCATCAATTTAAAAAGCTACTAAACACAAACTTTGATTCTTTAGATGTAATATCTTATAGCAAAACAGAAAGACAATTAGTTTTACAGGTTATTATCGGTTATTTTGAGTTGCATTTAAGTGGATTTAGAAAACCCAAATCATTGCAAATTTTAGAAACAGTTTTTAGTTAAAACTATTTTTCTTCTCCTTCATCAGTAAATTTTTCTGATAAAGATTTCTCTGTTTTAACAATACAAACAACAATAGATAAAAGTACTAAGACCATAGGTTGCCAAGTTAATTCTTTAGAAGAAAAATTAGCTAAAAGCAAACTACCTAAAAAAGAAATACCACTATAAATTAAAAAACTTTGGTTAAATGTTGTGTTTGCAAAATCCCAAATAGTTTGATTTTGCATAGACCTGTTAGTTCTATATCCGTAAATGTTATTGATCTTTTTTGGAGGAAATTTCCAAAAAATAATACTTAACAAAAAAAGCAAACCATTGGTGGTTAAAACGTATATAAATGGATTCATAATTTTATTTTTTTATTGGACGCATTAAACCTTCTTGTGCAAAGGAAGCAACAAGTTTTCCTTCTCTTGTAAAAATATTTCCTTTACCTAAACCTCTTGCTCCAAAAGCATTTGGAGATTCAGCAGAAAACAACATCCAATCGTTAAAATCAAAATCTCTAAAAAACCACATAGAATGATCCAGGCTAGCTGTTTGAGTGTTGCCAAAATTGTACTCTTTTGCATTTGGGTTAAATGCTGCGTTTAATACATTATAATCTGATATGTAAGTTAGAATTTGTTGTTTCATAGGTATATCCATCTCAGGAATATCACCTTTTAATTTAAACCAAATTTCTTCTGTAGGCGGCAAATTTTCTGGGTCTAATGGATTTGGAACACGAACAGGTTTAAATTCTATAGGACGTTCTATGCTTAAGAAATGTTTTATAAGTTTTGGTAGAAAAGCGCCAAATTTAACAACCATATCATCCCAACTTAATAAATCTTCGGGTTGTTTAATATTGCTATTCATTTTAGTTTGATGCTCAAAACCTTCTTCTTTTTTATGAAAAGAGGCTGCTAAAATAAAAATACTTCTATCATTTTGTTTAGCCGTAACTCTTCTTGTCGAAAAACTGCCACCAGTTCTTACTTCTTCTACATGATAATTTATTGGGATTGATAAATTTCCAGCTTCTAAAAAGTAAGCGTGTAAAGAGTTTACAAAACGCAATTCAGAAACGGTTCTGTAAGCAGCATTTAATGATTGGGCAAGAACTTGTCCTCCAAAAACATTTGGACTTCCAATCGTTACGCTTTCACCAGAAAAAATATTATTTTCAATTTCTGTTAAATTTAAAAGGTTTATAAGTTCTTTAATGTTTTTCATGAGTGCTTGTTGCTTTTTTAAACGGAAATTTTTGTTGAAATGGCGTTGGTTCAATCCGTTGCAAAAATAGCTTTAAAATTCTGTTTGCAATACTTTTTTTATGACGAAGATACATGGTTAAATCTTGAGGAATTGCACCAACGGAACTTTTGATTTCACTAGCGGTTCTGCCAAAATTTAAGGTTTCTAAGTTTTTGGTGATGGCAATTTCTATATAATCGTATAACATTTTTTGATAAATGGCATGTTCTCTATTTAGTTGATAGTCAATACCTACATAGTGTGCATCCAAAGATTTTTTATTGATAACACCAGAAATAAACCCAACAATTTTATCTTTTAACCAATATGTTTTTAAAACATAATTTTCACCTAAGTTTTCTTTTAAATCCTTGTATGTGTCTAAGTTAAATTCTGCCAAATTAAAGTTGGCGTTTGCTACAACTTTTTTATATAAAGCTGTCATTTCTGGTAATTGAGTAGAGATGTTTTCTTGCGTAACGTTTTCTGTTCTTAGAGCTGCACTTTGTTTAATTGCTTTTTTTGCTTTTATTCTAAATTTGGTTTTCATAGCAGTTAAATAATCATCAAAATTTTGCCAATTTTTGTGGATGTTTAAAACCATGTTGGGTTCTACAGAAAACGGATTGTAATTGCTACCTTTTAATTCATCTGTAATAAATAACGATTCATTTGCAAAATCTTTTAATAAAAAAGCATCAACATTCTTTTTTAAGCTTTTTGTAGAATTTGAGAAATGTAAGATGGTTTTAGCTAATTCTTTTATAATTTCTTTTTTGTCTTTGTTTTTTTTAATAAAAACGCCATGTTCTCCACTCACAAAAGTGTTTCCACAAATCAATAATTTTAAAGGTTTTTTATCAGGAAAAATATGGAGTTTCCTTCCAATAGTTTTTAAAAAACCTAAATCATTATTTACAGATTTAAAATAAAAATCTACAATTTGAATATTTGCAAAAGCTGTTGGATTTTTGTTTTTATCTACCAAAACGATATATGAAAATATGATTTTTGGATGATTCTTTTCTAATGATTTTAAAAAATTTGGATGAAAATAAATGTTTTGTTTACAACCTAAATCTTCCCAAATTTGGGATGGAATTTCATCTATAGAAGAGAAAAATAATGCGGTATTTGTATTTGTGCAATAAATCAAATTATTTCTCTCTGTTTGTATTAATTTTTAAATTCATTTTTTCTAAAAAATTAAACGCAAGGTACATCATTAAGCTATTTGTTTGTTTGCTAAATAATAAAAAACAGCTAATTGCAATAATTTTATTAAATTCATTTTTGTTGATTAACAATTCTTTTTAGGCCTATAATTCAGTCGTGTTTATGTTGCAAATTCTTACAAGTTGTAGTGTTGTTTTACTTTTTTTTGGTTTTTATTTACTAATTATAACGTTTCTTTAACATATTACTTTTAAACCTTATAGATTACTTTTAGTCTAAAAACTATATTTGTACAAACTATTAAAACCTTCTTTTTCTTATAATTGAAGGTAAACTTTATTGATTATGAGGAAAAATATTCTAGCTATTCTAGGAATTGTAACTGTTATTGGTGCTGTTTTTTTAGGAAAATATCTTATTGATAAAAACCAAAAACCCAAACCAAAATTTGAAAGGCAGATAAAAACTGTTTTTGTAAAGAATGTAGAAAATAAGGATATTCCTATTGTTTTATCCGCTAGCGGAAATTTGACAGCAAAGAATAAAATAGAAATATTTTCTGAAGTACAAGGAGTGTTAAAACAATCTAACAAACTTTTTAAAGCAGGAACAAATTATTATAAAGGAGAAACTTTGTTAAGTTTAAATAATGATGAGTTTTATGCAAGTTTACAATCTCAAAAAAGTAATTTATACAATTTAATAACGGCTGTTTTACCAGATTTAAGATTAGATTATCCTGTAGAATTTAGTAAGTGGGAAAGCTATTTGAAAGGATTTGATATGAACAAGTCTACTCCTAAGTTGCCTAATTTTTCATCAGATAAAGAGAAATATTTTATTTCGGGTAGAGGGATTTTAACGGCATATTACAATGTTAAAAACTTAGAGGTTCGTTTGTCTAAATATCAAATTAGAGCTCCTTTTTCTGGAATTCTTACAGAGGCTTTGGTAAGTCCTGGTTCTTTAGTGAGGGTAGGTCAAAAACTGGGGGAATATATAGACCCAAGAGTTTATGAAATGGAAGTCTCTATCAATTCTGAATTTGCAGATTTATTAAAAGTTGGTAATTCTGTAGCGCTTTCTAATTTAGAAAAAACAAAAAAATATTTAGGAAAAGTGGTTCGGGTAAATGGTAAAGTAGACCAAGTTTCTCAAACCATAAAAGCTTATGTAGATGTAAAACATCCCGACTTAAAAGAAGGTATGTTTTTAGAAGCTAATTTGGTAGCAAAATCAGAAGCTAATGCTATTGAAATTCCTAGAAAATTATTGGTAGATAATATTGCTGTTTATACGGTTAAAAATGATAGTATTTTAAGCTTGGTAACAATTCATCCTGTGTATTTTGGAGATGAAAATGTTGTTGTTAAAGGGTTAGAGGATAATCAAAAAATATTAACACAAGTTTTACCAGGAGCTTTTGAGGGGATGATTGTAAAAATTAATTAGATGAAAAAATTAATTACTTATTTTATTAAGTATCCGGTTGCGGTTAATGTGTTTATTATTGCATTTGTGGCTTTTGGGTTGGTAGGTGCGTTCAGCATGAAGTCGTCTTTTTTCCCTTTAACCGATTCAGAATTAATAAATATTTCCTTAGCATATCCAGGGGCTTCTCCTCAAGAAATGGAAGAGGGTGTTGTGTTAAAAATTGAAGACAATTTAAAAGGTATTGTTGGTGTAGAACGTGTAACATCTGTTTCTAGAGAAAATTCTGCAACTGTAAATATAGAGGTAGAAAAAGGTAAAGATATAGATGTTGTTTTAACAGATGTAAAGAATGCGGTAGATAGAGTACCTTCTTTTCCTTCTGGCATGGAACCTGCTGTTATTGCAAAAGTAGAAAGTATAAGACCTACGATAAGTTTTACGGTTAGTGGCGAAAATATTCCGCTAAAATCTCTTAAACAATATGCTAGGAACATAGAAAATGATATTAGAGGAATTGAAGGTATATCACAAGTTGCTATTTCTGGTTTTCCAGATGAAGAAATAGAAATTGCTGTTAAAGAAAATGATTTACGTGCCTATAATTTGTCATTTACGGATGTTGCCACCGCTATTCAAAGAGCCAATATTTTAATTACTGGAGGTAATATAAAAACACCACAAGAAGATTATTTAATTAGGGCAAGTAACCGTTCTTATTATGGTATCGAATTACAAAACCTGATTGTTAGAACAGAACCAAACGGAAATATCATTCGTTTAAAAGACATCGCAGAAGTTAAAGACACTTGGTCGGAAACACCAGATAGATTGTATTATAATGGTAATTTAGCTATTGATATTTCAATTAGCAATACAAATAATGAAGACTTACTTTCTTCTGCTGATAGAATTAAGGAGTACATCCATAAATTTAATCAAGAAAATCAAAATGTTTATTTAAACATAACAAATGATAGAAGTGTTACTTTACAGGGTAGAACTAAACTTTTAGTAGAAAATGGAGTTATAGGTATTTTACTTGTTTTGTTCTTTTTGGCATTATTTTTAAATCTACGTTTGGCAATTTGGGTGGCTTTTGGTTTGCCTGTAGCCTTTTTAGGAATGTTTGTTTTAGCAGCTCAATTTGATGTTACCATCAATATTTTATCTCTTTTTGGGATGATTATTGTAATTGGTATTTTGGTAGATGATGGTATTGTAATTGGAGAAAATATTTATCATCATTATTACGATTTAGGAAAATCTAAAATTCAAGCTGCAATAGATGGAACAATGGAGGTAATTCCACCAATCGTTTCTGCAATTCTAACAACCATTATTGCCTTTTCAACCTTGTTTTTTGTAGATGGAAGAATTGGGAATTTCTTTAGTGAAGTTTCTACAATTGTACTTTTAACCTTAACAGTTTCTTTAATTGAAGCTTTAATTATTTTACCGGCGCATATTGCACATTCTAAAGCTTTAGATAGAAAACGTTTAGAAAACGGTAATGAAGCTAAAAAGAATGTGATTGATGCTTTTTTTAATAAGGTAAATAAATTTGCAGATGGAGGCTTGACTAAAATAAACGAAAAATTCTATGTTCCTTTTTTAAAGTTTTCTTTAAAAAATAAAATATTTTCTTTTTCAATCCCAATTGCTTTATTAATCTTTAGTTTGTCATCTATTGGAGGAGGAGTTGTAAGAACTTCATTTTTTCCTTCTGTAGCAAGTGATAGAATTCAGGTTACTTTAAATATGCCTCAAGGTACAAATGAACATATAACAGATTCTATTATATCTTCTATAGAAGAAAAAGTGTGGCTTGTTAATAAAGAGTATACTAAAAAACAATCGGGTAACGATGATGTGGTACAAAACGTAATTAAAAGAGTTGGACCAGGAAGCGCAAATGCAACTTTAAATATTAATTTATTACCAGGAGAAAAAAGAGAATTTTCATCACCAGAAATAACGAGTTCTATTAGAGATAAAGTAGGAAAAGTGTATGGTGTAGAAAGTTTAATATTTGGTTCTGGAGGGAATTTTGGAGGAAATCCAGTAGCTGTTTCATTATTAGGAAATAATATTGATGAGCTAAAAGCAGCCAAAGAAGAGTTAAAGCTAGAATTAGAAAACAATGCCTTATTAAAAGATATTGCAGATAATGATCCTGCAGGAATTAAAGAAGTAAGTATAACGTTAAAAGATAATGCGTATTTATTAGGATTGAATTTACAGTCTGTGATGGCACAAATCCGTTATGGTTTTTTTGGATTACAAGCGCAACGTTTTCAGCGTGGACAAGACGAAATTAAAGTTTGGGTGCGTTATAATAAAAAAGACAGGTCTTCGATAAAAGATTTAGATGACATGCGTATTGTTGCTCCAAACGGAACAAGAATTCCATTTTCCGAAATTGGAAATTATCAAATTAAAAGAGGCGATATTGCTATTAATCACCTAAACGGAAAAAGGGAGATACAAGTTACTGCAGATTTAAAAGATGCTAAAGAAAGTGCTACAGAAATTTTAGATGATATTAAAACGCGCGTTATGCCGCAAATAATTTCTAAATATCATTCTGTAACACCACTTTACGAAGGTCAAAATAGAGAAGCTAAAAAAACCATCGACTCTTTAGAGTGGTTAAAGTGGATTATTTTAGCCTTGATATATATTGTAATTGCGTTTACATTCCGTTCTTATAGTCAGCCAATTTTATTACTTTTAATGATTCCTTTTAGTATGATTGGTGTTGTTTGGGGACATTTTATTCATGGTTTTTCTATAAATATTTTATCATGGTTAGGTATTATCGCTTTGGTAGGTATTATGGTAAATGATGGGTTGGTTTTAATAGGGAAATTTAATAGTTATTTAAAAGAAGGAAGAAAATTTGATGATGCATTAATTGCTGCAGGACAATCTCGTTTTAGAGCAATTTTCTTAACATCTTTAACCACAATTGCTGGTTTAGCTCCCTTAATGTTAGAAAAAAGTAGACAAGCACAATTTTTAATTCCTATGGCAATTTCTATTTCTTACGGAATTGCTATTGCAACTATTTTAACATTGGTAATGTTGCCATTGTTATTATCTGTTTCTAACTCTATAAAAGTGGGCATAAAATGGCTAAAAACAGGAGAGAAAGTAACAAAAGAAGAGGTAGAAAGTGCTATTATAGAATCTAAATTTGATGAAAATGAAGGTCATTAAAAAAAGTATGTTGTTTGTTGTTTTTTTATCAACATTACAAGGAATTTCACAAGAAATTTTAACAAAGAAAGAAGCTTTAAAAATTACATTAGAAAACAACTTTGGGGTTAAAGTTGCTAATAATAATGTAGAGATAGCCAAAAACAATACAAGTATTTATAATACCGGTTTTTTGCCAACAGCTTCTGTTAGTTCTGGCGCTAATTATAGAAGAGATAATCAAACAATTAATAGACAAGATGGTACCTCTACAAGTATAAATGGAGCGGTAACAAAGTCTTATAATGCATCTTTAAATCTAAACTATACGATTTTTGATGGTTTGGGCAGAAAGTACAATTATCAGCAATTAAAAGAAACATATAATTTAACGGAATTAGAGGCAAAGGAAACAATTGAAAATACTTACTTACAGTTGTTTACAGTGTACTTTCAAATTGCTAGATTGTCAGAAAATAAGGCAAATTTAAAGGAAGCATTATCCATTTCTAAACAAAGATTACAACGTGCACAATATCAATATGAATATGGACAGTCTACAAAGTTAGAGTTGTTAAATGCAGAGGTTGATGTAAACAATGATAGTATTACATTAATAAATGCAAACCAACAATTAAGCAATGCAAAACGAGGGCTAAATGTTATTTTAGGAGTAAAAAAGGATGTGAATTATAAGGTTGAAACTCAAGTTGATTTTAATAAAATGATAAATTTTGAAGATTTACATCAAAAAACAATTGCAAATAATACAGTATTAAAACAAAATGAAAAAAACATTGCTATTAGCGAGTTTAATATCAAAATAAATAAAGCAAATTATTTACCTTCTTTGGGTTTAAATACTTCTTATAATTGGAATAAAAGTGAAAACCCTGCAACATCTTTTTTAGCAGCTTCTACTTCTAATGGATTGAATGCTGGTTTAAGTTTGTCTTGGAATTTATTTGATGGAGGAAGTACTAAAACCAACATTTCTAATGCAAAAATTGCATTAGAAAATCAGCAAATTTTATTAGAAGAACAAAAAGTAACTATAGAGAATAATCTTAAAAATACTTGGGAAAACTATCAAAATCAATTGTTTATTTTAAAAGCTCAAGAAAAAAATGTTTTAACTACACAGAATAATTTTGATAGAAGTACAGAACGTTACAAATTAGGACAAATTACCTCTATAGAGTTTAGACAGGCTCAGATTAACTTAATTAACTCTAAAACAGCTTTAAACAATGCTAAGTTTGACGCAAAACTAATCGAATTACAATTGCTACAATTAAGTGGCGATATTTTAAATGTAAATTTTTAGAAACTGATTTTTATCATAATTTTTATTTAAACTATATTGTAGCTTTGAATTTAAAATTAGAATACTATGAACTTTTTAAATACACCACTAGTTTCTTGGGTAAATGGCACAATTATGATAGGTATTTTTGCTTTAGTTGTTGTTGGTTTGGTTGTAGCAGTTTATTTATTAATGAGTAACGATAAGGCTAAAAAGGAATAAAAAAAACCAAGCTTATAATGATAAGCTTGGTTTTTTATTGTTTTAAGTACAGTGGTTTATTAACCTCTGTATCTCATTCTAGATTTAGGCTCAAACTTCTTTCCTGCTTTTCCTAAACTATTAAATTTCCATGTAAAAGTTAACATTGCGTATTGTTTTAGAACAGTACTAGAAGAATCTTGAATATAATCTTCTGTAGCAACTCTTCTAGCATTTGTATTTTGATTTAATATATCATAAATTTTTATACCAATAGCTCCTTGATCTTTTAAGATAGAATAACGTAAAGTTGTATTCCAAAACCAAGCACTTTTTTGAAACCCATCTGCAATATTTGGATTGAAATTATATCTTATGTCATTTCGCCATTCTAATTTTTTTGGTAAAAAAGTAGCAGTTTCTATAGTAACATCGTGACTTGTAAAGTTTTTATCACTAAAACTTTCTATATCGTAAGTGTTTTTATTAAAAGAGATTGAATATGAAGGTCTAATTTGTAATACTTTGTCCCACATAAAGTCAAAACCAAACCTTGGAGAAACAGTAGCTGTTTTACTAGAATATTGTACTCCATTGTTAAAGTTGATGTTTTTATTATAGTTTCCAAAAACTCTAAATTCTGATTTTAAACTACCAAAATCTTCCCATTTTTTTGTTTTACTATAGCTACCTCCTCCTTGAATGCTATAAAAACCATCTACATTGGCATAAGAAGTTTCTCTAATAAGGGTATTAGGGTCTATAATTGTATTTCCAACAACTCTATCGTTTGTTATTGTAACATTTGCAAAAGCCCAAAAACCAGTTCTTTCTTTCCAATTAAAATTAGAGGCTCCAAAACGAATACTATGTGTTTTTGTAGGCTTTAATTCTGGGTTACCAGTAACAATATTTAGTGGGTTAGATTCGTCTCTAAATGGTTGTAATTGAGATAATGAAGGAGTACCATTTCTAAAATTATATCTAAATCGATAGCTACTTGTTCTATCTTTTCTAAATCTTAGATTTATACCATATTCTAAATTGTTAAACTCTCTTTCTAAATTTGTTTGTGGCCTTAGATAATCTTTATTTTGAAGAGTTCTGTTTACGTAGGCTACTTGAGCAGATGTAGACCATTTTTTATTTCTAAATTCTAATTTTGCGCTAGGCCTTTTAACTTTATCTAAGTATTCGAAATCGGTACTTAATAAGTCACTGAAATCTGTGTAATCATTAGTGATTTGATCAAAATTAAAAGTACTTCTTCTACTTTGTGTGTTTGTGTTAGAATATTGATATGCAATATCTAAATAAAAGAGTTTAGGTAACAACGGAAAGCGATAAGTAAATTCACTTCCAATTTCTTTTATATCAGAATTTCCATCAGAATATTGATCTCTGATTATTTGATCTGGATTTGTTCCGTATACATTGGTCTCAGATTTTACTAAATCTTCAGTTTCAGATTTTCTAAAATTAGCGGTTAATTCTACTCTTAAAAAAGCACCTTTACTACCAAATCTTTTGGTTAAACTTATCTCGTTATCAAATTTCTTAATATTAGAATCCGCAATAGAATTAGAATTTGAGTCGTTGGTAAGTGTGTTGCTGTTATTAAAACTTTCAGAATTACTTGTATATGTGTTTTTATTTAAATCTGCATTAAAATCAGATTCAATATCAATTCTAAAAGTACTGTCAACCTCTATCTCAAAGTCGATACTTGCATCATGACTATCACTTTCATTAAAAGAAGTGTTGTTAGAATTTGTAAAAAAGCTAGTTCCATCAGATAAAAAGGTTTCTTTGTTTGTAGTTGTTTTATTATCAGAATCACTGTTTTTATAGAAATAGTCACTAGAAAGTTCAAAAACTTTACCAAATGCGTTTATGTAGTTTAAACCATAATTGTTTGAAGTTACAATACCTTGTCCACCACCAAAACTTCTATTGTTTCCACCAAATTGTGATCTCTGATTACCAAAACTAAAACCTGGTGAGTTTATGTTATTTCCACCTGCTAAAAGCCCAATTCTTTCGCTTTGTTGAAAACGAGTTGCCATACCTGCATATTCATATCGATCATCTGTACCTATTCCTGCTGCAGCTTTACCAAAGTAACCTTTGTTATTTTCTTTTTTAATTGTTAGATTTATTGTTTTATTTTCTCCATCAGAATCCTCACCAGAAAAAGCTTGTGCATTTGTTTTTGTATCTGTAATTTGGATTTTTTCAATAATATCTTTTGTTAGGTTTCTAGTGGTAATTGTTGGGTCATTACCAAAAAAAGGTTTTCCGTTTACTAATATTTTATTAACAGATTTTCCATTAACAGTAATATTACCTTCGGCATCTACCTCTACACCTGGAAGTTTTTTTAGTAAATCTTCTACATTAGCATCTGCTTTTGTTTTAAAAGATTTTACATTAAATTCTACTGTATCTTTTTTAATAGTTATTGGAGCCGTAGATCTAATTACAACTGCATCTAATACATTTGCGGGCTTCAGATTGATAATACCAATGTTTTGACTTTTTGCATCAATTATTTTGCTGTAAGGCTCAAAACCAAGATAAGAAACAACTAACTTTATTTTAGCATCAGCTGTTTTACCAGAAACATTAAAATAACCTTTAGAGTTTGTAATGGTATATGCCACAACACTACTATCTTTTAATCGTTCAGTATGTACTGTTGCAGATTCTAGGAACTCATTATCTTCTGTAGATTTTATAGTTCCTGTAATCTCAAAATTTTTCGTTTGTGAATAAGTTATGCAGCTAAAAAGGATGCTAGTAAGAAAAAGTATTTTCTTCATTATTATGGTTGATTAAATTTAACTTGAGTAAGTGTAACTAATTTTTTGAGCAAAGGTTTAATTAAAAATGTGAATTCACACTCTTTTTAACACAACTTTAAGAAATTAAAGGTCTAACTGCTAAAAGAGTTATCGGTATCAGATTTAAATGATTTAT
The DNA here is from genome assembly GCF_022662535.1 of Polaribacter marinus. Lineage (GTDB taxonomy): Bacteria > Bacteroidota > Bacteroidia > Flavobacteriales > Flavobacteriaceae > Polaribacter > Polaribacter marinus. Next base: position 42,655 of record NZ_JAKQYM010000003.1, read on the forward strand.
ATTTATATTTTAATAGAAAGCTTTAAGAGTATGAATAATAAATTCGATTTAAATTTTGCTTATCTTTTTGAAGAAGAACTGATAAATGAAATTAACGAAATTGGGGTGCTAAAACAATTTAAAGCAGACTCTACAATTATAGAAGTTGGAGATTATATAAAGTCTATGCCTTTATTAATTTCTGGGGCAATTAAGATTCTTAGAGAAGATGAAAATGGAGAAGAGTTAGTTTTATATTATTTAGAAAAAGGAGACACATGTGCAATGACTCTTTCTTGTTGCATGGGACAAACCAAAAGTAAGATTAGAGCTGTTGCAGAAACCAATGTAGAGTTGATTATGTTGCCCAAAGAAAAAATGGCAGAATGGTTAGGGAAATACAAAACTTGGCAAGCTTATATTTTACAAACTTATCATTATAGATTAGATGAACTTTTAGAAGCTTTAGATACAATTGCTTTTTTAAAAATGGATGAGCGTCTTTTTAAATATCTTAAAGACAAAGCTATGGTTACTCATGATGATCTTTTACATGTTACTCATAAAGAAATTTCTGAAGACCTACATACTTCTAGAGTTGTGATTTCTAGGTTGTTAAAGAAATTAGAAAATGAAAGTAAAATCAAACTTTTTAGAAATAGTATAAAAGTTTTAGAACTGTAACATTAGTTACTGTTTAATAATAATACAGCCCTTATTTTTGTAATAAAAAAAAGATGAAACCCTTTACGTTGTTAATTGTATTTGTTTTTATGTTTAGTTGTAAAGACTCTCAAAAACCTTCTTATTCTAAAAAGAAGAAAGTTTCTAGCACAATTAAAGAACAAGAACACCCTGGTAAAAAACTAATGAAAACAAATTGTTATGTTTGTCATAGCCCATCTACAACAACAGGGAATAGAATTGCTCCTCCGATGATTGCTGTTAAAAATCATTATATCTCAGAAAACACAACCAAAGAACAGTTTGTAAAATCAATTCAAGATTGGATAAAGAACCCAGCAAAAGAAAAGGCAAAAATGTTTGGAGCTGTAAAACGTTTTGGTGTGATGCCAAAACAAGTTTTTCCAGAAAAAGTGATCAAAGAAATTTCAGAATATATGTTTGATAATAAAATTGAAACTCCAAAAGGAGTTGAAGATCATTTTAATAAAAACAATCAAAACCCTCAAGAAGCTAATAATAAGGAATCATATTCTGAAAGAGGTTTAAATTATGCATTAACAACAAAAACGGTTTTAGGAAAAAACTTAATGGGTAAGATCCAAAAAGAAGGCACTTTGGCTGCGTTAAAGTTTTGCAATGTAAAAGCATATCCCTTAACAGATAGTATGTCGGTTGTACATAATGCAAACATTAAAAGAGTTTCAGACAAACCTAGAAATATTAAAAATTTGGCAAATGCTAAAGAACAAGAATACATTGCTATTTTTAAAGAAGATGTTAAATCAAAAAAAGAATCAGAACCCATTGTTGTAACATCTGCAGAGAATGTAAAATTTTATTATCCAATTAAAACAAATAGTATGTGTTTACAGTGTCATGGTAAACCAACATCAGACATAAAAGCAGAAACATTTGCAGAAATAAAAAAAATGTATCCTAAGGATTTAGCTACAGGTTACAAAGAGAATCAAGTTAGAGGAATTTGGAGTATTACATTTAACAAATAAAAATAATTTTGGCATGAGTAAGTTTTTAGAGATTATTAATCAAGAAAAACCCGTATTAGTAGACTTTTTTGCAGAATGGTGCGGACCCTGTAAAATGATGAGCCCAGTTTTAAAAGAAGTAAAAGATACTTTAGGAGAAAAGGTGTCTATTATTAAAATAGATGTTGATAAAAATCAACCTTTAGCAGCAAAATATCAAGTAAAAGGGGTTCCAACTCTACTGCTTTTTAAGAATGGCAAACAAGTTTGGAGACAATCTGGAGTTGTTCAAAAAAAAGATTTAGTTTCAATCATTAATAGTTTTTAGTTAGTTTTTTAATAGTAGTTAGAAAATCACTTGTTTTTTACAGGTGATTTTTTATTTAATAAGGAAAAGTTTAAGGATGAATTTAACAGAAGGTTTTTGGGATAATAAATATAAAAACAATAAAATTGGTTGGGATTTAGGTGAAATTTCTCCACCTTTAAAAACGTATTTTAACCAATTAAAGAACAAACAAATAAAAATTTTGATCCCTGGTGGAGGTAATTCTTACGAAGCAGAATATCTTTTTAATAAAGGATTTACAAATGTTTTTGTTGTAGACCTGTCAATAACGGCATTAAATAATATTAAAAAAAGAGTCCCAAGTTTTCCATCATCACAACTTATTCATGCTAATTTTTTTGATTTGAATATTACTTTTGACTTGGTGATAGAACAAACATTTTTTTGTGCAATTGATCCTGATTTAAGAAAAAATTATGCTTCAAAAATAAAAGATTTATTAATAGAAAAAGGAAAGTTAGTTGGATTGCTTTTTAACGCAAAACTAAATGAAGATCACCCTCCTTTTGGAGGACATAAAAAAGAATATTTAGAAATTTTTAAACCTTATTTCGATATTAAACTAATGGAAGAAGCATACAATTCAATTAAATCTAGACAAGGTTTAGAGTTGTTTTTTCAGGTTCAGAAAAAAGAATGAAATAAATTGTTCCTTATTTATTGCAATTCTTAGTAGACTTTAAAAAAGGTGTTGTGTAACAAAAGTTTCAAATAGATTTATTTTATAGCTTTATCTTTATGGTATAGATTAATGCAATAGTTTAAAATAAGTAATTATGGAAACAACACAACAACAACAAGAAGTTTTTACAATGCCAAGAATTGGTGATAAAGCACCAGAATTTACAGCAACAACAACACAAGGTGAAATTAATTTTCCTTCGGATTATAAAGGAGAATGGTCTATTTTATTTAGTCATCCTGCAGATTTTACTCCTGTTTGTACATCAGAATTTATGACTTTTGCTCATTTAGAAGAAAAATTTAAAAAAGCAAATTGTAATTTAATTGGTTTGTCAATAGATGGTTTGTATAGCCATATTGCATGGTTAAGAACCATTAAAGATAAAATTGAGTTTAATGGAATGAAAAACATAGAAGTTAAGTTTCCTTTAATCGAAGATATTTCTATGAATGTTGCCAAAAAGTATGGGATGATTCAACCAGGAGAAAGCAAAACACAAGCAGTTAGAGCTGTTTTCTTTGTAGATCCAGAAGAAACAGTTCGTGCTATAATTTATTACCCTTTAAGTTTAGGACGTAATTTTGATGAGTTATATAGAGCTTTAATAGCGATGCAAACTTCAGATAAATTTAATGTAGCAACTCCAGCAGATTGGAATCCTGGTGATGATGTTATTGTGTCTCCAGCAGGGTCTTGTGGAGTAGCGGAAGAAAGAATGACTGCTACAGATAATTTAGATTGTAAAGATTGGTTTTTTTGCACTAAAAAATTAGATAAAGATTTAGTTTTTAAAGAAATACTTAAAAAATAAAAAGTGTCTAAAAATGATAAAAACCTCAATTAGAGGTTTTTTTTTGTAATAAATGTTACATTTGAATTATATAGATTTTAGTATTTTTATGCTCTAAAATATCAGGATATGGAAGATATGCTATTTTATGATAGAATGCAGTTTGCATTTACAATCACTTTTCATTATTTATTTCCACAATTAACGATGGGGTTATCCTTATTGATCGTTTACTTTAAATGGAAGTTTCTCAGAACAAAAATTGAAAAATATAACAATGCTGCAAAATTCTGGATGAAGATTTTTGCACTTAATTTTGCTATGGGAGTGGTAACAGGTATTCCCATGGAGTTTCAGTTTGGTACCAATTGGGCGAAGTTTTCTGAGCTTACAGGAGGTATTATTGGGCAAACTTTAGCCATGGAAGGTATGTTTTCCTTCTTTTTAGAATCGTCCTTTTTAGGACTCTTTTTGTTTGGAGAAAAACTCTTAGGTCATAAACTCCATTTTTTAACAGGTTTTCTCGTCTTTTTAGGTTCTTGGGCAAGTGGATATTTAATTATTGCAACTCATTCTTGGATGCAATATCCTGTAGGGTACGAAATTTTAGAAAATGGAAAATTTGTTCTAAATAATTTTGGAGCATTATTTTCTAACCCTTGGTTATTGCCTTCTTATCTCCATAATCAAGCAGCTTCTTTAGTTACATCTTCTTTTGTAGTTGCAGGTATTGGAGCTTTTTATCTGTTAAATAATAAGCATCACGAATTCGGAAAATTATTTATAAAAACAGGAGTTATATTTGGCTTAATTTCTAGTTTATTAGTGGCTTTTCCAACAGGAGATTTAGCTGCTAAAAACGTAGTAAAACATCAACCAGCAACTTTTGCAGCGATGGAAGGAATTTTTGAAACTGAAACCGGAGGTTCTGAAATCGTATTGATTGGGCAACCAAACATGTTAGAGAAAAAATTAGATAATAAAATTGCAGTTCCCAATATTTTAAGCTTTTTAACCTATCAAGATTGGAATGCAGAAATTAAAGGTCTAAATGAATTTGACGAAAGTGTACATCCAACCAATGTTCCTGGTTTGTATTATGCTTATCATATTATGGTAGGGTTAGGAACTATTTTTATTGGTTTAATGCTTTTGGCTGCTGTGCAATTATTTCGAAGAAAATTATACAAAACAAAATGGATTTTATGGGTATTGATGTTTATGTTGCCATTTCCTTACATTGCCAATACTACAGGTTGGTATACTGCAGAATTAGGAAGACAACCTTGGTTGGTTTATAATTTATTAAGAACTTCAGAAGGAGCATCACCAACGGTTTCATCAGGAAATACATTATTTACATTATTAGGCTTTATTGGTTTATATCTGCTTTTAGGAATGTTATTTTTAATGTTAGCAGGAAAAATTATTAACAAAGGTCCAGAACTAGAAAAACACGAATAAATTATGGAATTATTTTGGTATATCGTTTTAATGACCATGTTAGCTATTTATGTAATTTTAGATGGTTATGATTTTGGTGCAGGAATTATTCATTTATTTTTTGCGAAAACTGAAAAAGATAAAAAGGCAATTACCAATGCTATTGGCCCTTTTTGGGATGCCAATGAAGTTTGGTTAATTGCTGCTGGAGGTGTATTGTTTTTTGCATTTCCAACCTTATACGCATCCTCTTTTAGTGGGTTTTATTTGCCCTTAATAATGATTTTATGGTTGCTAATTTTTAGAGCTATTGGGTTGGAACTCCGTGGGCAAATTCAGAATAAAATGTGGGAAAGCATTTGGGATAAAGCATTTGGGATTTCTAGTTTTTTACTTGCTCTCTTCTTCGGAGTTGCTTTAGGAAACGTTGTTAGAGGTGTAAACCTAGGGAATGTGGTTGAAGGCGTATCTACGCATGAAGCACATTATTTCTTTTTGCCACTTTGGAATCCAACGTTTAGTCCACAAGCGGAACAATTGGGTATTTTAGATTGGTTTACCGTTTTATTAGGTATAATTGGAGTTGTAGCTTTAACGATTCATGGTGCCAATTGGATTATTTTTAAAACAAATTCAGACATTAATGAAAAATTAAAAAAGGTTGTTTTTAATCTCAATTTTGTGCTGTTAGGTTTGGTAATTATTTCTCTTTTAGTTTGGCATATCATAGAACCAAAACCATTTCATAACTTTTTAGATAAACCTTGGCTGTTTATTTTTCCAATCATCACTTTTACGGGGTTATTTGGGTTATTCAAAGTAAGGTCGTTTCAACAACATGGTAAAGGATTTTTGTTTAGTTCTTTGTTTTTGTTAGGTGGATTGACATCTACAGTGGCCTCAATTTTTCCAAAAGTATTGCCCTCAACCAATAATATCAATCCAGATTTGACTTTATATAATGTTGCTGCAGATGAATATGGACTTTCAATTGGTGTTTATTGGTTTGCAATTGCAGTAGTTTTAGTTGCTGTTTATATGGTAATTCAATATAGGGTGTTTAAAGGAAAAATGGATGATGTTGGCTACGGAGAGCATTAGTTTATGTAATATTTTATATTATGACAGATACACTTATTGCAATCATTAGTATTTTTGTTGGAATGATGGGAGCAAATTTTTTAGGTGTTTTTAAAAAGAAATTCTCATTACAATTTATAGGAAATACCATTACAGGTATTTTTGGAAGTATTTTTTTTATAAAAATGTTTAGTAGATTGGGTTTTGATCCGATGACAATCATGAAAACAGGAAGCTTAAATGTCGTTTTGTTTTCTATTAATATGCTTGTTTCTTTTTTAGGTGGTGTATTGGGATTAATTTTTGCAAAATGGCTGATTACAAAAATGAATAAATAAGTAGAAAAATAATCAAGCATTTATAGTGTTTGATTATTTTTTGTATATTTGTTAACCATTTGGTTAAACTATTTAGTTGGTGATGAAAAAAAAGAAAGACGAAAATACAGAAGTTCAAATATTAGAAGCTGCAAAACGCATTTTTCAAACCAAAGGTATGGATGGTGCGCGCATGCAAGAAATTGCAAATGAAGCCGGGATTAACAAAGCGATGCTTCATTATTATTATAGAAGTAAACAATTGCTTTTTGAGGCAGTTTTTAAAAATGCGTTTTCATTATTGGCTCCTCAGTTAAATACAATTTTAAACGATGATTCATCGATAGAAGAAAAGATAAGAAAATTTTCATCAAACTATATTTCGTTTATTGAGAAGCATCCTTATTTGCCAAATTTTATTATTCAAGAATTGAATAGAAACCCAGGTTTTATATTTAAAATGGAAGAAAATAAAAGTTTTCCAAATCTTGAAAAGTTTAAAAAGCAAGTAGATGATGAAGTAGATAAAGGTTTTATAAAAAAGATAAGCGCGCCACAATTATTTATCAACATCATGTCGTTAAATGTATTTCCTTTTGTTGCTAAACCCTTATTACAAAATTTAATTAAAGTAAGCGATGAGGAATATCAAAAGATAGTAGAAGAACGTAAAACAGAAGTAGCCAATTTTATAATCAATTCAATAAAAATATAAGATGAAAAAAATAGGATTCATTTTAATACTAACATTTGTGAGTCTTGGTGTATTTGCCCAAGAAGTTTTAACATTAAAAGAGTGTTATAATTTGTTAGAAACTAATTATCCTTTGGTAAAACAACATCAGTTGTTAGAAAATCAAAACCAAATAGATAACAGCATCATTACAAATTCAAAATTACCACAAATTAGTTTAGATGCACAAGCAACATACCAGTCTGAAGTAATGGAATTTCCTGTGGCAATGTCTAGTATAACGCCTTTAAACAAAGATCAATATCGTGCAACTGTTTCTATAAATCAATTAATTTTTAACGGAGGTGCAACTACTGCGAATTTAAAAGTAAAAACAGCCGAATTAAAAACAAAAAAGAAAAGTATTGAAACCAATATTTATCAATTAAAAATGCAAATTAATCAATTGTATTTTTCAATTTTATTAACGCAAGAAACGTTTAAATTATTAGAAGTTAAAAAAAATCAATTAAAGACAAAATTAAAAGAAGTAAAATCGGGTATAAAACATGGAGTTTTACTACCTGCTTCAGACAGTGTTTTAGAAGCAGAATTGTTGAAAATTAACCAACAATTTATAGAGGTTGAGAATAGGAAATTATCTTTAATAGAAACTCTTTTTAGTTTCATTGGTCAACCTTTTGATTCTGATGTAAAATTAGAAATCCCCTTAATTACAACGCGGTTAGACACAGAGATTACAAGACCAGAATTAGATTTGTTTCAACTTAAAAAAGAAGAAATTACAGCACAAGAAGCTTTCGTTTCTAAACAAAATTCTGTAAAACTAAATGGTTTTTTTACGGGCGGATATGGAAATCCTGGGTTAAATATGCTCGATAATTCATTTCATTCATTTTATACTGTTGGGGTTAAATTACATTGGAATGTATTTGATTGGAACACCAACAAAAAACAACAACAGTCATTAGCAATTCATAAAGATGTCATAGAAAATGAAACCGAAGTTTTTAAGTTAAACACCACCATCGCTTTAAATAAGCAACAAAAGGAAATAGAGAAGGTTTCGGCTTTTATCAATTCCGATCAAGAGATTATACGTCTTCGTAAAAAGGTATTAAAAACCTTAGACGCACAACTTAAAAACGGAGTAATAACATCGTCAGTTTATATTACTGAATTCACCAATTTATTTGAAGCAGAAAACATCTTGTTACAGCATAAAATTCAAGCACAATTAGCAAAGGAAAATTATAATATAATAAAAGGACAATAAATATTTTAAAAATGAAAAATCACCAATACATATTAGGAATAAGCATCATGATTTTTAGTTTGTTTTCCTGTGGAAAAGATAATGGAAGAGCAGATGGTTATGGGAATTTTGAAGCAACAGAAATCACTATTTCAGCAGAAAATAATGGAAAACTAATTCAGTTTAATGTGGAAGAAGGAGATGTGCTTAAAAAAAATCAATTTGTGGGTTTTATAGATACTTTGCAATTAGCTTTAAAGAAAGAACAATTGTTGGTTTCTAAAGAAATTATTAGCTCAAAATCTAAAGGTGTTTTATCTCAGATTTCAGTATTAAAGTCAAAATTGAAAACGGCTACAATCAATAAAAATAGAATTGTAAGTTTAATTAAAGATAAGGCAGGTACTCAAAAACAATTAGATGACATTTCTGGTGAAATAGATATAATTAAAAGTCAGATTAGAAGTGTAGAAATACAAAATGCACCTGTGGTTAACGAATTAAAAGCGATAGATGTTCAATTAAAACAAATTGATGATCAAATTCAAAAAAGTAAAATTATCAATCCTGTAAATGGAACCGTTTTAACTAAATATGCAGAGCCAAATGAAATTACTGCTTTTGGAAAACCACTTTATAAAATTGCCGATTTAAGTACCCTACAATTGCGTGTTTATATTAGTGAAACGCAATTGTCAAAAATTAAAATTGGTGAAAAAGTAACCGTTAAAATTGATGCTTCAGAAGAGATGAAATCTTTTGAAGGAATTGTAAGTTGGATTGCTTCAGAAGCAGAATTTACACCTAAAATTATTCAAACAAAAGAAGAACGTGTGGCTTTAGTATACGCAGTAAAAGTGAATGTAAAAAATGATGGAAGTTTAAAAATTGGCATGCCAGCAGAAATGTGGTTAACTCAAAAATAAATGAGCATTATAATTTCTAATATATCAAAATCGTACAAAAAAGTAAATGCATTAAAAAACATTTCTTTTGATGTAAAATCGGGAGAGCTTTTTGGTTTAATAGGTCCTGATGGAGCAGGAAAAACCACCCTTTTTAGAATTTTAACTACCCTTTTAATTGCCAATGAAGGCTCAGCAAAGGTTGCCGATTTTGATGTCGTTTCAGAGTATAAAAGTATTCGAAAAAGTGTAGGCTATATGCCTGGAAAATTTTCTTTATATCAAGATTTAACGGTTGAAGAAAATTTAGAGTTTTTCGCCACTATTTTTGGAACGACTATAGATGAAAATTACGATTTAATTAAAGATATTTATGTTCAAATAGAGCCATTTAAAAACAGAAGAGCAGGGAAATTGTCTGGAGGAATGAAACAAAAGCTTGCGCTATGTTGTGCATTAATACACAAACCCAAAGTATTGTTTTTAGACGAGCCAACTACTGGAGTTGATCCTGTTTCTCGAAAAGAATTTTGGGAAATGCTAAAAAGATTGCAGCAAAAAGGCATTACTATTTTGGTTTCTACACCGTATATGGATGAAGCTGCTTTGTGCGATAGAATTGCCTTAATTCAAGATGGAGAAATCTTAGAGATTGATACACCTCAAGCTATTGTAAAGCATTATCCTAAACAGATTTATAACGTAAAAGCAAATAAAATGTATCAACTCATAAATGCTTTAAATGATTATAAGTACAATCATAGTGTGTATCCTTTTGGAGAGTTTGTACATTATACAGACAGTAGAATGGATTTTAATTCGAAAGATTTAGAAGTCTATTTAGAATCTAAAAATTTATCATCTATAGAAATTGAAGAAACGAAACCAACCATTGAAGATACCTTTATGGAATTAGCAAAATAAATGTCTGTTAGAGTGTGGTGAAACACAAATAAGTAATCTCTACTGCACTTAATGAGATAAAAACAAACTAAATGAATAATAACAATGTCATCGAAGTTCAAAACTTAACCAAAATGTTTGGCGATTTTACAGCAGTAAATGCCATTTCTTTTGAAGTTGAAAAAGGAGAAATATTTGGTTTTCTAGGAGCCAATGGTGCAGGAAAAACAACAGCAATGAAAATGCTAATTGGGATTTCTAATCCAACTTCAGGAAAAGCGAACGTTGCAGGATTAGATGTATATAAGCAAGCCGAAGATATTAAAAAAAACATTGGTTATATGAGTCAGAAATTTGCTTTGTATGACGATTTAACGGTGAAAGAAAACATTACATTCTTTGGTGGAATTTATGGTTTATCTAGAAAACGAATAAAAGAAAAATCGGCAACTTTAATAGAAGAATTAGGTTTAGAAAGTGTTGCTAAGAAATTGGTAGGTTCATTACCATTGGGATGGAAACAAAAATTATCTTTTTCGGTGTCTTTACTTCATGATCCTAAAATTGTGTTTTTAGATGAACCTACGGGAGGCGTAGATCCAATTACTCGACGTCAGTTTTGGGAGTTAATTTATAAAGCAGCGCATCAAGGAACAACTGTTTTTGTAACTACGCATTATATGGATGAAGCAGAATATTGTGATCGTGTTTCTATTATGGTAAACGGAAAAATTGAAGCTTTAGATACTCCAAAAAAGCTTAAGCAACAATTTAATGTTACAAATATGAATGATGTGTTTTTAAAATTAGCTAGAGGATGAGAAATAGTATTCAATCTCAGTAATTAGAAAAAAAACTCAACGAATTTCAGTGAGTTCTCTTTGAATCTCAGTGTAATAATTTAAAGGAAATGAAAAGATTTATAGGCTTTATAAAAAAAGAATTCTATCATATTTTTAGAGATAGACGCTCGTTGTTTATCTTATTTGGGATGCCAATTGCTCAAATTATGCTATTTGGGTTTGCTATTACCAATGAAATTAATAATATAGATATTGCTGTTTTAGATCATTCCAAAGATGCAACAACAGAAGAAATTATCCATAAAATTTCAGCTTCAAAATACTTCAGCATCAATCAATTTATTAACAAAGAGTCTGATATTGAATCTGTTTTTAAGAAAGGAAAGGTAAAAGCTGTTTTAAATTTTGAGAAAGATTTTAGTAAAAACTTAATTAAAAATCACAAAGCAAACCTGCAAATTATCACAGATGCTACAGATCCAAATACAGCAAATACGATAAGTAATTATGTCAATGCGATTTTAATACAATATCAAAAAGAATTGAACAAAAACATTAGTATTCCTTATCAAATTGTACCGCAAACAAGAATGGTTTATAACCCCGAATTAAAAAGTGTATACATGTTTGTTCCAGGTGTAATGACTATTATTTTAATGTTAGTTTCTGCAATGATGACTTCTATTTCTATTACAAAAGAAAAAGAATTAGGAACCATGGAAATTCTTTTAGTATCTCCAATAAAACCCATTCAGGTAATTGTGGGTAAAGTATTTCCATACATATTTTTATCTGTAATTAATGCTGTTGTTATTGTTTTGCTAAGTATCTTTATTTTTAAGATGCCCGTTCAAGGAAGTTTGTTTTTATTAGGTTTAGAAAGCATTCTTTTTATAATTAGTGCTTTGGCTTTAGGTATTTTAATTTCTACCATTTCAGCAACACAACAAACAGCCATGATGATTTCATTAATGGGACTTATGCTTCCTGTAATTCTATTATCGGGTTTTATTTTTCCAATATCAAGCATGCCACTACCATTGCAAGTGATTAGTAATATTATACCAGCAAAATGGTTTATCATCATTATAAAAGGGATTATGCTAAAAGGTGTAGGGCTGCAATATATCTGGAAAGAAACTTTTATTTTATTAGGAATGACTATCTTTTTTATTGCATTAAGTGTAAAGAAATATAAAATTAGATTAGAGTAAACAGTTTGCAGGCTCAGTAAAGAGTAGCAGTATTCAGTTAAATACAAAAATAAAATTTAGATAATAAATCATAGTGGTTAGAGAAAATATTAGACGATACTAGAATGTCTTTATTCTTTGCTCTATTCTCTTTATTCTTTTAAATATATGAAAACAATACTATACATCATACAAAAAGAATTTAAGCAAATCTTTAGAAATAAAGGCATGCTTCCTATCATTTTTGTGTTGCCATTATTACAGCTAGTAATTTTATCAAATGCGGCTACTTTTGAAGTAAAAAATATCAAATTTGGTTATATTGATAACGATCATACATCAACATCTCGTGACTTGGTCGAAAAATTTAATGCATCTACTTATTTTAATGTTTTAACCAATTTTTCTTCAGAAGCATTGGCAAGTGCTGCAATGTTAAATGGAGAAGTAGATGTTGTTTTGCAAATTCCGCAGTATTTTGAAAGAGATTTACAAAAAGAAAAGCACAATAGTTTAGGAGTTAGTATTAATGCTATAGATGGCGCAGCAGCAGGTGTAGAAAATGTATATGTTACACAAATTGTACAAGGTTTTAATCAAAATATAAAAGTAGATGTTTTACAAGTTTCTGATAAACAAATGCAAGCTATTCGTATAGAAACGATTCCTTTGTTTTGGTATAACAAAACCTTAAATTATAAAACATTTATGGTTCCAGGGATATTGGTTTTGTTGGTTACAATGATTACTTTGTTTCTGTCGGGAATGAATATCGTTAGAGAAAAAGAAATCGGAACCTTAGAGCAAATTAACGTAACACCAATTAAAAAGAGTCAGTTTATTATCGGAAAACTCTTTCCCTTTTGGCTAATAGGTATGGGTTTATTAACTGTTGGTTTACTCTTAGCAAAACTCATATTTAATGTTCCTATGATTGGTAGTTTACCATTAATGTATTTCTATACTTCCATTTATATTTTGGTGATCTTAGGCATTGGTTTATTTATTTCTAATTTTACAGATACCCAGCAACAAGCCATGTTTATCGCTTGGTTTTTTACTGTTATTTTTATTTTAATGAGTGGTTTATTTACGCCCATTGAAAGTATGCCAAAATGGGCGCAAACCATTACAGAATTTAATCCAATAAAATATTTTGTGCAAGTAATGCGTATGGTGATGTTAAAAGGTTCTGACATTAATGACATTCTTCCACAGTTGTTAAAAACAGCATTTTATGCTTTTATAATGAACGGTTTAGCCGTGTGGAGTTACAAGAAAACAAATTAAAAAATTTGTGTAACAAAAGTTACTGTATAGCTCTTACAAAATAACAACCTTTACAGTGTAATTAAGATGTTTATCTTGCCTATAGTCAAATTGATAGGTAATTTTTTACCCTTAGTTATTGAACTGATTTAAAAACATAAAACCACAAAAAAATGTCTAAAATTGTCATTTTAGGGGCTGGAATTTCTGGCCATGTAGCAGCCACACATTTACGTAGAAAATTGTCAAAAAAACACGAAGTTGTTGTTGTTTCACCTAACAGTAATTATCAGTGGATTCCATCTAATATTTGGGTTGGAATAGGAAGAATGAAATCCGAAAAAATATTGTTTCCATTAGCTCCTTTATATAAAAGAAAAGGAATTCAATTTAAGCAAGCAAAAGCAATTTCATTTTTTCCTGAAGGAGATAAAACGGAAGAGAAACCTTACGTTTTATCAGAATATGTTGTTGGAGAAAATAAAGGGAGTCAAGAAAAAGTAACTTACGATTATCTGATTAATGCAACGGGTCCGAAGTTAAATTTTGAGGCAACAGAAGGTTTAATTCCTGGTAAAAATAAAGCTTATTCTGTATGTACTTATACGCATGCAGATCATGCCTGGGAAGGTTTGCGTAAAGTTATTGAAGAAATGAAAGCTGGTAAGAAAGCGAAAATTTTAATCGGTACCGGGCATGCAAAGTCAACTTGTCAAGGCGCTGCTTTTGAGTATATTTTAAATGTAGAGAAAGAATTACGCAGACATAATGTACGAGATATGGCTGAGGTTACTTGGATTTCTAATGAATATCAATTAGGCGATTTTGGAATGGATGGAATGTTGTTGAGTTATGGAAGCTTGACGATGAAATCTCATGAAATGATTGAAATGATTTTTGAAGATAGAGATATTAAGTGGATACTTGGAGCTGGAGTTAATAAGATAGAAGATGGTGTTGCGCATTATGAAAATTTAGAAGGAGAACAAAAGTCAGAAACCTATGATTTTGCTATGTTAATTCCATCATTTTCTGGTCATGGGTTTAAGGCTTATGATAAAAATGAAAATGATATCACAGGAAAACTCTTTAAAGGTTTTATGATTGTAGATGCAGATTATACATCAAAACCATACGAAGAATGGTCTGTTAAAGATTGGCCAGAGACGTATCAGAATCCAAATTATAAAAATATTTTTGCACCAGGAATTGCATTTGCACCTCCACACGCTATTTCTAAACCTAGAAAAAGTAAAAACGGAACCGATATTTGTCCTGCTCCTCCACGTACAGGAATGCCATCGGGTATTACGGCAAAAATTGTTGCAGATAATATTATAGACTCTATAAAAAACGGAAAAGAAACTTTAAATCATAAAGGAAGTTTAGGAAATATGGGAGCTGCTTGTATTGCTTCTGCTGGTTTTGGAATGACAACAGGTAGTGGTGTAAGTATTACAACGTATCCTATTGTTCCTGATTATGAAAAATATCCAAAAACACAAGGAAGACAGTTAGGGAAAACCTTTGGAGATATTGGTTTAGCAGGACATTGGTTAAAATTAGCATTACACTATGCTTTTATTTATAAGGCAAAAATGAAACCATTTTGGTGGTTGATTCCAGAATAGGAATCAAACTAAACTAAGTAGATTCCAGAATAGGAATCAAACTAAACTAAGTAGATTCCAGAGTAGGAATCAAACGAAACAGATTCCTAAATAATTATCAGATAAAAAGATAGATTTCTTATTTAAAAATATAATATCATGACACAAAGAATTTCAAAATATCAAAGGTTTAAAATGTCGAATCCCATCATTCAGTTTTTTAAGTTTATTTATTTAAGTATAAAAATAATGCTTGTTGTTGCTGGAGGACATGGAGGGACTAGAAAAGTAAACTGATGTGGTTGTCAGTTTTTAGTTGGTTTTTTTAATAGAAAAAGGGCATTAATTTTTTTAATGCCCTTTTTCTTATTAAAATTTATATTGAAGAAATGCAGTGATGTTTCTTCCGGGTTCATTAATAGGAACTTTCCCGAAATTTGCTTGATTGTTAAAACTAAAGTTTAAATGATTGTTATATGTTTTATCAAACACATTTAGAGCGGCAACTCCTAAAGTAAATTTTTTAAATACTTCAGTACCAAAACGGATGTCTAAAGTTTGATATCCATCTGTTTTTGTTTCTCCATAACTTTCTGCAATTTCATTTTGTTTACTGGTTAAGTTGTATTGAATATTTGCCCAAAAATCTGATTTTTTATACCCTACAGATAATTTTGAATTAAAAGGAGGTGTTAAAGGTAAAGATTCATCTAAATCTTGATTTCTTGCATATACATAAGCCATTTCTGCTTTGAAAAAATAATTGGTTAAAAAGTCTATTTGCACCATGGCTTCAAAACCAGTTTTATAAGCATTATCTATATTTTGAAATACTTTTGGATGAATTGGTTCTGCCGTTGGCATATACTTTCTATTCTGACTTTCATCAACAATACCAACAATATAATTTTGATATAAAGCATAATAAACGGATGCAGCATATGTTACTTTTTTATTATCGTTTATACCTTTAAAACCAATTTCAAATTGATTGTTTACTTCGGCTTTTAAATTAGGGTTTCCAATATATTCATAAGGATCTTGCCCAATTGTAAAATGATTGATAAAACGTTCAATCATGTTTGCAGAGCGAACACCTCTTCCATAAGCAGCTTCTAAAACAAGGTTTTTTGAAATTATTCTCTTAACAGAAAGGGTACCACTTATGTTGTTTTCTGTGCGTTTTTTTAAGTTGTACATAAGAGCAAAATCATCTTCAGGATCATTAATGTCTGATACAACCATATCATAACGTAAACCTGCAGTTACAATTGTACTGTTATTTGCTTCCCATTTTGTTTCAGTAAAAAAGCCAAAATCATTTACATAAGCATCTTGCCAAACTTTATCAGTAAATTCCATTGGAGTTGCCAAAGTATTACCATTCATTTTTTTTACCAACCTTGTTCTTTGTCCGTCTCTACTTACAAGCATTGCATCTAAGCCACTAAAAACATTCACGGTTTTAGATGGTTTCCAATTTAACTCAACTTTACCTCCCATAGTTGTTGCTTCTACTGCAGATGCAGCTTCTGTCATATTAAAAGTAGGCCTGTTGGTATTGGTCATCAAATGATCTACATAACTATAATACGTTTTTGCAGAAATGCTTTTTAAAGTTTCGCCTAAATCAGAAATCTTATAATCTAAAGAAATAATAGAACTATTATCATAATCGGTGTCCATAGGTAAACCAGCGTGTAAAACATCGCGCCCAAAAGATTGTTTCCAATTTAACTGTAAGCGTTCATTTTCTTTAAAGTTATATCCTAACTTTATTCCATAATCGGTACTTCTAAAAGAAGAAGGAATTTCATCATTATTTCCATCTTCATAATTTCCAAAATCTCTGTATCCAAAGTTTCCAACAATATCATATTTGTTTTGGATGTATTGAAGTTGTAACATGTTTACAAATGAATTTCCATTGGTTTCATAACCAGCTGAAGCTTTACCGTGAAAACCATGTTCTAGATAATTTGGATTTTTGCTTACCAAATTAATAATACCACCAAAAGTAGCTCCATAACGAACGGTATAAGGACCTTTTATAACTTCAATTTTAGATATTTCTTCCGGAATTACATGTGTAGTAATTGGGTCCATTCTGTTTGGACAAGCGTGCATCGCTTTTGTTCCACCATCATATTGAATGTTTAATTGTTCGTATTGACTAGCTCTAAAAGAAGGATCTATAGCATAGTTTCCTCTTTTAATTACAGAAAATCCGTTTATATAATTAAATAAATCTGCAACATTTTTGGGTTGCACAATATTTTTATCATATTTATTAGATACAATAGTGTGTATTGGATCTGTTTTTACATTTCCTGTTACAATAACTTCATCAAGTTTTATTCTTTTTATAGTATCTTTTTTCTTTTCTACTTTTTTTTGAGAAAAAGAGACACTAGAAATTAGTATGCATAGTAGCATACTGAAAAATGTTTTCATTTCTATTAAGTTTAAATTTTGTAATAAAATATTATTTATAGCAAACAAAATGCTATAAAACGAAATTTAAAATTATCCTTTAGGTGGATGAAAACAGTTGTTTGTTATATGATAAGTATATAGATTTAAATAAGAAGAATATGGTTTTTTAAAATCTTTAATTTTGTTAAATGTATAAGATAAAGGCACATTGTTGTATAATAGTATGTCTTTAAGATCTATAAGTTGTATTGGTGGGTTTTCATTGTTGTTACTAGAGTTTGTTATTTTTTTTAAATGACATTTACCATTACAAGCTAATTCTGGCTTGTCTTTGTTTTCGCAAAAAGCTTCTATAAAACCTTTTGTATCTAAATTAAAATAAGCATATACAATAGACACCCTTAAAGTATTGTATAAAACTAGAGCGCTTAAAGTAATAGCAAAAATAATTTTCCAGTTTTTCACAATTTCACAATTAAAAATATTTAATGTTTAATTCTTGATAAAGGTCATTTAATATTTTATATTAGAGAGTAACAAATGTTACAGACAGAGGTCCTGTCAGGCCTTAATTTTGCATTAAATTAATTGAACTAATGATGAAAAACAAATTATTAATACTATCATTACTATTACTTACTTCCTTTTTAAGTGCTCAAGAAGTTATCTTGATTACTAAAAGTGATGTACTTTCTAAAGTAAAAGAAAATAACAACACTATAAAAATGTCTCAGCAAGATGTTTTGGTTGCAAAAGGAGATTATAGACAAACAAATGCAGTGTTTTTGCCTAATATTACCGCAAGTCATACAGGTATTTCTACAACAAACCCTTTAATGGCTTTTGGGTCTAAATTAAATCAAGAAATATTGACATCTGCAGATTTTAATCCTGTATTATTAAACGATCCTACCACTACAAGAAGTTTTGCAACGAAGATAGAAATTCAACAACCCTTAATTAATTTAGATGGTTTTTATCAAAGAAAAGCAGCCAAAGCTAAAATGGATGCGATGTCTTTAAAAACAGAAAGAACCATTGATTATTTGTCTTTAGAGGTAACAAAAGCATATATGCAATTACAGTTAGCTTACAAAGGACTTGCTGTTTTAGAGAGTGCTTTAGCAACAGCTAATGCTAATAAAAAAATGGCAGACAATAGTTTTAAACAAGGTTTTTTACAGCGTGCAGATGTTTTAAATATTGAAATAAGAGTTACGGAAGTTAAAAGTCAATTACAAACGGCAAAAAGTAATGTAGAAAATGCATCTAATTATTTGTCTTTTTTAATGAATGAGAAAAGCGATGTTATCTACAAACCAACAGAAAATTTAAAGGTTGCTAGTTTTAATATTGATGATAAGAAAATATCAGATAATAGAGCAGATATAAAAGCAATGGAGCTTGCTTTAAAAGGTTATGAAGCCATGAACAAAGCTGATAAAATGGCGTTTTTACCACGTTTAAATGCTTTTGGTAGTTATGAAATGTATGACAACAAAGTTTTTCAAGGTGATGCAAATGGATATTTAATTGGCGCACAATTAAGTTGGGATCTTTTTCAAGGTTCTAAGCGTTTTGGAAAAGCACAAAAAAGTAAAGCCGAATTTGAAAAATCGAAGTTAGAATACAATCAATATGTGTCTAAAAGTAATTTAGAATTGAACAAAGTAAAACGCCAATTGGTAGATGCAAAAAATAGATTAGAATTAACCGATTTAGCTGTGCAACAATCTAAAGAATCTTTAAGAATTCGAAAAAACAGATTTAAAGAAGGTTTAGAAAAAACGTCTGATTTATTATTAGCCGAAACGCAGTTTGCACAAAAACAATTAGAATATTATCAAACAATTTTCGAATATAATTTTACACAAACATATTTAGAATTTTTAACCAAAGAATGAAAATAGATAGCAGTAAGCAGTCGCAGTTTTCAGTAAAAAAATAAAACCAAATTCAATGAAAAAATACATACACATAATAGCATTCTTTACAACTTCTTTATTCTTAATGACGAGTTGTGGAAGTGAAGAAAAAAAGGTAGCAGTAGATACTACACCTGCAATTAAAATTTCAGTTAGCAAAGTTGCTGTAAATAGTAACAGCCCATTTTTGTCTGTAAGCGGAAAAATTCAAGCGTCTAATAGTGCAGATTTAAGCACAAGAATGATGGGATATGTAAAAAAAGTACATGTAAATGTTGGAGATAAAGTTAGAAAAGGTCAGTTGTTAGTTGCTATAAATAATACCGATTTACAAGCGAAAAAAGCACAAGTAAATGCAGGAATTACACAAGCACAAACTACTTTTAATAACGCCGAAAAAAATTACAATCGCTTTAAAAATTTATTTGCAAGTAACAGTGTTACTCAAAAAGAAATGGATGATATGACTGCGAATTACGAAATGACAAAAGCGGGTTTAGAATCTGCAAAACAAATGAAAAATGAGATTAATGCTCAGTTTGCATATTCTAATATTACAGCTCCTTTTAGTGGTGTAATTACTAGCAAAAATATAGAAGAAGGTGATATGGCAAACCCAGGAATGCCATTAATTAGTTTAGAAACTCCTAAAGATTTTGAAGTTATAGCAATGGTACCTGAAACTGAAATTTCGCAAATTAAAAAAGGAACAATTGTAAATGTCTTGGTAAAAGCAATTAACAAAACAATTAAAGGAAAAGTTGCTGAGGTAAGTACTTCTGCTAAAAATACTGGTGGACAATATTTAGTAAAAATCAATCTAGATAAAACAGAGGCGCCTATTTTATCGGGGATGTTTTCTACGGTTCAGTTCCCTGTAAAAAGAGAAGTAAAATCGGAGATGGTTTTGATTCCTACAGAAGCAATTGTAAAAAATGGTCAATTATCGGGTGTTTATACAGTAAGTCAGAGTAATACAGCATTATTACGTTGGTTGCGTTTAGGAAGGACTTATGGAAATAAGGTAGAGGTTTTATCGGGTTTAAATGTAGATGAATCTTACATTGTTTCGGCAGAAGGGAAGTTGTTTAATGGAGCTAAAGTTAGTGTTCAGTAAAAAATAGTATTCAGATTACAGTCTCAGTTGGCAGTAAATAGTTGTATTTGAGATAACAAATTTAGTTAAGAATAAGAATTATCGCGTTAAGGATAGCAATGGAAATCCTTTTTTTATACTGAACTTGTTTCAGTATCTCTTTTAAAAAAGCATTTAGCTTAAATTGAAAGATGCTGAAATTAATTCAGCACAAGAAAAAAGATTGCAATGAATAGCCTGTTAAAACGCCAAAAAAATAAAAAGAAATGAAAGAAGGTTTAGCTGGAAAAATTGCAAAAGTCTTTATTGGATCGAAACTGACAGTATTGCTAATGATCGTATTTATGGTGGTTGGTGTGTATGCTTCATTTTTAATTCCGAGAGAAGAAGAGCCGCAAATTGATGTGCCAATGGCAGATATTTTTGTGGGTTATCCGGGTGCAAGCCCTACAGAAGTAGAGAGTAGAGTTGTAAAACCTTTAGAGAAATTAATCTCAAACATTAAAGGTGTGGAGTATGTGTATTCTACTTCTATGAACGAGAAAGCAATGGTAATTGTACAGTTTTATGTGGGAGAAGATATTGAGCGCTCTTTTGTGAAATTATACAATGAGATTAACAAACACATGGATCAAATGCCAGCAGGCGTTACATTTCCGTTGGTTAAAACGCGTGCTATTGATGATGTACCAATGTTGGGTTTAACATTGTGGAGCGAAAACTACAATGATTACCAATTAAGCCAAATGGCACAAGAATTAGAAACGGAGATTAAGAAGGTTAATGATGTTTCGATTACACATAAAATAGGAGGAAGAAACCGTCAACTACGTGTGGTTTTAGACAAAGATAAATTGGCTGCAAGCGGATTGGATTTTTTATCAGTTTCTGAAATGATAAAAGCCAATAATACGCAACTTAGTTCTGGTAGTTTTGATAAAAATGATACAGAGTTTTTAGTAAATACTGGTAATTTTTTGGCTTCTGTAACAGATGTAGAGAATTTGGTGGTTGGAGTACAACAGAACAGACCTATTTATTTAAAACAAATTGCCAATATAGTTGATGGACCCGAAATTCCACAAAATTATGTGTCTTTAGGTTTTGGAAAAGCAAGTGATAAATCTTCTGAATACAAATCTGAATATCCTGCGGTTACTATTTCTGTTGCCAAAAGAAAAGGAGCAGATGCCATGAAAATTGCCGAGGTTATTTTAACAAAAGTAGAGCATTTACGTACCACTTTAATTCCAGATGATGTACATGTAGAAGTGACTAGAAATTACGGAGAAACAGCTTCTCATAAAGTGTCAGAATTGTTATGGCATCTTATTGGATCTATCTTTGCAGTTACTATTGTTGTAATGTTAGCCATGGGGTGGCGAGGTGGTTTGGTGGTGTTTTTGTCTGTGCCAATTACGTTTGCTTTAACGTTGTTGAGTTATTATATGATGGATTATACACTAAACAGAATTACTTTGTTTGCTTTGGTATTTGTAACGGGTATTGTAGTAGATGATTCCATCATTATTGCCGAAAACATGCACCGACATTTTAGGATGAAACGACTGCCCTTTAAACAAGCAGCTTTGTATGCTATTAATGAAGTTGGGAACCCTACAATTTTAGCAACATTTACCGTAATTGCTTCTGTTTTACCAATGGCTTTTGTATCAGGTTTAATGGGGCCTTATATGGCGCCAATGCCAATTGGAGCATCTATTGCTATGATCTTATCATTATTTGTAGCCTTGACCATTACACCTTATTTAGGATACATTTTCTTAAGAGAAAAAGACAAAAAAGGAGGCGTAGAGAAAGTTGAAAAACCTTTAGAAGAAACTTTTATATATAAAATATACAACAAACTAGAAAGACCTCTATTAGAAAGCGGAACTAAAAGATGGTTGTTTTTAGGAGGAACATTTGTGATTTTAATGGCAACCATGCTATTATTTTTCACCAATTCTGTGGCTGTAAAAATGTTGCCGTTTGATAATAAAAATGAGTTTCAAGTAGTGATTGATATGCCAGAAGGAACTACTTTAGAAAGAACAGGAGTTGTTACCCAAGAAATTGCACAGTATTTAGCCACAAGACCAGAAGTAGTAAATTATCAAAATTATATAGGTACTTCTGCTCCAATTACTTTTAACGGCTTGGTACGTCATTACGATTTACGTGGTGGATCTAATATGGCAGACATACAAGTAAATTTGATAGATAAAGAAGAACGAGATATTCAAAGTCATGGAATTGCAAAGTTATTAAGAACAGAAATACAACGAATTGCAGCAAAATATAATGCAAATGTAAAACTAGTAGAAGTTCCGCCAGGACCACCAGTTTTATCTACCATTGTTGCTGAGGTGTATGGACCCGATTATAAAGAGCAAATGAGAATTGCTAATGATGTTCAGAATATCTTAAAAAACACAGATGATGTGGTAGATATTGATTGGATGGTAGAAGCAGATCAAAAAGAGTATCAATTTGAAATCAATAAAGAAAAAGCCATGTTGTATGGAGTTGCTCCACAACAAATTGCATACACCATGAATATGGCGCTGTCTAATAGAGCAATTACTACTTTGTATGATGAGAATGCGGCAAATCAAGTAGGTTTGGTATTAAGTTTAGATGAAAAAGAGAAATCTACCATTTCTGATATTTCTCAATTAAAAGTAAAATCAAAACAAGGAAATATGGTGCCAATTGCAGATTTGGTAGAGATTAAAGAAACGATTGCAGAAAAGAGTATTTATAGAAAAAACCAAAAACGTGTAGTTTTTGTAACAGCAGATATGGCTGGAGAATTAGAAAGTCCTGCTTATGCTATTTTAGGAATGGAAGAGAAGTTGAAAGAAATTAAACTTCCAGAAGGCTATAAATTAAACGAAATGTATTTAGGTCAGCCTGATTTTGAAGATAATTATACGGTAAAATGGGATGGAGAATGGCAAATCACTTTAGAAGTGTTTAGAGATTTAGGTATCGCATTTTTAGGAGCCATTATCTTAATTTATATCTTAATTGTTGGATGGTTTCAAAACTTTAAAGCACCCATTGTAATGATGGTTGCAATACCATTATCGTTAATTGGAATTATTCTTGGACACTGGATGATGGGCGCTTTCTTTACAGCAACATCTTTTATTGGAATGATTGCATTAGCAGGAATTATGGTTAGAAACTCAGTTTTATTGATTGATTTTATCAACCTAAGAATAGC
The DNA here is from genome assembly GCF_022662535.1 of Polaribacter marinus. Lineage (GTDB taxonomy): Bacteria > Bacteroidota > Bacteroidia > Flavobacteriales > Flavobacteriaceae > Polaribacter > Polaribacter marinus. The sequence goes on from NZ_JAKQYM010000003.1 coordinate 66,292, forward strand.
AGAAGGAATTCCTATTAAACAAGCGGCTATAGAAGCAGGAGCAGTAAGAACAACACCAATTTTATTAACTGCAGGAACTGTTGTTATTGGTGCATTTGTAATCTTATTCGATCCTATTTTTCAAGGACTGGCAATCTCGTTAATGGGCGGAACTATTGTGTCTACAGTATTTACATTGTTGGTGGTGCCTTTGGTGTATTATATGATTGAAAAGAAAAATTATAAATAAAATTGTTAGGTCGAGCGCAGTCGAAATCAAAGAGAAACCTAAAAATTTAATTAGTTCTCGACTGCGCTCGAACGGACATAAAAATAAAAAATTATGAAATTAGTATTAGTTACAGCCGTAGAAGAATTTCAAAAAGAGGTTTTAAAAATTTTCAAAAAAGCAAATATAGAAAACTTTAGTAGTTCAGATATTGATGGGTATAAAAATGTGCCTTCATTATTAATGGCTTCTAGTTGGTTTTCTGGAGAGAAAAATGGAAATGAATCTACACTATTTTTTTCTTTTACAGAAAAAGAAAAAATAGATGGGTTGTTTGTGTTAATTGACGAATTTAATCAACATTTAAAAACAAACAATCCTTTAAAAGCGATTGTTTTACCCATAGAAAGATTTATATAAACTTAAAAATAGAATAAAATGTTAAATACATATTTTAGAGTAATAGTAGGGTTTATGGTGTTGTTAACTGTTTTTTTAACTTACTATGTAAGTGTTAATTGGTTGTGGTTTGGTGTATTTATTGGCGTAAATATGATACAATCTGCCTTTACAAAATGGTGTTTGTTAGAAGTTATTTTAACGAAATTGGGTGTTAAAAGCTAATAAGTGTTTTTTTAGAAAAAAAATAGCCATTTATAGAAAAATAGAAATAAGTTTTTGCAATTATATCTTAAGTTTGTTTTTTACACACTTATGTCAATTGTTTTTAGATTTATAATATTAATAGCACTTTTAATTAATACGAAGGTAATTATAGCTCAAAACCCAGTAATTGAGTACATGGCTAATGTTACAAATTTACCAGATATTGAGTTCTACGATATTATAGAAGACAAAGAAAACTATATTTGGTTGGCTGCAGATAAAGGGCTTTATAGGTATAATGGTAAATCTTATCAATTATTTAAGAATCCGCAACAAAAAGGAAATTCAATATTTCAGTTAAAGTTAGATCAACACGGTAAATTGTGGTGTAATAACATTAATGGACAAATTTTTTATGTAGAAAACAACGAGTTAAAACTTTTTTTTGATGCCAATTTACTTGTAAAAGGCCAGCTTTCTCCATATTCTATATTAGAAGATAAAATTAGAATTTTTACAATAAATGGTGTTTTTGATATTTCTAAAAAAGATAAAAAAGTAACTCAATTTTTTGAAGGAAATTCTATTGGTTTTGATGATTTTGAAGATGTTTCTTATGCATTTGTAATAAATGAAACTAAAGATAAAGACTTACATTATGTTTATAAAATTAAACAAGACACTATTAAAGTAGTATTAAAAATTAAAAGTAAAACAGGAGCTCAATCACCCAAAATTTTTACTTTTAAAAAAGAAGCACTAATAAATTTTAAAGAAAAAGGGCTTAATAAACTTTATAGTATTAATGTAAAAACAAACAAATCTCAACAATTAAATACACCAAGTTTAATTAAGTATTTAACTATTTATAACATTGTTAATTTAGAAGATAATTATTGGTTTTTAACAACTGCAGGTGTGTTTGTTTTTAAATTAGAAAACAACAAATTAAAATTTATAGAACAACTTTTCGAAACTGAATCTATTACAGATTTAGAGGTAGATTTTAATAGTAATTATTGGTTTACAACTTTAGATAATGGTGTTTTTGTATCGCCAAATTTAAGTATAAGACATACATTTTTAAATAATTTAAAAGATAAAATTACTGCAGCTTGTACTCTAAATAATAATGAATTTTTATTAGGTACAAATACAGGTAAATTATTGTTTTATAAGGAAGCTAAATTAATTAAAACACTTACTTTTCCGGGGTCTAAAATTATTGGAAACTTGTTTTATTTAGAAAAAGAAGATCAAGTAATTGTTAGTATAAATGCCTCAGAATCTTTTATTGTTAATTTAAAAAATGATAAAATAATAGATAAAAAAAATAAGTTTTCTGTAGCAAAAACATTTTCGGAATTAGAAAATAATAACTTGTTTTATGGTAATTATAAAGAAGCTATAATTTATCATAAACCACTAACATCAGACTCTTTAAATGTTATTAGAAAAAACCGCGTAAAAACATCTTTGTTTACAAACAATCAGTTGCTTGTTTCTTTTATAGATGGTTTGTATACAATAAACCCAATTACATTAAAACAAAAAGAATTAAAGTTTAAAAACAAAAGTATTTTGGTAAATTCTATTGCCAAAACAACCCATAATATTTGGTTAGCAACCCAGCATAATGGTTTGTTGCAGTTAGAAAACGATACACTAAAACCTGTTTCTATTGCTAATAAATTGCAAATTAATTATATAAAATCTGAAGATAATTTTCTTTGGATTTCTGCAGAAGAAGGTTTGTATAAATACAATACAATAACCAATGAAATTAAACATCTTAATGCCCAAGATGGTTTAAATATTTCTGTAAATCAATTTATAATTTTAGAAGATAATTTGGTAGTAATTTTACCAAATTCGTTTTTTATTTTACCTAAAACAAAACAACTTTTTAAACAATTTAAAACATCAAAAATTAAAATTGATTCTATTTTAATTAACGATAAAGATACCCTGGTTGGTTTAAATTATGAGTTGCCTTATTATAAAAATAAAATTAAAATTTATTTTAATTCAAATGGGTTTGAGTCTAACAAAAATGTTAGTTATCAATTTAAAATTAAAGAAATAGATACCATTTGGCAACAAATACCTTTAAATACACATTTTGTAATGTTTAATAATTTACCAAATGGTAAGTTTACTTTTGAGTTACAAGGTAAAAATTTAAGTGCAAAAAATGCTATTTCAACAACACCAATTACATTTTTAATAGAAAAACCATTTTGGCAAACATATTGGTTTTACTTTATAATTTTTTTATTGTTATTTGGGGTAATCTGGTTGTTTTTTAAATGGAAATTAAAACAAAAAGAAACTCAAAGAAAAATAGAAATTGATAAAATTTTAAAAGACAAAAAAATTGCCAATTTAAGGTTAGAGAATTTACGTTCTCAAATGAATCCTCATTTTATATTTAACGCCTTAAACTCTATACAAGATTATATTATTTCAAACGAAAAAGAACTGGCTAGTTCGTATTTAGTCAAGTTTAGCCGATTGATACGCATGTATTTAGATTATAGTCAGCAAAATGAAATTACTTTAGAAGAAGAGTTGAATGCCTTAAAACTGTATTTAGAATTAGAAAAAGTACGTTTTGAAGAAGAATTAGAATACAATATTGCTGTAGATAATCAATTGAAAACAAGACAAATAAAAGTACCGTCATTGTTCATTCAACCGTATGTAGAAAATGCCTTAAAACATGGTTTGTTACATAAATTAAACGATAGAAAACTACTTATTGAAGCCAAAATAATTCAACAAAACAAATTACAAATTACAGTTGAAGATAATGGTATTGGTCGAGTACAATCCGAAAAATTAAAACGATCAAACCAACAACACAAACCCTTTGCTACTAAAGCAAACAAAGAACGTGTACACCTTTATAAAAATAAATTAAAACGAAATATAACCATTGAAGTTGAAGATTTATATGATGAAAATCAAATAGCTTCAGGAACAAGAGTGGTTATAATAATGCCTACATAATACGACGATGAAATCCATAATTATAGACGACGAAAAACGCGCCAGACATTTACTATCAAACTTGTTAACCGATCATTGCGCAAGTATTACAAGTATTGTGGAAGCGCAAGATTTAGCATCTGGTGTAGATTTAATAAAAATCACAAAACCAGATATCGTGTTTTTAGATATTGAAATGCCAAATCAGTCAGGTTTAGATATATTAGAATACTTCCCAAATCACATCGATTTTAAAATCATTTTTGTTACTGCTTATAATCAGTATGCCATTGAAGCTTTCAAATTATCTGCAGTCGATTACTTGTTAAAACCTGTAGACATTGCCGAATTAAAAGAAGCAGTTGTAAAAGCCGAAGAAGCCATAAAAGCCAATAATTTAAACGATCAATTAAACAAGTTGCGCGACTCCTTAAAGCAACTATCAATAGACAAAATTGCTTTAGAAATTCCGAAAGGCATCATGTTTGCTTCTCATAACGATATCGTTTATTTTGAAGCCGAAGGCATGTACACTAACGTACAACTGATTGATGGCAAACAAAAAACCATTTGTAAACCCTTAAAACATTTTGTTGAGCAATTAGAACGTAATATGATGTTTTTTAAATGTCACCGATCCTATTTAATCAACCTGAAATATGTAGACGAATTGGTAAAAGACGATGGAGACTATTTGTTGATGAATAATAAAAAACGCATTCCTATTTCAAAATCTAAACGTGATCAGTTTTTAGAGGTAATCAAAGAAACGTTTATGTAATTTTCATTTAGAAAGAAATTAACGCTATTCAGAAAAAAGCGAATTAAAAAGCATTAATGTTGTAGTTGTTTTGTAGTTGAAAATTAAAATTAATATCAACGACAATGAAAAAAACTTTACTCTTATTTTTCTTTTTATTAGGTACAGCATGGTGCAGTTTAAATGCACAAAGTGTAAATATTCCTGACGCCAATTTTAAATCATATTTAGTGTCTAATACTTCAATTAACACTAATGGTGATAGCGAAATTTCTGTTACTGAAGCTCAAGCATTTTCAGGTGAAATGCTCGTTAATGGGTTATCAATTTCAGATTTAACAGGTATTGAAGCTTTTGTTAATATTACACGATTAGATTGTTACAATAATAATTTAACGTCTTTAGATGTTAGTAATAATTTAGCATTAACACGTTTACATTGTGGTTCTAATCAAATTGAAACGTTGGATATTAGTGCAAATACATCAATTACAGATATACAATGCCATAATAATGGTGTTTTATATGAATTAAACATTGCCAATGGTAATAACAGTAATATTAACTGGATGAAAGCCTATGGTAATAGCTTATCATGCATTCAAATAGATGCTGGTTTTACACCACCAGCAGATGCCGGAATATACAGCCAAGGTTGGACTAAAGGTAACTCAGCAGTTTATGGCGACGATTGTGTTGCTCTTAATCAAGTAGTAAACATTCCTGATGCCAATTTTAAAAACTTTTTAGTAAGCGATAACAATATCAATTTAAATGGAGATTCTGAAATAACGATGGCAGAAGCGCAAGCGACTACAGAGTTAATTATGAATGGTATTGGTATTGCAGATTTAACAGGTATTGAAGCATTTATAAATTTAACACTTTTAGATGTTCCTAATAATAACTTAACTACTATTGATGTTAGTAACAACACTAATCTAACAAGATTACATTGTGGAAGTAATCAATTAACTATATTAGATGTTAGTGACATTTCAACATTAGAGCAAGTTCATTGCCAAAACAATCAATTGGTAGAGTTAAACGTAGCCAACGGAAATAATAGCAATTTCATCTACATGAAAGCGTATAATAATCCAAGTTTAACTTGTATTCAAGTTGATGCAGGCTTTTCGCCACCAGCAAATAGCGGTCAGTATAATGTAGGTTGGACTAAAGATAATCAAACAAGTTATAGCGAAAATTGTATTCCTTCAGTGTATTATGTATATGCTAATGCAACAGGCGCAAACGACGGTAGCTCATGGACAGATGCTTTTACAAACGTAACAGACGCTTTAGCACTTACCAATTTAAATGATGCTGTTTGGGTAGCAAAAGGAACCTATACATTAGCAGATAAAAACACACCAATAGCTGTTAATACAGATGAAGTGGATATTATTGGAGGTTTTGCAGGAACCGAAACTACTTTAGCTGATAGAGACTTAACAGCTATTCATACTACAAATGCAACCATTTTTACTGGTGATATTAATGGTGATGATATTGATGGAGATTTTTCATCGAACAAAACAGATAATGCAGAGCGTTTATTTGAATTAAGAACAAGTAACGTCACTTTTGATGGTATAATTTTCGAAAACATTTACGACACCTCGCAATCTGGAGGCGTAGAAGAAAACGGTGTCATATTTATACCAAATAATTTAAATGCTAATAACTTAAAAATTAAAAATTCGGTATTTAGAAATAACTATTCTAATGGGTATTTACTAAAAATTAGAAAATTTAATCAAGGATTACTTATTGAAAACACCAAATTTATTAATAATACCATTGTAAACATGGGATTGGTTTATATACAGTCTGATAGTACAAACGGTTATATTTTTACACGTTGGGCAAATGTATTGGTAGCAGATAATGATATTAATTTTGCGGCCTTAGATATTTATAGATCAGATTGGAGTAACGGAAGTACTTTAGACGTTGTAATTAATAATAGTACGTTTGTTAATAATGATTATAATGGTACTTATGGTAATTCTATTAGAGCATCAGGTAATGGAAGTGTCAACCTAAATGTTAATAATTCTATCTTTTGGCAGAATACAGTTAATGGTGCGGCAGCAACCAGAGATATTTCCGAGGGAGATGATCAGACTTACGATGTGTTCATTAGAAATTCTATTGCAAATGTATCATCAAACGCTGGAACTTACGGAACGTTTAGCGCGACAAACGTAACCTCTTTAGATCCTGCAACTGATGATTTAAATTTAGATACTGAATACAAACCAACATCAGCTTCAAATTATATTGTTGATCAAGGAGATAACGCATACTACGATGTGGCTTTATTTGGTGATTTAGATTTATCAGGTAATGATAGAGTTTTCAATACCACTATTGATTTAGGTGCTTATGAATATGATAGTTCTACATTAGATATAAATGATATAGCTTTAAATTCTAAAACTTTCAAATTATATCCAAACCCTGTGAGCAACAAAATATTTATTAGCGCAACAGAGCACGTTAAAAGTCTTGCTATTTACAATCTAAATGGTCAATTGATGAAGCAGGTTAATTCAATAGCAGATGGGGTAGATGTGTCTCAACTACCAGTTGGAATGTATATGATTCAAATACAAACCTACACAAATATAATCAATCATAAATTTATTAAAAAATAAGTCAAAAGAACGCTGACTTACAATAAATGGCCCATTTTAGTAAGTGGGCCTTTTTCTAACCTCAAAAATTTCTTAAAAATGAAAAGAATAAAACTATTAACATTCGTGTTTCTAACTATTTTAACTATTTCTTGTTCTTCTGATGATGACAGTTCTTCAAATAATGAAAATAATATTACGTTAGGGACATCGGTGTATGAAATGAATACTGCTATTGTTGAACCTACATTAAATAACTCGGTATTTTTAAGTTTAACCAATAGCACTGAAGCACAAATAGAAGCATCTTTTGAAGGTACTACACTTAATAATGTAGATTACTTTACGGCTAGAATAAGTTACCCAGATTTAACATCTAATGTAACTTATGATTTATCTGATTTATCTAATTTAGAATTTATTGTAAATGGTGATGTTATTGATGCTGAATACGAAAATGGTTTTAGTCAATTTTACAAAAGTGGTAGTGATCCAGATTTAGAAGTAACACAAGGTAGTATTACAGTAACTAATTATTCTACAGATAACTTAACCTTAACACTTAATTTTACTAGAAACGATGGTACAGAAATTTCAGGAACTTATGAAGGAAGTTTTATTGATATAAGTAATAGTTTAGAGAGATAAGCCTAATCAATAACAAAAAAGGCTGGTCGCTATTTGATCAGCTTTTCTTTAAATTATATTGTTTTGAGTTTATCCTCTATATCTTCTTTTTTCTTTAGGCTCAAATTTTTTACCAGCATTTCCTAAGCTGTTAAACTTCCAAGTAAAAGATAACATTGCATATTGTTGTAAAACAGTACTAGAAGAATCTTGAATATAATCTTCTGTGGCTACTCTTCTTGCATTGGTATTTTGATTTAAAATATCATATACTTTTACACTAATAGCTCCTTGATCAATTTAAGATTGAATAACCTAAAGTTGTATTCCAAAACCAAGCACTTTTTTGAAAACCATCAGCAATATTAGGGTTGTAATTGTATTTTAGATCATTTCTCCATTCAAATTTTTTAGGTAAAAAAGTTGCAGTACTTAATAACACATCATGACTTGTAAAGTCTTTATCACTAAATTGTTCAATATCATAAGTGTTTTTACTTAAAGAAATTGAATAAGAAGGTCTTATTTGTAAGATATCATCCCACATAAAATCAAAACCAATTCTTGGAGATATTGAAGTTGAATTACTAGAGTATTGTACACCGTTATTAAAATTAACGTTTTTATTATGATTACCAAAAAGTCTAAATTCTGATTTTAAACTTCCAAAATCTTCCCATTTTTTTGTGACACTATAACTTCCACCTCCTTGAAAGCTAAAATAACCATTAACATTTGCGTAAGATGTTTCTCTAATAAGTGTGTTTGGGTCAATAATTGTGTTTGCAACAACTCTGTCATTAGCAATAGAAATATTACCAAAAGCCCAAAAACCTGTTCTGTCTTTCCAATTAAAATTTGAGATTCCGAAACGTAAGCTATGTGTTTTTGTTGGTTCTAATCCTGGGTTACCGGTTACAATGTTTAAAGGATTAGATTCGTCTCTAAAAGGCTGTAATTGAAATAATGACGGAGTGTCGTTTCTAAAGTTATATCTAAAGCGGTAACTTGTTGTTCTGTCTTTTCGATATCTAAAATTTAAGCCATATTCTAAATTATTAAATTCCCTTATTAAGTTTGTTTCTGGTCTTAAATAATCTTTGTTTTCTAAAGTTCTATTTACATATGCAATTTGTGCAGAAGTAGACAATTTATCGTTTCTAAATTCTAACTTTGCTCTTGGTCTTTTAACCTTGTCTAAATACTCGAAATCGGTACTTAATAAAGAACTAAAATCAGTATAATCGTTGGTGTTTTCATCAAAATTAAAAGTACTTCTTTCACTTTTTGTATTTGTATTAGAATATTGATAAGCAACATCAAAAGATAAAAGTTTTGGTATTAATGGAAAACGATACGTTACTTCGCTACCAATTTCTGTTTTATCAGAATTTCCATCAGAAAATTGGTTTCTGATTATTTGTTCAGGATTTGTTCCATACACGTTTGTTTCTGAGGAAACCAGATCTTCAGTTTCTGATTTTCTAATATTTGCAGTTACTTCTACTCGTAAAAAAGCCCCTTTTGCACCAAATCTTTTGGTTAAGTTTATTTCATTGTCAAAACTTTTAATGTTAGAATCTGCAATAGAGTTTGAGTTTGAGTCGTTAGTAAGGGTATTTGTATCATTAAAACTTTCTGAAATACTTGTGTATGTGTTTTTATTGATATCGGCATTAAAATCAGATTCAATATCAACTCTAAAAGTGCTGTCTACCTCAATTTCAAAATCAATACTTGCATCATGAGTATCACTTTCATTAAAAGTAGTATTATTAGAGTTGGTAATAAAACTGCTACCATCTGCTAAAAAGGTTTCTCTGTTTGTATTTGTTTTATTGTCAGATTCACTTTTTTTGTAAAAATAATCGCTAGCTAATTCAAATATTTTACCAAAAGAATTTATATAATTTACACCATAATTATTGGAAGTTACAATTCCCTGTCCTCCACTAAAATTTCTATCATTTCCACCAAATTGTAACCTTTGATTTCCAAAACTAAAACCTGGAGAATTTATATTGTTACCACCTGCTAAAAGACCAATTCTTTCGCTTTGTTTAAAACGAGTTGCCATTCCTGCATATTCGTATCTTCCGTCTGTACCAATTCCTGCAGCAGTTTTACCAAAATACCCTTTATTATTTTCGTTTTTAATAGTTAGGTTTATGGTTTTGTTTTCTCCATCAGAATCTTCACCAGCAAAAGCTTGTGCATTTGTTTTTGTATCTGTAATTTGTATTTTTTCTATGATGTCTTTTGTAAGGTTTCTTGTTGTAATGGTTGGGTCGTTACCAAAAAAAGGTTTTCCATTCACTAATATTTTATTTACCGATTTACCATTTACGGTAATATTACCTTCATCATCTACTTCTACTCCCGGGAGTTTTTTTAGAAGATCTTCTACATTGGCATCTTTTTTAGTTTTAAAAGATTTCACATTGAATTCTACAGTATCTTTTTTTATGGTGATGGGTGCACTAGATGTTATTACAACTGCTTCTAACATGTTTGCAGGTTTTAGTGATAAGGCTCCAGTATTTTGGTTTTTTACATCTAGTATTTTAGTATATGGTTTAAAGCCAAGATAAGAAACCACTAATTTTACTTTAGTATCTGCAGTTTTACCACTTACATTAAAATAGCCTTTAGAATTTGTAATTGTATAGGCAATTATACTACTGTCTTTTAACCTTTCTGCATGTACTGTTGCAGATTCTAGCAACTCATTATCTTCAGACGATTTTATAGTTCCAGTAATTTCAAACTTTTTTGTTTGAGAGTAAGTGATATAGCTTAAAAATAAGCAAATTAGAAAAATAAATTTCTTCATTTAAAGGTTGATTTTAAGAATGAATTTTTCATACAAAGATTTAACTATTAATCAAATACTGAGGTCTCTTTAACAGAACTTTAAGATTTTTATATTGCTTTTTAAAATATTATTTTTATTTATTCTAAATAAAAATTTATATTTGCATGATATTTAAGAAAAAATATGATTGTTTTTTATACTAAAGATAAACCTGTAGTATCCATGTTAAATGCAAGTGTTTGCAGTAATACCTGTTCTGCTAATTGTATAAAACCGAAAACAAAGTGTTGTAATAAGTACAAAAAAAAAGGCATCAATTGTAAACGATGCCCTAATGTATTGTTGCAAAATGCTTCTTAAGTTTTACCTTATTTAAAAGCATTTAAGCCAGTAACATCTAAACCTGTTATTAATAAATGTATATCATGTGTGCCTTCGTAAGTAATTACACTTTCTAAATTCATCATGTGTCGCATTATAGAGTATTCTCCTGTAATACCCATTCCGCCTAACATTTGTCTTGCTTCCCTTGCAATTGTAATTGCCATGTCTACATTATTTCGTTTCGCCATAGAGATTTGAGCAGAAGTAGCTTTGCCTTCATTTCTTAAGTTACCTAATCTCCAAGCCAATAATTGAGCTTTTGTGATTTCTGTAATCATTTCTGCTAATTTTTTTTGTTGTAATTGAAACTGGCCGATAGGTTTACCAAACTGTTGACGTTCTTTACAATAACGTAAAGCAGTATCGTAACAATCCATAGCCGCGCCAATAGCCCCCCAAGCAATTCCAAATCTTGCAGAATCTAAGCATCCTAAAGGCGCTCCTAGTCCAGATTTATTGGGTAATAAGTTTTCTTTTGGAACCTTTACATTATCAAAAATTAATTCACCGGTAGCAGAAGCTCTTAAAGACCATTTATTATGAGTAGTAGGTGTAGAGAAACCCTCCATTCCACGTTCTACAATTAAACCGTGAATTCTACCTTCTTCATTTTTTGCCCAAACTACAGCCACTTGTGCAAAAGGCGCATTTGAAATCCACATTTTTGCACCATTTAAAAGATAATGATCTCCCATATCTTTAAATTTGGTTTCCATTCCACTAGGATTTGATCCATGATTGGGTTCTGTTAATCCAAAACATCCCATCCATTCACCAGAAGCTAATTTGGGTAAATATTTTTTACGTTGTGCTTCATTTCCGTATTTATAAATAGGATACATCACTAACGAAGATTGTACCGAAGCCGTAGAACGTACTCCAGAATCTCCACGCTCTATTTCTTGCATTATTAATCCGTAAGAAATTTGATCTAAACCAGCGCCACCATATTCTTCTGGAATATAAGGTCCAAAAGCACCAATTTCTGCAAGTCCAGAAATAATTTGAGTTGGAAATTCTGCTTTTTGAGCATATTCTTCAATGATTGGAGAAACATCACGTTTTACCCAATCACGAGCTGCTTCTCTAATTAATTTGTGTTCTTCAGTTAATAAATCATCTAAATTATAATAATCAGGAGCTTGAAATAAGTCTGGTTTCATATGTCTATATTTGTAGTAAATTTTAACAAATCTATTAATTAATGTTTAATTTTTAACAATTCTTCTGTAAAAATTGTTTGATGTTGTACGTTAAAAATATACAACTTTTTAAAGTTAACGATTAGAAAATGTTAAAAAGTTATAGTTTTCTATTAAGTTTGTAATGATGAAGCACACTTTAGGAAAAGAAGAACGATTAAAAAGTAAAAAACTAATAGAAAAACTTTACAAGGATGGAAATTCTGTAAAAGCTTTTCCGTTAAGAATGATGTTTTTGCAAACGGAGCATACATCAAGTTTTCCTGCCCAAGTGGGAGTTTCTGTTGGAAAAAGAAACTTTAAACTAGCTGTTAAAAGAAATCGAATTAAGAGATTAATGCGTGAAACGTATCGTTTACAGAAAGAAATTGTGTACGATAATTTAGAAAAACCATATGTTTTTATGATTTCGTATATTGGTAAGGAGGAAATAAAATACGAAGAAGTCTACTCGAAAATGGAAAAATTATTAAGGTTGTTTATCAACGAAGTAAAAAATAAAGAAAATGAAACGAGTTAATTTTAAGAAAAAAATAGTTGTTGTTTTATTAATAACAAGCCTATTTTTAACATATTCTTTTAAATCAAAATTCTTTGAAGTAGCTAAGCAAATAGAAATTTATAATACTTTGTTTAAAGAGTTAAATATGTATTATGTAGATGAAATAAATCCTGCAGAATTAACAAACAAAGCAATTAAAAATACTTTGCAAGATTTAGATCCGTATACGAATTTCTATAATGAGCAAGATGTAGAAAACGCTAGAATTAGAAGGGAAGGAGAGTATGGAGGTATTGGAGTTTCTGTTTTTTACACCCAAAAAGGAATTGAACTTAGAGAGGTTTACAAAGGGAACTCTGCGGATAAAGCAGCACTAAAAGCAGGAGATATTATTGTTTCTATAGAAGGACAATCTTTAAAAAATATGGAAAGAGATGAACTTTCTATGTTTTTAAAAGGGACACCAAATAGCACTTTTTCGATAGAAATTGAAAGACAAGGAAAGTTGATTACAAAAGAATTGACAAGAGATAAAGTTGTTGTAAATCCGGTTCCTTTTTTTGATATGATCGATGAAGAAACAGGTTATATCATTTTAACTCGTTTTAATAATAAAGCTTCTTCTGAAGTGAAAAAAGCTTTTAGAAAATTAAAGGAAAGAGGAATGAAAAAATTGGTTTTTGATTTACGATCAAATCCAGGAGGTTCTTTGTTAGAATCTATCAACATTTCTAATTTCTTCTTACCAAAAGGGAAAACCATTGTTTCTACAAAAGCAAAAATAAAAAAGTGGAGTAACACATACAAAAGTACAAACGAACCTTTAGATTTAGAAATTCCGCTTGTCGTTTTAGTAAACGGACGCTCAGCATCCGCATCAGAAATTGTAAGTGGTTCTTTACAAGATTATGATAGAGCTGTAATTATGGGAGAACGTTCATTTGGAAAAGGTTTAGTTCAGCGTTATAGAGAGCTTACTTATGGTACACAATTAAAAGTAACAATTTCTAAATACTACACACCAAGTGGAAGATGTATTCAAGAACTAGATTATGCCAATAGAGATAAAAATGGAAAAGTTCCTAAGTTTTCTGATAATGGTGTAAATCAATTTAAAACGGCCAACGGAAGAATAGTTTATGATGGTGGAGGTGTTTTGCCAGACGTAAAAATAGCAACCTCAAAAAAAACAGAAGAAACAAAAAAACTGTTGTCATCTAGTGCCATTTTTAATTTTGCGACAGATTATTTTTATAAAAACCCTACCATTAGTTCTGCAGAAAAGTTTCAACTTAAAAATACAGATTTTAAACAATTTATTGATTTCTTAAAAACAGACACAACTTTTGTTACAGAGCAAGAAGCTTTATTTAAAAAAGCATATTCAGCATCAAAGAATAGTGGAATTAATGCAGAATATAAAAAAATAAAAGAAAAATTATTTAAAGATAAAGTTGAACAAATTTCTAAAAACAAAGATATTTTAACAGATGCTTTAAAAGCAGAAATTTTACAAAGATATTATTATAAAGAGGGTGTTTATAATCATAATATAAAAAACGATAAAGTAATAGCAGAAGCTGTTAAGTTAATGAAGAACGAAAATAAATACAAACAAATTTTGTCTAACTAAAAACTAAAGGCAAATCCTTATCTTTGCGCCTTAAAAAAGAAAATGTCACACAAAAAAAATATAGAGCGAACTAGAGCTCAAGAGTCAACAAATGCGATAGAAAAATTATACATTTCTATGCGTCATTTATTTAGTAGAGGTTTTTATAAACCAATGGGAATTTCTGGAGAAACATTAAGAAAATCTTTGTTGTTATTACGCCCAGAAATTTATGGTTCTATTGCGGAAGAACGTGTAGAATTAAATGGATTGGTTTATATAATTGAAAGATTGCCAGAAGGAATAGAAGAATGTCAGTTTATCAATTTAACGGCAGATGAAGGTTATCGAAACTCTCATTTTAAAACAATTATTCCTCCAAAAAGAAGAAGAAATTGCTATAGAATAGACAAAGATCAAATGAATATTGAGATAACCAGAGGGAGATCTGAAATCTATGATATTTTAACGCATTTAACATTTTTGTTTATAGAGTCTCATAAAATCCAAGCAAAAGTGTCTTTAAATGAAGGAGAAGATTTTGTTAGAGAATGGAAACATTTAGAAGATGTTGTTCTTCACAATAGAGAAATTACAGAAAAAGAAAGAGAAGTTATTATGGTTCATTTAGGAAATATTCTTGGACGAACTTTTGACGAAGTATTATCAACTCACAAAATATTTGCAACTGAAGAAAATCCTGATAGATTTTTACAGTTAATTTATTGGTTAGGCAAATTGGCTATAAACGAAGTGGATCATGGAAAAAAACGCTCTGTAAACTTTAGCTCTGTACTTATAGAAGAAATTGGGCACCATATTTATGGAGAAGTTTGGGCAAATGATATAAAAAGCACTCTTAAAAAGCACAGTCTTTTGCAAAGACCAATTCACATTATTAGTGCTAATATGCATAGTGTTTTAAATTCTATTTATGCTAAAGGAGCTTTGCCAAAAGAAGCAAAAGAACATGATGGTTTTGAATTGTATCAGTTATTAAGTAATTCAGATAGCAAGCCTTTACAGAAAAAGGTAAAGGATTATGCATCTAAAAATGGGTTGATTTATATCAAAGATACTTCAGGAACCAATATTAATGTACAAATAATAGATACAGATAAAATAAACTTTGATGTTTCACCGTTTCAAAAAGAAAACTCTTTAAATCAAAGCCCCGTAATTATTGTTATGGATTATGCTTTTGGAGAGCAAGCTTATGAAACAATGGACGAATTATTAAAACCTTATAAAACACCTGAAGAAATCACTCATTTAAATGTGAAATCTGTTTCAATTATGGGGAAAGCAGGAATTTTAGAAGGTGGTAAAGGAGATATCATGATTCCGAATGCCCATATTTTTGAAGGTACAGCAGATAATTACCCTTTTAAAAACCAACTTTCTAAAGAAGATTTAGAAGGATTTGGTGTTAGAGTTTTTGATGGTACTATGGTTTCTGTTTTAGGAACATCATTACAGAATAAAGATTTATTGAAATTTTTCCATGATTCTACCTGGAATGTAATTGGTTTAGAAATGGAAGGAGCTCATTATCAAAAAGCAATACAATCTGCCTCTAAGATTAGAGGAAATATTTCTAAAGACGTACAAGTGAGATATGCTTATTATGCGTCAGATAACCCTTTAGAAACAGGAGCTACATTGGCTTCTGGAGGTTTAGGAATGACAGGTGTAACGCCAACATACGCTATAACACAAAGAATATTAGAACAAATTTTTTAACAGTTTTAAACTGACGATTTAACCAAACCAACTATGCCAACAAACCAAAATAAAAACGAAGAAGAAGTAGATTTAGGTTCTTTATTTGTAATTATAGGGAAAGGATTTTCTAATTTCTTTAATTTTATTAGAAACTTCTTTAAAGGATTTTTTCATTTAATAATTTCAGGTTTAATATTTTTAAAAAAGAATTTTTTAAAAATAGGAATTGCGGCTGTTTTAGGAGGGCTTTTAGGTATTTATCCTGAAATAAAAAAAACAGATACTTTTGTGTCTGA
The DNA here is from genome assembly GCF_022662535.1 of Polaribacter marinus. GTDB lineage: Bacteria > Bacteroidota > Bacteroidia > Flavobacteriales > Flavobacteriaceae > Polaribacter > Polaribacter marinus. The sequence goes on from NZ_JAKQYM010000003.1 coordinate 82,662, forward strand.
ATTATTGCTAGAACCTAATTTTAAAAGTACTAGACAGTTATATGATAATATAAATTATTACAATAATCTTGTAAAGCAACAAGATACAGCTAGTTTGGTAGAAACTTTTAAACTAGATAAAGAAGAAGCTGTAAGTCTTTTAGGATTTGAAATTGATCCTGTTGTAACAGAAAATGATATTATTAGTTCTTACAATAGCTTTGTTTTGTCTGTAGATACCACTACAGTAAAGAGTTATACTTTTGAAAAGTTTAAAAAATCTTTTACAATGTATGACTATAAGTTTCATAAAGTAACTGTTACGTCAACAAAAAATGATGTTTTTGATAAATTAGGAGATGTAATAATTTCATCAGTAGTTCAAAATAAATATTTTAATCGATTAAAAGAATTAACGAATAAAAATTTAAACAGAACAGACTCTCTATATCGCCAAAATTTAACACAGATAGATTCTTTAAGAAAGGTTTATATGGAGGTTATGGTTGAAGAGGCAAAAAAGCAAACAAGTGGAACAAGTATAGATTTAGGTGGCGAAAAAAGAAGTACAAAAGAATTAGAATTGTTTGATACGAATAGAAAAATCAATAATGATTTAAAATATATTGTTACTGAAAAGGCAACAAAATATGAAGTAATTAATGTTATTTCTAACTTTCAACCAATAGGAACAAAACTAAAAGGAATTACAAAGAATTATGTATTTTTATTAGGTGTTGCTGGTGCTGGTTTGATGATTCTACTTTTGCTTTTATTAAAATTGAATAAGTTTTTAGGGAATTATAAAAATTAATAAATGCAAAAAATTCTTGTTACCGGAGGTTCTGGGTTTATTGGAGCTAATTTTATTCCTTATTTTTTAGAAAAAAATGCTAACATAAGCATAGTAAATCTAGATTTATTAACCTATGCAGGAGATGAATCTAATTTAAAAGAAGTTATCAATAATCCAAGATATACTTTTGTAAAAGGAGATATCTGTGATAGAGATTTAGTAGAAAAACTTTTTAAAGAACATCATTTTACGGGTGTAATTCATTTTGCTGCGGAATCTCATGTAGATAATTCGATTAAAAACCCTGATGCATTTGTAAGAACAAATGTTTTTGGCACTTTTAATCTATTAGATGTTGCAAAAAATTATTGGATGAAATCTCCAAACGTCTATAAAGAAGGATTTGAAAACTGTAGATTTCATCATATTTCTACAGATGAAGTCTTTGGAACTTTAGGAGCAACGGGTTTGTTTACAGAAAATACAGCCTATGCACCAAATAGTCCTTATAGCGCTTCTAAAGCATCATCAGATTTTATGGTAAGAAGTTATTTTCATACCTACGGATTTAATGTTGTAACTACAAATTGTTCTAATAATTATGGACCAAAGCAGCATGATGAAAAGTTAATACCAACAATCATAAGAAAAGCATTATTAGGAGAGAATATTCCAATTTATGGTGATGGACAAAATATAAGAGATTGGTTGTTTGTAAAAGATCATTGTTCTGGAATTGAGATGGTTTACAAAAACGGAAAATTAGGAGAAACGTATAATATTGGAGGGAAGAACGAGCGCAATAATCTATACATCGCAAATACAATTTGTACAATTTTAGATGAAATTTCACCAAAAGAAAAATTATATAGAGAGCAAATTAGTTTCGTAGAAGATAGAGCAGGACATGATTTTAGGTATGCAATTGATGCATCCAAAATAGAAAAAGAATTAGGATGGAAAGCTATTGAAAATTTTGAGACAGGAATTAAGAAGACCATTCAATGGTATATAGAAAAATACAATAAAAGATGAAAGGAATAGTTTTGGCTGGGGGGTCTGGAACAAGGTTGCATCCACTAACATTAGCTGTTAGTAAACAATTAATGCCAGTGTATGATAAACCAATGATTTACTATCCTCTTTCTACTTTAATTTCGGCAGGGATAAGAGAAATATTAATTATTTCTACACCAAAAGACTTACCGTTATTTCAAGTGTTGTTAGGAAATGGAAATCAAATTGGATGTAGTTTTGAATATGCTGTTCAAGAGAATCCTAATGGTTTGGCAGAAGCTTTTATTATTGGAGAAAAGTTTATTGGGAAAGAAAAAGTAGCTTTAATATTAGGAGATAATATTTTTTATGGGTCTGGATTGTCAAATCTGTTAAAAGCTAATAATAATCCCATTGGAGGCATTGTATATGCATATCATGTAAATGATCCAGAAAGATATGGCGTGGTAGATTTTGATGATAAAAACAATGTTTTATCTATTGAAGAAAAACCTTTAAAACCAAAATCCAATTATGCGGTTCCAGGAATCTACTTTTATGATAATGATGTTGTTGAAATAGCTAAAAATATCAAACCTAGTGAAAGAGGCGAGTTAGAGATAACAGAAGTGAATAACGTTTATTTAAAAAAGGGTAAGCTTGCTGTAGAAATTTTAGATAGAGGAACGGCTTGGTTAGATACGGGTACTTTCGATTCTTTAATGCAAGCGGGACAATTTGTTCAGGTGATAGAAGAAAGACAAGGTTTAAAAGTAGGATCAATAGAAGAAGCTGCTTACAGATCTGGTTTTATCACAAAAAAAGAAATGATAGAAATAACAAAGCCTTTATTAAAAAGTGGTTACTCACATAATTTATTAAAAATTTAATGAAAGTTACTGAAACATTTTTAAAAGGTTGTTTTGTCATAGAACCTACTGTTTTTGGAGATAAAAGAGGGAGTTTTTTTGAGGTATTCAATCAAAAGGTATTTGAAGAAAAAATAGGTTTAAAAATTAATTTTGTACAAGACAATCAATCTACTTCTCAAAAAGGAGTTTTAAGAGGTCTTCATTTACAAAAAGGTGAATATGCTCAAGCAAAATTAGTACGTGTTATACAAGGAAAAGTACTAGATGTAGCGGTAGATGTAAGAAAAGACTCACCTACGTTTGGTAAACATTTTTCTATTGAACTTTCTGGTGATAATAATAAACAATTATTAGTTCCAAGAGGGTTTTTACATGGTTTTGCTACTTTAGAAGACAATACTATTTTTGCTTATAAATGTGATAATTATTATCATAAAGATTCAGAATATGGGATTATTTACAATGACCCTACTTTAAAAATAGATTGGAAATTAGAGGAGAGTGAAATAATTCTTTCTGAAAAAGATAAATTACTTCAAAACGTAAATATTGCTATAAACAACTAAGTGAACTTAATACATAAAAATTTTATTTATAATAATGTATTAGGCATTACAAATTTATTAATTCCTATACTGATATTTCCCTACGTTTCAAGAGTTTTAGGACCTAGTGGAATTGGTGTTGTTAGTTTTGCAGTATCACTTACTGCTGTTTTTGCTTTAATAGGCTCATTAGGAATACCTATTTATGGAATAAGAGAAATAGCTAAAGTTAAAAATAATAAAGAAAAACTTTCTAAAATTTTTTCAGAATTACTTATCATTCAGGTGTTTTGGATGTTTTTTACTTTAATTTTATATTCTTTTTGGATCTTTTTTACAGATACATTTAATGATGAACAAATAATTAAGTATGTTTCTTATCTGCATATATTTGGGCTCATTGGTATGTTTACTTGGTTTTTTCAAGGTATAGAAAACTATAAATTTATTACAGTTATAAATTTTTTGATTAAATTTTTAATGATTGTTTTACTTTTTATACTGGTGAAAAATCAAGATCAATATTGGGTTTATTATTCCGTTATTGTAGCAACCACCCTTATAGGATCTATAATAAGCTTGTTTTATGCGTTTACTTTTGTTAAAGTTAGATTTACAAATCTTAATTTTAGAAGGCATTTAAAGCCAATTTTAATTCTGTTTAGTACTCAGTTAGCTATTGGTATTTATGTAAATTTAGATATTATTTTCTTGAACTATTTTTCTAATGAATATGAAGTTGGATTGTATGCGCCTGCAAGCAAACTAGTTAAAATTATATTAATAGTGGTAACCTCTTTGGGTACAGTCTTAATACCTAAATTATCGCGTTATATTAAAGAAGGAAAAATAGAAGAATCTAAAAAAATAATTACAAAATCTTTACGTTTTATTTTTATAATTACATTACCAATAAGTTTTTTGTTAATATGCTTGTCAAATGAAATCATTTTTGTTTTTGCTGGTGAAGAGTTTTCATATTCAGCTACATTACTTGCTTTATTAACCCCTATCATTTTTTTAATTGGTTTAAGCAATATTTTTGGTTTGCAGATATTAGTTCCTGCTAATAAAGAAAAAAAATTAATGTTAGCAGTAACTCTAGGAGCTATTGTTAGTGTGGTTTTAAATTATGTTTTAATTCCAGAATTAAAATCAAAAGGTGCAGCGTACACCATTATAATTACAGAACTTATTATAACAATACTTACTTTTTATTTTGCTAGACAAGAAATGAAATTTAATTTGCCTTTTAAAAGTATCATTCATTATTCTTTGTTGGCAACCTTAATAATCCCAATTTGTTATTTGTTGCATACTTTTTTAACAGGAATTACATATCTTCTTATTGCTTCTGTATTTAGCGCTTTGATGTATGTTTCTGGCCTGTTAATTATTAAAGACAAATTCTTTATAGAAAATATATGGAAACCCATTTTAAACTTTAAAAAATGAAATACGATTATTTAATAGTTGGTGCCGGTTTATTTGGAGCTGTTTTTGCTCATGAAATGACCAAGAATGGTAAAAAATGTATCGTTATAGATAAAAGAAAGCACCTAGGAGGTAATGTATATTGTGAGAAAAAGGAAGATATAAATATTCATAAATATGGAGCACATATTTTTCATACAAATGATAAAAAAATATGGGATTATGTTAATTCTTTTGTAGAATTTAATAGGTATACAAACTCTCCAATAGCAAATTATAAAGGAGACTTATTTAATCTTCCTTTTAATATGAATACTTTTTATCAATTATGGAAAGTAAAAACACCTAAAGAAGCAAAAGCTAAAATAGCAGAACAGATTAGTGAAGTTTATGTTAAAAAACCTAAAAATCTAGAAGAACAAGCATTGTCTCTAGTAGGTATAGACATTTATGAAAAACTCATAAAAGGATATACAGAAAAACAATGGGGTAGAAAAGCAACAGAGTTGCCAGCTTTTATTATAAAAAGATTACCTGTACGTTTTAATTTTGATAATAATTATTTTAATGATAAATATCAAGGAATTCCAATAGGAGGTTATAATAAATTAATTGAAGGCTTATTAAAAGGAATTGAGACAAAGACAGGTGTAGATTTTTTTAAAGAGAAAGAAGCCTTAGAAAATCTAGCCGATAAAATTGTATTTACAGGTAAGATTGATGAGTATTTTGATTATAAATTTGGCAGATTAGAATACCGAAGTTTACAATTTGAACATGAAGTTTTAAACACAGAAAATTATCAAGGAAATGCTGTTGTTAATTATACGGAAGCAGATATTCCATATACTAGAATTATAGAGCACAAACATTTTGAGTATGGCAAGCAAAAGAAAACAGTGATAACCAAAGAGTACCCTAAAGAATGGAAAAAAGGTGATGAACCTTATTATCCAGTTAATGATGAAAAAAACTCTAATATCTATTTAAAGTATAAACAAATTGCAGAAAAAACAGATAAGGTTATCTTTGGTGGTAGATTGGCAGAATATAAATATTATGACATGCATCAAGTAATTGCTTCTGCATTAAAAAAAGTAAAAGAAGAATAAGTGGAATTTGATTTAAAAATTTACATAGCAACTCATAAGCAATTTAAGGAACCAAAAGAAGAGTATTTTCAACCAATTCATGTTGGTAAATCATTACATGAAGATCTAGGTTTTTTAGGAGATGATACAGGCGATTCTATTTCTGAAAAGAATCCATTTTATTGTGAGCTAACAGCATTATATTGGGCTTGGAAAAATGATGACTCAAACTTTATTGGACTTTGTCACTATAGAAGATATTTTGATATTGATAATAAAACAGATCGTATAAATGATATAAGATTTATCACACAATCAGAATTTGATAAAGAAAAATTTCCAAAACAAAAAATAGCAAAATATCTTTCTAAACATGATATTATATTGGCTAAACCAAAGGTTTATGAGTTAAGTATAGAGCAAATTTACGGATATTGTCATTCAATAATAGATTTCGATATATTAACTGAAACATTACACGAATTGTATCCAGAATATTCTAAATCTTGGCAAAAAGTTGCTTATCAAAATAATAAATTGGTGCATTATAATATGTTTATAGCCCCAAAAGAGATTATTAACGACTATTGTGAATGGTTATTCACTTTGCTCTTTGAGGTTGAAAAAAGAGTAAAAATATCACCCTATAATTATGAAAAAAGAGTATTTGGTTTTATGTCAGAAAGATTGATGCACCTTTATTTTGTACATCATAAATTTAATGTAAAATACTTGCCGATTTTATATATAAAAGATAAAGATTTTAAATATAAAACACCTTCAAAATTTTTTAAGTTTGTTGAAGATAAGTATAAATCATTGTTGTTCTTTTTGTCAAATACATTAAAGTATAAAATGAAGAATCTTTTGTCAAGAAATTAAAAAAATAAAAAAGGAAAAGATGGTGTGTGAATTTTTTTAATCAACTAAAATTAATTAATAATTGTTTACTTAGTATTTATGAAGCAAAAAGAACTATCTATTGTTATTGTAAATTATAATGGAGAAAGCTATTTAGAAGATTGTATAAATTCAATATATAAATATTGTAGTTCTATAGATTTTGAAATTGTTATTGTAGATAATAAATCAACAGATAATAGTGTTGCACTTTTAAAAAATCAATATCCAGAAATTAATTTAATAGAAAGTAAAGATAATTTAGGTTTTGCTGGAGGAAACAATTTAGCAGTCAAGAAATCTTTAGGAGAAAATATTTTATTATTAAATAATGACACTATTTTGTTGCAGGATATTTCTCCAGCTGTAAAAGAGTTGAAAAAGAAAAAAACAGGTATTGTTGGTATAAAAATGTTAAATGCAAAAAAAGAGTATTTAACATCAGTTGGGAAGTTTCCTAATGCATTAAGCCTTTTAAAATTTTCTTGGCTAGAAGATAAAAGACAAGAGTTTTTAATAGGAGATTTTTCAAAAGAAAGATATTTAGTAGATTGGGTTACGGGCGCATTTTTACTTACAACCAAAAAAATATGGAATCAAGTAAAGGGTTTAGATGAGGACTATTTTATGTATGTAGAAGATGTAGACTTTTGTAAAAAAGTATCTAAACTAAATTATTCTGTGGTTTTTTTACCAACATTATCATATATACATTTTGTTGGTTTTAATAAAACAAGAGAAATAAAATTAATTAAAGGGTATAATTTATACAGTTCAAAACATTTTAATTTTGTAAATAGTATTTTAGCCAAAATTTGTTTGAAAATCAATTATGTCTACAAAAAACGAGTTAAAAATATTTGTTGATGGCTATTTGCTAAATAAAGAACACCAAGGTACAAAAACGTATATAAGAGAATTGTATAAAGAGTTTGCAAAAGAAAACTCAGATGTATTAATTTTTATCGGTTGTTTTAAAGATTTAGAAGTAGAAAAAGAATTCTCTGATTTTAAAAACATACAATTTATCTATTTTAAGCAGTCTAGTAGAATTTTAAGGATGTTTTTTGAAATCCCAAAAATTATTTCTACTTATCAGTTTCAATATGCTCATTTCCAATATGTAATCCCTTTTGTTAAATCTAAATCTTGTAAATATATTGTTACAATTCACGATATTTTATTTAATGATTTTAAGCAATATTTTTCTTCTTCTTATAGGTTAAAAAGAAACCTCTTATTTAAATATAGTGCTAAAAAAGCAGATTTTTTATTAACGGTTTCTAAGTATTCTAAAGATAGGATTAAAGAATACTATAAATTACAGTTCAAAGATATTTTTATTACCCCAAACGGTGTTAATAGTGAATATTTTAAAGAGTATAATAAGCAAGAAGCGATTGATTATATCTCTAAAAAATTTTCCATTAAAAATTACTTACTCTATGTAAGTAGAATTGAGCCAAGAAAAAACCAACAAGCATTACTAAAAGTTTTTTTAGAGCTAGAGAATAAAGAAATTCAATTGGTTTTTATTGGAGTAAAATCATTAGACAATAAACAATTTGATGAACAATTAAAAGAATTAACAGCAGAACAAAGCTCTAAAATACATATTTTACAAGATATTTCGGATGAAGATTTATTGTTTTTCTACAAAGGGGCAAAAGCGTTTGTGTACCCAACTTTAGCAGAAGGCTTTGGAATTCCGCCATTAGAAGCTGCAGCATTAAAAATACCTGTTCTCTCCTCAAATAAAACAGCTATGAAAGATTTTCAATTTCTAGCGCCAAATTTAATTGATATTCATAATTTTGATGTTTTTAAAAATAGGTTAAATATAATTTTAGAAAAAAAGGATGCTCATCATTTAGATCAGGTTCAGAATTATATTCAGTTACACTATAATTGGAAAAAATCATCTGATATTATTACAGATATCATAAAAAATAATACATTATAAAAGAATAGAAATGTATATTAGCTATCTAATAGCTTAGTTATTCGAATCAAAATAAAACTTTCACAAGCTTGTTACCAATAAATATCAATAAAACTTATTTTGCTTTAATTTTATTTTTATTAATATTTATTAATGCTTTTGAAGTACACTATGTTTTATATTTAATTACAATATTATTTTTCTATTCTAAGATCTCAAAAGAGTTACTAAACATTATTTCTTTTTTTGTTGTCATCATTTTTATTGCTGTCATTTCCTCCTTTTTTAATGAACATTTGCTGTATAGTTGGATAAAAGATATTAGTTATTTTTCAAGACCTATTTTAGCTATTCTTGCAGGGTATTTAATTTCTAAAAAAATTAATGATTTTGGTGCAGTTATAAAATTTATTGTATTTGTTTCTTTATTTTTTGCAGTAACTCATATCCTAAAAATTTTATTTTTAGTCGATTTTAGTACGGCTTCTGTTAGTGACATTAGGTATGTTGGAGGTATATCTAATGAAATAGAGGTTCTTGCAATTGTGATATTATTAACCTCAAAAAAACTTATGGGTATAGAAATTGTACCTAATAAACTGTATAAAAAAATAGTTTTATTAATTTTTGCAATCTCTTTTTTTCTTTATTTATCAAGAACAATGATTGCTACATTTACAATACTATATTTAGCTTCTTTTGGATATTTGAAAATAACAAAAAAATCAATAAAATATGGGGTACTTGTTATCACTATTTTTGGTTTGTTTTATGCTTATTTATATAGTAGAGAGTTTGAAAGAGGAAAACCAGGAATTGAATCGTTTTTATATAAAATGAAAATAGCTCCTGCTGAAATATTTATCGCTTCAGAAAATATAAACACAAAAAACCATGCTTATTTATGGGATCATTGGCGAGCATATGAAGCAATGATGGCGTTAAATCAAATGGACACAAATTTAAGCTTTTTTATAGGCAAGGGTTTTGGCTCTTTAGTAGATTTAAAATTTAAAGCTCCCCTAGGAGACACCTATATGAGGTATATACCAATGTTGCACAATGGCTATGTTAATTTAATATTTAAATCGGGAGTTTTAGGATTACTTCTATACCTATTATTGCTTTTAACTTTATACCTGTATTGTTATAAAAAAGAAGAAAATTCTCATAAAAAAATGGCAATAAATTTAATAGCAGGATTATCATTGCATTATCTCTTTACAACTTTAATAGTAACAGGAATGTATAATAAAATGGAACCTTACGTTTTTGTGTTAGGGATTCTTTTATATTTTAGTAGTGGAAAAGAAAAAAAAATATTGAATTAATGAGAATAGGAATTATAGGAACCAGAGGCATTCCAAATCATTATGGTGGTTTTGAGCAGTTTGCAGAACATTTAGCTGTTTTTTTGGTTGAAAAAAATTGCGAAGTATATGTTTATAACTCATCTAATCACCCTTATAAAGAGCCTTTGTTTAAAGGGGTACATATAGTACATTGTAGTGATCCGGAAAATAAAATGGGAACGATAGGGCAATTTATATATGATTTAAACTGCATTTTAGATACTAGAAAAAAAAACTTAGATGTGATTTTACAATTAGGATATACAAGCAGTTCTATTTGGTCATTTCTTTTTCCCAAAAAACCATTAATCATTACAAATATGGATGGTTTAGAATGGAAAAGAAGTAAGTATACTTTTTTTGTGAGGCAGTTTTTGAAATTTGCAGAAAGATTAGGTGTTAAACATAGTGATTTTCTTGTTTCTGATTCTGAAGGAATTAAAAAATATATTGATGATAAGTATCAAAAAGATTCTAAATTCATAGCTTATGGTAGTAAAATAGTTTCTTCTGTTGATGAAGAGGTTTTAAATAAATTTCATGTAGAAAAGCTAAAATACCATATGCTAATTGCTAGAATAGAACCAGAAAATAATGTTGAAACTATTTTAGATGGTGTTGTTTTAAGTGAAAGTAAAACACCTTTTTTAGTTATTGGAGATTATAATAATAATAGTTTTGGAAAAAGAATAAAAGATAAATTTAAAGATAATAAACAAATTATTTTTATTGGAAGTATTTATAATAATAGTGAGTTAAATTCTTTGCGATATTTTTGCGATCTTTATTTTCATGGACATTCAGTGGGGGGTACAAATCCATCACTATTAGAAGCTATGGGCTCTAGTAACTTAATAATTGCACACAATAATATCTTTAATAAAGCAGTTCTTAAAGAAAATGCATATTACTTTTATAATGCTGAAGATGTAAGTTTTTACATAAAAACGAAAAGCAAAAAAAGCGAAAGCGACAAAATACAGAACAATATAGAAAAAATTAAAAACGAGTATGATATTAATAAAATAAATGGCAGTTATCTTTCCTATTTTCATGAATGTCTTTCAAAAAATTAAAGAAACGAATCTTTCAGAAGCGTTACTTATATTAATTTTAGTTTCACTTCCTCTAGGTGGTTACGCAATTAACAGTATTGCAATAGTCTTATTCTTATTATCGGCTATATTTAATTACTTTGTAAATAAGGAAAAAATTAGATTTCATAAAATTGCGCTTCTATTCATCATTTTCTATATAGTATGTTTTGCCTCATTGTTATGGACAGATGATATTAATATTACCAAGGCTGGTTTAAGTCGTTTTTTATCTTATTTAGTGTTGCCTTTGAGTTTTGTTTTTTTCTCTAATAAAAAGTTTCATAAAGAAAAAATAATAGAACTTTTTTCAAAATCACTTGTGTTTTATGCTGGATATTGCATTTTTTTGGGCAGTATAAATTCAATTGTAAATTCAGATATAAGTTATTTATTTTATCATAAATTAAGTAATAATCTAAGCAATTTAAATGCAATTTATTTATCAGTATTTGTGAGTTTCGGAATTAGTTTTTTTTTAAATAAAAAAGAGAAATCAAAATTTGAAATGTTTTGTTTGGCTTTTTTGAGTCTGTTCCTAATTTTACTTTCATCTAAAATTATAATTTTAATAACGTTTTTAACTTTTATTTTTTTGCTTTTTAAGAAAAGGAAATACACAAAAATAAAGGTTAAATATCTACTTATAATCCCTGTAATTTCTCTCTTTTTTCTTGTTGCATCAACAAACTTATTTAAAAGAGTAAAAGTAGAATTTGAAAAAACTAAAATCACAGAAGTTTTAAATAAAAAAGAATTTGGACATGTATATTTATGGACGGGTGCAGGATTGCGTGTTTTTCAGATAAAAGCTTTCTTTGAAATTTTAAAGGAAGAAAAAAATATATTTTTAGGTTTTGGCCTTAACAATTCTCAAAAAACGTTAAACACTAAATACAAAGAGTATAATTTGTATCCTGGTTTTTTAAATTATAATTATCACAATCAGTATTTACAGGTTTTCTCAGAATTAGGTGTCATTGGTTTGGGTGTTTTATTATTAATTTTCTTTTTAATAATAAAAGATGCAATTATTTATAAAGATTATTTTTTATTATCCTTTATAATTCTAATATTAGTAGTTTGTATTACAGAATCATTTCTATGGAGACAAAGAGGAATGGTGTTTTTTATTACAATTTCATTATTATTTAGTCAAAGAAAAAAGTTTAGTATTTGAAACAGAAAAAATCCATATTCATAAGACCTTTAGTAATTGTAATTGATTTAGTATTAATAAATGCTATTGTCTATTTTATTTCTGATAAGGAATATTTAAATTTTCCTTTTCTGTTTTATGTATCTATATTTTGGTTATTTATTTCTTATTACACTAAATTTTATAATGTATATAGGTACACTCATGTTAGTAGATTAATCACACTTTTATTGTCGCAATTTTTTGTTTTTTCACTTGCGTATTTAAGTTATTTCAGTCTTTTTAAAGAGGGACAAATTATTAATAATCAATTTTTTGTTTTTGCTTTAATTTTTTGTTCTATTTCTTTTATTAAATTTTTCGTTTTTTTTCTTCTTAAAAAATACCGGTCAGGAGGAATGAACTATCGGAATATTGTTTTTTTTGGAGGGATGAATTCAGCCAAGAAACTTGAAAAACTATTTCAAAATAAAAGCGATTTAGGATATCGTTTTTATGGTTTTTTTTCTGATAAAACTTATAAGTCAAAATTTTTTTTAGGGCCTACAAAAAATGGTTTTAAATACATTGAAGAAAATAATATTGATGAGGTTTATTGTGATCCTACAGAAATAAGTCAAAGCCTCTTAATTAAGATCAGAAAATTTGTGAATCAAAATAACCTTGAATTAAGATTATTGCCAGAAAATAAAGCAATATATAGTAAAGATTTTATCTTAGAATATTATGGAACAATTCCTATTTTAAAACCCAAAAAACTCCCTTTTGAAAGAATAGAAACACATGTTATTAAAAGAACTTTCGATATCTTTTTTTCATTAATTGTAATTGTTTTTTTACTCTCATGGTTATTACCTATTCTTTGGTTTTCTGTAAAATTAACCTCTAAAGGCCCTTTTTTCTTTAAACAACAAAGAGATGGAATTAATGGAAACCAATTTGTTTGTTATAAAATAAGGTCTATGGAAATTAATAAGGATGCAGATATCATTTCTGCTACAAAAGATGACAAAAGGATTACAAAAATTGGAGCCTTTTTAAGAAAAACAAGTTTGGATGAATTGCCTCAGTTTTTTAATGTTTTATTTGGAGATATGAGTATTGTTGGACCAAGGCCTCATATTAATGTTCAAACAAAAAAATATATAAATGAAGTTGATAACTATTTAGTTAGAAACTCTGTAAAGCCTGGTATAACTGGTTTGGCACAAATTAGTGGGTATAGAGGTGAAATTATTAAAAAATCGGATATAGAAAATCGAGTAAGATTAGACATTTTTTATATAGAAAATTGGTCGTTTTTTTTAGACATAAAAATAATATCACAAACTTGTTTTAATTTTTTCATTAAAGAAGAAAAAGCATATTAAATGAATGAAGAGATCACAATAACAGGTTCCATAGTTTTATTTGATGAAAATTTAACTGATTTACATAAAGCTATAGAGTGCTTTTTAAATATTCCTTTTAAAAAGAAACTTTATTTAATAGATAATACACCATCAAGGTTTTTCGAGTATGTTTTTGTTGATAAACAGATTGAATATATTGCTATTGAAGAAAATATTGGTTTTGGGTCAGCTCATAATAAAATACTTAATAAACTAAAAAATACCTCGAATTTTCATTTAGTTTTAAATCCAGACGTATCATTTAAACCCAGTATTATTTCTCCTCTAATTAAAGAATTAGAAAAGGACCGTAACATAGCAATGGTTGCACCTAAAGTGCTGTTTCCAGATGGTAGACATCAATATTCTTGTAGAAGGTATCCATCTGTTTCAGAACTTTTGGCAAGAAGATTTACTTTTTTAAAACCAATGTTTAAATCTATTATTTTAAAAGGAGAATATAGAGAACGAGACCTAAATTCACCTTTTTTTGCAGAATATATTACAGGATGTTTTCAATTATATAAAACAGAAAACCTTTTACAATTGAAAGGTTTTGATGAGCGCTACTTTTTATATATGGAAGATGTTGACATTTGTAAAAAAATTGATGAGATAGGAAAAAAGAAATTATATTACCCTAAAGAAGAAATTGTTCATGTGTTAAAACAAGGTTCATCTAAAGACATAAAATTGTTTTTCAGACATACTTCTTCTGCATTTAAATATTTTTTAAAGTGGGGTTTATAGTATTACAAAGCTTGTTAAAAATGTCTTTCTAACAAGAAGGAGAATCCAATATTTTTAAAATATATTTGCAGTAACAACAACACAACAATAATGAATGTACTTATTTTAGGTTCTGGAGGTAGAGAACATGCTTTTGCTATAAAATTATTAGAAAGTAAAAAAATCAATCAACTTTTTGTAGCTCCTGGAAATGCAGGAACGGATAAAATAGCAATAAACATTCATATAAATCCTACTGATTTTCTTGCGGTAAAAAATATTGTTTTAGAAAATCAGATTAAAATGGTGGTGGTTGGTCCAGAAGCTCCTTTAGTTGATGGAGTTCATGATTTCTTTTTAGCGGATGACGAACTGAAAAACATTCCTGTAATTGGGCCCAAAAAAGACGGAGCATTATTGGAAGGGTCTAAAGATTTTTCGAAACAATTTATGCAAAAACATGGAGTTCCTACAGCCCGTTATCAATCTTTTACAAAAGATAATTTAGAAGAAGGTTTTGCTTTTTTAGAAACTTTAGAACCGCCTTTTGTTTTAAAAGCAGATGGTTTGGCCGCAGGAAAAGGGGTTTTAATTTTAAATTCTTTAAAAGAAGCTAAAGAGGAATTAAAGGAAATGGTTTCTAATCAAAAGTTTGGAGATGCCTCATCAACAGTTGTTATTGAAGAGTTTTTACAAGGTATAGAATTATCCGTTTTTGTTTTAACAGACGGAAAAAATTATAAAATTTTACCATCTGCCAAAGATTATAAAAGAATTGGTGAGGGTGATGTAGGTTTAAATACGGGTGGAATGGGAGCAATTTCTCCTGTGCCATTTGCAGATAAATCTTTCTTAGATAAAGTTGAAGAGTTGGTGGTAAAACCTACAATTACTGGTTTGCAAAAAGACGGAATCGATTACAGAGGTTTTATTTTTATTGGATTGATGAATGATAATGGAAATCCTTCTGTAGTTGAGTACAACGTAAGAATGGGTGATCCTGAGACTGAAGTTGTATTACCAAGAATAGAATCTGATTTATTTGATTTGTTTGAAGGTGTTGCAAATCAAACGTTACATGAAAAATCTTTTTCTGTAACAGATAAAACGGCAACAACGGTAATGTTGGTTTCTGGTGGATATCCAGAAGCGTACGAAAAGAACAAAGTAATTACAGGTTTCGATGCTGTAAAAGATTCTTTGGTTTTTCATGCAGGAACTAAAATAGAAAACGATAAAGTTTTAACAAATGGAGGTAGGGTTATGGCCATCACTTCCCTTGGAAACTCCATTGAAGAGGCTTTAGAAAAATCGTATAAGTCTATAAATAATATTTCTTTTGAAAAAATGAATTATAGAAAAGATATTGGTTTTGATTTAATTTAAAATGGATAAAAAAATAATTGTTGCACCTTTAAACTGGGGTTTGGGTCATACCGCCAGATGTGTGCCAATTATTCATTTCCTTATAGAAAATAATTATACTCCAGTAATTGCTTCAGATGGTAATGCTCTTGTTTTTTTACAAAAAGAATTTCCAAATTTAAAACATCTGCTGCTTCCTAGTTACCACATAAAATACGGAAGTAATTTAAAATTTAGTTTGTTTTTACAATCTCCAAAAATTTGGAAAGCAATTAGAAAAGAACAGAAAATTATTGAAGAGTTTATTGATGAAAACAGCAACGTTGTTGGGGTAATTTCTGATAATCGGTTTGGTGTTAGAAGTGGTAAAGTTCCATCGGTTTATATCACTCATCAAGTAAATGTTTTCTCTGGTTTTACTTCTTTATTAACAAGCAAGATTCATCAAAAAATCATTATAAAATTTGATGAGTGTTGGATTCCTGATAATGATAAATCTGAATTTTCAGGAAAGTTATCATCAACTAAAAATAGCTTGAATCTGAAATTTATAGGTGTTTTAAGTCGATTTAAAAAAGAAAATTTAGAAGAGACTATTGATGTTTTAATATTACTTTCTGGCCCCGAACCCAATAGAACGTTGTTGGAGTCAAAGCTTAAAAAAGAGTTTTTAAATTCTGACAATAAAATTGTTTTAGTTCAAGGAAAAGTTGAAGAAAAACAAAGGAAAACAAAAGAAAACAAGATTACAATTTATAATTTTTTACTTTCTAACGAATTACAAAAACGAATTCATCAATCTAAAATGGTTGTTTGTAGAAGTGGATACTCATCAATTATAGATTTAGCTGTTTTACATAAAAAAGTGTTTTTTATACCTACTAAAAATCAATCTGAACAAGAATATTTGGCTACTTATTTTCAGCAAAAAAAAGTAGCTCCTTTTTGTGCTGAAGAAGATTTTACATTAAAAAAACTATTAGAAATAGAAAAGTACAAAGGTTTAAGTTCGGAAGAAACCCAACTGAACACAAGTTTACTTGGCCTTTTCAAGTGTAAACGAAAACTCTGAACCTTCTCCAAAAGTACTTTTTAGTAAAATGGTTTCGTTATGAGCTTCTATAATATGTTTTACAATAGAGAGGCCTAAGCCAGAACCACCCTGTTCTCTAGATCTACTTTGGTCAACTCTATAAAAGCGTTCAAACAAACGAGAGAGATGTTGTTGCTTAATTCCTTCTCCATTATCTATTATTTTAACAATAAATTTATTGTCGTTGTATGAATCTACAGCAACAATTGTGGTACCGTTTGGTTTTCCGTATTTAATAGAATTTACAATTAAATTTATAAGTACTTGTTCTACTTTTTCGATATCTCCTCTTACGTAAACAGGAAATTCGTAAACCTTGTCAAACTTTAAAATAATATTTCTTTTTTTTGCTTTCATTTCAAATAAATCGAAAACATTTTGAACCAATTCTAAAATATTAAAAGTTTTAATATTTAGTTTCATGCCATCGGTTTCTAATTTGGCAATCATATCTAAATCTTTAATCACAGCAACAAGCCTCTCTACACCTTTGTTAGCTCTTTCTAGGTATTTTGTGCGTATTTGCTTGTCGTTTACAGCTCCTTCAATTAAAGTTAAGATATATCCTTGTACGGTAAAAAGAGGGGTTTTAAGTTCGTGAGCCACATTTCCTAAAAAATCTCTTCTAAAAGAATCTCTTTCGGTTAGATTTTTAATTTCTAAACGTTTTCCTTCAACAAACTTTTCCATTCTTTTAGAAAGTTTATCAATATCTGTAGTAGCAGAATCTCTACTTAAATCTTTGATGTCTAAAATAGAAACTTCTTCGTAAATTTTTATCAATCTTCTATAAATAAAGTGTTCTGTTCTATATTGAATAATAAAAAAAGAAATTACAAAAAGTGCTATAATAGAAATGATAACCGTATTGACTCCTAAATGCTTACTGATAAAAAAATAAGCAATAGCAGCAATAATTACTGATAAAAGTGTTAGGTAAATTGAAGACCAAAGAGCGTAAGAGTAGGTTTTTTTAAATTTCAAAATGGTAGAATTATAAATAAGTATACATTAATTATTTATATGATAATTGGTTTATGTAAGTGATGCTTTAATCGGTATCTTCTAAAACAAATTTATATCCCACCCCTTTAACGGTTTTAAAATGATGATCTCCAATTTTCTCACGAAGCTTTCTAATATGTACATCTATAGTTCTACCGCCAACAACAACTTCATTACCCCAAACAGTATCTAAAATAACTTCTCGTTTAAATACTTTACTAGGTTTAGAGGTTAGTAAAGAAAACAATTCAAATTCTTTTCTTGGAAGCGTAATTTTTTTACCTGCTTTAAAAACCACATATTCATCTCTATCTATAACGATATCTCCAATTTTAAAAGTTTTTTCACTTTCTTTTTCGGTTTTAAGTCTTCTTAAAAGAGATCTTATTTTACTAACTAAAACCTTTGGTTTTATAGGTTTGGTAATATAATCATCTGCACCAGCATCAAAACCAGCTACTTGAGAGTAATCTTCGCCTCTAGCAGTTAAAAAGGCAATAATTACATTTTCTAAAGATTTTATTTTTCTAATTTTTTCACAAGCCTCAATGCCATCCATTTCTGGCATCATAATATCTAATAAAATTAAATGTGGCGTGTTTTTCTTTGCTACTTTTATAGCTTCTTGTCCATTAGTGGCTGTAAAAACTTGATAACCTTCATTTTTTAAATTGTAACCTACAATTTCTATAATATCTGGTTCATCATCAACCAACAAAATCTTAACATCACTTTTATTCATAATTGATAAATTATATAAGTTATCAAAAATAACTATAATTCTTTAAGCAATAGACTTCCTTAACAATCATTTAATTTTAAATAAGGTTACATAACATAGAGTTAACTTAAAGGTAAAAAGTCATGTCATTATATAATATGCGTATTGATAACATGAATGTTAACAATTATTTTATATAAATATTCCTAAAAAATCTTATATTTACACTTCAAATTTATTAAACTAATACACATGAAAAAAAATTACTTATTTACTTTATTATTAACACTTTGTTTTAGTACAATTTCTTTAGGGCAAGAAATGTTATTAAACGGAGGGTTTGAAAATTGGGATAATAATACAACTCCTACAGATTGGAGTAAAGTAGAAAATACAACTAAGGAATCTACAGAAAAAAGAACAGGAGATTTTTCTGCTAAAATAGTTGGTGGTACAAGTGACTTAGCTCAAACAATTTCAGGAATAGTTGCAGGAGATTCTTATACAATTACTCTTTGGTATAAAGTAGAAAGCGGTGATGATACTGATGCACGAATATGGTCTTATTGGAGAGATGCTTCAAATAGTAATATTGATAATAATGATAATGATTCAGAAGATGCCATAAGAGGACCAAATAATGATTATTTAGATAATAATGGAAATATTTGGACAAAATATGAAACCACTATAACAGCTCCAGCGGGAGCAACACAGTTTTATTTTGAACTAAGAGTTTATGGTTCTGCTGTAGTTTATTGGGATGATTTATCATTTATGCACAATGTAGTTGGTACAGATCCAGTCATTTCTATTTTATCACCTTCAGATAATACTGTTTTCCCTTCAACAACTACAGAAGTGCAAGTGCAATTATCTATTGCAAACTTTACGCTTTCTGGAGATAATGGTTCAGAAATGTCTGATAGTACTGGTGATGGGTACATTTTAGGTACATTAGAAGAAGTTGGTGAAGCTCCAGGCTCTAAAAATATATTTACAACAACTCCAGAAGCAATAAATGTAGATCCAGGAAAATCATACAACCTTACAGTAGAATTGGTAGATAATGCAGGAACTTCTTTATCTCCAAAAGTAGAAACTACTATTTCTTTTTCTGTAGACTTACCATGTGATTTACAATTAGGAGCTATTGATACAACATGTGATGCAACAACATCAGGTGTAGATACTTATAGTGGTTCTATTGCGTTTACAGGTGGTGCTAATGGTTATACATATACAGTTACAGCTCCTGGAGGAGTTACCGTTGGTGGTGATGACCCAAGTAGTGTTGCTTCTGGTACAATAACTTTTACAGGTATGACAGAAGGTGTTGATACAGATATCACCATAGTTGGTGATGCTACAAGTTCTTGTAATCTTTTAAGAACTTTATATAGTCCAACATGTGTGCCAACGGCAGCTTGCCCTGGTGAAGGAGCAATTATAATTACGGAAATAATGCAAAACCCATTTTCTGTAACTGATGATAACGGAGAGTATTTTGAAGTTTATAACACTACAGGTGCACCAATTGATATGCAAGGTTGGGTTATTGGAACAGCTTCAACTGGAGCGCCTGCAACTGATGTTATTGCAAGCTCTGTTGTGGTTCCTGCAAATGGTTATGTTGTTTTTGGAGAGAATGCAGATTTTAGTACTAACGGAAGTGTAAATGTAGATTATCAATATAACAGTAGTTTGTTTTTAGGAAATGGTACTGCTACTATAACTTTATCTTGTGGTGCTAGTGTAATAGATGAAGTTACTTATGATAACGGAGCAACTTTTCCAGATCCTAAAGGGAAAAGTATGGAATTAGCAGCTAGTAAATACAATGCTACTGATAATGACTTTGGGTCTAATTGGGGAGAAGCTACGGCAGAAATTACTTCTGGAGGAGATTTAGGAACTCCTGGAGCTGCTAATAGTTTTACACTTTCTATAGGTAGAAATGATATTGAAGGTTTTACAACCTACCCAAATCCAATTACAAATCATACATTTACAGTAGCTACAAGTACTTCAGATAAAAAAGAAGTTGTAATATTTAATGTATTAGGTAAAAAAGTATTTTCTGCAACCTTTACAGGTTTAAAGAAAGATTTAGATGTTTCTACTATTAATTCTGGAATTTATATTTTAAAAGTTACAGAAAATGGTAAAACAGCTACTAAAAAATTAGTAATAAGATAAAAATACTTTCGTTTATTAAGGTTTTCTTATTTTAAAAGCTCCAAAAATTAATTTTTGGAGCTTTTTTTATTTTTTTTATTTTAGTACTGAAAAAGAAAACAAAAGGTTATGAATCTTACAGTTAAATTAAACGATATTTTGTTTCTAGATATAGAAACGGTTCCTCAAGAAGAGAGTTGGAAGTTACTTTCTAAAGAAACACAAGAGCTTTTTAGTAAGAAAACACAGTACCAACGTAAAGATGAATTTACATCAGAAGAGTTTTATGATAGGGCAGGAGTTTGGGCTGAGTTTGGAAAAATCATTTGTATTTCTGTAGGTTATTTTGTAGATGTTGAAAATAAAAAGCAGTTGCGTTTAACTTCTTTCTTTGGGGATGACGAGCACAAACTGTTATCAGACTTTAAAGTGTTATTAGATAAGCATTTTGTAAAGAAAAATAATGTGTTGTGCGCGCATAATGGCAAAGAATTCGATTTTCCTTTTATAGCTAGAAGAATGATTATTCATCAAATAGCATTACCTAAAAAATTAAATTTATTTGGTAAAAAACCATGGGAAGTTCCACATTTAGATACTTTAGAATTATGGAAGTTTGGAGATTACAAACACTATACTTCGCTAAAACTATTAACTTCTATTTTAGGAGTGCCATCTCCAAAAGACGACATAGATGGTAGCGAAGTGGCTGCTGTGTATTACAAAGAGAAAAACATACAAAGAATTGTAAGCTATTGCGAAAAAGATACTATTGCAGTAGCACAAATTTTATTGCGATTTAACAATCAAAAACTATTAGAAAAAGAAGATATTGTAAGTGTAAATTAATCTTCTAACTTCATAGAAAGTTCTAACCAGCGTTCTTCTTTTTGTTCTAAGGCTGTAATAAATTCTTGTAATTCTTCAGATTTTTTGGCAATATCATCGGGTTCAATTTCTACATTTAAAAATTGATTTTCTATAACTGCTTTCTTTTTTTGAAGCCTTTCAATTTCAGCTTCTAAACTACCAAATTCGCGTTTTTCATTAAAACTTAAAGCGGTTTTAGTTTCTTTCTTTTTTGCTTTTTTTTCAGGAAGTTTTTCTTCTTTTACTTCTTTGGTAGAAGAACTATCATAAGTTCTAAAATCTGAATAATTTCCAGGAAAATTTTCTACAACACCATTACCTCTAAAAACAAAAAGGGCATCTACAATTTTATCCATAAAATATCGATCGTGAGAAACCACAATTAAGTTTCCTGGATAATCTAATAAAAAGTTTTCTAATACATTAAGTGTTACAACATCTAGGTCGTTTGTTGGTTCATCAAGTATTAAAAAATTAGGATTTTGAATTAAAACAGCACATAAGTACAAACGTTTTTGTTCTCCACCAGAAAGTTTTTCTACAAAGTCATATTGTTTCTTTTTGTCAAATAAAAAGCGTTCTAAAAGTTGTGATGCAGAAATTTTTCTTCCTTTAGATAAAGGAATAAACTCTCCGAATTCTTTTACAACGTCAATTACTTTTTGACCTTCTTTTATGTTAATTCCCGCTTGGGTGTAATAACCATATTTTACGGTTTCTCCTAAAACAACTTTACCTCCATCAAGAGCAGATTTTTCGGTAATAATATTTAAAAAAGAAGACTTTCCGGTTCCATTTTTACCAATAATTCCAATACGTTCTCCTCGTTTAAAAATATAATCAAAACCATCTAAAATCTTTTTATCACCAAAAGATTTATATACTTTATGTAGCTCAAGAATTTTACTACCCAAACGTTCCATATTTATCTCAAGCTGAACTTGATGATCTTTTCTACGTTGATGTGCTTTTTCTTTTATTTGATAAAAATCATCGGTTCTAGATTTCGATTTTGTAGTTCTTGCTTTGGGTTGCTTTCGCATCCATTCTAATTCTTTTTTAAAGAGACTTTTTGCTTTTCCTAAATTTGTTGCCTCTAAAGCCAAACGCTCTTCTTTATTTTGCAAATAGTAAGAGTAGTTTCCTTTATATTTATAAATTTTACCTTCGTCTAACTCTAAAATTTCATTACAAACACGTTCTAAAAAATAACGATCGTGAGTAACCATAAACAAAGTGATTTTTTCTTTGGCAAAGAAAGCTTCTAGCCACTCTATCATTTCTAAATCTAAGTGATTTGTAGGTTCGTCTAGAATTAATAAATCGGGTTTGTTAATTAAGACAATAGCTAAAGAAAGACGTTTTCTTTGTCCACCAGAAAGAGCACCAACTTTAAGCGTTAAATCGTCTAATTTTAATTTCGATAAGATTTGTCTGTATTGTGTTTCAAAATCCCATGCATTGTATTGTTCCATTTGTTCAAAAGCAACTTGATAAGCATCTGTATCATCAAGGTTTTTTAAAGCTTTTTCATATTGATTTACAATAGAAAGTATTTTGTTATCTGTAGCAAAAATGGTTTCTTCAATCGTTAAATTTGGATTGATGTCATCTTTTTGTGCTAAATAGGCTATAGAAATTCCTTTTCTACTTACAACTTGTCCTGTGTCTGGGACATCTAAACCCGCAATAATATTTAAGATAGAAGTTTTTCCACTTCCATTTTTAGCTATAAAAGCTACTTTTTGGTCTTTGCTAATACCAAAAGAAATGTCTTCAAATAAGATGCGTTCTCCGTAAGCTTTAGAGATGTTTTCTACAGATAAATAATTCACAAGTTTTGTTTTTTGCAAAGAAACAAAAAACCCAAGGGTTAACTTGGGTTTTTGTAATCATTTAATTTTTTTAGGGGATTTTGGGGGAGTAAAAATTAAATAATTTATAACAATGTAAAATTAGTTTAAATAAACTTAGTTGTTAATCACCAAAAATGGTGAAATTTTTGCATCACCATTTTTGGTGAGATTATCACCATAAATGGTGATAATGCAGATAAATGATTTTTCTTTCTATCCTTAAACAATTTTTAGTATTTCTTATATTAACCTTATATTGCAGAACAATTTTGAGAAAAGAAAAAATATGAAAATTATAGTACCAATGGCAGGAATTGGGTCTCGTTTAAGACCTCACACTTTAACAATTCCTAAACCTTTAACTGTTATAGCAGGAAAACCAATTGTACAACGCCTAGTAGAAGATATTACTTCGGTTGTTAATCAGAAAATAGAAGAAATAGCTTTTATTATTGGTCCTGCGGCAAAAGGATTTCCGGCAAACACAAAAAAAGAATTATTAAAAATAGCAAAAGAGCTTGGTGCAAAAGGATCTGTGTATGTGCAAGAAGAAGCACTTGGAACGGCACATGCAATTTATTGTGCTAAAGAATCTTTAAGTGGGCCTTGTGTTATTGCTTTCGCAGATACATTGTTTAAGGCAGATTTTACTTTAGATGCTAACGCAGATGGTGCTATTTGGGTAAAAAAAGTTGCAGACCCAAGTGCTTTTGGGGTTGTAAAATTAAAAGATGGTTTTATAACAGATTTTGTAGAAAAACCAAAAGATTTTGTTTCTGATTTAGCAATTATTGGAATCTATTATTTTAAAGATGGAGACAAAGTAAAAGAAGAAATACAATATTTAATTGATAATGATTTAAGAGAGAATAATGAATATCAATTAACAAATGTTTTAGAATCATTAAAACAACAAGGTGCTAAATTTATTCCAGGAACGGTAGATGCTTGGATGGATTGTGGTAAAAAAGATCCAACAGTTGATACAAATAAACAAGTGCTTGGTTTTGAAAAAGAAGCAGGAAACAACTTAGTTTCTAAAGATGTTGTTTTAGAAAATTCAGAAATTATTCAACCTTGTTTTGTTGGTGAAAATGTGGTGTTAAAAAACACTAAAATAGGACCTTATGTTTCTATTGGAGCCAATAGTATGGTAGAAAATTCAACTATTGTAAATTCTTTAATTCAATCTAATGTAGAAATTAAAAATGCCGATTTAGATAATGCAATGATTGGAAATCATGCTAAATATAATGGAAAATACACTTCTGTAAGTATAGGAGATTATACCGAATTGATTTAGATGAAGTCTATATATAAGATACAAGACAAAAGAAAAGAGAGACAATTACATTATTTAAAGTTGTCTCTTTTGTCTTTTGTCTTTTGTCTTTTGTCTTTCAAAAGTTTTTCTCAGGATAGTATCCCTGCTGCTGTAGATTTATCGGAAGAAAAAGAATTGAAATTTCAGCAGTTCTTTTTTAAATCTTTGTCAGAAAAGTCTATTGGTAACTATCAAAAAGCAATAGAAAATTTAGAAAGTTGTAATCAAATTCTATCAAATGATGTGGCTGTTTTTTTTGAATTTTCTAAGAACTATTTCTATTTAAACAACTCTTTATTGGCAAAAGAATATATCAATAGAGCTTTAACAAAAGAGCCTAATAATATATGGATGTTAGAGCATTTGGTAAAAATATATGTAAAAGATAAAAATTTTACAGAAGCTATTAATATGCAAAAAAGAGTGGTTGCTCTTAATCCAAAAGAAAGAGTTTTATTGGTAAAGCTTTATGTGTACAATAAAGAGTATCAGAAAGCGGTTTCTTTAATGAACGACTTGGAGACAGACAATGCGTTGCCTGCTAATTTAAAGCGCTTAAAAGGAGGGTTAGAAAAAAGTGAAGATAAAATGGTTGTAGAAGAAGAAAAATCAAATGATATTACTTCATTAATCAATCAATTTAAAACCGATAAATCGTACAAGATTCTTAAGCAGATTTTACAAAAATCAAATAATGATTTTGAGGTTTTATTAAAGTATAGCGAAGAAGGAATTACTCTTTTTCCAGCACAATCTTATGTGTATTTAATGAAAGGAAAAGCATTAAATTATCAGAAAAGTTATAAAAAGGCGTTAAGTACTTTACAAAATGGTATTGATTTTGTTATAGAAGATCGTATGGAAGCTAATTTCTATTTAGAAATGGCAAAAGCTTATAAAGGTTTAGGGAACTTAAATGAAGAAAAAAAATACATTCAAAAAGCAAATAAATTAAAAAATTAAGAATGAAGTTTTTAAAATATCTATTAATTTTTGCATTGTTTTTCGCTTCTTGTAAAACAAAAAAAAACATGATTGATGCTAATGTTGTTGCTAAAGAAATGTCGGCCAAAAAAGTGGCAAGAAAACACATGGCAGCAAGCTTCGATAAAAAAACGATAGACGCAAAATTAAAAGTAAATTTTAATAATGGAAAAACAAAACAAAGCTTATCTGTAAGTTTGAAGATTAAAAAAGATGAAGTAATTTATATAAAAGGAACAAAATTTATTACTGTTTTTAAAGCAAAAATTACACCAACAAAAGTGAGTTATTATTCGCCTTTTGCAAGAAATTATTTTGAAGGAGATTTTTCTATGATTAAAAAATTATTAGGGGTAGATATTAATTTTGAACAATTACAAAATCTATTTTTAGGGCAATCTTTACAGAATGTAAAAGAAGAAAAACAAGAGGTTATTATTCAAGATAATTCTTATGTTTTATCTCCAGAAAAGCAATCAAATCTATACGATATTTTCTTTGCTATCAATCCGTCTCATTTCAAATTAGACAGGCAATCAATTGTAAATCCATTAAAAAACCAACGATTAGATATTTTGTATCCATCTTATAATTTAGTAGATGACGTTGTTTTTCCGTCTAAAATAAATATTAAGGCAAAAGAAGCCCTAAAATTTACTGACATTGATTTGACTTTTAAATCAGTAGAGTTTAATTCTGATGTAAAAATGTCTTTTTCAATACCAAATAATTATAAAAAATTAGAATTTTAATGGCAAAAGCTACTTTTTACATAACGCTATTTTTATTTTTTATTAGTTGTTTTTCTGGTGTATCACAAACTAGAAAACAACTAGAAAATGAACGTAAAAAATTAAAATCAGAAATTGTAAAATTTAATAGATTAATTCTGGATGTTAAGAAAAAAGAGAAAAATGCGCTAGAAGATTTAAATGACATTGACCAGAAAATTAAAATCAGAAATAAATTAATTTCTACAATAAATAAAGAAGCTGCAATTTTAACCAAAGAGATCCAAAATAATGAAAAGCAGTTAAAAGAATTAAATAAAAAATTACTTGCTTTAAAAACAGATTATGCAGAGATGATTTTTAAATCGTATAAGAGCAAATCTCAACAAAGTAGAACAATGTTTTTATTGTCTTCTCAAAACTTTTATCAAGCCTACAAACGATTAGAGTATATGAAACAATATACTTCTTTTAGAAAGAAACAAGGAGAAGAAATTGTTATTCAAACCAAAGTTGTTCAAAAATTAAATGATTCTTTATTGTTTCAAAAACGAATAAAAGATACCTTAATTTTATCTGAGAAGGACGAAAAATCAAAAATTGAAATAGATAAGAAGAGTCAAGAGAGGCTAATTTCTACTATCAAAAAGAAAGAAAGTAAATACAAAAGAGACTTGCTAAATAAAATTAAGCAAGAGAAAAAAGTTGCTGCAAAAATCGATAAGTTAATTAGAGATGCCATTGTTAAAGCAAATAAAAAGGTAAAAAATAAACCAAAATCTACTAAGAAAAATGAATTTATTTTAAGTCCTGCTGCAAAAGCTCTTGCAGCTAAGTTCGAATTAAATAAAGGCCGATTACCATGGCCAGTGAAAGAAAGTATCATAACGAGGAGGTTTGGTGTGCAACCACATCCAACCATTGGCGGAATTACAATTAACAGTACTGGATTACATTTTGCAACAAATAAAGGAAGTTATGCCGAAAGTGTTTTTGATGGTAAAGTCTTAGCAATTCAGTTAACTTCCGAGGGACGAAAAAATGTATTGGTGCAACATGGTAATTATATTACGGCATACAATAATCTAGAAAATACTTTAGTTAAAGTAGGGGATACAGTTATTGTAGGTCAAAAAATTGGTAAGATATTTACAGATAAAGTTTCAGGTAAAACCACCTTAATTTTTGTTTTGTTTAAAAATACAAAACGTTTAAATCCTTCTTCTTGGATTTTAAAAAGATAATTTATTTTATTTGGTTGGTGGTTGTGGATAATACTTTATATTCTTTTGAAGAATAATAGAATTAGGTAGTGTAATCAATTCTTTTTCTGGTGTTTTTAAGGTAATAAAAAAAGCACCAATGTCCTTGATTTCTCCTGTAATATTATTATCTTTTTCTAAAACAGTAATTGAATCTCCAATTTTTACAGGGTAATTTATATATAAAATAATACCAGCTGTAATGTTAGAAAGAAGAGACCATTGTGCAAAAAAAGCAATTCCTAAAATGGTTAAAAAAGAAGAAACATAAATTAATAATTGTTTTTCATCTACCCCCCAAATAAATGAGATAACTACAATTACGGTTATATAAATAAGTACTGTAATTATTTTATTAGTTACTAAAATTCTAGTTTTATGAAAGCCAAATTTTAACTGAATTTTGCGTAATGATTTTGTAGTTAATAGACGAATAAAAAAAGCCAAAATAATAACAATAGCAGATTCTATTATTTTAAAATGATTTAAGATTTCCATTTTTTTATATTTAATTAAATAAAGCTTTTAATGCAGTAGCTTCATTTGCTTTTAATTTCCCAGCCAAAACCAAACTTAATTGCTTACGCCTTAAAGCGCCGTCAAAACGTTCTTTTTCTAAATCGGTTTCTGGAATTATTTGAGGAATTTGAACTGGTTTTCCTGTTTCATCTACCGCAACAAAGGTGTAAATACCTTCGTTTACTTTAGTTCTTTGTCCAGATTGACGATCTTCAATCCAAACATCTACATAAATCTCCATAGAAGATTTAAAAGCTCTAGAAACTTTTGCTTCTACCGTAAGAACACTTCCAACAGGAACAGATTTGTTAAAAGCAACATGATTTACAGAGGCTGTAACTACAATTCTTCTAGAGTGTCTTCTTGCAGCAATACTACAAGCTCTGTCCATTCTTGCTAACAGTTCTCCTCCAAAAAGGTTGTCTAAATAATTAGTTTCACCAGGTAAAACTAAATCGGTAAGTATTGTTAAAGAATCTTTAGGGGTCTTTGCTTCCATTGATTTTTTTTGCAAAGATAATCATCACTTATTTAAAAATGATCAGAAATATTAGAAAGAATAATGAGTTCTGTTTATTTTAAAATTAGTAACCAAGCATCTTTAGAAACAGTGTCTTGAATTTTGTAAAGATTGTTAATTGCTTTGTTTTTGTTTGTAAAACTATTATAAGAAACCTGTGTCAATCCCCACTTATTTACTCCTATAATTTGAGCATTAAAACCTTTTCTTTTTAATTCTTTTACTTTTTTTTCTGCATTTTCAGGAAATTGAAATGCACCAGCAATAATATGATATGGTTTTTGTACTTCTTTAACAACTTTTAAGTTGATTGTTGGTAAAGGGTTTGAAATTACAAAAGTTGCAGATTGAATCTTTTTTTCTAATGCTTTTTCTTGATTAGCAAGAACCTCTTTTTGATGATTTTGTTGATAACCATTATATCCTGCAAAACCTAATGTTAATAAAATTGCTGCAGTTGCCGCGTATTTTATAAATGCAGGAATCCCTTTTTTCTGTTCATCTTTTACAACAGGAATCAAAGGTTTTACTTGTTCTTTATGTCTTTTAATTATAGAAGATTCTAGACTCGAAAACCCAAAAGATTCTGTTAAATAATTAGCTACATTATTAGGTTCAAAAACAATTTGTTTTTCTTCATTTAAAGATAAAACACCCAAGTTTTTTATTTCTACAGATTTAGATTGTAACTCATTTTGCCATTTAATAACTGACAAAGAAATAGCTGTAGAAGCTTTTTCAAAAGAAATATTTTCTGATGAAGCAATATAATTGGCTAACAAACCATCATTGTGCTTTAAGTGATTGTTAAATGTAATTTGTTTTGTTGGTGGATAAAAAACATGTGTATTTTTATCTAATTGAGAACCAATTTTATTGGTTACAAATCCTCCAAAATCTGGTACAATTACGCAATCGTATCTGTATAATAAATCGTTTATGTAGTTAGCTAAAATCATTATAACAAATATAGAAAATTTGAGTATTAATTAGCATATTGCTTGTAAAATTTATCAACAAATATTTTATATATTGGTGTTCAAATCCTTAACTTTTGAAAGAAGAAAAATTACTTGCCGTTTTAAGATTGCAGAGATGTAAAGCAATTGGTGATATTTTAGCAAAAAAACTTATTGTTAATGTAGGCGATGTAGAACAGGTTTTTAAAGAGAAACCTGCGATTTTACAAAAAATAAATGGTATCGGAAGTCATGCTTTAAGTCATCTTTTTGATGTTAAAAACATAGAATTGGCTACTCAAGAACTATCTTATATTAAAGAAAATAATATTGCGTATTCTTATTTTTTAGACGACGACTACCCTATTAATTTACAGCACTGTATAGATGCACCTATTTTATTTTTTAAAGATGGAAATATTAATTTTTCAAACAAAAAAATAATTTCAATTGTAGGAACCAGAAATATGAGTTCTTACGGGCGAGATTTTTGTAAGAGCTTAATTGATGAGTTAGCAGTATACAACCCGCTAATTGTAAGTGGTTTTGCTTATGGTGTTGATATTTGCGCGCACAAAGCTGCTGTAAAAAACAAACTACAAACAATTGCTGTGTTGGCTCATGGATTTGATCAAATTTATCCAAAAGTTCACAAAAAATATATTCATCAACTAAATGAAAACGGTGGGTTTTTAACCGAGTTTTGGCATGATGAAGCTCCTTTAAGAGAAAATTTCTTAAAAAGAAATAGAATTGTTGCAGGTATTTCTAATGCAACAATTATCATAGAATCTGCAGAAAAAGGTGGTTCACTAGTAACTGCGGATATTGCGAATTCTTATGATAGAGATGTATTTGCAGTTCCAGGAAGAATAACAGATGTATATAGTAAAGGATGTAACAACTTAATTAAAAATAATAAAGCTTACTTATTATCGTCTCCTAAAGATATTATAAGAATGTTAAATTGGGACTTGCAAAAAAAAGCAATACCTGTGCAAAAACAATTGTTTCATGATTTGAATGAAAATGAACAAAAAGTGTATGATTTGTTGCGTGAAAAAGGGCAGCTTTTAGTAGATGTAATTTCTTTAGAATGTAATATTCCTATTTTTCAATTATCATCTATATTATTGCAAATGGAATTAAAGGGAGTTTTAAAACCTTTACCAGGAAAGATGTTTGCGCTTGTTTAATTATACTTATTTTTGAGAGTATGAAGTTAGAAAGAAAATTAATGTCTAAGAAGAAACCATTATTCCCTATTAATGGTATGTTAAATGAGTATTTAAAAAAGTATAGCAGAAATATAAAAATACCTATTTTTTATGATGATCTATTGCGTTTTCAAGGATCAATCACTGTTTATGATAAAAATGATGAAGATACACTTTGGATACGTACTTATTATTCTGAATTTGATAGAATAGAAATAGATAATAGTTTAAAAAAAATATACACAATGCTGCTTTCGGATGGTAGCGAAGAAACCATTCCGTTTTTAAATGTTGATGCAATAGATTATTGTACGTTTGGTAATTCAAAACCATTTCGAGTTAAAGTTAGAAATATTTTAAATGATAACTTTACTTATTTTTATGTAAAAAAAGCAGATGCTTCTCGTGTTTATGGTTTAGAATTGGAACAAATATTATCTCCTCATAATATCAATTTTTTAGTTTATAAAGACACTTTAATAGAAGAACATATTGTAGGAATTCCGGGAGACGATTTTATAAAAAATTTTTTACCAAAATGTTCTGAATCAGAAAAATCTCAAATAGCTAAAGAATTTGTAAAGTTTAAAGAACGTTGTTTAGTTCGTCTGTTAGGGGATATGCGTTCATATAATTATGTAGTAACACCAACACATGATTTTTTTCATATTATTTATAAAATTAGAGCCATAGATTTTGACCAACAATCCTTTGAAGGAAATTTAAAAGTTTACAACCTACAATTTATGAAGGAAAACTTTAAAATGGTAGAAATGGTAAGTAAAAAATTACAAAACAGCTCTATAGAACAATACAAAATAGAAGAGCGTTCTTTTATGGCAAAACGTATGATTACTGCACCTAGAAGAACTTCTCATTTAATAAAATGTATGAAAAATGATACCATTTCTTATCCAGAAAATGTAACCTTGTTAAAAAAGCATTTGATAAAATATGTTGGAGATGTTAAATTTAAAGAATGTAAAAATATGGGAGAAATCTTAGAAACAATCTTAGAGTTTGTAAAACGTAATTATTTAGATGTGAGTACAAAATAGTTATAATAGTTGATGCCTTCTTTTAAATGAAATAAAACTATTTTCTACTTCTAATACTTTCTACAACAACAGTTAACAAAATCAAACTTCCTCCAAGAAATGTGTTTATTGTAGGGATTTCTTTTAAGAAAAAAAATGCTAAAATAATTCCAAAAACAGGTTGTAAACTACTAATAATGCTAGCTGTTGATGCAGAGAAGAATTTTAAAGAATGTAGCATTAAACTATGTCCCACAGCAGTTGTTAAAAAAGCTAATAAAACTAAATATGGAAACTGATTTTTTAAACCAGACAAATCCATAAAAAACAATGTTGGTAACAACAAAATTGTAACAATTGCAGTTTGATAAAACATAAGCATTGTGCCATTGTAATTGGTAACATGTTGTTTTAAGATTAAGATTCTTACGGCATAACAAAATGCAGAAAAAACACCAAAAAGAATTCCTTTTACTTGTGAACTTTCAATGTTAAACTCTGGTGTTAAAATGTATAATCCTGTCAAAACCATTAATCCTAAAAGGATGTAAATAGGATTGAATTTTACTTTTAAAAATAAAGGCTCTAACAAGGCAATAATGATAGGGAATGTATATAAAGACAAAATACCTAAAGCCACATTAGAAAGCTTTAAAGCATAAAAATAAGTAATCCAATGTGCAGCCATTAAAACACCACTAATTAGAAAAGGTTTGTAATCTTTAGACGATTTTATTGTTAAACTTATTTTTTTGTATTTACAAAAAACATACAAAAATACCATTGCTAAAAAAGCTCTAAACCAAACGATAACTTCTGTAGGCATTGCTATGTATTTGCCCAAAACACCAGAAGTACTAATAAAAAGAGTAGCTAATGTTAAACCAAAAATGTTTTTTAGGTGTGTTTGCTTCATTAAATTTTTTCTAAAACAGTTAAGGCTGTTTTAACCGAATCTATTTTTATAAATGTAATTAATAAACGCAAACCATTTTTAGTTTCTTTTTCTTTCATCACACAACTTTTACCGTTTTGTTGCACATAGTTTAGCATTCTAGAAAAGGCATCTGTATGGTAAAATTCACTTTGTTGATTTGATACAAAATAGCCCATCATTCTTTTTTGTTTTAGAATTACTTTTTCTAAACCGAGTTCTTTTGCCAACCATTTTATACGAACAGAATCTAGTAAATCTTCAACTTGCGTAGGGAATTCTCCGAACCTATCAATAATTTCTGTTTCAAAAATTTGTAGCTCTTCTTCGGTTTTAAGTTCTCCTAATTTGTTGTACAAAGCCAATCTTTCTGTGATTGAATTGATATAATCATCTGGAAATAAAATCTCAAAATCAGTATCTATTTGTACTTCTTTTACAAACTCTTTTGGTTTAGAATTATCTGTAGGATAGAGTTCTTTAAACTCGTTTTCTTTCAACTCTTCAATGGCCTCTTGCAGTATTTTTTGATAGGTGTCAAACCCAATATCATTAATAAATCCACTTTGTTCACCTCCTAATAAATCTCCAGCACCACGAATTTCTAAATCTTTCATGGCAATATTAATACCACTTCCTAAATCGGAAAATAAAACCAAAGCCTCTATACGTTTTCTGGCATCATCTGTCATCATATGATACGGAGGTGTTATAAAATAGCAGAATGCTTTTTTGTTAGATCTTCCAACTCTACCACGCATTTGGTGTAAATCTGATAATCCAAAATTGTTTGCGTTGTTAATAAAAATAGTGTTGGCATTGGGTACATCTAATCCGCTTTCTATAATGGTTGTAGAAACTAAAACATCAAAATCTCCTGCCATAAAGCCGAGCATTAATTCTTCTAGTTTTTTCCCTTCCATTTGTCCATGACCAATACCAATCTTTGCCGATGGAACTAAACGTTGTAACAAACCGGCCACTTCTTTTATGTTTTCTATTCTATTGTGAATAAAGAAAACTTGTCCTCCACGAGAAATTTCGTAAGCAATGGCATCGCGTATAGTTTCTTCGGAAAAACGAATTACATTACTTTCTATTGGGTGTCTATTGGGTGGCGGTGTTTTGATTACTGATAAATCTCTTGCAGCCATTAAACTAAACTGTAACGTTCTAGGAATTGGGGTTGCAGTTAGGGTTAAGGTGTCTACGTTTTCTTTCAGCGTTTTTAGTTTGTCTTTTACAGTAACACCAAATTTTTGCTCTTCATCAATAATTAAAAGACCTAAATCTTTAAATTGTAAACGTTTATTTGTTAGTTGATGTGTTCCGATAATAATATCAACAGAACCATCATTAACACCATTAATGGCTTCTGTTTTTTGTTTTGCAGTTCTAAATCGGTTTAAATAAT
Organism: Polaribacter marinus; assembly: GCF_022662535.1. Lineage (GTDB taxonomy): Bacteria > Bacteroidota > Bacteroidia > Flavobacteriales > Flavobacteriaceae > Polaribacter > Polaribacter marinus. Next base: position 116,931 of record NZ_JAKQYM010000003.1, read on the forward strand.
CTACTTTAACAGGGAAATCTTTCAATCGTTCTGTAAATGTTTGATAATGCTGAAAAGCCAAAATGGTTGTTGGAACTAAAATTGCAACTTGTTTGCCATTATCAACGGCTTTAAAAGCAGCTCTAACAGCCACTTCAGTCTTCCCAAAACCAACATCGCCACAAACCAATCGGTCCATGGGTTGTTCTTTTTCCATGTCTAGTTTTACATCCTGCGTAGCAGTAAATTGATCTGGAGTGTCTTCGTACATAAAACTCCCTTCTAGTTCGTGCTGAATGTGTGTGTCTGGGCCATAAGCAAAGCCTTTTTGTAGTTTTCTTTTTGCGTATAATTGAATTAAATTGAAGGCAATATGTTTAACTCTTGCTTTGGTTTTTTGTTTGATTTTTTTCCAAGCGCCAGAACCTAATTTGTAAATTTTTGGAGCTTTACCATCTTTACCATTAAATTTAGAAATTTTATGCAGCGAGTGAATACTTACATACAAAATATCTCTTTCTCCATAGACTAACTTAATGGCTTCTTGCTTTTTACCTTGAACATCGATTTTTTGTAAACCACCAAATTTTCCAATTCCGTGATCCATGTGAGTTACATAATCGCCAATTTCTAATTTATTTAATTCTTGGAGTGTAATTGCCTGCTTTTTGGCGTACCCATTTTTTAAACGGAATTTATGGTAGCGCTCAAAAATTTCATGATCTGTATAACAAACCAGTTTATTATCTATATCAATAAAACCTTGGTATAATGGAAAAACTACGGTTTCGTAATGTACCTCTTGTGCTGCATCATCAAAAATATCATGAAAACGTTTTGCTTGTTGATCATTTGCACAAAAAATATAGTTGGTAAATTTTGCTTTATGATATTCTTCTAAATTATCTATTAATAAATTGAATTGTTTATTAAAGGAAGGTTGTGCAATCGTATTGAATTGAATTTCTAAAATATCTTTCGATTGTTTTCTTGTAGACATTTCTATCAATGTAAAATCTTGCAATTGATTTATAATAAAATCACCATTACAAAATAACTCTGCTGGTTTTGCGTGTTTTATTTCTTTGGATAAATCTTTGAAAGCTTCTTCTGCTTTTTGATAAAAGTTATCTAGGCTTCCAGCAATTAAATCAATGTTTTTTGTAAAAATTACGGTTTTATCAGAAATGTATTTTAGGAAACTTTCTCTGTTTTCTTGTAGCGTTTTGTTCTCTACATTGGGCATTATAGAAACTTTTTTTAGTTTCTCTTTAGAAAGTTGCGTTTCTACATCAAAAGATCGAATACTATCTATTTCGTCACCAAAAAATTCTATTCTGTAGGGTTCATCATTAGAAAAAGAAAACACATCTATAATTCCTCCACGGACAGAAAAGTCTCCGGGTTCGGTTACAAAATCTACGCGTTTAAATTTGTATTCAAATAAAACTTCGTTTACAAAATCGAGAGATAAATTTTCTCCAACGGTAATTTTTAATGTGTTTTTTTCTAATTCTTTTTTAGTAACCACTTTTTCGAACAAAGCTGTTGGATAGGTTACAATTATTGCCGGTTTCTTTCTTGAATTTATACGATTTAAAACCTCAGAACGCAACAATACATTTGCATTGTCAGTCTCTTCTATTTGATAAGGTCTTCTGTATGAACCAGGATAAAAAAGCACATTTTTTTCACCTAATAATTGTTCTAAATCATTAAGGTAATAAGCTGCTTCTTCTTTATCATTAAAGATTAAAAGATAAGGTTTGTCTGCTTTTTTAAAAGTTTCTGAAATAACAAAAGACAATGAAGATCCAATCAAATTCGTGATTTGAAAATGATTTCTGTCTTGTTGGAGCTGTGTAATTATCTGCGAAACATTCGCAGATTTTTGATATTGGTTTACAATGTTCTGCTTGCTCAACTGAATATGTTTTGTGCAAATGTAAGTTCAAAAAACAGAAAAAACCAATTACAATTTTGTTTTCTCAATGATTAGAATATATTTGTAAGACTTTAGTTTTTAATTTTAATAAATCTACTCCTCTAACAATGAAGAAAAAATTTTGTTTTTTTATAACTGGTTTTTTGTTTTTTTCAATATCAGTAAATAGTCAAAACTCAGAGAATGAGTGGTCTGTATCATTAGGGGCTGGGTTAGCAATTTATTCTGAAGCAGATGGAAGGATAGTTAACGGTAGGTATATATCTCAATTACCAAGAGTTACATTGGCTAAATATATGTCTAAAAATATAACTTTAGTTGGTGGTGTTTCAGTTGGTTTTAAGGACGAGGTACAAAGCTATACAACGATTGATGGGGCTGTTAGGTTTAGTTTTGGAACTTCTGAAAATAAATTTTCACCTTACGCTATTTTAGGAGGTAGTTTTATTAAAGCTAATGGAGATATAGTTCCAACTTTAAACTTTGGTGGAGGTGCTACGTATTGGATAACTGATAGATTTGGTATTCAAGGTCAATTAACTTATAAGTTAAATGGAGGTTCATCTAGAACTCAACGCTCTCATATATTTGGTTCTGGAGGGATAGTTTATAGATTTTCTATGTCATTGGGTGCTGGAGGTCCAGGAAGAAATCGTGTTTGGGATTAAAAAGCTATTAAATTTTGGATAGTATTTGGATCAATTTTTTAGATTTCATGTATCTTGTTATTTGTAATTCTATTTGTAATTCTAAATTTAGAATTGTTGTAGTTGGGTATGAAATTCTTCCTTTTTTTAAAGCTAGTTCTTTTGCTAGTTGATGTATCCCTGTGTTGCTTCCTGTTGGTTTGTATTTAAATTGCTTATTTAAAAAAAGTATATCTTTTTTCTCTTTTGCATTTAGTTTTACAAAATAAAATTTATCATTTAAAGCCTTTATTACGTCTTTATTGTTAAATGTGGTTTTTTCCATAGCAAAACAATATTTACACCAATCTGTATAAATAAAAACGACCATTGGTTTTGGATTTTGTTGGTGTAATTCTTCAACATCTTTAAAAGAATATACTTTTAAACTTTCTTTTTTCGTTTGAGATTGCGTTGCAAAACATCCGAAGAGAACAATTATGTAAAAAACTTTTTTCATTAGTTAAATTAAAAAATGGTATATCTTAAGCCTATAAAAGCTCTAGTGCCTTGGTTAGAAGCATACACGTAACTTGGATCAAAAGCCAATTCTGGATTTGCCTCTGTATCTACACCAACATCAAAAGGATTATCTGCGCTATTTATACTATTTGCTGGAGGAGTAAAGTTCAATAAATTTTTTACACCACCATAGATTTCCCATTTATTATTAAACTTTTTAGTTAGTTGTATGTTTTGTACACTATACCAAGGAGAATATTCATCTCTTACATCATTTTCTCCTAACAAAGGTAATCGCATTGGTCCATAAAGATTTCCTGTATAATCAATTGTAAACTGATTATTAAATTTATAGGAAATAGACCAAACTCCACTAAAACTTTCTGTTAGTAATTGTCTTGTTTTTACATTGTTTTTTGTAATTGAAACATCCATTAAAGTTGCGCCTAAATTAACACTTAGTCCATTTGTAAATGTAATATCTGTATTTAAGGAAATTCCTTTTGAAACAGAAAATCCATCTAAATTGGCATAAATTATTTTATTAGAATCCGTTTCGTAATCGGGTAAAATTCTGTTGTTAAAATGGGTATAAAAAATACTTGCATCTAAAGTAATAAATGTATTTTCTGTATTTATTTTTTTAACATAATTAATATTTGTATTCCAAGATGTTTCTGGTTTTAATGCTCCATCAAATTCTACTTCTCTTGCTCCGGTTAAAGCTGCATGATCTTCTGTAAATACATTGGCAACTCTAAATCCATTACCAAAACTAAATCTTATAATATCTGAGTTATTTGTTGAGTTCCATTTATAATTTACTCTTGGTGAAAAGATGCTGCCATGTAAACTATTATAATCCCATCTAGCTCCTATGAGTAATTTATTTTGTCTGTTTAAATGAATTTCATCTTGTAAAAAAATGCCTGGTAAATGTGTTATAGAGGGTTTGTTTTGAATCCCATTTTTATCAATTGTAGCAAATGTATTGTCGTCATAAAAAGTATATCTGTAAGCAAGACCTAAAAGTAAATCGTGTTTTTTATGAATTTGTTTGTTATAGACAAATTGTCCAAAAGCAATTAATTGTTCTGCATTATAAGCATCTGTTCCGTAATACGAATCTTGGTAATGCCCATTTGCGCTAAATTGAAAATTAATATTTTCTGAAGTAGGTAATTGATAGGTCCCAAAAGTTTCCCAACGATTTGTGTAAATACTTTCTCCATATTTTATATCAGTACCTCTAAATTTTTTCTCCCAATCCATTTCTCCTCCCCAACGATCTTCGTATACATATCTACCAGCAATTGTAAAAACTTTGTTGCTTTTTCTTTCTATATTGATTTTGTTAAAAAGTGATATTCTATTTTGAAGTGTTAAATCTGTAAAGCCATCATTGTTATTATCAATTCTATTTTGATAATTAAAATAATTTATCCCCAACAAACCCTGTGTTTTTTTAGATAATTTATATCGCAATCCAATATCGGTATTTACTTCTCCCCAAGAACTTGTATATACATCGGTTGCTAAAGCAGGTGAGTTTGATGGTTTTTTAGTGATGATGTTTATAATTCCTCCAACTGCTTCTGAACCATATAAAGTAGATGCTGGTCCTTTAACAACTTCTACTCTTTCTATTAGAGCTTGTGGAATTCCGGTTAAACCATAAACAGTAGAAAGTCCACTTACAATTGGCATTCCGTCAATTAACACAAAAGTGTAAGGCCCTTCTAAACCATTGATGTGAATATCTCCAGTATTGCAAACATTACAATTTAACTGAGGCCTTACTCCGTTTACATTTTGCATGGATTCAAAAATTGAAGGAGTAGGGTTTTTCTTAAAAAATGACTTACTATATACTTCTACAGGTACAGGGCTATTTGTTTTTGATACAGGTCGTAAAGTTCCCGAAATAACTATCTCATCTAAAGAATTATCTTCTTCTAAAGAAATATTTCTAATCAATTTTTGACTTTCTCCTATGGTTATTTTTATCATTTTAGTTTTAAAACCAACACTACTTATTACAAGTATATAGTTTCCTTTTTCAATATTTTTTAATTCGTAAAATCCATTTTCATCAGAAGCTATTCCAATTTTAGTGCTTTTCAAATAAATATTTGCGTAGGGTAGCACTTTTGAATTGTGTGATATTTTACCAGAAATAGAGCTTTCTTGTGAAAAAAGAGCGCTTAAACTGAAAGTAGTTACAAGTAATAAAATAAGTTTTTTTAGCCTCATGTTGTTTTAATGTTTATGCAAATATAAAATTACTTTTAGATAAGGCTAAAAATATATTATGATAAATAAAAAAAATAATATATTTGCATATCTAATTAGTAATATGTTTACACAATCTGAAGAAAATTATTTAAAAGCGATTTATCATTTAGAATTAGTTTCTACAAAAGGAATTAGTACAAATGCGATTGCAAAAAAAATAGAAACTAAAGCATCATCGGTAACAGATATGGTTAAAAAGCTGTCTGATAAAAAAGTTGTGGTTTATAAAAAATATAAAGGAGTTAAATTAACTTCTTTGGGTAAAAAAACAGCTGCAAATATTGTTAGAAAACATAGACTGTGGGAGGTTTTTTTGGTAGAAAAACTAAATTTTTCTTGGGATGAAGTGCATGAAGTGGCAGAACAATTAGAGCATATCAAGTCGCCTAAACTAATCAATCAGTTAGATGCTTTTTTAGATTTTCCGAAACAAGACCCTCACGGAGATCCAATACCTGATAAAGAAGGAAATTTAAAAACAATAGAAAAAAGTTTATTGGCAACTTTGCATAAAAATGAAATAGGTATATGTGTGGGTGTTAATGATTCGTCATCAGAGTTTTTACAGTTTTTAGATAAACAAGGAATTACAATTGGTCAGGAAATTAAGGTATTAGATAAAGAAGATTTTGATAATTCACTATCAATAGAAATAGACCAAAAAGAATTGTCTATTTCAAGTAAAATAGCAAACAATTTATATATTCAAAAAAAATGAATCCATACAATCCTATAATAGCTCTTTTGGTTTTTTTTGGTGTTGTTTTAGTTTTGTTTTTAATTTTCAAACCTAAAAACGGACTTTTTTTTAAGTACCAAAAGGTGCGAAAAGAAAATGAAAAAACAGCTATAGAAGATATTTTAAAGCTGCTGTATCATGATGCGAATATATCAAAAAGCACTATTTTTAATGAACTAGATTTTAGTCAGAATTTATTGTTAGAAAGCATAGAAACGATGATGGATTCAGGGTTGATAAAAAAAGAGAAAGAGCTTTTTTCACTAACTAAAGATGGGCACGAATATGCATTAAGAATTATAAGAGCACATCGTTTGTGGGAGAAATATTTATCCGAAAAAACAGGCTTCCATAAAGAAGAATGGCATAAAAGAGCAGAGCTAAAAGAGCATGAATTATCGGGTGAAGAAGTTGATGATCTATCAACTCTTTTGGGAAATCCAAGATACGATCCTCATGGAGATCCTATACCTACAAAGGCCGGTAAAATTCATGAGAAAAAAGGAATATTACTTTCAGATTTGCCTGTTTTTAATTTTGGGAAAATTATACATATAGAAGACGAACCTATTGCGGTTTATAAGCAAATTTTAGAAAAAAATATCCATTTAGACTCTCAGGTTTACATGAAAGAAACCAGTAAAAATCGACTGGTTTTTGAATCGGAGGGAGAGCAGTTTATTTTATCGCCAATAGTTGCTAATAATATTACAGTTATTTCTTTAGATAAAGCAGATGTTGTAGAAAAAGATACCATGCGTTTGTCTAATTTAGAAAGCAATCAAAAAGCAATAATTATTGGAATTTCTAAAGAATGTAGAGGAGAAAATAGAAGGAGGTTATTAGATTTAGGTTTTGTAAAAGGAGCTACGGTTAGTATCGATTTGTTAAATCCTTTAGGAGACCCAAAAGCATTTTTAATTAAAGGTACAGCTATTGCCTTAAGAAAAGACCAAGCTGTAAAAATTTTAATTACTAAAAGATAGAGAGATGAAAACAGCTACAAAATCAGCTTGTGATACTTGTGTACATTATGATGTAGAAGGAGTAAAAAGATTAGGAGTAGACACCACAAATGTAGACTTTGTAATTGCACTTGCAGGAAATCCAAATACTGGGAAAAGTACCGTCTTTAATGCTTTAACAGGTTTAAGGCAACATACGGGTAATTGGCCAGGGAAAACAGTAACAAGAGCTGAAGGCGCTTTTGAGTATCAGCATCAAAAATATAAATTAATTGATTTGCCTGGGACTTATTCATTAATGTCAAGGTCAGAAGACGAGGAAGTTGCAAGAAATTTTATTCTTTTTGGAAAACCAACATTAACTGTTATTGTTGTAGATGCAAGTAGATTAGAGCGTAATTTAAACTTAGTGCTGCAAATCTTAGAGATTTCATCAAATGCAATTTTGTGTTTAAACTTAATGGATGAAGCTAAAAAAAATAAAATAACTATAGATTATAGAAGTTTGTCAAGAGAATTAGGAATTCCTGTTGTGCCAACTATTGCAAGATCTAAAGAGGGGATTCCTGAATTGATAACTGCAATTAGTGATTTAGCAAATGGAAAAATTATTTGCAAACCACATAAAATAAAAAGCATTCCTAAACATGTAGAAGAAGCTGTGCAAAAATTAAGTGCTGCTATTAAAAAAGAATACCCTAATGTGTCAAATAGTAGATGGTTAGCTTTTAGAGTTTTAGAAGGGGATACTCATATTTTAGAAGCTTTAAAAACAGGCGCTTTTATTTAATTTTTAATAAATGGAAACAAAAAACATTGATAAAATTATAGAATTATCTAACGAATTACGTTGGCAAATTGGCGATGATTTTCATGATAATTTAACAGAAGCTATTTATGCCGATGCCTCAAAAATTGTAGAAAAAACTGTAGTAAAAGATAATAAAAAAGGTGCTTTTTATTTAAATGCAAAAATAGATCAAATAGTTACTAGTAAAATTTGGGGTTTTCCTATAATGCTTTTATTATTAGGTTTAGTACTTTGGTTAACTATTGTTGGTGCTAATTATCCGTCGTCAATGCTAGCTAGTCTGTTGTTAGATACAATTCATCCTTTTTTAAAAGAAGGTGCTTCATTTTTGGGTTTTCCTTGGTGGTTATCTGGATTTTTAATAGATGGTGTTTATTTGGCAGTTGCTTGGGTAATTGCGGTTATGTTACCACCAATGGCAATCTTTTTCCCTTTGTTTACGTTGTTAGAAGATTTTGGTTATTTGCCTAGAGTAGCTTTTAATATGGATGCACTTTTTAAAAAATCTGGGGCTCATGGTAAGCAAGCTTTAACAATGAGTATGGGTTTTGGTTGTAATGCAGCGGGAGTTGTTGCAACTAGAATTATAGACAGTCCTAGAGAGCGTTTAATAGCTATTATTACTAATAATTTTTCTCTTTGTAATGGTCGTTGGCCAACTCAGATATTATTGGCAACAATATTTATTGGAGCTGTTGTACCATCATCATATTCTAGTTTTGTTTCTTTAGCTGCAGTTGTAGGAATTGCTGTTTTAGGTATCTTTTTTATGTTTTTCTTTTCTTGGGCATTGTCTAAAACCGTTTTAAAAGGAGAGGTTTCTACCTTTAATTTAGAACTTCCGCCATATAGAACGCCACTATTTTGGAAGACCATTTATACTTCTTTAATTGATAGAACTTTAATTGTTTTATGGAGAGCAATTGTTTTTGCTGCGCCAGCAGGAGCTGTAATATGGTTAATTTCTAATGTCTTTATTGGAGACCAAAGTATTGCGGTACATTTAATTCATTCTTTGGATGGATTTGGGTTTTTATTAGGTTTAAATGGTGTTATTTTACTAGCGTATATTGTGGCAATTCCTGCTAATGAAATCGTAATTCCATCTATTTTAATGTTAACTGTTATGGTAACGGGAGCTGTTGGAGGTGCTGGGGCGGGAGTGATGTTTGAATTGGATTCTGTAACGGCAACTGGTGATATTTTAAGAAGTGGAGGATGGACCTTGTTAACAGCGGTAAATGTGATGCTGTTTAGTTTGTTGCACAACCCTTGTAGTACTACAATTTACACAATTTATAAAGAAACAAAAAGCACAAAATGGACTGTAGTTGCTACGATATTACCAATTGTAGCAGGTTTTATTATTACTTTTTTGGTGGCACAAATTTGGAGGATTATGAGTTAATAGATAAAAATAAATCCAATAATCAAGTGAAATAGAAACACATAATTTTGTATTTTGCAGTAAAATAAATTGTGCAAAATTTAGCTACATTTCAAGTTTATAATGCTTCTGCAGGAAGTGGTAAAACCTTTACTTTAGTAAAAGAATATTTAAAAGTTTTACTGAATTCTGAAGATATTTTTACATTTCAAAAAGTGTTGGCAATTACATTTACCAACAAAGCTGCTGGCGAAATGAAGGAAAGGGTTTTATTTAATTTAGAAGCTTTTTCGGAAGGGTGTTCAACAGATATTTACCCTAAAATTCTTGAAGAAACAACACTAGATGAAATTACAATTAAAGAAAGAAGTCAGAAAATTTTAAATGCCATTCTTCAAAATTATTCAGCATTTTCAATCACTACTATTGATAGTTTTACGCATAAAATTATAAAAAGTTTTGCTTACGATTTAGGCTTGTCTCTTAATTTTGAAGTAGAAATGGATGCTGTTTCTTTATTAAACGAAGCAGTAGATGTGTTGATTTCTAAAATAGGAACCGATAAAAAACTAACCAATCTTTTAATTGATTATTCTTTAGATAAAACGGATGATGATAAGTCTTGGGATATTTCTAGAGATTTAAATGAATTTGCAAGAATTTTATTGAATGAAGATGATGTAAAGCATTTTAGATGTCTTGCAGAAAAAAAAATAGAAGATTTCACTAATTTAAAAACAAAACTTTATAATCAGCAAAAAGAATTAAAAGAATCTTTGTTAAAAGTGGGGGCAGAATGTGTTCAATTGATAGAAAATAAGGGTTTAGAACCTAAGAGTTTTATGCGAGGAACCATTCCTAAATTCTTTACTGATTTAAGTGTTAAATCTGTAGATATTGATTTCATAAAAAGAAGTGAAACAATAAAAAAAGCGATTGATAATAATCAATATTATGCGAAGTCTACTTCGGATGAAATTGCACTTTCTATAGATCAAATAGTTCCAGATATTATTCGATTATTTAAAGAGTCAGAGCAAATTTATCAGCAATTTTCAATGAACAAACTGGCGTTAAAAAGTATCATTCCTTTAGCGGTTTTAAATCATATCAACTCAGAATTAGAAAACATAAAAGAAGAGAATAACATTCGATTAAATGCAGAATTTAATCAATTGATTTCTGATAACATAAAAGACCAGCCTTCTCCTTTTATTTATGAAAGAATTGGACAGCGTTTTCAATATTATTTTATTGATGAAATGCAAGATACATCTGTATTACAATGGCAAAATTTAATTCCTTTAATAGACAATGCTTTGTCTCAAGAAAATAGTAATTTGTTATTGGTTGGTGATGGTAAGCAGGCTATTTATAGATGGAGAGGTGGTAAAGCGGAACAGTTTATTGAACTAGGTTCGGATAAAGAAAATCCTTTTCATATTGATAAAGAAATTAAAAGTTTAGAAACCAACTTCAGGAGTTATTCGGAAGTTATTAATTTTAATAATTCGTTTTTCCAACATACAGCAAGTTTTATTCAAAATGAAGCGTATAAGAAGCTTTTTGTTGAAGGAAATAACCAAATAGAAAACGCTAAAAAAGGTGGGTTTGTCTCTCTTTCATTTTTAGAGAAAGAAGAGGATAAAGAATCAAGAAAATTAAAATATCCTAGAAAAGTTTTAGAAAAAATTAATGAATTAAAAAATGAATTTTCTTTAAGTGAAATTTGTGTATTGACTAGAAAACGAGCAGATGGAGTAGCAATTGCAAATTACTTATCTGAAAATGGAATCGCTATTATTTCGTCAGAAACCTTATTACTTAAAAACAGTGCTAAAGTTAATTTTATTGTCGATGTTTTAAAAGTTTTACAAAACCCAAATGATGAGGAAACAAGATTTGAGATGCTTTATTTTTTACATGAACATTTACAAATTAAAAACCCGAAACATCTCTTTTTTAAAGAATTTTCTAAAGCAGATAATCAAACTATTTTAACAAATTTAAAAAAATATGGGATTTCGTTTGAAGTTTTAACTTTTTATCAGTTACCATTTTATGAAAAAATAGAAGAAATTATTAGGGGTTTTAATTTAATAAATGCTTCTGATGCCTATGTACAGTTTTTCTTAGATACCATTTTAGAACAACAAAGAAGAGGTACTGATGTTGGTGAATTTTTAGAGTTTTGGGAGCTTAAAAAAGATAAATTGAGTATTGTTGCTCCAGAAAGTGCAAATGCAGTTCAAATTATGACCATTCATAAATCGAAAGGATTGGAATTTCCTGTGGTGATCTTTCCTTGTGATTTAGAAATTTATAGGCAAATAAAACCGAAAGCTTGGTTAGGTCAATTGCCAGATTCTTATAATGGTTTTCATGAGTTATTGGTAGATTATAGTAAAAGTTTAAGTATTGTAAGCGATACAGGTTTCCAAATCTACAATCAGCAAAGAGAAGAGTTAGAGTTAGATAATTTTAATCTGTTGTATGTAGCTTTAACTAGAGCTGTAGAACAATTACATATAATTACTGAAAATAAAATTACTTCAAAAGGAGTAGAAAACACTAATTTTTATTCAGGAGTTTTTATCAATTATTTAAAAGAAAACAAACTTTGGAACGAGAGTGTTTTAGAATATTCTTTTGGTAATAAAGCGAGAGTGAGTATAAAAGAAAACAAAATTTCTTTAGCAGAAAATCATGAGAAATTTATTTCAACTCCTTGGCAAGCTCATCGGATTGTTTTATTGGCTAGCTCATCAAAATTATGGAATACAGAACAGGGAAAAGCGATAGATTTTGGAAACTTATTACACGAAATTTTTGCCAAAATTAACACTAAACAAGATGTTGATTTTGTTCTTAGCCAATACCATCAAAAAGGAATTTTAAATGATTTGCAGATGATTTCCGTTAAGCGAAATATAGAAGAAGTTGTGAATCATTTAGAATTAAAAACATATTTCTCTAAAGATGTTACAGTCTTTAATGAAAGAGAGATAATTGATGTTGATAATCAAATTGTGATTCCTGATAGATTGGTTTTAAATTCTAAGAACGAGGTTGTTATTATTGATTATAAAACAGGAAATCCATCTAAAGAACATCATCAACAACTTTTAAAATACGAACGAGTTTTAAAAACGATGGGCTTTAAAATCATCAAAAAAATATTAATTTACATCAATAGCAAAATTGATGTTGTTGAGGTATAATCAAAAAAATAAACTTTGTAACTTTGTGTTTGTTAAATTAATAAAAAATGTACGGTAAAATTAAAGATACTTTAAAAAAAGAAATTCAAGACATAAAAGATGCTGGATTGTATAAGTCAGAAAGAATAATTACATCTTCACAAGATGCTGTAATTAAAATTTCTACAGGTCAAGAGGTAATTAATTTTTGTGCAAATAATTATTTAGGATTGTCAAATAATCCAGAGGTTATTCAGGCAGCAAAAGATACGATGGATACACATGGTTTTGGAATGTCTTCTGTGCGTTTTATTTGTGGAACTCAAGATATTCATAAAGAGTTAGAGCAAAAAATAGCAGATTTCTATACAACAGAAGATACGATTTTGTATGCAGCAGCTTTTGATGCAAATGGAGGGGTTTTTGAACCTTTACTTACAAAAGAAGATGCTATTATCTCTGACAGTTTAAATCATGCTTCAATCATTGATGGGGTTCGTTTATGTAAAGCGGCACGTTATCGTTATAATAATAACGATATGTCTTCTTTAGAAGAGCAGTTAATTGAAGCAAATAAACAAAGTCATCGTTTTAAAGTTATTGTAACAGATGGTGTTTTTTCTATGGATGGAATTGTGGCTAAACTTGATGAAATTTGCGATTTAGCAGATAAATATGATGCTCTAGTTATGGTTGATGAATGTCATGCAACAGGTTTTATTGGGAAGACTGGTAGAGGTACTGTTGAGTTGAAGAATGTAATGGGGCGTGTTGATATTGTTACTGGAACTCTAGGAAAAGCCCTTGGTGGTGCTATGGGGGGGTATACAACAGGTAAAAAAGAAATTATTGAAATTTTACGCCAACGTTCAAGACCTTATTTGTTTTCAAATTCGTTAGCACCCGCAATAGTAGGAGCCTCTTTAAAGGTATTTGATTTAATTTCTAAAGATACTTCACTTCGTGATAAGTTAGAATGGAACACAAATTACTTTAGAACAGAAATGGAAAAAGCTGGTTTTGATCTTGTTGGTGCTGATGCAGCAATTGTTCCTGTAATGTTGTATGATGCAAAACTTTCTCAAATAATGGCAAATAAATTATTAGAAAAAGGGATTTATGTTATTGGCTTCTTTTTTCCAGTGGTTCCTAAAGAAAAAGCAAGAATTAGAGTGCAATTATCTGCGGCACATAGTAAAGAGCACTTAGACAAAGCAATTACTGCTTTTATAGAGGTTGGTAAGGAGTTGAGTGTTATTTAGAATTGATAAAAACTTGCAGGTTTATGAATATTTTGTAGATTTGTCTTTGTAGATACGTTTTAAGGGTTTACTTTTGCGTATTATAATAACGAACTTTTAATTTAAAAATTTGATAATGAAACGATTAAAAATAGCTGTGATAGCTTTGTTTACGTTGGTAGCAGTTAGTAACGTGAACGCACAGGATGAAAACAATCCTTGGGTAGTAGGTTTTGGTTTAAATACTGTAGACTTTTATAATGGTAATGATTTTTCAGACCAACTTAAAGATTTGTTTGGTAGTTCTGATTGGAATGTATTGCCTTCAATTTCAAGAGTTTCTGGGGAGAAATATCTTGATAAAGGATTTACTTTACAGTTAGCAGGATCTTTAAATAAGATTAAAACATTAAATACAAAAGATGATTCAGATTTCTTATATTATTCTGTTGATGCAATTGTAAAATACGATTTAAATAATTTAGTAGGAGACACTTCTTGGTTTGATCCTTATGTGTATTTAGGGGGATCTTATGTTTCAGCTGATTCTGAAGGAGAAGGAATGTTAAATGTAGGTCTTGGTTTCAATACTTGGTTTAATGAAAACTTAGGTTTAAACTTTCAAACAGGAACTAAAAAAGGATTTGCAGACAATGTTAAGTCTCATTACCAAAGTTCTCTTGGGTTAGTTTTTAAATTTGGAGGAAAAGATACTGATGGTGATGGTATATACGACAGAGAAGATGCTTGTCCAGAAGTTGCTGGTTTAGCTGAATTCAATGGTTGTCCTGATGCTGATGGTGATGGAATCAAAGATTCTGATGATGCTTGTCCTAATGTTGCTGGTTTAGCTGCAATGAACGGATGTCCTGATTCTGATGGTGACGGAGTTGCTGATAAAGATGATATGTGTCCTAATTCTAAAGGAACAAAAGCAAATAAAGGTTGTCCTGATACTGACGGAGATGGCGTTTTAGATAAAGATGACAAATGTGCTAATGTAGCAGGTCCTGCTGCAAACAGTGGTTGTCCTTGGCCTGATACTGATGGAGATGGCGTTTTAGATAAAGACGATAAATGTCCTAATGTAGCAGGTGTAGCTTCTGAAGCTGGTTGTCCTGAAAAAGTTATCAAGAAAGAAGCTGTAGAAGCAATTAACTTTGCAGCAAAAACAATATTATTTAATACTGGTAGAGCTTCATTTAAAAAAGGAGTTTCTTCAAAATTAGATGAAATTGCAACTATTATGAATAACAACCCAAAAGCAACTTTTGCTATTGGAGGTCATACAGATAGTACTGGTTCTGCTTCTATTAACTTAAGATTGTCTGAAAAAAGAGCAATCGCTGTTAGAGATTATTTAGTGAAAAAAGGAGTTGATACAACTCGATTAGAAGCTAAAGGTTTTGGTGCAGGTTATCCAGTTGATTCTAATAAAACTAGAGCAGGAAGATCTAATAACAGAAGAGTTGAAATTAAAGTAACAAACTAAGATTCAATTTTAGATATTTAAAAGCCTCATCATAACGATGAGGCTTTTTTTATTGTAAAGGAATGTTTTTAGTGTAAAAAAACTTTTTTAATTCCAATCAAAAAAACTACCTTTGCACCCTGAAAATGAGAGGTAAATCTTTCAGAAAAAAATAATAATTTAATTAGATACAAAATGTCTACAACAACAGGTAAAGTTTCTCAAATAATTGGACCAGTTATTGATGTTGAATTCAATACAGAGAATAATGAGCTTCCAAAAATTTACGATTCATTAGAAATTAAAAAAGCTGATGGTTCAATTTTAGTTTTAGAAGTTCAACAACACATTGGTGAAGATACGGTTAGAACTATTTCTATGGATGCTACTGATGGTTTAAGTAGAGGAGTAGAAGTAATTGCTACTGGAAATCCAATTCAAATGCCAATAGGAAATGATATTTACGGACGTTTATTTAACGTAACCGGAGATGCCATAGATGGATTAGGTAATTTAAGTAAAGTTGGAGAAAATGGGTTGCCAATTCACAGAAATGCACCTAAATTTGAAGACTTATCAGTATCAACTGAAGTTTTATTTACAGGGATTAAAGTAATCGACTTAATTGAACCTTATGCAAAAGGAGGTAAAATTGGATTATTTGGTGGTGCTGGAGTAGGTAAAACCGTATTAATTCAAGAGCTAATTAATAATATCGCAAAAGGACATGGTGGTTTATCTGTCTTTGCAGGTGTTGGAGAAAGAACTCGTGAAGGAAACGATTTACTTCGTGAAATGCTAGAGTCAGGAATTATCAAATATGGTGATGACTTTATGCACTCTATGGAAGAAGGAGGATGGGATTTATCTAAAGTTGATAAACCTGGAATGAGAGATTCTAAAGCTACTTTTGTATTTGGACAAATGAATGAACCACCTGGAGCACGTGCACGTGTTGCATTATCTGGTTTAACGATTGCGGAATACTTTAGAGATGGAGCAGGAGAAGCACAAGGAAAAGACGTTCTTTTCTTCGTAGATAATATCTTCCGTTTTACACAAGCAGGTTCAGAAGTGTCAGCACTTTTAGGACGTATGCCATCAGCAGTAGGTTACCAACCAACATTGGCAACAGAAATGGGGGCTATGCAAGAACGTATTACATCAACTAAAAAAGGTTCTATTACTTCTGTACAAGCGGTTTATGTACCTGCAGATGATTTAACAGATCCTGCACCAGCAACAACATTTGCGCATTTAGATGCAACAACAGTATTGTCTCGTAAAATTGCAGAATTAGGTATTTATCCTGCGGTAGATCCTTTAGATTCTACTTCAAGAATTTTATCAGCAGATGTTTTAGGAGATGAGCATTATGATTGTGCTCAGAGAGTAAAAGAAATTTTACAACGTTATAAAGAGTTACAAGATATTATCGCAATTCTAGGTATGGAAGAATTATCGGAAGAAGATAAATTAGTAGTTCATAGAGCTAGACGTGTACAACGTTTCTTATCTCAACCTTTCCACGTAGCTGAACAGTTTACTGGTATACCAGGAGTTTTAGTTGATATTAAAGACACTATTAAAGGATTTAATATGATTATGGATGGTGAATTAGATAAATACCCTGAAGCAGCGTTTAATTTAAGAGGATCAATTCAAGATGCAATTGATGCTGGAGAAAAAATGTTAGCAGAAGCTTAAAACTAGAAAATATGTTTTTAGAAATTGTAACACCAGAAGCTGTTTTATTTTCATCAGAAATTGATTGCTTAGTAGTTCCAGGAATAGATGGAGATTTTCAAATGTTAGATAATCACGCACCAATTGTTTCTGTTTTAAAAGAAGGTCTTGTTAAGATTCATATTCATACTCAAGATCATATCATATTAGATGATTTAAATGGTAGACTAGAAGTTGAAAAAGATGATGATAGAATTTTATCTTTAGCAATTAATTCTGGTACGTTAGAATTAAATGATAACAAAGCTATTATTTTAGCAGACTAAAATAATATTATTATAAATAAGTAAAAATCTCAAAGCTTGCTTTGAGATTTTTTTATGTTTTAAAATTACATATATAAAATATTGTAAATTTGCATTATGGAAGAAACAAATAGACAAAGAAAAATTGCTGGAGTTTTACAAAAAGATTTGGTAGATGTTTTGCAAAAAGCTGCTCAAGATGGTATGAAAGGTGTTATTATTTCTGTTTCTAAAGTCCATGTTACTTCAGATTTAGGAGTGGCAAAAGTGTACCTAAGTATATTTCCATCGGAAAAAAGAGATGAAATTGTAAAGGGAGTTCAATCTAATACACCTTTAATTCGACATGAAATGGCTAAAAGAACTCGTAATCAATTACGAAGAATGCCAGAATTATTGTTTTTTGGAGATGATACTTTAGATTATATTGAGGATATTGATAAATCTTTAAAAGGAAATGATGATAACCCTATTAAAAATCCAGAAGTACTTCCTAGACGTCAAAAAAGATAAAACCAGCCTCTATATTTGAGTTTTCCACTATACATAGCAAAAAGATATTTGTTTACTAAAACAAATAATAATGCTATTAATATAATTACCATAATAGCTTCTTTTGGAGTAATTGTTGGTTCGCTTGCCTTGTTTATTATTCTTTCGGGTTTTTCTGGCTTAAGAACTTTTAGTTATAGTTTGTTAGATGCATCAGACCCTGATATAAAAATAACTTCTGTTAAAGGGAAATCTTTTTTGTTTACAGCTGAAATCCAAAAAACTTTTCAAAGTAATTCAACAATAAAAGCTTCATCAAAAGTTATTGAAGAACGCGTTTTTTTAGAATATAATAATAAAAGTGAAATTGCTTTTGTTAAAGGTGTAGAGAATAATTATACTACGATTACACAAATAGATTCTGCTATAAATATAGGAAGTTGGATTGATACAGATTTTTCTAATACAGCAGTTATTGGGAATGGAATTTCAAGAAAACTCACATTAGGCATTTTAAATTTTGGAGAACCTTTAGCTATTACAGTACCTAAACCTGGAACTGGATTTATAAATCCCAGAAATGCGTTTTATAAAATGAATGTTCAAATTGTAGGAGTATATTCTGGAACAGAAGATTTTGAAAATAAATTTGTTTTTGTTGATATCTCTGAAGCTAGAAGTTTGCTTAGATATAAAGAAAATCAAATTACAGGTATCGAATTAAAATTGGTAAATGATGCTGATGTTGATGAAGTTTCGGAAGCACTACAAGAACAATTAGGAAATCAATTTAAAGTTCAAACAAAAGAACAATTAAACGAAGTTTTTTACAAAGTAATAAATACAGAAAATTTTGTGTCTTATCTTATTTTTACATTGATTGTTATTATAGCATTGTTTAATGTTATTGGTGCAATTATTATGATGATTATTGATAAAAAAGATAATTTAAAAACACTATTTAGTTTAGGTGCTACAATACAAGAGGTGAAAAAAATATTTGTTTTACAAGGATTTTTACTTACTTTTTTTGGAATGCTAATTGGCTTAACAATTGGTGTAATTTTAGTGTTTGTGCAAAAACAATTTGGTTTGTTTATGATTACGCAAAGCCTTCCTTATCCTGTAGAATTTAGATTTACAAATCTAATTATTGTAATTATTACCATTACTATTTTAGGTTTTATTGCCTCTAAAATTGCAAGTAGTAGAATTTCTAAAGAGTTTATAGAGAAGTAAATTTCTATGAAAAAATGTACCCAATTTATAGTCTTATTTTTTTTATTAGCAATATTTTCTTGTGCATCTAGTAAAGTAAATAAATATGGTTTAACTAGAGATAATCCGTTTAAAATATTAGATAGCACAGAACTGGCTAAAGAAAATAGATTTTATTCCATTAAGAAACCTAAAAATTGGTATGCTTTTGTTGAGCCTCATGGTGGGCTTTATTACGCGCCAGAAAAATTAAAAAATCAAGCACCTATAAATTTCAAAAGTTTTGTAGGCTTTGCATTAAAAGAGAATAAGAAAAATAAACTGAAGAATATTAATGATTATGTTAATGCTTCAATAAAAAAATTAAAAAAAACGTATAAAAATTTTAACTACCAACAAATAGAAACAAAGCATGAAAAATATGGTAAAAGCATTGTTTTAAGATTTATTTCATCAAGTTGGAATGATAAAAACATAAAATACAAAACAGCAAATTTATACCTGTTTTATAAAAATAAATGTTATTTAATTAGGTATCGTTCTACTTTAGATAATTTTGATGAATTTGTACCTGATGTAGAAAAAATGATAAAATCATTTAAAATTAAAGAATAATTAGCTACTTAATTTCAGGGACAATAGTATTTCCAAATTTAGCTTCTACCTCATCAAAAACAGCAAAAACATCTTTAGCATCATCAGAGGTTACCATTTTCATTCTGTATTCTTTAAAATGCGGAATTCCTTTAAAGTAATTGGTATAATGTCTTCTTGTTTCAAAAACACCTAAAACAGGTCCTTTCCAATCAATAGCCATTTGTAAATGTCTTCTTGCTACTTGTGTTCTTTCTGCAATGGTGGGTTTTGCTAAATATTTTCCTGTTTTAAAATAATGCTTTACTTCATTAAAAAACCAAGGATAACCAATTGCAGCTCTACCAATCATACAACCATCCAATCCATAAGAATCTCTCATTTCCATGGCTTTTTCTGGAGATGTCACATCTCCGTTTCCAAAAACTGGAATGTGCATTCTTGAGTTGTTTTTTACATCGGCAATTGGTTTCCAATCGGCATCGCCTTTATACATTTGTGCTCGAGTTCTTCCGTGTATCGAAATTGCTTTACAGCCAACATCTTGCAAACGTTCTGCAACTTCTACAATTTTTATAGAATCATGATCCCAACCAAGTCTGGTTTTAACTGTAATAGGCAAATTAGTGTGTTTTACCATTGCTTCGGTTAATGAAACCATTAAATCTATGTCTTTTAAAATTCCTGCTCCTGCGCCTTTAGAAACCACTTTTTTTACAGGGCAACCAAAATTGATATCTATAATATCGGGATTTGATTTTTCTACAATTTCTACGGTTTTTAACATCGATTCTAAATTGGCACCAAAAATTTGAATTCCAACCGGACGTTCTTTTTCGTAAATGTCCAATTTCATAACGCTTTTTGCCGCATCACGAATTAAACCTTCTGAAGAAATAAATTCTGTGTACACAACATCTGCGCCATTTTCTTTACACAAAGCTCTAAACGGAGGGTCAGAAACATCTTCCATTGGTGCTAATAATAAAGGGAAATCGGGTAATTCTATGTTGCCAATTTTAATCATAATGTAAATAGGAGTTTTTACTTAAAATTGGATTTCTTTTTCAATTTCTTCTTTACCTCTTTTTACATGAACTTTACTTTTATCTCCTTTTTTAAAGACAGATAAAGCACGCATATAACTCATCATATCTACAACAGTACTATCACCTAATTTAATAACAATGTCTCCTTTTTTAAGTCCTGCTTTTTGTGCTGGTTTTTCTTCAGAAATTCCATCAATACGCATTCCTTTTCCGTCAAACATATAATCAGGAATTACACCCATTCCTACTTTAAAACGTGGTGTTTCTTCACTTTCATTTTTTGTTTTTCTAAAAGGTAGTTTTCCATTGTCGTTTAAATCAGTAATAATGTTAAAGATATAATTGCTAATAGTTTCCATTCCTTCATAATTCAGTTTTTCTGAATCATCTCCAGGTTTATGATAATCTTCATGTTGACCCGTAAAGAAATGTAAAACAGGGATGTCTGCTAAATAAAAACTAGTATGATCACTTGGGCCAACTCCAGATTCTTGCTGAATCAATTTAAAATTCTCGTTATGAGATTTTAAAGTTTGTTTAAATATTGGTGAAGTTCCTGTTCCGTAAACGGCTAAAGCAGAATCTTTTTTTAAACGGCCAACCATGTCCATATTAATCATGTAAGAAACTTTTTTGGTATCAATTGTTGGATTTTTTACGAAATAATTAGAACCTAAAAGTCCCATTTCTTCTCCAGAAAAAGTGATGAAAAGGTAATTATTATTGGTGTTTTTCTTTTTCAATTTTGCAGCTAGGTTTAATAAAACAGCAACTCCAGAAGCATTGTCATCTGCACCATTATGAATTGCTTTAATAGAATCTCTGTATAAAGATCCCTCGCCACCATAACCCAAATGGTCATAATGTGCTCCAATAATTACAGTATTTTCTGCTTTATTGTCAATAAAACCAATAACATTATTTCCTGTAATTGTTCCATCACCATTTACATCAAACTTTACTTGTTCATGCGGATTTGTTTTTGGTTTAAAAGTAAAAGGCTGTAAAAAACTAGTAGTTCCTTTTGGTTGTAAGTCTAACTCTTTAAATCTTTTTTGGATGTATTCTGCAGCTGCTTTTTCTCCTTTTGTACCTGTCTGTCTTCCTTCTAATTTGTCTGAAGCTAAAAATGTAGCATCTTCTTTAATTCGTGCTTCTTGTTCAATTGCTGGTTTACAAGAAATTAAAAAACAGAAAAAGATTAAAAATAGGATGTTTCTCATGATGATAAATATTATTTTTGCAAAATTAGAGAATTAATACCACTTATTGAATTAGATAAAATGAAATTTAAAATACTTTTTTTTCTAGCTATATCTTTAGCTTTTGGTGCATGCAAATCCAATAAAAAAGAAAATACAGATGCAAAGTCTGGAGAAACCAAAAAATGGGAAGGTGGTTTAATTTTTCCAGAAGAAGTGCATTTTAAAACCATGCAACAAATTACTTTTGGTGGTGATAATGCTGAAGCATATTGGAGTTTTGATGATAAACAAATTATTTTTCAATCGAACAATAAAAAATGGGGAGTAGAATGTGATCAAATGTTTTTGATGAATGTTGGAGAAACATTTAAAGATTCTATTCCACCAATGATTTCTACTGGTTTAGGACGTACAACTTGCGCTTATTTCTTGCCAGATAATAAAAGTTATGTTTATGGTTCTACACATTTAGGAGGAAAAGAATGTCCTCCAGCACCTTTAAGAAGAGAAGGAAAGTATGTGTGGCCAATTTATGATACATATGATATTTTTGTAGCTGATTTAAATGGAAATATTACCAAGCAATTAACTACAGAACCAGGTTATGATGCCGAGGCTACAGTTTCTCCAAAAGGAGATAAAATTGTTTTTACTTCAATGCGAACAGGAGATTTAGAGTTGTTTACTATGAATATTGACGGTTCTGATGTAAAGCAGATTACAAATCAACTAGGGTATGACGGAGGTGCTTTTTTCTCACCAGATGGTACAAAATTAATCTTTCGTTCTTCAAGACCAAAAACAAAAGAGGCAATAAAAGAATATCAAGACTTGTTAAAAGAAGGATTGGTTCAGCCAACAGAAATGGAATTGTATATCTGTAATGCAGATGGTTCAGAATTACGTCAGTTAACAGATTTAGGAAACGCTAATTGGAGTCCGTTTTTTCATCCTTCTGGAAAAAAGATTTTATTTTCTTCTAACTTTGAAGCTGAAAGAGGATTTCCTTTTAACTTGTATATGATAGATTTAGACGGAAAAAATTTAGAAAGAGTTACTCATGGAGAGACATTTGATGCTTTTCCAGTGTTTTCTAATGATGGAAAAAAATTGATTTTTTCATCCAATAGAAATAATGGAGGCGGTCATGATACAAACCTCTTTATTGCAGAATGGCAAGATTAACAAGAAATTGTTATTTAGAAACACAAATCAGGTACATTATCTACCTGTTTATGGTAGAATTATAAGGCTGTAACTCAGTTCTTTTTTGTATTAAAAACAACTTGTAAATAACCTATATTTGCAAGCAATTTAGAAATCAAATTTAACAAATGAAGAATATTAGAAACTTTTGCATCATTGCTCATATAGATCATGGTAAAAGCACGTTAGCGGATAGATTGTTAGATTTTACAGGTTCTGTTACGAATCGTGAAAAAAAAGAACAGTTATTAGATAATATGGATTTGGAGCGAGAACGTGGAATTACCATAAAATCGCACGCCATCCAAATGGATTATACTCATAATGGAGAACAGTATGTTTTAAATTTAATTGACACTCCTGGTCACGTAGATTTTTCTTACGAAGTTTCTCGTTCTATAGCAGCCTGTGAAGGTGCTTTATTAATTGTTGACGCCGCACAAAGCATACAGGCTCAAACAATTTCTAATTTATATCTAGCCTTAGAAAATGATTTAGAGATTATTCCAGTTTTGAATAAAGTAGATTTGCCTTCTGCAAACCCAGAAGAAGTAACAGATGATATTGTCGATTTATTGGGTTGTGATCCAGAAGAAGTTATTCACGCAAGTGGTAAAACAGGTTTTGGGGTTGATAATATTTTAGAAGCAATTATTGATAGAATTCCTGCTCCCAAAGGAAATCCTGACGCACCCTTACAAGCTTTAATTTTTGATTCTGTTTACAATTCTTATAGGGGAATTGAAACTTATTTTAGAGTTTTAAATGGAGAAATTAAAAAGGGTCAAGAAATTATGTTCATGGCTACAGGTAAAAATTATTTTGCTGATGAAGTTGGAACGTTAAAATTGACACAAGTTGTAAAAAAATCTGTAAAAACAGGTGATGTTGGCTATTTAATTACAGGAATTAAAACAGCAAAAGAAGTAAAAGTAGGTGACACAATTACAGATTTTGCAAATCCTACCAAAGAAATTATTGATGGTTTTGAAGATGTAAAACCGATGGTTTTTGCAGGAATTTATCCTGTAGATACAGAAGATTATGAAGAGTTGCGTTATTCTATGGAAAAATTGCAATTAAATGATGCTTCATTGGTTTTTCAACCAGAGAGTTCAGCTGCCTTAGGTTTTGGTTTTCGTTGTGGATTCTTAGGAATGTTACACATGGAAATTATTCAAGAGCGTTTAGAACGCGAGTTTAATATGACTGTTATTACAACGGTACCCAACGTTTCTTATCACGCATACACAAAGAAAAACCCTGATGAAATTATCATCTTAAATAATCCAACAGATTTACCAGATCCGTCAAGATTAGATAGGGTAGAAGAACCTTATATCAAGGCTTCAATTATTACAAAATCAGATTTTGTGGGGCAAGTAATGAGTTTGTGTATCGAAAAACGTGGACAAATCATTAATCAAACATATTTAACAACAGAAAGAGTAGAATTAATTTTTGAAATGCCTTTGGCAGAAATTGTATTCGATTTTTATGACCGTTTAAAAACAGTTTCTAAAGGATATGCTTCTTTTGATTATCATCCAATTGGTATGAAGGAATCAAAATTAGTAAGAGTAGATATTTTATTAAATGCACAACCTGTAGATGCGCTTTCTGCATTATTACATGCAGATAATGCATATTCTATAGGTAAGAAAATTGTTGAAAAATTAAAACAATTAATACCAAGACAACAATTTGATATTCCTATTCAAGCCGCAATTGGAGCAAAAATTATTGCCCGTGAAACTACCAAAGCATTACGTAAAGATGTTACTGCAAAATGTTATGGTGGAGATATTTCGCGTAAGCGTAAACTGTTAGAAAAGCAGAAAAAAGGAAAGAAAAGAATGCGTCAAGTTGGTAATGTAGAAATTCCTCAAGAAGCATTTATGGCAGTTTTAAAGTTAAATGACTAATCGTTTGAACAAAAAGAATTACAGAATTTTAGGAATTATAATATGTCTAATTTGTATGGGCATGCTATTTTTTTCTAAGTTAGAAAATAGTGTTATTGACTTTTTTACAGGTTTCTTTTCTGTTTTTGGATTGTTGTTTGCCTTCGGAGTTTTTCCTCCAAAAAAGAAATAAAATAGTTAGAATAATAAAGTAATTCGAAATCCTTTTTGAGAAATCAGAAAGGATTTTTGCTATTTTCTTCTTAACTCAAAAAAGAACTCAAATAATTTTCTTGTTTTGAGTTTAAAGCATCAATTAAGGCTAAACTTGTTTGCTTGTTTTTTGTGTTGTTATTGCTCTAACCATTTTCTAAAATCGGAAGTTGTAGAAGAACTTGTCATCACTTTTTCTTTGTAGTTTTTCATTGATATTAACAATCGATTCTTAAAATGACTTTCTATATTTTCTATAAAATCAATATTTACAATTTCACTTCGGTTAATTTTAAAGAATTTTTTAGGATTTAATTGCTGATGAATAGCTCCTAAGTTTTGTGAAATAGTATGTCGTTTTCCGTCTTTATCATTTACCAAACAAAAATCACCTGAAGCAGAAATTAAAGTAATATCTGTGGCATTTAATAATTGAATTCCAGAGGCTTTTTTTATAACAAATCGTTTTTTGTAATTGTTATTTTCTTCCTGTAAAGCAGATTTTAAAGCATTAATAGTATTGCTATTTAGAGCATTGTAATCGCCCTTTTTAAACAAAGATTGATATTTCTGAATGGCTTTATCAAAATCGTCTTGAGAATATGGTTTTAGTATATAGGCTATTCCATTGGTGTTAAATGCTTGGAATAAATAATCATCATGAGCAGAACAGAAAATTATAGGAGATTCAATTTTGATTTTATTGAATAAATCAAAAGACAAGCCGTCTAATAATTGAATGTCAGATAAAATAAAATCGTAAGAATTCTCTTTTAAAAATTTTTCTCCATCAACAATTGTTCTTCCCCAATCATGCGTAATTTTTATATCAAAAAAACGATCTAAGCATTTTGTTAGTTTTTGATATGCAGGAATTTCGTCTTCTAAAATTAAAATATTCATTTTTATTTTTTAATAACTTAATTCAATAATTGGAATTGAAACCTCAAATTTTGTTTCCTTATTTTGTATTTGAATCACTTCGTCGGAAAGTAATTTGTAACGAGTTTTTAAATTCTCTAAACCGGTTCCAAAAGATTCTTCTTTAGAATTTATTTTGGATTTAGAATTGGCAATAATTAGCCAACCATCATTAATGTTAATTGTTGTTTCAATAGGTTTTTTTCCATCAGATTTATTGTGCTTTACCACATTTTCTAGTAAAATTTGTATGGCTCCAGTTGGAATAAATTTATCTGCTAAAGAAGTGTCTTCTTCAATAGTAAACTCATAATCCTTACCAAATCTAGTTTTTATTAAGAAAATGTAGTTTTTTGCAAATTCAATTTCGCTAGAAAGCTCCATCACTTCTGCATCTTTTGTTTTAATTAAATATCTGTAAATCAAGGATAGTTTATTAATATATTCTTTTGCTTTTGTTGGGTTGCTATCAATTAAACTATCTAAAGTATTTAAATTATTAAATAAAAAATGAGGATCTATTTGAGAGCGTAACAATTTTAATTCGTTTTCTTTTTGTTGTTTTTGAACTTCACTTAAATCTTTCTGACCTTCATAGAATTTTTTGATAAGTAAAATTCCTAAAGGAAAACCTACCATGTCTGTAGCGTTGTATAAGCCATTTTGGAAATAGGATAAAAAATTTGAAATATCACTTAATGATTCACCAGCACTTAACCTCCCTATAATTTTATCTAAAGTTCCTATTGCTGTTAATAGTAGTAAGCTAGACAAAAAAAATAGAATGTATTTCTTTTTTTGGATTAAAAACTTGGGAACAATAATTTGAATAAATACTAAAATGATGATAATTGATAATAATGTAGCGGTCGGAAAATCAATTAAATATTCAATTAAATTATTGTCTTCTTGATAGTAATCGATACAACCTAACAAAATTGTGGTACCAAAAACAATGGAAAGTATTACCCAGTCAGATTTATTTAGTTTTGCATTCATTTATACAAACATATTAATTATTATCATTAATTCTATTCTCTTCATCTCTATTTGATTTTCTGCTAGATTTTTTCTTTCCAAATTTAGAGCCAAAACTATACACCAATCTTAATTGAATGTTTTGTCTTGAACCATTACTTTCTACCGCTGCTGTTCCATTTCCATAATCTATTTTACCAACATAACCTCTGTTTAACATTTTACTGAAACCAAGATTGGCTTTTAATTGATTGTTTAAAAACTTTTTACTGAAAGAAAAATCTAATTCTGCAAGCCAATCCACTTCAACTTGTCCTTCTAAAGCACCTGTTCCATAGTTTCCGCTTAATTCAAAATTGATGTCCCAAGGTAATTCATAACTTGCTTGTACAAACCAATATAAATTCCATTTATCTAAATTTACATTATAGGTTGATGATTGAAAGTTTGTGTTAACAACGACAATTCCAGTGTATCCATCTACTCCTTTTACAAAGCTTAAAGGAGCAAATAAACGAAAGTTCCAATTAGAATTGTTTTCAATATTTACTTGTTGTTGTCTTATTTGAGCCGTTGTATTGTCTTGTCGTATTAATTGAAAAATAACATCGTCTGTTTTGCTATACCCAACAGTAAAAAAAGGTTGACCATCATAAGTTAAATTAAATTGATAATTGTTGGTGTATGCAGGTGTTAAATTTGGATTTCCATCACTACCCGAAAACGGATCTAAAAACGTAGTAAATGTATTTAGACTATTGTAAGAAGGTCTTTGAATTCTGTAACTGTAAGACAAACTTGCTCCTAAAATGTCTGTTAATTTTCTGCTGATAGATGCACTAGGAAATACTTTTTTTATTGGCCTTTTTTTAACCGTAGTTTTTTCTGTGCCATGATCCATAAAAATAGATGTTCCGTCTGTATTGCTGTTTTCATAACGTAAACCTCCAGAAAAAGACCATTTTCCTAAATTAGCATTTACTTTAGAATACAATGCAAAGATAGTTTCATCAATTAAAAACCTACTGCTTTCTTCTTCGGCTAAAGAATAATTGCCATTATTTTCTTTTAAAGATTGTAAATCATTATCAGTATTTACATCAGCAAATCTTGTTCCAGCACTTAATTTAAAGTTTTCTGAAAGTGTTTTTGTATAATCTGCTCTGTAAGTTTTAATACTGTATTTTCCATCTTGAATGTATTTTCTATCTACAAAGGCAACAGTGCTTCCTGCAGTTTCATATAATGTATTTGTATTGTCGTTTGTATAATCGATAAAATTAAAATCAATTAACAATCTATCAGTATCTGTTTTATATTCGTAATAAGGATTGATATTAAAATTTTTACGATCTCTATCAAAACTGTTTTCAGATAATAAAGTATTAGAACTATTTGTGTCAGAAATAATGGTTTTGCTGCTTGCTATTCTTTCTGAGTTTCTTGTGTTTATACGAGTGCCAATTCCTATAGAATGTCTATCGTTAATGTAATAATCGATGTTTCCGCTGATAGAAAAATTCACAGGATTATAAGGTTCTTTTGTAATCTGATTATAAGTTTCATTTCCTACGGTTCTTGTTAGAAATAAATCATCTCTCAAAGTTGGTTGAGAATAATTTATGTTGGTTTGCCAGTTTAATTTGTTTTTGTAGCTAGCAATAGAAAAACCTGTACCGTATTCAAAACCTTCATCTTCGCCAATCCAAGCATTTGTGCTTCCGTGTGTTCCTAATTTTACATTTTTCTTTAAGATGATGTTGATAATTGCGCTAGATCCAGAAGCATCATATTCTGCTCCAGGTTGTTCTGCTACTTCAATTTTAGAGATGTTATCCGCAGGAAAATCACGTAATAGAGTTTCAATATCCATATATTCTGTTGTTTTTCCGTTGATTAATATTTTTACTCCGCCTTTTCCTGCAATAGAAATTCCGTTACTGGTTACCAAAACACCAGGAACCTTGCGCATAACATCTTGTAGACTCGTGTTTATCATTTCAGATTTTTCTAAATCAACAATCAATTTTTCTGCAGTTTGTTTAATTACCGGACGTTTACTTTTTACAACAATTTCATTTAAAGTTTGTGTTGTTTCCTTTAATGTGATGTTAAAAGTTTTGTTCGAATTTAATTCAAATTCTTTAATTTTTTGTGTTTCAAAACCTAGGGTAGAAATTTCAATCCTATATTTCCCTGAAGAGATATTTTCAATTTTGTATTCTCCTTTTTCATCAGAAACAGCTCCTTTAGGATTTTCGTTACTACCTATTTTGTGTAAAATAATATTTGCAAATGGTAAAGGTTCATTTTGTTCATCTACAATTTTACCAGAAATAGAATGTTGAGAAAAGGTTGCCAGAATTCCAAATAATAAAGTAAAAGTACTAGTAATAAAAAATTTCATTAGGTTGATTTTTATATTTAACACTGTAAAAGTGCCTTTTTTGTTACAGCAGAAAAACTAAAATCTGACGAAGTGGGTTAAATTTCCGATAAACAGAACTTCTTTTTCTATAAAAAAAAGACATTAAAAATCAATAAAAAGTTTCTTCCATAAAAAAAGCTTCGAAAATCGAAGCTTTTTTTAATATGGTTTTCTGTAAATGAAAGAAGTCTTTAATTTCTATTCCCTAATACTTGTAATCCCCAATATAATAACATGGCCAAAGAGCCTAAAGCAGCAACTAGATATGTTCTAGCAGCCCATTTTAAAGCATCTGTTGCACCTGCTAATTCTTGCTGAGAAACCATGTTTTTGTTTTTTAACCAAGCTAGTGCTCTGTTGCTGGCATCATACTCTACAGGCAAAGTTACAACACTAAATAACGTTGCAAATGCCATAAAGACTAGTCCTACAATGGCAATGTAAAAACCAATCCCTGATGCTCCAGAAGCAGCTCCTAAAATTAATCCTCCAATAACTAACCATTGAGAGAACTTAGAGGTAACACTTACAATGGGTACCAATTGAGAGCGCATTTTTAAATAACTATAAGCTTTTGCGTGTTGTACAGCGTGTCCACATTCGTGAGCAGCAACAGCAGCGGCAGCGGCATTTCTTTGATTGTAAACAGACTCGCTTAAATTTACAGTTTTATCTTGTGGATTGTAATGATCTGTTAATCTTCCTGGTGTAGAGATTACTTTTACATCAAAAATGCCATTATCAGCTAACATTTTTGTGGCAATTTCAGCACCACTCATCCCATTTCTTAATTGAATTTGAGAGTATTTTTTAAATTTACTTTTTAGTTTGTTGCTAACGAACCAGCTTATCAAAGAGATAGCGCCAATTAAAATATAAAATCCCATCATAATATATATTGTTTTAAATTTTTATGTCATTTTTGTTTGATAAATTTACAACATAAAGTATTCCAATTTATTGTTTGGAGAATAAAAATGACAAAATGACAAAAAAACCGAATATTTTATTGGTTTATACTGGTGGAACTATTGGTATGATTAAAGATTATAAAACAAATGCCTTAAAAGCGTTTGACTTTAGTCAGATTTTAGTTAAAATTCCAGAATTACAACAACTTAATTGTACAATAAAAAGCATTTCTTTTGATAAGGTTATCGATTCATCAAATATGAATACAGATTACTATGTTAGTATTGTAGAAATTATAGAAAAAAATTACAATGATTTTGATGGATTTGTAGTATTAACGGGTTCAGACACCATGTCATATACTTCTTCTGCTGTGAGTTTTATGTTTGAAAACCTACAGAAACCTATCATTTTTACAGGCTCTCAATTGCCTATTGGAGATTTAAGAACAGATGCCAAAGAAAATTTAATAACATCCATAGAAATTGCTTGTGCAAGAGATGAAAACAAACCTGTAATCTCTGAAGTTTGTTTGTATTTTGAATATAAATTATACAGAGCAAATAGAACTACAAAGATTAATGCAGAACAATTTGAAGCTTTTGCATCTATGAATTATCCTCCGTTAGCAGAAAGCGGTGTTCATTTAAATTTTAATGAGCATTTAATTCATCAACCCAAAGAAGAAACATCAGCACTAATTGTTAGAAAAAAATTAATAACAGATATTGTAATTTTAAAATTATTTCCAGGAATAACAGCACATGTTGTAGAAAGTATTTTAAATTCTAAAGGATTAAAAGGTGTTGTTTTAGAAACTTATGGGGCAGGAAATGCACCCGATGAAACATGGTTTGTTGATTTGTTGAAAAAGGCAATATCTAAAGGGATTCGAATTGTAAATGTTACACAATGTGCAGGAGGAAGTGTTATACAAGGTCATTATGAAACAAGTATTGCTCTAAAAGAGATTGGAATTGTTAGTGGTAGAGATATTACAACAGAATCTGCAGTGGCTAAATTAATGTATTTATTAAGTGAAAATTTATCGTTTGAAGATTTTGAATATTATTTTGAGAAATCACTAAGAGGAGAAGTTACAAGAAAAAGTAAATTGCTAAATTCCTAGTAAATTATTTAAAGTTTAAAGATTTTAGTAAAATCGTATTAAAAATCTAGAAATACGTAAAAAAAATTTTTTTATGCACAACATTTTTTGTTACTTGGCGGTCTGTTAAATAACATTTTGTGTTTTATTCTTTAAAAAAAAGTAATTAAAGTATTTTGCATTTTGTTTATTTAAACATAAAAATTTATATCTTTAACCCGATAACTATTAAAAATTAATTTATAACAAAGATGAAAAAAGTAGTAAATGTCTTATCTGTAACAGGATTTATGTTTTTTGGAGCTATTCAATCAACCTTTGCTCAAGAAGCAGCAACAGAAGCAAAAACTTTCCACCAAGTATTAAAGCAAAACTTTATTGATGGTGGTCCAGGTTTTATGGGAATTGTATTAGTAGCTTTGATCTTAGGATTAGCTATTGCCATTGAAAGAATTATTTATTTAAACATGGCAACAACCAATACAAAAAAATTATTAGCAAATGTAGATGATGCACTAAGTTCTGGTGGTGTAGAAGCAGCAAAAGAAGTTTGTAGAAATACAAAAGGACCTGTTGCATCTATTTTTTACCAAGGTTTAGACAGAGTAGACGAAGGAGTTGATCAAGCTGAAAAAGCAGTTGTTTCTTATGGAGGAGTTCAAATGGGACAATTAGAGAAAAATGTTTCTTGGTTATCTTTATTTATTGCATTAGCACCAATGCTTGGTTTCATGGGTACTGTAATTGGTATGATTGGGGCATTTAACGATATTGCTGTAGCAAATGATATTTCTCCAGCGGTAGTAGCAGTAGGTATTAAAGTAGCCTTATTAACAACCGTATTTGGTTTAGTTGTGGCTATTATTCTTCAAATCTTTTATAATTATATCGTTTCTAAAATCGATAGTATTGTAAATAGTATGGAAGACGCTTCTATCTCTTTGATAGATTTATTAGTAAAGTATAAAAAATAAAAAATAATATGAAAAGTAATAAAATTTTAAATATTTTCATTGCAGCTATAGCCATTATAGGAGCTATTCTTTTCATAAGAGTTTTTATGGAAGATAAGGAAGTTATTGAAAATAGTGTAGATGTTCAAAACAGCGTCATTAGTCCATTAATTTCTTTTTCTTTTTGGTTATTTATTGCAGCAGTTGTAATAGCTGTCGTACTTTCTTTTTGGACAATTATCAAAAACCCAGAAAATCTTAAAAAGATGTTAATGAGTTTGATTGTTTTAGGAGTATTTTTAGCAATTGCTTATTTTATGGCTGATAGTGATGTTGTTTACGATGCCGCTGGTAAAATTCAACCTGGAGGTGAAGAAGGATCTTCTGTAAATCATTGGGTTGGAGCTGGAATTTGGTATAGCGTTATCTTAGGAGGTATTGCAAGTGTTTTCTTTGTATGGGATTTAATTAAAGGATTAATTAAATCATAAACTATGGCAAGAAGAGAAAACCCAGAAATTAATGCAGGTTCTATGGCTGATATTGCCTTTCTGTTATTGATCTTCTTCTTAGTAACAACTACCATGAATGTAGATTCAGGTATTTCTAAGAAATTATCAGAAAAGCCACCAGCAGATTATGTACCACCTGTAATTAAAGAGAAGAATATCTTTGAAGTAAATATTAACAGAAGTAATGAGCTTTTAGTTGAAGGCGAAAGAATGGATGTTAAAGAACTAAAAGATGCTGCTATTAAATTTATAGATAACGGAGGTGGAATTGGTAAGCCAGGAGAAGATGGTACGCCAGGAAAAGCTTGTGACTATTGTAAAGGTGAAAGAAGCGATGCTTCATCTGATCATCCAAATAAAGCAATTATTTCTGTTCAAAGTGATAGAGGTACTGAATATGGTACATATATCATTGTGCAAAATGAGTTACTTAAAGCTTATACTGTTTTAAGAAATAGATTATGTAGAGAACGATATGGTATGCCTTTTAATGAATTGGAAGCAGCGTATAAAGATGATAAGAACAATGAAGAGTTAAAGAAAAAAGTTGAAGATATAAAGAAAGCATATCCTCAAATTATTTCTGATGCTGAACCAACTTCTTAATTAATTTTAAAATTAAACAATATGTCTAAATTTAAAAAGAAAAAAAAGGGAATGCCTGCTGTAAATACAGCGTCTTTGCCAGATATTGTTTTTATGCTATTATTCTTTTTTATGGTTACTACAACTATGAGAGAGACTACTTTAAAAATTGAAGCACCAAGATTACCTAGTGCTACAGAAGTTAAAAAATTAGAGCAT
Source organism: Polaribacter marinus (assembly GCF_022662535.1). Classification (GTDB taxonomy): domain Bacteria; phylum Bacteroidota; class Bacteroidia; order Flavobacteriales; family Flavobacteriaceae; genus Polaribacter; species Polaribacter marinus. The sequence goes on from NZ_JAKQYM010000003.1 coordinate 150,600, forward strand.
AAAAGTCTAGTTATTACAATCTACGTTGGTAAGTCTAAAGACCCTAATAGAGATGGAGTAGGATACAATAAGATTCAATTGAATGATAAAATTGCATCAGCAGATCAAGTTCCAGCTTTTATTATGGCTTCTAGAGAAAAAGTTTCTGAAGCGGAAATACCATTTATGACTACTTCTATTAAAGCTGATAAAGAGTCTAATGTAGGTACAATTAATGATATAAGATTAAAGTTAAGAGACGTAAATGCTCTTAAAGTTAGTTATTCTACACAAAAAGGTGCAGAATAAAAATCTTTAATTATAATATATTAAAAGGGTAATTCTTTAGAATTACCCTTTTTTATTTTAAAAAAAATAAACTTTATACTTTTGAAATATTGTATATTTATAATACGTTTAATTATACATGAATAAAGTTTTAAGTTTTACTTTTTCAATCTTTTGTGCCTCTATTATGTATGCTCAAAAAGATTCACTCCATTTAGGAGATCGCTATGCAGAAGATCAAATTTATGCATCTATTTCTTATGCCCAATTTTTTAACCAACCCCAAGAAATTACAAAAAGTGATTTTTCTTATGCTATTTCAGTAGGCTTTATTAAAGATATTATTTTAAACAAATCGGGTACAGTTTCTATAGCTGGAGGAGTAGGGTATGGTTTCGATTTTTTTAACCATGAATTAAAAGTTGAAGAAATAAATAACAAAACTGTTTTTAGTAGCGATAATACAATTAGTAATAATGTATTTAAAGCGCATAATTTAGAGTTTCCACTAGAATTACGTTGGAGAACATCTAATGTAAATAAATATAGCTTTTGGCGTATTTATACAGGAATTAAATTTTTATATAACGTATCTAATAAGTTTGAGTTTGAACATAATGCTATAGATTATTCATACAAAAATATTTCTGATTTTAACAAACTACAGTATGGTTTAACCTTGTCGGCAGGATATGATGAGTTTAATATTAATGTTTTTTATGGGTTAACTCCTATTTTTAAAAATGGAAATATTAACGGAGAAAACATCAATACTAAAGTGTTGAAATTTGGGTTGATTTTTTATATTCTATAAAAAATAGTAAATCAAAAAAGGGGAAATCATACCTATAAAAAAACCCAAATAAACTTCTTTTTTGGTATGAGCATTTAAATGCAATCTAGCACTTGCTAATATACCAGAAAGTAATAATAATATAATTATTAAAAAGGTGAAGTTTTGCGAGTATATATTGCTTAAAACCAAGAAAAAACCAGTAGAAATACCAAGAGATAATATGTGAATGCTTACTTTTATTTTAAATGCAAAAAATAAATAAATAAAAAGTAACCCTAGAGAAGTTGCAAAAAAAAGTAATCCTAAATCTCTTAAGTTTGGAATGTTATTCATTGTACTAGCTAATAGATAAAATAAAATTATCATTAACATTACGGGTATTTTACGCTCTCTGATACTTTCTGTTTGAAAGGATTTTATAAGTTTTAGTTTTTTAAAGATTACTAAAATTAATAATGGGACCAAATAAGTTATGGTAAAAACAAGTCCCAAAATAGCTAGTTTTTGATTGCTATTAAAGTTATTAGGAATTAATAAAAAATAGAGCATTACTCCAATAGTTGGGATTACTATTGGATGTAATATTATTGATATTAATTTGTGAAAATTCACTAAATTTCTTTACGTAAACGAGCAACGGGCAAGTCTAATTGTTCTCTATATTTTGCAACCGTCCTTCTTGCAATTGGATAACCCTTTTCCTTTAAGATGGCAGCAAGTTTTTCGTCTGTCAAAGGTTTTTTCTTATTTTCTTCTGTTACAACAGTTTCTAATATTTTCTTTATTTCTTTTGTAGATACATCTTCTCCTTGATCATTTTTCATAGATTCAGAAAAGAATTCCTTAATCAGTTTTGTACCATAGGGTGTAGAAACATATTTACTGTTTGCAACTCTAGAAACTGTAGAGACATCCATTTTTATTTTATCAGCAATATCTTTTAAGATCATTGGTTTTAACTTGCGCTCATCACCCGTTAAAAAATAATCATATTGATAATGCATAATTGTATTCATAGTTACTAACAATGTTTGTTGACGTTGTTTTATGGCATCTATAAACCATTTAGCAGCATCTAATTTTTGTTTAATAAAGAATACTGCATCTTTTTGTGATTTATTCTTTACAGTAGATTCTTGGTAACCTTTTAACATGTTGTTGTATTCTCTAGAGATATGCAATTCTGGAGCATTTCTGGAATTTAATGTTAAGTCGAGCTCGCCATCTAAAATTTTAATAGAAAAATCTGGAACAATTTGTTCTGCAATTTTATTATTACCGGCATAAGAACTTCCTGGTTTTGGATTTAATTTAGAGATTTCTTTATTAACTTCTTTTAGTTCTTCTTCAGAGATATTGAATTTTTCTTGTAATTTTTTATAATGTTTTTTTACAAAATGGTCAAATGCATTTTCTAAGATTTCTATAGCTAAAGACCTGATTTTAGTATTCTCTTTTGCCTTTAATTGAATAATTAAGCATTCTTTTAAATCTCTTGCCCCAACACCAACTGGGTCTAAGGTATGTACCACTTTGGTTAAAACAGAAATCACTTTTTCTTCTGTAGTAAATACATTTGCAGTAAATGCTAAATCATCTACTAGATCAATAATATTTCTTCTTATATAGCCACTATCATCTATACTGCCAACTAAAAATTCTGCAATTGATTTTTCTTCTTCGTTTAATCTAAATGTATTTAATTGATTTTTTAAGGATTGATGAAAACTTGTTCCTGCTGCATAAGGCACATTTTTTTCCTCATCATCAGAAGAATAATTGTTGGCTTGAGTTTTATAGCTAGGAATTTCATCATCACTTAAATATTCATCAATATTAATGTCTTCAGCATCAATTTTTTCGGTACCAGTATCATCAAACTCGTTAGACATGTCATCATCAATAGAATCCATTTCTTCTTTACCAGTATCTAATGCAGGATTTTCTTCAATTTCTTGTTTTAGTCGTTCTTCAAAAGCTTGCGTAGGCAATTGAATTAACTTCATCAACTGAATTTGTTGAGGAGATAATTTCTGTAAGAGTTTATAATGTAAACTTTGTTTTAGCATATAGACAAATATATGAAATCGGTTAAAATAAAAACGTCATTCTGTTAGGAATGACGTTTTAGAATAGTAAGTTTTATGTTTTTTTTAAAACTCTGCGTTTTGTGGTGTTCTAGGGAATGGAATTACGTCTCTAATATTTCCCATTCCTGTTGCAAATTGTACTAAGCGTTCAAATCCTAATCCAAAACCAGAATGAACAGCTGTACCAAATTTACGTAAATCTAAATACCACCAAAGTTCTTTTTCATCAATTCCCATAGCTTTAATCTTGTCAACTAAAACATCATAACGTTCTTCTCTTTGAGAACCTCCAACGATTTCTCCAATACCAGGAAAAAGTACATCCATTGCTCTTACAGTTTTTCCATCTTCATTTAAACGCATGTAAAATGCTTTAATATTTGCTGGATAATCGAATAAGATTACCGGACATTTAAAGTGTTTTTCAACTAAAAACCGCTCGTGTTCAGACTGTAAATCTGCTCCCCATTCATTAATTGGGAATTGAAATTTCTTCTTTTTGTTTGGTTTTGAATTGCGTAAAATATCTATAGCTTCTGTGTAAGAAACTCTTTTAAAGTTGTTATCAACTACAAATTGTAGTTTTTCTAACAAACTCATATCACTTCTTTCAGCTTGTGGTTTGCTTTTTTCTTCTTGGGTTAAGCGTTGGTCTAAAAACTCTAAATCGTCTTTACAGTGTTCTAAAACATAGCTTAAAACAGATTTAATGAAATCTTCAGATAAATCCATATTACCATCTAAATCCATAAAGGCAACTTCAGGTTCTATCATCCAAAATTCTGCTAAATGACGAGTTGTGTTAGAGTTTTCTGCTCTAAAAGTAGGACCAAAAGTATATACTTTACCTAGTGCCATTGCAAAGGTTTCTGCTTCTAATTGCCCCGAAACAGTTAGGTTTGTTTCTTTTCCGAAAAAGTCTTTGGTATAATCTATATTTCCATCTTCTGTTAATGGAGCTTTATTATCTTCAAACGTGGTAACTCTAAACATTTCTCCTGCACCTTCAGCATCAGAACCGGTAACAATTGGAGTGTTTACATAATTAAAACCATTTTCTTGAAAATATTTATGCACTGCAAATGATAGTTTAGATCGCACTCTCATTACTGCGCTAAATGTATTTGTTCTTACACGTAAATGTGCATTTTCTCTTAAAAACTCAAAACTGTGTTTTTTAGGTTGAATAGGGTATTCATCTGCATTAGAATCTCCTAGAATTTCAATATTAGAAACTTGAATTTCTACAGATTGTCCTCTACCTTGACTTTCTGTTAAGGTTCCTTTTACTTCAATTGCAGCTCCTGTGGTAATTCTTTTTAGAGTTTCTTCTTCCGTGTTTTCAAAATCGATTACACATTGAATGTTTTTTATTGTAGAACCATCATTTAGAGCAATAAAACGATTGCTTCTAAAAGTTCTAACCCAACCTTTTAAGGTTACTTCTTGTAAAAATGTATCCGATTTTAAAATTTCGGCAACGTTACTTTTCATCATCTTTAAAATAAAATATGCCTTCTTTTAGGCAAAATTTGAAATGCAAAGATACTTTTTTGATGTAAGATGAGCAATGATATTTAAGAGATATGGGAATTTATGATTAATAATTTTTATTTTATCTTTTTTGTATATTTACTAAAACCATAATTTTTGTTTTTTTATTATAAATAAAAGATTTTTATTACTGTATGAAAGTTTATCAAGGTGAGTATTTATCTATTGCATTTGAAGAAGAAAATAATAGGTTTATTAATTTTTGGAACTCTACTCCGAAAGATTTAGCTTCATTTAAAAATGAATTGTTGAATTATTTAGAAAGCTTAAAGAAATTTAACCCAACTCAAATAATTTGGTTACAACAAAATTTTACTCATCAAATAGATAATTCTACTAAATTGTGGGTAGAAGAAAATATTTTAAAACCTAGATTTAAAGCAGGCTATGTTAAGGTAGATAAGGATGGTTTTCATCCCATTGCTTTTGTTGTTGGTAAAGATGTGTTATCTCATATGGAAGTTATGGGGGTGTTTGATGAACCCAATCCTAGTGTTTTTAAACCAAAACATTTTGCTACAGAACAAGATGCAAGAAATTGGTTAGATCATAAACTAGAACTAGCTCCCCAAAAGAATTTAAAAACAGAAATTTTATATAAAGGTTTAGATGCTAATGGAAAAGCTATAATTTAGTTAAAAAAACCGGCATCTGAAATTGTAGATACAATAAAATCTTTTAAAAATATTCTTGATGAAAATGATTTCATTAAATCTAATATAGATAAATATTTGTCTTTAACGAAAAGAGAAAAGGAAGTTTTAAAATATCTATCGAAAGGAGAAAAACAGAAAGAAATTGCAGAAAAGCTTTTTATATCGACACATACATTAAGAGAGCATTGGAAGAAGATTAAAAGAAAACTCGAGGTCCAAACCACAAATGAACTGATAAAGTATTGCAATGCTTTTCAATCAAAGTAATCATCTCAAATAATTATTCTTTATCTTCTTTAGGGGGTAAAATTCTTATAGAAGGTTCTTTGAATACTTTCTTATTTGCAATCTTTTTTTCAAAAGTTAACAATAAAGAAGGTAGTAAAAGTAAATTAGAAACCATTGCCAAAAGCAAGGTAATAGAAACCAAACCACCTAATGCAATTGTACCACCAAAACTAGATAGGGTAAAAGTTAAAAAACCAAAAAACAAAACGATAGAAGTATAAAACATGCTTACTCCTGTTTCTCGTAAAGCTGCATAAACAGATTGTTTTACTCGCCATTTATTCGTGATGAGTTCTTGTCTGTATTTTGCTAAGAAATGAATTGTATCATCTACAGAAATCCCAAATGCAATACTAAAGACTAAAATGGTTGATGGTTTTATAGGGATGTCAAAATACCCCATTAAACCAGCAGTTATTAACAGTGGAAGTATGTTTGGTAAAAGTGAAATTAAAATCATTTGTGGAGATCGAAACATCCAGGCCATAAAAAGTGCAATTAAAAGAATGGCTAATGATAGTGAAATCACTAAATTATTTATTAGATAATTCGTCCCTTTTATAAATACCAATGCTTTTCCTGTGATTGTAACTTTATATTTTTCTGAAGGAAATTCTTTTTTGATTACGGCCTGTAATCTTTCTTGAATTACATTCATTTTATCTGTACCAATATCTTTCATAAAGGTTGTGATTCTTGCATATCTTCCAGTAGAATCTACAAAGTTTTTTAGCATTCCAGCCTCACTATTAGAGTTTTTGGTATAAGAAAAAATATAGCTTTGTTCTTGATTTGTAGGTAATTGATAATATTTAGGGTTTCCTTTGTAATATGCTTGTTTAGAGTATTTTACAAGATTTACTACCGAGATAGGTTTTGACAATTCAGGAAATGATTCTATAGTTTCATTGATTTTATCCATCTTTTTTAAAGTGGATAATTTCATAACACCTTTGTCTTTTTTTGTGTCGATTAAAATTTCTAAGGGCATAATTCCTCCAAACTCTCTCTCAAAAAACTTTATGTCTTTATAAAATTGTTTGCTTTTTGGCATATCTTCTATTAGACTTCCAGAAACTCTAATTTTGTATACACCAATTATACCTGCCATAATAACAATAACTGTAGCAAAGTATATGGCAATACGATGATCTTTTACCGTTTTTTCCATCCAATTTACTACATTCTCAATCCATCTTGTTTCAAGATGATTCAAATGTTTCTTCTTTGGAAGCGGCATAAAACTGTAAATAATAGGAATAATTAACAGTGCTAAAATAAAAATACTAACAATGTTTACAGAAGCTAAAATTCCAAATTCACGTAACAAATTACTTTTTACAAATACAAAAGTAGCAAAACCAGATGCTGTTGTAATATTGGTCATTAAAGTAGCATTACCTACTTTAGTTATTACACGCTGTAAAGCTTTAGCTTGCTGACCGTGTTTTTTTATTTCTTGCTGATATTTATTGATAAGAAAAACTGCATTTGGAACACCAATAACTATAATTAATGGAGGTATTAATGCAGATAAAACGGTGATTTCATATCGAAACCAGCCAATAAATCCAAATGCCCAAATTACACCAATTAAAACAACTAAAAGAGTAATAAAGGTTGCTCTAAACGATCTAAAAAAGAAAAAGAAGATAATAGCTGTAATACCCAGTGCACCTACAACAAAAAGTATGATTTCATCTTGAATATTTTGTGCATTTAATGTTCTAATATAGGGCATTCCAGAAATTCGAACATCTACATTGTTGTCTTTCTCAAATTTTTCTATATTAGGTATTAGCTTGTCAAAAATAAAATCTCTTCGTTTAGGGGTGTTTATGATTTCTTTTTTAATGTAGATAGCAGTTTGTAAAGTACCTGTTTCTTTATTAAAAAGAAGATTATCATAAAAAGGTAATTTTTCAAAAAGTTGTTTTTTTATTTCTGAAACTTCTTTTAAACTTTTGGGTTCTGTTTCATATAAAGGTTCTAAAACAAATTTTCTTTTTTTTCTATCTGCTTTTAGTTTTTGTACATCAGCAATAGAAAGGGTAAAATCGATTTCTTCTAAATCATCAAATTCATCGACAAGTTTGTTCCAAGCATTGAATTTTTTGGGTGTAAAAACAGTTGAATCTTTAATGCCAAGAATGACAAGGTTTCCTTCTTCACCAAATATTTCTAGAAACTTATTGTACTCTAAATTTGCTTCATGATTTTCTGGTAATAAGTTTGCCTCTGTATAGGAGAATTTCATATACTTCATCTGAGAGGCTAATAACCCAGTAATGATGGCAATACACAATAAAACCAAGTAGCGGTTTCTTAAAATTAAACCAGCAACTTTTGTCCAGAAATTCATTTAGAAAAATTTAAGCAAAGGTAATTAAATTGTAGAACTGTTATAAACAAAAAAAGAGTGTTTTAAAAACACTCTTTTTAAATGATTTTAAAGAAATTATACGGTCATTATTTCTTTCTCTTTGATAGAGAATTTATCGTCTATTTCTTTAACAAATGTATTTGTTAATTCTTGAACGTTGTCTTCAGCAATTTTTTTCATATCATCAGAAACGTCAGTTTTCTTGATATCGTTATTTGCATCTTTTCTTGCATTTCTAATACCAACTTTAGCATGCTCTGCTTCTGCTTTAGCTTGTTTTGCTAAACCACGTCTTCTTTCTTCTGTTAATGGTGGAACATTAATCATAATAATGTCTCCATTATTCATCGGGTTAAATCCTAAATTGGCTAATTGAATTGCTCTTTCAATTTCTTGCAACATATTTTTTTCCCAAGGTTGTATGGCAATAGTTCTTGGGTCTGGTGTACTAACGTTTGCTACTTGACCTAATGGTGTTTGAGAACCATAATAATCTACCATTACAGTTCCAAGCATTGCAGGTGTTGCTTTACCTGCTCTAATTGAGCGTAATTCTTTTATTAAATGCTCTATGGCATTATTCATAGCCTCTTTAGCCGTATCTAATATAAATTCAATTTCTTCGTTCATCTCCCCTAATAATTTAAAGATTTTGATTATTGATTATTAACTATAGTTCCAATTTTATCTCCTGATACTAGTTTTAGTAAGTTTCCATTAGTATTCATATCAAAAACTATAATTGGTAATTTATTTTCTTCACTTAATGTAAATGCTGTCATATCCATTACTTTTAAGCCTTTTTTAATTACATCTTTAAAAGTAATCGTTTCAAACTTAATGGCATTTTTGTCTTTTTCTGGGTCTACGTTGTAGATTCCATCTACGCGAGTTCCTTTTAAAATAGCATCTGCATCTATTTCTATTGCACGTAAAACAGCAGCTGTGTCTGTTGTAAAATAAGGATTCCCCGTTCCTGCTCCAAAAATAACAACTCTTCCTTTTTCTAAATGACGAATTGCTTTTCTTTTAATATAAGGTTCTGCAACTTCTTTAATTTCTAAAGCTGTTTGCAAGCGTGTGTGCACATCTTCATCTTCAAGTGCACTCTGTAATGCTAAACCGTTAATACAGGTTGCTAACATCCCCATGTGATCTCCTTGTACACGATCCATGCCGTTTGCTGCTCCTGCAACTCCTCTAAAGATGTTTCCACCACCAATAACAATGGCGACTTCTATGCCTTTTGCAATAACTTGTTTTATTTCTTTAGCGTATTCAGATAAACGTTTTGGGTCTATACCATATTGTCTATCGCCCATTAAGGCTTCTCCACTTAATTTTAAAAGAATTCTTTTGTATTGCATAGTTTTGTTGAAAGTTGTGCAAAACTACGTATTTTTTTTGATTTTCCTTTTTTTCATAAATAAAAAAAACCTCGCATGATGCGAGGCTTTTTTAAAAGTATATTTAGTAGGATACTTATCCTAAAGTAACTCTTTTGAAAGTTGAAATTTCAACATCACCATACGTTTTAACGTATTGAGCAACATTTTTCTTTTCATCTTTAATAAAAGATTGGTCTAAAAGACATTGTTCCATATCTAAAGTTGTGTTGTCAGAAATAAATCTTTCCATTTTTCCAGGTAAGATTCTATCCCAGATTTTTTCTGGTTTTCCTTCTGCAGCTAATTCAGCTTTAGCAGCTTCTTCAGCTTTAGCTAAAACCTCATCAGATAACTGAGACATAGAAATAAATTGAGGAACATTTTTCAATGTTTTCCCTAATCTTCCTAATTCAATATTATCTTTTTCGATCACAGCAATTCTTGCTTCTGTTTCAGCAGCAACATATGCAGGGTCAAAATCTTTATAAGATAAAGTTGTAGCTCCCATTGAAGCAACTTGCATTGCAACATCTTTAGCTAAAGTTTCTGCGTTATCTACAACAGCAGACAAACCAACTAAGGCAGCAATTTTACCTATGTGAGTATAAGCACCAACATATGCAGCTTCAATTTTTTCAAATGCAGTAATGTCTAACTTTTCTCCAATAACACCAGTTTGTTCAACTAATTTATCAGCAACAGTCATTCCACCAAAATCAGCAGCTAAGAAAGATTCTTTATCTGTAGAGTTTAAAGCGATGTCTGCAAATTGACCAGCTAATTCAACGAAAGATTCGTTTTTACCAACAAAATCAGTTTCACAAGCTAAAACGATTGCAACACCTGCAGTTTTATCGTCATTAATTCTTGTTACTGCAACTCCTTCTGTAGATTCTCTATCAGCTCTTTTTGCAGCAATTTTTTGACCTTTTTTACGTAAAATATCAATTGCTTTGTCGAAATCTCCAGCAGCTTCTACTAATGCCTTTTTACAGTCCATCATTCCAGCTCCAGTTGCCTCTCTTAATTTTTTAACATCAGCAGCACTAATCTTTACTGTTTCCATGTTATTTATATTTTTTAATTATACTTATTATTTTTCTTCAGCAGGAGTTTCAGTTATTTCAGCTTTAGGCTCTTCAACCTTTGCTTCTTTAACTTTAGGAGTTGCTTTTTCTGCTTTTGGAGCTGCAACTTCTTTTACTTTTTCTTTGTCTGCTTTTCTATCTGATAAACCTTCTGCTATTGCATCAGTTACAAAAGATAATACTTTGTCTATAGACTTAGAAGCATCATCATTTGCAGGAATTACAAAATCTACTAATCTTGGATCAGAGTTTGTATCTACCATTGCAAAAATAGGAATGTTTAATTTTTGAGCTTCTGCAATTGCAATGTGCTCTTTTTTAATATCTACTACAAATAATGCACCAGGTAAACGAGTCATATCTGAAATAGAACCTAAATTCTTTTCTAATTTTTCTCTCTGACGATTGATTTGTAATTTCTCTCTTTTAGACAATGCGTCAAAAGAACCATCTTGTTTCATTCTATCAATTTGAGCCATTTTTTTAACAGCTTTTCTAATAGTAACAAAATTTGTTAACATTCCTCCAGGCCATCTTTCTGTAATGAAAGGCATGTTTACTGCTTTTGCTTTTTCTGCAACGATGTCTTTTGCTTGTTTCTTAGTAGCAACGAATAAAATTTTACGTCCAGAATTTGCAATCTTTTTTAAAGCTTCTGAAGTTTCTTCTATTTTTGCTGCTGTTTTATACAAGTCAATGATGTGTACACCATTTCTTTCTGTATAAATGTATGGAGCCATGTTTGGATTCCATTTTCTAGTTAAGTGTCCAAAATGAACACCATTGTCTAATAACTCTTGAATGTTTACGTTTGCCATTTTTTAAATGTGTTTACTTTCTGTTTTGAAATCAATATACAAGTAGTCTTTCGAGTCTTATATATTTAGATGCTAAACTGTTTAATATTAAATTATATAATAACAGTTCTCGATATAATAAAGTGCAGAATAAATTCTGCGCAATATTAACGTTTCGAGAATTGGAATTTTTTACGTGCTTTTTTCTGACCGAATTTTTTACGTTCAACCATTCTTGGGTCACGAGTTAATAAGCCTTCTGGTTTTAATACCAATCTGTGCTCTTCGTTGATAGCAACTAAAGCTCTTGTAATAGCCAAACGAATTGCTTCTGCTTGTCCTGTTACACCACCACCATAAACATTTACTTTGATGTCGTAAGACTCTAAGTTTTCTGTTAACATTAATGGTTGTTGTACTTTATATTGTAAAGTTCCTGTTGTAAAGTAACTTTTATAATCTTTCTTGTTAACTGTAATGTTACCGCTTCCTTCAGATAGGTATATACGAGCAACAGCAGTTTTTCTTCTACCGATTTTGTGAACTGTATCCATTATTTAAGATCGTTAAGGTTAATAGCTTTAGGTTCTTGACCTGCGTGTTTGTGCTCACCACCTGCATATACATACAAGTTTCTGTATAAAGCTGCTCCTAAAATATTTTTAGGTAACATTCCTTTTACAGCTTTTTCGATTAATCTTGTAGGATCTTTCTCAAACATTTCTGTTGCTGTAAGCGATCTTTGACCTCCTGGATATCCCGTATGACGGATGTAAGACTTGTCAGTCCATTTTTTTCCAGTTAAGGTAATTTTTTCTGCGTTGATAATCACCACGTTGTCTCCACAATCTACGTGAGGAGTAAAGTTTGGTTTGTATTTACCTCTAATTAGCTTTGCTACTTTAGAAGCTAGACGACCCAACGTTTGCCCGTCTGCATCAACTAAAACCCACTCCTTGTTTACGGTAGCGCTGTTTGCTGATACTGTTTTGTAACTTAATGTGTTCATAATTACACTATTAGTTTTTGTTCTATTAATAATTTGTGTTTTCCTTAAAAAAGGAGTGCAAATGTACCGCTTTTTATTTGATTGACAAATAGTGTTTTAGAATATTTTTAAATCTAATTGAATGGTTCTTAAAAGTGTAGCTATGTTATAAAAATGAAATTAAGAAATAAGTTTTTTTGTGAAGGGATTTATTTTTTAGGATCAATTTTTAATCCGCCATTTTTAAATAGTTCGTAAGCAGATTGATAATATGATATGGTTTCTTTTAAGAAAACAGAATCGGTTTGGATTGGGGTAAGTTTGTTTTCTTTTTTATTCCATTGATATGTAGAATGATGTTTTTGTGTTTCTAATATTAAAAGTTTATTGGGTTTTAGAAGACCCACTTTTCTATGGTTTCCAATAAAAGCACGTTCATCTTTTGTGGTCATTTTAGAAATGTCTGTTCCAAAAACATTTGTGTTATAGCTCCAGTTTAAATATCCAAAAAGTGTAGGAAAAACATCAATTTGGGAGGATAATTTATCTATTTCTTGAGGAGTTTTATTTTTTAAGTTAAAAATAAAAGCAGGAATATGATGGTTTTTAACATTGATTTCGGTTCTACCTGCACTATAGGCACAATGGTCTGATATTACTACAAAAACGGTGTTTTTAAACCATGGTTTGTTTTTTGCTTTTTCGAAGAATTCTTCAAAAGATTTGTCGGCATATTTAACTGCATTTTCTCTTGTTTTTTCATCAGAGGTTATAACTCCTTTTGGAAATGAATAGGGATGATGATTAGAACTAGTCATCATAAAATTAAAGAAGGGTTGTTTGCTTTTATATTGTTTATCGGCAACTTCTAATAGTTTTTTAAAGACGTCTCCATCGCAAGCTGCCCAAGCATTTTCGAAACTAACTTCATTGTCTTCTATTCGAACTCTTTTTGTGGGTAATTTTTCTTTTAATCGATGAGGTTTTTTTCTATCAACAATATCAAATCCATTATAGCTAAAGTATTTTGTCATATTATCAAAATGACCATCGCCACCATAAATAAATGTTCTGGTATATCCTTTTTCTTTAAAAATTTCACCAATAGTAAATAGATTGTCGTTGTTTTCTCTTTTTACAATACTTCTTCCAGGGGTAGGTGGAATTGCTAAGCTAATTGCCTCCATACCTCTTATAGTTCGCGTTCCGGTTGCATATAGGTTAGTGAATAAAATTGATTCTTTTGCTATAGAATCAATAGCAGGTGTCCAGTTTTTATCATTACCAAAACGCTCCATAAAACGAGCGTTTAAACTTTCTAAACCAATAAAAATTACATTTGGTTTTTGTTCTTCTCCTGTGTTTGTTACAAATCGTTTAATGTCTTTTTTATTTGTTATTAAGCTATCATTATTTGCCTTTATAAGGTCTCTTATTATAGCGTAATTTTCTGTGGAAGGGATTGTGTTATAAAAATCTTTAAAGTTTAACTCGTTACTTTTATATGCAGCAAAGAATGAATACAAACCGGATTTTGCTAACTCGTTTTCGTTTATATTTTTAAAGTTTTCAGCTTGTGTATTCTTGATGTTGAAGTGAAATAAAGCTAAAACTAAAAGGATAATTGAGGTAGGAATTAGTTTGGTTTTAAAAGAGTCGGAGTTGTTAAAGACTTGCTTGTAAGCATTTCTTTTTTTTGCAAATCGAATAGATAAAATGAGAATAAAAATAATTAACCCAATCAATAAAGGCAAAGGGAAGCTTTGATGAATATTTTCGATAACTTCATATGTGTAAAGTAAATAATCTACTGCAATAAAATTAAACCTACGTTGGTATTCTTGCCAAAAAGGAATTTCTGCTAAAAAAGAAAAAATTGTTATAAATAGAAATAATCCGTAACTAAATTTTGTAATGATTTTATCGAATTTACTTCCGTAAAGTTTTGTAGGAATTAATAATAAATAAATAGCATATAATGCCAAGAAATATAATAATGATCCAATGTCATAAAATAAACCAATACCAAAAATTTTTATCAAATTAATGATTGAAAAGTCAATATAGTTTAAAGAAAAGAAGTATAAACACACTCTAACAATAAAAGAAAAGACTAAAAAAGTAAGGCCAAAGGTTTTTAATAATTGAAACCTTTTTGGGAAAAGTAGTTGGTTGATTTTTAGCATAAGTTTTGCAATGTAATAAATATTACTAAGTCTTTAAAATGAAGGCTTTATTGTAAAAGATATTTTTTTATTAGAAGTAGGGTGGTTAAACTCAATAAACTCAGCATGTAAATGTAATCTGTCTTTTTTTATCCCATATAAATCATCGCCAACAATTGGTGTATTTAAACCATTTTTATGTGCGGCATGCACTCTCAGTTGATGTGTTCTTCCAGTAATAGGATAAAAATAAACACGTGTGGTGTTGTTTTTTTGTTCAATGATTTCCCATTTCGTGACTGCTTTTTTACCGTGTTCAAAACATACCAATTGTCTTGGTCTGTCATCTAAATCTACCCGAAGTGGTAAACTAATTTTTCCTTTGGGTTTTGAGATAGTACCACTTAATAAAGCAATGTATCGTTTCTTTACGGTTCTATTTATAAACTGACTTTGCAATATTTTATTTGCTTCTTTTGTTTTGGTTAATACTAAAACTCCGGATGTTGACATGTCTAACCTATGTACAATTAATGGTCCAGTGGCATCTGGGTATTTTTCTTTAATTCTTGTATAAACAGAATCTGTGATTTCTTTTCCTGGAACAGATAAAAACTCTGCTGGTTTGTTTACAACAATTAAAACATCATCTTCAAAAATTATTTCTAAATCTTGATTTTTGTTGGTGTTTTCAATTAGTAAATTCTTATCCATTTTAATACCACTTAACATGTGAGTAAGAATAGGTTTACACCTACTTTGGCAAGCAGGATAAAAATTTTTATGTTTTCTAATTTCTGAATTTGGCGATTTTCCCCACCAAAACTCTGCCATACAAAGAGGAGTTAAATTATTTAAAAAAGCATATTGTAATAATTTTGGGGCAGCACATTCACCAGATCCTGCAGGTGACTTTATGTTTGGGTCATTAAAAATTTCTATTAAGGCTTTGTTTTTTTTTTGTTGATTTAAAAACTGAAATTTTTCAAACAATGTTTTTTGTAAGAATGCAGATTTTTCTTTTCGTAGTTTTTTAAGTTGATGGATTTCAGCCTCAAAATTTAGAAATTGTTTTTTATTCTTTTTAATTTTTGCTTCGTAATAAATTACTAATTCTTTGTAAAAAAATTGATCATTAAAACTTTCTTGTTCTAATTTCTTAAGTAATAAATTATAATCGTTTTTTGATAGATTTAGTTTTCCTTCATTTTTTCTAAATTTTCTATTGTTTTTAGAAATTTTCATCTTCTTTCTTTGTAGTTCTAGATCATCTTCAATTTCTTTTGATAATTTTTTAACTTCTTCTTTTAATTGTAGGTAGGTTTTGTCTTTTTGTAAAATATCAATTTTTGCATTGATTTTATTGATTTCTTCTTCTCCTTTCAAGAAAAAACTACCTGAAGTTCTTAAGTCAAAAACAGGAGGAACAAATTTTTTAGGACAGCTATTATCTGCTAATTTTCCTGAAAATGCTGCTAAATAGCCTATTTCGTTTTTAGTGTTTTTAACTACTAAAACACCAAACATTTTACCAATTGCTATTTCTTTTATAGATTCGTCAAAACCAAAGTTATGATTAAAATCTTCTTGTGTTTCTAAATACTCTTGTAGTTCGTTGCTTGCAATTTTAGCAAGTTTATGTGGAACATAGTAAAAAGGAAACGTAAATTTTTCTGGAAGTTCTATTCTAGAAATATCAGTTTTAAAATATTGAAAATGAGTCAAAAATTAAATTTTATCCATTAATAAAAATAATATTTTTTTATCTTTTTCTGTCAATTCATGAGATACTTCATCCGAGTTAAAATGCAGTTTGAAAGAATAAATGGCATTTTTTAGGTTTTTGGTGTTATAGCCAATATATTTTAAAGCAAAAGTTGAGTTAAAGTTTAAAGGTAGTTTAACTGTATTTAGTTTTTCTTCATCATACCATATTCCCAAGCCACTATCGGATAATGCTTTCCAAGGAAATAGTGCGCTAGGATCTGTTTTTCTACCTGGAGCAATATCGGAATGTCCAACAATATTTTGCATTGGTATTTTATATTTTTTTGTTAGTTTTTGAAGTAAAAAAACAAGGCTATTAATTTGTGCGTATGAAAAAGGTTCTTTGCCGTTGTTATCTAATTCTATTCCTATAGAAACGCTATTTATATCTGTGTTTTTACCCCAACTTCCACCTCCTGCGTGCCAACCTCTTACAAGGTCGTTTAGCATTTGCGTAGTGGTTCCGTCATCACAAATTACATAATGAGAACTTACTTGTGTGCGTTTTAGAGCAAAGGTTCTGTAAGTTTGACTACAACTGTTTTGAGCAGTGTGATGAATAACAATTAGGTTTGGTTTTCTCAAATTAAAATTTTGAGATTTTATCACATTTGTTGTCCTGTTTTTTATAGTGTCTTGTTTAATCTTACCAAGAGAATTACCTAATTTTTTAGCTTGGTTGTTATATGTTTTTTCTGATATTCTATAAATATTTTTGGAACAAGAGCTGAATACAAATAGGATAATCAATAATTTTAAATATTTCATTTTTAAGTTTTTAATGTGCTTCTAGCCAGTTTTCACCTAAATCAATTTCTACATCTAAAGGAACACTCATTTTAAAAGCATTTTCCATTTCGTATTTAATAATAGGTCTAATGATTTCTATTTCGTCTTTATGGGCATCAAAAACCAATTCATCATGTACTTGTAGAAGCATTTTCGATTTAAAGTTTTCTTTTTCAAAACGATTGTAAATATTAATCATCGCTAGTTTTATAATATCCGCAGCAGAACCTTGTATGGGAGCATTTACAGCATTTCTTTCTGCACCACTTCTAACCATTGCATTTCTAGAATTAATATCTTTTAAATATCGGCGTCTTTTTAAAGCGGTTTCCACATAACCATGTTCTCTTGCAAAATCTACTTGAGCAGACATATATGCTTTTAATTTTGGATAGGTTTCGTAATAAGTGTCAATTAATTCTTTGGCTTCACTTCTAGACAAATCTGTTTGATTGCTTAAACCAAAGGCAGAAACACCATAAATAATTCCAAAGTTTACTGTTTTTGCGTTACTTCTTTGTTCACGAGAAACTTCATCTAAAGGAACATTAAAAACTCTTGCTGCCGTAGAAGCATGAATATCTTCTCCATTTTTAAAAGCATTTATCATAGTTTCTTCTTCGCTTAAAGCTGCAATAATTCTCAATTCAATTTGACTATAATCTGCCGCTAGCAAAACATAGTTTTCATCTCTAGGGATAAATGCTTTTCTAACTTCTCTTCCACGTTCTGTTCTTATTGGAATATTCTGTAAGTTAGGATTGTTAGAGCTTAAACGTCCTGTTGCTGCAACTGCTTGCATGTATTCTGTATGAATTCTGCCTGTTTTCGGGTTTACTTCATTTGGCAATGCATCTACATACGTGCTTTGTAATTTTTTATACTGACGATATTCTTGAATATCTCTAATAATTTTATGATCTTTTGCTAAGAATGATAAAATATCTTCTCCTGTTTTATATTGACCGGTTTTTGTCTTTTTAGGTTTTTTAACCAATTCCATTTTTTCGAACAACACAATTCCTAATTGTTTTGGGGAAGCAATATTAAATTCTTCTCCTGCCTGTTCGTAAATATTTTTTTCAAGTCTATCAATGTCTTCTGTTAGAGCAACAGATAATTCTTTTAAGAAATCGATGTTGATGTTAATTCCTTCAATTTCCATGGCGGTTAAAACGGAAACCAGAGGAGTTTCAATATCATTAAAAAGGTTGGTTACATTGCCACTTTCTAACTCACTCGTAAAAAGTTGTTTTAATTGAAAGGTAATATCTGCATCTTCTACCGCATATTCAGTTTGATCTGCAATAGGAACAACACGCATAGAAAGTTGATTCTTTCCTTTTTTACCAATCAAATCTACAATAGAAACGGGTTGATAATTCAAATAGGTTTCTGCCAATATATCCATATTATGGCGCATATCTGGATTGATCAAATAATGAGCAATCATCGTATCAAACAACTTGCCTTTTACAGGCATTTCATAATTCGATAAAACCTTAATATCATATTTTATATTATGACCAATTTTTTCAATTCCTTCGGATGTAAAAAATGGTCTAAATTCTTCTAAAATTGCTTTTGTTTCTTTTTGATCTTCTGGGAAAGAAACATAATATCCTTTACCAATTTCATAGGAAAAAGCTATTCCAATTAATTCCACTTCCAATGCTTTTAAACCGGTAGTTTCTGTATCAAAACAAACCGAAGTTTGCTCCATTAATTTTTTTAGTAATAATTTTCTAGCAAAAGGAGAATCTATATGTTGATAAAAATGATTGGTATCTTTAATTGTTTTAAAACCAGATGCAATTGCTTCTTCAGAAACAGATCCGCTTCCGGGAGCGGCAAATAAATCAAATTGACCCTCTGGACTTGTCGTTACTTTTGCTGTGGTAGTTTTAGGTGTTTCTTTTTTAGGGTTTTCTACAGAATTTGATTTTTCTGCATTTTCTACGGCAAAAGTTCGTAAAAAATTCGTTAATAAATTTCTGAACTCTAATTCGTTAAAAAGCTCCGTTACTTTTTCTTTGTCTGGTTGATCTAATTCAAAGTCTTTGGCATCAAAAGTTACCGGAACATCTAACATTATTGTGGCCAATTGCTTAGATAGTAATCCTAATTCTTTTGCTCCCTCTACTTTTTCTTTCATTTTTCCTTTTAGCTCATGTGTATTTGCAAAAAGGTTTTCCATAGAGCCATAAGCAGCTAAAAATTTCTTAGCTGTTTTTTCTCCAACTCCAGGTAAACCGGGGATATTATCAGCAGAATCTCCCATCATTCCCAAAAAATCGATGACTTGTTCTGGGGTTTCTACTCCAAATTTTTCTTGTACTTCCGGAACTCCCCAAATATCATAGCCACCACCAAAACGTGGTTTGTACATAAAAATATTTTCAGAAACTAATTGAGCAAAATCCTTGTCTGGAGTTACCATATAGGTTTTGTAGCCTTCTTTTTCTGCTTGTTTGGAAAGTGTTCCAATAACATCATCTGCTTCAAACCCTTCTTTAACCATAATAGGAATATGCATGGCTTTTAAAATTTCTTGAATGTAAGGGACCGCTAATTTAATTGCTTCTGGAGTTTCATCTCTGTTGGCCTTGTAAGCTTCAAACATTTCTACCCTGTCTACACTTCCACCTTTATCAAAACAAACTGCTAAATGATCAGGTCTTTCTCGTTTAATAACGTCTAAAAGAGAATTCATAAAACCCATAATTGCAGAAGTATCTAATCCTTTAGAATTGATTCTTGGGTTCTTAATAAATGCATAATATCCTCTAAAAATTAATGCAAAAGCATCTACTAAAAAAACTCTTTTTTGATCTGACATTGTAAAAATATTGAAGTTATAAATTTACAAAAACTTATGCGTTTATAAGTTTATATTGTGCTAGAAATTTTAAAAAGCACGTAAATGTGATTTCGAGTGATTTTAAAAAAATGAAAAATTTTTAGTTACCATTAAAGGAGGCAGGATCAATAGGGAGTATAGAAATCGCAGTTGTTAAATTAGGAAATTCTTATTTGTTCAATGCAGGAGAAAGACGTGATTTTATTGATTTAAAAGAACTCTTATTTTTACAATAGCTTCAGAACGGGAGTGTACATCTAGTTTTTCGTAGATTTTTTTAATGTGTGTTTTAATGGTGTTGATACTTACAAAATGATCATTAGCCATTTGATTGTTAGTTTTTCCCTGATAGATGTCTTTTAAAACCTCAAATTCTTTTTGAGTTAGTGTATTAGGAATGGCATTATTAATTAATTCGATATGTAAAGCCTCTGTTTTATTAAATTGATAATAATTTGAAACTGCTATTTCTATGGCAGAAAACAGGTCTGCTTCATCAAAAGGTTTCACAATATAACCCATTGGAAGGGTGTGTTTTACTTTGTTAAGAATTTCTCTGTTAGAATAGGAGGTAAGGTATAGAAACGGAATTTGAAACTCTGTGTTGATGGTTTCGGCAATTAAAATACCGTCTAGATTATCACCAAGATTAATGTCGAGTAAAGCGATGTCTGGAGATGTTTCTTCAAGTGCATTAATGGCATCTGTTTTGTTATGAGCTACCGCTACTACATTATAATCTACATTGGTTAGTGCTTCCCTTATATCTTCTGCAATAAAAGGGTCGTCTTCAACAATAAGCACATGAATTTTACTCATAGGGTTTTACTTTAAGGTGTAAAGGTATAAAAGGGTTTAAATGTAAAGATATAAGTTGTTGCTGAGTAATAAAAGCTACAGGTACTTTATTGTAAAAACGGTATTAATTTATAAAAAAAACATATCTTGTTTAAATAGAAGTTGCATTTAAACAAGACATGATTTTTAAGTGTTATTGTTTATTTAATAATAAGTTTTTTAACGGTCTTTGTATTCTCACTAAAAATACGTAATAGATAGAAACCAGGTTGTAACTCACTAATATTTACTTGAGTGGCATTGCTTGTTTGTAAAACACGTTTTCCTGAAATATCAAACAGTTCCATTCTAGTGATTGGTTGATTAGAAGTCACATTAAAAATATCTGTTGCTGGATTTGGGTATAATACGAACTCGTTTAAACTTAGCTGATCTACGCTTAAGCTCGAACAATTTTCGCTAAAAATCGAAGTGTTATCAATAGTTTCCCAATTTGTTGTACTGTAATTTACATCATCTACTTCAATACAGCTTAAGTTAGGATTACCTATAGTATTGAAATAATTAATATTGGTATTAGCTCCATTTTTAACGTTTAGTTCGGTTAAATTATTATTATAAAGAGATATATTTATTAGCGCAGGGTTACTACTTAAATCTACAACAGTAAGAGCTGTATTACCACAATCTATATCTTCTAACGCAGGGCTATTACTAAAACCTATATTGCTAAGAGGTGTGTTCATTGCTCTTAATTTAATTAATGAACTAGGCATACCTAAACTAGTAAGAGCTGTATTGTTACAATATAAAGTTTCTATTGAATTGGTGTAACTTAAATTTAGGCTATTAAGCAACTCACTATAACTACAATTAACATGAGTTAATGCTGTTAAATCACTTACATCTACGCTAATAAGCGAATCGTTATAACTACAATCTAAATATTCTAATAATGTATTGTTGCTAACATCTAAATTTTCTAATGATGTACCATAACAACTTAAATAAGATAACGCAGTATTATTACTTAAATCTAGACTACTAATATTAGTAGCACTACATCTTAATTCTTCTAATGCTACAAAATCTTCTATACCTGTTAAATCTGAAATGTTTTTGTGATTTAGATTTAAGCTTGTTACTCCAGAAATATTTGCAGTAGGTACATAATCATCTAATACAGTATCATAACCTAAATAAATTAAGGCATTTTCAAATTCATCATCTGGGATATAGGTACTTATTTCTAAGAAACAATTTTCGGAATAAAGAGCAACATCAGGAATACTCGTCCAGTTATTTGTGCTAAAAGTAACATCATCTACTTGAACACATGTTAAATTAGGATTGTTGTTAGCAATAAAAGTAGTTACAGTAGTATTATTTCCGTTTTTTATATTTAAGTATGTTAAATTACTATTATTTTGACATCTTACCGTTTCTAATAATGGATTAGCAGATACAGCTATAACATTAAGAGAAGTATTATAACATTCTAAAGATTCTAATGCAGGGTTATTACTTAAATCTAGAGTGCTAATATTAGTGTTGTAGCATTTTAAATCTTTTATTAATTGATTGTTACTAACAATCAAACTGGTAATAGGATTATCATTACAATATAAATTTTCTAATAAAGTATTATTACTAACATCTAAATTACTAATATTATTATTATTACATCTTAATTCTTCTAAGGCTACAAAATCTTCTATACCTGTTAAATCTGAAATATCTTCACTATGTATTTCTAAGCTTGTTATTCCGGTAATATTGGCTGTAAGCACGTAATCATCTAATACAGTATCATACCCAAGGGTTATTAAAGCTTGTTCAAAATTATCGTCTGGAACGTAGGTGGTTGGCTGTGTATAACAGTTAGCGCTATACACTGATGCATTATTTATAGCTGTCCAGTTAGTTGTACTATAAGCTACATCATCTACTTCAACACAAGTTAAATTAGTATTACCACTAAGACTAAAAGTGCTTATAGTAGTATTAGAACCATTTTTAATATTTATTTGTTCTAAGTCACTTATATTATTTGCTGTAAAAGACTCCAACGCAGGGTTATTACTCAAATCTAAACTACTTATTGAAGTAGAACTACAATTTAAAGATTTTAATGCTGTACTATTACTTACATTCAAAATTCTAACGGGAGTAGAATTACAGTTTAAAGTTTCTAGTAAAGGATTATTACTTAAATCAAGGTTAGTAATGGAGGTTTCAGCACACTGTATTTTTTTTAGTGCCGGATTATTACTTACGTCTAAAATACTAATGGAAGAGTTGTAATTAATATTTAAATCTTCTAATACAGGATTATTACTTACATCTAAACTGTTTAAAGAAGTTAAGTAACTCGTTAATCTTTCTAATGCTGGATTGTTACTTAAATCTAAGTTGGTAATAGGTGTATTATAACAGTCTATAGCTTTTAGTGCTGGATTATGGCTTAAATCTATATTAACAATATCCGTATTATGAATATACAAATTAATTAATGCCGGATTATGACTTAAGTCTATGGTGTTTATATTAGTACCTCCTATGTGTAAGCTCTCTAATGCTGTATTATTACTTACATCTAAGCTAATAATAGCTGTCCCTCCAGCGCTTAGGTTTGTTAAATTTAAATTACTACTTACATCTATACTCGTAAGCGCAGTATTATTAGAACAGGTTAATCTTTCTAATGCTTCAAAATCTTCAATACCGGTTAAATCTTCAATATTTTTATTATACATACTTAAGTTAGTAACGCTGCTTATGTTTGCAGTAAGTACGTAATCATCTAAAATATCATCATAACCACTGTCTATTAAATATTGTTCAAAATTATCATCTGGCACATAGGTGGTTTGCGCAATTGCAGGTAAACTAACTAAAGTTAGTAAAAAAAGTAATTTCTTCATCATAAAATAGGTGTTTTTGTTAATGTTGTTTCTTAACAACAAAATTAATTAAAGGCTAATAGAGGTAGCTCACCCTTTTGGGTGATATTTAATTGTTTTTGGACATGGTGTTAGCTTTATTTCTAGATTTTTATACTTTCTTGGGGCATTTTTTGTTTAAAATAAAAAAGGAAGCATTACCTGTTATAACAGGTAATGCTTCCTTTTTTTTTAATGTGTAAGTATTTTATATTTTAATTTAAGACTATGTTGGGTATAATTAATACAATTTTTGCACCCTGATTGGTCGAGTTAATTTGCATTTCGGCTTTTAATTTATCGCTAAAAGCTTTTATTAGTCTAAACCCTAAACTAGAAATTTTATTAATGTCAAAGCTATCTGGCAATCCTTTTCCATTATCAGAAACCGATAAGGTAAGAGTGTTGTTTTTATAAGTTAACTGAATATTAATAGTACCCGAACTTTGTGTTGTAAAAGCATACTTTAAAGCATTGCTAATCAGCTCATTAATTACTAATCCTAAAGGGATAATAGTATCTACATCTAATTTTATAGGAACTACATTTAAATTAAGCGTTATAGGTTTGTTCTCGGTTTCGTAGTTTTTAACCAAACTCTTGGCTAGTTTATTTACATACCCATCAATTTGAACACCAATAAGGTCTGTATCTTGATACAAATTTTGATGAATTAATGCCATTGCCTTTACTCGATCTCGTCCTTCTTGCATAGCCTGTGAAGCTTTTTTATCACTTATTTGACGCTGTTGTAAACTTAATAAAGAAGAAATAGTTTGCAAATTATTTTTTACACGATGGTGAATTTCTTTTAGAAGAATGTTTTTATCATTAACAGTACTTTCTAAAAGCACTTTTTGTTGTGCAAGCAACTGATTCTTTTTTCTGTTTTTGTAATATAAAAAGGCAAGTAAAGAGGCTAAAATTAAACCTATAATGGCTAATATTAAATACAAGTTACGTTGTTTTTCTTTTTTCTTTGCTTCTATATTTTGTACTTCTTGTTTTTTGTCAAAAGCAAACTGCATTTCTAATTGCGTTTGTTTCTTTATATTTTTTTTATTGAATATGGAATCTTTAGCTTCAAGGTATTTTTCATGGTTTAAAAGAGCTGCATCATATAAATGTAATTTTTTGTTTGCTAGATATAAACACTCACATGCATTCATATAGGTTTCTAAATACTCGTATTTTTGTGCTAATTCCTGTGCTTTCTCACCATCTTGGATGGCTTCGGTATATTTTTCTTGTTTTAAAAATAGTGCACCACGAAGATCATAAGTAAAAGCCAACATATTCTCTAAATGATTTGCTGTATAATAATCGTGTGCTTTTTTTAAAAATAGTGCACTCTTTTTATAGTCTTCATTCTTTAAATATGCTTTTGCTAAGTTTAAGTCGGAGCTAGCCATGGATCGTGGATGTCCCTTTCCTTCAATTTTTAGTTTCTTCCCAAGTTCTAAAGCTTTAATTGCTTCAGGTATTTTATTAAAATTTAAAAGCAAATCACCTTTATTAGATAGAATAACCCCTGCATTAACACTCGCTCCCATACTTAAAGCAGTTTTATAAGCTTCATCATAATAAAATAGAGCATCTTCATAATCGTCCATTTGATTGTAAAAATTTGCTAATGAGTTATTTAAGACTAAATCCTGCCCCTTGTAAGAGTATTTTTTTTCTTCGGTAAATGAAGTGGTGTCTATTTTTTGAAGAACATCTTTAGATTTTAACATCATAGATATTCCTGCAATAATATTACCTTGTTTTGCATAAATAGAGCCTTTGTAATTTAGAACTTTGGCTTTTAAAAAAGGGAAATCATCATTTTGTAATTTTTCATAAGCTTTTTCATTATATAATAAAGCAGAATCTAATTTTGAATTAAAGTAATAATAATTACCAAGAGAATAATACGATTGTATTAAAAGTCTCTTTTCTTCGGTCTGTTTCGCAATTTCAATGGCTTTATCAAATAATCTTTTTGTGTCACTTACATAGCCATATTTTCTAGCACTTTCAACAAGATTATGTACGCGGGCTTCATGAGATTCTAAATGTGCTAAATTTTGAATTATTGAATCTATTTTAGAATGTAACTTGTTTGTGTTTTCTTGGGAAAAAATGAATGAGGGAATACAAAAAAAGAATATAAATAGAGAAGTAAGTTTCAAAAAAATAGTTTTTTAGTAATTAATAAAATGTCGTCATATTTTACGAGTTTAAAATAGTTGAATATTCTATATAAAAAAATAAAAAACTGTTTTTATTAGTTAATGTCTTAAAATTCGTTAAATGTATTTTTCTTATTAAATA
Source organism: Polaribacter marinus (assembly GCF_022662535.1). Taxonomy (GTDB): domain Bacteria; phylum Bacteroidota; class Bacteroidia; order Flavobacteriales; family Flavobacteriaceae; genus Polaribacter; species Polaribacter marinus. Next base: position 176,532 of record NZ_JAKQYM010000003.1, read on the forward strand.
TAGTTGTGTATTATCATTTTTTGGATAAAAAAAGAGCAGGAGCAACGATGTATTATAATTTTGAGGTATAAACCTTTGTTTTTCGAAGTATATAAGTTTTTCCTGTATTGATTTAGGTGTTGTTTTTTTGTTAATGATATATTTTCTCACAGTATCTATAAATTATCAATGTTTACTTTATATTTCTTTGTTTAGATCTTTTTGATTCTAGTTTGTTGCGCTTTGTTTATAAAAAACAATATATAGAAAAGGAACTATTTTAATAGTTTTAGGATTAAAAAAAGTTAAGGCACTGTTTTTTAATATTAATAAGAAGTTTACGTCTTAAAAATATTTAATTTAATGCAAAGCATTTAAAATCAAAACGTATTTTTGAAGACTTAAATATTAATGATCGATGAATACATTTTCTATAGCCATACATGGTGGCGCAGGAACTTTAGTAAAAGGAATGATGACTCCGGAGTTGGAAGCCAAATACAAATCGGCTTTACAGTTAGCACTAGATGCAGGATATAATGTACTAGAAGCAGGAGGAACCGCAGTAGATGCAGTAGAGAAATCAGTAATTGTATTGGAAAACTCTCACTTGTTTAATGCCGGTAAAGGTGCTGTTTTTACAGCAGATGAAACGCATGAAATGGATGCTTCTATTATGGATGGGAACTCATTAAATGCAGGTGCAGTATCATTAATTACAGGAATTAAAAATCCTGTTTCTTTGGCAAAAGATGTCATGGAAAAAAGCGAGCATGTTTTTTTAGCTGGTGAGGGTGCTATGCAGTTTGCAAAAATGAATGGTTATACAATTGAAGATGAAACCTATTTTTATGATGAACTTCGTCATAATCAATGGTTAGAAATAAAAGATACGGATAGTTTTCAATTAGATCATGCAAAAAAAAAAGATTCAAAATTTGGTACCGTAGGTGCTGTTGCTTGTGATAAAGAAGGAAATATTGCGGCAGCTACATCTACAGGTGGTATGACAAATAAACGATTTGGGAGAGTTGGAGATTCTCCAATGATTGGTGCTGGAAATTACGCCAACAATAAAACATGTGCAATTTCTTGTACAGGAAGTGGCGAGTTTTTTATTAGAGGTGTGGTTGCTTATGATGTAGCTTGTTTAATAGAGCATAAAGGTTTGTCGTTAGATGAAGCATCTAATGAGGTTATTAATAAAAGAATTTTAGAAATTGGTGGAGATGGTGGTTTAATTGCTGTTGATGTAAAAGGGAATATTGCAATGCCTTTTAATACAGAAGGAATGTATAGAGCAAGTAAATCTTCCAAAGGAAAGGAAGAGGTTTTGATTTATAAATAGCTTATTTACTTTATAAAAAATTAGATAAAAGGAGCATCTATTGCTAAAACACTAACTTTTCTATTTTTAATAGAATACATGTCACTATTAGAAAGTACATGAATTGTTAAGTTTGCCATTGTCATTGGTGTCCCTTCTTCTAATATCTTTTCGTTATTATGTGTTAGTTTACTTCCGTCAAAAATAATAACCATACCAGAACCTATTACAGTACAATCGTTTCCATTTTTAATAATTACCCCTGTGTCTTCTGCTAAACCAAAACCAATTAAGTTTGGGTATTTCGCAACAGCTTCAGACTGTCTACCAAATCGACCACGTCTAATAAAATGAGTGTCAATAATTAATTCAGGTATTAAATTTAAACCCTTATACATGGTTACAGCACCTTTAATAAATGCTTCAGAAGCACTTCCTCCCGCAATCATTTCGTTTGCCATTGCCATTGCTCCGGCGCTTGTACCAGCAATTACAAAACCTTCTTCATTTTGATATCTGTCAGCTAAAATTTTATGAATGCTTGTTTCTCCAATTCTGTCTGTAATTTTAGATTGATCCCCTCCAGAAAACATTACGCAATTAGCTTCTTTTATTAATTTAATAGCGCTTTCTTTTTCTGAATCTTCTTTACTTCTAATATCTAAAATAGTAATGTTTTTACACCCTAACGTGGTAAATGCTTCCATGTAATTTGCTCCAACTTCAGTAGGAATACTAGATGCGGTTGGGATTACTACAATATTAGCATCAATACCACCAGCTTCTTTTACAACATGGAATAAAATGCCTTCACTAATAAACTCTTGAGTGTATTGTTCATTTTCTTCAATTCCTTTATCTTCATTTCCTCCAATAGGGATTAAGGTTCCTTTTATCACTTTCATAAAAATAAGTTGTTTTTCTAACTCGGCAAAAATAAACTAAATTTTATCTTCAAAATTGTATATATTTATAAACTTTCAATTTAATTAAAACTTACCGAAGATGAAAATCAGAGAAATAAATGCAATGCGTGGGCCAAATTATTGGTCTGTTAGAAGACATAAATTAATTGTAATGGTTCTAGACTTAGAAGAAATGGAAGCATTTCCCTCTAATAAAGTCGATGGATTTTCTGAACGATTAAAAGAGATGTTTCCTACGATGTATTCGCATCGTTGTTCTGAAGGTTGTGAAGGGGGGTTTTTTATGAGGGTTGATGAAGGAACTTGGATGGGGCATATTATAGAGCATATAGCATTAGAAATTCAAACTTTAGCAGACATGGATACGGGTTTTGGTAGAACTCGTGGTTATGGAGAAGAAGGTGTTTATAGTGTTGTTTTTTCTTACATAGAAGAAAATGTAGGTAGGTATGCGGCAAAAGCAGCATTTAGAATTTGTGAAGCTTTAATTAAAGGAGAAAAATATGATCTTGAAGAAGATATTCAGGAAATGCGAGAGTTAAGAGAAAGTTCGCGTTTGGGACCAAGTACTGGTTCTATTGTAGAAGAAGCTGAAGCTAGAGGCATACCTTGGATTCGTTTAAATAAATATTCTCTTTGTCAACTTGGTTATGGAGCAAACCAGAAAAGAATTCAAGCAACTGTAACAAGTGAAACAAGTAATATTGGTGTAGAGTTAGCCTGTGATAAAGAAGATACAAAATACTTGTTAGAACAAGCAGAAGTAGAGGTTCCTAGAGGCGATATTATTAGAAGGGAACGAAGTTTAGAAGCTGCTTGCGATTATGTAGGATACCCTTTGGTAATAAAACCTATTGATGGTAATCACGGACGTGGAATTACTGTAAATATTGAGAACTATAAAGATGCTTTAGAAGGATTTAGACATGCAAAGAATAGCTCTAAAAGTGGTGCAATAATTGTAGAAAAATTTATTACAGGAAAAGATTATAGGTTATTAGTGATCAATAATAGACTGGTTGCTGCAGCTTTAAGAACTCCCGCGCATGTTATTGGTGATGGAAAATCTACAGTTCAAGAATTGATTGATGAGGTAAATAAAGACCCAAGAAGAGGATATGGTCATGAAAAAGTTTTAACTCAGATTACGGTAAATGATTTAACAAAAACAATTATAAAGGATGCGGGTTATACCTTAGAAAGTATCATTAAAAAAGATGAAATGTTGGTTTTAAAAGATACCGCAAATTTAAGTACAGGAGGTACAGCAGAAGATGTTACAGATATTGTACATCCATCCAATGTGTTTATGGCAGAACGTATTTCTAAAATTATAGATTTAGATATTTGTGGAATTGATATTATGACAACAGATATTTCTAAACCATTGTCGGAAACTGGAGGGGCTGTTTTAGAAGTAAATGCTGGCCCTGGTTTTAGAATGCATTTAGCACCAACAGAAGGGCTTCCAAGAAATGTGGCTGCTCCTGTAATCGATAAATTATTTCCTCCGGGATCCACTTCAAGAATTCCAATTATAGCCATTTCTGGAACTAATGGAAAAACCACAACTACTCGTTTAATTGCACATATGGCGAAAATGAAAGGTTTTAATGTTGGTTATACAACTAGTGATGGTGTGTATATTCAAAATCGTTTGTTAATGACTGGAGATTGTACAGGACCTGCAAGTGCAGAGTTTGTGTTAAGAGATCCAACTGTCAATTTTGCTGTATTAGAATCTGCAAGAGGTGGTTTGTTAAGAGCGGGTTTAGGTTTTAAATATTGTGATATTGGGATTGTTACAAACGTTGCAGCAGATCACTTGGGTTTAAAAGGAATCCATACTGTAGAACAATTAGCAAAAGTAAAAGCGGTTATCCCAGAAACAGTATTGCCAGAAGGAACAGCTATTTTAAATGCTGATGATGATCTGGTATATGCTATGCGTAAAAATGTAGAATGTAATGTTGCATTGTTTTCTCTGGATGAGAATAATCCGCATATTAAAGCAATTCAAAAACGTGGAGGTTTATCTGCGATTTACGAAAATGGATATATTACCATTTGTAGAGGAGAGTGGAAAATGAGAGTTATTAAAGCTGTAAATGTTCCGTTAACTTACGGAGGAAAAGCAACATTTATGATTCAAAATGTACTACCTGCGGTTTTAACAGCCTATATAAAAGGATTTTCTATAGAAGACATGAAAATGTCTTTAGAAACCTTTATTCCATCAGCAACACAAACACCAGGAAGATTGAATTTATTTAAATTTAAAGACTTTCAAATTTTAGTTGATTATGCACATAATCCTGCGGGAATGAGAGCTTTAAAGCAATTTGTAGACAATCTAGAAGCTTCGGTAAAAGTTGGAATTATTGCTGGAATTGGAGATAGAAGAGTAGAGGATAATAATGAAATGGGAAGCATTGCAGCTGAAATGTTTGACGAAATTATCATTCGACAAGACAAACGTTTAAGAGGTAAAACAGAAGAAGAGCTGATTAAGATGTTAAAAGACGGAATCATAATGAAAGATCCTAACAAAAAAACTACCGTAATTCCATCAGAAAGAGAAGCAATTTTATATGCAGTTAAAAATGCCAAAAAAGGAGCTTTGATTGTGTTGAGTAGTGATGTGATTCCTGATGCACTTAACTTGGTAAAAGAGTTGAAAGAAAAAGAAGCTAAAGAATTGTATGAATTCACTTCAGAAGATATTCCTAATTTAGGGTAATATAGAAAGTATTTAATTTTTAAAACTCCCATTTTTGGGAGTTTTTTTGTTAAAGTCTTCTAAAAGTCAAATCATTAAACCTTTAAAAGAAGTAAATTCGCAAAAACTTTTTTATGACCCGTTGGATTTTTCGTTTAGTAATTATTCTTGTTTTAATCTTAGTGTTAGAGTTTTATGCTTTTCAAGCAATAAAGAGCATTACTAAAAGTAAAATAATTCGTTTTTCTTGGCTTTTCATTAGTTTGATTGTTTATGCAAATTTCTTTTATGTTGCATTAACTTATGATAAAACTCAAGGACAAACACCACAGTTTCAAATGGCTGTTGGTTTGTTGTTAACTTTTTTAATTCCTAAATTGGTTCTTGTTGTTGTTCTTTTTGGTGAAGATATGTATAGATGGATTTTGAAATTGTTTTCAATTGTTTCTACAGAAGAAACAAAACCTTTAGCAAGTAGAAGAAAATTTATTTCTCAAATTGCTTTAGGTTTGGCAGCAATACCTTTTGCTTCTTTTATTTACGGAATCATCCAAGGAAAATACAATTACAAAGTCATAAAGTATCAGTTAAGTTTTAAAGATTTACCAGATGCTTTTGATGGGTATACCATTACGCAAATTTCAGACATTCATTCGGGAAGTTTTACCAACAAAGAAAAAATCCAATATGGTGTCAATTTAATCAATGAGCAAAAATCGGATCTAATGTTATTTACAGGTGATATTGTAAACAATAAAGCTGATGAAATGGACAATTGGATGGATGTTTTTGATAAGTTTGAAGCAAAAGAAGGAAAATATTCAATCCTTGGAAATCATGATTATGGAGATTATATGGATTGGAAAAATCCACAAGATAAAATTGATAATTTACAAGCCATAAAAGATATTCATAAAAAAATAGGATTTGAATTATTGTGTAATGAAAACAGGTATTTAGAAAAAGACGGACAAAAAATTGCATTAGTAGGGGTAGAGAATTGGGGAAAAGGAGGTTTTCAGAAAAAAGGAGACTTACAAAAAGCATCCGAAAACATCAAAAAAGAAGACTTTAAGATTTTAATGTCTCATGATCCAAGTCATTGGGAACACAAAGTGAAGGATGATGATTTTAATTATCAGCTTACTTTAAGCGGACATACACATGGTTTGCAAATGGGAATAGAAATTCCGGGTTGGATTAAATGGAGCCCGTCTAAATATGTGTATAAACAATGGGCAGGTTTGTATAATGAAGCGGGGAGATATATAAATGTAAATAGAGGTTTTGGATACCATGCATTTCCTGGTAGAGTTGGTGTTTGGCCAGAAATAACAGTGATAGAACTTAAAAAGGGCTGATAATCAGCATATTTAAATAGAATTATTATATTTGCAGACTAACGAGTGAATAATTTTTACGTTTTTTATCAATAAAGACTTTAATGTTATGACAAAATTTGGAGAATTAATTAATGTTCAAAAACCAGTTCTAATCGATTTTTATTCCGATTGGGATGAAGTTGAAAATAACGTAGAAACATTAAGAGATGTTGCTGCTGCTTTAGGCGATAGAGCAAAAGTAATAAAGATTGATATCAAAAAGAACGAAACACTAGCAGATGCTTTACGTGTTAAAGGAGATCCTACGTTTATAATATACAAAAACGGCGAAATGAAATGGCGTAAAACAGGTTTTCATGATGCGAACACATTAATTGGCCTAGTACAGCAGTTCGTTTAAATTCCTTTACTTCTTTAACATATCGCTTTAAAAGTAAACCCTTTTTTAGAGTAGAAATCTAATACTTTGGGTAAAACATATTTGAGCTTCTCTGAAGCTTTTAAACTATCGTGAAAAACAATAATACTACCGTTTTTTGTGTTTTGTAAAACATTTTCTAGGCACTTTTCTTTTGTGATGGTTAAATCAAAATCGGCACTTAAAACACTCCACATAATTATTTTATATCCTTTTTTTAGAATCTTTTTGGCTTGACTTTTTTTAATTTTTCCGTAAGGAGGTCTAAATAATTTTGACTCTTGAGGTTTAAATGTCAAGTTTTTTGTTGTTTCAATTGTGTTTGTAATGATGTTTTCACATTCAAAAACATTCTTCAAGTAATCTTCTGTGCTATGTTTCCAACCCTTTAGGTGGTTTTGAGTATGATTTCCAATAGAATGACCTTCTAAAAGAGTTTTCTTAAAGATTTCTGGATGGTTTGTAATGTTTTTTCCAATGCAAAAAAAAGTAGCTTTTGCGTTGTGTTTTTGTAGCTCTCTTAAGACAAACTCAGTTACCTCTATGGTTGGTCCATCATCAAAAGTGAGATAGATTTCTTTTTTGTTAAAAGAAAAACGCCAAATATATTTAGAGAAAACTCTCATTATAAAATTTGGCGTTCTAGGGAAATATGCTTTCACGTTAGATGTTCTATTCGTTTAAAATATCTAAGGGTTCATTTGTATTGTCATCTGGAATTAAATGTTTGAAAAGATCCATTATTTTCATAAAGTTACCTTCAAGTGATTTTGCATAGGCGGTGTCACTATCTCCGTTTTTAACTTGCCTTAAAACGTTACTATACATGTATAGTGTAGTGTCTATATCTTCGAAAATTATGTCTGTATCTTCTTTAGGAAAAGTACTTAACCAAATTAATTTTTCTTCAAATAATTTAAATAAAGTATTTGCTGTTTCTCTTGCTTTTTCGTTGTCTCCTAATTTGTAATACATTTCTGGATAACCTAAAGATAAACTATAGTGATCAAAATCTTTAATAGGTAATTTTTCTAAAGATAAATTTAAAACTTCTATGGCTTTTAAGGTGTCTCCTTCTTTTGCAAAGGCTTCAGACAAACGCATTAAGCTGTTACGCATAGAAATGGCATTTCTTTTGGTTTGTTCATCTAAATAGATTTTACCATCATTAATGTTTCTCCAATTCCATTTTTGAATGTTAGAGTACATTTTTTCTGGATCAATTCTTCCCATATCAAACAAACTCTTTTTTCCCATAGGAGTTTTAATCGGAACTAATTTATAAGATAAACCATCTAATTGTAAATAGTCTTTTAACCAAATATATTCTTCATCTGCATTTGCGCCACCTGTAAAATAAAATGGACGCTCCCAATCATTGTTAGCAAGAATATCTAACATTAAAATTCTATTTTTTGTAATACCTCTTTCGTCAATAGTAATGTCTATATAGTCAACAATTTTATCTGCATCTTTTTGTGCTACAATTCCGTTTTTTAAAACATTTTCTTTGTTAACAGGAATTCTAATTTTATTGGTTGGATAAAACTTTTCTTTAACATCATTTTCTTCATCAATATAATATGTAGCATCGCTATCAGAAGAAATCCACCTCATAAAATCTTTAATAGAAATGATAGAGTCTTTAAATCTTGGGTGTTCTATAGAATAGGCAATATCTAAACTACCATATCGATATTGATCGTGTTTTAATTGTGAAGGAATTGGAGGAGCATCATAAGTTGCACGTTTCATTTGATCTATATACCAATCAGTAGCAAAAAGAGAGGTGTTAACCAATTTCACATCGGTTCTGATACCTTCTACTTCTTGCATATACCATAGAGGGAAAGTGTCATTATCTCCAATGGTAAACATAATTGCGTTTGGATCACAACTTTCTAAATATGCTTGTGCGTTTAGATGGGTTGTGTATCTGTTAGAACGATCATGATCATCCCAGTTTTGGGATGCCATTAAAGTTGGTACCGCTAAAAGAGAAATTGCAGAAATAGCAATTGCCACTGCTTTTTTATTGGCAAAGTTCTTTAGGTACTCATAGAGTGCTAATACTCCAAAACCAATCCAAATGGCAAAGATGTAGAAACTACCAACTACAGCGTAATCTCGTTCTCTTGGCTCAAAAGGTTTTGGGTTTGTATAGAAAATAATTGCCAAACCTGTAAAAGCAAAGAATAATAATAAGGTAAAAAAGTTCTTTTTGTCTAATTTTATTTGAAAAAACAAACCGATAAGTCCTAAAATAAAAGGTAAAAAATAGTATGTATTTCTTCCTTTGTTTTCTAGAGCTTGACTTGGTAATTGTTGTTGAGAGCCTAATCTTGCTTCGTCAATAACGTCAATTCCGCTTAGCCAATTTCCGTTATATAAATCTAGATTTCCTTGAATGTCGTTTTGACGTCCAACAAAGTTCCACATGAAATAGCGCCCGTACATATAACCAAATTGGTAGCTAACCATAAATTTAATGTTCTCTGCAAAAGTTGGTCTACGTTTACTATTTGCAGGAATTCCTGCAATTTTCTTGTACATTTTTTCTTTAGAGGCATCGACCATTCGTGGAATAAAACCTTTGTGCTTGTCTGACCAATTAGGGACGACATTTTTATATTTGTTTACAATTACGTATTTGCCATTTTTCTTTTCGTATTTAGGCTTATCGTCTTTGTATGGATTGTTTTTGTCTTGTTCTCTAGAGTATGTGTTAGAGTAATATGTATCGTAAAATACATTTGCGTCTCCATATTGTTCACGTTCGTAATACGCTAATAATTCACGCGCACTAGAAGGGTCATTTTCATTAATTGTAGTATCAGCATTGGCTCTAATTGGTAACATCATCCAAGAAGAAAAACCAATCATAATAAACAATACAGAAAGTATTAATGTGTTTGTGTGTACCTTGTTGTTTTTTCGTGTGTATTTTAATCCAAAGAAGAAAAGTGCTACTAAAATTACTGCAGCAATAATACTACCAGAATTATAAGGCATTCCTATTGAATTGATGAAAAATAACTCAGAAGCACTAAAGAATTTAAGTGTAAAAGGAAATAAAAACTTAAAAACAAATGCTAAAATCAACACAGAAATAACGGTTGCAATAGTTGTTGTTTTAAAATTGATGTTTTTATAAGTTTTAAAGAAGTACAACATTACAATTGAAGGAATTACCAACAATGAAAGTATGTGTACGCCAAAAGATAATCCAACAATAAAACTGATTAAGATTAACCATTTGTTTCCCCTTGCTGTATGAATTTCGCTTTCCCATTTTAAACCCAGCCAGAATAATATAGCCATTAGAAATGATGACATTGCGTAAACTTCTCCTTCTACCGCACTAAACCAAAAACTATCAGAAAAGGTGTATGCTAAAGACCCTACAATGCTACTTCCTAAAATAGCGATGTATTTTCCTTCCGAAAGTTTACCAGTTTTTAAAGCTAGTTTTTGGGCCAAATTACTAATTGTCCAAAACATAAACAAAATAGTGAATGCACTTGCCAAAGCAGACATAAAGTTTACCATTTTAGCAATTTGATCTAAACTAGATGTAAACATAGCAAAAAAGGCTCCTAACATCTGGAACAATGGAGCTCCAGGTGGGTGTCCAACTTCTAGTTTTACCGATGTAGAAATGTATTCACCACAATCCCAAGCACTAACAGTAGGCTCTAATGTTAGGTAATAAGTGATTAAAGCTATTGTAAATGTTGCCCATCCTAAGATGATGTTCCATTTTTTAAAGTTTTCTGATGTCATAATTCGAAAAAATAATCTGTGGGCGAATTTAGTAATAAATACCAATAAAATAAGAAGTTAGTGGTTTTATGAATGATAAAATCCTCATAAAAATTTGTTAAATACAAAAATTATTAAAAAATGTTTGTCTAATTAAAACTTTGGTTTAAATTTGCACCCGCGTTAAAGCATTGGCCTATGGTGTAATTGGTAACACACCGGTTTTTGGTACCGACATTCAAGGTTCGAGTCCTTGTAGGCCAACAAAAAAGTCCTAATAAATTAAATTTATTAGGACTTTTTACTTTTTATGCAAGTTTGGTTTCTTATTTTTTTAGTAAGAAATCCTTTAAATCTTGATAAGTTGAAGCTTTATAAGCTACTTTTTTATTATTGATTACTTTTTTAATTTGTGCTGGTATTTCTACTTTTACAGGTAATGTTCCCTCAACAACATCTAAAAACTTTACTGGATGTGCAGTTTCTAAGAAAACTCCGAATTCGTTTTCTTTCAACCCGTGTTTTTTCAACCCTAAATAACCAACAGCTCCATGAGGATCTGCAACGTAACCAGAGTTCGCGTAGATTTCTTTCATGGTAGCACGCGTTTCATCATCAGAAAAACTATATGAAGAAAAAGCACATTTAAGAGCATCTAAGTCATTGTTGAATAATTCTTGTATTCTGATAAAGTTACTCGGATTACCAACGTCCATAGCGTTAGAAATGGTTGCTTTAGATGGTTTTGGTTTGTAAACTCCGTCTACTAAATAATTAGGTACGGTATCATTTACGTTTGTAGAAGCTACAAAGTGTTTGATAGGTAATCCTAATTTTTGTGCCATGATTCCTGCACAGATATTACCAAAGTTTCCACTTGGTACAGAAAAGATTAAATCTTTGTGTTTTTTGTGTAATTCTTTATAAGCAAAGAAAAAGTAAAACATTTGTGGTAACCAACGCGCAACGTTTATAGAATTTGCTGAGGTTAATGTTTTTGTGATTTCTTCATCTAAAAAAGCAGTTTTTACCATTTCTTGGCAATCATCAAAAACGCCATCAACTTCTAAAGCAGTAATATTCTGACCTAAAGTTGTTAATTGTTTTTCTTGAATGTCACTTACTTTTCCTGAAGGATATAAAATAACAACATTTACGCCTTTTGCACCTAAAAATCCGTTTGCAACTGCGCCACCAGTATCTCCAGAAGTCGCTACTAAAACAGTAACTTCATCATCATTATCTTTGTTAAAGTATTCTAAACATTGTGCCATGAATTTTGCGCCAACATCTTTAAATGCCATGGTTGGACCATGAAACAATTCTAAAGCAGCAATATTATCATCAACTTTTACCAAAGGAAAATCGAAAGAAACTGTGTTTGCAACAATCTCTTTTAATTTTTCAGCAGGAATTTCATCGCCTACAAATTGTTTAATTACTTCGTACGCAATTTCATGATTTGTGTAATCAGAAATATTTTCGATAAAATCTTTAGAAAGTTGTTGAATGTTGTCTGGGAAATAAATTCCTCTGTCTTTTGCAAGCCCTTCTACAACTGCGTTTTTAAATGTTGATTTTGGCGATTTATGGTGTAAACTGTAATAGTTCATTTTTTTGATTGTTAATCATTGCGAGAGAAACGAAGCAATCTGTTTCTTGGAAAGAGATTACTTCAGTCATTCTTCCTTTGTAATGACGATTATTCTAATATTTTTATTCCTTCGTGATTCACTTTCGAAATAAACATTTCAAAGGCAATACCCGTATTTTTATAACTTTCTGCGATACTTTTGTAAACCTCATTGGCAATTTCATCGCCTTTACAAAGTGCAAAAATTGTTGGACCAGAACCACTAATTCCCGCACCTAAAGCACCTGCTTTTGTTGCTGCGTTTTTAACATCGTCAAAAAACGGAATTAATTTTTTTCTATGAGGTTCTACTATAATATCTACCAGAGAATTACTGATTAAATTATAGTTATCTGAATATAAACCGCTAATTAAACCACCCACATTTGCCCATTGTGTAACCGCATTTTTCAGTGCAATTTCTGTTGGTAAAACTTCTCTAGCATCTTTTGTTTTTACTTCCACCTGAGGATGAATGGCAACAACTCTCAATTCGTTAGGAACTGGTAGTTTTATAATTTCTAAAGGGTTGTAGCTTCTTACTAAAACAAATCCACCGTAAATGGCAGCAGAAACATTATCTGCAATTGGCGTTCCACAAGCAACTTCTTCACCAAACATAGCAAATTTTGTCAGTTCTAACTCAGAATAAATTTTGCCTAATAACTGGTTTGCACCAAAAGCAGCACCTGCAGCACTAGCAGCAGAACTACCTAATCCGCTTCCAGGAGAAAATCCTTTGTGAATCGTTAATTCGATTCCGAAATCAGCATTTGCTTCATTCAGTATTTTCTTAACAACAGCACTTGCAGCATTTTTATCTACATTATAAGTTAGATTTGCTCCAGTAATTTGGGTGATTTTCACTCCTTTTTCTGTTGTTTTTGTAAAAGTCATTTCATCACCAATAGCATCTACGGCAAAACCAAGAGAATCAAATCCGCAGGAAACATTAGCAACTGTTGCTGGGGCAAATATTTTTATTGATTTCATAATTTAAATTTTACCTATTCTAATTATATCTGCAAAGATACCAGAAGCTGTAACATCGGCTCCTGCCCCGGCTCCTTTTATAATTAAAGGATTTTCTGGGTATCTGTCTGTAAAGAATAAGACAATATTATCACTTCCTTCTAAGTCGTAAAAAGGATGGTTAGAAGGGATGTGTTGCAAACCAACATTTGCTTTTCCGTCTGCAAATTCTGCAACATATTTTAAACGACAATTTTTACTGTTTGCATCTTTAAAAATTTGTTGAAAATGCGCCTCGTTTTTTGTTAGTGATGTGTAAAAATCATCATTATTAGAGGTGTTTAAACTTTCTTTAGGAAGAAAAGCATTGTTAGAGATGTCGGTTAATTCTAAATCATAGCCACTTTCTCTTGCAAGAATTAAAATCTTTCTAGCAACATCTACTCCACTTAAATCAATTTTTGGGTCTGGTTCTGTATAGCCTTCTTTTTGAGCTTGCTCTACTACATCATGAAAAGTTGAGTTTTCATTAAAATTATTGAAAACAAAGTTTAAGCTTCCAGATAAAACAGCTTGAATTTTATGAATTCTATCTCCAGAATTGATTAAATTTTTTAAGGTATCTATAATCGGTAAACCTGCACCAACATTGGTTTCAAATAAAAATGGAGCATTGTATTTTCTAGAAACTTCTTTTAAAGTTTTATAGTTATTTAATAAAGAGGCACAAGCAATCTTATTACAAGTTACTACCCCAATACTCTGTCTAAGGTAGTTTTCATATACTTCAGAAACCGATTGGTTTGCAGTATTATCTACAAATACACTATTTCTTAAATTACATTCTTTTGTTTTGTTAAAAAAGTTTTCTAAACTAGTTTCTTTTCCATTGGTTAAATGTTCTTTCCAGTTTTTTAGATTGATGCCATTTTCATCAAAAATCATTTTTCTAGAATTAGAAAGACCAATAACCCTAATGTTTAATTTTAAATTCTTTTTTAAGAATTTTTTCTGTTGTTCTAACTGCGCTAAAAATCGTTCTCCAACATTTCCAACACCTGTAACAAATAGGTTTAATTGTTTTATTTTTTCTTCAAAAAATTGTTCGTGTAAAGTGTTTAACGCTTTTTTTGCATCACTTTTATTAATAACAGCAGAAATATTTTTCTCTGTAGAACCTTGTGCTATAGCTCTAATATTTACGTTGTTTTTACCTAGAGAGCTAAACATTTGTCCGCTTAATCCTTGGTGATTTTTCATATTGTCTCCCACCAAAGCAATGATGCATAAATCTTGTTCTAATGCAACAGGATTTACTTTTTGTTTTTGAATTTCGAACTCAAAAGTTTCATCAATAACTAATTTTGCTTTTTCGGCATCTTCATCTGAAATACCAATACAAATTGACAATTCAGAAGAAGCTTGTGTTATTAAAATGATATTAATATTATGAAAAGAAAGTGCTTCAAACAATCGTTTTGAGAACCCTGGGATTCCTACCATTCCACTTCCTTCTAATGTAATTAATGTGATGTTTTCTATATGACTAATTCCTTTTACGGGTTTTTTATTGCTTGTTTCTTTGGTGATATAAGTTCCAACATCTTCAGGTTTAAAAGTATTTTTAATAACAATCGGAATTTCTTTTTTTAATACAGGTTGAATAGTTGGTGGATAAATTACTTTTGCACCAAAATGAGACAATTCCATTGCTTCTTGATAAGAAATATGAGTAATAGGAAATGCTTGTTTTACAACACTTGGGTTTGCGGTAAACATTCCACTTACGTCCGTCCAAATTTGTAATTCATCTGCGTTTAAAGCTGCTGCAATAATAGCGGCGGTATAATCAGACCCCCCACGCCCTAAAGTTGTTGTTTTTCCTTTTGGAGTTCTAGCTACAAAGCCAGGTAAAAGTGTTACTTGTTTTTGATTTCCATCAAAAAAAGCAATTATATTTTTATTAGTTCCATCAAAATTAACGGTAGCATTTAAGTAATTATCTGAAGCAACGATTAATTCTCTACTGTCTTTATAGTTAGTTTCAAAATAATTTTCTGAGGCTTTTGCAATAATGAAAGAAGATAAAAGTTCTCCAAAACTTGAAATCTTAGCCAACGTTTTGGGAGTTAGTTCTCTTAACAAAAAACAACCTTTATAAATGGTTTCTAGATTGTCAAAGAGTTGCTGAACATACTCAATAACATCTCCTTGTTTTTTTTCTGGAATTAATTCATTAATTATATCAAAATGATGTTCTTTTAACTTTTTTAATATTTTTTTATAGTCTTCGTTTTTGGTTGAAGCTAAATTTGCTCCCTCTATTAATGCATTTGTTGTTTTACCAAAAGCAGAGACTACCACGGCAATTTTTTGATTTTTTGAAGATTTTTCAACTATTTTTAAAACCTTTTGTATGTTTTCTGAACTGGCAACTGATGAACCACCAAACTTTAATACTTTCATTTTTTTAATGATAAATATGTGTGAAAATGTATTTTATTATGATATTTCGATTTTCTTCGAAATAATAATTGACCTGAATTAATATGATATATAATAAACCCCTAAAGGGTAATAATTGTAGAAGTGTGAATAATAGCCTCCGTAGAAACAGGAACTATAGTCATAGTTTTGTAATTAGCTGTATGGATTTTAGAAAGATTCACAAGGCAAAAATATTATTATTATTTAATTACAATTAACTAAATGATGTTTATTTTCTGTTTAAGGGTAATTAATGTGTAATTGATAAAAAAAGTAATTTTAAAATAATGATTTGTTATCTTTTTGATGGTTTAATTGATTTTTCTTTAATTATTAGTGCAATTGGTTTGTTTTCTATTTTACTTTCTAACCAAGATAAAATATCTAAATATAAAAAAGCTCTTTTTTCATATGGGTGATTTTCAAACTTTTTTAAACGGGTATATATCTTTTTAAATTCGTTTTTTATTTCATGTGGAAAAACATCACTAAGATCTCTAATTGAAGTGATAAATTCTTTTTGCACTTCTTGTAAGTTTTCCATTTTAATTAAAAACTTATATGTATCTAAAAACTGTCTTTCTAAATCATAATCTAATCCACATTCATAATGTGCAATTAAGTTTAAAACTCTTGCAAAACATTGTAAATCTTCAGCTACCTTTAAATTCTTGTTCTTAATTATTTTTTGTAGATAAGTAATACACAATTCATTTTTTCCCATTCCAAAATACAAACAAGCAATTTTATAATAAAGCATCACTACGTAATGATTGTCTAATCTGTTTTTGTAATCTGCAATCTTATTATTGATAATTTCTACTAAATATTCTCCTTCTTCAAAAGTACCTTCTATAAAGTGTAAGTGAAGCTTATTGGCATATAAATACAAGAAAATTAAAAGTTCTGTATTAGTGTTTAGAGGGATTTTTCCTTCGTTAATTTCTTTTTCAAAAAGAATTAGTTCCTTTTTAAAAATAGTTTTTTTATGTACAAAAAATAAGGATTCTAAAAAATAGTTTTTTCCTTTTAAATAAAAAACAGGGTGAAGTTCTATTGCTTTTTTATGTTCTTTAAATAAATAAACCCATTTATGCGCGTATTTATAACTTTGTAAAAAATCTTGAGTTAAGAAACTATACCATAAATGCGCCTTATATAACCAGAGCTTTTCTCTAAAACCAAGTTCATTAAAGTTGTATTTTGGCATTTTTTTATCAAAATATTTATTGATAAATTTTAACTCGTCATTATTTTTTACGTAGCCATTTTGCAATAAATGACTGTATAATTGAATAGATAAATTAGAGAGTTTACTAGTAATTACATTTTGATAACTTAATTCTTTGGCTTGTACAGAAAGTTCATCTGCCCTGGTACTAATGCTTCTTGTAATGTATTGTGTTTCAATTACCTTTTCGAATTCTACGATTTCGTAAGCAACATTTTTTTCTTCGTTTTCTAAGGCTAGATTTTTAGCTTTATCAAGAAGTTTTAAACTTTGTTTATACAGTCCTTTTTGATATAAAACAGTTGCAAAATCTAACTGTTCTCTAATTTGTATTCTAATATTTTTATGTGCAGGATTTAAACGTAGACTAATTAAAATTTGTTTGTATAAATGTGCTTTTAAATTGGATAATTGTTGTTTAGAAACAATTCCGCTTCCAATAATAACCTTTTCGTCATATACTTTAAGTTTTTCTAAAAATTTAAATAAAGAAAAAAATTTAGCGTCAATGTTACCACCTAACCTACCAACATATAGATTAAATTGTCTCTTTTCTGACTTAGTTAAAGACTTAATAAGTACAAAAAGAGCGTCATTTTGATGATTGGACAATGTAGTGTTTCTTTTCATATTTTGTTGATTTTTAATGATTTAATACTTTATTGTTCTCATTGAAAATCGTTCGTTATGTATTTGTTTATCTTCCTTTTGAAAAGGCAATATATACATTTGATTTATTATTTATATAATCTTTATAGAAATTATGCAAGACAATAAGGTACAAATTTTTGATACTACGTTAAGAGATGGTGAGCAAGTTCCCGGCTGTAAGTTAGATACCAGTCAGAAACTAATAATTGCTGAAAGGTTAGATTTATTGGGTGTAAATGTAATAGAAGCTGGTTTTCCTGTTTCTAGTCCGGGTGACTTTATTTCGGTTTCAGAAATTTCTAAAATTGTAAAAAATGCAACGGTTTGTGGTTTAACAAGGGCTGTAAAAAATGATATTAAAGTGGCTGCAGAAGCATTAAAGTATGCTAAGTTCCCTAGAATTCATACAGGTATTGGAACAAGTGACTCTCATATAAAATTCAAATTCAATTCAACAAGAGATAAAGTAATAGAGCGTGCTATAGGTGCTGTTTCTTATGCAAAATCATTTGTAGAAGATGTGGAGTTTTACGCAGAAGATGCTGGTAGAACAGATAATGGGTTTTTGGCTAAAGTTTGTGAAGAAGTTATCAAAGCAGGAGCAACTGTTTTAAATATACCAGATACTACAGGGTATTGTTTGCCAGAAGAATATGGTGCAAAAATAAAGTATTTAAGAGAAAATGTAAAAGGAATAGAAAATGTAATTCTTTCTTGTCATTGTCATAACGATTTAGGTATGGCTACAGCAAACTCAATTTCTGGTGTTGTTAATGGGGCTCGTCAAATAGAGTGTACCATAAACGGAATTGGAGAACGAGCAGGAAATACAGCCTTAGAAGAAGTTGTTATGATTTTAAAACAACATCCATATTTAAACTTAGAAACTTCTATCAACACAAAGTTGTTGTATGATACAAGTATTATGGTTCGTGAAAGCATGGGAATGCCAGTACAACCCAACAAAGCAATTGTTGGTGCAAATGCTTTTGCTCATAGTTCTGGAATTCATCAAGATGGAGTCATAAAAAACAGAGCTACTTATGAAATTATGGATCCTGAAGAAGTAGGTGTTACTGAGAGTGCAATTGTTTTAACAGCAAGAAGTGGAAGAGCAGCCTTGGCATATAGAGCTAAAAAAATTGGTTACGAATTAACAAAGGTACAATTAGATGCTGCTTATACATCTTTCTTAGAATTTGCAGATCAACAAAAAGAAATTATAGATGAAGACATTCATAAGATAATGGATACAGTGAATAAAATTTCTAAAATAGCAATAGCCTAATGGGAAAAACATTATTTGATAAAGTTTGGGATGCTCATGTAGTTGATTCGATAGAAAACGGCCCACAGGTTTTATATATTGATAAGCATTTAATTCACGAAGTTACAAGTCCACAGGCTTTTAACGAATTAGAAAAGCGAAATATTCCTATTGCAAGACCCGATAAAATTGTTGCAACTGCAGATCATAATACTCCAACAATAAACCAACATTTACCAATTAAAGACGAGCTTTCTAGAAAGCAGCTAGAACAGTTGGCTAAAAATTGTAAAAAAAATAACATTCCATTATACGATTTAGGTCATAAAAACAACGGAATTGTACATGTGATTGCTCCAGAATTAGGAATCACTCAACCAGGAATGACTATGGTTTGCGGAGATTCACACACTTCAACTCACGGTGCATTTGGAACCATTGCGTTTGGAATTGGTACCAGTCAGGTTGCCCAAGTTTTTGCAAGTCAATGTTTGTTATTAGAAAAGCCAAAAAGTTTACGTGTTTCTGTAAATGGAAAACTTAAAAAAGGGGTTTTACCTAAAGATGTCATTTTATATATTATTGCAAAATTAGGTACCAATTCTGGAACGGGATATTTCTGTGAATATGCAGGAAATGTTTTTGAAGAAATGTCTATGGAAGGTAGAATGACCGTTTGTAATATGAGTATAGAAATGGGGGCTAGAGGAGGAATGATTGCACCTGATCAAATAACTTTTGATTATGTTATGGGCAGAGAGTTTGCTCCAAAAAACGAAGATTTTGAGAAAAAAGTTGCGTATTGGAAAACATTGCCTACAGATTCTGATGCTGTTTTTGATAAAGAATATTCTTTCGAAGCCTCAGATATAGAGCCAATGTTAACGTATGGAACAAACCCAGGGATGGGAATAAAAATAACGGAAAATATTCCAGACATTAAAGATGTTTCTTTTGAAAAATCATTGACTTATATGAATTTTAAGAAGGGTGAATCTTTAATTAATAAGCAAGTAAATTATGTCTTCATAGGTAGCTGTACAAATTCTAGAATAGAAGATTTTAGAGTTGCAGCTACCTTTGTTAAAGGCAAACAAAAAGCAGCAAACGTAAACGCTTGGTTAGTGCCAGGTTCTCAAAGAGTAGCAAAACAAATTGTAGAAGAAGGCTTACAAACAATTTTTGAAGAAGCTGGTTTTGTATTAAGGCAACCGGGTTGTTCTGCTTGTTTGGCGATGAATGATGATAAAATTCCAGAAGGAGAATACTGTGTTTCAACTTCGAATAGAAATTTTGAAGGCAGGCAAGGGCAGGGTTCTAGAACCATTTTAACAAGTCCGTTAGTGGCTGCAGCAACAGCAGTAGAAGGGAGAATAGTGGATATTACAAAATATTTAAATTAATGGAAAAGTTTATAAAATTAACATCGAGAGCAGTTCCATTACCACCAGAAAACATTGATACAGATCAAATCATTCCTGCACGTTTTTTAAAAGCAACTGATAAGTTAGGTTTTGGAGATAATGTCTTTAGGGATTGGAGGTTTAACAAAGACGGAAGTGTAAATGAAAGTTTTGCTTTAAATAATAAAAATTACAGTGGTAGTATTTTAGTTGCTGGAGATAATTTTGGTTGTGGTTCTAGTAGAGAGCATGCAGCTTGGGCTTTGGTTGGTTATGGGTTTAAAGTTATAGTAAGCAGTTTTTTTGCTGATATTTTTAAAGGGAATGCTTTAAATAACGGACTACTTCCTGTGCAAGTATCTCAAGAGTTTTTAAAGAAATTATTGACACATTTAGAAGAAAACCCAACATCAGAAGTTACAGTTAACTTAGAAACACAAACATTAGAAACAAAAGTCGGTAATGCAAGTTTTGATATTGACCCATACAAAAAGACCTGTATGATTAATGGTTATGACGATATCGATTTTTTAATTAGTAAAAAAGATAAAATTAACGCTTACGAAGCAACAATATAAAGGTATATGAAATTTACAATCGCTGTAATTCCTGGAGATGGCATAGGTCCGGAAGTAACAAATCAAGCAAAAAAAGCATTAAATGCAGTTGCAGACACTTACAATCATGTTTTTTTATACAAAGAAGCTCAAATGGGTGCGTGCGCAATAGATGAAACAGGAAATCCTTTGCCAGAAGAAACGTTAAACATCTGTAAAAAGTCAGATGCTATTTTATTTGGAGCCATCGGAGACCCAAAATATGATAATAATCCAACAGCAACTGTAAGACCAGAGCAAGGTTTATTGCGTTTGCGTAAAGAATTGGGTTTGTATTGTAATGTTAGACCTGTTAAAGCATATGATCAGTTAATTGCAAATTCACCTTTGAAAGAAGAAATAATTAAAGGAACAGATATAGCTATCTTTAGAGAATTAACGGGTGGAATTTATTTCGGAATAAAAGAATTAAGTGATGACAAACAAGTCGCTTTTGATGGATGTTCATATTCTGTTGAAGAAATTTCTAGAATCACTCATTTGGCTTTTCAAGCAGCACAAAATAGAAGAAAAAAAGTAACTTTAGTGGATAAGGCAAATGTGTTAGAAACATCTCGTTTATGGAGAAAAACAGTTACAGAAATCGCAAAAAAATATAAAGATGTAAGTTTAGAGTTCTTATTTGTAGATAATGCTGCTATGCAAATGATTTTAAATCCTAAACAGTTTGATGTAATCTTAACTGAAAATCTTTTTGGAGATATTATTTCTGATGAAGCAAGTGTTATAGGTGGCTCTATAGGTTTGTTGGCATCTTCATCAATTGGTGATAAAAGTGCACTTTTTGAACCAATTCACGGTTCGTTTCCACAAGCTAAAGGTAAAGATGTTGCAAATCCATTAGCTTCAATTTTATCTGCAGCTATGTTGTTGGAGCATTTAGGTTTACATGAAGAAGCAGAAGCTATTGAAAGAGCAGTAGAAAAATCGTTAGTTTTAGGAATAACCACAGAAGATATTAAGAATAAGAGTAATTTTTCTGCAAGTACCTCTAAAGTAGGAGATTTTATTGCGGATTATATTTCTAATCAAGAAGATAGTAATCTTAATTTTATGAATATTCACGCAGGGCAAAGTACTATTATTTAGAAACGTTTAATTAAATTAGGATTTCTAAATAAAAATTCTAAATATTTGAAATGTAAATGAACAAACAAATATTAAATATTATTTCTATTGTCATCATCGTAATTATTACGATTTGATAAGGAAGTGATATTTATATATTTTTTAAATAGAACCTTCCTTTTTTGGGAGGTTTTTTTTTTGATTTATTTCACTCATTGAGCATCATAATATAGTGTATTTAAATAGTTGTTAATCAGTTTTTTAATATTGTTTCTAAGGGGGTGAACTTAAAGAGTATGATTGTATAATATTTAATAAAAACAGTGAAACATAGTAATTTAGTCAACAAATTGAATAAAAGAGTAAATGGAATTAAATAAACATAGCAAAAGATTAACACAAGACGAATCTCAACCTGCATCACAAGCAATGTTGTATGCAGTTGGTTTAACGGATGATGATATGCAAAAAGCCCAAGTTGGTATTGCAAGTACAGGTTATGATGGTAACCCCTGTAATATGCACTTAAACAATTTGGCAGCGGAAGTTAAAATTGAATCAAAAATTGCTGGTTTAGTTGGGTTAGGGTTTAATACAATTGGGGTTTCAGATGGAATTTCTATGGGGACTTCGGGTATGAATTACTCATTAGCTTCAAGAGATATTATTGCAGATTCTATAGAAACTGTTGTAAACGCTCAAAGTTATGATGCCTTAATTTCTGTGGTTGGTTGCGATAAAAACATGCCAGGAGCGGTAATTGCCATGTTGCGTTTAAATCGCCCATCTATTATGATGTATGGAGGGTCAATTGCATCTGGAAATTATAAGGGTAGAAAGTTAAATATTGTTTCTGCTTTTGAAGCTTTAGGACAAAAAGTAGCAGGAGAAATAGAAGAAGAAGAATATAGGGAAATTATAAAAAGAGCCATTCCTGGAGCAGGTGCATGTGGTGGTATGTATACTGCAAACACAATGGCTTCTGCAATAGAATGTATGGGGTTTTCTTTACCTTATAATTCATCCATACCAGCAGAAAATCCAAATAAATTATCTGAAGCAGAAAGAACTGCTTTGGCTATTAAAAATTTATTAGAGTTAGATTTAAAGCCGTTAGATATTATTTCAAAAAAATCTATCGAAAATGCTATTGCAATTGTAAATGCTTTAGGAGGTTCTACCAATGCGGTATTACACTTTTTGGCAATTGCACATGCGGCTGATATAGAATTTACTCTAGAAGATTTTCAAAGAGTTTCTGATAGAACTCCATTAATAGCAGATTTAAAACCATCTGGTAAATACTTAATGGAAGATGTTCATGGAATTGGAGGAACGCCTGCTGTAATGAAATATTTATTAGATAATGGATATTTACATGGAGATTGTATGACAGTTACAGGTAAGACATTAGCAGAGAATTTAGCAGATGTAACAGCAATAGAATTTGATGAACAAGATGTAATTCATCCAAAAGATAAAGCATTAAAATCTTCTGGAAATATTCAGATAATTTATGGAAACCTTGCAGAAGAAGGAGCGGTTGCAAAAATTTCTGGAAATGAAGGATTGTTGTTTGAAGGAAAAGCAGTGGTTTATGATGGTGAGCAAGCAGCAAATACAGGAATTTCTAATGGTGAAGTAGAAAGAGGAGATGTAGTCGTCATTAGGTATGTCGGACCTAAAGGAGGACCTGGAATGCCAGAAATGTTAAAACCAACTTCTTTAATTATGGGAGCAGGTTTAGGAAAATCTGTAGCTTTAATTACAGATGGTCGTTTTTCTGGAGGAACGCATGGTTTTGTGGTTGGACATATTACGCCAGAGGCACAATCTGGAGGCGCAATTGGTTTGATAGAAACTGGTGATAAAATTAGAATTAGTGCAGAAGATAACTCTATTAATGTTCTAATTTCTGAGGAAGAACTAGCAGAAAGAAAATCAAAATGGGTAGCTCCTGCTTTAAAGCATAAAAAAGGAATTTTATATAAATATGCTAAAACTGTAGCTTCAGCATCTAAAGGATGTGTTACAGATTTATAAAAAAAATCAAGACAAAATAGATAAGAAAAAGACAAGAGAAAATAGTTCTCTATTCTTTAATCTAAACAAGAAATAATATGGAAACACAAACCATAAAAAACAAAGAAACTTCAACAAAAGTTACAGAAAGAATCTCTGGAAGCGAGGCAATTGTTAGATGCTTAATTGAAGAAGATACTAAAATAATTTACGGATATCCTGGTGGAGCAATTATGCCAGTCTATGACGAATTGTATAAGTATCAAGATAAAATTCATCATGTTTTAACACGTCATGAACAAGGTGCCACACATTCTGCACAAGGTTTTGCAAGAATTTCTGGTAAAGTAGGAGTGTGTATTGCAACTTCTGGTCCGGGTGCAACCAATTTAATTACAGGTATTGCAGATGCACAAATAGACTCTACACCAATGGTGTGTATCACAGGGCAAGTTTTTTCTCATTTATTAGGAAGTGATGCGTTTCAAGAAACCGATATTGTTGGTATTTCAACTCCGGTTACAAAATGGAATTGTCAAGTCACCAAAGCATCTGATATTCCAGAAGTATTGGCAAAAGCTTTTTATATTGCAAAAAGTGGGAGACCAGGACCTGTCTTAATCGATATTACTAAGGATGCTCAAATGGAAATGTTCGATTTTTCATATGAAAAATGTACAAAAGTTAGAAGTTATATTCCTATTCCAAAAACAGCTGTTTCTTCTGTAGAAGCTGCTGCAAAATTAATTAATGGGGCTAAAAAACCATTAGTAGTTTGGGGACAAGGAGTAATTTTAAGCGAAGCGGAAGAAGCGTTTAAAGCGGTAATTGAAAAAGCAGGAATTCCATCTGCTTGGACAATCTTAGGTGCTTCTGCAATTCCTACTTCGCATCCTTTAAATGTTGGTATGGTGGGTATGCATGGTAATTATGCACCCAATGTTTTAACTAACGAATGTGATGTGTTAATTGCAATTGGTATGCGTTTCGACGATCGTGTTACTGGAAGTATAAATACGTATGCGAAACAAGCCAAAGTAATTCATTTTGAAATTGATCCGGCAGAAATAGATAAAAATGTAAAAACAGATGTAGCAGTTTTAGGGGATGCAAAAGTCAGCTTAGAATTACTATTACCAATGTTAAATAAAAACACGCATCCAGAATGGCGTCAAAAATTTGCAGAGTTGTATGCTGTTGAGTATGAAAAAGTAATTAAAAATGATTTGTATCCAACGAAAGAAGGATTAACAATGGCTGAGGTTTTAAAAGAAATTAATATTCAAAGTAAGGGAAATGCAGCAATTGTAAGTGATGTTGGTCAGCATCAAATGATTGCTTGTAGATATGCAGAATTCAATCAAACAAAAAGTAATATTACTTCTGGTGGATTAGGAACAATGGGCTTTGGTTTACCAGCAGCAATTGGAGCTAAAATGGCAGCTCCAGATAGAGAAGTTGTTTCTATTTCTGGTGATGGAGGTTACCAAATGACCATTCAAGAATTAGGAACTATTTTTCAGCAAAAAGCAGCCGTAAAAGTTGTGGTTTTAAATAATGATTTTTTAGGAATGGTGCGTCAATGGCAACAATTATTTTTTGACAAACGTTATGCATCAACAGAAATGGTAAATCCAAATTTTGTAGCTATTGCAGAAGGATATTATATAAAAGCAAAGAAAGTAACTAAGCGAGAAGAACTAGCAGATGCAGTTGCAGAAATGATGGCAAGTAAAGAGGCTTACTTTTTAGAGGTTTGTGTAGAAAAAGAAGGAAATGTGTTTCCTATGATTCCTACAGGAGCAAGTGTTTCAGACATAAGACTAGAATAAGATGAGTACAGAAAAACAATTATACACAGTATCTATTTATACAGAAAACAATATTGGATTGTTGAATCGAATTTCAGCAATTTTCCAAAGAAGACATATAAATATAGAGAGTTTAAACACTTCTCCATCAGAAATTGAAGGAGTTTCTAGGTTTACGGTTGTAGTGAAAATGACCGAAGAAAACATGAAGAAAATTATAGGTCAAATAGAAAAACAAATAGAGGTTATAAAGGCGTTTTATCATAATGATGAAGAAACGATTTATCAAGAATCTTGCATTTTTAAAATGAAATCAGATTTACTTTTTGATGAACGTCAAATTCAGAATATTATTAAAGAAAGTAACGCAAGAATTGTTACCGTAAATAAAGATTTTTTTGTGATTGAAAAATCAGGAAAAAAAGAAGAAATAGAATTACTATACAGGGAGTTATCTGTATTTGGAATAATGCAATTTACTCGTTCTGGAAGAATATCCGTAACTAAAGAAGAAATGAAAATATCAACCTTGTTAGAAACATACAATAATTAAATAAAAAGAAATGTCAAATTATTTTAACACATTAACATTAAGAGAGAAATTAGAACAATTAGGAAAATGTCGCTTTATGAATGCTTCTGAATTTGAAGATGGAGTAAACGCATTAAAAGGAAAGAAAATTGTTATTGTGGGCTGTGGAGCACAAGGTTTAAATCAAGGTTTAAACATGAGAGATTCTGGCTTAGATATTTCTTATACATTAAGGCAGGCAGCAATTGATCAAAAAAGAGAATCTTATGTAAATGCAACTTCGAACGGATTTACAGTTGGTACTTATGATGAATTATTACCAACAGCAGATTTAGTGATTAACTTAACTCCAGACAAACAACACACAAAAGTTGTGGCTACAATAATGCCTTTAATGAAAAAAGGAGCAACATTATCGTATTCTCACGGATTTAATATTGTTGAGGAAGGAACTCAAATTCGTAAAGATTTAACGGTAATTATGGTAGCCCCAAAATGCCCGGGATCTGAAGTTAGAGAAGAATATAAAAGAGGATTTGGAGTGCCAACCTTAATTGCAGTTCATCCAGAGAATGACCCAGAAGGAAAAGGTTGGGCACAAGCAAAAGCATATGCAGTAGCCACAGGAGGACATAAGGCAGGGGTCTTAGAATCTTCTTTTGTTGCTGAGGTAAAATCTGATTTAATGGGGGAACAAACGATTTTATGTGGTTTGTTACAAACAGGAGCAATTCTATCTTTCGATAAAATGGTAGAAGAAGGTGTTGAGCCAAGTTATGCTGCAAAATTAATTCAATTTGGTTGGGAAACAGTAACAGAAGCTTTAAAACATGGAGGAATTACTAATATGATGGATAGATTGTCCAATCCTGCAAAAATTGAAGCATTTAGAATTTCAGAAGAATTAAAAGACATAATGCGTCCGTTGTTTCAAAAACATATGGATGATATTATGACGGGGCATTTCTCAAAAACAATGATGGAAGACTGGGCAAATGATGATAAAAATTTATTAACTTGGAGAGCAGCAACAGGTGATACTGCATTTGAAAAACAACAAATTACAGATCAGGAAATTTCTGAACAAGAATATTTTGATCATGGAACTTTATTGGTTGCCTTTGTAAGATCGGGTGTAGAGTTAGCTTTTGAAGCAATGACAGATTCAGGAATTATTGCTGCTTCTGCATATTATGAATCTTTACATGAAACACCATTAATTGCCAATACAATTGCACGAAAAAAATTATATGAAATGAACCGTGTAATTTCTGATACGGCAGAATATGGTTGTTACTTATTCGATCATGCTTGTAAGCCTTTGTTAGCAGATTTCATGAAATCGGTTTCAACGGATGTTATTGGTAAGAAATTTACGGATTCAAATGAAGTTGATAACCAAGAATTAATTAGAGTTAATAGTATTATTAGAAATCATCCTGTAGAAAAAGTTGGAGCAAAATTAAGAGCGTCTATGACTGCAATGAAAGTAATAAAAACCGAAGTATAATTCCATTTATGGAAACAGAAACCAT
This sequence comes from Polaribacter marinus, assembly GCF_022662535.1. Lineage (GTDB taxonomy): Bacteria > Bacteroidota > Bacteroidia > Flavobacteriales > Flavobacteriaceae > Polaribacter > Polaribacter marinus. The sequence continues at coordinate 204,235 of NZ_JAKQYM010000003.1, forward strand.
ATATTTTCCAAGTATAAAGAATATAAAAGCTGCATCTTTAAGATTAAAAGATGTAGCATCTGTAACTCCTTTGACGCTAAATTTACAGAATTCAAAGAAATTTGATAGTAACATTTTGTTTAAAAGAGAAGATTTACAAGTTGTACGCTCTTATAAAATTAGAGGTGCGTATAATAAAATGTCTTCTTTAACTGAGGATGAGAAAGCAAACGGAATTGTTTGTGCAAGTGCAGGAAACCATGCGCAAGGTGTTGCATTGTCTTGTAAATTATTGCAAATAAAAGGAACCATTTACATGCCTTCTCCAACACCAAATCAAAAGATAGAGCAAGTAAAAATGTTTGGTGAAGAATTTATAAATATTGTTATTGAAGGTGATACTTTTGACGATGCTTATCATGCAGCAATTGTAGACTGTAAAGCAAAAGAGAAAACATTTATTCATCCTTTTAATGACGAAAAAGTGATTGAAGGGCAAGCAACAGTTGGTCTGGAAATACTGAGTCAAACAGATAAAAAAATAGACTACGTTTTTGTGCCTGTTGGAGGTGGTGGTTTGTCTTCAGGCTTGTCATCAGTGTTTAAAGAGTTTTCACCAGAAACAAAAATAATTGGAGTAGAACCAGAAGGGGCACCCTCTATGTTAACATCCTTAAAAAATAAAACAAATACAGCTTTAACTCATATAGATGCTTTTGTAGATGGAGCAGCTGTTAAAAAAGTGGGCGACTTAACTTTTGCAATTTGTCGGCAAAATTTACATGATATGATTACCGTACCAGAAGGAAAAATCTGTCAAACAATTTTAGATTTGTATAATAAAGATGCAATAGTGGTTGAGCCTGCCGGTGCTTTAAGTATTGCTGCATTAGATTTTTTTGCAGATGAAATAAAAGGGAAAAATGTAGTTTGCGTGATCAGTGGAAGTAATAATGATATTACAAGAACTGCAGAAATAAAAGAACGCGCTTTGTTATATGCAGATTTAAAGCATTATTTTATTATAAAATTTCCACAAAGAGCAGGTGCTTTAAAAGAATTTTTGGTCGATATTTTAGGGCCAAATGATGATATTACCCATTTCGAATATACTAAGAAAACAAATAGAGAAAACGGTGCCGCTGTTGTAGGTCTAGAGTTAAAATCATCTAAAGATTTAGAACCATTAATTCTTAAGATGAAAGAAAGAAATTTCTTTGGAGATTATTTAAACAATAAGCCAGATTTATTTCAGTTTTTGGTTTAGTTGTATCCTTTTTATTATCTAAATAAGACAAAAGAACTCAACATTTATTTCGTTTTTTCACACCTTTTATTTGCAATATTAAAGGTGTTTTAGTGTTATTTTTCGTTAATTTGAACTTGCTAATTTTAATCTAAATAGATTATTGAAGTTTTAGACTTCAATTCTAAATTCAAAATTTATGAAACAAGAGTTTTTAGAAATTCCAAATGCATATAAAATAGATGCATTGCTGCATCAACAAACATATTTAGTAGATGGTGAATTAAGAGAATGGTCAGGAGCAACATCAGAAGTTACTTCTACAATTTCATCAACGAAAGTGTACAAACCTACCTTGTTAGGAACCATACCAACATTAACAGAAAAAGAAGCTTTAGAGGCTTTAGAAGCTGCCAATAAAGCATATGATAGAGGTCAGGGATTGTGGCCAACGACAAAGGTTGAAGACCGAATTAATTGCATGGAAAAATTTACTGCCCAAATGAAAACCAAAAGAGCAGAAATTGTAAAATTTTTAATGTGGGAAATAGGTAAATCTTTAACAGATTCAGAAAAAGAATTTGATAGAACTGTAGATTATATCTATGATTCTATTGAGGAATATAAACAAATGGATAGAGATTCTGCTAAGTTTGAAAAACATAGCGGAGTTCATGCACATATTAGAAGAGGACCATTAGGAGTTGTATTGTGTTTAGCTCCGTATAATTATCCTTTAAATGAAACATTTGCTTTGTTAATTCCTGCATTATTAATGGGAAATACAGTAGTTTTTAAACCTGCAAAACAAGGTGTTTTATTATTGTCTCCTTTATTAGAAGCTTTTCAAAATAGTTTTCCGGCTGGAGTTGTTAATATTATTTATGGTAGAGGAAGAACTTTGGCAACGCCAATTATGAAAACTGGTAAGGTAGATGTGTTAGCGTTGATTGGAAATAGTAAATCTGCAAATGCAATACAAGAAAATCATCCAAATAAAAACAGATTGCGTTTGGTATTTGGTTTAGAGGCTAAAAACCCAGCAATTGTTTTACCGGATGCTGATTTAGATTTGGCTATTAATGAATGTTTAGCAGGTGCAACATCTTTTAATGGACAGCGTTGTACTGCATTAAAAATATTATACGTTCATGAGAATGTTGTTGAAGAGTTTAATAAGCGTTTTTCTGAAAAAGTAGATGCTTTAAAATTTGGAAACCCTTGGGAAGAAAATGTAAAATTAACTCCTTTGCCAGAACCAGGTAAACCAGCTTATATTCAAGAACTAATTGATGATGCCAAAGAAAAAGGAGCAAAAATCATTAATAAAAAAGGAGGATTAACCTCAGAAAATTATATTTTTCCCGCAGTTTTATATCCTGTAAATAAAAAAATGCGTGTTTTTCATGAAGAGCAATTTGGACCCGTAACTCCAATTGTTTCGTTTAAAAATATTAATGAGCCTTTAGATGATATGGCGGCGTCTAATTACGGACAACAAGTAAGTGTTTTTGGTAGTGATGTAGCAATATTAGCTCCTTTAATTGATAGGCTTGTTAACTTGGTTTGTAGAGTAAATTTAAACAGTTCTTGTCAACGTGGACCAGATGTATATCCGTTTACTGGTAGAAAAGATTCTGCAGTAGCAACCTTAAGTGTACATGATGCATTGCGGTCTTTTTCAATTAGAACATTTGTTGCCTCTAAAGACACGGAATATAACAATGCAATTTTACAAGAATTATTAGATAAGAAAACATCTAATTTTATTAGTACTGATTATATTTTGTAATAAAAATTAAAACTAGTCTATACCAAAAAAAACCTTCTTTTGCCGAAGTAAACTCAGCAAAAGAAGGTTTTTCTATGATTATACTTTAATTGTTAACATTGGCTTTAAGGCGCTTTTTGATAGGTTTTTAGTAACACTTGCAGAGAATAAATGAGACAAACCACTTCTACCATGTGTACTCAATGCAATAATATCGGCATTGATATCTCTAGAGAAATTTAAAATTCCACTTTCAATAGACGTATCATTATAAATGTTTATAGAATGCTTAGGTAGTTTGAATTCTTTTATAAAACCTTTTACTTTTTCTTTTGCATCGTGAGTACTTTCAAAATTTGAAGGTGTATTTACTTTTAAAAGATGAATTTTACTATCAAAAGCATTTGCGAAATCTAAAAACTTACGAAATACTTCTTTGTTGTCGTTTTTAAAACTAGATGCAAAGACTAAATTCTTTAATTTAAATTTTTCATCGTCTTTTTTAACTACAAGAACAGGTACTGTAGAGGTTCTTACTACTTTTTCTGTATTAGATCCAATTAAAATTTCTTCAAATTCAGAATGACCTTTAGAACCCATTACAATTAAATCTGCATTAATTTTATCTGCATATTTTTGAATTCCTTCATGAGGGTTTTGTAATTTAATAGAATAAGAAACTCGAGTTTTTTTAGAAAAGAAATTTTCTTTAAAACTAATGATACGTTCTCTTGTCATTCTTAAATAAAGCATGCTTTCTGGAATGCTAAACTTACTCCCAGACCCCATGTCTACAACACCTGAGGGTAATTCTATTAAATGTAAAAGAAAAATTTCACTGTTAGATTTTTTAGCAATTCTAGCAGCCATTTTTGCTGCGTATTCAGATTGTTTTGAGAAATCTATTGGGACTAAAATTCTTTTCATAACTTGGGAATTAGAATTAAAATTAATGGATATTTAAAGTTACAAAAAATATTTGAATTAAACTCAATTTGGTAAGTCGCAAACATTTAGTATATTTGCACCGAAAATTATAACAGATGAAAAATGAAGGGGACTTATAAGTCCCCTCTTTTTATATTTTATTTTAAGATTTAAATGGACCAAACTAAGGTAAGAGATTTAGTAGATGAAGCGTTGGCGTTGAATGAATCATTATATTTGATAGATTTAGAAATATCTTCAAACAATAAGATTCAAGTTATAGTAGATGGAGATAATGGAGTCCCTTTAAGTGAGTGTATTAGGATTAGTAAAAGTATAGATGCCAATTTAGATAGAGAAGAAGAAGATTTTTCGCTAGAAGTATCTACTCCAGACATCTCGCATCCATTAAAAGTAAAAAGACAATACATTAAGAATATTAATAGATTGTTAAAAGTAAAAACCACAGATGAAGAATTTGAAGGCACTTTAGTAGAAGCTAATGAAAATCAAATTGTTTTAAACTGGAAAGCAAGAGAACCAAAACCGATAGGTAAAGGAAAAGTTACTGTAGAAAAAACAGCAACTATTCTATATAAGGATATTAAAGAAGCAAAAGTGAAGATTGTATTTTAAGCAAAAATGTAATGGAAAATATAGCATTAATTGATTCGTTTTCAGAATTTAAAGATAATAAAAGTATAGACAGGGTAACTCTAATGTCTATTTTAGAAGAAGTATTTAGAGCTGCCTTAAAACGTAAATTTGGGTCTGATGATAATTTTGATATTATTATTAACCCAGATAAAGGAGATTTAGAAATTTGGAGAAATAGAGTTGTTGTTGCCGATGGTTTTTCTGAAGATGATAACGAAGAAATAGAACTTGCAGAGGCAAGATTAATTGAGCCAGATTTTGAAATTGGCGAAGATGTTTCTGAAGAGGTAAAACTTATTGATTTAGGAAGAAGAGCTATTTTAGCATTACGACAAAATTTAATTTCTAAAATTTACGAACACGATAGTACAAATATCTTTAAACATTTTAAAGATCTAGAAGGAGATTTGTACACAGCAGAAGTACATCACATTCGTCACAATGCAATTATCTTGTTAGATGATGATGGTAATGAAATTGTATTGCCAAAAAGTGAACAAATTCGTTCAGATTTCTTTAGAAAAGGAGATTCTGTAAGAGGGGTTATCAAATCGGTAGAATTAAGAGGTAATAAGCCAGCAATAATACTTTCTAGAACTTCACCATTGTTTTTAAATAAATTATTTGAACAAGAAATACCAGAAGTTTTCGATGGTTTAATTACAGTTGAAGGTGTCGCAAGAATTCCTGGTGAAAAAGCAAAAGTAGCTGTAGATTCTTACGATGATAGAATAGATCCAGTTGGAGCTTGTGTTGGTGTAAAAGGGTCTAGAATTCACGGCATTGTCCGCGAATTAGGAAATGAAAATATCGACGTAATCAATTATACTAAAAACGAACAGTTATTTATTTCTAGAGCCTTAAGTCCTGCAAAAGTGACATCAATGGAAATAGAAATGTATGATGAAGAAAGAAACGGTAAAAAAGGACGTGTAAGCGTGCTTTTAAAACCAGAAGAAGTCTCTAAAGCAATAGGTAGAGGTGGTGTTAATATTCGTTTGGCAAGTGAATTAACAGGTTACGAAATTGATGTTAAGAGAGAAGGTTTAGAAGAAGAAGATGTAGAATTAACAGAATTTATAGATGAAATTGAAGACTGGGTAATAACAGAATTCAAAAAAATTGGTTTAGATACAGCAAGAAGTGTCTTAGAAACAAGTGTGGCAGAATTGGTTAGAAGAACCGATTTAGAAGAAGAAACAATTTTAGATGTTCAAAGAATCTTGAAAGAAGAGTTCGAAGAATAATCAACAGTTAAAGTACGGTAAGAAAAGTATATTTTTACAAATTAAAGGCTAAAAAATAATATATGTCTGAAGGCAAAACAATGAGGCTTAATAAGGTTTTAAGAGAATTAAATATTTCTCTTGATAGAGCAGTAGAATTCTTAGCAGATAAAGGTCATGAAATAGAATCGAGACCAACTACTAAAATTTCTGGTGATGTCTATCAAGTGTTACTAGATGGCTTCCAAACAGATGCTAGCAAAAAAGCTGCATCTAAAGAAGTTGGCGAAGAAAAACGTAAAGAGAAAGAAGCAATTCGCCTTGAACATGAAGCTAAGTTAGAAAAGAAAAGAGCAGAAGAGGTTAAGAAGGAAGAGATTCTTAAAGCCAAGGCAGATAAATTACAGTTTAAAACTGTAGGTAAAATCGATATAGAAAATATCGGTAATAAAAAAGCTGAAGTTAAAAAAGAAGAAGTAAAGAAAGAAGAACAACCACCTCTAGAGAAAGTAGAAGAGCCTAAAAAAGAAGTTGTTGTTGAAGAAATAAAGAAAACAGAAGAGAAGCCTGTAAAAGAATCTGTTAAGCCTATTGAAGAAAAGCCTAAGAAAGTAGAAGTTAAGCCTGCTGCTAAAAAGGAAGCAATTATAGACTTAGAGGTTAAGAAAAACATTAAGAAAGAGGTTGAGGTAAAAAAAGAAACCCCTAAAGAAATTACTGCAGAAAATGCAGAAGCTATCAAAACTCAGTATAAAAAGTTAGATGGTCCTAGAATTACAGGAAAAACAATCGACTTAAAACAATTCGAAAAGCCTAAAAAGAAAAAACCTGAAGCTAAAAAAGATGCAAATGCAGACGCTAAAAAGAAGCGTAAACGTATCGTAAGCAAGCCTGGAACAAATTCTAGTAATAGAGGAGGTCAAGGAAATAATAGAGGGGCTCAAGGAAATAATAGACCAGGATTCAGAGGAGGAAGAGGAAACCAAAGACCTGCAGCAGTTAAAAAAGAAGAACCAACAGAAGCAGAAATCCAGAAGCAAGTTAGAGAAACTCTAGAAAAACTTCAAGGAAAATCTTCTAGAGGAAAAGGTGCAAAATACCGTAGAAATAAAAGAGATGCTCACAGAGAACAAACAGAGGCAGAACAAGAAGCACAAGCATTAGATAATAAAATCTTAAAAGTAACAGAATTTGTTACGGTAAGTGAAGTTGCTACGATGATGGATGTTCCTGTAACAAATATTATTTCGGCATGTATGTCTTTAGGTATGATGGTAACAATGAATCAGCGTTTAGACGCAGAAACATTGGTTATTGTTGCGGAAGAATTCAATCATAAAGTTGAGTTTATTGGAGCTGAAGTAGAAGAATCTATTGAAGAAGTAGTAGATAAACCAGAAGATTTAGAAACTCGTGCACCAATTATTACGGTAATGGGGCATGTAGATCATGGTAAAACATCTTTATTAGATTATATTAGAAAAGCAAATGTTATTGATGGAGAAAGTGGAGGAATTACGCAACATATTGGTGCTTATTCTGTAAATGTAGGAGATCAAAAAATAGCATTTTTAGATACACCGGGTCACGAAGCCTTTACAGCAATGCGTGCACGTGGAGCACAGGTAACAGATTTAGTAATTATTGTGGTTGCAGCAGATGATGATGTGATGCCACAGACAAAAGAAGCAATTTCTCATGCGCAAGCAGCGGGAGTTCCTATCATATTTGCTATTAATAAAATTGATAAACCTAATGCCAATCCGGATAATGTGAAAACACAATTATCTTCAATGAATTTATTAATTGAAGAATGGGGAGGAAACATTCAATCGCAAGATATTTCTGCTAAAACAGGAGAAGGTATTCCTGAATTATTAGAAAAAGTGTTATTAGAAGCAGAAATTTTAGAATTGAAAGCAAACCCTAATAAAAATGCAGTTGGTGCGGTTGTTGAAGCTTTACTAGATAAAGGAAGAGGATATGTTTCTACAATTTTAGTACAAGCAGGAACTTTAAAAATTGGAGATTACTTGTTAGCAGGTAAACACAGTGGTAAAGTTAGAGCAATGTTTGATGATAAAGGAAATAATTTAAAAGTTGCAGGTCCTTCTACTCCAGTATCTATTTTAGGTTTAGATGGAGCGCCACAAGCAGGTGATAAATTTGTTGTATTTGATGATGAACGAGAAGCAAAACAAATTGCATCTAAACGTTCTCAACTTCAACGTGAGCAATCCGTAAGAACTCAGAAAACATTAACGTTAGATGAAATAGGACGTAGAATTGCTTTAGGTGACTTTAAAGAGTTGAATATTATCTTAAAAGGTGATGTAGATGGTTCTGTAGAAGCATTAACAGATTCTTTCCAAAAATTATCTACTGAAGAAATTCAAGTAAATATTTTGCATAAAGGAGTTGGAGCCATTACAGAAAGTGATGTGTTATTAGCAACCGCCTCTGATGCAATTATAGTAGGGTTTAATGTGCGTCCTCAAGGAAATGCAAGAGCCGTAGCAGATAGAGAAGAAGTAGATATTAGAACTTACTCTATTATTTATGCCGCTATCAATGACTTAAAAGATGCCATGGAAGGAATGTTATCTCCAGAAATGAAAGAAGAAGTTACAGGTAACGTAGAAATTAGAGAGGTTTATAAAATTTCTAAAGTTGGTAACATTGCAGGTTGTATGGTAATGTCTGGTAAAATCTTTAGAGATTCTCAAATAAGAATAATTAGAGACGGAATTGTAGTTCATGACGGTACTTTAACATCACTTAAGCGTTTTAAAGACGATGTAAGAGAAGTTGCTAAAGGATATGACTGTGGACTTCAGATCAAGAACTATAATGATATTCAAGAAGGCGATGTAATTGAAGCTTATAAAGAAGTTGCAGTTAAAAAGAAGCTAAAATAAACGAATATTTTATATACAAAAAAAGCCGAAATTCTTCTGAATTTCGGCTTTTTTATGTTTGCTCTTTTTTTAATTATTTCCCCATAGGTATAACAATAATTCCAGAAAACTTTTCAGAGAAATTAACAATAGCTTTATCTGCTTCTAATCTAGTTTTGTAATTTCCTACCTGTACCTTCCAATCAGGAGAGTCGAATTTTAATTTTGAATACACATCAGGAAATAATACTTTAAACTTACTATGTAAACTTCTAGCTTTTTGTTCGGGTCCATTGTATAATTGAATTCGATATCCGAAACCAAATTTTTTATTATAAGCCCTTTTCTTTTCTATTAATTCTTTTACTTTCTTACTGCTATTTGTGTTGTTTTGTGCAGAAATTTTAACAGTTCCTGCAAAAAATCCAGTTAAAAATAGGGTTATTAGTATCGTTTTCTTCATTTTAAATTTTGTTTCTACAAAAATAACGACTTGTAATAGAATAAATTGAAGTCAAATCTTATTTAGAATTATTATAAATTAAATTTAACATTCTTTTAGCTTTTAAAAATTTAGCAATAAGTAGTACTTTTGTCAAACTGTTTGAAAAGTATGTTTTTGAACGAATTTATACACATTACTAAAATAATAGTTTGTAAATATGAAAAGTGTAGCACTACACAATAGACTAACCTCATTACTTTTAAAGAGTATTACGTTACTTTTATTTTTTGCATTTAGCTTGTCTTCTTATTCTCAAGATGTAGATGAAGCTCGTCAAAAAGAAGGAAGAAAATTATTTAAATCTTTATGTGCTTCTTGTCACAAGTTAGACAAGAAACTTATTGGGCCAGCTTTAGGTGGTGTAGAAGATCGTAGAGAAAATGACTGGTTAAAATCTTGGATTAAAGACAATGCAGCGTTAAGATCTTCTGGAGATTCTGACGCAAATGCAATTTTTGATGAGTACAATGGAGCGTCAATGACTGCTTTTCCTCAGTTAACAGATCAAAATATAGATGATATTTTATATTATACTACTGTTGGAGATCCTGTAAAAAAAGGGGCTGCTGTAGTTACTGAAGCTGGTCAAAAGTCTAATGAAAGCCCAAAGTGGTTGATTTATATTTTAGCCGCAGCAATTATTGTAGCGTTTTTGATTATTGCTAGTTTGTTAAAAACAATTAGCGAATTAAAAGGAGCGCCAAAAACACCTGGAGCAATTGCTAGTTTAAATGAAGTTTGGGAAGGTTTTAAACAGAACACATTTTTAAAAGTAATGTGTACAATCTTTATTTTATTAATGGGAGCATATGTGGTTTTCGGAACTTTGTTTAAAGTTGGTGTAGATCAAGATTATATGCCTCTTCAAGAAATAGCATTCTCACATAAAATTCATGCAGGAGATAATAAAATTGATTGTCAATATTGTCACTCTTCAGCAAAACATAGTAAAACTTCTGGTATACCAACAGCAAATGTTTGTATGAATTGTCATAAAAATATTTCTGAAGTTGCAGAGGATACAAAAGTTGAATGGGATGGAATGACCTATGGTAAAGCAGAGTTAGATAAAGAAATTGCAAAAATTTATGATGCCGTTGGTTGGGATGCTGATAACTTAGAGTATACAGGTAATACAAAACCAATTAAATGGGTAAGAGTTCATAATTTACCAGATTTTGTGTATTTCAATCACTCACAACACGTAACTGTTGCAGGGGTAGCTTGTCAGAAATGCCATGGTCCAGTAGAGGAAATGGATGAAATGTATCAATACTCTCCATTAACAATGGGTTGGTGTATCGATTGTCATAAAGCAACAAAAGTGGATGTAAAAGGTAATGAATATTACACAAAAATTCATGAGCAGTTGGCTAAGAAGTATAATGTTGAGCAAGTAACAATTGCACAATTAGGAGGTAAAGAATGTGGTAAATGTCACTACTAATTCAATAAATTAAAAATTAAAAGATTAAGAAACTTTGTTTTGAAATCTTTCAATCATTAAATAAAAAGTATAAATGGCTTCAAACAAAAAATACTGGCAAAGTGTTGAGGAACTTAAAGGGAGTTCTATTGTTGAAACGTTAAGTAAAAAAGAATTTGTGGAAGAAATTCCTACAGATGATTTTTTAGGTGATAAAGAAACATTAGAAAATTCTTCTACTTCACGTAGAGATTTCTTAAAATATGTTGGTTTCACTACAGCTGCAGCTTCATTAGCGGCTTGTGAGGGGCCAGTAAGAAAGGCTATTCCTTATGTTGTTAAACCTAATGATGTAACTCCTGGAGTTGCTGATTGGTATGCAACTTCTATGGCTGATGGTTATGATTTTGCTAATGTGTTAGTTAAAACACGTGAAGGTCGTCCAATTCAAATAATGCCAAATAAAGATGCAAACGGAACAACCAGTGCTAGAGTACAGGCTGCTGTTTTGTCTTTATATGATGAAAAATTACGTTTACAAGAGCCTTCTAAAGGTGGAGCTACAATTACTTGGTCTGATGCAGATAAAGAAATTGCAGCTAAATTAAACGAATTAAAGGAGGCAAACAAACCAGTTGTTTTATTAACAGGAACGATGGCGAGTCCTTCAACATCTAAAATAGTTGAAGAGTTTATAGCAGCTTATCCAAATATATCACATGTAGTTTATGATGCCGTTTCAGAATCTGGAGCAGCAGATGCTATGTTGGCAATGTATGGTAAACGTACACTACCAAATTATCATTTAGATAAAGCAAAAACAATTGTTTCTTTTGGTGCAGATTTCTTAGGAGATTTTCACGGAGGGTTTGAGAAGCAATATATAGCTGGTAGAAAACCAGAAACTGGAGATATGTCATACCATATTCAGTTTGAAAGTAATATGTCTTTAACAGGTGCAAATTCTGATAAACGTTTGGTTTTAAAGCCTTCTGATCAGGTTTTTGCGTTGTTAAATTTATATAATATAATCACAGGTTCAAATGTTCCTTCAAAAACAACTTCGGTAGACGCAGATGTTAATGCAGCAGCAAAGTCTTTGCAAAAAGCAGGTGCTAAAGGGGTTGTCTTAACAGGTTTGAATGATAAAAATGCACAACTAGTTGCTTTGGCAATCAATAAGGCATTGAATAGTGAAATCATTGATGTAAATAATACATTGAATGTCCGTCAAGGAAATGATACAGAAGTTGCTCAGTTAGTTTCTGATATGAAATCTGGTAAAGTTGCAGGATTAATTTCTTACAATGTTAATCCAATTTATTCATTGTCAAATTCATCGGATTTTTCTGAAGGACTTAAAAAGGTAGAATTATCTGTAGCGTTATCAATAGAAAATAATGAGACTGTTGATGCTTCTACTTTTGCATTGCCAACACCACACTTTTTAGAGTCTTGGGGAGATACTCAATTCGATCAAGTAACTTATGGTTTAATGCAACCAACAATTCAACCATTGTTTAATACCCGTCAAATTCAAGACGTACTATTAAAATGGACAGGCAATTCTGTAAGTTATTATGAATATTTAAAAGGATTTGCTTTGACAAATGTTTTAAATGGGGCTTCTTGGAATACAGCTTTACATAATGGTTTTCATAAAAAAGAAATTTTAGAGGTTGAAGAAACAACGGTTTCTGATATAGTTATTTCAGACGTTGCTTCTCAATTATTAAAATCAACAAAAGCATCTGCTTTTGAATTGAATTTATATACAAAAACTGGTTTAGGAGATGGTAAACAAGCAAACAATCCTTGGTTGCAAGAGTTTCCAGACCCATTAACTAGAGCTTCTTGGGATAACTACTTAACAATGTCTATTGCTGATGCAAGAGCGTTAGGTTTTGCGAATCCTGTAAAAGATAATGGAGCAATTAATGGAGACTATGCAAAAGTTTCTGTAAATGGAAAAGAACTTGTTGTTCCAGTAATGGTTCAGCCAGGTCAAGCAAAAGGTTCTGTAGGTTTAGCTTTAGGTTATGGAAGAACTTTTGGTTTGAAAGATGAAATGAAAGTTGGTGTTAATGCATATACTTTATACACTAATGGAAATAATATACAGTATAATGTTTCTATAGAAAAAGTATCAGGAACGCATAAGTTTGCTTGTACACAAGTACAAAAAACAATTGCAGGTCGTCATGATATTTTAAAAGTAGCAACCTTAAAAGAATATAATAGTTCTGCAGATCCAAAGCATTCTTGGAATAAGCCTGCATTTGTTTCTTATGATCATAATGAAGTAGAAGCTAGTACCATTAATATTTGGGATGAGCACAATAGAGAAATAGGACATCACTTTAACTTATCAATAGATTTAACATCTTGTACTGGTTGTGGGGCTTGTGTAGTTGCATGTCATGCAGAAAACAATGTTCCTGTAGTTGGTAAAAATGAAGTTAGAGTAGGTAGAGATATGCACTGGTTGCGTATTGATAGATATTATTCTTCTGAAGTAGAAACTAGAGAAGAAGCAAAAGAATTAGGGTTAAGTAGAGGAGATACCTATAGAGCTTTAGAAACTGAAGCAGAAAACCCTGAGGTTACTTTTCAACCAATGATGTGTCAACACTGTAATCATGCTCCTTGTGAGACTGTTTGTCCTGTTGCAGCAACATCACATGGTCGTCAAGGTCAAAATCAAATGGCATATAACAGATGTGTAGGTACAAGATATTGTGCAAACAACTGTCCATATAGAGTTCGTCGTTTTAACTGGTTTAATTATTCTAATAATAACGAGTTTGACTTTAACATGAACAATGAGTATGGAAAAATGGTGTTAAATCCTGATGTTGTAGTTCGTTCTAGAGGAGTTATGGAAAAATGCTCTATGTGTATTCAAATGACTCAAGTAACTATTTTAAAAGCAAAAAGAGAAGGAAGAGCTGTAGATACCGATGAGTTTGAAACAGCTTGTTCATCTGCTTGTACAACAGGAGCTATGGTTTTTGGAGATGTTAATAATGAAAAAGACCAAGTAGCAACATTAGCAAAAGATAAAAGAGCTTATCACGTATTAGATTATCTACAAACGAAACCGAATGTAGTGTATCAAGTGAAAGTTAGAAATACAAACGAAGCGTAATTAAAATTTAAGATATAAGAATATGTCTCATTACGAAGCACCTATAAGGGAACCTTTAGTATTAGGTGATAAAAGTTATCACGATATTACCGAAGACATTGCAAAGCCTATAGAAGGAAAAGCAAATAAGAATTGGTATATAGCATTTTATATTTCTTTAGCAGCAATGCTTTGGGGATTTGGATGTATCTTCTATACAGTTGGAACTGGTATTGGAGTCTGGGGATTAAACAAGAACATTGGATGGGCTTGGGATATTACCAACTTTGTTTGGTGGGTAGGTATTGGTCACGCAGGAACATTAATTTCTGCAGTGCTTTTATTATTCCGTCAAAAATGGAGAATGGCAATTAACCGTTCTGCAGAAGCAATGACCATTTTTGCTGTTTTTCAAGCAGGATTGTTTCCTATTATTCACATGGGAAGACCATGGAATGGATACTGGGTATTACCAATTCCTAATCAATTTGGATCATTGTGGGTAAATTTTAACTCTCCACTATTGTGGGATGTTTTTGCAATCTCAACGTATTTATCTGTATCATTAGTTTTCTGGTGGACAGGTTTATTACCAGATTTTGCAATGATTCGTGATAGAGCCGTAAAACCTTTCCAAAAGAAAATATATGCTTTATTAAGTTTTGGTTGGTCTGGTAGAGCAAAAGATTGGCAACGTTTTGAAGAAGTATCTTTAGTACTTGCCGGTTTAGCAACGCCATTAGTGCTTTCTGTACATACAATTGTATCAATGGATTTTGCTACATCTATTAATCCAGGTTGGCACTCAACAATCTTTCCTCCTTATTTCGTAGCTGGGGCAATCTTTTCAGGATTTGCTATGGTGCAAACCTTATTAGGTATAATGAGAAAGGTTACAAACATGGAAGATTATATTACACGTATGCATGTGGAATATATGAACATTGTTATTATCTTAACTGGTGGAATTGTTGCTGTAGCTTATGCAACCGAGTTCTTTATAGCTTGGTATACAGGTTCGCCTTATGAAAATTACACATATTTATCAGTAGGTGCTGCAACTGGACCATATGCTTGGGCATTTTATTCTTTATTATTCTTTAATATCTTAACACCACAGATATTATGGTTTAAAAAGATTAGAAGAAGTTTTATTTGGTCTTTTATTATATCAATATTTATTAATATTGGTATGTGGTTTGAGCGTTTTGATATTATTGCAATTGTATTAAGTAAAGGTCATTTACCATCTACTTGGTGGCGTTTTGAACCAACATTTGTAGACGTAGGTATCTTTATTGGAACTATTGGGTTCTTCTTTGTATTATTTTTATTATATGCAAGAACATTCCCAGTTATTGCGCAAGCAGAAGTAAAAACAATATTGAAATCTTCTGGTGAGTTTTACAAGAAGAGAAGTGAACAAGGTATACCAACTAAACCTGCTATTAAAATAGCAAACTTAGAGGGTGAATCAGATAAAAAAGATAAAGAATAATTATGGAATCATCAAAAGTTATTCACGCGTTTTATACGGATGACGAGATTTTGTTAGATGCAGTGAAAACTGTAAAGGCAAAACATCATCATATTGAAGAAGTATTTTGTCCATTTCCAGTGCATGGATTAGACAAAGCAATGGGCTTAGCTCCTACAAGATTAGCTATTACAGCTTTCTTTTATGGGATCACTGGGTTATGTTTTGCTATTTGGATGACAAATTATATGATGATTCAAGATTGGCCACAAGATATTGGAGGTAAACCTAGTTTTTCTTGGTTAGAAAATATGCCAGCTTTTGTGCCAATTATGTTTGAATTAACCGTGTTTTTTGCAGCCCATTTAATGGTAATTACTTTTTATATGAGAAGTAGAATTTGGCCATTTAAAGAAGCTGAAAATCCAGATCCTAGAACTACAGATGATCATTTCTTAATGGAAATCCCTGTACATAATAATGTAGATGAATTAACCGCATTATTACAAAAAACAGGAGCTGTAGAAATTAATATAGTAGACAAGCACTAATTTATAGATAATGAAGAATTTTAAATTAATTATCGCTTTAGTAATATTTACAAGTTTGGTATCTTGTAATAAACGTACACCAAAATTACAATATATGCCAGATATGTATGTATCTGTACCTTATGATGTAAATGGTGCTGAAGGTTTAAACGGTAAACCAGTTAACTTAAAACCAGTTGCAGGAACAATTGCAAGAGGAGGACATCCCACTTATGATATTCCTAACACTAACGAAGGTTACGATAAAGCAAAAGCAGAATTAACCAATCCTTTAGAAGCTACAGAAGCTAATTTAGAAAATGGTAAAAAAATGTACGATATTTATTGTATATCTTGCCATGGTAAAAAAGGAGATGGTGATGGAGTTTTGTCACAAAGAGAAAAGTTTGAAGGAATTCCAAACTATAAAGATAGAGATGTAAACGCAGGAACTATTTATCATGTAATTATGTATGGTAAAGGTTTAATGGGATCTCATGCTTCTCAATTAACGTACACAGAACGTTGGCAAATAGTACAATACGTAGAACATTTACGTTCAGATTTAGCAAAATAATTACAAAAAGAAAGAATACGAAAGATATGTATCAATTCTCTGGTAAATTAAAAACATTCTCATTAGCTCTAATTCTTTTAGGCGCTTTAGGAATTACATATGGTTTTTTTACTGCACCAAAAACAGTAGAAGAAGCTAAAGACATTATAGCACAACAAGTAGACTCTCATGGCAACGGTCATGAAGTTTTACATGAAGATGCTAAAAAAATTGAACATGCAACCGAAAATCATGATGCAAATAAAGCTCATGTTTCTGCAGATGCTCATGGCAAACATCATGATGCAGCTCATGACGAGCATGTTTTTCATCAATTACAAAATAAACCTTGGTCTGCAGTTTATGTAGCTTTGTTTTTCTTTTTAGGAATTTCATTAGTTGTTTTAGCTTTTTATGCATCGCAAAGAGTAGCGCAATCGGCTTGGTCTGTTGTTCTATTTAGAGTGATGGAAGCGATAACAGCCAACTTAGTACCAACTTCTATTTTTATGTTACTCTTTATTGTAGCAAGTATTATGCATATGAATCATATATTTCCATGGATGGCAGAAGGAACTTTTACTCCAGGTCATGAAAATTATGATGCAATTATAGATGGTAAATCTTGGTGGATGAATATTCCAGATTGGACTATTAGAGGTGTTGTGTATTTATTGATATGGAATGCATATAGATGGTTTATTCGTAGAAATTCTATTAAAGAAGATACTGCAAATGATGCTAATAAAACTTACAAGTTAAACTATAATGTTTCTGTTGGATTTATCTTCTTATTTATGTTAACCGAATCAATGATGTCTTGGGATTGGATTATGGGATTAGATCCTCACTGGTTCTCTACATTATTTGGATGGTATGTATTATCAGGTTTTTTAGTAAGTGCATTAACAGCAATCGCTTTTGTTACTATTTATTTACGTTCTAAAGGTTTTTTACCAGCAGTGAATGATAGTCATATTCATGATTTGGCTAAGTTTATGTTTGGGTTCTCTATTTTCTGGACCTACTTATGGTTTGCTCAGTTTATGTTAATCTGGTATGCAAATATTCCAGAAGAAACTACATATTTTGCTATGAGATTTGAAGAATATAAATTACCTTTTATTGGAATGCTAGGTATGAACTTTGTTTTTCCAATATTGTTATTATTAAATAGCGATTTTAAAAGTATTCCTTGGTTTGTTGTGATAGGAGGTGTTGTAATATTGTTAGGACATTATGTAGACGTTTTTGTAATGGTTATGCCTGCAACTGTAGGAGCACATTGGTCTTTTGGTATTACAGAATTTAGTGCATTGTTATTCTTTTTAGGAGTATTTATTTTTACTGTTTTTAGTGCATTTGCAAAAGCAAATCCTATACCAGTTGGAAATCCATTCTTAAAAGAGAGTGAACACTTTCACTACTATAACATCGAACACAGAGGAGAAGGATCAGGAGATCATCATTAATAAATAATTGAATTAAAATAATTAAGACGAGATAAGTATGTTAGCTCTATTTTATATTTTTATAG
Organism: Polaribacter marinus; assembly: GCF_022662535.1. Taxonomy (GTDB): domain Bacteria; phylum Bacteroidota; class Bacteroidia; order Flavobacteriales; family Flavobacteriaceae; genus Polaribacter; species Polaribacter marinus. The sequence goes on from NZ_JAKQYM010000003.1 coordinate 222,096, forward strand.
TTGTTGCAATAGGAGTAAGTTTTTGGCAAATAACCAGAATCATGAACTTAAGAAGTTCAATAGCTACCAATAAGGACAACGCTACACAAGGAAAATTAGCCCTTGCATTCATGGCATTTTTATATGGAATGATGATTTATTGTTTAATTTTCATGAATGTAATAATGTTACCAGAATCTGCTTCTATTGAAGGAGAACACGATGATAATCTATTTGATATTACATTCTGGTTAATTGGTATTGTGCAATTTTTAATGCAGTTTTTAATCTTTTACTTTACCTTTAAATATAGGGGAAGAGAAGGTCAAAAGGCTAAATTTTATGCAGATAGTCATAAATTAGAATTGATTTGGACCGTTACACCTGCAGCCGTTTTAGTGGTGTTAATTGGTTATGGTCTTTGGCAGTGGAATAATACCATGGACTTGTCTGATGATAAAGATGCTATTGTAATTGAAGTTTATGCTCAACAATTTAGATGGGACGCACGTTACGCTGGAGAAGACAATACATTAGGATATGGAAATGTAAATTACATAAAAGGTATTAACACAATGGGGGTTGATATGACAGATAAAAATGCTTTAGACGATAAACATGTAACTGAATTATATTTACCTAAAGGTAGAAAAGTTCACTTTAAATTTCGTTCTCAAGATGTTTTACATTCTGCCTATATGCCTCATTTTAGAGCACAAATGAACTGTGTACCTGGTATGGTAACACAATTCGGTTTTACTCCTAAGTATACTACTGAAGAAATGAGACAACAATCTGAGGTAATTGAAAAAACTGCAGGAATTAACAAAATAAGAAAAGAAAAAGGAGAAGACCCTTACGTTTTCGACTATTTGTTATTATGTAATAAAATTTGTGGAGCTTCTCACTATAATATGCAAATGAAAATTACAGTTGTAGAGGAAGAAGAATACAACAAGTGGATTGCAGAACAACCAACTTTAGCATCAGTTATTAAATAATTAAATTAAAAGATACTACAAATAAAAAGATTATGTCAGAACATCATCATAAAGAAACATTTGTAACTAAATATATTTTTAGTCAAGATCATAAAATGATCTCTAAACAGTTCTTAATAACTGGTATATTTATGGGGATTATTGGAGTTTTTATGTCTATGTTATTTCGTATGCAAATTGCATGGCCAGAAAAATCGTTTTCTATTATTGAAGCGTTTTTAGGGCACCATCAAACGGATGGGGTTATGAATCCAGATATTTACTTAGCAATTGTAACAATTCATGGTACCATTATGGTATTCTTTGTACTTACTGCAGGTTTAAGTGGTACATTTTCTAACTTATTAATTCCATTGCAAATTGGAGCTAGAGATATGGCTTCTGGTTTCTTAAATATGGTATCGTATTGGTTATTCTTTTTATCAAGTATAATCATGGTGATTTCTTTATTTGTTGAAGCGGGACCTGCATCAGCAGGTTGGACAGTATATCCTCCTCTAAGTGCCTTACCTCAAGCAATTCCAGGTTCTGGTTTAGGTATGACTTTATGGTTAGTTTCTATGGCTATATTCATTGCTTCATCATTAATAGGATCATTAAACTATATTGTTACAATTTTCAACTTAAGAACAAAAGGAATGAAAATGACAAGATTGCCATTAACAATGTGGGCTTTCTTTATCACTGCAGTTATTGGTGTTGTTTCTTTCCCTGTATTATTATCAGCAGCATTATTGTTGATCTTTGATAGAAGTTTTGGTACGTCATTTTATTTATCAGATATTTTTATCTCTGGAGAAGTTTTACATTATCAAGGTGGTTCACCAGTATTGTTTGAACATTTATTTTGGTTTTTAGGTCACCCAGAAGTATATATTGTTTTATTACCTGCTTTGGGTATTACATCAGAAATTATATCAACAAACTCTAGAAAACCTATTTTTGGTTATAGAGCAATGATTGGTTCTATTATGGCAATTGCATTTTTATCTACAATTGTTTGGGGACATCATATGTTTGTTTCTGGAATGAACCCATTTTTAGGTTCTGTATTTACATTTACAACTTTATTAATTGCAATACCTTCAGCGGTAAAAGCATTTAACTATATTACTACCTTATGGAAAGGGAATTTACAATTAAATCCTGCCATGTTATTTTCTATCGGATTGGTTTCAACATTTGTAACAGGTGGTTTAACAGGATTGGTTTTAGGAGATTCTGCTTTAGATATTAATGTACATGATACGTATTTTGTTGTTGCGCATTTCCATTTAGTAATGGGAGTTTCTGCCATCTTTGGTATGTTTGCGGGTGTTTATCATTGGTTCCCTAAAATGTATGGAAGAATGATGAATAAAACATTAGGTTACTGGCACTTTTGGATTTCAATAATCTGTGCTTATGGTGTTTTCTGGCCAATGCACTTTATTGGTTTGGCAGGTTTACCACGTAGATACTATACAAATACAAATTTTCCATTATTTGATGATTTAGCAGATATCAACGTTGTAATTACAATTTTTGCCTTGATTGGTGGTTTAGCTCAAATTATATTTTTAGCAAATTTCTTTATCTCTATTTATAGAGGAGAAAAAGCAACCCAAAATCCTTGGAGATCAAATACATTAGAATGGACAACACCTATTGAACATGTTCATGGTAACTGGCCAGGTAAAATTCCTGAAGTTCACAGATGGGCATACGATTATAGTAAACGTGTAGATCCAAATGATGATGACAGTGACTTTTTACATGGAGAAGACTTTGTGTTACAAACAACACCTTTATTAGATGGTGAAGAACCATCATAAATAATGTTTTATATAATTTAATAAAAACCTTTCCATATTTTTGGAAAGGTTTTTTTGTTATGTAACAAAACATACCAAAAATGTACCTCAAATAATATTATCTTTGTATCTATGAATGAGAACTTGAATCCTGAAAACGACAACTTATCAACTGAAGATTTAGATGTAGAAAAAAAATTACGTCCACTTTCTTTTGAAGATTTTACAGGACAAGATCAAGCAATTGATAACTTAAAGATTTTTGTTGAAGCTGCTAATCAAAGAGATGAAGCTTTAGATCATACATTATTTCATGGTCCTCCTGGTTTAGGAAAAACAACGTTAGCTCATATTTTAGCAAATGAATTACAAGTTGGAATTAAAGTAACCTCAGGACCGGTTTTAGACAAACCAGGAGATTTAGCAGGTTTGTTAACGAATCTTGATGAAAGGGATGTCTTATTTATTGATGAAATTCATCGTTTAAGCCCAATTGTAGAAGAGTATTTATATTCTGCAATGGAAGATTATAAAATTGATATTATGATTGAGTCTGGCCCCAATGCTAGGACTGTTCAAATCAATTTAGAACCTTTTACCTTAATTGGAGCAACAACCCGATCTGGTTTGCTTACAGCGCCAATGAGAGCTCGTTTTGGAATCAGTAGCAGATTGCATTACTACAAAACAGAATTACTTACAACTATTATTCAAAGAAGTGCCTTTATTTTAAAAGTTCCTATCTCTATGGAAGCTGCAATTGAAATTGCAGGAAGAAGTAGAGGAACTCCAAGAATTGCAAATGCCTTACTACGTAGAGTTAGAGATTTTGCGCAAATAAAAGGAGATGGAAGCATTACTATAGAAATTGCAAAATATGCTTTAAAAGCATTAAATGTAGATGCGCATGGTTTAGATGAAATGGATAATAAAATATTAGCAACCATTATTGATAAGTTTAAAGGAGGTCCTGTTGGTATTAGCACAATAGCTACAGCCGTTAGTGAAAATACTGAAACCATAGAAGAAGTATATGAACCTTTTTTAATTCAACAAGGGTTTATTATGAGAACACCAAGAGGAAGAGAGGTTACCGAATTGGCTTATAAACACCTAGGAAGAACAAAAGAAAAAAATCAAGGAGAATTATTTTAAAAGATGAATATTAAAAAAATAATACCAATCTTAGAATGGTTACCTAACTATAAAAAAAATCTTTTTAGAGGAGATTTAGTTGCTGGTATTACTGTTAGTATTATTTTAATTCCACAAGGAATAGCCTATGCTTTAATTGCAGGTTTACCTCCAATTTATGGATTGTATTGTGCGCTAATGCCACAAGTTATTTATGCTATTTTTGGATCATCAAAACAAGTAGCAATTGGACCTGTAGCCATGGATAGTTTAATTGTAGCAACAGGTGTTTCTACAATGGCTTTAGCAGGTTCTGATAGTTATATTTCTATTGCTATTTTATTGGCGTTAATGGTTGGGACCATTCAATTTATTTTAGGAATTTTTAGTTTAGGGTTTATTGTTAATTTTTTATCTAGACCAGTTATTACAGGATTTACATCTGCTGTGGCATTAATTATTGGACTTAATCAATTTAGAAATTTATTAGGTGTAGATTTTATTCAAAGCGATCAAATTCACGTTATAGTTGAAGATATTTGGCGTCAAATTTTAAGATTTAACGGGCATACGACTACTATAGGTGTAATATCTATGTTTATTATTATAGTATTTAGAAAAATTAATAAGAAAATTCCAAATGCACTTATTGTTGTTGTTCTTGGTATTGTTTCCATGAAATATTTTGGAAATAGTTTTTCAGATGTGTCTATTGTAAAAGATATTCCTTCAGGTTTACCTAAATTTGGAATTCCAGAATTCGATTTAGAACAAATAAAACAATTGTTACCCATTGCTCTAACTTTAGTAATGGTAGGTTACTTAGAAACCATTTCTATAGGAAAATCTTTAGAAGCCAAACAAGATGAATATAGAATAAGACCAAATCAAGAATTAATTGCTTTAGGATTAGGAAATATGGTAGGATCATTATTCAAAGCATATCCTACTACTTCAAGTTTTTCTCGTTCTGCAATAAATCAAGAAAGCGGCGCAAAAACGGGAATGGCAGCATTAGTTTCTGTAGTAATGGTGATGATAACCTTACTTTTTTTAACGCCCCTTTTTTACCATTTGCCAAAAACAGTTTTAGCTGCAATCATTATCGTAGCAGTTTTTGGTTTGATAAATTTTAAAGAAGCAGCTTTTTTATGGAAAGCAAATATTTTAGATTTTTGGTTAATGATTGCTACTTTTCTAGGAACACTTTTTTTTGGAATTGAGTACGGAATCATAGTTGGTGTAGGTTTGTCATTAGTTGTTTTAATATTTAGAACTTCAAGACCTTATGTAACTGAATTAGGAAAAGTTCCAGATTCTAATTTTTACAGAAATAAAAATCGTTTTGAAGAAGTAATTATTGAAGATGATATTTTAGTGTTTAGGTTTGATGCACAATTATTTTATGCAAATTCGAATTATTTTAGAGATAATTTAGACGAAATGGCAGCTAAAAAAGGAAAGGCATTAAAATTGATTGTATTAGACGCAGAGAGTATTAATAGAGTAGATAGTACAGGTGTAGAAATGTTAAAAGAACGCATTAAGTACTATAAGAAAAAAGGAGTAGTTTTTTATTTTGCGGGAGTTAAAGGACCAGTAAGAGATGATTTTTTTAGAAGTGGAATTTTAGATATTATAGGTATCAATCACTTCTTTATGAAAGTAAATCAAGCTGTTAGATTTTATAAAACAGGAGATAGAAAACATCAAGAAAAGTATGCAAAATATATACATCAAGCATACAAATAATTATAAATGTTACTGATAAATATCATTTTAAATATATGGTTTATAATGTTTTTTTGAAGTTTAAAAATAGAGAAATTAAAGCATGATAATAGAACAAATTTACACAGGTTGTTTAGCACAGGGAGCCTATTATATAGAAAGTAAAGGTGAAGTAGCAATTATAGATCCATTAAGAGAAGTGCAAGATTATATTGACAAAGCTAGCAAGAGCAATGCAAAAATAAAATATATTTTTGAAACCCACTTTCATGCAGATTTTGTTAGTGGTCATGTAACACTAGCAGAAAAAACAGGTGCAGAAATTGTATATGGCCCAACAGCTAAAACAAGTTTCGAAGCAATTATAGCAGAAGATCAACAAGTTTTTAATGTTGGTGATTTAACAATAACAGTATTACACACTCCAGGACATACAATGGAAAGTTCTTGTTATTTGCTGAAAAATAAAGAAGGAAAAGACCTTGCTATTTTTAGTGGAGATACACTTTTTCTAGGAGATGTTGGAAGACCCGATTTAGCACAAAAAGGAGATATCACAGAAAAAGATTTAGCCGGATTTTTATATGAAAGTTTACGCAATAAAGTAATGACCTTAGCAGACGATGTTATTGTTTATCCTGCACATGGCGCAGGTTCTGCTTGTGGTAAAAACCTAAGTAAAGAAACTGTAGGAACTATTGGAGATCAAAAGAAAACCAATTATGCGCTAAGAGCAGACATGACTAAAGAAGAATTTATTAAAGAAGTTACAGATGGTTTATTACCTCCTCCTGCATATTTTCCGTTAAATGTTAAAATGAATAAAGAAGGTTATAAGTCAATTGATGAAATTATTAAGAACAGTGCAAGAGCATTGTCGGTTTTAGATTTTGAATTGATTGCTAATGAAACGGATGCTATTATTTTAGACGTTCGTCATCAATCAGAATTTATAAAAGGATTTATTCCACAATCAATTTTTATTGGGTTAGGAGGCACATTTGCACCATGGGTTGGCGCTTTAATAAAAGATGTGACACAACCAATTTTATTAGTAACCCCTTTAGGAGAAGAAGAAACAACTATAACTCGTTTGTCTAGAGTTGGTTTTGATAATGTATTGGGTTATTTAGATGGGAGTTTCGATTCTTGGAAGAAAGCAAATAAAGAAGTGGATACTTTAGAATCTGTTTCTGCAATTGTTTTAGAAGAAAAAATAAGAGAAAACGCAGTTGTTTTTGATGTTAGAAAACCTGGAGAATATACTAGTGAACACATAGAAGTTGCAGAAAATACACCTTTAGATTTTCTAAACAATCATATTTCTGAATTTCCTAAAAAAGGAGATTTTTATGTGCATTGTGCTGGTGGTTATCGTTCTGTAATTGCATCGTCAATTTTAAAAGCTCGTGGATTTCATAACGTAATAGATGTTGCTGGGGGTTATGACGAAATAAAAAAAACCAATATCAAAAGAACAGCAACAGTTTGTCCGTCAACTTTAAAATCATAAAATGAAAAAAGTAATAACTTGTTTTTTCTTGAGTTTGTTTTTTATCTCATGTGGTAATTCTCAAGAAATAAAATCGATAACAACATCAGAATTAAAAGATTTATTGGCGAAAGAAAAAATACAACTAATAGATGTTAGAACGCCAAAAGAAACGAAACAAGGGTTTATAGAAACAGCTTTGTTTGCAAATTTTTATAGTGATAGTTTTTATACAGATGCTACAAAACAAATAGATAAAAACAAAGTGGTTTATTTGTATTGTAGAAGCGGAAGCAGAAGTTTAAAAGCATCCAAAATGTTGCAAGAAAAAGGCTATAAAATTGTTAATGTTTTAGGAGGTTATAATAAATGGAAGCAAGAAAACTAATCACACTATAAGATATTATATAAAAAAAACCTGAGGAATTTTCTTCAGGTTTTTTGTTTACTTAAGTTTAGGTGTTTTATCGTTTATAAAATAATCTAAAACCTTATTGTATTCATTTGAAGCGTTTATATATGGAAAATGACCTTCATTATGAAAGGTGTAAACTTTTGCATTTAGATACAACTCTTTTATCTCTTTTCTTAATTTTTTAGGTATTAAAGGATCGTTATCAGATTCTATAATAAGTTTAGAAATCTGTTTATATTTATTTTCTGTAGAATTAATTGTAAACGGATCTACAACTACTTTAAACCTATTTATAAAACTCTTTTTAGAAAAGGGTAACGAAGGTAAAAAACAAGCTAAAAGCGTATCGTTTTTTGCGGCTGGTAGCAGTTTATCTTTTAATGTTTTGTCTCCTAATTTAGAGATTACAATTTCTGGTAAAAAAGGAATAATTTTACTTTTTAATAAATTATCTTTTAGTAAATCTTCATTTGGTGGAAAAGTATTTCCAAACACAACTTTTTCAACTCTTTCTGGGATTGATTTTAAAATGTATTGTGTAATATATCCTCCCATAGAAGTTCCGACAGCAATAAACTTATCAACTTTTTCTTCCTTTAAAATCGACTTAATTCCTGCTAAAGCATCATTTAAATTATCAATTTCATCTGGTAAGGTATAGGTAATAATTTTAAAATCATTTTCAAAATAGTTTATTTGTTGCCACCACAAATCATAAGCGCCTCCCATTCCGTGTAAAAAAACAATTGTTTTTGTTCCTTTTCCTGTTGATAAATATTGCCAGGAAACGGAATTAACAGTTATCTTTTTTGTTTTTCTGTTTTGAAATTCTCTTAAGGTTTTTGAAGCTATATCATTCTTTTTATAGTGTTCAAAAAAATTAGATTGAGGAGCAGATATATTATATAATATGAAAAGACCAATTATAGAAATAAGTAGAAATAGAGTTTTTTTTCTCATTGATAAGATTTTAAAATAAAAGTCTCAGTACTTTTTGTGAAAGTCTAAGTTAATTTATTTTAAATAAATAAGTTGCAATCATCACAATTTTTAACTTCTCCATAATAGGTTTCTCTATATTTATGAATTGTTTTGATAGGGAAACCTAAAACATATTTTTTGATATAGGTAACTCTAGAATTTAAGGTTCCCATTGCAGATGAATAATATTTTTCGTGTTTTGTGTTTCTTTTAAATTTAATTATTTTCATAATATTAGTTTTTGGGAATGCATATAAATACACTCCAATGATTGTTTTTAGAATAAATAATGTGAAGTAAAAAGTTTTGCAGAAAAAGTGCAAAAATAGTAGCTAGAAAGCTGGAGGAATAAATTTATCAGACTGATTTTTGAAGACACTAAAACCAAAGTTATAGATTCTAGTATTTCGATTTTGATAAATTGTAGATGTTTTCATAGATGCCAAAAGTACAAAAAATAAGCCATTTTTGCTAAAAAATGGCTTATTTTTATTGTTTTTGACTTAAAAAGGACTATAAATGAAGTTTTTTTAAAATTTCAATGTAGCTCCAATTAAGAAGTTTCTTGTGGCTTGTGGATAATAACCAGCGCCATCTATAGTTGTTGTGTTTCCTGGAGTAGACCAAGTGTCATCATATGTGTAATAGTAACCTCTATCTACATATTTTTTGTTGAATATGTTGTTTACTAAAGCAGAAAACACAATAGATTTAAAAATCTTATTTGGTGTTATTTCATAAACAACATTTAAATCAGAAGTAAAAAAACTTTTTAAAATATCATCTTTAGAAATTTTACTACTATAATTACTCATATACTGTTTTCCTACAAATTTAGATAAAAATGAAATTTGTAAATTTTCTTTTGGCTGATAAACAAAAATGTTTCCAAGAACAACATCAGGAGAGAAAGATAAATTCGTGTTTCCTAAGTTTTGTAATTTCCCATCAATTTGAGCAAAAAAATCTTTATTTTTATTTGTACTAAAAGCAGCATTAGGTTTTATAGAAAATTTATCAGATAAAGTAATATCTGCATCTATTTCTAGACCTAACCGATAACTGTTACCAGAAGTAGCTCTTATAGGTGCACCAACACCATCTATGGCACCTGTTAATACCAATTGATTTTTATAATTCATATAATAAATATTGGTATTTAATTTGATGTTTTCTTTCTTTAAACGCCAACCAAATTCTAAATCATTTAAAGTTTCAGGAGTTGTTACTCCTCCTTCAAAATCATTTCTATTTGGTTCTCTATTTGCTACGGCAAAAGAAGTGTATAAATTATTATCTTGGTTAATTCTATATGTTAAACCAAATTTTGGATTAAAAAAATTAAAGTTTGTATCTACATCGATAGGTACTATTTTAGAGGTAATCCCTTTTGTTTGATAATTTACAAATCGCCCTTGTACATCTGCATAAGCAGAAAGCTTTGCGTTAATTTCAAAAGTAGCTTTTGCAAAAATCGAAAAATCTATTTTTTTTGCATCAGAAAAATAATAACGATCTCTTATGTTTACGTTTGGAGCTAAGTCTTCTCCCCAAATTACTTCACCAAAATGATTTCCAGAATAATTAGAATATGAAATTCCAGTAATAAAATTTAGTTTTTCTGTTTTGTAATTTGTGTTGAAATTTACAACGTAAAAATTGTTGTCTAACCAACGTCTTACAATTACGTCTGTACCATCAATAATTAAATTATTGTAATCGGCAGCATCTCTATCTTCTTTGTACTGCTCAAAAAAACCTGAACCTTTTGTGTAGTTTAAGCCTAAGTTTGTAGACCAGTTTTCGTTTAGTTTTTCATTCCAATGCAATTGATAATGGTTTTGGTCATAATCATCGACTTCATTCTCGTAAGTATATGGGTTTTGCCTTCTGTTTTCTTTTAATTGATTAGCTGTTAAGCCTTCCCAAGCTTGGTAGGTTTTTTCTTTTCCTCCAAAAGTAATCGCTTTAATCAACGTATTTTCATCGGAATAACTTCCTTGTAAATAGTAAGATTTTAAATCAGAATAAGCTCTGTCTACATAACCATCAGAATAAATGTTAGACAAACGTCCTGCAATTTCTATATGATCATTTATTTTTCCTGTACTAAATTTTACAGTGTGTTTTCTTGTAGCATATGAACCAAATGAATTTGATATTTCTGCAGAAGCTTCATCAGAAACTGCATCGGTTAAAATATTTAAACTTGCGCCAAAAGCACCTGAACCGTTGGTTGATGTTCCAACTCCTCGTTGCAATTGTAAGTTCTGAGTAGAAGAAGCAAAATCACTTAAGTTTACCCAAAAAGAACCATGACTTTCTGCGTCGTTATATGGAATTCCATTAACAGTTACATTGATTCGTTCTCCGTTAGAACCACGTACGCTCATGTAAGTGTAACCAACGCCTGCACCAGCATCGGATGATGAAACTACAGAAGGCATATAGTTTAGCAGAATAGGAATATCTTGACCTAAATTACGTTTTGAGATTTCCTTTTTAGATAAGTTAGAAAACGTAACAGGAACATCTGCATTTACACGAACCGCAGAAACTAAAACCTCTTCTAAAATAGTTGAATTTGTTTCTAAAGAAAAAGTAATATCTTCATTTTTTGTTAATGAAATTTCTTTCGAAACGGTCTTGTAACCTAGAAAAGATACTTTAATAGTGTAGTTTCCTTTTGTAAGGTTTAGTGTGAATATCCCTTGAAAATCAGAGGAAGTTCCTTTTGTACTTTCTTTTACCAAAATAGTAGCTCCTGGTAAAGGTTCATTGTTTTCATTTACTACTTTTCCTTTAAGTGTAAATGTCTGGGCGTTTGCAAGTAAGCTTACAAACAAGAATAAAAAAATGGTAATTTTTTTCATTTTAAAAAAATTAAAACGAATAAAAAGAGGTAATTATTCTTGTGATTAATATTGAATAATTAGTTATATAGCATCAATTTTGATACTATTATTTCCCTAAACAGCATTACCTGTTCTAGGTTCATTGGGTATGATCTCAGCCTTTTAAAGCACCCCTTTATGAGAACGGTGCAAATGTAATTTGGATTTTTGAATTAGAAAACAACTAAATCATTTTTTTGTAGATTTGATTTTTAACTTAAAAAAATATAAGATGAACACTTTAAAAGGATTGGAAACTTGGCATGAATTTGTAAAAAATAAAAACCACGAAAATTTAGGAGATTTTTTAGATGATGAAGCTGTTTTATATTCTCCAATTGTTTTTAAACCAATTGAAGGAAGTTTTATGGTAAGTATGTATTTAATGGCTGCTGCAGAAATTATTGCTAATAATAACTTTAAGTATGTTAGAGAAGTTTGTGATGATGAAAATGCTATGCTAGAATTTGTGACTGAAATTGATGGAATTTCTGTAGAAGGAATAGATATGATTAAATTTACTAAAGAAGGAAAGTTAAAAGAAATTAAAGTAATGATTCGTCCTTTAAAAGCAGTCAATGTTGTGCATCAAAAAATGGGAGAATATTTACAAAAAATGAATTCTTAATCGAGTTTAGGTTTTTTTCTTAAAGTTTTTTTTAATGAAGCTCTTTTTTTCTTTTCGGTATTCTTTCTAACAGAAGATTTACTCGGTTTTGTAGGTCTTCTTTTTTTAGGGCGAATTAAATTGGTTTTTAATAATTCTAGAAAACGTTTGATTGCAACCTCCTTATTTCTGTGTTGAGAACGACTCTCATCACAAGCTAAAATAAGTATATTTTCTTTAGTTAATCGAGAAGATAGTTTCTGAGATAGAAGTTGTTTTTCTATATCCGATAAAGCATTTGAAGTATTTAAATCAAAGGTTAGTTCAATTTTAGAAGAAGTTTTATTTACATGTTGCCCACCAGCACCAGAACTTTTAATAGCTTTAAAATAGAGTTCTTTTACAATTTCTTCTGAATTCATTAATAGTCATAAGAATTACCAAAATCGTCTATATTTTGATGTAAAAAATGCATATCTAAATCAATTAGGGTGTCAGAGAAAGAGTATAAATTTTCTTTTTCAGCAATCATTTTATCAATTGCTTTTGTTGCTTCTTCTAGGCGAGTTTCTTTGTCTCCTTTTAATAAAATATAGTTTTTATGATGTGTTTTTAAAGCCTTTTCAAAGGCAAGAAACATCTCTAAACGCAATTCTGGTCTATCTCGTAAATCATCTTCTTCCCAAGGTGTGTCTATGTAGGTTAATAGGTATAAATCATATTGATTTTGGTTTGCCCCTTTGTTTAAGTTTTCATCAACAAATCCTCCGTAATATTCTTCTGAATATACTTTAGTTTCTAGTAAATCGGTATCACAAATTAAAACTTTATCGGCTTTTTTTGCCAATTTGTTTTCTAGTTTCATTTGTCCAACAGCAATCGGAATTAAATCTTCCTTTTCACATGTTTTACGTTCGTTATTCCATTTGTTTTGTAGGTATTCTCTGGCAAATTCTGGTGCCCAAACCGTATTATAATAACGCGCTAATTGTCTAGAAAGAGTTGTTTTTCCTGTAGATTCAGGTCCAAATAAAACTACCTTTAAGATATTGATAGGTTTTTGTTTAAGCTTTTTTTCCATGCTAAATAACCAAATATTGCTATAAATGTAAATATTAAATATTGAAAACTGGTAAAAGTAAATCCTTTATAAAAATATAAAGGGGCAGATATAATGTCTCCAATAATCCAATAAATCCAATTTTCTATTTTTCGTTTTGCCATTAACCACATTCCTACAAAGAAAATTGCTGTAGTAATTGTATCAACATAAGCAGTCCAACTCGTCCATTTTTCAAAATAAGTATACACTGCATATACAAAAATAAGTGTTGCAATAAAAATGAAAACACTTAATTTTTTTTCTTTTAAAGTAGTTTTGGTAATTGGTGTTTCGTGTTCCCCATCACTTTTATAAGTCCAAATATACCAACCGTAAATACTTATTATAAAATAGTATGCATTTATCATCATATCTCCTAAAAGACTCCATTTTAAAAGTAAATACACAAAAATAGCTGTGCTAACCATTCCTGTTGGGAACACCCAAATTTTATTTTGTTTAGAATACCAAACAGATAAAAAACCAAAAATAACGGCAATAATTTCTAGAACAATATCTACGGTTTCGTAGGTTCTGTATTGTCCAAAAAGGAAGTCAATAATTTCTGACATTGAATTTTATTTGAAGTTGTAAATTTAATGTTTTCTATCATTTGAACATTAATTGAAGTCTATTTTTTCAAATCTTCAAAAAAGGATTCATCATTTTCAAAAGCAGTTCCAATAACCACTAAATCTGCTCCTGCATAAAAAGCGTTTTCTAGTTGTTTTTTTGTGCGAATTCCACCACCAATAATTAAAGGAATTGATAAATGATTTTTTACAAGAGTAATAATATTTGTGTTTACAGGCACTGTGGCACCACTACCGGCTTCTATATAAATAAGTTTTTTACCAGAAAATTCGCCAGCTAAAGCGGTATTTAAAATGAGTTCTCTATTTTCTTGATCAATAGGTTTTGTATTACTTACTTTTTGGGTAGCCGTTTCTTTTTGGCCATCAATTAAAATATAACCCGTGGGTAAGATTTGTAAATTAGAGCTTTTTAAAAATGGAGCTGCTTTAATTTGTTGCTCTATTAAATATTCCGGATTTCTACCAGAAAGTAAACTTAAAAATAAAATTCCGTCTGCTTTTTGTGAGATTTGAGAAACATCACCAGGAAATAAAATAACAGGTAAATGAGTTTCTTTTTTAATTATTGCTACAACTTTATCTGTTAAGTTGTTTTTATCTGTACTACCACCTACAAAAATATGTGTTGTAATAGATTGGTGTACTTTTTCAAAAAAAGAAGAAATATTTTCTAGTTCAATCTTTTCTGGATCGATTAAAACTGCCAACAGTTTTTTGCCTTCTTTTTGAGCTAGTAAAATATTTTGGTAAATGTTCACGATTGCGAAAATAAGAAATTACAAGGAGATTAATCTTAAAGAGGTTTATTTTTCGTAGAGAGACTAATTGCCTATTTAGGAAGTATATTTTTTTCTAAAATCCATTGGAGTACAACCTGTTTTAGATTTAAAGAACCTTGAAAAATAAGCGTAATCAGAAAATTGAAGCGTATCTGCAATAGCAGCCAAGTTATTTCCAGAATGAATAATTAATCTTTTAGATTCTAAGATGATTCTTTCAGAAATTAATTGACTTGTAGTTTTGTTTAGTGTTTTTTTTACAACTCTATTTAGGTGTTTCGTAGTGATGTTTAATTGATCGGAATAAAACTTAGGCAATTTTTCTTTATAAAAATATTGATGTATTAAGTGTTCTAATTTTTCGAGTATCATAGAGTAGCTAGGTGAAACCAGTTTTTCTAAATTAACATTTGAAGTATACGCTCTTGCTAAATCTATATAAATACTATTTATTAGGTTTATTATTTTTAATTCTCTTAACAAGTTTTGTTGTTGATATTCTGCAAAAACTTCTTCAAACTTTGGTTTTAATACATCCATTTTTAATGGAGACAATTCTAAGAAAGGCGGATTCTGATTCGAATAATAAAAAGGAAATGAGTGGAGGGTATGATCTAAAAATGTAATTTCATAAAATTCTTGAGAATGGAAAAAGATAAAACCTTCTGGTTTTGTATCAAACTGCCAAGAATGAGTTTGACCCGGTTTTAAAAAGAAAACCTTACCTGGATTTACTTGATAAGAATTAAAATCAATTTCATGCTTACCAAATCCTTCGGTAAAAAGAACGCATAAGTAAAAATTATGACTGTGAGGTTTGTCAATTAATTTTTTGTTCAACTCAATATGATTTGAAAAAGAATTGATATACAAATCATTTAACGATTCGGATTCTTGAAATTGATCAATTTTTAAAACAGGTATCTTCATAAGAATGTCCTAAAAGTACAAAAAATAGCGATTATACTATATGGTAAATGCAGTTTTATCAACTTAATTTTGTTGTATTAATAAATTAGATAGTATGGCAAATGTAATTGATGTTTTAAAATGTAAATGTCCTAATTGTAAAAACGGAAAAATGTATAATCAATTAGGAAACCTTCTTTTGTTTAGAGTCCCTAAAATGAATACTCACTGCAATGAATGTAATTTTAAATTTGAAAAAGAACCCGGTTTCTTTTTTGGGGCTATGTTTGTAAGTTATGCGCTAATATCTGCAGAAATGATAGCGAATATAGTTTTATTTAAACTGATATTTGATTTCTCTTATATATCCGTTGCTATTTTAGCGATTACAACTGTTATATTATTAAGCACCTTTAATCTAAGAGTTTCTAGATCTATTTGGGTTTATATGTTTTACTCTAATTAATAGAGAATTGATTCTGTAAAGGTGTTTTTTTTAATATTAGATTGTTTTGCAAATTTTTGATTTTCAAAACTTTGTGATTCTTTTAAAAAGCAAATACACAAGTAAAACCATCAAATTCTAAAAACCGAATATTGTAAGAATAAGTATCTCCTTCATATCTAATTTCACCTGCCGTTTTATTATCTTCAAACTTAAAGTCTTCAATATAAATATGTTCTAAAAAGCGTAATCTTTTTTTTCCATATATTTTATACAGACTCTCTTTTCCTCCCCAAACAATAGTTAATTTACGAATTAATGCTTCGTGATTTGCAATGGTTTTGTATTCTTCAATAGGTGTAAATTTATGAGCGATTTTTAAAATTTTATCACGTTGCATCTCAATATCAATACCAACATGTAAAGTATCAGAAATTATTAAACCAGAAAAAGTGAATGAATGTGTAATAGAAATATATTTTCCATCTTTTAAGTGTGGTTTTCCAAATTCATCATAAATTAAATCGGTATCAGAATAACCAGCTTCTTTTAATAAATGACGTACACTTAAAAAGCCTCTCTGATGCAAATCTGATTTCATTCCATCTAAACGAGTCTGACTTTTATCTGTAAGTAAAACGTTCGTATTTAATTCATTAAAAGACTCTTCAATTTTCCAAATAAATACTTTGGTGTTTTTGTTAACCGTTAAACTTTTGTAAAGAGGCATACTTTTTTAAAATCTATGTCGTAACTTTGCAGCTCGAAAAATTAGAATATAAATATACATAATATGAGCACAAAAGTAGCTTACGTTCCAAATAAAGTTAAAGATATTTCTTTGGCAGCTTGGGGAAGAAAAGAAATTACATTAGCAGAAGCAGAAATGCCAGGATTAATGTCTTTAAGAGAAGAATACAAAAATGAGCAACCTTTAAAAGGGGCAAGAATTGCAGGATGTTTACACATGACTATCCAGACTGCGGTTTTAATAGAAACTTTACAAGCTTTAGGAGCAGAAGTAACTTGGAGTTCTTGTAATATTTTTTCTACACAAGATCAAGCAGCAGCAGCAATTGCAGCAGCAGGAACAGCAGTTTACGCATGGAAAGGATTAACAGAAGAAGAATTTGATTGGTGTATAGAACAAACACTTTTCTTTGGAGAAGATAGAAAACCTTTAAACATGATTTTGGATGATGGTGGAGATTTAACCAATATGGTTTTGGATAAATATCCAGAATTAGCTGGAGGAATCAATGGTTTATCAGAAGAAACTACTACAGGAGTTCATAGACTTTATGAAAGAGTAAAAAACGGTACTTTACCAATGCCAGCAATTAATGTAAACGATTCTGTTACAAAATCGAAATTTGATAATAAATATGGTTGTAAAGAATCTGCAGTAGATGCAATTCGTAGAGCAACAGATATTATGTTAGCCGGTAAACGTGTAACTGTTTGTGGTTATGGTGATGTTGGTAAAGGAACTGCAGCATCTTTTAAAGGAGCAGGTTCTATTGTAACAGTTACAGAAATTGATCCTATTTGTGCTTTACAAGCTGCAATGGACGGTTTTGAAGTGAAGAAATTAGAAACTGTTGTTGCAAATTCTGATATTATTATTACAACTACAGGAAACAAAGATATTATTCAAGGTCGTCATTTCGAAGCAATGAAAGACAAGGTGATTGTTTGTAATATTGGACACTTTGACAATGAAATTGACATGGCTTGGTTAAATAAAAACCACGGAAATACTAAAGATACTATTAAACCTCAGGTTGATAAATATAATATTAACGGAAAAGATATTATTATTTTGGCAGAAGGACGTTTAGTAAATTTAGGTTGTGCAACAGGTCACCCAAGTTTTGTAATGTCTAACTCATTTACAAACCAAACTTTAGCGCAAATCGAACTTTGGAAAAATGCAGATGCATATGGAAATGATGTGTACATGTTACCAAAACATTTAGATGAAAAAGTAGCAAAATTACACTTAGCTAAAATAGGAGTAGAGTTGACGGAATTACGCGAAGAGCAAGCAGCTTATATTGGTGTTACTGTAGATGGTCCTTATAAGCCAGAACACTATAGATACTAGAAAAGTAGTTTTGAGTTTTTAAAGCTAAGTTATTAGCAATTAAAATTTAAAACGAAATTGTCATTCCTGTGAAAAACAGGAATCTCATAAATATTTAAAACCCTTGCAATTAATTTGTAAGGGTTTTTCTTTTTGGGCGTTTTAACAGGCTTTCACTACTCGCTTTTTTGTTTAAAAAAACAAAAAGAGCTCAAACAAACCGTTCAATCCTTAACGCAAACTTTCTTTCAAAGATTAGTTTTATTACCTTTCAAAAAAATAAATTCTGAATGAAAACATTAAATACTATTAGTTTAGAAAACAAATTAAATCTTTTAGAAAATTATATTCCAAGTAGTGATCGTATAAATACGGCTATTTCAAAAGCAAACGTTGCATGGCACATAGATCATAGTTTAAAAGTTATGAATGCTGTAGTAAAAAATATGCAGAATTCAGATCCAACTTTATATGTAGATAACTTTAGTTTTTTAGGGAAACTACTTTTACAGTTTAATTTTTTTCCAAGAGGAAGGGCAAAAGCACCAAAAGATGTAAAGCCACCAGAAATAATTTTAAAGGAAGATATTATTACGCAGTTAGCAGAAGCGAGACAGAACATAAAAGAAATTTTAAAATTAGATGAAAAAGCATATTTTAAACACCCATTATTTGGCAATGTAAATAAGGCCAGAGTAGTGCGTTTTTTAAATGCCCATACAAATCATCATTTAAAAATTATAAAAAGTATTTTAAAATAAGAATCTTAATAATTTCATCCCAACCAACCATCTCTATCTAGGCTTCTGTATTGTATGGCTTCTGCAATGTGATCTGGAAAAATATTCTTTTCATTTGCCAAATCGGCAATGGTTCTAGCAACTTTTAATATCCTGTCATAAGCTCTTGCAGATAGGTTTAGTTGTTTCATTGCAGTTTTTAATAATGCTAAGCTTTCATGAGAAAGTTTACAAAATTCACGAATTTGTTTTACATTCATTTGTGCATTATAATGTACATTTTCTAATTTTTTAAAACGATTTGACTGAATTTCTCTTGCTGCTGTAACACGCTTTCTGATTTCAACAGAAGATTCTCCTTTTCGTTCTTCTGAAAGCTTTTCAAAGGGAACTGGAGTTACTTCAATATGTATATCAATTCTGTCTAATAAAGGTCCAGAAATTTTACTTAGATAGCGTTGCATTTCTTGTGGAGAAGAAGTCATAGGTGAATTTGGGTCATTAAAAAAACCACTAGGACTTGGATTCATGCTAGCTACTAACATAAAACTACTTGGATAAGTAACTGTAAATTTTGCTCTAGAAATAGTAACTTCTCTATCTTCTAAAGGTTGTCTCATTACTTCTAAAACCGTTCGTTTAAATTCAGGTAATTCATCTAAAAAAAGAACACCATTATGAGATAATGATATTTCTCCTGGTTGTGGATATTGTCCGCCACCAACTAAAGCAACATCTGATATTGTATGATGAGGACTTCTAAATGGACGTTGATATAATAACCCGTAATTTTTTGTTTGACCAACCACAGAATGAATTTTTGTAGTTTCTAATGCTTCATGCAATGTCATTGGTGGTAAAATAGAAGGCAATCTTTTTGCTAACATGGTTTTTCCAGAACCTGGTGGGCCAATTAAAATAATATTATGTCCTCCTGCAGCTGCAATTTCCATGCAACGTTTTATAGATTCTTGTCCTTTTACATCAGAAAAATCAAATTCAGGAAAATCGATGTTTTTATAGAACTCTGCACGAGTATCAACAACGGTTGGTTTAATTTTTTGATCATCGTTAAAATGATTGATGACTTCTAAAATATTATCAACTCCAAGAACTTCTAAATTATCTACAATTGCAGCTTCCTTGGCATTTTCTTTAGGTAGGATGAAATGTTTAAAACCTTCTTCTCTTGCTTTAATGGCAATAGGTAGCGCTCCTTTGATGGGCTGTAAACTTCCATCTAAAGAAAGCTCTCCCATAATAATATAATTATCAATATTTGTAGATTTTATTTGATTGGAAGCAGCAAGAATCCCAATAGCAAGTGTTAAATCATAAGCAGCACCTTCTTTCCTGATGTCTGCTGGTGCCATATTAATAATAATTTTTTTACCTGGAAGTTTGTAAGAATTATTATTTAAAGCTGCAGAAATTCTATAAGAACTTTCACGTACGGCGTTGTCTGGTAAACCAACTAAATGATAACCAATTCCTTTGTCTATATTTACTTCTACTGTAATTGTAGTTGCCTCTATGCCAAAAACGGCAGAACCAAAAACCTTAACCAACATTTTTTTATTTTAAAAATAAATAAAAAAAATTAATTAAGCCGAATTTCTACTAGCATTGATATTACCAAATAAAGAACGAGTTACCATTTTTTCTAAAATAAGAATCTCTTTTTCATTGCCGGATGATTTTTGTAATTCTTGAATTCTTTTTAAGGCAAATTGCTGAATAGTAAGTAGAGGTAAAACAATGTTTTCTCTAACTTCTATAGAAGCTTTTCCTTCGGGATGATTCTCCATTAACTCTGCATAACCAGATAGTTTTAAAAGTAATCTTTTGGTCGTTTTGTATTCTTCATAAATCAATTTCCAAAAATCTCCGAATTCTTCATCATTGGCCATGTAAGCTGTAAGTTCAAAGAATGATTTTGTTAAACTCATCATACTATTTTCTAATAAAGTTTTAAAGAAATCTGAGGAATTGTAAAATTCTTTTACTTCTTCAAATCTTTTTGCGTCTTCATATTTTTTTAAGGCAGAACCAACTCCAAAAAAACCAGGAACGTTTTGCTTTAACTGACTCCAACTTCCTACAAAAGGAATGGCGCGTAAATCTGCAAAGTCTAATTTATCAGATTTAGAACGTTTACTTGGTCTGCTTCCAATATTGGTTTTTGCATAGTATTTTAACGTACTCATTTTTTCTAAATACGGTAAAAATTTTGGATGATTTTTAAAATCGACATAGGTTTTATAGCTTGTTTCAGATAAATCATTCATTATTTCTCTATGAGAATCCGAAAGTTGATCTTTGGTAAAAACTTCGTTTTTTATTCCAGAACTTAACAATTGTTCTAAGTTATATTGAGATGAATCTAAAGTTCCAAAATTAGAGCTTATGGTTTGACCTTGAATGGTAAGTTGAATTTCTTTGTCTTCAATAGTTGGACCAAGTGATGCGTAAAATTGATGTGTTTTTCCACCCCCACGCGCAGGAGGCCCTCCACGTCCATCAAAGAAAATTACAGTGATTCCAAATTCTCTAGAAATTTTTGTCAATGCTTCTTTTGCTTTGAATATTCCCCAATTTGCCATTAAATATCCACCATCTTTTGTTCCGTCAGAAAAACCGAGCATTATAGTTTGTTTATTATTTCTACTAGCTATATGTTTTCTGTAATTCTTATTAGAGTATAAGGTACGCATAACATTATCTGCATTTTGTAAGTCATCAACAGTTTCAAAAAGAGGAACAACATCTACAGAAAGGTTATCTCCAAAATCGCAAAGATTTAACATTGCAAAGGTTTGCATTACGTTTAACTCTGTCTGATTGTTACTAATAATATATCTATTGGCGCCACGCTCTCCGTTTCTTTTTTGTATTCTTTTTAAAGCGTATATAGATTCAATTGTTTTTACAGACATTTCATCTGTTAAAATCTCAGGGTTAATCTTTCCTTTTACTTTTGATAAAATTTCGACCTGTTCATCAGCAGACAAATCGATATAGTTTTTTGGAAAAGTTGTGTCTCCATTTGCCAATAAATCTTTTACTATTTGAGTAAAAGCATCATGATGCACTCTGCTATCTTGTCTAATATCTAGTGTTGCAAAATGGAAGCCAAAAATGTGTACTTTATTTATAAAATCATCTAGTTCATCTAAAAATAAAGATTGATGATCTTTGGTTAGAATATTTCTTACCTTATGTAATTCTTGTAATAAAATTTTTTGCGAAAAAGTGACATTTTCATAACTTTTTCGAACATGTTTTAGTAACCTTTTTTCTAGATTTGCTAATATTTCTGCAATGCCATCAAAGGTTAGTCTTCTTTTAAGTTTTCTAACGTCTAAATAGTAATTTTTAAGAATAGTTTGTCTTAATCGTTCTGCAACATCTAAAGTTATTTGTGTTGTTACAAATGGGTTTCCATCTCTATCTCCACCAGGCCAAAAACCAAGGTTTATGATTTCGTTTTCGGTAGCTTCTCCATCAAAAATATTGTGCTGAATGTAGTTGTAAATATCACTTATAGAATGATAGAACACGTTTTCTAAATACCAAATTAGGCTTACAGCTTCATCATACGGAGTTGGTTTTGTTTTTTTAAAAAAAGGTGTTTTTCCTAATTGTGCTAATAAACTTTTAATTAATAATAAATCGTCATTTTTAATGGCGTTATCTAAGTCTGTAATAATACCTAAAACTGTTCCAGGGTAAAATTGTGTTGGATGTGCAGTTAGTACAATACGTACCTTAAATTCTTCTAGATAGCGTTGTAACTCTTCTTTTTTATCGCTAGAAAATGCAATTTCTTTTGAGTTACGTAGCGTTCCAATACCATCCATATTATTTACAACTGGAAAGGCAGTGTCTTCAATGGCGTCAAACAAAACGACCTGACGTTCTATGTATTGAATAAATTTAAAAAGTAAACTTATTTTTTCATCCTCTGATGGATTCTCTTGATATTTTTTAAAGAATAGCTCAACAATTTCCGTAGGGTTTTTTCCTTGTTCAAACCCTTTTTTGCAAATTGAATGAAATAATGGTAATAATACACCAGTATTACTAATAGTATCAAACGGAAGCGTCATGAAAATACTATTGTAAATTTGATATTTAGACAAAACGTTGTCGTTAAATCGTTTTAGTTTTGGTTGTGCAGACATCTCTTCAGTTTTACTTGGTGAAAGTACAAAAAAGAGAAATTAAAGCAGTTGCGTTTTTACTAATAAAAGGTTTTTAATTACGAAAACGATATAAATATTAAAGTTATGTTTAATTTTTATTAGTGTTTATTGTATTTGTGATTTTTAAATTTTTAAAATCAAATCTATTGTAGAAACGATTATTTTTTTTCAAAATTCATTAAACCTTCTTTTAGCCAATTATAGTAGGTGTCTCTGTCGGTGTATTGTTGTGCCTTGTTTAAAATTTCTAAATCAGGGCTCATTAAAACATAATAAGGCTGTGATGCATTTTTAAAATTAATTACTTGAAAAGTAGACCATTTATCTCCAAAAGTTTTAATTTTTTTAACTTTTCCGTTAGCTTTTAAAAAGTCGAATTGCTGATCTTTTGGAAGTGCTTTTTCATTGTCATCTACATACAAAGAAATTAAAATATATTTTTCTTTTAATATTTGATAAATACTAGGATCTACCCAAACATTCTCTTCCATTTTTCTGCAATTTACACATGCCCAACCGGTAAAATCTAATAAAATAGGTTTGTTGTTTTCTTTTGCAGCAGCTAAACCTTCATCAAAATCTTTATAACAATTTAAACCTAAAGGACAATCACTTTCTTGTCCGTAAATACTGTGAAATTGAGGTGGAGGAAATCCACTTAATGAGCTTAAATTCCAAGTAGGATTTTTAAAAGTTCCCGGGATTAAATAAATGACAAAAGCAGTAACTAAAATACCAAAAGAAATTCTAAAAAAGGATAGCTTTTTGATAGGAGAATCGTGAGGGAATTTTATTTTTCCAAATAAATATAATGCAAGTCCGGTAAAAAGAACAACCCAAATCCCTATAAAAATTTCGCGTTTAAACAGTTCCCAATGAGCAACTAAATCTGCGTTTGATAAGAATTTGAAAGCCAATGCTAATTCTAAAAATCCTAAAACAACTTTGGTGGTGTTTAACCAACCACCAGATTTTGGTAAAGAATTTAACCAGCTAGGAAATAATGCAAATAGTGCAAAAGGCAAAGCAAGTGCTAAACCAAAACCACTCATACCTGCTGTTAGTTGCATTGCGCCACCATCTGAGGTTAAAGAACCAGCTAATAACGATCCTAAAATAGGACCTGTACATGAAAAGGAAACAATAGCTAAGGTTAAAGCCATAAAAAAGATTCCTATTATACCACCAACGCTAGATGCGGAATCCATTTTGTTCCCCCAAGAACTTGGAAGTGTAATTTCATAGAATCCGAAGAAAGAAAAAGCAAAAAATACTAAAATGGTAAAAAAGAAAATATTTAACCAAACATTAGTAGAAATTGTGTTTAAAATCTCTGGATCTAAATTGTCTAAAAAATGAAAAGGTAAGCTTAATAAAATGTAGATAATTACTATAAAAGCGCCATATAAAATAGCATTAAATTTTCCTTTTCTTTTGTTTTGAGATTGTTTTGTAAAGAATGAAACGGTTAAAGGAATCATCGGGAAAACGCATGGTGTTAATAATGCTAATAATCCTCCAATAAAACCTAAAAAGAAGATGTTGAATAATCCGTTATCATCCTTAGAATTGTTTTTGTTAGAGTTTTTTAAAAGAGAAGTGTTTTTTAAATCTAACTTTAGATTTTCTGATAAATTTTTACTTTTTTCATCTACATGAATGACTTCTTTTATCGCATTTCCTTTTAAGGTAAAAGTAAAATTTTCATCAACGTTTATGCATGCAGTTTCACAAACTTGACCAAAGAAGTTTAATTTTATTTGTGTAATATCTTTATTAGTGAGTTTTATTCTTTGGGTGATGGTGGCTTTTTCTTTAAAAACAATTTCTTCTTTTTCCCATATATCAGAATACTTCTTAAAAGTATCTTTTTCATCTGCTTTACCAACTAATTCGTAACCTGTTTCATTTTCTTGTAAAGAAATAACCAAAGGTAAAGAAGCATTTTCTGGATTGTATTGTGAGTACAAATACCAACCTTTATATAGTTTTGCATTAAAAATAACATCATATTCTGTGTCTGATACCTTTTTAATAGAAGTCTCAATTTTAATCGGGTTGTTTGCCGTTTGAGAAAAAATAGAGAACGATAAAAGAAAGATTGATAGTGAAATAAAATACTTTATCTTCATAAGACAATTAAGTTGAAATTTAAATGTTTTAAATTGAATTGTAAAGATATAAAAACTAACTTTTGTAAGCGATTTTCAAACTGTTTTTCGTTTTCTTTGTTACCGAAAATCTTTTGTCTTGACGATGATTAATTACCCAAATAATCTCATTATCGGCATTACAAAGCAACCAAGTATTTTCTTTTTCTAAGAGTGAAAATTTTTCGTCTTTAAAATATTTGCTTAGTTTCTTTTTACCTTCCATTCCAATAGGGTAAATATAGTCTCCATTTTTCCAAGTTCTTACAGTTAAAGGGTATTTTAACAAATCTTTATCAACGCAAATAGCTTGTTTGTTTGTTGTACATAATTCATTTGTTGTTTTTATTTTTAAATGAATAGGTTCTATTAATTCTGTGGTGGTAGTGTTAATTAAATATTCTTTAGCTTCTGTATTTGTCTTTAATGTATCTAATATTAAAAAACTTCGATCTTTAATTAATCGGTGTGTTTTAGAAAAAATTTGTTTGCCAGATTGTGCAGCAATTAGATCGTTTACATCATTCCATTCTGTAAAATTATATTTCTTTAGAAGTTGAAACAAAAAAGTTTTTTTATTTTCTATACTCGATAATTTTTTAAGACTAATTTTAAGTAAACCACTTTCATTATCAACAACGATTTTTTCTGCATTTTTAGAAACTTTTTCATTAATAAAAGATTGACTTTCATTTAAATGCTCTAAAGTATTTTTAAAAGAATTTAAAATATTAGGATTAATTTCTTCTAGAATGGGTAAAATTTTATGTCTAACTTTATTTCTAATGTACTTTATGTTGGCGTTCGATTTATCTTCTCTCCAAGTAACATTGTTTTTAATGGCATACATTAAGATGTCGTTTCTTGAAAAGGCTAATAAAGGTCTGGCTATTTTTCCGTTTACGCTAGGAATCCCTGTTAAGCCTTCTAAACCAGTTTCTCTAGTAAGGTTAATAATAAAAGTTTCTAAATTATCATTTGTATTATGTCCTGTTACAACATAATCAAAATTGTGGTTTTCTAAAATTTCTTTAAACCAATTGTATCTTAAATTTCTAGCTGCAATTTGTATAGATTGTTTGTTTTCTTTTGCGTGTTTTTCTGTTTTAAACTGAATTCTAAAAAGTTGTAGACCTAATTCTTTAGATAGTTCTATAATAAATTTTTCATCACCATCACTTTCTTCTCCACGTAAATTAAAATTACAATGAGCTAATGAAATATCATATTTTAGTTGATGTAATAAATGACACAAAACAATACTATCTATACCACCAGAAATTGCGATTAATATTTTTTTGTCCTTTAAAAAAGGAAAGTTTTTTTTGAGGTGTTCTTCGAAATTTTTAATCATTTTTTATTTAAAAATAACATATTTGTTATGATAACGGTTAACGGTTTTTAATTTTTGTTAGAATCATAAAAGTAGCTTACTTTTTATTTATTATTTGTTTTTTAAAGCTAAAATATTGAAGAAACTAAATTTTGGAATTCAACCAATTTACAAGATCTTGTAACATTTCTTCTTTACATAAATCATTTTGTAATTCATGGTACCCTCCTTTATATAATTTTAGGGTTGCATTTGTAGTTTTATTTGCAAATTCTTCTGTTCCTTTATAATCAATAATTTTATCATCTGTACCGTGCACTAAAAACATTGGAATTTTTAAATTTTGAGCATTTTTAATGGCCCATTTACCAGAATCAATAAAAGTTAAAGAAAAATTTGGACTAATTTTATTGTGAACTAAAGGATCATTAATGTATTTTTCTACTTCTTTTTTATCACGTGAAATATCATTTGCATTCAACTCATTTCCCATGGTTAAAGATGGAGCGATTTTTTGTAAAATTTTGCCTACTGCTAATTTTATTGCAGGAGGCTGAAAAGCAAGTTTTAAAAATGGGCTTGTAGCAATAACTCCACTTAAAGTGTTTTTTATGCGTAAAGAATAATTAACAACAACATTGCCTCCCATAGAATGACCGTACAAGAAAACAGGTTTGTTAGGAAATAATTCTTTGGCTTTATTAATTGTTGTAGTAACACTTTCTAAAACAGCTTCAAAACCTGGATTATGTCCTCGCTTTCCTGATGTTTTACCGTGGCCAAATTGATCGAAAGCAACTACAGAAAAATTATTTTCCGTTAGTTTTTTTGCAACATGATTGTAACGTCCAGAATATTCTCCCATACCATGAACTAAAACCACAACAGCTTTTGTTTTTTCGGCCTTCCATACTTGTCCGTAAAAATCGGTCTTATAAATGTTGAAATTAAATTCTGAATGTGTCATAATCTATTGTTAGTTTGTTATCTAGGTATAATTCTAGAATTTGGGCTATTAAATCAGGTATCTACTGCTTTTTTAACCAAACTCTGATCTCTTTTCTTAGAGACATTTCTGGTTTAGGCAACGGAATTGTTTTACCAAATTGTTTACTTCTATTAAATTTAGAAAAAGTTACTTTTAGTTGTTTCCATTCTGTTGGATACGTTTCTAAAAACATATTAAACATGTTTTGTTCTGTCTGTTTTTCTTGAATTTTATCAAAAATAACTTTAAACTTTTCTTCTTTGTCAAATAGCATAGATAAATTGGGTTTTTTAATTTTGGATAGCTTTATAAAAAACTTGTTGAAGTTTTGGTCTAATATTTAGATTGTAAATATTTCTGTGTTTTCTATTTGGATATACTCTATTTGATAAGAAAATAAATATCATATCATTTTTAGGGTCTGCCCAAACAAAAGTACCTGTAAAACCACTATGACCAAAACTCTCAGGGCTAACCTCTGGTGCAGGATATGCTTCTTTGATAGATAGTGTAGCATTGTTTATTAAAGGTTTGTCAAAACCAAGACCTCTTCTGTTTTCGTTTTCTGGATACTGAATTTTTGTAAATTCTCTTAGTATGCTTTCCGAGATGTATCTTTTCCCGTCATAAACACCATAATTAGCATACATTTGCATAACTTTTGCTAAATCTAAAGAGGTTCCAAACAGCCCCGCATTTCCAGAAATCCCCCCTAAAAGAGCTGCGTTTTCATCATGAACCCAATTTTTAGTGAGACCTTTCCTAAAAAGGGTGTCTATTTCTGTAGGTACAATAAGATTCTTAAAGTTTTTAGTTTTTGGTCTATAACCTAAAGTTGTTGTTCCTAAAGGAGTATAAAAATTTTCTTGTAGATATTCTGTGTAATTTTTTTGAGTAATTTGAGTAATTAAATCAGGGTAAATTAAAAAACTTAAACCTGAATATTTGTATTTTTTGACATTAGAAACTTTCGACCTGTTAATTTGTCGAAACATTTTATTTTTAAATCTATTTTTTACAAAAAGGCCTTCATAGGCTTCGTTTTTATATCGTTTATTCGATTTGTTTTGAATAAATCGTTTTTTAATTTTTCCGTTCTTTTTCAAAACTTCATTTAAAAAAACGATATAAGGACTTAAGCCAGATTGATGTGCTAATATTTCTCTAACAGTAAGATTTTTCTTGTCTTTTCTTCTTTTCCAAGGTTTCCAGTAATTACTAAAAGGGCTATCTAAATCTAATTTTCCTTCACTATGTAATTTCATAAGTGCAGGTAAGGGACCTATAATTTTTGTTACCGAAGCCAAATCGTAAATATCATCTAAACTAACTTTTTGAATGCTATCATAAGTGTGATAGCCATAAGCTTTATTGAAAATGATTTTATGATTCTTTACCACTAAAATCTGCGCTCCAGGAAAAGCCTCGTTTTGTATGCCGTCATTTACTATTGAATCTACTTTTGTATGAATATATAGAGAATCCATATTTACTTCTGATGGATTTCCGTAAGAAATTTTTTGATTGATTTTGTCTTGGGCAATTACAAAACAGGAAATAAATAAACTTCCAATTAGAAGAAAAGTAATTTTATTTTTTGGAAATGACATGTTTAGTTTGCTTTAGGTTATAAAACTATAAATGTAAATAAATTTGGCTTATTTCGAATTTAGCAAAACGTATTTCATTGCTTTTGCTTTTAATAAACACTCTTCGTACTCTTTTTCTATAATAGATTTCGCGGTAATAGCTCCGCCTACAGAATAAGAAACGTATTTTGTTTCTTCATTATACAAGATACTTCTTATAACAACATTAAAATCGAAGTTATTTTCTGGAGTAAAATAGCCAACGGTTCCCGAATACAAACCGCGTTTTGTTTTTTCTAAGTTTTCAATAATTTTCATTGCAGAAACTTTTGGCGCTCCAGTCATACTTCCCATTGGAAAAGTACTTTGAATAATATCTATTGGATTTATATTTTCTTCTACTTCAGAAACTACTGTAGAGATTAATTGATGTACTTGCTTAAAAGAATATACTTTGCACAATTCTTCTACTTTTACGCTACCTATTTTAGCAGTTTTTGATAAATCGTTTCTTACTAAATCAACAATCATTACATTTTCCGAACGTTCTTTTTCATCTCGCATTAAATCAAATGCAATTTTTTTATCATCAATTTTACTTCGTAAACGTTTAGTAGTTCCTTTTATAGGTTGAGAAATAATTTTTGTTCCTTCTTTTTTAATATACCTTTCTGGTGAAGCAGATAGTAAGTATTGATGTTCTAATTTTAAAAAAACAGCAAACGGAGGCTCCGAAATTGTATTTAAATGATTGTATACTTCTATGGGGTTTATAGTAGCGTTTTCTGCATAAAATTCTTGGCAAAAATTGGCTTCGTAAATATTGCCTCTTTTTATATGATCTAAAATTTCTGAAACTCTAGAGTGATATTCGTCTTTGCGAGTTCTAAGCTTTATTTTGATTTCTTTTTTTTGTTCTTGCTTTTTTTGATTTTCAAACTGTTGAATTTCATTAAAATCAAAATCAATTTCATCATCAACCATTCTTAAGTATTGAAACTCTATAGAATTACCTTTGATAAAAATAAGTTTTTTAGGTTGAAAAAAATACAAGTCAGCAAAGTCTAAACCATCAAAATTGTTAGAAGAAAGTCGTTCTACATCATTCTTAACATCGTAAGAAATATATCCAAAAATATAATCTTTGGTAATGCTTTGGTATTCTTTTAGTTTTTCGAAAGCATGGTAAGAATCTGTTTTTATTGAAGTAAACTCATCAGCAGCCAAAGCACAGTTGAAACTAGAATATTTCTGGTTAAATTTGTTAGAGTCTAACCAAATTGCGCTGTCAAATTGTTGTGCCCAAATCAAAATATTTTGCTTAAAAGCATCAATATTATCAACAGAAAAAGTACGAAGGGTTCTTTGCATATTCGTAACAAAAATACGAATCTTATTGGTTAGAAAGAGGTATTTTTAAACTGATTCCAGTTTGTAAGTCTGGAGAATTATTTAAATACAAATCTTCTTTAATATAAAGGGTAAAACTGTAGTTTTTTCTACCGTAAGTATAAAGCCAACTCCATGCAGATTGATATTCGTACAATTTTTCGAAACCATTTTGCCAACCAGAATGGATTTCTTGCCAAAGACCAACTAATTGATAATATTCTGCTTCTTGTCTTTTATTAAATCGAGATTGAATTTGATAATTTACAGATACAGAATGATAATTTTTCTTTCTAGTGTATTTCGTATATTCAAACATTGCTTCTAAACTACCTAGAAATTTATTGTTGCCAAAATTGACTAAATTATCTTTAAAATCGATGACATTTTTTCTTAAAATACTTGATCCCAAAGAGCTTCTAATTTCAGAAGACCTGCTATTTAAAGTCCATTTTTTAACAATGTTTCCAGAAATACCAATATCTATTGATGGATTGTATTTAGAAGTATTGATGCCTAGATGAGAACCTAAATTCACAAAAATATTTTTCTTTTTTAGGTTGACAAAGTCTGGGTAATAAAAATGATTTAACTCAATTCCTCCAAAAATAAATTGACCATCGTTTAATGTTATTTCGTTTCCGTTTCTATCTTTATAATGAATATTTACTTGGTTTAAACCATAATATTTTCTTCCAAAAGGATCTTCTCCTCCTGCAATATTACTATGAAACCATTCTAGAGTCTCATCGCCTACAAAAACAGAAAAAGGAAACTTCCCTTTAGTTACTAAATAAGATCGAAGTGTAATTCCTAATTCGTGATTTTTACTAATTTTAGTATTGTAATCTATTCTTAAATTTTTAAAAACAGCATCAACAATAATACTTTCATAATCGGCTGGAGTTGTTTCTTGATCGATATAAAAATTCCTATCATACCAAATTTTCTGACTCATTTCTTTCCTTGTAATTTCATTTTTTGGAAGATACATTTCTACAAAAGGGTGAAATATATTTGCGCTAGCGTAAGAAATGTTTAAAGTAGGTTTATCTGATGGGCGAACTTTAAAATTCTGGTTTATTCTAGAAGAAAATATTCCAAAATGATGAATTGGTAACATACTAGGTTTGTCTATCCCATTTTTTAAAGAAATAGAATCTTGCTTTTGCCCGAAAGAAAAAATAGAGACAAATATTAATAAAAAAAAGAGATTCTTTTTTATCATTTTGTAAAAATAGGCTAAAGTTTGTAAAGAAAAAAGCAACCTAAATTAGGTTGCTTTTTTGGTATTTATAATAAAATTCTAAATTGATTAAAATTATTAATTATGCATTTAATGGCATTCCGTCCCAAGCAGCTTTTGCAGCTTCTTTTACCGCTTCAGAATATGTTGGGTGGCCATGGCAAATTCTTGCTAAATCTTCAGCAGAAGCTCTGTATTCCATGGCAACTGCTGCTTCCATGATTAAATCAGCAACACGTGCTCCAACCATATGAACTCCTAGAATTTCATCTGTATTTTTATCGGCTAAAACTTTTACAAAACCGTCTAAATCTCCACTGGCTCTAGATCTACCTAAAGCTCTCATCGAAAATTTACCAACTTTATAATTTACTCCCGTTGTTTTTAGTTCGTCTTCAGTTTTACCTACTGCTGCAACCTCTGGCCATGTATATACAATTCCAGGGATTAAATTATAATCAATATGTGGCTTTTCACCGGCAATATATTCTGCCACAACAACACCTTCTTCTTCTGCTTTGTGTGCTAACATTACCCCTTTAATAACATCTCCTATTGCATAAACATTATTTATGTTTGTTTGTAAATGATCGTTTACTGCAACTTGTCCGCGTTCATTAACTTCAACTCCAATTTTTTCTAAACCTAAACCTTGTGTGTATGCTTTTCTACCAACAGCAACTAAACAATAATCTCCTATAAATTCTACTTCTTCATCTTTTTTATTGGTTGCTTTTACGGTAATTTCATCACCTTTTCTCTCTACAGAGGTAACTCCATGACTTACGGCAAATTTAATACCTTGTTTCTTTAGAACTTTTTGTAATTCTTTAGAAATATCGGCATCCATTGTTGGTGTAATTTTAGGAGCGTATTCTATAACAGTAACATCTGCACCTAATCTTTTATATACAGAACCTAATTCTAAGCCAATAACTCCACCGCCAATTACTAATAAATGCTTTGGAACTTCTTTTAATTCTAAAGCTTCTGTTGAAGTAATTACACGCTCTTTGTCTAACTTAATAAAAGGTAAAGTAGAGGGTTTAGAACCTGTTGCAATAATAATATTGGTACCTTCAATTACTTCAGAAGTTCCATCGTTTTTTGCAATATTTACGTGAGTTTTATCAACAAAAGAACCGAGTCCTTCAAAAACATCAACCTTGTTTTTGTCCATTAGGTATTTAATTCCTCCCGTTGTAGTTTCTACAACTTTTGCTTTTCTATCAACCATTTTCCCAAAATCAAAAGAAGGTTTTTCAACAGAAATTCCATGCTCTTCAAAATGATGAACAGCGTCGTAATAATGATGAGAAGAATCTAGTAATGCTTTAGACGGAATACAACCT
Source organism: Polaribacter marinus (assembly GCF_022662535.1). GTDB lineage: Bacteria > Bacteroidota > Bacteroidia > Flavobacteriales > Flavobacteriaceae > Polaribacter > Polaribacter marinus. The sequence goes on from NZ_JAKQYM010000003.1 coordinate 255,032, forward strand.
ACATTTAAACATGTTCCTCCTAAAGTTGAATATTTTTCTATAATTGCAACTTTTTTTCCTAATTGAGATGCTCTAACTGCAGCAATATATCCTCCAGGACCAGAACCAATAACAATAATATCGTATTTCATTGTAAATAAATTTGAATACAAAAATACATATATTTTTATAGATTTATAAGAGAATTGTGTAGATTTAGTATCTTTAAAATCTAAAACATACATCAAATGAAAATACTTAAAAAAATAGGTTGGGCTTTATTATTAGTTTTGGTAGTTGCTCAATTTTTTGGGCCAGAAAAAAATGAAGGAGAAATCACGTCTTTAGATGCTTTTATTGCAGAGACAAATCCACCAGAAAATGTGCTTAATATTTTAAAAGAAAGTTGTTTCGATTGTCATTCTAATGTTACAAGATATCCTTGGTATAGCAATATTACACCTGTAAATTATTGGATGGATGATCATGTAAAGGTTGGTAAAAAGAAATTGAATTTTTCTAAATGGCCAGAATATTCTTTAAAAAGAAAAGAGCATAAAATGGAAGAGTTATATGAAGAGGTTGAAGAAAAAAACATGCCCTTAGAATCTTATACTTATACGCATTCTGAAGCAAATTTAACACTAGATCAAATTGCTGTTATTGTTGATTGGGGAAAAAAAACACAAGAAAATTACAAGCAACAAATGAATGCGAAGTAATTGAAAGTGCAACAAATTTTAATTATTGGTTATGTTTGGGTAGAGCCTAATTCTTCTGCAGCAGGTAGTAGGATGTTGCAACTTATTGAGCAATTTTTATTGCAAGGTTGGAAAATAACTTTTGCTTCTCCTGCTCAAAAAAGTGAGAAAGCGACGAGTTTAAATTCGATTGGAGTTGATGAGGTTTCTATTGATCTAAATAATCCTTCTTTTAATGATTTTATAAAAGTACTTCAACCAACTGTTGTGTTGTTTGATCGGTTTATGATGGAAGAGCAATTTGGTTGGCGGGTTGCAGAAAACTGTCCGAATGCAATTCGGATTTTAGATACAGAAGATTTACATTTTTTAAGAAAAACGCGTTATCAGCAATTAAAGAAAGGAGAAGAATTTACTGTAGAAGCTTTGTTGAAATCTGATGATGCAAAAAGAGAAATTGCAGCAATACTAAGATGTGATTTGTCTTTAATTATTTCTGATTATGAAATGGATTTGTTAAAATCTGTTTTTAAGGTTGATGAAAAAATTCTATATTATTTACCTTTTTTATTAAATAAAATTGATGCAAGTCAACAACATAAATGGAAGTCTTTTGAAGAGAGAGCGCATTTTGTTTTTATTGGGAATTTCTTTCACAAACCAAATGTAGATGCTGTTTTAACTTTGAAAAATGAAATTTGGAATAAAATTAGAAAGCATTTACCTAAAGCTGAAATTCATATTTATGGTGCTTATGCAAGTCAACAAATAAATCAATTAAATAATAAAAAAGAAGGTTTTATTATCAAAGGATTTGCAGACGATGCAAAAGAGGTTGTTGGTAGTGCAAGAGTTGTTTTGGCTCCTTTACGTTTTGGAGCTGGAATTAAAGGAAAACTAACAGAAGCTATGATTTGCGGAACTCCAAGTGTAACTACAAGAATTGGTTCTGAAGGAATGTGTGATGGTTTTCCTTGGAATGGTTATATAGAAGATGACTTTGAGTTGTTTTCTGAAAAAGCAGTTCAACTTTTTACAGATAAAGAAAAGTGGATTGAGTCTCAAAAAAATGGAATTAATGTGATCAATAATCTTTATGATAAAGAAAAACTGGGATTATTGTTTGTCAACCAAATAAAAGCAATTCAAAATAATTTAGCAATTCATAGAACTCAGAATTTCCTTGGAAGCTTGTTGCAATATCAAACTTTTCAAGCAACAAAATACATGAGTAAATGGATTGAAGAAAAGAATAAAGGTTAATACAATTGTTTATTGAACCGAAATTTCTTCAATGATACTTTCGTTACCGTATTTATCAATAACAGAAACAGCAATGGTATTTAATATCTTTTTTGGAGACTTTAAATTGTTAGGATTTTCTATCGTTAAAGGTATTTTTTGTGACCTACTAAACCTTCCAAGAATACGATAGCTCCATTTTGAGTTGTATTTATAATGTATTACCCAATTGGCTATTTTCTCAACATTTTTATGAGTCCAAGTTATTTGCAAACTATCTTTTTCTATAGAATAATTAGAAGTTGGTTTTTGTGGTTTAGTTTTGTTTAACCAAATTGATTTAGGTACTAGTGCTTGTTTTTTATAAGGTCCATCAGAAATTGCTTTTGTAAGTTCTGGAGAGTTAAGTAGAGGTGCAATACTCCAATGTACTGCTCCTGGAGAATTTGGTAACATCCCCTTGGTAATCATAATCTGATTGATAACTTCATCAATTGCTTCTTCTCCTTTTTTTCTGCCAATACTCATTCCTGGCCAAAGATGTCTTCCTTTTGTGTTTTCTCTTTTCCACCAATTTAACAAAACAGGAAAACTAACATCTATTCTATTAATTGGCCAATATAGTTGTGGTGTAAGGTAGTCTATCCATCCTTCGTTTAACCAAAGTTTAGCATCGGCATAAAGCTCATTATATTGGTCAAAACCAGAAGTTACGGAAGAAGGGTGGTTTGGACGCCAAAAACCAAATGGGCTAATTCCGAATTTTACAGCTGGTTTTTCTTTTTTAATATTTGTATAAACTCTTTTTATTAATGTGTTTACATTTTCTCTTCTCCAATCATTTCTTTTTAGATCTCCCCCAGACTGTAAATAAACTTGCCAGCTATTTTCATCAGGAAAATCTTTATTGTTGTTGTATGAAGGATATGGGTAAAAATAGTCATCAAAATGGATGCCATCAACATCGTATCTTTTTACAATATCCATAACAACTTTGTAGCTATGGTCTTGTGTTTTTTTACTTCCAGGGTCTAACCACCAATAACCAGTTTCTAGTTTTACGGCCAATTCTGGTTGTTTGCTAACGATTGATGCTTCTGTAACTTCTCCACCAGTTGTGTGGTGTGCTCTGTATGGGTTCAGCCACGCATGTAATTCAAGCCCTCTTTTATGTGCTTCTTTAATCCAAAATTCTAAGGGATCGTAATAAGGAGATGGTGCTTTACCTTGGGTTCCTGTTAAGTAATATGACCAAGGTTCTAGACTGCTTTTATACAAGGCGTCTGCTTGAGGTCTAACTTGTAGTATAACGGTATTAAAATTGTTGTCTTTAAGAAGGTCTAATAAGTCAATTGCTTCTTTTTTTTGTTGATCGGTAGAAAGTCCTTTTTTACTTGGCCAATTGATATTAGCTACACTTGCAATCCAAGCTGCTCTAAATTCTCTTTCAATAGGAGGAATATTACTTTCTTTAATTTCTGAAGTATAGATTTTTTTACTGCAACTAGTTAAAAGAAAGAAAAACATTAGGAATACATATTTTGTTTCTTTTTGAAAATAGATTTTTTTAAAAATCATATTTTTTGAAATTAAGGTTTTATTAAAATATGCTTTAGAGTTATTGGTAATAAAATAATGAATTTAAATTAACATAACACCAGCATCGACATAAGGTTTTAATATAGGATCTTGTACATCTAAGTCAGTTATAGCGATGTCAATTTCTTTAAGGCTACAAATGTCGTAATTAAGTCTGATATTTAATTTGTTTGATGTAGATAAGTATACATTACGTTCGGAGGAACTAATCATGGCTTTTTTAACTAAGGCAACTTCATATCCTTCTCCTGTAATTCCTTGTTCTAAACTAAAGCCACTTACCCCAATAAAACAAAGGTTTGCTGTAATATTAGATAAGTATTGAATAACGTCAATACCAGTTGTTACCATTGAATTTCTTTGAATTCTCCCACCAATAAATATAGTTTCAACAGTTGGGTGTTCTGCTAATTGCATTGCAATTGGTAAACTGTAAGTGTAAATAGTGGCTTTTAAGTTTTTGGGAAGTAATTTAGCTAACATTAAATTTGTGGTACCCCCGCTCATAATAATAACCATTCCGTCTTCAACTAAAGTAATCGCTTTTTTGGCGATAAGTACTTTTTCTTCTCTTTTGTAAATTACATCTTCATTGTAATGATAAAGTTTTTGCATGGTAGATATAGCTCCACCATGAACTTTAGTTAGTAGGCCTTTTTTATCTAATTCTTTTATGTCTCTTCTTATTGTGTCTTCTGAGACATTCAATTTTTCAGATAAAAAGCTAGAGCTAACCTGTCTATTGATACTAACTTCATCTACTACTTTTTGCTGTCTATCCTTTTTCTTCATAAAAATTGATTTCTTCAAAAATAAGATTTTATTAAGGTATTGTGCAAATAACTTTTTGTTAAAATAAAATATATTGCAATTTTTTGCAGTTTTTTTTAATAAAAATGCAATAATTTATTGATTTTTATACAAGTCTATTTTTAATTGTTAATTAAGTCTTGTTTTTAGTTGGTTGGTAAAAAGGTGTTTATGGTGTGTCTTCTAGTTTTTTTAGCATATTTACTCTTTTGTGGCCTTGTTTTATTGCGTGTTTTTGTTTTTTAAGTAGTGATATTTTCTGTTTAATTGAATAAAACCTGCAATTTTTTGCAAATAATTTGCAGGTTTTTATTTTTTACTTATCTTTACCTTAATTAATTTAAATTCAAATTAGATGAAAAAAACTTACAATCTACTATTGTCCTTGTTTATGCTTTTGGTTGTGCAAAGTACATTTGCTCAATTGAAGACTATTTCAGGAGTCGTTACCGAAAAGGGAAGTAAAACCCCTTTGCCTGAGGTTAGCGTATTTATTGCTCAAATTAATAAAGGGACTGTGACTGATTTTGATGGTCTCTACTCTCTAAAAGCAGAAAATTTAAAAGGAAAAAAAATAACTTTTAGTTATTTAGGATACAAGGCTTTTACAGCAATATTAACGGGTGAAAATCAAGTTATAAATGTTGTTTTGGAGCCAGACGCAACTAACCTTGATGAAATTGTTGTTACTGCTTTAGGTATTAAAAGAGAGTCTAAGGCTTTGGGTTATTCACTTACTGAGGTAGGTGGAGAAAAGTTATCTACAGTTAAAAGTTTAAGTGCGGTTAATTCTTTGCAAGGAAGGGTAGCTGGGGTTAATATTTCTACGGGTAGTGGTGGAGCAGCGGGTTCTAGTAGAGTTATTATTCGTGGAGCGAGTTCTTTAACAGGAAATAATCAACCTTTATATGTGATAGACGGAATTCCTGTTATTAATAATACAAATGGATCTGTTGTTGGAGCAACAAACGACGGAACAGGAGATGGTGGAGATGATATTTCATCATTAAATCCAGATGATATTGAAAGTGTATCTGTTTTAAAAGGGAGTTCGGCTGCAGCACTTTATGGTTCTTTAGCATCTAATGGTGTAATAATGATTACAACGAAATCTGGTAAAAATCAAAAAAAATTAGGAGTAGAGTTTTCTAGTTCTTTTACTTTTGATAAAGTCAATACTGATCTTCAAGATTTTCAAACAACTTACGGCCAAGGGAATAATAGATTGAAACCAGGTTATGAGTATGATTTGACAGGAAATCCTGTAGAAATAGCTTTAGAGGCTAATGCTATTGATGATTCTTATGTTAGTTCTTTACAGTCTTGGGGAGCGCCTTTAGATGGATCAATGGTGTATAACTGGGATGGAGTTAAAAGACCTTATTCTTATACAGGGAATAATTTAGATAAATTTTATAATACAGGTACAACGGCAATTAATACTGTTGCGCTTGCAAAAGGAGGAGAAGGATATAATTATCGTTTTTCATTTTCTAATTTAGATAATAAAGATATTTTTCCAAATACAACATTAAATAGAAAATCGATATCATTAAATGCTTCTGCAAAAATTAATCCAAAGTTAACGTCTACTGTTAATACAAAATATGTGATTGAAGATGTTAAGAATCGTATTAATATTGGAGATACTCCTGGTAATGCAAATACTGTAGCTTATGTATTGCCTAGTAGTTTAGATATTTATGATTTAAGACCAGGTTCTAATGAAGACGGAACAGAACTTAGATTTCAGCCAAGTCAATTTATTTCTAACCCTTATTGGGCAACAAATGATTTTAATAATGCTGATACAAAAAATAGATTCACCGCATCAACCACTTTAAAATACGATGTAAATGAATGGTTATATGTTACTGGAAGAGTAGGTATAGATACTTATGACTTGTCTAGAAAAAGAGTAACGCCTTATGGTACAGCTTATAGACCAGCAGGAGAGCTTTATCAAATAAAATCTACTTATAAGTTGGTGAATTCAGATTTCATGGTGGGTATTAGTAAAGATATAACTGATAAAATTTCAATTAATTCTATAATAGGTGCAAATAGTAGAAGTTCGAGTTATGAATCTTTAAGTGCGCTTGGTAGAGGTTTTATTGTTGTAGGATTAGAAGACTTAAATAATACAACGTTGCCAGAGCCTAGTTATGGGTACTCTAAAACAAAAACAAATTCTATTTATGGTTCTATTGAAACAAGTTTTGATAAATACCTTTATTTAACATTTACTGGAAGAAATGATTGGTTTTCTACTCTTTCTTTTCCTGGAAAAACAACACCTAATGATGGTTTTTACTGGTCTGTTAGTCAGAGTTTATTGTTAAATCAGGCTTTTGACTTGCCAGAGGTAATTAATTATGCAAAGGTAAGAGCTAGTTATGCACAAGTAGCTGGTGGGGCTAGAAATGCTTATAGTTTAAATTTAGATTATGCAATTACAGGTTCTTTTCAAGGTCAATCTTTTGGGCAATTAAATGGAAACTCAATACCAAACCCCAATTTAATACCTTTTCAAAAAAATGAATTTGAAGTAGGGTTTGAAGGTAGATTTTTTAATAATAGATTAAATCTAGATATGGCTTATTACTCAAACAAAACTCAAAACGATATTGTTAGAGCAGCAGCATCTCAATCATCTGGATTTACTTCGTCAATTCTTAATATTGGTGAATTACAAAATAAAGGGGTAGAATTCTTAATAGGAGGTACTCCAATTAGAACAGAAGATTTTTCATGGAATACATCATTTAACTTTGGTTATAATGATAGTGAGATTATTCATACTGATGATGAGGATACAGCAATTAATGTTGATGGTAGTTTAACCAGATCTAGAACCGCAATTATTTCTCATATTGTTGGAGAAAATTATGGTGTAATTTGGGGATCATCTTATAAAAGAGATGATAACGGAAATATTATGTACAATATTAGTGGATCTATACCTAAACCAATACAAGGAGAAAACAAAATATTAGGTAAAGGTGTTGCTCCTTATACAATGGGTTTCTCAAATACATTTAAATATAAAGATTTATCATTAAGTTTTTTAATTGATGCTAAGTTTGGTGGAAGTGTACATTCTGGAACAAATAGAGAGTTAATGATGAGAGGGCTTCATAAAAAAACATTAGAAGGACGTGAAAATGGTTTAGTAGTTTCTGGTATAGATGATGCTACTGGGCAACCGTTTACTATGACGGTAGCTCCAGAAAACTTAAGAACCTATTATGGTTTTATAGGTGAAGAAAATTCAGGTATTTCAGAAGAATTTGTATACAGTACTGATTTTATTAAGTTTAGAGAGCTAAGTCTTTCTTACAACCTTCCAGAAGAAGCGTTAAAGAATATATTTATAAGTAATGTTAGATTATCTGTTATTGGTAGAAATTTATTCTTTATTTCAAGAAAAATTGATAATGTAGACCCAGAGGCTTCATTAAATAACTTAAATTCTCAAGGTATAGAAAGATTTGGAACACCATCAACTAAAAGTTACGGATTTTCAATAAACGTTAAATTTTAAAAAATAAAAAATGAAAAAAATAATTATTTCACTAGTAATACTATTTACGTTCAGTTTTTGTGACGATGGTTTCGAGGAGCTTAACGTAAATCCAACAAAACCAGTTCAACTAGATCCATCTACAAAACTTACTTATATTCAATTATATACTGGAGGTAGTAGTTATGTTGCTTATTTATTTTATAATGTGATACACTTAATGCAAAATGTACAACATTTAAATAATACATCTTATGCATCTTTTCTTTATAAAGAAGGAAATACACATTGGTTATTTGAAGAGCAATTTAAAACAACAGTTAAGAATATTGCAGATTTAGAAGCACAATTAGAAGCTAGTACAGAGTCTACAGCTGCTGTAGATTTAGCAATTGCTAGAATTCAAAAAGTTTTAATTTTTAGTAGAATAACAGATGCTTATGGAGATATTCCATACAGTGAAGCTGGTAAAGGTTTCTTAGAAGGTATTCGTTTTCCTAAATATGATAAACAAAGTGATATTTATGCAAATATGTTAGAAACATTAGAAGCTTCTGCAGCAACTTTAAATTCTGGTGGCGCAAGTTCTTATGGTTCTGCAGATTTAATGTATTCTGGAGATACTGGAAAATGGAAGAAATTTGCCAACTCATTAATGCTTCGTCTAGCTATGCGTATGGTAAAAGTTGATAACGCAAGTGCAAAAGCATGGGCTACAAAAGCTATTAACGGAGGGGTTATGACAAGTAATGCAGATATCGCTTATTTACAATATGAAAACTCTGCAAATGATGGAGGTCCAAATGTAAATCCACTTACAAAGAGTTTTACTTCTAGAGCTTCTACTCAAGTTAAAATAGCTAAACCATTTATGGATTTCATGAAGAGCAGACAAGATCCAAGGGTTTCTGTTTTATGTTCTACTGTTAGTGGAGATACAACTGCTGCTTTACAATTTGGTCAAGATATAAATGATGCTACAAGAGGTACAGCAAATTCTAAACCAAATATTAATATTTTTGGAGGATCAGGAGTTGTTATTTATGATGCACCACTTTTCTTTCAAACTTATGCAGAAGTAGAGTTTATGTTAGCAGAAGCTGCAGAACGTTGGGGTTTAGCAGGTGGTTCTACTAATGTTGAATCACATTATAAAGCTGGTGTAACTGCCGCAATGCAATATTTATCTATGTATGGACATGGAGTTAACATTACAACTTCTCAAATCAATGATTATTTAAACACCAATCCTTTTGTTCCTGCGCAAGCTTTAAAAATGATAAACGAGCAATATTGGGTAGCTACTTTTGGAAATGGTTTAGAGACTTTTTCTAATTGGAAAAGATCAGGTTATCCTGTTCTAGTTCCTGCAAATGTTGCAGCAACACTTACGGGAGGAGAAATTCCAAGAAGACTCCCATATCCAGCATCTGAAAAATTAAATAACCCAGATAATGTTGAAGCAGCAATTGTTCAACAAGGAGGAGATCTTTTAACTACCAGAATGTGGTGGGATAAAAATTAATAGATAAATATATAATATAATTTTTTGTTTAATTTGAATTTGTGATAAGAGGTGAGGGAAAATAAAAAACTACTCTCACTTCTTATTTTTTTAAGAAAGATTTTAAATTTAAGAATGTTATTTTGGATAAAGTAAAAACGGGTCTTGATGTATTAGTTGCAGATGTAAAACTACAAAAGACATTTAAAGGTAATGTAGCCTTATTGTGTCATAATGCTTCTGTTGATTCGGGTTTTAAGCATGCCGCAATAAGATTTAAAGAAATTTTTGACACAAGGTTTGTAAAGTTATTTGGCCCACAACATGGTTTTAATACAGATGCACAAGATAATATGATTGAAACCAATCATTTTATACATCCCTATTTTAAAGTCCCTGTGTATTCCCTTTATTCCGAAACACGTATTCCTACAGACGAAATGTTAGAAGGAATAAATCATTTATTTGTTGATTTACAAGATGTAGGATGCAGAATGTACACATATATCTATACACTTACTCTTTTATTAGAAAAATGCATAAATAAAGACATACAAATTATTGTTCTTGATAGACCAAACCCTATAAATGGAGTTGATATTGAAGGCAATATTTTAGATATAGAGTTTGCTTCTTTTATTGGCAGACATCCTATTCCTGTTCGTCATGGAATGACTATAGGAGAAGTTGCTTTAATGCATCAAAAATTTTGGGCAACCCAAAAAGTCAACCTAAAGGTAATTAAAATGCAGTATTGGAAACGTGAAATGTATTTTGAAGACACAAAATTACCATGGTTATTGCCTTCTCCAAATCTTTCTAGAGCAGAGAGTGCATTTACTTTTCCTTCTATTGTTTTGTTTGAAGGAACCTTATTAAGTGAAGGTAGAGGCACAACACAACCTTTAGAAATAGTAGGGCATCCAAAAATTGAGCCTTTTTCATTTTATGAAAACCATTTATCAGAAAGTATTAAAAAATCAAAATTAAAAGGTTTTGCTATTCGTCCAATAACATTTTTGCCAACATTCGATAAAAATACGAATGAAGTATGTGGTGGTTTTCAAATACACATTACAAATAAAAAAACATTTCAACCTTGGCGGGTTGGTCAATTTATTTTAAGAGAAATATATCATCATTTAGGAGATGATTTTGAATGGAAAAAACCTCCTTTTGAATATAATTATACTCAAATGCCAATAGATATAATCAATGGTACAGATCAATTAAGATTTTGGGTAGAAAATAATACCTCGGTTGAAGCTTTAGAGTCATTTGAAAATTTAAATGATTATAAACTACAACTCAATGAAATTAAAATTTATTAAAATACTACAAGTAATACATGCAAAGAAGTTTGCTTTTTTATATAGGAATTAAAAACTAAGAATGTAAATGAACTCAACAATAATTTTATTAATCATAGTATCTTATTTTGGGGTATTAATGTTAATATCACACTTTACCTCAAAAAACACAAGTGATGATTCCTTTTATACAGGAGATAGAAAATCTCCATGGCAGGTAGTTGCTTTTGGAATGATTGGAGCTGTAATGTCGGGAGTAACATTTGTATCTATACCCGGAATGGTAAGTAATAATTATTTTTATTATTTACAGTTTGTTTTTGGTAATGTAGTAGGATATGTTTTTATTACATATGTGCTTATTCCTATTTATTATAACTTAAAATTAGTTTCAATATATAGTTATTTAGAAACCAGATTTGGGCCAAAAGCATATAAAACAGGCTCTTTGTTTTTTTTAATATCTCAATCATTTGGAGCTGCATTAAGATTATTACTTGCTGCGAAAATTTTACAGTATGCGGTTTTTGATGCCTTTAACGTTCCTTTTTACCTAACGGTAATCATTATATTAGTTTTAATATGGATGTATACCAATAAATCCGGAATTAAAACAATTGTATGGACAGATACATTGCAAACATTTTTTTTATTAATGGCTGCAATTGTATCTATATTTATTATTAAAAATTCTTTAAACTTAAGTTTTTCAGAAACAATAACTTCTGTAACAGATCACAAATATTTTAAGGTTTTTAATTGGGATTTTAATTCTGGAAGTAATTTCTTTAAACAATTTATTTCTGGAATCTTAATTGCCGTTGCAATGGTTGGCTTAGATCAAAATATGATGCAAAAAACGTTAACTTGTAAAAACCAAAAAGAAGCACAACGTAACATATTAACCTTTAGTTTATTTTTAGCACTAGCCCAATTTCTTTTTTTAGGATTGGGAGTGATGCTTTATTTATATGCTGAAAAATTTGGAATTCAATTAGAAATAGAGAATGGTAAATTTATCAATACAGATAATTTATTTCCTATGCTTTCATTAGGAAGTTTTGGAACCGTAGCTGCAATTAGTTTTATTTTAGGAATCACCGCAGCTTCATTTTCAAGTGTAGACTCTTCTTTAACAGCTTTAACAACATCTTTTACACACGATTTTTTAGATATCAATCATAAAAATTCAAAAGAAAAAAAACGCCTTAAAAATTATGTTTTGTTTGGTTTTTCTGTAGTAATATTCATTATTATAATGCTGTTTTCAGAAAGTAAAGGAGATGTAATTACAACAATTTTTAAAGTGGCAGGATATACCTATGGACCTTTATTGGGGCTTTATCTATTAGGTATTTTTACTAAAGTAAAAATAAAAGATGCAGCTGTGCCATATATCTGTGTCTTAATGCCATTACTAACCTATTATTTAAATTACATAGTTAAAGATAAGTTTTCATTCGATTTAGGTTTTATGAATATATTATTAAATGCTTGTCTAACAATATTATGTTTAATCCTTATACGAGAAAAAAATGATTAACAAACTAACTACTGAGCAAGCATCAGATTATAATAATTTAGAAAAAATGAGCACGTTTGAGTTACTCTCAAACATGAACTCAGAAGATAAAACAGTACCAGATATTGTAGAAAAAGCAATTCCTTCAATAAATAAACTTGTTGATGTTATCTATGAAAAAATGAGTAAAGGAGGACGCTTGTTTTATATAGGAGCAGGTACAAGTGGTAGATTAGGAGTCCTTGATGCTTCAGAATGCCCACCAACTTACGGTGTTTCCGATAATTGGATAATTGGAATAATTGCAGGAGGAGATTCTGCACTTAGAAAAGCTGTAGAAAATGCAGAAGATGATGCTGAATTAGCTTGGAAAAATTTACAAGAATATACTATTTCAGAAAAAGATGTTTTAATTGGTATTGCGGCTTCTGGAACTACTCCATATGTAATTGGTGGTTTGCAAAAAGCAAAAGAGCAAAATATAATTACAGGTTGTATAACTTGTAACCAAGGCTCTCCGTTAGCAATTGAAGCAGATTTTCCAGTAGAACTAGTTGTTGGGCCAGAGTTTGTAACAGGAAGCACTAGAATGAAAGCTGGTACCGCACAAAAGTTAGCTTTAAACATGATTTCTACCACGGTAATGATAAAATTAGGTAGGGTAAAAGGGAATAAAATGGTAGACATGCAACTTTCCAATAAAAAGTTAGTGTCAAGAGGTGTTAAAATGGTAATGGACGAACTTAAAATCGATAAGGAATTGGCTAGTAGTTTGTTACAAAAACATAAAAGTGTTAGAAAAACGATAGAAGCATATAAAAAAGAAATTAAAGAACTAAACTTATAAATAATGGAAACCAAAGAAAGACTAAAAGCATTAGATGTTCTAAGAGGAATAACCATCGCTTCAATGATTTTGGTAAATACACCGGGTAGTTGGTCTTATGTTTATTGGCCTTTATTACACGCCAAATGGCATGGTTTTACACCAACAGATGCTGTCTTTCCTTTTTTCTTATTTATTGTAGGTGTTTCGATACATTTTGCTTTTAAAAATTTTAAGCCAGGTGAAAATAAAAAAGCACTAAAGAAGATAATTAAAAGAACAATAATCATTTTTGCAATAGGGTTATTCTTAAATCTCTTTCCAAAATTTAATTTTGAAACTGTTCGGTACTTTGGAATTTTACAAAGAATTGCAATTGCTTATGGTGTTGGAGCATCTCTTTGTTTATTTTTTAAGAAAAGAAATCTCGCCTATATCATAATAGGTATTTTGGTTTTGTATTGGGCCATCTTATATTTCTTTGTTCCAGAAAATCCTTTTGGACCACAAACAAATTTAGTAGGTAAAATAGATTTGTATTTATTTGGCTCTAATCATGTCTGGAAAGGTCTTGGTTTTCCTTTTGATCCAGAAGGACTATTGTCAACATTACCATCAATTTCTACGGTTCTTATAGGTAGTTTAACAGGTGGTTTTTTAAGTAATGCATCTAAGAATAGTGTTAAAATTAAAACACTCTTAAGTTACGGAATTAGTCTAATGATATTAGGGTATGTTTGGGGATTTGTTTTTCCAATAAATAAATCTCTTTGGACCAGTAGTTATGTTTGTTTTGCAGCAGGCTTAGCAATGGTAGTTTTAGCTTTGTTAATATGGATTATTGATGTAAAAAAATATAGTAAGTGGTCCATACCTTTTATTCATTTTGGTACAAACCCTTTATTCATTTTTGTGTTTTCTGGTTTGTATGTAAAAACAATGATTTATCTCATAAAAATTACAAATGCACAAGGAGAAACAACAACGGGATTAAAATACATTTATCAAAATATATTTGTCCCTTTTGCAGGAAATATGAATGGGTCACTCTTTTTTGCCATTGCTCATATTTTCTTTTTTTGGAGTTTAGTATATGTCTTATATAGAAATAAAATATTTATAAAAATTTAATTTTTCAAAAAAATGAAAAAAACAATTCCTTTAGTAATCATCGTGTTTTCTGTTTTATTTAGTTGTAATAAGAAGGAAACTTCAATACAGTTATCAGAAAATTCAACTCAAAAAAAATGGGTAGATAGTATTTATAATCAAATGACTTTAAAAGAAAAAGTTGGACAACTATTTATGATTGCGGCATATTCTAATAAAGATCAAAAACATACAGATTCTATTCAGAAATTAATAAAAGAAAATGGAATTGGTGGACTTGTTTTTTTTCAAGGAGGTCCGGTAAGACAAGCCAAACAAACAAACTTATATCAGTCCGTTTCTAAAGTTCCTTTACTAATTGCAATGGATGCAGAATGGGGCTTAAATATGCGTTTAGATAGTACAGCAAGATTTCCTTATAATATGACTCTTGGTGCAGTAAAAGATAATGATTTAATAAGAAGAGTTGGTGAAAAAATTGGTGAACATTGTAATCGTTTGGGAGTTCATATAAATTTTGCTCCTGTAGTAGATATCAATACAAATTCTAAAAACCCAATCATTGGAGTACGTTCTTTTGCGGAAGATAAATATAACGTAACTAATAAAGCATTGGCTTTTACGAAAGGATTACAAAGTCAGAATGTACTGGCTTGTGCAAAACATTTTCCAGGTCATGGAGATACGGATAAAGATTCTCATAAAACACTTCCTACAGTTTTACTTTCTAAAGCAAGAATAGATTCTGTAGAAATGTATCCATATAAACAATTGTTTAAAAATAACATGGCAGGTGTTATGGTTGCGCATTTAAATGTGCCTAGTTTAGAAAAAGAAGCTGGTGTGCCTTCTTCTTTATCTCATCATATTGTTTCTGATCTTTTAAAAGAAAAGTTAGGTTTTAAAGGACTTGTGTTTACCGATGCATTAAATATGAAAGGTGCAGCTAATTATAAAGAAACAGGTGCTATAGATTTAGCCGCTTTTATGGCAGGAAATGACATCTTGGTTTTAACAGAAGATGCCTCTAAAGGAATTTCTAAAATTATGGAAGCGTATCAGAAAAAAGAGCTAACTGAAGAAAGATTAGCACATTCAGTAAAAAAAATCCTTACTGCTAAATTTGATGTTCAATTGCATAATTTTAAACCTATAAAGACACAAAACCTTATTTCTGATTTAAATGATGAAACAAATAACATTTTAAATGAAGAGGTTTTTATAAATGCTATAACCGCCATAAAAAATGAAAACAATACTCTTCCATTAAAAAAAGACAAAAATAAGAAAATAGCTTTTTTAGGTTTAGGAGATGGTAGTTCTTCTGCGTTTTTAAAAGAATTAAAACTGCACTTAAATATTGATGAAGTTTCAAACTTACCTCATAAAGATTTACTTAATAAACTTAAAAAATATGATCAAGTTATAATTGGTTATCATCGTTTAAATAGTAGAAAAACTGTAAAAATATCTAATGCTGATAAAGCGATAATTGAAGCAATTGCACTAAATAATAATGTGATTTTAGATGTGTTTGCAAGTCAATATTCTTTAGAAAATTTATCATTTAAAAACCTAAATGCTTCTATTATATCTTATGAAAATTCTGAAATAGCTCAAAAAATTTCAGCACAAGTTCTTATTGGGAACAAAGAAGCTAATGGAAAATTACCAGCTTCAATGAATCAAGAATTTAAAGCGGGGCATGGAATTAAAATACTAGAATAATTAAATTTATAAAGGCGAAAAATATTTAAAAAAAAATCACTAAAAACCACGATTATGAAACAAACATTACATTACACGTTATTATCTTTATTTGTATTTTTTACTTGCAGTACTGTTTTTTCACAGGAAATTATTAAGAAAGGGATTCATGAATTACAATCAAAAGAGTTTGGGAGTTCTATTAATAATCAAAATACAGCAAGGGGATTAGTGTCTGATAT
Source organism: Polaribacter marinus (assembly GCF_022662535.1). Classification (GTDB taxonomy): domain Bacteria; phylum Bacteroidota; class Bacteroidia; order Flavobacteriales; family Flavobacteriaceae; genus Polaribacter; species Polaribacter marinus. The sequence goes on from NZ_JAKQYM010000003.1 coordinate 271,107, forward strand.
TATTCCATTACAAAGTGGAGCAGTTCAAACATTATCAAAAAAAGTTTTTGGCTTTTTGCCTTATTGGGAACAAAGTGCTGGAGCACACAGTAATATTCAATATGATTTATTAACACACATAGCTTGTTTTGATTTTAGAGTGCAATTAGATGCTTCTATTTCTACACCAGCAGGATGGCCATGGACAACAGAAATTAATGCTGCTCATAGTGCAGGTACAAAGGTTATTATGACTGTTGTAAATTTTGGAGGAGCAGACGGAGCAGATGCAGTAGCTTGGGAATTATTTACAAATGCTGCTAAAAAAACTACTTTTTTTGCAAATGTTAAAAATCTAATACAAACCTATAGTTTAGATGGTGTTAATATAGATTTTGAAGGAATGACAAGTGCTCATAGAGGAGCAGAACTAAATACTTTTATGTCAGAATTAACGACTTATATTCATACAGAATTACCTGGAAAAGAAGTTTCTTTTGATGGACCGGCAGTGAATTGGGGAGGTTGGATTATGAATGATTTGGTAGATAGTGTAGATTATTTAATTGTAATGGCTTACGATTATACTTCTGCTTCTTCGGCAAATGCAGGACCTGTAGCGCCATTATTACATCACACCTCTTGGAAAAGATTTGTTAAAAAAACCATTGAAACAGGAACTTATGCTGGTCCAACAGCAAATCATCCTGAAAAATTAGTTTTGGCTGTTCCTTATTACGGACAACATTGGAAAACAGCTACAAATGTTTCTGAATCATCAACAACTTCATCTATGGGATCTACTAGATATAGAAATACTGCTACTGATGCAGCAACTCACGGTGGATGGATTTGGAATGCCGATTTTGAAGTTCCTTGGTATACTTGGAATGATGGTGCTGATTGGAATCAAGTATGGGCAGACAATGAAACTAGTATCTCTAAAAAATATGATTTAGCAATTTCTAATAATTTAGGTGGTGTTGGAATTTGGGCTTTAAATTACGATGGAACTAGACCAGAATTGTGGGAATTAATCAACACAAAATTTGGTGCTACAGCTAGTGTTGATTCCAATTTAAAAGAGAAAATTACATTTTACCCTAATCCAACAAATGGAATTATTAATATTTCTAATTTAAGTAATCTAAAATTAGCTAAAATAGATGTGTATAATATTTTAGGTAAATTAATAAAAGATGTTGAAGTAACAAAAGAAGCTGTTGATATTTCGAACTTATCAAATGGGCTATACTTCTTTAAAATAACTGATGAATCAGGGAGACAAGAAACATTCAAAATTCTAAAATCATCAATATAACCGTATAATATGAAAAATTTTATAATAGTATTGTTTTCATTCACTTTCATTTGCTGTAGTTCTAAAAAGAACAAAGAAAGTCAAGTAGCAAAATCTAATTTGTTAGATTCGAAAATAGAAACTAAAATTGTAGTTGCAGCAAATCAAACAGAGAAATATCTATCCTTACTTCAAGGTAAAAGTGTTGGTATTGTTGCAAATCAAACAAGTGTTATTTTTAAAGGAGAAAAAAATGTTCACCTTGTTGATTCTTTAATTTCTTTAGATATAAAGGTTGTCAAAGTTTTTGCTCCAGAGCATGGTTTTAGAGGAAAAGCAGATGCAGGAGAGCATGTTGCTGATGGTATAGATGCAAAAACAGGTTTGCCTATTATTTCTTTGTATGGTAGTAATCGAAAACCATCAAAAAATCAGTTAAAAGGTATCGAAGTAATGGTGTTTGATATTCAAGATGTAGGTGTTCGTTTTTATACTTATATCTCTACACTTCATTATGTAATGGAAGTTTGTGCAGAACTAAATATTCCATTGATAGTTTTAGATCGCCCAAATCCTAATGGACATTATATTGATGGACCAATGTTAGAGCAAGAAGTGAAAAGTTTTGTGGGTATGCATCCTGTTCCTACTGTTTATGGAATGACAATTGGAGAGTATGGTAAAATGATTAATGGGGAAAAGTGGTTAGAAAATGGGATACAATGTGATTTAACAGTTATTCCGTTAAAGAATTATACACATAATTCAGAATATGATTTGCCTATAAAACCATCACCAAATTTACCAAACTCAAAGTCAATTAATCTATATCCAAGTTTGTGTTTCTTTGAAGGAACAAATGTAAGTGCTGGAAGAGGAACAGAAATGCAATTTCAAATCTTTGGATCTCCTTTTGTATCTAATAATTCTTTTGATTTTAGCTTTACGCCTCAACCTAATTTTGGAGCAAAGCATCCAAAACACGAAGGAAAAGTGTGTTTAGGTAGAGATCTAAGAAGTACAGAGAAATTAAGTAGTTTAAACTTAAGTTGGCTAATCGAATCTTATAATAATACAGAAAATAAAGAAAAGTTTTTTAATAAGTTCTTTCCAAAATTAGCAGGAACTAAAAAATTACAAACACAAATAGAACAAGGTTTATCGTCTAAAGAAATAAAAGCAACTTGGCAGAAAGGTATAAATGGCTTTAAGATAGTTAGAGAAAAATACACCATATATTAATTGCTTGTGGTTTCTAAATAAAAGAAAAAGAAGATAATTTGAAAGTTTTACCCCGAAGAATAATTATTTTTAAATATAAAAAAGAATGTTAAAGAGTAGTATAGATAGCGCAACAGGTTTCGAAAAAAGATTTGAAAATATTGGAACCATAGTTTATGAAGATGCAACTTCTGCCTCAAAATCCATAGCGGTAGAAATAGCAAATCTTATTAAGGTTAAGCAATCTCAAAAACAACCTTGTATACTAGGATTGGCAACTGGCTCTTCTCCTAAAGGATTGTATGCAGAATTGGTGCGTTTACATAAAGAAGAAGGATTAAGTTTTAAGAATGTAGTTTCTTTTAATTTAGATGAATACTATCCTATGGAACCAGATTCTGTAAATAGTTATGTTCGTTTTATGCAAGAGCAATTATTTAATCATATAGATATTTTACCAGAGAATTGTTATGTGCCAGATGGTACTTTGCCTAAAAATAAAATTAGAGATTACTGCAGTCAATATGAAGCAAAAATAGAAGCATTAGGTGGTATTGATTTGCAAATATTAGGTATTGGTGGAAATGGTCATATTGGTTTTAATGAGTCTGGGTCATTACAAAATTCTAAAACAAGATTGGTTGCTTTAGATCATATTACAAGAGTTGCAGCCAGTGGAGATTTTTCTGGTTTAGAAAATACTCCTAGAACAGCAATTACTTTAGGAGTTAAAAAAATAATGGAAGCTAAAAGAGTAATTCTAATGGCTTGGGGTGAAAGTAAATCTCATATTATTAAAGCATCTGTAGAAGATGAAGTTACCAGTCATGTACCGGCTTCTTATTTACAAGAACATAACAATGCAACCTTCATTTTAGATCAGGCAGCGGCATCTAAACTAACAAGAATTAATACTCCTTGGTTAGTAGAGAAAATTGTTTGGACAGATAAGTTGATTAGAAAAGCGGTTTTAAGCTTAGCGCTCTTTCTTAAGAAACCTATTTTAATGTTAACGGATGCCGATTATATTGAAAATGGAATGAGTGACCTATTAGCAGATTCTGGTCCAGCTTATGATATTAATATTAAGATTTTTAATAAGCTTCAAAATACAATTACTGGTTGGCCAGGAGGAAAACCAAATGCAGACGATAGTAAAAGACCTGAAAGAGCTGAACCAGCAAAAAAGCGAGTGTTAATTTTTAGTCCACATCCAGATGATGATATTATTAGTATGGGAGGTACTTTTAAACGATTGCACGAACAAGGTCATGAAGTTCATGTAGGGTATCAAACTTCAGGAAATATTGCTGTTGCAGATGATGAGGCATTGCGTTTTGCAAGTTTTGTATGTGATTTTAATGACAAATTTGGAATAGAAAATTCGGAAGCAGAAAATATTTATAAGAAAGCAGCTACTTTTTTAAAGAACAAAAAAGCTAGTGAAATAGATACTCCTGAAGTAAGATATATTAAAGGATTAATTAGAAAGGGAGAAGCAAAATCTGCATGTCACTTTATTGGCTTGCCAGATGCTCAAATTCATTTTATGGAATTGCCTTTTTATGAAACGGGTGCTATTAAAAAGAATCCAATAGGAGTTGGTGATGTAGAAATAACAAAAGATTTAATAGAAAAAGTTAAACCACACCAAATATTTGCCGCAGGAGATTTAGCTGATCCACATGGAACTCATAAGGTTTGTTTAGATGCTATTTTTGCAGCAGTAAAAGAATTGAAACCAAAAAAGTTTATGAAAGACTGTTGGGTTTGGTTGTACAGAGGTGCGTGGCAAGAGTGGGGAATTGATGAAATAGAAATGGCAGTCCCTATGGGGCCAGATCAAGTATTAGAAAAACGAAAAGGAATCTTTAAGCACCAATCTCAAAAAGATGGAGTTGTTTTTCAAGGGGCTGATAGTAGAGAGTTTTGGCAACGTGCGGAAGATAGAAACAAAGAAACTGCTGATTTGTATGATCAATTAGGTTTGTCTCATTATGCCGCAATGGAAGCCTTTGTAAGATGGCATTACTAAAATTAGAAGATTAATTAGATTAATAGAGAGCTATTCTATGTGTTTGAAAAAACAATAGAATAGCTCAAATTATTTAAAGTAAAGACTGTACTAATTACCCGGTTCATAATCTAAAGGTAGAGAATCGGCAAATTTTTCATAAGACCAATAACCTTCATATAAAACATCTAAAGGATGTATTAAGACTCCAAGTCTATCTAAAGCTAAAGGCATGTTTAAAGGGATTAATGATGAGGTTTGAGGTAAGGCATCTCTTATTTTACTGAAGGCGTTTCTTAAAATGTAAGCCTTTTCTTCTTTTTCTTTTGTATAAACAATACTTAGATTGTCTTTAAAATTTAGAAAAACCACTCCCTTATCAATTTTAAAAAGCTCACTGCTCTTTAATTTTGATTTGTATAAATAATCTTTAAACTTGGGTAATTTAACTTTTCTTAAAACTACTAAAGCGGAATCAATTGCGTTTTTGGGATTTTCTAAGTTTTTAGAAAAATTTATTGTTGCTCTAGATAATTTTACGAATTTTCTAGCTTTTTTTATTTCAATTTCGGAAGGTCTTTCGAGATTTTTAATACGCTTAAACTGATGAACAATAAAGCCCTCTTCTTCAATTTTATTATTTATTACAGATTTAAAAAAATGAACAGTTGAACCATTATAGGTGATTCGTCTATTTTTTTTCCAACCTTTTTGTTTTCGTTTACTACCTTTTAAATTTTGATAACGAGAGTATCCAGTAACAGTAACATAATTACCTGTCTTTACAAATGATACCAAATCATAAGTAATAAAGTACCCCAGATCTTTGTGTTTTATCTTTAAAGGTCTTTTAGCAAAAGCGGTTAAAATGTTCTTATACGGATCAAACTCAAAATGTAAAACCTTTGGGTTTAAAATTTCACAATTTTTAGATAGCTTTGTAATACCAATAAAAGCTCTTTTAAATGTTTCAAGGTTGTATTTCCATTTGGTATCATATTTTGTTTTTCTAATAATTATTTCATCTAAAGTATTTTCATCTTCTTTTAAAATAAAGACAATTGACTTTTTTATCTCTGTTGTATTTAAAGGAAAAATAACTGTTTTATAACCTAAGTATGAGGCTATCAATTCATATTGTCCTTCTTTTGTTTTTATTAAAAATTCTCCATCAGCATTTGTTGTTGTACCAATCATTGAATTATTAAAATATACAGCAGCTCCTTCCAGGGGAACTTTTTTGGAGCTAAGGACTTTTCCCTTAATTATAAATTGAGCTGAAGTATTTGCATTAATAAGAATTAGTAGTATAAGAAAAAATCGGTTTTTCATATGATAAAAATAATCATTGAAAAACCAATTTTATGATAATCTGTGTTAATTAGTGTTAACTCTTAAGCAAACCAGCTCTTTTTAATAGAGCATCTGGTTTTGGTTCTTTTCCTCTAAAACGTTTGTATAACACCATCGGTTTTTCTGTTCCACCTTTAGAAAGTACATTTTCTTTAAATTTTGTAGCAATTTCTTTGTTAAAAATTCCTTCTTCTAAGAAATACTCAAAGGCATCAGCATCCAAAACTTCTGCCCATTTATAAGAGTAATATCCGGCAGAATATCCTCCTTGAAAAATATGAGAAAAAGCAGTACTCATACAGTTTTCTGTAACATCAGGATATAATTTTGTATTGGCAAAAGCTTCGTTTTCAAATTCTTTAATAGATTTTATTTCTGATGGATCTTGACCATGCCATTGCATGTCTAACAATCCGAAACTAAGCTGACGTAAAGTTTGCATTCCTTCATGAAAACTTGCTGATTCTTTAATTTTTTTCACATATGCCATCGGGATAATTTCTCCTGTTTCATAATGTGTAGCAAAGAGTTCTAAAGCTTCTTTTTCATAACACCAATTTTCTAAAACTTGACTTGGTAATTCTACAAAATCCCAAGAAACTGAAGTTCCTGATAAGCTGTTGTAAGTTGTATTTGCTAACATTCCGTGCAACGCGTGTCCAAATTCATGAAATAAGGTGGTAACCTCGTTAAAAGTCAGAAGTGATGGTTTTGTTGCGGTTGGTTTGGTAAAATTACAAACAATAGAAACTTGTGGTCTTTCGTTAATTCCGTTTTTTATTTGTTGCGATTTATAACTGGTCATCCACGCGCCATTTCTTTTTCCTTTTCTAGGGTGAAAATCAGCATAAAATATAGCAACAAAATCTCCATTTGTATTAGTTACATTATAGGTTTTAACGTCTTCGTGGTATTTATCTATGTTGGTAACTTCTTCAAACTTTAAATCATATAAACGATTGGCAATTTCAAAAACACCATCAATTACATTTTCTAATTTAAAGTAAGGTTTTAAAGCTTCTTGGTCTAAATCGAATAATTTTTTCTTTAATTTTTCTGAATAATAAGCGCCGTCCCATTTTTGAAGTTGGTCAATTCCGTCTAATTTTTTAGCAAATTTTTCTAAATTTTCAAATTCTTTTAATGCAGCAGGTTTTGCTTTCTCTAATAAATTATTCGAAAATTCAATGACCTTTTCTGGCGTTTCTGCCATTCTTTCTTCTAAAACAAAATGTGCGTGTGTTTTATATCCTAATAAATTAGCTCTTTTGTGTCTAAGATTTACAATATCTAAAACAACTTTTTCGTTATTAAATTCGTTATCTTGATATGCTTTTTGACCCGCAGCTATAGCCATTTTTTTACGCAACTCTCTGTTGTCAGCATAGGTTAAAAAAGGAATATAACTTGGATAATCTAAGGTAAAAATATATCCGTCTTTTTCTTTAGATTTTGCAATTTCTTTAGCAGCTTCTTTTACACTTTCTGGTAAACCAGCAACATCTTCTTCATTGGTTAAATGCATTTCGAAAGCATTGGTTTCTGCCAAGACATTTTCTCCAAATTTTAAAGATAATTTAGAAAGTTGAGCGTCAATTTCTCTAAGTTTTGTTTTGTCTTCTTTATTTAAATTAGCTCCATTTCTAGCAAAACTTTTGTATTGCTTGTCTAATAGCATGTCTTGCTCTGGCGTTAAATCTAAATTTTTTCTATCATCATAAACAGCTTTTACTCTTTTAAACAAATCTTCGTTTAAAGTGATGTCATTACTAAATTCACTTAACCAAGGAGAAACTTCTTGTGCAATTTTCTGAATTTCATCGTTTGTTTCTGCTGAGTTTAAGTTGAAAAATATACTTGTAATTCTATTTAGTTTTTCACCTGTAAAATCTAAAGCAACTGTTGTGTTTTCAAAAGTAGGAGTATCAATATTGTCAACTATTTCTTGAATTTCTGTTTTAGCGATTTCTATTCCTTTTTTAATTGCTGGAATATAATCGTCATTAGAAATTTTAGAAAAAGGAGGTGTGGTAAAATCTTGTAAAAGTGGGTTCATATAATCTTATTTTGTGTCAGGTCGAGTGCTGTCGAGACCTAAATATAAAACCTCTCAACTGAGCTCGAGGTGACAAAATTTATTTTCTAACTCTAGCAGAAGCTTGTTCAACTTTCAACTTTAATTCTTCTTTGTAAGCGATAATTTTATTTAAAATCAATTCGTCTGAAGCACCAATTATTTGAGCTGCTAAAATACCAGCATTTTTCGCTCCATCTAAAGCAACAGTTGCAACCGGTACACCACCTGGCATTTGTAAAATAGATAAAATAGAATCCCATCCATCAATAGAATTTCTACTTTTTACTGGAACTCCAATTACGGGTAAAGGGCTCATAGAAGCTACCATTCCTGGTAAATGCGCAGCGCCACCAGCTCCTGCAATAATAACTTGTATGCCTCTTTTATGTGCATTTTTAGAATAATCAACTAATTTTTCTGGAGTTCTGTGAGCAGAAACAATATCTACTTCTATTTGAATATTAAAACTCTCTAAAATATCAATCGCTTCTTGCATTACTGGAAGATCAGAATCGCTTCCCATTATTATTCCTACCATATTTTTGTTTTGTACTGTCATTGCGAGGAGTTTATGACGAAGCAATCTATTTTTTATTTCAGAGATTACTTCGTTTATACTCGTAATGACGTATTATTTACTAATAACCTTAATTGTTTCTTTTACTTTTTGTGCTATTTCTCTTGCTTTAGTCATGTCTGAATTTACAATAGTAACATGTCCCATTTTTCGAAAAGGACGCGTTTCTTTTTTACCGTAAATGTGAGGCGTAACTCCATCTATTTGTAAAATTTCTTCTATATTTTCATAAATAACATCTCCAGAATATCCTTCTTCACCAACAAGGTTTACCATGATTCCGGCAACTTTACTATCGGTATTTCCTAAAGGAAGATTTAAGATACTTCTTATATGTTGTTCAAACTGATTGGTGTAACTTGCTTCAATAGAATAGTGTCCAGAATTGTGTGGTCTTGGAGCAACTTCATTCACTAGAATTTTATCATCTACAGTTTGAAACATTTCAACAGCCAATAAACCTACAAAATCTAAATCGCTCACAACTTTTAAAGCAATTTCTTTGGCTTTTTCGGCTGTTTTAAAATCAATTCTTGCAGGACAAATAACGTATTCTACTTGGTTAGCTTCTGGATGAAATTCCATTTCTACAACGGGATATGTTTTTACTTTACCATCTGCATTTCTTGCAACAATTACAGCCAATTCATTTTTAAATGGAATTAATTTTTCTGTAATACATTCAACATTGGGTAAAGATTCTAAATCTGCAAAATTTCTAACAATTTTTACGCCAGTTCCGTCATAACCAAAACGAGCTGCTTTCCAAACAAAAGGGAAATCAACAATACTATTTTCATATGAATGTTTTAATTCTTCTAAATATGCATAATGAGAAAACGCTGCAGTTGGTATTTGGTGATCTATATAAAAGTTTTTCTGACGAGCTTTACTTTGTATAATGCGTAAATCTTTAGGTTTTGGATAAATAGTTAGGCCTTCTTCTTCTAGTTGATCTAATGCATCCAGATTAACATTTTCTATTTCAATTGTTAATAGATCAACGGTTTTTCCGAAATTATAAACAGCATCAAAATCTAGTAAATTTCCTATAACAAAACGGTTGCAAATTTCAGCACAAGGGGCATTTTTATTACTCTCTAAAATAGATGTGTGAATGTCTAATTTTTGAGTTTCTGCTAAAAGCATTCTTCCTAATTGGCCTCCACCAAGAATACCTAGTTTAAAATCTGAAGAAAAGTAATTTTTCACGTTCAATATTGTTGTGTTTCAGCAAAAATAAACATCTAAACTTTAGAAAACTATTAAAAATTACTGATTCGAATTGTGGTTCCGTTTTTTGTTACTTTATATTCTATTGCAGGGCATTCAAAGCCTTCTGTTTGTGGTTTTCCACCAAAATCTACACTGTAATAACTATCATGACATGTACATTTTAATAATCGGTTTTCAAAAGTCATAGGAGTGTTGCAATCGTTTCGTGGGCATAATTTATCAAAAGCAACAAATTCAGATCCATTTTTATTAAATAGTAAAATACCTTTATTTCCACCAGAAATTTCTGCATATCCTCCAGGAGTTTGTGCATTTATTAACTGAGGATTGTTTAAATCGGTATTTAAGCTTAAGGGTAAGGTTTGTATGCAATTGGTTAAATTATCATTGCCAGTACAACTTAAAAAAGCGATGAAACTTAAAATTATAAATGTATTTTTTAACATAGTGGTATTTCGTTTCTTTTAAAACGATTGCAATTTACAAATATTTTGTACATTTGTAATACAATCTCATTCCTGTTTAGGTAATGGGATTTTTAAATTTAAGTAACTATGAGTAACATATCTTATTATTCGCCAGAAGGATTAAAGAAATTGAAAGATGAATTGGTGCATCTAGAGCAAGTTGAGCGCCCAAGAGTAACTACAGAAATTGCAGATGCAAGAGACAAAGGAGATTTAAGTGAAAATGCAGAATATCATGCAGCAAAAGAAGAACAATCTCATTTAGAATTTAAAATAGCGAAATTAAAAAATGTAATTTCTAATGCTCGAATTCTTGATGAATCTCAGCTAGATACTTCAAAAATTTTAATTCATTCCAAAGTAAAAATAAAAAACATGACTAATGGAATGGAGTTTGGATACACATTAGTTGCAGATTCTGAAACAGATGTTAGAAATGGAAAACTTTCTGTTAACTCTCCGATAGGAAAAGGTTTATTGGGGAAAAAAGTTGGCGATATTGCAGAAATTCAAGTTCCAAACGGAATTATGAAATTTGAAATTGTAGAAATTAGTAGATAATTTTTTTACAAGAATAATTTATAAAAACGCTTTTCATTGAAAAGCGTTTTTTATTTTTACATAAAATCGAAATTTATGAGTGTTTTTACAAAAATAATTACAGGAGAATTGCCAAGTTATAAAGTTGCTGAAAATGATAGTTTTATTGCTTTTTTAGATATCAATCCAAATGCAAAAGGACACACTTTAGTAGTTCCTAAAAAAGAAGAAAACAAAATTTTTGATTTGCCTAAAAATGAATATCAAGAATTAATGTCTTTCTCTTACAGAGTTGCAAAGGCTTTAGAGAAATCAGTTTCTTGCAAACGAATCGGAATGAGTGTTGTTGGTTTAGAGGTGCCTCATGTACACGTGCATTTAATTCCTATTAATAGAATGGCCGACATGCAATTTATAGAAAAAGTAAAATTGTCAAATGATGAATTTGTTGAATTGGCTAGAAGTATTTCTAGTAACTTTGATTAAATGAAAGATTGGGTTAAAAATGGTTTTGGTTGGGCTGTTTGGATGTTTGTAATGATGACATTTTTTTGGCCGTTAATTACTGGCGAGAAAATTACCTTAAAAAGTGTATTAATAGGTGCTGTTTTTTGGTCTTTTATAGGGATTGCAATGGGGTATATTATGACAAAATTTGTAAATAAAAAAAACTAAAATTTATTTAACAAAATTTCAAAAGTAGTTCCTTTTCCAATTTCAGATTTTTGTACAAATATTTTACCTTTATGGTAATCTTCAACAATACGTTTAGAAAGTGATAAGCCTAACCCCCAACCACGTTTTTTTGTAGTAAAACCGGGTTTAAATATTTGCTTAAATAATTTTTTAGGCATTCCTTTTCCTGTATCAGAAACTGTAATTTTTACTTTTTTAGAACTGTTTTCTATTTTTAATAGCAATTCGCCTTTACCAAGCATTGCATCAATAGCATTTTTAATCAAATTTTCTATAACCCAACCAAATAATTCGGTATTTAAATTTGTAAATATTTCATCATCAGAAGAAGTAAAAAAGAAAGAAATTTGTTTAGAACTTCTAGATTCTAAATAATCGAAAGCTTGTTTTGTAATGATAACAACATTTTGTTTTTTCAATTCTGGTGTAGAGCCAATTTTAGAAAACCGATTGGCAATTGTATTTAGTCTACTGACATCTTTTTCAATTTCTTCTACATATTTATCATCAATTTTTTCCATTTTTAAAATGGCAATCCATCCCAATAAAGAAGACAGCGGTGTGCCAATTTGATGTGCAGTTTCCTTTGCCATTCCGGTCCAAAGTTTATTAGTTTCGGCAGCTTTATTAGAACTGTAAAAAAGATAAATTACTGTTAGAAAAAGAAATAATATTAAAATTAATGCTAACGGATAATAAGTTAATCTATTTAATAAATCAGAATTTCGATAATAAATCAGCTTTTTATTTTTCCCTTTATAACTAATCTCTATAGGCTTATTTTCTGCTTGCATTTTCACTAGTTGATCTTTTACATACTTTGGGCTTAAAGATTTAATAGGGTCTAAATTTTGAAACGATTCTATTTTACCATTTTCATCAACTAAAATTGAAGGAATATTATTGTTGGTTTCAATTATTTTTAAAGGCAAATCTACATTGGCATCTAAATCGGTATTCGTTGCTAATTCTTTCTGTGCCGCGGCTAAAATTTCCATTTTAACACGTTCTTCGTGTTTAAATTTTTGAAAGAAAATATAGGTGTTCCAAAGAATTAAGGAAACAATTATAAACGATACTAAAATAGCAATTCGTTTAAATAGAAGAGTGTTATTTGTAAAATTCATTAAAACAAATATAAAGGTTTCCTTTGTATAACTCATTTCAAGATTTGATAGTATCTTTACAACACTAAATTTTTTCAGTATGCTTTCTATAGATCCAAAAGAAATACCAACATCAAAATTACATGGTTATTTATTAGGGGCAGTTGCACCAAGGCCAATTGCTTTTGCTAGTACAATTGATGAAAATGGAAATCCAAATTTATCTCCTTTTAGTTTTTTTAATGTATTTGGTGCAAATCCGCCAATTTTAATTTTTTCTCCAGCAAGAAGAGTTAGAGGAAATACAACAAAACACACTTTAGAAAATGTTTTGGCAACGAAAGAAGTGGTGATTAATATGGTAAATTATGATATCGTTCAGCAAATGTCTTTGAGTAGTACAGAATACCCTAAAGGAGTAAATGAGTTTGAAAAAGTAGGGTTTACCATGCTGAAATCAGATATAATAAAACCGTTTAGAGTTGCAGAATCTCCTGTACAGTTTGAATGTAAAGTAAATGATGTTATTTTTACTGGAAGTGAAGGAGGAGCAGGGAATTTAATAATTTGTGAAGTTGTAAAGATTCATATTTCTAAAGATGTTTTAGATGAAAACGGTGCAATAGATCAACATAAAATAGATTTGGTTGCTAGAGCAGGAGGGAGTTATTATTCTAGAGCAAGAGATGGTTTTTTCGAAATTCCGAAACCTGTATCAACTTTAGGAATTGGAGTAGATGCAATTCCGGTTAAAATTAGAAACAGTAATGTTTTAACAGGAAATAATTTAGGGATGTTAGGAAACGTAGAACAACTGCCAACAGCAGAAACTGTTAATAACTTTGCAAAAGAACATCCACATTTTATTGGGTTAGAAACCACAAAAAAACATACATTTGCTCAAGATTTTTTAAATAAGAATGATGTAGAAAGTGCTTGGAAAGTGCTTTTAATTAAATAGTTAAGATTTATATTATGGAAGTTATAGGTAAAATTAAATTAATAGGAGAGGTTCAAACTTTTGGATCTAACGGATTTAGAAAAAGAGAATTAGTAGTTACTACAGATGAGCAATACCCACAAATGATTATGGTGGAATTTGTACAAGATAAATGTGATTTATTAAACAACTATTCAGTTGGTCAAGATGTAAAAGTATCTATCAATTTAAGAGGAAGAGAGTGGATTAATCCACAAGGAGAAGCAAAATATTTTAACTCAATTCAAGGATGGAGAATAGAAAGTTTAGCGCAATCTGCTCCAAATCAAGGAAATTTACCTCCTGTAGATCAATTTCAACCAGCGTCAAATGTTTCTGATGCAGAACCAGATGATTTACCATTTTAAGAAATAGATATTTCTAAAACAGATTATAAAAAAGAGAGTTCATATTGAACTCTCTTTTTTTATGACACTAATTTTTATTTCTTTTTATCTTCTTTTTTTGGCATTGGTCCACGCAGATGTATAACCAATCCATTTAAAAAGTTACGTAAAATTTGGTCTTGGCATTCTACATATTTTGGATGATCTTCACTCCTAAATAAAGCTCCTAATTCTGCTTTGCTTACTTTAAAATCTACCAAAGCACAAATTTCTACAATATCTGTGTCGCGTAATTTATGAGCTACACGTAATTTCTTTAAAATGTCGTTGTTTGTTAATCCCATAGAACAAATATAATTATTTTTAATCTACTACTTGAAAAATTGCCCAAGCATATATTGCAAATCTAGCAAAACGAAATAAACCAAAAACTACCACTTTTTTAAACGGATATTTTATCATTCCTGCCGCAACACAAGCAATAGAAAAAGGTAAAGGTAGTAATGCTCCAACTAAAATTAAAATACCACCCCATTTACGAGTGTTTTTTAAGTTTTTTGCCATTTTTACCTCTAAATATTCTTTAACCGATTTTATCTTTAATGCAGTTTTTCCAATAAAATAAGAAATCAAACCACCTGCATAAGATAACGTTGCTAAGATTGATAAGTTTAAAATGGGTTCTGCTGTTTTTTTTGTCCAAGCAATAAACATTTCTGGCGGAATTAATCCTAGTAAAGTTTCAGAAATAAAGAAAGTTGTTAAAACGGCAAACCTAGAAAAAGTTTCTGTAAAATGATGTAAACCATCATTAATATTATAGACATATCTATTAAATAAAATTAAACCTATAACAACAGCAACAATTGGCCAGAATGCTTTTTTTAAACTTTCCCATATAAACATGTAGAATCCTGTTCTATGATAGTAACTGTGCATTAACTTAGCTCTATGTGTTTTTGTTTTTTTTCTTTTTTTCTTTGCCATTTTTAGACTGTTAGTTTTCTTTAAAAGAGTTTACAAAAATAAGGACTTAATTTTTATAAAAGGAAACAATAATTTAGATTCCTGTTTTTTTATGAATTCCGTAATTTAGCAACAAAGAAAATAGAATGATTTGGCTTACAGATAAAATAGAATTTCCATCTTACAAACTTACTACAGATGATGGTGTTATTGCCTTGGGAGGAGATTTATCTGTAGAACGATTAATCTTTGCTTATAAGAATGGAATTTTTCCATGGTTTTCTAAAGGAGATCCTATTGTTTGGTATTGTCCGCATGAAAGGATGGTGCTGTTTCCTAGTGATATTAAAGTCTCTAAATCAATGCGAAAAATCATCAATAAAAAGGAGTTTACAATTACAGAAAATAACGCATTCGAAGAGGTTATTTATAATTGTAAAAATATTGATAGAAAAGATGGTTTTGGAACTTGGATCACAGATGATATGGAAGAAGCGTATATCAATCTATATGAAAAAGGAGTTGCTAAATCTATTGAGATTTGGTTAAATAAGGAGCTAGTTGGCGGTTTGTATGGATTGGAGATAAACAATGTTTTTTGCGGAGAAAGTATGTTCAGCAAAGTTTCTAATGCGTCTAAATTGGCTTTTATTTATTTAGCAAAGAGTAAAGAATATAAATTGATTGATTGTCAAATTTATAATGAACATTTGGCAAGTTTAGGTGCTAAAGAAATTTCTCGAGAGGAATTTTTAATAATCTTAAAACAATAGGAGTTGTTTTAAAACAAAAAAATCCCGAGTAAATACTCGGGATTTAAGATAATTGTAAATATTATAATATTATTTTTTAGCTAATAAATCTCTAATTTCAGCTAATAAATCTTCTTGACTAGGTCCTTTTGGAGCTTCTGGAGCTGGTTCTTCTTTCTTTTTAGTAGCATTTACACCTTTTACAATAATAAACATTACAAATGCTACAATAATAAAATCGATAACATTAGTTAAGAAATCTCCGTATAAAACAGCAACTTCTCCGGTAATTTTACCGGCTTCGTCTGCGATACCATCTTTAACGATCCATTTTAAATCTTTTAGATCTGTGTTAAATATCAAACCTATTAATGGAGAAACAATTCCTCCTGTAAAAGAAGTTACAACTTGTTTAAAAGCCGCACCCATAACAAAACCTACAGCAATATCTATAAGGTTTCCCTTCATTGCAAAGTCTTTAAATTCTTTAAGCATTCCCATTTTTCTTTATTTTTAATAATTTGTTAAGATACAAAAGTACTAAAAATTAATTCATTTTAACATTTTCTTAACACGATGTGATATTGCGGTTAAAGTTTCGTAGGGAATTGTCTCTGCAGAATTAGAGATTTGTTTTATCATTTCTTGACTATTAAAGATAATAACTTCATCTCCTTCGTCACAATTGATTTTTGTAATATCTACCATAATCATGTCCATGCAAACATTGCCAATAATGGGAGCTTTTTGGTTATTAATAAGTACAAAACATTTTTTATTCCCTATTTTTCTAGACAATCCATCTGCATGACCAATAGGAATTGTAGCTGTTTTTGTTCTAGTTTTCGCAATAAAAGCTCTATTGTAGCCAACTGTTTCTCCGGGCTCTATGAAATGAATTTGAGAGATAATGGATTTTAAATTATGTGTATTTTTAAGTTGAGATGTCTCTTGTTCATCATTTCCAAAACCATATAAGCCTATACCAATTCTAACCATATCAAATTGTGCTTCTGGAAAATTTAAAATACCAGAAGTATTTAAAACATGCAACATTGGTTTGTAGTCTAAGTATTTATAGAACTGTTGAGAAATATAGGCGAAATTATGTATTTGATGAAGTGTAAATTCTTGTTCTTCAGCATCTTCACTTGCGGCTAAATGAGAAAATAAAGAATGTACTTTTACATGAGTAGTTTCTTTTAGTGTACTTAATATTTGTGGAATGTCTGTATGCCAAAAACCAAGTCTATTTAAACCTGTATTAAATTTTAAATGAATTGGATAATTCATCAATGGAATTTCATCCGCTAATTTTAAAAAGGCTTCAAAGATCTTAAAACTATATAAGTTAGGTTCTAAACGATAATCTACAATAGCTTGTAAGTTTTGTGTTAAAGGATGTAAAACAAGAATAGGAGTTTTTATTTCTGCTTTTCGTAAAGCAACACCTTCGTGTGTATAAGCAACTGCAAAATAATCTACTCTATTTTCTAAAAATTTTGCAATTTTAACAGCATCACTTCCATAACCTTCAGCTTTTACTACCGCTAAAATTTTAGTTTCTGTTTGTAATTTTTGTTTAAAATAATTTAGATTGTGCTCTAATGCATTTCCATCAATTTCTAAAACTGTTACGTGATTATTCATCCGTAGAATTATCTTTTTTAGAGGTGTTCTCTTCTTGCTGTTTTCTTAGAGCTTTGTAATAAGCTGCTCTGCTTAAAGGTTCATATTCTTGCATTTCACCTAACATTACAATATTGTCGTTTTGTGCTTTTCTAAAGCTGTAATGAGCTAAATTACCTGTATGTGTACAAACCGCGTGTACCTTTGTTACATATTCTGCAGTTGCCATTAAAGCAGGCATAGGACCAAAAGGATTCCCTTTAAAATCCATATCTAAACCAGCAACAATTACTCTAATTCCTCGATTAGCTAAATCATTGCAAACAGCCACAATTTCATCATCAAAAAATTGTGCTTCATCAATACCAACCACATCTACATCATTTGCTAACAATCTAATATTAGATGATACAGGTACTGGTGTAGAGCGAATCCTATTATCGTTATGAGAGACAACTTCTTCATCATCATAACGTGTATCTACGGCAGGTTTAAAAATTTCTACTCGTTGTTTTGCAAATTGTGAACGTTTTAAACGTCTAATCAATTCTTCTGTTTTACCGGAAAACATAGAGCCACAAATTACTTCTATCCAACCAAATTGTTCTGTGTGATTTACTGTATTTTCAAGAAACATTTTGTAATTTTAAGCGTTATATTTTGTAATTTTACGTTACTTTGAGTTTCAACAAATTTATGAATATTTACGAGTAAAAAATAACTTCAATTAACAACTTATGCACAAAAAATTAGAAACCGATTTAATGAGTTTAGCACACAGTGTTTTACAGATGAAAAATAAAGAGGATGTGTTTGCTTTAAAAGAAAAGTCGAAAGAGATTTATGAAAAACTATCTGTTTTAGCATTTGTTGAAGAATACGTAAATACAACTCCAAACTTAGAAGAAACAAAAGATGAACTGACTTTAAAAATAGAAAAAGCTTTTGAAGTAAAGAAAACTATTGTAGCACCAGTAATTATAGAAAATGAATTGATTGAGGAAAATGAAGAAGAACCTCAAATAGAGGAGGAGCTAAATGAGGATGCTGAAGTTGTTGTTAATAAAACGGAAACTCAAGAAGAAAACGTTATAGAGCAACCTTTTGACGAATTAGAACAACTTATTTTTTCTGAAAACCCTAGTGCAACCAATTTTAAAGATGATGTTAAAGATGTTGGAGAACGAAAAACGTTGTCTTTAGAAGAAGAATTACAAGACACAATTCCTGTAGATATTATGGCAGATTTGTTTGAAAATGCACAGCCAAAATCTTTAAACGACAAACTTTCTACAAATATTCAAATTGGTTTAAATGATAGAATTGTTTTTGTTAAAAACTTATTTGATGGAAGTCAAGAAGATTTTAACAGAGTAGTTTCTCAACTTAATACTTTTAAAACAGAAAAAGAAGCAAAGAAGTTTATCAATAAAATGGTAAAGCCAGATTATAATTGGACAGAACATGAAGAATTGGAAATGCGATTTATAGAAATTATAGAACGCAGATTTGCTTAAAGAATACTTTTTACTTTTTCTATAATTTGTTCAGGAGCGATACTTTCTGAACAATTTAAATAATCTTCCGGATATTTATTACCATAAATGGACGTTGGTATTTTAGGGTATTGATCTGCATCAGCTAACATTGCATAATCTGTTGGTTGATGAAAAGGGGCAAAACCAGCAAACGGATGCGTTACTCCCCAAATAGTAATTACTTTTATACCATACATTGCTGCCAAATGGGCGTTACCAGAATCCATAGAGATCATACAATCTAAATTAGAAATCGTATTTAATTCTTCTGTAAAACTTAATTTTCCTGCAGCTAAATAAATGTTTTGGTTTGTTTGTAGTGTTTCTAATTGTATAACATCACTTTTACCACCAAACAACAATATGGTATAGTCTTTAGAAAGTTGTTCTACAACAATTTTCATTTGATCTAAAGGATACATTTTACTTTTATGAGCAGCAAAAGGCGCAATTCCTATTGTTTTGTGTGCCGAAGTAATAAGGTTTTTAAAAGCAGTCGGAATTGGTTTTTTTTCTAAAAAAACAGGCGTAGATAAATCAATCGTAAAACCTAGTTTTCTAAAAACATCAGCATAACGTTCGTGCGAAGTTTTTAGCTGTTTAAAGTTTTTTTTAGAAATTAACTCTTTTTTTTCTTTTCTACCTTTATCAATCTGAATGCATTTTTTGTTGAAGAACAATAATTTTAAAACATTGCTTCTTAAAACATTGTGTATATCTGCAATTGCAGTAAATTGAAGTGGTTTTAATTCTTTGTATAACTTAAATAAGCCTAAAAAACCTTTGTGTTTTCCTTTTTTATCAACCGGATAAACAGTAATATTTTTAAAATCTTTAAAGATAGGAGCAAAAAAAAGTTGCGTTAAAATAGTAATTCTAACATTTTTGTTTTGTTTGAACAAAGCCTCTAAAACGGGTACTAAAATAGCAACGTCTCCCATTGCTGAAAGACGAATCACTAAAATATTTTGCTCAGAGTTAGACAAGAAAGATATTATTTAGACGCTCTTAAAACAGGGTTTAATTCTGCATCATTATACATTTTCATCTGCTTGTAAACTTTCATGTATTTTTTACCATTTTCAATATCTTCTAGTAAGTCATCAATAGCAGTAGATAAATCGTTACGTTGTTCTAAAAGAACGGCTAATTTTTTAGAGCAACTAGCTTTATGTGCATCAGAAGCATCTTCTCTAACCGTTTCTAAATGCATGTGATAAATTTTTAAAGCTAAAATAGATAATCTATCAATTGCCCAAGCAGGACTTTCAGAATTTATTTTAGCATCTTTAGAAACAGTAACATCTTTATATTTGTCTAGAAAATAACTGTCTATAAATTCTACATTGTCTGTTCTAACTTGGTTAGAGGCATCTATCTTTCTTTTTAAAATTAAAGCATCTTCAGCATTTATATGAGGGTCTCTAATGATATCTTCGAAAGCCCATTGAGTAGTATCTACCCAACATTTTTCAAAAAGCAAGAAGTCAATCAAATCAGTTTTTTTATCAAAAGGATTTGTACAAACTTGTTCAACTTCTGGTTTACTTTTATAAGTTTTAATACAATTATCAAAAATTGCATTGGCTTTTTTAGAAAACATATATTTTAAATTTAAGCTGCAAAATTACAAAATAAAATTTTGGTTTTAGGGTATAAATATTTTTAGAAAACAATGATTTGTAACAAAGTTAACCGCGAAACGTCTTAAAATAAAACTTAGTATTATGAAACAATTTGCAATAATTTTATTTTCACTTTTTATTAGTAATATCACAGCCCAAGAAGCAGCCTTTCAAGAGTTTTTTAAGGTTAATAAAGACAAATCTACTTTTTCAATTAATTTATCAGCGTCTTTAGCGGGCTCTTTTTTAGATGATGAAGAAGATGATGATTTAATGAATTTAATTAAAAAATCGAGCGATTTTAAATTGATGATTTTTGATAATCAAGACAATGTTATATCAAAGGATTTTAGAAAATTCAGTAGAAAAAACAAATTAAAAACGTTGGCACGTGTAAAAGAAAACGGAAGTAAAGCTGAATTATTTTTTATTGAAAAAGGGAATTTTATCAGAGAAATAATTATTAGAACCAATAGCAATTCAGATAAAATGGTGCTGTTTGGCTTAAAAACTAAAATTACACATGAAGAATTAGCAGACCTGATTTCTTCTTCAGATGTAAAAATTTCATCAAATTAAAAACCAATAAAAAGAGAAGGTTTAACCAATCTTCTCTTTCAATGCTTCTATTACTTTTTTACTGTTTCCAATAAAAATTTCATTATCAAAAATAAAAACCGGACGCTTTAAAAACGTGTACTCATTCAACAGAAATTGTTTATAATCAGTCTCAGACAAAACCTGGTTTTTTAAATCCATAGATTTATACAACTTAGCACGCTTGTTAAAAAGCGCTTCATAACTACCAGAAAGTGCGTACATTTCTTCTAATTGATCAGCTGTAATATTGTTTGTTTTAATTTCTTGTCGTTCAAATCCATCGGTATTTACTTCTTTTAAAATTCTTCTGCAAGTATCACAAGTTTGTAAAAAGTAGACTTTCTTCATTATATTTATCTGTATATTTACTGCGAATTTAAAGATAAAAAATGAAGACACAATTCGATATTTTAAGAAAATCTCGTGAGTTAATTTTAAAAGAGTTAGAAGGTTTAACATTAGAGCAAATTCATATAATTCCTACAGGATTTAAAAATAATATTGCTTGGAATGTGGCGCATATAGTAGTTACACAGCAAGCTTTGAATTATAAATTATCGGGTTTAAATTGTTTGTGTCCAGATGATTTAATAGAAGCTTATAAAAAAGGAACAAGTCCTACAAAAACATTTACAGAAGAAGAATTTGATGAAGTAAAAGATTTATTAGTTGGCTTACCAGACACTTTAGAAGAAGATTATAACGCAGGTATTTTTGAGAATTATTCTGATTATCCAACCAGTACAGGTTTTGTAATAAAATCAATAGATTCGGCTATTGTATTTAACAATTTTCACGAAGGAATTCATTACGGAATTATTAGATCTATTAAGAAATTTTTATAGAAGCTTTTTCCAGCTTTCACTACTCGCTTTTTTTGTAAAAACAAAAAAGAGCTCAAACAGACCGTTCAATCTGGGCTAAACTAGTTTGCTAACTTTTAGAAATAGAACAGTTGTATTAAAACTTTAAAGATGAAATTCAATACAAAAGCCATTCACGGTGGACAAAAACCAGAAAAAGCTACAGGAGCAGTAGTGCCACCTATTTTTCAAACATCTACCTATGCGCAATCTAGCTTGGGGTCAGACCAAGAATACCATTATTCTAGAGGGTCAAACCCTACAAGAACGGCGTTAGAAAATAGTTTGGCTTCTATAGAAAACGGAACCCATGGTTTTGCATTTTCATCTGGTTTGGCAGCCATAGATTGTGTACTAAGAACACTAAACCCTGGAGACGAAATTATTGCAGGAATCGATTTGTATGGTGGAACCTATAGAATGTTTACACGTTTATTCGAAAAATACGGATTAGAATTTACTTATGTAGATACGGATTCTGTAGAAAATGTAGCGAAAGCAATTACAAAAAAAACCAAATTAGTTTGGTTAGAAACACCAACAAATCCGTTAATGAAAATTGCAGATATTCAAGCAATTTCTAAAACGGTAAAAGATGTAGATTCCGCTATTTTAATAGCGGTAGATAATACGTTTGCAACACCTTATTTACAACAACCTTTAAATTTAGGAGTTGATATTGTTATGCATTCTGCTACTAAATATTTAGGCGGACATTCAGATCTAATCATGGGAGCTTTAATTGTAAAAGACGCAAAATTAGCAGAAGAGTTGCATTTTATTCAGTTTGCAGCAGGTGCTATTGCAGGTCCTATGGATTCTTTTTTAGCATTAAGAGGCATCAAAACATTACATCTTAGAATGCAACGTCATTGCGAGAATGCAATGGCAGTAGCTCGTTTCTTAAAACAGCAATCAAAAGTAGATGCTATTTATTATCCAGGTTTAGAAGACCATCCAAACCATGCTATTGCAAAAAAACAAATGAAAGCTTTTGGAGGCGTAGTTTCTTTCAGTTTAAAAGATAAAAGCAAAGAGGCTACTTTTAAATTTTTAGAAAATATTAAGTTTTTTACGTTGGCAGAATCTTTAGGTGGTGTTGAAAGTATGGTCAATCATTCAGCAACCATGTCGCATGCATCTATGCCAGAAGAAGAACGTATAAAAATAGGTGTTACAGATTCTTTAATTCGCTTAAGTGTAGGTATTGAAGATATCGAAGATATACTTGAAGATTTAGCACAAGCTTTAAATTAAAAAAAGGAGAGCAATTGGCTCTCCTTCTTTTTGTTTTGAACAATTAGGGTTATTCAAAAAAATGTTTTTATAAGAATAAAGGGCGATAAAAGTTAAGATGATAAACAATTCCAAATTGTAAATTCATTAACCATTCGTTATTTTTATTTTCAGTTACATCGGCTTGTAGTCCATCAATTTTATCTGATAAAAAATATTGAAAACCAAATTCAACCGCTAAGTCTAATTTTTCTGTTAATTTATACCTAGTTCCCAGTCCAAGATCTAGAGAAAGAGCATTTCCTTTGCCTATTGCCAAAGCATTTGGGGTTGTATACTTTTCTGGAAGTACTGTGATGTCTTGTCTCCAATCTCCTAGAGTTGAATTTAAACTGTTTTTATAAAAGGAGTATTTAAAACCAACAGCTAAATAAGGGTTAAATGAAATATCAGAATATGGGGCAATAAATTCTTCAAGAGGAGTCAGGAAATATTCTAAATTTACACCAATGTTAAACATACTTAAAGAGCCTTCCATAGCTCTTAGTTGCTCTCCAGAATAACTCTGACTCTCTGCCCATTTACTATAATGCTTTATTTTAGAGTAGCTTACATAGTTTAGGGTAGTTTTAACCATCAAATGATTGTGAAATACATCATTAGGGTCCCATCGTAAGGTTCTGTTGTAAAAACTTAAATAATGTGCTATAGAAAAAGAGATGCCATTGTTATTCCAGTCGCTTGCAAAGTTCCCTTTTTCACCGTAATCGCTTTGTAAACTAGTAGTACCAATAAATGCACCGATTTCGTGTGTATAATGTTGCGCTTTAATTCCTATGCTAAATACAATTATAAAAATAATTGTTATGGGGGTTTTCAATATTTGGGGGCTTATAAGTAAAAGAGCCAAATATATATAAAAATATCTTATAATTAAGATTAGCTATAAATCATTAATGCTAAAATTTTCTTCTAGATAATGATTAGCTCTTAGTTGTAATTCTATTTTATAATAAATAATTTTTTCTGGAAGTAATTTTTTTAGAAAATTACCCGTATCCCATTGATTGTTTTTGTTTTCATCAACAATTGCTCTAATGGTATATTTATTTGGTTCTAAAAAGTCAAATACCAGTGTTTCAGAAGTATTGATAAACTTACGCTCTATCAGTTGATCTTGATTTTTACCAGTGAGTATTTCAATAATTAAATTTTTAGAATTTATATTATCTACTTTTAAAGTGATTTTCCCATAATCATCTATGTCTTTTGTAGATAAGTTGTAACGAATGGTATCATTTGTTTGAGAAAATAAATCATTAAAAGCATTTGGAAGGGCTTTAAATCGATATTGTTGTTTTGGTTTTTTATCAAAAATAAAACCTATTTTATTTTCTTTTATAGAATTTATTGTATTGTATTTTATATCTATAGTATCTTTATCTATAATACTCACTTTAGAAGTGTCTATTGCTGTAATAGGATTGTTACTCAGAATAAAAAGAGTATCTCTAAAATGTAAAGTTCCCGATATCGATGAATTAAATAAAAGGGAGTCAATTTTTTTCTTGCGAAGTTTTACTGTTAATGTATCTAAAAATTTTCCGTTAGAAACTTCAAAATTTAACGAATCTGCTTCAAAAGGAGTAAACCAATAATTTAAGGTGTCTTTATCAACTTCTAATTTAGAGATGCTTTTAAAATTTTCGGGTGTTTTAGAGAGTATTTTTATCGCGATGTCTTTATTTTCTCCACTAAACCCAAATTGAATTTTCCCTTTTGTAATTTCTTTTCCTCTTTTAAAACTATATGGAAGTTTTTCTTTAAATAAAGTAATTGGTTTTTTTAAAATACTGTCTTTAGGTAAAGTAATAGTGTCTAATAAAAAACCTATTTTATCTGTTGTTGGATTGTATAAATAATCGCTAGTAGTTTCTTCTAGAGCAATTATAAAATATTTACCTTCTTTAAGATTTGTGAAATTAAATTTGGTAGTGTCTAAAGCACTTGTAACGTAATTAGGTTTCTTTTTGTAAACTAATGAATCTGTATAGGAACTATCTATTTTATAAAGTAATAAATTTACTTTTGAAGGTCTTTTATATGAAACTGCATCTTTAATCGAGCCTGAATTTGTAAGAGAATCTATATAATTTCCAGTAGAAAATACGTATTTGAAATTTTCTAAAATATTACTTTCATTATTATCACGTACAGCATTTCCAAAGTTAAAAATATAGGTAGTGTTTTTAACTAAGGTATCTAAAATTTCAATTTTAATAAATTTACTAGGTGTTCCTTGAGGCGAAATTAATGGAGGGTTTTTTAAAGGAGGAGAAACCACTAATTGCTTATTTAAATCTTTTAAAGTGATGTATTCATCAAATTCAATTTTAATTTCTTTTTTATTGAAATTGATGGTATTGTATGGCGGACTTGAAGTTACAAATAATGGTGCATCTTCATCTTTAGGGCCGCCTTCTGGTCTTCCCGTTCTGGCGCAATTAGAAATAAATATGACTAAAAATAGTAGAAAAAAGAATCTAAAAATAAGTTTCACGAAAAATAATTTTATACAAATTAACAATATATTTTTGACTTAAAAATCATAAATTTTACTCGGTATAAGCCATTGTTAGAATACTGATTTTAATTTCTTGCGTTTTTTGTAGCTCTCTTATACAAGCTTCTAAAGTTGCCCCCGTAGTGATTACGTCATCAATTAATAGAACGTGTTTGCCTTTAAAAAAAGTATTGTCTTTTAAAAAAAACTTAGTATCTATATTACTAAAGCGCTCAAATCGAGATTTAAAAGTTTGTGTTTTAGAAGTTGAAACCCTTGTTAATGTGTTGTGATTAAAAGGGATGTTTAAATGTTGACTTATTTTTTTGCCAAATTTTGTTACTTGATTATAACCTCTTTTTTTTAATTTTTTGGGGTGTAAAGGAACAGGAATAATAAAATCTACATCATAAAACTCATTGTTTTCTTTTAAAATACTTCCCCACCAATTTCCAAAGAATTCACCAATTTCTTGGTTTCCTTTATATTTAAGATCATGAATTAGTTTTTTTGTTATTCCTTTTTTCCTATAATAAAGTAGTGCATTTGCTTTTTCTATTGCTACCCTACCATAAAATATTTTAACAATCTTATTTTCTGAATAATTAGTAAAGTTAGTTAGTGGTAAATCGTGTCTACAAAAAGTACATAACGTTATTTCATTATTTATCAATGGTTTATCGCAACTAGCACATAATTTTGGATAAAAAACATCAAAAAAGTCTTTTAAAAATCGCATATTTACACAGCTTTTTTATAGAAAGAAACTATAAAATTAATAAATTAGATTTGGTGAGCAGAATAAATTTCTTAAAAGAATCAATTAAAAACCTAAAAACATTAGGCACAATTACACCAAGTTCTAGATTTTTAGCAGGTAGAATGTTAAAAAATATAGATTTTTCTAAGGTTGATGTTTTAGTTGAATTAGGCCCCGGAAATGGTGCGATAACAAAACATATTTTAAAGAAATTACCAGCAAAAGCTACTTTGATTTGCTTTGAAATCAACGATAATTTTTATAATCAATTACTGCAAATAAATAATTCTCAGCTTGTTGTTGTTAAATCTTCTGCAGAAAAAATTGAAGAAGAATTAAAGAAATTAAATTTCACAAAAACAGACCATATTATTTCTAGTTTACCGCTCACAATTATTCCTGATGAAATTTCAAACCAAATTTTAAAGAAGTCTTTTCAAGTTTTAGAAAACAACGGTAATTTTATTCAATTTCAATATAGTTTAACTTATTTTAAGAAATTAAAAGAAGTATTTAATCAATCTATCTCGTTAGAATTTGAACCTTTAAATATTCCGCCAGCTTTTGTTTACCATTGTAAAAAAGTAGAGTAAAATTTTCTTGATAACTTTTTAGATTGATGTATCTTTGCGCTCATTATGGCAAAACAAGAAGATCAGTTTAAAAAAGTATTATCGCACGCAAAAGAATATGGTTATGTATTTCAGTCTTCTGAAATTTATGACGGATTAAGTGCGGTGTATGATTACGCTCAAAATGGAGTTGAGCTAAAGAAAAATATTAGAGATTATTGGTGGAAAGCAATGGTGCAAATGCACGAAAACATTGTGGGTATTGATGCTGCAATTTTAATGCATCCAACAACTTGGAAAGCTTCTGGGCACGTAGATGCTTTTAACGATCCTTTAATTGATAATAAAGACTCTAAAAAACGTTACAGAGCAGATGTTTTAGTAGAAGATTTTAGAGAGAAAATTCTTGATAAAATTAAGAAGGATATTGCAAAGGCAAAAAAACGTTTTGGTGATGCCTTTAATGAAGCTGAATTTGTAACAACCAACCCAAATGTTGTTCGTCGTCAAAAACAAATGGATGAAATTACGGCTGAATTAACAAGAGTTCAAGAAGAAAATGATCTGGTTGGTTTTAGACAATTGATTATAGATTTAGGAATTAATTGCCCAGTTTCTGGTTCAAGTAATTGGACAGAAGTAAAGCAATTTAATTTAATGTTTGGAACTCAAATTGGTGCTTCTGCAGAAAATGCTACACAAGTATATTTAAGACCGGAAACAGCTCAAGGAATTTTTGTAAACTTTCTCAATGTGCAAAAAACGGGTCGAATGAAAATTCCTTTTGGAATTGCACAAACAGGAAAAGCCTTTAGAAACGAGATTGTAGCAAGACAATTTATTTTTAGAATGCGTGAGTTTGAACAAATGGAAATGCAATTTTTTGTAAAACCAGGAACTCAAAAAGAATGGTACGAAAACTGGAAAGAAACCAGAATGAAGTGGCATTTATCTTTAGGAATGGGAGCAGAGAACTATCGTTTCCATGATCATGATAAACTAGCTCACTATGCAGATGCAGCAGCAGATATTGAGTTTAATTTCCCTTTCGGATTTAAAGAACTAGAAGGAATTCACTCTCGTACAGACTTCGATTTAAAAGCACATGAAAAGTTTTCTGGTAAGAAATTACAGTATTTTGACCATGAAGAAAACAAAAGTTATGTGCCTTATGTGGTAGAAACTTCTATTGGTTTAGACAGAATGTTTTTAGCAGTGTTTTCTAATTCTTTACAAGAAGAAGCTTTAGAAAACGGAACAACAAGAACGGTTTTAAAATTACCAGCTGTTTTAGCACCTTTTAAAGCGGCTATTTTTCCTTTAGTAAAAAAGGATGGTTTACCAGAAGTTGCCCGTAAAATTATGGATGATTTGAAATGGGATTTCAACGTATTTTACGATGAAAAAGATGCTGTTGGAAAACGTTATAGAAGACAAGATGCTGCAGGAACTCCTTTTTGTATTACGGTAGATCACGATACTTTAGAAGATAATTCTGTAACGATTAGACATCGAGACACAA
Organism: Polaribacter marinus; assembly: GCF_022662535.1. Lineage (GTDB taxonomy): Bacteria > Bacteroidota > Bacteroidia > Flavobacteriales > Flavobacteriaceae > Polaribacter > Polaribacter marinus. Next base: position 299,625 of record NZ_JAKQYM010000003.1, read on the forward strand.
TGGAACAAAAACGTGTTGCGATTGCAGATTTAAAAGATATTATTAAAGCAGAAGTTGATGTAAAAACTTGGTTACAGAAAATGTAAATTTATTTACCCCAAGGGTTTAATATATCATAAACATAAAAAAGCCTCATCAATTCGATGAGGCTTTTTTGTGTTTTATATTATAATAGGTTTTAAAATCTCCAACCAACATTTAAGCCAATTCTAGGTACAATTACAGGAGAGTTTGTCCCAAATAAATTTCTACCCAAACCTCCGTATAAATCAATAACTAAACCACCACTAGCAATATATTTTGTACCCACAGCAACTCCCAATGCACCATCTGTGTATTTTTTACCATCTTCTTTTCCTGAATTAATCCCCACAAAACCTTCACCAAAAAAGTTCCAAGTGTCATTTGTAGTAAAGTAATGACGATAATAAGGTGTTATCATTGTGTTTTCATGATATCTGAAATTTACACTTTCTTTGGCTAAATTAAAAAGAGCAGAAACCCCAAAAGAAGAGTTTTCAGAAAGATAATTTTCGTAAGAAAACTCTAAACTTCTAATAATTAATGCATCCGCAACATCTAATTTGATTTCTTGTTGTGCATATCCTAAAGAACTGATTAAAAGCCCGAAAGCTAAAAGTAATTTTTTCATGATTTTATTTTTGTATATAACGTTTTATGAATGGTAAAATTATGATGCAAACATAGTAATTTTATAAGTCTTCAAATAGATAAAGAATTAAAAAATAGCTCTTAATTGTATGTTTCCTGTGTGTATGGTTTTTGTGTTTTTACTTTTTCTACCTAAATAACTTAAATTAAGATTTAAAAAGGAATTTATTTTTTGATTAAAAATCAAGTTCCAAGTATAGTTTTTTCCTGCTTGTAAGCCTTCTAACATTTGGTAGGCAACAGGTGTGTTTGAGTTACCTGTAAAATCATTTAAAAAGACGTTTACATTTGCAGAGATTTGATTTTTCTTTTTACTAATATAAAAGTATTCTATGCCAAATTTATGTTGCTGTAAGTTTTCGAAATCTTGTAATTTATTTTGTTTGTCTTTAAAATGGTAAAAAGCGGTAAATCTATTATTTTCGTTATACAAAAAACTAACTTTTGGCTGAATTTCATTAGATCTTATTTTATAATTTCTATTGTTAAAATTCTCGGTTTCTAAATTGTTATTAGAATGTTTTCCCATAAAATCTAATAACCAAAAATCGGCAAATTTATGTGCAAAATCTAACTGATGTAATTCAATTGTATTTTCTTGAGTCCCAATAAAATATTGTTGTTTAATTTTAGAATCTCCATAAGTGTAAGTGGCACTGTAACGTTGTTGGTTTTTATTAAAGTACAAGCTATTTCTAAAACTAAGATTTAACCCAATTAATTTATCTTCATCAAAATCAAAAGGATTTAAATTGAAGGAGTTTTCTATTCGTTCTTGTTCGTTTTCTACTGATAAAAAACTTTGATTGTTAAAATGAGAAAGTATTTTTTGAATTCCAGTTTTTGAATTCCATTTAGAAAGATTAATTGTTAAAGATTGTTTCCACTTAGCACGTTGTGTTGCTATAAAACGCAAGTTGGGTTTTGGTACTCTTAAATATTCTGCTTGATCTTGATACTGGGCAATTTCAAATTCATTAAAATCTTTAATTCCGTCATTGTTATAATCTATCCAAGTATAATAACCAAATCCAGGTTCTGTTTTTACATAAATATATTCTTGCCTTGCAACATTACCAGAAGATGTCTCATAGGTGGTTACTAAATTTATAAAATCATCAAACAAACGCTGATTGAAAACGAATTTAGAATTTAATGATTTTTCATTGTCTGCAAAATTATTTTCAGTAATTCTATAATTGGCAAACAAACTTAAATTGGTGTTTTTGTTTTTGATTAATTTACTATTGACATAAATTGTTTTTCTATGATTAATTTCTGTGAATTTATTAGATTTTATGCTGTCATTATTTCTATAATTAAATCCAATTTTAGCAAAAACTTTCGTAGAATCTCCAAAACCAATATAAGTTTCGTATTCTTTAAAACGATGACTTGTATTAATGTAATTTTTTGTGTTAATATTTTTTCTGCTGTTTGTTTCAAAATTGATAAAGGCTCCAAACCATTTTTTAGTAAAATGGTGTTCTACTTTAGCTTTTGCTCTAAAAAAGGAATTGTCTTCTGAAGTTGATGTATTATTTAGCAAACTACCATCAACAAATAAGGAAGTGTTTTTTAAGTTTATTTTAGATTTGAGTTCATGTTTGTTTCCAGAAAATACTGCCTTGTAATTTAGTTTTTTGTAGCTGTATAAAACAAAATCATCATCTTTGTTTTGCAGTGTAAATTCTGATTGAAAATAATTTTTGGTGGCGTCATTAGTAAGTAAATTCCAATCCCTATTAAATTCTATTGATTCCCATCGCTGTATGGTTTTAAATTTCTGCTGAACAAATTCATGATTAATATTACTTTTTAATTGCCATTTTTTATCAATTAAAATTTGTTGCCATCCCACTTTTGCAGCATAACCTTTGTTTTGATTATTGTCTATTGATGAAAATAGATTTGCGTCGTTATTACTTATGGCAAATTCAGAATTTATTATTGTTTTTTTTGATGGAGTATAATTTGATTGTACTACAAATAACTGAGATTTTGTTGGGGGTATTAATTTAATTATGGGTTGATAATCACCTAAATTAGTGCCTACAAACTGAAAAATATTTCCAATTGCTGTAGTTCTGTCTAAAACATAATCACCTTTATTAGTTCCAACATTTGTAAAAGTAACCATATAAAGTTCTTCTGTAGAATTGGTAGAGTGTTCAAAGAATTCTTGACTCCCATTATTTATTTTTTTGTACAAAATTTTATTCTCGTTATAAGAATCTACAAATGCACTTTCTGCAAACATTAAATCTGTATTGTTTCCAGCATTTGCTAAAATTTGTTTTTGAGGATCAGTTAAACTTTGTTGTAAAGGCTGATTTTTAGCGTCGTTTTCTGAATAAAAATAACCCGAAATGTCAAATTTTTCGCCTTCATATGAAGCTTCATCGTATGTAACAAATCTTGTGTAATTTCTGTCAGAATATTGAAATTCAACAGTAATTCTCATGTCGTTTGTTACCGGATAAGTGGTGTTGAATGTTATCTCTCCAAGATTGTAATCAATTATATAATCTTTATCAGCACCAGCTGTAATTTTAATGCCATTAACATAAACTTGTTCACTTCCTTCAATAATTATAATTGCAGCTTCATTATTTGCTCCTAAAATTTTATACGGACCTTGGTTACTTTCTTTTGCCGTAAAATTAAAACGAGTAAATTTACCTCTTACAACTGCTCCGGAAGCACTAACTTTAAACGAATCGTTAATAGCTGCTTTTACTTGCAGGCCGGCAACTTGTTTTGTAAAAGCTAAAAAGTAACTTTTGGTGTTTTCTAGTGATATGTCTCCCGCTTTTACACCCCAATTTTCACTAAACATCTCAATAAAAATTCTATCGAAATCTGTAATATTTTGAGAGTATCCATTCTCTTGTATAGGAATGTTGGTATCAAATATATTAGCTCTTAATGTTACGTTTTTAGAAAGTTTTCCGGAGATTTCTAAATCTAAGGCAGCATTTGTAACTGTATTTTGATTGTTTCCAGAAGTGATACCTCTAGAGATAAAACCTCTTGTTTGTAAGCCTTCAAAAAGTTTAATGTCTGAAGTTTTTTTATTTGTAGTAAAACTATATAGTTTCCCTGTATTTGTTGAATTTGGGATAATTAAATTTTTATCAAACGGACTGTACGTTTTTGTAACAAAATCTGGAATTCTAAAATATTCAACAGTAATTTCATGATATTTTTTAGCATTGATAATTAAAATAGCATTGCTAAAATCTATTTGATATTCTGATGCCAAAATCTTATTTAAAAGCGAATTTTTAACAACAAATTTTTCAGGGTTAATTGCAACTGAATCTAATAGAATGGTATCCTTTTTTACTGCGATTTTTTTGATTCGAAAATCTTTAGATATCGTTTGAGAATGGACAGAAAGTCCAATAAGAAAAAATAATAAATAAAGAATTTTCTTTTGCATAAATTAACTACAAGTAGATAACGTAAAAATAGTTTTTTTATGCTTTTACTTTTAAAAATTAAAAAAGAGATTGTTGTTTTACAGGGTTTTCGTGTGCAAGCAACCATTTTTTTCGCCAAATACCACCTGCATAACCTGTTAAAGACCCATCCGAACCGATAACTCTATGACAAGGAATGATAATCCAAATTGGATTTTTACCATTTGCAGAGGCAACTGCTCTTATAGCTTTTACATCTCCTAAAGCTTTGCTTTGTTCTAAATAAGTTCTTGTTTTATTAAAAGGAATGTTTAATAATTCTTCCCAAACCTTCTTTTGAAAATCTGTTCCCTGAGGATTTAATTTTAAGTTAAAATTATTTCTTTTTCCAGAAAAATAAGCTTCTAATTGTGTAACACATTCTTGTAGACAACTAGGTATTTCTTCAGATGTTTCTATATCTTCATTTAAAACAGAAACCGATTGAATTCCGTTTTTATCACCAACAATTTTTGCGCTTCCAATAGGTGTTTTGTAATATGTAGTGACTAACTTCATAAATTAAATCCCAAAAATATCTTTAGAATTTTGTGTTGTAATTGCAGCAATTTCATCAAAAGAAAGCCCATAAATATCTACTAATTTATCGACAACCTTAGTAATATAAGCGCTTTCGTTTCTTTTTCCTCTATATGGTGTTGGTGCTAAATAAGGAGCATCAGTTTCTAAAACAATATGTTGTAAATCAATTTCATTGAGAAATTTATCAATCTTACCATTTTTAAAAGTAGCAACACCACCAATTCCTAATTTCATATTGTAAGAAATCGCTTGTTTTGCTTGTTCTAAAGTTCCTGTAAAGCAATGAAATATACCTCTTAAATCATCACTTTTTTCAGACTCTAAGACTTCAAAAACTTCATCAAAAGCATCTCTACAATGAATGTTAATGGGCATTTTTTTCTCTTTTGCCCACTGTATTTGAGTTTTAAAAGCCTCTTGTTGTTCTTTGAAAAAAGTTTTGTCCCAATACAAATCCATACCAATTTCTCCAATAGCATAAAAATCTCTTTGATCAATCCATTTTTTTACATGGGTTAATTCTTCTAAGTAATTTTCTTTTACAGAAGTTGGATGTAAGCCCATCATTAAAAAAATATCATTTGGATATTCTTTTTCTAAACGAAGCATTCTTTCTGTATATGAAGCATCTATTGCTGGAATAAAAAAGCGTGAAACACCCGCGTTTTTAGCTCGTTGTATCATTTCTGCTCTATCGTCATTAAATTGACTAGAATATAAATGTGTATGCGTATCTGTAATCATTATTTTAAATCGATTTTATCAACAAAACTAATGATTTATCGGTAGTCTTTTTCTTTAATTTTTAATCAATTTCACAACTTCTGCAGATTTGTTTTCTAAAGTTATTTTAGTAAGATAAATCCCTTTAGGGAAATTAAAATCAATTTTAATATTATTCAAATTTTTAAATTCTTTTTCTAAAAAAGTTTTACCTAAAATATTAGATATATAAACTTTAATATTTGTGTAGGTTTTAGTTAAATGAATATTTAGTTTATTTTTTATTGGGTTCGGATATAGTTTTACAGAACCTAATAAGTTGTCCTCTACATCTAAAACATCTAATAGCCCCAAGTCTTCTACATTACCAGAAATATAAGCAGTCCCAGCATTATAATATGTTGTATTATCAACAATTCTTGTTGTGGGTTGTGCTCCTAAAATAAAATGATTATTATCAACAGCAACGGCATAAGTGCTTTCTGTGGCATCATATTGACCACCACCAATATAACTGTTAGCGACAACTTGTGAAGCTTGTATGGTTTCTGCTAAAACCCATTCGTCATTTGCATTTTTTAGAAACAAATAAGATAATCCAACATTTGAAATATTTGATCCATTATTTTCAACGCTAGAGTTGGGTGCAGAAACTAATAATAGGTTATTGTCTAAAGAAACTCCAGAGCCAAAATTAGATGCAGGATAGGGAGTTCTTATTATTTGAGATTCATTCCAAACTCCATCTCCATCTTTTTTAAAAAGATAGACATGACCGTAATACCAGTTATCGTCATAGAGATCTAAGTTTTTTGCGCCAACCGCAATATAATCTTCAGAAATACTAACATCCCCATATCCAAATTCTGAGTATTGAACTCCATTACCAGGTTTTAATTTTTGTACTTCCGCCCAAAAATCATCTGCATCTTTTTTAAAAACAAAAACAGATCCGTTTCCGTTAATAGTATTTACATTAGCAGCATCTGTATCACTTTTACTTGCCAAAGTAATATAATCTCCATGAATACTAACAGATTTTCCAATATCATCGCCATAGCCTCTATGAGATGGTACTATTTTTTGTGTTTCTGTCCAAATATCATCAGCTCCTTTTTTATAAACATATGCGGCTCCAGCACTATTTACTTGATTTGTATTATTTTCATCATAATCTTGATATCTAGCGCCAACAACTAGAAAATCTCCATCAACTGCAACATCAGATCCAAAACGATCTCCAATTCTGATATCTGATGCTCTCAATCTTTGAACTCCATTCCATACATCATTTGCATCTTTTTTATAAATCAAAACAGAGCCAGCTATTCCTTCAAAATCAGCTTCATTTAATCGGTCTCCAACAGAACCTATAAAGATGTAATCTCCTTGTATAGCAACTGTATATCCAAAAAAATCATCAATTTGTTTACCTACAAAGGCTTCAATTTTTTGATGATAGTTCCATGTGCCATTCTCATCTTTTTTATAAATATGTGCAGAACCTGTTCTTTCATTTTCACCAAGTGCACCAATAACAGCATAGTTTCCATCTATATCAGTGCTAAATCCGAAGCTATAACCTGCACCAGTATTGGGTTGGTTTAAAATTTGTTCTCCCCAATCTTGAGAGTTTATATTCCCAATAAATAAGACGAATATAACATAAAGTAGTTTTTTTTTTTCATGATAGTTCCTTTTTAGATTTAAAGATAATACTGATAATAATTTTCTGGATTAGAAAATGTATAGACGGTTTGTTTTTTTATATAGATGGTATTTTAGTTTGCTTTTTTTTAGCAAAGTGATATTGTATCAGCATTTTATAAAACGTACCTTTGCAAAAAAAATTAGTAGAATGACTTTTGAAGAATTAGGTTTATCTAATCAATTACAATATGCTATTGATGACTTGGGTTTTGAAACACCAACGCCAATACAAGCTCAAGCATTTTCTGTAGTTAGATCAGGTAAAGATGTAGTAGGGATTGCGCAAACAGGAACAGGAAAAACTTTTGCGTATATGATGCCAATTTTACGCGATTTAAAATACTCTAAACAACAGCATCCAAGAATTTTAGTTTTAGTGCCCACTCGAGAATTAGTTTTACAAGTGGTAGATGAAATAGAAAAATTAGCAAAATATATAAATGTTCGTGTTTTAGGTGTCTACGGTGGTGCCAATATCAACACACAAAAGCAAGCTATTTTGCAAGGGCAAGATATTATTGTTGCTACTCCAGGACGTTTGTATGATTTAGCGTTAAGTAATGCTCTTAAGTTAAAATCTATTCAGAAATTAGTAATTGATGAGGTAGATGTAATGTTAGATTTAGGTTTCCGCTTTCAGTTGATGAATATTTTTGATGTAATTCCTGAAAGAAGACAAAACATATTGTTTTCTGCAACAATGACAGAAGATGTTAATGATTTAATTTACGACTTCTTTAAATATCCAGAGAAAATTTCTGTTGCAGTTAGTGGAACTCCGTTAGACAATATAGAACAAGTTTCTTATAATGTTCCTAACTTCTTTACAAAAGTAAATTTATTAAATCATTTATTAAGAGATAAAGAAGCCTTTAATAAGGTTTTAATATTTGTGTCTTTTAAAAGAACAGCTGACATGCTTTTTAAGCACTTAGAAGAAGTCTTTGGAAGTGAAACTTGCGTTATCCATTCAAATAAAACTCAGAACTATAGAATACGATCTATAAGACAATTTGATGAAGGAAACAATCGAATTTTGGTAGCTACAGATGTAATGGCACGTGGTTTAGATTTTGATGAAGTTTCTCATGTTATTAATTTTGATACACCGGATTTTCCAGAAAGTTATATGCACAGAATTGGTAGAACAGGACGTGCAGAAAAAGCAGGAAAAACCATTTTATTTTCAACAGAAAAAGAGCAAGAAGGAAAAGAGAAGATAGAAGCATTGATGGATTATGAGATTCCGGTTCTAGAAATTCCAGAAGAAATAGAGATTTCTGAATTACTCACAGAAGATGAACGACCTAGAGAAGATCAAGGGATTTCTAAAAACAGAACAGGTTTAGAATATGTTCCGGGTCCTGCGTTTCACGAAAAGAGCGAGAAGAATAGTAAAACCAATCAAGGAGGTTCTTATAGAAGAGAAATTGCTAAAAAGTATAAGAAGCCAAAAACTAGAGGAGATAAAAACTACAACAAACGTAATAAGAAAAAGTAATGCAGATTTTAACAGTACAAGAATTGCATAATTTGGCAATGAACATTGTTGGTGAAAAGTTAGAGGAAATGGGCTATGAATTTCAAGCAATTAATAGTCAATTAAAAAGACATCCTCAGTTTGTCTTATTTAAAAAAGGAGAACCTACTATTTTTGTATTGGTAAAAGCAACAAATAATATACAGAACCCAATCGAATATGATGTGCTTTGGATGGAAACCTTTAAAGAACATGCTAAAAAACAAAATGCTAAAGTTTGGTTTGCAGGAGTAGGGATAGCCAATGCAGAAAGTGTAGAAAGTCCTGTTTTTAAAGATCAGCCTTACTATGTGGCATTTGATGATTTTATAAAAATAATTAGATAGTTCGTTTTTACAGCCGAACTTCAAGTATTCAATTTCACATCACTTTCTATATAGATTCAAATAAAAAATAAAACCCAACTCTTTAGAGTTGGGTTTTATTTTTTATTTAAAGATGAAGAGACTATTTAGTTGCATCTTGCTCTAATAAATCAAAGAATTGATTTAATTTAGGCATAATGATAATTTTAGTTCTTCTGTTTTTTGCTCTGTTTGCATCAGTATCATTAGGTGCTAATGGTACATATTGACTTCTTCCTGCAGCAATTAATCTTTCTGGTTTTACACCAAATTTGTATTGTAAGATTCTTGTAATAGAAGTAGCTCTCATTGCAGATAAATCCCAGTTGTCTTGTAAGAATTTAGTCTTAATAGTTTTAGAATCTGTATGCCCTTCAATCATAACTTCCATTTCTGGTTGGTCGTTAATTACTTTTGCAATTTTTTCTAAAATAGGAAGCGCTTTTTCTGTTACGTTATAACTAGCGCTTTTAAATAATAACTTGTCAGAGATAGAAATAAATACAACTGTTTTTTCAACGTTTACTTCAATATCTTCATCTTGAATTCCGTTTGTTAAATTCTTGGTTAAGTGATATTTAATGGCAAGGTTTAATGAATCTTTTTGAGTCATTGCTTTTCTTACTCCATTAATATATTTATCTTTTTCACTTAATTGAGAAATTACGTTTTTAATATTATCTGAAGAAGATTGCGTTAAAACGGTTAAGTTTTCTACTTGTTTTAAAGCTGTTTTTTTGTCTTCTTTTAAAGATTTAACTTGTTCTGTTAAAGCAAAAACTTTTGAGTCTTCTTTTTCACTTTCAATCAAACATTTTTGTAAACTCGTTTTTGTTGCAAGTAATTCTTTTTCTGTTTGTTGATTTTTAGTTTCTAATGCTAAATATTCTTTTTTAGACACACAAGAACTAACGATAAACACAGTTAATAAAAGGATTGTTATTTTTTTCATCATTTTAAAATTAAATTGAGTAGACAAATTTAACAAAAAGCTAAGATAAATAACACGATTATCAATTTTTTGTGAAAATTTTATGCACTATTTTTGTTTAAAATTTAACAATTCGATGAAACTCAAAAACCTAAGTCTCTTTTTTACTCTTTTAATTGTTTTTGGCTCTTGTTCAAAAAAAGAAACAGTTCTAAAAGGGTATGTGTTTGGTACCTCTTATAAGATTGCCTACATGGATTCAGAAAATCATCAAAAAGCTTTAGATAGTTTGTTTTATTTAGTTAACAAATCGCTTTCTACCTATATACCCACTTCAGATATTTCTAGAATTAATAAAGGAGATACCACTGTTGTAGTTGATGCTCTTTTTGCAGAAGTTTTTTTGAAATCTAAAGAGATTTATAAAAATACAAATGGATTTTTTGACCCAACAGTAGGTGGTTTGGTAAATGCTTATGGTTTTGGGCCTAAAAAAGAAAAAAAAAATTTATCGGCTAAAGAGGTAAAAGAGTTGATGCAATTTGTTGGTTTTGATAAGGTTTCTTTAATCAATGGAAAAATTAAAAAAGCGCAACCAGAAATGTATTTAGATTTTAATTCTATTGCGAAAGGTTTTGGAATAGATGTTGTAGCTCGTTTCCTAGAATCTAAGAACATAAATAATTATTTAATAGAAATTGGTGGAGAAATTAGGGCAAAAGGAGTAAAAGCCAACCAACAACCATGGATAATACAATTGGTAAATCCTCTAAAAGCAGATACTGGAAATGGATTTAGAAAATTGAATCTTTCTAATAAATCAATGGCTACTTCTGGAAATTACAGAAAATACAGAGTAGATGATAAGGGAAATAAGTATGTACACATTTTAAATCCTAAAACGGGTTTTGCAACAGAAAGCAATCTTTTAAGTGCTTCTGTAATCGCCAAGAAAGATTGTGCTAATGTAGATGCTTATGCAACTGCTTTTATGGCTATGGGATTAGAGCAAACGAAAGCATTTTTAAAAAAGAATAAAGACTTAGAGGTAATTTTATTGTATTCTTTAAAAGACGGTACATTACAAGAATATACGACCTATACTTCTAATTAATAACTTTATTTGTAACTTTAAAACAAAAATAACTATGAAAAAAAGAGTGTTAACATTTTTATGTTTTTTAATGTTTTCTATTGTTAATGCGCAATCTAATAATGAAATAGCAGGGGTTTATATTAAAAGATCTCAACATAGCTTAAATAATCTAGAGTTAGAAAGATCTTTTGAATATTATAAAAAGGCAATGAAATATACAGATAGTATTTCTTCTTCTAATGTTGCTAAGTTAGGCGCCGAAATTCATTATAAGTTAGACTTTTTTGAAGAAGCTCAAAATTACGCAAAACAATATTTTGTATTGGTAGAAGATAGAGAAACCGATGAATATACTCAAATGTTAGAGCTTTTTGTAAATATAAATGAAGAATTAGAAGCTAAAATTGCTGAAGAAAAAAGGAAGGCAGCCATACGAATTAAAGAAATAAAAGAATATCAAAAAATTGATTCTTTAAGAACTGTTTGGAACAACAAATCAGAAGAACTTTCTCTTAAGGTAGATAGTATTTATAAGTTTAATAAAAACAATCTTGCACTCTATACAAAAAATAACAGTTTTGGAGTCATAGATGAAAGAGGTAAAATAATTATTGCAGCTTCTAATTACAAAGACGCCATAAGTTATGAAGGTTTTATCTTATTAAAAGACAAAAAAGAAAACCCAACTAAAATATATTGCTTAAATACAAATAATAAAACGGGTTATTCATTTCCAAAAGTTTCAAGATTTAACTCGAAAGCAACTCATTATGGTAAAATAATGCTGCCTAGAAAAAATGGGATATTGGTTGCTTACCCAAACAATGCTTATGAACCTTTGGTTTACGATTTAAATTTGAAGAAAAGAATAAGAATCTTTAACCAAAAAGAGTTGTTAAAAACATTGAAAAAAAATGATATAATTGATAGATATAATAAAGAAGGAGAGGTTAAGATTAATAAAGAATGGTATAAGTTTGGAGGTGATTTAGGAGGAGGAATCCATCCTTTATATTTCAATAAAAGTTACAAAGTACATTCATTTTTATTTTCTGCGAATGGCAAACTATTACCTACAAGTTTAGGTTATGAATATATTGGTTCTTTTGATAATAATAAGTTAGAATTAATTAAGAATGGAGAAACTATTTGGATTGATAATAAAGGAGCAAAAGTTAATGATCTAAAAGATGAATATGAAGACTATGAAGGAGATTCTAAAATTGTTAAAATAGCTGCTGGTAGATATCAAATTAAAAGAAATAATGTAATTATTCTTGAAGATAAAGAATTAGAAACTATAGAAGCGTTTTTAAGGAGACATAATGAATAATCATTACTCTTTATAACAAACAGGGAGAATTTCTCCTTTCATTAAACAAAATCGCTCTAATTCTTCTGGAGCGATTTTTTTTGTGTAATCTATCTCATCAACCTTAAAACCTATAGATCTTAGTTTGTCAAAATAATCAAGACCATAAACCCTAACATGATCGTATTGTCCAAAAATTTTAGCGCGTTCTTTTTCATCGGTAATCGAATCGTCTTCAAATGTTTTTTCTCTTGATATATCTTGAGGGATTTGAAAAATCCCCATTCCTCCTGGTTTTAAAACACGATATAGTTCTTGCATTGCTTTTGTGTCATTTGTAATATGTTCTAAAACATGATTGCAAAAAACAATGTCAAAAGAGTTTTCATCAAAAGGTAAATCACAAATATCGGCTTTTACATCGGCAATTGGAGATTCTAAATCGGAGGTTATATACTCTAAATTTTTTTGCTTTCTAAAAATGTCTAAAAAACATTGTTCTGGAGCAATGTGTAAGGTTTTTAATGTTTTTTTTGAGGTAAAAAAGGTAGTTTCATCTCTTAGGAATAACCACATTAATCGATGTCTTTCTAAAGATAAGGTTGAAGGTGAAAGTGCATTTTCACGTTGTTTTCCATAACCATAAGGTAAAAATTTTCGAAAAGATTTTCCATCTATAGGATCTGTAAATTTATCACCTTTTAAAGTCAGTGCTATTATGGGGCGTACCCAATAACTAACCTTTATTAACCAAGGTCTTGGGACTGTATTTAAAATGGATTTGAATATAGACAACGGTTGTAATTATTTAAATCTTCTATTAGATAAATATGCCAAAGATTGTTGATTCTTTGGCGTATTTATGGTGTTTAATTTAAAAAGACTTCCAAATTATTGTAATAATAATTAAAAGTATTTATAAATTTTTTTAACTATTTGCTCTAAACTCATCTTCTTCATTACTTTCAATGCCGAAAGCGTCATAAATGTATTTAAACGTAGATAGAAGTTCTGGTTTACCATTTACAATAGCTACATCATGCTCAAAATGAGCAGAAGGTTTGTTGTCTAAGGTTGTAATTGTCCAACCGTCCGAATGTTGTTTTATTTTATGAGTTCCTAAGTTTGTCATAGGTTCTATGGCAACAACCATTCCTTCTACAAATTTCTTTCCTCTTCCTCTTCTTCCATAGTTAGGCATTTCTGGGTCTTCGTGCATTTCGCGTCCTAATCCATGACCTACTAGTTCTCTTACAACACCATATCCGTGATTTTCTGTAAAATTTTGTATCGCAAAACCAACATCACCAACACGGTTTCCTACTTTCAGTTCTCTAATACCAACATACAAACTTTCTTTAGTAACGTCTAATAATTTTTGAATTTCTGCATCAATTTCACCAACAGCAAATGTATATGCATGATCACCATAAAAGCCATTTTTTATAGCACCACAATCTATAGAAATAATATCTCCTTCTATAAGTGGTTTTTTATTTGGAATTCCGTGAACAACTTGTGAGTTTGGGCTCATGCAAAGTGTATTAGGGAAATCGTACAAACCTAAAAAACCAGGAATTGCATTTTGCTCTCTAATAAATTCTTCTGCTAATTTGTCTAAAAATAGTGTGGTAACACCAGGTTTTACTTCTTTTGCAAGCATACCTAATGTTTTAGAAACTACTAACGCACTTTCGCGCATAATTTCTATTTCTTCTTTGGTTTTTACCTTAATCATTATAAAAAAAATTAAAGTGCAAAGTTACTATATTTTATAGAATTAACCCTTAGTTATTGCTATTTGAAAAAAAAGAAAAATCCTTTCCTCTTTTTTATTTCTGGTTCGTAATTAAGGATTAGCTTGTGAATTTTTGTCCAACCTAAAAAACCACCAATGTTTCTATCGTCAATAAAAAAGTCTGCATGAATCTTTCTACTATATTTTTCGTTAAAGATTTCTTCTGGAAAACTTTTGTTTACAGCATAAAAATCAATTCCATTTTTTTTGCAAAAAGCAACAGCTTCCTCTAGTTTAGAGCCTGTTCTATAGGTCCATAAAATTAAACGATGCCCTTGAGATTGTAGATTTTTTAATGTATCAAAAGCAAATAGCATTGGTTTTCCAATACTCGGATAAGCATCTTCTACAATGGTTCCATCAAAATCTACAGCAATAATGAAAGCGTTTTTAGGGAGCATTAATTATTTGTCGTAAGAATGTTTATATGTTTTTCCTGAAACAATTTTTAAGATGTCTTTTTCTATACTTTCACGAGCATATTCTACATAACGTCCAACTTCTTTACCTTTTTTGTAAAAAATAAATGTTGGAACCCTTTTAATGTCTAAGCCTTCTTGTAAGTTGTCTGGAGTTTTTTTACTTCTATTTACAGTAACTAATTCTACATTTTTTAGATCAAAACCAGCTTCTTCTAAAACTTTGAAAAAGCGAGGTGTTTCTCTTTTACTATCTCCACACCAAGTACCCATAAAACCTTTTATTTTATATCCTTTAAGTGCTTTTTTTAGAGAGTTAATTGTAGCTTGATCTGTTTTGTAGCTTTCGTAATTTCTATTAAACCAACCTTTATAGGCATCATCAGAGAACGATTCTTTGTTTGCAATACCAACTAAATCTCCTGATTTGTTTTTTGTCGCAGTTACTTTTTGCTGTGCATTACAAGATGTTAAGACTCCTAAGATTGCTATTAAAACTAATTTTTTCATTTTATTTGTTTTTGTATTATAAAAGTGATTTTTGTGTCATTTCTTTAGGTTGCTTAACTTGCATTAAGTCTAGTATTGTCGGAGCAATATCGCCCAAGATACCATTTTTTATTGATTTGATTTCTTTGTCAATTAAAATAAAAGGTACTGGATTTGTTGTGTGTGAAGTATGAGGACTTCCGTCAGGATTCATCATTGTTTCACAATTACCATGATCTGCAATTAATAAAGTAGAATATCCATTTGCTAAACCTGTTTCTATTACTTCTTTGGCACATTTATCTACAGTTTCGCAAGCTTTTATGGCAGCTTCCATAATTCCGGTATGCCCAACCATGTCTCCATTTGCAAAATTTAAACAAACAAAATCTGCTTCTTGTTTTTTCAATTCTATACAAAGAGCTTCTGCTAATTCGTTTGCACTCATCTCTGGTTTTAAATCGTATGTGGCAACTTTTGGTGAGTTTTTCAATATTCTAGTTTCACCCTTAAAAGGAGCCTCTTGTCCACCCGAAAAGAAAAAGGTTACGTGTGGATACTTTTCTGTTTCCGCAATTCTAATTTGTTTTTTACCTGCATCAGATAAAACTTCTCCTAAAGTATTTTTAATATTAGCGGTATTGTAAATTACATGTATTCCTTTAAAACGTTCATCATATAAAGTAATGGTTGTAAAGTATAAGTCTAATTTTTTCATTCCAAATTCAGGAAAATCATTTTGAGTTAAAGCATTTGTTAATTCTCTTCCCCTGTCTGTTCTATAGTTGAAAAATAAAACAACATCACCTTCTTTAATTTTTGATTTAGGTGATCCATCTTTATTGGTTACAATAATCGATTTGTGAAATTCATCAGTTAAACCCGCTTCGTAATTTGACTTAATGCTTGCAACTGGATCTGTCGTTTTTGTTCCAATTCCATTTACCATTCCATCGTAGGCTTCTTTAATACGCTCCCAACGATTGTCTCTATCCATGGCATAATAACGTCCGGTAACAGAGGCTAATTCTCCGGTACTTTGTTGCATGTATTCTTGTATGTCATTTATGAAATAAGCACCAGATTTTGGGTCGCAATCACGTCCATCTGTAAAAGCATGTAAGAAAACATTTTGAACATTATTTTCTTTAGCAACATCTAAAATTCCTTTTAAATGATTGATATGAGAGTGAATTCCACCATTAGAAACTAAGCCAAGTAAGTGAACGTCTTTGTTGTTTTCTTTGGCATAATTTAAAGTATCTATTAAAGCTTTTTCTTTTCCTAAAGTTTTTTCTTTTACTGCTTTGTTAATGCGTGCTAAATTTTGATATACAATTCTACCTGCACCTAAATTCATGTGACCAACCTCAGAATTACCCATTTGCCCTTCTGGTAAGCCAACATATTCTCCATCAGTCCTTAATTGTGCATGCGGATATTTATCATATAAAGAATTTATATATGGTGTTTTTGCTTTGTATATAGCAGATACTTTTGGGTCTTGTGTAATTCCCCATCCATCTAAAATCATTAAGATAACTTTCTTGCTCATTGTTCTGTTTTATTCAGTAAAAATAAGAAAGATTTTTGTCTTCTATTTATAATTTTACGAAACCGATAGCGTAAAACTGTTTTTAATTATGATTTTATTAACCTTTTAAGATATTTTGTTAAACACTTGTTAATAATGGGTTGTTAATGAAACATTTAAATTTAATGAAGGTCTATTAAATATAACAAACAATTTATATAAATTAAAAATTTACAATCATGAAAAAATTAATTCTACCAATGTTCGCATGTTTATTTGCGATTACAACTGTAACTGCTAATTCTTTAAAAAATCCAATCAAAGAAAATAACACAGCAATTACTGCTTCCTCTTTTAATGTAAGTTCTTTTTGTAAGCTGATTCAAATGGGAAACTATGAAGCGGTAAAATCTTTAATTGAAGCAGGGGAAAATGTAAATAAAAAATCGAATGGTTTAACACCTTTAATGTTTGCAGCAAGGCATAACCAAGCAAAAATAGCTAAACTTTTAATAGACAACGGTGCAAAATTAAAAGTGAAATCGGATAAAGGAAATTTAACAGCATTAACAATAGCAAAAAGATCTAAAGCAAAAGAAGCTTTTAAAGTAATTAAATCGGCGCTTTAACTAAGAGTATATTTATTGAATGTAATAGAAGATCGCTTTTTAAGCGATCTTCTATTGTTTTAATTTATTATCATTTCTAAGTTAATGAAGTAAACTGAATAACTTCAGAACCTTTATCTTTGTACCTTTAATTTTTTTCAATCTTAAAAAGAATAAAAAATGAATATAGAAAACGCACAAAAACAAGTTGATGATTGGATTAAAAATCACGGAGTTCGTTATTTTAATGAGCTCACCAATATGGCACAACTAACGGAAGAAGTTGGAGAAGTTGCACGTATTATTGCAAGACGTTATGGAGAGCAAAGCGAAAAAGAATCGGATAAGAACAAAGACTTAGGCGAAGAGTTAGCCGATGTTATGTTTGTGGTTTTATGTTTGGCAAACCAAACAGGTATTAATTTGCAAGATGCTTTTGAAAAAAAATTAGATATCAAGACAAAACGAGATCATGATCGTCATCATAATAATCAAAAACTAAAATAATGAGTTTATTAACTAAAATACAGAAGCCAGAATTTTGGCCTAACTTTTTAAAAATTGCACTTCCTTTTTTTATAATTGTTACCCTAATTTCTCTATTTATGAATAGTTGGAGAGAAATTTTTGCAGGTGATTTTGCAACGGTTTCTAAAGTAAATTTTGAAGAAGGAAAGTGGATGAGTTTTTTTGGAATTAAAGTGGTTATAAGTTTTGTGTATGGTTTGTACGTTACCAATAAAAACATGAAATAGTTTCTTAAAAATCATTCATTACTTTCGTTTTTTTCCTTCTTTTAAGGTTAAAATATTAGCGAGAAACTTTGGTAGCATTTTTTTGTGTATTAACTTTGACATTTACAGATGTAAATATGCAAATAGTTAGAAAAGTTATTTTTTTAGGTTAACTAGTTGTCATTAGAAATTTAAAAAAATAAAATCAATTTTAGAATGGATATATTATTACAAGGTTTATCAAATAAAAAAATAAACGAAAAAATTACCATATCTGGTTCTAAAAGTGAATCTAATCGATTACTAATTTTACAAAATTTATTTTCAGAAATTTCTATTGAAAATTTATCTGATTCTGATGATTCTGTACACATGCAACATGCACTTTCTACAAAAGATGAAGTCATAAATATTGGTCATGCTGGTACAGCAATGCGTTTTTTAACTTCTTATTTTGCTGTAAAAGAAGGAAGAGAAGTTGTGCTTACGGGATCTGAAAGAATGCAAAACAGGCCCATAGAAATTTTGGTAAATGCTTTAAAAGATTTAGGAGCAATTATTTCTTATGAAGCCAAAGTAGGATATCCGCCAATTAGAATTAAAGGAACAAAAATTGTAAAGGATAAAGTACAAATTAATGGAAATGTTAGTAGTCAATATATTTCTTCTTTATTGTTAGTTGCATCCAAATTAGAAAATGGATTAGAATTAGAATTAATCGGAAAAATTACTTCTATTCCATACATAAATATGACCTTGAGTTTGTTAAATCAATTAAAGATTGAAACAAGTTTTAAAGAGAATATTATTAAAGTTTATCCTAAGAAAACGATTAAAAAACAAACAATAGTTGTAGAATCTGATTGGTCTTCTGCTAGTTATTTTTATTCAATAATTGCTTTGGCTGATATTGACTCAGAAATTAAATTGTCTGCCTATAAAAATGAAAGTTTACAAGGAGATTCTTGTTTGGCAGAAATCTATCAACATTTTGGAGTAAAAACTAGTTTTGGTCAAGATTTTGTCACCTTAAAAAAGGTACGTCAAACAAAGAGAGAAACATTAGAAATCGATTTAAAAAATGCTCCTGATATAGCGCAAACTATTGCTGTAACTTGTTTTGCAGAAAAGGTGGCGTGTAACTTAACAGGTTTGCATACCTTAAAGATTAAAGAAACAGATAGATTAGAAGCCTTAAAAGAAGAATTGACTAATTTAGGGGCAACTATTTCTGTGACAGATAAAAGTTTACACTTAGAGAAATCCGTAAAAATAAACCCTAATATTTCTATAAAAACCTATAATGACCATAGAATGGCAATGGCATTTGCGCCTTTGTGTTTAAGGGTTCCTATTAAAATTTTAAATGCAGAAGTGGTTACAAAGTCGTATCAAAAATTTTGGGAAGACATGAAGCAATTAGGAATTAAAATTGAAGAACTGTAAATTAAACAGTTAAACACTTGACAACGCCTATTTCGATATCGTATCTTTGCCGCTTTTAGAAGATATATACATATGAAATTATCACACTTTGAATTTGAATTGCCAGAAGAATTGTTAGCAACTTATCCTGCAGAACATAGAGATGAATCTCGTTTGATGGTATTAAACAGAAAAGAACAAACTATAGAGCATAAATTGTTTAAAGATGTTATAGATTACTTTGAAGAAGGTGATGTTATGATGTTAAACAATACAAAGGTTTTTCCTGCTAGAATGTTTGGGAACAAAGAAAAAACAGGGGCAAGAATTGAAGTTTTTTTATTAAGAGAACTAAATGCAGAAAATAGATTGTGGGATGTTTTAGTAGATCCTGCAAGAAAAATAAGAATTGGTAACAAATTGTTTTTTGGAGAAGATGATAGTTTAGTAGCTGAGGTTATAGACAACACAACATCTAGAGGAAGAACTTTACGTTTCTTATTTGATGGTTCTTACGAAGAATTTAGAGCAAAATTATTAGAATTAGGTGAAACACCATTGCCAAAATCTATTAATAGAGAAGTAGAAGCTTCAGATGAAGAACGTTATCAAACAATTTTTGCAAAAGAAGAAGGAGCAGTAGCTGCACCAACAGCAGGTTTGCATTTTTCTAAACACTTAATGAAACGTTTAGAAATTAAAGGAGTAGATTTTGCAGAAATGACTTTACATGTTGGTTTAGGTACATTTAGCCCTGTAGAGGTTGAAGACTTATCTAAACATAAGATGGATTCAGAACAAATTGTAATACCAGCAGCAACCGCAGATAAAATTAACAAAGCAAAAATAGAAAAAAGAAGAATTTGTGCAGTAGGTACCACAGTAATGAGAACTGTAGAATCTGCTGTTTCTTCTAAACAAGAATTAAATGCTTTTGAAGGATGGACCAATAAATTTATTTTTCCTCCTTATGAATTTAGTATTGCAAATTGTATGATTACAAATTTACACCCACCAAAATCTACATTAATGATGCAGGCAGCTGCATTTGGAGGATATGACTTTGTAATGGAAGCTTATAAAGAAGCTATTAAAGAAGGATATAAATTCTCTACTTACGGAGATGCAATGTTAATTATATAATTCAATTTTTT
This sequence comes from Polaribacter marinus, assembly GCF_022662535.1. GTDB lineage: Bacteria > Bacteroidota > Bacteroidia > Flavobacteriales > Flavobacteriaceae > Polaribacter > Polaribacter marinus. Next base: position 320,121 of record NZ_JAKQYM010000003.1, read on the forward strand.
ATTGAAAACTTAAAACCTCGCAAGTTTCTTGTGAGGTTTTGTATTTTTGCAAACAGATGAAACCAAAAAAGAAAGACATAAGAGCTTTAACTAAAGAACAATTACGCGATTTTTTTGTAGAAAATGGCGATAAAGCTTTTCGAGGAAATCAAGTGTATGAATGGCTTTGGAGCAAATCTTTACATACTTTTGAAGACATGACAAACATTTCTAAAGAAACCAGAGAAATGTTAGAGGCAAACTTTGTTATTAATCATATCAAAGTAGATTCTATGCAAAAAAGTAATGATGGAACCATAAAAAACGGAATTAAACTACATGATGGTTTAATTGTTGAATCGGTTTTAATTCCTACAGAAAAAAGAACAACAGCCTGTGTTTCTAGTCAAGTTGGTTGTAGTTTAGATTGCAAATTTTGTGCAACTGCACGTTTAAAAAGAATGCGAAATCTAAATCCTGATGAAATTTACGATCAAGTGGTTGTTATAGACAAACAAAGTAGATTGTATCATAATCATAAATTAACAAACATTGTTTTTATGGGAATGGGAGAGCCTTTGATGAACTATAAAAATGTAATGAAATCTATAGAGATGATTACCTCTCCAGAAGGCTTAGGGATGTCGTCAAAAAGAATTACAGTTTCTACTTCTGGTGTACCTAAAATGATAAAGATGATGGCAGATGAAGAAGTGAAATTTAACTTAGCGGTTTCTTTACACTCTGCAATAGATGAGGTTAGAACTTCAATAATGCCTTTTAACACCAACTTTCCTTTAAAAGATTTACGCGAATCTTTAGAGTATTGGTACGAAAAAACAAAACGAGCAATTACTTATGAGTACATTGTTTGGGGAGGAATTAACGATAGAAAAGAAGATATAAAAGCCTTAGTAGACTTTTGTAAGGCGGTACCTTGTAAAGTAAATTTAATAGAATACAACCCTATTGATGATGGTGAATTTCAACAAGCTAATCCATCTACAATAAACAATTATATTTCTAATCTAGAAATGCATGATATTACTGTAAACGTAAGAAGAAGTAGGGGGAAAGATATTGATGCAGCTTGTGGACAATTGGCTAATAAATCTTAATTTATTTTGTATTTTTGACTTTCAGCTTCTGAAACAACTTCAGCATAAATGAACTTAGTAGAGCAAATAAAACTTCCCATTTTAACAGAAATGGAACTCTTTGAAAAAAAATTCAAAGATTCTATGCTTTCTAAAGTCCCTTTATTAAACAGAATTACTTATTATATTGTTCGTAGAAAAGGAAAACAAATGCGACCAATGTTTGTTTTTTTGGTGGCAAAAATGGTTTCTGACGGAGGTTTTGATGAAAGAACTTATAGGGGAGCTTCTGTAGTAGAGTTAATTCATACTGCAACTTTAGTGCATGATGATGTGGTAGATGAAAGTAATCGAAGAAGAGGTTTTTTCTCTGTAAATGCACTTTGGAAGAATAAGATTGCAGTTTTAGTGGGCGATTTTTTATTGTCTAAAGGATTGCTTTTATCAATAGATAATGAGGATTTTGATTTGCTAAAATTAATCTCAATTGCGGTTCGCGAAATGAGTGAAGGTGAATTACTTCAAATAGAAAAAGCTAGAAAATTAGATATTACAGAAGATGTTTATTTTGATATCATTCGTCAGAAAACAGCAACTTTAATTGCTGCTTGTTGCGGAATTGGAGCAGCTTCTGTTGGAGCTAACCAAGAAACAATTCAGCAAATGAGAAAATTTGGAGAATATATTGGTATTGCTTTTCAAATCAAAGATGATTTATTCGATTATTCTGATGAAAAAATTGGAAAACCAACAGGTATTGATATTAAAGAACAAAAAATGACTCTGCCTTTAATTTATACTTTAAATAATTGTTCTTCAAAAGAAAAGGCTTGGTTAATCAACTCTATAAAAAAACATAATAAAGACAAAAAACGCGTTAAAGAAGTTATTGCTTTTGTAAAACAAAATGGAGGTATAGAGTATACAACTATTAAAATGAATGACTACAAAACGAAAGCAATTGCTATTTTAGAAAACTATCCAAAATCAGCCTACAAAAACTCTCTTTTGCAAATGATAAATTACGTTGTAGAGCGTAAAATTTAGATTTCTAAACATATTTTTTTTAGTATTTTTGAGAGATTAATGAATCCTGATGAATCAAAATGCTATGAAAAAATACTATTTCTTAATTGTCATTTTATTTTTTCCTCTTTTATCTCTACAAGCACAAAGTACTTTTGATATTGTTTTTTCTCAAAACTCAATTCATGACAACAGATGTACTTATTTTAATAATTATTTCGAAAAATTGCCAAAAGAGGTGCGCTTTTCTATTGCTAGAGAAGGAAATAAGCTTTACTTAGAAGTTACAGATAAAGCTTGGGCACTCAAGCTATTTAAAAAATCTGGAGATGGAATTGCAGTTGATGTTGTTTCAAAATCTAGGTATAAATGTGGCGAAAGTATAGAGGAAACTCAAATTCGGGGTACGCTATTAAAACCTATTTATGCTAAGCAATTGGTAAGGGGGTTTCAACCAAGTAAGGGAAATAGATTTAGGGTTTTTGTAGGTACAGTTCCAGAAAAATTAAAAAATCAAGAGTTAGAGTTTAACTTGTTATTTTTGAATAACAGAGTTCTTTGTAGGTATCAAAAAACTTATAATTTAGAAACTTATCCTTGGGATTTACTTGATATGGGGATTTATTTAGATTCACTTAGCTATAAGTCTAAGAAAATTACGAATACGAAAGATAAGTTTATTACCAAATACAAAAGGATGAAGTTTGTCATCCCTTTTCAAAAAAACAAATCAGAATATTTACCTAAAGATATAAAACCATTATACGATTCTTTAAAATTGACAGATTTTAATATCAAGAAGATTAAAATCAATGCATATTCGTCTATCGAAGGAAGTTTAGAAAGAAACATAGAATTACAAAAACAGCGCGCAAATAGTATTGCTAAATCGTTACAATCTTTTCAAAAGCCAGATATCATTACAGAGGTTTATTCTTCGGAAAACTGGGTAGAGTTTTTAAATGATGTTTCTAAAAGTAAGTTTAAACATTTGAAAAAATTAAGCAAGCAGGAAATAAAGAAACAAGTTGTAGGTTCGGTTTCTAATGAGTTAGAAGTCTATTTAAAATACCACAGAAAAGCAGTTGTAATTTTAGATTTAGAAAAGAAAGATAAATATAAAGAAATGACAACAAGTACTTTAATTTCTAAGTTTAAGAACTTAATAAAGGAGGATAATTTAGAAGAGGCTTTAGTTGTTCAAAATTCTATTTTCGAAAAACTAAAATTAGAGAAATCTCCTAACAAGTTAAGAGAATTAAAGGTGCCAAATCAAATCAAATTTATTCCAATTTTAAATAAAAATAGTATTTTTTATTATTTGTTAAATGTAAGTTACTCAAAAATAGCTTTTGATGAATTAAAGAAACTTGAGAAACTTGATCCAAATAATAAAAGAATTAAGTACAATTTGGTGGTGGTAAAATTTATTATTTGGAGGTATAATTGGGAACAAATAAAAGAATCAGCATTTGAAAAAGAAATATTAGAGCTTAAAAAATATGGCATTCAACAAGAACTAATTGATAGAATGCTGGTAAATTTTCATATTGTAAAAGCAGAAAAAAATATGAAAGCAAGAAAGTATGATGAAAAAGATAATTCTGTTGAATTTATAATAGATACCTACGAAAATTTTAATCTTTCTAATTATGATTATTTAAGCTTAGCGCAGTTTTTAACATACTATTCTAACATAGATGATGCTACTGATTTATTAGATGAAAAAGTTAGAACAATAACTGTTGATGAAGATTTATTGTTCTATTATTTAAATTTAACAATTACAAATAAATTTAACGTTGCCTCGGATAATTATAGAACAATAATGTTAAATGCAATTAACATGAGCACCAAGAGGTTTTGTAAATTATTTAATTCATCATTAAATGAAGGAGTTACTTTTCAATTATTAGATAATATCTATTTAAACAATACGTATTGCGAAAGCTGTCTTAAATAGTTGCCTTTAGAGAAATCACAAAATTTCTACCTGGGGCAACAATTCCAGAACTATAAGGTAAATAACGTTTATCGGTTAAGTTTTCTAATCCTGTTGATATTAATAAATTATCTGTAAATCGATAAGAAGTTTTTATGTTTAAAGTCAACCATGAAGGTGAATATGGATTTCCATTTTCATCGACAGCATATATATAATCTTTAGATTTTTCGCTGTCCGGAAGATCTTCAAAAGCAACAGAGCCACTGTAGTTTAGGTAGAGTTGTGTTTTTAGTTTATTAGTATTGTAAGATAAACGAGTTGTCCCAAACCAAGGAGCGGCATGTCTAGAAGGACTTTTATCTCCATTATCTAATTCTTCTTCTCCCTTTTGATAATTGAAGTCTGATGATAGCCCTAAACCTTCTCCAAGATCCATTTCAAAACTTGTTTGCAAACCATACACATTTGCATTTGCTGCGTTTTGTATTGCTTGTATATTACTCAATTCTCCATCGTATACAATTTCAGTTAATCCGTTTAAAGTATAATCTCTTCTAACTAAAGCATCTTTAAGGTTTGTGTAAAAACCAGTTACTTCTAGTTTTAAAAAGTCGCCAAAAGTTTTAGCAATAGAAACGTCTGTATTATAAGCATATTCTGCTTTTAAATCAGGGTTAGGAACAACTACAGAACCTGGTTCTGAGTCAAAAACCTTACCCACATCATCTACGTTAGGAGAACGAAATGCTGTTGAGAAATTGGCACTTAAGTACCAATCTTTTCTAGGCTTAAAAACCAAACCAAGGCTACCTGTTAAGGCTCCGTCTTTTATAGCTGCTTCGGTAAAAGGAAAGGGATAAAAAGTAGTGTCAAAAGTGGCGTTTAAACTATAAAAATTATAACGTAAACCTGATTGTAAAATCCATTTTTTAGAAAAATCATATTGATTTGAAACATAAAAACCTAGTGAAGACCAATTAGAATCTGGGTATCTACTAGCTCCTTTTTCAGAGACATTTGTGTCAATATTAGTGTTAATTCCTGTTGAATTTACATCATTAAAAACATATTCTGCCCCATAAAATAATTTGCTTTTTGAGTTTAAAGATTTGGTGAAATCTAAATTTGTAGAATAGGCATCTACTTTTTCTATTCTTGTTTCCCTTAAATTATCATTAAAGTCTCTACTAATTCTGCTTTCTTCAAATTTTTGATAAGTTACTCTAAGAGTTACATCATCATAAAAAGAGGTATTTCCTTTTTTATTGATTTCAAAATTATTCATCAACCATTTTTGGGGTCCGTAATCCCATTCACCATAACGTGGATTTCCATTTTTAGTTCTTAAATGTCTGTCGTATCTAGAGTAGCTAGAGGTTTCAGAAAAATGAAAACCATATTCAAAGTTCCAGTTATTATTGGGTTTAAATCGAACCTTTTGCATTAAATTGGTTTGCGTATACCCAGAAGGATTTTGAATTTTAGGATTTTTATTAGTAATAACAACATCTTGATTGTTTTGTCTTTCTACATAAACGTTTCTTAAATACTCATCAGGTCCGTTACTTCCCATTCTTAAATCACCATAATCATTGTAGCTGATACTTGTAATAAATGCCCATTTTTTAAATCCTAAATTAAAATCAGCATGATAAGTTTTTTCTTCATTTGCAGATGAAAATCTAGTAAAAGCATTTCCGGTAATGAAGGTTTCGTCATCTAAGGAAAAATTAGGTGTTAAAGTTTTAAAACTCATAACAGCACCAATTGCATCACTACCATAAATTACAGATCCTGGGCCAAAAATTATTTCTGTTTCTTCTATAGAAAAAGGGTCTATAGAAATCACATTTTGAATATTACCAGCTCTAAAAATGGCGTTATTCATTCTAACACCGTCAATGGTATATAATAATCGGTTGGTAGCAAAACCTCTAATCATAGGACTTCCTCCACCTTGTTGACTTTTCTGTATAAAAACTTTCCCAGAAACGGTAAGAAGATCTGCTGCTGTTTGTGTGTTTATTAATTCTACATCCTTTGGTGAAATTATAGAAACTTTGGTGGCTAAATCAGAAGTTTTTTGTTTCCATTTAGAAGCAGAAATTACAATTTCGTCAGTTTTTAATACTGTAGAGGTTAATTGTATTAGAAAATTATTTTTTTCTAAATCGTGATAACTTTTAAATTGAGTTTTAAAACCTAGAAATCGTATTTCTAATAATGTAGCATTTTTAAAGGCACTAATATCTGCTTGTCCTTTTCCGTTTGTGGTAACGTAGTTGTTGGTTGATTTGTTAAAAATAGTTACTTGATCTAAATGTTCTTTGGTTTCTTTATTAATTACTGTTGTAATTTGTGCTTTAGATGAAAAACTAAGTAAAAAGAGTAAGAAAATAAATGCTATTTTTTTAATCATTATAGGTTTTTTGGAGTTGATAAATTTTAAGTTTATTTATCAAAAATCGTGCCTTAACAAGAAGAATAAAAAATATTTTACAAGAAGTTTAGAAGTTTAATAATTCTTCTACAAAATCTCTAGAATTAGATAAGCGTGGTACTTTGTGTTGACCACCTAATTTTTTCTTTTTCTTTAACCAATCGTAAAATAAACCTGGTCTTGCTTTGTGAATTTTGGGTAAAGCTAAAGTCATATTTTGATAGCGTTTGGCTTCATAATCTGAATTTATGGATTTTAAAGCGTTGTCTAAAATTTCGGTAAAATAATCCATACTTCTAGGAGCTTTTTCAAACTCAATAATCCATTCATGACCCCCATTTTTCTTTTCATTCATAAAAATAGGACCTACGGTATATTCTTTAATATTTGCATTGGTTTTTTCGCAAGCAAGTTTTAATGCTTCTTCTGCATTTTCAATAATCAATTCTTCTCCAAAAACATTGATATGATGTTTTGTGCGACCTGTAATTTTAATTCTGTATGGATTTGTAGATGTAAACTTAATTGTATCACCAATTAAATAACGCCACAAACCACCATTTGTAGTAATTAAAATAGCGTAATTGATATCTTTTTTTACTTTAGAAAGTGGAATTGCTTTTGAGTTTTCGCCGTCATAAGTATCCATTGGAATAAACTCATAGAAAATTCCGTAATCTAACATTAGTAATAATTCTTTAGAACCGTTTCTATCTTGAATTGCAAAAAAACCTTCAGAAGCATTGTAGGTTTCGTAATATTTAAAATCGGCTTTTGGAATTAGTTTTTTATACTGTTCTCTGTAAGGATTAAAGTTTACTCCTCCATGAAAATATACTTCTAAGTTAGGCCAAACTTCTAAAATATTGTCTTTCCCTGTTTTTTCTAAAATTCTATTTAACAAAACCAGCATCCAAGAAGGAACACCAACCAAACTGGTAATATTTTCGTTAATAGTTTCATCAATAATAGCTTCCATTTTGGTTTCCCATTCCGACATTAAAGCAACTTCTTGAGTTGGAGCAGAGCTAAAATCGGCCCAAAAAGGCATGTTTTCTATAATAATTGCAGAGAGATCTCCAAAGTAAGAATTATTGTCTTTATATACATCAGAACTACCTCCTAAGCGCAACCCTTTCCCTGTAAAAAGTTGTGTGTCTTCATTATTATTAATGTACAAACACAACATGTCTTTCCCTGCTTTTAAATGACAATATTCTAAAGCTTCATCACTTACTGGAATAAACTTACTTTTTGCATTAGTGGTTCCGCTACTTTTTGCAAACCACTTAATGGGTGTTGGCCAAAATAAATTTTGTTCTCCTTTTCTACATCTTTCTATTAATGGTTCAAAGGTTTCGTATTTTTGAATGGGTACTTTCTCTGAAAACTCTGTATAATTTTTAATTGAAGAAAAATGGTGTTTTTTACCAAATTCAGTTTTTTTTGCAGTGTTAATTAGTCGTAATAATAATTCTTCTTGAACATCTACAGGATACTTTAAAAACAACTCAATTTGATGTTTTCGTTTCTTTAGAAACCAAGAAATTATTGAATTGATAATCTGAAACGCCATAGAAATTCGTAAATTTGTTTTGTTCGATTTTATATACGAAGATACCTTAAAAATCGAAGTTTAAAAATACTAAATTTTGTTTTATGACCTACCAAGGAGTTTTAAAAAAAATGATGACAGAAAATGCTGAACAAATTCAGTATTATTTAGATATGAATTCAGATTTTTTAAATGTAAATCAGTTGCTAAATAAAGAGATTTCCATATCCTTTGTAAAATATGAATGTTTAAATTGTCATTTAGAAAAGCCAATTTATAGACAAGGCTTTTGTAAATCTTGTTTTTTTGATACTCCAAATGCAGGAGATTGGATTATGAAACCAGAATTAAGTACGGCACATTTAGGGATTGAAGATAGAGATTTAGCCTATGAAAAATCGGTGCAATTAAAACCACACATTGTTTATTTAGCAAATTCTAGTAATGTAAAAGTAGGTGTTACAAGAAAGCAACAAGTGCCAACACGATGGATAGATCAAGGTGCACATGAAGCCATTGAGATTGTAGAAGTACCAAACAGATATTTAGCAGGAATAACTGAAGTTGCATTAAAAGAATACGTTGGAGACAAAACGAATTGGCGTAAAATGTTAAAGAATGATATTGAAGATGAAAATTTGATAGCATGGAGAGAGAAGTTAAAAAAGTTTATTCCTGATGAAGCCAAAGAATATTTTATTGAAAATAATTCTGAAACGCATTTAAATTTTCCGGTAATAAAATATCCAGTAAAACCTAAAAGTTTAAACTTGATTAAAACACCAAATTATACAGGTAAATTAGTAGGGATAAAAGGGCAGTATTTAATTTTTGAAGACGAAACTGTTTTTAATGTAAGAGCTAATGAAGGCTTGGTTGTAGCAATAACTATTTAATTCCTTTTAGCTTCAATCAGTTTTTCTAAAACGCGTTCTACTCCAAAATTATCATTACTTTCTGTCGAGTAATTTGCTACTTTTAAAATGTCTTTATGTGCATTTTTCATGGCAAAACTAAAGTTAGCTTCATGTAGCATTTCAAGATCATTATGGTAATCTCCAAAAACCATTGTTTCTTCTTTGGTGATTTTTAAGATTTGCTGAACTTCTCTTAAGGCATTGCCTTTGTTGGCTTTTTGATCAGAGATGTCTAACCAATTTTGACCAGATATTTTGAGTAAAATAGGAGTTTTTAAATGTTTTATAGAAGGATAAATAAATTCTTCTGAAGATTTAAAATGATGGTTTGCTATTTTTAAAATTGTTGTTGTTTTGGCGGTTTCAATTAAGTCATCAACAATATGAAAATTATGATAATATTCTTGAAACAAAGAAATAAACTTTTCATTTTTACTTTCTATAAAAGCAGCGTCATGAGCACATAAAATAATATTAGTATCTTGAATTTTCCTTAGAGTAGGGATGATGTCAATTACTTTTTTTGCAGGGATAGCGTTTTCTAAAAGTATTGTGTCATTTTTTTTAGCAATAGCCCCGTTTTCTGCAATTACAAAAATATTGTTTTGTATAGAAGAGAGTTTACTAACAATACTGTTGTATTGTCTGCCACTTGCGGCAACAAAATGGATGTTGTGTTTTTGGAGCTTTTTAAAGAGTTGAAAAAACTGAGGGCTAACTTGACCTTTGGAATTTAGTAAAGTTCCATCCATGTCAGAAACAATCAATTTTACTTTAGAGAAGTCAATCATTTCTAATTTGTAGAATCTCTAATAACTAAATCTGTTTTGATCACTTTGGTGATCACTTCGGTATGTTTTTTTTCTAATTTTTCAATTAAAATTTCTGCAGCATTTTCTCCCATTTGTTCTCCGTGTTGACTAATAGTCGTTAGTTTAGGGCTTGAGTGTCTTGCTAAAATTCCGTTAGAAAAAGCAATAACAGAAACATCTTTTGGGATTTTTTTTCCACTTTTCACTAAGGTTTTCATTGTCGCTATAGCGGCAGATTCTCCTGTGGTAATTACGCTGTCTATATTGTTTTTTGCTAAAAAAGGAGCTAAAATAGATTCGTATTTTTTGTAATCTCTTTCTAAGATGTTAATAACCAAATCATCATTAAAAGGCAACCCAACATTTTCTAATCCTTTTTTATATCCTAAAAACCGCTGTTTACCAATATGTAAATTACTCAATGTAGAAACAAAAGCAATTTTTTTATGTCCTTTTTTGTGTAAAAATTCAACTGTATTTAATGCTCCGTTAAAATCATCAGAAACTATTTTATCACAATTAACAGATTGTGCAACTCTATCAAACATTACAATTGGAGTCCCGTTTTCTATAGTTTCATTAAAATGGCTAAAGTTATTTTTTAATTCGGTTTCCTTTGCCATAGACAAAATAAAGCCATCAATACTTCCGTTAGAAAGCATTTCTATAATTTCTGCTTCTTTACTGTACGATTGGTTTGAGATACAGGTAATTACTTTATAACCTTTTTTATTGGCAGCATTTTCTATTCCTTTAAAAACTTGAGCAAAGAAATAATTGAGCATTGTAGGTATAATTACACCAATAGTTTTTGTACTTCTATTCTTTAAGCTAATGGCATTAAAGTTCGGTTTGTAATTATTCTCTTTTGCGTATTTTTGAATCTTTTCTTTAGTGTTATCACTAATTTCATAACTATCGTTTAAAGCCTTTGAAACGGTAGAAATAGAAACATTAAATTCTTTTGCAATATCTTTTATCGTAAGCTTCTTCATCTAAACAAAATTAGCCACTAAGATAAGGAAAATCTAACGAGTTAATTTTAAGAAAGAATTAAATTTTAATAGTTTTTTTTTGAATTTCATAGATTAAAAACCCAAAAACAATTAAATATTCTACACCTACAAACCATAAGTTTTCTTTCCAAGGAAAATTTGCATAGGCTTGATAGCTTAATATAATTACAACACTCCAAACAATAGGGAATTTATATTTTGTAAAAACAGTTAAAATTAGCGGAGTGGCCAAATACCAAGGATGCACAGTTGTGGCTGTAAAATAGTAAAAACAGAGGCAAAATAAAATTGCTGTGATTAATTCAATTAAGCTTTTATTTTTTCTGAAAAAAGTAAGGAACAAAAGAAATAGGATTGTTAAAATGGGTGTTATTTTTCCAATAATTGCAATTTCATTCCAGCCTCTAAAGAGGTAGCCAATTTCTCTAAAAAGGTAATAGAAACTTGCGTTAAATTCAAAATTTCTAAACCATAGACCAACAGAATTAGAATAATTAGCAATTAATTCTGAAGAATAAAAGGGGAGAAATAGAATTGTAGTTATGGATAAAATGATGGCGTAAAAAGATAATAATTTGATGATTTTTTTAGGTTGAAATTTAAAACCCATCCATTTTACTTTTGACGAGTGTTTGCTCATTGGTTGTGTAAACCATTGAAAAAATAGAGGTAAAAACAACAAAGGAATTAACTTAACAGAAATAGAGCAGGCAAATAAAATGGCAGCAAAAACCCATTTTTGTTGATGTAATTTATAGAAACTCCAAATCAAGAAAAATAGCATAACAGACTCAAAATGTAAATTTCCTGTCATTTCTATAATAATAAACGGATTTAAAACATACCAAAAAATATTTTTTATGGGTAAGTTTAATCTTTCAAGTAATTTTTTTCCAAAATAGAGAATCCCAATATCTGCAAGAATAATTATAATTCTTAAAACGATAATTGAACCAAAAATACTTTTACTAGCAAAAAGGGCTGCAATTAAAAAACACAATTGATTTATTGGGGGGTAATTTGTATAGTGGCTTCCGTTAAGTTGCCCCATTCCATTATATAATGCAGCTGTTTCAGAAAAAGGTTTTAATCCTTGTTGAATAAATGTTTCAGGTAATGATAAATAAGGATTCAAACCTTCTAGAATCATTCTTCCGTCCCAAATAAACCTGTAAAAATCTTGTGATAGATTAGGTATTGCAAACAAAAATACCAATCTAAAAAGAATTGTGAGCCCTATTAAAGTTGAAAAACTGATGGTTTTACTTTTTAGTAGCAAATAAAAACAACCAAATAACGAAAACCATATAAGAAGTAGTTTGTTAAACGCTGTTCTTTCCAAAAAATAGGCAAAAATAAAGTACAGAGCAGTGCTTAATGTAATCAATAAAACGTTTTTATATTTATTGATAAAAGACATTAGGCTTTAGAGAATATTGACTTAAAAAACACATAACTAAAACCAATGAATAACATAAAGTGAAAAGGGAATAATCCAAAATCGCCACCTTGATCACCAACGATAAAAGCACTGTACATTCCAAAGGCAAAATAAATTGCCAAAACACCTTCAATAATAACATGTACAGAAGGTTTTTTCTTAATGTATTTGTTTTTCTTCCATCCGTCTTTAATGGTTTTTATATTAAATTTAGGTGTTCTCACAAATTCACTTTTTTTACCAAAATGTCCTTCTAAAACGGCAATAGTATTGTGTAAAGAAAATCCCATTGCAATAGAAAAAAAGGTGAAAAAAGCACCAATATATTTAAAGAAGTTTTTTATTCCACCACCATAAATGTTTTTATACATATACCAATAACAGATAAAGAAGATGAGTGAGCTTATTACAAAGAAGCTCATTACATAAAAATAAACTTTTAAATGCTCGTATTCATTTTTAATATACAACATTGGTATGCTTAGCACTGCAACTAAAAAAATACAAGTAAACATAGAGCTGTTTAGCAAGTGTAATAGACTATGAATTTTGGTTTTAAAAGGAATATTTTTACTAGTAATCACTCGCCTCATCATTTTTTGAAAATTCTCGGCACCACCTTTGTTCCATCTAAATTGTTGCGATCTTGCTGCACTAATAACTACAGGTAATTCTGCGGGAGTTACCACATTTTCTAAGTATTTAAATTTCCACTTTTTAAGTTGTGCTCTATAGCTTAAGTCTAAATCTTCTGTTAAGGTGTCTCCCTCCCAATTTCCTGCATCATAAATACATGCTTTACGCCAAACACCTGCAGTACCATTAAAATTGATAAAATGCCCCTTGCTATTTCTACCAACTTGTTCTAAAGTAAAATGGGCATCTAAAGCAAAAGCTTGAATTTTTGTAAGCGTTGAATAATTTCTATTGATATGTCCCCACCTTGTTTGAACCACACCAATTTTTTCGTCTTTAAAATACGGAACAGTTTTATACAACCAGTCTGATTGAGGTAAAAAATCGGCATCAAAAATGGCAATAAATTCTCCTTTTGCAATTTTTAAACCTTCTTTTAAAGCACCAGCTTTAAATCCTGTTCTATTTGTTCTTTGAATGTGTTGAATGTCAATTCCTTTTTCTTGAATTCTTTGAATATGTTTTGCAGTAGTTTGTACAGATTCATCTGTAGAATCATCCAAAACTTGAATTTCTAATTTTTCTCTAGGATATTCTAGTTTGGCAATGTTCTTTAACAGTCGTTTCATAACGTACAATTCATTGTAAACGGGTAATTGTATAGTCACAAAAGGAATTTCATCGGGGTTCTTAAAATCGAATTTTACAGAGGTGTCTTTTTTGTTTTTTTGCTTTAAATAATTAAATAGTAAATTTAATTGTGCTATTGCATACATAAAGATAAGCAATAAAGAAATTGAATAAATAGTAATAATTATATACTCTAAAACCATTATTTAAAACTGTATTTAAAAATCCAACCTAAAATTTTTACACCTGCTAAAATACTACCTTTTACCGTTCCAGAAACTTTTGAAACTCCAATTCTATTTCTGTATTTCATTGGAATTTCTACATAAGTTAATTTTTGTTTTAAGGCTTTTAATTGCATTTCTACTGTCCAGCCATAAGTTTTATCTTCCATTTTTAAAGCTAATAACTTATCGTATTTAATCGCTCTAAAAGGCCCTAGGTCTGTGAAATTTGCTTTAAAAAACAACTTCATTAAGAAAGTTGCCAACCAATTTCCAAAAACTTGCTGTGGTGTCATAGAACCTGTTTCTCTTAGTTCTTTTACGCGTGCACCAATTGTAAAATCGATGTTGTTTTTTAAAATTGGCTGTATTAATTCTGTTAGTTGTTCTGGGTAATCAGAATAATCTCCATCTAAAAAAACAATAATTTCTGGCTTATTTGTTTGTTTAGAAATGTAATCTATACCTTTTAAACAAGCATAACCATAACCTTTTCTGTTTTCGGTTAAAACAGTTGCACCTGCTTTTTTTGCATTAATTTCTGTGCTGTCTGTAGAATTGTTACTAATAACAATAATTTCATCAACAGTTTTAGGGATGTCATTAATAACATTAGTAATGGAATCTTGCTCGTTATAAGCAGGGATAATAACTTTTATAATCGGGTTCATTGCCTTAAATCATTTAGATTATTTTCTCCTTTAAAGGAAGAAAAATCTGTCCATTCTTTTATTTTTTTTCCATTTTTGTACTTCGATGCTTTCACCAATTTTTGTTTTTTGTATATCAAGCAATAACCATTTTTTTGATTATTTTTCAATTGACACTTATGTTTTATAAAACCATTTTTGTCATAAAATAACCACCATTTATTTTGTTGGCCACTTTTAAAATGTCCTTCTTTTTCTTTAACTGAATTTGAGCTGTAAAAGTACCAATATTTCGTTTCTAAATTATGATTAAAACTACCTTCTTTTTTAAGATTTCCGTTTTTATAATAGAACTTCCAATACTTTGTTTTTTCTGTATTTAAAAGCCATCCTTCTTCTTTAATTTGTCCGTTTTTATAAAATGTTTTTTGATATATTTGTTGTGAATATAGATTGAGTTTTACCAAAAAGAATAATAAATAAAAGTGCTTTTTAAACATTATTTATTGTTCACTAAATCCATTAAGTCTACATCATTTCCTAATAAGATTTCAGTAGGATTTATCCTTCCGTCTTCGGGTCCGTTTTCTAATTTTAAAACACCTCTTGGACAAACAGCAGAACAAATTCCACAACCAACACAACTAGAGCGTACAATGTTTTCGCCTTTTTGAGCATAAGCTCTAACGTCTATTCCTTGTTCGCAATAGGTAGAGCAGTTTCCACAAGAAATACATTGCCCCCCATTTGTTGTAATTCTAAAACGAGATTTAAAACGTTGTACAAAGCCTAAGTATGCGGCCAATGGACACCCAAATCGACACCAAACACGGTTTCCAAAAATTGGATAAAATCCTGTTCCTATCACTCCTGCAAACCAAGCGCCAATTAAGAAGCTATAAGTGTCTTTTACCCATTGAGATTTTATGCCTATAAAAGATTCTGCACCAGAAAAATAACAATATAAAGTGACCATTGTCATTACTAAAGAGAAAATTAAAACAGAGTGAATCAACCATCGTTCTAATTTCCATGCGTTTAAACTTTTATTAGAATGTTGCCTATAAGGGTCTCCTAAAGTTTCTGCCAATCCTCCACAGCCACAAACCCAAGAACAGTACCATCTTTTTCCGAAGAAATAGACCATAACTGGTACGATTACTAAGGTTAAAATAATTCCCCAAACTAAAATAAAGATTCCAATACCTCCACTGTTTCTTAGTGTTTCTAAATTCCATTCAAAGAAAAAGTCATAATCTAGAGGAAAAGCACTTTTAAAATCATAACCAGGCATATTTAAGCTAGACATAATTTCTGGAATTAAAAAAGCAAATACAATTTGAAAAAACAGAACGGAAGTTGTTCTTACAATTTGATATTTATTATGTCTGTATTTAATATACATTCTTACTCCCATTGTAAGCATAATTGTACAATATAGGAAACCATAGACAAACCATTGAGAAGCAGCTCCACCACTTAAAAAATGGCTAATAGGATCTAAAATAAAAGTCCAGTTTACAATATAATCGGGCATAAAATACAGCACTAAATAGAAACTTACCAAATAGATAAGTACTAACCAAGCAATCCAACCACGATTGGTAGCAGAGTCTAAATAAATGCCATCATTTTTTATACCGGGTTTTCCTAATAAAATTAAATTAGGAACTATAAACAATAATGCTCCAATAATACCGAGACCAAAAGTTAAAAACCACATTAAACCAGGGTTGTCTTTTGCATAACCTTTACCTGCTTTTTTAGCTAGTGTAAAACTTAAACTATGTGGTTTACCATAGATTTTATATTGATATTGTTCTCCCTTTTTATCCCAGTTTTTTTCGGCATCATATTTTGCAATAAGGTTGTCGTAAAAATTATTAGAAGTCTCAAATGCATTTCTAGCTCTACTAGAAAATTCAAAAATATTTAATTCTTCATTGGTAACTATTGCTTTTTGAAGTTGCTCTTTAATTACAGTATTTTTATATCCTTTTTCTTTAATAAAGTTGTCTAATTCTGATTGAGACAAACTAAAAGTACCTGTAAAAATAGTACCTATAAAAAGGGTTAATCCGATTAAAAATATAATTAAACCTGTGTTTTTTATTGCTTTCATGTAAATTATGCTTTACTAAATATTCGTTTCCAGCTTTTCTTTTTTAATGTGATGTTGCTGTTGTTTTCTTGATTGAATTTTTCAACAATCTCCGTTTCATGAAGCTTGTAAAATTCAGGGTCAAAATTGGCATCTGCTAAAAATTCTAAAACATGTTCTATAGATTGATTTTCTGTGAGCCATTTGTCAAAAATTTCGTGACGCATTCGAATTCCAAATGTGTTAATTCCTAAAAATTGATGAGAATTTTTATCAAAAGAAATGGTAATGCACTTATTATCTTTTGGGTGTTTCCATTGAAAATACTGTTCAGTATCCTTTTTACTTTTTTCGCTAAAAACCCAACCATAAGTTTGGTACTCGATGTCTAAAAATTTTGCAGAATTAAACCAATGCCCAGGTTTGTAAGCTGTTCTATTGCCGCAAATGGTTTGGGCTAAAGTTTCTCCCATCATTCTTCCAGTATACCAAACCGCTTCTATGTTTCTACGTAGACCAATGGCTTGTTGTTGTTCTGCGCAATCTCCAATTGCATAAACTCCTTCAATATTAGTTTCTAAATAACGATTTACTAATACGCCTCGTTTGATTTCTATTTCTGAATCTTTTAAAAAATCGATATTGGGTGTAACACCAGCTGTTAAACCTACTACGTTACAGAAAATTTCTTCTCCTGTTTCTTCTATAATGATTGATTTTACTTGTCCAAATTCATCAGATTTTATTTCTTTTAAATTAGTGCTTAAGCGCAAATCTATATGATGTTCTTTAATGTGTTTGTTAATCATTTCTGATTCTTGAGTGGGTAAAACTCCATTCCAAAAACTAGATTCTCTAACCAAAAAAGTAACCGGAATATCTCTGCTTCTGAGCATTTCAGCCAATTCAATCCCAATTAATCCGCCACCAACAATTACCGCTCTATTGCAAGTTTCTTTATTGGGAGCATATTTTTCTAATTTTTCTAAATCTTGTTTATGATACATGCCTATAACACCATTTAAATCTTGCCCTGGCCAACCAAATTTATTTGGTTTAGAACCAGTTGCAATAATTAATTTATCATAAGAAATGTTTTCTCCATTTGTAAGTTCTAAATTTTTTTTACCAGTATCTATGTTTCCTACAAATCCCTCTTTTAACTCGATGTCATTTTTTTTCCAAAACCAATTCTCATAAGGTTGGGTATGCTCAAACTTCATATGTCCCATATAGACATACATGAGTGCTGTTCTAGAGAAAAAGTATTTAGCTTCTGCAGAGATTATGGTTATTTTTTTATCAGAATTTTTTCTGATATGCCTTGCTGCAGTAACTCCGGAAATTCCATTACCAATAATTACAATATGTTCCATAAATTTAGATGTTCTTACTTGTCTGTCGAAGATAAAGTTAAAAACTTAAAAATTATTACTAATTTAAAAATGATATAAATAACTTTTAGGTGAAAATAATTTTTAAGTTATTTGTTTTTAGTAAATTACTTTTATGATATTAAAAAATAAAATACAGATTTTATCTGTTGTATTTGTTTTCTTACTGCTTTCTTGTAGCGGTCAAGAGAAAATAAAAGAATCTAAAATTAATGGGGTAAGTTTTGTTGCTTCTAGAGAAGCTGTTACTTCTAAACATATAGATCCTGTAAAAAAGGTTCAAAGTAATTATGTTGCATTAATGCCTTTTGGTTTTATAAGGGACTTGTCTACTCCAAAAATAATCCACAATACAAATAGACAATGGTTTGGAGAAACCAAAAACGGATTATTACAATATGCAGAGAAATTTCATAAAGTGGGGATTAAGGTAATGGTGAAGCCACAAATTTGGATTAGAAACGGAGAGTATACTGGTACTATAGAAGCCGATTCAGAAGAAAAATGGGGTGTTCTAGAAGAATCTTATTCAACTTTTATCTTAACTTATGCAGAAGCAGCTCAAAAAGTAAATGCAGATATTTTATGTATTGGTACAGAATTAGAAAAATTTGTAGCAAACAGACCTGAATATTGGAAAGAATTAATTAGAAATATTAAAAAAGTATATAAAGGAAAACTTACTTATGCTGCCAATTGGGATGAATTTAAACGTGTTACTTTTTGGGAGCAATTAGATTTTATTGGAGTTGATGCATACTTTCCTTTAAGCGACAAGAAAACGCCATCTGTAGAAGATTTTGAGTTAGGTTGGAAACTTCATAAAGAAGAAATTACTAAAATTCAGCAACAATTTAACAAACCTGTTTTGTTTACAGAATTTGGTTATAGAAGCATTGATTTTAATGGAAAAAAACCTTGGGAAGCTAATAGGGTAGAAGGTAGTGTGAATTTAGAAGCCCAAGCAAATGGTTTACAAGCAATTTATAATCAATTTTGGAAAGAAGATTGGTTTGCTGGTGGATTTGTTTGGAAATGGTTTCATAAACATGATGGGGTTGGAGGCGATAAAAACAATAGATTTACTCCTCAAAATAAACCTGCAGAAATTTTACTTCAAAAACTATTTAAACTTCAGTAAAAAAAAAGTAAAAACATGATAAATATCTTAAAATAGAATTAAAAACAAACTTAAATTTGTAGTTGATTCATAAAATATTTATCATGAAAAAAATAATTGTTCCTATAGATTTCTCTAATCATTCAGAATATGCTTTAAAAGCAGCAGCACTTTTATCTAAAAAAACAGATGTAGAAATTTATGCTTTACATATGTTAGATATTCAGGAAGCTAACCTAACTCAAAGTCCAGAATTTAGCCAAGAAAAAGCTGTTTTCTTTTTAAAATTATCAGAAAAAAGAATGAAAAGCTTTTTAGATAAAGATTATTTAAAAGAGGTTAAGGTTGTACCTATTATTAAACATTACAAAGTATTTAGTGAGGTAAATTCTATTGCTAAAGAAATCAATGCAGATTTAATAGTAATGGGATCTCATGGTGTAAGTGGTTTAAAAGAATTTTTTATAGGTTCTAATACAGAAAAAGTTATTAGATATTCTGAAGTGCCTGTTATGGTTGTAAAAAACGAGTTAACAAGTGTAGATTTTAGTAATATTGTTTTAGCTACAGATTTTTCAGAAAAAACGATTCCAGCGTTTCAAAAACTATTAAGTACGTTAGAATTTTTAGAGGCTACAAAACATCTTTTATATATAAATTTGCCAAACGAGGATTTTAAAACTACTCCAGAAATGGATGCTTTGGCTACGGATTTTTTAATGAAAGCAGAAGGGAACACAGACAGAATACTTGATACTAATTTTGTTGCTGCTAGAACAATAGAAGATGGTATTTTAGATTTTTCTAAAGTTGTTTCTGCAGATTTAGTTGTGTTATTAACACATGGTAGAAAAGGATTATCTCATATTTTTTCTGGAAGCATTTCAGAAGATATTTCAAACCATACTTCA
This sequence comes from Polaribacter marinus, assembly GCF_022662535.1. Lineage (GTDB taxonomy): Bacteria > Bacteroidota > Bacteroidia > Flavobacteriales > Flavobacteriaceae > Polaribacter > Polaribacter marinus. The sequence goes on from NZ_JAKQYM010000003.1 coordinate 340,015, forward strand.
TTGCCAATTATGACTTTTAAAATTTAAAAAGAAAGAGTTAATAAGTATTCCTAAGGTTTATTTCTTCCAAGAAACTTACTTTTTATTTAAAGGGTAAATTTCTTGGGAGATAAAATCTTTTGGAAAATTTTCATCACCATCAAAACCTAATTCGATGTCTCTACCTGAATAGGGAATGTAATTGGTTTTAAAAATATAATCCCAAATACTTAATGTAATTCCGAAATTAACTCCATGTTTTCGGTCTTCTGGTAACACTTTTACATGATGCCAAATATGCATTTTGGGATTATTTAAAATGTATTTTAAAAAGCCATAATCCCAATTGATATTTGCATGATTTAGGTGTCCAATGGTAATATTAAAAAAGTGGACCATTGCAACGTCTTGTGCAGAAAAACCTCCAATAATTGCTAAAGGAATGTATTTTATAGAGTTGTAAACTACAGGCTCCATCCAATGATAACGAAGGTGTGCCGCAAATCCCATTTGTTTTACAGAGTGATGTACTTTGTGAAAGTTCCAAAGAAATTCAAATTGATGTAACAATCTGTGTGTCCACCATTGTACAAAATCAACCACAATAAAAAACACTAAAATTCTTGCCCAAAAAGGAAAAGAATTAATATCAAAAAGCTGAAAATCATCAATAGATAAACCTACGATTCTTAAAAAGTCATTAAACAATTGTGCAGCAGAATTAGACAAAGCGATCAGAACAATTAAATTTAATAAAAAGAAATTGAAGAACATATAAAAGGTGTCTAACCAAAAATCTTTTCTAAAAATTGGTTGATTTTTTCGCCAAGGAAAAAGGAACTCTAATCCCCAAACAACTAAAGAAATAAGAATCAATCCATAGAAATAGTTCTCCCAATTCAACTCCATTAAAACAGATTGTTTTATGTAATTCCAATAATCAGAATAAGAAGTTTTTATGATGTTTAAGTATTTTTCCATTTGTTTGCAAAGTTACAAATACATACTGTTATTTTAATTGACTTTTGATGTATTTGCTTGTAAGTGAATTAAAATTAGCTGTGCTTATCGTTATTAAGTTATGTTAAAAGAAAAGAAATTTTAATGCCCTCTATTATCATACTTGTTCCTATAATAGCAATGATTAGCCCCATAATTTTACCAATTACAGAAATTACATTCTCTCCAATTTTTTTAGCAATAAAATCACTAAAACTAAAAACCAAATAAGTTAATAAACACATTAATCCAAAGACTAAAACAACAATAGCAATGTGTAAATAATTGGTGTTAGAAACAAAATTCATTGCGGTAACAATAGTTCCTGGACCTGCTAGAATGGGAATTGCTAAAGGTGAAACGGCAATGTTTTCATCAAAATTTGTGTTTTGTAGATGTTTAACATTAGATTTTTTTGATTGTAACATTTCAAAACCAACAAAAAAGATTAAAATTCCTCCTGTTATTTTAAATGCTGGTATCGTTATTCCAAACAACTCAAAGATAAATTTTCCTAAAATTACAAATGTGGTTACAATTATAAAGGCAATGAGCAGTGCTCTTTTGTTTACTCTTCTTTTTGTTTGATCATCAGCTCCTTCTAATAATGTTAAAAAAATAGGCATATTAGAAATCGGGTTCATAATAGCAAAAAAGCCTGTAAATACGGTAATTGAAAAGGTTACTAGGTTGTCCATTTATTTTTTTCTGTCTTTTTATAAATCCATTCTGCTAAAAAGCAAAATCCTATGATGGCAACAGAAATGATTACACCTGTAGTGTTTGTTTCATACTGTTGATTGATTAGTATTAGGGTGGCTAACATACATAATATAAACCCAATGATAGGAATTATTTTAGTACTACCGGTAGTGTTTGATAACTTATAACCTACAAAATTTACAATACCAAAAATAAGCAAAAACCCAACACTACCTGCTGTTGAAATACTTTCTAAATCGAGAATGTTTACTAATATTAAAGTAGCAATTGCTGTAATCATTAATCCGATAGGTTGATTCCAAACTTGTGCAAGAAAGTGATGTGGAAGTTCATCGTCTTCTGCAATTTCATAGTTTACACGACTCCCGCCTAACAACGAAGCATTGATTGCCGAAAAGGTAGAAATTAAAGCAGCCACCGTAATTATAGAAAAACCAATTTGTCCTAACATTGGTTTTGCGGCTTCTGCCAAAACATAATCTTCTGCCGTAGCAATTTTTGAAAAAGGAAGTGAACCCACCGTAACAATGGTAATAATAATGTACAAAATAATAACAAAAATAACCGAGATGTAATAAGCTCTAGAAATATTTTTTTCTGGATTGATGATATCAGGCGCTGCATTTGCTATTAACTCAAAGCCTTCATAAGCCACAAAAATAACCATTCCGCCTGCAAATAATTTAATAGGAGCTTCCCAATTGGAGACAGCTAATTGAGAAAGATCAGGGTTTCCAATTAAACCATAGCCTCCAATAAAAATAAAAGCAATTAAAATAATGAGTTTGATAATAACAGCATAGGCTTCTATTTTTCCTACAATAGCAACACTGTAATAGTTTATCAATGTTGCTAATATAATTATAGCGCTAGCGTAAATATGAAAATCGATGGTTGTATGATGTGTTAATTTTAATAAATTAGGGGCATAAGAACCAAATGCAGAAGCATACAGAGAAAGCATTATAATATAGCTAACCCATAAAAGATTACTAATGGCTCCGCTAAAAATGGTTTTACCAAAACCTTGATTGATAAATTTTACTGTTCCGCCTCTATTAGGGTAAGTTTTTGAGAGTTTTACATAACTGTAAGAAGTAATTAAAGCTAAAATTCCTGCTAATAAAAAAGCAATAGGTGTTCCTCCTTTTGCAAGTGATACAGCAAGTCCAAGAACTGCAAAAATTCCACCCCCTACCATTCCTCCAATACCAATAGAAATGGCTTCTTTTAATCCTATTTTTTTATTCATTGATGGAAATTTAAAGTATAAAGGTAAATTTTATTTAATAATTTTCTACTAAGAAATCCTTATAAAAAGGAAAACTCAAAACACCAAGTAATTGTGTTTTGAGCTTATAAAATGTGTAATTTGTAGAAATTACTTTGTACTTTATCTAGTTTCTATTAAATTTCTTCAATTTCGAAACCTGCACTTTTTACAGCTTTTACTACGCTTGTTTTATCCTCATTGTCTAATGTGATTTCTAAAATTTTATCTTCATGCTCTAAATCTACTTTCCAAAAATCTACGTTATCTAAATTATTTAATACAGGCGTTACAGATTTAATGCAATTTCCACAATGGATATTTGTTTTGTATTTTACGGTTGTCATCTTTTTTTATTTTTAATGAATGTTTTTATTTTTTAATCTTAAACTGTTAGAGAGTACAGATATAGAACTCATAGACATTGCTGCCCCAGCAATCATTGGGTTTAATAAAAAGCCGTTGATGGGATACAGCGCTCCTGCAGCAATAGGAATGGCAATAAGGTTGTAAATAAATGCCCAGAATAAATTCTGTTTGATGGTTTTCATCGTTGCTTTAGATAATTGAATCGCTTTAGAAATTTGTTTTAAATCGGAATGCATTAACGTGATTCCTGCACTTTCCATAGCAATATCTGTTCCGCTTCCCATAGCAATACCAACATCTGCTTGTGCCAAAGCATGCGAGTCATTTATGCCGTCTCCTGCCATGGCAACTACTTTTCCTTCTGCTTGTAGTTCTTTAACAAAAGCACCTTTATCTGCAGGCATTACATTGGCTTGATAGTTTTTTATCCCAACTTTGTTGGCAATTGCTTTTGCAGTTTGCTCATTATCGCCAGTTAACATATGTATTTCTATGCCCATTTGTTGTAGTTTCTGAATCGCAGCAAGCGTTGTTTCTTTTACTTTATCGGCTACTGCAATAAGACCGACTACGGTGTTTTTATGCGCTACATACACTACTGTTTTTGCTTCTGACTTTAAGCTATTTGCTTTCGAACTCAATTGGGTAGGAATTGTAATTTCCTTTTGAATCATTAAACGCTCATTCCCTATTCTATATAGTTCGTTTTTAAAGGTTGCTTCTGCACCCAAACCGGTAATACTTGTAAAAGAATCGATGGGAACTTTTTCTGTATCTATCGTTTTTAAATGTGCCACAATTGCTTCTGCAATAGGGTGCTCTGATTGTGATTCTATAGCAAATACTACTTTTTCTAGTTCGGGAGAAACTGTATTTTTATCCCAAATTAAATCGGTTACTTTTGGTTTTCCTTCGGTGATGGTTCCTGTTTTGTCTAATATTAAAGTATCAATTTTATAAGCAGTTTCTAATGCTTGCGCGTCTTTTATTAAAATTCCTTGTTGTGCTCCTTTACCAATACCCACCATTAAAGCGGTTGGAGTTGCCAAACCTAAAGCACACGGACAAGCAATAATTAAAACAGTAATTGGTGTTAATAATGCATATGTTATAGAAGGATCTGGCCCTAAGAAATACCATAAAACGGAAGTTACAACGGCTAAACCAATTACAATAGGCACAAATATACCTGCAATTTTATCTGCCAATTTTTGAATAGCAGGCTTGCTAGATTGTGCTTCTTCTACCAATTTAATAATTTGAGACAGTAAAGTTTCATCACCAATTTTAGTAGCAATAATTCTTAAAGATCCTTTCTGATTGATAGTACCTGCAAAAACTTTACTTCCTTTTACTTTTTCAACCGGAATCGGTTCTCCAGAAATCATACTTTCATCTATAAAAGAAGTTCCTTTTTTTACTTTTCCATCTACAGGAATTTTATCTCCAGGTTTTAAAATGATCAATTCTCCTTTTAGAATTTCATCATAAGAAATTACTTTTTCCTCTCCATTTCTAATGGCGGTTACTTTTTTAGGTTTTAAATCCATTAGTTTCTTAATGGCAGAAGAGGTTTTACTTTTTGCTTTTTCTTCAAAAAAACGTCCTAATAAAATTAAAGTAATAATAATTACTGCCGATTCGAAATACACATGAGGCACCAAACCTTTGCTTAAAAAGTACTGCGGATTTACGGTATTAAACACACTAAACAAAAAGGCAATTCCGGTACTTAATGCCACCAATGTGTCCATATTTGTAGAAAAACTCTTTAACCTTTTCCACGCAATGGTGTAAAACTCTGCACCACTATAAAATAAAACAGGTAGTGCAAGCGCCATCATAATCCAATTTTCATAAGGTATTTTACCCATTAAAAACATAGACATGATAAAAATAGGCACCGAAAATATGGCGGCGAAAATCAACTTCTTTTTAAGTACAGTCAATCTTTTTACTTCTATTGCCTCAAACTCTTTTTTAGTATCGTCTTTTGTTCCTATAATCAGTTTAAAACCAATTTCTTTTACTTTTTTTTCGATGCTTTCAATCGAAATAATATTTTCTTGATAGGCTATCGTTACAGATTGATTGGGATAATTTACAGCAACTTCAAGAATTCCTTCCTGCGGCTTTAAATACGTCTCTATGCTAATGGCACAAGAGGCACAAGTCATACCTGCTACTTTATATTGTTCTTTCATGCTATCACTTTTATTGTACTACAAAAGTACAGCTACACTTTACTGTTTATATTACAAAATTATGACGATTATTTGCATAATTATGCTTTTCCTAAAGCAAATCTAAAGGTTGATGATTGGGATCTTTCCTTTTTTTAAATTGAGATGGTGACATGCCGGTTTCTTTTTTAAATTGAGAGGAAAGGTGTGCTATACTGCTATAGTTCATTTGAAAAGCAATTTCTGATAGCGTATATTCTTTGTAAAAAAGCAATTCTTTTACATGTTCTATTTTCTGTTTTAAAATAAAACGTTCTATAGTAATCCCTTCTACAGAAGAAAAAAGCCTACTAAGAGAAGCATAATCATGATGTAATTCATCAGAAATATAATCTGAAAAATTGATATGTAAAGGTTCTTTTGAGTGATGTACTTGTGCAATTATTAAGGCTTTAATCTGCGTTATTATTTTTTGATTTTTATCCTCTAGCAACTCAAAACCTCTTTCTTTTAAACGGCTCCCCAATTCCAATTTTAAAGCATCATTTATTGCTGTAGTACTTTCTAACTTCCCTAATTGAAGATGTTGAATAGAGATCTGTAAATCTTCACAAATTTCTTTTACCACATCCACACAACGCAGGCAAACCATGTTTTTTATGTAGATAATATTAGATTTCATTTCTATGGTCTAAAATAACAAAATAAATAGAACTTTAGTTATAGATATTAAAAAAAGAGAAGGGTAGCTACCCAAAAAAAAGTGTAAATTTTAGAAATACTACTACAAGATTAGAATTAATTTATCGGAACTAAAAATAATTATGTAAGCGTCTTTTCTGTTTTGAGTTGTGCAGAATAAAATGAGAAAAATTGTAAAGAGAAGTAGACAAGGTTTTTTTAGATAAAATTTGGCTTTATAAAAAAGTCAATTATAATTTTTGGAGCATTTTTTTGCTAAAAAAATCAAAATTACCTGATTATATAACTTTTATTGTTTTTCATTTTATCCTACGTTCAAACCTAATACTGTAACAAAGAGTAACTATTTAAAAAACATCATTTTGATTTTAAGCGATGTTTTAAATGACTTTTCTGTTAATTATAAATTGTAACGTTTTTGTAACGCTCCTATTTAAAATATTTAGACTTTTTTATACAATTTAGCAAAAAAATAGAATCAAGTTTGTTTTATATCACAAAATAATACTTCATCACTTTTGTAATATTCTTAGTAAATAGAACCTATATATAGAATTAAAAAATATGAGTTGCCCTAATTGTAAACCTCACTTAAAAATTAGAGTTAAGAGAACATTTCTACAAAAATTATTATCAAAAAGTAAAAGATATGAATGTCTTAAATGTAAAAAAAGAAGTTATCAGTTTTCTTTGTTTAATAAAACTCACACTATTAAGTAGTCTTTTGTTAGTTCAATATTTTTAAAAAAGGTATAGCCAAAAGTAGTAAAGATTTCATATTTCTCATTCTGTTTTAAATTTATTAACAAGACCTAATTAAATAAATTGATTTTGAATTGTAAAAAGTCATTTTGAACAGATTATAGGGTTTATAAATTCCAAATTTCTAATAAAAATCAAGCAATTTCGCTTAAGATATTAGAAAATAAATGAATTTAAGACCATATAAACATTTGTAAGTCAAGTGTTTGAACATTGTAACGTTTTTGTAACGCTTTAAAATAGGGAAACACCCTTTAAAATTAGATTTTAGCGTGATGTTTCAAATAAAATATATAAAAATAGTAGGTGTTTTTTTATCCTACTTGCAGGCATTCTACTTTGATTAGTATGGTTATTTTACAATGACCAATTAATAGAAATAGATAGCAATATTAAACAATTAAAAACAACAAATTAACAATATTATTTCACATATTAAATTCATTATTAATAAACTATAATTATGAAAAAAATTACTTTTTTACTAGTTACAATATTCAGTTTTTTAACAGGTGTTTTACAAGCCCAGGATGGATACACATACACATTGGTAAACAATGGCACAAATAGTTTTACAATTGCAGCTGTACCAAACGCAAGTGCCAACAACTTCGCTACTGTTATACAGAGTTACGGAATTACTGTTATAGTGCCCGATGGAGTAACATTAAGTATTACTTCTTCATTAGGAAGCGGAGCAAGTGCTACTTTTTTTAATGGGACTGATGTTGCACAACCAACTATAGATGGCTATTTAATTACTGAAACTTTAGGAACCCCAGCTATCATATCAGCACCATCTGCAGCAACAAATACAACAATGATAACTGTTCAAGTAAATGGATCACCAGCAGACGGGACCATATACCTTCTTGCTAATAACTCTGCTTTAGCTACTTCAGTAACTCCTTTAAAAAGCTTTATGATGGCAGATATGGAAGATGATGCAGCTCCAGGTTATCTGAATAAAGTTGATCCTAACGCAACTGCATTAACTTCTCCTTTTTCTTTTGATTTTGCTTCTGTTGTTCCAAACGGAGCTCCAGGAATAACTGGAACATTAGCAGGGCAGACAGTAAATGATAATGCTACAGTATCTCCTTTTTCTACCATTACAACTTCAGATGCAGATGGAGACAATCTTTCTGCAACCATTACATTAGATAATAATGCTAAAGGTGTTTTAACTGGTACCTATTTAATAGGTACAGGGCCTTATACAATTGCTAGTACTACGCCTGCGGACTTACAAACAAAATTAAGAGCCTTATCTTTTAACCCAACAGATAACAGAACAACGACTTCAGAAACGACTACATTTACAGTGGATATAAATGATGGAACTACCACAGCATCAAACAATACAACCACAGTTATTTCAAGTGCAGTTGCACCAACAGTAAGCTCACTTTTTCCAACAGACGATGCAACAAGCGTTTTATTAGCAAGTAATTTAGAAATAACCTTTAGTGAAAACGTAACAAAAGGTACAGGAAATATAACCATTTATGATGCTGAAGATGACAGCGTTGTAGAGGCAATCGATGTAAATACAGCAGCAGTAAGTATTACAAATGCTGTTGTAACCATCAATCCAATCACAGATTTAGCATATAATAAAAGCTATTACGTGCAAATAGCAGCCACCGCATTTAAAGATGCAGCAGACAATACTTTTGCAGGGGTTACAGACCAAACATCTTGGAGTTTTACTACCCCAAAACCTCTAGCAAACATCGTTATTAGTGAAATAATGTACAATACACCAGAATCAGGTATAGATGTATATGAATATATAGAGTTATATAATGCTGGAACAGCTACAGTAGACCTTACGGGATATACTTTTTCTCAAGGGGTTACTCATACATTTACTACAGGTTCTATTGGTGTAGGAGAATATTTTGTGATTGCAATAAATGCAACTAAGTTAGATGAGGCTTTTGGTGATGGTACTGCAGATGCGCAATGGACGTCAGGATCTTTAAGTAATGGTGGAGAAGATATTGAATTATTAGATAACTTATCTCGCGTTGTAGATTATGTGAATTATGATGATAATACTCCTTGGCCCACAGGAGCTGATGGTGATGGTCCTTCCATAGAATTACGTGACGTAACTTTTGATAATAATGTAGCAGCAAACTGGTCTAGTTCTACAGACCCAAGAGATATTAGAACAAATGTACATGAAAATTATGGTAATAATTTATTAATGACAGGTACACCAGGTGCAGCCGCTATTTTTATAAAACCAGATGCCAACAATATTCTCTATGTAAATAAAAATGCTATAACTACTGGAGAAGGAGATTCTTGGGCAAACGCCATCCCAGAATTAGCAGATGCATTGGTCTGGGCACAAAACAACAAAGCAAACTTTACGACAACACCTTTACAAGTCTGGGTAGCAGGTGGTACATACATACCAATGTACAGCCCAGAAGATGGCGCTAATTTTGGTACAAACCAAGGTAGAGATAATGCTTTTTTACTAGTAAATAATGTTCAATTGTATGGTGGTTTTGCAGGTACAGAAACTTTGTTAACAGATAGAGATTTAAGTCTTACCGCTAATAAAACTATCTTAAGTGGCGATATAGGTACTATTGATGTTAATACAGATAATTGCTATCACGTAGTAATTAGCACAGGCGCTATTGGTACCGCTCGTTTAGATGGATTTACCGTTACTGGTGGGTTTACGAGTGGAAGTTCGAATTTAACAGTCAATAATGAATATGTTCTTAGAATTAGAGGTGGAGGTATGTATAATAACAACTCTTCTCCAACAATTACCAATACCACTTTTATCGGAAATACTGCTACAAATAATGGTGGGGGTATGTATAATGATAATAACTCTTCTCCAACAATTACCAATACCACTTTTATCGGAAATACTTCAGCTAAAAGTGGTGGAGGGATGTATAATAAGAATAACTCTTCACCAACAATCACCAATTCTACTTTTAGCGGAAATACTGCTACAAATGATGGTGGGGGTATGTTTAATGATACTTTTTCAATAAAAGTTTACAATTCCATCATCACAGGAACTGTTTATGATGGTATTTCTTCTCCAGTATATAAAAACAGTATCATAGCAGACAAAAGTTATGACAATACTGGAGCTGCAACTACTACAAATTTAACAGCTACAGACCTTTTTAAAGACCCAACAAACGGAGATTACAGTTTAAACAAATACAGTCCAGCAATCAATGCAGGAGATAATACTTTATACACTGGTACAATTGCTACAGACAAAGATTTAGCGGGTAATGCCCGTTTATTTGCAGGAACACCAGACCCAGATGTAATTGATTTAGGTGCGTATGAATTTCAAGCAGAACCATTAAAAATTACCCCTACAAATGGTATTTTATATGTAAACAAAACAGCAACAGGTAATAAAACAGGAGATTCTTGGGCAAATGCCATCCCAGAATTAGCAGATGCTTTAATTTGGGCGCACAATAACAAAGCAAATTTTACCACAACACCTTTACAAATTTGGGTTGCTGGTGGTACATATAAACCAATGTATAGCCCAGAAGATGGCGTAAATTTTGGTACAGACCAAAGTAGAGACAATGTCTTTTTAATGGTAAACAACGTGCAGTTGTACGGTGGTTTTGCAGGTACAGAAACTTTGTTAACAGATAGAGATTTAAGTTTAACCGTTAATAAAACAATTTTAAGCGGAGATATAGGTACTGTTGATGATACTGCAGATAACACCTACCACGTAGTAATTAGCATAAACGATGTTGGTACTGCTCGTTTAGATGGATTTACCATTAATGATGGACTTGGAAATGGATCTAGTAATTTAACCGTAAATAGTATACGTATCTATAGATTTAGAGGTGGCGGAATGGTTAATTATAAATCTTCTCCATTAATTATTAATAGTACTTTTAGCGAGAATACGACTTCATCTCTAGGTGGCGGTATGTATAATTATGATAATTCTTCACCAACAATTATCAATAGTATCTTTAGCAGTAATAGGTCTACCGATTATGGTGGCGGTATGTATAATAGTTATGACTCTTCTCCAACAATTACCAATACCACTTTTAGCGGAAATACTGCTAATTCTGGTGGCGGTATGTATAATAGTAATTCTTCTCCAAAAGTTTACAATTCCATCATCACAGGAACTGTTTATGATGGTATTTCTTCTCCAGTATATAAAAACAGTATCATAGCAGACAAAAGTTATGACAATACTGGCGCTGCAACTACTACAAATTTAACAGCTACAGACATTTTTAAAGATTCCGCAAACGGAGATTACAGTTTAAATGCTTTTAGTCCAGCAATCAATGCAGGAGATAATACTTTATACACAGGTACAATTGCTACAGACAAAGATTTAGCGGGTAATGCCCGTTTATTTGACGGTTTGTCTAACGATGATAAAATTGATATTGGTGCTTATGAGTTTCAAGCAGAACCAATAAACATTACGCCTACAGATAATATTGTATATGTAAACAAGAATGTTACAGCTGGTAATAAAACTGGTGACTCTTGGGAAAATGCAGTTCCAGAACTAGCAGATGCTTTAGTTTGGGCAAACAAAAAGAAGACAAATTTTACAAGTACTCCTTTACAAATTTGGGTTTCAGGTGGTACTTATAAACCAATGTACAGTCCAGAAGATGGTAAAAATTTTGTAAGTGATGGCAGAAATAATTCGTTTCTACTCGTAAATAACGTGCAACTCTATGGTGGTTTTGCAGGTACAGAAAACACCTTGGCTGAGAGAGATTTAAGTCTAACGGCAAACAAGACAATCTTGAGTGGTGATTTAGGTATTCTTGATGCTACGGCAGATAATGCTTATCATGTTATGGTAAGTGCGGGTGATATTGGTATTGCCCGTTTAGATGGTTTCACAATTTCTTCAGGATATGCAGATAGTAATGCACCTGCATTGTTGATAAATACAAAAGAAGTTTATAGTTGTTCTGGAGCAGGTATCTACAATTCAGAATCAGCACCTTTTTACACAAACCTTAGTATAAAAGAAAACAGTTGTACCGAATCTGGTGGAGGAATATTTAGTTATAAATCTACACCAAGTTTAACCAACGTCACACTGACAAATAACCAAGCAAAAGATGGTGGTGGTATGGCAAATCAATTTCATTCTTCTGCTACGCTTCTCAATGTGTCTATATTAAATAATAGTGCCACTACAAAAGGTAGCGGAATGTATAATGTAGATGAATCTGATGCAACGCTAATTAATGTGACGCTTGCAGGAAATAGAGCGACAGTAGAAAGTCAATTAGATGGAGTAGGTTGTGAAGGTGAATCAACGGTTGCATTTAAAAACAGTATTATTTGGGATGATATTTCTGGAGAATATACAGCACACTACTCTTTAGTAAAAGGTAAATCAGAAACAACTGATGGAAATATAAATGCTACAGGTTTAACAGAAGCAAACATTTTTAACGACCCAACTAATGGAGATTTTAGTTTAAAAAACGATAGTACAAACCCAACAATTAATTCAGGAGATAATTCATTATACACAGGTACTTTAGCTACAGATAAAGATTTAGCAGGAAACGCACGTTTATTTGTAGGAATTCCTGATCCAGCTATTATAGATCTTGGTGCGTATGAGTTGCAAACAGAGCCAACGATAAAGATAAGAAGTACAAGTCCAGCAGATGATGCCACAGGAGTATCACCAATTAGCAATTTAACACTTACTTTTTATGAAAGCATTGTAAAAGGAACAGGTAATATTACAGTACACGATGCATCAAATGATGCTACAGTAGAAACAATAGCTGTTACAAGCGGCAATGTGTCTATTACAGATAAGATGGTAACCATTAACCCAACAGTAAATTTAGCCTATAACAAAAGCTACTATATACAAATAGCTGCTACCGCGTTTAAAGATGGGGCAGATAATAATTTTGTAGGAATCTTAGATAAAATAACTTGGTCTTTTGCTACAAAAACCAATGTAGCACCAACATTTACCTCGGTACCTGTAACCAGCGTAAATGAAAACGCAGCCTATTCGTATACCATAACAACCAACGACATCGATGGCGATGGCCAAATTGTTACGGCAACTACTTCGCCTAGTTGGTTAACACTAACAAGTACAACAACCGTAAGCACCTTGGCAGGGAGTGGTACAGGTGATTTTTCAGACGGTACGGGTACTGCGGCACAATTTAAATTTCCACAAGGAGTTGCCATAGATGCTTCAGGTACGATCTATGTTGCAGATTCTGGTAATCGTAGAATTAGAAAAATAACACCTGCTGGCGTGGTTACGACTTTGGCGGGAGGTACAATAGGTTCTGCAGATGGCACGGGTACTGCGGCGCAATTTAAGTATCCTGTTGGAATTGCCATTGATGCTTCAGGTATCATTTATGTTTCAGATGCAGATGCTGGTAACATCAGAAAAATAACTCCTGAAGGTGTAGTCACCACCTTGGCAGGAGGAAAAGGTGCTTATAGTTTTGCAGACGGTATTGGCACTGAGGCAGGATTTAATCAACCTAATGGGATTGCCGTAGATGCTGCGGGCAATCTCTATGTTGCAGATTCTCAGAATCATAGAATTAGAAAAATAACCCCTGATGGTGTGGTTACAACTTTTGCAGGAAGTAATACTTATGGTTCTGCAGATGGCACAGGTGCTGCAGCGCAATTTGATAGACCTAATGGAATTGCTATAGATGCTGCGGGCAACCTATATGTTGCAGATATTGCTAATAATAAAATCAGAAAAATATCATCTGATGGTGTAGTTACCACTTTAGCGGAAATTGGTCTAGCTGATACTGGTAGTAATTTTAATGTTTCTTATGGAATTACTCTAGATGCTGAAAACAATGTTTATGTTACAGATTTGAATAAAAAAATATTGAAAATAACCCCTGATGGTGTAGTTACCACTTTAGCAGGAAGCACATATGGTTTTGCGGATGGCTCTGGTACAGCAGCACAATTTAAAAGTCCTTACGGAGTTGCAGTCGATGCTTCAGGCACTGTCTATGTTGCAGATCAATTTAATAATAGAATCAGAAAAATAACACAAACAAACTTTAAGCTTACAGGTACCCCAACTGCTGAAGATATAGGAGACAATAATGTGGTTTTACAAGTTTCGGATGGTAAAGCAACAAAGACACAGTCATTTACGATTAGTGTTAAAGATATTACTGCACCAACAATTACAAGTACAAGTCCAGCAGATGATGCCACAGGAGTATCACCAATTAGCAATTTAACACTTACTTTTAATGAAAGCATTGTAAAAGGAACAGGTAATATTACAGTACACGATGCATCAAATGATGCTACAGTAGAAACAATAGCTGCTACAAGCGGCAATGTGTCTATTACAGGTAATGTGGTAACCATTAACCCAACCACAAATCTCCTAAAAAGTAAGAACTATTATTTGCAAATTGGCAGTACCGCGTTTAAAGATATAGCCAATAATAATTTTGCGGGAATTTCAGATAAAACAACTTGGAATTTTGCCACAGAATTAAAAGCAACACCAACCATTAGTTTTGCAGATTTTACAAAAACCTATGGCGATACAGCGTTCGATTTAGCAGCAACCTCAACTTCATCAGCAACAGTTATGTATAGTGTTGTTGCAGGAGGAACTGGAGAAGTTAACTTATCGGGTAAAAACATCACTCTAGTAAATGCAGGGACAGTAACTCTAAAAGCAAGTGTAGCAGAAAATGCGAATTACTTGGCTGCCGAAAAAGAGATAATACTTACCATCAATAAGGCAACAAGTGTCCTTAGCGCAGAGGCTGTTCAAACGTTTACTTATGATGGAACGCTTAAAAATGTAATAGCTAGTTTAAATCATTCAGAGACTACTTTAACATATAGTCCATCACAAGGATATACGGATGCAGGAAGTTATGCGATTACAGTAAGTGCAGCAGCAACAACAAACTATACAGCAGCAAGTGCTTCGGTAACCCTTGCGATTGATAAAGCAACACAAACAGGATTGGAATTTTCAGATGGTATCTTTACGTATGATGGCACAGCAAAATCCATAGCAGTTACCGGTATGTCAAATGATGCTACGGTGGTTTATGAAAACAACGGTTCAATCAATGCTGGAGTTTATAGTGTAAAAGCTACGGTATCAAGAGCGAATTATCAAGATGCAGTGTTAACAGCTACAGTAACGATCAATAAGGCAACAAGTATCCTTAGCGCAGAGGCTGTTCAAACGTTTACTTATGATGGAACGCTTAAAAATGTAATAGCTAGTTTAAATCATTCAGAGACTACTTTAACATATAGTCCATCACAAGGATATACGGATGCAGGAAGTTATGCGATTACAGTAAGTGCAGCAGCAACAACAAACTATACAGCAGCAAGTGCTTCGGTAACCCTTGCGATTGACAAAGCGATTCAAACAGGATTGGTATTTTCAGATGGTATCTTTACGTATGATGGCACAGCAAAATCGATAGGAGTAACTGGTATGGCAAGTGATGCCACGGTGGTTTATCAAGATAATGACAAAACAGATGCCGGAGTTTATAGCGTAAATGCTACAGTATCAAGACCAAATTATCAAGATGCTGTATTAAATGCAACTTTAACGATCAACAAGGCAACGAGTGTTATAACTGCAGTAGCAGTTCAAACATTTACTTATGATGGAACGCTTAAAAATGTAATAGCTAGTTTAAATCATTCAGAGACTACTTTAACATATAGTCCATCACAAGGATATACGGATGCAGGAAGTTATGCGATTACAGTAAGTGCAGCAGCAACAACAAACTATACAGCAGCAAGTGCTTCGGTAACCCTTGCGATTGACAAAGCGATTCAAACAGGATTGGTATTTTCAGATGGTATCTTTACGTATGATGGCACAGCAAAATCGATAGGAGTAACTGGTATGGCAAGTGATGCCACGGTGGTTTATCAAGATAATGACAAAACAGATGCCGGAGTTTATAGCGTAAATGCT
>NZ_JAKQYM010000040.1 GCF_022662535.1 Polaribacter marinus
TTCGGAATTTCGCCGTTCGTGTTTTATTCACTAAATTCATTGCTTAAACAACGCAACAAAGCTTATACAACAACGTTGTGCATAATTTAACCCAAGAACCGTGAAAAAAATATTAATCTTGACTTTACTCTCATTTTTCGGTTGTAAAAACGAACCAATCTGTACTGTGAATGAAAATAACGCTGGAAAAGAAATCTATGATTTGGACGAGGCGACTTGCTTCATTGCATTAAAACTGAATAAGAAAAAATCTGACTTGAATTTGATTCGTGACGCTCTACTTGCGGAAATGAATTATATGGAGAAAACTGGACTGACTTCTGACAATCCAAATCCTGAAAGCGAATCTGAAACGAACGCAGAATTGGATATTAACCAAATGGTGGAATATGCTCTGAATGAGGAAAAAGTTGACCTGAATAAAGACGAATTAATCAAAATCTATGATACCGAAATTGAATATCTAATGTTCATCGGAGTCGTGGAAGAATAAAAACTATGCACAACATTGTATATAAAAAATTGCTATTTTTAGCTTAACCAATGTTAGTTGCTCGTTTGCTACGTCTGAATTTCCTTCGGAAATTCCTCGCACGCAAACACGCAACTTTCCATATACGGAGCCGTTGCAAGTAATTGGCGGAAACCACTCAGACACTTGAATTTTGCGGTTCAAAACTCTTGAATTTAAAAACGGAAAAAAGCTAGACACTCTCTCGCTCGGCAAAATTTGTAAAATTGGAGAGTTTTAGAAATTTAATCAAAATCAATTTACTAAATCCCTGAAAATCCAAAATTGCGGAATTTAGCAAAACACGAAAAATCTAGAGCGCGAAATTCACTCAAACCTTGAATGACAAACTTGGCGGAATTACCACTCAAACGTTGAATTTTGAAAAATTTAAAAAGGACTACAAACTGAAAAAAAACCAACTACTTGCAACACCGTTTATAAAAAATTGCTAAATTGTGACTTATCAAAACTAGTCGCGTTTTTGTAAACCCCTATTTTCCTGCGGAAAATAGCCGTTCACTTTTAAACGCAACTTTACAATAAACAACAACGTTGTGGTTTATATTTCGCTTACCTGAAAACGAAGTTAAAAACTTAAAACTTCTTTTAATATTAAAAAAAAAGAAAAATAATCACTAAATTTAAACAATTATGAAAACGAAAAATTACAAATTATCTAAACTTCTAAAAGCTGGAATTCTATTCTTTGGAGTTTCATTGCTTTTCTCAAACTGTGAAAATGACGGTCTGGTTACTCCTAACAAAATTGAAGTTTCAACTAAAGAAAAACAAATTATCAATTTAAAAACAGGATTAAAAAATAAACTTGTAAACTATAATAAAAATTTAAGGAGTAAGAATTCTTCAAACTTTAAATCGAAATTTGGTGTTATTAAAAATAAAGCATTCTTAATAGATTTTGAAGAAAACAATTCTCAAATTATAATAACACCAATAATTGGTAGTGAAAACAAATTATTAATTTCTTATAAAAAAGAAGGTGTAAATAAATATAAAATATTTAAAAAAAGCGATTTTAAAGAAAATATAGATTTTGGTATTGAATCTTTTATTGTAAAAAATTTATCTGTTTTTTTTAAGATTATTTATAATGAAAAAATTACCCAAAAGAATACGTTTGCGAGAAGTAGCGGTTGTATGAGTTTTGAACAAAACGAAATAAACAGTTGTTTTATTGGAGTTTTCAATCATTGCACTAATGAACTATACTTTATTGATACTTGTGGAAAAATGGAAGAAGACGAGGAAGAAAATTGGGAATGGGGAGATGAAAATACTGGAGATAATGGATGGAATGGAGAAGAAGATGGGCAAGGAAACGAAACTGGTGATGAAGATTGGGAATGGAATGAAGGTGGAGGTACTGACGATGACCAAATTATTAATAACCTTACTGGAAAAGCAGATTGTACTTATCAAAAATTACAAAGTAATAGTTTATTAAAAAATACTCTTAAAAAATTTGTTGGCGAAAATACTCCCGTAAATTTAATCATTAACCAAAAATCTAATTTAAGAGAAGATGATGATGATAACACAAGCGAGTTAGTAAATGGTAAGACATATTATGGAAACTCTTATAATATAACTGTCAGTTTAAATACCGAACAATCAATTAACAGACCTTCTTTAGCTGTTGCTAGAACAATCTTACACGAAGCTATACATGCCGATATTTATAGAAAAATTAAAACGACAAGTGGTATCTATCTTGATTCTAGTACAGGAAAATGGAGACTCCCTGATGGTTCTAGAGCACATTTTCCTACTTTGTTTGACAACTTTAATGAAGACCCCAATAA
Organism: Polaribacter marinus; assembly: GCF_022662535.1. Classification (GTDB taxonomy): domain Bacteria; phylum Bacteroidota; class Bacteroidia; order Flavobacteriales; family Flavobacteriaceae; genus Polaribacter; species Polaribacter marinus. The sequence continues at coordinate 2,338 of NZ_JAKQYM010000040.1, forward strand.
TCCTCATCATAATTATATGGCTAATTATTATAGAACAGCTATGGAAGACGGCCTAAAAGAATTTGCAACCTCAATAGGAGAAACACATACTGATCAATTTTATAAAGATTTTGTTTGGAGCGGGTTATTAGAAACCAAGGCATGGGAAAATCAATATTCTGACCCTACTTATGCAAATAGTGAAAAAATTAGAATTAAAAATGTAATAATTAATTATGAAAACTCTACAAACAATGAATGCCAATAAATATTTTATTACCATTTTTATTTTCTATTGTACTTTTTCTTTTTCTCAAAAAAAAGAAGATGTTTATTTTATTTTGAAAGAAAATAATAGTCAATACCTAATTACAGCTAATTTTAATCAAGATTTAGAATATATCACTCTATTTAGAAGAAAAGAATACGAACTACATAAAAAGAAAGTCAAAGAAGCAAAAAAGAATGGAATTTATGAGTATAACCCTGATAGCGGCAGGGATAATTTAAAAATTAAAGTCCCAAAATTAACTTTTGAAATAATCTCTAAAAATAAAATATCCGAATGCGAATTTTTGAACTTGAAATTAATAGATTATAAATGGATTTTAAATAATAGTTGGAAAAAAATAGCTAAACAACCTTATGATTTCAAAGATATTTATTTTTTACATAAAATTAAAGATGGTAAATATATTTCTTATAAAGTTGGTTTAACAATTGTGGAATATTAAAATACAAACCACAACACGGTATATAAAAAATAGCAGTCAAGTGCAAACTACAAAGTTTGTGCTTTTCTACTATTCTTATTTTATAAACTGAAAGATTTAGCTTTTTAAATCTGCTACTTTTCATATACCAACACGTTGTAATGCATTTGCGGAAAATCGATAATCGCAATGAAATTAACGGTTGACAAAGAATATTTTTAGAATTTAAA
>NZ_JAKQYM010000041.1 GCF_022662535.1 Polaribacter marinus
AATGTAGATTTTTTCTTATTCAGACTTAGTACAATTTTTGCGTAATCCTTAAATCCCACAACTTTTGGACTTGATCCAAAACAAATGAGAATTTAAAGTTGTATAAAAAAGGAAAGAAAAAAGTGAGCGAAATAACAAAAGACTTGAAAATCTCGCCACGAAAATTTTATACAATTTTAGAAAAAAAGAAAATAGAACATAAGAAATATAAAAAGAGTGATTTTAAACAAAACGTTTGACTTTTAGTTCGTTTGCGGAATCGGAAACTGAATTGAAAAGGAAAACCCGAATTGAATGCGGAATTTAGCAAATTGAGGAATTTCTCACTCAATCGGAAATAAATTTAACCTAAAAACGGAATTTAAAAAATATGAATACGCGGACAAAAGCAATAATAAAATCAGGTTTGTTTTCGGGAATCGTTTATGCTGGACTTATGGCTGGATTTGACTATTCTGATGGGCAAGATTTCAAAATATGGAAATTTATATTTCACGCCTCTTTTTTCGGAATATTTATGGCACTTATGACCAGATATAATTTAAAAAAAACAAGCAGATAAAGACCAAAATAAAACTGAATAAAAACAACGAAATGCCAACACCGTATATAATTTATTGCTGGCTTATCGCTTACTTACGAAAGTCCTCTCGGACTTTCTTGGTCGGTAATTATTTACTAAATTAGTTGCTTTAACCACGCAACAAACCATATACAAACACGTTGGCATCCATTTGAACGCCAGTAACAAAGATACAAAAAATATAAATATGAAAACAGAGGAATATTATAATCAATCTAACTTTAAAAGGTTGTCCGATTTACAAAAAGCATCTGAAAAATCTATGGATAATGAATATGTTAAACTATTTAAAGGAAAGGAGCATCAATTCTTATCTATATTAATAAAAAACATACTTGAATTAAAAGATTTTAATAGTATTAACATAGCAATAAATGAGTATAAGGTTTCTGTAAGAGAAAGAGATTTAGATATGTTAAGAGTTTTATACAGTGAAAAACAAAAAGATTACGAAGATTTAAATGATTATTGGAAGAACGAGGTTAGGCACATGGGAAAGGCTGTATTAAAAGAAATACCTTTTAAAATAGTAATAGAGTATTCTGAAAATAATATTATTCATAAGGATTACGAATTTCATTTAAAATTGTTTCAAGAGCTTGGAATCCTATATTAATATAACCTATTGGGGCGTGTAAACTTTCATTTTCTAACAACTCTTTATTTTCTAAAATGAAATCGATATCACTTTTAATTGTTTCAATGTTTTTTTTAATTCCCGAACACCCTCTTTTCGCTATTTCGTAATCTGTTTCCTCTTTAATTGAATTTGACATATAATTTGAATAAATAACGACTGACAAACAAAAACGTATGCCAACACCGTATAAAAATAATGCGCTACGATGTTTAGTTAATGAATAGTGACTTTCTTTTTATTGGCGCACTATTCTTATACCAACCGTTGGCAAACATTTTGGAGTACCAATAAAATTCGAGCTTCCATAAAAGCTTGTTACTATTAAAAAAAGAAGTTGGCGGAATTAAAATCTGAATTTGAAAGTTTTTTGTTGGAATTTCTGTTCCGAAAAAAATTATTAGATTAGTAAATGAAATTCAGAACAAAAGATATAAAGCGATTGAAAAAATGAAAATAAGGTTTACAAAAAAAAGACTAAAACATTATATGATTTTCGGAATACTATGGTTAGTACTGGGAACAGTAGCAGTTATATTTAATTCGGACAATGTTTTTAACTATGGTTATTTAATAATCGGAATTTTATATTTCGGAACTTATCTCTTTGAGAATAACAAACAATATCTAACCATTGAAAACGGAATTATCTCAAAAAATCACTTGATTCCGAAAAAAATAAATCTGAACGAAATAAAGCGGATTAAAAAATTTGCTGGAGATTATATTTTTATAACTGACTCAACCGAATTGAGAATTAATACAGAATTAATTGAAAAAAATTCTCTTGCGGAATTAAATACTGTGATAGAAAATTTGAATTTAGAAACAAAATAAAAAAACGATTTGCCAACACCGTATATAAAAAATTGCTGGTGTTAGGCTTAAACAAAGGTCGTTGCACGTTTGCTACGTCTGATTTTCCTTCGGAAAATCCTCGCACGCAAACCCGCAACTTTCCATATACATAAACGTTGTGTGTAATTAACGAAATGAAAAGTAAACAGAAACTAAAAGAATTAGAAAATAGAATTGACGAAATGCTTTTCTACATTTGGGACCCAATTGGAGTATCAGATGAACCTTGTGCAAGATGTGAATATTCTTCGTACACAATGACAATTCTGAAATACACTTTAACAGAAGATTTAAAGAAAATTACAGAAATTTTGAATAAAATAGAATCTGAATCAATGGGACTTTCCCCAAACAGAAAACATAATGAGAAAGTTGCTGAAAGGTTAGTTGAATTTAAAAATGCAATTGAAGAAGGTTTAAGATGAAATTATTTAAATCAATCTTGAAAATATTAATTGGAGTTGGAATAATTTATGTTTTAGTTGTAACTTTTTTTGTTCTAAAACCTGACATTAATGACTATTTAAATAAAACTGAATTTAATCGCACTGAATGGATTAGCTGGAAAGAAACAGAATCTTCATTTGGTGTTAGATGGAATATGGTTTACAATTTAACCGAAAATCATAAACTTAAAGGAAAAACCAAAGATGAAATAAAAATATTACTTGGAAAACCTACAAACGAATCTAAAAAAGAAATGAGTTATTATTTAGGAATGATCTGTGTTAAAAACCTATTGTTTTTTGTTAAATTTTCATCTAATTACAGCAATATAAATTTTGATAATTTTCATCATAATATTTCTTGTTTTTAGCAATAGAGAAAATCTGTTTTATTAATTTATTTGCTAATGCTATCTTAA
>NZ_JAKQYM010000042.1 GCF_022662535.1 Polaribacter marinus
TATATTGAAAACACACATTGATAAAATCATAAATTCCAATTTTCAGAATATGAGTGAGCGCAATTTTTGGCAACGTGATTGTGTAAGAAAAGTTGCGTTGTTTTAAGCAATGAAGTTAGTGAATAAAACACAAACCAAGAAAATCCGAGAGGATTTTCGCAAGTAAGCTAAAACAAGCATTTTTTTTTACACGGTGTTGGCAATAGTATTTTTCACTATTATTTCATTTAGTTTCTGTATGTCTGATTCCGCAATTTCATTTAAGTTAAATGTAATTTTAGAATTGTTTTTTTTCGTTATAATTAATTCCTTTTCATTCAGTTCAGTCTTTTTAATTTGGTTAAAACTCAATGATTTTCCTTTCCAAGAGTTAATTCGGATTACAGTTCCTAGTTTATTCCACTGAACATAATTTTTATGCAAAAACATTCTACCATAAAAAATCACTTGAAGTAAAAATCCGAATGCACTTATACGATTATTTAACTTTGGATTTTCAAATTGTATTAATTCAAAAGTTCCTGCTAAAATGAAAACAAGAGAAAGAATCAAAACAGAAATCCAAACCCAACTTCTCATATTATCAAAATGTATTTTTTTCATTTTTCCGTTATTTATTTACTTATTTATAAAATTTCTATTCAAATTTAATTTCACAAAACTAATTATTCATTTTATTCAATCTTTTTACATTTTTTAAACGTTCTGTTATATTATTGCCAACGTGTTTGTATATGGTTTGTTGCGTGTTTTAAGCACCTAATTTAGCAAATACAAACCAAATAGAAAATCCGCGAGGATTTTCGTAAGTAGGCTAGAACTAGCAATAAATTATATACGGTGTTGGCAACTGGCTTTTCTTTTTTTAGTTCTTAAATATTCTATTCCAAACGGACTTTTTTGAAATCAGATTTTCTCTATTCAAATCCAGAACCTCTTTTCCGTTTGCTTTTATTAATAAGTCCAATAATTTATTATATCCGTTTTCTATTTTAAATTCCATTTCGTTTTTATAAAGAGGAAGAACATTATAAATATTTATTTTCCGACCGTTTTTATTAATTTCCGTAAAATCTTTGTCAAATGTTACAGAAGGAAGAATTAAAGCTCCGACATAATCTGTATCACTTCCATAAGGTGTTAAATCAGCTTCTGCTTGTATTGTGTGTCCAATTCCTATCCAAGTATCGTAAAAGTGAGGAAATTTCGCAGTTCTTTTAAGAATCGAAATAATCCAATCATTTTTATTTTCTCCAGAGTAAACTTGTCCGAATTCAATAGTTTTTGGTATAAGCATCATTAATTCGGCAAATTCCAAATCTTTTAGGTTTTCTGCTTGTTCGTCAACATTCATTTTTAACGTACTCATTCCAGAAGTCAAAAGTATGTTGAATGACGAGTTTTCAGGTTTTATTAAATAAACATCAAGATGTAAATCCAAAGTTGGGATTTCGTGAAAAACTGAAACTAACTTATCATCAAAGAATTTGCTTAAATGGTCATCAATCCATTCAGCGTGTTCGTGGTAATGTTTTCTGTCCGAGAACGGATTTTTGTATTCAGCCATAAGTTCGTTTTTAGCTTGTTGCCAACGGTTTATGTATAAGAATAGTGCGGTTTTGTGTGCGAGGATTTTCCGTAGGAAAATCAGAGTTAGCAAAATAGCACTGTTCTTTGTTTTAGCACTAAACTACGCATTATTTTTATACTGTGTTGTGTGTAGGTTTTCTTTATCCGCAATATTTTCAGCGTCATATTCCCACTTTTTAACAATCATAAATTTAGTCTTTTTTCCTTAAAATCCTAAAAAAAATCCGATTTTTTATTCTGTAAATCTGTTCAATATTTTTGCGATTATAATTTTTTTGTCAATTTTTGATTTTCAATGATTTTCAATGATTTTCACATAATAAACAACAATCCCAAAAAAGTCAATTTCATTTTGCGCACAGTTCAGCCGTAAGTTTTGCGTTTTAGTTTTTCAGCGGCAATTTTCGTTTTTGGCTAACTTTTCATAATTAAAGACTTGCCTTATTAAATCTCAAATTCGCTTAAAATTCCGTACGATTTGTAATTCCGATTTGTTAATATTTTACCGTGATTGAGTGATAAATCCTACTTTTCATATTCTCAATATTCCGCATTTTTTTTAGTCGTAAAAAAGCAAAAACTTTAAGTTAGGAAGCGATTTTCAAAAGTTTGCTATCAACTTACACACAACGTGTTTGTATAAGCTTTGTTGCGTTGGTTTTGCAGTAAAGTTAATAAATAATTACGGACAAAGAAAGTCCGCGAGGACTTTCGCAAGTAGGCAAAAAGCCAGCAATAAAGTTTATACGGTGTTGTGTGTAGTTTTTTATCCTTGCCATATTTTTATTTCAACAACTCTTTCTTTTTCAAAATTTAATGTTAAAGAACCAGTATTTATACTATGACCAGTCATCCTATGTTTGTCAAGTGTTAAATACTTTGTTAGAATTAATTACATTTAAAATTAATATTAACAAGAAAAGTA
>NZ_JAKQYM010000043.1 GCF_022662535.1 Polaribacter marinus
TTTTTTGTAAACTTCTATTTTCCTGCGGAAAATAGCCGTTCACGTAAAACGCAACTTTCAATAACACAAACTCGTTAGGCGCAATTTGAAAAAAAATAGAAAATGTTTAAAATAGATAATGTTTTAATAGAAGGATTTTGGGGACAACATACAGTAGAAACCGATTTCAATAACGATGTTAATATTTTCATTGGTCGCAATGGAACAGGTAAATCAACATTTATCAACTTACTTCAAGCTGTAATATCTGTTGACTTAGAATTACTATTCGGATTGCAATTTGAAAAAATAATTGTTCTCTTAAAAGATGGTAAGAAAAAAAGAAAAATTGAAGTTACTAAAATAGCTCACGATTTACAATATAAAGAATTACAATATCAAATTGGTTCAAAGAAGTTTAAGCTACCTGTTATACCTGAAAGAGAGCTTAAATATATTACAAAAAGAAGTGGTAGAATACACCCTAGATTTTATAGAGATATCCAAGAAATAAAAGCCATTTTAAGTAAACTTGTAAACGTTTCATATTTATCAGTTAATCGTGACAATATCGCTAAAGAAGATTTTCGCGACAGTAGACGTGAAGATGTCTATAATGCTATTGACGTAAGATTAGAAGAATTAATTGGAGAATTAACCTCATACCAATTACAATTAGAAACAGATTTAAGTCGTTTATCAAAAAAATTCCAAGAAGATGTTTTAAAATCAAATCTATTTAACGAGGAATTTGACTATGTCAATATCAACGAACCCGTTAAATTAGATTATAGGAGAATTCAATTAGGATTAAAACAAGCATATCGTGGTTTAGGGATTTTAGATGATAAAATAACAGAAAATATAGATAAACACGTTGCTGCAATTCAAAAAGCAGCAGACGCAATTAATATACACGTTAAAGACAAGGAAAAACCTGTTTACCCAAATGACGTAACACCTTTGACTTTATTAGGAAGAACTAGGAAAATAAATGAGTTATCAAGTGAACTTGAAAAAGATAAAAAGAGAATATTTGAGCGTCTCAATGACTATATTAAAATGCTGAATGATTTTCACGAAACAAAAGAATTCACTTTACAAGATAGTAAAATTGGAGGTATTTCAATTTTTAAAGAAGAAGTGGAAATCCCTTTATCTCAATTATCATCAGGAGAAAAACAATTAATTATATTATTAACAGAAGCATTATTACAAAAAGGTGCTCAAACTTTATTTATTGCAGATGAACCTGAACTGTCACTTCATATAGAATGGCAAAGACGGGTTATTCCTTCAATTAGAACATTAAACCCAAACTCTCAAATTATTGTAGCTACACATTCGCCAGAAATAGTAGGTAAGTTCAAACAGAGAACAATTAATATGGAAAAAATCATAAATAATGGATGATTTAGACTATTCAATTGATGCTTTAGAAGCAAAAGGACTATTTTATAATAAAACCATAACAGTCTATGTTGAAGGTAAAGATGACCCTTTATTTTGGGATAACTTATTTAACCTTGCAGAGGTCGAAGCTCATATTGAAGATGTAGGTGGTAGTCAAGAACTAGAAAAGTATATTAGTAATATTATAGATTCAAATGCCGAATTTTATGTAGCTACAGATAATGACCATAATGACTTTTTAGAAGATATAACTTCCCATCCAAATATCATAAGGACTTATGGATATTCGATTGAGAATACTATGTACTTTAGTTATCAAGAAATTGAAAATACGATTTCCAAGTTTTGTAGAAAAAAGGTAAATATATCTACTGATTTTAACGATTGGATAAATGATTTTTCAACTTCTGTTCGAGATTTAATTATATTGGATATTGCAAATCATAAATATCAAAAAGGCATTTGCATTTTTGGTGATAATTGTTATAAATTTTTAAAAGGGCAAAAATCTTCAGAAATTTGTGAAGTGAAAACCGAAAAATTTATTGAGAGTGTAAAACCTAATTTTTCCAATGAAGAAATAGAAGCTGTTGAAAAATTAATAAATCAAACAGACAAAGAACTTTGGTTTCATATAAAAGGTCATTTTATTACTCACGCAATTCTGAATCTTATAAAGAAACTTGTTCGTAAATATTCAGGTCATTCAATTGGCTTAACACCTGATTTCCTTTATACCTTGACTATTGATTGCAAAGAAAATTGGGAGAGTCGTATTGACATAAAAACTGTAGTTGAGGAAATAGTAAAAATAAAAAACAGCGCCTAACACCGTATAAAATTAATTGCTAGTTCCAGCCTATTTACGAAAGTCCTCGCGGACTTTCTATTCGGTTTTTATTTGCTAAATTAGTGCTAAAACCACGCAACTAATCTTATACAAACACGTTGCCAAAAATTATCCAGAAACACTCAAACCGTTGGAAAAAAAACAATAAAACTCTTGAATTTTAAAA
>NZ_JAKQYM010000044.1 GCF_022662535.1 Polaribacter marinus
ATAAAACAATGTCAAAATACTTAATTACTGTTTCTTCTTTCATTCCTTTGAGTGTGATTGGTAAATGGTTGCCAACGGTATTTTGTATGGTTAGTTGCGATGGTTTGGCACTAATTTAATAAATAAAAAACCAAGTGGAAAATCCGTGAGGATTTTCGTAAGTAAGCGATTACTAGCAATTAATTATACAAGTTGTTGGCTACCGTTTTTTAATTCCGATTATTAATTCAATTTTTCAATTATGTTTTTATTCAGTTTCATAATATTCACAATTATTTATTTTTCGATTTTTTCATATTTTCTATACTTTTCAAAACCTTGGAAATATTCAAAGAATCTGCTGTTTTTTGGTTTGAAGTGGAAATTTGCAATTTTTCTAATTCCGATTCCATTTTCTCAATTCTTACTTCTTGTTGTTCTGATTTTCTTACTGAAGATAAATTATTTATAAAATTATAAACACTAAATCCAAATCCTATGAAAGCAAAAACAAATATTGGCCAGAAAGTTTTCACTTGCCACTTTTTTAATCTTAAATCAATTTTAGATTTTTCAAAGTCAATTCGTTCTTTTTCTTTAATATCTTTTTTCTGTTGTTTTAAAAACTCTTGGTATTTTTTCCAACCTCCAATTTCTAAAACGCTCATTCCTGTTTCAGTAAGAGAATATCCTTTTCTTCCTAACTCTATATATCCTTTGGTTTTTAAAAGAATGAAAGATCTTACATATAGACTATGTTGTTCATCTGTTTCAAAATTGTATCTACTTTCTTCACCAAAATTTAAGTCGTTCTTAACTTTGTTTAAAATTCTGTCTATTTCTTTTTCCATTTTCAAAGTTCAAGTAAGTAATGGTTGCCAACGTTGTTGTGTATGGTTAGTTGCGTGTTTCAACAACTAATTTACTAAACAAAAACGAACGCGAGAAAATTCCGAAGGAATTTTCCAAATAAGCACTTGCCAAAGCAATTAATTATACACGGTGTTAGGGTACGTTTTTTATTCTCTATATTTTATTTTTCTCGTTTTAACCATTTTTGTTTTTTTCTTTTTCAACTTTCCGTTTTCAGTTTGAATATGGCTATATCTTTTTTTTGAAATCCAATTTCCTTTTTTGTCATACTTATATTCAATTGTGTAACAAACATTATCATTGTCGTTCCAATTTCTTTTGTAAAATATTAAATCTCCTTGTTCATTATATTTATTCGAAGTCTTTTGTTTTTTCTCTCCAGAATGACTTATGGCTCTATTGTTAGAATTAACCAGCTCATTTTTATTGTTATATTGATTAACGACGACGACGTTATTTTCTAAATCGTAATTTGCAGTTTCATAACCAATTAAACTACCATTTCCATTAAAGTTTTCAAGTCTAATTAAGTTTTTTTCTTTGTCCAAGAAGTATTGAGCGATATTGGAAATTTGTTTTTGAGAATTATAATCTATCTGAACAAAATTGCCAATTGAATCATATTTATATTCAGTTTGTTTTGTTTGATATCCAATTATGTTTATCCATCTTTTGTTGTCAAGTCTAACTCTCCTTTGCAAACTGTCATACTTATAAATATTTAGCCAAATCAATTTATTTTTATCATCGAACCTTTTTAGGCTTGTCAATTGCATTGACTTATTGAAGTCCTTATGCTCAATTTCCGTTTTAATTCCGTCCGAATTATAAAAACTCGTTTTTTCAATAATTTGAGCAAAATTTGCATTCTTTTCGTATTTGGTAGCATTGCTGTTATAACTTGCTATTGACTGTGAAAAGGTCAGTTGCGATAGAAGGAAAGTAGCTATTAAAATTGTTAATCTCATTGATGTTCACTTAGTTTCTGTAAATGTACCCTAACGGTCTTGTATAAGAATAGTGCGGTTTTGTGTGCGAGGATTTTCCGCAGGAAAATCAGACGTAACAAAAATGCAC
>NZ_JAKQYM010000045.1 GCF_022662535.1 Polaribacter marinus
ATTTCCGACGGAAACGGAGGAACTGCTACAGCAAATGAAATCATTACAATCACCCCAATCAACGATGTTCCGGTAGCAAATCCAGATACAAAAACGATGAATGAAGATACTGTTCTAAATGTAATCGCAGCTGATGGATTATTAGCAAATGATTTAGATTTAGACGGAGATACATTAATAGTTACTAAATTTGTTTTTTTTGGAACAACTTATATTGTAGATCCAGTTTCAGGAACTACAGCCACAGTACCTGGAGCAGGTTCTGGTACTATATTTAGTGATGGTAGTTATAATTTTACACCCGATGCTAATGTAAATGGTGATTTACCAGAAGTAACATATACAATTACTGATGGTACTACATCTGTAACAAGTACATTAAATGTTAAAATTTTACCTTTAAATGACTTACCCGAAGCAGAAGATGATGTTGCAGGTACAGATCCTGGAATTGCAATTGATATTCCTGTTTTAAATAATGATTCTGATTTAGATGGAGATACAATCACTGTTAGTAACATTACAGTAAATCCTACAAATGGTACAGCAACTATTAACGCTAACGGAACAATAAAATATACTCCAGATAATGGATTTAATAATGGATCGGATACTTTTACATATGAAATTTCTGATGGAAATGGAGGAACAGCTACTGCAACAGTTAATGTAACTGTTCCAATTTCTCCTTTTCCGCCAATCGCAAATCCAGATACAAATTCGGTAAATGAAGACATAACTCTTACTGTTAATGCCGCAAATGGAGTTTTAAAAAATGATACTGATGGAAATCTTGATACATTAGAAATAGTGAATTTTTCTGTAGATGGATTTGTAGGAACTACTGTGGCAGGAACAGTATTTAATATTCCTAATATTGGTACTATTAAAATTAATGCAGACGGAAGTTATGAATTTATTCCTACGGCTAACTTTAATGGACTAGTACCAGAAATTACTTATACAGTTACAGATAATTCAGGATTAACAGTTGACGATACAAGTACTTTGAACATTACAGTCAACCCAACGAATGATGCTCCGGTTGTTTTACCAGATACGAATTCTACAGATGAAGATGTAACATTAACAGTTTTAGAAGTTAATGGTGTTTTAGCAAATGATACAGATTTAGATGGAGATTCAAAATCGGTTAAGACATTTACAGTTAATTCAATAACGTATAATGCAGGAGACACGGCAACTTTAACAGAAGGAACATTACAATTAAATGCAGATGGTGGGTATATCTTTATTCCAGCATTAAACTTTAATGGTTCAGTACCTCAAGTTACTTATATAATGTCAGATGGAACTGTCGATTTATCAAGTACTTTAGATCTTACAGTCAATTCTGTAAACGATGTTCCGGTAGCAGTAGCAGATACAAAAACAACCAATGAAGATGTTACTCTAACTGTTTTAGCAGTAGATGGAGTTCTAAAAAATGATTCGGATGTAGATGGAGATACATTAACGGTTACCGCAATTTCAATTGATGGTACTCCAAGAGCAATAGGAGTGGATATTGTATTAACAGAAGGTACGCTTAAGTTAAATGTAGACGGAAGTTATGTTTTTACCCCAGCATTCAATTTTAATGGAAATGTACCTCAAGTTACTTACACCGTTTCAGACGGAGATTTAACAGCTCAAAGCACCTTAGATATTTCAGTTTTACCAATCAATGATTCTCCTACATTAGTAGCAGATGCAAATTCGGTAGATGAAGACACAACACTTACTGTTAATGCAAGTAATGGAGTTCTAAAAAATGATTCAGATGT
>NZ_JAKQYM010000046.1 GCF_022662535.1 Polaribacter marinus
TAACATTTTAAAATTCAAGAGTTTTGTTGTTTTTTTTTCCAACGGTTTGATTGGTTCTGGACAATTTTTGGCAACGTGCTCGTATAAGAATAGTGCGGTTTTGTGTGCGAGGATTTTCCGAAGGAAAATCAGACGTAACAAAATTGCACTAACCTTTGATTAAGCACTAAATTTAGCATTATTTTTATACATTGTTGCCAGCAGTTATTTTTCTTTTACTAATTCAAATGCTTTACTAATTTTAAAAACAACCTTCATTGAGTCAATTATTGACCAAAATATCAAAAAGTTTCCAGTTAAAATTATTAAATTAAATGCAAACTCTTTAGTAAAAAGGTCACTTTCAATAAACCACTTTAGATAAGGGAAATCTACTTCTTTTATAAAGAACAGAACTATTACAATTAGAAAAGTGTAAAGAGAGAACATTGAATTTTCTTTCAATTCATCCACAAGTTCAGTTAGCTTAGATTTAATAACCGAAATTTCATTATCGCTGAAAGAATTTTTTTTCTTTTTTGATTTTGTTAATCTATAAATTGAAAGATAAACAGTATTTATTGAACTTAAAAAAATACCTACAACAGCAATAGAAAGTCCAACTAATATTGAAACAGAGTTAAAAATTAGTTTTTCCAAAAGAGGTTTCATAACATTTGGTTCAATTAATGCATTTAAACTAAATGAAACAAATAGTATTAGTAATAGAATCAGTATTTTACTTTTCATTATTATCGTCTAAATTTTTTATTAAATGAGTAAATCTATCAATAAGGTTTCTCAAATTTTCCTTAATTGATTTTGGATTATCTGCATTGAAATCAACTTCTTTTCTCCTTAAATGGTTTGCGCTTTTATATTTTTTCTTTCTACCTTCTTGTAAAACTCCTAGAGTCCAATTTCCTCCACCAGAATCAGCATAATCTCTGTACGATTCAAGTTCTTCTTCATCATATTCTAAATCAGCACTATTATTCCTAAAATCTACACTAACTTCTGTTATATTGTGTTTTGATTTTAAAACTGTAAGCCATTCATTTGCTTTTTTACTTCCACCAAATAGATTAGGTGCATTTAAGTCAAAAGCTATTTGGTAAAGTCCATTAGAGTCTTTTATTATTTCCCAAAAAGCAAATTTATCCACTAAAAAATCAAGTTTTATGTCGTATCCATAAGACTCTGCATATTTACTTGTCAGGTTTAGTAATACATTTTTTATGTTATCAGGTGTTGCAATATTAGCATTATGTTCAAATACAATTATCTGTTTTGTTCTATCAAGTACAAAGAATACTTTTTCCCAATTTTGGATATCTTCTTCATTAAAGAGTTCTTGTTCTAATTCAATGAGGTGTGTATCTGTGCTTTTTAATAAATAGCCTAAAATTATGTTATCTTGACTATTATCATTTAATATTCTGACAGTGTAAGTTCTATTATAATATTTTGCTTCTTTTTTATTTAAAACAGGATATGTGAATAAATCTTTTGGTTCCATATCTTTCTCTAAAGGAAAAAGAGTAATTGAAGCTTTTACGGAAAAATATCTTATTGCAAAAAATTTCATTCAGTTATCGATTTGGTTTTAATTGCTGGCAACGTTGTTGTGTTATGAAAAGTTGCGATTAAAATGAACGGCTATTTTCCGAAGGAAAATAGAAGTTTATAGAAAT
>NZ_JAKQYM010000047.1 GCF_022662535.1 Polaribacter marinus
GGCTCAATACAAAAAGTTGTGGAGTAAATTAAAAAGCATGAACTTTGCAGTCTAATAAACCTCTATTTTGGACACTTCAATTGAACTTGCAAAACTATTATTACCAGAAATTCTTGTTGACTATTTTAAACTAACTAAACACGAAGTTAAAAATGGAGAACTTCATTTCCATTTCACAGAATTAAATACGATTCCTGAAGAATTTAAAGCACTTAAATTAAGTTCTAAAGGTTTTTTTCCTGAAGCTACTATTCAAGACTTTCCAATTCGAGGTAAAAACGTTTTTCTACATGTTATTAGACGACGTTGGGTTGAGGAAAATTCTAAAAAAGTAGTTACAAGAGATTGGCAATTAGTAGCAAAAGGCACTAGAATAACTAGTGAATTTGCTGCTTTTTTAAAAGATATCAGTCAGTAATAACGCTACTAGCACAAGTACTATAGCTAATTTCTACGGGGTAAATCCCAGAAGTTTACAAAGACAGTATAAGGATTATTTAAGTGATTTTAAAGCTTGGGATCAACAGAAGCACGCAACAGACTGGTTATTGTTTGCAAAGAATTTAGGAACTCACTTATCACTTGATGAAACTGCCTTTTCTAACGGTGATTTATATACCATAATAACAAATAAATTAGCTAAAGGAAAGAAAGGCGCAATAGTAGCCATGATTAAAGGAACTAAAGCAGAAGTTGTCATAAAAATACTTCATAAAATTCCTTTAAAACATAGGAAGAAAGTCATGGAAGTAACCTTAGATATGGCGGGAAATATGGGGCTTATTGTCAAGAAATCCTTTCCAAACGCTGCCTTAGTAATAGATCGTTTTCATGTGCAAAAATTAGCGTTAGATGCACTGCAAGAAATAAGAATTAAACATAGATGGGAAGCGATTGATGCTGAGAATGATGCCATTGAAAACTCCAAAAATAAATCTTTAAAATACACACCAAAACTATTACCAAATGGAGATACACTCAAACAACTACTTGCTAGAAGCAGATATCTATTATACAAATCAAGTAATAAATGGACTAAAAATCAATCTATAAGAGCAGAAATACTGTTTGAAAAATATCCTGATATAGAGAAAGCATACAAGTTATGCCAAAATCTATCTTGGATATTCAATAACACTACAGATAAAACATCAGCACTTATAAGACTTGCTAAATGGGATGAAAAAGTAAGACAAGCACAGTTTAAAAGCTTCAATACTATAGCCAGAACCATGTCAATACATTATAAAAACATCTTAAACTATTTTGATAATAGAAGTACGAATGCATCAGCAGAA
Organism: Polaribacter marinus; assembly: GCF_022662535.1. Taxonomy (GTDB): domain Bacteria; phylum Bacteroidota; class Bacteroidia; order Flavobacteriales; family Flavobacteriaceae; genus Polaribacter; species Polaribacter marinus. The sequence goes on from NZ_JAKQYM010000047.1 coordinate 1,299, forward strand.
TCATTCAATGCTAAAATTAAAGCCTTTAGAGCACAATTTAGAGGCGTAAGGAATGTAGATTTTTTCTTATTCAGACTTAGTACAATTTTTGCGTAATCCTTAAATCCCACAACTTTTGGACTTGATCC
>NZ_JAKQYM010000048.1 GCF_022662535.1 Polaribacter marinus
GCTAAAAAAAAGCTATCAAAAAGCAACTTTAGAAACCAAACTTTTAGTCGTTGACCAAATCTTAAATGGTCAGATTTCAAACAACCAAGCTTCTAAAAAATATGATATTCCTAGAACAACTATTTCCTATTGGTTAAGAAAATACAGTACATTAGTACAACAAAACATGGGTATGAGTAAAAACGATGAGATTAAAAAGCTAAAGGAGAAGATTGAAGAACTTGAGTTCCAAAAAGACTTCCAACAGGACATTATTGCTGATATGGAACTTATTACAGGTGTCGATATGTCAAAAAAGTCATTACCCAAAACATTAGCAAAAGAGATAGAGCAAAAGAAAAAACAGCGTATAAAAGAAAATGGCTCTATGGATGTTTTACTCACTTAATTTCTATTTTTTTTATAAGTGTTCGTGCATCCGCTTCGCTCAAGTGGGATATCTAAACAAGCCTTCTACAAAAGACTAAGAACGCAACAGAAAAAAGAAATAGATCATCAAAAAATGATCAAGATGGTCAAGGACTACCGTAAAAAAGTAGGCTCTAAAACTGGCGGAATAAAACTACACAAGGAGTTAAAGAAAGACTTTATTAATGCTGATATCAAGATAGGTAGAGACAAGTTCTATCACTTTCTTAGAGTAAATAATCTTTTGATTCCCAAAACTAAAAATTACATCACAACGACAAACTCAAACCATATGTACAAAAAATATAAGAACCTTGTTAAAGACCACGTTCCTACTCGACCGGAACAACTATGGGTTAGCGACATAACATACATTAAAACAGAAAATGGGCACAACTATCTAGCGTTAGTCACAGACGCCTATTCTAAGCAAATAATGGGATATAAACTCGACAACCACATGAGAACATCACTTTGCACAGATGCGCTCGCTATGGCTATTAAAAACAGAAAATATACCAATCAAAAGCTTATTCATCATTCTGACAGAGGTTTTCAATATTGCAATCCCAAATACACAGAATTCGCCGAAAACAATAACATTACAATGAGTATGACTGAGCAATACGACCCTTATGAAAATGCTATTGCAGAACGCATTAACAGAACTCTTAAATATGAATATGGATTAAAACAAACTATTAAAAATACTGAATTAGCACAAAAAATGACACAACAAGCAGTATATATTTATAACAATTTGAGAACCCATTTTAGCCTGGATCTCAGAAAACCTGCTGAAGTCCATCTGAATCCAAACATCAAATACAAATCCTATCGGAAAAATAATGTAAATTTACCTGAACTTACGATTTAAAAACAGACCTAGTTCAAATTATTTTTTGCCTTCTAAACGGCTAAAAAAATCTTTTGAACGGTATAAATTAACCTAAAAAAAGGTCAACCTATATCAGTATAATACAA
>NZ_JAKQYM010000049.1 GCF_022662535.1 Polaribacter marinus
TTGTTTAGGCTTACTTACGAAAGTCCTCTCGGACTTTCTTTGTTAGTGTTTTATTTAGTAACTTTATTGCTTAACCGTCGCAAAAAATCTTGTACAAACACGTTGCCAGCCATTACTCACTCAAAATCTGAAAAATGAAATCTTTAATAAATGAACTTAAAAAAGAACTTAATGAAATTTCAGAAAAGTATAAATCCGAATTTTTAAAAGAGAGAATTACAGTAAAAACATATTCTAACTATATGGAAAATAATATTCTTTTAGATCCAATTATTGAAAAACATAAATCGGAAATAGAAAGAAAATGTAATCTGGCAGTTAAAAATTATGGAACTGACTGCTTCACTTCTGTTGAGAAAGTTTGCGAAAAGGAAATTAAGAAATTTTCTGAATTCGCGAATAATCCTTTGGAGGTTTAGGTGGAAAATCCCAACCTTTTGAAATTAATTCGTTTTCTATTTTGGCAAGTTCTGAAATCTTTTGCTGAAATTGTTGGAATAAATCTCTGACTTCTGGTGTGTATGGGTCTTTGAAATAATTTTTTTCTTTTGGCATAATAATATATTTAAAATTAAACATTCTCTTTAAAATTGGCGGAATGAAAAACCATAATCTGAAAAAAAACGGCGGGCAACACCGTATAAACTTTATTGCTGGTTTTGGCTCACTTGGGAAATTCCTTCGGAATTTCGCCGTTCGTGCTTTATTTATTAGATTCACTGCGTTAAACAACGCAACAAAGCTTATACAAACACGTTAGCTTTAATGCTTGGGGACATTGCAAAACCGCCAATTTTGGGTTTAAATCAAAAGTCATTTAAAGCGGAATTTGAAAATGAATTGCGGAATGTTGAGCTGAATTATCACTCAAACTCTGAATTGAATTACGTCTGACTTTTTAGCTCGTTTGCGGAATCGAAAACTGAATTGAAAAGCGGAATTTCACTCAATCGGAATTTAGCAAGTTGCGGAATTGCTCACTCGAAATCTGAATTAAAAATATTGCGGAATTTGAGCAAGTTTGCGGAATTGAAAAGCCGACTAAAAATAAAATATTAACGAAAAAGTAAACGGACAAAAAGCACTAAAAGCTAACAATGTATAAAAATAATTGCGGTTTAGTGCTTAATCAAAAGGTAGTTGCGTGTTTGCTACATCTGAATTTCCTGCGGAAATTCCTCGCACGCAAACCCGCAACTATTCTTATACCAGACCGTTGCCAAAAATTGCGCTCACTCATATTCTGAAAATTGGAATTTATGATTTTATCAATGTGTGTTTTCAATA
>NZ_JAKQYM010000004.1 GCF_022662535.1 Polaribacter marinus
AGTGTGTTTGGTTTTGTTCGGGTTTAACACGAACAATCACAGAAATTAATCCCGCACATTTCATACACAAAACCGTTGTGCACAAGCTAAAAATGAAGCGTCCTGAATAAAGCTTATAATATTTTTGTTTATAAACCACAGTATTAATGAAAAGTAATTTCTATATAAAGAACAACCAAAAAATATTATTTATGGTTAAAGAATTACATAAACGTGGTTTTGGTAAATTAAGAGTAATTCCATCAATATCTCCTAGTGGTTTGGCTTGGCGTTGTGTTTTAATTAACCAAACAAAGAAATACAAATTCATTGCTTCCACTTGGATTCAAACAATCGAAAATATAGATTCTCGTGGAGAAATTAAATTATCTCCTAAAGAATTAGCAGGCCTTTTTATAAAGAAAAATGTAGAGTTTATTGAACATTGCAAAGGTAAAAATGAAGAATACGAAAAATGGTTTAATCAAGTGGTTAAAAGTTTGAAAAATGATGAATTACCATATGCATTTGATTTGAGTGATTTCTTTTTCCCAACAAGCTATTGGTTAACAACAAAAGGAAATGAAATTAGAACATTGCCCAACGAAAAAGATTATTATTAATATTAAATTAAAATGGACGAGCTCAAAGAAATAAAAGCAATTCCGAAATCAGGAAAAGAAAGTTTAATAGACGATGGACAGAAAACTGACTACAATTTGTTGGACTTTTGGCAGTGGAGTATGTCTTATATTTTAAGAAGTACTGTAGTAAACAACAGCAAAAAAAGCCTGATTTCAAAAACCAGGCTTTTACAAATTCAACAAAGGTTCCCAAATTTATTTTTTACATTTTGTAATTTTCTTTAAAGGCAAAGAAACCAAGAACTAAAATAAAAATACTAAAGTGCTGTGATCCCAGAAAATAATCCCAAAAAGCAATATATTTGATTGCATATAACCAGTTATGCCACATTACAAAAAAGCAACAATCGGATTGAATGAAAGAGAAAATAAATTGATTTTTGCAGTATGGAAAACAAATATCACTTTGATGTAATTGCAAAAGCAATCTATTTTATTAAAAACTCTCATTTTGAGCAACCATCATTAGAAGAAATTGCTAATCACATTAATTTAAGTAAATTTCATTTTCAAAGAATATTTAAAAAGTGGGTAGGAATTAGCCCAAAAGATTATCTTCAATTCATAACATTAGAAAAAGCAAAAGAATCCTTAAGAAAAGGACAATCTACTTTAGAAGCATCTTATAATGTAGGACTATCAGGAAATAGTAGATTACACGATTTATTCGTCAAAATCGAAGCTTGTACTCCGGGAGAATTTAAAAAAAGAGGACGAAATTTAAAAATATATTTTGGAGAAATTGAAACTCCATTTGGCAATGCTATAGTAGCAGAAACAGAAAAAGGAATTTGTAGTTTTTCATTTGACAATTTGAGTGTTGAAAAACTAAAAACAGAATATACTGAAGCATTTTTTATAAATAAATTACTGAAAAACGGAGTAATAATACAAGAGTATTTTAAAAACTGGGAAGTTCCCACAACTCCAATTAGTTTGGATTTAATAGGAACACAATTTCAAATTCAAGTATGGAAAGCATTACTGCAAATTCCTCCATCAAATCTTCTTGCTTATCAAAATATTGCAGAAATGATAAATAATCCTAAAGCTGTAAGGGCAGTTGGGACTGCTATTGGAAAAAACCCTATTGCCTACTTGATTCCTTGTCATAGAGTGATAAAAAGTGATGGCAATATGGGGAACTACAGATGGAATTCTGAAAGAAAAATTGCAATAAACAGTTATGAGTCAATAAAACTAAAAGAATAGCAAGAATCAGATTGTTAGCTTGCTTCTAAATAGGGATTTTTGCATAAAAACTATTAATTATGGGTATAAATTTTAAAATATCAGCGATTGAAAATAATTTCAATCACTTGTTTAACCTAAGCCAAGAAGAACTATCTGAAAAAGGTATAGTCAAAATGGTTGTAGATGAAAAACCTGGCTATCCTTGTAGAGTAACTCTCGAAGATGTTGAAATTGGAGAAGAAGTCTTACTATTTCCTTTTCAGCATCATATAACAAATTCCCCATATCAATCAAGCGGACCAATCTTTGTGAGAAAAAATGCAAAAAGCCCAAATTTAAGTATCAATGAAATTCCCGAAATGCTATTACACAGACTTTTATCATTAAGAGTATATGATAACAAAGGAATGATGATAGAAGCTAAAACCATTGATGGAGAGAAACTTAAAAATGAAATTGAAGTAATTTTCAACAACAAGTCCGCAAACTATATTCAAATTCATAATTCAAGCCCAGGATGCTATAATTGTCAAGTGAACAGAATGGAATAAAAACGTGGCATAACACCGTGTATAATTAATGGCTAGTTCTCGCCTACTTACGAAAATCCTCGCGGATTTTGAACTGCTCCCAAAAAGTTAGACACTATTTGAGGGTATTATTATGACAAGAAAAGTCAGAATTTAAAGCCTTTAATTATTACAAAAAAATGCATATGAAAAAATCGAATAACTACCTGTTCCTTTCTATACTTTTCTTAACAATATATTTGATTATAGAATTCACTGAAATTTATGGAAGTTCAACATGGTTCAAAGCTTTTCTTCTCATTGCTTGCGTGACATTTCTAATTAGTGGAGTTTCACTTAAACTAAAGGAAAGGAAAAAATAAAACGCACCACAACAAAGAACTGAGCTAAACAGCAAAAAAAGCCTGATTTCAAAAACCAGGCTTTTACAAATTCAGCAAAGGTTCCTAAATTTATTTTTTACACTTTGTAATTTTCTTTAAAAACAATGAATCCAAGAACTAAAATAAAAAGACTAAAGTGCTGTGATCCCTTAAAATAATCTCAAAAAGCAATATATTTGATTGCATATAACCCGTTGTGCAACATTAACAAAACGAAAATGAACTTTAAAATTTTAGCACTTGATAATAAAGAATTTGATTCTTATTTTGAATTATCTGATTCTGAATTGACAAAAATTGGTGGAAAAAGAATGATAGTAGATGAAAATCCGGGATTCCCTTGTAGGGTGAGTTTGGAAGACGCAAAAATTGGAGAAGAAGTAATTTTACTGCCATTTGAATTTCATAAAACCGAGAGTCCATACCAAGCAAAAGGACCAATATTTATAAGAAAAGGAATAAAGACAAAAGAATTAGCAATTAATGAAATACCAATAATGTTAAATCATAGATTGCTTTCTTATAGAGGTTATGACAAAAACGGATTTATGAAAACTGCAATAACCGAAAAAGGAGACAAAACAAAATACGTGATTAAAAAAATATTTGATAATGAGGATATAGAATATATCCAAATTCATAATTCAAGTCCTGGCTGTTACAATTGTGAAGTGCGAAGAAATTAAAAAACGTTACACAACAAAGTATATAATCCATTGCTAATTCTAGACTGCTTACGAATATTCCTGCGGAATATTCTATTCGGTTTTTATTTGCTAAATTAGTTGCTTACACACGCAACGTATCATATACAAAACCGTTAAAGCACAGACTTCAGAATTAAACATTACTTTTAATAAAAATGAAATAACAAAAAGTTGATTACGAATAAATGTATGGAAATAGACCAAATTATTGATAATATATATCCTCTAACAACCAAATCAAAAAACTTAATAAAGGAGTCAATAATTGAAATTAAGTTTCCAAAAGGGCATGTTTTATTTAGAGCAAATAAAATAGAAACAAGTATTTATTTTATTAAAAAAGGGATAGCAAGAGCGTATGCTTATTCAGATGATAATCAAATCACTTTTTGGTTTGGCAAAGAAGGAGATCCTATTGTTTCAATGCAAAGTTATGTTAACAATCAAAAAGGGTACGAAGATGTAGAATTATTGGAAGATTGCGAACTCTACGAATTAAAAATAAAACAACTTCAAAAACTCTTTATAGAAGACATTCAAATTGCAAATTGGGGACGGAAATTTTCAGAATTAGAACTTATTAAATCAGAAGAACGACTTATTTCATTACAATTTAATACCGCAACCGAAAGGTATTTAGCGCTTCTTAAAAATTATCCTAGTATTATACAGCGTGTACTATTATCTCATATTGCGTCTTATTTAGGCATTACCCAAGTTAGTTTAAGTAGAATTAGAGCGAACATAAAATAAATTTCGTTTTTATCATTTGTTAAATGATTTCTCCAAAATGTTTAGGACTTTTGTCCTGTAGCATTATTCTATTTTGGAGTTTGTAAAATTAGTTTTGCCATCTCATAAATGAGAATAATCTAAAACCTTATTTTAATATAAATTTAGATATGTCAAATACGATTAAAATTAAAACGCTTTTTTTTCTTTCCTTGTTTACGGTCCTTATTATGAGCTGTAATAATAAAAACAACTCAGAGAAATCAACTGTAAAAACAGAAACGAAAGAACTAAAAAAGATATTATTTGTAGTTACAAGCCATAGTGAAAAAGGAAACACTGGAGAAAAAACAGGTTATTACCTCGGAGAAGTTTCTCATCCTTGGAATGTATTACATACTGCTGGTTACGAAATAGATTTTGTAAGTCCTAAAGGTGGAAAAGCACCTGTAGACGCATTTGATATGACAGATTCTATCAATAAGAAATTTTGGGATAACAACATTTATCGTAACAAAATTGAAAACACAAAAAAACCAAATGAAGTAAATCCGAATGATTATCTAGCCATTCATTATGCAGGTGGTCACGGAGCTATGTGGGATTTTGCAGATAATACAGAAATTGCCGAAATAGCAAAACAAATCTATGAAAATAATGGTGTAGTAAGTGCTGTTTGCCATGGTCCTGCTGGCATTGTAAACATTAAATTAAACAACGGATCTTATCTTGTAGACGGTAAAAAAGTAAACGCTTTTACAAATGAAGAAGAGGCAAAAGTAAAACTAGAGCATGTGGTTCCCTTTTTACTAGAAAATCAATTAATAGCACATGGTGCTATTTTCGAAAAGTCCGCACCTTTTACTGAACACGTAGTGGCTGACCAAAGATTAGTTACAGGTCAAAATCCGCAATCGGCCCATAGCGTTGGCGAAGCAACCTTAAAGGAACTACAAAGACTAAATAAATGAGTGGAGAAAAAAATCTAGAAACACTTTTAAAATCAATGAAACCTAAACACAATTTAGGCGAGTTTGTATTTTGTAAAATAGAAAATTTGGAGCAAATAAAATTGAGCCAAATTATAATGACTTTTAAAGAAGAAGAAGAAAGTATAACCATTATTACTAAAAAGGGAGTCGCAGACCAACTAAATTTAGACTATTCTTTCGTTGCTTCTTGGATTACACTTACGGTTCATTCTTCTTTAGAAGCAGTTGGTTTAACAGCCGCATTTTCAAATGCATTATCCGAAAATGGAATTAGTTGTAATGTAGTTGCAGCTTATTATCATGACCATATTTTTGTTGATAAAAAAGACACAGATAAAGCAATGGAAATTTTGAATGCATTTTCGAAATAAAAAGCTAATGAACTGGATATTATTAATAATTGCAGGACTTTTTGAAGTCGCCTTTGCTACCTGTCTTGGAAAAGCAAAAGAGACAACAGGAACTCAAGCAACCTATTGGTACATAGGTTTCTTGGTTTGTTTAGGAATAAGTATGTTCCTTCTTGTAAAAGTGACCCAACAACTACCCATTGGTACAGCATATGCCGTTTGGACAGGTGTTGGTGCTGTAGGAACAGTTTTGGTTGGGATTTTCATTTTTAAAGATCCTGCAACATTTTGGAGATTATTTTTTATTACGACATTAATTGTCTCAATTATCGGACTGAAAGTAGTTTCTCATTAAACAAACAAAATAATTTAATAAACTACTGCCAACAAACTACTGAGCTAAACAACAAAAAAAAGCCTGATTTCAAAAACCAGGCTTTTACAAATTCAGCAAAGGTTCCCAAATTTATTTTTTACACTTTGTAATTTTCTTTAAAAACAAAGAAACCAAGAACTAAAATAAAAACATAAAAGTTTTGTGATTCCTGAAAATAATTCCAAAAAGCAATATATTTGATTGCATATAACCAGTTGTACGTAATTCGATAAAAACCCCAAAACAATGACTAATTTTGAGAATTGAACAATTAACCTTTACAAGATTTGTAGCTGCAATTTCAATTGTGATTTTTCACTATGGAAGTGGGAGTTTTTTATTTAATAATGAATATGTTTCTTTCATTTTTAAACAAGCTAATGTAGGAGTTAGTTATTTTTTTGTTTTATCTGGCTTTGTAATGATAATTGCATATGGAAATCGAAAAAAAATAAAATTTCTTGAATATATAAAAAACAGATTAGCACGAATATACCCTGTATATTTTTTAGCTATTTTACTAATATTAGTTGTTAATTTATTTAGAAACATAGATGAATATAATTTATTCCTAAATTTATTTATGATACAATCTTGGATTTCCGAAAAAGCACTTACTATAAATGTTCCTGGTTGGTCATTATCCGTTGAATTATTTTTTTATGTTTCTTTTCCCTTTTTATTTAACCATTTTTATTTAAAAAAAAGTTTAAAGAATCTAACAATTTGGATTTTATCATTTTGGATTATTAGTCAAATACTCTATCATTTAATAATAAATGGAAATATAAAATTATCATATTATAACATCAGAGATATTCGATACTATCCTCTAATGCATTTTAACGAGTTTTTAGTTGGTAACCTAACAGGTTTATTTTTTATAAAAAAAATCAAAAATAACATAAGAGATTATTCAATCCCCATTATTCTAACGCTGATTACGTTAATAACATTATTAAAATTCACTTTTGGTTTAAACTACCATAATGGTCTTCTTTTGATTGTTTTTGTTCCTTTGATTATCTTAATCTCATTAAGTAATGATAAATTCACTCAAATAATTTCAAGAAAAAGTTTTGTTTTTTTAGGAGAAATAAGTTTTGGAATTTATATTTTACAAGCTCCTGTTTGGTTGATTTTTTCAGATTACCGAATGGATAAATATTTAGGTTTAAATAAAGAGGTTGATTTTACAGAATCTTTCATAATAAGAATAATAATTCTGATTATTTTGTCTTCTTTGTCTTATTTATTCTTTGAAAAACCGATTAGAAATAAAATAAAAAACTACGCACAACATTGTACATAAAAAATAGCTTTATTTAGTAAAATAGAATGTTTCTAAACCTAAAAAACACTAATTTTAAACATCGGAAAATATCGTTTTCAAAAACGCTACTTTTCATGTACTAAACCGTTAGCACCAAGCAAGAACAAGACAGAATGAAAATGGCAACTAAAGACAAATGGAAAACAATTCCAATGACTAATCCAAAAAAACTGGATGTGTTTATATCTTTGAATATTGAGCAATTGACTAAACTAAAGTTAGGATTGGTTCCGAACGAAATGGAAGATAAGTGGTTTGTGTATTTCGAAAATAAAACAATGCATTTTCACCGTTCTTGGACTGGTTACGAAATTTTCAAAGCAAAACTGAATTATAATGATAGCGGTTGTCAAATAAACGAATTTTGTGTTGAGCAAAATCCTGAAAAGTACAAAGAGCTGGATGATGCAAGAAATATTTCACTTTTCAAGAATCACATTGATTATCTTTCAAATAGAGAAATTAATAACCCTGTAAAAAGTGGAATTTGGGGTTTAGTTGTTGGAGATGCATTAGGTGTTCCAGTAGAATTTAAAAGTAGAGATTATCTAAAACAAAATCCATTAACCGATATGATTGGATTTGGAACTTACAATCAACCAGAAGGAACTTGGTCTGATGATAGCTCTTTAGCACTTTGTCTTGCAGATGAATTAACAAGAGGTTTAACCCTTCAAGAAATTGGAAATAGTTTTGTAAAATGGTTTTATCAAAATCACTGGACACCTCACGGAGAAGTATTTGATATTGGAATTTCGACAAGAGAAGCAATAATTAGATTAAAAAATGGAGAAAAGGCAGAATTAGCAGGGAATTGGGAAGAAAACTCTAATGGAAATGGTTCATTAATGAGAATTCTTCCATTACTTTTTGAAGTGCAAAAAATCAAAGACAGAAAAGAAAAATATGAATTGATTAAAAAGGTATCAAGCATAACTCACAGACACATAAGGTCTTGCTTAGCTTGCTTTTATTACCTTGAATTTGCTTCATTTTTGAGTTCTGAAGTTAAATATCCAATATCAGACGCTTACAAAGTCGCAAACCATTCTCTATTAAAACTAACTGAAGAGTTGGAAATAAATCCAAAAGAAGTAGAATTATTTAGAAGAATTACTAATGGTAAATTAACAGAATTACAAGAAGAAGCTATTCAATCTTCGGGTTATGTAATTCACACTCTTGAAGCTTCAATCTGGTGTTTATTGACTACTAAATCATATAAAGAAGCAGTTTTAAAAGCAATAAATTTAGGAGAAGATACAGATACAACTGGAGCAGTTGTTGGAGGACTTGCAGGACTTTATTATGGGCAAAATTCGATACCTAAAGAATGGATTGATAAGATTGCGAGAAAAAAAGACATTGAAGAATTGACGAATAAATTAAGCGACAAATATAAAATAGCCAGGTGCTAACAAAGAACTGAGCTAAACAACAAAAAAAAGCCTGATTTCAAAAACCAGACTTTTACAAATTCAGCAAAGGTTCCCAACCTTATTTTTTACATTTTGTAATTTTCTTTAAAAACAAAGAAACCGTAAAATGAACTTTAGCACCCACCTCGCAAAACAAAAAGGACTCACAATCAAAATCATCCATTTTAATAAGAATATGTTATGATTTAATAAAATATAGTATATTTTATTATTGATTTCATCTATTTTGTGTCAAAAAATTGCAAAATAACTTCATTTAGTATAAATTAGTACCTGAAAAAAATTGCAATTTCAAACAACATAATAAACACAAAGTTACTTTATCCGGTTGATGATATAAAATAAACCAAGGGATGATTATTATATAAGGAGTTGTAAGCCATTTAAAAAGATACCGAGTGCCATAAATAAAACGATTTAAAATATGACAAAAAACTTTGATAAATTTCCTGTAAATATTGCAGAAACAGCAGGAAGGATAGCACGCAATCCATTCATTTTTCACTATGAAAGATATGAAGTGTGGCAAGGAGGTAAATGTATTTTTTCAGGAAATTCTAATTCAAAAATCACCACTCGATTAGAGCAAAATTCCCTCCATGTAATAATTGAAGATGAATCCATTTCAAAATATATTAACAAGACTTTTCATTTTGGGGAAATCTCAACAAATAACGATAGAATTATGTGGAGTAAAGATATTTTTAATACTTCAGATGATATTGAATATAACACCCCAGATGTGTCGTCATTATTTTATATTAACGGAGAATTATCGAAAGTAACTTTTACTATTCATAATCCAAATACTTTAGTAGAATTCTACAGAGATGAGAGCATTTCCACAAATTCTGAACCAGATATTATTACTAAATCAAAGAAAGTAATATCGTTATATGAAATGGAAAATATCACTGATGCAAGACCAATTTTGGTAGATATTTATAGGTCAGTTAAACACAATCCAGCACAATTAAAGGAAGTAAATGATTTTGAAAGTCTTGGAAAGTCTTTTATGTTAATGCTCGACCAAAGATTATCCGATGATATCGACACTTTACAAATGATGTCAAGTTTAGCATATTTATTTATATCCAAAGCAATTAAAAAGAATGAAAATAATCCAAATTTAATAAAGGATAGGTTAATTGTTTTAAGAATTGGTCATGATGCCTTAAAGTATACAGTTATGTCCGCATTAAGACTAAATGAAGGTGGATTTATGGCATTTTCACTTGGGAATAGTGATTTAAAAGCAAGAGATGCAATTTATAAAATGGAAATAGCTGATTTGGAACTTAACCCTATTCTTTATTTAAGGATTGACTTCTTTAATGAACGAAAGGTGGAATTTGATGAAAAAATAAGGAATCAATTTTTTATGCCTGAAAAAACAAAAGAAAGTGTAATTGAGTCAGGCATTAAAATTCATAATGAGTTGTTTGATTACCTTGATAATATGGTAATTCTTAATGAGGATGTTGACTTTTAAAATCATTTTTTAATGGAAGTTATCCACGGTAACATATTTACTACAAAATGTCAAACAATTGTGAATACAGTAAATTGTTTTGGAGTAATGGGAGCAGGTATTGCATTGGAATGCAAATATCGTTACCCTGAAATGAATGAAAGATACGTTGAACTTTGCCAGCAAAAATTGTTAAATATTGGTCAATTATACTTGTACAAATCATCAAAAAAATGGATTCTTAATTTCCCTACAAAACACCATTGGAAATTCCCAACGAAAAAGGAATATTTAGAAAAAGGATTAAAAAAATTTGTTGACACATATCAAGAAAGAGGAATAGAATCAATTGCATTTCCTTTGTTAGGAGCAAGTCATGGAGGTATGACAAAAGACGATTCCTTGGAAATTATGGAACGATATCTCAGAAAGATTTCAATCCCGTATGAAGTATATTCTTACAATCCGAATACTCCAGATGATTTGTTTCCAATTTTTAAAGCATTTATGTTAGACAATGATTCGAAAAAAATTCGGAATCTTACTGATTTAACAAACAAACAAGTGGATGTTTTACTAAAAGCCATAAGGAATAATCAAGTAAATAACATGAATAGCTTTGAATTGATTAAAGGCATTGGAGAAAAAGCTATTCAGAAATGCTTCACATTTGCGATGAGCAAAGAAATTCAAAATATACAAAGTAAACTTTTTTAAAGAAAATGGATAAAACAGAGGCAAAACGAATATTATCAAGTTCTATTTCAAACCTGCATGCAAGAAGAGGTCAATTAACCAATTCAGACCTTGAAGCAGAAGTTATAAATAATGCTTGTCTGTACTATTTGAAACAACAAAAAAACTCTACAGCATCTGCCAAAAGTATTGAAGAGATGTTTATGGGAGTATTAAACACGACACAAAATTTGCTCCCAGTTTCGAAAGCATTTACTGATGCTGCCTGCGAATTATTCCCTGATTATTATACGGCAAAAGAAGCAATAATTGCAATGAATGGAATTCAACAAAATGTTGCTTGGGAAGGTATGTGGGATTTCTTAAGGGATTATTTCGAATCAAATCACGGATACAAAATTGACAATGTTGAATCCAACACTACAATATTTTATTCTAATCGACATCAAAGATTTGAAAATGGTATAATGGTTTCTGAAAGTGAAGTGGAGCGAACAATAAATATAAACTTCATTGAAGAAAATGAGGTCGTTGTCGGTATCGCACCATCTCTATCACCTAAGAAAGCTTATTTAGATTCTGAAAGTGGAAATACAAAGCAATTTAAAGGATATGACCCTGATTACTTATTTACAATTGCTTTTGACGAGTTTGAAGAAGTTGACAAATTTATTCTTGAAATGCCAAATAGGAATTTACGCATCGAATACTTTGAATAGATATGTTTTTAGATAGTTACAACGAAAACTTATATATAGAATGTTTAGATAAACTTGCCAAGGGTCTATCTGAAATAGAGAAAATATACAACCAAATCGAAACAGAATCGGACTTTAAAAATATAGATTCTGTGATTGCTCTATTTGATAGAATTTTCAATGATGGAATAATCAAAAAACATTTAGCTTATAATATTGAAAGGATATACAAACCATTATATTTAAGCAATCCTGGGCCTCATTCAAAAGGAAATTCATATTGGCATATAAGTTTAGGAATTAATTCAGCGGAGTTATCTTGGCTAGACCAATTATATGATTCTCAAATACAGCGTTTGCTAAAGCTATACAAACACACGTTCTCAAAGATTGACAATTTTTTAATATCTCATAATCCTAACCAAATTAGAAAATATCAAGCTATAATATCTGATGTAAAAAAAGAAACTGAAACATTTCTTGAATACTCAAATCATCGGGAGATTATAGATAAGAAAGCAAAACTTGACCCACAAAAACTTACTAAAATTCCTTTTGGTGGTTTGTTTTATACAGCGCATATTGACAATGTGAAAAGTATTTTTGAATTAGGAATTTTATCTCATAATCTTGCCCATTCAAAAGGCTTAGTTAATGAGGATATTTCAAATAAACAGGTGAATGAAAGAAGGAATAGAATTGTAGAATCTTTAGGAGGTAATATTCATGATTTTGCTCCATTGTACTTTAATCCAAGAAATCCAATGCTTTTTGTTTTGTGTAAGCAAATGGACAAAAGTAAATTGGTATTACTAAAAGTTAATCCGCATATCTTACTAACCGAAAATGCTGCGTTTTCAGATGGAAATGCTGCTGTAAGGTCAACAAGTTTCTATAAAAACATTGATGACTTTAATAAGCTGAATTGGGAGGTCATAAAAAATGAGTATTGGACAAATTATCCTGATGGTAAACGAATTAAATGTTCAGAAGTATTGGTAGAAAATAAAATACCGATGTATTATATTACTGACTTATATACTTACAATCAAGATACTCTTGAGAAAATTCTTCCTTTATTCCCGAATCATCTTGGGATTAAAGCTTCAATTAACAATAGAATGTATTTTTAACTAACAGATAAATAGACAGATTGAGAAAAAACGGCTTACAACATTTTGTATAAGTAATGGCAGGTAAAGTGCTAAATATCAAGGTTTGTAGCCCGCTCAAACATCGTAGCGGTTTGGCAGGAAAGAAGCCCGCTATCTGCCACTACTCATACAATTTACCGTTGTATGCAATTAACCGAATATTATGAAAATGAATAGCTTTTTTTGGTTTATAGTCCTTTTAATTGGAACTATCTTGATAATTATTGTTTCAATTTTTGCTATTTCATTATTATGGAAAAGCGGAAAAGGGGAAGACTTTACATCTACTTTTTTGGAAACATTTTCTAACTATAAAATTTCTATTAAGGATTTAATACAAACAGTTGTATCTATTATTGCTATCTTTTTAGCTTCCTACGCAATAACTAAAGACAGCATTAGAGACAAAGAATCAAGTATACGATTTAGTGAAACTTCAAAAACTGAAAAATTACAACATAAAGAAATAATTAAAGTTTATAATGAACAAAAAGAACTTCTTGTGAAATATAAAGAAAGTTCAGACTTGATGTTGAAACAACTAAAAATACAAGCAAAAGTTGCAAAACTTCAATTTGAAAATCAAAAAATATTAACTCAACCTGGAGTCAATATAAATTCTCAAGCTCAAGATGTTAAAAATACTTATTTGAAATTTGAAGAGGAAGAATGGTTAATGCCAGAGGTGATATTACAACTTCATAATTTTGGAAGTAGAATTGCAAAAAATGTTAAAACGGAAATAAAGTTTATTTCACCAAACAGTAAAACGATTCATCAAATGAATCAAAGTACTGAACCCTTTTTATACCCTAAAGCTCAAATGCTCAAGTGGTATTTTCCTGTAATAAATATTAAAGACAATAATTTTTTTATGTTTGTTACGTATCTTGAATGGACTGATGAATTTAATAGTAACAAAAAGTTTAAACAAACTTTATATAGTAAATGTTTGCGAGAAAACAACGGCACTTACACTATTGGAACTGCCACTGGAGAATATTTAAAATTAATTGAAGAAATTTTAGAAAATCCATCAAAAACAATTAATAATTCAGAGATAATAAGGAAATATATGTATGACACTTTTAATAAATAATAAACTGAATACAATACCGTGTAAAAAAAAATGTTGGTTTTATCCAACTTACGAATATTCCTGCGGAATATTTTATCTGTGTTTTATTTGCTAAATTGGTTACTTAACACGCCACTAACCATACACAACACGTTGGCAGTAATTAAAATCCAAAATTATGAAAAAGAAAAACCTATTGATTTTATTAATATCAATTACATTATTCAATTGTAATTCTCATCTTAATAAATCAGTTCTTGAACCATTGACAGTAAAAGAACTAAAAAAAACAATTGATAATGACTCTTTGTTTAAAAATACTTATGAATATATTGTTTACTTAAGAGATACAGTGATTAAAAATGATTTAGATAAAGTTAAATTTACTGAATTAACATATAATCAAGTCATAGATTTTGTTGAGTTTTCATCTGATACTACTTATTTCAAGCCTATAAATGAACGTATTGAAAAGGAATGGAACAATAAATATGGAATTTATAAAAAAAAGGTAGATTCAGTTTCAAATTATTGGAAAAAATTCAAACAAGAAAATTCATTAGAACAATATGTGAATATTGAATTAGTAAAAATTGATAAGGAATATTATACTTACAGTAGAGACATTAGAAATGTTAATTTAGGTTTTAAATTAACACCTCTAAAAGGAAAAATAGAACAAATTCGTTTTGGATTCAATATCGTAGCAAAAATAAATGAAAAAGAAAATAATGATGAATATTCATCTATTTATTCAGCATTAGATAAATCTTGGTGTCGCTCTACAAGTCCATTTTCAAAACCAGTAGTGAGATATTGGGAAGCAAGTTATTCAGATGAAAAAATTTTAAAACATAAATCTTTAAAAACTTTATTAAGAGATTATAATATTCACGTAGAAGTTGATAAAATCCGTAAAAACGGAAAAAATATCAGTAGAGACGATTTAAATATTCCTGAATCTATAGAAAATCATTGGAAATACGAAAATCACGAAAAAGAATATTTACAAGATTTATACTTTGCTGATGTTGTTAAAGAAGTACTAAATAAAGAATACGTTGAAAAATACAGTTACAGAAATAAAGAAATAGATAAAATTTTAAAAAAAGAATTTCCCTTGGTTTTTGAATTTTTAAGATTTCAATCAAAAAAATAGTTATTTAAAACTAAAATTATAAACATAAACAAATTTCATAGAAGCAAAAAACAAGATTGAAGAATTAAAAAACAAATAACTATTGTCAACAAAGTACTGTAGCCAACAAAGAACTGAGCTAAAAAACAACAAAAAAAGCCTGATTTCAAAAACCAGGCTTTTACAAATTCAGCAAAGGTCCCCAAATTTATTTTTTACATTTTGTGATTTTCTTTAAAGACAAAGAAACCAAGAACTAAAATAAAAATACTAAAGTGCTGTGATCCCTTAAAATAATCCCAAAAAGAAATATATGGGATTCCATGTAACCAGTTGGCAATAATTTAAGTAAAAAACTATGAAAGAAGAATGGAAAAAAAATATCGATAATTTAGATATCGAACAATTATATAAATACTTAACTATTGAGAGAGGTAATTATAAAATAGAAGCAATTAAGTATGCCGAAAATACACTTATTCAAAGAAAAATTAGTTTAATTGAACTTCAAAAAACATATAATTACAATCAAAGTTCTAATGATACAGAAATAACAAGAAGAATTTTAAATAAAGAACCTTTAGATAAAATTAAACAAGATTTAGAAAAAAGAAATTTATCTAAATACACCCATTTAATAAAGGAAAAACATCAATTTTTGAAAGAGATGGAAAGGAAAAAGAAGAGAAACTCACAAATAAGAACAAACGTAATACTCTCTTTAATTTTTAGCTCTTTTTTTATTAAAAGAACATTTAGAAATCCTAATATCATAGATTTTTTTATTGTTATAATTTTTCCGTTTTTATTAACTTTAGTTTTATCAATATTAATTGAAACTGTGAAATTAAAAACAACAAAAAATCATAAATTTAATTTATTTCCTAATTTATTTCCTAATTTATTTTATAAATTGTGGTTGTACTTAATTTTATTTTTATTGGCATCATTAATAATACCTATTTCAACACAATGAAAAAGCTTACAAACTATTTATTACATTCCTTAATTTTATTAATAATTATTTGCTTCTCTTTTTGTACAAATAGAAAAAGCGGAAAATTAAGTATAAACAATGATAATGATATTCAAAATAAACAAATCAGTTGTATTAAAAAAGTCAATTTTGGAAAAAATATATTGTGCTTACCCAAAATAGATGGTATGACAGAATCTTATGACAACATCCTTATAAAAAATTTAGCAGATAAATTTGAATCGAAAGACAATAAAACTTTAGCTTTTTATTTAAATAATGACACGTTCTCGAGAATAGAAAATATTAAAGATGAAAAATTAGAAGATTATTATAAAATTTTTGTCAGCAAAGGTTTAATCAATGAAAAAGTCGATATTAATCTAATTAACAATTTTGCTAAAAGAATTGAGGAAGGATTTATTGAAATGAAATGGGAAAAATTGGAAAATAATATTCGAAACCAACTACCAAATTTATCATTTGACAAACCAATTCTTATAGATAGCTATTCACCACATAAAAATGTTAGAACACAAGTTACTTTAAGTAAAATTATAATTAATGAAAGAGAACATTTTATGATTTGTGCAAGTAATTTGATGCTAATAAATGAAAGATTAATTTTTTCTGCATATTATTTAAAATATAAAGAAAAAAAATCTTTTCAGAAAACCAAAGAAAAGAATGATTATTTAGTATTAAAAATATTGGAAGAAAATAAAGTAAAATATAATAGATAAAAACAACTACTTGCAACAAAGAACTGAGCTAAACAACAAAAAAGCCTGATTTCAAAAACCAGGCTTTTACAAATTCAGCAAAGGTTCCCAAATTTATTTTTTACATTTTGTAATTTTCTTTAAAAACAAAGAAACCATAAAACTAACCGTAGCACCCACAACGGCCAAAAGAATCGTTTTTAGAATATCTTCCGTAAAAATGGTCGGACTAATACTCAACAATGTCCCCGACGCAGTCCCTACTTTTAACTGAATATCTGCTCTCATCTTCCCGAAGTTTTAGAAGATTTATCAGAGGTCGTCTTTTTAGCATCCTCATCAACCGTAACTTGGCTTACTGCCGATAGAACACCTCCAGCCACAGCAGCATATCCCGCAACACTTACAACCGTAGCAGGTAAGGCAATAGGTGCTGTTAAAATACTTCCACTAATGGCCAATAAAGACAAGCCAATGGTTCTTAAAGTTTTAAAAAATTTTGGAGTCGGTGCTTTTGCACGTTCTTTAACATTCATAATTCCATCATTTAATGGTTAATAAAATCTTTTCTTTTCTTGCTTTTGCTTGATGTACCAAAGACAATATTTTTTGCATCGCGTCTTTAGAGTAAATTCCTTTCCCAATACCACTCAAATACGTTACAGGAGCAATACAACCTTCCAATTCCTTTTGCGCATCATTTGCAGGATGAATTAAAATCAAACTCCTACCCAATACATTTTGTATTTGTAAGTGATGTGAAAATCGTTTAGAAAATCTAGGAACAACCTCATACACACCTTCAGGAATACAAGAAATATTTCGTTGATTTTGCTTCCAGGGTAACTCAATGGTATGACAAAGAAACTTGTAAGAGGAAAAGAGAGCACCATTAGTGCCCTCTTTAAAATAAGCCCTTTGTAGCACTAAGTCCATTACTACAGAGTGTCAACGGTTACAACAGACAAGGCGTTGTAAGCACCATTTTTAAGCGCATACATTTCCCCATTTACCTCTTGATAAAACTCAACACCTAAAACCTGTACCACAGGTAGGGTAGAGTTGGCAGTAATCGTTGCCGATAAAGCTATTGCAGCAGTATCCGCAGCGGTATACGGTAAAATGGCAGTTTCATCACTCTCAAAAACAGAAGTCTCATTTTCAAAATCCAATTCCGCAGCCCCCATCACCACTTTAAAATGGGTGGTTCCAGAAGGAGCCGCAATTCTAACGATAGGAGAAAAGACCGCCAAATCCAAAGTAGCCTCACCCGTAACACGATCAAATGCTTTGGTGTAAGCTGCAAACAAAGTAGCGCCTAACTTTCCATTCAAATTAAAATCAAAGCCTTCCAATAAGCTTAAATCCCCATCCTGTAAAGTTCTCATACCTCTTTCGTTGGTCGTATCCGTTTTAGTAATAGCCACCAAGGTTTTTGTCAAACGAGAAACCACACGCTTATCCTTAGCATTTTGCAAAAGCACACGAATCGCATTTCGTATTACCTTACCACCCTTTCCGGCACGTCCAAATTCAGAACCATTCTCACGCGTTCTTTGAAACGCAGGGTCATTCTGAATTCTATTCTTGTCCACGCCACCTTTTTCACGAGCCAAATGCCCATCACTCGTTTTGTAAAAAGAAATATCTCCAATAGTTCCTTTTAACTTAATAATACCAGTTTGTTTTGCCATATCTTAATATTTTTTTGATTAATACATCAAAACACCTAACTTTATATCACAACAAAAAAAGAGACATTCCTAAAAAAACCATCCTTTCCGATAAAACCATAAACAACACTTTTTTAGTCGGTTTTTAATAAAAAATAATGGTAGGTTTAAGTATGGATAAAGCATAGATAAAGTATGGATAATGTATGAACAGTCATGAAATTAGTAAGAGCTTGTATATACCCAAAAGACATTCAACGTATCACAGGTAGAAGTGAATGGTTTGGAAGAAACCTCATAAACCAGATGAAAGATTATTTCGGAAAAGAATCCCATCAGTTTATTACAGCTAAGGAATTCTCAGATTACAGTGGGATAGCCCTAAAAATTGTTGAAGAATATCTTATGAAAGTTTCTTAAAATCGATTCAGAAAATCAAAAGTTATATGATTAAGCTAATATTCTTTGTATCTTTTTTAATACTTTAATTTTTGTATTTTTATATTAAAGATTGAATGTCAAATCACAACAAATTATTATAATTTATAAGGTCAACAATTCGGTCAATATAATTTACAAGTTTTATTTAAAGTGTTGTTTGTTAGGGGTTTTAATGATGAGTTCAAGCCCCGTCCAGACCGCTTTTAAAAATAGCAAATAATGCTAAAACTCTGTAAATTATATGTTTACAGAGTTTTTTTTGTTTTAAACTTTTTAATTATTTGATTTTCTTCTTAAACATTGTTTAAGTTAAAAGATGATTGCTAAATATACTTTTACAATATTTTCAATCCTTATCTAGGTAAATCCCTCACTAGCAAAGGTCAAAGCATGACTTTTAGGAATTGATAAAGAAATGCAAACCATACAAGGTATTATATTGAACACATGCACATAAGTTACATAAAGATATTTTAAACCGTAAAAAAAACGCTGCCAAAAGCCTTCTTGTCGAAAATCTTTGCAGATTATCTATTCATTTTTTATTTGCTAAATTAGGTGCTTAAATCAATTTTAATCTATAGCCATTTTTTAGGACTAGACATTATCTTAAATCGTTAACAAATGATAAAAATTTTTAGCAAAATAAGGCTGAGTTTACTTTCCGAAGGTAAGTCAGTTAAGTATCTGAAATATGCTATTGGAGAGATTGTGCTCGTAATGATTGGAATACTATTAGCCTTACAGGTTAACAATTGGAATGAGAATAGAAAAATACAAAAAGAAGAATTACTTTTAATAGAATCGATTAAACAAGACTTTATCGAAAATAAAAAAAGGTTAAATCAAACTATTAAAGCTCAACAGAGGATGATTTATTTCAGCAATAGTTTCATTAAACTTATAGTAAGTAATAAGAGTAAAGAAGTAAATATAGATTCCATATTGCAACTCAAGGCCTATGCAAATTCTTGGTTTAGGGCTGAGTTGGTTAATAGCAGTTACTTAACAATTGTTAATTCAGGGAAAGTAAACTATATCCAAAATCTGAATCTAAAAAAGAGACTTGCTGATTTTTCAGCTGATTTAGAGTCGGGTTTTGAAGATGATTATGAAAGTAAAGAAAGTCTAATTTTTATGTATAAGATATCTTATAAGTATGAGTCAGATTTTTTAGGTGAGGATGAAAAAAAGGAATTAGGAATTGAGATTTCTAAAGATTCAATTAGAAAATCTATTGAATTGCTTATAGCAAACAAATCCTATTTAGGAGCTCTTTTAAATAAAACTGGATTAGAATCTTCAAGATTAAACTACCAAAAAACATTACTAGCTCAAACAGATGAAATTTTAAATGTAATTAAATCGGGTAGTAAATAACGAAAGCACAACAAGATGTTTATTATATTGCTAGTTCTCGCATAATTACTACAATTCTTAGGGATTTTCTATTAGGGCTTTATTTGTTAACTTAGTTGCTAAACCAAGCAACAAATCATATACAAATACCTAGGCCAAAACTGATCTGAACTTACAAATTCAACACTGTAATAATTTTTTGCTGCTTTAACCCATAGCCATATTTCAAGACAAGACAACTACGAAAAATAGCATCTTTTGAATAACTTATCGCAACAAATCTAAAATTATAAAATTATTTTGATTACATTTGTTGACTAATCAACATTGTTAAAATGGAAAAGTATGTATTTACAGATTCGGTGGGCTATTTAACAACCACTATTTCTAGAATATTACAACAAAAGTTACAAGCTAGATTCAAAAACACAGGTCTTAATACAACTCCTGAACAATGGCGTTTATTGGTTTTGATTTCTAATGAAGGAGAAATGAATCAAAGCAGACTTGCTGAGTTACAACATAAAGATAGGGCTGCTATAAAACGATTAATAGATCATCTTGAAGTAAAAAAACTAGTAATTCGAAAATCAGGACAGGACTCAAGATCATACATTATTACACTAACTCAAAAAGGTAAAGAGGTGGTTCAAGTTTTTAATAAAGCATCTAAAGAAACGGTAAAAGAAGCACTTAGTTGTTTTACAGAAACAGAAGCAAAAAAATTAAATCTACTTCTTAATAAATTACTGAATAATATTAGTTAAAAAAATTTAACTCAACTGTTGATTAATCAACAGTTATAAAGAAACAAATATGAATAACAACAAACCCTTAGAAATAACTTTACTGTTAGCAAGTATGCTAACCATGTTAGCCAATGCAATCATTGCTCCTTCTTTGCCAGCAATAAGTAGTGCCTTTGATATGGTAGAAAATGTGGAAGCTTTAACAAAATTAATGCTCACACTTCCGGCTCTTACCATTGTTATCATAGCTCCTTTTGCTGGACGGATTATAGACAAACAGGGTAGAATTAAAGTGTTAATCATTTCTTTAATTATTTATACACTTGCAGGAACTTCTGGATTTTGGCTCAATGATTTATACCTCATACTGTTTGGTCGTGTTATTTTAGGTCTTGGAGTTGCTGGTATTATGACGACCTCTACGACCCTAGTTGGAGATTATTTTGAAGGGAAAAAACGAGAACATTTTATGGGTTTACAAGGTGCATTTAATGCTCTTGGCGGGTTACTTTTTATTCCTGCCGCAGGGTTTTTAGCAGATATTAATTGGCACTACACTTTTTTGGTATATGGCTTCGCTTTTATTGTTTTACTCTTAGTTCCTTTCTATTTACACGAACCCAAACATCATCTAAGGCAAATAAAAAACTAATCCGATTTAAAGGTAAGTAACCAAATTTGGCTTGTATATATCAGTTCGTTTTTAACGCTTCTGTTCTTTTATATTATACCTGTTCAGCTTCCTTTTTTATTAAAAACCTTTACTGGTGTTAGTGCAAACTTAGTAGGTGTAGCCATCGGAACCATGATGATATCTTTAGCAATTTCTGCCATACTTTCTAAAAAAATAAGACAACAACTAAGCTTTTTAAGTATGTATATTTTAGGGTTTATGTTGATGGCTTTGGGATATCTTATTATAGGTTTTAGTTCAAGCTATTTTATGGCAATAGTTGGTGTGATTGTAGTTGGTTTTGGTATTGGTTCGCTTATCCCTAATGCTAATTTATGGATCATGACCTTAGTACCACCAAAACAGCGAGGGAAATACATTGGTAAATTAACAAGGTTCAATTTTTTAGGAATGTTTATGTCTCCCATAGCTATTCAACCTATACAAAATGCCTTAGGACTTCAACATAGTTTTATAGCCGTTAGTGGTATTTTAATCCTGCTTTCCATTATCTATTTTATTATAACAAATTTTTGGTCTAAAACACAATGAAAATGTCAAAACAAAATACAGGAAAGGTCAATAAAACACGTGGCTTTTTAGACTTGTTTTTCTTTGTCTTAATGATTCTTGTTCTGATTCCACAAAGTACAGGAATTGCTATACATGAATGGTTCAGTTTTATCCTCTTATTGCCTTTCTTCTTGCATTTAATTGTGAATTGGAATTGGATTGTTACCCATTCTAAAAAACTATTCGAAAGAAAAATCAAGTTTGATTACATATTTAATTGGGTTTTATATATAGTAATGTTAGTAGTAACAGTTTCTGGAATTGTTATTTCAGAAGCAGCCTTACCTTCAATTGGTATCCATTTTAAAATCACTCCTTTTTGGACTATGATACACAATGCTTCGGCAAGCTTATTCATAGGTTTTTTAGGTATTCATTTGGCTTTACATTGGAAATGGATTGTAACTACCATTAAAAAACTTCACTTCATATCGGATTTTCATCATATAAAACCACTCATAAACATCATTAAAAAACACAAAACAGCACTTTTAGTGCTGATCTCTATAAGTGCTGTCCTTTCATTCGGTATTTGGTTTATTGGATTTACAGATTGGGCAGAAAATATAAACTCAAATAGTATTCAAAACCAAACTGCAGATTCTGAACAACTACCCAAACAATGGTTAATCTATGTATTGCCATTGGTTAAAGTAAGTGTATTGCTATGCATTCCGGCTGTTTTGACCAGACGTATTATTAAAATAAAAACAAAATTTAAAAATTAACATTATGACACTATTAGAAGATATCATCAAAACAATAATGGATAAAGGAGAAATTATATCCAAAGAAAAAATCTCCCAAAGCGTTTATAAAATTCAAATACAAAGTGATGCTGTAAAAACGATGGACTTTGTGCCAGGTTGTTTCATACGATTGGGTGTGGGCATTGGCAAAGACGTTACTTCAAAAAAAGACATGGTCAGAAGCTATTCTATTTGGGATATCGACCAAGACCTAAAAACCTTCAGTCTTGCCATAGCTACTCACAGCAATGGAATTGGTGCTCAATGGGCGGAAGATTGTACAGTGGGCGACAACGTTTATTACAAAACTAAAACAGGCAAATTTACCGTAGACAATTCTGCAGATAGCTATTTGATGATTGGAGATTTATCCGCATTATCTCATTTGTATATCATCAACAGATATTTATCCGAAGATAAAGAGATAGAAAGCATCATTTACAACATAAACGTTGCAGAATTATATCCTGATATAAACAATAATACACCCTTCAATTTTTACGATATTGAGGAGAATAACCTAAAAGAAATAATTGCTCAAATAGAAAATGTAATACCCAATCTTAAAGGTGAAAAGATGGCTTATATTGCTGGAGACAGTAGAGTTTGCATTGCCATAAACCAATATTTAAGAAACGAATTAAAATGGAATACCAAACAAATTAAAACGAAACCTTTCTGGAATCCTGACAAAACAGGTTTGGAATAAAATTCCCATTTCGTTAACAAAATATATAGTTCATGGCTAGTCATTTGATTAATCGAAGTTTCGGCTTATTTGTGAAGTCGTCGATTTTTTTTATTTGGCTTGTTGAAAATAAAATTAAAAAATTTGGTTACTGCTTAACCAAAAGTTAATAGCTAATTTGCTTGTTATAATTCATATACAAAAATCGTTAAACAACCACTCATTTTACCTTAAAAAAAAGAATACCCAGCCATAAACTAGGTATTTTTTTTGTTTTTCAAAAAAATAACCACTTTAAAAAATCAGAAAAAAACTTATTATAGTATCAATAACATCCACAAAAAAAGGTTATCTAAAAATGTTAAAACAGTCGAGAACAATATTACCAGAAGCTTATCTTTTGCATTCTTTAACAGTCACTCGAATCGATTCCGCAATACACACCCTTTCCAGCGTATTTAAACTCAGAACCATTTTCATGGGTTCTTTGAAATGCAGGGTCATTCAGAATTCTATTCTTGTCCACGCCACCTTTTTCACGAGCCAAATGCTCATCAGTTGTTTTGTATCAGGAAATATGATCAATAGTTCCTGTTTGTTTTAATCCCATTAAGATTATTCTCCTAACAAATTATATGCGCCTTTTGTTAAAAACTGAGTTTTAGGAAGAAATGTGTCTGCATTTTTTATAATCATATATTTTCCATAACTTTCTTTTAGGATTACTTCTTTTTGTTCAAAATAATATTTTTCTTTATCTTCTTTATGTAAAATAAGAACATAAGGTGTTTCGTCAATCATAACAATAGTTTCATTTGGCAACGATTTTTCTAAAATATTATCTATAATAATTTCTGCTTCTACAAACATTCCTATTAAAAAATTATTATGAGATTCATTTTCTAAATGTGCATGAATTTTTATAGTTCTGTTGTTTTCAAGTGCTGTACCAATTAAATGAACTTCTGCATTAAAAATATTATTAGAAGCTTCTGGAATTTTAAAGTTTATTTTTTGATTTTTCTTGATTTTTAAAATATCTTTTTCAAATACAGAAAGCTCTAAATGAATATGGCTGTTATCTACAATTTCCATAATTATGGATGCAGGTGAAACATAAGAGCCTCTGTTGACGTTGATTTTGGTAATACTACCTGATATAGGTGCATAAATGGTCGTTTCTGATGTGAAGTTTCCATTTGCTACATTTTTTGTGCTAATGTTTAATATTTTTAATTGTTTTTCTAATCCATTGTATTTTGCAATGGCAGTTTTGTAATCACTTTCTGCTTTTAAAAAACTTTTTTGTGATGTAATCTTTTCTGAGAACATTGTTTTTTGCCTTTGAAAATTTGATTTTAGATAAGAAAGTTGTCCTTTTATTTCCATGTAATTTTGTTGTAATGTAATAAATTCAGGGTTTTCTATGGTTACCAAAGCTTGACCTTTTGTAACTTTATCTCCTACAAGAAGTGGTGTTTTTTTTATATATCCACCCATTTTTGCGTTTATAATTGCTTTGTTTTCTGGAGGAACATCTACTATTCCGTTTGCTCTTATGATTGTAGGAAATAATTTTTCTTCTAACGTACCTAAAACCATTTTACTGTTTTTAAATTGTGCTTTTGTAACTTCAATTACGTTTTTGGTTTCTTTTGTAGTTGTTGTTTCTTTAATTACCGATTTTTCTTTATTGGCACAATTCAATAAAGAAATTGTAATACTTAGAGTTATTATTTTATATAAGATGCGTTTCATAATGTTGTATTTAAAGGGTTAAATAGTTTAGGGCAATTACGGTTAGATTGTATTCACTTAGCTTGTCTAGATAATCTAATTTAATTGAGTAGACACTTTCTAGACTTTGAATATATTGATAGAAATTAATCTCTCCATTTTTAAAGCTTCCGTTTGCTGTTCTTAAAATTTCTTCTGAAAGTTGTTTTCCGTTTTTTTCATAATAAGAAACGTTTTCTTCAAGTTGTTTTAATTTTAGTTTTAAAGAATTGTATTTTGTAGATAATCTAATAGAATACTCTTTAAATTCTTGTTTCGCAGTTTCTTTAGCTATTTTTGAAGCCTTTACTTTTGCAGATTTTCCTCCAAATAAAATAGGGATTTTTAAACCTATTTGATATCCATTTAAATTTTCATTTAAAAGAGAGTTACTTCCTTGAAAATATGTAAAACTAATATCTGGCAATAATTGTTGTTTCTCAAAATTACCTTGTGCATCAAATAAAGAAACTCTTTTTTGATGATACTTAATTTCTGAAGTATTCTCAATATCTAGAGTGGTAAGAGGTGCTTTTACTATAGGTTCATTCTCAATAATAATAGAATCTTTAGGTTGAACGATTTGTATTAAGTCTTTATATGCTAAAGAAACATTTTGTTGGGCTTGTGTGTATTTTAGATGAATTTGTTGTTGCTTAGAAGCTGCTGTAATTTTTTCTAAATAATTGGTTTCACCAAGCTCAAAACGCCTTGTGGCAGTTTGTGCAAAATTTTGATATAAGCTATCTATCGTTTTAAATAATTCCTCTTTTTTTATATTAATTTGATATTGATAATAGCTTGTTGTTAAGCGTCTTTTTAAACTCTTTTTTTGAATTTCGTAATTAATTGAATCTAATTGAAAACGTGATCTGTATAATTTTTTCTCTGAAAAATAAATTGTAGGAAAACGAATATCTTGTTGAATCCCAAAAACCTTTAAAGGAAGGTTGTTAGGGGCTAAATTATTTTCATTAAATTCATAATATAAATGAGTTTTATCAAATAGTAAAGCGCTATTTATTAAGGTGTTGGATTCTGATGTTTTTAATTTATATGCGTTTAAACTAGCATTATTTTTTAGCGCAATTGAAACTAAATTTTCTAATTTCATTTTATTTTTTTCTTGACTAAAAGTGTTTAATGAAAAAATTAATAAAAATACAGTTAGGAGTTTTTTAGAAAATAATTTTGTGTTTCTTTTCTTTTTTTTATTTGGTTTATTAAAAAGAGCGTATAGCACAGGTAGCACAATCATGGTTAGTAAAGTAGCTGTAACTAGGCCGCCAATAACTACAGTAGCTAATGGTCTTTGTACTTCTGCACCAGCATTGGTAGAGATTGCCATGGGTAAAAAACCTAAAGCAGCTGCTGATGCAGTTAATATAACAGCTCTCAATCTGTCTTTAGTTCCTTGTTTTATTAAATCTTCTATACGATTAAAACCTTCTTTTTTTAATTCTTTAAAATGTTCTATTAAAACAATTCCGTTTAAAACAGCAATACCAAACAAAGCAATAAAGCCAACTCCGGCAGAAATACTAAATGGTAAATCTCTAAGCCATAATAATAAAATACCACCAACAGCAGCTAAAGGAATTGCAGAATAAATCATTAATGCTTCCTTCACAGAATTAAAAGCAAAGTAGAGCAAAATAAAAATTAAAATCAGTGCTATTGGAACAGCAATTAATAGACGAGATTTTGCGCTTTGTAAATTCTCAAATTGCCCCCCATAAGTAATAGAATAACCTGTAGGAAGTTTAATATTATTATTAATTAATTTTTGAACATCATCAACAACAGATTGCAAATCTCTATTTCTAACATTAATACCAACTACAATTCTTCTTCTTGTGTTGTCTCTAGAAATTTTTGCAGCTCCTTTTTTATAACTAATTGTTGCTAATTCGCCTAATGGAATTTTTTCTCCATTAGGAGTATCTATGTATAAGTTTTTAATATTATTAATGTCTAAACGTTGGTTTTTTTCTAATCTTAAAATTAAATCAAAACGTTTTTCCCCTTCAAAAACACTACCTGCTTTTTTACCTGCAAAACTCATTGAGATCATATTGTTTAAATCTTCTATGTTTAAACCATAACGGGCAATTTTTGCACGATTATATTGCACGCTCATTTCGGGTAATCCTGCAATTTTTTCTAAAGAAATATCTGCAGCCCCTGGTACATTTTTAATTAACTCACTAATCTCGTTTCCTTTTTTAGCCAGAATATCCAAGTTTTCTCCAAAAATTTTAATAGCAATATCTGCTCTTACACCAGTTATTAATTCGTTAAAACGCATTTCTATGGGTTGTGTAAATTCTACTTCCATTCCTGGAATTATAGATAAAGCTTCTTTAAATTTATCGGCCAATTCGTCTTTAGATTTTGCCGAGACCCATTCTTTTTTAGGTTTTAAGACAATAATTACATCACTTTCTTCCATAGACATTGGGTCTGTAGGAACTTCGGCAGCGCCAATTCTTGTAATTACTTGTTTTACTTCTGGAAAATTATTTAATAAAATAGTTTCTATTTCAGTACTTATTATTACGGTGTTACTTAAAGAAGTACCCGTTTTTAAAATGGGTTGAATAACGAAATCTCCTTCATCTAATGTAGGAACAAATTCACCTCCCATGGTACTAAATAAATAAATCGAAGAAGTTAAAAGCACAAATGCAATTGCCAACACTGTTCTTTTGCTTTCTAGTGCCCAATGAATTATAGGTTCGTATTTTTTATTTAACCATTGCATCAATCGACTGGAAATACTTTTTTTATTTGATTTTGAGGGTTTTAAAAATAGAGTAGCTGCTACAGGAACATAAGTAAAACAAAATAGCATTGCTCCAATTAAGGCAAAACTAAAAGTAAGTGCCATGGGTTTAAACATTTTTCCCTCAACTCCACTTAACGATAGAATTGGAATAAAAACGATAAGAATAATTAATTGTCCAAAAATAGCAGAGTTCATCATTTTAGAAGCGCCATTAAAAGTAATTTGATCTTTTAAGTTTTGTTGTTCACTTTTATTTAAGTGGTTAATCTCAGACTGTTTTTTTGTGATTTGAAAAGCAATATACTCAACAATAATAACTGCTCCGTCTATTATGATTCCAAAATCAATAGCACCCAAACTCATTAGGTTTGCATCTACACCAAAAATGTACATTAATGAAAGTGCAAATAATAAACAAAGTGGAATTACAGAGGCAACAACTAATCCAGAACGTAGGTTTCCTAATAGAAGAACTACTACAAAAATTACAATTAAACAACCTAGAACTAAGTTTTCGGTTACTGTAAATGTTGTTTTAGCAATGAGATCGCTTCTATCTAAAAAGGCATTTATATAAACTCCTTCAGGTAATGATTTGGAAATAGTGGCAACTCTTTCTTTAACGGCATCAATAACCTTTTTAGAGTTGGCGTCTTTTAGCATCATTACTTGACCAAGAACTTTTTCTCCTTCACCATTTCCTGTAATAGCTCCAAAACGTGTGGCGTTACCAAAACCAACTTTGGCTACATCTTTTATAAATATAGGGATATTATCTACATTTTTTACGACAATATTTTCTATGTCTTTTAAAGATGATATAAGTCCTTCTCCTCTAATAAAAAAAGCTTGATTGACCTTTTCTATGTATCCGCCACCAGAAATACTATTATTTTTTTCAATAGCAGTAAATATTTCATTCGTTGTAATATTCATAGCATTTAATTTTTCGGTATTAATTGCTATTTCGTATTGTTTAAGAAAACCACCCCAAGTGTTTACTTCTACAACACCGGGTATTCCTGATAATTGTCTTTTTACAATCCAATCTTGAATGGTTCTTAAGTCTTGTGGCGAGTATTTGTGTTTAAAACCTGGTTTTACATCTAAAATATATTGATATATTTCTCCTAAACCTGTAGTTATTGGTCCCATTTCTGGAGTCCCAAATCCTTCAGGAATTTTCTCTGAAGCAGATTTTATTTTTTCTGCTATTAATTGTCTTGGTAGATAAGTACCCATGTTGTCATCAAAAACAATTGTAACAACAGAAAGGCCAAATTTAGATACCGATCTAATTTCTTTTACACCAGGTAAATTTACCATTTCTAATTCAACTGGGTAGGTAATAAACTGCTCCATGTCTTGGGTAGAAAGGTTTCTTGACGTAGTAATAACTTGTACCTGATTATTTGTAACATCTGGTACTGCACCAATAGGAATTTGTGATAAAGAGTACAACCCAAAGCCTATAATAAAGGTTGTAAATAATAGAACAATAAACTTGTTCTTTATACTAAAGTTTATAATTTGTGATAGCATATTTCATAAAATAATCAATGTTAATAGTTCCTATATCATAAGAAATGATTAGGAGTTAATTTAGTCTTTGATAATACTTATGAAAACCTTGGAGGTTGTATAATTTCGTCTGAATGTGAAGTTGAAAAAGGATCTTGGTAATAAAAGTTTGCTACTTTTTTTTGTTCTAAAAGAAAAGGAGTCTTAAGCTCTTCTTTAAATGAACTAACAATATAGGTTGCTATCGATCCATTGTGAGAGCAGTTGTTGTGATTAAAAGGTAATTGCTCATGATCTTCTTTTTCTTCTTGATGCTCTTTCTCGTGAGGTGATTTTAATTCACCGTAATGTTTAGAGATAAACACGAAAACGTTATCTCCATATTGTTTGTTATGATACTCTGCATGTTCAATAAATTTATTGATTTGAGCAATATCATCAATATTAAACCCTACGCTTTGTAATAGGATAATTAATGAGAGTGATATGGAAAATAGCTTTTTCAACAATCCAAAGATAATAATTATTTTGCTTAGTTTTTCTGAAATCTATTTTATCAAATTATTTAAACTAAGATTAGATTAATATATTTTTTGTTTTTAGTGTTTTTTTAAATTCAATTACTTTTTATAGTATTTTTAGTAATATCATAAATTGTTGATTTTTTTGAAGCCTATTTTATCAAAATGATAATTTTTTTTAAACTTTTACTATTAAATTTGCATATCTAAATTTAATCTTTAGATTTGTTGCTCAAAACAAAGAGAATTACAATGTTAAATAACACTTGGACACGTTTCTACTTTTACTTTTATTTTTACAATAAAAGGAGAGGCTTTGTATCATGTTGTTAAATAACATTTTTATAATATAAAGTCTCGAATTTAATTCGAGACTTTTTTTTTGATATCATTTTAAAGTTAATGAAGAATATTGTTGCCATACAAGGAGCGGAAGGCTCAAATCATCATAAAGTTGCTCGTAACTTTTATGGTACATCTGTACAATTAAAAGAATGTATGTCTTTTGATGTATTAGTAGATTGCTTGCTAGATAATTCTGCGAATATAGGTGTGATGGCTTTAGAAAATACAATTGCGGGTTCTATAATTCCAAATTATGCCTTAATTGATAGGAATAACCTTCATATTGTTGGAGAAGAATACCTAAACATTCATCATCATTTAATGGCTTTAAAAGGTCAAAATATGAATGATATTAAAGAAGTGTGGTCACATCCAATGGCATTACAACAATGCAAAGTTTTCTTTAAAAAATACCCACAGATCAAATTAGTTGAAGATGTAGATACTGCCGAAGTGGCTAAAAGAATAGCAAAAGAAAATTTACTAGGTATTGCTGCAATAGCACCAAAAATAGCCGCAGAAATTTTTGATTTAGAGGTGTTGGAAGATGGAATTCAAACCATAAAAGACAACTCAACAAGATTTGTCATTGTACAAACTTCAACTCCTAATAATAATATTGATCAAATCAATAAAGCTTCTTTAAAATTTCAATTAAATCATAAAAGAGGCAGTTTGGCCGCCATTTTAAATGTGCTAAGTGATTGTAAAATGAATTTAACTAAAATACAATCCTTACCAGTTATAGAAACACCGTGGAAATATTCATTTTTTGTAGATGTAACTTTTGATGATTATCAAGATTACGAAAAAGCAAAAGCAATTATAGAAATAATGGCAGAAGAATTCAAAATTTTAGGAACTTATAAAAATGGTAGAAAATGATTAAAGCTGCCAAAAGATTAGATACAGTACAAGAATACTATTTCTCTAAAAAGTTAAGAGAGGTTAGAGGTTTAGTTGCTGCAGGAAAACCGATTATCAATATGGGAATAGGTTCTCCAGATTTGCAACCACCTGCAACGGTTTTAGACGCAATTCAAGGTAGTTTAGGAGATGCATCTGCGCATAAATATCAATCATACCAAGGTTTACCAGAACTGAGAGTTGCAATTTCTAATTTTTATAATAACAAGTTTTCTGTAGAGGTCAACCCCGAAGATGAAGTGTTGCCTTTGATGGGAAGTAAAGAAGGAATTATGCATATTTCTATGGCTTTTTTAAATGAAGGAGATAGAGTTTTAATTCCAAATCCAGGATATCCAACCTATACTTCTGTAACAAAGTTAGTAGGTGCAGAACCGTTGTTTTACAATTTAAGTGATGAGAACAATTGGCAACCAAATTTTGAGGAATTAGAAAGTCAAGATTTGTCGAATGTAAAAATTATGTGGGTCAATTATCCACATATGCCAACAGGAACTAATGCAACCATAGAAACGTTTGAAAAATTAGTGGCTTTTGGAAAAAAACATCATATTTTAATTATCAATGACAATCCTTATAGCTTTATTTTAAACGATAACCCTATCAGTATTTTACAAGTTAAAGGCGCAAAAGATATTGCTTTAGAGTTAAATTCTTTAAGCAAAACCTTTAATATGGCTGGGTGGCGAGTTGGTATGCTGTTAGGAAAGGCAACTTATATCAACGAAGTTTTAAAAGTAAAAAGCAATATGGATTCTGGAATGTTTTACGGAATTCAAAAAGGAGCTATAGAGGCATTGCAATTAGCTGATGATTGGTTTACAGCTCAAAATAAAATTTACGAAGAACGTAGAAATTTAGTTTGGCAATTGGCAGATAAATTGGATGCTGTTTACAATAAAAACTCAACAGGTTTATTTGTTTGGGCAAAAATTCCAAAAGGAAAAAAATCGGAAGAAGTTACCGATGCGGTTTTATATGATAACGATATTTTTATCACTCCAGGTACCATTTTTGGCTCTCAAGGAGAAGGATATATCCGTTTTTCATTATGTGTAACTACAGATGTAATTAAAGAAGCAATTTCAAGGCTGTAAGCTATTAGGCTCTAGCTTTTCGCAAACAGCTAAAACGAATAGCTAAAAGCAAAAAAGAAAAAAATGAAAAACATATACATGATTGGTGTTGGATTAATAGGCGGTAGTTTTGCTATCGACATTAAAAAGAACAATCCAGATGTTGTAATTTACGGAATAGATAAAAACGAGAAACATTTAGAAGAAGCTTTAGAATTAGGAGTAATTCAAGAGAAAGCAATATTAGATGATTTAGAAAAAGCAGACTTGGTTATTGTTTCAATTCCTGTAGATGCAACGGTAAAATTATTGCCAACAATTTTAGATAAAATCTCAGATAATAGTTTGGTCATTGATGCAGGTTCAACAAAAAATGCAATTTGTAAGGCAGTTGAACATCATCCAAAAAGAAGAAACTTTTTAGCAGCGCATCCAATTGCTGGAACAGAGAATTCTGGACCAACAG
Organism: Polaribacter marinus; assembly: GCF_022662535.1. GTDB lineage: Bacteria > Bacteroidota > Bacteroidia > Flavobacteriales > Flavobacteriaceae > Polaribacter > Polaribacter marinus. The sequence goes on from NZ_JAKQYM010000004.1 coordinate 32,918, forward strand.
CAGCAATTTCTGGCTTATACGTTGGGAAAACGAATATTATTTGCGAAGTAGAAAAGACAACTTTTAAGCTTCAAGAAATGGCATTGAAGCTTTTTATGGACATTGGAATGCGTATTCGTTATATGGATCCAGTTTCTCATGATAAACATATTGCGTATGTTTCGCACCTGTCTCACATAAGTTCATTTATGTTAGGAAAAACGGTTATTGAAAAAGCAAAAAACGAACGAGATATTTTTGATATGGCTGGATCTGGTTTTGCTTCAACTGTGCGTTTGGCAAAAAGTTCGCCAGCAATGTGGACACCAATTTTTAAACAAAATAAAGAAAACGTCATAGAAACGTTAGAAGAATACATCAATAATTTACAACAATTTAAAGAGTTGATGCAACAAGATAATTTCTCGGATATTTTTAACGAAATGGAGAGCACAAATTATATAACACAAATTTTAAACGGCATAAAATAATAAGCCACAATAAGTAGAAAAATGAAGAATACAAAAGAATTAAGAACATGGTTGGATGATATGAAATTAGAGCATCCACTAGTAATAGCAGGGCCTTGTAGTGCAGAAACCGAAGAACAGGTTTTAAAAATTGCACACGAATTAAAAGATTCTGATGTAAGTTATTTTAGAGCTGGAATATGGAAACCAAGAACAAGACCAGGAAATTTTGAAGGTGTTGGTGCTTTAGGTCTAGGATGGTTAAAAAAGGTAAAAGAAGAAACAGGAATGAAAACCTGTACAGAAGTTGCCAATGCAGCTCATGTAAAATTAGCTATCGAAAATGATGTAGATTTATTATGGATTGGTGCACGTTCTACAGTATCTCCTTTTATTATGCAAGAAATTGCAGATGCTTTACAAGGAACAGATAAAATTGTATTGGTTAAAAACCCTGTAAATCCTGATTTAGCTTTATGGTTAGGTGGTATCGAAAGATTGTATACTGCGGGTATTAAAAACCTTGGAGCAATTCACAGAGGATTTTCAACCTACGAGAAATCAAAATACAGAAACATTCCAGAATGGCAATTGGCAATTGAGTTTCAAAATAGGTTTCCTGATTTACCGTTAATTTGTGATCCTTCTCATATTACAGGAAATAGAGAAATGATTTTTGATGTTTCTCAGACGGCTTTAGATTTAAACTTTGATGGTTTAATGATAGAAACACACTTCGACCCAGACAATGCTTGGAGTGATGCTGCACAGCAAGTTACACCAACTGCTTTAAAGCAGATTATGGAAGATTTAAAAATCAGAAAACAAACAGAAACTGATTCTGATTACAGAGAATCTTTAGGAAATTTAAGAGCTCAAATTAATGTTGTAGATGGTCAGTTAATTGAAATGCTAGGCAAAAGAATGAAAGTTGCCGATAAAATTGGAGCCTTAAAGAAAGAGCAAAATGTTGCTGTTTTACAATCTAGACGATGGAATGAAATCCTTGGAAACATGATTTTAGAAGGAGAAGAGAAAGGTTTAAGTGAAGAGTTTGTGTTAAAAATGTTTAAAGCAATTCACCAAGAATCCATCAATCATCAAGAAAAAATTATAAAAGGATAAATTTCAATTATAAAATTATTTTAGCTGCAAACTCACGAATTATTTGTGATTTTGCAGCTAATTTTTTTAAATCATTTTTTTATTCTCATCTTTGTAATAATGACAGGAATCGTTTATAAATCTACAGGAAGTTGGTATCAAGTAAAATCTGATGAAGGAGAATTTTATCAATGTAGAATAAAAGGAAAATTTAGGATAAAAGATATCAAAAGCACCAACCCAATAGCGGTCGGAGATAAGGTTGTGTTTGATTTAGAAAAAAAAGGTGATGAAGAAATCGGAGTCATTAAAAAGATTTTAGATAGAGACAATTTTATTGTTAGAAAATCGGTAAACCTCTCTAAGCAAACACATATTATTGCTTCTAATATCGATCAGGTTTTTTTACTGATTACCATTAATAACCCGCCAACATTTACCACTTTTATAGATCGTTTTTTAGTCTCTGCTAGAGCTTATAGAATAGATACTATTTTGGTTTTTAATAAGATCGATTCTTATGAAATTGAAGAACGTGCAGAAATTTTATATCTAAAAGATATTTACGAAGCCATTGGTTATAGATGTATAGAGGTTTCTGCAACTCAAAATATAAACATCGATAAAATTAAAGAAATGATGACTGGTAAAACATCGATGTTTGTTGGTCATTCTGGTGTTGGAAAATCTACTTTGGTAAACGCTATTGAACCATCATTAAATCTAAAAACGAAAGAAATTTCAGATCAACACAATCAAGGGAAACATACCACAACCTTTGCAGAAATGTTCGATTTAAGTTTTGATGCTAAAATAATTGATACACCAGGAATTAAAGGTTTTGGTGTTGTTGATATTGATAAATACGAATTAGGAGATTATTTTCCAGAATTTTTTGCATTAAAAGAGCATTGTAAATTCAATAATTGTATTCATACAAAAGAACCACAATGCGCTGTAAAAGAAGCTTTAGAAGATGATAAGATTTCTTGGTCTCGTTATAAAAGTTATCTTCAAATTTTAAGTGGAGATGAAGAAAAAGAACATTTTAGAACAGATATTTGGAACGAAGAAGATAATGAATAAGTCATGAAAATTGTAATTCAAAGAGTATCAGAAGCAAGCGTAACCATTAACAAGAATAAAGTTGCAACGATTAAAAGTGGACTTTTAATTTTATTGGGTATTGTAAATGAAGATTCTCAAGAAGATATTGATTTTTTGGTTCGGAAAACGGCTAATCTTCGCATTTTTAATGATGAAAATGAGGTGATGAATAAATCGCTTGTTGATGTTGATGGAGAAGTAATTGTTGTGAGTCAGTTTACATTGCAAGCCTCTACAAAAAAAGGAAACAGACCAAGTTATATTAAGGCTGCAAAACCAGATATTGCAATTCCTTTGTATGAAAACTTCATACAAACATTAGAAAACGAAATTGGTAAAAAAGTACAAACAGGAGAGTTTGGTGCAGACATGAAAGTGGCATTGGTAAATGATGGTCCGGTTACAATTATCATCGATTCTAAGAATAAAGAATAATTGATATGCTTTTTTTTGATGTGCACACACATAAAACTTGTTCTGTCGAGGATGTGTTTTCAATTGTAAATAAATACCCGAATTCTACCAATTTTTCTAGACCTTTTTCAATCGGAATTCATCCTTGGTTTGCGAAACAAGAAACTTTAGAAGAAGAATTGTTATTTGTTGAGCATCAAATTCAAAACAACAATTGTTTAGCTGTTGGTGAATGTGGTTTAGATAAACGCTCGTTAACTAATTTTGAATTTCAAAAAGCGGTTTTTATAAAACAGATTTTACTTTCAGAAAAATATCAAAAACCTTTAATGATTCATTGTGTAAAAGCACATCAAGAAATTATTGAAATTAAAAAAGAATTAAAACCAATTCAAACTTGGCTATTTCATGGTTTTAATAAGAATAGTCAAATTGCTAAAAGTTTGCTTAAAAACAGAATTATTTTATCTATTGGACCTGTAATCATCAAAAACACAAAATTACAAGAGGTTTTTTTAGAGCTTCCTTTGTCATCAATATTATTAGAAACAGATGATACTGAAATTGAAATCCGAGAAGTTTATCAAAAAGCATCAGAAATAAAAAAGAAGAGAATTGAAGAGCTTCAACAAGTATTACATCAAAATTTTAAAGATATATTTATAAAATGAGTTGGTTAGAGCGCACGGAATTATTAGTGCAAAAAGAAGGTTTAAAGAAGCTAAAAACAGCTAATGTTTTAATAGTTGGTTTAGGTGGCGTGGGCTCTTATGCGGCAGAGTTTATTGCAAGAGCAGGAGTGCAAAAAATGACAATTGTAGATGGAGATGTTTTTGACGCAACCAATAAAAATCGTCAATTACCTGCCTTAGATTCTACGATAGGAAAATCGAAAGTAAAAGTATTGGCAGCAAGATTAAAAGATATAAATTCAGAGATTGAACTGACTGTTTTAGAAGAATTTTTATCGCCCGAAAGGGCTTTTGAAATTGTTACTAATGACTTTGATTATGTTTTGGATTGTATTGATAGTATTACACCAAAAGTAAATTTAATTGTTGCAGCAAGAAGAAAAAAAGTGAAAATAATTTCTTCAATGGGAGCGGGAGGTAAGTTAGATGTAAGTAAAATTAAAATAAAAGATATTAGTAAAACCAAGAACTGCTCAATGGCACGTGTGTTAAGAAAAAGATTAAAAGAGCGTAAAGTAGATAAAGGTGTAAGGGCAGTATATTCTGAAGAAATGCAAATAGCAAAAAGTGTAAAAATTACTGATGGAACTAATTATAAAAAATCTTTTTACGGTACAATTAGTTATATGCCAGCAGCGTTTGGACTTCAAGCAGCGGCTTATGTAATAAATGAAATAATAAAAGATAAAAAATAGTTTCCATGGGAAATAAATATGTATATTTGCAGAGGAAATAGTATTAACTATCAAAATCAACAAAAAAAATGAAAAAAATAATCTTATCATTAGCGGTTGTAGCAACTGTTTTAACATCTTGTAAAGAAGATAAAAAAGGAAAAGTAGAAGTAAAAGAAGCTGTAAAAGTAGAAGTTAATGTTGCAGAATTAAATAATGTAGATACTTCAGGTTCTGTTTTAAATTGGAAAGGAACAAAACCAGGAGGAGCTCATAACGGAACTGTAGCTTTAAAGAGTGGAGGTTTGTTAGTGGAAGATGGAAAATTAACTCAAGGTCAGTTTATTATTGATATGACTACAATTACAAACCTAGATATGAAAGGTAGTGATGGAGCAGGAAAAATTGAAGCTCATTTAAAAAGTGTAGACTTTTTTGATGTAGTAGCTTATCCAACAGCAAAGTTTGTGATTACTAAAGTAGAAGAAACTGAAGGTAAGTTAGCGGTATCTGGGAATTTACGAATTAAAGATATTACTAAGAGTATTACTATTCCTGCAACATTATCAACAGAAAATGGAGTAACTACTTTTAAAAGTGAAAATTTTAGTATTGATAGAGTAGATTTTAATGTAAAATATAAATCAAAAAAATTCTTTGATAATTTAAAAGATAAGTTTGTAGATGATTTAATTGAAATGTCTTTTGAAGTAAAAACAAAAGCATAAGTAAATTCCTTTTTAAATAATATTTCAACCTCAAAACTTTTGTTTTGAGGTTTATTTTTTTTAAAATTGCATCGCTATTAAAAGATGCTATGATTAAAAAAAATACCCTCAGAATATTTTTTATATTTCTACCTTTCTTAGTTTTTTCTCAAAAAACAGATTTTTCTTCATTATTAATACCTTCATCATTAAAAGAAAATGCAAATGCTGTTGTTAGATCGCATAAAACATTAATAAATGTCCTAGATACAGATGATATGGTTATTTCTGTAGACAGAACAATTACAGTATTAAATAAGTTAGGAAATAGAAAAGTTGGTGCGGTAATAGGTTATGATGATAATTCTAAAATTAACAAGCTTTCAGCTAGAATTTACGATGCTTTTGGTAAAGAAATAAAAAAAATAACAAAGAGTAAATTTGTAGATGTTAGTGCTGTTGATGGTGAAACTTTATATTCAGATTCTAGACTTAAATATTTAGATTATACACCTACTTCTTATCCGTATACAGTGCATTTAGAATATCAAAAGAAAACATCTTCAACTGGTTTTTTACCCAATTGGAGTCCAATTGAAGGGTATTTAGTTTCTGTAGAAGAAAATACATATCAGGTGAATATTCAAAAAGGAAATGCTAGAGTAAAAGAAAAGAACTTTAAAGGTTATGATATAGAAAAATCAGTTGATGGAAATAAAATTTTTTATGCTGTAAAAAATATCTCAGCAGTAAAAAATGAAGCATTAAGCCCTTCTTTAGAATTCTATGAACCCATAGCTTTGGTTGCATTAAACAATTTTAAAACAGATGGAGTAAATGGATATTATACCAATTGGAATGAATTTGGTCTATGGATGTATAATTCACTTTTAAAAGGAAGAGACCTTATAGATGAAACTACCAAAACAAAAATTTTAGAACTTGTAAAAGGTATTGATGATCCTATAGAAAAAGCAAAAATTGTTTATCAGTTTATGCAAGATAAAACAAGGTATATTAGTGTACAAGTGGGCATTGGAGGAATTCAACCTTTTCCTGCAAATGAAGTAGATAATTTGGGTTATGGAGATTGTAAAGGTTTAACCAATTATACAAAAGCATTGTTAGATGTTGTAGGAGTTACTTCTTATTATACCCATATTGAAGCTAATAGTTCTGAACCTGTTTCTCTTGAAAAAGATTTTGCATCTTTAGAACAAGGAAATCATGTGATTTTAAATATCCCAAATAAAGGAAATGATATTTGGTTAGAATGTACCAATCAAACCATTCCTTTCGGTTTTTTAGGAACATTTACAGATAATAGAGATGTATTGGTGATTACACCAGAAGGAGGCGTGATAAAGAGAACAACATCTTATAAAAATGAGCAAAATTTACAAGCAACAGATGCAAACATTCAGCTTCTTGAAAACGGAAGCGTAAAAGCAACTTTAAAAAGAGTTTCTAAAGGAACTCAATACAATAATATTTACTATGTTGAGGATTACACCAAAGAAGAACTTGTAAAAGTTTACAAATCTAACGTTTGGGATTATAACAATAATTTAGAAATCAACAACATAGATTTAAAAAATGACAAAGAGAATGTAGTATTTACTGAAACTTTAGATATTTCGATTGCAAATTTTGCTACAATAAACGAAAATGAATATTTATTTAGAGTAAACATTTTTAACCGATCTAGTTTTGTTCCTAAAAGATATAGAAAAAGAAAACTTCCTCTAAAAATAACAAGAGGATATAATGATGAAGATCAGTATACTTTTAAACTACCAAAAGGATATACTATAGATGTTTTGCCTCCCGTAAAGGAACTAATAACAAAGTTTGGAGCCTACAAAGTAAGCTTTAAAAAAATAGACGATACCACTTTTACATATCATAAATCAATTTTAATTAAAGAAGGAGTTTATCCTAAAGAAGATTATAAATTGTATAGAAGTTTTAGAAGAGGTATTGCAAAATACGAAAACATTAGAATCGCAATTTTAAAAAAATAAACCCTTATGAGATTAAGACTATTATCACTATTTGTTTTTACTTCCTTATGCGTTACAGCACAAGAAATTAAATTTGGTAAAGTTTCTAAAGAAGAAGTACAAGAAAAATTTTACCCTTTAGATTCTACAGCAGATGCTGCGTATTTGTATAAATACAGAAATTCGGATATTAGTTATAAAAGCAATTCTGGTTTTATAGTTACCACAGAAGTTCATGAACGTATTAAAATTTATACAAAAGAAGGATTTGAAAAAGCAACCAAAGCCATAAGATATTATAAACCAGAAAAAGGAAGTAAGGAAAGAATAGCTTCTATTAAAGGTTATAGTTTTACTATGGTAGACGGAAAAGTAAAAAAGCAAAAACTTTCTAAATCATCTATTTTTGATGAAAAATTATCAAAATATAGAAGTATTAAAAAAATTACTTTCCCTAATATTAAAGAAGGTACAGTTATAGATTTAGAATATCAATTAATTTCTCCTTACAGCACTATTATAGATGATGTAGATTATCAATTTGATATACCAGTAAAATCCTTTTATTGTAAAATACAAACACCAGAATACTATAGCTTTACTAAAAAAACAAAAGGTTATTATTTAATTCCAACAAAATCAACTACAAAAAATAAAAGCATTTCAATGTCTCAAAGAATAAGAACGCAAAATAGAGACGATTGGGGAGGACCAACAACTGTAACTTCAGAAGTTCAAACCTCAAAAATAAATCTTAAATATAATATTGATGTTTACGAATCTAAAAACATACCAGCATTAAAAAATACCGAGCCTTTTGTTACAGATATTAAAAATTATAGAGGAGGAATTAAATACGAATTAGCATCAACAAAATTTCCTAATTCAACTTTAAAATTTTATTCCACTACTTGGGAAGACGTAACAAAGCAAATTTATAAATCTTCTGGTTTTGCAGATGAATTAGACAAAACAGGATATTATGAAAATGATATAAAAAATATTATAGCAGCAGCTAAAAATGATTTTGAAAAAATTGCAATTATTTTTCAACATGTAAAGAAAAAAGTAAAATGGAATAATTATTACGGAAAATCTGTAGAAAAAGGAGTAAGAAAAGCATACAAAGAAGGTACCGGAAATGTAGCAGAAATAAACTTAATGTTAACTTCTATGTTACGTTTTACAGGCTTAAATGCCTATCCAGTATTGGTAAGTACAAGAAAAAACGGAATACCACTTTCACCAACTTTAGACGGATTTAATTATGTTGTTACAATGGTTAAATTTCCAGATAATAAACACATTTTATTAGATGCTACTGAACCTTATAGTACACCAAATGTTTTGCCAACAAGAGCTTTAAATTGGAACGGTAGAGTTGTCGCAAAAAATGGTGGTTCTTCTTGGGTTAAACTAACACCAATTAGACATACAACAGAAGAAAATATAGTTATTGCAAAAATTACTGGAGATTTAACAGTAGAAGGTTTGGTTAGAAACAAGTATCATAATTTAAGTGCATTAAATTTTAGAATAAATAATAATCATATCAAAGAAGAAAACTTAATAACCAGTTTTGAAGAAGCAAATAAAGTAGAAATAGAAGATTTTAAAATTTTAAATGAATATGATTTAGGAAAGCCTATAAGTAGAAATATTAAATTTACCAGTGAAGATTTAATAGAGGAAATTAACGGAAAGATATATATAGAACCATTATTGTTTTTAACACAACATGAGAACCCTTTTAAGTTAGAAGAAAGAAAATTTCCGGTAGATTTTACGTCACCTATACAATTTAAAAATACAGTATCAATACAAATACCTGCCGGTTATAAAGTAGAATCTTTGCCTGAGGTTTTAGCGATAGGTTTACCTGAAAAATTAGGGGTTTTTAAATACCAAGTAACTCAAGTAGGTACTAAAATTAGTACAGTTTCTATTTTACAGTTTAATAAAGCTATAATTTCTCCTGAATTCTATACTTTTTTGAAAGATTTTTATGGTAAAGTTGTTCAAAAACAATCAGAGAAAATAGTCTTAGTTAAAGAATAAAAAAGAAAACTCAAAACGAAAGTTTTGGGTTTTCTTTTTTATTTCGTTAAGAAGGAAAACCTAACATGGTTCCCATACCCACTGTAAATAACCAACAGCCGTAAATAGCATGTTCTATAGAAACTAAAAATGTAGACTTCGTGTTTTTAAAGGTAAAGGCAAATAAAACTCCTCCTATAAAAGTAAGTAAAAGCACTAACACATTTTCAAAGAATAAATGAGCTAAAGAAAATATAAGGGCATTGGTAAGTATAAACAAAGTTTCATTTTGTATCAAACTTTTATATCGTTTAAAAAAGAAGGTTCTATAGATTAGTTCTTGAGGGTAAACAGAAAAAAGAGAGTAAAAAAGTAGAATAAGAACCCATAATTTAGGTTTGTTTAGTATGACAACAAAAAGACTTTCTCTGTCTGTAAACCAAACAAATGCTGAGGTAACAAGTGCAATAATGATGAGTTTTACAAATGTTGATTTCCAGAAAAATTTCCAAGGAAGATTTTTGTTGATTTTAAAAGTAATATTTTCAATTTTAAATAAAATATATATTATATAAATAAAACTTAAAACACCAATACTTAATTTTAAAATAGGTGAATAATTAAAGACAAAACTTATAGGGATTACGATAAAAAGGATAAAGAGTTCTATAAATTTATAACGGATGGATTGCATTTTTTATAGATTTATTATAGTTGTGTTTTTTACTTCTTCAATAGCAAAAGTACTGTGTGTACTTCCAATGTATTTTATTGCCGTAAGTTTTGTTACCATAAAATCTCTGTATTCATCCATGTCTTTTACATAAATTTTTAAGATATAATCATAATCACCACTTACATGAAAACATTCTGAAACTTCTTCTAATTTTAAGATTTCACGTTCAAAAGTAGTAACATATTCTCTTGAATGTTGTATTAATTTTACGTGACAAAATACCAAAGAAGACTTTCCTATTTTATTTTTGTTGATGAGAGCTACATACTTTTGAATTACTTTTTCTTTTTCTAGCTTTTTTATGCGCTCATAAACGGCAGTTACAGATAGGTTAAGTTGTAAAGACAACTGTTTCGTAGTTTGTTTGCTGTCGTTTTGTAATAAGTTAATAAGTTTTTTATCTGTTGAATCTAACATGTAAAATTTCTAAAAATTGAAATATAAACTACAGTTATTAGTTTTTAAAACTAATATAATGTATAAATGTAGTAAAATAAACTATATTTTAAATTATATATTGATTTATATTCTTATTCATTGTCTTTTTGTATGGAAAAATAAAAACAACTATTATGAAATTTAATCCAGCAGACAAAATTCAAGATTTACAATATTTTGGTGAATTTGGAGGTGTAAACCCATCAATTACAGACTCATCTACCTATACTTTTTTATCAGCAAAAACCATGTTCGATACTTTTGAAGGGAATGCAGATGGTTGCTATTTGTATTCAAGACATTCTACTCCAAGTAATTTGTATTTAGGAGAGGCTTTAGCAGCCATGGAAGGTACTGAAACTGCAAATGTTGCTGCTTCAGGAATGGGGGCTATAACACCTGTTTTGTTGCAATTAGTTGGAGCAGGAGAACACATTGTTTCTAGCAGAACTATTTATGGAGGGACCTATGCATTTTTAAAGAATTTTACACCAAGATTAGGGATTGAAACTACATTTGTAGACATTACAAAATTAGATGTTGTAGAAGCTTCAATCACAAAAGAAACCAAAGTTTTATACTGTGAATCTGTAAGTAATCCCCTTTTAGAAGTTGCAGATATTGTCGGATTATCTGCTTTGGCAAAAAAATACAATCTAAAATTAGTGGTAGATAATACTTTTTCTCCACTATCAATTTCTCCTGCAAAATTAGGAGCTGATGTTGTTATACATAGCTTAACAAAATTTATTAATGGTTCTTCAGACACCGTTGGAGGGGTGGTTTGTGGTACGCAAGACTTTATTAACGATTTACGTAATGTAAACGATGGTGCAAGTATGTTGTTGGGCTCTACAATGGATAGCTTAAGAGCCTCATCAATTTTAAAAAACATGAGAACTTTGCATATCCGAATGAAACAGCATAGTTTCAATGCTGCTTTTTTAGCTGATAAATTTGAAGCGGATGGTTTAAAAACAGTGTATCCTGGATTAAAATCTCATCCTTCTCATCAACTCTTTAAAAGTATGATGAATGCTGAGTATGGCTTCGGAGGAATGCTTACAATTGATGTTGGTTCTTTAGGTAAGGCCAATGCATTAATGGAATTAATGCAACATAAAAACTTAGGATATTTAGCGGTGAGTTTAGGTTTTTACAAAACATTATTTTCTGCTCCAGGTAGCTCTACTTCATCAGAAATACCAGAAGATGAACAAAAAGAAATGGGACTTTCAAACGGGTTAATAAGATTGTCTGTTGGTTTAGATAATGATATTGAAAGAACTTATAAGTTGATGAAATCTTGTATGATTGAAATTGGAGTTCTATAGTTTCTCAGATTGGTGCTAAGGTGTTATATACTACTAGTGTTTTATTTGTAGTTTTGGTTTCGTGCAGTTTGATGATAAATGATTCTATAGACAATTTAAGTAATTGAATATTGTGATGAAAAGTAAAGTAAACAATTCAATTTGCATAACTTCTTCTAAAATCGTAACATTACAAGACGAAATTAATACTATATGGAGAGCAAGAATATTATACCTACAAAACCGGAAGACGAAAATATTATAGAAAATAAAGAGCTTAATATTTTAGAAGCGTTAATACCGGTTTTTGCCTTGGTTGGTATGCTTTTTTACAATGTGTTTTTTGTATATGGAGATGATGCTTTAAGCGGCAGTAACCAATTTATTTTATTAATGGGTGCGGCAGTGGCTGCTATTGTTGGTTTTAAGAACAAAGTTTCTTATAAACAAATGATGGAGGAAGTTTCAGAAAATATAAAATCTACTTCAGGTGCTATTTTAATTTTATTAATGGTAGGTGCTTTAGCGGGTACTTGGTTAATAAGTGGTATCATTCCTTCTATGATTTATTATGGATTACAAATTTTAAATCCAACAATTTTTTTAGCTGCTTCTGTAGTTATTTGTGCTATAATTTCTATTGCAACAGGTAGTTCTTGGACTACTTCTGCAACGGTTGGTATTGCTTTAGTTGGTATTGGAAATACTTTAGGTATTTCAGCGGGTATGACTGCGGGAGCTGTGCTATCTGGAGCTTATTTTGGAGATAAAATGTCACCATTATCTGACACAACAAATTTGGCACCCACTATGGCAGGAGGAGATTTGTTTACCCATATAAAGTATATGTCTTTAACCACAATACCAACAATTGTAGTTACTTTATTAGTTTTTATAATTATTGGTTTTTCTATAGAAACAACAGGTTCACCAGATGTATCAGATAAATTAATGGCTATAGATGCTGCTTTTAATATTTCTCCTTGGTTATTTATTGTTCCTGTAGTGGTTATTTTTATGATTATAAAAAAGACAGAACCTTTGGTTGCATTGTTAATTGGTACTTTATTGGCTGGTGTTGTAGCTATAATAGCACAACCACAAATTGTAATGAATATTGCAGGTGCAGATTCTATGTCGTTTAATGCAGCTTACAAAGGTGTTATGAATGCAATTACAGTAGATTCTGCTGTAGAAACTTCTAGTAAAGAATTGAACGATTTATTTACTGCGGGAGGAATGAGTGGAATGTTAGGGACTATTTGGTTGATCATTTGTGCCATGGTTTTTGGAGGCGTAATGGATGCCATAGGAGCTTTGGCAAGAATTAGTAAAGCATTATTAAGTATGGCTTCATCTGTTTTTGGGTTGTTTGCAAGTACGGTGGCAAGTTGTTTAGCCTTAAATGTTACAGCTTCAGATCAATATTTAGCAATTGTTGTACCGGGTAAAATGTTTAAAAAAGCTTACGAAGATAAAGGTTTAGCTCCAGAAAATTTAAGTAGAACTTTAGAGGATTCTGGTACGGTAACTTCTGTTTTAATTCCTTGGAACACTTGTGGAGCATATCAATCTGGCGTTTTAGGTGTTTCTGTTTCAGATTATTTTTTCTTTGCCATTTTTAATTGGTTAAGTCCAATTATGACTTTAATTTTTGCTGCTTTTAATATTAAAATTAAGCAATTAGTAAAAAGTTAAAATGATTTTTAAAGCTGCTGTTTATGATGCAAAAATACTTACTGATATTGCTTTAAAAAGTAAGGCTTTTTGGGGATATTCTCAAGAAGAACTTTGTATTTGGATAGATGAGTTAACAATTACTTCAAAAACATTTGATGAGTGCAATATTTATAAATATATTATAAAAGATAAAATTGTAGGGTTTTATGTGTTAGAAAGGGCTAATATTAGAACAAGTTTTTTAAATTTTTTATTTATTTCACCCCAATATATTAAACACGGAATAGGGAGTAAATTATTATGTCATGCAATAGAAAATTGTATAGAAGGTAGTTGTGCTATTCTAAATGTTTTATCAGATCCAAATGCAGAAGGTTTTTATGCAAAACATGGGTTTAAAGTTGTTAACAAAATAGAAAGTTCTATAAAAGGAAGGTTTTTACCAGAAATGGAATTAGAATTTTTAGAAAATCAATAATGTTTTTTCTTTGTATTAAAAAGGTTTATTATAGTAGAAATAATAAGTAATATCCATGGACTTCCATGTAATAAAAGATCAAACCAATCTTGTGCATGCATAGCATGTTCTCCTGAAAAAGCATTTCCACCTATAAGCCATTTAATTTTTCCAATAATATGAGGTGGATTAAAAGGGGCTAAACCTAGAGTTAAACTCGCTATTAAAAAAAGTTTCCAGTTTTTGGTAAGTTGTTCTTTCATCAGATATTAAATAAACCAATTCCAAACCAAACCAAAACGAATTGTAAGGTCTCTGTATGGATAATTTGGTGCAGAAAAATAATTCTTTTTTGAAAAACCAGAAGTAGCGTTGTCAACTTTAAAGTATAAGCGTGTTCTTCTAACTTGTGCGTTAAAGAAAACATCAAAAGTTGGGTAGCCTATTTCATCTGTATTTTGTAAAGTAAATTCTGCTAATAAAGGATTGTATGCATTGGCTTTGTATTTTGTAAAATATTTAAAAGTAACACCAATATTTACTAGCATTGGTTTTCCTTTAAACCAATAATCAGTATAGTATAAAGTGTTTCTTGTTACAAACTCAGGAACTCTAAAAACAGAGCTTCCACTGCTTACATTTTGAAACATAATGGTATTGTCTAAGGATAGTTTCCAATATTTAAACTCTCTATTTCCTTTAATTTTTAAATAAGTAATTTGATTAGAAAATTGCTGTGGAGTATTGTTCTCATTAAAATAGGTATAGTTGTCTATATTGGTAAAATTTAAGCCGGCATTAATCCATTTAGAGTTAAATTCAAACCCTAAATCTCTAGTATTTACTGTGCTAAAATTATTTTCCCAATTGTAATCATCATATTCACTTTGATGTAAAAGGGTATTGAAATTTGGAGATTTAGAACTAATTAATAAACTTCCTTTTACTTTAAAAAGACTGTCTTTTTCGTAAACAGCTTCTCCTTTTAAAAAGTGACCAGCTATAATTCCAGAACCTGGTGTTATAGAGGCATCTGCATTTAATTGAAAGTTTTTAATTTTTGCTTTCCAATCTGCACCAAAAGAGACGGCATTTCCTTCTAATTTTATTTTGTTAATGCTGCTATTTGTATTTAATATACTATCATAACCATAAGAGTAACTTGTTAAATTTGCTTTTGCTTTGAACTTACCAAGTACATATTTAGAGTTGAATTCTAAATTGATTTCATTGTTGGTTAATTTACTTTCAGCTTTTGTATCTGTGGCTCCTGAAGCATTTCTATCACCAAAAATAGAAGAGGTTGTACTGGTTTGAATAAAGTTATAACTTTTGGTTTCATTAGTAAAAATATGACCAATTTTTAAGTTGCTAAAATCTTTGTCGTTGATAGTATCTTTATTAACCAGTAGTTTATAACTATGTTCTAAATAAACTCTGTTACCATCAAACTGATTCTCAGCATCTGTTAAGTTAACATCGAGTCTAGATCTTGTTTCAAAATTGGGATCTTCATCAACAAATTGAGCCAAAGCACTTGTAGTTAATCCTCCATTTTCTTGATTTAGAAAATCTAAAGTTGCTAAGTGACCTCTAATTTCGTATTGATTTTCTTTAGTTCTGTAATGAAACGTACCTCTAAAATTACCGTTACTAACTAAGGATCTTCTGTACGCACCTAAAGAGCGTAGTCCTTTGTATGAAAGTGAAACATTAAGCCTTTTAGAAAAATTTAAGGTAAACAAGGCATCTAAAACCTGACCTTGTTGTAAGCCTGTTCTGTATAGAATTTCTGTTGTTGGTGTAGGTACTTCGTAATATTTTATTTCATCAATATCTAAATAACTAAATTGTTTTGCTGTAAAACCAATGTCTGGAAATTGTTTTATATTGTTAAAACTATAGCCTAAGTTATTAAATGTTTGTCCTTGGTTGTGAAATGCAAGTAACTCAAAGTTGTCTTTTCTTAAATAATTGAATTTATACTCTTTTTGTAGAGTTAAAGTTGTGTCTATGTAGGAAGTATCTCTTTTATGAGAAAAAATTTTATAATCTGTAAATTTTGTTTTACCAGATAAAATAACTTTTGTTTCTCCACTATTCTTTAAAGAATCAATATTAGAATAAGCAGCACCCTTTTCTCCAAAATTTAAACCTTTACTCAATTTTCTTTGAGCAGAAAGTGTACTTATAACAAAGAAGAGTGATAAAAAAAAGAAAATAAATTTTTTGTTCATAGAATATTTATACAACAGCAAATGTAAAATAATTAAACGATAATTTATGTGAATAATTTCAGTAGAAACTGTTAATTTGTAAAATGTTAGAATTAAATTATAGTGGGTTTTCTTTAGAAGCAGGTACGGATGAAGCAGGTAGAGGTTGTTTGTCAGGACCAGTTGTAGCTGCTGCTGTAATTTTACCCGAAAACTTTAGGCATCCTTTTTTAAATGATTCTAAGCAATTGTCTGAAAAAAGAAGAGAAGAATTAAGGCCTTTTATAGAAGAAAATGCCATTGCTTTTGGAGTGTCTTTTGTTTGGCAAGAAGAAGTAGATAAGATTAATGTTTTGCAAGCTTCAATAACGGGTATGCACCGTTCTATAGAAATGTTAAAGATAGAACCAGAATATATTATTGTTGATGGAAATAAATTCAGAAATTATAAAGAGATTCCTCATCAAACGATTGTAAAAGGTGATGCAAAATATATGAGCATTGCTGCAGCTTCTGTTTTAGCAAAAACTTATAGAGATGAGTATATGACAAAAATTCATCAAGAATTCCCAATGTATAATTGGAAAAAGAACAAAGGATATCCAACCAAAGAACATAGAAAAGGTATTCGTGAATTTGGTGCAACCAAATACCATAGAAAAACTTTTAAACTTTTGCCAGAACAGACTAAATTAGAGTTGTGATATTTCTATTTTCGTAAATTAAAGTATTTCAAATAAATAACTTGTTTTGAGCTTGATGTAACATTCAATCCTGGTTAAACATTTTTGTGTTTTTTAGAAAATCTCATTCAATTATTTCGTAATTATTTAAAAACTTCAACTATTTTTACCCTCCAAAAATTCAAGTGATGATTAAAAAAAACAAAGCAGAAATTACCAAATGTATTTTACATAAAGTGGCTAATAAGTTTAATAGCGGGCAAAATGTTTTTTCTGAAGATTTAATTCGTTTCGATCAAGAAAGTTACGATTTAATGAAAAGTTTTTTATTGAAACCTTTTGGGAGTTTAACGCAAAGTTATCGATTTTCTCATCACGCAGATGTTCGTTTAAACGAACTAAATAATTATGCTTCAGAAGTTTTTAAAGAAGAAAGTTCTTTTGTAGAATATTCTAAAAATATTGTAAATCATTTATTTGAACAATCTAATTCCGCACAAATAAAAACAGGGGATGTTCTTGTTGTTCTTATTGAAGGAATAGAGTATAAAGATGTATTAACAGAAGCAGTTGGGATTTTTAAAATTGAAAATAAAGTAGATTTTTTTCAAACATATTTAGATGATAATGAGAGTTTTGATGTAGTTGTTCAAAAAGGAATTTCTACAAAAAAAATAGACAAAGGGTGCTTAATTTTAAACACGTCAGATACAGAAGGAACGATCGTATTGTCTGTAGATAATAATAATTATGATGCGCAATATTGGATAAAAAATTTCTTATCTGTAAAATTAGCCGATGATTATAATTCACATACTCAAAACTATTTAGAGATGTGTAAAGAGTTTTCTGAGGAAGTAATTAAGCCAGAATTAGGAATGCACGAACAAGGAAATTTTTTAGCAAATACAGTAGATTATTTTAAAGAAAATGAAGCAGTAGATTATGCTACTTTTAAAGATGAAATATTTGAAGAAGAAAAGCACAAAGAAAAATTTGACGAATATAAAAAACACTTCGAAACTTTAAACGATGTGTTAATTAGAAATAATTTTGATGTTTCTGGTGTTGTATTAAAGAAAGAAAAAAGCAAACTTAAAACGGAGATAAAATTAGATACAAATATCAGTATAAAATTAGATGTAGATGCACCAGAAGCGGCTTCAGAATATTTAGAAAGAGGATATGATGAAGAGAAGAAAATGAAATATTATAAAGTGTATTTTAACGAAGAAAAATAAATCTAGTAAGTTTTTGTAGCTTTATAAACAAAAGAATTTGATTCTAGCAAAAGAGGTTTTTTAAAGAGTGATAAATTTTTCAACTTCAAAAAGGGTTTTGAAATGTTTTAAAATCTTTTCTTTAACTTCGGCTAAATCCACTTTTTTCCCTAACTCAGCTTCCATAGAAGTTACAGCTTTTCCTTTAATTCCACATGGAATAATATTATCAAAGTACCCTAAATTTACATTTGCATTTAAGGCAAAACCATGCATGGTTACCCAGCGAGATGAACGAATTCCCATCGCACAAATTTTACGAGCAAAAGGAGTGCCAACGTCTAGCCAAACACCCGTTTCTCCATCGCTTCTTAAGCCTTTTAAACCATATTCTGCAATGGTTAAAATAATTACCTCTTCTAAAAAACGTAAATATTTATGGATGTCTGTAAAAAAATTTTCTAAATCTAAAATCGGATATCCAACAATTTGCCCAGGACCATGATAAGTAATATCACCACCTCTATTTATTTTGTAAAATGTAGCTCCTTTTTCTTTTAGTTGATTTTCATTCAATAATAAATTACTTAAATCACCACTCTTTCCTAAGGTATACACATGCGGATGTTCTACAAATAAGAAGTGATTTTTTGTTGCTTTTTGGGTGCTATTTCTACGATTTTCAATTTTTGTATCAACAATTTCTTGTAATAATTCTGTTTGAAAATCCCAGGTTTCTTTATAATCTTTTACAGATAAGTCTTCTAAAAGTACGTTTCTATTCATAATATTTGAGTACAAAGATAATTATTTGATTATATTTGAAGACTTAATTTATAAATTTTAAGACTTAATATAATCTTTTGATATGAAACAAAAATTACAAAACTTTTTAACATTAATAGCGCTACTATTTTTTGTTGGGATAAATTCTCAATCGAAAGTATGGAAAAAGGCGAAGAGCTCTGGTGAATTTCAAGGGCATTCCATTGAAAAATTAGATGAAAATAATTCTGAAGTTATAGGATTAGATTTTACAGCATTTAAAAAACAATTAGTAAATGCACCTTTAAGAGGTGTAAATGCTAAGTCATCGGATGTTATCATTGAGCTTCCAAACGAAAAAGGAGAATTACAAGCATTTAGAGTTTTAGAAGTGCCTGTTTTTTCGCCTAGTTTATCTGCAAAATACCCAGAAATAAAATCATATGTAGGTTTTAGTACAGATAAGTTAGGGGCAATAGTAAGAATGAGTGTGTCTCCAAAAGGAGTTCAAACAATGATTTCTTATAAAAATAAGCCTACAGTATTTATGCAGCCAATACACAATGATGTTAAAAATTATGTAGTTTACAATAGACTTTCAAAAAATAATTTACCAACTGAAGATTATATTTGTTCAACAACAAATGAACTTGTAAAAGATACGGGAGTAAATAATATTACGCAAAGATCTGCAAACGATCAAACTTTACGTAAGTTTCGTTTAGTAGTATCTGTAACAGGAGAGTATACAAGTTATCACGGTGGAACTGTTGCTGGGGCATTAGCAGCTATTAATGCAACTATTACAAGAGTAAATGCTGTTTTTGAAACAGATATGGCAATTACTTTTGAAGTACAAGATTTTCCAGCTTTAATTTATACAAATGGTCTTACAGATCCGTATTCTAATGCTTCTGTGGGTACTGCTTCTTCAAATTCAAATGCTTTGATTGGTTGGGGGTTACAATTACAAAACACTTTAACTAGCAACATAAATAACTCTGATTATGATATAGGTCATTTATTTGGTGCTTCTGGAGGTGGTGGAAATGCCGGTTGTATTGGATGTGTTTGTGTAGATGATACATCTTCTACTTTTGACAAGAATAAAGGTGCTGGATTTACTTCACCTGCCGATGGTCAACCAGAAGGAGATACGTTTGATATCGATTATGTAGCTCATGAAATAGGGCATCAAATGGGAGCAAATCATACTTTTTCTCACGGTACAGAAGGTTATGGTGTAAATGTAGAACCTGGTAGTGGATCAACAATTATGGGATATGCAGGAATTACTACGAGTAATGTTCAACAACATAGTGATCCGTATTTTCATTATGCAAGTATTAAACAAATAGTAGATAATGTTGTTGATAATCGTACTTGTTGGCAAAGTAATTCTCCTGTTACGCTAGCAAATAATCCACCGGTAGTAAATGCAGGTTCAGATTATGTAATACCTAGAGGAACACCTTATGTTTTAAGAGGTTCTGCTACAGATGCAGACGGAGAAGATCAATTAATGTATACTTGGGAACAAATAGATAATGGTCAAGTTACTACTGGGCAGTTTGGCCCAACAAGAGCCGTAGGAGCGATGACTAGGTCTTTACCTCCATCAACTTCTTCTAATCGATATGTTCCTAAACTAAGTAGGGTTGTTGCAGGTCAATTAACAGAAACTAATCCAGCTTCTGGAGATGATTGGGAGACAGTATCAAATATATCTAGAGATTTAAATTTTGCATTAACTGTTAGAGATAGACAACCAACTGCTACAGGTTTAAATGGGCAAACGGCTTATGATTTAATGAAAATAACAGTTGATGACTCTGTTGGTCCATTTATGGTTACTTCACAAAACTCAAATGTTTTGTGGGATGCAGGATCTACAGAAACAGTAACTTGGGATGTTGCAGGAACTAATGCGGGTACTGTAAATGCATCAAAAGTAAATATTTTGTTATCAATCGATGGTGGGGTTACTTTTCCGTATACCTTAGCTACAGATGTTGATAATGATGGAACTCATACTTTTGTAGTCCCAGCAACTGGAGGAGGAGATACAACGCAAGCTAGAATTATTGTGGAGGCTAAAGACAATATTTTTTATGCTATGAATTCAAGTAATTTTTCAATTCAAGAATCTGAATTTGCAATAGCAGTTTCTAATCCTGAAGTTGCTGTTTGTTCACCAAATGAAGCTATTTACAATTTTACTTATAATACATTCTTAGGTTTTACAGGAACTACAACTTTTTCAGCTTCAGGTTTACCTGCAAATGCAACGGTTACTTTTAATCCTGCTACTGCTGTAAGTGATGGAACTGCTGTTACGGCAACAATATCAGGTATTGCAAATGTTGCTGTAGGGGAACATAATTTTAAAATTGTTGGTACTTCTGCAGCAATTAGTAAAGATGCAGATGTTACATTAAATATATATAATGGTTCACCTAATACTATAACCTTAACTTCTCCAGCAGATGCAAATGTAAATGAAGCTATAGCTCCAACTTTAATGTGGGATGCTGATGCTAACGCTATTTCATATGATGTAGAAGTGGCAACAGATAATGCATTTGCAAATATAGTTTCTAGTGAAAATGTAAACACAAATTCTTTTTCAGTTACTGGTTTAAATCAATCAACAACTTATTATTGGAGAGTAAAAGGAAAGAGTTTATGTGGAGATGGTGATTTTTCTTCAGTATTTAGTTTTACAACAACCAATTGTTCTGTGTGTGATTCTTCTGGAACCACTACTTATGATACAAGTACAACATTGGTTAAATTTAATACCATAGATAATGCAACTACTAAACTAGATGGTAGCTTACAAAAACAAGGGTATTTTGATTATACATCTATTTCAACTGATGTGAAATTAAATGAGACTCATGATTTAACGGTTAATGTAAATACCGATGGAAATTATAGAGTACAAGTTAAAGCTTGGATAGATTGGAACCATAACTGTAGTTTTGATGATGCTGGTGAAGAATATGATTTAGGTTTTGCAGGGAATACTTCTGATGGACCTACAGATTTAAGCCCTTTATCTATAACAATACCAGCAGGCGCTAGTTTAGGGAATACAGTTATGAGAGTTTCTAGTAGATATACATCGTCACTTACTGTAACGTATCCAACATCTTGTGAGACAGGATTTGATGGTGAAGTTGAAGATTATACGATTAATGTACAAGATGAAACAGCTTCATTAGAAGATTTTGCTTTTAGTGGTTTTAATTTATATCCTAATCCAACTAATGGAGAGTTTACACTAAATTTAGAAGTGCTAAACACAGACAAAGTAACAGTTCAATTATTTGATGTTAGAGGAAGGTTGATAGGTGAGAAAAACTATTTAAATACTAATACTAATTTCTCTGAAAATATTTCTTTTGATAAAGCTTCGGCAGGTTTGTATCTTGTTAAGATTACTAACAGAAGTAAACAGACAACAAGAAAACTTGTTATAAAGTAAGAAGAAATTTAATAAAAAATAAAAGCCTCATTAAAATATTTTAATGAGGCTTTTATTATGGAAGATTCTTTAAAGAAAAAAAGAGGTTTGTTTTTTAAGATTAAATCTTATCCTAAGAAAGGATATTTATAATCTTGTGGAGTAACAAATGTTTCTTTTATTAAACGAACAGATGTCCAACGTAATAAGTTTTGCGCAGAACCCGCTTTGTCATTTGTACCAGAAGCTCTTGCTCCTCCAAATGGTTGCTGACCTACAACAGCTCCTGTTGGTTTGTCGTTAATATAAAAGTTTCCTGCAGCATTTTCTAAGGCTTTAGAGGCTTTTTCTACAATATATCTATCTGTAGAAAAAATAGCTCCTGTTAAAGCATACTCAGTAGATTCATCAACTAATTTTAAGGATGCTTCCCATTCCGCATCTTCATAAACATATATGGTCATTACAGGTCCAAACAACTCTGTTGTCATTGTAGCAAATGTTGGTGTTTTTGCTAAAATTACTGTCGGTTCAATAAAATAACCAACAGATTTGTCGTAGCCACCACCAATAATTACTTCTGCATTTTCATCCGCTTTAGCGGCATCAATATATTTAGCTATTTTATCAAAAGAGCCTTCATGAATTACAGCGTTTACAAAGTTTGATGGATCTTCTGGTGAACCCATTTTTAGTTCTGATGTTTGTGCAATTAAATGTTTTTTCACATCTTTCCAAATTGAAGCAGGAATATAAGAACGTGAAGCTGCAGAACATTTTTGACCTTGATATTCAAAAGCTCCTCTTGTAATTGCGGTGGCAACTTGCAAAGGATTTGATGAATTATGTGCCCAAATAAAATCTTTACCACCTGTTTCTCCAACAATTCTAGGATAGGTTTTATAGGTATGAATATTTGTACCAATTTGTTGCCATAAGTTTTTGAATACATGAGTAGAACCTGTAAAGTGTAATCCAGAGAAATCTGCAGAAGCTAAAACAGTATCTGTAATCATAACAGGGTCTCCGTAAACAACGTTAATTACACCATCTGGTAAGCCTGCTTCTTTAAATAAATCTACAATTACTTGTGCAGAATACGCCTGATGATCAGAAGGTTTCCAAACAACTACATTACCCATTAAAGCTGCTGCTGCAGGCAAATTTGCTGCAATAGAAGTAAAGTTAAAAGGTGTAATTGCATATACAAATCCTTCTAAAGGTCTGTACTCAACTCTGTTCCAAATTCCTGGTGCAGATGCTGGTTGATCTTTAAATATATCAGTCATATACTCTACATTAAATCGGAAGAAATCTATCATTTCACAAGCAGCATCAATTTCTGCTTGATTTACGTTTTTAGACTGTGCAATCATGGTTGCAGCATTCATTTTTGCTCTATAAGGCCCTGCTAACAACTCTGCAGCTTTTAAAAAGATAGAAGCTCTTTCCATCCAACTTACGTTAGACCAAGCTTCTCTTGCCGCTAAAGCTGTAGATATTGCGGTGTCTACGTGTGTTTTGTCTGCTGTATGATATTGACCAACAATATGCTTGTGATCATGAGGAGGTGTAATGTTTTTTGTGTTTCCTGTTCTAACTTCTTCTCCATTGATATGCATTGGCACATCAATATTGCTGTTAAACATTTTTTTGTAAGTTGCTAATAACTCTTCTCTCTCTGGAGATCCTGGAGCGTAACCTTTTACGGGTTCGTTTACTGCTTTTGGAACGTTAAAAAATCCTCTTGCCATTGTGTATGTTTTTAAGTTTTAATCGACTAATTTTAAAGTGCAAAGTTACAATTTTTATCAATCGATTTCGTAATTTTGAAAACCAATTTTATCTAAAAATTAATGTGTACAGTTAGCTTTCTTCCCTTAGGAAATAATGATTTTATTTTAACATCTAATAGAGATGAAACTCCCTTACGAAAAACTATTCCGCCTAAAGAATATCTCGAAAATGGTGTGAGATTAGTGTATCCTAAAGATGAGTTAGCAGGTGGTACTTGGATTGGGTTGAGTGATAAAAACAGGTTAGTTTGTTTGTTAAATGGAGGTTTTACGAAACATCAAAGAGAAGGATCTTATAGAATGAGTAGAGGTGTTATTGTTAAAAAAATACTTTCCGATTCTAATGCCGTAGCCTTTATTCACAAATTTGATTTTAAAGATATAGAGCCTTTTACCTTGGTTTTAGTGGATTGGGAAAATCAATTAGAAACTTATGAATTGATTTGGGATGGAGTAAAAAAACATTTTACAAAACTCTTACAAGAACCTAAAATTTGGTCCTCTTCTACATTGTATTCTGACGTAATGAAAGAAGATAGAGGAAAGTGGTTTGAAGATTGGTTGAATGAAAATTCAGAATTCCATCAACAAAAAATATTAGCGTTTCATCAAAATGAAAACTTAGGTACTACAGAAACTTCCTTAAAAATGAGACGTCCATTAGTAGAAACAGTTAGTATAACTTCAGTAAAAAAAGAAAATACAGAATTATCCTTAGAGTATTTAGATTTTTTAGATAGGGCTAATAAAGTGCAAATGAAATTAAAAACACAATGGTAACTCCAATAGAGGAGATAATTAGATAGGCAATATTTAGCATGCAAAATTTTATAAATGTTTTAAAATATCCTTGCTGATAAAACTTGCGCATGGCTATAAGTAAATAGACTAAAAAGAGAACAACAAAAATCCATATTTCTGGATTTAGGTTAAAGAGTTCTAATAAGAAGTAGATGGATAAAAGCATGAAAAATACGGTTTGTGTGTGAAAAACAAACACTAGATGGTCTACATATGTATATTTTTTTCTGATGTAGAAAAACTTTAAAAACAAGGTAAAAAAGGGTAAGAAAAGAAATAAAGCTACCGAACCATATGAAAGTAATTGATTTAAAAATTGCTCTCTGGCGTCTTTTTTAATAAATGTATTTGCAACTTTTGCTCTACTATATAAAAATCGATTAAAAAAAGTTTTTTCGTATTTTAAACTATCTAAGCCTCTGTCGATTTCTATGTCGGGGTATTTTTTTTGAAATGAAATAAAATGATCTAACCTTGTTCCTTCTCCAAAGCTTATGATTCCAGTTTTTTTGTTTTTAGTACTGTCTTTTGCGTTTTCTGCAATTTGATTTACAATTTCGTTTCTTTTTAAAGAATCAATGGGAATCCAAGAGTTTTTTAACTCGGTGTTTACTACATTTTTTAAAGAATCAATATTTACTTCTTTTTTGTTACTTCTATCATTATTAACAGTTCTTGCTTCTTTATTAAAGTCTCCATTTTTAAGTTCTTTAAATTTGTCAATACTTTTAGAAATACCTAATATTAAAAAGAAGATAATAGAAACAGTAAGGTAAAAACGGAAAGGATTAGAATAACGCTGTCTTTTGCCTTCAATATAGTTTCTAGAAACAACTCCAGGTTTTATTAAAAGTGGAATAATTGTCCTCCAAAACTTTGCGTCAAAATTGAATAAACCGTTAAATACTTCGTGAATAAAACTAAGAAAAGTTATTTTATTTCCTTTGTTTTCTTGCCCACAATCTGGACAAAATTTTTCATGTCCGTTAAACGGATAACCACAGTTTAAACATTCTGGGTCTTTTATTTTTGATAACTTCTTTTTAGATCTTATTAGTTTGATAATATTGGAGTTGTTAGTTGAAAAGTAGGAATTATAACTTTAAATTGTTCAAAAGTATCGAGGTTAATCATTGTGTAAAATCCTTTCATTGCCCCAATGTTAGATTCTAAAAAACAACCAGAACTATAAGAGTAAACATCATTAGGTTTTAATGTTGGTGTTTGTCCAATAACGCCTTCTCCACTAACAATTTCAGTTTGGTTTAAAGAATCGAAAATTTTCCAAAACCTATCTGTTAATTTTACGGTTTCAGAAGATTTATTTTCAATGGTGATAAAGTATGCAAATACATAATACAGTTTATGATTGCTGTAATTTGTACCGTTGTATTTTGTTTTAACGGATATTTTGATCCCTTTTGTAATTTGTTGTACCATTAAAGGTAAATGTAGGTTTTTTGTGTAATAAACACAAATCAAATTTTGTTTTATCTATTTTGATTGAAGAAGCCTGATCCTACACCTACAACACGTTCAAAGAAACTGCCAAATGGTTTGTAGTAAACAATCACTGTATATTCATTTTCAGTTTCATCAAAAGTACCATTAACTTCATTTGTATTTACAATTCCGTCTTTCCCAACGGTTGCAAATGTGTAGTTATAAAAACCTTGTTTTAGAAGGATGCTTCCTTTGTAGGCTTTTTCTAAAGGATCATAATTCATTCGGTTTTCATCTGTTATCTCAAAGTTGTTAAAAGCTCCAAAAACATAAATCTCTTTTTCTTTAAAAGGTTCATCAACCAAAACAGTAAAATGCATCATTGCATAATCTGCTTCTGTGTTTGCATCTTCGGCTTCTAAAGTTCTGATGATAAATTGACCATTGATATCTGGATTGTATTTATATTCTCTGTATTCATTATATGTAAAAGGATATATATAATGATGAAAAACATCTTTCTTTTCTACCTTTACGATGTTTAAACTGTTGTTTCTAATAAACTTACTGTCAAAATTAAAATACTCATTTCCTCCCCAAAAATTAGTTTTATTTGTGTAGGTATACTGTAGTTGATTGGGTTTGTAAAAAGTAGGTTTTAAATTGGTTATTTTTTCTTTCCAATTGTTGTTTTTTAAAACAACAACATTTATTTCTTGACCAGGGTTGTTGATTTTTATTCTTGGGTGATTTACAGAAAACTGAATGGTTTGTTGTGTATTGATGGTTTTTGTGTTTCTGCTTCTAGATACAGAAACTCCAATTGTAGTTATGTTTTCATATAAAACAAAACGTCTTGTAAAAATAACTTCGTCATCGTCATTTAAAACTGATAAAAGATAATTTCCACTTTTATTAATTACGGTGTTTGTATTGGGTATTTTAACTGAGTAATGTGTATAATTCTGTAAAGTGTTAAAAGAATTACTTACATCTATGATGGTGTTTTGATCAAAACCATCGATGTATTGGCTCGATAATAATCTGCTTGATTTCCAATCATGAGTCATGTGCTCAATTTTATATTGGTAATCTTTGCTGTCGGCATCTAAATCGTCAAAAGATAATTCTAAAACAGTCCCTAAAGGAACAATGGTAGAAAAATTGTTTTCTTGTAAAGGTTTTAATTGAATTGATTTTATAACCTGTGCATTAATAGAGGTAAAAAAAATTAATAAAAACAAGCTTATTTTATGAGTCATAAAGTGATTATAGTTCTTTGTAAAAATAGTGAATTTTAAACATTTAATTACTGTGCAAAAATTGTTCCTTTTTTAAAGAGAATGTTAAAATTAATGAACAAATTAAAAAGCAAAAAGGTTTTGATAATGTAATTATTTAGAATAATTATAAATAAGAATCTTTAACTAAGATAAAAGTTAAATTATATCTAAGATAATTAGCAAAAACCCTAAATTTGCATGATTTTTTTAAGATAACTAACAATTCCAAATTACTATGTCAAAAGACATTCGTATTAAAAAAGGCTTAGATATTAAGCTTGTTGGCGCCGCAGAAAAAACAACTACAACTATTTCTTTAAGTAGTTTTTATGCAGTTAGGCCAGAAGACTTTCACGGAATTACACCTAAACTTATTGCCAGAGAAGGTACTGAAGTAAAAGCAGGAGAAGCACTTTTTTATTCAAAAAGTGACGAACGTATTTTGTTTCCTAGCCCAGTTTCTGGTAAAGTAGTAGAGATTGTCCGTGGAGCAAGGAGAAAAGTATTAGCAATGAAAATTGCAGCAGACTCAACACAAGAATATAAAGATTTCGGAACTAAAGATGCAGCAAAAATGTCTGCAGAAGAAGTTAAGGAATATTTATTTGCTTCTGGTTGTTGGCCATTTGTAAAACAACGTCCTTATGATGTTATTGCAAATCCAAATCAAGCTCCAAAAGCTATTTTTGTTTCTGCTTATGCAAGTGCACCTTTAGCAGCAGATTTAGATTTTACCTTGGCGGGTAAAGATGCAGAATTGCAAGCAGCAATTACTGCAATCTCTAAATTAACTGAAGGGAAGGTACACGTTTCTGTAGGAGCAAATTCAAATTCTCCATTATCAAGTTTATCAGGTGTAGATATTCATAAAGTATCAGGCCCACATCCATCAGGTAATGTTGGAACTCAAATTGCAAAAATTGATCCTCTTAATAAAGGTGAAGTTGTATGGGTTTTAACTCCTCAAGATTTAGTGGTTATAGGAGCGCTTTTCTTAACAGGAAAACTAAACTTAACAAGAACTATTGCTTTAACAGGATCTAAATTTAGCAAACCTCAATATGTAACTGCTATTGCAGGAGCAATGATTGCAGATGTAACAGCTAAAAATTTAGAAAATGATAATACAAGAATCATCAGCGGAAACGTACTTTCTGGAAAGGAAGTAAAAGAAGATGGTTTCTTAGGGTATTATGACAATCAAATAACTGCAATTCCAGAAGGAGATGATTATGAGTTGTTTGGGTGGAATAAACCTGTTTTTAATAAAATTTCTACATCAAGAGCATTTACTTTTTCTTGGTTAACACCAAAGAAAAAATACGATCTAAACACAAATACAAATGGTGAACATAGAGCTTTTGTTGTAACAGGGGCTTATGAGCAAGTATTTCCTTTAGATATTTATCCAATGCAATTATTAAAAGCATTTATGTATAAAGATTTAGATGAAATGGAAGCTTTAGGAGGTTATGAAATAGCTCCAGAAGATTTTGCACTAACAGAATTTATTTGTGTTTCTAAACAGCCTCACCAAAAGATAATTCGTGAAGGTTTAGATTTAATGAGAGAAGAATTAGGATAAGATTATGGGCTTAAAACAAAATTTACATAATTTAAAAGAAAAATATAAAGGAACCAAAATGGCACCTGCGTTTAACGCAATCCATACCTTTTTATATTTACCAAATGAAGTTACTCACGGAGGAACTCATATTAAAGCAGCAGATGATTTAAAGCGTACAATGAATATTGTAATTATGGCTTTAATTCCTTGTTTGATTTTTGGAATGTTCAATGCAGGTTATCAGCATTATGCAGCTATAGATGGCTCTTTAAGAGCTGCGCCTTTAGCTAACTTTTTTACTTTAGATAATCTTTGGATTGGAGTTATAAAAGTATTACCATTAGTAATCGTTTCTTATGGAATTGGTCTTTTAGTAGAATTTATTTTCGCTGTAATAAAAGGGCATGAAGTAGAAGAAGGTTACTTAGTAACAGGAATGTTAGTTCCGTTAATTGTACCTGTAGATACTCCTTTATGGATGTTAGCTGTTGCAGTTGTTTTTGGAGTTGTAATTGGTAAAGAAGTTTTTGGAGGAACTGGAATGAATATTTTAAACCCTGCATTAACTATTAGAGCTTTCTTATTCTTTGCGTATCCTACTTGGATGTCTGGAGATAAAGTTTGGGTATATGACGCTGTTAATAAAGCAGGAACTGCAGATGCAATATCTGGAGAAACTATTTTAGGAAGTTATGCTCAAAACCACGAAGTTGTTTATACTCTTTGGGATAAATTCTTCGGATTTATACCTGGTTCTATAGGAGAAACATCAACGTTTTTAATCCTTTTAGGGGCTGCCTTTTTAATTTTTACAAAAATTGGAAGTTGGAGAATTATACTTTCAACATTCTTAGGAGCGGCAGTAATGGGGTTTATTTTTAATCAAATTGTTGCAGCAGATATTATTACAGAATCTAGTAAGTTTTACGGACTGATGAATACTGTTTGGTATGAACACTTATTAATTGGTGGTTTAGCATTTGGAGCCGTATTTATGGCAACAGATCCTGTAACAGCAGCACAAACAAATAAAGGAAAATGGATTTACGGTTTCTTAGCTGGTTTTTTAGCGATTATGATTCGTGTATTTAATCCTGCATATCCAGAAGGAGTAATGCTAGCAATATTGTTGATGAATGTTTTTGCACCAACTATAGACCATTATGTAGTTCAAGGAAACATAAAGAAAAGATTAAAACGTACTAAAGTTAAAACTGCCTAATTATGAGTAAGAGAACAGATAGTAATGTATATACAATAGTTTTTGCTGTTGTAATGGTATTAGTTGTAGGAACATTGTTAGCAACGGTTTTCTCATTGACAAAACCAACGATTACAACCAATCAAAAAATAGAAAAGCAACAAAACATCTTATATGCAATGGGTGTTAATGATAATGATGAAACAAGTGCAAATTTTGTTTCAACTAAAGTTGCGCAAGAAGAGTTTTCTAAATACATCAAAAAACAACTAGTTATTGAAGGGGATAAAGTTACCGAAAATGACAAAGCTTATTTAATTGATGTTAAAAAAGAACAATCAAAAGCAAAAGAAGGAAAAACAAGACGTTTAGCTCTTTTTATTGGAGAAAAAGATGGAAAAACATTTTATGTGGCTCCTATAAGAGGTAAAGGTTTATGGGATGCAATCTGGGGATATGTTTCTATGGACAAAAACATGATTGTACAAGGTGCATATTTTGATCATAAAGGAGAAACACCAGGTTTAGGAGCAAATATTAAACAACGTTTTTTTATGGACGATTTTATTGGCGAACACTTATTAGATGATAAAGGAAATTTTGCAGGAATAACTGTAGCCAAAGGAAATAACGATCCAAAGAACGAAGATAAGATAGATAATGAGGTTGATGCAATTGCTGGAGCAACCATTACAGGTAACGGAGTATCTGCAATGATTAAATCAGACTTAAAGCTTTATATACCTTATTTTAAAACTTTAAAAAAATAATTTATGGGACTTTTATCAAAAAAAGACGCAGCATTAATCACAGACCCGTTAGCAGATAATAACCCTATTACGATTCAAGTATTAGGTATTTGTTCTGCATTAGCAATTACAGCAGAATTAAAAGCATCAATTGTTATGGCATTGTCTGTAATGGCGGTATTAGCTATTGGTAATGTGGTAATTTCTTTAATGCGTAACATTATTCCTTCTAAAATTAGAATTATTGTACAACTAATTGTCGTTGCTGCTTTAGTAATAATTGTAGATTTAGTATTAAAAGCATTTGCTTATGAACTCAGTAAAACATTATCTGTTTTTGTAGGTTTAATTATTACGAATTGTATTATCATGGGACGTTTTGAGGCTTTTGCCTTAGCCAATGGGCCTTGGAGATCTTTCTTAGACGGAATTGGAAATGCTGCAGGATACGGTTTAATCTTAATAATTGTAGGTTTCTTTAGAGAACTTTTGGGATCTGGAACTTTATTAGGATTTAAAGTTTTAGGTGATCCAATTGAAAAAACAGGATTGTATGCAATGGGATACGAAAATAACGGATTTATGTTATTGTCTCCAATGGCATTAATTGTTGTAGGAATTATTATCTGGATTCAACGTAGTAAAAATACATCATTAATAGAAGAGAACTAAAAACCAATTGTCAGTGTTCACTTATCAATGAATAAAACATTGAAAATTGACTACTGATAACTGATAATTGAAAAAAATATGGAACATATAGAATTATTTTTCAAATCGATATTTATAGACAACATGGTGTTTGCAACCTTTTTAGGGATGTGTTCTTACCTTGCTGTATCTAAAAAAGTGTCTACTGCCGTAGGATTAGGAGCTGCTGTAATATTTGTGTTAGCAGTAACTGTACCTTTAAACTGGTTATTAGATCAATATATTTTAAAAGAAGGTGCTTTGGTTTGGCTAGATGCTAAATATGGAGTGGACGGAGCAGAAACCTTAGATTTAAGTTTCTTATCATTTATCATGTTTATTGCAACAATTGCAACCATGGTACAATTGGTAGAAATTATTGTTGAAAAGTTTTCACCATCATTATACAATTCTTTAGGGATTTTCTTACCCTTAATTGCTGTAAACTGTGCTATTTTAGGAGGAAGTTTATTTATGCAATCAAGAGAGATTCCTTCTTTAGGATTGGCTTTAACTTATGGAGTAGGATCTGGAATCGGTTGGTTTTTAGCAATTTTAGCAATTGCAGCTATTCGTGAAAAAATTAGATACTCAAGTGTTCCTCCTGCTTTAAGAGGTTTAGGAATTACGTTTATCATTACAGGTTTAATGGCAATTGGTTTTATGAGCTTTGGTGGAATGTTAACGGGTGGTGATGAAAAGAAAGAAGAGGCTCCAAAAGTAGAAGCAAAAGCTGATAAAAAAGACCTTTTAAAGAAAGAAGATGCTAAAGAAATTGTAGCAGAAAATACTAAAATAAATAAGTAGTAAAATGATATTAGCAGCAGGTACAACAGGAACTATTATTGCAACAGTAACAGCTTTTTTATTAATAACTCTTTTATTAGTAGCATTATTATTATTTGTAAAACAAAAATTATCTCCTTCTGGTCCAGTAACTATTACCATCAATGGAGAAAAGAAAATTGAAGTAGGTTCTGGTAGCTCACTTTTAACAACTTTAGGAAACGAGAAAATATTTTTACCATCTGCTTGTGGTGGTGGGGGTTCTTGTATTCAATGTGAATGTCATGTTTTAGAAGGTGGAGGAGAAGCTCTACCAACTGAAGTACCTCATTTTACAAAGAAAGAATTAAAAGAAGGAATTCGTTTAGCATGTCAGGTTAAAGTAAAACAAGACATGAATATTACAATTCCTGAAGAAGTTTTCGGAATTAAAAAATGGGATGCAGTAGTTGTAAGAAATTATAATGTAGCTTCTTTTATTAAAGAATTTGTGGTAGAGATTCCTGAAGATATGGGATACAAAGCTGGTGGTTATATTCAAATTGAAATTCCTCCTTGTGAAGTTAAATATTCAGAGATGGATATTACAGCACACCCAGAAGAACACGAAACTCCAGACAAATTTGAGGCTGAATGGGATAAGTTTAAACTGCGTCCTTTAGTGATGAAAAATACAGAAACTATAGAAAGAGCATACTCTATGGCTTCTTATCCTGCAGAAGGAAGAGAAATTATGTTAAATGTACGTATTGCTACACCTCCTTTTGATAGAGCTAAAGGTGGATGGATGGATGTAAATCCTGGAATAGCATCTTCGTATATCTTTAACTTAAAGAAAGGTGATAAATGTGTGATTTCTGGTCCTTATGGAGAATTCTTTATAAATGAATCTGAAGCAGAAATGTTATATGTAGGTGGTGGAGCAGGTATGGCGCCAATGCGTTCTCACTTATATCACTTATTCAGAACCTTAAAAACAGGTAGAAAAGTTTCTTATTGGTATGGAGGACGTTCTAAGGCAGAATTGTTTTATATTGAACACTTTAGAGCTTTAGAAAAAGATTTTCCAAACTTTAAATTCTATATTGCTTTATCAGATCCTTTAGAGTCTGATAATTGGAAAGTAAAGAAAGATATTAACGATGAGTCTGGAGATGGATTTGTAGGTTTTATTCATAATTGTGTAATAGAAAACTATTTAAATCACCATGAATCACCGGAAGATTTAGAATTGTATTTCTGTGGACCACCATTAATGAACAAGGCTGTTCAAAAAATGGGAGAAGATTTTGGTCTTTCAGATGAAAATATCCGTTTTGATGATTTTGGAGGGTAATTCTTTTATCATTTCGAACGTATGTGAGAAATCTTAAATTATAAAAATAAAAAAACCGATTCAGAAATGAATCGGTTTTTTTGTGAATTTATTATATCGTATTTTTGAGCTCAATTAATTTTCGAAAATGAAAAGTATTCAAAAGATCTTAAAAAAAAAGAAATACATTAAAATAAATCTTAAGAAAATTGCAACCAATCATTTGGAACTCAAAGCGAAAATTAATGGAATAAAAGGGCGTTTTATTTTAGATACGGGTGCTTCCAATTCTTGTGTAGGTTTAGATTTAATTGATCACTTTAATTTAGATGCTCAAGAAAGTGAAACCAAAGCTGCTGGCGCAGGTGCTACGGATATGGAAACTCAACAATCAGAAAATAATCAGTTAGAAATTGGAGGGTGGAACACTAAGAAATGTCATTTGGTATTATTCAATTTATCACATGTAAATACCGCTTTAACACAACACAAAGCAAAAGAAGTTCATGGTATTATTGGAGCTGATGTTTTACAAAAAGGAAAAGCTTTTATAGATTATAATAAGAACGTATTATATCTAAAAAAAACAAAAAAATAATTTAAAAAATAGAAATATGAGTTTGCAAAAACAAGTAATGGATAAAATGAAAGAAGCTATGAAAGCAAAAGATACTGTTGCTTTACAAGCTTTAAGAGCTGTAAAATCTGCTTTTTTATTAGCCAAGACCGAAACAGGTGTTCAAGAAGAAT
The DNA here is from genome assembly GCF_022662535.1 of Polaribacter marinus. Classification (GTDB taxonomy): domain Bacteria; phylum Bacteroidota; class Bacteroidia; order Flavobacteriales; family Flavobacteriaceae; genus Polaribacter; species Polaribacter marinus. Next base: position 67,463 of record NZ_JAKQYM010000004.1, read on the forward strand.
TGTCTGAAGAACAAGAAATTAAAATCATTCAAAAGCAAGTAAAACAGCGAAAAGATAGTGCTGCTATTTTTATAAAACAAAATAGACAAGATTTGGCCGAACCTGAATTAGCAGAATTGGCTGTTTTAGAACAATTCTTACCTGAAGCATTATCAGAAGAAGAAATAGAGGGTGTTGTTATTGCAACTATTAATGATTTAGGAGCTTCTGGAATGAAAGACATGGGAAAGGTTATGGGAATAGTTTCTAAAGAACTAGCAGGACAAGCCGACGGAAAAATAATTTCTACTTTAGTGAAAAAGAATTTAATGAGTTAACTAATGATGCTACTTTTGTAGAAATAATAATGGCTCCATAGTTCAACTGAATAGAATATCAGATTTCGGCTCTGAGGGTTGCAGGTTTGAATCCTGCTGGAGTCACAATTAAAAAGCAATTAACTATAATCAGTTAATTGCTTTTTATGTTTTTACCAAAAAATATTACCTTTTGGTTTGAGTCATATGATCTGCAACAACAATGGTATAATTTGCAATAGTTGCTTTTTCTTCGTCTGTCATTTTATCCCATTCAGATTGCATAACTGTGGTTACTGAAGTTATTTTTAAACCTGGTTGAATTTTGTGAATCCACCAAATAATTCCTTGGTTGTAATTAGAATGATAAGAGCCTTCAATATGAAATAATAAATCACCTTTATTAAAATTTTTTAAAGAAAAGTAAGCCATTGTAGCATCTTTTGAAGCTTGAGCCGTTTGAATGTTTAGCATATTTGGCGGAACATGACCTCCCATTTTACTTGCCATTTCTGCATAAGCTTTAACTGTTGGATCAAAAAATTTTTCTAAATCTGGACCAATCAATGTTAATGCTTGTGGACTCAACTCTTTTAGTGCTCCGATTCCTTTTTTATTAATCATTGCGGCATATCTTCTAGGAATATTTGTGGCAATAAAGCGCAATTTTTTTTCTTTAGCAAACTCAACTAGCGGTTTATAATCTGTTTGATAATTACCCCATAATTGTGTAATTTCTGGAAGCATTTTTTTTTCATCATAAAAACCAGCCAAATATTCATCAAGAACTAATTGATTTCCACTTTCAAACATCTCTGCACCAAAAAATAATTTATTTCCTTTTTTTTCATAAAAACTTTTAGCCATTTCAATTTGTAACCAATGTGATATTGGGTTTGTATGATATTCGCCAAAAAAAACCATATCACTTTTTATAAGATTTCTAATCATTTTATTGTATTTGACAATTTTTCCTTTTTGATTAAAAAGTTGGTAAGCAGGTTTGTCTTGAGAAAATGATAAATTTATAAATGTAATAAGAAAAAAAACGGTTGCTAGGGTGTGTTTCATCTGAATTATTTTAAATAATTGTATTTTTAAGATGTAAGAATATAACTCAAATTTAAAAGAAATAATGTGATTTTTGTCATATAAAAAATCTTTTTTTAGTTGGAAATTAGTACTAGAATTTAAAACCTATTAAAGATGAAAAAAAGAGAATTAGTTTCAAAAATTATGTCAACAGATTTAATTACTGTAAACCACACAAATAATTTAGTTGATGCTGAAAAATTATTTAAAGAAAATAGTATTAGACATATTCCTGTAGTTAATGGAGATGATATTATTGGAATGTTAAGTTTAACAGATTTGTTACGTATTACGTTTGTAGATGATTATAGTTCTGAAGACAATGTTGATACTGCTGTTTATAGTATGTTAAGTATTGAGCAAGTAATGGTTAAGAATTTAATTTCTGTAAAATCTACACAAACTATTAAAGAGGTTGTAGAAATTTTGGCAAAGAATGAGTTTCATGCCTTACCTGTTGTAGATGATTCTAAATTAGTTGGAATTGTAACTACCACAGATATTTTAAATTATTTATTAAAGCAATATTAAGGATAAAAAAAACTCGAAGTTGTTTACTTCGAGTTTTTTTGTTTACAAATTAGACATTAATTGATAATGTTTTTTAAATCTGCAATGGTTGCTGTTGGATCTTCTGAACCAAAAACATAGCTTCCTGCAACTAAAACATTGGCACCAACTTCTATTAATTTATTGGCATTTTGATTTGTAACACCTCCATCAATTTCTATTTGACAATTAGATGCTGTAAAATCGATTAAGTGTTTTAATTGGCTTATTTTTTTATAGGTGTTTTCTATGAATGATTGTCCACCAAAACCAGGGTTTACACTCATAATGCACACCATATCTAAATCTTCAATAACATCTTCTAAAACGGCAATTGGTGTGTGTGGATTTAAAGCAACTCCAGCTTTCATACCTGCTGCTTTTATAGCTTGTATTGTTCTATGTAAATGTGTACAAGCTTCGTAATGTACGGTTAAAATATTTGCGCCTAAATCTGCAAATGTTTGTATATATTGATCTGGATTTACAATCATTAAATGTACATCGATTGTTTTAGTAGCGTGTTTAGCAATGGCTTTTAAAACAGGCATTCCAAAAGAAATGTTGGGTACAAAAACGCCATCCATAATATCAATATGAAACCAATCGGCTTCACTATTGTTTACCATTTCGATGTCTCTTTGTAAATTTGCAAAATCTGCTGCTAAAATTGAAGGTGCAATTAAGTTACTCATTAGTTTGTTGTTGTGTTGTGATTTTATTTTGCAAAGATAATTAATTCATAAAGGAGAATGAGATTGAAGAAGTAATATATTTTGTGAATTGGTTTAGCCCAGATTGAACGGTTTGTTTGAGCTCTTTTTTACTGTCAGTTCGAGTGAATTTTGAAGAATGAAAAATTTGTATCGAGAACAGAAGTAAAAAAAGCGAGTAGTGAAAGCTGGAAATAGCTTCTAATAAAAAAATAACACATAAAAAAACTCCCAAAAATGAATTTGAGAGTTTTAAGTTTTATAAAAATTAATGATTATCCAAGATATGTCATTAAAATTTTAGATCTAGAAGTATGTTTTAATCTTCTGATTGCTTTTTCTTTAATTTGACGAACACGCTCACGAGTTAAATCGAAAGTTTCTCCAATTTCTTCTAAAGTCATTGGTTGGTGTTCTCCTAAGCCAAAGTATAGTTTTACAACATCTGCTTCTCTTGGTGTAAGAGTTTCTAATGCTCTGTTAATTTCGATTCTTAAAGATTCGTGTAATAAAACTCTATCTGGGTTTGGAGACTCACCAGAGTTTAAAACGTCGTATAAGTTAGAATCTTCACCTTCAATTAAAGGTGCATCCATAGATACGTGACGTCCAGAATTTTTCATAGATTCTTTTACGTCATTAACCGTCATGTCTAATTTTTTAGCAATCTCTTCTGCACTTGGAGGACGCTCATTTTCTTGTTCTAAGAAAGCGTACATTTTGTTAATTTTATTGATAGAACCAATTTTGTTTAACGGTAAACGTACAATACGAGATTGTTCTGCTAAGGCTTGTAAGATAGATTGACGAATCCACCATACAGCATATGATATAAATTTAAAACCACGAGTTTCATCAAAACGTTTTGCCGCTTTAATTAAACCTAAATTACCTTCATTAATTAAATCAGGTAAAGTTAATCCTTGATTTTGATATTGTTTTGCAACAGATACAACAAATCTTAAATTGGCTTTTGTTAATTTTTCTAATGCTCTTTGATCTCCTGCTTTGATTAGCTGAGCTAACTCTACTTCTTCATCAGCTGTAATTAGGTCTACTTTTCCAATTTCTTGTAAATATTTGTCTAGGGAAGCAGTTTCTCTATTGGTAACCTGCTTGGTAATTTTAAGTTGTCTCATCTAATTCTCAATAACTTTTTAAAGGATTAATGTAATCGCTACAATTCATTATACGTAAGACTTTAACTAAATGTTACAAAAAGAATCCATTTTTTTTGTTTTTTTTCAATTTGTTTAAAAGTAGAAAAATTACCATTCATCGATATAAATATTCAATTTGTCTTTTTTTTTAAAATGGCAGTGACTTATTTACTTTTTTTGTGTCATAAATATAACTGAATTGAAAACCCCTAGTGTTAATATAGTAACTGACGAAGAATTAATTATTAAAATTGTAGCAACAAATAATTCGCAATTATTTGCTGTTTTATATGATAGGTATTCTAAAGTAGTTTATAATAAGTGTTATGGTTTCTCTAAAAATAAAGAGGAAGCAGAAGATTTAACACATGATGTTTTTATAAAGCTGTTTGTAAAGCTGAAAACTTTTAAAGGTAATTCTAAGTTTTCTACTTGGTTATATTCTTTTACATATAATTTTTGTGTAAATTATGTGCAAAGAAATTCTCATAAAAAGAAAGAAAAGATTACAGTTGTTACAGACCAGATTAAAGATGAAGATGTTCTAGAAGAAATTGATGAGGCTACTTTATTTGAATTAAAATCAGAAAAACTAGCAAAAGCATTAGAGTTAATTGATCCAAAAGAAAAAATGATTTTGTTAATGAAATATCAAGACGATATGAGCGTTAAAGAAATAATGGAAGTTTTAGAACTTGGTGAGAGTGCTGTTAAAATGCGCATTAAAAGAGCAAAAGAAAAAATGGTTAAAATGTACCAAGAACTGTAGTTAATTATGAATAATCCTTTTAAGAAGATATTACATCATTATGAGGTGCCCGAAGGTTTAAAAGAAAAGGTGCTTAATGATATTAATATGATAAAACAAACAATGGATATTGCCGATTTGTTTATGGTTCAATTTCCAAATACAGTTACGAGTTTTAATGGGGGCGGTAATTATTTTAAAGAAGAAGAGTAAATAAAAATATTTATAATTTGATGAAGTGTTGGGGGACAATTTGTCAAGGTGAATTATTTTTCACCAAAGAAAAAGAGATCGTGAAAACGATCTCTTTTATTTTTTTAGGTATTTTTTTGTTTAAAATAAACCATTTATCTGAGCATCTATTCTGTCTATAATATATCCAAGATCTTCTTGATTATCTACAAAATCTAAATTATCTACATCAATAACTAATAATTTTCCTTTTGTATAGGTAGAGATCCACGCTTCATATCTTTCGTTTAATCGGCTTAAATAATCAATACTTATAGAGTTTTCATAATCTCTACCACGTTTATGAATTTGTCCTACTAAGGTAGAAATGTCTGCACGTAAATAAATTAATAAGTCTGGTGGAGAAACTAAATTTTCCATCAATTCAAATAAAGAACTATAATTGCTATAATCTCTATTGGTCATTAATCCCATAGCATGTAAGTTGGGTGCAAAAATATGCGCGTCTTCATAAATTGTTCTGTCCTGAATAATTTTATTTCCAGATTCTCTCAATTCTAAGATTTGGCGAAAACGGCTATTTAAAAAGTAGACTTGTAAGTTAAAAGACCAACGTTCCATTTCTGCATAGAAATCGTCTAAATACGGGTTTTCATCAACAGACTCAAAATGAGGTTTCCATTTATAATGTTTGGCTAAAAGTTTTGTTAAAGTGGTTTTACCAGCACCAATATTTCCAGCAATTGCAACGTGCATATTTTGTATTTCTATAAGTTAAAAAGCGATGCTAAAGGTAATCAAATTTTACAATTACTAAAGGATTAACAAATCAATTTATAACCAAACCCTCTGATATTGATTATTTGAATCGTTGTGTCGTTTTTTAATTTCTTACGTAATTTACTGATAAAAACGTCCATACTTCTTGCATTAAAGAAATCATCATTCCCCCATAATTTATTTAAAATAAAAGTCCTATCTAAAACTTGATTTTTTTGTTGGTATAGATAAAAAAGTAACTCAGCTTCTCTGTGAGTTAGTTTTTCTTCTGTAGTATAATTTGTTAAGGTTTGTTTGGTGTAATTAAAAGAATAATTTCCAATTTTAATGCTTTCTACATTGGGTTTTAAAGTAATTCTATTTAGTAAAGATTTTATTCTTACAATCAATTCTTCCATAGAAAAAGGTTTTTTTAGGTAATCATTTCCACCGTGATTAAAACCTTCTAAAACATCTGACGTTTGCGATTTTGCTGTAAGAAATATAATAGGAACCTGTTTGTTTTCTAAGCGTATTTCTTTAGCTAAAGTAAAACCATCTTTTTGTGGCATCATTACATCTAAAACCAAAATATCTACATTTTCTTTGTGATAAATCTCTAATGCTTCTTCACCATTTTCTGCATGAAAAACGGTAAAACCTCTAGTCTCTAAACTCTCTTTTACAATCATTCCTAAGCTTGCTTCATCTTCTGCTAAAAGCACTTTTATATTACTCATTTGGCAAGTTTATTTTAAAAATAGTTTTATTTTTTGTTGATGTTAAATCGATTGTACCTAAATGCTTTTCGATAATTTTTTTGCAATAATACAAACCAATACCAAAACCTTTTACATTGTGTGTATTCCCTTTAGGCACTCTATAAAATTTATCAAAAATCTTTTCTTGCTGATTTTTATCAATACCTTCTCCATTATCTGCTATAATAATTTCTATAGAGTTTAAAATAGAATTGATGTTAATTTCAATTTTATCTCCGCCGTATTTAATGGCATTATCAATTAAATTAGAAATGGCATTTTCAAAATGAAAAACATCTACATTTAGATAAATAGGTTGGAGATTTGTAGAAAATACAAGTTCTTTTTTTGTTGATAGTAATTGGTGCTTGTTTACCAATTTTTCTATGATTTCAGCAATATCTATTGTTTCTTTTTTTAACATTAATTGCTCGCTATCTAATGTTGCTGTTTCTAATAGTTTTTCTACCATTTGATGCAGTTTTTTTAACTGAATGGATGACATAGAAAGGTATTTTTTTGTTTTTTCTTTATCTTCTAAAACATTAAAATTTTCAATAGCTTCTATGGCTGTAGAAACAGTGGCAATTGGGGTTTTAAATTCGTGTGTAATATTGCTAATTAAATCATTTTTTATGGTTGCTAAATCTTTTTGTTGATTGATAATTTTTAACAAGTAGAATAAACAAGAAATGATCAAAAGCGATAATAAAAGTGATAAGAAAATTTCGAAAGAACTTCTTTTTAGAGCTTGATAGTTTGGAGAGGTAAAAAGCAATTTAAACGCCTCGTCTTTTTTTAAATAGGTAGATTTTGATGAAACACTTTTGATCAATTTGTTAGAAAAGAGTGAGTCTTTAGAGGCATAAAAAATAGAATCACTTTTAAAATGTTGAAATGTATAATCAATAGAAATTTCTTTTTGTTTTAATTGATTTTCAATTAAAGAATCTAATTTTTTATAATTAATATAAGTTGATGTTATTGATATAAAAAGTGGTTTTAAGTTGTCAATTAATTTTAAACTATCTGCCAGTTTTTTTCCTTTAAAATACTTTAATTCTAAACCATTGCTAGTCTTGTTTTTAAAGACATTAACACTCTTTATGTTTTTTGGGTTAATGTTTTTTGTTATTTCTTTTAAAATAGAATCTTTTTCTTTTTTACCTTGTTTTTCATCAGAAGTAATAGAAATGTTGGTAATTTTAAAGTTTTTTTCAATAATAGAAGTGTCTGTTTTTTTTTCATTAAAGTTAATAACAGTTGTAATTTCTTCTTTCGCTAATTTTGCATAATACTCTTCTATTGCATTGTCTAAGCTTAATTGGATTTCATTAGAAATTCTAACTTTATTTTCTTCGTAATTATTGTAATTCCAAAAAAGCTGAACAGCAATTGTGGCTACAATTGTTACTGTTATAAAGTAAAATATTAAATGATATTTTTTTGTATTCATCTGTCAAATATAATCAGTAATAATCATAAAATTAGCAAGTTAACACTCGTTAACACTTGTTAACTAAGTAAAGTTGTTTTAAGGATTACATTTGTAATGTATTAAAAAAATATATACTATTATGAATAAAATAATTTTAATCATTTGCATTTTTACATCAGCATTTGTTTTTTCTCAGAAGAAGCATGTGTCTTACATCAATACAAATTCGTTAAGTATTAGTGTAACTTCTTCTAAAGAATTAGAAACTATTAATTGGCAAGATATTAAAGAAGTTTTTAAAGACAATGACCCCGAAAGTGATGTTTCTCTTGAGATTAAAGTAAAATTAGAGGAAAAATCTACAAATAAATTAAGTTACAAGTATGATTATAGTTTTAAGTCTAATAGCAAAGCAAAAGATATTGACAGCCTCATTGTAAGAATGAAAAAAGGGGTAAATTATATTAACAGGGTAACAAAAAATCTAAAAAAATGAAGACTAAAATAATTACGTCATTAATTTTATTCTTGTCTATTTTTATAAATGCACAAGAATTTATAGGAAAAGCAACATACAAAACAAGTAGAAAATCTAGTTTTAAAATTGGAGGAGAAAAATCAACGATGTCTGATGCTCAAAAAAAAGAAATAGAGGCAAGATTGCGTAAAATGAATCAAAAGACTTTTACTCTAGAGTTTGATAAATCAACATCAACGTATAAGCAAGAAGCCAAATTAAATGCACCGCAACCTAAGGCTGGAGGACTTACAGTGATGTCTTTTGGAGGAGGTACCAATACAGATGTGTTTTACAAAAATATTAAAGAAAAAAGATATGCTAACAAAACCTCAATTATGGGGAAAGCTTTTTTAATTAAAGATTCTTTAGCAACTTATGATTGGCAACTATCTTCAGAAACAAAAAATATTGGAAAATATACTTGTTATAAAGCTACTTTATCTAAACAGGTAGATAAAACAAGTGTAGAGCTTGTTGATGGAAAGTTAGAAGAAATAAAGAAAAAAGTAACAGTTAACACTACTGCATGGTACACTCCGCAAGTGCCAATTAGTAATGGACCAAGTACTTATTACGGATTACCCGGTTTAATTCTAGAAATAAATGACGGAACCACAACTATGGTTTGTACAGAAATTATTCTTAATCCTTCTAAGAAAATTGTGATTGAAGAACCAGAAAAAGGAAAAGTTGTAAATCAAAAAGAATATAACAAGATAAGTAATCAGAAATCAAAAGAAATGCTAGAGCGTTTTAGAAGTAAAGATGGAAAAGGAATTGAAATAAATATAGGTGGATAATATAAAATAGAAACTTTAACTAATTTTATGCTACTATGGATTAAACCTTTCGTTTTTTTTTAAGTCTTAGCAGAAGGTAACAAAAATTACTTTTGATAAAAATTAAAGAAAACAATATGAAATCATTATTTACATTCATCTTAGCATTTGTAACAGTAGCAACTTTTGCTCAAAAAGACTTTCAAGGAAAAGCAATTTACATGTCAAAAACATCTATAAATTTAGATAATTTTGGAGGTAGAGGAGGAAGACAAATTTCTGAAGCTCAAAAAAAGCAATTTGCAGAAAGAATGAAATCTCAGTTAGAGAAAACATTTATTTTAGATTTTGATAAAACTTCATCTCTATATAAAGAAGATGCAAAATTAAGTGCCCCAACCACTGGTGGCGGAAGAGGACCAAGATTTGGTGGTTTTTCTAGTGGAGGAACAAAATATAAAAACACAAAAGATAAAGTAGCTATAGAAGCTACAGAATTCTTTGGTAAGAAATTTTTAATTTCTGATGAAATGGAACAACCACAATGGGAATTGGGAGCAGAAACTAAAAAAATAGGAAACTATACTTGTTATAAAGCAACCTTACTTAAAGATGTTAATCCTTTAGATTTTTCTAATTTTAGAAGACCAAGAAATGATGATAGTAAAGATTCTGGGAAGAAAGAAGAAGTTAAAAAAGTTTTAGTGACAGCTTGGTATACACCTCAAATACCAGTTAGTAATGGGCCAGGAGAATACTGGGGTTTACCAGGTTTAATTTTAGAGATTAACGAAGGAACTACAACAATTTTATGTACAGAAATAGTAATGAACCCTTCAGAAAAAGCAGCTATAGAAGCTCCAAAAAAAGGAAAAAAGATTACTAGAAAAAAATACAACGAAACAGTTACTAAGAAAACAGAAGAGTTAAGACAAAATTTTCAAGGTAGAGGAGGAAGAAATGGTGGCGGAAGACGCTTCTAATCAAAAACATAAAAACAAATTCAAACAATTTAGATGAAAAAAATAGTATTCCTAACCATTTTTATGGTTTCGCTTTTTACCAATGCACAAGTTAAATTAACAGGTGTTGTAAAAGATAGTATTGGAGAACCATTAGAAATGGCAAACGTTTTGGCTATCAATAAAACCACAAAAAAAATGGCTTCTTATGGTTTTACAGATGCTAAAGGTTTTTATAAATTAAGTTTAGATAAGAATGCCACTTTTGATATAAAAATCAGTTATGTGGGTATGAAATCTTCTGATTTTGTTGTAGAAACCAAAGAAATAGACGTTGTTAAAAATGTTACTTTATTTGAAGATAACATGTTAGACGGTATTAATATTGTTTCTAAAATGCCAGTAACTATAAAAGGAGATACAATTATTTACAATGCAGATTCTTTTCAAAATGGTTCAGAAAGAAAGCTAGAAGACGTTTTAAAAAAACTACCTGGGGTAGAAATTAATGATTCGGGTGAAATTGAAGTAGAAGGTAAGACCGTAGAAAAAATAATGGTTGATGGTAAAGATTTTTTTGATGGAGATACCAAATTAGCAACTAAAAACATTCCTTCTAATGCACTAGATAAAATTGAAATTTTAAGAAACTATGCAGATGTAAGTCAGCTTAGTGGTGTGCAAAACAATCAAGATAGAGTAGCAATAAATATTAGACTAAAAGAAGGAAAAAAGAATTTTTGGTTTGGAGATATTACTGCGGGAGCAGGAAATGCACCAGGTGAAAGCTTATACCTTTTTCAGCCAAAATTATTTTATTACTCGCCAAAATATACCATTAACGTTATTGGTGATGTAAATAATATGGGAGAAGTTGTTTTAGATAGAAGCGATATTAGAAATTTTAGTGGAGGTTTTAGAAGTCAAAGCCCATCAAACGGAACAAACTTAAGTTTAGCAAGTGCAGGTATTGGTTTTTTAAATGCAAATGTAAGAAATGCTAATAGAATAGAAACTAAATTAACAGCCTTAAATTTTAGCTATTCACCTAATGCAAAATTAGATTTAAGTGGGTTTTTAATTTTTTCTAGTAATCGAAATGGACAACAAAACAATGTTACTAGCGATTATATAGACCCAATAACTCCAGATGATTTTACACAGAGTATTACAGATCAAACAAGTAATACAGGTTTGTTTAAGTTTAGTGCAAATTATAAACAAAATGTAAGAAAGCAATTTAACTATGATGTTATTGGTCGTTTTTCAAATGAGTTTAGAACAGACGATGTTAATTCTTTTGTTTTAAGTGATATCACAGAAAGTGAAAGAGCAACACCTTATAAAATCAATCAAAATTTTAGCTATTTTTATACAGCAAACGAAAAAAATATTTTTGCCTTAGAGGCACAACATTTAATACAAGACGAAGATCCGTTTTATGTGGCTTCTTTAGAAAATGACCCATCAAATAATGATGATGTAAATAATGATGGTTTTGATGATGCAGCAGAAACATTAGGTTTAAATAGAAGTAACTTGTTTTATACATTAGAGCAAGATAGAAGAGTAAAATCAAATCAATTAGATGCAAAATTAGATTATTACAATATTCTAAATGATAAAAGTAATTTAAACTTTGTTGTAGGAACCATACAGAGCAAGCAAAATTTCGATTCTAAATTTTTTCAAATATTAGACAACGGAACAACAGTTGATCCAACTCCTACAATTCCAGGAAATACAGATCCACAAACAACAAATGATACAGAATATACTTTTTCTGATATTTATGCAGGGTTAAGATATCGTTTAAAATCGGGTATTTTTACTTTTACTCCAGGGGTAACTTTGCATGCTTATAATGTAAAAAACACACAGTATCAAACAGAAATATTTAAAGATCAATTTCAAAAAATATTTCCAGAGCTTTCTATAATTGCACAATTTAAACAAAGTGAATCTTTAAGGTTTTCTTATAAACAAGAGGTTAATTTTACAGATGTAAATCAACTTGCAAGAGGTATTGTTGCTAATAGTTATGATTCTTTTTATTATGGTAATCAAGAGTTAATGAATGCACATATTCATAATTTAAACTTAAATTATTCTAGTTTTAATTTATTTAATTATACAAATGTATTTGCAAGAATCAATTATAAGAAAACAATAGATCAAATTAATTCAAATGTAATTTTTGAACCAGGTTCTGTAGTTTCAAGTAGTACTTCATTAAATTCTCCTTTTGATAATGAAAGCTTTACAGCATCAGGTAGATTAGGTAAAACATTTAATAAAATTAAAACATCTTTAGGAGCTAATTATAGTTTTAGTAAAACATATCAATTTATCAATTCTTTAGAGAATACAAATAAATTATTTTCTCAAAGTTATTCTGCAAGCGTAAGTACTAATTTTAGAAAAGCACCCAATGTAACTTTAGGATATAGCTTAAGATTATCAGATCAAAATAACAGTGCAAGAACTGCAGCCATAAAAGGGGTTACAAATGCACCTTCTATTAGTTTTGATGCTTATGTTTGGAACTCATTAACGGTTCGTTCTGATTTTTCTTATAACGAAGTAAAACAAGATGGAGTGGTTGCAAATTCGTATAAGATTTTAGATGCATCTTTGGCCTATAGAAAAAACAAAGATGCTAAATGGGAATATGAATTAGTTGGTAGTAACCTTTTAGCTACTGGTTCTACAGCTTCTGTAAATACAAGTAATCTTGTTTTTTCTATAAAAGAAACTTTTATTTTACCTAGATTTATTAGCTTAAGAGTAAAATATCAATTATAGTTCAATTAGAATTTTTAAATAAAAAATGGCTCAAGAAATTGGGCCATTTTTTATTTACTTTATTTATTTTAGCAGAATGAGTTTACTAGCATCTAAATCTCCTTTGTACGTAGCAACTAAAAGTTTAGGGGCTCTTTATGTATTTATACTTTTTGGGTTGTTTTTAGATAGTTTCTTTATGTTAGAAATCACTGATGACGCACAGTTTTATGCCAATATTAGTATGTTTGTTGGTTTTGCAGTAACTTTTTGGCAAGTAAATAAAAGGGTAAAAGAACAAATGATTTTTGCCGTAATTATTGCAATTATAGGAGAGTATTTGTTTTCTATTGTAATGGGTATGTATACCTATAGATTAGAAAATGTGCCACATTATGTGCCGCCTGGACATGCTTTGGTGTATGTAGCTGTTTTGTATTTTTCTAAGGCATCTGCAATTGTTAAAAATAGAGCGTTTATAGAAAAGATTTTTACCATTTTTATCATCGTTTATGCAACTGCTTTTTTAATTTTTGGGAATGATGTTTTTGGTTTTGTAATGACTGCTGCAACCTTATTTATTTTAAGGAAAAAACCAAGAGAACGCCTTTTTTATTTAACAATGTATATTACAGTTGCTTATTTAGAAATTATAGGAACTAATTATTTATGTTGGAAATGGCCTGCAACTGCTTGGGGGGTTTTCGATTTTTTACCTAGTTTTAATCCGCCAAGTGGAATAAGTTTCTTCTATTTTTTATTAGACTTAGGTACTTTGTGGTTTTATAAACAACGTCATAAAATTACTTGGGCTAGAATGAAAAGTCTAAGAAAAATTCGTTTAAACAAAAATATTTCTGCAAACTAAAATTAATTTGTTTGCGTTATAAATAGTATTCAAACTACAACTACAAAATGTCAATAAAAGTAACATCTGTTTCAAAAAATTATAAAGCACAGAAAGCATTGAGTGAAGTTTCATTTTATGCAGATAAGGGACAGGTTATAGGTTTTTTAGGTCCCAATGGAGCGGGGAAATCAACCATGATGAAAATCTTAACGGGGTTTATAAAACCAAGTTCTGGTGAAGTTTTTGTTGATGAGATTGACGTTTTAAAAAATCCATTAGAAGCACAAAAAATAATTGGGTATTTACCAGAACATAACCCATTGTATTCGGATATGTACGTGCGGGAATACCTGCAATTTCAAGCAGCTGTTTTTAAAGTTGATAAAAATGAAATACAAGCCTGTATTGAAAAAGTTGGTTTAACCAATGAGGCGCATAAGAAAATTAACCAACTTTCTAAAGGATACCAACAAAGAGTTGGTTTAGCAGCAGCTATTTTGCACAATCCAAAAGTGTTAATTTTAGATGAGCCAACTACAGGTTTAGATCCAAATCAGTTAGTAGAAATTAGAGAACTAATTAAGGAATTAGGTAAAGACAAAACAGTTTTGTTTTCTACGCATATTATGCAAGAAGTAGAGGCGGTTTGTGATCGAGTAATCATCATTAAAAAAGGTAAATTATTAATTGATAAAAAGCTTTCTGAATTGAAAGAAAACAATCAACAAATTATAGAAGTTGCCTTTGATTATAAGTTAGAAGAGCAATTCATAAAAAAATTACCAAACATAGTCTCTTATAAAAATAATTACGACAATACTTGGTACATTACTTTTGAATCTGATGAAGATATGAGACCAACGGTATTTGACTTTGCCCAAGAGAATGGCTTAAAAATTCTTAGTTTAAATACCAAAAACAAGAATTTAGAAACGCTTTTTAGAGAAGTTACAGTTTAATATTCTCAACGTTGTCATTTCAACGATATAAGAAACTCTATAATCTATTCTTTTTTAATTTCATGATTATTCAAATATTCATAAGCTTCTAATAAGGTAGGAAAAACCAAAACACTTCCTTCCTCTTTTAGTTCTTCTCCAGAATATTCTGTAGTAATTCCAATAGGAATCATGCCTGCTAATTTTGCAGCTCTTGTTCCTGTTAAACTATCTTCAAAAACCCAAATCTCATTAAAATCATTTTCTTTAAAGCCCAATGCTTTTGCTAAAGATATATATGCTTCTGGTGCAGGTTTTGGTTTTGCATAATCTTCCAATCCAAAAACGGTGGTAAAATTTAAGTATAAATGATGAATGCTATTTTTTAAAAACTGTTTTGTAGCATTGCTTGCAATTCCATAAGAAGTGTTTTTTTCGGATAGAAAACGAGTAATTTCTCTAACACCTGGTAGCAACTTAGGAACTTTAAAATAGATGTCTAGATGTTTTTTCTTTAGAAGAAATAAATCATTTGAACGTTTTTCCTCATCAATAACACTACAAAAGTAGGCTGCAATTATTTTAGGAGATTTTCCTGCATAACTTTTAGGAAATGGAACTATTTCTTGATTGAATAGTTCTTTAAAAGCAGAAGTCCAAGCCGAATAATGACTTTCAAAACTATCTACAACTACACCATCAAAATCAAATAAAAATCCTTTTGGTAATTCCATTAATTATTTCTTTTTTCGTTGAATATTTCCATTAAATACGGGTTCAAAAATTTATTAGTTGGATCTAATTCTTTCCTTAAAGTTTTAAAAGCATTCCATTGCTCATAAACTTTAGTAAGTTCTGCATCTTTAGCTGTAAAACGTTTTGCCCAATGAGGTTTACCTCCGTATTTCAAAAATATTTTCTCAATACTTTTAAATGCTTCATAAGTGTCTGCGGTAGCTGCATTTCTAGAAACACATCCCATGGTAACCGTATCTTTCTTATACGCATAGCTTAACCAAGATAGGTCTTTATACACAAAACGAATGTCCATTGGTATATGAATAAACGATTTATTACTCCACTTATTAATTTCTTTTTTTAATTCTTCAAATACTTTAGGGAATACATCTAAACCAATGGTCCATTCTGCCAACTCTAAGGTAGATCCTCTAGATTTTGTAACAGTTGCTTGGTATAAAGAACCTTTGTGTTCTTTTGTTGAGCTAAAAAAACCTTTGTATAACAGTTTATTGGCAATGGCTGTTATCCAAGGAAAAATATGTGTGTATTTGTATAATACTTTTGAAGCTGTTCTTCTGTGTTTTAAATATTTAGGACCTAAGTCTTCTTTAATTTCTGTATTTGGATTGATTTTGTCCCCAGTAATTACATAGCCTTTGTTGGTATGAGGTAGCCAAAGAATTCTTAAAAAATCGTGTTTTTTTAAACGCTCTTCTATTTTTGGTAACCAAAATTTGTCATTTTCAGGTCCTTCTTTTACATGCAATGTGTAAATGAGTTCGCATTGAAAAGTGATTTCAGAGAACACACCTAAAACTCCTAATGAAACTCTAAGGGCATGAATTAATTCGTCTTTATCTGTAACTTCTTTTACAGTGCCGTCAGCTAAAATAAGACTGCACTTTTTTACATATTCTGATAATAATTTTCCACTGGTACCATGTGTTCCAGTAGCTAAAGCCCCACCAATTGTAATTGTATTAATATCTGGCAAACAAGGAATGCACCAGCCTTTGTTTTCTATAGTTTCAATGAAGTCACCTAAAAGGATACCGGATTGAACAGTAATTGTTTTTTCGGAATCATTAAAGGATATAATTTTATTATAGGAAGTAATATCAATTAAAGTTTCTGCATCAGAAGCAATATCTGCAGAAGACTGTTTGCTTCCAAAAACACGAATTTTATCTGAATTCTTAACAACTTCTTGTAGCTCTTTTTCGGAGGTAATTTTATAAAGAGATGTGTATTTGTGTGTAAGATTTTTATTCCAACTTACCCAAACACCGTTTTTGTTTTGTGTCATTTATTTTTTATATAGCCAATCGTAATAAATAGGATTTGCTAGTTTTGTTACTGTTTGTCAATAAAATCAATTTAATTTATATTTTATTTGCTGATTTTCTAAACTAGTAAGTAATTCTTTAGAAATATGAACTTTAGTATTTCTACTAGGTAAACTCATTTCAATTTTTTCTTTAGCATCCCAAATGGTAAAGTTTAAAGATTGTTTTCCTGGGTTATTTTTTAAAATGGTTTCTAAATTTAAAATAGTATCTTCTTTTATTTCGTCTAAAGGAATTTTAATAGTGACTTTTTTACACAATTCATCCATGATATCGTGTAGCAATTTAAAATCTGTAAATTTTAAACGTGGATCACTTGTAACACCTTCTTTATTGGTCCAGCCAGGTTGAATTGTTGAGCGTACAAATAAGAAAGAATTAGGAACTAAAAAATGTTTAAATTTTAAATAATCTTCACCAAATATTCTAAACTCATTACTATCATTATAATCTTCAATTGTAAACATAGCCCAACCTTTTCCTGCTTTTGAAACCCTATGTTGTACATCAGTAACAATACCAGCAAAAGATAAATTCATGTTTACATATTTTGCTAAATCATCTTTAAAATGTCTTAATGAAGCATTGCAGAAAATCATTTCATTTTTAAAATCATCTAAAGGATGAGCAGAAATATAAATTCCAATCACTTCTTTTTCTTGTGATAACAATTCCATAGTTCCCCATGTTTCACATTCTGGAATATCTGGTTCTGGAAATTGTACCGTAGAAGCTTCTCCAAACATAGAAACTTGCGCAGAGTTTTCGTTTTCTTGAAATTTACTTCCAAACTTCATGGCGCGTTCTAAAAAGGTCAATCCTTTTTCGTCAGTGGCAAAATATTGTGCTCTATGGGTATCTGCAAAAGAGTCAAAAGCCCCAGCTTTTATCAAACTATCAAAAGATTTTTTGTTGGCAGCTCTTAAGTCTACACGTTTTGCTAAATCGAAAATAGAAGTATAGTTTCCGTTTTCTTTACGTTCTGCAATAATAGCTCTTACAGCAGCTGCACCAACACCTTTAACAGCAGCCATTCCAAAACGAACAGCACCATCTTTATTTACTGAAAATTTTAGATAAGATTCATTTAAATCTGGTCCTAAAACTTCCAATCCCATTCGTTTACATTCTTCCATAAAGAAAGAAACTGCTTTAATATCTTTCATATTATTAGAAAGTACAGAAGCCATGTATTCTGCTGGGTAATGTGCTTTTAAATAGGCTGTTTGATAAGCAATCCACGCATAACAAGTTGAGTGAGATTTGTTAAAGGCATAACTAGCAAAGGCTTCCCAGTCTTTCCATATTTTTTCTAATTTTTCAGCATCATGTCCTTTTGCAGAAGCTTGTTCTACAAATTTTGGTTTCATTTTATCAAGTACCGCAATTTGTTTTTTACCCATTGCTTTACGTAAAACATCGGCTTCTCCTTTTGTGAAATCTGCCAGTTTTTGCGACAAAAGCATTACTTGCTCTTGGTAAACTGTAATTCCGTATGTTTCTGCCAAATATTCTTCCATGGCAGGTAAATCGTATTCTATATCTTCGGTTCCGTGTTTTCTATTAATAAAAGACGGAATATATTCCATTGGACCAGGTCTGTACAAGGCATTCATGGCAATTAAATCGGCAAAAACTGTGGGTTTTAAAGAACGCATGTGTTTTTGCATTCCTGGGGATTCATATTGAAAAATACCAACAGTTTCTCCTCTTTGGAAAAGTTCGTAAGTTTTTTCGTCATCTAAAGGAAAGTTCTCTGGGTCTAAAGTGATGTTGTGTCTTGCTTTTACAATTTTAACAGTGTCTTTAATTAAAGTCAGCGTTTTTAATCCCAAGAAATCCATTTTTAATAATCCTGCAGATTCTACAACAGAGTTATCAAATTGGGTAACATACATGTCAGAATCTTTAGCTAAGGCTACAGGTACATAATTGGTAATATCGCCTGGTGTAATAATGACTCCACAAGCATGAATACCAGTATTTCTAACAGAACCTTCTAAAATGGTAGCCTTGTTAATGGTTTCGGAAATCAAATCGTTTCCAAAAGACATGTTTTTTAATTCTTCAACTAATTGTTTTTCTTCGGCACGTAAACCATCAACTTTACTTTTACTTTTTGCATCATCACCAAAAATATTTTTTAGTTTTATTCCTGGAATTAATTTGGCAATTCTATCGGCTTCAAAAAGAGGTAAGTCTAAAACTCTAGCCGTATCTCTAATGGATGATTTAGCCGCCATGGTTCCGTACGTAATAATCTGAGCAACTTGGTTTGCGCCATATTTATCAATTACATAATCCATTACACGTCCACGACCTTCATCATCAAAATCGATATCAATATCGGGCATGGATACACGTTCTGGATTTAAGAAACGCTCAAAAAGTAAATCGTATTTAATAGGATCTATGTTGGTAATCCAAAGACAATAGGCAACAACAGAACCGGCTGCAGAACCCCGACCAGGACCTACGGAAACATCCATTTTTCTTGCTTCACGTATAAAGTCTTCTACAATTAAGAAGTAACCAGGATATCCTGTTTTTTCAATTACAGATAATTCGAAATCTAAACGTTCTTTAATGGATTCCGTAATTTCTCCGTAACGTTTTTTTGCGCCTTCAAAAGTTAAGTGTTTTAGAAAATTATTCTCACCACGCTTTCCTTTATCCTCTTCATCTTTTGGGTCTTTAAACTCATCAGGAATGTCAAAAG
The DNA here is from genome assembly GCF_022662535.1 of Polaribacter marinus. Lineage (GTDB taxonomy): Bacteria > Bacteroidota > Bacteroidia > Flavobacteriales > Flavobacteriaceae > Polaribacter > Polaribacter marinus. Next base: position 86,810 of record NZ_JAKQYM010000004.1, read on the forward strand.
CTGGTAATAAAACATCTCTAGCTAGAGTAAAAATTTCAATTTTATCTACAATTTCTTGAATGTTGATAATGGCTTCTGGCAAATCTGCAAAAAGCATTTTCATTTCGTCTGAAGACTTAAAATAGTACTCTTGGTTAGGCAATCCGTATCTATAACCACGGCCTTTTCCAATAGGAGTCGCTTGTTTTTCGCCATCTTTTACACACAATAAAATATCGTGTGCGTTGGCATCTTTTTTCTCTAAATAAAATGTATTGTTAGTGGCAACAATCTTTACATCGTGTTTTTTTGAGAATTTTAGTAAAGTTTCGTTTACGATGGTTTCATCTTGTTGATCGTGACGCATCAACTCAATATATAAATCGTCTTTAAATTGTTCTTTCCACCAGATTAAAGCCTCTTCTGCTTGTTTTTCTCCGAGATTTAAAATTTTACTAGGAACTTCACCGTATAAATTACCGGTTAAAACAATAATATCTTCTTTGTATTTTTCTACTAATTTTCTATCAATTCTTGGTACATAATAAAAACCATCTACAAAGGCAGCAGAAGACAGTTTTGCTAAATTATGATATCCATTTTTATTTTTTGCCAATAAAACAACTTGGTACCCGTTGTCTTTTTGCGATTTGTTTTTATGATCTTCACAAATATTAAATTCACAACCAATAATTGGTTTTATAGGAGTTTCTGCATTTTTATTATGATTTAAAACGGCATTTACAAAATGAAAAGCCCCCATCATATTGGCGGTATCTGTCATGGCAACTGCAGGCATATTATCTTTTGCCGCAGCTTTTACAATATTACCTAGTTGCATGGTAGATTGTAAAACAGAATATTGGGTATGATTGTGTAAATGAGAAAAAGGTACATCTTTTAATTCGGCCAAACCAGCCGAAGTAGACTTTGTCGTTTCTGTGTCTTTTAATTTTTCAAGACGTTGGCGAATTCTATCGCTTTCTTTTTTAAGGTTGATGTGTTTTAAACCAATTACTTGAATAGGTTTAGGGTTTGCTTCTGAGAAATTTTTAAAGTACTCATCATCAACATCTAATTGTTCTTTGGTAAATTCTCTTAAACGAATCAACTCTAAGAAACAACGTGTAGTTGCTTCCACATCGGCCGTTGCATTATGCGCTTCACCAAAACCCACACCAAATAAATGATTGTGTAATTCTGTTAAGGTGGGAAGTTTAAATTTACCTCCACGACCTCCAGGGATCTGGCACATCGTTGCTGTTTTCTCTGTACAAGTATCTAGAATAGGAAGAGAAGTTAAATTACTTTCTATGCCTAATCTATGGAATTCACATCCCATGATATTTAAGTCAAAATTTAAATTCTGACCAACAATAAATTTTGTTTTCGCTAAAACTTCATTAAATAACTTTAGTCCTTCATCTAAAGAAATTCCTTGCTCTGTTGCTAATTCTGTAGAAATTCCATGAATTCTTTCTGCATCGTAAGGGATGTTGAAGTTGTCGGGTTGTATTAAAAAATCGTTGTGTTCCAACACATTTCCCATTGCGTCGTGTAATTGCCATGCAATTTGAATACATCTTGGCCAATTGTCTGTATCTGTAATTGGTGCGTTCCAACTTTTAGGTAAACCTGTAGTTTCTGTATCAAAAATTAAGTACATAAAAAGGGCTTTTTGTTAGATGAGTTTATTTGTTTAAAAGGACTGTAAATTTACATTTTTTTGATGGATTTTAAAGTGTGAAATTGAGAGCTATTTTTTATTGGTTGTTAGTAAGTGCGTTAGGGATTGAACGGTGTGTTTGAGCTCTTTTTTATGCAAAGTCAATTCAGTGTCTTTCAAAAACAATGAAATTGCTTATAATTACTTGAGATACTGAGAAAAATAAGCATAAAAAAAGCGAGTAGTGAAAGCCCGCTCGAACGCTATAAAAAATATTGATAATTAGTGTTTTAGTTTAAAAAAGGTTTTGTATTTTTGCGCCCACTTACTACGAGATGGTAAGATTATTAATAACCAAGGTCGAGAACCTTAAAAAATTAACAAATTATGTCTGTAAAGATTAGATTACAAAGACACGGTAAAAAAGGGAAACCATTCTATTGGATCGTTGCCGCTGATGCTCGTGCAAAAAGAGATGGTAGATACTTAGAAAAAATAGGTACTTACAATCCAAATGTTAACCCTGCAATTATTGATTTAAACGTTGATAAAGCTGTAGAATGGTTACAAAATGGTGCACAACCAACTGATACTGTAAAAAACATTTTATCTTACAAAGGTGCTATGTTAAAGAATCATTTAGCTGGTGGTGTAAGAAAAGGCGCTTTAACTCAAGAGCAAGCAGATGCAAAATTTGCAGCGTGGTTAGAAGCAAAAGCTACTAAAATTTCTGACAAAGAAGCTGGTTTATCTAAAGCAGAATCTGATGCGAAAGCAGCAGCATTTGCAGCAGAAAAGGCAGTAAACGAAGCAAGAATTGAAGCAGCAAAACCTGTTGTAGAAGAAGTTGCTGAAGAAGTTGTAGCAGAAGAAACAGCTCCTGAAACGATTGATGAAGCAGCAGAAAAGGCAGCAGAATAAATTATAAAGAAATACGGATATGCGTAAAGAAGATTGTTTTTATTTAGGCAGAATCGTAACAAAATATAGTTTTAAAGGTGAAGTGGTTATCAAATTAGATACCGACGAACCTGAGTTGTACACAGAAATGGAATCAGTTTATGTCGATTTAGGCAATAATCTGGTTCCATTTTTTATTGAAAAAAGTTCACTTCACAAAGGAAATCAATTACGTGTTCAGTTTGAAGACGTGTATTCTGAGGAAGCAGCAGATGCGATCTTAAAATCGGGAATTTATTTACCAACTACGATGTTGCCAAAATTATCTGGTGATAAATTTTATTATCATGAAGTAATTGGTTTTACTGTCGTTGATGTTAATTTTGGGGAAGTGGGGCAGATTGTTCATATAAATGATAAAGCTGCACAACCACTTTTTGAAATTGATAGAGAGGGAAAAGAAATTTTTATTCCGATGGTAGATGATTTCATTAAAAAAGTAGATAGAAAAAAGAATACAATAGAAGTAGATACTCCAGAAGGGTTGATAGAACTTTACTTGTAAAAAGAGAGGTGCTAGAGCGGTCGAATAGGCTACCCTGGAAAGGTAGTGTGCTGGTAACGGTACCAAGGGTTCGAATCCCTTTCTCTCTGCAAATTGATTTTTAAAAAATACCAAAACCCTTTAAAACCTATGTTTTAAAGGGTTTTTACTTTTCCACAAAACCCAAAATAAAATAAGTCTAGATTTTTGGTGAAGCCTGTGCTGAACTTGATTCAGTATTCATCAATGGATAAGAACAGAGAAACAATAAATAGGATTCAACTCGCAAAAGAACAAAACTTAAAAATCAAGGTCAATTTCTATTAAAATCAATTAGTAAGTATTAAAAAACATAAGATATCATAATATATACTTCATTTTTTTATAAATTGTACATCCTTATATAATGTTCTTTGATTCCTTTAATTTTAGGATGTAAAATAAGAATTGATGATTATATAACGAGTTGTGCTTAATGATAACAAATGGAAATAAAAGAACTAAAAAATAGACCAGAGAAATACCAAGATAAAAAACTTTACGCTTCTTATACTCAATTCGATAAACTTTTAATGGAATTGAGAACAAAGAAATTGCCTAAAGGTACTGTAGAATCTATTAATAACGGAATTAACCTTGTGAATTCAGTTTCGGAATCAGAAAAAGAGCTGAGTAAACAAATTAAAAAGACTCAATCTCTCATAATTAAGCTAATTGAGAAAGAACATAAACTGGTAACTAAAAATCATTATCGAAATACTTGGTTGGCAGTTGGAATGGCTGCATTCGGAATTCCTTTTGGAGTTGCTTTTGGAGCTAGCCTTGGGAATATGGCTTTTTTAGGAATAGGATTGCCAATCGGAATGGTTATAGGTATCGCAGTTGGCACAGGAATGGATAAAAAAGCATTTGAAGAAGGAAGACAGATTGACTTGGAAATAAAACACTAAGCACAACAAAGGCTATAAGTAATTGCTTGTTATCGCCTACTTCTGAAAAACCTAATGGATTTTCAGCTTGGTGTGTCCTTGCTAAATCCCGAAACTCAACACTCAAAGTAACAGTTCCCACCTCCATAGAAACTGGCAGGCGAGCGTCAAACATTCGAAGAAGCCTGTGCTGAATTTGATTCAGTATTCATCAATGGAAAAGAACAAAACTTAAAAATCAAGCTCACTTTTTATTCCCACAGCAGATTCTGTTACCATTTCAAAAAGAAATAATTATTATGGCTTTGAATATCACAATTTAGAGAATAGAAATTAAATGATTAATGCTTCAATAGAATTAGAAAATTCAAACCTTAAAAGCTAATTTGAAAAAAATGTTGAATTCTAAAAAATTTTCGAAGTAGAATTGGCTTTAACACTTTTTATACTTTAAATACTTAACTTCTTTTTTATCTTTGTATACTGTTGTTATGATAAAGAAAATAGCCTTATTAATTATCTTATTTGCTGTAATGTTTGTAAATGCGCAGAGCATTACTGTAGACAGTCAAACTTATTCGCCACAACAACTTATTGAAGATGTTTTAATAGGTAGTAATTGTATTTCTAATGTGCAAGTTACAAACACAGTTGGAGGTAATTTTGGAGCTAACGAACGCAGTTACGGCTACTTCGATGCTACAGGAACAACCTTTCCTTTTCAAAGTGGTATTGTTTTAAGTACAGGAAGACTAAACAATGTTCCAGGACCAAATAATAACTTAAGTGATGACGATGCTAACAATTGGATGGGCGATCAAGATTTAGAAACAGCTTTACAAGAAACCAATACTATAAACGCTACGATTATAGAATTTGATTTTACTACCCAAGCAAATCAAGTAAGTTTTCGTTATCTTTTTGCTTCGGAAGAATACCAAGAAGGAGACTCAAACACTTGTCGATATTCTGATTTATTTGGTTTTTTAATAAAACCTGCAAGTGCACCAGTTTCCGATTATGAAAATATAGCACTTGTTCCAGACACACAAACTCCTATAAAAGTAACAACTGTGCATTCAGGAATTCCAGGTTCTTGTGATCCAATTAACGAAGCTTACTTTGGTGGTTGGAATGATTCAAGTTATCAACCTATAAACTTCAATGGTCAAACTACCATTTTAACCGCAACAGCAAACACCACACCTAATGTTACGTATCATGTAAAATTGGTAATTGCCGATCATGAAAATTACCGTTACGATTCCGCCGTTTTTCTTGAAGCGGGTAGTTTTCAACTCACTACAGATTTAGGTGTCGATAGACTTCTAGCAACCAACAACGCAATTTGCGGAACCGAAAGCATCACCTTAAATGCTACACAAGCAGGAACACCAAGTTATAAATGGTTTAAAGATACTGTAGAACAAACCACCGAAACCGAAAGCACACTTAACGTTTCCGAAACAGGTACCTATAATGTTGAAGTTACCTTAGATAATGGTTGTATTTCTTACGGTGAAATTATTCTAGAATACGCCCCACTTCCTAATGTAATGGACACCACAATTATTGAATGTGATGCCAATCAAGATGGTTTAACAACGTATAATTTATTTGAAGCTACAGATGTTATCATTAATAATGATCAAGCCTTAAGTATTACGGCTTTTTATACTTCTTTTACGGATGCTGAAAACGGAAGCAATCCTATTCCAAATCCTAGTAATTATAATAATACAACTGCTGGACAAATTGTTTACGCATCAGTTATAAGTCAGGCAACAGGTTGTTCAAACATAGCAGAAATTATCTTAGATATTTCTGCAAACACATTAACCTTACAAGATGTTAATATTTGTGATGATGAAGTAGTCGATGGTTTTGCAACCTTTAATTTGAATGACATTAGAACCCAAATTGAACTTCAAGTACCAGCAAATGCATCCATAACATTTTACACAACTTATGCTGATGCTTTTGATGAAACCAATGTTATAAATGGAAATTTTAACAATACCATTCAAAATTCCCAAACCATTTTTGTAAAAGTCACAACTGATACGAACCAATGTTATGCCATTTCGGAACTCACATTAAATGTGCTTTTTACACCACAATTATTAGAAGACGAAATTATTTTATACTGCTTAAATAGTTTTCCTCAAACCACAAATTTATTGGGTGGTGTTACCAATGGAAATCCAAACAATTTCGATTACCAATGGTTATTTAATGGTACAGATACTGGTGTTGATACACCAACTTTTAACGCCAATCAAATAGGAGTTTACACCGTAATCATAGCCGCTGCAAATGGATGTAGCAAAACAAGAACGATTACTCTATTACCATTAAACGAACTTGTAATTGATGGTTTACAGTATACCGAATTAACAACAAATAACACAGCAAGCATTACCATTTCTAGCGAAGGCGATTACGAATACGCTATAGATAATGAATTTGACTTCTACCAAGATGCAAACACTTTTTCTAATCTGCAACCTGGTTTTCATACCATTTATGTACGTGACAAAAACTTATGTCGCAACACATTTATAGAGTTTTCAATTTTAGGATTCCCACAATTCTTTACACCTAATGGAGATCATATAAACGATGTTTGGAGACCCGTTGGCACTTCGAGAGATTTCAATGCAAATTTAGAACTTCTCATTTTTAACCGTTACGGAAAATTACTTGTCAAAACCACCTCACTTATAGGCTGGGACGGAACATTAAATGGGGCAAACCTACCAAGCAACGATTATTGGTACATTATCAACCACCCAAATGGCAAGCAATACAAAGGACATTTTGCTTTGTTAAGATAGATGTTGTTTTGCTAAATTAGTTATTTAGTAACATCAAAAAACTAAAATATGCACAAATACAGAACACCGTGTCTGCTTAATAAACTAAATATAGACTCTTAAAAAAAATAATTAGTTTCTCTAAGCGGTATATATTTAGAGTAAATATTTCACCTAATAAAAAGCCCACATAACAACAAAAATTAACCAACGTTATTCTGAAAAAGCAAGGAACAAACGACAAGGAATCTCTAACGTCTTACAGCTAAAAACTAAAGCTCACAAAATTTCCAGTCAAATGTAATACAAACAAAAAATTGTAGCAGAACCAAAACGCTATAAAGAAATGACAATCTATGTAGATGTATTAATGGCTTTTTGATGTGGTTCTGGTAAGGGAGCTAAAGTTTTACGTCGGAAAACCCTCTTACAGAAGCACGTATTTTTTATATACACATAATGCAAGAGTTAATAATCGTTAAAATAATTTACTATTTAATATTTAACTTTTTTATGTTGAAATAACCAAAAATACTTGTTATTAAAAAACATAGGATACTAAATATAGTAACGGAGGAAATGCCAAAAATTAAAGGCATTTTATCACCTAGAGAAACTGATAAAACACTAAACGAATATGGAAAATAAATGGATTGTTGTGGAGCTTGTGAAACAATGATACCAATAATAGCTAAGAACATTCCAAAGCCTAAAGGAATAACAAAGTTCTTAAATCTGAAACTTAACCAAAATTGAATTCCAATAATACCTAAAGAAGCCACAAAAGAAGTCATTAATATTTTTAGGTATTGAAAATGTTCTGGCTGAAAATTTAAAAATCCTAAATCAGGATAAACAAAACCTAATAAAACACCTGATAAGAGAATTGCTATATAGTAGTATATATAAGTAACTATTATAGCTAAAATAACAATGCTTAATTTTCCGAAATAGATACTCGATTTGGGTACAGGCAATGCAAATAAATGTTTTATACCTAAAGATTTATGCTCTATTTGCATAATCAAGCTGGTAACTAAAACAATAAACATGGGTATAAAAAAGGGCGTAGAATTTTCAATTTGAGTCACCATAAATTTCCCCCAAGGATTTACCCCTGCTGCAGGTACTAAAGTTTTATGCTCAAAAATATAAGCGATAAAAAATAATATTGGAAAAAGAATTGCACTAATAATGGTAAGCCAAAAAGCAAATGTTCTTTTTAATTTAATAAGTTCATTTTTTAAGCTTGCGGTATAATATACTATTGTTGACATACTATTAATTTTCGGTTAATGATAAAAAGAGTTCTTCTAAATTATTTTTAATGGTTACTTGGTAAATATGAATTCCTTCCGTTCTTAAAACATCTATCACATCTGTTATTTCATTTTTATTTTTTACTTCAATTTGTAACAAATCATCAAGCAACGAAATGTTTTCCATTTTCAAATTCTTAAGTACAGACACTCCTTCATTGGGGTTGTCTACTTCTATTTCAACTTTAATGTTTGTACCTTTTGAATCTTTTAAACTCGCTACAGTATCTTGATATAACATCTTACCATTTCTAATAATACCAACGTGTGTACAGGTTTTTTCAATTTCACTTAACAAGTGACTTGAAATAAAAATTGTTGTGCCAAACTTTTTGTTTAAGTCTTTAATAAGGGTGCGCATTTCTATAATTCCTTTTGGGTCTAATCCATTTGTTGGCTCGTCTAAAATGATTAGTTCAGGATTACTTAATAATGAAATTGCCAATCCTAATCGTTGTTTCATTCCTAGTGAATATTCTTTTATCTTTTTGTTTTTAGCCTTAGTTAGGTTTACAGTCTCTAATACTTCTTGAATTCTATTTGAAGATATATTTTGTCTGTAATTAGCAGATATTTTCAAATTGTCAATCGCATTTAAATGCTCATATAAAGAAGGGTTTTCTATCAAGGCACCTACTTTATTTAAAACGTTAAGTCTTGATTGTTCATTAAAAAGTTCTCCAAAAAGAGCAACTGTTCCGGAATTTTTCTTTAAAAGACCAAGAATAAGACGAATGCTGGTGCTTTTCCCTGAGCCATTTGGACCTAAAAAACCATAAATACTTCCCTTAGGAACTTTAAGCTCCAAATCTTGAATGTCATTCTTGTTTTTAGAATAAGAAAAATTAAGGTTTTTGGTTTCTACAACAAGTTCATTCATTTTTATAAGTTTATTGGGTTGGTATATTATAAGAACGATTAAAGATGGAAAATGTAACAAACGATTAGATAAAGTAAGAATGGTCTTATACATTTCTTGGGAATAATACGTTGTACAATAAAGAATTGAAAAAAATAGAAGGCATTTTTTTTATCATCATGAATCACTGCTTGACCCACAGTGGTCACTACAGATCCTGACTCAAATATCAAACGAATTCAACATCAATAAAAGAAGAACTTTTCCCATGTGTTACTTACTAGTACAAATTACAGATAATTCATTTAAATACCAGAGCTAGCAATTATAAACACTAGTTGATTTATTAGTATAGTTTGCATCAAAATACCTTTGATATATTCTCTTTTTTTAGTAATTTTAGACTCATATAATTTAATGTTTTTTAGCAGGTTAAATTAGGGACGTAATTGGAGTTGCTTTACAAATAACAATTTGCTAACTACTGCTATCATACAATATAAGAAGGAATTCAAATTGCTTTCTTTCTGTTTTTTTTTAATATGTTGATCTTTTTAGGGCTTATTGTTTTATATTTTGTGGTTCAACATTTAAATCGCTCTAAGAGCAGAAAGACTAAATCAGATTATTTTAAAAGAAGATTTAATAAAGATTAAATAGTAGAAATCATTAGTTCAAAACCCTTCATTTTCAAAGAAATTACAATCAACCAAGATAAAACTGCCATGAAAGTTGGAACAGATGGTGTTTTATTAGGAGCTTGGTGTTCAGTAGATAATTATCCAGATACAATTTTAGATATTGGTGCAGGAACCGGTGTAATTTCTTTAATGATTGCACAACGTACCGATGCAATGACAATTGATGCTGTTGAGGTTGATGAAAATGCTTACGAACAAACTATGGCTAATTTTGAAGCTTCAGATTGGGGAGATAGATTGTATTGTTATAATGCTACTTTTCAAGAGTTTGCTGATGAAATAGCAGAGGAGGAAGAAACCTATGATTTCATTGTTTCGAATCCACCTTTTTATACGGATGATTTTGAAACTGAAGATGTTTCTAGAAATAAAGCTCGTTTTACTTCTTCACTTTCTTTTAATGAATTGCTTGTTGGAGTTTCTAAAATATTATCTAAGAGTGGAAAATTTTCTATTGTGATCCCTTTTAAAGAAGAAGGTAATTTTATCAATTTAGCAAAAAATAACAACTTACTTTTAAATAGAGTTTGTAGGGTTCAAGGCAACAAAAATTCAGAAATAAAAAGAAGTTTGTTAGAGTTTTCTTTTCATCAAACAACAATTAAAGAAGAACATTTAATTATAGAAACAGCTCGTCATCAATATACAAAAGAGTATATTAATTTAACAAAATATTTTTATTTAAAAATGTAGTTATCCTACTACATTATTAGGATTATATCCTAAATAAGTAGTTTCTTTTTCTTTAAAAATGATTCCGTAATTTTCTAATTCTTTTAAAATAGGAGCATATACTTCTTTGGTAATTGGTAACTGTACCCCTGGAGTTTTAATTTCTCCTTTTAAGATTTTTAAAGCAGCAATTGCTACGGGCAAACCTACTGTTTTTGCCATAGCAGTATATGTTTGGTTTTCACCAAGAACAACCAAACTACTTTCAATTTGATGTTTTTTTCCATCAATTTCATAACCAAAAAGATGTTGCATAACAATCATATCTTTATCATCTTCTTGTAATGTCCAAGAATTTTCTAAAATGCTTTGAAGCATTTGTGCAGGAGTAGCATTTTTAATTCCAATTTTTTTAGTTGGATTAAAAAGATCTAATTCTACTAATTTTTCCCACATTAAATCATCTTGATCTATTTTTAAATAAGAACGTAATTTTAATTCAACAGAATCTGATGGAGAATAGGCCAAAAATAAATTTACAAAATCTCTGTAGCTCATGTTTTCAGAGTTTTCTATTGTATAGCTGTCGTCTGTCATCCCTAATTGTACAAAGATGTTCCAAGCTCTAGAAAAACCAACTTTTCTAATAGTTCCTCTGTACATAGTTGGTATGTTATCTAAACCATATACGTTTCTATACTTTAACGAATCTCTATTTGCATAGGCTTCAAAATTTCCACTTCCATTAATTTTTAAGAATTCGGTTCTTCTAAATAATTTATGATAAGGAATGTATTTGTAGGTTCCTTCTTGTATAAACATTGCAGCACCTCCTTGTCCTGCTAAAACAACATTTCTTGGATTCCAAGTAAATTTATAATTCCATAAATTATTATCACTTTCTGGAGCAACTAATCCACCACAAAAAGATTCAAACAATAACATTTTTGCACCTTTACTTCTTATTTTATCAATAGCTTGCATTGCGCTCATATGATCAATTCCTGGATCTAGACCAATTTCATTCATAAAAACCAATCCTTTCTTTTTAGCTTCCACATCTAGTTCTTTCATTTCATTAGAAATATAAGAAGCTGTTACCATATGTTTATTAAAAGAAATACAGTCTTTAGCTACTTGTAGATGAAACCTTGCTGGTAACATAGAAATAACAACATCTGCTTTTTTTATGGTTTCTTCACGTTGATTTTTATCAAATACATCAATAAGAATTGCTTCTGCATTTTTATGATTATTGATAAGTTTCTTTGCATTTTCTGTTGAAATATCTCCAATCGTTAAATAAAGATTTTCTTCATCAGATTTATCTAATAAATATTTGATTAAAGATGAACTCGATTTTCCTGCGCCAATAATTAGTATGTTTTTCATAAATGAAAAGATGTATTTTTGTATAAATACGAAGATACATCATTTGTTTAAAATTTAACAAAAACCATTAAAAATGTTTAAAAATTTACTAATTACCTCTTTTTTAGGATTACTAGCTATTGTTTTAGGAGCTTTTGGGACACATTCTCTAAAAGAAATTTTAACTACAGAACAGTTAATGAGCTTTGAAACAGCAGTCCGATATCAAATGTATCATGTGTTTGTATTGTTATTTGTAAATATCTATGAGGGGTTTTCTGAAAAACAGAAAAATAGAATTAGTTATGTTTTCTTTTTAGGAATACTCTTGTTTTCGGGTTCAATTTATCTGATTCAATTAACTTCTGTTTCAGCAAAATCTATCTGGTTTGTTACTCCTTTAGGAGGTTTGTTTTTTATAATTGGATGGTTTTTATTGATGATGATTTTTGTTAAAAAAATGAATAAAAATTAAAAATTGATATTTCTTAGTCAAAAATAACCCTGTTTTAAAATAATGTTTAATTTTGCATTATAATATAATAAAACAAAAATATTGATATGGTAGATACAAATACGAAATCGATTTCGTTAAATAGTCTAGGAATCAAGAATGCAACAATTCGTTATCAGTTAACTTCTGATGAGTTACATAACGAGACTATTAAAAAAGGACAGGGAAAAGAATCATCTTTAGGAGCTCTTGCTGTTAACACAGGAGAGTTTACTGGACGGTCTCCAATGGACCGTTTTATTGTGAAAGACGATGTCACAAAAGATGAAGTTTGGTGGAGTGATATTAACTTACCATTTGATTCGGACAAGTTTGATGCTTTATATACTAAAGTAGCAGATTATTTATCTAATAAAGAAATTTTTGTTAGAGATAGTTATGCTTGTGCAGATGAAAACTATAAGCTTAACATCAGAAACGTAAATGAATATCCTTGGTGTAATATGTTTACACACAATATGTTCTTACGTCCAACAGAAGAAGAGTTAAAAGATTTTTCTCCAGAATGGACAGTAGTCAACGCACCGGGTTTTATGGCAAATCCTGAAGAAGATGGAACTCGCCAACATAACTTCGCTATTTTAAATTTTAAAAAGAAAATAGTTTTAATTGGTGGAACAGGTTATACAGGCGAAATTAAAAAAGGAATTTTTTCTGCCTTAAATTTTATACTACCTGTATATAAAAATGCTTTACCAATGCATTGCTCTGCAAATGTTGGTAAAGAAGGAGATACAGCTATCTTTTTTGGTTTATCAGGTACAGGAAAAACAACACTTTCTACAGACCCAGAAAGAAGCTTAATTGGTGATGATGAACATGGTTGGACAGCAGAAAACACTGTTTTTAATTTTGAAGGTGGGTGTTATGCAAAAGTGATTAATTTATCACAAGAGCAAGAACCAGAAATTTATGGTGCAATTAGAAAAGGAGCCATTTTAGAAAATGTAATTATGGATGAGAACGGAGTTGTCGATTTTGCCGATACTTCAATCACCCAAAATACTAGAGTTAGTTATCCAATTTATCACATTGATAATATTCAAAAACCATCTATTGGAAAAAATCCAAAAAATATATTTTTCTTAACAGCTGATGCTTTTGGAGTTTTACCTCCGATATCTAAATTAAATCCAGGTCAAGCTGCCTACCATTTTATTTCTGGATATACTGCAAAAGTAGCCGGAACAGAAGCGGGTGTTACAGAACCACAACCAAGTTTTTCAGCTTGTTTTGGAGCTCCTTTTATGCCTTTACATCCTACACGTTATGCAGAAATGTTAAGTGCAAAAATGAAAGAAACGGGTGTGAATGTTTGGTTGGTAAATACTGGTTGGACAGGCGGACCTTATGGTGTTGGAAGTAGAATGAAGTTGAAATATACTAGAGCAATGATAACTGCTGCTATGGACGGAAGTTTAGAAGCTGCTAATAAAGGTAATTATCATGTACATTCTATGTTTGGTTTAGAACAACCAAGAACATGCCCTAATGTACCAACTGAAGTTTTAAGCCCAAGAAGATCTTGGAATAATGACGAAGGTTATTATAAAACAGCACAAAAATTAACCGATTCATTTAAAGAAAACTTTAAGCAGTTTGAAGATTATGCAAATGAAGAGATTATGGCAGGTGGACCTTTAGTTTAATCGTTTATATATATCATAAAAAAAGCATCTCATTTGAGATGCTTTTTTTTTATAATTAAAACGGAATGTATTTATTGTTTTGATTCAATAATTTCATTTTCATTTTTTAATACATTCACAGAAACAATTGTTCCAGCTTCTTTTGCTTTCTTTTCAATTTCTGCAATAGTTCCTTCAATTTTTTCAATCTCAGAAGTCTTTTTTCCGTCTACTATTTTAAAAGTAGTAATTGTAGCCATTGCTAATTCTCCAGAAGTTTGTTTTATTTCAACTTTTACTTCTTTTTTAATTTCTTCACCATGAGGTTTTGCATCAGTATGACCTCCTAAAATAGGAGCAATTACCAATCCAATTAAACAAGTTAATTTAATTAAAATATTCATTGATGGACCAGAAGTATCTTTAAAAGGATCTCCAACAGTATCTCCTGTTACAGCAGCTTTATGAGCTTCAGATCCTTTATAAGTCATTTCTCCATTGATTTCTACTCCAGCTTCAAAAGATTTTTTAGCGTTGTCCCATGCACCACCAGCATTGTTTTGAAAAATTGCCCAAAGCACACCAGATACTGTAACACCAGCCATATAACCACCTAACATTTCTGCAATCGCTAATTTTTCCATTCCAAAAGCCAATGGTAAAAAAGCAATGATTAAAGGAAATCCAATAGTTAATAAACCAGGTAACATCATTTCTTTTAATGAAGCTTTTGTTGAAATAGCAACACATTTATCGTATTCTGGTTTCCCAGTACCTTCCATAATTCCAGGGATATCTCTAAATTGACGACGAACTTCTTGAACCATTTCCATGGCAGCTTTCCCCACAGCATTCATTGCTAAGGCAGAAAATACTACAGGAACCATTCCTCCAACAAATAACATTGCTAAAACGGGAGCTTTAAAGATGTTGATTCCGTCAATCCCAGTAAACGTTACATAGGCAGCAAAAAGTGCTAATGACGTTAATGCAGCAGAAGCAATAGCAAAACCTTTTCCTGTTGCTGCAGTTGTATTTCCAACAGAATCTAAAATATCTGTACGTTCTCTTACAATTGGTTCTTGTTCACTCATTTCAGCAATACCTCCTGCATTATCAGAAATAGGTCCAAAAGCATCAATAGCTAATTGCATTGCTGTTGTAGCCATCATTGCAGAGGCAGCTAAAGCAACTCCGTAAAATCCTGCAAAAGCATAAGAAGCCCAAATTGCACCAGCAAATAATAATACTGATGGAAATGTAGAAATCATACCTGTTGCTAAACCAGCAATAATGTTTGTTCCTGCTCCTGTTGAAGATTGTTGAACAATTTTTAATATTGGCGATTTTCCTAACCCTGTATAATACTCTGTTACAGCAGAAATAACTCCACCAACAATTAAACCAACAAGTGTTGCGTAAAATACTCTCATAGAAGAAATTTCTTGTAAACCTTCACCAAAAAATTCCATTTTCATAGTTTCTGGCAACATCCAAGTTACTAATCCATAACAAGAAATAGCTACTAATATAATTGCTGTAATATTTCCTTTATTTAGAGCGCCCATTACTTGAGACTCTTTTGCATCGTTGTTACTAATTTTTACAAGCATTGTTCCTATAATAGAAATAATAATTCCTACACCGGCAATTGCCATTGGTAATAAGATAGGTCCAATTCCTCCAAAAGCATCAGAAATACTTCCGCCCATGTCTTTAATTACATAGTTTCCTAAAACCATTGCAGCTAATACAGTTGCTACATAAGACCCAAATAAATCAGCTCCCATTCCGGCAACATCACCTACATTATCACCCACATTATCTGCAATTGTTGCTGGGTTTCTTGGATCATCTTCTGGAATACCTGCTTCCACTTTACCTACTAAATCTGCCCCAACATCTGCTGCTTTTGTGTAGATTCCTCCACCAACTCTAGCAAATAAAGCAATAGATTCTGCTCCTAAAGAAAAACCAGCTAATGTTTCTAAAACAATTGTCATGTCCATTGTGTTTGTCCAAACACCACCCATAAAAAAGTGAAAGAAACCAATAAAAAATGCCGTTAATCCTAGTACAGCTAAACCTGCAACACCAAGTCCCATTACGGTTCCTCCTCCAAAAGATATTTTTAAAGCATTTGGTAAACTAGTTCTTGCTGCTTGTGTTGTTCTAACATTTGTTTTGGTAGCTATTTTCATTCCAATATTTCCTGCTAGAGCAGAAAAAAATGCTCCAAAAATAAAAGCGACAACAATTAGAATGTGTGTAGTTGGTACTATAAAAGATACTGAAGCTAATGCGATACTTACAATAACCACAAAAATTGCTAATAACCTGTATTCTGCACTTAAGAATGCTAAAGCTCCTTCATAAATGTGGTCTGAAATTTCTTTCATCTTACCATCTCCTGCATCTTGCTTCATTACCCAAGATTTTTTAATCCACATGTAGATTAAACCTAAAACAGCCATTACAATTGGCATATAAATCATCATTGATTCCATATATTTATTTAATTTGATTAGTTTAAAACGATGGTAAATGTAATAAAATCGATGAGAAATAAAAAACCTCTTAAAATTTAAAGTTTTAAGAGGTTGATAATATTTTAAGGCTTTTATTATTTAGATGGTAAAATTACCATTCTTTTTGTGCTCACTATTTTCATATCTATCAACACAGTCTTTAAAAATCTTATATGCTTCTTTGGCATCTCCCCATCCGCCAACATCTACTTTTTTCTTTTCTAAATCTTTATAAACTTTAAAAAAGTGTTCAATTTCTTTTAATCTGTGTGGGTTTAAATCAGATAAATCATTTTTTTTATTCCAAATTGGATCCGAAACAGGTACGCAAATTACTTTTTCATCAGGCCCTTTTTCATCAGTCATATGAAAAACTCCAATTGGTTTCACTTCAATAACACACATTGGAAAAGTAGGCTCATGCCCTAAAACTAAAACATCTAATGGGTCTCCGTCTAAGGCTAAGGTTTCAGGAACAAAACCATAATCTGCAGGGTACATCATTGAAGAAAATAACATTCTGTCAAAGCGAATTTTATTTAATTCAAAATCATATTCATATTTATTTCTGCTTCCTTTAGGAATTTCTATTAATACATCGAATGTTTTCTTGTCTTTTATGCTCATATCTGTATATTTTTTTTAAGAATCGGACTGCAAAAATAGTGAAACTAGAGAGTTTATCAATAGGATTGTAACGAATATTTTACGCAATGGTTTTCGAAAAAAGTTGATTTTGAGATTTTTTTAAATAAAAAGAAAAATCCTTTCTTCAATTGAATGAAAAAAGGATTTATATAAGTTTTAAAGGATATATTATAAGTACATCACTTCTTTTACAGCTTTTATAACATCATTAGAATTTGGTATCCATTTTTCTAATAAAACAGGAGAATATGGAGCAGGTGTGTCTGCTGTTGTAATTCTCTTAATTGGTGCGTCTAAATAATCAAATGCTTCATCTTGAATTCTATAGGTAATTTCTGAGGCAACACTTGCAAAAGGCCAAGCCTCTTCTAAAACAATTAATCTATTTGTTTTCTTGACAGATTTTATAATTGCTGCATGATCCATTGGGCGAACAGTTCTTAAATCGATAATTTCTACAGAAATATTTTCTTTTGCTAATTCATCTGCTGCTTTATAAGCCTCTTTAATAATCTTTCCAAAAGAAACAATAGTTACATCGGTACCCTCTCTTTTAATATCTGCAACTCCAATAGGAATGATATATTCTCCTTCTGGAATTTCCATTTTGTCACCATACATTTGTTCTGATTCCATAAAAATAACTGGATCGTCATCTCTAATGGCTGCTTTTAATAAACCTTTAGCATCATAAGGGTTAGACGGTACAATTACTTTTAATCCTGGGGTATTTGCAAACCAGTTTTCAAAAGCTTGTGAATGTGTAGCTCCTAATTGACCAGCAGAAGCTGTTGGACCTCTAAAAACAATAGGACAATTAAATTGCCCACCAGACATTTGTCTAATTTTTGCTGCATTATTTATGATTTGATCAATCCCTACCAAAGAAAAGTTAAAAGTCATATATTCTACAATTGGTCTATTACCATTCATTGCAGAACCAATAGCAATACCCGCAAAACCAAGTTCTGCTATAGGAGTATCTATTACTCTTTTTGCACCGAACTCATCTAACATTCCTTTACTGGCTTTATAAGCTCCATTATATTCGGCAACTTCTTCTCCCATTAAATAAATGCTTTCATCTCTACGCATTTCTTCACTCATTGCTTCGCAAATCGCTTCTCTGAACTGAACTGTTTTCATCTAATTTTTAGTTGTAAGTATTATTTGACACGCAAAAGTAAGGAAATAATTGTCAATTTTTTTGATACATTTTTATAAAATGCATGATTCTTCATTAAGATATTATACTCAATCGTTTTCGCTAATTGTTAAATAATTTAAAAAATACTATGCATGCATAGTATTTTTTAAAAAAAAGACGTAATTTCGTTGCCGATATAAAGATTAAAAAAATAGAATTTATGAAAATATTGGTATGTATTAGTCATGTGCCTGATACCACTTCAAAAATTAATTTTACAGAAAATGATACAAAATTTGACACTAATGGTGTGCAGTTTGTAATCAATCCGTACGATGAGTTTAGCCTTACAAGAGCAATGTGGTTTAAAGAAAAACAAGGTGCAACCGTAACTGTTGTAAATGTTGGAAACGCAACAACAGAACCAACTTTGCGAAAAGCATTAGCAATAGGTGCAGATGATGCAATTCGTGTAAATGCAGAAGCAGTAGATGGTTTTTCTGTAGCTAAAGAATTAGCAGCAGTTGTAAAAAACGGAGGTTACGATTTAGTTTTAGCAGGAAAAGAATCTATAGATTATAATGGTGGAATGGTTCCGGGAATGTTAGCAGCATTAACAGATTTTAATTTTGTAAATGGTTGTGTAGGAATGGAAGTTGATGGTAATTCTGTTACTTTATCTAGAGAGATAGATGGTGGTAACGAAACATTAAGTACTTCTTTACCATTAGTTGTTGCAGGACAAAAAGGAATTGTAGAAGAAAAAGATTTACGTATACCAAACATGAGAGGTATTATGATGGCGCGTAAAAAACCTTTAAGTGTAGTTGAACCTGTTGGCATAGATAATGCCACTTCAATTCAATCATTTGAAAAGCCTGCTCCAAAAGGAGCTGTAAAATTAGTAGATGCAGATAATGTAGATGAGTTGATAAACTTATTGCATAATGAAGCTAAAGTAATCTAACAATATGCCATTCTTGTATATGCAAGAATCTCATTATAAAAAATAAAAAATATGTCAGTTTTAGTTTTTGCCGATTCAACAGACGGAAAATTTAAAAAAACAGCTTTTGAAGTAGTTTCTTACGGGAAAAAAGTTGCAGAACAATTAGGAAGCAATGTGATTGCTTTAACTATAAAAGCAAATGACGCTTCAGAGTTGTATAAATATGGAGCAGAAAAAGTACTTACAGTATCTAATGATGCTCTAAATACTTTTAATGCAAAAGAATATGCATCGGTTATAAGTCAAGCAGCAACTGCTCAAAATGCAGATGTGGTTATTGTAGATGCTAGTATAGATAGTTTATACTTAGCGCCAATAGTTGCTGTAAATTTAGAAGCAGGTTACGCTTCTAATGTTGTAGATGCACCAACAAGTACAAGTCCTTTTACAGTAAAAAGAAAAGCATTTTCTAATAAAGCATTTTCAAATACTGTAATTGCTACAGATAAAAAGATAATTGGTTTAGCAAAAAACTCATTCGGAATTCATGAAAACCCAGTAACAGGAACTTCAGAAAGTTTTGAGGCAACACTAGCAGAGTCTGGAGTGAAATCAGAAAAAATAGAAAGAGTTACTGGTAAAGTAACGATTGCAGATGCAGATATTGTTGTTTCTGCAGGTAGAGGTTTAAAAGGACCAGAGAATTGGGGAATGATAGAAGAGTTAGCAGAAGTGTTAGGTGCTGCAACTGCTTGTTCTAAGCCTGTTTCAGATTTAGGATGGAGACCTCATGGAGAACACGTAGGGCAAACTGGGAAACCTGTTGCTGCTAACTTGTATATTGCCATCGGAATTTCTGGTGCAATTCAACATTTAGCAGGTATCAATGCTTCTAAAGTAAAAGTGGTTATCAATACAGATCCAGAAGCACCTTTCTTTAAAGCTGCAGATTACGGAATTGTGGGCGATGCTTTTGAAGTAGTGCCAAAATTAATAGAAAAATTAAAAGCTTTTAAAGCTTCATAATAATCTTTGGGCCTTCCCAATATTAGTTAAAAAATAATATTTTTAAAACCTATCAAGATTGTATTTTGATAGGTTTTTTATTTATGAGTAATTGTCTAAACTTTTTTAAATAATTTCGTCAAGTTTGGGGTTTATCTTGAACGGAGTAGAAAGGCACTCGCTTTTTTCTTTTTTAAGAAAATAAAAAGAGCTCAAACAAATGCTTCAATCCTTAACACAAACAGAAGTTGTAATGATGAGTGTATTTTTATAGAAATAAAACTTTTACACTATTTATTTTTATTAAATTGTGCCCACAAAAAAGTAAACCACAAATTAACATTTAACAATTAGAATACTTTTCTTACCTTGTAGAAAGATATATGAGTTTAATAAAACTAACTATTAAAGGAATTTCTTACAGTCAAACTCAAAGCGGAGCTTATGCTTTGGTTTTAAGCGAGATAGAAGGAACGAGAACGCTGCCAATTATCATTGGAGCATTTGAAGCACAATCAATTGCCATTGCATTAGAAAAAGAAATTAGACCACCTAGGCCACTTACTCATGATTTATTTAAAACTTTTTCAGATCGATTTTTAATAAAAGTAAAAGAAGTAATTATCCACAAATTAGTAGACGGTGTGTTCTTTTCTTCTTTAATTTGTGAAAGAGACGGAGTAGAAGAGAGTATAGATGCAAGAACCTCAGATGCCATAGCAATTGCCATTCGTTTTCTAGCGCCAATTTATACTTATGAAAATATTTTAGACAAAGCGGGTGTTTACCTTAAATTAGAAGAAGAATTATCTCTTCAAGAGCCTGAAGAATTAGATGGTTTTTCTATTGATTTAGAAGAAATAACATCCCAAAAAGAAAGCGGTTTTTCTTCGATTACTTTAAAAGAGTTACACAATAAATTAAATGCTGCTGTTGCTGATGAAAACTATGAGCTCGCAGCAAAAATTAGAGACGAAATAAGTAAACGTCCTTAACTTAAAAACAGGAAGACTTATGAATGTAAAATTACGATTAATTATCATGAATTTTCTCCAATTTTTTATTTGGGGAGCTTGGTTAATTACGGTAGCCAATTATTGGTTTGGAACAAAAGGGTGGGATGGTGCAGATTTTGGAGCTATTTTTTCTACCATGGGAATTGCTTCTATATTTATGCCAACTATTTGCGGAATTATTGCTGATAGATGGATAAATGCAGAAAAATTATATGGAATCTTACATGTTTTAGGAGGTTTAACCTTATTATACGTGCCAATGATAGACAATCCAGTTTCATTTTTTTGGGTAATATTACTAGCGATGGTTTTTTATATGCCAACAATCGCATTGTCTAATTCTGTAGCGTATAATGCTTTGAAAAAAAATGGATTAGATGTGGTAAAAGATTTTCCGCCTATTAGAGTTTGGGGAACAATTGGATTTATTGCTGCCATGTGGATTACCAATTTATCAGGAAATAAAGCATCAGAAAATCAATTTTATATTGCGGCTGTTGCTGCTGTTTTATTAGGGATTTATTCATTTACATTACCCAAATGTAAGCCACAACACGATGTGTCTGAAAATAAATCATTTGTAGAATTAATGGGTTTAAGTTCTTTTAAATTATTTGCCAATTATAAACTCGCATTGTTTTTTATTTTTAGCATGTTTTTAGGAGCAGCATTACAACTTACAAATGCTTATGGCGATGTGTATCTAGATGATTTTAAATTAATTCCTCAGTATGCAGATTCTTTTGTAGTAAAATATTCTACAATAATTATGTCAATTTCTCAAATTTCGGAAACACTATTTATTTTAGCAATTCCGTTTTTCTTGAAACGATACGGAATTAAACGAGTAATGCTTATTAGTATGATTGCTTGGGTGCTGCGTTTCGGGTTATTTGCTTACGGAAATCCTGAAGGTGGATTGTGGATGATTATTGCATCTTGTATTGTATACGGAATGGCTTTTGATTTTTTCAATATTTCTGGATCTTTATTTATAGAAACTTCTACAGATTCTAAAATTAGATCTTCTGCACAAGGTTTGTTTATGATGATGACAAATGGCTTTGGAGCTATTTTTGGAAGCTTAGTTAGTGGCTATTTAATAGATCATTTTTTTACAACAAGTGCGGGAAAAGATTGGCATAACATTTGGCTAACTTTTGCAATATATTCTTTAGTAATAGCAATTGCATTTGCCATTTTGTTTAAACACAAACACGATCCTAATGAAATTAAAAAATCAATTTCACATTAATCATGATTAGTTAATAACTTTATAATATATTAAAGGCTTCAATCTTTTAGATTTGAAGCTTTTTTTTAATTTAGATTTCTCTAAGGTTTAGTAAAATAATGAAGCAATATTTAGATTTAGTAAAACACGTATTAGAAAACGGAAACGAAAAAGGAGATAGAACAGGTACAGGAACAAAAAGCGTTTTTGGTTATCAAATGCGTTTTGATTTAAACGAAGGTTTTCCGATGGTAACAACTAAAAAGTTACATTTAAAATCGATAGTTTATGAATTACTTTGGTTTATAAAAGGAGATACGAACATAAAATATCTTCAAGAAAATGGTGTTAGAATTTGGAATGAATGGGCAGATGAAAAAGGAGATTTAGGCCCTGTTTATGGACACCAATGGCGTAATTGGAATAGTGATGAAATCGATCAACTAAAAGAGGTGATTTCTACTTTAAAAAGCAATCCAAACTCTAGAAGAATGTTAGTCTCTGCATGGAACCCATCGGTTTTGCCAGATACTTCTCTTTCTTTTTCTGAAAATGTAGCAAATGGTAAAGCAGCATTACCTCCATGTCATGCTTTTTTTCAGTTTTATGTAGCCGATGGAAAATTGTCTTGTCAATTGTATCAAAGAAGTGCCGATATCTTTTTAGGAGTTCCTTTTAATATTGCTTCTTATGCATTGTTTACCATGATGGTGGCACAGGTTTGTGGTTATAAATTTGGGGAGTTTATTCATACTTTTGGAGATGCACATATTTATAATAATCATGTAGAACAATTAGAATTGCAATTGTCTAGAGATCTTAGGCCACTTCCAAAAATGAAAATGAATCCGGAGATAAAAAATATAGAAGATTTTACTTTTGAAGATTTTGAGTTGATTGATTATAATCCGCATCCTCATATAAAAGGTAAGGTAGCTATTTAAAGATGAGTTTTGTAGCTCATTTAATAAGGGTATATTTATCAAAAAAACGAATTAAAATTTATAAAAAAGAAGAGAATACGAATCCTTTTTTTCTTGTTAGCATTTCAAGTTGCCTTAGGTCAACAAAAAGACGAGTTTGTTTATTTTATTAATTTAGATGAAGTACCTACTTATGACGGCTGTCAAAAAAGTGCTGCTACAGATCGTAAAGATTGTTTTAAAAGATCTTTAAACAAGCATTTTAGTAAAAATTTAAATTTAAAACCTGGATATTTAAAATTAAAATATGATTTTAGAATAGAAAAAGATGGTTCATCTAAATTAAAGACTGTTAAAAATTATGGAACCACAGGTGGCTTCCAATTAGATCCAACTTTAAAGAATGAAATTGCTAGAATAGTAGCTTTAATTCCTAAAATGCGTACTCCTGCAAAATATTACGGAAAAAATGTAAGAGTAAAATATTTAGATTATATGAAGATTAGGGTAGAATAAGTTTCTTCCTAAAATATAAAAAAGCGCATGATTAATAAAATCATGCGCTTTTTTATGTTTTATAAGAAATTTTATTATAAGTTTAAAACTGCATTTTCTGCACCTGCAAAATCATTCCATGTAAAATCATCTGCCTGTTCATCATTAACGTATGTTCCATCAACAATGTATCTAAATTCGTAAGAATTGTTAGCTTCTAAATCAACAGTTCCTTTAAAAGATCCATTTTTTAGTTTTTTTAAGGGTGTAGATGCTGTATTCCAGTCATTAAAGTTTCCAACAACAGCTACATGATTTGCCTCTTCTGCAGGGAAAGTAAAAGTTACTTTACAAACAGGTTTGCTTTTTAAAAATTGTTTTTTAATTGCCATAATATTTTATTTTCAAATTCTCCTGTAAATTTATGCAAGAAGAGAGCAATCTCAAAGATCATTGAATACTTATAACAAAGAATTGTTGTTTTGTTAATATGAGACGTATAATTATTGTTTTTTAGAAAAAAAACAGATCTAATTTTATTGTTTAGATAAAAAAAAGAAGCATCTTTCTTATTGGTTTTCAGTGTTTTTGCTTCGAAAACGTATTCGTAAAATACTGTTTTTGTGTTGGAATCTGTCAAAAACGTCAAATCTGAAAAATATTTGAAGTAATTTTGTAAAAATTAGAATATCATATGGTTACAATCATCGCTGCAATTGCAAAAAATAACGCTTTAGGAAAAGATAATGATTTAATTTGGCATTTACCTGCAGATTTAAAGCGTTTTAAAAAAGTAACTTCTGGTCATCATATATTAATGGGTAGAAATACTTTTGAGTCTATTGGAAAACCATTACCAAATAGAACCACTGTTATTATTACTAGAAATAACGATTATTTTAAAAATGGATGTCTTATTGCTAATTCTATTGAAGAAGCCATTGAATTAACCAATAACGATGATGCTTTTATTATTGGTGGAGCACAAATTTACAAACAAGCTTTAGAAAGTAATTTGGTTGATAAATTAGATATTACAGTAGTACATCAAGAATTTGAAGCAGATGTTTTTTTTCCAAAAATAGATCTAACCATTTGGGAAGAAGTTTCTAGAGAGGATTTTAAAGCTGATGAAAAAAATAAATACGATTATAGTTTTGTAAGTTATAGAAAGAAAGCTGTTAATTAATTCGATTTCTTAAACCATTTCCTAAATTCATTTTGTACTTTCTTTGTGCAAACAAAAAGTAGTTAAATAGCTTGTAGTTAACATCATAACCATAATCTATTGAGGGCTGATAATCGATTACATTTTCATAAATATTAGGATTATAACGATTTGGATTCTGTGCTCTCATATTCCAAGTTGTAACAAAAAATCTATTTTTACTTTCCATGTATTCTTGAGAGTAAAATCCAACAGGTTTTGCAATAGAATTTAAATAACTTGTAAATCCCAAATCAATAATTATAATTTGGTATTCTAAACTATCATTTGCAATCACTACAGGTTCTTCTTTTTCAATACTTTTGTTTTTTACAGAAGTTGAACCACAGGCCCAAAAGAACATTACAATAGAAAATAATATCAAAAAATGTTTTAAAAGTTTCATAATCAACAGATTTAAGAATAGTAAAGTTGCAATAATTATTCCAAAATTAATTGATTTTTAATTCTTTTAACATTAATTTTCAAACTTTAAAAGAAAAGATGAAAAATAGATGTTTTTGGGTAACCGATAGTAAACTATATCAAGATTATCATGATAATGAATGGGGAACACCTGTTTATGATGATCAAACGTTATTTGAGTTCTTAATTCTAGAAACTTTTCAAGCGGGTTTAAGTTGGATTACTATTTTAAATAAAAGAGAAAACTTTAGAAAGGCTTTTGATGATTTTGACTACCATAAAATAGCCGCTTATTCAGAAAATAAATACAATTCTTTGTTGCAAGATGCTGGTATAATCAGAAACAAATTAAAAATAAAAAGTGCCATTTCAAATGCACAATTGTTTTTAAAAATTCAAAAAGAATATGGCTCTTTTTCTAAATTTATATGGAATTATGTAGATGGTAAACCCATTCTAAATCAATTTACAAAAAGAGAAGAGGTTCCTGCAACTACAGATTTATCAGATAAAATTTCTAAAGATTTAAAAAAACTTGGATTTAAATTTGTAGGATCTACTGTAGTATATGCATATATGCAAGCGGTTGGAATGGTCAATGATCATACATCAGATTGTTTTAAGTATCAAACTTAATTTGTACATTTATAAACTGAAATAAAATTATCATAAAATGAAAGTAAAACATATTATTTATACAACAATTCTTGCCGGAATGCTAGGTTCTTGTGCTGTTGATAAAAAAGAAGATCCAGTAACAAAAGATGGAGAATTTAACCATTTTGTAGAGCAGTTTGCAGACATAAAAGTATTGCGTTATAAAATTCCGGGTTTTGAAGAATTGACTTTAAAAGAGCAAAAATTAGTTTATTTTTTAACACAAGCAGGTTTGGCTGGTAGAGATATCATGTGGGATCAAAATTACCGTCATAATTTAAAAATAAGAAAGGCATTAGAAAGAATTAACGAACGTTATAGAGGAGATAGAGAAACAGCAGATTTTAAAAACTTTAAAACCTATTTAAAAAGAGTGTGGTTTTCTAATGGAATTCACCACCATTATTCTAATGATAAAATAAAACCAGATTTTTCTCGAGAATATTTTGAAGATGAATTGTTAAAAAAATCTAGAACAGAACTACCAAGAGAAGTTATAGAAGTAATGTTTAATGATGCAGACAATAAGAAAGTTACTAAAAAAGCAGGTGTAGATAATATTCTATCCTCTGCAATTAACTTTTATGCACCAGATATTACAGACAAGGAAGTAGCAGAGTTCTACAAAACAGCATATAAAGGCCCAGAAGGAATGCCTATAGAAGCAGGTTTAAACTCTAAATTAGTTCGCGAAGATGGAAAGCTGGTAGAAAAAGTTTGGAAATCTGGAGGAATGTATGGTGCTGCAATAGATCAAATTATTGGTTGGTTAGAAAAAGCAAAAGAAGTAGCCGAAAATGAAAAACAAGCAGTAGCTCTAGGGTTTTTAATAGACTATTATAAAACAGGAAGTTTAGACACATGGGATAAATATGCAATTGCTTGGGCAACATCTACCGAAGGAAATATCGATTGGATTAATGGTTTTATAGAAGTGTATAATGACCCTAAAGGGTACAGAGGTTCTTATGAAACCATTGTACAAATTAAAGACTTTGATATGTCTCGTAAAATGAAAGTTTTATCAGACAATGCACAATGGTTTGAAGATAATTCTCCTCTAGATCCAAATCATAAAAAGAAAAATGTAGTAGGAGTTTCTTATAAAACGGTAAATGTAGCTGGTGAAGCAGGGGATGCATCTCCAAGCACACCAATTGGAGTAAACTTACCTAATAACAATTGGATTCGTCAAAAACATGGTTCTAAATCAGTTTCTTTAGGAAACATCATAGCAGCATATAATAATGCAGGTGGAACAGGACGTTTAAAAGAATTTGCACACGATGAAGAAGAAATTAGATTAGAAGAAAAATATGGGAAAATTGCAGACAAATTACATACTTCTTTACACGAAGTTGTTGGGCATGCCTCTGGAGTAATTAATGAAGGAATTGGGCAACCTAAAGAAACGCTTCAAAATTACGCTTCTACAATGGAAGAAGGTAGAGCTGATTTAGTTGGGTTGTATTATTTAATGGATCCTAAATTACAAGAATTAGGACTAACAGATAATTACAAAGAACTAGGAATGGCTGCTTATGATGGGTATATCAGAAACGGATTAATGACACAATTAATAAGAATTAATTTGGGAGATGATATTGAAGAAGATCATATGGTAAATAGACAGTGGGTTTCTGCTTGGTCTTTTGAGCAAGGAAAGAAAGATAACGTAATAGAAAAAGTTGTTAAAGACGGAAAAACCTATTACAACATAAATGATTACGATAAATTAAGAGAAATTTTTGGTCGTTTATTACGCGAAACACAACGTATCAAATCTGAAGGAGATTTTGAAGCAGCAAAAGCTTTAGTTGAAGGTTATGGTGTAAAAGTAGATCAAGAGATTCATAAAGAAGTTTTAAAAAGAAACGAGCAATTTACATCTGCACCTTATAGTGGTTTTGTAAACCCTGTTTTAAAACCTTTAATGGATTCTGAAGGAAATATTTTAAAAATAGAAGTTACACAACCTAAAACCTTCGAAGAACAAATGTTGTTTTATTCGAAACATTATAATTTTCTAGGAACAGAAAATTAAAATAGACAAA
Source organism: Polaribacter marinus (assembly GCF_022662535.1). Lineage (GTDB taxonomy): Bacteria > Bacteroidota > Bacteroidia > Flavobacteriales > Flavobacteriaceae > Polaribacter > Polaribacter marinus. The sequence continues at coordinate 114,997 of NZ_JAKQYM010000004.1, forward strand.
AGAGAAATTATATAATTTCTAAGAAAATAAAAAGCCGATTCTATAAAGAATCGGTTTTTTTAGTTCCCAAAAATAATTCTAATAGCAACAAATACAGCAATGATCAATCCGCCATAAAGTAATACCTTTTTACCAGCATTCTTATAGTATCGCTCATGATTTTTAATATCTTTTTTATAGCTATAAATCATTAAAGCAATAAATGCAATAATAAAGAATGCCATAAAAATAATTCTACCTGTTGTAAAATATGCGCTTAAAAACATTTTTCCTATTCTTTATAAGTTGTGGATTAATAACAATTACAACCGCTTTATTTTTCATAAAGTTTCTATATATTGCTAACAGTATCCATTTAAAATTAGATTTTACAAAATTACAAATTAAAAAAAGAACCTTGTTCTTTTTAGCATAACTAAATAGATTAGAATGAAAAACAAAATAGCCGCAGTACACGCATTTCATACAGCATTTAAATTAAATATTAAAGACACACCAACAGTGGCTATTTCTGATGATAGAAAGAAATTGCGCTTTGAGTTGATGAAAGAAGAAAATGAAGAATACTTAGAAGCAGCACAAAACAACGATTTGGTAGAAGTTGCAGATGCATTAGGAGACATGTTGTACATTTTGTGTGGTACCATTATAGAACATGGTATGCAAGATAAAATAGAAGAAGTGTTTAATGAAATACAACGTTCTAATATGAGTAAATTAGGAGCAGATGGCAAACCTATTTACAGAGAAGATGGTAAAGTACTAAAAGGCCCTAACTACTTTAAACCTAATATTGCTGATATTTTAGATAAGTAAATTTGTTGCTTTTTGTTAGCGGTTAGTATAATATAGCTCTATATCTTAAGTTTTTGTTTACTGTAATTATGGGGTATTATAGGTGTAAAGAATCATCTAACGAAAACACTTTATCCAATTGTGTTTTAGCCTTAATATATATTCGTTTTGTAAAGTATTTGTATGAAATTTATAGATATACTACTATTTTATCTAAAAAATACTAGTATAATTAAATAAAAATACTAGTATAAATATTATAAAAATATAGTATTTTTATAAATTTAATAGGTGTAGCCTTGTAAATTAATAGGCATCTTTACTAATATAAAAAGTATAAAATTATGGCCGTTCGTTATAGAGTAACTAAAAGAAGTAATAGCATACAAAATAAAAAAGAACAATACATTTTACAATCAGTAGCTACGGGTACTGTAGATATAGAAACGATAAGCAAAGCTATAGGAAATGAATGTAGTTTGCATGCTGTAGATGTAAAAGCAGTGTTGGTAGCTTTAGGCATTAAGTTAGAGTATTATTTAGAACAAGGTAATATTGTAGACTTAGGCGATGTAGGTAAATTTAAAATAGGTTTTAAATGTAAGGCAGAAGAAGATGCTAAAGTATTAACCCCTAAGCGTAATATAAAAAAATACCATGTAAATTATCAGCCTTCTGTAAAATTAAAACGCAAATTAAAAGCAGGTATTACTACTTATAAAGAAGGGAGTAGTAGTATTTAGTGAGTTATAAAATAAAAACAAGCCTCAATAAATTTTGAGGCTTGTTTTTTTAAGTTAAAAATTAAAGCATTACTCTCCATCCATAAGGATCTTCAGCTTTGTTCGTTTGTATGTCGGTAATTTGTTTTTTTAATTTTGCTGCAAAAGGTTTTTCTAATTCAGGTAAATCATAATCTTTATTTTGATATCCAAAACCTGCAATTGGAGAAACAACTGCAGCGGTACCCGCACCAAACATTTCTTTTAAGCTTCCGTTTTGTGCTGCAGCAATTACTTCAGATACTGTGATTTTTCTTTCTTCAACATCTATTCCTGTGTCTTTAGCAATTTGAAGAATACTTTTACGTGTTATTCCATCTAAAATTCTATCACTAGTAGGACTTGTAATTAAAGTGTCATTTATACGAACAAAAATGTTCATAGCTCCCGCTTCTTCAATGTATTCGTGAGTGTTGTCATCTGTCCAAATAACTTGATTGTAACCTTTTTCAATAGCTAATTGGGTAGGGTAAAACTGTGCAGCATAATTACCACCCGCTTTAGCAAAACCAACACCACCATTTGCAGCACGTGCGTATTTTTCTTCAATTAAAACCTTTACTTTTCCAGCAAAATAAGCACCAGAAGGAGCTGTTGCAATAATTAATTTATATTCATTTGCTGGTGATGCATGAAAGCCATTTCCAGAGGCAAACATAAAAGGTCTTATGTATAAAGAGCTACCATCGTTTGTAGGTATCCAAGCATTATCTATTTCTAATAATTTTTTTAATCCAGCCATAAATAATTCTTCAGGAATTTGAGGAATTACCATTCTTTCTGCAGATTTATTTAAACGCTTACAGTTATCTAAAGGCCTAAACAACATTACATTATTGTCGGCGTCTTTATAAGCTTTCATTCCTTCAAAAATAGATTGTCCATAATGAAAAATCTTTGCAGACGGATCTAAGGTAATTGGTGAGTAAGGTTTAACCGTTGGGTTTTGCCATTGACCATCTTTAAAATCACATACAAACATGTGGTCTGAAAAGACACTTCCAAAAGGTAAATTATCAAAATCTACACTATTAATTTTAGAATGTTCGGTAAGTTCAATTTTTATTTCTGAATTCATTTTTTTACACTTCTTAATGAGGAACAAAGGTACATAATTTATTTATCTGTTTACTTTAGTAAATATTGATTTTCTTGTTTAAATTCTTACATTTGTAATAAATAAGTTTAAAATTTAAATTATGAAATTAGTATTAAAGTTTTGTGTAATAACACTTTTAATTTTTGCTTCTTGTAAGAAAGAAAAAGCAACAACATCAACAGAAAAAACTAAAAAAGAAGTAATTGCTTTTGATTCTTTTGGAGATAAAATTTCTGCAGATAAAGCTTTAACTTCAGAAGAAATGTTAGCGAAATTTTCTACAATGAAAATTGGAGATACATTAAACGTGAAATTTGCGTCTAGTATAAAAGAAGTTTGTTCTAAAAAAGGGTGTTGGATGAAACTTCCTCTAGATAAAGAAACAGAAACAATGGTACGTTTTAAAGATTACGGTTTTTTTATGCCTTTAGATTCTAAAGACAGAGAAGTAATTGTAGAAGGAAAAGCATTTGTACAAGAAACTTCTGTAAAAGAATTACAACATTATGCAGAAGATGCAGGGAAAACTAAAGAAGAAATTGCAAAGATCACAGAACCTAAAAAAGAATTTGCTTTTGTAGCAAATGGCGTTTTAATGAAAAAATAAAGAAAAATAATGAAGAATTCACTTCATTTTATATTGCTCTTATTGTTTTTGGGATGTTCATCTAAAAAAGAAAAAGAAGTAATCATTACTACAAATAATACATATAAGCAGTCAGAAATGGCTGCTTTAATGCTTCAAATGTATGCAGCAAATTTAGAGAACAAAAAACTAATTTTAGAAGGAAAAACACCTGCTGATTTTCCTGACGAATTTTTAAATATTCATACAGCTAAATTAACGGATGCTTCAGATAGAAACGCATCTTTTAATAGTTTTTCAGAATATTATTTAAAAACCTTAGCACAAGTTTATACCGCTAAAGATTCTTTAAAATTAAAGCACAATAACGCTATTAATAGTTGTATTGCTTGTCATCAAACTACTTGTTTAGGACCTATCCCAAAAATTAAAAAATTATTAATAAAATAATTGTGAAAAGAGAAATTTTAATTACTTCAGACGGTTCTTCTACAATTCATTTGCCAGATTGGGATGAACAATATCATTCTAAAAATGGCTCGATTAATGAAACCTATCACGTTTTTATAGAAAGTGGTTTAAAACAAGTTTCTGAAAATAAAGTTTCTATTTTAGAAATAGGTTTTGGTACGGGATTAAATTGTTTTATAACGTATTTAGAAGCTAAAAAAGAAATTAATTATGTTGGGGTAGAAGCTTACCCTGTTACTGCAGAAGAGGTAGAAAAAATGAATTTTATTTCTATATTAAAAGCAGAAAAAGAAAGTGAAAACTTTCAAAAAATGCATGCTGTTTCTTGGGAAGAAAAACATCAAATTTCTAAAACATTTTCTCTTACAAAAAGAAAACAATTTTTTGAAGACATTGAAGATAAAGATGCTTTTAACTTAATCTATTTTGATGCATTTGGTGCTCGTGTACAACCTCAATTATGGACCGAAGAGATCTTTCAAAAAATGTTTGAGGCGTTAAAAGAAAATGGAGTTTTAGTAACCTATTCGGCAAAAGGAAGTGTTCGAAGAGCTATGCAGGCTGTTGGTTTTATAGTAGAACGATTGCCTGGGCCTCCGGGGAAAAGAGAAATGTTACGAGCAACTAAAAAAAGTGTGTAGTTCCTATTTTTAAAAGAAGTATTTGAGAACGTTTCCTAAATTTACAGAATAATAAATAATTTAAAAGATGGAGTTCAAAAGAAAATTTGGAAGAAGAAAAGAAACAAAACCTACAAAAGGACTTCTTTTAATTGTATTATTAGTTATTGCTATAGTACTCTGGTTTAAAGCTGAATCTATATTGGCCTCACTTTTTTAAGAAATCTATTTTGGATTGTTTGATAGAGTTTATAAGACTATTTTTTAAAACGCCTACCTTTCCAATTGTATTTAGAGAATAGCGAATTAAATACGATAAAAACACTAAAAAAAGGATAAAGCAAACTGCTTAACAAATACCATTGTGTAAAATTATTTTGATGGTTAAAAAATCGAATTGTTGGTAGAAATAAAAACAAGTCAATTAGCATTTTTAGAGCAAAACAGATTAGTGCTATTTTTAAAGAAAGTGTAAAAAAAGAAGTAATTAGAAATAAATTGGTTGTTAAAACTAGCAAGCCAATCAATTTTACTTTAACAGACTTAAAATTACTTGTTTTTGCAGCCCACCTTGTTCTTTGATTTATTAAATCTATCCATGTTTTTACCGGAAATGTAGTTACTATTGCTGCTGTAGCTTTTAAAAAATGCACCGAATTATGATTGCTTTCTATAAATTTTTCGAATAGAAAAATATCATCTCCACTTGCAATTGTATTGTTTCCCTCAAAACCATTCAATTGTAAAAAGCTTTCTTTTTGGTATGCTAAATTAGCACCATTACACATAAAAGGAAAGTCAATTCCAAAACCACCAATTGTAGTTCCTTGTAAGCTCATAAAATCTAATAATTGAAATTGTTCTAAAAAGTTGTTTTGAACTTTGTAATTAACCGGAGCAACTACCATTTTGGGGTCTTTTTGTTGAATAAAAGAATCTAAAACTTTTAACCAGTTTTTAGGGAAATTACAATCTGCATCTGTTGTAACAATCCAATTGTTTTTTGCAACAGAAATTGCTGCAGTAATGGCATCTTTTTTTGGAGAGTTAGACTTTCTGATGTTTTTTATAATTCTTATTGTCATTCTGACGATAGGAAGAATCTCATAATCGAGATTTGTATCAACTTTTGAGATTTCTCCTCGTTCCTGATTCGAAATGACAAAACTATTTATTATTTCAACCGAATTATCCGAAGAAGTATCATCAACAAAAAGAAATTCTACTAACTCTTTAGGATAGTTTAATGCTGCAATAGAATTTAATAAATTAGGTAAGTTTTTAGCTTCATTTCTAAAAGGAATGACAATCGAAAAAGAAGTTGTTTCTGTCTTTTTTTTAGTTTTAAATTCCTCAACTTTAAGAAAACCAATTGCAAGTGAAACAATCAGAATTGTATATAAAGTAAAGATAAAAATTAGCAACCCAATCATTCTGCTAAATTAGGTTTAAAAGTCAAAACAAAATAGCTTCCAATAATTGCCGGAAAAACAAAATTTAAAATCCACATTAAGGTTGTTACAGATAAAATGGTAAGCGGTGCTATATTAAAAAAAGAAAACACCCAAATAGCAACAGAGCCTTTTAAAACAACATCAAACAAAGATAACATGGGTATTATTGATGCAATTAAATAAACGGAAGTAATTGCCAAAATTGCATCAACATAAGAAATATCAACTTTAAAAATAAGTAATAAAAAGTAAAATTGATGAGAAAAAACCACATATCTAAGAAGTGATAAAATAGCCGTTTTAAGATTTAATTTCTTAGGGATTTTTTTAATAAAATTCTTTGCCTTTTCAAGTGAAAACCATTTTAAGTTGAAATAGTTTAGCGCAAAGAACAATACAGAAACGATAATGATTGCTAAAAGTAAAATTTTTAGAATTGGATAAAAATCAATTTCAATTTTATGGTTAAGAACAAAGTAACCAAAGCCCATGCTTCCAAAAATTAGTGTCATTAACATTTGGTAAAAGTTACCAATTAGGTTTAGTCCCAAAATTTGTTTCCTATATTTTTTATCAAAATACATTGCTTTTGCACCGTATTCACCAATTCTATTAGGAGTAATTAAAGAGGTTGTTAAAGAAGCTAAAGATTGTTTTGCAGCATTAAAAAAGGAAATGTTTTTTATAAATTGGACAAGCGATTTCCATTTTGTAATTTCTATACCCCAATTTAAAACTGAAAAAACACCTAAAAAAAACATGTTTTTAAATGAAAAAAGATTGTTTTCTATTAATTTATTGTAAAAAACAGCAAAGTTAAACTGTTTGTTTTCTAATAGTTTTGTATAAATAAAATATAGGCAGCCAATTACAATCGATAGTTTTATTATCAACCAAAAGAATTGTTTAGATTTGTATGAAAGCGAATGATGCATTGTTTGCAAAGTAATAAATAATCATCAGTATGTTTGATGATAAATAGAAAAACAATCTACGATTTTGGCGATAGAAAAAATCATTTTAGGAATTGACCCAGGAACCACAATTATGGGGTTTGGGTTGATAAAAGTTGTGGGTAAAAAGATGGAATTTATTCAAATGAATGAATTGATTTTAAAAAAATACGACGATCATTACTTAAAATTAAAATTAATTTTTGAGCGCACCATAGAACTAATTGATACTTATAATCCTGATGAAATTGCTATTGAAGCACCTTTTTTTGGGAAGAATGTACAGTCTATGTTAAAGTTGGGAAGAGCACAAGGTGTTGCAATGGCAGCAGGCTTGTCAAGAGAAATTCCGATTACAGAATATTTACCAAAGAAAATTAAAATGGCAATTACAGGAAGTGGAAGCGCTAGTAAAGAACAAGTAGCCTTGATGTTAAAATCACTTTTAAATTTAAAAACATTGCCTAAAAATTTAGATGCAACCGATGGTTTGGCGGCGGCGGTTTGTCATTTTTACAATTCAGGAAAAGTGGTTGGTGGAAAGAATTATACGGGTTGGGCTTCTTTTGTAAAACAGAATCCTAAAAAAATTAAATAATTTTTTTAAACTATCATTTACCAATTGAAAAAGCAGATGAAATAGGTAGAATTTTATTTTCTATTTTAAAAACTACAAGAATAAAGAAGAAGTTACGATAACTGATAATTGAAAACTAATTTGGCAGGTATTTATATTCACATCCCGTTTTGTAAACAAGCATGTTTTTATTGTGACTTTCATTTTTCTACTTCATTGAAGAAAAAGGAAGAAATGATTTCGTCTTTAATTAAAGAAATCGAAATTAGAAAAAATGAGTTGGGAAATACTGTTATAGAAACTATTTATTTTGGAGGAGGAACTCCATCTGTTTTAAATACAGAAGAAATTCAAGAGCTAATAAATTCGGTTTATGCTAATTTTGAGGTTGTAGAAAATCCAGAAATTACATTAGAAGCAAATCCAGATGATTTATCAGAAAAGAAAATTATTGAACTTGCAAAATCACCCATAAACAGATTAAGTATAGGAGTTCAATCTTTTTTTGAGAAAGATTTAAAGTTAATGAACAGAGCTCATAATTCTGAAGAAGCTAAAAAATCATTATCAGTGGCGACTCACTACTTTGATAATATTTCTGTAGATTTAATTTACGGAATTCCAGATTGTACAAATGAGGAGTGGAGAAAGAATATACAAACAGCCCTGAGTTTTGGAATTCCTCATATTTCTAGTTACGCTTTAACAGTTGAGCCAAAAACAGCTTTAGATACATTAATTAAAAAAGGAAAAATAAAAAATGTAGATGATGAAAAAGCAGCCAAACAATTTCATATTTTAACAGAAGAATTAAATAAAGCAGGATTTGTACATTATGAGTTGTCTAATTTTGGGAAAGAAGGTTTCTTTAGTCAAAATAATTCTTCTTATTGGTTAGGTAAATCATATTTAGGCATTGGCCCTTCGGCGCATTCTTTTAATGGAAAAGAACGTAGTTGGAATGTTAGAAATAACACAAAATATATCAAATCAATTCAGCAAAATCAATTACCAATAGAAAGAGAAACTTTGTCAAAAACAGATGGTTATAATGAATATATTATGACTGGTTTGCGGACAGTTTGGGGCGTTTCTTTGGCTAAGATTAAAACTGATTTTGGCGAAAAATATATTACGTATTTAGAAAATCAATCAAAAAAATATATTCAACAAGAATTATTGTATATTGATAACGAAATTTTAAAAACGACTAAAAAGGGGAAGTTTTTATCTGACGGAATTGCATCAGACCTCTTTATGTTAAACTAAACTTAATTGAAGTAATTTGAAAGCAACCATAGAATACAACTCAAGAAAAATAGAAGTAAATATCTCTAATCCTATAGATATTTCAATTCCAATAGATGCCTCAAAAAAAAACATAAACGCTTGGTATATAGACGATCCTAAGATTTTCCCTGAAATGTATGAGGGTGAAAAAATTAAGGTTTCTGAGGGCGCAGTTGTAAATTTTAACAATATTCATTTTAATCCACATTCGCATATTACACATACAGAATGTGTGGGACATATTACAGAAAAAGTACATTCTGTAAATAAAAATTTAAAATATTATATTTTTTTGGCAGAAGTAGTTACAATTGCTCCTTTGTTTCATAATGGAGATTTTTTAATAGGAGTAAAACAATTAAAAACAGCCTTAAAAAATAAAAATCGAGATGCTATTGTAATTAGAACTTTGCCTAATTTAGAAGATAAAAAAAGCATGCAATATTCAAATACAAATCCTACTTATTTGTCCGAAAAAGCAGCCACTTATTTAAGAGAAAAAGGGATAAAGCACTTGCTAATAGATTTGCCTTCTGTAGATAAAGAAAAAGATGAAGGCAGATTGTTGTCTCATAATGCATTTTGGAATACTGCTGGAGAAATAAGAATGGATGCAACCATAACAGAATTTATTTACGTGCCAAATACTGTAGAAGATGGAGAGTATTTGTTAAATCTAATGATTGCACCTTTTGAAAATGATGCAACACCAAGCAAACCGATTTTGTATAAGATTATAAAGTAGTTTGATGAAGATTCTTTTAAAGATAGAGGAGCTGATGATGCTGATTTTATCAATTGTCATGTTTAGTCAATTAAGTTTTGATTGGTGGTGGTATCTAGTTTTATTCTTATCACCAGATGTAAGTTTTATAGGCTACACAATAAACCCAAAATTTGGAGCTATTTGCTATAATTTATTACACCATAAAGGTCTTGCTATAATGATTTACTTGGTTGGAATGTATTTAAATAACGAAAGTATTCAGTTAGTAGGAATTATTATTTTCGGACATGCTTCTTTTGATAGAATTCTAGGATATGGATTAAAATATTCAGATAGTTTTAATAATACACATTTAGGAAAAATAGGATCAAAAGATTAAATGGTAATGAAGAAAATCAATAAAAAAAAATATCTTTTTTACGGAATTCTTGCGTTAATTCTTCTTTTGATAAAAGGAGTTGTTGCGTAATTTAAATAAACAGTAGAAATGACAGAAAAAATAGAGGAATTAGAGAATTATTTAGACAATCATTACATACATCGAAGTAATTGGTTGAGAGCAGCTGTCCTTGGAGCGAATGACGGAATTTTATCAACTGCGAGTATTGCAATTGGAGTTGCTGCTGCAAGTGATTTGCGAGAACCTGTTATTTTGGCAACTTTGGCAGGACTAGTTGCTGGTGCTTTATCAATGGCAGCTGGAGAATACGTTTCAGTAAGTTCACAAACAGACGTAGAAAAAGCTGATATTGAGCGTGAAAAGATTGAATTGAAAGAAATGCCCAAACTTGAATTACAACGACTAGCAGAGATTTATGAAAAAAGGGGGCTGAAAAAAGATACTGCATTAACAGTTGCAAAAGAATTAACTGAACACGATGCTTTAGGGGCACATATTAGAGACGAATTAGGAATTAATGAAATAAGTCAAGCTAAACCTATACAAGCGGCAATTGCTTCAGGAGCTGCCTTTACAGTTGGAGGATTACTACCTTTTTTTGTAACACTCTTTCTTCCTTTAGAAAGTATGGAATATTCCCTCTATGGATTTGCTCTTTTTTTCCTTATAGTTTTGGGAGTATTAGCAGCCAAAACAGGGGGTTCAAGTGTGACAAAAGCAATTATTCGAATTGTTTTTTGGGGAACTGTTGCAATGGGCTTAACTGCTTTAGTAGGTTATTTGTTCAATGTGAATATTGGATAAAATGAAAAAGAAAAATATTTTTCCTCCTAAAGAATTTACTAAACGAGTATTTAAGTATTCTATATTTTAAATAAGTCTGTTAATTTTCTCTTTTATAGCCTAAATTTAAGCCGTATATAATTCATTGCTAGTTTTAGTTTACTCGGGAATTTCTTCGGAATCTCCTCTGACTCGTTTTATTTTGCTGTTTTAGTTCTCGATAAAGCAGTGAAATCATACACAAAACACTTATCCACAGGCTATAACTATCTTGGAATAAGGTTATATAATTTTAAACATTGTGTATAGAAATTACTAAGTAATTAGACGTTACAGTGATCCTTTTAAATTAAAATCTTTAACCAAAGTTACTTTCAAAGTGATAAAAGTCATATTTTAAATTGAAGGGCTACCGTAAATTTACGTTAAGTGAATTAGAAATTTATACCAAAAACGAACCTTATGGAAAATAGAAATTATTCTAAAATATATCGAATAATTCATTGGTCAATAGCTATCTCATTTCTTCTATTGTTAATTACTATTTTTTTGCGATTAACTTGGATGAATAAAAACAATGTTGCAGTCATTATCCAAGATTATTTGGATACTACTGATCAAGTTTTATCACAAGACCAACTTATTGTTTTAGCAAAAAAGATAAGACAGCCCATGTGGAATTGGCACATTTATATTGGTTATGTCTTAACAGGATTATTTAGTTTGCGTTTTATGCTTCCCCTTTTTGGGCATATGAAGTTTCAAAATCCTTTTATTAAAAATCTATCCTTAAAAGAGAAATTTCAAAAATGGATTTATATCATTTTTTATCTCTGTGTAATTATTTCTTTGGTTACTGGACTAATAATAGAATTTGGACCAAAAGAATTAAAAACAACAATGGAAGAAATCCATGTATTGAGCATTTATTACTTGGTTGGATTTTTAGTAATTCATTTAGCTGGTGTATTTGTAGCTGAATTTACAAATCAAAAAGGAATAATTTCAAGAATTGTTAGCGGCTCGAAAAAGAAAAATTAAAATACACCAATTGATTGGGTGGTATTATGTTTTTATTTTCATGAATATTATTATAATTAATTAATGTTAACAACGTTTACGACAAAAAAGTCATAATGTAACACTGTATATAATTTATTGCTAGTTCTTGCCTACTTACGAAAATCCTTGCAAATTTTCTATTCGGTTTTTATTTGCTGACACATAATCCAACGCTAATAAAACAAAAGAACTGTTTCTTTGCCAACACTCTAATTAATTTTAACTATAAAAAATTGAGAGGTTTTTATAACAAAAAAAAAATACATATCGTTAATAGGTATTGGTCTAATTGTTGACTTTTCATTTATGAAAACTAAATAATAATAAAATGAAAAAAATAATTGTAATATTAGTCGTAATGATTGTAAGTGTAAATACAACAATTGCTCAAGAATGGCAAACAGATATTAACGTTGCAAAAGAAATTGCAGTAAAAGGAAGTAAGCCTATAATATTAGTGTTCCAAGGTTCAGATTGGTGTGCTCCTTGTATTAAATTAGACCGAGAGATTTGGAGTACTAAAACTTTTAAAAAGTATGCAAAAGAAAATTATGTTTTGCTAAAGGCAGATTTTCCGAGAAAAAAGAAAAATGCACTGTCAGAAGAACAAACAAAATCGAATGCATTACTTGCTGAAAAATACAATAAACAAGGTTTTTTTCCTTTTGTTGTAGTACTTAATTCCAATGGCAAGGTATTAGGAGAAAGTAGTTATAAAAAGACTACACCAGAAAATTACATTAAAGAATTAAACGCTTTTACAAAGTAATTTGAAAGATATAGTCACTTTACTACTTTTATTCTCAATAATTGGTTGTACAGCACAACAACCTTATAAGAGAACACTCAAATTAATGGGTAGTCGGTTTGACATTACTGTGGTGGCAAATAATTCTATTCAAGCCAACAAATATATTGATACAGCAGTTGCAGAAATTTCAAGAATTGAAAAGTTGATTTCATCTTGGAATCCTAATTCTCAAACTTCAGAAATTAATCGAAATGCAGGTATACAGCCCGTAAAGGTTGATTCAGAGTTATTTCAATTGATAGAACGAGCAATCGGTATTTCAAAATTAACAGATGGTGCTTTCGATATTAGCTATGCTTCAATGGATAAAATTTGGAAGTTTGACGGTAGTATGACTGTTATGCCTTCAAAAGAAGAAATTACAGCATCCGTTTCAAAAGTTGGCTTTCAAAACATAATTTTAGACAAAAAAAACAGTACTATCTTTCTTAAGTTAAAAGGAATGAAAATAGGCTTTGGAGCCATAGGAAAAGGCTATGTTGCAGACAAAGCCAAAGATTTACTTATTTCAAAAGGAGTGCCTGCAGGAATTATTAATGCATCAGGAGATATGAATACTTGGGGAAAACAACCAAATGGAAAAGAATGGAACGTTGCCATTACAAACCCAATGGATAAAAATAAAGTGTTTGCGTTACTACCTATTACAAATGGAGCTGTAGTTACTTCTGGTAATTATGAAAAGTATGTAAACTTTAATGGTAAACGATACACACACATTATCGACCCAAGAACAGGATATCCTTCAACAGGAATTATTAGTGTAACCGTTTTTGCACCAAAAGCAGAATTGGCAGATGCACTAACGACTTCAGTATTTGTTATGGGAAAAGAAACTGGTTTAGATCGCATTAATCAATTACCAAAAATAGAATGTATTATCATAGATGATAAAGGAAACATTACGAAATCAAAGAATATAGAAATAGATAAGTTATGATTAAAAATTTTACATGTGTTGCATTAATAACAACTTGTTTTAGTAGTTGTGTTGTGGTTAAAGAATACGAAAAAGTAAATATAAATGACCCCGATATGGCATTGACAGAAAAAAAATGCGACAGAAATGTTTCCACAATGCATTCATATCGTGAAGCAGCTGTAGGAGCAAATGGAGGAAAAACTGGAGGAGGCTGTGGCTGTAACTAATAAAACAAGAGATTTGAAAAAAATAATTTTAATATTCTGCGTATTTGCTTTTGCTAAATCATATTCGCAAACTAAACAAGACTCAATCAAAGTCTATAAAAAACGTGTGTTAGAGGCTGTTGAAGTAGATTTTCTAACAAGTTATTATTCTCAAAATGGAGATAATGCTGCGGTAAGCGGTGGAATAGGGACAGAAAAATTAACAGATGTTACAGGAACTTTTGTGGTTTCAATACCTTTAAATGATGATGACGTATTAACTATTGATGCAGGAATTTCAGCATATACTTCGGCATCGTCAAGTAACATTGATCCTTTTGATGGTTCACAACCCGCTGACCCATTTGTAGCAAGTTCAGGAGCTTCAAAGGGAGACGGTTGGGTAAATTTATCGGGAAATTATAGCCACAGTTCAGATGATAGAAATAATATTTGGTCTGCAAAAATATCAATTTCATCAGAATTCGATTATTTTTCAGCTGGTGTTGGTGGTAGTTATACAAAATTATTTAATGAAAAGAACACGGAATTAAGTGTAAATGCAAATGTTTATATAGATACTTGGAAAGCTATTTACCCCATTGAATTAAGACCATTCGGAGAGAATGGGATTGGTTTAAATAATCCTTTGTTTACACAAAACATAATTACAGGTAACACAAGTTACAATCCTAGATTTAGTGAATTTAAAGATGAAGGACGTAATTCTTATGCTTTAGGGCTCGGATTCTCTCAAATTCTTCATAAAAACCTGCAAGGTTCGCTAGCACTAGATTTTGTACAACAAGAGGGTTTATTATCCACACCATTTCAAAGAGTGTATTTTAGCGATGTTACAGATTCATTCATAGATAATTTTCAACTTGCTGACGCTGTTGAGCGTTTGCCAGATTCGAGATTTAAAGTAGCAGTTGGTGGACGATTAAATTGGTATCTTAATGAAACCATTGCAGTACGTACTTTTTATCGCTATTATTTTGATGATTGGGGAATTAATTCACATACTGCCAGTATTGAATTACCAATTAAAATAACTGATAAGTTTACTTTGTATCCTTCTTATAGGTTTTATAACCAAACAGCAGCCGACTATTTCAAACCTTACGAAAGTGCTTTATCTACGGATGAATTTTATACTTCTGATTATGACCTTTCCGAATATTCCGCGAACCAAATTGGTTTTGGAGTGTCATACACAGATATTTTTGCAAAAGCACATATTTGGAAACTAGGATTAAAAAGTATTGACTTAAAATTTTATCAATACGATAGGGATACATCTTTTAGTTCTAGTATTATTACAGCAGGATTTAAGTTTGTAATGGATTAATCGAATATTTAAAACTTGTATATTTATAATCAACGCATAAAACCATATAGAAAACACTTACATGCAAAGAAAACTGATGTTATCATTTCTAGAAAAGCCTACTATAAAAAGTCACCTTTAAAAGTTGAATATATACTTACCAAATTTGGAGAAGGTTTAATTCCTATTCTTAAAATGATTACAGAATGGGGTGTTATTGTTACTCAAGAAAAAGGAGAGTTTGTTAACAAATAGAACAAATTTTAAATGTATTTTTGAATGAATAAACGAAACTTTAAATACATTAAACTCCTGCTATTTTCAGTAATCGCATTTGCTGTTTATTTTACGATTGAGTACTCAAGTCTATTTAAGGCTATATTAATTCAATTGCAAGAAAGTAATACAAGCTATGCTTTTGGGTACTATATATTGTTTAATATTATAAAATGGTTTTTATTAGTTTTTGGAATATTATCTTTACTTGTAATTGTTTTTACATTCTTTAAGAAAAAATAAAGTTAAAACCATTTTTTACGTTTAAAATACCAAATAGAAATTATAGTTATTAAAACCATAATTCCTAGTAAAATAAAATAACCATACTTAAATTTTAATTCAGGAATGTTTTCAAAATTCATCCCATAAATACCTGCTAAAAAAGTTAACGGAATAAACACAACAGACAAAATTGTAAGTGTTTTCATTACTTCATTTAATCTGTGTCCTTGAATACTAAAAATCAAGTTTATTTTACTTTCTAGCTCTTGTAGTTCAAAATCGATGTTAGAAATTAAGTTGTTGGTTTGTTCTTTCAATTCACTAAAATACTTAGACTCTACACCTTTAATTTCTACTTTTTCCAATTTTATAATTGTATCTCTTAAACTTAAAGTGGCTTTTTTAAAATTGAACAATTCTTGTTTTCTTTTTTCTACTAATGAAGTGAATTCTGGTGTTGGTTTAATATGTGAAGAGTTTAGTTTGTCTGCACTTAATTCTGCATTTTCTTGATAGGTGTCTTGATAATTATCAATAATAGATTCTAATAATAAAAACAATAAATAATCAGCGCTTTTTTTTCTAACAATGCCTTTATTTCCTTCTAAGCGTTCACGAATCCAGTTAAAATAATCTCCTTTTTTTTCTTGAATAGACCATAAAAAATCTGTTGAAACGATAAAAATCATTTGTTCAGAATCTAAAACATGACTTTCAGTTTTTAATACTCTAATAGTAACAAAGAGCAAATTATCTAATAAAATTACTTTATTAGGATGTTCATCATCACTCAATAATTTTATTAAAAAATCATCTAATTTATTTTGGTGCACAATTGTCTTAAATGCTTCTTCATATTGTATTCCGTAGGTATTAAGCCATTTAATATTTGTTTTGTTTTTTGAAAAATCAATTTCTGAAATTGAAGAAAAATCAGTTTTTTCATAATTATCACCAGAATAACTGATAATAGTTGTGTTGTCTAAAAAATCGTTTTCCTTCATATAAAATAGTTGTAAATTTGATAGATAAAGATACTTTTTAAATTGTAAAATAATCAATTTTAAAATGAAGAGTTTATGCACATAGAACAATTAAGAGATTTTTGCATTACCAAAAAAGGTGTTACAGAGCATTTCCCTTTTGATGAAGTTACTTTGGTTTTCAAAGTAATGGGCAAAATGTTTTTACTTACAAGTTTACATTCTTGGGAAAAAGGCGAAACTAAAATTAACTTAAAATGTAATCCTGATAGAGCAGAAGAATTACGAGGAGAATTTGAAAGTATAAAACCAGGTTTTCATATGAATAAAAAGCATTGGAATACTATTACATTAAATAGAGAGGTTTCTGATGAGTTTGTTTTTGAATTAATAGAGCATTCTTATAGTTTGGTGGTTAAAAGCTTAACTAAAAAACTGCAAGAAGAATTAAGGAGGTTATGACAATAAATAAGAGCGAAATCTTAAAAAATCATTGTTATACGAGACTTGTTTTTGAAAGGATAAACAAAAAATTAGACACCAATTTTTCTGAAAAAGAAAGCAAGCTTCTTATCAAAAAAATATTATTAGAAACAGATTTAGAAAACTACCTTAAAAAAGGAAAGAATTTTTATATTTCAAATAAACAGTATAATATAAGCATTACAATTAATTCAAATACCTTTAGGGTTATTACGGTAGATAAAATACTATCTTAATATTTTTATCAATGAAAAAGCAAGAACTGAGAGCTATTTACAAACAAAAACGAAAAGAATTAACAGAAGATCAAATTTTGATGTTACAAGAGAAGATCTATCAACAAATTTATGATTTAGATATTTCTGATGTAAAAAATGTACATTTATTTCTTTCCATGAAAAAATTTAAAGAGATAGATACTAGACCTTTAATTGCTTATTTTAGAAAGATGAATAAACGAGTTGTAGTAAGCAAATGTAATTTTAAAAGCACTACACTTTCTCATTTTTACTTTGATGAAAATACATCCTTAGAATTGAATAAATTTGGAGTTCCTGAGCCTGTAAATGCAGAACAAGTTAGCGAGGAAGAACTCGATATTGTTTTTGTTCCAATGTTAATTTCTGATGCTCAAAAATATAGGGTTGGTTACGGAAAAGGATATTACGATCGTTTTTTAGCCAATTGTAGAAAAGACGCAAAAATTATAGGATTAAACTTCTTTAAACCAATTAAACAAATAGAAGATATTAATAAATACGATATTGCTTTAGATAAAGTAATCTATTCAATCTAAGTCGTAAATCGTGTTTTTTCTTTGTAAATTTGTAATAAATAATTTCGTAAAATGATTGTACAGGGAAACATTGTAGATATACAAAATAAGCAAATATTTAAAGGTGAAGTAGCTATTGAAAATGGAAAGATTATTTCTGTAAAAGCAACAAATCATTCTGTAGAAAATTACATTTTACCCGGTTTTGTAGATGCACATATTCATATAGAAAGTTCTATGTTGGTGCCTTCTGAATTTGCTAAAATTGCAGTTACTCACGGTACCGTTGCAACGGTTTCTGATCCACATGAAATTGCCAATGTTTTAGGAGTAAAAGGAGTCGATTTTATGATTGAAAACGGAAAGAAAGTTCCGTTAAAATTTAATTTTGGCGCGCCAAGTTGTGTGCCAGCAACTTCTTTTGAAAGTGCCGGAGCCATTATAGATGCTGATGATATTAAATTGATGATGGAGAATCCAGATATTAAATATTTGGCAGAAATGATGAATTATCCAGGTGTTTTATTTGATGATGCTGAGGTTTTAAAGAAAATTGAACATGCAAAAAACAACAACAAACCCGTAGATGGTCATGCCCCAGGTTTAAGAGGCGATGATGTTACCAAATATATTTCAGCAGGAATTTCTACAGATCATGAGTGTTTTACCTATGATGAAGCTTTAGAAAAGTTACAAAAAGGAATGAAAGTAATTATTCGTGAAGGAAGTGCTGCCAAAAATTTCGAAGCTTTAATCGATTTATTACCAGAACATTTTGAGCATATGATGTTTTGTTCCGATGATAAACACCCAGACGATTTGCTATTAGGCCATATCAATCAATTGTGTGAAAGAGCAGTGGCTAAAGGAATTGACATTTTTAAAGTATTACAAGCAGCATGTGTAAATCCTGTAAAACATTACAATTTAGATGTTGGTTTATTACAAAAAGGAGATGATGCAGATTTTGTTGTAGTTGATAATTTAAAGAAATTCAACGTTTTAGAAACGTATATTAATGGTGAACTAGTTGCTAAAAAAGGAGAATCTTTTATAAAACATGTAGATTTTGAAGTGTTGAATAATTTTAATACGGATAAAAAAGAGGTTTCGGATTTTAAATTTGAATCTTCATCTAAAAAAATTAGAGTCATAGAAGCTTTAGATGGCGAATTAGTTACCAACCAGATAGAAGCAGACTCTTTAATTATTGATGGAAATTTAGTATCAAACACAAAAACAGATATTTTAAAAATGACCGTTGTAAATCGTTATCAAAATGACGATCCAGCAATTGCGTTTATTAAAAACTTCGGAATTAAAGAAGGAGCCATTGCAAGTTCTGTTGGCCACGATTCTCATAACATAATTGCCGTAGGTGTTTCTGATGAAATGATTTGTAAAGCAGTAAATTTATTAATTGAGAATAGAGGTGGAGTTTGTGCTGTAACCGCAACTAAAGAGAAAATTGTATCGTTACCCGTTGCTGGAATTATGAGTGATAAACCTGCTAAAGAAATAGGAAAAGCCTATGCTGAATTAGATACCATGGCAAAACAAATGGGAAGTAAATTACGCGCGCCTTATATGAGTTTGTCTTTTATGGCCTTGTTGGTAATTCCTGCTTTAAAATTATCTGACAAAGGTTTGTTTGATGGAAGTACTTTTAAATTTACTTCTTTAGAAATTAAATAACATTCAATTTTGTCTTTTCGACCAAAGGGAGAAATCTCGTAAACCTAATCAGTTTTGGGTTATCACTGTTATGTGACTTCTCATTCTTCGAAGTGACAATTTGTTTGGTAAATGCAATACGTATGCAAACAAGTTTAGCCCTGATTGAAGCAATTGTTTGAACTCTTTTTTATTCCTTTTTTGGGATAAAAAAAGCGAGTAGTAAAAACGAGAATAACTTTAAGTTAAAATTTTATCAAATTCTTAAATTAATACCTACTTCTTTGGAAATAAATTAGCATTTTTCATTTAAAAATGTACTTTTGCAGAATTAAAATAAAAAATTATGAGTTTACAACAAGATTTAGAAAGTAGAAGTGGAAATCAATGTGAATTATGTGCTTCAAAAGATAATTTATCAATATATGAAGTAAAACCAAGTCTAACAGGTGGTGGAGGTGTAGATGGAAGTTTACTAGCTTGTGAAACTTGTATTACTCAAATTGACAATGCAGACCAAACAGATGCAAATCACTGGCGTTGTTTAAATGATTCTATGTGGTCTGAGCACAGAGCTGTAAAGGTTGTTGCTTGGAGAATGTTGTCTCGTTTAAGAAAAGAAGGATGGCCACAAGATTTGTTAGACATGATGTATTTAGAAGATGATGATTTACGTTTTGCAAAAGAATCTGGAGATCATTTAGATGAAAGTGAAAAAATTATTCATAGAGATGCAAATGGTGCTATTTTAGAAGCAGGAGATTCTGTGGTTTTAATAAAAGACCTAAAAGTAAAAGGATCTAGCATGGTGGCAAAACAAGGAACTGCGGTTCGTAGAATTTCTTTAGATCATGAAAATGCTAAATATATAGAAGGTAAAGTTGGGCCAACACAAATTGTAATTATTACAGATTACGTTAAGAAAATGGCAGAAAAGGAGTAAGTTTCTTTTTTTGTCATTACAAAATGAGCTTTTTAAAGCGATGGAGAAATCTCAAATTTAAAAGAGATTCCTCCTCATTTTTCGTTCAGAATGACAATGAATTTGTGAAAATTCTACAACATTTTTTGTTGTTTATTATAAAAAGAATCGGCTTGCAATTTCATTAAATCGCGAGCCATTTTTTGTTTATAAGCATACAAATTTTCTTCTTCAGAAATATCATGATATACTTTTTTGTTAATATTTATATCTGCATTTAACATTTCTTCTCTTTGCAACACTTGTTGTTGTACCCATGTTTTAATGGCAGATTCATTATCTTCTAATTTAAAATCATATTCTCCTTTTGGTGAAATTAATTTAGCAAATATTGGAGATGTTTCAATAGTTAAAAACAACAAGAATATAAAGAAAGAAGGCAACCAAGGTAATTTTCCTAAAGCATTTATTCTTGCCATTAATCCATCGAAATTGGCAATAATGGGTTGGGAGGTTGTTTCAGACAATTCTTGTTTTTTTTGTAAATTAACAATTGCTAGTTCTTTCGTGTATATTTTTGCTGCATTGTCTTTTTTAAGCTGATTTAAAGCTAACAAAGAAGCATCGTGTTTTTCTCTTTTTTCTTTATAAACCGGTCCTTTTCCTAATAATTTTGTTCCTTTTCTACCTTCGGCTTCTGCAATAAAGGTTTCATATAAAGCATTTGTTTCGGATTCTTTTGTAAGGATTTCTATTTTTAAAGCTTCGATCTCTGAATTGATTTTTGCAATTTCTGGTGTAAATTGTTCCGCGATTTGCGTTTTATTATCTAGCGTCATTTGGTTTTTTTCGGTTAACAAAACCTGGTTGATTTCTTTTTCAAATAACTTTAATTCTAAAGGTTTCGAAATTACAATAGCAATAATAACAACTAACACAATTCTAGGAGAAGCTTGTAAGAACTCTTTCCATTTAGCATCCGATTTTTTAATGGTAGAAACTATAAAACGATCTAAATTAAAGATTAACAATCCCCAAATAATTCCAAAGAAAATGGCTCCGTACAAATTATCAAAAACAGTGTAAAGAGCATAACTACCAGCGATGCTTGCCATAACAGCGGTGAAAAATACAGTTGCACCAACTCCAACATATTTGTTTTGTTCACCATCGGAACAATTATTTAAGATAGTTTTATCGACTCCTGAACAGGTAATAAAGAATTTTTTAAGCACAGTTTTCTATTTGATTATATAGGTATAACGTGTTTGAAGAGAATTTGTTACATAAAAAAACCTCGAAAGGTCGAGGTTTTTTCGGTTGAGGGTGGGTTCGATTACTCTTTTCTAATAGAAATTGGGTTTTTAGAAATTTTAACAATCGGTTTTTTTAAACCCTTACTTCTAGTATCAATATTTAAATGTTTGTTTTTCTTAAGTAATTCAATAGCTTTATCAGAAGTGATTTCTTTATTTTCAAAATAAAAAATTGCATCTTTTTTGGCCATTTTTATTACATGATCTAGAGGAGAGATAGGAGGAGGTGGAGGAGGTGTGTCTCCGCTTATTATTACCCAAGGATTTTTAGTCTTTTTAGATGGAGGAGGTGGTGGTTGAATATCGTTTCCAGTCCTTTTTTTCCAATCACTATAAGCTTTTTCGGCTTTTAAAATTTGTTCTTTTGTAGCATTTGGAACTGGAGGCGGTGGCGGAATTAGTAGCTTATCTGCTTCTGTCATTTCAGACCTCAGTTTATAAAATTCCTTATTGTTTTTTCTTAGTTTTAAATAAGGATCATGAGGGGGAATCGGTCTTTTTACTTTCTTTTTGTTTTCTTTAGAAAGCTTAAAATACATACTACATAAATTAGAATACAAGTTGCTTAATTTTTTTTGTATTTCTTTAGAACTCTCTACAAAATGGGGTTTTTTATTTCTTTGAGACTCATAAACTTTATTTAATTCTTGATACTCTTTTACATATTTTATGTTATTTTCTTTTGAGTAAGATGTTTTTAATGAATTGTCGTCAATAAAATCACAAAAAAGCTTTCCGTTAAAGTATGTTTTTGTTACATAATTACCTGGTATAATTTCACTTGCATTGGACTTTTTATTCGAAATTATTTTGCCTGAATTATCTGATAATTTACCGTCTTTATTATAAAATTTGGTTTTATTATTTACTGTAACAAAATAATATTTCTTATTATTAATATCTTTAAATCCAGTTTCTATTTTATCTTCTTTTGTGCTATTGGCTTGCTCTCTAATTATTTTTAGAGGAGTATTTTCTATTATTTTTATGTTTTCACCATTTGGTAATTTTTGCCATTTTGCACTTTTTAATTTTTCTGTTTCAATGTACTCTATAAATTCATTTTCTCTTTCTTTGTTTTGAGTGTTAAAATAGTTGTTGGTATATAGGTTTATTTGGTTTTCTTGTGGAAAACGTTTACTTCTAGCATTTTTGTAAACAAAACTATTAGAATAACGTGAAAAATCGGTGTTTTTATAGTTATTTAAAACTTCATTTTTTACAGATTTCCCATCAATCCAAACTGCATATTTAGAATTGTCTTTTAAGTCCTCTAACTTCTTTTTTGTAAGAGTTGTTTTTTTTAGTTTTATTGGGGGAGGTGGAACTAATTTTGCTTTTTCTACGTTTGTTAATTCGTTATACCTTTTAGAAATCTTATTACCATTTTTATCTTCTTTTATTATAATAAGATCTTTGTAATAAAACTCTTTGTAAATTTCTTTTTCTGATAATTTTCCTTTTTTAAAACGAGTATTTTCTACTATTTCAATGATTTTTTGTGCTTCAACTCTTTCTGCAAAGAGGAAGATAAACCCTGTTAATAACGGAATTACCGCCAGTTTTTTTAACAAGATTATTGTGTGCGAACTTTTTGTTGTCATCATTTTTAATCTTTTTTTAGTAAGTGAATAATTCAAATTACTGGCCAAGTAATATTCGTTGTTCCAAGCAGCTTTACTAAGTAATAAATGCTGATATTGAAATGTGTTTTTATATGTGTTTATAACTTTATTATCTGCTAAAAACTCATGATTTAATTGGATTGCTTTTTTTAGAATTAAGAATAGTGGATTTATCCAGAAAACAATCAATAGAATTTCCATTAACAAAATGTCTATTGTGTGTTTTTGTGTTACGTGGGTTAATTCATGTGTTAGTAATTCTTGTTCTATTTGATTTGATTTGTACTCTTCTTTATTTATAAAAATATAACTCCAAAATGAATGAGGTAAAATTTTATCATCTACTAAAACAAGTGTTGCAAATTTTAGTTTTTCTTGTTGATTTGTCTTAATTTTATGAATGATTTTAAATAGATTAATGGCAAATCTAACTGCAATAATTCCTGAAATTAGAATGTAAATTCCAATAAATATTGTTGAGTAATCAAAGTTTTTATCTAATGGTGTATTAGTTGCATAAGTTTCAATTGGATAAAAATATTGAGTAGATTTTACAGTTTCTATTGTTTGTGGAATAGCCTCTATATAAATAATATAGGCAGGTGATAAAAAGGAGAACAATACACTCCCTAAAAGATAAAAACGGTTGAATTGATGCATTTTCTCTTTTTCTAAGACCAAATGATAAAAGCATAGTAATAATGCTAAACAACCTGCAGATTTTAATAGATAAAGTATCATTATTGTTGTTTTTTAATTTGACTATCGATGACTTTTTTTAATTCTTCTAATTCTTCTGTAGATAGGTTTGTTTCTTTTGTAAAGAATGAAGCAAACTGGCTTGCAGAATTATTAAAAAAGTTTTTTATCAATCCGTTTACATGTTTCGAGAAATAATCTGTTTTCTTAATTAACGGGTAGTATTCTCTAGATTTTCCAAATAATTTATAACTAATAAAACCCTTATCAGAAATCCTTTTTAACAAAGTTGCAACCGTTGTGGTTGCTGGTTTTGGTTCTGGAAAATCTTCTAATAATTCTTTTAAAAATGCTTTTTTACGTTTCCATAAATATTGCATTAATTGCTCTTCGGTTTTAGATAATTGCATAATTATTGTTGTTTTACTCTACAAACATAGAACAAAAAACTGTATTCTACAAACGTAGAGGTGTCATTTTTTCATTTTAACTATATTTGTTATATACCTATAATAAACGAATATGAAAAAATACTTTCTATTATTATGCATCATTTTATTGACTTCATGTGCTTCTAGTAAGTTTAAAGAGAAATGGTTAAAGAGAGAAGCTCCAAATAGTTTTAAGGCACGATTTGAGACTACAAAAGGAAATTTTGATATTGTAGCTAGAAGACCTTGGTCTCCAAAAGGTGTTGATAGATTATATCAAATGATAAAAAACGAATATTATACGGATGTGGCTATTTTTAGAGTTGTTCCAAATTTTGTTGCACAATTTGGAATTCACAATGATAGTATTATTCAAAAAAGTTGGAGTAAAGGAATTGCTGATGAACCTGTTTTGGCTAAAAATGACGCTATGGCAATTTCTTTTGCTAGAGGAGGAAAAAACACACGGTCAAATCAAATATTTATCAATTTAAAAGATAATAATAGGTTAGATACCCTATCTTATTCTGGTGTAACCGGTTTTCCTGTAATTGCAAAAGTAATTGCTGGTCAAGAAAATGTTTTAAAATTTTACAGCGGTTATGGTGATCAACTTGGAAGAAAACAAGATTCAATTACAAAGTTTGGTAATGTATATTTAAGAGAAAAATTTCCTAAAGTAGATTATATAATTAAAGCATATATTATAAAATAACCCTTTTTAATTTATTTCAATTCTTTATCATATACATAAAAATTAGGGTCTATTTTTAAGGTAGATTTTTGATTTGCTAACCTTAGTTCTTTCCATTGTTCTGTTGGATAAATCCATTTGTTTTTTCCTTCTATAGAAACTTTTAAAGGCATTTTAAAACCAGAAACTACTTGAATCCATCTATATTTTAATGTTCTATGATTAATTGAATATTCTAAGGTTGGTATTTTAGGATCTCTTAAGTATTGATTGAAAAAAGGAGTCAAATCAAATCCCGTTTCTGTACTTAAAAAAGCTTCTATCTGTTTGCTTGTTACTGTTTGATGATAAAAAGTCTTATTCATTTTCCTTAAAATAGAACGCCATTTTTCATCATTGTCTACTAATTGTCTAAGCGTATGAAGCATGTTACCCCCTTTGTTATACATGTCTCCAGAGCCTTCATTGTTTACATTATATTGCCCAATAATAGGACTTTTATTTCCTATGGACTCTCTTAAGCCTATAACATATTCTGAAGCAGCTTTTTTTCCATAGTAATAATCTATAAATAAGTTTTCTGAGTAATTGGTAAAACTTTCATGAATCCACATGTCTGCAATATCTTTATTGGTAATATTGTTAGCAAACCATTCGTGTCCAGATTCATGAATTATGATAAAGTCAAATTTCAATCCCCAACCTGTACCAGATAAATCGCGACCTAAATATCCTTTTATATATTGATTTCCATAGGTTACAGAACTTTGGTGTTCCATCCCTAAATATGGTGCTTCTACTAATTTATAACCATCTTCATAAAAAGGGTAAGGTCCAAACCAATGTTCGAAGGCTTTCATCATTTTAGGAGCATCTTTAAAATGTATTTTGGCTTTTTCTAAATTGTCTTTTAATACATAATAATCCATGTCCAAAGGACCATTTTCACCATAAAAAATTTCAGAAAAATGTGCATAATCTCCAATATTTACATTTACGCCATAATTATTGATAGGATTGTCTACATACCAATTGTAGGTTTTGGTAGTTCCATGATCTTCTATGCTTTCTAATCTACCATTAGAAACATCCATTAAATGAGCAGGAACAGTAACACTAATTCTCATATTTTCTACTTCATCATACATATGATCTTTACAGGGCCACCAAACGCTTGCACCTAAGCCTTGACAAGAAGTGGCTACAAAATCATTTCCATTTTTATCCTTTTTCCAAGAAAAACCTCCATCCCAAGGAGCTCTTTTAGCTTCTTTTGGATTTCCTTCATAATAAACGACAATGCTTTCTGTATTGCCTATTTTTTGATTTTTTACAAGCTGAACAAAATGTGCATTGCCATCGTGGATTACCTTTAATTCTTTTCCATCTTGTGTAACTTTAGTAATTATTAAAGGTGCTTGTAAATCAATTTGCATCGATTTATAAGTCGATAAAACTTTGTATTTAATGGTGTTTTTCCCTGAAATATATTTTTTACTAGGATCTACTTGTACCTCTAAATGATAATAGGTTAAGTCCCACCAAATTCTTTCTGGAGTAATAGAACCTCTTAAAGTATCTTGTCTTGTAAAACTGTCTTTATCACTTAACAATCCTTGAGCTTGAAAACTTAAAGAGCTAGTTATTGTAAAATAAAGTAGGAGGTAAGAAAGATACTTCATAATGGTAAGATTTATTAAAAATGAATTAGAAAGCTTGTCTAATATTACTTAGACAAGCTAGATTTAAAAATTTGTTTTATAAAACGTTATTTTAGTTTGAATCCTTTTGCCGGTTTTGCATTTAAAAGATGTGTTACAAAATAATCCCAACGTTTACGGGTCATGTACTTTGTCATATCTCCATAACCATGTCTTTTATTTGGAAACATAATCATATCAAAATCTTTATTGGCTTTTATTAGTGCTTCTACTACTAACATGGTGTTTGATGGAGGAACATTATTGTCCATAGATCCATGGGTAATTAATAATTTACCTTTTAAATCTTTTGCAATTAGTTGATTAGCTTGATTGTCGTAATTTGTTGTTCCATCAGCTTTTCCATCTACTAAAAGACCTTGCCATTTCTCTCCCCAATCTGCTTCATAATTTCTATTATCATGATTTCCAGAACCAGAAACAGCTACATCATAAAAATCTGGATATTCAAAAACCGCTCTTGTAGAAGCAAAACCTCCACCAGAATGTCCCCAAATCCCAACTCTTTCAATATCCATTCCTTTATATTTTTGTGCTAATTGTTTAATGGCAGTAATATTATCAGGTAAACCATTGTCTCCCATATTTCCATAATAAGCGTCATGAAAACATTTAGAGCGCATTGGAGTTCCCATGGCATCAACTGCAACCACAACAAACCCTAGTTCAGATACAGCTTGAAAATCTCTCCAAATAGCTCTAAAACCATAATTACCTACGCTACCAGACTGTGGGCCAGGATAAATATAATTTAATACAGGGTATTTATTACTTTCGTCATATTTAGATGGTAAGAAAAGTACTCCATATAAATCTGTTTTGTTATCTCTGGCTTTTACAGAAAACTCAACAGGCTCTTGCCAATTTTTAGCTTTTAATTCAGAAATATCTGCTGTTTCTAAATCAATTATTTTTTCACCTATATTATTTCTTATAACTGAAACAGGAGGATTTGTTGTTGTAGAATAAGTATCAACTAACGTTGAGTAATCATCAGAAAAAGTAACAGTATGTGTTCCTTTACTAGGTGTTAAATTGATAAGGTTTGATCCATCAAAATTTATTTTGTAGTAATAGTTATGGTATGGATTTCCCTCTTCTTTTCCACCTGCAGAAAAATAAATTTGTCTCTTTTTCTCATCGATATGTTTTACTTGTTTTACAATCCAATCTCCAGAGGTAATTTGGTTTTTTAACTTTTTTGTCTCTAAATCATATAAATAAATATGTCCCCAATTACTTTTTTCTGAATACCAGATAAATTCATTAGAATCAAATAAAACTTTCCAGTTTTCTGTATTTACACCAGATTCATAGTAGGTGTCTACAACTTCTTTGTGAATGGATGTAACCTTCCCTGTATTTGCATCAGCAATTTGTAAGTGTGCAACTTTATGATCTCTAGAACCAGAAACAAAGGCAAATTTTGTGCCTTCTTTATTCCATTGTGCATCTAACAATTCGTTATTCCAACCAGCAATATGATCTGTAGTTGATCCTCTTTGAAAATCTTTATTCATTTTTAAACGTACCGTTTTTGGTTTGCTTCCTAAGTGAATAATAACACGTTCAATAGTGAATATTTTTTCATCTCCTGGTAATGGATGTTTCCATGCTTCTAATTTTGGATGCCCTACATTTGTAGAAGTTAAATACATCATGCCAACTCCACGTGCATCTTGTTGAAAAGTTGCAATTTTATCAGAATTTGGGGACCATTTTAAAACAGCCCCATCGCTTTTAGTCCAACCGGCATTATTAGTTGCGTAGCCATAATCTTTTTGTCCATCAAAAGTAAGTTGTGTTTTCGCATTTGTTTCTAAGTTACGAACCCAAAGGTTGTAGTTATCTATATATGCAGCTAGTTTTCCGTTAGGAGAAACATGTTCATTTCTAGAAGCTCTTTTTAATTTAGTAGCTTCTTTTAATAGTGTCTTATTTTCTAAATTGTAGCTGTATTTTTGTCTGAAAGCAGTAAAAGAAAGTGTTTTTAAATCTTTAGAAAAAGATACACCATAAATAGGCAGTGCATTTGCTTTGATTTCTTTACCTACTTCTTTTGACAAACTCTCGGCTAATTCTTGGTGATTAAAAGCTTCTTTTTTAGTTTTTGTTTCTGTGTTTACTAAAAAATATTTTTGACCCTCTTTATGTTTACTAGCATAGACTAACTTATTATTGTTTATAAAATTAGCCCCTGTAACTTGATTATATACTAATCCATATAGGCTTCTATCCATATGGGCTGCAGCTGCTTCATATTCTGCAACAGTAAATTCTTTTTGCTCTACCTTTTTAGAACAAGAAATCATAAATAATAATATGCACAAAAAGGCAATAAACTTTAGATGTGTTGTTTTCATGTATAGATTTGTTAGTTATTTTTTCTTTGATAATTCTGTGAAATATTTATAAAAATACGGAATTGTTTCAATACCTTTTAAGTAATTAAAAACACCAAAATGCTCATTAGGAGAGTGAATTGCATCAGAATCTAACCCAAAGCCCATTAAAATAGTTTTACTTTTTAATTCTTGTTCAAACAAAGCAACTATAGGAATACTACCACCGCTTCTTTGAGGAATTGGAGTTTTACCAAAGGTAGTTTCATATGCTTTACTTGCAGCTTGATAAGCTATGTTGTCTATAGGAGTTACATATCCTTGTCCGCCATGATGAGGTTTTACAACAACTTTTACAGATTTAGGAGCAATACTTTCGAAATGATTTTTAAACAATTCTGTGATTTCTTTCCAATCTTGATTTGGGACTAAACGCATTGAGATTTTTGCATAAGCTTTAGAAGCAATTACTGTTTTTGCACCTTCACCAGTGTAGCCTCCCCAAATTCCATTTACATCTAAAGTAGGTCTAATAGAGTTACGTTCGTTAGTAGAATATCCTTTTTCACCATCAACAGCATCTATATTTAGAGCCTTTTTGTAATTTTCTAAAGAAAAAGGAGCTTTGGCCATTTCTGCTCTTTCTTCTGTTGATAATTCTTCTACATTGTCATAAAAACCAGGGATGGTAATATGATTGTTTTCATCATGTAAAGAAGCAATCATTTTTGTTAAAACATTAATTGGATTTGCAACAGCTCCTCCGTATAACCCAGAGTGTAAATCTCGGTTAGGGCCAGTAACTTCTACTTCTACATAGCTTAAACCACGTAAACCTGTTGTAATAGAAGGAATATCGTTTGCAATCATTCCTGTATCAGAAATTAAAATAACATCGTTTGCTAATTTTTCTTTATTTCTTGGTACAAACCAAGCTAAACTTTCTGACCCAACTTCTTCTTCTCCTTCGATCATAAATTTTACATTACAAGGTAAATTCCCTGTAGAAGTCATGTATTCTAAAGCCTTAACATGCATGTACATTTGCCCTTTGTCATCACAAGCACCACGTGCAAAAATGGCTCCTTCTGGATGAATCTCTGTTTTTTTAATTACAGGTTCAAAAGGAGGAGAAGTCCATAACTCTATTGGATCTGCTGGTTGTACATCATAATGACCATATACTAGCACTGTTGGTAAGTCAGGATTAATGATTTTTTCTCCATAAATAATTGGATAACCAGGAGTTTCACACATCTCTACGTTGTCACATCCTGCTTTTTTTAGACTTTCTAAAACAAAATCTGCGGTTAATAAAACATCTTTTTTGTAAGCAGAATCAGCACTTATAGATGGAATTTTTAATAATTCGATTAATTCATTTAGAAATTTATTTTTATTATTTTCTATATAAGACTTTACGTTACTCATGAGTAGTTTTTTAATTTGAACTCAAAAGTAGAAAAATTATTATTAACTGCTTTGTAGTTTCTGATGATTGTTTATATTTGCAGTCCAAAATGCAGGCGTGGTGGAATTGGTAGACACGCTAGACTTAGGATCTAGTGCCGCAAGGTGTGAGAGTTCGAGTCTCTCCGCCTGTACAAGTAAAAACCTCAACAAGCTATTAATTAGCGAGTTGAGGTTTTTTGTTTTATTAATTTGTACGATTTTTGTACTGTGGCTCTTTTTCTATGCCTTTTTTATAAAATAATTTTAAAAAAAATAAAGTTGTTTTTTAAGGTGCATTTCTTACATTTCGTGCATTCTTATTTTCTGTTTCCAATATCAGGCAAATACATTGTAAAAACTAAAGGTCTTTCTTTTGAATTGTTATTAGAGAAATTCTCTATGTAATATTCAGTTTCAGATATCAACTGTTCTTTTGTGTAGTCTGCAAGAATTAAAACGTTTAATGCTTTTTTAATTACTCTTTTTGCATCTTGTTTTTTTACGTCCTTACGTTTTATAAACTCCAGTAGTTGAGTTGTTGTATTAATTGTTATCTGTTCCATTCTTATTTGCTGGTTTTATTCCATTGCCTAAACTTATAACTACTGGGTTAATGTTTCCATTTGTAGAGGTGCTTAATTCAGTAGCTTTTAATGTAGGTAAGACAAATCTTGATAAATCTAAAATAGCTTTTATTCTGTCTTTAGGTTCCAACTGTTTTAAATCACTTTGTAATGTTTCAAGATTGTTTTCTATTAATGATTGGAAGTTCTTTCTTATCTCGCTGGTATCTTTGTTTTGCACTCCTTTTTTTCTACCTCCTGTTTTTATTCCTTTTGCCATATTATCTAAATTTATCTATAATAGATAAAAATAATACTTATTAAATTGAATATAGAAATAATTTATAGTAATTGAAAAAATATTGATTAATCAAAATGTTTTTTTGCGTTAAAAACAGTATGATTATCTTTAAACCTGAAAAACTTAAAAGATTGTAATGTTTTAAATAAAAATAATATGAAAAAGTTAATAGTTTTAATCTTCTTATTGAATTCAATATTTAGTAATTCACAAGATTCAAAAATTGAACACGCAAATTTTAAACTTCAAGATTCTAAGGAGTTGTTATGGCAAAAAGTTTTTAATATTGAGAAACCAAAAGATTCAATTGTTTCGATTTTAAAGAAAACTATTAAATCAAATAGTTTTTTAAATAATCTTAAATATGATAAATATAGTTTTAGTGGAATATCAAGTTTTGTAGGATTAAGTGATTTAAACGGTGTGCCTTTAGCAGGTATGACAGATTATAATTGCTTTATTAAAATAGAAATTAAAGAAAATAAATATAGAGTTACTATAACTAATATTAAATTTAAACCATCTGAAGTTAATCTTTATCAAAATGTATCTGTCAATAAATCATATACTTTAGAAGAATTAGCAGTTAGGCATAATTATAATCAAATAAGAAAAAATAAAAACGCAAGAAAAATGCTATCTACTTTTAATTCTGACTTTCATAAATATTTAAAACTTTTTAAAAACAATCAAGATAATTGGTAGTATTTTTTTTTGCAATAATTGTCTGAACTTTTGAAAAAATATTGATTAATCAATTAAATAGTAATCTGCTAAATCAAAACCATTATTAAAATTTGTTTTTTCTAACAAATCACTAACGGCAATTTTAAAACCCTGTTTGTTTAATTCGGTGGCTTTAGTGTTCCAGTTGTTAAACTCTCCTTTATCAGGAAACGCAATACAATTTCTTTTTTTAAGTGGCTGTAATAACTCAATTTTAAACCCTGATTTGCTCCCTGTGGCTAACCAAATAAAATCAGGTAAAAAAATACTCATTATTATAGCGGTTTTTTCACTCTCTACGATTGCAATTTCTTTTTGATAGTCTTCATTAATCAGGTGCAAACCAAACAAACATTGATTAAGGTTAAAATCAGGCTCTTTTATTGCGTTATGTAACCAGTTGATATGATTGTAAGGTTCTTTTATTCTTTTGCCTGTAAGCTTATTATAAAGCATTATTTTACAAGCCTGAATTTGCTCTTTGTGGTTTATCTGCCAAAATAAGGTTGCATTATTCCAAAAGTAATTTGCACCAGTTAAATAATAGTTTTGAGTTGCTTTTTGTACCTCATCAAATGTAAATTTACTCAATAAAAAAGTAGTTAAATTGTCATCATATTCTTGACTGTCATATTCCTTTATTATTTTGTCCTGAAGCTGTAAACTGTGAAAACTTGGTTTAATCGGATCGTGTGGCTTTATTGTTTTTACTTCATTTATAAAACTTACATTATCAGTATTGAAATACTTACTTTCATTTGATAAGTAGTTGATAGTAGAGGTTTTTAAATACCATTCAGAAATATAACAACTGTTTGCGTTTTGCTCTAATATCTGCGATTTTGGTACTATTGAAATAACGCCGTTTACATCAACTAATTTATAAGCTTTATCCGTTATGCTCTTTAATGATAAAAACGCTATTAAATACGCTCTTTTTCCTGTTGGTGGTGCTTTATGATAATTACAGTTTTGCTCCCTGTCGCATCTGCCAAAATCAGTAGATAAATATTTGCCCTTAACTGTATCAACGTAATAAACAAACGTCTTTTTGTTACAGTTAGGACAAATAAATTTAGTACTACTTTTATCTAATGAATACCTATAAGAATTCATTAAAATTGATGTTTATTTGATGTTATAAAAGCTACGTTTCCAATACTTTTACGCTCTACAACAATTTTAAAATGTCGTAAACGTTTCATAAAATTAGATTTGTTTACTGGTCTAAAACCGTCTTCAATACAATAAGTTTTATATTTTTGGTACAACTCGCTTATTGTAGTGTAATTTGTTGAGGTTTTATACTCATAGTCTTCAATAAACATTTTAACGCTGTCGCTTTGTTTCTCGTAATTGGTACGTGCCATTTCAACGGCTTTACATTTACTGAATTTCTTTTGTTTTAAAACTCTGTCAAGTCCTTGCAATATCCAGTTAAAAACGCCTGATAATTCATTGTTAATTATCTTGTTTGCGAGTTGAGTATCTTTTTTACTATCAGGAATAGTAACATCAAAACCAATGATTAGAAAACGTCTAAAAAATGCGTTGGTATGTTCTACATCTTTTGGCAATTCATTACAGTTGAATATTGACTTTGCGTACTCATTTAAAATAAAAGGTTCTCCATAAGGTAAACGAACGCTTAACGGCTCTCCTGATGCCATTTGTTTAAAAATATCAGTTTCCAATTTGCCGTTTATTTCTGATGCGTAATTGACTAACTTATTGCCTATTTTTGCCCTGTAATAACCATTTTCATTTGTTAAGTCCTGTAAAGAATAACTACTAAAATTTTCAGTTCCTAAAAGTGCATTGAGTATATCAAACCACACACTTTTGCCATTTTGGCCGGTACCATAAAGAATAAGCATTTTTTCAAGCTTTAAAACGCTTGGTTTTATAAAGATATATCCGCAAAATTCTGCAAACACTTTTTGTTTATCTACATCAGGCAAAACCTCATCTAAATACTTTTTAAATAGTGGTGCTGTTGCATCAGGTTCAAACTCAAAAGGTAGTTGATGCGTTAAAAAATCTTTTTTGTCAAACGCTCTCAACTCTCTTTTTGTTGGTGTTATTTGATACGTTCCGTTTTGTAGATTAATTAAAACATTTCTTTTGTTTGCTTTTGGAGTTGGTAAATAAGCATCTGCCATAAACTGTTTAAATAACTCATCTTTAAAGGTGTGAATTTTACCTTTGAATTTATCAACGCCCATTTTTAAAGCTATGTTTCCTAAAAAGGATTGAAAACTCTCTTTGTTTATCTCGCTCCAGTAACTACCATTATACAAATAAATAAAACCATTTTTTTTGCACAATCCCCAGTTGTTTGCTTTGGCAATTTTAAGTAATTGTTCAATACATAAGATTAAATAATGGTTTTTATTGAGTTTGTAACTCTCTAATTTTTTAACAAGTTTATTGTATTGTTTAAACTCTTTTTTATTGTCCTTGTTGAAAGTTCCGTCTTCATTATAAATAAAAGGCTGTAAGTTTTCAATCTGCTTTTTAACCTCATCAATATCAGGAAACGCTAAAAGTTGAAAGTCTATTTTATCAATACTTTTAGATAGTTCTTGCAAAATGTCTTCTGTTGTTTTCTCAACTGGCAATAAGTCGCCTGTAAGCCTTAAAACATCGTTTTTAATAAGCTTATTTAAGTTTTCTTTACCTTTCATTGTTTTCAAACTTTAAAGGTTTATCAAAACTTAAAACGCCGTCTATAATATTTGCTTTATAATAATCGCCTTGAGGTGTTTGTCTAATAACTCCGTTTTTGTCTTTTATCCAAACTTTGTGGCAAATTAAAATAACTCTTTCAACTTCTGAATTATCTCTTTTTACAGTAGTTTCGTAAAAGTCAAAATTTGTTTTTAATTTAGTATCTTTACCTTGCTTAAAACTATTAAATTTAAGGCTTTGTGTATTTTTAATGCTCATAGCCTTTTTATTTTTTTACAGGAATTAAACTGTTCATTATCTCACTTCTTTTATAGTAGCATTTATTAGCTAACTTGTAAAACGGTATTTTACCTTTGTTTTGATAATGCCATAAAGTAGTTGCATTAATGTTGAGTAGTTCTAAAACTTGTTGCCTGTTTAACAAGTCTTCTTTTGAGTTTAAATTGTGAAACTCTTTTTTAAAGTCTTCTAATTGACTTTTAACGCCGTCTTTGATTAACTCCGTTAACCTTTCAGGACTTACATTTTGTAGTAAAATCGAATTCTGCATTCTTAAAATGTTTAAAATTAAGTTGCAATATTGATTTTGATTGTATGTTTAAAAAAGAGGTGTGGAGGGTGTTTTTTACGTGTTTTTTACGTGTTTTCCAATCTAATTAAATATTGTCTTCGTAATTTATTCTATGGTCGTTCATAGTGCCATATTCTGACTGATATTTATGGGGTGCTTTATCAAAATTTTTAAGTTCAATTTTATAGTTTCTTTTAATAAAATCTTTGTAACTGTCTTTAGTTGCTTTTAAGTTATATTTTATCTTATCGTATTCATTTAAATAAAACCAAATATTAGTTAATTGTCTTTTAGTAGGTTTTTGGCTATCTTGATAATAATTGTCAAAAAGATATTTGAAAAGTTTAAAACAGTCTAAGCTCCATAAATTAGGTTCGTGCTTTGGGTGTTTGTCTTTAACCTCATCAGATTTTTTAATTTCTATTTGTTTAGGTTTTAATGTTTTTAGTTCATTTTGTACTTCTGCCTGTACAATTGAAAATATTAATTCTAATCTATTTGTTGCATCGTTAATATTAATAACTTCAATATCACTTTGAGCGCCTGAAAAATCATTTAATTTTGCTAGATTATTTAGACGTCCGTTTTTCCTTTCAATATAGTTTATTCCGTATTTGCTTTTTAGAAACTCTGATAAATCAATTTCTTTTAAAGGCTTTAATTTAATTTCATTTTTAGTTAATTCTAAATATCTGTTTTGCAAAGAGGTGAAACCGAATTTAGGACTATTCATTGACCAATGTATAAAAGTTTTGTTTTGATGTGTATCGATAAAATCTCTTAGTTTTTCAATCATTTTAACTTCGTTGTCATTTACAAAAAAATAACTTTTAGTTGGGTTGTAATGTATTGCACCAATCCAAAATATTTGATTTTTTAAATCTTCAAAATTTGAGCAACCGTAATGAATAATAATGCAGTTTTCTATTTTTGGTAAAATATTATTTTCGAAGCTCTTTTTTTCTTTTAATTTATTCTCTAAGAGTTTTTTATAATCTCTATGAAAAAAATAGTCTATTCTATTTTGCTTATTTTTAAAATCTTCAATTGTTTCATTCCTGTCATCAGAAAAATCTACTTCCTTATAAAGTTTTTTCAAACATTTTTTTTCTTTTTTTAATTGATGTTTTATAAAAAATAATTCATCAGATTTAGGGTTGTTTTCTTTAAAGAATTGCCAATGCAAAAGATAATGGTCTTCGTTTGCTGTCATTTAGATATTTTTTTATGTACGAAATGTAGAAAATGTAGGTTTAAAAACAACTTTATTTTTTTACTAAAAATATTTAGTTATTTCAAGTGCCAAATCTTTATTGCTTTTACCTATGTAATTTAAAAACATTGCTTCGGTGCTATGTCCTGTAATATTTATTAATAGAGAGGTTGGTATTGTTGAATAAAAGTTAGTAGCAAAGCTACGTCTACCAATATGAGAGGTAACAAGTTCCCATTTTTTATAAGTTCCTGATTGTTTCCTGAATACCTTACTACCTTTTTCGGTTTCAATCATTTTACTACCTTTTGTAGGTTCGTTGATTTCTGCCAATTTGCAAACATCTTTTATAAAGTCATTATACTTTTGGTCTGATATTTTATAAGGAAAGTTTCCGTTTCTTTTATTGAGTATTTCTAAAACCTTTGAGTGTAGAGGTACTGTCATATTTTTGCCAGTTTTTTGTTGAGTAAACTCAATTAAGTGTTTGCCGTTTTCAATTCTTATTAGGTCTTTAGTAAACCTCATAAAATCTGAAATTCTTTGTCCTGTATAACAACTGATAATTAACCAGTCTTTTGCATTTTCTAAACTATCAGTTAATTTGTCTTTATTGATGTTTTCTATTTTGGTTAAGTCTTCAAAGGTTAAGTATATTTTATCTACTTTTTGCCTTTCAACTTTTAAACCGTCTAACTGGTGGTGTGTTTCAATTCCTGAAAACTTTGCGTGTTTACAAAATGTTTTAATAAATACAAACGCTCTTTGGATTGTGTTTTGTGCGTATAATTCAGATTTGCAATAATTGACAAACTCATTCTTAAAATTATCGTTGATGTCTTTTATTAATATGGTTGATTTTCTGTAAGCTTCAAAACGTATTAATAATTGTTTTACTACCTTGATTTTTTTTAAGGTGCTTTTTGTAGTTTCATTTTTACGATAATCAATATAAAAGTCAATATAATTAATTAAGTCTTTTGGTATTTCTTTTTTTTCGGTTGGTGGGTTGTAATAATAATCTATTTGAGAGGTTAACCATTCTTTGTTTATGCTTTCAGGGTTTACAGAATTAAAAGCCTTAAAAACGTGGTTTTCTATTTTATTGAGTTCGTTATTTATTTCAGTTTGTAGGTTTGTAATCTCAATATCTTTAGATTTCTTTTTATGTTGTTTGCTCCAGTAGTTTTTTGAAACCTCAATTTTTGTTTTTGCTCCGAAAACATAGTCTTTAGTATTATGCCTGTATAATAGTCTTAAATTTAAGTTTGATTTCTCTTTAGTTGAGCGGTATAAAAAGTTGATTGAAGCCATTGTATTACATTTTGATAATACAAATATAATCTTTTGTACGATAATTGTACGATAAAAATAAAACTAAGTGAAATTAGAAAAAACAAAATGATATTTAAATATGCTGTAATCACTTGTAGATATTGGTTTTTATTTGTAATTTCGTTGTTGGTTGGTTTTTTTCATAAAGTAGTTTTTTATGAATTTTGTACTCTCTCCGCCTGTACAAAACCTTTAGAATCTTTATTCTAAAGGTTTTTTTATTTTTACATTCGTTATCAATTACAAGAAAATGAGTTTGTAAATCAATAAAGGCGTGAAAATAAAGAAAATAAGAGGCTACAAACGTATTTTTAAAAATATAGAAGATTGGAAAAAAGACAGTCTTCATTTAGATTTAGAAAACTTATTACATTATCAGAGGAACTATGAAAAAGTTTGGGTGCGTCCTTTTAGTGATATTTCTTTTTCAGGATCAAAGATTCCGCAACCCAAAAGAAAAGGGCGTAAATTAATTTTAGAAGGTTTAATAGAGATTTTTAATAGTTGGGAAACTCAATTAAAAACGTTAGGAAAACCTTATTATTTAGCTATTTGGATTTATGAGCCTTATATAGAAAACTCACAAGTAGTTTGTGCAATAGATGGGTTTTTAAATTTTTATGATATTACTTTTTATCGACCTGAAGAACAAAGAAAAATGCCTACTCAAAATTATGGAAGACTTAAAAATGAGTTAGATACTTTTAACTGGATTTATGCTTTAGATGAAAACCATTTTACAAATGAAGATCTTGAACTGACAGAAGATGATTTTATGAGTCAAGAAGATTATAAGGCTAGTAAAAAATGGTATAAGAGAAAATTAAAAGAAAACCCAAGAAGTTTTACCGATAAATTTGATAGAACAACTTATTATACAAATAGAGGTACCGTGTGGGTTGGAACAAGAAGTTAATAATTGCTACTTCTTTTTATTTTTTTTGGTAAGCTTATTGTAACGTGATTTCTTTTTTATTCCTTAAAACCCCAACTTTTATAGTTCCTTCTAGCTTCTAACTGTTGCTCTAACTTGTCTGGTAAGTTTGGAAAAAAATCGATACCTGTTTTACTTTCTACCTCATCAATAGAAACGACAAAATGAGATAAAGGTTTGTTGCTTTCTTGATGTGGCAATAAAAAGGCAATTGCTTTAATTTCTGGCTGTGTATAGTCTAACATAATTTTATAAAACTGTTTGGGTACAGAAACTTTGTCTTTTCCAATTGTTTGCAAATTATGTTCTAAAACACCACCTGTTATAACATAAAGGTGATTGTATTTTTTTGCCCAGTAACGTGTTTTTTGCTCAAGTCGATTCCAAATACCCGCATTAAAATCGTGTTTTTGAGGAGAAATGTTAGAAGTTAAAAAAGTTTCATTAAAACGTTCTTTTGTTGATCGCCTATCTCCTGCAGGACATAGATGTCCACGATCATAACCAGAATTTTTGTAACTTTTCCAATGTGCGGATTTTGTTTTTACTTGAGGGTCTTCATTAAAAAACGGACGTTTACGATTGGTGTAAACAATATCTTTTACATTTAATGAATAGGCAACCCATTCTGCTTGTTCGTGTTTTTCTGAATACGATAAGGTATATCCATTGTGTTTTACAATTTGTCCTGTTGTAGATGTTGGTAAATAATTAAATCCATCAGTTGTAATTTCTATATCGTTAGAAATTATAGTAGAAGCATTCTTGTTTTTTTGTTGAAAATAATAAATAAAGAATAAAACAGCTAAAGCAATTAAAGAGGTGATTCTTCTTTTATTCATTATTTTTTTTTAAGTTGAATAATTTCAAAATCATCTGTTCTTTCTGCTTTTAAAAATAAGTCTTTGGCTTCTTTTGGCGGTACAGTTAACTTTCTTTTTGTTAAGTCTATCCAAGCACCATAAACTTTAATAACGGCAGCTAATTTACCAGCTTCATTAAAAACTTCATGTGTAATTTTCCAGCGTTCGTTGTTTTCTGATAGCCCCGACAATTTGATGTTTACAGAAATGTTTTCACCCAAATGAATTTCTTTTCTAAAAGAAGTTTCTTCAGTAAATAAAATAGGTCCAATATTGTGTTTTGTAAACTCTTCAATAGAAAAGTTTTGTTCTTTAAAATAACGAACTCTTACCTCTGCAGCATACTCATTATATGCTGTATGACGCATGTGTCTGTTTGGGTCAAAATCTGACCATTTGGTAGGAAATGTAACTTGAAAATTCATTTGGTAAAATTAATAAAACCTGATAGTCTACGAAACATATCAGGTTTTATTATTTAATAAATATAGATTTTTAATGTTTTACAATTTCTGAAGAGGTTTGTAGTTTTAATTCGCTTAAAACATTTAAGGCTTCAGAAATGTACATATCTTTAGATAGATTTTTATGCCATGCCAATCTTTTGTCGGCTAAATCTTTATTTTCTTTTAAAAGAGGTAATTCATATAAAGGAGACATAAATGTAAGATTCGATTTATAGTCGAAAACAGATTTAAACTTTTCTATTTCTTTTTCTTTTTCTTTGTTTTCTTTTAAAAACTTTTTATAATTAAGAGAGTAAGAAGTGTCTTCTTGATTTTCTTTTAACCATTTCGCATAATCATTTACTAATTTAAATTTAGTATCTGCAGCCACTCTTTCTTTACTGCGGTAAACCACATCAGCAAAATTAGAATAAGAATTT
Source organism: Polaribacter marinus (assembly GCF_022662535.1). Classification (GTDB taxonomy): domain Bacteria; phylum Bacteroidota; class Bacteroidia; order Flavobacteriales; family Flavobacteriaceae; genus Polaribacter; species Polaribacter marinus. The sequence goes on from NZ_JAKQYM010000004.1 coordinate 155,566, forward strand.
GTTTGTGTATAATTTGCTTGAGGAACTTTATCCCATTTTAAGGCTCCTTTTAAATCTCTTTCTCCCAATTCCATGTAACTATATCTACTTGGAAGTGCAATGTCTGAATAAACACCTTCTCTTTGTGTAGAACCTCCATTGACTCTGTAGAATTTTTGAATAGTCATTTTTAAATAACCTAAGTCTTCTTGGTATTTTGGATAAAATTGATTGATAGGTAAAATATTTTGCACAGTTCCTTTACCATAAGTTTGATTTCCTCCAATAATTATAGCTCTTTTGTAATCTTGCATAGCAGCCGCAAAAATTTCTGAGGCAGAAGCAGAAAATTCATTAACTAAAACCACCAAAGCTCCGTCCCATTGCATTTTAGGGTCGATATCTTTTTTTATTATTGGGTCTTCTCCTCTGTATTTTACTTGTACAATTGGACCTTTATCAATAAATAAACCAGATATTTCTATGGCAGTTTTTAAAGAGCCACCACCATTATTTCTTAAGTCTACTATTAAACCAGCAACACCTTCTTGTTTTAAACGCTCTATTTCTTTCTCCATATCCTTTGCAGAATCTCTATAATTTTTTTCATCAAAATCTATGTAGAATTTTGGCAAATCTATAATTCCGAATTTCTTACCGTTTTTTTCAACGATGCTAGATTTTACAAAAGTTTCTTCTAATTCTACAACATCTCTAATAATAGAAATTATTTGTGTAGAACCATCTACTTTTTTCTTAACGGTAAGTTTTACTTCTGTTCCTTTTTTTCCTTTAATAAATTTAATGGCATCATCTAAGCGCATACCTACAATATCTAAAGGTTCTTTATCTCCTTGGGCAACTTGCAAAATAATATCTCCGGCTTCTAAATCTCCTTGCTTCCAAGCGGGACCTCCAGAAACCAATTCAGAAACATGGGTGTATATTCCTTTTTTTTGAAGTCTAGCACCAATTCCTTCTAGCTTACCAGACATGTCTTGATCAAAACGTTCTTTTATTCTAGGAGCCATATAGGTAGTATGAGGGTCAAAAGCACCAACCACACTATTTAAAAAAGTTGAAAACCAATCGTCATTTTCTAGTTCTTCAATTCTAATATAAAGTTCTTCCATGCTTTTAAGCACTTCTGCTCTTGCTTCTTTTTCAAAATCATAAAATGATTTTTTCTTGAAGTCTTTATCTTTTTTTGTTTTTTTTTCTTGGAGTTCAATTTTTTCTTGAATCCTGCTTAATGTGTTTAATTTTAGTTGTTTACGCCAGTAATCAATTAGCTCGTTTTCATTTTTTGCAAAAGAAATTTTATCGTAATCTACATCGATATTTTCATTTTTCTTAAAATTAAAAGGTTGTGCTAATATATGTGTATAATAAGATTTTGCATCTTTAATTTTTTCAAGAAATCTACCGTAAACTAAATTGTAAAATGAGACGTCATCATTTAACAATTGATTGTCAATTTCATATTTGTACATAGAAAACTCTTTCAAGTCTTTTTGAGTAAAATAACGTTTACTAGGATCTAGGCCATCAATAAAATCTTTATAAACTTGTTCAGAAAAATCATCATTCATTTCTTTAATAACAAAATGTCCTCGTGTTAAAATGTTTTTTAAAACATAAATTAAAACCTTATCCTTTTCAGGATCAGAGCTTTTTTTTGCACTTGATGCTTGTGTGGTAAAATTTGCTACTAGCAAAAATATTGCCACAAAAATAGAGGTAAACTTAAATTTCGTCTTCATATATCTTCTGTCGTATTTTTATTTTATAATTACTGAAAAGGGTCAGCTAAATTACTAAATTATTGCCAATTTTTTTTTGAATACTACTTTTCTTTAAAAGCTATACAATGTTACATAAATTTACAAAGTGATATTCTTTACAAAATGTTAAAAAGAAAATCGTATAAAATCAATTACATTTGTATTTAAAACACAGAAATATGCAAGAAAAACCATTAATTTTAGTGACTAATGATGATGGCATTACCGCTCCAGGAATTAGAGCGCTTATAAAAATAATGAACAAAATTGGTGAAGTTGTGGTGGTTGCACCCGATAGTCCACAAAGTGGAATGGGACATGCAATTACTGTAGATAATGTATTGCACTGTAATCCGATAACAATAGACGATGGGCCTCAGTTAGAATATACCTGTTCTGGTACACCTGCAGATTGTGTTAAAATGGCTGTGAGTGAAATTCTAAATAAAAAACCAGATTTATGTGTTTCTGGGATAAACCACGGTTCAAACTCTTCTATAAATGTTATTTATTCTGGAACCATGAGTGCAGCTGTTGAAGCTGGTATAGAAGGTATTCCTGCAATTGGGTTTTCTTTATTAGACTTTAAATGGCATGCAGATTTTGTGCCTGCAGAAGAATATGTAAAAAACATTACGTTAAATGCACTTTTAAATGGGATGCCAGAAGGGATTGTTTTAAACGTAAATATCCCTAATTTAAAGCAAGAAGAAATAAAAGGAGTAAAAGTTTGTAGACAGGCAAATGGTTTTTGGAAAGAAAATTTCGACAAACGTAAAAGTCCTTTTGGAAAAGAATATTATTGGCTTTCTGGCGAATTTGTAAATAAAGATAAAGGACAAGATACAGACATTTATGCCTTAGAAAATGGTTATGTTTCTGTTGTTCCTGTTCAATTTGATATGACTGCACATCATATGATTCAAAAACTAAATTCTTGGGAACTGTAAAAAAAAATATACTTATTGGTGTGCTCGTTTCACTTTTTGCAACATTTGGTGGAATTTTCTTGTATTTAGAATACTTTTCGCGTTTTGGCTTTTATGAAACGATAGATATGATTGTTGAAGGTAAATTATATGGAAAAGTACTGTCTTTAGCGGCAATTCCAAATTTGTTTGTATTCTTTATTTTTATCAAAAAAAAACAAGACAATAGAGCCAAGGGAGTGTTAATGGCTACTATTTTAATTGCTTTAATTACATTAATTTTAAAGTTTTTCTAACATGAAATATTATATTATTGTTGGTGAAGCATCAGGAGATTTACACGGTTCTAATTTAATGAAAGCTTTGTATAAAGAAGATGCCAATGCAGAGATACGTTTTTGGGGAGGTGATTTAATGCAGGAAGTAGGCGGCACTTTAGTTAAACACTATAAAGAAAGAGCCTTTATGGGGTTTATAGAAGTGTTATTAAATCTTTCTAAAGTTTTAGGATTTATAAAATTTTGTAAAAAAGATATCTCAGAATTCAATCCGGATGTCATTATTTTTATAGACAATTCTGGTTTTAATTTACGTATTGCAAAGTGGGCAAAAGAAAAGGGTTTTAGAACAAATTATTATATTTCTCCTCAAGTATGGGCAAGTAGATCTGCTAGGGTAAAAGATATTAAAAGAGATATCGATAAAATGTTTGTAATTCTTCCTTTTGAAAAAGAGTTTTACAAAAAATACAATTACGAAGTTTCATTTGTTGGTCATCCTTTAATTGATGGCATTGCGGGAAGAAAACAAGTTGATGAACAGGTTTTTAGAAAAGAAAATAAACTAAATAATAAACCTATAATAGCATTATTACCAGGAAGTAGAAAACAAGAAATAACAAAAATGTTATCTGTTATGTTGTCTTTGGTTGATGATTTTTCGGATTATCAATTTGTAATTGCAGGAGCTCCAAGTCAAGATTACAGTTTTTATCAACAAATAATTGGCAATAGAAAAGTACACTTTATCAACAATAAAACTTACGATTTATTAAGTATTTCTTATGCAGCTTTAGTTGCCTCTGGAACTGCAACTTTAGAAACAGCATTATTTAAAGTGCCCCAAGTTGTATGCTATAAAGGAAGTGCAATTTCGTATCAAATAGCAAAGCGAATAATCACTTTAAAATTCATTTCATTAGTAAATTTAATTATGGATAAAGAAGTGGTAAAAGAGTTAATTCAGAACGATTTTACTAAAAGAAACTTAAAGCAAGAGTTTATTAAGATTCTCGATGAAGCTTCAAGAGAAAAAATGTTTTTAAGCTATTTTGAATTAGAAAAGAAACTAGGAGGAAAAGGAGCATCTGCAAAAGTTGCAAAACAAATAGTGTCTAATTTGAAAGCAACTTAAGAGGTGAGAAAAGTACTTTTTTTATTGTTTTTTTTTTCAATTTTGATGAGTTCTTGCTCGTCATCAAAAAAGCTAGTTAAAAATGATGAAAGGCAGAGCTCTAAAGTAGATAAAATTGTAGCAAACGCAATTAAGTACAAAGGAGTAAGGTATAAATATGGAGGAACCACAACAAAAGGAATGGATTGTTCTGGTGTGCTTTATGTTGCGTTTGGAAAAGAGAACGTGCAATTACCAAGGGTATCTAAAGAGATGGCAAAAAAAGGCAGTAAAATTTCATTGTCTAAAGCCAAAAAAGGAAATTTGTTGTTTTTTAAAACCAATAAAAATAGCAATAGAATAAATCATGTTGGTTTAATTGTATCCGTTAAAAACGGAGAAATCCACTTTATTCACTCTACAACCTCTAGAGGAGTCATTGTTTCTTCTTTATCAGAAAACTATTGGAAAAAAGCTTTTATTAAAGCTACTAAGGTTCTGTAATTCTTTTTTTTAATTTTTTTTTGTAGCTTTATCTTGCAATGAAAAGGCTATTTAATTATTTACCCATGCACTTTTTAGTGCTTCTTGTTTTGGGGATTATTATTCAGTATTACACAGGTTTTTGGCAATTAAAATTTGTAGAAACCTTTATTGTTTTTTTGATTTTAATGATTTCCTTGTATACTTTTAAAAACAAGGTTTTAAGAACAATTTTAAGTTTTTTAATTTTCTTTTTACTAGGTGTCTTTACTACTTTTACTAACGATGATAGAAATTATAGTAATTATTATCAGTATCATTTACAAGATAAATCAGCTATAATTTTAAGAATAAAAAAAATATTAAAACCTGGAAACTATTATTATAAGTACGAAGCTGATGTAGTAAAAGTTGATGAAAAGAAAACAAAAGGATCTGTATTATTAAATATAAAAAAAGATAGCCTTTTTAATGGAGTAGAAGTAGATTATCAAATATATCTTTGTACAAAATTAAAAGAATTAATCCCACCTTTAAATCCGCATCAATTTAATTACAAATCATACTTATCAAAACAAGGGATTCACCATCAGATTTTTATTGATAGGAGTCAATTTTTGAAGTTAAAATCGGTTTCATTTTCTTTACTTGGATTTTCTGCAAAGTTTAGAAGTGCTGTTCAAAAATCATTAAAAAAATACTCATTTTCAAATGATGTATTGGCTGTCATTAATGCTTTGTTATTAGGGCAAAGGCAAGACATTTCTAAAGAACTTATCGAAGATTATTCTCGTGCAGGTGGCATACATATTTTAGCAGTTTCTGGTTTACATGTTGGTGTTTTGTTATCGATTTTATCTTTTCTTTTTAAGCCTCTTGAAAATTTTAAAAAAGGAAAGGTTTTTAAAACAATTTTTGTGGTTTTGTCTCTTTGGATGTTTGCTTTTGTAGCAGGACTTTCTGCTTCTGTTGTAAGGGCAGTAACGATGTTTACTTTTTTAGCAGTTGGTCAATCTCTTCAACGTAAAAATGTAGTTTTTTTTTCACTGATATCTTCTATGCTTTTCTTACTAATATTAAAGCCAATGTTTTTGTTTGACGTAGGTTTTCAATTAAGTTATTTAGCCGTTTTTGGAATTGTATGGATTCAACCAAAACTCTATGCAATTTGGAAGATAAAATTGAAAGGGTTTGATTTTTTTTGGAAATTATTTACCGTTTCTATTGCTGCGCAAGTAGGAGTTTTATTATTAAGTATTTATTATTTCCATCAGTTTCCAGGATTGTTTTTTGTGTCTAATTTAGTGATTATTCCTTTTTTAGGAATTATTTTAGGATGTGGTATAGGTGTTATCATTCTTGCAATTTTTAACATTTTACCTTCATTTCTTGCAAATATTTATGCAACAATTATTTCTTGGATGAATGCTTTTGTAAGTTGGATTTCTCATCAAGAAAATTTTCTTTTTAAAGAATTATATCTTTCTTTTTTAATGATGATTACTTGCTACGTTTTTATGTTTTTGGGCTTGCAGTTTATTATAAAAAAAAGAGCAAAAATTTTGCAGTATTTTTTACTTTCTATTGTTTTTGTTCAAGTTGTTTTTTTGTTAGAGAAACGTCAAAATAAAATAAAAAAGGAGTTCGTTGTTTTTCATAAAAGTAGAAAATCTATCATAGGAAATAGATTAGGGAATAGTTTATTTTTAGCTCATAGTCGAGATAGTTTATTGATAAAAGAAAATAGTATTCAACAATACAAATTGGTAGAAGGAATTCGTGAAGTTAAAGTAATAGATTTTAAAAATATCTTAAAGTTTAATGATGCTACAATTGTATTAGTAGATAGTTTGGGAGTTTATAAACTAGAAAATTTAATAAAACCCATTGTTGTTCTTCAATATTCACCAAAAATTAATTTGAGGAGACTAATTAAAAAATTACAACCCACTATTATTATAGCAGATGGATCTAATTATAAAAGTTATATAAATAGATGGAAATTAATTGGCAAAGATGAAGGCCTGCCTTTTCATTATACAGGAGAAAAAGGTGCGTTTGTTTTAAGGGAGTAACGACTCTTTTTAGCACTAAATTATTTGCTTACTTTTACGTGTTTTTGATTATAGGAAATCAACTTTTTTTTAAGAACCCTTTTTGAAAGATAACCGGGTAATTTATAAAGGATCTCTTCTTTATTGTTCATAAAAACGGTAGTTGGATAAGATAGTTTTCCTTCAGTTAAAACAGCAGCTAATTCATGAAATTGACTTCTGCCTTTTTTTTGGTATTTAAAAGTATAATCTTTGTAAGTAATGTCTTTTTTACCTTCTCCATTTAGTTTTATAGCATAAAAATTTTCATTAACATAATTAATGATTTCTTTATCTGAATAAGTTTCTTCATCCATTTTTTTACACCATCCACACCAATTCGCATAAATAGAAATTAAAATTGGTTTAGGTTTTTTTTCATTCAATTCAATAGCCTTTTCAAAAGAAAGCCAATTGATCTTATCTTGAGCCTTTAAAGCAAAACTCAATAAGAAAAACGTAAAAAGGAAAATAATTTTTTTCATGTTTTTATAGTCGCAAAGTATGTGCCAAATTTACAAAAAAAAATAAAAGCATCGGTTTTCGATGCTTTTATTTAAATTTATAAAAGGTTTAATTATTTTACTCCATGCATTAATTTTTTTATAACAGGATATAATATTGCAGATAAAACAGCTAAGCCAAATGATATAAAAGTCAATAGCCAGAAAAAGCTACTCAATCCTTTTTCCTGAGCGATTGCTTCTGAAGATTCAGCAAATACACCTGCTAATTTCATTCCAATTGCAACAGCTAAATACCAAACACCAAACATAAATGCAATCATACGTGCTGGTACTAATTTAGAAACATAAGATAAAGCTACAGGAGATACACATAATTCTCCCATTGTGTGAAATAAATAAACTAAAACTAGCCAAATAATACTTACAGAAGCAGTTTTTGCTCCAGGTTCAATGCCACCAGCTCCAATCGCAATAACTGCCATTCCTAAGCCTAATAATCCCATTCCAATAGCCCACTTCATATTTGCATTAGGATTGTATTTGCTTTCCCACCATTTAGAAAATAATGGAGCTAAAGTAATGATGTAGAGAGAATTTAAAACTGAAAACCAAGAAGCAGGAATTTCTGCTGTATCTTTTTGAAATTCTTTTGATAACATACCAATAGCAATTATCCAAATAAGAAGAAAACTAATAGATAAAAAGATGTTAGACCACTTGTATTTTGCAAATGTTTTTTGAAAAAGTAAATATAAAACCCAAGTTATAATTCCCAACGGAATCAAAGTCATAAGTGAATTTATAATTTTAAAAATAAAACCAGCATTTCCTTCTAAAACTCTATCTGTATAGTCTCTAGCAAAAACGGTTAATGAACTTGGAGATTGTTCAAAGATAGCCCAAAAGAAGATGGTAATAAAAGCAAAGAACATTACAGCTAACATTCTGTCTCTTAAAATTGGAGTGTATTTAGGTATTCTGATTATTAGTAAAACTACAAATAATACAAAAGCCACAATTATTGCTATTGTTGATCCAGCATATCCCATAAATTCAAATGGAAAAATATTATATTTTCCTTCGGATATTTTTGAAATTGGATCATTGAAAATCCACAATAAACCTAGAAGTGAAGAACATAATATTAATAATTTTTGAATTCCTGTAAAAGGATTTCTTTGCTCTTCATCTATTATTTTTTTGTCATTATTAATTAGTGTATCAATAACATCTTCGTCTTTATCTTTAGGAGTTAAACCAATATCTCCAAAAATATTTTGAGCATACCAAAATTGTAATAAGCCAAATAACATAAAAATTCCTGCAACTCCAAATCCCCATGACCAACCAATTTTTTCACCTAAATAACCACAAAGAAGAATTCCTAAAAAAGCTCCTGCATTTACCCCCATATAAAAGATAGTATAAGCACCATCTTTTTTTTCTGGTTTTTCTGCATACATTTCAGATATAATTGAAGTCATATTAGGCTTAAAGAAACCGCTACCAATAACTAATAAGCCAAGTCCTACATAAATAAAAAATGAAGTTTCTACAGCCATACAAGCATGTCCAAGGGTCATTAATAAAGCACCAATAACCACAGCTTTTCTAATTCCGATTACGTTATCTGCAAAATACCCACCAACCATAGTTGATAAATAGACTAAAGAAGTATAAGTTCCAAAAATGGCAAAGGCCCATTCTCTAGGCCAACCCCAACCATCATCTAGTAAAGAAGCCGTAAAAAAAAGTACCAAAAGCGCACGCATTCCATAGTATGAAAAACGTTCCCACATTTCAGTAAAGAATAAAACGAATAACCCTGCCGGGTGCCCTAAAACTTTGTCTTTAAAAAGACTTTCAAGATTTGTACTCATAAAATTTATTTTAATTTATATAGAAATAGAAAATCTTAATAACATTAGTTAAAAAAGATTTTAATATGCCTTGTTTTAGTTGTCTGCTAATTCAAAGCCTTCGGCTTCATTATTGTGCATTTCAACTTCATTATCTTCAGCTCCATGTGTTAAACGTTTTAATGGTTTTAGTAACGCAATTACAATTAATCCGAAAATTACCGTAAACACAACGATTCCAGTGAAAATAGTATATTCACCAAACTCAGCTGATTTTTCCCCTAAGATACCTGCAACTTTACCTCCAAGACCCGTTGCAGCAAAATATAACCCCATCATTAACGATGCATATTTTGCAGGAGCTAATTTTGTAACAAATGATAAAGATACAGGTGAAGAAGATAATTCACCAATCGTATGGAATAAATATGCTAAAATTAACCATTGCATACCAGAACTACCATTTGCTTCATATTCTCTAACTGCAAGAATCATAAAAACAAAACCAAGTCCCATAATAATGGTTCCTGTTGCCATTTTAAATAATGAAGAGGCTTCTTTATTTTTAAGTTTTCTTTTTGCCCAAATATTAGCAACCCAAACCGCTAATAAAATAATGAAACCAGCATTTAAACCTTGAAACATAGGAGTGGGTATAAGCATACCAAATAACATTCTATCTGTTTTTTGTTCTGTATAAACACTCATTAATCCTCCAGCTTGTTCAAACGCTCCCCAAAAAACAATTACCAATAGAAATGATAATAAAAGAACTAAGAATCGATCTTTCATTATTTTTGAATCTAAATCTTTATAGATCATCATTAAAAGTCCAATAACTAAAGATAAAAACACAAAAAGAGCTCCGTAACCCCAATGATCAACACCTTCTTTAGTATATCCAAAATAGAGTGATATTATTATTAAAACAGTCATAATTCCTAAATGTACAGGAGATTTAAAAATATTATTAAATAATTCTCCAATAGAAACATCACTTTTTTTATCTTCTAATGACATTTTATTACCAACATGAGTAATGTATTTTTGCCCCCAAATATAAACTAGTAAACCTAAAATCATTGCAATTCCTGCAAGACCAAATCCAGCGTGCCATCCCCATTTTGCTACTACCAATCCAATAAAAGATGTTGCTAATAGAGAGCCTAAATTAATTCCAATGTAAAAAATACTAAATCCTTTATCTCTTCTGATATCCCCTTTTTTATAAAGTCCACCAACCATTGTAGAAATATTAGGTTTTAAACACCCAACACCAATAATAATAAAACCTAAACCTGTAAAAAATGCCCAGTCTTGCTCAACGGCTAATACTCCATGACCTATAGATAGAAGTACAGCGCCTAACATTACTGTCTTTTTTTGACCTAATACTTTGTCTGCTAATATCCCTCCAGGAATAGATATGAGGTACACCAACATTACATACCAGCCATATAATTGATAGGCTTCTAACTCTGTCCATCCTAAACCAGGGCCGTTTTTATCTGATGCTTGTGCAATCATATAAATTACTAAAATAGAACGCATCCCATAATATGAAAAACGTTCCCACATTTCAGTGAAAAATAAAACGTATAATCCAACTGGATGTCCAAAAAGTTCTTTTTGATGTGGTAATTTAGCGGTATTACTCATAATTTATCTTTATTATTTAGTTGATTTTTTATTTAAGTTTTCTTCGATAAAGTTAGTCATTTTTGTGAATAAGTTTAAACGAGTGTTTTTTCCTTTGTAAATTCCATGGGTTCTGTCTGGCACAATAAACATATCAAATTGTTTATTAGCTTCAATTAAAGAATTGATCATTCTAAAACTATTTTGTACATGTACATTATCATCACCCGTTCCATGAACTAATAAGTATTTTCCTTTTAATTTTTCTGCATAATTTATTGGTGAGTTTTCATCATATCCTTTTGGATTTTCTTGGGGAGTTCTTAAAAAACGTTCTGTATAAACCGTATCGTAAAAACGCCAAGAAGTAACAGGAGCAACTGCTATGGCTGTAGTAAAAATATCATTTCCTTTTAAAATACAATTTGTACTCATATGCCCACCAAAAGACCAACCCCAAATCCCTATATTATTTTCATCAATATAAGAGCGTTTTGCTAGTTTTTTTGCCGCAGCAATTTGATCTTCCGTTTCATATTTTACCAAGTTTAAATAAGTAGATTTCTTAAAATCACTTCCTTTAAAACCTGTTCCGCGCCCATCAACACAAACAATAATCATTCCTTTTTGTGCCAACATGTTGTGCCAATAATCGTTACTGCTATTCCATGTGTTTCCAACTTGTTGAGAACCCGGACCCGAATATTGAAACATCAACATTGGATATTGTTTATTCTCATCAAAATCAAGAGGTTTTATCATCCACATATTTAAATCGTTTCCATTAATGTTGATGGTAGAAAACTCTTTTGGACTTATTTTATAATTAGATAATCGTTCTTTTAATTGGGTATTGTCTTTAATTACTTTTAACCTTTTTCCATTTCCAGAATACAAAGAATAAACTGGTGGAATTTTTGCAGAAGAGTATGTATTGATAAAGTAGTTAAAGTTTTTGCTAAAAGCAGCATTACTTTGTCCGTCTTTATTTGTTAATAATTTTTTGTTTTTTCCATTTAAACCAATAGCGTATATACCTCTGTTTGTAGAACCATTTTCTACAGATTGATAGTAAATTGTTTTTTTGTCTTTGTTGTAGCCGTAATAATTGGTTACTTCCCAATTTCCTTTTGTAATTTGATTGATAAGTTTTCCGTTAAAATCATAATGATAAATATGATTGAATCCATCTTTTTCACTAGTCCAAATAAAACTATTGTCATTTAAAAAAGTAAGGTTATCGGTAATGTCAACGTAAGCTTTATCCGTTTCATTTAACAACAAAGTAGCGCTTGTTTTTACAGCGTTTACTTTATAAAGGTTTAAATTATTTTGATGACGATTTAAAGTTGTAGCAACTAGAGTGTTTGCATCATTAGACCATTTAATTCTTGGAATATATTCGTAATCACCTAAAGAGATTTTTTTTGTAGTTTTAGTAGAAACAGCATACATGTGTAAGGTAACATCTGCATTTTTTTCTCCTGCTTTTGGATATTTAAAAACTTGTTGAGTTGGGTATTTGTCGTTACCAACAATGTCCATAGAAAAAGTAGGTACATCCGTTTCGTCAAAACGTAAAAAAGCTAAATACTTACTATTCTTACTCCATTCAAAAGCTCTAACAAAGGCAAATTCTTCTTCGTAAACCCAATCGGTAATTCCGTTTATGACGCTGTTTATTTTACCGTCATTTGTAATTTGAGTTATTTTATTCGTTGTAAAGTTTTTAATAAAAAGATTGTTGTCTTTTGCATACGCTACTTTTTGGTTGTCTGGAGAAAAAATTGGTTCTTGAATTCCTTCGCCAATTAAACTTAATTTTTTTGATGCAATATCATAGGCATAAAAAGTTCCTTTAAAAGAATGTCTATATATTTTCTGAAAATTTGTCCCTAAAATTAGTTTGGTTTCATCATTATTAAAACTATAAGAAGAAAAAGAGTTTAAATCTTTTAAATCCGAACTACTTACAATTGTTTCAATTTTTTCTAATGTTTTATAACTGTACTTGTCTACTGTTGTTGATCTTGTTTGTCTATCGTAATTTAGTAAAGAATAAAAATCACCATTCATTGAGTTTAAAGAATTCATTCTTTCTGCATAAAATGTCCCGTTCCAGATTTCTTCTAATGTAATTTCTTTTGTGTTTGAGTTTTGTTTTAAAGTTGTTTGTGAGATAGTATTAAAACTAACAAGCAATAGAATAGTTGCTAAAAGGATTCCTTTTTTCATTATAATCAAAATATTTAATAAAAGTTTGCCAAGTTTACGGAAAAATCAGTAAAAAATGTCTTAAAAAATGATAAATCTTGAATATAACATCTTCTTTTGCGAGATTGAATTATATTTGTTGTTGATCGATTATAGAACAATATATGAGCAAAATAATTTCAGGATTTTCAAAATTAACCAAAGAAGAAAAAATTCAATGGCTAGCAGAAAATTACTTTAATAATACACTAGACACTGTAAAAATTATTAAGCAATATTGGAATATTGACAATGATTTACAACAACTTCACGATGATTTTATAGAAAATACAATTTCTAATTTTTATATGCCTTTGGGTGTTGCTCCTAATTTTATCATTAACGATAGAGTTTATGCTGTTCCTATGGTTGTAGAAGAAAGTTCTGTAGTTGCAGCGGCTTCTTTAGTGGCAAAATTTTGGAGTACAAGAGGAGGCTTTAAAACCAAAGTAATTGGTACAACCAAAATTGGGCAAGTACATTTTATGTTTGCAGGTAATAAAATTGATTTAGAAACATATTTCAATACTAATAAAACAGAGTTATTTGCAGCTACAGCTTCCATAACCAAAAACATGGAAAAACGTGGGGGTGGAATATTAGATATAAAACTAGTAGACAAAACAGATAAATTAGCCAATTATTATCAATTACACATCACTTTTGAAACGAAAGATTCAATGGGAGCAAACTTTATTAACTCTTGCTTAGAGGCAATTGCTAACGAGTTTAGAAATGATGAAATAGAGATTGTAATGAGTATTCTTTCTAACTACGTTCCAGAATGTTTGGTAAGGGCAGAAGTGAGTTGTAAGATTGAAGAATTGGGCGGAGAAAATCCACAAAAATTTGCTGAAAAATTTTACCAAGCAATAAAAATTGCAGAAATAGAACCTTATAGAGCTGTTACTCATAATAAAGGAATTATGAATGGCGTTGATGCGGTTGTTTTAGCAACAGGAAATGATTTTAGAGCAGTAGAAGCAGGTGTGCATGCATATGCTTCTCGTTCTGGACAATACACAAGTCTGTCACATTGTAGTATTGATGATGGAATTTTTAAGTTTTGGATAGAATTACCATTAGCTTTAGGAACTGTTGGCGGATTAACCGCTTTACACCCAATGGCAAAATTGTCTTTAGAAATGTTGCAAAAACCATCTGCAAGAACATTAATGCAAGTTATGGCAGCAGCAGGTTTGGCACAAAATTTTGCTGCCTTAAGAGCCTTAACAACAAAAGGAATTCAGCATGGACACATGAAAATGCACTTGCAGAATATTTTAAATCAATTAGGTGCAACTGAGGAAGAAAAAATAGAAATTACGAATTATTTTGATAAAAGAACAGTTTCTCATTCTGCAGTAGTGACCAAATTTAATCAATTACGAAAACCAATAATAAGTTGGGTTGATTTTTTAAATTTTGATGAAGTTAGAGCGAAACTAAGTACTTTAAAAGTAGATAATGCTCCTGTTTTTGGAAAAATGAATAGTCAGCAAATGATTGAACACTTAAGTGCGGTTACACAAATTGCTAATGGAAATTGGAAAGTTGATGCTTTTGTTTCTGATGATAAGATGGCTCGTAGAAGACCTTTTTTAAACACAGAGAATGAATTGCAAATGGGTTTTAAAGCTTCGTTTTTGTCAGAAGAACCCAATGATTTAAAATTTACTTCTATTGATGCGGCAATTGATGATTTAATTAACCAAATTCAAGTATTTGTAAAAGTCTTTACAGATGATAAAAACAGGATCATCGTTCATCCCTTTTTTGGGGAATTGGATTTTGACTATTGGAAGAAATTTCAAGTGAAACATTTTACACATCATTTTAAACAATTTGGTCTCGTATAATGAATTATTATTCTAACGGAAAACTTTTATTAACAGGAGAATACCTAGTTTTGGATGGTGCAAAATCTTTAGCGGTACCCACAAAATTTGGACAAAATTTAATTGTCGAAAAAATAGACGAACCTCAAATTATTTGGGGAAGTTTTACACATACAGGTGAATGTTGGTTTGAAGCAGTTTTTGATTTACCAAAATTGCGTTTAATTAGTTGTACCTTTAATTCTGATAAAGAAGGAAGTGGAGAAGTTATTGCAGAAACCTTGTTGGATATTTTAAAAGAAGCCCAAAACTTAAATCCAGCTTTTTTAGAATCAGAAAATGGATTTGTAGTAAAAACAAGGCTAAATTTCCCGAGAAACTGGGGGTTAGGAAGCTCATCAACCTTAATCAATTCAATGGCTTCTTGGGCAAAAGTAGATGCTTTTAAGCTCTTATGGAATTCCTTTAAAGGAAGTGGTTATGATGTAGCTTGTGCACAAAATGATACGCCTGTTTTTTATCAAATAGAAAATATTCTTTCGTCTGAGCTTGAGATGACACCTAAAGTAGAGCAAGTTGAATTTAACCCAAGTTTTAAAGAAAATTTATTTTTTGTATATCTAAATCAAAAACAAGATTCAAAAGAAGGAATTGCAAAATTTAGAGAAAGTGATATTAATTTTGGTAAAGAAATAAAAAGGATTTCAGAAATTTCTGAAGAATTATTAAAAGTTGAATCCTTAGAAAAATTTGAAAAATTAATTGTTGAGCATGAGCAAATTATCAGTTCTA
The DNA here is from genome assembly GCF_022662535.1 of Polaribacter marinus. Classification (GTDB taxonomy): domain Bacteria; phylum Bacteroidota; class Bacteroidia; order Flavobacteriales; family Flavobacteriaceae; genus Polaribacter; species Polaribacter marinus. Next base: position 171,073 of record NZ_JAKQYM010000004.1, read on the forward strand.
TTATCAAATTAAAAACAGTAAAAGAAAAATTATTTCCAGATTATTTTGGAGCTATAAAAAGTTTAGGTGCATGGGGGGGAGATTTTGTTTTAGTAACAGGAAATTCATCAACACCAGCATATTTTAAAAAGAAAGGATTCGAAACTATTTTGACTTATCATCAGATGGTTTTATAATAAATATATTAGGTTTTGACTGAGTTTGACCTGATAATTAATATTCTAAATGCCTCCTAGAGCATTACTGAAAGCAAAAATATTTTGTATGAAAGTAGCGAACGTAGTTCTTGATAGGTTTTATACAAGAAAAAAATGAATAAAGTAATAATTATTGGAGGTGGAGCAGCAGGATATTTTACAGCAATTAATGCAAAAGAAAATAATCCTGATTTAGATATTACGATTCTTGAAAAAGGAAAAGATGTCTTACAAAAAGTAAAGATTTCTGGAGGTGGAAGATGTAATGTTACACATGCATGTTTTGAGCCAAAAGAATTGGTGAAATTTTATCCAAGAGGAGAAAAAGAATTGTTAGGCCCTTTTCATCAATTTATGACCGGTGATACTTTTGAATGGTTTGAAAATAGAGGGGTTCCTTTAAAAATAGAAGATGATAATCGTGTTTTTCCAGAGGCGAATACTAGTCAAGCAATTATAGATTGTTTTCAAAAAGCTGTTGATAACTTAGGCATTAAAGTGTTGACAAACTCTGGTGTAAATTCGGTTTCTCAACAAGATAATAAATGGGTTATCAACACAAAAGAGCAAAACTTTGAAGCTGATAAATTAGTAATCGCTGCAGGAAGTTCTAAGAAAGTTTGGGATTTATGTAAAACATTAGATCATTCTATAATAGAGCCTGTTCCATCTTTGTTTACCTTTAATATCAATGACAAACGTTTGGTAGATTTATTAGGGACTTCGGTTCCGAATGCTACGGTTACGATTTCTGGAACAAAATTAGAAGCATCAGGTCCTTTGTTAATTACCCATTGGGGAATGAGTGGGCCAGCAATTTTAAAATTGTCTGCTTTTGGAGCAAGAATTTTAGCAGATAAAAATTACCAATACAACGTAGAAGTAAATTGGTTGTCTAGACCTACCGATAAAGTATTGAATGTTTTATTAAATTTAAAAAAGAAAGAACCTAGAAAAACAGTCATTTTAAAATCTCCTTTTGTAGAGGTTTCTAAAAGATTGTGGGAGCGGTTTGTTTTGTTTTCGGGTATTTCTAAAACTCATAATTGGGCTGATTTAAGTAGTGTGCAATTAGAAAATTTAGCAAATCAATTAACCAAAGGAATCTACAATGCAAATGGAAGAACTACTTTTAAAGATGAATTTGTAACGGCTGGTGGAATCGATTTAAAAGAAATCAATTTTAAACGTTTTGAAAGTAAGAAACATCAAAATTTATTCTTTGTTGGAGAAGTTTTAAACATTGATGCCGTTACTGGAGGTTTTAACTTTCAGAATGCTTGGACTGGTGGGTTTATTTGTGCGAATGCTTTGGCAGAGGATTAATATTAATTGTCATTTCTATGATAGGAGAAATCGTATCATAATTATATGATTCCTTAATTGCCTAAAAAGGCTTATTTTGGAAAGATAAATTAACAAGTAAAAACAATAACTAATTGTTATGGCAAGAACAGAATCAAACGAATTTAAAAACGGAACAATAGCACCCGATTTTAAATTATTAAATACAGTTGATGCTACTTTTCTTACTTTAGATAGCGTAAAAGGAGATAAAGGAACTGTAATTATGTTTATTTGTAACCATTGTCCATTTGTAATTCATGTAAATGATGAATTGGTAAAAATGGCCAATGAATATCAACAAAAAGGGATTAATTTTATAGCAATTAGTTCTAATGATGTAGAAAATTATCCGCAAGATGCTCCTAAATTAATGCAAAAAATAGCAAAAGAGTTAAAGTATCCTTTCCCGTATTTGTATGATGAAACTCAAGTTGTAGCAAAAGTATATGATGCCGCTTGTACTCCAGATTTCTATGTGTTTGATGCCAGCTTAAAGTCGGTGTATCACGGACAATTAGATGACTCTAGACCAGGAAATGGAAAACCGGTTACAGGAAAAGATTTAAGAAGTTCTTTAGACAACTTGTTAGAAAACAAACCTGTTTTAGAAAACCAAAAACCAAGTATGGGTTGTGGAATCAAATGGAAGTAATTTGATTCTATTTTTTTCTTTGAGTGTACTTTCTATGAGTTTTTATCAGTCGATATCTTAAATCATCATAAAAAAGACTCATAAGTAAAATAATAGCAGCAAAAATAAGAGTGTTTAATTTTAGGTTGAATTTAGAATATAATAATCCACCCACTAAACCACCCGCAAAAAAGAAAGAAATAATAAATATTCGGAGCTTGATATTTGCTTTCAATTTTTCTCTTTGTGGATGTGATCTTGGAAAAAATAGTTGAGATAGGTCGATACCTAAATCGGTAAACAACCCTGTAAGGTGTGTTGTTCTAACAATTGCATTTGAAATTTTTGTGACAAATGAATTTTGAATACCCATAGCAAAAAGAAGCAAGCAAATAATGATATTCGGGAATTCTATTTTAATAAGATCACTTAATAATCCTATTGAAATTAATACAATAGATTCTATAATTGTGGGAATAAAGAAAACATTTAGCTGTTTATTTTCATTAAACTTCTCTATCAATACACTTGATAAAAATGAGCCAAAGAGAAAAGAAAATATGTATAAGAAGTATATTGTGCCTTTCCAAACCTCAAATTCTGCTACATCATTGATAAATAAGGCAAAATGACCAGTTACGTTAGTTGTTAGTTGTTTAAAAGATAAAAAACCAGTTACGTTTACAATTCCGGCTACAAATGACAAAACTGTAGCAATGCGTAGATTGTGTTTTAAAGTTCTATTTTTACCTTGATGTCTAAACATGCTGTCTTATTTATCTTTTAGTTTTAAAAGTAGAAATTAAATATAGTGTAAAGTTAAATTTTTAGTACAAACGGTATTGATATAATCCATGAAAATTTATATAAAAAAAGGATGAACTTTATGTTCATCCTTTTTTTGTAAATTAGAAAGTAACTAATTGTTATTTTTTAGGTTCAACAATAACAAAGTCTGTTCTTCTATTTTGTTCATGCTGCTCATCGGTACATTTTACACCATTTTTACAGTCATTGATTAATCTTGTTTCTCCATATCCTTTTACAGAAACGATTCTTTCAGCAGATATGCCTTTTGAGATTAGATATTGATATACAGATTTAGCTCTTCTTGTTGAAAGTTTTAAATTGTATGATTCTCTACCTCTAGAATCTGTATGTGCTTCTAATTTAAATTTACCCGCTGGATATTTCTTTAAATAGTTAATAGCAAATTGTAATTGTTTTTCTGCCCTTGGCGTGATGCTTGCATCATCGAAGTTAAAGTAAATTGGCTCTAAGTTAATTTTTAGGTTTCCATATTTATCTTCAACCAATTCTTTTATCATATAGTAATCTTTAGAAATAGGATCTGTATTGTCTATTTCTGCTAGTAAAATTTTACCTGATGTAGCAACATATCCTTTTTTATCTACTTTAAAGACATAATCTTGATCGATAGGTAATAAAACATTGTACATTCCTGAATTATCAGTTAAAATAGATTTTACTAATTTTCCTTCAGTATTAGAAATTTGAATAGTTGCATTTGGGATAAAAACATCTTCTTTACCTTCCTGTCTAACATAACCAGATACTTGTACTTTTTTTATAGTTTTATATTCTAAGAAAGAATAAATATCATCACTTCCTTTACCTCCCGATCTATTTGAAGAGAAATATCCTTTTTTTTCTGTTTTATTAGCCTCGGTTATTAGGTATGTAAAATCATCTGCAGAAGAGTTTATAGGGCCTTCTAAAAGTAGAGGGTAATCAAAGTCTTTGTTATTGATTTTTGATGTGTAAACATCTAAACCTCCTTTACCAATAAATAAATCCGAAGAAAAATATAATTGATTGTCTACGATGCTTGGAAACATTTCGTTTCCAAAGCTATTTACTTTTTCACCTAGGTTTACAGGCTCAGAAGTAATGCCTTCTGTATTCATTTCTACATAATAGATGTCTGTACCTCCGTAGCCACCTGGCATATCTGAAACAAAATACAAGCGTTTTGTTTCTTTATCAAAGTAAGGATGGCCATAAGAATATCCGTTGGTTTCTCTTGGATAATAATATGCGTCTTCAATTTCCATTTTGTCATTTACAAAACCGTAAACAATTCTAAAATTATTTTTATACCCATTAAATTTTAGTTTGTTGTTTTTGCTTTCAGATTGGTTGTAAAACAATCTATTATATAAAGAATCATAAAATGGAGAAGAAGAATGTTTCATAGACTCTTCTACATATTTTTTTGTGGTTAAAGTATCAATAGCATTATTAATAAGCTTAGTCTCATAAATGTTTATAAAAGGTTGATTTATTTTTTTATAAATCTTATTAAATACTACATTTTCTTTAGAAGAGCTAAACATTAAAGTTGAGTTTGGAAATAAAGTAACACCAAAGTCAGAACTAGGGCTATTTATGTCTAAATTTTCTAAATTGTAAGAAGTTATTGTTCTAGAAAAAGGTTTTTCTCTTTGAGGTTCTTCTTTTATATAATTATATCTTTTAATTACAGGTTGAGGTAATTTGTCTAATTGCGTATTAATAGCATCAGTAATTACAGTTTCATTATAATTAGATAATTTTAAAGACTGTAAGTATTGATTGTATTGTGTTAAACTTAAGTCACCTTTGTTGCTCACATATTTGATATATTTTTCAGCAGCATTTTTAAAATCTCTTATTTTATAATAACTATTTGCTAAGTTTAATAATTGTTTTTCTGAGAGCTCAGCTGATTCAGATGTTATTTTGTACTCTTTAATAGCCGTAACGTAATCTTTCTCTTTATAAGCTTTGTCTCCTCTTGATTTTATAGCCGTTTGTGCTTGAGCTATAAAAGAAAAACTCAAAAAGACTAACATAATTTTTATAGATCTTTTCATAAATATTGGTTTTTAATAAAATCTTGGAGATTGAATTGTTCTTATTTTTTTAGGGAGTGTGAATTTTAACATAATTTCATGAGAACCATCATTATAACCAGTAAGACCATTTAATGTGTGGTCATATGAATAACCTAAGTAAAATTGGTCTGTTAATTGTATGCCAAATAAACCAGTTACAATGTCTGAGCTTCTATATGAAACACCAACCGTAATTTTATTGTTGATTAAAGCATTTGCAGAGTAATCTACAACATAAGGAAGGTTCTTTTGGATTTTTGCTAATACTGCGGGTTTTAATTTCAGGTTTTCACTGATGTTAAATATGTACCCTCCTAATATAAAATATTGTAGGTTTTCACTGTCTATTAATTTACTTCCTTCTCCAGAGTAATATTTACTTTTTAAGAAGTTAGGTATAGAAAGTCCAACATACCAATTTTCTGAATAGGTCATTACACCAAAACCAAAACTTGGATCAAAATCATTTCTATTATTTAATAATGGATCATTAGGGTCTAAGTAATTCCCTTTTCCATAATCAATACTTAAAAACGAACCTCCAGCACTTACACCAAATGATGTATAAATTGTAGGAGATAACATAATTTCGTATGAAAAATTAGCCGATATAGATGTTTGTTTCGTAGGGCCTATTTCATCATGAATGATGTTTAAACCTGTACCAAATGAGTTACTTAATGTTGGTAAGATTGCTGAAAATGAATACGTATTTGGTGCGCCATCAAAACCCATCCATTGAGATCTACCCAAAGCTGTAAAAGTAACATCTTCTTGTGTACTAATATAAGCTGGGTTGTATGTTAATGTGTTGTTTATATATTGCGTGTATTGTGGCTCACGTTGCGCATTGATAAAGTTTACACTAACTATTGAAAGTAATAGAAAAAGGTATTTGTTAAATTTAGTCATTTCTCTTTTCATTATTTTATTATTTAGTTATTTGGATCCAACCTTTTTTAGTGTTAGCGCTTCCATCATTAAATTTAAGTACATAGAAATAAGTTCCATTAGGTAACTTTTGACCAGATTTTATAATTTTACTAGTTTGGTTTGCTATTCCATTCCAATCATTGTTATAATTTTTCATTTTGTAAACAATTGAACCATACCTATCAAATATTTCTAACTGAGTATTACTAAAGTTTCCAATACAAGAAATTACGAAGTAATCATTAAAAGTATCACCGTTTGGTGTTATAACATTGTAAACTTTTAAACATGAAGGAGTTACTAATAACTCAACAGTATTATTAGTCGTATCTGAGTCTTCTGGTGTAGAAGTAGTAATACTTGCTGTGTTTAAATAATCTCCAGAGGTATTTACTTCTGCTTTAATAGTTAATGTTGCTACTTGATTTGCTCCCAATGTTGGGATGTCCCAAATACCATTAGTTGCATCATAAGATCCTAAAGTTGCATTACTTGAAACATAAATAAAACCATTAGTTAAAACTTCTGATATTTCTAAGTTTGTAAATACTGATAAAGCAGAGTTTTCTACCTCGATAGTAAATGTGATAATATCACCAACATTTGGTTCTATAAAATCTACTTCTTTTTTGATGGTTAAATCTGAACAAGTTGATATTTGTACAATTTGTTCGGCTGAATTTGAGTTAAAACATCCTCCTGTTAAATCTACAGAAACCTTAGTGTTTGTTAGATTTGTCCATTCAACTTCTATTGTGTTATCATTAGCAGTTCCTCCAGATACAATATTACCACCAGTAATATTCCATGTATATGGTGCGTAACCAGCAGGAGCTTCATAAGTTTCTACGGTTCCAAAACATACATCAGTATTGTTTCCACTAATTGTAATATCTGTTCCAGTTGTAATTGTTACTGTTACTTCTAATCGGTTACTGCTTTCACATGTTCCATCAGAATTTGCTGCATAATATATACCATTAGTTAAATCATCTGTGTCAGCGTAAGCTGTTCCTCCTGTAGCAGTATTGTACCATATGATGGTTCCTGTTGCTGTAGCATCTAAATCTGATACTTTTGGATTGTTTACACTACAAAATGTTTGATTAATGTTGGTAGTGGTTGGTGTAGAAGTGTCAGAAATACTTACTGTTACTTCTAAGCGAGAACTACTTTCACAAGTTCCTTCAGAATTTGCTGCATAATATTTTGTAGCATCCGTTAAGGCATCTGTACTAGCATAAACATTACCACCTGTTGGAGCATCATACCATATAATCGTTCCAGAAGCAGTTGCATTTAAATTAGCAATTGTTGGATTGTCAACAGCACAAAAACTTTGATTAGCGTCTGTTGTAGTTGGTGTTGTTGGATTTGATACTGTTACCGTTACTTCTAAGCGAGTACTACTTTCACAAGTTCCTTCAGAATTTGCTGCATAATATTTTGTAGCATCCGTTAAGGCATCTGTACTAGCGTAAGCATTACCACCTGTTGGAGCATCATACCATATAATTGTTCCAGAAGCAGTTGCATTTAAATTTGCAACAGTTGGAGTATCTATGGCACAAAAACTTTGATTAGCGTCTGTTGTTGTTGGTGTTGTTGGATTAGTTACGGTAACTGTTACTTCTAAACGAGTACTACTTTCACAAGTTCCGTTAGAGTTTGCTGCGTAATATTTTGTAGCATCCGTTAAGGCATCAGTACTAGCGTAAGCATTACCACCTGTAGCAGCATCATACCATATAATCGTTCCAGAAGCAGTTGCGTTTAAATTTGCAACAGTTGGTGAATCTATAGCACAAAAACTTTGACTTGCATCTACTGTGGTAGGAGTTGCAGGGTTTTGTACGGTAGCTGTTACTTCTAAACGAGAACTACTTTCACAAGTTCCATCAGAATTTGCTGCATAATATTTTGTAGCATCCGTTAAGGCATCTGTACTAGCATAAGCTGTACCTCCAGTTGCTTGATTGTACCAAACAATCGTTCCTGTTGCAGTTGCATCTAAATTTGCAATTGTAGGAGTATCAACAGCACAAAAAGTTTGATTTGCATTAAGTGTTGTTGGTGTTGTTGGATTTGTTACGGTAACTGTTACTTCTAAACGAGTGCTGCTTTCACATCCTCCGTTAAGGTTTGCTGCGTAATATTTTGTAGCATCCGTTAAGGCATCTGTACTAGCGTATGCTGTACCTCCAGTTGCTTGATCATACCATATAATTGTTCCAGAAGCAGTTGCATTTAAATTAGCAATTGTTGGAGTATCTATGGCACAAAAACTTTGATTAGCGTCTGTTGTTGTTGGTGTTGTTGGATTAGTTACGGTAACTGTTACTTCTAAACGAGTACTACTTTCACAAGTTCCGTTAGAGTTTGCTGCGTAATATTTTGTAGCATCCGTTAAGGCATCAGTACTAGCGTAAGCATTACCACCTGTAGCAGCATCATACCATATAATCGTTCCAGAAGCAGTTGCGTTTAAATTTGCAACAGTTGGTGAATCTATAGCACAAAAACTTTGACTTGCATCTACTGTGGTAGGAGTTGCAGGGTTTTGTACGGTAGCTGTTACTTCTAAACGAGAACTACTTTCACAAGTTCCATCAGAATTTGCTGCATAATATTTTGTAGCATCCGTTAAGGCATCTGTACTAGCATAAGCTGTACCTCCAGTTGCTTGATTGTACCAAACAATCGTTCCTGTTGCAGTTGCATCTAAATTTGCAATTGTAGGAGTATCAACAGCACAAAAAGTTTGATTTGCATTAAGTGTTGTTGGTGTTGTTGGATTTGTTACGGTAACTGTTACTTCTAAACGAGTACTGCTTTCACATCCTCCGTTAAGGTTTGCTGCGTAATATTTTGTAGCATCCGTTAAGGCATCAGTACTAGCGTAAGCATTACCACCTGTTGGAGCATCATACCATATAATCGTTCCAGAAGCAGTTGCATTTAAATTAGCAATTGTTGGAGTATCTATGGCACAGAAACTTTGATTAGCGTCTGTTGTTGTTGGTGTTGTTGGATTAGTTACGGTAACTGTTACTTCTAAACGAGTACTACTTTCACAAGTTCCGTTAGAGTTTGCTGCGTAATATTTTGTAGCATCCGTTAAGGCATCAGTACTAGCGTAAGCATTACCACCTGTAGCAGCATCATACCATATAATCGTTCCAGAAGCAGTTGCGTTTAAATTTGCAACAGTTGGTGAATCTATTGCACAAAAACTTTGACTTGCATCTACTGTGGTAGGAGTTGCAGGATTTTGTACGGTAACTGTTACTTCTAAACGAGAACTACTTTCACAAGTTCCATCAGAATTTGCTGCGTAATATTTTGTACCATCTGTTAAAGCATCTGTAGCAAGATATGCGTTACCACCTGTTGGAGCATCATACCAAGTGATGGTTCCTGTTGCCGTAGCATCTAGGTTTCCAACTGTTGGATTGTCTACAGCACAAAAAGTTTGATTTGCATTAAGTGTTGTTGGAACCGGAGTATCAGAAATAGTTACTGTAATCTCTAATCTGTCTGGGCTTTCACAATTACCTACTGAGTTTGCTGCGTAATATTTTGTAGCATCCGTTAACGCATCTGTACTAGCATAAGCGTTACCTCCAACAGCTTGATCATACCAAATAATATTTCCTGCTGAAGCATCTACAGATAAATTTGCAATTGTAGGAGCGTCGATAACACAGAAACTTTGATCAGTTTCTGTTGCTGTTGGTTTCGCTGGATCTCCTATTTGTACTGTTACTTCTAATCGTGTACTGCTCTCGCAAGTTCCATCAGTATTGGCAGCGTAGTATTTTAAACCATTAACTAAAGCATCTGTTGCAAGATATGCATTACCACCTGTAGCAGCATCATACCATATAATCGTTCCAGAAGCTGTTGCATCTAAACTAGCTATTGTTGGTGCTTGAGTTGTACAAAAACTCTGAGTAGTTTCTGTAGTTGTTGGCGTTGTTGAATCATTTACCTGTACAGTTACTTCTAAACGAGTGTTGCTTTCACAAGTTCCGTTAGAATTTGCTGCATAATATTTTGTACCATCCGTTAAAGCGTCTGTTGCTAAGTATGCATTTCCTCCTGTAGGAGCATCATACCAAATAATGGTTCCAGATGCTGTTGCATTTAAATTAGCTATTGTTGGTGCATTTACTGCACAGAATTTTTGATTAGCATCAACAGTTGTAGGTGTTGTAGGGTTTGTTACCGTTACAGTTACTTCTAAACGAGTACTACTTTCACAGCTTCCAACAGTGTTAGCAGCATAATATTTATTGCCATCAACTAGTACATCTGTAGCAAAGTAAGCATTACCACCTACCGGAGCATCATACCAAGTAACAACTCCTGTTGTTACGTCTACAGAGATGTCAGATATTTTTGGATTACTGGTTGCACAAAAAGTTTGTGTTGCATTTGTTGTGGTTGGTGTTGCAGAATCTGAGATAGCAACCGTAACGGCAACTCTTTCTACACTTTCACATGCACCATTTAAAGTAGCTCCGTAATAGATGTTTCCATCAATTAAAGCGTCTGTTCCTAAGTATGCTACGCCTCCTTCTGCTTGATTGTACCATATTAAGCTAGTGCCAGCATCTATGGTAGCAACTAAATCTGATACTTTTGCATTTTGAACAGTACAAAAAGATTGATTTTCTTCTCCAGGATTTAATACAGGAGGAGCGGGTGTAACTTTTGCTCCAAATAAATCTACTTGTTGTGCTAAGTTAACTCCTAAAGGAGAAGATAATGTTACTCTAAGTCTATCAAATTGAACACCTGGAGTTACACCTATTTTGGTGATCTCTCCATCTGCATCTGGAAATAATGCTATTATTTGAGCTGCATCAACAGTTGTTGAGTACACTCCAATATTTCCATTATATAAATCAATTGTAATATTTTGTAACACAGCAACATTTACTAATGCCCCTTGTTTTGCTCGAATTCTAATTTCTAATTGATCTTTGGTTGAAGAAACTGTTGGAAACTGTATTTCTTGAAACATGGTAGCTAATGCACTTACAATACCAATGTCTATAGTTGAGTATGTAGAATCATCATTGTCAATTGCGTATTCTGGGTTAGCAACACCTGTTGTACCTAAAACACCTAATGGATCTAATAATCCAAGTGTAATACCTGTACCATCATACCAAGTGAAAATTCCTTCTGAATTACAGGCTGCACCTGCAGGGTCTTGATAAAAAGCATGGTAAACATTTATAAAACTAGTGGTTCCTAATAATAGAGCATCTGTATTATCTTTAATGGTTACAGACTTGTAGTCAACAGTTGGTGTAATGGCAAAAAAGACATCACCATCTTTATTTCTTACTACTTTTAAAGCTCCGTTAGTTGTAATATTGTCAGATCTTTCTGAAAGAATATTTACGTTTGATGCATTTAATGCAGAAACTTCTATATAATGATCTCCTAAAGCAATAGAGCCAACAACATCCGATAAGACACCACCTAGAGATCCTCCAAGTAATAAGTCTAATAAACCTGTTCCACCATCACCAACACGAATATAAGTAGTTGTGTTTGCTGGTACTACATTTGGAAATTCTAATTTTAACTCTCCTGCATAGGCTCCTATTCCAAATAAAGCCCCTCCGTAAGATCTAACTGTAGCAAAATCCCCATTGTTTGCGGCTGCATTAGCTTCATTGTCTACTCGATTTCCAGAAGATAACTCAGTTGCTGAGGTTGCATAAATTTGCTGAGAGTAGGTTTTACCATTAGTAAATACTACGCAAGCAATTGTCAAAAACAAAACTTTCAAGTAATTTTTAAATTTCATATTTTATTTTTTTATTAAATTTCATATTCTTAATTTCTAATAATTTTCTAAATAGAATTAAGTTGGTTACTTTCAACAAAAATCTAGCTAGACTTTATTGATCAATTTGGAAATTGACATGAATGATATTTTGCAGAGATTGGTTTGAAAACGCTTTGTTTATGCTAGTTTTTTTATCTGTTAAAGGTTGCATTTTATGTTAAAAAACATGTGTTATTTCAAAAATTACTACTAAATATAATCGTCGTCTATTCCTTTGTTTATATAAAAAAATTTCGTGTAGGGAGTAATCTAATGCAAAGGACGTCATTTTATTAGAGGTGGTACATGGACATAAGTATTGAAAAAATGGATAATAATATTTTTTAAGTAATTTTTAACATGTTTTTTTATCGAAATATTTAAGAGAGATACTCTGTTTTAACCCTATTTTTGTAAGATGATGTTTTTTTTAAATATTTTGTTAAGGCACTTATTTTAATTTAAGTATTGTTGGTTTTATAGGGATAATATGAATTGGTTTCTATTTAAAATATTGTTTTGTGAACTTTTTATTTAAAAGGAGGGAATATTTTGTTTTTTTATTTATCTTTAATATTCTGTTGCTATTTGTGGAATTAAAATAACATGGATAATAATACTACTTTTTTTGTTTGATATTAAAGTAGCTTGTTTTTGAGATAAAAAGAATCCCTAAATTCTTTTATTATAATTTTAGTAAAACGATAGTTTTAGTAGTTAGAAAATGAATAATACGAGTAAGATTTTAGGGCAGAAAATAATTGCTTTGCCAAAAGCGGTTATTAAAAATTTAGAACAAAATTTACTAACTAATAGGTTTTATGTTAGTGATTTAGGTTTTTATCCTGAGGCAGATAATCATTATCGAATTAATGAAAAGGGTGTCGACAAATATATCTTTATTTATTGTGTAAAAGGAAAAGGGAGTGTTGTCATAAATGGTAAAAGGCAACGTATTGAACCTAATCAATTTTGTATTATTCCAAAGAATGTTAAGTATGAATTTAAGTCTGATGAATTAGATCCATGGAGTATTTATTGGTTTTATTATTCAGGGGCTCTTGCACCAGAATTATATAATAGGTATAAATTAACAAAATATAAGTACGTACCTTATTCTGTAGATAGGATTCAAGTTTTTGAAAAGGTTTTTAATTTATTTAATGGAAATAATCAAGACCACCTGTTAGAATACGCAAGTTTATTGTGTTTAAGTTTTATTGGTGATTTTATTTACTGTGATCTTGATAAGAATTCTAGTGTAAAAAAGGAAGAAACTTTGGTTGATTCTATTAAAAAATTTCTGTTAAATAATTTAGATAAGAAATTTTCTTTAGAGGAGATTGCCAAAAAATACAATTATTCTAAATCGCATTTACAAGTAAAATTTAAAAAAGAAACAGGGTATCCTTTACATGTTTTTTTTAATCTAAAAAAAATACAAAAAGCTTGTGAGTATCTTAGCTATACCGAGTTGAGTGTGAAAGAAATTAGCTTTAAAGTAGGGATAGAAGATCCATTATACTTTTCTAGATTGTTTAAAAATTTTATGGGAAAATCGCCTACTTCTTATAGAAAAGAAGATGACTCAAAGTAGCTTAAGTTTTTTGTTCAATAAAAATTAAAAACCATTTGCAATTTTCTCTAATTCATCCTTATTCAGAATTGTAATGTTTTTTCCTTTAAACTCTATGATTTTTTTCTTTTTTAGGTCAGATAATAAGCGAATTGCAGATTCTGTTGCGGTACCAATAATATTGGCAATGTCATCTCTAGAAAGATAAATGTTGATATTACCTTCGTTATCCGTGTTGAATTTAGAATGCAAATGTAAAAGTGTTTCTGCTAAACGTTGTTTTACGGTTTTTTGAGCCATATCAACCACTAAGTTATCGGCACTTTTTAAAGATTTTGCCATATCTTTTAAAACGCCCATAGCAAACGCACTATTTTTTTCTAAATCTTTAACAATTTCGTCTTTTGGAATAAAACAAACTTCCATATCGTTTAAAGCTACTGCTTTAAGATTAGAAGCTTCATCAGAAATTAAACTTCTTTCTCCTAATAAGTTACCGGGTTGAATTAGGCTAATAATTTGGTTTCTTCCATTTTCACTAATTTTAGAAACCTTACAAACGCCTTCTTTAATACAAAAAACACCGTTAATATGTTCTCCTTCTTCAAATAATACTTCTCCTTTTTTTACGGTTTTTGAAGTTTTGCAAGCAGACATTCTTAGCAACTCTTCTTTTGAAAGGTGCTTTAAAGAACTAAATTGTCGAACAATACATTGCTCACATTTACTCATACTTAATAGGGATTTTTATATAGTTTAAATCAAAAATACTAAAAAACTGACAAATATCATATTTTAAGATAAACTCTTATTAGAAATTTGCCTAGGCAAAAGAGTAAATATGAAATCTAAGCAATGTTATCACTGTGGTGATTCTTGTGATGATGACTTAATTAAGTTTAATGAAAAAACGTTCTGTTGTAACGGTTGTAAGACGGTTTATGAGATTTTTTCTGAGAATGATTTAACTTGTTATTACAATTTTCAAGACAATCCTGGAGCAATACCAACAGAAATTCAAGGCAAGTATGATTTCTTGGATAATAAAGAAATTGCGGATAAATTATTAGATTTCTCTGATGGAAACACACAAATAGCAACTTTATATATACCTCACATTCATTGTAGTTCTTGTATTTGGGTGTTAGAAAATTTACATAAATTAAATCCAAAAGTTTCATCTTCTCAAGTAGATTTTCCAAAGAAAAAAGTAAGAGTTACCTACAATTCAGATGAAACCACATTAAAAGAGATTGTATTATTATTAAGCTCTATTGGTTATGAGCCTTATATCAGTTTAGAAGATTACGAAAGTGGGAAAAAGGCAGTAGATAGAAGTTTAATTTATAAGTTAGGAGTTGCAGGTTTTGCTTTTGGGAATGTAATGTTTCTTTCTTTTCCAGAATACTTTCAAGTTGATGGTTTTTGGATAGAACATTATAAAAATGTCTTTAGGTGGTTAATGTTTTTCTTTTCTTTGCCTGTTGTTTTTTATGCAGGAAAAGATTATTTTATATCGGCCTACAAAGGTTTACGGTCTAAAATTTTAAATATAGATGTGCCTATAGCACTTGGGATTTCGGTTCTTTTTATTAGAAGTACTGTAGAAATTATATTTGACTTAGGAACTGGTTTTTTTGATAGTTTAACAGGGTTGGTTTTCTTTTTGTTATTAGGGAAATTTTTTCAACAAAAAACTTATAATTTTTTATCTTTTGAGAGAGATTATAAATCGTATTTCCCAATTGCGGTAACACGAATTTTATCTAGTGATAAAGAAGAAAATGTTCAAATTTATGATGTTGAAAAGGGAGATAGGTTATTAATTAGAAATCAAGAGTTAATTCCTGTAGACGGAATTTTAATCAATGGTAATGCAGAGCTAGATTATAGTTTTGTAACAGGAGAAGCAGAGCCTGTAGCTAAGAAATCTGGAGATAAAATTTTTGCAGGAGGAAAGCAACTTTCTGGAGTTATAGAAATGGAAGTTTTAGCTTCTGTTTCTCAAAGTTATTTAACACAATTATGGAGTAATGATGTGTTTCAAAAAAACAAAAAATCACATTATAAAACCATTACAGATAATATTAGTAAAAAATTTACCATTATTGTTTTGTTAATTGCTTTTGTGTCAACTACTTTTTGGTTGTTTATAGATGTTAGTAAAGCTTTAAATGTGTTTACTGCGGTTTTAATTATTGCATGCCCTTGCGCCATTGCTTTAGCAGCTCCGTTTGCTTTAGGGAATATGTTGCGTATTTTTGGGAAGCAAAAATTTTATCTTAAAAACACTACGGTTGTAGAGCAGTTAGCGGCAATTGATACAATTATTTTTGATAAAACAGGAACATTAACGACTCATAAAGAGAATACAATTTCTTATGATGGAGTTCGGTTAAATAATCAAGAAAAAAGTATCTTGAAAAGTTCTTTAAGAGCTTCTAATCATCCATTAAGTAGAACCTTATATAGTACTTTTGATGATGTAGAAACATTAACAATAACAGATTTTAAAGAAGTTGTAGGAAAAGGTATTGAAGTTAATTATAAAGAAACTAATCTAAAATTAGGTGCTTCATCTTATGTAAAAAATAATGATAAAAAATCAACTTTAGATACATCTGTTTACATCAGTTTTAATGATGTTTATAAAGGTAAATTTACTTTTAAAAATTCGTATAGAAAAGGTGTAAAAGACTTATTTAATTCATTAAAAAATAATTTTAACTTAGCAGTGGTATCTGGAGATAATGAAGGGGAAAGAGTTTTTTTAGAAGAAAATTTGCCAAAAGGAACGCAATTAATGTTTAACCAAAAACCCGAAGATAAATTAAACGTTGTTGCAAGTCTCCAAAAAAAGGATGAAAAAGTATTGATGATTGGCGATGGTTTAAATGACGCAGGTGCTTTGGCTCAAAGTGATGTAGGTGTTGCTTTGTCAGAAAACATCAATGTATTTTCTCCTGCTTGTGATGGAATTTTAGACGCATCAAAATTTAACAAGATAGGAACCTATATTAAGGCATCAAAAAAAGCAATACAGATTATTAAATATAGTTTTATACTTTCTTTGTGCTATAATGTAATTGGATTGTATTTTGCTGTAACGGGTCAATTAATGCCTGTAATTGCAGCTATTTTAATGCCATTGAGTTCTATTAGTATTGTTGTGTTTACAACCATTTCTACAAATTTATTAGGAAATAAAATCAAATAATTATGAGTGTACATATTGAAGCAAAAAAAGGAGAAATAGCAGAAACGGTATTGTTACCTGGAGATCCTATGAGAGCAAAATGGATCGCAGATACTTTTTTAAAAGAAGTCATTCAGTATAATGATGTTAGAGGAATGTTGGGTTTTACGGGGACTTATAAAGGAAATAGAGTTTCGGTCCAAGGTACAGGAATGGGAATTCCTTCTACATTAATTTATTGCACAGAGCTTATAACAGAATATGGTGTAAAAAACTTAATTAGGGTTGGTTCTGCAGGGTCATATCAAAAAGATGTGAAAATTAGAGATATTGTTTTTGCTATGGCAGCTTCAACAAATTCAGGATTAAATACCATTCGTTTTAATGGAGCAGATTTTGCACCAACAGCAAGTTTTAAATTATTTCAAAAAGCAATAGAAGTTGCTAAAGAGAAAAACATTACTGTAAAAGCTGGAGGTATTTTAAGTTCGGATGAGTTCTATGCGGATGAGTTTGATAGCTATAAAAAATGGGCAGATTATGGTGTCTTATGCGTAGAAATGGAAACGTCTGGTTTGTATACTGTAGCAGCAAAACATAATGTAAATGCATTGTCAATTTTAACTATTTCTGATAGTTTGGTAACTAAAGAAAGAACTACAGCAGATGAAAGAGAGCAGACTTTTAAAGAAATGATAGAGATCGCTTTAGAACTTGCTTAACAAAATTAAAAATGACAAAATCACTAGTTCAAAAGTATAATATTCCAGGGCCAAGATATACCAGTTATCCAACCGTACCTTATTGGGATAAATCAGGAATAGCTAAACAAGATTGGATTCAATCATTTCAAACATCCTTTCAAGAGAGTAATTCTTTAGAAGGAATTAGTATTTATATTCATTTACCTTTTTGTGAAAGTTTATGTACTTTTTGTGCTTGTCATAAACACATCACAAAACGGCATGAAGTAGAGGAAGAGTATATAGAAGCCGTTTTAAAAGAATGGAAATTATATGTTGCTTTGGTAGATGAAGTTCCTGTTATTAAAGAGTTACATCTAGGTGGGGGAACTCCTACTTTTTTCTCTAAAGAAAATCTAAAATTTTTAATGGAGGGTATTTTCGAAATCGCAAAGAAACATCCCGAATCAGAATTTAGTTTTGAAGGACATCCAAGTAACACCACTAAAGAACAATTACAAACGTTATTTGATGTTGGTTTTACAAGAGTAAGTTTTGGGGTGCAAGATTATAATGAAAAAGTACAAAAAGCAATTCATAGAATTCAACCTTTTGAAGCGGTAGGAAATGTAACAAAGTGGTCTAGAGAAATAGGATATACTTCTGTGAGTCACGATTTAATTTTCGGCCTTCCATTTCAAACCAAAGAAAATGTAATTTATACCATCAATAAGACAAAAGAATTACAACCAGATAGAATTTCATTTTATAGTTATGCACACGTTCCGTGGGTAAAAGGAGTAGGACAAAGAGGTTTTAATGAAGAAGATTTACCTAAGAATGATGAAAAAAGAGAGCTTTACGAAATAGGAAAAGAACTCTTTGCAGAATTAGGATATGTAGAAATTGGTATGGATCATTTTGCCCTAAAAACAGATAGTTTGTTTGAGGCAACTATTAAGAAAACATTGCACAGAAACTTTATGGGATACACAGCCAATAAAACCCAATTAATGATTGGTTTAGGGATGTCGGCTATTTCAGATTCTTGGTATGCGTTTGCTCAAAATGTAAAGACGGTAAAAGAATATCAGAAAATTGTAAACGAAGGAGAAATCCCGATTTTTAGAGGACATTTATTGTCTGAAGAAGATCGAATTATTAGAAAACATATTTTAAATATTATGTGTCATTTTTCCACTTCGTGGGAAAAAACATCGATGAAGATTAATAACGTAGAAACACATTTGGAATTATTAAAAGAACTAGAAGAAGATCATTTAGTGACTATAACTAAAAACTCATTGTCAATACCAGAAAATGCAAGGCCTTATGTACGAAATGTTTGTATGGCTTTTGATCTTCATTTACTGAGAAATAAACCCAAAACACAACTGTTTTCAATGACCATTTAACAAAAAATTAAGAAATATGACAAATGTCATATTTTTTAAAAAGTAACAATCTTAATTTTGAAGTATCAATTATCAGGCAAGATATGAGCGTAATATACCTTCTACTAACTATTAGTATTATAGTAGCAATTTTATTTTTTATCGCATTTATTTATTCAGTAAAAACTGGACAATTCGACGATTCTTATACGCCATCAGTTCGTATGTTGTTTGATGATGAATTAGTAAAAGAGAAACAAGAAAAATCAACTTTAGACTAAATTTTATATTATGGAAATGCAACAATTTTATTACGACAATAAAATCGTTAAGAAGTTTATTTACGCTACCTTATTCTGGGGAATTGTAGGTTTCAGTGTAGGTTTGCTTCTTGCTTTTATGTTTTTATTCCCAAATCTTACAGAAGGAATTTCTTGGTTAAGTTTTGGACGTTTAAGACCATTACATACCAATGCAGTAATTTTTGCTTTTGTAGGAAATGCAATTTTTGCTGGTGTGTACTATTCTTTACAAAGACTTTTGAAAGCAAGAATGGCAAGTAATTTTTTAAGTAACTTCAACTTTTGGGGTTGGCAATTAATTATTGTTGCTGCAGCTATTACCTTACCTTTAGGGTATTCCTCTTCTAAAGAATATGCAGAGCTTGAGTGGCCAATAGATGTTGCGATAGCTTTAGTTTGGGTTGCTTTTGGTGCCAATATGATTTGGACACTTTTACAAAGAAGACAACGTCATTTATATGTTGCAATTTGGTTTTATTTAGCCACTTTTGTAACGGTTGCCGTATTGCATATTTTTAATAGTTTAGCATTGCCAGTAACCTTTTTAAAGTCATATTCGGTTTATGCAGGTGTACAAGATGCCTTGGTACAATGGTGGTACGGACATAATGCTGTGGCATTTTTCTTAACAACACCTTTTTTAGGACTAATGTATTATTTCGTTCCAAAAGCAGCAAACAGACCTGTATATTCATACAGATTATCAATTGTTCACTTTTGGTCATTAATCTTTATTTATATCTGGGCAGGACCTCACCATTTATTATATTCGGCACTTCCAGAATGGGCGCAAAATTTAGGAGTTGCATTTTCAGTAATGTTGCTTGCTCCTTCTTGGGGAGGAATGATAAATGGTTTATTAACTTTAAGAGGAGCTTGGGATAAAGTTAGAACAGATCCTGTTTTAAAATTCATGGTAGTTGCAATTACTGGTTACGGTATGGCAACTTTTGAAGGACCATTGTTATCGCTTAAAAATGTAAATGCAATTGCGCATTTTAGTGATTGGATTATTGCTCACGTACACGTTGGAGCATTGGCTTGGAACGGTTTCTTAACTTTTGGGATGTTGTATTGGTTAATACCAAGAATGTTTAAAACAAAGTTATACTCAGTTGCATTAGCTAACGTGCACTTTTGGATTGGTACACTAGGAATTATAATGTATACCTTACCAATGTATGTAGCTGGTTTTGTGCAAGCTTCTATGTGGAAACAATTTAATCCTGATGGATCTTTAACCTATGGGAACTTTTTAGAAACAGTAAACGAAATTATTCCAATGTATTGGATGCGTGCTATCGGAGGAAGTATGTATATTCTTGGAGCATTTGTAATGTTGTATAATGTTGTTAGAACAATAAGATCTGGTAGTGATGTTACAGATGAATTAGCAGAAGCTGCAGCTTTAACAAAAGTTCCAAAACACAGAACAAGAGGAGAAGGTTGGCACACTTGGTTAGAAAGAAAACCAATCAAGTTAACGATTTATGCAACGATTGCTATTTTAATTGGTGGTGCTGTACAGATTATTCCAACAATATTAGTAAAATCAAACATTCCTACTATTAGTAGTGTGAAACCATATACACCATTAGAGTTACAAGGACGTGATATTTATATTAGAGAAGGATGTGTGGGGTGTCACTCTCAAATGATAAGACCTTTTAGAAGTGAAGTTGAACGCTATGGAGAATACTCTAAAGCTGGTGAATATGTATATGATCATCCATTTTTATGGGGATCTAAACGTACAGGTCCAGATTTACATAGAGTTGGAGCTAAATACTCTGATAGCTGGCATTTAAATCATATGTACGACCCGCAAAGTACTTCTCCTGGTTCTATTATGCCATCTTATAAATGGTTGATAAATAATGAACTTGATAAATCGGATATAGAAAGCAAGATGAAAGTCATGGTTACTTTAGGTGTTCCATATACCGAAGAAGAAATTGAAAATGCACAACAACACATGTTAGATCAAGGAACTAAAATTGAAGAAAATTTACATTCAGATCCAGATTTTGCAAAAAATTACGAAGCGGATAAAAAATACGCTGAAGAAAATGGAGAAACTTTTATAGAAATGAAAAACAGAGAGATTGTAGCTGTGATTGCTTATCTACAACGTTTGGGAACTGATATAAAAGTTAAAGAAGAACAAAAAATCAATAAAAAATAGAAACCATGTTAAAATTTGTAAAAAATTATATGGTAAGTATGACAGGTATAGAAATCTATCCCTTGATATCATTACTCATATTTTTCACTTTTTTTGTAGTCTTATTTTGGTGGGTTATTACGGCTAAAAAAGAATATATTAATACGGTAAGTCATTTACCTTTAGACAATTAAATCGAAAAAATCATGAAAAAATATTTTCAATCTACGGTATATGTAATTTTTGTAATTGTTACTTTTTTAGCGCTTGCAAAGTCGTTTATGGTGTACGAAAACCCATTTAATATTTATGAAAACCCATTAGTTTGGATAGCACTAATTGGTTTTGTTTTAGTCGTTGTTTTAAAAGAGATGGTAAACGTCATCGCTATTAATAAAGCAAAAGAACTACAAAATGAAAAAGATGGAGTAGTGCCAGAAGCAGAGAATTTATGGCTGAAAAAACTATTACAATCTTGGACAAAATCGAAAGATATTGATAGTGAAGAAGAGATCATTTTAGATCATAATTACGATGGAATTAGAGAACTAGATAATACTTTACCACCATGGTGGGTGTATATGTTTTATGCAAGTATTGTTTTTGCTGTAGTGTATTTAGTAAGATTTGAAGTTTTGGATGGAGATAACCAAATTGTTGAATATGAAAAAGAAGTTGCACAAGCAAGAATGGAGATTAATAAGTATAAATCTACCGCTACAGATCTAATTACCGCAGAAAATGTAACGCTTCTTACTGAAGAAAAAGATCTTAAAAGAGGAAAAGCAGTATTTAATTTAAACTGTGCTTCTTGTCATATAGCTGATGGTGGTGGATCAATTGGTCCAAATCTAACAGATGAATTCTGGATTCTTGGAGGTGGAATTAAAAATGTTTTTACCACTATTTCTAATGGAGGTAGAGATGGTAAAGGTATGATTGCTTGGAATAAAACTTTGAAAGGTGATGACATTGCTAAAGTAGCGAGTTATGTAATCTCTTTACAAGGAACTACTCCTGCTAATCCAAAAGCGCCACAAGGTGAAAAATGGGTTGAAAAAGAAAATTAAACTAAAGAAGTAAAATAAAGTTATTTAATGTAGTTATGGAAACTCCGGAAAACGAACAATTTAGAGATAGTATCGGTACAATTGATAAATCGGGTAAACGTTCTTGGGTTTTTCCAAAAAAACCTAGTGGGATCTTTTATAAGTACAGGACATATGTAAGTTATTTTTTACTAATTTTTTTATTGTCTGCTCCTTTTATAAAAATTAATGGAAATCAGTTTTTACTGTTTAATATTTTAGAACGTAAATTTAATATTTTTGGGTTTCCTTTTTGGCCACAAGATTTTCATTTATTAGTTATCTCAATGATAATTGGGGTTGTATTTGTAATATTATTTACCGTTGTTTTTGGGCGTATTTTTTGTGGGTGGATTTGCCCACAAACCATTTTTTTAGAAATGGTTTTTAGAAAAATAGAATATTGGATTGATGGTGATAGAGGAAAGCAAATTCGTTTAGATAAACAGCCTTGGAATGCTGAGAAAATTAGAAAAAGACTTTTAAAATGGTTTATTTTCTTTGTGATTTCTTTTATAATTGCCAATGTGTTTTTAGCGTATTTAATAGGCGGGGATGTAGTGATTAGTTATGTTACAGGGAATCCATTTGACAATATTAATACTTTAATTTCATTAACAATTTTTACATGTGTTTTCTATTTTATATTTGCTTGGTTTAGAGAACAAGTATGTATTATAGCTTGTCCCTACGGAAGACTACAAGGGGTTTTATTAGATAATAAAACCATTAATGTAGCTTATGATTATGTTCGTGGAGAAGGAAAGAAGGGGAGAGCTAAATTTAAGAAAAATGAAGACAGATCTTCTACAGGAAAAGGAGATTGTATAGATTGTAAACAATGTGTTGTGGTTTGTCCTACAAACATAGATATTAGAAATGGTACTCAATTAGAGTGTGTAAATTGTACCGCTTGTATTGATGAGTGTGATCATATGATGGAAAGTGTTGGCTTACCAAAAGGATTGATTAGGTATGCAAGTGAAGATAATATAGCCAAAAAAGAACCATTTAAATTTACCGCAAGAATTAAAGGATATACTGCAGTATTATTGATTTTAATTGGTATTTTAATAGGGATGTTGTTTCTAAGAAATGATGTTGAAGCTACTATTTTAAGACTACCAGGGCAACTATATCAACATAAAGAGAATAATATTATAAGTAATGTTTACACCTTTAAAGTGATCAATAAAACCACTAAAGATATTAAAGATGTAAACTATAAAATACTTTCTCATAAAGGAACCATTAAATTAGTATCGAACCATGATTTTATGGTTCCTAAACAAGGTTTAGCTGAAGGAACATTATTTATAGAAATAAATTCTTCCGCTTTAGAGAAAGATAAAATTAAGCTAGAAATTGGTGTTTTTAGTGGTGATAAATTAATAGAGACAACCATAACCAACTTTTTAGGACCAAGAAGTTATAAATAACTAAGATTATGAAATTTAATTGGGGAACTGGAATTGTTATTGCCATTGTGGCTTTTATGGGGTTTATTTTATACATGGTAATCACTATGAGTACTGATAAAACCTATAGTTATGATTTAGTTACTGAAAAGTATTATCAACAAGAATTAAAATATCAAAATGAAATTGATGCAGAAGAAAATGCATCAAAATTAGATGAAAACATAAGTGTTTTAAAAACAAAAGACGGTTTACAGATAAAATTTCCTTCTAATTTTTTTCCTAAAAAAATTAAAGGAAAGGTGTTCCTATATAGACCATCTAATAAACAATTAGATTTCGAAATACCTATTTCAATCTCTAATACATATTTGCTCGTGCCTGAGAAACGTTTGTTAGATGGTCGTTGGAACATTATTGTTTCTTGGAACTATAAAAATAAAGATTATTTATTTAAAAAAGAGATAGTTTACTAATGTTTCTATCGGCAATCTTATTTGGTTTATTGGGTAGCTTTCATTGCGTTGGAATGTGTGGCCCCATAGCTTTTATGTTGCCAATTGATAGGCAAAACCCTGTTAAAGGATTTTTTCAGATTTTAAGTTATCATTTTGGAAGGTTGTTAACTTATAGTTTGATAGGTTTGCTTTTTGGTTTTCTTGGAAAAGGTTTTTATTTCTTTGGGTTTCAACAACAATTATCCATTTTAGTAGGTGCAAGTATGATCTTAATCATACTCTTTCCAAAGCTTTTTAAAAAAGTAAATTTCTCTAAAAATATTAATAAAATTATCTTTAAAGTTAAAAGTAGTTTAGGAAAAGAGCTAAAAAAGAAAGGAAACGATACCTTTTTTACAATTGGATTTTTAAATGGATTTCTACCTTGTGGATTGGTGTATATGGCCGTTTTTGGAGCCATAGCAACCACAAATGCTTTTTTTGGGGCTTTGTATATGTTTTTGTTTGGTTTAGGAACAATACCGTTAATGACAAGTGTTGTTTATTTAGGGAATTTTACCAAAGGAGCTTTTAGAAAAAAAATACAAGCAGTAATACCTGTTTTTGTGATTTTTATTGGATGCTTGTTTATTTTAAGGGGTTTAGGTTTAGGTATTCCTTATATTTCGCCTGCTCCAGTATTAGATTTAGTATCTTCTTCAAATGCCTGCCATTAAGAAGTTAAGCTCTTTTTTTACTATAGATTTTATTTATTCTATATTAAAAACAATAAAAACTTTAAAAAAATGTTGAATTAGTGTGTTAAAACTTTAAGTTGAAAAGTATTTATTATTATAAAAACGATATATTTGAAAACTTAATAAAGAACCTTACTTTAATGAAGTTTAATTATATACAATTATGTTTTTTATGTTTTGCCTTTTTATCTTTAAAAAGCAATGCTCAAGAAACTTTGCCAATTTATACAGATTATTTATCTGACAATGTTTATTTAATTCATCCATCTGCAGCAGGAATTGGAAATTCAAGCAAGTTGCGTTTAACTGCAAGACAGCAGTGGTCAGGAATCCCGAATGCTCCTTCATTACAAACATTAAGTTTTCATACAAGACTGAGTGAAGAATCTAAGGTAGGGTATGGTCTTATTTTATTTAATGATGAAAATGGTTATCATTCACAAAAAGGAGTTCAAGGTACATTTGCATATCATTTACCTTTAGGTAATGGTAAGTTTTTTCAACAATTATCTTTTGGTTTATCTTTTACGTTTGTTCAAAATCAATCGGATCAAAGAACATTTTTTGGTGATCCACAGGTAGCGTCTATTATCGAAAGCACAAGTTATTATAATGCAGATTTTAGTGTTGCTTATCATAGAGGAGGAATATTTTCTTATTTTACAGTAAAAAACTTATTGCTTACAGCTAAAAACAATTTAAACGTACAAGAGCCTTTAGATTTAAAAAACTATATATTTTCTGCGGGTTATTATTTTGGAGAAGATAATTTTGTACAGTTAGAACCTTCTATTATGCTTCAGTTTAGAGAGAGTACAGGACAAAGAATTGCAGATTTTAATATTAAAGCATATAAAACGTATTCTCAAACTCAATTTTGGGCAGCCCTTTCTTATAGAAGAAGTTTTGATCCCAATGCTATCGAAAACTCACAGTTTGTTTCTCCTGTTTTAGGGATTAATTATAAAAACTTTATGTTTTCATATACTTATACCAAACAAATGAATGATATCGTTCTAACAGACTCTGGATTTCATCAAGTATCTTTAGGAATTAATTTATGGACTAGAAAGCAAAGAGCAGCAGCTTGTCCTAATATCAATTCTTCTTTTGGAAGTTTTTAAAAATCTTTTTCAATAATATTTATTGACTTAGACTTTTTAGATACTAACATTTCTAAAACGTCTTTTTCTTTGTTGATATAGAATTGATGAAAACTCTCTTGTTTGCTTTTATTTAAGAGTTTGTATTTTGTAAGTATATTTTTAGTTTGTTTAGCCACGGCTTCTCCAGAATCTATGATTTGTACTGTATCACCTACAATTTCTCTGATTTGAGAAATTAAATAGGGATAATGTGTACAACCCAAAACTAAACAATCAACATTGTTTTGAAGCATTGGTTTTATGTAAGAAGACAGTAAGTTTGTCATTTCATTTGAATGAAGTTTCCCTTTTTCAATAAGTTCTACCAATCCTTTTCCTACTTTTTCTATAATACTAATTCTATGACCTAATGAATTAGATGTTTTTTCAAATAATTCGCTATTTAAGGTACCTTTAGTTGCTAGAATACCAATAGTATTCGTTTTTGTTTTTAGTGCAGCAGATTTGATAGCAGGCTCTATGCCGATAAAGGGTTGTGTATATTTTTCTCTTAAAACTTTTATGGCATTAGTTGTTGCTGTATTACATGCAACTACTATTATTTTACAGTTTAATTTTAGTAAAAACTCTGTGTTTTTTATTGATAAATCGATGATTTCTTGTTTGCTCTTTTCACCATAAGGAGCATTTTTGCTGTCAGATAAATAAATAATATTTTCATTTGGTAAAAGAGATGCTATTTCTTTCCAAATAGAAGTTCCTCCAACACCAGAGTCAAAAACACCAATAGGTAAATTATTAGATTCCATATACTTGTAAAAATAAAAAAAACCTACTTAGTTAAGTAGGTTTTTTTTAAGTCTTTTATTGTAAAGATTTTACTTTTGTGCTTGTGGCTTTGGTTCTGGTAAGTTTTTTAATAAACCTAATTTTGTTTTAAGATCATTATAAATATCTACACCGTTAGCTACTAAAACACCTCCGTTTTGAGAAGCATCTAATACATATGTAAGTCCTTTTGTTTTTGCTATTTCTTTAATTGCATCTTGAGCTTTTTTAACAATAGGTTGCATTTTAGTTGCATATCTATTTTGCATGTCTTCTACAGCACCTTTTTCTGTTTGTTGCATTCTTAATTGCTCTGATTGTAATTCTTGACCTCTCTTTTCATTAGTTTGTTTAGTTTGAGTAGGTGCTTCTGCTTGATATTTTTTTATTTTAGCTTCATATTTTTTAGCTAAACCATCCATATCATCTTTATAACTTTTTCTTAATTTTACCAGTTCGTCTTGTAGGGCTCTAGTTTCAGGCATGTTTGCTATGACTCTCTGAAGGTCTACATGTCCTATTTTTTGTGCATTTGCAACACCACCAACACTTAAGGTCAATACAGCAATTAATAGTAACGTTTTTAAATTTTTCATTTTTGTTTTAATTTAATTATTATTCTTGTCTTCTTGTTCTTGTTCTTGTTCTTGTTCTTTTTTCTTTTTCTGAGCTTCTTTTTTCTCTCTTAATAGTTTTCTTTTTTCTTCACGTTGTTTTAAAAGAGCTTCTCTTTTTTCTGCAATAGCTTTCTTTTTGGCTTCTCTATCTGCAATTTTTTTAGCAATTAGTGCTTCTTTTTTTGATAGAGCTTCTTTTTGTTTTTCACTTAACTCTTTTGGAGTGTTAAGTATTTCTTTTCTTTTAGCATTTTTTTGATTTACTAATCTTGTTCTATCTATGGTAGACAAAACAAGGGCGCTAATATCGTATTTTTTATTTGAATATAGCATGACTAAGTCACTAGATTTATCAAAAACAAAATCAAATTTTTTTCTTTTTGCAATACTTTGTATAGCATTGTAAACCTGATCTTGAATTGGTTTTACTAATTGTTTTCTAACAGAAAACATATCGCCATTTGGACCAAAGTATAAAGATTCTAATCTTCGAAGTTCTTCTTGCTTTAAAGTAATCTCTTCTTCTTTTTCTTCGATTAGATCTTTTGTTAGTATGGCTTTTTCATTAGCTAAGTCCGTTTTTAATACTTCTATATGTCTTGCTTGAGTGTCTAGCTTTTTTCTCCATTTAGCAATTTTAGCATCTAAAGTGTTTTGTGCTTCTAAATATTCAGGAACATTTTCTAAAATATATTCCATATCTATATATGCAATAATTTGATTTCGTTGTGACCAAAAATTTGTAACAGTAAATAAAAGAACGGTAAATAAAAATATTTTTTTCATTTGTATAATGTATTTAGAAAAAATCATGCCAAAAAAACTTTGACACTACAAATGTACAGTTTTCTTAGAATTGTCTTCCAATAATAAAATGTGTTTGCCAACCAGATTTATCAACAAATCCTGGTAAAGGATCAAAACCATGCGCAAAGTCTATACCTAATAAACCAAATGCAGGCATAAAGATTCTAATTCCCAAACCGGCTGAACGTTTTAATTCAAACGGATTATAACTGCTAAAATTGTCATAAGAATTTCCTGCTTCTAAAAACCCTAAAGTATAGATAGATGCTGAAGGTGAATCTGTTATTGAATATCTTAGCTCTAATTGAAATTTGTTATATAATGTACCTCCATTTGTAGACGAAAGTCTGTTGTTTTCATATCCTCTTACTCCGATCACTTCTCTTCCGTCTAATTGAAAAGCTGCAATACCATCTCCTCCTACAAAAAATCTTTCTACAGGTGGTGCTCCAACTTTTTCACTATAATGACCTAAGAATCCAAATTCTGCATTGGTCATTAATACTAATTTATCAGTAAATGCTGTGTACCATTTTCCTTTTGCATTGAATTTATAGTATTCTAGCCATTTGTATTTTTCTTCGGATTCTAAGCTTGAATAATCTTTATTGTTAACTAAAGAGTAAGGAAATGTTGCTTTTACTCCAAAAGAAAATTCCGACCCATATGTTGGGAAAATTAAACTTGGACCTGATGAATTTCTACTGATAACAGCACTATATGCTAAGTTATTTAAAGTTCCGTTATTAATTAAAACTCCACCTAATCCAAAACTATAATTGTTAACTTTTAATGCTTGATAACTAATAGATTGAGACAATTGGAAAAAATCATCTGGCCATTTTAATCTTTTTCCTAAACCTACAGAAGCTCCAATAATATTTAAACTTTGAGATTTATCAACATCATAAGTTGTATTGTTAATACCATATTGATTTGAAGAGTATACCGAGAATGATAAAGATTGTGGTCTTTTACCACCTAACCAAGGCTCTGTAAATGAAAAACTATATGTGTTGTATGTTCTACTAGATTGTAAACGTAGGGATAGTTTTTGACCATCTCCCATTGGTAGTGGTTTGTATGCCGATTTGTTAAATAAATTTCTGATTGAGAAATTATTGAAAGACAAACCTAAAGTACCAATAAAAGATCCACCACCGTAACCACCTTGTAATTCTATTTGGCTACCTCCTTTTTCTACAACTGTAAAATCTATATCTGCAGTTTTATTTAGGTAATCTGGAACAACATCTGGTGTAACATTAGAGTCGAAAAAACCTAATTGACCGATTTCTCTAATAGACCTGATAATTTCTCGTCTACTAAATAAATCACCTGGTTTTACACGCAATTCTCTAAAAATTACATGGTCGTTTGTTTTGTCATTACCAGAAACAGTTACTTTTCTAATACGTGCTTTCTCGTCTTCTCTAATTCTTATTTCTACAGTAATCGAATCGTTTTTAACTTTAGTTTCTACAGCATTTACTTGAGAAAATAAAAATCCATTATCTTGATATAAAGTAGAGATATCTTGAGAGGTTGGTGTTCCATCACCTTTTACACGTTCTTTTAAAACAGCTCCATTATAAACATCTCCTTTTTCTATTTTTAGATAGCGATTTAAATACTCATCAGAATATTCTTTATTTCCAACAAATATTATTTCTGCAAATCGATATTGTCTTCCTTCTTCTAAGTCTATATTTATATTGATTGTGTTGTCGTCATTCCAAGTAATTTTATCACTTAAAATACGTGCATCTCTATAACCAAGTCTACTATATTTGTCTAAAATACTTTCTAAGTCTTCTTCGTAGTCTTCTTCTATATATTTTGATGATTTCCAAAAACGACCAATAAATTTTTGTTTTGTATGAGACATTGCTTTTCTAAGCTTAGTAGCAGAAAGAGCTTTGTTACCTGTAAAGACAATGTTTTTTATTTTTATTTTTTTTCCTTTATCAATAAAAATAGTCATATCAACTGTATTGATATCTGAAGTGTCTTTTTTAACATCTAAATTTACTTTGGTTTTTAAAAAACCTTTGTCTGTATATTTTTTTGTAAAATAGTTTTTGGTAGTTACAATTAAGTTGTCTGTAACCATTGCGCCTTGTTTTAATTCTGCGTCTTTTATAAGTTCTTTTGCTTTAGATTTTTTAATACCATCTATTTTAACACTGTTTAATTGTGGTAGTTCTTTAACATCAAATTGTAAATAAACACTATTACCATCTATTTTAGCTAAGTAAACATCAACATCACTAAATTGTTTACTCTCGTAAAGTTTTTTAATAGCACTGGTAAGTTTGTCTCCTGGTAATTTTATTGGTTGTCCGTTTCTTAACCCGGTAAAAACCCTAACGGTTTCTTCGCTAAACTTTTTAAGACCTGTAACACTTATACCACCAAGAATATATTCTTTTCCTTTTTCAAAAGAAATGTCTTTAGTAGATATTGTGTCTTTTTTTGTTGTTGCTATACTATCTTTTACGGTTTGAGCCTTAGCGTTAAAAGTAAAAAATAGTGATGTAAACACTAATGCAGCAGAAAATAATTTCATAAAAAATTTATTCTGTAATTTGTTCGCTTGTTTTTCCAAATCTTCTTTCTCTATTCTGATATTCTATTATTGCATCATAAAAATGCTCTTCTCTAAAATCTGGCCAAAGTATATCTGTAAAATATAATTCGGCATATGCCATCTGCCATAATAAGAAATTACTAATGCGTTGTTCTCCGCTAGTTCTTATCATTAAATCAACATCGGGCAAATTAAATGTATATAAATGGTTATTAATAATATTTTCATCAATTTTTTCTAAATTAAGTTCTTTATTAACAACTTTTTTAGATATGTTTTTGATTGCGTTAACAATTTCTTCTCTTGAACCGTAACTTAATGCAAAAGTTAAAGTAATTTTTTTGTTATTACTAGTTTCTGAAATAACATCATTTAAAACTTTTTGAGCTTTTTTTGGCAAAGCATTTATTGCACCTATAGAATTTACCTTTACTCCATTTTTCATAAAGTCTGGTAATTCTTTTTTAAGAGAGTTGATTAATAAGCTCATAAGAGCATCTACTTCTAGTTTTGGACGATTCCAATTTTCTGTAGAAAAAGCATAAAGTGTAATGGCTTCTATTTTAACATTTGAAGCTGCTTGTACAGATTCTCTAACAGCAGTTAGAGCATTTCTGTGGCCAAAAATTCTACTCATTCCTTTACTTTTAGCCCAACGTCCATTGCCATCCATAATAATGGCGACGTGTTTTGGTACTCTTTGTAAGTCAATTCGTAGTTTTTTATCCATATTTTTATAATCCATCTGTGTAACAAGAAGGCCTTCCAAAAGTATAAATTAAGGAAACACCAGTAAACATATACCAATCATTACTATTACCACCAAAATTCAAAGCTGGTATTTTATTGGTAGAATAGTCTAAGTCGTCTTCAAATGTATATCTAAATTTAGCTTCTATTGAAAAGGCTAAAGTACCATATAATTTAGACTTATAACCAACTCCAAAAGGAATTGCATAAGATGTTTTTTTACTGTAATTAAATTGTCCTGGTTGAGGTTCTGAACTTACATAGTTATAATTAAACGCAACAAGTTCTAATAGGATATATGGAGTCCAGCTCTTATCAGACGAATTTAATTCATATTCATAAAAATTCCATTCCATTCCTACCGCCAATTCATTTATAGTATTTGTAAAATTTAAACCTCTATTTCTTTTAAAATCGGTATCTGCATTTTTATCATCTGCTTCAATAGGTAAATAACTATAGGTTGCTCTTAAAGCAATTCTAGGATTCCAATTGTATTTAAAAAACACTGCACCTGCAGGCTTGTTAGGGTAGATGTAGTTTGTTCTACCGATATCTCCTGAATAGTTTGTGCCGCCTAAAGTTAACCCAACTTCATATACTTGACCTAGGATTATTGAGGAAAAGCTAACCAATACGATAAATAATATACCTTTTTTCATTCTAAAAAATAGCGTGCAAATATATGATTTTCAATTTGCTTTATAAAGTTAATATTCAGTCTTTTTTGAATAACAACTATTTTAAAGATTTATTGTAGTTGTAATGTTAAAGATTGGTTTCATTTCTTGTGTCTTCTCCCCATAATAATTTACTGCGAAGAGTTTGTAAAAAGGATTGATTATTAGGAATAATACTTTTAACGGTAAAAGCAGCTTTTTTAACAAAGACTTTTGTATTTTTAGGAACAGTCGTTATTCTTGAGTCTAAAGAAATTAAAAAATCTTTTTCTCTTGAGTCTACTTCTAATTGTATGCTGGTATCATCAGAAATAACCATTGGTCTTGCATTTAGGTTATGGGGTGCAATAGGTGTAATCACTAAATTTTTAGAGTCAGGAGATATT
Organism: Polaribacter marinus; assembly: GCF_022662535.1. GTDB lineage: Bacteria > Bacteroidota > Bacteroidia > Flavobacteriales > Flavobacteriaceae > Polaribacter > Polaribacter marinus. The sequence goes on from NZ_JAKQYM010000004.1 coordinate 203,706, forward strand.
ACAGGTCCATTACAGCTTAAAGAATAACCTGTAGAACCAGTAGGCGTTGCAATAATTAACCCATCTGCCCAGTAATTTGTTAAATATTCGTTATTTAGGTTGGTTCTTACTCCAATCATAGAAGTAGTATTTTTTCTTGCAATGGTAACTTCGTTTAATGCAAAGTTTAATTCAGAAAATTCGAGAGTTTTAGGGATCGTATTTACAGAGAGTAGGGTTCTTTCTTGTATAGAATACTCCCCTTTTAAAATGAGTTCTACACTTTCTTTGATTGAATTTTTATTAATAGTAGCCAAAAAACCTAATCTTCCTGTATTGATACCAAGAATAGGAATTCCTAAATCTCTTATAAATGTAACGGCTCTTAAAATAGTACCATCTCCACCTAAAGTAAACATGGTTTCAAAAGAATTGTTTAAGTCTGAAAATTCTGAAAAGGTAGGATATTTTTTGTCTAAAATATTTCCTTCAACTAATAAATTGTAAAAATCCTTTTCTATAAAAGATACAATGTTGTTTTTTTGTAAAACTTTTAAAAGAATCTTTATTTCTTTTTCTGCTGAAATAGAATAAGACTGACCATAAATTGCAACTTTTTTCATTTTTTTTAATTCATTATCTTACTTAAAATATATACGAAACTATTTTAATCATATTTATTGAGTTACATCTCTAAGTATTTTTGTAAATAATCAGATCTGTTTTTTAAATCCTCTAAATAAATATCGTTTTCATGAGTAGAAATTATTTTATAATCATAACGCCTAAAGGTTTGAATCATTTCATTGATTTCATTAGAAACTATTCTTAGTGTAACCTGAATAAAATCATTTGTTTTTTCTGAAATATATACACCTAATAATTTGCCACCATTAGCTTCTACAATTTGAGCGATTTCTCCCATAGAATAATCATTTTCTAATTTTTCAACAACTAAGGTTTCACTTTCTTCTAACATAAATGGGCTTGTAGAAAAAACATCTAATACATCACACAAATCATAATAACCGACGTAAATTTTATCTTTATTTAAAACAGGAACAATATTGGTGTTGTTATCTGCAAAAATTTTTAAAAGTTCTAAAACTGTTGCTTTTTCATTTGCAAAAAAAGAATTTAATAAATGTGCATGCGCAACTAACTCTTCGTCTTTATGCTCTAACGTTTGTATGTCTTCTTCTGCAAAAGAGCCAAGTAATTGATTATTTTCAACGACAGGGAAATGAGTAATAGGGAAATTTTTAAATACTTTTTGTGCGCTTTTTACACTGTCTTTTAATCGAAGTGCCTTAATCTCTTTTAGTATGTAATCGTTAATGTTCATTCTTTACGAATATAGGATAAAATGATTTAATGAGTTATCTTTGTAAGCTAATTTTAGACAATGACAAAGTTAAGTGTAAATATTAATAAAATAGCAACTTTACGTAATTCTCGTGGCGGAAACGTGCCAAATTTACTAAAAGTTGCCAAAGATATTGAAGAGTTTGGTGCAGAAGGAATTACAATTCATCCAAGACCAGATGAAAGGCATATTCGTTATCAAGATGCAAGAGATTTAAAAAATAGTGTTACCACAGAATTTAATATAGAAGGAAACCCTATTCAATCTTTTATAGATTTGGTTTTAGAAACAAAACCAACGCAAGTTACTTTGGTGCCAGATGCTGTTGATGCGATTACGTCTAATGCAGGTTGGGATACCATTACTCATCAATCTTTTTTGCAAGAAGTTATTAAAGAGTTTCAACAAAATGGAATTAGAACTTCTGTTTTTATTGACGCAGATTTAAAATTGATTGAAGCTGCGGCAAAAACAGGAGCAGACAGGATAGAATTATATACAGAAGAATTTGCCTCGCAATTTGATTTGGGCAATTTTGATGCTGTAAAACCTTATACAGAAGCAGCTATTTTAGCTAATAATTTAGGGTTAGGAATTAATGCTGGACATGATTTAAGTCTAGATAATATTAAATTCTTTAAAGAGAGCATACCTAATTTAGCAGAAGTTTCAATTGGGCATGCACTAATAGCAGAAAGTTTATATTTGGGCTTAGAAAATGTTGTTAATATGTATTTGCATCGTCTTAAATAACTGTAAACATTTAGACCTCAACTGCATTCGATCTGATAAAATATTAAATATAAATGTCAAAAAATCCAATACTACATTCAACAATACTTGGAGCAGGAAAACCGCTTTTAATTTTACACGGTTATTTTGGTATGTCTGATAACTGGAAAACGCTAGGAAATCAGTTTTCTAAAGATTATCAAGTTCATTTAATAGACCAAAGAAATCATGGTAGGAGTTTTCATGAAGATGAATTTAATTATGAAGTTTTAGTAGAAGATTTATATAATTATATTCAGCATTATCAATTAGAAAAAGTCTATTTAATCGGTCATTCAATGGGTGGGAAAACAGCAATGTTATTTGCAGTAACTTATCCTAGTTTGGTAGAGAAACTAGTTGTTGTAGATATTTCTCCAAGAATGTATCAGCCTCATCACAACGCAATTTTAGCAGGTTTAAATTCAGTTGATTTTTCTGTACAAAATTCAAGAAAATTAGTAGAAGAAAAAATAGCCGAATTAATCCCAGAATTTGGAGTTCGTCAGTTTTTAATGAAAAATGTGTATTGGAAAGAAAAAGGGCAATTAGATTACCGTTTTAATTTAGAATCTTTAACAGCAAATAACTCAGAAGTAGGAGAAGGGTTGCCTTCTTTCACTGTTTTTGAAAAAGAAACATTATTTTTAAAAGGTTCTAAGTCCAATTACCTTACAGAAGATGAAATGCCAATTATAGAAGCGCATTTTCCGAATTCTAAAATTGTAGAAATTAAAGATGCAGGTCATTGGTTACATGCAGAAAATCCGAAAGATTTTTATAATGAAGTTTGTGCTTTTTTAGGGTAAAAAAAAGGTAAGTTAATTATCCAACTTCACCTCTGTGAGGCTTTAAAGCATCTCTATAAATTTTCATGTCGGTTTCATCAATAGTAATAAAAGCAGAAAACAGCATTGGGTTCTTTTCTTGAATATCAATTTCATGAAAGGCTAAGTTTTCAATGGTTGCAAATTCTTTTAAATGAATGGTATGATGTTTAGCTGTTTCTTGAGCATCTGGACCTCTAAAGTCCCATAGTAATTTTATTTTTCTACTCATTTTTTTATTTTTAATGATTGATGAAAATGAATAACTCGCCACTTTCGAACGTAATTTTTAGTTTGTTTTTGATGGATTTATTTCTGGTGCCAATTCTTTGTCCAAAAGTTAAATCCTCTTTAAATAACGGATATTGCAATCCTTCAGTAATAATATTGGTTGCTTTTGGGAAAGGAACTAAAGAAACAATTTTGTCTTTAGAAATTGTAAGTTCTGTGCTTTTATCAGCTAAAAAATAACGGCTATGATTGTCAAAAAAAGTGAGTTGTAATTTTTCTTTCCATTGAATTGTAGTGTGCAGATTACCTAAAAAATGATCTTGTTCTTTACCACTTGCACCAAAAATATCAATCTGTTTAAAGCCTTTATCGAACAAAATTTGAAGTATTTTATCAAAATCCGTAAATTCTTGATTTGGTGTATGAATAAGCTCAATATTTTTTGGTAGATTTTCTAAAGAATCAAAATCGCCACTTATAAAATTAGGAATTATCTGTTGTTCTTTTAAGAATTGATAAGCGCCATCTGTGGCACAAATAATTTCATAATCAGAAAATTCTGGAAGCGTTTTTGGTGGTTCTCCGTTTAAAAGTAAGAAGATTTTTTTTTGTTTCATCAACCACAAAAATACAAACAAAAAAGCATCATTTCTAAAAATTAGAAAGATGCTTTTCTAGCTTACTAAAAAAGAAATTTGATATTACTTTTTCACCCAAGTTAAAATGATGGTAAATAGTTTTCCTATTAAAAAGATAACCATTCCAAAAGTAGGTGATAATAAGCCAACTTTAAATCCTCCAGCTAAAACTTGTGGAGAAATATCACCTGTAGCCACTGAGATGTCTTTTAAAGCACCTAAAAGACCAATAACAAAACCTAAAACTCCAAATACAAATGCAAATAAAGCCAAGGCATTAATTAGTTTGTACGTTTTTTCTGAATTGTCTTTTAATCCTTTCACAAATAAAAGGACAATAACAACTAATAAAATTAATAAAGGAACCATAAAAATTAGCCCACCATCTAAAATAAAATTCATAATATGTGTTTTAAGATTATGTTGCTAAAGTATTTACTAAATAGTTTCTCCCTTTTTTTTTGCGACCAATTACCCATTTGGATTGGGTTTTAACAAATATCGTAAATTTAAATTTTACGCTATAAAATATGTAGAAACACTACTTAATTTGGTATTTCGCCTATTTTTACTGTAAATAAATTATAAAATGAGTTTATTTGTAAGATGACCAAAATAATTATTAAAATTTTAAAGAAAGCCTTTTTACATTTTCTTTTTTGGATGGTGGTTTGGTTTTTCTTTATTAGTTTTTTTAGTGTAGGTTCTACAAACGAAAATTTTATTTTCTGGTTTTCTGCAATTTTAAGCAGTATTTCAATTGTATCATCTTACGTTTTTGTGTATCATTTAATTCCAGGCTTTTTAATTGCTAAAAAGGAAAAGCTATTTATTTTATATACTTTTTACGCAAGTGTTTTTATTGTGTGTGCCGTTTTAATGACAGTGGTTTTTGGGTTTGTGTTTTTCTATAATTTAGAATATCAAAAAATGCCAGGATTAACCAAGAACTCTGGCGTAATTTTGGTGTGTGTTTTTCTGATAATTGCACTCGCAAGCGGATTTAAAATTTTAAAGAACAATTATAAATCTTTGGATGAAAAGAAAACGTTAGAAAATAAAATTTTACAAACTCGGTTACAATTAAAAGAACAAGAATTAAAGTTTTTAAAGATGCAAATTCATCCGGATTTTTTGTTTAATACGTTAAATACTTTGTACGGATTTGCTTTAAAAAAGTCTGACAAAGCGCCAGAAATGATTTTAAAATTATCTAACTTGTTAGATTATATTTTATATCAAGTTGATAAACCAAAAGTGCTTTTACAAGATGAAATTATTCATATTGAAGATTATATTTCTTTAGAAAAGTTGAGGTTTCAAGAGAGTTTACAAGTGGTTTTTAACAAAGGTCTAGATAATAATCAATTTGAAATTGCACCTATGTTATTATTGCCTTTTGTAGAAAATGCTTTTAAACATGGAAATCAAATTGATGGCGCTCATAAAGTAAATATATCTGTAAAGATTGATAAAAATGAACTGAACTTTACAGTTGAAAATTCAGCCATTAAAAAAGAACATTCTAAAAACGGAATTGGTTTAGAAAACATAAAAAAGCGATTAGAAATGTTGTATAAAAATCAATATTTTCTTAAAATTTCTGCAGAAGAAAAATTGTTTAAAGTCCATTTAAAAATCTCTATAAAAAATGAGAAATAAACTAAAATGTGTTGTTGTAGATGATGAACCAATGGCAAGAGAAATTATTGAAAGTTATATTGCAAAAACACCAAATTTAGAATTGATGAAAAGTTGTAAAAACGCTTCTGAAGCAATTTTATTTCTAGAAGAAAACATTGCGGATTTATTTTTTCTAGATATTAATATGCCAGAAATTACTGGTTTAAGTTTAGCTAAAATCATCAATCAAAAAGCACAGATAATTTTTACAACCGCATACAGAGATTATGCAGTTGATGGTTTTAACTTAAATGTGGTAGATTATTTGTTAAAACCTATTGGTTTTGATCGATTTTTTCAAGCAGTTCAAAAGGTTTCAATATCAGAAAATACAGAAAATAATACCGATTTTATGTTTGTGAGAGCAGACAGAAAAATGGTGAAAGTAGATTTTAATTCCATTTTATATCTTGAAAGTTTAAGTGATTATGTAAAGATTTTTACATCAGATAAGACAATTGTAATAAGAGAAACTATTAGTAATTTAGAAGAAAAATTACCATCAAAAAAATTCATCAGAATTCATAGGTCATTTATTATTTCTTTAAAAAATATTACTTCCTATACCAATGAATTTATCGAAATAAATCAGAAAGCGTTGCCAATAAGTAGAAGTTATAAAGAATCCGTTTTACAAAAATTAGCAGAAGTGTAGGAATAAACTTTATCTTTGTTTCAAATTTTTTATACCTTGAATACAGATCAATTTTTAGTAAAATCGGCATTAAAATATATTGATAAAATTTCTTTTACTTGGCAAACACCAAGTAATATTGCATTGGTAAAATATTGGGGAAAAAGCAATCCTCAAATACCTAAAAATGCATCAATCAGTTTTACTTTAAATAATTGTCATACAGTAACTACTGTTGATTTTGAAAAGAAAGAAAAATCCAAAGTAATAGATTTTGATTTGTTTTTTGAAGGCAAACAAAAAGAAGACTTTAAACCTAAAATCGCAGAATTTTTTAAAAGGATTCAAGAATATTGTCCCTATATTTTTGATTATAAAATGACAATCAATTCAGAGAATTCTTTTCCACATTCTAGCGGAATTGCATCTTCTGCTAGTGGATTAAGCGCAATTGCTATGTGTTTAATGAGTTTAGAAAAAGAAATAAATCCTGATTTATCTGAAGAATTTATGAATAAAAAGGCTTCTTTTTTAGCTCGATTAGGCTCAGGAAGCGCAAGTAGGAGTATAGAAGGTCCATTAGTGGTATGGGGAAATCACCCAGCAATTGAAGGGAGTTCAGACTTATTTGGAGTAAAGTTTCCATATAAAGTACATGATGTTTTTCAGAATTATCAAGATGCCATTTTATTGGTAGATAAAGGAGAAAAACAAGTTTCGAGTACGGTTGGTCATAATTTAATGCACAATCATCCGTATGCCAAAAATCGATTTTTACAAGCCAATGAAAATTTAGCTACAATTTCTAAAATTCTTCAAGAGGGTAACGTGAAAGAATTTGTAAGTTTGGTAGAAAGTGAAGCTTTAACATTACACGCAATGATGCTTACAAGCAATCCCTATTTTATTTTGATGAAGCCTAATACCTTAGAAATTATCAATAAGATTTGGGAATACCGACAAGAAAAAAATAGCAATATTTGTTTTACCTTAGATGCAGGAGCAAATGTGCATGTTTTATATCCAGAGAATGAAAAAGAAACTGTAAATGAATTCATTAATAGTGAGTTAGCGAAATATTGTCAGAAATATCAGTATATTTGTGATAGTGTAGGTTTTGGAGCTAAAAAGTTTTAAAATTTATGTTTTAATTAAAGTAAAGTATGAGAATTTTAGTGTTTTTTTTTCTTTTAATTTCGAGTAATTTATTTGCTCAAAAAACAATTTGGTTAGATGCAGAAATGTCTAAAACAAATCAATCTAATGCAAAGTATTATAAAGTAGGAGATGAATTAAATGGAGAAGTTTCTTTTTTTTATAAAGGAAGAACTATTTACAGAAAAGTGTATTATTTAAACGGAAAACCGGATGGTAGATTTTTTGAATATTATAAAACAGGAGAAATTAAAACGATAGGTAATTACGAAAATGGAGTTAAAGAAGGAAGTTGGAAAACCTATTATGTTAATGGAAAAATAAAAGAAAAAGGAAAATACAAAAATGGAGAGAAAGTAGGAATTTGGAAAACTTTTTACAAGAACCTTTAATAAAGATTTGGTAACATAAAAAATTGTATTTTTGTATAACTATTGTTAAGAAAAATGAAAGGACCTTTATTTTACGCTAAAATATTGCTATTTGGTGAATATGGAATTATAAAAGACTCAAAAGGTCTTGCAATTCCTTTTAACGCTTACAGAGGAGCATTAAAATCTACAAACGATTTGTCAGGAGTTTCAAAAAAGTCTAATGAAAATTTAGAGCTTTTTTACAAGTATATTTCTAATTTAAAAACGGATATAGTTTCTTTTAACTTGTCCGAATTTAAAACAGATATAGAAAATGGGATGTATTTTGATTCTTCAATACCTCAAGGTTATGGTGTGGGAAGTTCTGGTGCTTTAGTGGCATCTGTTTATGATAAATACGCTACAAATAAAATAACTGTTTTAGAAAACTTAACCAGAGAGAAGTTATTGAAACTGAAAGAAGTATTTTCTTTAATGGAATCTTTCTTTCATGGAAAAAGTTCTGGTTTAGATCCGTTAAATTCATACTTAAGTTTACCTATATTAATCAATTCTAAAACAAATATAGAACCCGCAGGAATTCCTTCACAAAAAGAAGGAAAGGGAGCTGTTTTTCTTTTAGACTCTCAACAAATTGGAGAAACTGAGCCGATGGTTAACATCTTTATGAATAAGATGAAAAACGAAGGTTTTAGAAAAATGATTAGCGAAGAATTTGCAACGACAACTGATGCTTGTATAGAAGACTTTTTAGGCGGAAACGTCAAATCTCTATTTGGTAATGTCAAATTGCTTTCTAAAATAGTGTTAAAGAATTTTAAACCTATGATTCCTAATGCTTTTCATAAAGTTTGGGAGAAAGGAATTAAAACAAACGATTACTATTTAAAACTTTGCGGTTCTGGTGGCGGTGGCTATATTTTAGGTTTTACTGAAGACTTTGAAAAAGCTCAAAAAAGTTTAAAAGAATATAAACTAGAACTGGTTTACAGATTCTAATTATTGTATGATTTCCTTTAGAGTAAAAAGAATAATTTTTAAAGCATTTAGTTTAGTATCTGTTATTAGAGGCTATAACATTTTAGCTTTAATTTTTGCTCAATATTTAGCTTCTGTATTTATTTTTTCTCCACAAAAATCTTTCAAACATGTAATTTTTGATTTGCACCTGTTATATATAATTATAGCAACAGTTTGTGTAGTTGCTGCAGGTTATATTATTAATAATTTTTACGATGTTAAAGTTGATAGAATTAATAGACCTGTAAAAACAGGTATAGATAACTATGTAAAGCAAGAAACTAAATTAACACTCTATTTTTTCTTAAATTTTGTTGGTTTTATTTTTGGTCTGTTTGTTTCATGGAAAGCAGCTTTGTTTTTTGCTATTTATATTTTTGGAATTTGGTTTTATTCTCACAAACTTAAAAAATATCCTTTTATGGGTTTAATTTCCGCTACAATTTTAACAATTTTACCTTTTTTTGCAATCTTTGTTTATTATAAAAATTTTTCAAAAATTATCTTTGTACATGCTGTTTTTTTATTTTTGGTGATAATGCTAAGAGAACTTATTAAGGATTTAGAAAACATTAAAGGAGCAATTGCTAATAATTACGATACATTTCCGGTGGTTTATGGAGAGAAAAAAACGAAGCAATTATCTATCTTATTAATTATTCTTACAGCTTTTCCTGTTGTTATTTTGTTTAATTACCCAGCATTAAGTTATATGAAATACTATTTTTATTTAGCACTTATAACCTTAATCTTTATAGCCATATATCTATGGAAATCTAACAGTATCAATCAATATAGAATTTTACATAACATCTTAAAAATGTTGTTATTAGTAGGGGTTTTTAGTTTGGTTTTTATTGATACATCTTTACTTATAGAAAAAGTGATAGATAAACTGAATTAGATATTCTATTTATTATCTTTGCAAAAATTTTTTATAATGAATTCAAATAAAAACTCGTCGAGAGGACGACAAGAAGGAAAAAAAAGTACTCCTCTAAGTAGAAAAAACACTAAAAAAGACTTCAAAAAAGCAAAACCAGCTCCAAAATCGGATGAATCTTCAGGAATCCGTTTAAACAAGTACATTGCCAATTCAGGGGTTTGTTCTCGTAGAGAAGCAGATACCTATATAGAACATGGTAGTGTAGAAGTAAATGGGAAGTTAGTAACAGAAATGGGGTACAAAGTACAACCAGGGGATGTTGTTAGGTTTGACGGAACGTCTATTACTCCAGAGCAAAAAAGATATATTCTTTTAAATAAGCCGAAAAATTATATTACGACCATGGATGATGATCGTGGAAGAAAAACGGTTATGGAATTAATTGCAAACGCATCAAAAGAAAGAATTTATCCTGTTGGAAGATTGGATAGAAATACAACAGGTTTACTTTTGTTTACGAATGATGGAGATTTGGCAAAGAAATTAACCCATCCAAAACACAATGTTCGTAAATTATATCATGCTTCTTTAGATAGAAAGTTAGATTTAAAAGATTTAGAAAAGTTACGAGGAGAGGTTGTCATAGAAGGTAGAAAAGTATTTATTGATGCCGTTTCTTATGTAGATGGACAACCAAAATCTGAAATAGGTATAGAAATCCATTCAGGAAGAAACAGAATTGTTCGTAAGATTTTTGAACATGTTGGTTATAAAGTAAATAAACTTGATAGAGTTATTTTTGCTGAATTAACAAAGAAAAATTTACCAAGAGGAAGATGGAGAGAATTGACAAATCTTGAGTTGAACAACTTATTGATGATGAAATAAAAATGCTTATTTAGAATAAAAAACCCGAACAATCTGTTCGGGTTTTTTTACTTTAATTCTTAAGAAAATATTATTGCAATAGACTATAAATAAACTTAGGATATCCACGAACACCATCTGCATTTGTAAGTGCTATAAATTGTAGTTTGTATAAATTACCATCAGTATCATTGATAATGTAAAAAACATTTTCTTTTAAAGAAGGTAAACTACCTGGACCTCCACCATTTCTCCAGCTACTTCCAATACTACGTTGGTCATCTGTAAAATTTGTAGCAGTAACATCTGCTAAGGTAAAAGTATCATAAGTAAAAGAATCTACATCTGTGTCTATCATATAAACTTTAGCATCACCCTTAACATTATTAACAACAAAATCAGAGTATCCGTAAGAACCATATCCAGTAATTTCATTTGTAAAAACGGTAAAATTTAAATCCCAATCTTTTTTTGCTGGTTCTACAATAACTTCATTTTCTGTTTTTAAGCTGAAGAAAGTATAATTATAGATTGCATTTTTAGAAATAATTACCTCCTTATGTGTTGTATCATCTAAATTGGCATATTGTAGTATATAATTATTTCCACTTCTTAAAATTCGTATTTTTTTCCATCCTCTCGAATCATCAGAAATATCTACACTTCCTGTGGCAGGAGTATCAGTTCCAATTTCATATCCTAAATTTAGTAAATACACATTATTATTAGCATCTGTACTAGAAATTTCGTCAATAGCTGTTTCTGTTATTGTCCCATAAGGAGAATCTACATAAGCAGTATTTGCAGCATCAAATGTACCAACAGCAACTTTAGGTTGTAGATCTTGTACTTCTGTAGAGCTAGAAGTAACAGCGTCAATATCTGTTGATGTCAATTTTCCTACAGCCATATATATAGCTCCATTTATTACAACTCTAAAATCTGAACCAGTATAAAAACCTAATTCCCATGCGTCTCTTTGTGAAGAAATACTTGTGTTTGTACTTAAGTCTAAGTATACTTGGTTTGGTTGGTTTGGTCCACCAACTTCTGGAGAAACTTCTGCCCCATCTATTACAATTGTTATGGGCCCTGTTGGAGTATCGTCTTTATCGCAACTCGTAAATGAAAACACAGCTACGCATAAAATAAAAGTTAAAAATTTGTTTGTCATGATTAATGAATTTAAAAATTAAGGTTATATAATAGTTTTAAGTAATAAGAGCGTCCATAGCCCAATAGTAAAGAGTTGTTGTTAGAAGAATGTGTTCCTCCTGAATTTACGCTACTAACATTTACATTAGTAACATCAAATAAATTTCTTCCGCCTAAAGTGGCTTGAATGTTATTGTTAAAGAAAGATTTTTTTATGGAAGCATCTAACCAATTATATGCACTTGTAGTTGATTTAGAAAAAATAGCATTTCCTTCTGTATCTACACCAGAGGCAGTATAGTTTTGTTGGCTTCCATTGTGTTTAAATAGCAAGCTGATTGCTGTTTGCCATTTTTTTATTTTGTAGTTTACACTAGTGTTTAGTTGAAAGGAGTACAGGAAATCATTTTCTGCATTTACTTCATTGTTTGCAATTCTAGAAACACCTTGTAAATTAGCACCTAAGTTAAAGGTCCAATTATCTTTTTTGATGCTATTTTCGGAAGTAATTCCCCATAATTTATAAGCATCAATATTGATATACTGATATTGTAAGGGAGAAGCATTTACAATTGCTAAATCTATTTTATCTACTACATCTAAATAACTAAATTTGATTGTATTTAATAGTGAAGTATTATTAATATAGCTATATTTTTTTAAGTTGATGAATGCTGTAAATCCGTTTTCTGGGTTTAAATTTTCATTACCTCTTACATCATGGTTTGAATCTACGAAGTAGTAATATAATTCCTCAAAATTGGGGGTTCTATAAGATGTACCAATATTTCCTCTTAACTCAAATCCGTTATTCATTAAATAACGCGCACTTAAAGAAGCTAATAATTTCGATTTAAATAAAGAGTTGTATTCGTACCTTATTCCTGGTCTTAATAGAAATGCTTCTGAAACTTTAAATTCTGATGAACCAAAAAAAGCATAATTTTCTTGGTTTTGTGTTTTATCTTTTTGTGTAACATCTCCAGATGCCTGTGTGTCAAAACCACTTATTATTTTTGTTTCGTAACCTAATTGAAAGTTGAAAGAATTACTTTTTATAAGATTATTGATGCTTCCTTTAGAAAAGAAAACTTTACTTGATTGGTAAATTTCATCTGTTTCATTACTTCTTTCTTTACTTAAAATATAGTAATTAAACTCGTTCAAGTATCGCTTTTGTTGTTGGTATGAGAGAGCAATATTATAATTTGCTCCAGAGTTTAAATTACCTATTAGATTTACATTATTTACAAATCTATTTGTTTTAAATATTTTATCGGTTGCCGAAGGATTACTTGTTTGTGATCCTGTATCTATATTAGCTCTTACAGATGAGTCTGAGTAGTTGATTAACTCATTAAAATATTCAAACTTATAAGAAAGTTTAAAGTTTTCTTTTTTATATTGTAATAGCGCATTGGTGTTGTTTTGTGTTTTTGGTAACCAATCATAACCTCTTAATCCATCATTTTGGTAATGGTTTTGACCTTTTCTACCATTGTAAAATCCAGCGAATTGATTTCTATTAAAACCTATTCTAGCAAACCAATTTTTATTAATAGTATTTGCAATATTTGTAGCCTGTATGTGCCTTCCTTTATCAAACCAATCATATTCATTACTTACGGTTTCTTCTTGTAGCGAAGTCTGAATTTTCCATTTTGTTTTAATTGAATTTTTTGTAATAATATTTATGACTCCAGATACAGCATTGGCACCATATTCTACTCCCATAGCACCTTCTACAATCTCAATACGCTCTACATTGTCTAAGTTTATTTGAGTTAAATCGATGTTATTTCCTAATCCGTTGTCGCTTACCAAAGGAATATTATCAACTAAAATATTGAAGTATTGAGAGTTTAAGCCAAAAAAAGAAATGGTTGATTTTCCTGTTTGAGAACTCGGAATAACAGTTAAATTTAAATTGAAGTTTAATAAATCTGCTAAATTATTAGCAGCCTGATTTTCTATTTGTTCTCTTTTAATAACAATTACATTATGAACAGATTTTTTTATTGATTTAGGATTGTATTGCCCAGTAATTACTACTTCTTCTAAAACAGTAGTTTTTGTTGTGTCTATTTTTTTTTGACTAAAAAGAGTAATAGTGAAAAGTAAAAATACAGTTGCAATCTTTTTATTTAGAAACATTCTTAATAATTTTTTTGCAAATATATTGTTTATTTTTAATCAGTCTAAATAAATTTTATATTTTTGTCAAAAATTATTTTAACCTATAAAAATCAAATAAATCGTAAAATGAATAAATTATTATTAAGCAGTTTACTATTCGTAATTGCTATTTCAGTTAGTGCACAAAGCAAAAAAACAAAAGATCAAAATGCCATAAAAGAGATGTGTGGTTGTTTTGAGGTAACCTTCAACTTTGCAGAAACTTTTAATTATAGTAAAGATTCTACATACAAACCTTCTAAAACAAAAGTGGATAAAGGTTTAGAATGGGCTGGATTAGTAGAAGATGGAAAAAACAAAATTTCAATTCAACATATTTTACAAGTTGGTAATCCTGCAAAACCAATAATTGTTAAACATTGGAGACAGGATTGGATGTATGAAAACACAAATTTTTACATATATAACGGAGATAATAACTGGGCTTTTGAAAAGAAAGATAAGAAAGAAGTAAAAAAACAATGGACACAAAAAGTGTATCAAGTAGATGATAGTCCACGTTATGAAGGTTCAGGAACTTGGGTGCATGTTGATGGGAAAAGTTATTGGGAGAATACCACAACAGCTCCTTTACCTAGAAGAGAATACACCAAAAGAAGTGATTATAACATCACTTTAAGAGGGAATAGACATGAAATTACCAGTTATGGTTGGGTACATGATCAGGATAATAGTAAGCTAATTCGTGAAAAAGGAAAAGAAGATGTGGTTTTAGCGAAAGAAAAAGGATACAATACCTATGTAAGGGTTGCTGATAGTAGATGTAAAGCGGCTTCAGATTGGTGGAAAGCAAACAATAATAAATGGAAATTGGTTAGAAATAAATGGGATGAGGTTTTTAATAGAAATACAAATTTAACACTTCAAACCAAAGTAAATAACAAACCACTTTACAAACACTTATTTTCTGATAAAGTTGTAGAAGAGAAAGAAATGAATGAAATAATTGAATCATTTGTAAAAAAGAAATAATGAAAAATTCATATAAAGCAACAGTACTTTTTTTCTTAATAAGCATATCCGCTTTGGGTCAAAAATCAAATATTTTTCATCAGAGGAGTTTTTGGAAAACAAATCCAAGTATAGAAATTGTAAATCAAAAAATTGCAGAAGGAAACGATGTTTCTGCTTTTAATAATAATGCTTTCGATGGTGTGATGTATGCTATTTTAGAAAAAGTAGATAATAAAACCATCAAATACCTTTTAACTAAAAAAGGAAATGAAGTCAATAAATTAACACACGATGGAAGGACCTATATTTTTTGGGCTGCTTATAAAGATAATTTAGAAATAATGAAACACCTTATTTCTAAAGGTGCAAAAATAGATGTGGTTGATACGCATGGAAATACATTTATGAATTTTGCAGCCTCTTCAGGACAGTTAAATTTAGATTTGTACAAGTATAGTTTTAAGGTAGGGGCAAACATCACCAAAGAGAAAAATCATGATGGGGCAAATGCTTTATTATTGATTGCTTCACATTTAAAAGACTTTAAAATTGTAGAGTATTTTATTTCTAAAGGAGCATCATTAAAAGATAAAGACAATGACGGAAATGGGCTTTTTGAATATGCAGCAAAAGGAGGAAATACACACTTCTTAAAAATCCTTTTAAATAAAGGGATTGATAAAGGGAAAAATGCTATGTTATTTGCAAGCCAAGGATCTCGAAATAAAAAAAACACATTAGAAACATATCAGTTTTTAGAAAAAAACGGAGTAAAATTAAATGTAGTTGACTCTAAAAATAGAAATCCACTTCATTTTATTGCTAGAAATAATAAAGAGATTAGGGTTTACAAATACTTTATTGATAAAGGTGTTGATGTAAACCTCCAAGATGAAGAAGGAAATTCTCCTTTTATAAATGCAGCAAGTAGTAGCACTTTAGAGGTAATCAAGTTTTTGTCTAAATATGTTAAGAATATTAACTTAAAAAATAAAAAAGGACTTACTGCTTTGACCAATGCTGTTCATAGAAATTCTGTAGATGTTGTTGAGTTTTTATTAGAAAAAGGTGCAGATATTACTACTACAGATAAAGAGGGGAATACACTTTCATATTATTTAATTAATAATTTTAGTACAAAGAAACCAGAAGTATTTGAGAATAAACTAAAAGTGTTAGAAAAGAATGGACTTGTTGTAAATAAGCTTCAGAGTTCAGGAAATACCTTATTGCATATTGCAACTCAAAAAAACAATTTAGCATTATTAAAAAGATTAGCTTCTTTTAAAATTGATGTAAATACAAAGAATAAAAAAAATCTGTCGGCATTGCAAATTGCTGTAATGAAAGCAAAAGATGTTAAAATTATAAAGTATTTGCTAAGTATTGGTGCAGATAAAAGTGTAAAAACAGATTTTGAAGAATCTATTTTTGATTTGGCATCAGAAAATGAATTATTAAAAAAGCACAACATTAATTTTTTGAAATAAAATTTAAAAATGAAAACAAACAAAAACTTACTAATTATCCCTTTATTTTTATTTACAATAGTGGCGTTATTTAGTTTTAAAAAGTATAGCGAAAGTTCTGCTTACAAATGTATGATACAAATGAAAAATTATACAGGAGAAGGAGCTTATGTAGTAATTTCTTTGTTAACCCCTAAAGGGGAATATGAGGAGACTTTGTATGTACAAGGTGATGATGATGAATGGTACTTTGATATTACAGAGTGGTGGAGTTTTCAAGGTAAAAAAAGAGCCGATATAGATGCTATTACCGGTGCAACAATTAGTGGTGGTCAACGTAGTATTAGTGTTATTAGAATTGATAATGACAAGTTAAATAAAGGATATAAAATCCGTTTTGAAACCGCTGTAGAAGATCAAGAATATCATAAAGATGATGTAGAATTTGAGTTGACATCAGAAAACATAAAGTCTAAAATTGAAGGAAAAGGCTTTATCCGATATGTGAGAATGTTGCCACAATAAAAATTAAAAAATGACAATTTCTATTTGGAGATATAGCCACTTAACCTTGGCTATATCTTCTGCTTTATTTATTATAATTGCTTCTGTTACGGGAATCATATTAGCTTTTGAGCCTATTTCTAATAAGCTAAATTCCTATGATGTTGTTCTTTTAAAAGATGTTTCTATTTCTGAAACGATTTCTGTTTTACAGCAAAAATATGATGAAGTAATCACTATAGAAGTTGATGAGAATGATTTTGTTTTGGCAAATGTTGTTTTAGAAAATGGTAAAAGTGAAACTTTTTATATCAACCCAAAAACAGGAGAAAAGGTTGGGGAAATTTTAGAAAAACAAGCGATTTTTGAATTCGCAACTACCTTGCACCGTTCTTTATTTTTAAAATCTACAGGAAGATTTATTATAGGATTTGTTTCGTTTTTACTCTTTTTAATTGCTGTTACAGGAATTCTATTGATTGTAAAAAGACAAGGGGGTGTTTCTAAGTTTTTTTCTAAAATAATTAAAGAAGATTTAAACCAATATTACCATATTATTATAGGTAGATACGCTTTGATTCCTATTATAATGATAACAATAACAGGAGTTTATTTGTCTTTAGAAAAATTTTCTTTATTGCCAAAAAATAAAAGTTTTCATCAAAGTATTGCACCTCTAAAAAATGCAAAAAAAATAAAAACTTCTGATTTTGAATTTTTTAAATCAACAAAACTAGAGGAGGTTAAAAAGATAGAATTTCCATTTTCTACAGATGAAGAAGATTATTTCTTTGTAAAACTAGTTGATAAAGAAATGGCTGTTCATCAGTTAACGGGGCAAATAGTTAGTCAAAAAAAACAATCTTTAATTGCACTTGGTTCTTATTATAGTTTGCTACTTCATACCGGAAAAGGATCTATTTTATGGTCAATGGTATTATTGCTAGCTTGTTTTGCTATTTTGTTTTTTATTTTTTCTGGTTTTTCTATGACTTTAAAAAGGAAGAAAACAACAACCCTTATTAAAAACAAGTTCAACAAAGATGCAGCAACATATATCATTCTTGTGGGCTCAGAAACGGGTAGCACATTTAATTTTGCTGTTGCATTTTATAATGCTTTGTTAACTGCAGGGAAAAGTGTTTTTCTGTCGGAATTAAATGAATATACCACTTATAAAAAAGCACAAAATATTATCATTTTTACGGCAACTTATGGCGAAGGTGAGGCACCTGTAAATGCAAATAAATTTATTAGAAAAGTTAATAAAATAGATCAAAAAAGAGTTTTAAGTTTTTCTGTAGTTGGCTTTGGTTCAGTAGAGTATGAATATTTCTGTAAATATGCAATCTTAGTGCAATCTCATTTGCAAATTCAAGAAAAATTCAGGTCAGTTTTACCTATTTTTAAAATTAATAATCAATCTTTTTCTGATTTTAATAATTGGTTAAAAGAATGGAGTTCGTTTTATAAAATACCACTTAAAATAAAAAAAGAAGCGTTTCAGTTTTCTGATGAAAAGAAACAAGAATTTACGGTTATATCTAAAACTGAAATCAATATAGATGATACATTTTTAGTTCAGTTAAAATCTAATAAAAAAATAAAATTCGAATCAGGTGATTTGCTTTCTATCACTCCTAAAAACGAAAACAGAAATCGTTTATACTCTATTGGGAAAATAGATAAAACTATACTTTTAAGTATTAAAAAACACGAATTTGGAAGTTGTTCTAGTTATTTTAATAGCTTAGAGATAGGTGATAAAGTTGTAGCTAGTATCCAGAAGAATAAAGAATTTTATTTTCCTAAAAAAACGAAAGAAGTCATTTTAATTGCCAATGGTACAGGAATTGCACCTTTTTTAGGGATGATATATAAAAACAAAACTGCTAAAAAAATACATTTATTTTGGGGAGGAAGAACAAAAGAATCGTGTGGAATTTATAAGGAAAAGATCAAGGCTGCTTTAGAAGATCAATCTCTAACTTCATTTTATAGTAGTTTTTCTCAAGAACAAGAAGAGAAAATTTATATTCAGGATATCATATTAAATTACCCAAAGTTAATTTCTAGCGCTTTGGAAAGAGGAAGTTCTATTATGATTTGTGGCTCTTTAAATATGCAAAAAAGTGTCCTGAAAGTTTTGGAAGAAATTACTAAAAAACATCTAAAAACTTCTTTAAAAAAATTTGAAGAAAATCATCAAATTAAAACGGATTGTTATTAAAAAGGGAAAAAATGTGTTATAAAACTAAAATTATCTCAAGAGTTAAGAGTGGTGAATTGTCTGTTTGCAATGGCTGTAAAATATATAGCTTAACATTTAACAATGTGTTTTTTCAGTTTGAAGCAGATGAATTGAATCAGTTTAAACAATATATATTAAATCTAGATATCGAATATTGGTTAGATCATTATTCTGTGACTACCCGAAAAAGAAAAATTCCTGTTCCAACATTTCATCAAAATTTGATTTTAATTTTTGATATTTATGAAATGGAAGAATTGAAAGTACTTTTAGGAATAAATGATAGTGTTAAGAAAGTAGTTTTATCGCCTCAAGATGTAGATTACACTTTAATCCTCAACTAAGTTTGTAAGGACTTAAAAAAAGTGAATTTTATTATCAATATTTAATACCCTAAAAACAGAAAACCCTATAAACGTAAAGTTTATAGGGTTTTTAAGTGGTACCTCCAGGAATCGAACCAGGGACACAAGGATTTTCAGTCCTTTGCTCTACCAACTGAGCTAAGGTACCATTGCCTTAGCGGATGCAAATATAAAATGTTTTTTTATATCTCCTAAAGAAAATTTAAAAAAATGTGTTGTATTTTTGAATTTTTATAAATTTGGTAAAATGAATCTAATTATAGATGTTGGTAATACAAGTGTTAAGGTAGCTGTTTTTAAGCAAGATAAAGTTGTTGAACTTGCTTTTTTTGATAAAAAAAGAATTTTATCAGAAGTAAAAAAAATAGTAAAAAAATATAAAATTAGTATAGGAATTATGTCTAGCGTAGCCTTAATTTCTAAAATGAAGCTCGAAAAACTTCAAAAAACACTAAAATTAAAGCTAGTTTCTTCTAAAACAAAAGTTCCTTTTGTAAATCTTTATAAAACTCCAAAAACATTAGGAGTAGATAGAATAGCATTAGTTGTTGGGGCTGTTAAAAATTTTCCTCAAAAAAATGTGTTAGTTATTGATGCAGGTACTTGTATTACTTTTGATTTTGTAAACAAAGAATCAGAATATTTAGGTGGTGCAATATCTCCAGGGATATTGATGAGATACAAAGCATTAAAAAAATTTACTTCAAAACTACCCCTTTTAGATAAAAAGAAACCAAATAATTTAATAGGGGATAGTACAATTGAGAGTATTCATTCTGGTATTGTAAATGGTGTTGTTCAAGAAATTGACGGAGTAATTGAACAATATAAAATGAAATATTCCGATTTAACAATTGTTTTAACAGGAGGAGATACAATTTTCTTGTCAAAACAATTAAAAAGTAGCATATTTGCCAATCAAAATTTTCTCCTTGAAGGATTAAATGAAATATTGATTTTTAACGAAAACAAATGATTAGAAAGATTCTTGTAGCTCTTTTATTGATAATTACAACAACTTTATCAGCACAAAGAACAAATTCATCACCATATTCTTTTTTTGGTATTGGTGAAGAGTTTAATCCTTTAACAGTAGAGCAGAGTAGTATGGGGGGAATTGGTGTTGCTTTTAGCCACTATAAATATTTAAATTTTACAAACCCTGCAGCCCTTGCAGATTTAAGGTACACAACTTATTCTTTTGGAATGTTAAATAATGATTTAACAGTTGACAACGGAGTTGCAAAACAAAATGTTACTTCTACTAGTTTAAGTTATGGGGCTATTGCTTTTCCTATTGGAAAAAAAGCAGGTTTCTCTGTTGGAATACAACCTGTGTCTTCAGTAGGTTATTCTTTATCAGATCCAGATCCAGATGTAGATCCTACTCAAATTACCGTTTATTCGGGGTCGGGTGGTGTAAATCGATTTTATGGTAGTTTTGGTATTAAAGTAACCAAAGAATTTTCATTAGGAATAGAAGGAGATTTTAGTTTTGGTAATGTAGATAATAACATAACAAATCAAAGAATTGATGTTGCATTAGCTACAAAATATCACGAAAATTTAAACGTAAGAGGTGGTTCTGTAAAAATTGGAACACAATATCAGAAAGAACTAAAAAATAAATTAACAATAAATGCTGGTGCTACCTTAAAACTTGGAAATAGTTTAAATGTAACGGGTAATGAATATTTGTATTCTTTATCTTTTAGTGGAGCGGGTGAGATTCCTAGAGATACAATTTCTGCAACTAGTATTAAAGGAAGTTACGACTTACCAATGAAAACAACTTTAGGTTTTGGTTTAGGTAAATTTGATAAATGGTATGCTGGTTTTGAGTATGAAAATCAAAATGCTATAGAAAATGTTGGTTTTTTAAATAATACTACAACAGCATACAAGTATGGCAAGTCAAATAGAATTTCTTTAGG
The DNA here is from genome assembly GCF_022662535.1 of Polaribacter marinus. GTDB lineage: Bacteria > Bacteroidota > Bacteroidia > Flavobacteriales > Flavobacteriaceae > Polaribacter > Polaribacter marinus. The sequence goes on from NZ_JAKQYM010000004.1 coordinate 224,965, forward strand.
TGGTTTTTATTTACCTAAAATAAACTCGATTTCAAGTTACTGGGAAAGAGTTACTTATAGGGCAGGTGTTCGTTTTCAAAAGACAGGTTTACTTGTAGATGGATCAGGAACTGGTACAAATTTTAATTCTATAAATGACTTTGGCATATCTTTTGGTTTAGGTTTACCATTGAAGCAATTAACTAATATAAATGCAGGGTTTGAGTTTGGTAAAAGAGGAACCACAAATAATAATTTATTACAAGAAAATTATTTTAATTTTAGATTAAGTTTATCTTTGACAGATATTAATTGGTTCATTAAAAGGAAGATTGATTAACATAAAAATATTAAAATGAAGAAAATTACGTTTTTATTAGCAGCAACATTATTTTTAACAACTGTAAAAACAAATGCCCAGGAAGATACAAAAAGAGAATGCCAAGAAAAGTATAATCTTTTTAAAGGGGATTTTAGATCTAAAAAGTATGATGATGCTTATACGAATTGGATTTTTTTAATGGACAATTGTAAAGATCTATCTGTAAATATTTATAAATATGGATCTACTTTAGCAGAGGATGTAAGAAAAGATCCTGTTTTAGCTAAAAGAGTTTATGAACAAAGATTAGAGTTTTTTCCAGAACATCACGATACAAAAAATAATCTAGCAAAAGCACATAGTGATTATGCAACATATTTGGCTAAAAATAAATTAGCTTCTGATGCAGAAATTTTTGCAATATTAGAAAAAGCTTACAAAATATCTCCTAAAGATATGGGAGTGAAAAATATTTATAGATACTTTCACGGAGTTACAGATAAATATAAAGATACAAATCCTCAAAAAGTATTTGATACTTATGATGATGTTGTTGAATCAGTTGGAGAAAAATTAGATGATTATGCTGTTAAAATTGCAAAATTAACAAAAGATTCAACTAAAATTTTACAAGGTAGAGATAAAAGAAATTTAAGAGCTTATACTATTAATTCTAAATCTCTAGGTCAAGTAGAGGGTGGTTTAGATGCAATTATTTCAGAAATTGCTACCTGCGACAGATTGATTCCTTTATATAAAAGAGATTTTGAGGCTAATAAATCTAATTCAGTTTGGTTAAGAAGAGCAGTGTCTAGAATGTTCAATAAAGGATGTCAAGAAGATCCAATGTTTGAAACATTAGCAAAAGCTTATGCAGAATCTGCACCTTCTCCAGATTCATATTCATTTTATGCGGGAATTTTAGAAAAGAATGGAGATGCAAGTGGAGCAGCTGCAATGAGACAAAAAGCTTTTGATTTAGAAACAGATCCTTTAAAGAAAGCAAAAACAAAATTAAAATTTGCACATGCGGCAAAGTCTAGAGGGCAGTTAAGTAAAGCTAGAAGTTTAGCAAGAGAGGCTTTAAAGTTTAATCCAAATTACGGAAAAGCTTATTTATTTATTGGAAGATTATACCAATCTAGTGTTAATAATTGTGGTTCTGGTGAATTTGAAAAAAGAATGGTGTATGCAGCCGCTTTAAGACAAGCTCAAAAAGCATTATCAGTAGACCCTAGTATTTCTTCTGTAGCAAAAAGATACATTAATAATTATAGAGCTAACTTACCAAGTAACAAGGTAATATTTACAGCAAATGCTAAGGTAGGAGATTCTTACACAATAAAATGTTGGATAGGAGAAACTGTAAGAGTTGCTTCAAGTGGTAAATAATGAACCAAGCCCATAAATTTTTAGAAATATTTAAAAAAAGCATTACTGTTCTTTTAGTAACAGTAATGCTTTTTTCTTGTTCTAATAATACTCAAAAAGTTAGAGATTTTTTGGCTGCTAAGAACTTGCCTACAGGGAAAGCAAAAGAAGCTTACCATGTTTATAAAGATTCTGGTAGAATAACCTCTAAATTATTTGCTCCTTTAATGTACGATTTTAGTAATCGAAAACAACATCCTTATAGTGAGTTCCCGTCAGGAATTAAAATTATAAATTTTGATAAAAATGGAAAGGATTCTGTTACAATTACGGGTGATTATGCCCTGTCTTTTTCAAAAACAAAAATATCAGAAATAAAAGGAAATGTAATTGTTTTAAATCATACAGATAATTCTAGGTTAGAAACCGAACAACTATTTTGGGATGAAGACACTAAATATTTTGTATCTGAAGAAGCATTTAAATTAATGAAAGAAAACGATACTATCTTTGGTATTGGGTTTGAGTGTAAAGATGATTTGTCAAAACACTTATCAAAAAAAACAACAGGAAAACTAGAAACATCAGAAGAATAAAATTATGAATAAACTTTGGAAACTTTTTCAATACGGATATTTAATTGTTGCTGTATTTTTTTTTATTGAAGCTATAATTAGTTGGAGCACAGATCGTGAGAAATCATATTTGTTTCTTGGCTTTTCAATTTTTATTACCTTAGTGTTTTTCTTTAAAAGACATTTTAGAAAAAAAATAGAAATAAGAAATAACCAAAATAAATAGGAAGCACATCTCTACATGGAAACTGAGCTCATTATTATAATTGTATCAGTATTACTTTCTGCCTTTTTTTCGGGTATGGAAATTGCTTTCATATCAGCGAATAAACTTCATATAGAATTAGAGAAAAAAAGAGAAGGTTTTATTCCAAAAATTTTAAATAAAATTACCCACAAATCATCAAAATTTATTACCACAATGTTAGTGGGTAATAATATTTCATTGGTCATATACAGTTATTATATGGGTAAATTATTGATAAAAATTTTACCTTTAAATGGGTTTAATGACTTTTCAATACTTTTAATACAAACCATAATTTCTACTATAATTATTCTGATAACCGCAGAATTTTTACCAAAAGCAATTTTTAGAATTTATGCAAATGAGGTTTTAAAAATATTTGCCATACCAGCATATATCTTTTATTATTTATTTCATTTCTTTTCAGAGTTTATAACAGTTATTTCAGATTTCTTTTTACGTGTTTTTTTTAAAACTCAAGCAGATGAGCAGCAAACAGAATTTAGTAAAGAAGAATTAGGAAATTATATTACAGAACAATTAGAAACTGGAAACGATGATGATGAATTAGATTCTGAAATCCAAATCTTTCAAAATGCTTTAGAGTTTCATAATGTAAAAGCAAGAGAGGTAATGGTTCCAAGAACCGAAATTATATCTGTAGAAATACACGAGAATGTAACCAACTTAAAGAATACTTTTATAGAAACAGGTTTGTCAAAAATTTTAGTATACAAAACATCTTTAGACGATGTGGTTGGTTATGTAAATGCTTTTGAATTATTTAAAAAACCAAAAGCAATAAAAACGATTTTATTACCTGTAGAAATTGTACCAGAATCTATGATGATAAATGATGTGCTTAACAGTTTAATGAAAAAACGGAAAAGTGTAGCAGTTGTTGTAGATGAATACGGAGGGACATCTGGTATGATAACAGTAGAAGATATTGTAGAAGAATTATTTGGTGAAATAGAAGACGAGCATGATGTGCAAGAATTTTTAGAAGAAGTAATTACAGAAACAGAATTTAATTTTTCTGCAAGATTAGAAGTAGACTATTTAAATGAAGAATATAATTTAAGTATACCAAAATCAGAAGCATACGAAACTTTGGGAGGATTTATAATTGAACATACAGAAAATATTCCAGAAGAAAATGAACTTGTAGAAATAGATAATTTTGAAATTAAAATTTTAAAAACTAGTAGCGCAAAAATAGATGATGTAAATCTAAAAATTTTGAATTCTGAAGATTAAAATTTACTTCTAAAAATCCTTATCAAAAAAGTACAGGTAACACTCTATTAATAAGTATAAAATCGGTTGCAATATTAAAACCCAAATCGTATATTCGCCAACTGAAAATAAATTAATGACGTATGGCAATTTTATCAAAAATTAGAGAACGTTCAATGTTCTTAATTATCATAATTGGATTAGCACTTTTTGCTTTTGTTTTAGATCCTTCTACTTTAGGAGATTTTTTTAACTCAAGTAAGGTTAATGAAATTGGAGAAATTAACGGAGAATCAATATCTAGACAAGAGTTTGTTAAAGAATTAGAGGCTTATAAACAACAAGTTGGAGGTGGTGTATCAGAAATACAAGCAGCAAAGACAGTTTGGGATAATACTGTAAGAAAGAAAATTTATCAAAATCAGTTAACACAAGCTGGTATTACAATTGGTGAAGCAGATGTTTGGAATGAAATTATTAACTCTCCATCAGTACAAAATAGTCCTCAGTATCAAAATGAGGCAGGTTTATTTGATGAAGGTCTTTTTAAGCAATTTTTAGCAGATGCTAAAAACTCTGATGATCAAAGGTTATGGTTGGCTTGGTCTAATTATATGAATCAAATTAGAGACAACGCAGAAAGAAATACTTATAATAACTTAGTTACTGCTGGTTTAGGAGCTTCTTTAAAAGAAGGAGAAACAGAATATCTTATAGATAATACAAAACTAAATGCACAATTTGTTTACGTTCCTTATACTACAGTTGCAGATAGTTTAGTGAAAATAAAAAAATCTGAAGTTGCTAGTTATATTAAAGAGCACGCAGCAGATTATACTGTAGAGGCATCTAGAGATCTTTCATATGTAAAGTTTGATGTTGTTCCTACAAGTGAAGATGAAGCCGTAATAAAGAATGGTGTTGCAGAATTAATTGAAGATTTTAAAAAATCTACAGATGATAAATTATTCGTTTCTGAAAATAATTCTGAATTTAGCTTAAACTCAAACTATCAATTTAAAAACTTTTTAAATCAAGAAGTTGCCGATTTAATTTTTGCAGGTTCTAAAGGAGATGTTGTAGGTCCGTATAAAGATAAAGACTTTATTAAAATTTCTAAAATTACTGAAATTGCAAAAATGCCAGATTCAGTAAAAGCTAGTCATATTTTAATTTCTTATGTTGGTTCGCAAAGAGCAACTCCGGAAGTTACAAGAACAAAAGAACAAGCTAAAAAATTAGCAGATAGTATTTTAACAGTAGTTAAGAAAAGTAAATCAAAATTTGCAGACTTAGCAAAAGAGTTTTCTGCTGATAATACTAATTCAGAAAAAGGAGGAGATTTAGATTGGTTTAATTACAATAGAATGACACCTGCATTTAGAGATTTTACTTTTGAAAATAAAAAAGGAGATATTGATGTTGTAGAAACTCCATTTGGTTTTCATATTGTAAAAATTGATGAACAAAAAAATATTCAAACAGTTTTAAAATTATCAACTTTTGGTAAAAATATTGTTCCATCTGAAGCAACAGAAAATGCTATTTATAGAAAAGCAGAGCAATTTGCATTGGCTGTTTCTAATGGTAGTAATTTTGCAGATGTAGCCAAAGAAAATAATTATTCAGCAAGATTAGCTGTTGGTGTAAAAACTTTAGATGAAAATGTTGTTGGTTTAGGAAATCAAAGACAAATTGTTAGTTGGGCTTTTGGTAAAGAAACTAAAGTTGGCGATTTTAAACGTTTTGATTTAGAGGGAAGTCATGTTGTTGCTTATGTAATGGGAATTACCAAAAAAGGGTTAATGCCTGTAGAAAAAGCTACAAGTAGCGTCAGATCTATTTTAGTAAATAAAAAGAAAGCCGATTTAATTTCAGCTAAATTAGTTGGGAATACTTTACAAGAATTAGCTACGGCTAATAGTACAGCAGTAAGAAGTGCTACAAATGTTACTTTAAAAAGCCCTACTTTATCTGGTGTTGGTTCAGAACCAAAAATTGTTGGTGCAATGTACAATGCAGAGTTGAATAAGGTTTATAATAAAGTTGTTGGCGATAGAGGTGTATATGCTTTTAAAGTTACCAATAAAGAAGAGCCTACTGCTTTACCAAATTATGATGCTAATAGAAAAAGAATAGCAGAAGCAAGAAAAAGATTAACTTTTAAAATGTATGAAGCTATTAAAGGAGCTTCTGAAATAGAAGATTATAGAGGAGAAATGTATAGTGCCAATTAATATTTCTTACTTAATACAATAAAAAATCCGTTCAAATTATTTGAACGGATTTTTTTATGCCCTTATTTCCTTATAAATTAGTCATAAACAATTTATAGAATAGATTTGTTTGATTTTAAATTGAGGATATGTTAGAAAATAGATCTAGCATTCTTTAAACTATTTTTATCTTCTTTTGATTTACGAAAGGCAATTAAGAAGCCTTCTTTTTCTTCATAAAAAGAATTAATATGCCATAAAAAAACCTTTCTGATTTCTCAAAAAGGTTTTGTATAAAAGATTGTTTTGTAATCTAAGGGGTATTTCTAGCCATTCATAGAAATTAAAAACTCATCATTATTTTTAGAAAACTTAATTTTATCATTAATAAACTCCATTGCTTCAATAGGATTCATATCTGCTAAATATTTTCGCAATATCCACATTCTTTGTACCGTTTTTGCGTCTAATAATAAATCATCTCTTCTTGTTGAAGATTTAATTAAATCAATAGCTGGATAAATTCTTCTGTTAGAAATATTTCTGTCTAACTGAAGTTCCATGTTTCCAGTACCTTTAAATTCTTCAAAGATAACTTCATCCATCTTAGAACCTGTTTCTGTAAGTGCTGTAGCAATAATGGTTAAAGAACCACCACCTTCTATATTTCTTGCAGCACCAAAGAAACGTTTTGGTTTGTGTAATGCATTTGCATCGATACCACCAGAAAGTATTTTTCCTGATGCAGGTGCAACTGTATTATAAGCTCTTGCTAAACGTGTAATAGAGTCTAAAAGAATAACAACATCATGTCCACATTCTACCAAACGTTTTGCTTTTTCTAAAACTATGTTAGCCACTTTTACATGTTTGTCTGCAGGTTCATCAAAAGTAGAAGCAACTACTTCTCCACGAACACTTCGTTGCATATCTGTAACTTCTTCCGGTCTTTCATCAATTAATAATACAATTTGATAAACTTCTGGGTGATTCATTGCAATTGCATTTGCAACTTCCTTTAGTAGCATGGTTTTACCCGTTTTTGGTTGTGCTACAATCATACCTCTTTGTCCTTTTCCTAACGGAGAAAATAAATCGATAATTCTTGTTGAAAGAGAACTTCCTTTTTCTGCTAAATTAAATTTTTCTTGAGGAAATAATGGTGTTAAATGCTCAAAAGAAACTCTATCTCTAACAATATTTGGATTTAATCCATTAATTTTTGATACTCTAATTAAAGGGAAATATTTTTCACCTTCTTTTGGAGGTCGAACATTTCCTCTTACGGTGTCACCTGTTTTTAATCCAAATAATTTTATTTGAGATTGAGAAACATAAATATCATCTGGAGATGATAAATAATTGTAATCAGAAGAACGTAAGAAACCATAACCATCTGGCATCATTTCTAATACACCTTCACTTTCAATAATTCCATCAAATTCAAAATCGGGATCTTTATAACGGTTTCCAGATTTGTTCCCATTATTTCTATTAGAGTTGTTTTTGTCTCTATTTTGGTTAGGGTTTTTCTTAGGAAGTGGATTGTTTGATTGAGGTTTGTTAGATTGTGGTTTGTTTGGTTGAGGCTTATTTTGATTATTAACAGTTTTTTGTTCTTGATTTTCAACCTTTTTTACAATTCTTTCTTTTGTTTTATCTCCTTGTTCTATTTTTGCTTCTACTTTTTTCTGTACAACTTTCCTAGCAATAGGTTTTCTTTGAGGTACTTTTTCTTGTTTTGGCTTTTCTGGTATTTTTTCTACAATTGGTGTAGAAACTGTTTCTGGAGATGTTTTTGCTATTTCTGTTACAGTTACTGCTTTTGGAGCAGGTGTAGAAACTTTAGAAACACGTTTTCTTTTTGTTTTCTCTGTTTTAGAATCCTCTTGTTTAGTAGTTGTAACTTTAGGATTTGCAGCCTGTGTATCTAATATTTGATATACTAAATCTAACTTTTTTAATTGACTTGTTTTTGTAAGTCCAATAGATTTAGCAATCACTTGTAAGTCGGCAAGAGTTTTTGCTTTTAGTTCTGAAATTTCGAACATTTTTTATATGTTAAGTTTAAAGTGTAAATCTTTATTATTAAGATTTTTATAATTTTTTTGATTGATATTACTGTATATAGTACTATATAGTAATTTTTTGTGCGGTTAATTATAAAACAAATATATGCTTTTTTTTTAAGTTTTAAGTTTTCTTTTTAAAAAAGAAAGATTTACTTTTGTATTTCTATTTTTAAAGCATGATTCAAAGAATACAAACAATCTATTTATTATTAGCATCCGCAATTTCTGGTGGATTGATATTTGTATTTAATTTATGGAGTACTTTAAACAAAGATGTTTTTGCATTGGATCTAATTTCTAATAAAGAAATAACATTAAAAATCATTCCTGTTTCATTCTTTGCTTCTGCAATCATTTCATTTGTGGCTATTTTTTTATATAACAATAGAAAGTTGCAATTTGTAATAGGAAGAATTATAATCTTGATTAACCTTTTTTTATTAGGGTTGTTGATTTATTTGTCTCTAACATTATCTGGAGAAACCATTGTTTCGGAGAAAGGTATTGGGATGTTTATACCAATTTTAGCTATTTTGCTTGTTGTTTTGGCAAACAAAGCTATAAAGAAGGATGAAGATCTTGTAAAATCTGTAGATAGATTACGATAATTTTAATAACATAGTATATTTAGTGCGAAAAAAAACCGAGAAAATTTCTCGGTTTTTTGTTTTTATAATATTATTGAATTATTTTACAAGAAACTTTTTTTTGTGATATATAATAAAGTTATCTTGTTGTTTATTAGTGATTTGTGTTCTTTGGTTCACCATTTATAGTGAAGCCTTTCACCAAAAATGGTGATGTGTAAATTTCACTAATAATGGGTATTGTATAATGTAAAGATGTAGTGTAAATTTGTAAAGTAAAAAATGAAAAAAAAAATATACGTTCACGTAGCAGATGATCATAAAATCTTGATAGAAGGTATTATGGCTGTTATAAATACAGATAAAGAAATTGAAATTACTGGTTATTCATTAACGGGCCAAGAAGTTGTAGATTGGTTTCATGTAAAAGGAAATAAAGCAGATGTTTTAATCTTAGATATTACCATGCCTGTTTTAGATGGTTTTGAAGTTTTAAAACATTTTGCAAAAGAAAAAATTGACCAAAAAGTAATTGTACTTTCTAGTTATGATGATGTTAAAATAGTTCAAGAGGTTTTAAATCTAGGATGTAAAGGATATATTTCTAAGAATAGTGCTGGCGAGCATATCATTAATGCTATAAAAGCAGTTGCAAATGGTGAACAATATTTCAGTAATGATATTCAGAGCAGTCTTTTAAAATCTATATCAGGACAAATTGTTCCAAAAGGTGATGTTCCTGATAAATTTTTATTAAATAGTTTAACAGAAAGAGAACTAGATGTTTTAAAGCTAATTACAAAAGAATATAGTTCTATTGAAATAGCAGATGCAATGAGTCTTAGTACAAATACTATAGATACATATAGAAAAAGTTTATTAAAAAAATTAAAAGTAAAAAATGCTGTTGGTTTAGCAATGTATGCTGTAAAAAATAAAATAGTATAAGTATCGTTCCCCCTAAAATGCCCCGCTTAAAAAAAAGGAATCTCTAGTTATAATATTTGTTGTATAAATTTCTAAATCAACCCCTAATAAGTTATCCCCCAATTTTAACCTAAACAAATATTAAAACTTAATTATCATGAAAAAACTTAACTTACTTTCATTAGCTGTTGTAGTTACACTTGTATTTACATCTTGTTCATCAAATGAAGGATTAGAATTAGCAAACCCTTCATCAGATTTATTAAAATCATATACTCTTAAAAGAGATGCAACTGGAGCTTATTCTTTAGATTTTGATTTAAATGATAAAACAAAAACAGATTATGTTAAAGACGAAAAAACAAATACTAATCAAATTTACTTATATACATCAGATAATCAAGAAACTCAAAAAGTAACACAAGATTTGTTTATTGACGGCGAATTACTTAAAGTTGGTTTTATAGATACAAAGTCAAATAAGTCTTCTAATGTTACAATTCTTGATACAAATAGCTCTTTTTCTAGAAATTCTGACGATGAAATGTTAGAAGAATATAGTATTACTAGCAATTTTGATGGAACTTTTAATTTAGATTTTAAGGTTGATCAAAATGTAACGGTAGACTTTATTTATAACCAAGAAGATAGTGCTTATGAAATTCATTTAGAAGATGGTGCTAGTGATCTTAGAGATTTTTCTAGAGTACTAGAAAAAGAAGATGGTAAACCATTAAAATTTGATTTTGTAAATCATTTTTCAGCTAATTCAAGCTCTAGATCATCTTTATTAGAAACAATTCTTAAAAGACCAAGGGTTATAATAGATCAAATAGATTAATGAAATTTAAAATACTTTTCATATCCACTAACTTATTATTTTGTTTTAATTTGTATAGTGCTATAAATAAGGAGGCTGTAAATAAAACAGCTTCTTTGTTTGTTATACAAGATTCTACAATTTATAAAAAACTTTTTTTTCTAAAACAAAAGAGTGAACAAGATAGTATTTTAAAAACTCTAGAAATTGGCTTAAAATTAGCCGATGAATCTCTAATTGAAGGGAAAGTCGATGTTTCAATTGAAGCAAATTCAATAATAGCAGAAGCATATACCAAATCTGGAAATTATAAAAAAGCAATTTCTTATTATAGAAAAGTGCTTAAACTAATACAAGAATATGAGCTTGTTGATAATGCTTTAGAGAATAGTGGCATTGATTTGATAAAAAATAAAGTAACTCTTCAACTTGGAAGTACTTATCAAAATTTAAGTTTAAAAGAAAAGTCAATTATATATAAAGATAGCTCCTTGTATTTTTACAATAAGATTATTTATAATAAATCAATTACAAATAATGTAGAGTTATTGCGTTTAAAAGCGAAAGCATATAGTAATTTATCTGGGATTTTTAGTGCAGATAAAAAGTATGAATTAGCAGAAAGTTATGCAAATAGCGCCATAAAAATTCATAGAAAGCAAAACAATAAATTATCTGAAGCAGCAGCTATGAGTAATTTAGCCAACGTATATATTTACTTAGAAGATTATAAGAGGGCAAAAGAAATTTATAAAGAAGCTTTAAGTTTAATAGAGCATGATAAATCTAATTTAGCAACTAAATTTAAAGAAGCTTTGTATGAAAATATAGCTTACTCTATGTATAAACTTAAAGATTACAAAGCCTATGAAGTACAAACAATATCTTATGATTTAAAAGATAGTTTAAGAGATAAAGAAGTTAGAGGAATGATTGAGAAGTTAGCTTTTCAGTATGATTATAACAAAGGAAAAGCATTAGGAAAAAAAGAAGAAGAAAATAAACGATTAAAAGATCAAAGAGCCTTTTGGATTTTTGGTATTGGTAGTTTTATGGTAGTACTTTCTTTATTGTATTGGCTTAATATTTTTAAATTAAAACAAAAAAACCTAAAGTTAAAATTATCTCAATCTGAGTTAATTCAAAATCAAAATATAGAAAAAATCAAATCAGATTCTCAAGTTAGAATTTTAAATGCTACTATAGATGGTAAAGAAACTGAAAGAAAACAAATTGCCGAAACTTTACACGATAGTGTAAGTGCTTTATTGTCTTCCGCAAACTTACATTTACAAGCAACCAGAAAACAATTTAACGGAGAAACTCCTATAGAAATAGATAAAACGCAACAAATAATTACAGAGGCATCACAAAAAATTAGAGACTTATCTCACACTTTAGTTTCTTCCGTTTTATTAAAATTTGGGTTAAACTATGCTATAAAAGATATGGCAGAAAAATATTCTAATTCTCAAATAAAAATAGAAACAGAAATTACAGATATTAGAAGGTATCATCAAAATTTTGAAATTAAAGTATATAATATTATTCAAGAGTTTGTAAATAATATTTTAAAACATAGTAATGCAAAAAATGCTACAATTACGTTAAGCGAAGAAGAACACAAACTTTCTTTTGTTATTGTAGATGATGGTGTTGGTTTCGATAAATCTAAAATAAGAAACAAAGATGGTTTAGGAATCAATCAAATTGAAGCAAGAATTCAAATGATGAAAGGTAAACTCTCTATAAAATCATCTAAAAATAAAGGGACAAGGATAGAAGTAGAATTGCCAATTTTAGAAAAAGAACTATTTAACCACGCTTAGCTAATTCAATAATTTCTAAATCTTTAATTTCTCCGTTATCTAAAGTAAAACGAAGCATTGTTCTTATTTTATGAAAACCATAATTACCAGCAGCACCAGGATTTAGGTGAAGTAAATTCAGCTTTTTGTCAAATTGAACTTTTAAGATATGTGAATGTCCCGAAATAAAGATCTTGGGAGGATTTTTAATAAGTTCTTCTCTAATTCTTAAATTATACTTATTAGGATATCCACCTATATGAGTCATCCAAACAGAAACATTTTCTACCAAAAATTTTGCATCTAAAGGAAATTCCAATCTTGCATCTGCATTATCAATATTTCCAAAAACAGCTCGTAAAGGCTTTAGTTTTTTTATTGTATCGGTCACTTTTAAATCACCAATATCACCAACATGCCAAACCTCATCTGCTTGTTTTACAAACTTTAAAATTTGATTATCAATAAAACTATGCGTGTCAGAAAGTAGTAAGATTTTTTTCATTAAAAAAAAGTAAGAAAAGCTTAATGCCTCTTAGAAGCTCAAAAGTACAAATAACAAAATAAATTCCGTAATTTTGAAGTCTTCAAAAACAATATTTCTTGAGATATTTTATAGAACTTTCTTATAACGGAAAAAATTATCATGGTTGGCAAATTCAACCAGATGTAGTTTCTGTGCAACAAAAATTAAACAATGCGCTTTCTACGATCTTTCAACAACAAATAGCAGTTGTAGGAGCTGGAAGAACAGATACAGGTGTTCATGCCTCACAAATGTTTGCACATTTTGATATTGATATAGAACTAAAAGGAGATGTTGTTTTTAAACTCAATTCTATTTTGCCAAATGATATTGCAGTCTATAAAGTATTTTTGGTTGATGATGAAAAGCATGTAAGGTTTGATGCAATTTCTAGAAGTTATGAATACAGAATTTGGTTAGGTAGAAACCCTTTTTTATTAGATTTTTCTTGGCAAATTCATTCTCAAAATTTAGATGTAAGTTTGATGAATGAAGCTGCAAAATTACTTTTAGAATATGAAGATTTTCAAACATTTTCTAAAGTAAAAACAGACGTTTATACTTTTAATTGTAATGTTACTGAAGCTTTTTGGAAACAAGAAAAAGAACAACTTACTTTTTATATTTCTGCCAACAGATTTTTAAGAAATATGGTAAGAGCTATTGTTGGTACTTTAGTAGACGTGGGATTAGGTAAAATTTCAGTTGAAGATTTTAGGGCAATTATAGAAAGTAAAAGTAGAAGTAATGCAGGATTGTCGGTTCCTGCAAAAGGATTATTTTTAACCAACATTAAATATTAAATTTTGGCAGATAAAACAGGTAAAGCTTTCGATTTACAAATTTTTTTAAGACTTATGGGTTTTGCAAAACGCTATAAATTAAATTTTTTTATAGCCGCTGCTTCTACAATTTTATTAGCAATTGTTTCTTTAATAAATCCATATTTAATAAAAGTAACCATAGATAAATATATTACCGAAAAAGATACAGAAGGACTTGTGCATAATATAATGTTAATGTCTGGAGTTATTTTGTTAGAAGTACTTTTGCGTTTTACATTTATTTATTTTGCAAATTGGGTTGGGCAACATATTATAAGAGATATCAGAGCAAAAATATTTAGACATATTTTACAATTTAAAATGTCTTATTTCGATACAAATTCTGTTGGTAAATTAGTAACAAGAGTTGTGTCTGATATAGAAACAATTGCAGCTTTTTTTAGTAGTGGCGTATTTACAATTGTAAGTGATGTTTTACAAATGTTTGCTGTTGCTGCGTTAATGTTTTATTTTAATTGGAAACTAGCCTTAATTGCTTTGGCAGTATTGCCAATACTTATTTATGCTACCAAAATTTTTCAAAAAGCTATAAAAGCAACATTTCAAGAAGTTAGAAATCAAGTTGCCAATTTAAACGGATTTGTACAAGAAAGAGTTACAGGAATGAAAATTGTACAACTTTTTAATAGAGAAAAAATAGAGTATAAAAATTTTATGGAAATTAATAATAAGCACAAAAAAGCTTATGTAAAAACCATTTGGTATTTTTCTATATTCTTTCCAATTGCAGAAATTTTATCTTCTATAGGTATTGGTTTAATTGTTTGGTTTGGAAGCAAACAAATCATTACAGGTGAAGTTCCGGGGCCTGGAACTGTAATTGCATTTGTTCAAATGGCACAAATGTTATTTAGACCTTTACGTCAAATTGCAGATAAGTTTAATCAACTTCAAATGGGAATTGTTTCTGGAGAACGTGTTTTTAAAGTAATAGATACAGAAAGTTCAATTGCTAAAAATGGTAATATAAAAGCAAATAAATTAAAAGGAAACATTAAGTTTAAAGATGTTAGATTTAGTTATATAAAAGACGAAGAGGTTTTAAAAGGAATTTCTTTTGATGTTAAAAGCGGGCAAACGGTTGCTATTGTTGGGGCAACAGGGGCAGGAAAATCTACGATTATTAATCTAATAAATCGTTTTTATGAAATTGATAGTGGAACTATTTCTATTGATGGTATTTCTGTTGAAGATTATACGATAGAGAGTTTAAGAGATCAAGTGGCCATTGTATTGCAAGATGTGTTTTTGTTTTCAGATTCGATTTTAAATAACATCACATTAAAAAATGATCAAATTGGTTTAGAAGAGGTTCAAAATGCAGCAAAACAAATAGGAATTCACGATTTTATTATGACGCTTCCAGAAGGGTATAATTATAATGTAAAAGAAAGAGGAGCCATGTTGTCATCGGGTCAAAGACAATTAATTGCCTTTTTACGAGCTTATGTTAGTAAACCTAGTATTTTAATTTTAGACGAAGCTACATCCTCTGTAGATGCCAATGCAGAACAAATGATTCAATATGCAACAGAAACAATTACAAAAGGAAGAACTTCAATTGTAATTGCACATAGATTGGCAACAATAAAACAAGCAGATAAAATTATTGTAATGGATAAAGGCTTCATTGTAGAAGAAGGCTCTCATCAAGAACTATTAGAAAAGGAAAATGGTTATTATAAAAACTTGTATGACAAACAGTTTAGTTTAGATCAAGTTTCTTAAAATTGTTGTATTTAATACTGATACCTATTTATATTCTCTTAACTTTGTAATTCAATCTAAAACAAAAAAAATGAAAAAAATTGTATTATCAGTATTTGTAGTTGCTGCATTATTAATTACTTCTTGTAAAGGAGAAAAAAAAGATGCTAAAGAAGTAGTTGAAGGAGCTAAAACAGAAATTAAAAAAGAAGCAGAAAAAGTTGAAACAAAATTGGTAGAAACAAAAAAAGAAGTTTCTGACAAAATAGAATCGGCTTTAGAGGGGGTTTCTATTCCAAAATTTGAAAATATAGAAGTAACAAAGCATTTAGAATCTTACGCAACTTATGCTAAAGAATATATTGCAGCAAAAGGAGATGTGTTAAAAAACGCAAAACTTGCTAAAGAAGGTGTAGAATTAGCTAAAAAAGGTAAAGAAATATTAGCTTCTTTAGATGATGAAAGCGCTAAGAAATTTAAAAGTGTTATGAATGCTATTCAATCTAAAATGGCTCCTGCAAATTAATTGCGGTTATTTTAAATATAAAAAAAAGGTTCTCAATTTTGAGAACCTTTTTTTTATATTATTATTTCTGTTGAATGCTGTAGGAATATTTTTTTTACATTAAATCTTTTCTAAGTTTTTCGTTTAGATCTTTGTAATCAGAATAGAGTTCAAAACCACCATCTTTTATATATGAGATTTCTCCGGTTTCTTCAGAAACTAATAAACAAGCTGCATCAGTTTTTTCGGAAACTCCAATTGCTGCTCTATGTCTTAAACCAAATCTTGCCGGAATTCTTGTACTGTCAGAAATTGGTAAAACAACTCTAGTTGCTACAATAAAATTGTCTCTAATAATTATCGCTCCATCATGTAAAGGACTGTTTTTATAAAAAATACTTTGTAAAATGGCTTCATTTACAGAAGCATTCATTCTATCTCCAGTATTTATTAAAAAATCTAAACTATTTGTTCTTTCAATAACAATTAGTGCGCCTGTTTTGGTTTTCGATAAATTTTTACATGCTTCTAAAATAACATCAGTATCAATTTCTGTGGTAATCTCTGTTTGTAAAAATTTTAATTGCTTTAAAAAACTACGTTTATTTGTGAAGTTTGTGGTCCCAATCATTAATAAAAATTTTCGGATTTCTTGCTGAAAAACAATGATTAACGCAATAACTCCACCAGACAAAAGGTAGCCTAAGATACCACTTAACATTTCCATTTTTAAGGCTTGTGTAATTTTCCAAATAAGAAAAATAAACGCAATACCAATTACAATATTAATGGCAACGGTACCTTTTAATAATTTGTATATATAGTAGAGAAGTATTGCTACAAGTAAAATATCTAATACATCTAACAAAGAAAATTCAATAAAATCTAACATGAAAATTGACTGATTTTAGGCTAAAATACTAATAAATTTATTGATATTACTATCAATTATTTATTTCAACATCTGATAATAATAAAGGATATTTTTCTCTTATTAATTTTATTTTTTGATATAAGGCTTCATTTTTAGGATTAGATTTTTTATAATCTTCTAATAAACTCATATAATTTTGTTGATATAATTTAGAGGAAAGTTTATTGCGTAAATGTGAATAAGCAGAATTTAAATTGTCTAAAACGTTTATATAAGTTTCGTAATTTGTAGTTCTATCTGCTTTAATCGATAGAATTGCCTTAGTTGGGTGTTCTGATGAACTTATTATTTTTTCTCCATTACACCATTCACAAGCATTTTTATTAATATCTAAACCACCACCATTATCTATAAAGTTAATGGCAATTTGTTTTAAGTCTTTTAGTTGGGTTATTTTTCCGTCTACAAAAAGTTTATTGTTGCTATTAATATTTACTTCTAAAATATTTCGCTCTTTGATGTCCATAACAAAATTATCTTTTGGTTTTTGTGGAATTTTTCTTGCAATTCCAGAATCTACATTCATAGTTGTTGTTACTAAAAAGAAGATTAATAATAAAAAAGCAATATCTGCCATAGAGCCAGTATTGATTTCGGGTGTTTTTTTTCTACTCATAATTTCTAGTTATAAAAGTTAATAAATTGAGTTTTCTTTTCGATACAAAACGAAAGAAATTATTAAAGTTTAACTAGCTAGATTTTTGGCGTTAACATTTATTTAACAATAAAGATGCCAAGATTTTGAGAAGTAAAAAGTTTGTAAATAAGTTTAGCTTTGATTAACTCTACTTTTATATTTTATTGAGTCGTTGAATGTTTTACATCTGAAACGATTTGTTTAAGCTCTTTTGAAGAACGAAAAAAACGAGTAGTGAAAGTAGGAAATAGCATCTTATAAAGAAATTTGTTTTACAATATTAACGGCTTCAATAGCTTCTTTTACATCATGAACGCGTAAAACATTGGCGCCATTTAAAAGAGCGATTGTGTTGGCAGAAGTAGTCGCATTCAATGCTTCTTGTGCAGAAATATCTAAGGTTTTATACAACATCGATTTTCTTGAAATTCCAGCTAAAATAGGTGTGTCTAAACTTTTAAAAAGTGATAAGTTCTTTAGGATTTCAAAATTATGATTGATTGTTTTTCCAAAACCAAAACCAACATCAATAATAATATCATTGAGTTTTAATTGATGTAATTTAAAAATTTGTGCAGCAAAAAAGGAAATAATTTCTTTTATTACATCTTCATAAACAGGATTCATTTGCATATTCTGAGGCGTACCTAACATGTGCATTAAAATATATGGAACTTGTAAATTGGCTACAGTTTCAAACATTTTATCGTCCATTTTTCCTCCAGAAATATCATTAATAATTGCAGCTCCAGAATTCACCGTTTCTTTGGCCACTTTACTTCTAAAAGTATCCACAGAAATTATAATTTCTGGAAAGTTTTTTATCAACAAATCTATTACAGGAACAATTCGTTGTAGTTCTTCTTCTTCAGTAATATGCTTTGCTCCAGGTCTTGAAGAATAGGCACCAACATCAATAAAAGTAGCTCCTTCAAAAAGCATTTTTTCAACTTGATAAAGAATATCTGTTTCGTTTTTGTATTTCCCTCCATCAAAAAAAGAATCTGGAGTAATATTTAAAATCCCCATTACTTTAGGAGTTGCTAAATCAATTAAAGTTCCTTTACAATTTACAGTCATTTAACTTACTACTTTACGAATTACATGCTCAATTTCTGGGGCTTGGTAATTGTTCATTTTTTGCATTAAATCATTTACAGAAGCACCAACAATTAACATATTTCTATTGGTTTGTTTTAAATAACCTTCATCTACCATTTTGTCTAATTGTAGCAGTATAGGATCAAAAAAACCATTTATATTTAAAAGACCTACGGGTTTTTGTTCTATGTGTAATTGATTTAAAGTTAATGCTTCAAAAAGTTCATCTAAGGTTCCAAACCCTCCAGGAAGCGTAATATAGCCATTAATTAATTTACTCATGATAACTTTACGTTCGCTCATTTTTTTACAAACAATCATTTCTTCAACTCCTGCATGAACAACTTCTTCTTTTTCTAATAATTGGGGAATTACACCAATAACTTCACCATTATGGGCAAGAATTGTATCTGCAAGAATACCCATCATTCCAATTTTTCCTCCACCATAGACTAAAGCAATTTTGTTTTTAGCAAAATAATTCCCTAGTTCTGTAGCGGCTTCTTTGTAAATAGGATTAAAGCCAAGACTTGAACCACAAAAAACAACAATTCTTTTCATATTATAGTTGATAAATTCATTGTAAAAATAAATGAAATGCTTTGAAGATTTACTACATTTGAAGAAATACTTTTTTATACAAATGCAAGATACCTCAAAACAATACGATGCTGTTATAGATGAATGTAGAAGTTTATTTATTAAAAAAATGTCTGATTATGGTTCTGCGTGGAGAATTCTACGTTTGCCATCCTTAACAGATCAGATTTTTATAAAAGCGCAAAGAATTCGTCAGTTACAAGAAAATGAGGTGAGAAAAGTTGATGAAGATGAGAAATCTGAATTTATTGGCATCATTAATTATTCTATTATGGCCTTAATTCAGTTGGAAAATGGTGTTGTAGCAAATCCAGATTTAACCACAGAACAAGCAACAGTTTTGTATGATAAACATAGCAAAATTACTAAAGAATTAATGCTAAATAAAAATCATGATTATGGTGAAGCTTGGAGAGATATGCGTGTTTCTAGTTTAACAGATTTAATTTTACAGAAATTATTACGAGTAAAACAAATTGAAGATAATAAGGGTAAAACTATTGTTTCTGAAGGGATTGATGCAAATTATCAAGACATGATTAATTATGCTGTTTTTGCGATGATTCATTTAGAAGAATAGAATATAAATTTATTTGATTTTTTTTAACAAGAATAGTATGAAGTTATTAGTGCAATTTTCAAGAATAATAGTAGGAGTCTTATTTATTTTTTCAGGCTTTGTAAAATTGGTCGATCCAATAGGTTCTCAATATAAATTTCAAGAATATTTCTCGGAAGGGGTTTTAAATATAGAATTTTTAATTCCGTATACGTTACCGTTTGCAATCTTGTTAATTGTTGCAGAAGTTGTTTTAGGAATAGCTCTTTTAGTTGGATGGAAACCTAAATTAACAATTTTTAGTTTACTCATTTTAATAATTGTATTCTTATTTTTAACTTGGTATTCTGCATATTATAATAAAGTTACAGATTGTGGTTGTTTTGGAGATGCAATTAAATTAACACCTTGGCAATCATTTTATAAAGATGTTTTACTAACACTTTTAATTTTGTTCTTAACATTTAGAATCAAAGATATTAAACCGATTTTTGCAGGGAAACTTCCAACGATTATAACCTATATTTCTATATTTAGTTCTTTATTGGTTACATATTATGTCCTTGTGCATTTACCAATTATTGATTTTAGACCCTATGCAATTGGTAAAAATATATCCGAAGGAATGAAATATCCCGAAGATGGAAGTATTCCTCTAGTGCATGATTTTGTTTTAGAAGATTCTCAAAACGATTTGGCTCCAGAAATTTTAGCTAAAGAAAAAGTGATGTTGGTTATTGTTTATAATTTAGATAAGTCTGATGAAAACGGATTTTTTAAAATTACGGAAGTAGCTAATAAAGCAATTAAAAAAGGATATACCGTGTATGGTGTTTCGGCATCATTTGCAGACGAACTAATTCTTGCGCAAAACAAATACAATTTACCTTTCGAGTTTCTTTTTTGTGATGAAACAACACTTAAAACAATAGTTAGAGCAAATCCTGGGGTTTTGATTTTAAATAAAGGAACCGTTGTTGATAAAAGGAATTGGGTAGATGTTGATGAAATAAAATTATAATGAAGCAATTACTATTTGTTTTTATTGGTGGTGGGTTTGGAAGCGTTTTACGGTTTATTATTGGCAAATGGTTAAATAATACAGAAAACGGAATTCCATATGGTACTTTTTTCGCCAATATTTTAGGAAGCTTTTTAATAGGAATCATTTTAGGTTATGCTGCAAAAAATGATACCTTAAGTCAGAATAGTACTTTACTTTTAGCAACAGGATTTTGTGGAGGTTTTACCACTTTTTCAACTTTTGCTTATGAAAATCATGTGTTTTTAAAATCGGGAGATTTTACCAGCTTTGCATTTTATACAATAGCAAGTTTTGCTGTTGGTTTCCTTGCTGTTTTTACTGGGATGTATTTGGTTAAATTTATTTAAAATTAAAAAATGAACAAATTGGTTACTTATCAATCAGAAGAAAATTTTGCAATTGTTACTATTAATAACGGAAAAGCAAATGCAATTTCCCATGAGGTTATTGAAGGATTAAATGCAAGTTTAGACAAAGCTGAAAAAGAAAATAAGGTTGTAATCTTAACAGGTAAAGCAGGGATTTTTTCTGGAGGATTTGATTTAAAAGTGATGAAAGAATCACCTGAATCAGCAAAAGAATTGGTAACAAAAGGATCTAAGTTCTCACTAAGAATGTTGTCTTTTCCACAGCCCATAATTGTAGCTTGTTCTGGTCATGCCATTGCAAAAGGAGCTTTTTTATTGTTGTCGGCAGATTATAGAATAGGTGTAGAGGGTGATTTTAAAATAGGCTTAAATGAAGTAATGATTGGTATGACAATGCACAATGCAGGTATTGCCATTGCAAAATCACGCTTATCGGAAGTGTATTTAAATAGAAGTGTAAACAATGCAGAAATTTACAATCCTAAACAGGCAATAGATGTAGGATTTTTAGATGTAATTGTTCCAGAAAAACATTTGTTATCAACAGCAATTAAAATTGCAGAAATGTTTTCTAAACTTAATAAAAAAGCACATTCTGAAACAAAATTAAAGGTAAGGAAACATCATTTACAAGATTTAGAAAATGCTATTGAATTAGATTTACAAAGCAATATTTCTATAAATGCATAGTTTTTAATATTAATGCTTCTTAAAAATTTTTACTCCAGCTTTAATTTCTATATCTAAATGATTTTTTCTAGGTGTTAATGGGCAAGAATATTTATCATTATATGCACAATAAGGGTTATAAGTATTGTTAAAGTTTAAAACAATGGTATTTTCAGTAGAAATATCTGTAGTCATTACATCCATATAACGTCCGCCGCCATAAGATTCTTCACCAGAAGTATCATCTGTAAATGGTAAAAATAAGTAGTTTTTGTACTTTTCATCAGTCAAATCATCTTGACTTTGATAGATTGTTAATTGGAATTTTTGCCCTTTTAAAGTAAAATTTAAAATTCCATATTCTTTATACAAAGGTTTTCTACTTGTTGTAGTTGCCATTTCAAAGGTTGGAGCATTCTCTGTTTTTATTAATTTTGCTGTGACAATAAAAGAGGAGTCTACAGGAAAGAAATCGAGTCCTTTAAAATTTTTTAAATCTTTCCTTTTTAAAGGCGATTTTGAAGCGTCTTTGTATTCTGCATTTAATTTTTGTTGGTATTCCGTTTTTCCAATTAATGGTCTTTTACCTTGTGAATTACATGAGATCATCAAAAACAACGAAAAAAGTAAACTAATTTTTTTCATAGTACAAAAATAGAAAATTAGTTGCAATTTTTTTAAAAAAAGAGAAATCAATAAAGATGGTTTGGTAACAGGTGTTTTTTTTTGATAAAAATTTACACTTCAAAAATATAATATTCAATTATTTTATGTAGTTTTATCGCTTAATTAATTAAAAATGAGGAATATCATTACATATAGAACCAAACAATCGTGTGTTTCACGAAAAAATCGGTATGTTTATATGTTTTGATGATATCAATATAAAATCAAACAATTATAAAAAGTCCGACTTCACAGTCGGACTTTTTATTTTTAAATAAATTAACAAACCATGAAAAAACTTTATCATAATTACATAGATACTTTTAGAGGGCTCTCTTTAGAAGTTTGGTGGTTATCATTAATAACACTTATAAATAGAGCGGGCACTATGGTAATTCCGTTTTTGTCAATTTATCTATCAGATAGTTTAAATTTTACGTTGCCAGATGTTGGTTGGATTATGACATTCTTTGGTTTAGGTTCTGTCTTAGGAACTTGGATGGGTGGAAAGTTAACAGACAAAATTGGTTATTATAAGGTAATGTTGGTTAGTTTGCTTGGAACAGGAATTCTTTTTGTCTTACTACAATTTGCAAAAACTTTTGAAGCTTTTTGTGCCGGAATTTTCTTAGTGATGTTGGTTGCAGATGCATTTAGACCTGCAATGTTTGTAGCTTTAAGTGCGTATAGCAAACCAGAAAATAAAACGCGTTCTGTTACTTTAATTCGTTTGGCAATTAATTTAGGTTTTTCTGCAGGACCAGCAATTGGTGGAGTTATTATTACTGGTATTGGTTATCAAGGACTATTTTGGGTTGATGGTATTACTTGTGTTTTGGCTGCTTTTTTATTGCTAAAAGTTTTACATCCTAAGAAAGCGAAAATATTAGATGTTGTTAAAGTTGAAAACCCTGTTTCTGCTTATAAAGACAAAGCTTTTTGGATATTTTTTATTGCCATGTTTATTTTTGGTTTTACATTTTTACAATATTTTTCTACAATGCCACTTTATTATAAGGAAGTAAGACTTTTAACTGTTTTAGAAGTAGGTTTATTAATGGGATTTAATGGGTTTTTTATCTTCCTTTTTGAAATGCCTTTGATTAATTGGTTAGAAAATATGAAGAACTCAAAAACTAAATTAATTGCATTTGGTTTATTTTTAGTTGCTATAAGTTTTATAGTTTTAAACTTTACTTCTTGGGTAGGAATTCTAATTATAGGTATGTTATTAATGACAATTGGAGAAATGATTGCTTTTCCTTTTTCAAATGCTTTTGCAGTAGAAAGAGCTAAAAAAGGAAATCAAGGAGAATATATGGCGCTTTATGCTATTGCTTTTTCTCTGTCGCATATTTTTAGTCATAATGTTGGTATGCAAATGGTTGATAAATATGGTTACGAATTCACCTGGAACTTTATAACGATATTAGCATTGCTAGGTGTCTTTACCTTGTTTATTTTACTTAAAGTATTAAAAAAAGAAAAAAACACATAAAAGTAAAATCTATTTTTTAATAGGTTTTACTTTTTTTATAATGTTACAATAACAAAAGCGATGTAAGTAATTAATAATAGAATACCATCTTTCCAGTTTAAACGATGTCCTTTGGGGAAAAAAACAAGAGGTAAGATTATAAAAGAAATTCCCAACATCCAGAAAATATCATTAGAAATTAGTCTGTTGTCTACCAGGGTAATAGGTGTAATCATTGATGTAATTCCTAAAACGGCTAAAATATTAAAGATATTAGACCCAATTAGGTTACCTAAAGAAATAGCTTTTTCTTTCTTTAAAACGGCTATAATAGACGCAGCTAACTCAGGGATACTCGTTCCTATAGATACAACTGTTACGGCAATAACGCGTTCACTTACTCCAAAGTCTAGTGCAAGTTTGGTAGCTCCCTTAATTAATAATTCCGAACCTCCCCATAAGGCTAATCCTCCAATAACAAAAAACAAAACAGTTTTATATAAAGGTAAAGGCACATCATCTTCAGGTAACTCATCTATAACTGCTGTTTTTTGAAAACGTAAAAGAAATATTAAAAAGACAACTAATAAAGAAAAAAGAATAATTCCTTCATATTGAACGATTACATTATCTCCTGTTAAAAATAGATATAATAACCCGGAAGCGATTATCATTACGGGCCAATCGGTTTTATAAAAACTTTTTTGAACTTCCATGGTTCCAAATAATAAAGTAATTCCTAATACCAAACCTAAATTAGCGATATTAGATCCAATAACATTTCCTAAAGCTAAATCTGAAGAGCCACTTAAAGCGGCATTGACACTAACAATAAGCTCTGGTGCAGAAGTAGCAAAAGAAACCACTGTCATTCCAATTACAATCTTAGGGATTTCTAGTTTTAAAGATAAGGCTACCGCAGATTTTAGGAGCCAATTTCCTCCTAAAATTAATAAAATTAAACCACCAATTATTAGTAGAAAGTTCATGAATTTTAATTTTGAGCGAAGATACATTTTTATCACTTTATGAAGAAGTGAAAAAGATAAAAAGCCCTAAAACAAACTTTTATGGCATGAATTTTCCTTTACTTTTTATTAAATTAATAAAAACACCCTTTACTCTCTAATAGTTTTTAAGTTTTAATTGTATTTTTGGTTATAAATTACAACTTATTTTAAAGGTAATTGGTTTTATATTATAATGATAAATGTTTTTTTTGTTTTAAATGTAAAATTAAATTGAATAATTTATTCTAAAATACTTGGTTGACTTGTTTTAAATCTCATATATTGATAAAACAATTCCGGAATTCATCAATTTTACTAACCTTTAAAACTATTTACTATGATAACAATTGTACTAAAAACTATTAAAATTATTTCAGATATTATTTTTATTATTTTATTTTAATCAACTTAAAAACCAAACCTACGCTAGTTTTACTTGAATTATTTATTAGTGTAGATTTTAATTAAAACAACTTACTTTAAGTGAGTTGTTTATTTTCATTAAATTTGATAATCAATCTAAAGATAATGAAAAAGCAAGTTTTTAAAGTATTAGCAAAAATGAATAAATTATTGCTTCCATCTTTTACAAAAAAACAATTAGATATTTCTAAAGCAACTAAGGTTCAATTAGCAATTATTGGATGGAGAGCTTTTGTAACAATAAATTCACTCAAATAAAACTAAAAATTATGACCAATGAACATATAAAAGTATTTTCAGGATCTTCTATTTTAACTAATGGATTAAAATCTTTATTAGAAGAAGTTAATATTGCATGTATTATTAAAGATCCTATCAATTCGGGTAAGCTAACAGGTTTTGGAACCTTAGGGCAAACAATACAATTATTTATTTTAGATTCTGATTTAGAAAAAGCTAAACCTATAATTGAAGCTTATAAAGAAAAAATAAATGCATAAAAATTAGAATAGATTTTCTAGTTTAAAAAAATGACATTATATTTGCACCCGCAAAAAGGCCATGTGGCGCAACTGAATAGCGCACTTGATTACGGCTCAAGAGGTTCTAGGTTTGAATCCTAGCATGGTCACCAATAAAACCAGTACTTTCCAACACTTTTGGAAATTACTGGTTTTTTCATTTACATACGATTTTCCTAGTTTTCAGAATTAAGGTTGTTTTTTGCTTAATTTTCTTGTTTTTAATTTTACGAATTCATACCAAATTATTGATACAAAACCGACTCCAATACTAATTGATAATTGAGAAAAAGTAAGTGTTTCAAATTCAAAGAAATTACTTAAAGCAGGAACAAATAAGATCAGTGCTGTAATGAAAATTGTGATTGAAATGATGAGTGGGACTAGTTTGTTTTTGTATTTTAAAGTGGTTAAAATTGAATAATAAAATGATCGGTTTACCAATGTTAAAAAAATATTTGCTGTAATTAATACAGTAAATATTAAGGTTCTTGTTAGGGCTTCATTATAGACCATATAAACCGAATATTGATAAATTGTTAAAGTTCCAACCGTAATTGCCAATCCTTGAATAATACTTGTAATCAATTCTTTCCAATTAAAAAAAGTAGAGGTAAAAGGCCGAGGTTTTTGGGACATTGTATTTTTTTCCATTGGCTCATTCTCAAAGATGATTGAACAAGTGGGCCCCATGATTAATTCTAAAAATATAATGTGCACTGGAGAAAGAATATTTGGATAAATCCATCCCATTGTAAGTGGAATAAAAACAGTAAGAATAATTGGGATGTGAATGGATATAACATACTGAATAGCTTTTTTTAAATTAGTGTAAATTTTTCTACCCATGCCTATCGCATCGACCATTTTTGATAAATCATCTTCCATTAATATAAGTGAAGCCGATTGTTTTGCTATTTCTGTACCTTTCTTTCCCATAGCAATCCCAATATGAGAAGCTTTTAATGCTGGACCATCATTTACACCATCCCCTGTCATAGCTACAATTTGATTATTTGCTTTTAAAGCATTGATGATTTTTAGTTTTGCTTCAGGAAACATTCTTGTGAAAATATTTATGCTCATAACATTTTCTTTCAGTTCTTTTTCTGATAATTTCATCAACTCATCTCCAGTAATACTTTTTTCAAATCCTCTAAAACCAATTTGCTTAGCAATAGCTGTGGTTGTTGCTGCATTATCTCCAGTAATGATTTTTATTAAAATTCCAGCGTCATAAAAATCATTAAATACTTTATTAATATTTTTTTTTGGAGGGTCATAAAAGGCAATGATTCCTTTAAAATTGAATTTAAATTCTTGTTGTGTTTTAGGAAAATCACTTTCTTTAAAATCACTTTGCCCCACACCTAAAACTCTGTATCCTTTACTTGTAATGGTTTGAACCGCTTTCTTTATTTCATCTTTTTCGGATTCAGTTAAATTAGAAATTGCAATTAAAGCTTCTGGTGCTCCTTTAGCTGCTATAATTTTTTTTCCTGAACTATTTTCAAAAATGTGGGTCATCATAGGTGGCTTTCCACTTAGAGGATACTCGTGAATTAACTTAAAGTTAGGGCGTTCATCTGTTTTATGTAGCTCTTCGTAAGCTTGATGTAACGATATTTCCATAGCATCAAAAGGAATGGGTTCACTAGCCCACATAGCTATTGATATCAATTCTATTTCATGTTCATTAGCTTCTTCAGGAGATACAATTCTTTTTGAGTCAAGCGTAAATAATTTAGCTAAACTCATTTTGTTTTCTGTAATGGTTCCTGTTTTGTCTGTGCAGATTACAGTTGCACTGCCTAGGGTTTCTACCGTTTTCATTTGTTTTACCACAACACCCATTTTCATAAGTCTCCAAGCTCCAATTGCCATAAATGAGGTAAATGCCATTGGAATTTCTTCAGGCAAAATACTCATTGCTAAAGTTAGGGCTTTAAGTAAACTATCTAATAAGTCATATGATCTAAAATAATTGATTGCCCAAACCACTAAAAAAACAATTGCGCCTGCAATAACCATTGTTTTTACAAAGTTGGTTATCTGTATTTCTAGAGGTATTTTTTCCTCTTTAATATTTTCTAGGCTTTTGCCAATTTTACCTAATTTTGTTTTGTTACCAATATGAGTAATGGTAGCAATGGCTAAACCACTGGCAACGGTTGTACCTGTAAAAATCAGATTGTCATTTTTGTCTTTGTCTTTAAAAACAGATAGAGATTCTCCTGTTAAAATAGATTCATTGACAGAAAAATCATTTGAATGAACAATGATTCCATCGGCAGTAATTGAAGTTCCTTCTTCTACGATTAAGCTATCTCCAACAACCAAATCTTCACTTTTAATATCTACTACCTCTCTATTTCTAATGACCTTACAATTAGGTTGAGAGAGTGTTTTTAGTTTTTGCAAAGCATTTCTGCTTCTTGAATCTTGATATAATGATATAATAGATACAAGAATGATGGCAGATGCAAGAAAGATAGCATCTCCTGTTTTACCACTTATCAAATAAATAAGGGACGCAGCAAATAAAAGAATAACCATTGGTTCTTTCGCTAAACTTTTGATAGCATCAATTACATTGTTTTCTTTCTTGTAGTCTAAAGTGTTTTTACCGTACTTTTTCCTAGCGTCAATTACTTGTTGAGTAGTCAGTCCGTTTATATTGAAATTATTTGTAGGCATTGTTAAAAGTTCTTTGACTATAATGTGTCAGTCTAGAGTTAGTGTTGTTGGATCTGTTTTTAAGCCGAAATATTTGTGTAAGAATGATGTACTTATGCACTAAAGTTAGTGAATAATTTACAGATTGAAAGTTCATTTAATTTTTTTAAATAAGGTTTATGGAGTAAATGTTTTAGAATTAAAAACAAATCATCTTTATTAACTATGGTAATTTTCTTTTAAAAAAAATATGTTAAAGAGTCAATTTCTAATTCTGTATATTTTAGTGGTTTGATTAACAAATTTCCAATTCTCATTAAAATAAAAAAGACTTTGAACATTGTTCAAAGTCTTTTCGTCTAACCAAACTTAGTATAAAACTAACTACTACTATTTTTAAGTATTTTATTTATTCCGTAAAACAAACCAATAACAATTAATATTCCAGAAAAACCATCTATTGGTAAGCCTGGAGGAGGAGGTGGAGGTGCTGGAGGAGGTAGAGCTTGTGCCAGACTTATTGTCTGAACTAATATTACTATACCTATAGTTATGATTTTTTTACGACTCATTTTATTGTCTCTGTACATAAGACACATAAATAATAAATAAGTCACATGGTTTTTGTGAAAATAAAAAAAGAGAAATTTCTTGAGCTACCCTAAATAGTTTCTAATAGCAATTCTATGTGCAGGTAGACTCTTATTGTAGTTTTCTACTAATAATTCTAGTATTTCAGGAGGTTTAACACCAATGTCATTTTTTTGAGTAAACCTTGAAACGTACAGGTTTAATGTGTTCTTATTTTTCTCAAAAATCAAAAAATGAGTTGCATTTAATTCTGTAAAACAGATTTCATTTCCAGAAAAAGCATTAGATTTATCTTCAAAGAATTCTGAGAATTCGTAGTATTTTAAAACGTTTTCCATATATTAAACCAATTCTGCAGATAAACCTAATTGTAACAATTTAGAACATTTAGGTTCTAGGTCTTTGTATTCATCAGATTTTACGGTGCATTTTCCTTTATAATGAACTAAAAGGGTACATTGTTCTGCTTGTTCTAAAGTATGTTCACAAACATTTATTAAAGAATCAATAACAAAATCAAACGTATTTACATCATCATTATGTAAAACTATTTCATGTTGAAAAACTTCTTTTTCAAGAACATCAACTTCTTCCTGTATTTTTTCTTTTGTACTCATACTGCTAATTTATGAAGAATTTTTAAATTTTGTTATATTTTAACGCAACCCAATTATTTCTTTCAATATAGGTTTCTAATTTTAAATTGTATTTAGAAACTTCTGCGTCTATAATAGGGATGTCTTCTTGATAAAAACCACTTAATAATAAAATTCCTTTTTCATTTAAACAATTTGCATAGACTTTCATGTCCATCAATAAAATGTTTCTATTGATATTGGCAATAATAACATCATATTTTTTATTGATTAAAAGTGATGAGTCTCCTTCGAAAACGGAAATATTATTACATTTATTACGAGTAACATTTTCTAATGAATTTTCATAACACCAATTATCAATATCTATGGCATCAATAGGATTTGCGCCTTTCATTTCAGCAAAAATTGCTAAAATTCCTGTTCCGCATCCCATATCTAAAACTTTCTTTTTTTCTAAATCTAATTGTAATAAATGTTGTACCATCATGTGTGTAGTTTCATGATGTCCAGTACCAAAACTCATTTTAGGTTCTATGACAATATCATATTTTAGATTTGGATTTTCATGAAAAGGTGCACGAATACTTATCAAATCATCAACTTGAATAGGCGTAAAATTCTTTTCCCATTCTGCATTCCAATTGGTTTGTTCTACTTCTGTTTGATTGTATTCTATTGAAAATTCGTCTGAATTTAAAACAAAAATTCCCTCAAGAATAGAAGAATTCCATTCTTCTTTTTGGATGTAAGCTGTAACGCCATTTTCATTTTCAACAAAACTTTCAAAACCAACTGCTCCTAATTCTGCAATTAATATTTCTGTTGTAGGTTCTTTAGGAGAAACTGTAAAATTGTATTCTATATATATATTATCCATAAAATTGTATTCAAAAAAAATGCATCAAGAGTTAATATCTCGATGCAAATTTATTAGTTTTATATAGAAGTTTTACAAATTATATTGCTTTTATAATTGCTGTAAAATCTTCAGCTTTTAAAGCAGCACCTCCAATTAAGCCACCGTCTACATCTGGTTTAGAGAAAATTTCTTCAGCGTTTGCAGGTTTTACGCTACCCCCGTATAAGATAGACACATTTTCTGCTACCTCTTTATTGTATTTATCTTCAATTATTTTTCTAATAAAAGCATGCATTTCTTGAGCTTGCTCTGGACTTGCAGTTTCTCCTGTACCAATGGCCCAAACAGGTTCGTAAGCTAAAATGATGTTTTTCCATGCTGTAGCTTCTAAGTGAAATAATCCATTTTTTAATTGATTTTCAACAACTTTAAAATGATTTTCAGATTTTCTATCTTCTAATAACTCTCCAAAGCAAAAAATAGTTTCTAATTTATTTTCTAAAGCGGAATTTACTTTTTCTGCAAGAATACTATCTGTTTCTCCAAAATAAGTTCTTCTTTCTGAGTGACCTAAAATAACGGTTTTAATGCCAATTGATTTTAACATGTTGGCAGAAATTTCTCCTGTAAAAGCACCACTTTTTGCTTGGTGCATGTTTTGTGCAACAACTTCAACTTTAGATTTTTTAGCTTTTTTTACAGCAGAAGAAAGGTTTACAAAGGTTGGAGCTACAATAACTCGAGTGTTTTTTAACGGTAAAATTTTAATAGATTTTTTAATTTCTTTGATAAGTTTTGTAGTTTCTTTCTTATCATTATTCATTTTCCAGTTACCTGCTACTATTTTTTGTCTCATGTTTCTAAACTTTTATTGATGTTGTAAATTTATGAAATGGAAAATAAATTATGGTTTAGAAAAAGAAATACTTACTAAAACGATGTATTTATTTACTATTTAGTGCTTCTACAATTCTTTTGTCAGAAGATTTTGTTGCTTTAAATAGTTTTATTCCACCATTTTCATCAACAACAATATATCTTGGAATCCAATTTAAATTTATAAAATCTACAAAATCTCCATTTTTCATCCCTTTTGGAAAGTTGTAATGTTCTCCTTCTATTTTAAATCTTTGTATGGCTCTTTTCCATGAAGTGCTTTTTTCATCAACAGATAAAAATAAATAAACAACATCTGGAAAATCTTTTTGCAACTGCTTAACTTTTGGTAAACTTTTAAAACAATCTGCACACCAAGATGCCCAAACATCTATCAGTACTTTTTTTCCTTTGTATTGATTGATGATTTCTTTAAATGTAGATTGAGTTCCATTTAAAGAAGTAACTTTATCATTTAAAGCTTTTTCTGAAAATTGGGTAGGAGTTTCAAAAGTACAGCTTGATAAAAAAACGAGAAATACAATAATTATTTTTTTCATAATAGAATGATAAGATATCTGTTTTGTCCTTCTTTAAAATTAATACTTACAAAATGGGGCTACAAATAAAAGACAAATTAAGTACTTTTGTGAAACTTTTATACAACAGATGACAACAGAACAACTAGAATTTCAAATTCGAAAAAAAAAATCTTTTTTATGCATTGGTTTAGATGTAGATTTAAACAAAATTCCAAAGCATTTATTGAAAGAAGAAGATCCTATTTTTTCCTTTAATAAGGCTATTATAGATGCTACCCATCATTTATGTGTTGCTTATAAACCTAATACAGCTTTTTATGAAGCTTATGGGATAAAAGGTTGGAAATCTCTAGAAAAAACTATCAATTATTTAAATGATAAATATCCAGATATTTTTACGATTGCTGATGCAAAACGTGGTGATATTGGGAATACATCTACTATGTATGCGAAAGCTTTTTTTGAAGATTTAGCATTTGATGCTGTTACTGTTGCTCCTTATATGGGGAAAGATTCCGTTGAACCTTTTTTAGCTTTTAAGGATAAACATACTATAATGTTAGCACTTACTTCTAATGAAGGAGCTTTTGATTTTCAAACAAAAAAGGTTGAGGGAAAAGAGTTGTACAAACAAGTTTTAAATACGTCAAAGTCTTGGGAAAATAGTAAAAATTTAATGTATGTTGTAGGAGCTACTAAAGCAGAATATTTTGCAGAAATTAGAAAGATAATTCCAACTTCATTTTTATTAGTACCAGGAGTTGGAGCGCAAGGAGGAAATTTACAAGATGTTTGTAAATATGGTTTATCAGAAAATATTGGTTTGTTAATTAATTCATCACGCGGAATTATTTATGCTTCTAAAAATGAGCATTTTGCAAACGAAGCGGCAAAGAAAGCATTACAGTTACAACAACAAATGGAAAACTTTTTAATACAATAGGTTGATGAAATTCCAAGATCAGATTGGAAATACGTTAGAGTTGTTAAAAATACCACAAAGAATTATTTCTTTAGTACCAAGTCAAACAGAATTATTGGTTGATTTAGGCTTGGAAAAAAATATTGTTGGTATTACAAAGTTTTGTGTGCATCCTGTTGATTTAAAACAAGAAAAAACCATTGTTGGTGGAACAAAAAATATCCATCTTCAAAAAATAAAAGAGTTGCAACCAGATATTATTCTTTGTAATAAAGAAGAGAATACAAAAGAAATTGTTGAATTTTGTATGCAAATTGCACCCACACATGTTTCGGATATTTATACAATTGAAGATGTCTTAGAATTGACTAGACATTATGGAGAAATATTAAATTGCAGCGCTAAATCTTTTATAATTCAAAAAAAACTACAAAAAGAATTAAATAATTTTGAGCAATTTGTAAAAGATAAAAAGATAGAAAAGGTTGCTTATTTTATTTGGAAAAATCCTTGGATGGTTGCAGCAAATAATACTTTTATTAATCATATTCTAGGTTTAAATAAGTTTGATAACTTCTATAAAAATCATTCAAGATATCCTGAAATTAATTTAGATGAATTGCTAAAGGAAAGGGACTTAGGAACTATTTTTTTATCTTCAGAGCCATATCCTTTTAAAGAAAAAGACATTATAGAGTTACAGGGTCAATTTGAAAAAGCAAAGATAATTTTGGTAGATGGAGAAATGTTTTCTTGGTACGGGAGTAGATTGTTAAAAGCTTTTAATTATTTTAAAAGCTTACATGATTAAAGAAAAAAATACGATTAAATACTTATTTCTCTGTCTAAATAATTTACCCGATTAATTTTTTCTAAAATTTTCATTGCTTTATACGCAGCTCTATCACTAATAGATTCATCAATAAACTTATAGTCATTAGATTTCTCTAAAAGTCTATTATGTCTTTCTTCTAAGTGTTTTCTATACCTATGTAGTTGATTTAAACGTAGCATATTAAAGTTATAAGCATTTAAATATACGTAAATATTTAAATAAAATTTAAAAAATATATATAAATTATTGAATTTTAGGAGTTTGTTATAAGTAAGTTTAAATACCTTATAGTATTTTAAATAAAAAAAGGATAAACATCAAATAAAAAATCCCTGTATTTGTTGATACAGGGATTTTAAAAAAAAAAGATATTTTTTTGGAATTAGATTTTGTCTTGTAAAGCAAATACTTGTTTAAGTAAAGCAGTATTTCGTAAGCCAACTTTTTCTCTGATTCCTTTTTCTTCTACTTCTATCATTGTAAAGACACCTTTTAATGCTTGTGTAGTTACATAGCTAGTTAAGTCTGGGTTTACTTTTTTTACAAACGGAATAGAATTGTATTTTGAAATTAAGTTGGTCCAAACTTTATCTGCTCCAACTTTAGCAAAAGAGTTGTTTATTACAGGACTAAAACTACTATATAAACTTTCTGTTGTTTTTGTCTCTAAATAACTAGTTGCGGCATTTTGTTCTCCTAATAAAATATTTTTTGCATCAGTAAAAGTGATGTCTTTTATAGCACTTACAAAAATAGGAGTTGCTGTTTTTACAGCATCTTCTGCAGCTCTGTTTAAAACTTTAATACCTTCATCAGCTAAATTACCTAAACCGATTCTACGTAAACCTTTATCTACGGCTTGTAATTCTTCTGGTAATAATATTTTTACTAATTGATTTTTGTAAAAACCATCTTTAGAAGTAAGTTTAGAAACTTGATTTTTAATTCCGTTATCTAAAGCTTGTTTTAAACCATTTCCTATTTGTTCTTGAGATAAGTCCCCTCCATTTGGTAGGTTGTTAACTGCTTTCTGTAATTCTGCACAACCAATAAATTGAATTGCAATTACAAGTACTAAAATTTTTTTGATCATTTTATAAATTTTTATTCTATTGTTATGAAACTCTTTTTAGAAAAAAGTCACTTTTTTATTTAAAAGTATCTGTTTTTTTATTGTACCCATAAGGGCAATGTTTACATCCACTTTTACAGCAATAGCCTCTTTTTAAGTGATATTTCTCTGTAAAGACTTTGTAGCCTTGTTCATTCAAGTAAAAATCATCTTTTTCTAATTCTATTCTTGGTTTAAACATCTTGCAAAAATAGGGTTAATAATTTATAATGATTATTATTTTAATACAGAAAATTCAATACTAGAATCTGTAAATACAGTATGGGTTTGTGTTTTAAAATCTTTTTTATCTGCTTTGTAGATATTATCTACATAAGTCTGTGGATTCAAATCGATTAAAGGAAACCATGTGCTTTGCACTTGAATTTGTACTTTGTGTCCTTTTTTAAAAGTATGAAATACATCTTGTAATTTTATATTAACATTTGTTTTTTTATTTGGGGTAAATGGTTCTGGAAACTCAAAACTATTTCTAAATCGTCCACGTAAAACTTCGCTTCTTACCATTAAATGATAATTACTCATTTTTAAATGATCTTGTAATTCTTTATTATCTTCTTTTACATTATCAGGATGTACATCAATTACTTTTACAATCCAATCTGCGGCAGAACCTGTAGTAGCTACTTTTAATTTTGCTAAAATGTCCCCAGCTAATGTAAAATCTTCCGTTAAAACATCCGTTTCAAAAACTAATACATCAGGTCTTCTTGCTGCAAAACGTTGGTCGTCCGTCATGTATTTTCTTGGCGTAAAAACAGTTTTAATATCTTCAGAATAAGGTACAGGATGTTTTATGTCACTAATAAACTGTATTCCTTTTGTTGATTTTTTGGTAGAAGTTAACTCTTGATTTTCTGATAAAAACCAATCTTGTTTTACCGCATTTTTAGGCGGCCAAGTATCATAAGATTTCCATTCTTTTTTACCAGTATCAAAAACATAGGCTTCTGGTAAACCGGAGTTTTTGTCTCCATTTCCTTTTAAGAAGTGATTAAAGAATTTTGTTTCTACATCCGATTGAAACTTTAATGAAATAGAATCTCCAAAATAATAATTACCTACATAATTTTTAACCGTGTTTCTTGCCCATTTTCCATGATCCCAAGGGCCAAAAACTAATGTATTATAATTTCCTTTTCCATATTTTTCTATTCCTTTATAAGTTTCTAAAGGGCCGTATAAATCTTCTGCGTCAAACTCACCCGCAACAACCATAGTTGCTACTGTAGATGGAACTCTATTCATATGTTGTATAATTCCTTTACTTTTCCAGTTTTCATCATAATTTGGGTGTTCTACTATTTCTTTCCAGAAAAAATCGTCAATTCTATCTTTATTTTCTGAAGTTTTGACATCTAATTTATCGTACTGAAAATACTTGTTTAGGTTTTTTAGAGGTCCTTTATCTAAGAAAAATTGGTATTGATCTTTAGAATCCATTTTTGGAAATGAATACCAAGCAGAATCAGTTGGTGTGTCTTTGTAGGTTCCAAATAATGAAATGGCTCTAAAATAACTTAACATAAAAGCACCATTATGATGAAAATCATCAAAGAAAAAATCTCCAATACTAGCTTGAGGTGAAGCTGCTTTTAATGCTGGATGTGCGTCAATTGTAGAAACTGTTGCGTAATGACCAGGATAAGAAATTCCCCAAGTACCTACGTTTCCATTATTGTTTTCTACATTTTTTACCAACCAATCAATAGTGTCATAGGTATCTGAAACTTCATCAGATTGCTTTGCTGTTTTGTTAGGGATATATGCGCGCATATTATCATAAACACCTTCACTCATCCAACGACCACGTACATCTTGATACACCACAATATTTAATTCTTTCATTAAATGAACGTTTGGTCCAATTTTACGTTTCATTTTTCCTTCTCCATATGGTGCAGAACTATAAGGTGTTCTTTGCATTAAAATAGGATATTTTTTACTAGTGTCTTTAGGAGAATAAATGGTTGTATGTAATTTTACACCATCTCTCATTGTAATATCTACTTCTTTTTTTGTATAATTATCTGCAACAAAAGTATCTTTTTGAGGTTCTTTTTCTTTGGTAGGATTACAAGAACTAAAAAGAAATAGACTAAAGATTGTTAATAGGATAAATTTTCTCATGTTAAAATTGGATTAGTTTTGGATAAAATTACGAAACAAAAAAGAGTTGATGAAAAAATCAACTATTAAATTGATTTTGAATACTTTTAAATTTTATAAAATGTTTAGTAATATGAAGAATACATTACTTTTTTTATCAATATTTTTTATTTTTAATTGTCATACTAAAAATGATGAAGAGAAGCATAAACTACAAGAAAAAAATTCTCAAAAGAAAACCTTTCCGAAATTAGAAAAAGATAGATATAATGTTGCTTTTTTAATTATGGAAGGAACATTTAATACCGAATTAACAGCTCCTTTTGATATTTTTCAGCATACCATTTTTAGGAAGAATATAAAAGCAATGAATGTTTTTACAGTTGCAAACACAGATCAAGCAATTACAACTTTTGAAGGAATACGAATTTTACCTGATTATAATTATTTAAAAGATTCCTTACCAAAAATCGATATTTTAGTGGTTCCCTCTGCAGAACATCATTTAGACTCCGATTTAGAAGATAATGCAATGATTGATTTTGTAAAACGAATTGATAAAGAAGCCATGTTTATTACATCACATTGTGATGGAGCTTTTGTATTAGCAAAAGCAGGTTTGCTAAATAATAAAGTTGCTACTACTTTTCCGTCTGATATCGACAAAATGAGAGCAACGTTTCCTAATTTAGATATTAGAAAAAAGGTGTTATTTGTACATGATGGAAAATACATTACTTCTGCAGGAGGAGCAAAATCATTTGAAGCAGCTTTATATTTATGTGAATTTTTATACGGAAAAAAAGTGGAAAAATCTTTAGCAGGTGGTTTGGTAATTGATTGGAATGTTGATGAGGTTCCGCATTTAATTGTGAAATAATTATTTTGTCTTACCTAGCGCAGAAGAGTGTTTTTTGCTTTTTAAAAATAATTTTAGATATCAATCACACATTTTATAGTTTAATCTTAATGAGATTGTTTATTGTTTTTGGTTAAAATTCTATTAGTTATTATATCCTTTTAGCCCTGATTGAAGCATTTGTTTGAGCTCTTTTTTATTCTTTTTCTGAATAAAAAAAGCGAGTGCGAAAAGCAGGAAACAGCTTCAAATTTCTAAAAAAAAGACATTTGAAAAATAAATGTTTTAGCAATTAAAATTCTCGTATTTTTGCAAAATATGGAGAACACTAAAAAACATCAATTAACAGATTGGTTACCAACTACAAACAAGGAAGTTAAAATTCGTGGTTGGGAAGAATTGGATGTTATTTTATTTAGTGGAGATGCTTATGTAGATCATCCTTCATTTGGACCAGCAGTAATTGGAAGAATTTTAGAAAGTTACGGATTACGAGTTGCTATTGTACCACAACCAAGTGTAACGGATAATCTTCAAGATTTTGAAAAACTAGGGAAACCGCGTTTATTTTTTGCTGCAACAGGTGGTTGTATGGATCCAATGGTATCTAATTACACAGCCAGTAAAAAAAGACGTGATAAAGATGCCTATACTCCAAATGGCGATAAAGGTTTTAGACCTGATTATGCAACTTCAGTATATTCTAAAATATTAAAAGAAAAATTCCCAGATGTGCCTGTTTTAATTGGTGGAATTGAAGCTTCTTTAAGACGTGTAACGCATTATGATTATTGGTCTGATCAATTATTACCTTCTATTTTAGAAACGTCTAAAGCAGATATGTTGGTATATGGAATGGGAGAACAACCTTTGAGAGAGATTGTAGAATTATTGCAAAAAGGGGTGCCATTTTCTAGTTTAAAAAACATTAAACAAACGGCTGTTTTTATCAATCAACAAGAAGAAAAATTACCTGTTGTAAATGGTTGGGAAGATGTAACTATTAATTCTCATGAAGCTTGTTTAAAAGATAAAAAAACATTTGCATCTAACTTTAAAGTGATTGAGCAAGAATCTAATAAATTAAAAGCAAGAAGAATTTTACAAAGAGTAGGAGAGAATACTTTGGTGATCAATCCACCTTTTCCAACTATGACAGAAAAGGAAATAGATGGTTCTTTTGATTTGCCTTTTACACGATTGCCACATCCAAAATATGATAAACGTGGACCAATACCTGCGTTTGAAATGATTAAATTTTCTATTAATATTCATAGAGGGTGTTTTGGTGGATGTAGTTTTTGTACTATTTCTGCACATCAAGGAAAGTTTATTGCCAGTAGAAGTAAAGAATCTGTTTTAAAAGAAATAGATAAAGTGGCAAATATGCCAGATTTTAAAGGATATTTGTCTGATATTGGTGGGCCTTCTGCTAACATGTATCAAATGAAAGGAAAAGTACAATCTATCTGTGATAAATGTGTGGCGCCTAGTTGTATCTCTCCAGTAATTTGTTCTAATTTAGATACTTCTCATAAACCATTAACCGAATTATATCAAGCTGTTGATAAACATCCGAAGATAAAAAAATCTTTTATAGGAAGTGGAATTAGACATGATATGTTGGTGCCAGAATTTAATAAAAATGCAGATCCAAAAGAATTGGATGCGTATACAGAAGAAGTAATGACTAAGCATGTTTCTGGCCGATTAAAAGTGGCTCCAGAACATACTTCTGATCCTGTTTTAAAATTGATGCGTAAACCTTCTTTTAAATATTTTCATATGTTTAAAGAGCGTTTTGATAAAATCAATATAAAGAAGAAATTAAACTTACAATTGATTCCGTATTTTATTTCTAGTCACCCAGCAAGTGAAGTAGAAGATATGGCAAATTTAGCTGCAGAAACTAAAGATATGGGTTTTCAGTTAGAGCAAGTACAAGGGTTTACACCAACGCCAATGACAGTGGCAACAGTAATTTATTATTCAGGCTATCATCCTTATACATTAAAACCAACAAAAACTCCTAAAACTAAAAAGGAACGTGAAGATCAGCATAAATTTTTCTTTTGGTATAAAAAGGAAAATAAAGATTGGATTCGTAATACATTGAACAAGGTTGGTAGACAAGATTTACTAAAAGTTTTATTACCAGAATCTGGCTCATGGAAAAAGAATAAAAACGCTCAAGAAACAAAAAATACGTTTGATGATGCTGTTCCTTTTAATAGACGTAAAAAGAAGGTGAGTAGGACTTCTTCTAAAAAAAGGAGAAGGAATTAAGTTTGCTTTGTGTTTTTTTGAAGTTAATTGTGAAAACAATTTTTAAGGTTCTCTATGTTTTCCTCTAGGACCATTACCTTCATAGAGTACAATGTCAGAATGTAATAAACGGGCAGCTTCTGCAGAGCTTTTTACTTTAGAAGCACTCCGCTCTAGCATTTTAGATTCAAAAGGATTTAATATAGTTTTCCTGATACCTGTTTTTTTCCACTGAGATGATGAGTTGCATTCTTTTAAAATTCCTCGAGCTAATGTTAATGCATCTAATAAAGCTTGATTTGCACCTTGTCCTTTAAATGGACTCATTGGGTGTGCTGCATCTCCAATTAGTGTAATTTTGTTTCCTTTTTCTAGTAAAGCAGGTGTTAGTAACGCTCGATCATACACAGGATAACCGGATACTTGTGCATCATTTGTTGCAGCAATAATTTGAGGAATGGGTTTGTGCCATTTTGTTCTTTTAACAGCTTCTTTTTTTAGTGCTTCCGTTCCTAATAAATTTAGTTTTTTTGCTTCTTCTTCTGATATAGGAAAACTCAATTGCCACATGATGGTTTCTGAATCATAAGGCATCATGTAGATTCGTTCATTTCCGTTTGCAGTTTGAAATACGGTAGCAGAATCTAGCAAAGAGCTTTCAATCCCTTCTAGATTTTTTAGAGAGCAAATTCCTAAAATTACAATACAACCTAAATAACGTAAAGGAGTAATGTCTTCGCCAATAAGTAGTTTCCTCACTGTACTTCGAATTCCATCAGCTCCAACTATAAGATCAGCTTTTGCACTTTTAATTTTATCTTCTACTTTAAAATTTAGAGTTATGTCTTCGTTATCAGATTCATTAAAATTTAATAATTGATGCCCCCATTTTACAGAGTCATGTCCACCAAGTTGTTCAAGCAGTGCTAAACGTAAAGATTGCCTTGCAATATGCACATTAGTTCGTTTTGGTAATGCTTTCGTTTCTGACCTTCCCCATTTTCGAATTCCCCATTCACCGATTACACTTCCATCTGTAGTATGAACCAGATGCTTGGTAGAAGTAATTCCTTCTTTTAAAGAATGAATACCCAATCTTGCCATTGCTTTACTGGCTTGTTGCAAAGTAAGTCCATAGCCTTGAGATCGAGTATCAAAACTATTATCTCGTTCATAAAGAGTAAACGGAATTCCCCGATGCAGACAAGCCACAGCTAGTGCAATTCCTCCTATACCACCTCCAACAATAGCAATGTGTGGGTATTTTTCTTTATTGATTATAGGACGACTTGTAGAGTTTACCAATCCTGATCCTTTACAGTTCAAACATGTGTAAATTTGCCCCTTAGGCTTTATAGGGGCTTTATCATTACAATCTGATTTTTCAAATTGCTGTAAAGCGATTTGGTAATTATGGCGAGATTTTTTTTGAGGACGCTTTCTTTTCTTGCCCATACCTTTACAATCTTTACAAATAACCCAATTACCTTTTTTGTTTTTCATGTAACATATTTTTAATGGACTCTTGGATTTTTTGTTGATAATTAGATACTTTTATTTGAAGATGTAGAAAAGCAAAATTATTTTTTGACAGCAATCATCATATGAGGACTAAAAGGCAATAAGTATTCATCGTTTTGAGTAAGAGTTTGCAACGTTTTTAAAGTTTTTGATTTTTTCTTATCTAACATATTGGCAAAGTATTCATTGTCTAGCCAAATCATTCCTTCTACAGCAAATAGATTTATAAAGTTGAGGTTTTGTTCCAAAAACTCTGCTTTTAATTCTTTGGGTTTGTGGTAAAAAGCATCTGCTAATAAGAATGGGAAATCTTTAGGAGGGTTATGAATACCAGTAGTAAGTTCTTCTTTACACATATCAAAAAAGGAGTTGGCATGAATCATTCCATTCATTAAACCTACCACTGTAGAAGCGGTTGCGTTAATGGCGAAACCTAAAATAATTCCACCTTTTTTCAATACTCTTTTTGCTTCAACAATTGCAATAATCCTATCTTCTCTTTTTTGCAAATGATATAATGGTCCGTGTAAAATTACCAAATCTGCAGTATTGTCTTTAAAAGGTAGTTTTTTAGCTTCTCCAACAGCAACAGAAAAAGGGTTTTTTAGTTTTTTTGCTCTATTTTCAGCTAGTTTAATATGTTTTAAAACAGGCTCTATTAAATGAACAGTATGATTCTTTTTTGCAAGCCATTCAGAATATTTTCCAGTTCCTCCTCCGACATCAATAATGCTAGCATTTGGTTTAGAAATATGTGTTTGAATTAGTTCTTTAATACGTTCAAACTCAAAAATACCCATTCCTTTTTCAAGTCTTGTTTCTTCCGATGCTTTGTTGTAAAAATCATCTAATTCTTTACTGATAAGAGTTTTCTTTTTCACTTTAAATGTTTAAAGGATAAAAGTAATTAAAATATAGTGAACAAGTGATGTCTTTGTGAGAGCTGATCTAAAATATTAAATATGATAAGATTTAAATGCCTTTCAATCACGGTCGAGAGTTTTTTAAA
Source organism: Polaribacter marinus (assembly GCF_022662535.1). Classification (GTDB taxonomy): domain Bacteria; phylum Bacteroidota; class Bacteroidia; order Flavobacteriales; family Flavobacteriaceae; genus Polaribacter; species Polaribacter marinus. Next base: position 267,516 of record NZ_JAKQYM010000004.1, read on the forward strand.
GTTATTAATTGTGATGGACCTAATGATATTTAAGTATATTATCCTTTTAAATATTTATTAAAAAAAGTGATGGTTCTTTCCCAAGATAAATCGGCAGCAGCTTCATCATATCTAGGTGTTGTATTGTTGTGAAATCCATGATTAACATTAGGATAAAAATGAGCTTCATGTTCAATTTTATTTTCTTTTAAAACTTTCTCAAAATCAGGCCAACCAGCATTTACTCTTTTATCTAAACCGGCATATTGTAATAAAAGCGGAGTTTTAATTTTAGCGGCGTCTTCTGCAGAAGGTTGTCTACCATAATAAGGAACTGCAGCAGCTAAGTTGGGTAATTTTACAGCCATCATATTAGATATCCATCCACCAAAACAGAATCCAACAACCCCCACTTTTCCGTTGCAATCTTTGTGGTTTTTTAAATAATTATAACCAGCAATAAAATCTTCTAGCATCTCATCTCTATCTCTTTTTCTTTGCATTTCTCTTCCATCGTCGTCGTTTCCAGGGTATCCGCCTAAAGGAGCAAGTGCATCTGGAGCTAAAGTAATAAAACCGTCTAAGGCTGTTCTTCTGCCAACATCTTTTATATATGGATTTAGTCCACGGTTTTCATGTACAACTAATACACCAGGTAATTTAACATTGTTGTCTTTTGGAATTGATAATAAACCTTTCATTTTTTTACCTCCTTTAGGAGATTCGTAATGAATCATTTCTGATTTTAATCTTGGGTCATTGGATGGGACTAAAATAGAATCTACATAATTTGGTGAAATAAAACTTAATAAAGCGGGTAATGTAATTGCTCCAACAGCATATAAAGAAAGTTTTTGTATAAATTCTTTTCTATCCATTTTGTTGTGTGCATAATCATCATATAAATCAAAAACTTCTTGATTAATATCTTCTTTTTTAAGTGATGCCATATTGTTGAGGTTTATAATTTCAACTAAGATATATAAAAAAATGTAGTAAATCTAACCGCAAACTTTGCAGTCTTCTTTTTCTTGAATTTCTCCTACTAAATTTCCGTCTTTATTCATTACAAATCCACAGCAATCCATAAAGCCTTGTGCAATTAGCTTTCTTGCGCGTTGTATTTGAGATTTTGTAGTGGGTAATGATTGATGGAGTTGTTTTGCAACTTCTTGTTGTTTTAATCCTTTTATGTCTGAAAGAAATAATGGATCTCTATATTTTTTAGGTAAGTTTTTTAAGATACTTCTTAAGCAATCTTTTTCTGTATGAGTATTTTCTGTAATTTCTGTTTCTGCTTCAAAATTGGCAATTTCAAATGTTTGATGTGTAGATTTCCAATAATCTAAAACAGAATTTCTAGCTACTGTAAAACACCATGATTTTAGTTTTGTGATGTCTTTTAAGGTGTGTAATTTTGTGTGAATTTTTATAAAAGTATCCTGTAAAATATCATCAGCAATTGTAGTATTTTTTACTTTGCTAATAATAAACCGTTGTAAATCTTCGGAATAAGCTGTCCAAATTTTTTTTGTGCTCATATTAATAGTTAGGTGTCATTTCGAACGAAGTTAGAGTAAGTTTTTCAATTTTTTAAATTGAACTTTCTCGAATAGACCTCATTCCGAAATGACACTTTTTTAAGTTAACAATTGCAAGATGAACATGTGCAATTTTCGCAAGTACAATTATTACAGTTTCCTGTTTTACAACCTTTACAGTTGCAGGTACAATTTTTATTTTCCATGATATTTGTTTTTTTAGTTCACTTAATAGACTTAAAATTATGAAAAAAGATGCATTTAGAAAAAATAATTTTAATAAATACTAGAAGTAAAGAAGGAGACTGTTTTTTTAAATTTGCTAAGGGAGTATAATATTTTACAAACAAAAAGCTGATTTAAGAAAATAAATTATTTTCTTAAATCAGCAACTATATTTTATTTCAATAATTGTTTTACTTTGTTGTAATAACGATAACTCCGTTAGAACCTCTTACTCCATATCTAGCTGTTTCTGGTCCTTTTAAAATAGTAACAGATTTAATATCATTAGGAATAATTTGACCAAAAGTTTCTTGAGAAACATTTGAACCATTTACTACAAATAGAGGAGTCATATTTCCGTTTATACTTCCGTATCCTCTTATGCTAATTACATCATCTGATGAGATATTAACACCTGGAAACTTTCCCCTTAAGTAATCGTAAATATTATCAAACTGACCTGAATCTCCTTTTTTAAGATTTGAAGATTCTGTTAAAATAGGCTGATCTGTTCCTTCTTTTATTTTTAGTGTTATATTTTCGCTTCCATTATATTTTATTTTTTTAATTCCAATATTTGGATGAAAAGCACTAATTTCTTTAGGATCGCTTTTTAATGTAGTTTTAAAAACTCCTTTAGAGTTTGTCCATCTTTTTTGTTTTACATTGTCTAAAAGTATTATGGCTCCTGCAACAGGTTTGTTATTGGCGTCTTTAACTTTGATTGTAATTTTTTTTGATTGAGCATTTATATTAAAGCAAAAAAGTAGTGCTCCTAATAATACTAAAATTTGTTTTTCATATTGTTATGATTGTTTGTTTCGTAAAAATAGCATAATAAAATTTATTTTACATAACCTATTACATATTTCGTCTGTATTGTCCTCCAACTTTAAATAAAGCTTCAGTAATTTGACCTAAAGAACAGAATTTTGTAGCTTCCATTAGTTTGTCAAATAAGTTCTCATTATTAATTGCGGCTTCTTGTAAAATTGCAATTTGTGTTGCAACTTTATCAGGATTGGCTTTATTTAATAATTCTTTTGTTTGAATTTGATATTGTTTTTCTTCTTCTGTTGCACGAATTACTTCTGCAGGTTGAACCGTTGGAGAACCTTTAGAACTTAAGAAAGTGTTTACACCAATAATCGGAAATTTCCCATTGTGTTTTAAGGTTTCGTAATACAAGCTCTCTTCTTGAATTTTAGAGCGTTGGTACATGGTTTCCATGGCACCTAATACTCCGCCACGTTCTGTAATTCTATCAAATTCTGTTAAAACAGCTTCTTCAACTAAATCAGTTAATTCTTCTATAATAAATGAACCTTGAATTGGATTTTCATTTTTTGTTAATCCTAATTCTTTGTTGATGATTAGCTGTATTGCCATTGCTCTTCTTACAGATTCTTCCGTTGGTGTAGTAATTGCTTCATCATATGCATTTGTATGTAAAGAATTACAATTGTCGTTAATTGCATACAAAGCTTGTAATGTTGTTCTAATATCATTAAAATCAATTTCTTGTGCGTGTAAAGAACGTCCAGAAGTTTGAATGTGATATTTTAACATTTGAGCTCTTGGGTTTGCTCCGTATTTGTATTTCATGGCTTTAGCCCAAATTTTACGAGCAACTCTACCAATTACAGAATATTCCGGGTCAATTCCGTTTGAGAAAAAGAAGGATAAATTTGGGCCAAATTTATTAATATCCATTCCTCTTGATAAATAATATTCAACATAAGTAAATCCGTTAGATAATGTCAATGCCAATTGTGTAATTGGGTTTGCACCTGCTTCTGCAATATGATACCCAGAAATAGAGACAGAATAAAAATTACGAACTTGTTTTTCAATAAAATATTCTTGAACATCTCCCATTAAGCGTAAGGCAAATTCTGTAGAAAAAATACACGTATTTTGGGCTTGATCTTCTTTTAAAATATCTGCTTGTACGGTTCCTCTAACTTGACTTAAAGTCTCGGCTTTTATCTGTTGATAAACCTCTTGAGGTAAAACCAAGTCTCCAGTTAAACCAAGTAACATTAATCCTAGCCCATTATTTCCTTCTGGTAATTTTCCTTGATACTTTGGTCTTTCTAGTCCTTTAGAATCGTAAATTTCTTTGAATTTTGCTTCAACAATTTTTTCTAACTTGTTTTCTTTGATATATTTCTCGCAATTCTGATCAATAGCAGCATTCATAAAGAAACCTAGCAGCATTGGTGCTGGTCCGTTTATAGTCATAGAAACCGATGTCATTGCGTGACTTAAATCGAACCCCGAATATAATTTTTTAGCGTCGTCTAAACAACAAATTGAGACTCCTGCGTTACCTATCTTTCCATAAATATCGGGTCTGTGTCCTGGGTCATTTCCGTATAAAGTAACCGAATCAAAAGCGGTAGAAAGACGTTTTGCGTCCATCCCTAAACTTACATAATGAAAACGTCTGTTAGTTCTTTCTGGTCCACCTTCACCAGCAAACATTCTTGTAGGGTCTTCTCCCGTTCTTTTAAAGGGATATAACCCAGAAGTAAATGGAAACTCTCCGGGAACATTTTCCTGTAAATTCCAACGTAATAAATCTCCCCAAGCTTTGTATTTGGGTAAAGCAACTTTAGGGATTTGTGTATGTGAAAGTGATTCTGAATGTGTTTGTATATTAATTTCTTTATCACGTACTTTAAACGTATAAATAGGATTTTTATATTTGGCTACTTTGTTGTTCCAATTTAAAATGATTTCCCAATTTAATGGATCAAAGTTTAGTTTTACTTTGTCGAATTGAGCCAATAATAATTTGATAAACTCTTTGTCTGTGTCATTCTGAGTGGAACAAAGAATTTCATCTTCGTTAAGTCCAGATTTAGTAAAATGAGAGTTCTCACTATCGATTGAAATGACAGAAAGAATTGTTTGATAAATTCCATATAATTTTTGAGCAACCACAACTTGGTCGTTAGTTTTCTTGTCGTAAGCTCTATTGTTTTCGGCAATTTCAGATAGATATCGAACTCTACTAGGAGGAATAACAAATATCTTTTCAGACATCTCTTTGGTAATTTCCATATTCGATTTTAAATCTGCTCCAGTTTTTTCGACCAACTTATCCATAATACGTTTGTATAGCGTATTCATTCCTGGGTCGTTAAATTGTGATGCGATTGTTCCAAAAACAGGCATGTCATCCATATGAACATCCCATAAATTGTTATTGCGCATGTATTGTTTTTTTACATCGCGTATAGCATCTAAAGCACCTCTTTTGTCAAATTTATTGATAGCAACTAAATCAGCAAAATCAAGCATGTCAATTTTTTCTAATTGTGTTGCTGCTCCAAATTCAGGAGTCATTACATATAAAGAAGTATCTGAATGTTCTATAATTTCTGTGTCTGATTGTCCAATACCGGAAGTTTCTAAGATAATCAAATCAAATTCAGCTGCTTTTAAAACTTGTACTGCCTCATTAACATATTTTGATAAAGCCAAATTAGATTGGCGAGTAGCTAATGAACGCATATAAACTCTTGAGTCATTAATAGAATTCATTCTAATCCTGTCTCCTAATAAAGCGCCACCTGTTTTTCTTTTTGATGGGTCTACAGAAATGAGTCCAATAGTTTTTTCTGGAAAATCAATTAAAAACCTACGAACCAATTCGTCTACTAAAGAAGATTTTCCTGCTCCTCCTGTTCCTGTAATTCCTAGAACAGGTGTTTTAGATTTTTTATTTTTCTCATGAATTGCATCTAAAGTTTTTTTTGCAATTTCAGGGAAATTTTCTGCAGAAGAAATTACTCTAGCAATACTTCCAATATCTTTTTTAGCAAGCTTGTTAAGATTTACGTCTAAAACATCACCAATTGCATAATCAGATTGTTTTACCAAGTCATTGATCATTCCTTGCAAACCTAATTCTCTACCGTCATCTGGCGAGTATATGCGTGTAATCCCATAATCCATTAACTCTTTAATTTCTTCTGGAAGAATTACACCACCACCACCACCAAATATCTTGATGTGTGTTGCATCTTTTTCTTTTAATAAGTCGTACATATACTTAAAGTACTCATTGTGTCCACCTTGATAAGATGTCATTGCAATGGCATTTGCATCTTCCTGTATAGCGCAGTTTACAACCTCTTCAACACTTCTGTCGTGTCCTAAATGAATTACTTCAACTCCGGTAGATTGTATAATACGACGCATAATATTTATGGCGGCATCATGACCATCAAACAGCGAAGCTGCGGTTACAATTCTAACTTTGTATTTGGGTTTATAAGGTGTAATTTGTTCCATTCGTAAATTTTGTAGAAAATTGGTCTCGCAATTTACGAAAATCTTAAAAAATAACGTAAATCTTTATAGGTTTAAAAATATAATTATATAAAAATAAATATATTTGTGAGACTATCAATTTTTTTAACTTTGAGAGATGACATTTCAAGAACAAATACAACAAGGAATTCCAGATATTTTACCACCTAAAAAAGCATATGATTTTTCTATAAATCATGCACCTAAAAGGAAAAATATTTTATCTGCTGATGAAAAAAAACTAGCATTAAAAAATGCATTGCGTTATTTTAAAGCGAAACATCATGCCATACTATTGCCAGAGTTTATTGAAGAGTTAGAGAAGTACGGACGTATTTATATGTATCGTTTTCGTCCAAACTATAAAATATATGCGAGAGATATTTCAGAATATCCAGGGAAATCGGTACAGGCAAGAGCAATCATGTTAATGATTCAGAATAATTTAGATGATGCAGTTGCACAACACCCGCATGAGTTAATTACCTATGGAGGAAATGGTGCTGTTTTTCAAAATTGGGCGCAATATTTATTAACGATGAAATATTTGTCTGAAATGACAGATAAGCAAACGCTTACAATGTATTCTGGTCATCCAATGGGGTTGTATCCGTCTAATAAATATGCTCCAAGAGTTGTGGTAACTAACGGAATGGTAATTCCGAATTACTCAAAACCTGATGATTGGGAAAAAATGAATGCCTTAGGGGTTTCACAATATGGACAAATGACAGCCGGTAGTTATATGTATATCGGTCCACAAGGAATTGTACATGGAACAACGATTACTGTTTTAAATGGGTTTAGGAAAATCAACAAAGAACCAAAAGGAAATTTGTTTGTAACTGCTGGATTAGGAGGAATGTCTGGAGCACAGCCAAAAGCAGGAAATATTGCGGGGTGTATAACAGTTTGTGCAGAGGTAAACCCTAAAATAACTCAAGTTCGTTTAGATCAAGGTTGGATTGATGAAAAAATTACAGATTTAGAAGAATTGGTTGTACGGGTTCAATTAGCAAAAGAAAAGAAAGAAACAGTTTCTATAGCCTATTTAGGAAATATCGTTGAAGTTTGGGAAAAGTTTGATAAAGCAAATGTTTTTATAGATTTAGGTTCCGATCAAACCTCATTGCATAACCCTTGGGCCGGAGGATATTATCCAGTTGACATTTCATTTGAAGAAGCCAATATAATGATGGCAGAACAACCGGTATTATTTAAAGAAAAAGTACAAGCAACTTTACGTAGACATGCAGATGCAATTAATAAACACACAGCCAAAGGAACGTATTTCTTTGATTATGGAAATGCTTTTTTATTAGAAGCAAGTAGAGCAGGAGCAGATGTAATGGCAGAAAATAATATCGATTTTAAATACCCAAGTTACGTACAAGATATAATGGGCCCCATGTGTTTTGATTATGGTTTTGGTCCGTTTAGATGGGTTTGTGCTTCTGGAAAATCAGAAGATTTATTAAAAACAGATGCAATAGCTTGTAATGTTTTAGAAAAAATAAGAGAAAACTCGCCTGTAGAAATTCAGCAACAAATGGTTGATAATATTCAATGGATAAAAGGCGCACAAGAAAATAAATTGGTGGTTGGGTCTCAAGCAAGAATTCTATATGCAGATGCAGAAGGAAGAATGCAAATAGCAAAAGCATTTAACAAAGCAATTAAAAAAGGTGAAATAGGAAATGTTATTCTAGGAAGAGATCATCATGATGTTTCCGGAACAGATTCTCCTTACAGAGAAACCTCAAATATTTATGATGGTTCTAAGTTTACAGCAGATATGGCCATTCAAAATGTAATTGGTGATAGTTTTAGAGGTGCAACTTGGGTTTCAATTCATAATGGAGGAGGAGTTGGTTGGGGAGAAGTTATAAATGGAGGTTTTGGCATGCTTCTTGATGGTTCTAAAGAAGCATCAAAGCGTTTGAAATCTATGCTTTTTTGGGATGTAAATAACGGAATTTCGAGAAGAAGTTGGGCAAGGAATGATGAAGCTATTTTTGCAATTAAAAGAGCAATGAAAGCAGAAAAGAAATTAAAAGTTACGCTTCCTAATTTAGTTGATGAAACATTGATGAATTCAATAACCTAATACAGTTTATTATGAAAAGAGTTGTTTTTTTATTAGTTAGTGCAATGATTTTAACTGCTTGTAGTTCTGTAAAAGTAACTACAGATTATGATACAAAAGTTGATTTTAATCAATATAAAACTTTTGCGTTTTATAAACCCGGAATTGACAAAGCAAAAATCTCTAGTTTAGACAAAAAAAGAATTTTAAGAGCAATTGAAACTGAATTATTAGCGCAAGGGTTTACCAAGTCTGAAAATCCAGATATGTTAGTGAGTATTTTTACAAAGTCTAGAGAGAAAGTAAATGTTAATCAAACTAATTTTGGATATGGTTATGGTTGGGGATGGAATCCTTGGTCGGTTGGTATGAATAATAATATAAATGTTTCTCAATATACAGAGGGTACTTTATTTATAGACTTCATAGATAAACAAAAGAAAGAATTAGTTTGGCAAGGTATAGGGACAGGTGCTTTAAGAACTCAAAGTGTAGAGAAAAAAGAAATTAGGATCAAGGAATTTGTAAAAGAAATCATTTCTAGATTTCCTCCAGGAAAAAACAAATAATCTCCTTTTTAAGTAAAATAAAAAAACTCCGAATTTTAAAATTCGGAGTTTTTTTTATCATTTTTTTAAAAAAAAATCTAGCTAATGTTTGCAGATTTGACAGTTTTAATAATTCTACCTGCAATTTTATATGGATCTCCATTAGAAGCCGGTCTTCTGTCTTCTAACCAACCTTTCCAACCTTTCTCTACGGTGATAATTGGGATTCTAATAGAAGCACCTCTATCTGAGATTCCATAAGAGAAATCATGAATAGAAGCAGTTTCATGATCACCTGTTAAACGTTGATCATTGAACTCTCCGTAAACAGCAATATGTTCTTTTACAACAGGTCTAAAAGCTTCACATATTTTTTCATAGGTTTCTTTAGATCCACAAGTTCTTAACACAGAGTTAGAGAAATTTGCATGCATACCTGATCCATTCCAATCCATATCTTTACCTAATGGTTTTGGGTGGTAATCTATATAATATCCATGTTTTTCTGTTAATCTGTCAAGTAAGTAACGAGCAATCCAAATTTCATCACCAGCTTTTTTAGCTCCTTTTGCAAATAATTGAAATTCCCATTGACCTGAAGCAACTTCTTGATTGATACCTTCAAAATTTAATCCTGCATCAATACAAAGATCTGCGTGTTCTTCTACTAAAAGTCTACCGTGTGTGTTTTTTCCACCCACAGAACAATAATACATTCCTTGTGGAGCAGGGTAACCACCAATAGGGAATCCTAAAGGTAATTGAGTTCTTGTATCCATAATAAAGTACTCTTGTTCAAAACCAAACCAAAAATCATCATCTTCGTCTTCAATTGTAGCTCTACCATTTGAAACATGTGGAGTACCGTCTGCATTCAAAACTTCCGTCATAACTAAATATCCATTTCTTCTTGCAGGATCTGGGTAAATTGCAACAGGTTTTAATAAACAGTCAGAAGAGCCACCAGAAGCTTGTCTTGTAGATGAGCCGTCAAAAGACCAATTGTCTAACTCTTCAATAGTTCCTTGAAAATTCTCATGCTCCTCAACTTTGGTCTTGCTTCTCATGTTTTGAGTAGGAAAATACCCATCTAACCAAATGTATTCTAATTTAATTTTTGCCATAGTAATTGTGTGTGTAATGTTAACAGTGCAAAAATGAAATAATTTGGTTACATATCAAAAAAAAAGGGGTTATTTTTGTAAAAAATTATAAAAAATAATTTTACCCCTAATTTTTATGGGGTATATTTGTTTTAAAAATAAAATATAGTAGTAAAAATTAATATTATGTCAATAGTTCGATTTAACGCATTACAAGAAACATTAAATAGAAAAACCATTAAAATTGAAGAAAAGGAAAAGAGGTCGGTTCTATTTGGTAAAAATGTTTTTAATAAACATGCAATGCAACAATATTTAACTAGATCTGCTTATGAAAGTGTAATGAATGCTATCGAAAAAGGTACAAAAATTGATCGAAAAATAGCAGATCAAGTTGCGGTCAGTATGAAAGATTGGGCAATGTCTAAGGGAGCTACACATTATACTCACTGGTTTCAGCCATTAACTGGGGCAACTGCAGAGAAACACGATGCTTTTTTTGAATCTATCAACGGTAGTTTAGCCATGGAAAAATTTGATGGAGAACAATTAGTACAGCAAGAACCAGATGCTTCTAGTTTTCCAAATGGAGGAATACGAAATACTTTTGAAGCAAGAGGTTATACAGCTTGGGACCCTACATCACCAGCATTTGTTTATGAAACAACTTTGTGTATTCCAACAATTTTTGTAGCCTATACTGGAGAGGCTTTAGATAATAAGACCCCTTTATTAAGAGCTTTACAAGCAATTGATACACATGCAACAGCTGTTTGTAAATATTTTGATAAAAATGTATCAAAGGTAAACGCAACTCTAGGTTGGGAACAAGAATATTTTTTAATTGATGATGCTTTGGCGTTATCTAGACCAGATATTTTATTAACAGGAAGAACTTTGCTTGGACACACATCGGCAAAAGGGCAACAATTAGATGATCATTATTTTGGAACTATTCCTGCAAGAGCAATGAGTTTTATGCAAGATTTAGAACAAGAATGTATGTTGTTAGGTATTCCTGTAAAAACAAGGCATAATGAAGTAGCTCCAAATCAGTTTGAATTGGCTCCAATTTTTGAAGAAGCAAATTTAGCTGTAGATCATAATTCTTTATTAATGGATGTGATGGAAAAAGTCTCACGTCGTCATCGATTTAAAGTATTGTTTCATGAAAAACCATTTGAAGGTATTAATGGGTCAGGAAAACATAATAATTGGTCATTATCAACTTTTGACGGAACAAACTTATTAAGTCCAGGAAAAACACCAATGAAGAATTTACAATTCTTGACTTTTTTTGTAAACACTATAAAAGCTGTTTATGAGAATGAAGAACTGTTAAGAGCCTCAATTGCTTCTGCTAGTAATGATCATCGATTAGGAGCAAATGAAGCACCTCCAGCAATTATTTCTGTATTTATTGGTAGTCAGTTGTCTAAAGTTTTAGACGAATTAGAAAATGTAACCAAAGGAAAATTATCACCAGAAGAGAAAACAGATTTAAAATTGAATATTATTGGTAAAATTCCTGAAATTTTATTAGATAATACCGATAGAAATAGAACCTCACCTTTTGCATTTACAGGAAATAAGTTTGAGTTTAGAGCCGTGGGGTCTACTGCAAATTGTGCAATACCGATGACGGTTATAAATACAATCGTAGCCAAACAATTAAAAGAATTTAAAGTAGAGGTAGACGCTTTAATAGAAGATAAAAACTTAAAGAAAGATGAAGCTATTTTCAATGTTTTAAGAGAATATATTAAAGCAAGTAAAGACATTCGTTTTGAAGGAGATGGTTATGGAGAGGCTTGGGAAAAAGAAGCTAAAAAACGTGGTTTAAGTAATAATAAGACAACACCCGAAGCTTTAAAGGTTCAGGTTTCTAAAGAGGTTATTTATTTGTATGAAGAAATGGATGTATTGAGCAAAGTAGAAATAGAAGCTCGTTACGAAATTGCTTTAGAAGAATATACAAAACGTTTACAAATTGAAAGTAGGGTTTTGGGGGATATTGCTAGAAATCATGTAGTACCAACTGCGATTGTTTATCAGAATACTTTGCTTGAAAATACAAGGAATTTAAAAGAAATTTTTGGTGTTGAATTTAAAAATATTGCCAAAGAACAAATAGAATTGATTATGACAATTTCTAATCATATTACAGAAATTAATGCGCTAACAATTAAAATGACAGAGGAACGTAAGAAAGCTAATAAATTTGTTGGCATAAAATCTGCAGAAATTTATTGTAAAAAAGTGAAACCATTTTTTGATGAAATCCGTTATCATTGTGATAAGTTAGAAACAATGGTAGACGATAAACTTTGGCCTTTAACAAAGTATAGAGAATTATTGTTTACAAGATAACATAAAAACATCCTACTTTTCAGTAGGATTTTTTTTGTAAAAGACTAAATTTGCATCAACAACAACACAACAACATGAGTCAAGAAGTTTCTAAAAGATATGCACAAAGAGGTGTTTCTGCATCTAAAGAAGATGTGCATAATGCCATAAAGAATATAGATAAAGGATTGTTTCCAAAAGCTTTCTGTAAAATAGTTCCAGATTATTTAACAGGTGATGATGATTATTGCTTAATAATGCATGCAGACGGAGCAGGAACAAAATCTTCTTTAGCATATATGTATTGGAAAGAGACTGGTGATATTTCTGTGTGGAAAGGAATTGCTCAAGATGCTTTAATTATGAATATTGATGATTTATTATGTGTTGGAGCAACAGATAATATTATGTTATCATCTACCATTGGGCGTAATAAAAGTAAAATTCCAGGAGAAGTTTTATCGGCAATTATCAACGGAACAGAAGAGTTGATTGAAGATTTAAAAAAATTCGGAGTTACAATTCATTCTACTGGAGGAGAAACAGCAGATGTTGGCGATTTGGTAAGAACAATTATCGTAGATTCTACCGTTACAGCAAGAATGAAACGTTCGGATGTTATTAACAATGCTAATATAAAAGCAGGTGATGTAATTGTTGGATTGGAATCTTTCGGTCAAGCCACTTACGAGACTCAATATAATGGAGGAATGGGAAGTAATGGATTGACATCTGCAAGACACGATGTTTTTCATAAATATTTAGCAGAAAAATATCCAGAAAGTTTTGATGCTGCTGTGCCGTCTGATTTAGTGTATTCAGGGAAAATAAAGTTGATAGATTCTGTAGAGAATTCTCCAATCGATGCTGGTAAATTGGTATTATCTCCAACAAGGACTTATGCACCTATTATAAAAGAAATTTTGTCTAAATTTAATGCTGATACGGTTCATGGAATGATTCATTGTTCTGGTGGAGCACAAACAAAAATCTTACATTTTGTTGATGAATTACATATTGTAAAAGACAATCTATTTCCAATACCTCCTTTATTTAAATTGATACAAGAACAATCTAAAACAGATTGGAAAGAAATGTATCAAGTATTTAATTGTGGTCATAGAATGGAAATTTATGTTTCGCCAGAAATAGCAGAAGAAATTATCTTAATTTCAAAATCATATAACGTAAATGCACAAATTGTTGGTAGTGTAAAAGTTTCTGAAACTAAAAAACTGACAATTACTAGTGAGTTTGGTGTTTTTGAGTACTAGGTCATTTAATATTTGGCAACACAAAATTTAAGATATTTTTTAGTAAAATGAAAAGGAATACTAAATGGACTTTAGATTTAATAGGCTAAGTTTCCGTTTATAAAAGTTTTTACACATTCTATTTTACTCAATTCACTAGGCTTCGTTTTTAATGGATTTCTATTTAAAATAATAAAGTCGGCATATTTTCCTTTTTCTAAGGAGCCTATTTTGTTTTCCATGTTAATTTGCCATGCAGCATTTATTGTTAAAGATTTTATGGCTTCTATTATTGTTGTTGTTGTTTGATTTTTACCTAAAATATTTCCAGAGATAGTCTTACGCTCAACAGCGGTTTGAATTAATCGAAATGGATTGCTTTCAAACATTGGTTGGTCGGCATGTAAAGAATATTTTATATTATTTTCTTCAATAGTTTTTATTGGTAAAATTTTTTCTGCTCGTTGTTCACCAAGAATATCAGACTTTAGAGCATCACCATAATAATATAAATGATTGATGTGAAAACTTGGAGTAAGATGTAGTCTTTTTAATCTATCCATATTTTCTGTAGGAAATAATAGACAATGTTCTAGTCGATGTCTTGATGTTGAATAGTCAAGTTCATTTTCAAGTTCTTCAAATGCGTCAATCACTTCATTTATGGCAGCATCACCTTGAGTGTGTATTGTAATTTGCCATCCTTTTAGGTGGTATTTTCTTATAAAATTTTTAAGACTATCTTTTTTGATTAAGGCTTTTCCTTTGCTGTTAATCGGAATGTGCATCTTAATATTTGTAAGTTCTGTATTCAGGTATGGGGATTTTAGATACATTGTCCCTGTATATGGAGAACCGTCATACCAATGTTTAATTCCTATAATATCATAAAAATCATTTCTTTTTTTTGTCTGTTTTGGCATTAAATGTTCCATGTCATATCGCATGTACATAAAATGTCTAGGTCTTTGTTTTCTTTCAGGTAAAAAACCTATTTTTTCTAAAAAACTTCCGAGTAATTCTGGTTTATAATTTGATAAGTGTTTAAATAAAATAAGTGGTTTTTCATCCTGAATTGTAATCCCTGCAGATACAATAGTTGTATTTCCATTTTTAGCATAGTTTGACATTACTTGTGATGCTGCTATTCCTAGTTTTTTGGATGTTAAAACTTCTTTTTTTAAGATGTCAAAAAAAGGTTTCACGGCTTGTTGTTCTACGATTAATCCATTAAGGTTTCCTTTTTTGTCTTTTCCATAATAACTTTGATTAGATGGGTTTTTCGTTTTTTTATTGATCCCCACAAGTTCAAAAGCTTTAGAGTTTGCCCAATAATTGTGTAAGCTTTGACTGAAAAAAAGCACTGGATTTTCTGGGGCAATTTTATCTAAATATTCAATTGAAGGAGGTGTTAAATCATGTATTAGAATTGGGTCGATTCCTTTACAAATAATCCATTCTCCTTTTTTTTTCTTTTTTACGTAACTTTCAAAATCCTTCCAAACTTCATCATTTGTATTGTGTTTAAACCCTGATAAGTCATGCATTTTAGATAAAAACATACTAATTGAAAAGTGAGTATGAGGATCAATAAACCCAGGTAATACACTAGCTCCTTTTAAATCTATAATAGATTTACTTTTTGAACTGTATTTTTCGAGTTGTTTGTTAGTACCAATCTCAATAATTTTACCATCTTCAATATACATTGATTCTGCAAAAGGTTGATTTTGGTTCAATGTAATAATATGTCCGTTTGTATAGAGTGTAGGAGGTGTTTTCTTAAAATCTTGTTTAAGATAAACGTAAGAAATGAGCAATAAACTTAGAATTAATAAACTTATTTGTAATAATTTTTTCATCGTTGTTTAACTAGAAAGTTTTCTTTATTATTAGAACTAAAAGTAAAATTGTGTTTTTAAAATTTTGATTTTTTTTATTTTAACTGTTTAAAAATAAAATCAATTATAAAGTCATCTGAAGAAATTTCTGCTTTTAAAAGTTTACCTTCTAAATAATATTTTATTTTTTTAGGAAATTCATTTTGTGGATTTATACAAATAAAAGAAGTGTCTGTTTGTTGTGTAAATTGAAACAAAGTAGGAGATTCATTAACTCCGGTTACTTCTAAAAACAAAGTATCATTTTTGGTTAAAATTTTCATTTGCTCAAAAAATGTAGTATCCTTTCCTTTTAAAGTTATACCAGTTCCAGAAAAATCTTTTTTCCAAGTTTCATAAGTTGTAACACTATCTTTATCGTTTAAACGAATCCAATTTCCTAATAGAAAAGAAGGGGCTTGTGTTTTGGGTTTTTTAGCATTACAAGATATGATCAATAAAAAACAAGAAAAGGTTAGTAAGTGCTTCATGGGTTTTAGTTTGATTTCTTCAAATATACTCAAAACGAAACATTTAACTTTCCGATAAAAATTGTAAATTCGCAATCCAAGAAAAGTGTAGAAGATGTTAGATAAATTAAGAATTGTTAAACAACGTTATGATGAGGTTTCTGATTTAATTATTCAGCCAGAAATTATTATGGATCAAAAGCGTTATGCGCAATTGATGAAAGAATATAAAGATTTAGGAGATGTTGTTAAAAAAGGAGATGAATATCAAACTTTAACAAACAATATAGAAGAAGCAAAAGAAATTATTTCTGATGGTTCTGATGCAGAAATGACGGAAATGGCAAAGATGGAGATAGAAGAAGCCAATGCTAGAATACCTGAATTAGAAGAAGAAATTAAATTATTATTAATACCTAAAGATCCAGAAGATTCTAAAAATGCTGTTGTAGAGTTGCGCGCAGGAACAGGTGGTGATGAAGCTAGTATTTTTGCAGGAGATTTATTTAGAATGTATTCTAAATATTGTGAAAGTAAAGGATGGAAAGTTTCTACAGTAGATTATTCTGAAGGTACAAATGGAGGTTTTAAAGAAATTCAGTTTGAAGTTAATGGAGCTGATGTTTATGGAACATTAAAGTTTGAAGCAGGTGTGCATCGTGTACAAAGAGTTCCGCAAACAGAAACTCAAGGACGTGTACATACTTCTGCAGCAACTTGTATGGTGTTTCCTGAGGCAGAAGAGTTTGATGTCGAAATAAATCCGAAAGATGTAAGAATCGATTTTTTCTGTTCTTCAGGTCCTGGAGGTCAATCTGTAAATACTACGTATTCTGCAGTTCGTTTAACACACATTCCTACAGGTTTAGTAGCACAATGTCAAGATCAAAAATCACAACATAAAAATAAAGAGAAAGCTTTTAAAGTATTACGTTCTCGTTTGTACGATATGGAATTGGCAAAGAAAAATGCAGAAGATGCATTAAAGCGTGGTTCTATGGTTTCTTCTGGAGATAGAAGTGCTAAAATTAGAACTTATAATTATGCACAAGGAAGAGTTACAGATCATAGAATAGGTTTGTCATTATATGATTTACCTAATATTTTAAATGGTGATATTCAGAAAATTATTGATGAATTAATGTTAGCTGAAAATACCGAAAAGTTAAAAGAGTTGGGTGATGGTATCTAAAATAGGATACTCTCATAAATTAAAACAAAAAACCTCAAAATATTTCTTTTGAGGTTTTTGTTTTTTAGAAAAGCTTGTAAAAAAATAAAAAGCGATTAAAGTTTTAGGGGATAACTTTTAATCGCTCTTCTTGTTAAACAAATATGTTATAATACTTTTTTTAATTTATACAATGATTGAAAAAAAAGATTATTGATGCTACAAATTTAAGACACATTTTGGAATGCTACAATACCCTTTTTTGGTGAAATTTTTTCTCACCATTTTTGGTGAGAAAAAATCACTATAAATGGTGGTAATGAAAAACTATTTACCAGATAAATGGATCTCTGTAAATTCTTTATTGATAATGATAGATTTTGTTTTTGTATTTTTTAAATGGCTAAAATCTATTTCTACATTATCAATTTGAATAGAAGTGATTTTAAATGGAAGGTTGTGGAAAATAATATGAAACTCTTTATAATTAGCATCAAATTTACCTTGTTTGTGCTGCTGAAGTATAAATTCTTCTTTTTTTCCTGTTACTTTAAAGGTCCTTAAACTATATCTTCCTTTTTTATAATCATAACCGTCATGTGCATCGTCATATAATTGAGATTTTTCTTTACCATTTTTATAGTAAACATCTAAAGTAATTTTATCAAACTTTTTTTCATCAACATATTGTTGTACTGGATATTTTGGAATCACTGCTCCTTCTTTAATAAAGATTGGCATGCTATCTAAATCGGCATCTACCCACATTTCTTTACCACCTTCAACAACTTCATTTGTCCAGAAATTATACCAAATTCCTCGAGGAATATACATTCTTCTACCTTTGGCATTTGCTTCTAAAATAGGGCAAACTAGTATTTTATCACCATAAACAAACTCATCACTTCTATAATGTGTATGTGGATCTTCTTGATCAAATAATACAAGTGATTTTAAAATAGGAGTTCCGTTGTTAATATAGCTCCAAAAAGCAGTGTATAAATAAGGTAAAAGTTGATATCTAATTTCTACAAATTTTCTTACAATGTCTGTAATTTCATCTCCAAAAACCCAAGGTTCTTGATCTCCATGATCACCAGAAGAATGTACTCTACAAAATGCATGAAAAACTCCTAATTGAATCCATCTAGCAAAAAGTTCGCCTTGTGGTTGTTCTGCAAAACCACCAATATCGCTTCCTGCGAAAGAAAAACCAGACATAGCCATTCTTTGTGCTTGTACATTTGCAATCCATAAATGTTCCCAAGTAGCAATATTATCTCCCATCCAAGTAGAAGTGTAACGTTGGGTACCCGAATATGCAGCTCTAGTAATTACAAAAGGTCTTTTTGGATATGCATATTTTTTTAAACCATGATAGGTTGCACGTGCCATTTGCATTCCGTAAACATTATGTGCTTTTCTGTGACTACAAGGGTTTCCGTCATAATCATGGCGAACATCATCTGGAAAAGATTTGTTTGGAACCTCCATAACTGCTGGTTCATTCATATCATTCCAAACTCCCTTTACTCCAATTTCTTCTATCAATTCTTTAAATAAACCAGACCACCATTCTCTAACTTCTGGTTTTGTATAATCTGGAAAATAACATTCTCCAGGCCAAACTTTACCTTTCATATAAGGACCGTCTGCACGTTTACAAAAATAATCTTTGTCTAATGCTTCTTTAAAAACATCGTATTCTAAATCTATTTTAATTCCTGGATCTATAATAACTACAGTTTTAAAACCATCATTTTCTAGTTCTTTTACCATTCTTTTAGGGTCAGGAAAATGATTTTTATCCCAAGTAAAACAACGAAAACCATCCATATAATCGATGTCTAAATATATCGCATCGCAAGGAATTTTTAAGTCTCTAAAGGTTTTTGTTACTTCTTTTACATTACTTTCTGGGTAATAACTCCATTTACATTGATGAAACCCTAATGCCCAAAGTGGAGGTAATGCATGAGGCTTACCTGTTAAATCTGTATAATTGGCTACTACATCTTCCATTTTTGGACCATAAATAAAGTAGTAGTTCATTTCTCCTCCTTGTGCCCAAAAACTTGTTACATTTCTTCTTTCTTGTGCAAAATCGAAATGTGTTTTAAATGTATTGTCAAAGAAAATTCCATAAGACTTATTATCTTGAATAGCTGTGTAAAAAGGAATTGCTTTGTAGATAGGATCTGTGTCTTTACCAAAAGCATAAGAATCTGTAACCCAATTTTCGAAACGTTTTCCTTTCATATTTACACTAACGGGTTTATCTCCTAAACCGTAAAAACTTTCAGATTTTTGACAAATCTTACTCATTTTTACAATATCTCCACCAAATTCATAACTTTCTTCCCAATGAAAACCTATTTCATCTTCATTAATAAGTTTTAAGTCTACTGCATCGTATAAACTTACTTGTAAACTTATTTTTTCTACTTTACAAATTAATTTTGATGTTGTAATTATGTAATGAGTTTCGTTTTCTGAAATTTCTAAAAAATTATAACCCCTCGAGGCATGAATAGTGATTCCGTAAGAAAAGTCATTTTCAAATTTCCCTGTAGTAGAATATCTAAATCTAATGACACTATCTCTAATAACAGTTAGTTGTAGAATTACATTGTTTTCTGTAGTAAAATAAAGTGTATCTACATCTTTTTCGTAAGTTTTTATTGCTGAAGGAAATAAATTTCCTTTTTGTTCTAACTCTGTGTTAACAATCATATTAGCTTGTTTGTTTGACTTGTAAAAATCGTAAAAGTTTGTATAACATAGAAGTTATAAGTGTTTTATTTACGATAACGTTTGAGTGTAAATGTATCATTTTAGTGATAAAAAAGAAGTGAAATTTAAAGTGATTTCTGTGAGTTAAGTAGAATTTTGAATCTCTCAAAAAAAACAGTCTATTTTTATAGATGTAAAAATAAACCTTGCCTTTTTTTAATATTTAATATTAAAAAAGAAGTAAGGTTTATTTGAATTTAAAAGCTAGCATGCTTAATGGTGGTAGATTTAATTCAATAGAATTTTTTCGGGTATTCCATTCTTTTTTATCGGATTTTAATTTTTTATTTTTAAAATTCCCCGTACCGTTATATTTTGTAGCATCACTATTAAAAATCTCTTTTAATATTCCTGATTTAGGTAAACCTATTCTGTATTTTTCTCTTGGAACAGGAGTAAGGTTTAAAACAATAATTATATGATCATTTTCATGATTTCCTTTTCTTATAAAAGAAATTACAGAATTTTCATGATCTCCATGATCTATCCATTCAAAGCCGTCATAAGAAAATTGTTTTTGGTATAAAGCAGGTTCTGTTTTGTATAATTTATTTAAATCTTTTACAAATGTTTGAGCATCTTTATGTATATTATAGTTCAATAAATGCCAATCTAAGCTTTGTTGAAAATTCCACTCTGATGTTTGTCCAAATTCACTTCCTTGAAATAATAATTTTGTTCCTGGATGTGTAAACATAAAACCGTACAACAATCTTAAATTTGCAAAACGTTGCCATTCATCACCTGGCATTTTAGAAACAATAGATTTTTTACCATATACAACTTCATCATGTGAAAGCGGTAACATAAAGTTTTCTGTAAAAGCGTAGTTTAGGCTAAAAGTTAAATCGTTTTGGTGATGTTTTCTGTAAATAGGTTCTTTGGCAAAATAGTCTAATGTATCGTGCATCCAACCCATCATCCATTTCATTCCAAAACCTAAACCATCTGCAAAAACAGGACTAGAAACTTTAGGGAAAGAAGTAGATTCTTCTGCAATGGTTTGTACATCCGGAAAGTTTTCATAAACAGCAACATTCATTTCTTTTAAAAAGCTAATGGCTTCTAAATTTTCTCTTCCTCCAAACTGATTTGGTTCCCATTCTCCTTCTTCTCTAGAATAATCTAAAAATAACATGGAAGCAACTGCATCTACACGTAGACCATCTGCATGATATTGATCTAACCAAAAAAGTGCGTTACTAATTAAAAATGATTTTACTTCGTTTCGTCCGTAATTAAAAATTAGACTTTTCCAATCTTGATGATAACCTTTTTTTGGGTCGGGATGTTCATATAAACTAGAGCCATCAAAATTACCCAAACCATGAGCATCCGACGGAAAGTGTGATGGAACCCAATCTAGGATAACTCCAATTCCTTTTTCATGAAATTTATCAACCAAAAATTTAAATTCATCAGGATAACCAAAACGCGAAGTAGGAGCAAAGTAACCTGTTATTTGATAACCCCAACTTGGATCGTAAGGGAATTCCATGATGGGCATTAATTCTACATGAGTAAAATTCATTTCTGCTACATAATCTACCAATTCTTTTGCTAATTCAGTATAACTTAAAAACCTGTTTTCTTCTAAATGCTGTTTCCAGGAACCTAGATGAACTTCATAAACAGCGTAAGGGGCATCTAATGCGTTATTCTGTTTTCGATTTTTCATCCATGCTTTATCTTTCCAATTATAGCTATCTTTCCAAACTATAGAAGCAGTTTTTGGTGGATGTTCACATCTTCTGGCATAGGGATCTGCTTTTTCTGTAATGATATCATTATTAGAACTGTAAATTTTATACTTATATAAATTTCCTTTTCCTACAAAAGGGATAAATCCCTCCCAAATTCCACTTTTATCCCAACGAACATTTAATTGATGTTCAGTATCATCCCAAAAATTAAAATCACCAATTACAGAAACGGATTTTGCGCTAGGAGCCCAAACTGCAAAATAAGTACCTTCTATACCTTCTTTGGTTGTAATGTGTGAACCGAATTTTTCATATAATTTATAATGCTTTCCTGCCTTAAATAAATTGATGTCAAATTCTGAAAATAAACTATGCGCTATAACTTTAGACATTTAGTTGTTTTAGGTAAATAAAATTTAATTATTGAATTTTTGTTCCTTTGGTAATTGTAGCGCCTTTTTTAATCACAACAATCCCGTCTTTTATTAAGTAGTTCTCAGTTTCTTTATCTTCTAGATGTGCTCCTCCATTAATGATAACATCATCGCCAATTCTACAATTTTTGTCTATGATACAGTTGTTTATTTTACAATGATCTCCAATTCCTAAAAGGTTATCTATTTTATATTTTTCTATATCTTCTAACGATTCGTAATAATCGCTACCCATCATATACGTATTTGTTATTACGGATCCTTTTCCTATTCTAGAACGAATACCAATTACACTTTTTTCAATTTTATCTGCGTGAATTAAACATCCGTCAGCAATCACAGCTTTGTTTAACATAGATCCAGAAATTTTAGAAGTTGGTAAAATTCTTGCTCTTGTATAAACTCTGTTTTTATCGTATAAATTAAATTTTGGGATTTCATCTGTTAATCCTAAATTAGCTTCGAAGAAAGACTCTATAGTTCCAATATCTGTCCAATATCCTTCGTATTGATAGCTTACTGTTTTATGATTGTGAATAGATTGAGGTATAATTTCTTTACCAAAATCTATAGTGTCTGGGTTTTCCATCAACTTTATTAATAGATCTCTATTAAAAATATAGATTCCCATAGAAGCTAAATAATTTCTTCCTTCTTTTTTCATTTCGTTACTTACATCAGATGTCCAATCGGGTAACAATTCTGCAGCGGGTTTTTCTATAAATGAAGTAATTTTATTTTCATCATCTGTTTTTAAAAGACCAAAACCTGTTGCATCTTTTGCATTTACAGGATAAGTTGCTATAGAAATTTCTGCATTACTTTCTTTATGTTTTTTTATCATATCCTGAAAATCCATATTGTATAATTGATCTCCAGAAAGAATCAGCGCATATTCAAATTCATTACTTAAAAAGTGATGCATGCTTTGTCTTACTGCATCTGCAGTTCCTTGAAACCATTTGTCACTTTTCATAGTTTGTTCTGCTGCCAAAACATCTACAAAAGCTTGACTAAAAAAACTAAAGTGATAGGTGTTTTTTATATGTTTATTTAAAGAAGCAGAATTAAACTGAGTTAAAACATATATTCTTTTAATATTAGAATTTATACAGTTAGAAATAGGAATATCTACCAATCTATATTTACCAGCAATTGGGACTGCTGGTTTTGATCTATTTGCTGTTAATGGGTATAATCTAGATCCTTGTCCACCACCTAAAATAATTGATAATACATTTTTGTTATTCATAACTTATTTTTTTAATGATTTATATAAATTTACATATTCTTGAGCTGAATTGCTCCAAGAATGATCTATTAACATAATTTTTTTAGAGTTTTTAAGAAAATCTTTTTGGTTATTATAAAATAAAGCTGCTCTAGAAATAGCATTGGTTACTTTCTCTATAGTCACACCATTATGACAAATACCAAAACCATTCTCGTTGATATCTGTTACAGTGTCTTTTAAACCTCCAATTTTATTAACAATTGGCACAGTACCGTATCTTAAAGCATACATTTGGTTTAAGCCACATGGTTCTACTCTAGATGGCATCAATAAAAAATCAGCTCCGGCATAAATTATATGAGATAGTTTTTCATCGTAACCTATATAACTATTGTAGTTTTTTAAATTATCTAAAGTAGATAATTTTTGTTCTGTTTCTTTATGTCCAGAACCTAATAATAAAATTGAAATGTCATTTTCTTGTAAAGCTTTTTCAAATATTTCTGGAAATAAATCAGCTCCTTTTTCTCCAACCAATCGTCCTATAAAAACAAAAAGAGGTTTTTTTTCATCTAAATCAAATTCTTTACATAGCCAGTTTTTATTTGTTTCTTTTCCTAATTTAACTGTAGACTGATTGTATGCTTTTTTGATATAACTGTCTGTTTCTGGATTCCAAACATTCCAATCTATTCCATTTAAAATGCCAACACATTTAGCACTTTCGTGTCTTAGTAAGCTTTCTAAACCATTTGCATTTTGTTTTAATTCTTCCATGTAAGAAGGCGAAACTGTAGTAACTTTCCAAGCACATTTTATAGCTGCTGCTAGTGGATTTACATTGCTATTCCAGTCTAATAAACCTACTTTATCAAAATTAAATGCTGGTATTAAATGTACTTTATGATGTGGGAACCAACCTTGATATTGGGCGTTGTGTATTGTTAGAACCGTTGGGGTATGTTTTAAAGATTCATATTTAAAACATTCAGATATCATAAAAGGAATTAATCCTGTATGATGATCATGTGTGTGAATTAAATCCGGTTTGTCTTCTAAGGTAAGAATCCAATTTAAAGTAGCAATTTGAAATGCTAAAAAACGTTCTGTATCATCTGCAGAATAAACGTAATCTTTAAATAATAATTTAGGAACATCCACACAAAATAAATCAAAACCTAAATCTTGATCTTGTAGTTTTAAAATTCGAAAGTCAAAACTTTCTTCTCCAAGAAATAAGCTACTTTTATAAACCTCTATATAGTTGTTGTTTTTTGTAAAAGCAATATCATAAAAAGGCATTATAACATTACTGTTTATATGTAACTCTTGTTGGTATTTAGGTAGGGCGCCAACAACATCTGCTAAACCACCAACTTTAGCAACGGGATAACATTCAGCACTTATGTGTAGTATATTCACTATATTTTGTGGATTTAGAAGCTAAATCTACAAAATATATATTCAGTTTAAAAATTGATTTTAATTATTAAGATTCTCTTAATAAATTGATAACTTCACTAAGGATTCAATATATATGTTTTAAAAAAATATATTTAATTATGAATTTCTTTGTTTATTGATTTCATCTTGAAGTTGACGACGCATTTTTTGTTCCCTTTCTAAAGATTTTTTTCTGTGTTCTTCGTATTCTTTTTCTACATCAAAAAGATTCTCTTTTGCTTTCTTGGTAAGTACGTTGCTTCTAGTAAATTTAAAGATAAAATAAAATAATCCTAAAAGTAATATTATAATAATACTCCATAGTAAAAGATTGTATGTTGTTTTGTTTAGCATCATTCCAAAAAGTGAAATGGAATTTTCTTTTTTATTAGCTAATTCTAATTCTAATTGAGTTTTATTTAGTTGTTCTTTAATTAAAGAAATATTTTCTTTTTCAGTTTTTAATAAATTTTCTTTTTCAAGAATTGTGCTTTTTAATTTTTTTAATGAGTCTAATGCATTCTTTTTTAATAAAACATACTTTTGTTTATCAATAACTTTATAAGCCTGGTAGGTGCTAGATGTTCTATAAATCTTGTCGAATTGATTTTCTAAAGTATTTAGGTCTTGATTAGCTTCTTGTGAAAAAGTAAAAGTAGAAACAAGGCTAAAGAATAAGATAAGTATAAACGGTCTCATGTGATTTTATTTTGATTGTAAATTTATAAAAAAAACCCAAACAAAAAGTTTGGGTTTTTAAATATAAGCAAGTATTATTATATTATTTAATTTTCTCTACAACTGCCTTAAAAGCGTCTGGGTTGTTTACAGCTAAATCAGCTAAAACCTTACGGTTTAATTCGATTTGGTTAGCTTTCACTTTTCCCATAAACTGAGAGTAAGACATTCCGTGTAAACGAGCTGCAGCATTAATACGTACAATCCATAAAGAACGGAAGTTTCTCTTATTGTTTTTACGGTCTCTGTATGCGTAAAGCATACCTTTTTCAACTGCATTTTTTGCTACTGTATAGACGTTTTTTCTACGTCCAAAGTAACCTTTTGCAGCCTTCAAGATTTTTTTTCTTCTTTTTCTTGAGGCTACTGAATTTACTGATCTTGGCATAATTTCAATGTGTTTTGTAGTAGGCGATTCATTAAAGAATACTTTTTATTTTTGGCCTAACTCCATGGTTAATAATTAAATTCCCTTATTAAACTTATTTTAAGTTTAACTGTTGCTTAATGTTTGACTCGTCTGATTTATGTACTAAACCATCGTGAGTTAACTTTAATTTACGTTTTTTAGACTTCTTTGTTAAGATGTGACTTTTAAACGCGTGCTTTCTTTTAATCTTTCCAGTACCAGTAACTTTAAAACGTTTTTTGGCGCTAGATTTGGTTTTCATTTTAGGCATCTCTCCTTCGTTTTTATCTTGCTTATAAGATTTTTATTTTACTTTTTTGGGAGCAATAAACATAATCATACGTTTACCTTCTAATTTTGGTAATTGCTCCACTTTACCATATTCTTCAAGTTCTTGAGCTAATTTTAATAATAAAATTTGTCCTTGTTCTTTAAAAATAATAGAACGTCCTTTAAAAAATACAAATGCTTTTAATTTAGCTCCTTCTTGCAAGAACTTAAGCGCATGCTTCTTTTTAAATTCATAATCATGCTCATCAGTTTGAGGTCCAAAACGTATTTCTTTAATAGTAACTTTTGTTGCTTTTGATTTTAAAGATTTTTCGCGCTTCTTCTGCTCATACAAGAATTTCTTGTAATCAATAATTTTACAAACAGGGGGTTTTGCTTTTGGTGAAATCTCTACCAAATCCAACTCCTGTTCAATGGCCAATTCTTTAGCTTTCTCTAAAGGATATACACCAACTTCTACATTATCGCCCACAAGACGAACTTCGTCAACATATTTTATTTTTTCATTAATCCTATGTTGATCTTCTTTGATTACTCTTAACGGTCTTCTCGACCTACTTCTACGTATTGCTATGACTTATAAATTTAAAATTTAACTTATGGTTGTTTTCCAACCTGCTTATTTATTCTTTTTGAATAATTTCAAAATTAATTAAAATTTCTTCAATGTTTTGTTTTCTTCGGTTTTAATTAAAGAAATAAATTCTTCAATTGTAAAGGTACCTAAATCTCCTTCACCATGTTTTCTTACAGAAACTGTGCCATCTTGCTCTTCTTTTTCTCCAACAATAACCATAAAAGGTATTTTGTTAACTTCTGCGTCTCTTATTTTTCTACCGGTTTTTTCATTTCGGTCATCTACGAGGGCGCGAATTTCGGAATTTTCTAACGATTCTAAAACTTTTTCTGAATATTTTTGATATTTCTCACTGATTGGCAATAAGATAACTTGATCTGGAGTAAGCCAAAGCGGGAAGTTTCCTGCTGTATGCTCTAGCAATACGGCGATAAAACGTTCCATCGAACCAAATGGAGCTCTATGAATCATTACCGGTCTGTGTAATTGGTTATCTGCTCCTTTATAGGTTAAATCGAATCGTTTTGGTAAATTATAGTCAACTTGTATGGTTCCAAGCTGCCAACTTCTGCCTAATGCGTCTTTAACCATAAAGTCTAATTTGGGTCCGTAAAAAGCTGCTTCACCTTCTTCTATTACAAAATCTAAACCTTTGTCTGTTGCGGCGCTTATAATTGCATTTTCTGCAATTTCCCATGTTTCTACATCTCCTATATACTTGTCCAAGTTTTGCATATCTCTAATAGAAACTTGTGCGGTAAAATCTTCAAAACCTAAAGAACTAAAAACATATAAAACTAAATCGATAACGTCTTTAAATTCTTGGTCTAATTGTTCTGGAGTACAGAAAATATGAGCATCATCTTGTGTAAAACCTCTAACACGTGTTAATCCGTGTAATTCTCCACTTTGTTCATATCTATATACGGTGCCAAATTCGGCAAAACGTTTTGGTAAATCTTTATAAGAATAAGGTTTGAAATTATAAACTTCACAGTGATGTGGGCAGTTCATTGGCTTTAATAAAAACTCTTCATCCATTTTAGGAGTTTTTATTGGTTGAAAACTATCTGCTCCATATTTCTCATAATGACCAGACGTAACATATAACTCTTTCTGACCAATATGTGGTGTCATCACCATTTCGTAGCCTGCCTTTTTTTGAGCTTTCTTTAAAAAGTCTTCTAAACGCCCTCTCAAAGCAGCACCTTTTGGTAACCACAATGGCAAACCAGCGCCTACTTTTTGAGAAAATGTAAATAACTCTAACTCTTTTCCTAATTTTCTGTGATCACGTTTTTTAGCTTCTTCTAATAAAGCTAAATACTCAGTCAACATTTTTTGTTTAGGAAAACTAATTCCGTAAATACGAGTTAATTGATTATTCTTTTCATCACCACGCCAATAAGCACCGGCAACATTCATTATTTTAATAGCCTTTATGATTCCAGTATTAGGTATATGTCCTCCTCTACACAAATCTGTAAAGTTACTGTGGTCACAAAATGTAATGTCACCATCTGTTAGGTTTTCTATTAACTCAACTTTATAAGGATTGTTTTCTTTTTCATATAATGCTAAGGCATCTGCTTTAGAAACCGAACGCATTTTAAATTCGTGTTTTCCGCGAGCAATTTCTAAAAATTTCTTTTCAATAGCTGCAAAATCTTTTTCAGAAATAGTTTCATCGCCTAAATCTAAATCATAATAAAAACCATTTTCTATAGCAGGGCCTATTGTTAATTTTGCATTGGGATGAAAACTCAATATGGTCTCCGCTAATACGTGTGCAGAAGAATGCCAAAAAGCTTTTTTCCCATCAGCATCATTAAATGTGTATAAAATTAATGAACCATCTGTGGTTAATGGAGTAGTGGTTTCAACTGTAATGTTGTTAAATTTTGCAGAGATTACGTTTCTAGCAAACCCTTCACTAATGCTTTTTGCAACATCCATTGGAGTGATGTTTTTAGCAAACTCCTTAATAGTTCCGTCAGGTAAAGTAATTTTAATCATTATTATGTATAATATTTTGAGGTTGCAAAGATATTAGAAAACAATTTTTCACACAATATATATATGTACTTATTAAGAACTAAAATTTTTTTATTTGGGTGTTCCCTTTTTTTACAAGAGATTTCTATCTAGTTCTCAGTTAAATTTGTACTTGGCTGATGCTTTTTAAGTGAGTAGAATAAAAAAAAGGGCGGGCTTTTCACTATATCTTTTTATGTGAAAATGTTTTTTAGAGGCTTTTTGCAGTCTAGTTAGCTCGTTTTTAGCCCGATTTTTTTGTTTATCTAACATAAAAAGGATGCCGTTTCAATCCCTAACACGATTAATAAGTGAAAATAACTATTAATTTTTCATGCTTAGTATTAAATAGATGTTTGTTATTTATGGTTTGTCTTCTTTTTTTAAGTAATAAAAGTATGTAGATATCAGATATGACGAGATCATAATTAAATTTGAATAAAAAGCATAAAATAATTTTAAGGATAAAACACTAATAATAATAGGTTTAAGAGGAGGATGGAAATAAAGTTTAAAAAAGATTAGGAAAAGAGTTGTGAGATTCAAAAGAGGATGTATATTTGCACCCGCTAACAGGAATATGAGATTGTTAGTTTAGTTCATTGAGATGTTGTATTAGTTATTTAAAGGTTAAATAAATATGAAGTTGAAGCTTTATAAAATAGTTTAAAAAAAAACTTCATTTTTTTTATTGTCAGAATAGAAATAGTTTATATATTTGCAGCCGCTAACAAATACAGCAAAACGATCAGAGAAATTTT
>NZ_JAKQYM010000050.1 GCF_022662535.1 Polaribacter marinus
TTATATTGAAAACACACATTGATAAAATCATAAATTCCAATTTTCAGAATATGAGTGAGCGCAATTTTTGGCAACGGATGGCAATAAGAAACGTAGGGCATTTTGAAGCTCCTACCTATCAAGTTACCGAGCCGTTTATTAAATGTTATGTCGTTCAATTTTAGCACTTTCTGCCCTATGTTTTTTATTGCGTGTTGTGTGCTGGTGTTTTTATTCCAAATCTTGGTTGAATCTCAAAAATCTCAATATCAGTCCGTTTTTTTACCTTATCAATCAAATCTGCCGAACCTCCAATAAAAGTCATTGGTAAATCATAATCTGAAACAATACACCAATCTTTAGAATCTGGAAAAATCGCAGTCGGACTATCTCTTAACTCATCATCCTTGTACAATAAATCAAGTCGTGATAATTTATCTTTAATCAACCTTTCATTTTCCCAGTCTTTTGTTTTTAGCAAACAGTAAAAAAAGTTCACCACGCAATCATCATGTATCTGAATAATTTCATCACAGAGCTTTTTTAAATCGACAAACTCACAATCTCCCTCTCCAGGTGCCCATACATAATCAGGCCATTCAGGTTCACGTAATTTTCTCTCAAGTTGTTGTTTAGTTTTATAAGCCGATTCAAACTGAAAATCAAAATCAAATCTCTTGAAAAAGTCATTCCATGTCAAAGGTTCATAATCCGAATCTTTAAAGTCTTCTTCAGTTAAATTAATTCCTGATTCTATTTCTTTCTTTGCCTTATAATTAATCCAAAATGGATGTAAAATCAAGGCATACTTTTCAAAAATCAATGGGCAACATGCTGTCAAGAAATACCAAAATGCATTGTCATCATTCAATTCAGTGTCAACCTCGATATTAGGTCCAAGTGAAGCCTGTTTTGCAATCCAATCTGGTAATATGTCTTTCATTGTTATCATGTTGTCGGGTCTGTTACACTTGCACACAACGAGTTTGTGTTATTGAAAGTTGCGTTTTACGTGAACGGCTATTTTCCGCAGGAAAATAGAAGTTTACAAAAA
>NZ_JAKQYM010000005.1 GCF_022662535.1 Polaribacter marinus
AATGTAGATTTTTTCTTATTCAGACTTAGTACAATTTTTGCGTAATCCTTAAATCCCACAACTTTTGGACTTGATCCGAAGAAATTAGAAGAATAGGAAACCAAAGAAAATAAAAAAGCCCCATTTTAGTGGGGCTTTCATCAAATTACTTTGATTTACTCTTTAAAAAGCGGTCTGGACGGGACTCGAACCCGCGACCCCCTGCGTGACAGGCAGGTATTCTAACCAGCTGAACTACCAGACCGTTGCTTTAAGCGGTTGCAAATATAACTCTGTTTTTTAATTTACCAAAGAAAATTATAAAAAATTTTTCCTGCTTATCAAATATTTTGTCAAAACTTCATTAAACCCTAAATGAATATCTACAGGAACATAATCTATTTTATATTGTAAACATCTATTTTTTAAATCCTTAAAGTACTTTTCTGTTAATTCCTTATACTTTTCTTGAACATTTTCTGCATAAATATTTATTTCTTCTCCTGTTTCAATATCTACAAATTTTTTGGGAGTATTGTCAAAATCGAAGCTTAATTCTGTCTTTCCATCAAAAGTATGAAACAAAACTACCTCATGTTTATTATATTTTAGGTGTCTCAAAGCTTCAAATAACTCTTCTTGCTCTTTTGTGGTTTGAAACATATCAGTGAAAAGAAATATTAAAGAACGTCTATGGATCTTTTCTGCAATTTCATGCAAATATTGATATGTTTCTGTAGCTGATTTAGATACTGAAACTAATAATTTCTCTAATTTATGCAATAGCATCTTTCTATGACGTTCACTTCCTTTTTCTGGGGCATAATACTCATAAGAATCAGAATACACGCTTAAACCAACTGCATCTCTTTGTCTTTTTAAAATTTCCATTAAAGCAGCAGCAGCTACTGCGGAAAATCCTACTTTATTTAAAGTAGTGATTGTTTGTTTTTTTACAACCGGATAATGCATTGAAGCTGAATTGTCTATAATAATATGGCACCTCAAATTGGTTTCTTCTTCGTATTTTTTAGTATATAATTTCTCTGTCTTCGCAAAAAGTTTCCAATCGATATGACGTGTACTTTCTCCTTTGTTGTATAATTTATGTTCAGAAAACTCAACAGAAAACCCATGAAAAGGGCTCTTATGAATACCTGTTACAAAACCTTCTACCACTTGTTTTGCAAGAATATCTAAGTTTTTTATTTCTGATGATGCAATTTCTGATAAATTCATATTATTTTTTAATGCTTTGAGCTCTTTCTAAATTATCTGTAGTTTGGTGTAATTTTTTTAATAAAATAGGGTTATACCCTAGATTTTCTTCTAAAAATTGTTGTAAAATGGCATGCGCTTCTTTAGAGGAATAATTTCCAATAGAACTTGTCAACCATCCTTTAGGAAAGAAAATATCACCTGTTAATTGTACTTCTTCTAATTTGTTTAGAATGGGTTTTAAATATTTTATAGAGGACTTTTGTCTTAATGGGTGATGTATGTTATTTAAGGCAGTTTGCACCCAAGACTCTTTATCTCTATTTTCTTTTTCTAATAACGATTTCATAAAATGATTTCTAACAACTTGATCATTAGAAAGAGATGGTAACAACCATTTAAAACGTTCTAATCTATCTGAATTCGAAATTCTAGTTTGTTGTTCTTCTAAAATTTCTATTGCTTTTGGATGCTTAAAAATAGCCAGTTTTGTTGCCAAAGAGGCATCGTCATTTTCATTTAGAAAGAGATTTTGAATAATTTTCTTTTTAGACCAAATTTCATATAAATTCGTTTTTCCTTTTTCAGAGAAGGCAACTGATTTATACAAACCAAATAAAGTTTTCTTTATATTTTTTGGCAAGTCTTCTTCTAGTAATCTTAAAACGGCATCTTCTGTTTTATTTTGAATTTTATTCTGTTGTTCTTCTGTTAAGAACGTCCAAAATATATTCTGAATTCTTCCTGATAAGTAATTTGTAATTAACTCATTTTTTTCAATTTTAATAGCGTCTAACAAAACCTGATAAGTGACTAACGAAGAAACGTTACCAACCAACATGTTTTCATATAAATTAATAAATTGATATCCTCTTGAAACCTCATCATTTATATTTTTATAACTATAAATTTCGTCTTTATAAATAGGAAAAACACCATATCCAAAACCATTTACATTGTATAAAACTTGCTGTGGTTTAAAATCTTTTATCTGAGAAGTAATCTCAAAAGATTTTTCGATATTTTTAATATTGATGATTTTTTGAGCCCCTACTTTATCAATCAATTTAATTTTAAAGGATTGTGTCCAAATTTTATCAGAACCATCTTCTGCTTTTTGATGAAGAATAAACTTGGTTACATTTCCTTCTTCATTGTATTCAATTTCTTCGTAAAAAACAGGTCTTCCAGATGAATTTACCCAAACATCACTCCATTTC
This sequence comes from Polaribacter marinus, assembly GCF_022662535.1. Classification (GTDB taxonomy): domain Bacteria; phylum Bacteroidota; class Bacteroidia; order Flavobacteriales; family Flavobacteriaceae; genus Polaribacter; species Polaribacter marinus. Next base: position 2,418 of record NZ_JAKQYM010000005.1, read on the forward strand.
TTAATATCTCTGGTAGATTTTTCATCTAAAATAGAAACCAATTCATTCCAATCTGCATTTGAATTTGCATAGGTTTTTATATATTCTTGCATTCCTTCTTTAAAAATAACTTCACCCAACAAATACTCTAACTGACGCATCATAATTGGTGCTTTGTTATAAATAATTCTTCCGTATAAAGAACCTGCATTTTTTAAGTTTCCTAAATACTGACGAATCGCATTTGTTCCTTTTGTTCTGTCTTCTGAATATGCACTCGGATAGTGAGACATCATAAAGTTTAATTGATGATTGACTTCCGGAAAAACAGGATTCATAATTTTATCTGCCATAAAGTTGGCAAACACCTCTTTCATCCAAACATCATTAAACCATTTCATGGTTACCAAATCTCCAAACCACATGTGCGAAGTTTCGTGAGCAATTAACTTTGCTCTTTTTAACTTACCATTCTGCGTTGCATTTTTATCTAAAAACAACGATGATTGTCTATACTGAATTGCACCTACATGTTCCATTCCTCCATATTGAAAAGGCGGAATTGCCGCGAAGTCCATTTTTTGAAATGGAAACTTAACAGCTGTATAGTCCTCTAAAAAGTCAATGGCATTTTGATGTATTTTAAATACCTCATCTACACTTTCAGTAATCTTTTCTTCGTTTGTTTCTCTGTATAAAAAGCGCATATCAAACGCTCCGGGGTTTTTAGTTGTTACTGTAAATTTACCTGCTACAAAAGAAAATAAATAGCTACTCATTAAATCTGTAGTAGCAAATGTATGCTCTATAAAACGATCTAATTCTAAACTATTTTCTTCAAAACCTCCCGCTAATACTTGCCAATCTTTTGGAGCTGTAATTCTTAAATTATACTTGGCTTTTATATCTGGTTGATCAAAACAAGGAAACAAAGTACTTGCTCTATCTGGCACCAACAATGTATATAAAAAATCATCATTCCTATTCAATGATTTTTCTCCGGCATCAAAAAACAGTTCTACAGTATTTTTTCCTAAAATCAAGTTTTTTTTATCAATAATAACATGCTCTTTTTGATGATTAATCACTGACTTATTACCGTTTATTTTTAAAGTTTTTAGTTTTGAAACATCTTCATTAAAATCTAAAAAAACATCATTTTTTAAATCATTTACCGTAAAATTTACCGTTAGGTTTGAAGCAATTGAAGTTGTTTTTTCTTTTGGTATTTTAAAATGCAAATTGTACACTACATCTGCGATTTGTTGCTTTCTATATGTTGCTAACTCAAAGGAAATTCCTTTTTCAAGTTCTACTTTTTTGGTTGTTATATTGTTACAAGAAGCCAACACTACTAAACATAAAAAAAAATAAAGAGAATATTTCATTAAAAAAGAAATTTAGATTCTAAAAATAAAAAAAGGTTTGACGTCAGCCAAACCTTTTCTATATTATAAATTATGGATTGTTGCTATAATGCAGCATCAATCTTACCTGTATAAACATTTTTTGGAGCAACTCCAACTTGTTTGTCTATTACTTCTCCGTTTTTAAAAATCAAAACAGTTGGTATATTTCTTACTCCGTATTTTGCTGCAAACTCTTGGTTTGCATCAACATCTACCTTACCAACAACTGCTTTTCCATCATATTCTGTATGAATTTCATCAACAATTGGCCCAACCATTCTACAAGGTCCACACCAAGCAGCCCAAAAATCTACCAATACAGGTTTGTCTGATTTTAATACTACTTCTTCAAAAGTTGCATCTGTAATTTCTAATGCCATTTTATTTATTTTTAAATTGTTATTCTATTTCTATAAAACAAAAGTAATCAAAATTTTTACCACTTTTATTTTACAAAAATTACTTTTTACTATTTGTCTATAAAGATACTTTATGCTTACAGTTAAAAAACCTCTGATGCTATTTGATGAATATTATCACTCTTTCCCATAGAATAATAGTGTAAAACTGGAGCACCTGCAGCTAATAATTCTTTAGATTGCTGAATTGCCCATTCAATTCCTACTTGACGAACATCTTTATTTGACTTACAATTCTCTACTTCATTAATCAAAGCTTGTGGTAAATCAATTTTAAACACTTGCGGTAATAATTGTAAATGACGTTTTATAGCAATAGGTTTAATTCCTGGAATAATTGGCACATGAATTCCTATGTTTTTTGCAGCTTCTACAAAATCAAAATATTTTTGATTATCAAAAAACATTTGTGTTACCACGTAATCTGCACCTGCATCAACCTTTTCTTTTAGTCTTTTTAAATCGGTTTGCAAAGAAGGTGCTTCTAAATGTTTTTCTGGATATCCTGCAACCCCAATACAAAAATCTGATTTGTGATTTGCTTCAATTACCTCGTGTAAATATTTTCCTTTGTTTAAATTTTGAATCTGATTAACTAAATCTTTTGCAAAATGATTTCCATTTTCACAGGGTTCAAAATATTTTTGATGACTCATAGCATCACCTCTTAAAGCCATCACATTATCTATGCCTAAATAATGACAATCTACCAAAACGTATTCTGTTTCCTCTTTTGTAAAACCACCACATAATACATGAGGCACTGTGTCTATATTATATTTATGCTTAATTGCAGCACAAATACCCACAGTTCCTGGACGCATTCTAGTAATTTTCCTATCTAACAAACCATTTCCTTTATTGATATAAATATATTCCTCTCTAGAGGTTGTTACATCTATAAATGGCGGATTAAATTCCATTAATGGATCTATATTGTGATATAAATCTTCAATATTATTTCCTTTTTTGGGAGGAATAATTTCAAATGAAAACAATGTTTTTCCGTTTGAATTTTTAATATGTTCTGTTACTTTCATAATTTTATTCAGAGAAAAAAATCTCTTTTTAACTTATTACTACAAGAAATAGGCAATACATAATGCAGTTAACGTAAGTGCTAAAAGTTGAACAGCGAATCTAATTTCAATTCTATACTTTCTCATTTTATTTAATTTATTAGGCTGCAAAATTCTAATTTCTATCATTTATTTTTATTAGCTGAAAGAAAACAAATTGTTAACTTAAAACTTCTACTATTAATCGTCTACTAAATTTGGATTAAGCCACTTTTCTGCAACTTGTTCACTAACATTTCTTCTCTTTGCATAGTCTAATAATTGATCCTTAGTAATTTTTCCTAAACCAAAATATTTTGCTTCTTCATTTGCAAAATAATATCCAGAAACACTTGCTGCAGGCCACATTGCTAGACTATCTGTAAGTTCTACTCCAATTCTTTCATATACATTTAACAAACTCCAAATAGTTTTCTTTTCTAAATGATCTGGACATGCAGGATACCCTGGTGCAGGACGAATTCCCTTATAATTTTCTTTAATCAACTCTTTGTTAGAAAGATCTTCTGTTAAAGCATAGCCCCAATGTTTTGTTCTAACTTCTTTATGTAAATATTCTGCAAAAGCCTCTGCTAATCTATCTGCCAATGCCTTTATCATTATTGAATTGTAATCATCATTTTCTGCTTCAAATTGAGCTGCTAATTCTGCTGTCCCAAAGCCTGTTGAAACACAAAATGCCCCCATATAATCTTGCAATCCGGTTTCTTTTGGCGCAATAAAATCTGCCAATGCATGATTTGGAACCCCTTCTCTTTTCTTTAATTGTTGACGAAGTGTTAGAAATGTGTTTTGGACTTCTTTTTCATCATTATAAACTTCTATATCGTCATCATTTATTGTATTTGCTGGAAATAAACCAAAAACAGCTTTTGCTTTTAACAATTTATTGTCAAAGACTTTTTTTAACAACTCTTTTGCATCTGTAAATAATTCTGATGCTTGTTCTCCCACTACATTATCCGTTAGAATATCTGGATATTTTCCGTGTAAATCCCAACTTCTAAAGAAGGGAGACCAATCTATAAATTCTTCTAATTTTGAAATATCAAAATCTTGAATTTCTTGAATTCCTAATTGATTTGGCTTGTTTATCTTAGAGGTATTCCAATCGATTTTATATTTACGTTTTCTAGCTTCATCAATAGAAACATATTCTTTTTGTTTTCCTCTTTTTAAGAATTTTTCTCTAAAAAGATGATATTCTTCTCTAATTTGATTCTTATAAATTGCATTATTTTCTTGCAACAAGTTACCAACAACAGTTACCGCTCTAGAGGCATCGTTTACATGTACAACGGTATTAGAATAGTTGGGTGATATTTTTACAGAAGTATGTGCTTTTGAAGTTGTTGCCCCTCCAATTAACAAAGGCACCGAAAAATTATTTTTTTCCATTTCTTTAGACAAGTAGACCATTTCATCTAATGAAGGGGTTATCAATCCGCTTAAACCAATAACATCTACATTTTCTTTTTTAGCGGCTTCAATAATTTTTTCTGGAGCCACCATAACCCCTAAATCTACAATTTCATAATTATTACAACCTAAGACAACAGAAACAATATTTTTACCAATATCGTGTACATCTCCTTTTACGGTTGCCATTAATATTTTACCCGCAAATTCTTGTTTTCCATCTTTTTCTGCCTCAATAAATGGTTGTAAATATGCCACTGCTTTTTTCATTACTCTTGCTGACTTTACAACTTGTGGCAAAAACATTTTTCCGCTTCCAAACAAATCACCAACAACGTTCATACCTATCATTAGATGACCTTCTATTACTTGTATTGGTTTTACCGATTGTAATCTTGCTTCTTCTACATCTTCTACAATAAAAGCATCAATTCCCTTTACCAAACTATATGTAATTCTTTCCTGTAAAGACTTGGTTCTCCATTCTAGAACCTTAGTTTCATCTTGTTTTTTATCACCCTTTACCGTTTCTGCAAAATCTAATAATCGTTCTGTTGCATCTTCTTTTCTATCAAACAACACATCTTCTACATGTTGTAATAAGTCTTTTGGGATTTCATCATAAACCTCTAACATAGTTGGATTTACAATTCCTAAATTCATTCCATGTTTGATTGCATGATATAAAAATGCAGAATTAATAGCTTCTCTTACAATGTTATTCCCTCTAAATGAAAAAGACACATTACTTACACCTCCCGAAACATTTGCATTTGGTAAATTTTCACGAATCCATTTTGCTGCTTGAAAAAAATCTAATGCATTCCTTCTGTGCTCATCCATTCCTGTTGCAACAGGAAAAATATTAGGATCAAAAATTATATCTTGAGAAGGAAACCGAACAACATTTACCAAAATATCATAAGAACGTTTACAAATATCTATTCTTCGCTGATAAGTATCTGCTTGTCCATCTTCATCAAAAGCCATTACAATTACAGCAGCTCCGTAACGCTTTACTAATTTTGCTTGACGTATAAATTCTGATTCTCCAGATTTTAGACTAATTGAATTTACCACAGATTTTCCTTGCACAACTTGTAAACCAGCTTCAATTATCTCCCATTTAGAGCTATCAATCATGATAGGGATTCTTGAAATATCGGGTTCAGAAGCAATCAAATTTAAAAATGTTGTCATAGCATATACACCATCTAACATTCCTTCATCCATATTTACATCTAAAATTTGTGCCCCCCCCTCTACTTGATCTCTAGCAACACTTAATGCTTCCTCATATTTTTCTTCTTTTATTAATCTAAGAAATTTACGAGATCCGGTAACATTAGTACGTTCACCAACATTTATAAAATTACTTTCTGGAGTAACTATTAATGGTTCTAACCCTGATAATTTTAAATATCTATTCATCTACTTTTCCTACAATTTTCTTGGTTGATATTTTGCAGCGACTTCAGCAATTGCTTTAATATGTGCAGGACTTGTACCACAACAGCCTCCAATAATATTTATCAAACTATCTTTTAAATAGTTCTCTATAAAGGCTTGCATTTGTTTAGGTGCTTCGTCATATTCACCAAAAGCATTTGGCAAACCCGCATTGGGATGCGCAGATGTATAGAAGGCTGTTTCTCTAGACAATCGTTGTAAGTATGGCTGTAGTTGTTCTGCTCCTAAAGCGCAATTAAAACCTACAGATAACAATGGAATATGAGAAACTGAAGTCAAAAATGCTTCTACCGTTTGTCCCGATAAAGTTCTTCCCGAAGCATCTGTTATTGTTCCAGAAACCATAATTGGAATTTTTATTTTTCTATCTTCTTGCACTTCATCAACAGCAAACAAAGCTGCTTTTGCATTTAATGTATCAAAAATTGTTTCTACCAATAATAAATCTACCCCTCCATCTAACAATGCTTCTACTTGTTGTTTATAGGCAACTCTTAATTCATTAAAAGTAATTGCTCTATACTCTGGTTTATTTACATCTGGAGATAAACTAGCAGTTTTGTTTGTTGGTCCTATTGAACCAGCAACAAATCTTGGTTTCTCTGGATTTTGATTTGTAAACTTATCTGCAACTTCTTTGGCTATTTTTGCTGATTGATAATTTAGCTCGTACACCAAACTTTCCATATTATAATCTGCCATTGCAATGGTAGTTCCAGAAAAGGTATTGGTTTCTATTATATCTGCACCCGCTTCTAAATATTTACTATGAATAGTTTTTATGGCTTCTGGTTGGGTAATAGACAACAAGTCATTATTCCCTTGTAATGGTGTTGGATAGTCTTTAAAACGTTCTCCTCTAAAATCTTCTTCTGTAAATTTATAGGCTTGTAGCATAGTTCCCATGGCGCCATCTAAAACCAAAATTCTTTTTTTTATTTCTTTATAAATATTAAACATTTTCTAAGGCTTGTTTTAAATCTTTAATAATATCATTAACATGTTCTAACCCAACAGATATCCGTACCAATCCATTAGTTATTCCTACCTCTAATCTATCTTCTTCAGATAGTCTTCCGTGAGTTGTAGATGATGGATGTGTAACAATGGTTCTGGTATCTCCCAAATTAGCAGAAAGTGAGCACATTTTTATTCTGTCTAAAAAAGCTCTTCCTGCATGAACTCCTCCTTTAATTTCAAATGCCACAATATTACCTCCTAGTTTCATTTGTCTTTTTGCAGTTTCATATTGTGGGTGCGACTTTAAAAACGGATATTTTACAAATTCCACATTTTCATGTTCTTCTAAAAACTGAGCTACTTTTAATGCATTTTCACAATGCTTTTCTACTCGAATCGATAAGGTTTCTAAACTTTTTGATAAAACCCATGCATTAAACGGCGACATCGCAGGACCGGTATTTCTTGCAAACAAATAAATTTCTCGCATTAAATCTTTATTCCCAACGGTTACACCACCTAAAACACGCCCTTGTCCGTCAATTAATTTTGTTGCAGAATGCACTACTAAATCTGCTCCAAATTTAATGGGTTGCTGTATATAAGGAGTCGCAAAGCAATTATCTACAATAAAAATAAGCTTATGTTTTTTGGCAATTTTACCCATCAACTCTAAATCTAAAATATCTACTGCCGGATTTGTTGGTGTTTCTATATATAAAATTTTCGTGTTTTCTTTAATTAAGCTTTCTACCAAATCAACCTCATCAACTTTAAAATAAGAAGTTTCAATATTCCATTTTGGTAAAAACTTGGTAAACATACTATGTGTAGAACCAAAAACCGAACGACAAGAAACCACATGATCACCAGCATTTAACAACGCTGCAAATGTTGAAAAGATGGCAGCCATTCCTGTTGCAAATGCATAACCGGATTCGGCACCTTCCATAGCCACAATTTTATCTACAAATTCGGTAGTATTTGGGTTTGTAAATCTACTATATAAGTTACGCTCTTTTTCTTCTGCGAAGGATGAACGCATATCTTCTGCATCGTCAAAAACAAAACTTGATGTTAAATATAAAGGTGTAGAATGTTCTGCAAACTGTGTTCTTTCTGTTTGATTTCTAATGGCTTGTGTTTCGAAATGATTCATCTTTTTTCTTTAGTAGAACTCAAAGGTTTTGAAAATCTTTGAGGTCTTTATTCAGTGAGATACTGAAACAAGTTCAGTATGACACTTCGTGTCAATTATTATGTTTTGCTAATCGTAAAATATCTCCAAAAACACCTCTTGCCGTAACTTTAGAACCTGCTCCCGCCCCCTGAATAACAATAGGTTGGTTGCCATAAGATTCTGTATAAATTTCAAAAATGGCATCCGATCCTTTTAAAGAACCTAACGGAGAACTTTGAGGTACAGACACTAATTTTACTTCCAAGTTTCCTTTTTCTTGAAATAAATCTCCAGATAAATCACCTATATATCTTAGTACGTGATCTTCTTTTTGAGCATCTTTTTTTTGTTGAAATTCCACATTTAATTTTTCTAAATTAGACAAGAATTCAGCTGAAGAAATAGTTCTTAATTCTTCGGGAATTAAATTTTCTATGACAACATCTTCAAACTCATTTTCCAAATCTAATTCCCTTGCAAGAATTAATAATTTTCTTGCAACATCATTTCCACATAAATCTTCTCTGGGATCTGGTTCTGTAAATCCTTTATAAATTGCCTCTTGTAATGTTTCTGAAAAAGAAACTTCCTCTGCCGAAAAACGGTTAAATAAATAACTTAAACTACCTGAAAAAACACCTCTTATTTTTGTAATATTTTCACCCGACTCATGCAATAATCTAATCGTATCTATCACAGGTAAACCTGCTCCTACATTGGTTTCGTATAAATATTGTTTTTTATGTTCTTTTAATTTAATTCTTAGTTTTTTGTAAAATGCATACGAAACTGTATTGGCAATTTTATTAGATGAAACTAAATCGAAACCTGCTTCTACAAGTGGAATATAATTATTAATAAAAGAGGCGTTTGCAGTATTATCTACCGCAATTAAATTTTCTAAATGATGTGTTTTAGCAAATTGAACCACCGCTTCTATTTGATTGCTCTCCACTTTATTGTTTTGTAAATTTTCTTCCCAATTTTTAGTTACACCATCTTTTACCAATAATAATTTAGATGAGTTCGCAACGGCAAAAATGTTTAACTGAATTTTCCTTCTTTCTAGAATAGATTTCGCATTTTCTAAAATTTGGTTAATTAACGTTCCTCCAACTAAACCTTTGCCAAAAACAGCAATATTTACTTTCTTAGAAATTCCAAAAACTTGTCCATGAATAACATTTACAGCTTTATGTAATTGTTCTTTTTTTACTACTAAACTTATATTCTTTCCAGAGATTGTGTTATTAAATAAAAGAGGTACTATTTGATTTTTAATTAATGCGTTATAAGGAAGGTGAAATTCGCTTAAATCTTGACCAATAATAGAAATCACAGAAACATTATTGAGAATAGATATTTGATTTACATCTTGAGAATAAAAATCGTTTTCAAACTCTCTTTCTAAAGCCAAAACCGCTTCTGAGGCTCTATCTTTATTAATAATTAAACCAATTCCTCTTTCAGAAGATCCTTGAGACACAATGCTAACACTTATATCTCTATCACTTAAGGTTTTAAAAATTCTAGCATCAACACCTACTTTACCTAACAAACCTCTACCTTCAAAATTCACCAAAGACACATTGTTTAAAGTAGAAATAGATTTAATCCCTTTTTCACTAGGCTTAGCAGTAATTAAAGTTCCTTTATCTTCTTTGTTAAATGTATTTAAAATACGAAGTTTTATATTTTTCTCTAATAAAGGAATAATAGTTTTAGCATGTAAAATAGTTGCTCCAAAGTTTGCCAACTCATTTGCCTCAGAAAAAGAAAGTTGTTCTATTTTTTTAGCATCAGTAACCAATTCTGGATTTGCTGTATAAATTCCATTTACATGCGTGTAATTTTGCAACTCTTCTGCATCTAAATAATTTGCCAATAAAGAAGCCGTATAATTACTTCCATTTCTACCTAAAGTGGTGGTTTCATTTTTTTTGTTTGATGCTATAAAACCTGTAACAACCTGTACTGTTTGGCCGTTAAACTTATTGAAATAGTTAACAACATTTTCTTTTGAAAGATTGGTTATTGGTTGGGCATTTCCAAAGTTTTCATCGGTAACAATTAACCTTCTAGCATCTGTAGCGTGTGCTTTTATATTGTTTTCTTGTAATAAATATGTTATTAATTTTGCCGATAACAACTCTCCTTGCGCTAAAACTTCATCTTTAATTTTCTTACTATAATCACCTAAAAGAGAAACTCCTTCGAAGAGGGTATCTAATTTAGAAAATTCATCAGAAAAATCTACTTTATTATTGGGTTCTAATTGATATTTTTTTAAACTATCTAATAACTCTTTATATGACTCTTTTTTAACTGCTTTCTTTAAAATAGTTTCTAGAACATCGGTTGTATTTCCTCTTGCAGAAGCAACCACTGTAATAAGTTCTCCTTTATTAACTTTATTTGTAATTAACGCTATCGCATTTTGCAAACCTTTACCATTGGCCAAAGATTTTCCTCCAAACTTCACTACTTTCATCTTTTCTATTTTAGAATCCTCATTAAAAATAGGCTCTATAATTTTTTGCAATTGTTTGTATTCTATTAAAAAAGCATCATGACCATGTGCCGAATTAATTTCATTATAAGTAACATTTTCTTTTGTAAATGCTAATTTTTTATGAGTTTCTCTATTTTCTTCAGCAGTAAAGAACAAATCAGAATCAACTCCTATGATGTATATATTTGCTTCAATTTCATCTAAAATATCAAGCGGAAATTTTCCTCCTTTTGTAACATCAATAGTTCTTAATAACTGATTCATTAACTTATAAGATGACAGTTGGTAACGTTCTTGCAACTTTTTCCCATGATGCAATAACCAACTCTCTACATTAAAGAGTTCTTGACTTTCATTTTTTGATCTATGAAATCGTTCTTTAAAAGATTCTGGAGTTCTATAACAGAGCATTGCATGCATACGTGCATCATGTACAGGATTGCTAGAATTTACTAAAAACTGTTCTTGAATTTGACAATTGGCAATTAACCAATCTGTAGATTTCCAATCGGTGGCAACAGGTATAAAGTTTTGAGTTAATTTTTTATGTAACACCACCATTTCCCATGCTATTCCACCACCTAGAGAACCACCTATTAATGCAAATAACTGATTCACGTTTAATTCTTTTAATCCTAATAAAAATAACTTAGCAATATCTCTAGCTATAAAACTTTTATAATCTTCAATTACAAAACCGTCAAATCCATTTCCCGGAATATTAAAAGCTAAAATGGTATACTTATTTGTGTCTATTGCTTTTTTATCTCCAATTAAATCTTTCCACCATCCTTTTTCTCCACAAACCTCAGAATTACCCGTTAATGCATGGTTTACCAAAACCACAGGAGCTGTACCCAATTCTTTTCCAAACAATTGATAACTTAATTGAATGTTTTTAAATTGAGTACCACTTTCTGTAGTAAAACTAAGAATATTTATATGTAACAAGTTATTATCCAAATCAATAAATTAAGCGAGAACTTCTTTAGGTATTTTTGCAAAAGCTATTTTTAAATCAACTTTTAAATCTTCTAGATCTTCTATACCGACAGACAGTCTAATTAAGTCTTGGGTAACACCAGCACTTGCTTGTGCTGCTTCATCTAATTGTTGATGTGTTGTGCTTGCAGGATGAATAATTAATGATTTTGTATCGCCAATATTTGCTAATAAAGAGAAAACTTTTGTTTCGTTTGAAATAGTTTTAGCGGCCTCAAAGCCTCCTTTTGCACCAAAAGTAACCAATCCACTTTGACCGTTTGGTAGATATTTATCGGCTAAAGATTTGTATTTGCTACTTTCTAAACCAGGGTAGTTTACCCAAGTAACTTCCTCTTGTTTTTCCAACCATTTTGCTAATGCCAATGCATTTTCTGAGTGTTGTTTAATTCTTACAGACAATGTTTCTAAACCTTGAATGATATTAAATGCATTGGTAGGACTTAAAGCTCCACCAAAATCACGCAATCCTTCTAAAATTAATTTGAAAGTAAAAGATGCTGCACCTAACGTTTCGTAGTACTTTAGCCCATGATACCCTGCAGATGGTTCTGTAAACTCAGGAAACTTTCCGTTTGCCCAATTAAAAGTTCCGGCATCAATAATAGCTCCCCCCAAAGAAGTTCCTTGTCCGCCAATGTATTTTGTTAAAGAATGAATAACAATATCTGCCCCATGTTTGATTGGGTTTAATAAAGCTGGAGTTGCTACTGTATTATCTACAATAAAAGGAACTTCTGCTGCTTTAGAATGTACCGCAATTGCCTCTAAATCTAACACATCTAACTTCGGATTCCCTAAAGATTCTACAAAAAAGGCTCTGGTATTTTCTTGAACCGCTTCTGCAAAATTATCTGGATTTGATGCATCTACAAAGGTTGTTGTAATTCCAAATCTTGGTAAGGTAACACTTAATAAATTGTAGGTACCACCATACAAACTACTTGATGCAACAATATGATCCCCCGCTTTTAAAAGCGTTAATAGTCCTGTAGAAATTGCCGAAGTTCCAGAAGCAAAAACAACTGCTCCAACACCCCCTTCTACAGCAGCCAAACGATCTTGTAAAATTTGATTTGTAGGATTATTTAATCGTGTATAAATAAACCCTAATTCTTTTAGCGAAAAAAGATTTGCAGCATGGTCTGCATCATTAAAAACATAAGATGTTGTTTGATAAATAGGAACAGCTCTTGTACCCCCATTTGTTGTAACATCATGTCCTGCGTGCAACGCGTTAGTTGCTAATTTTTGTGTACTCATTTTTCTATTTTTTTTGAGTTAATAAATAATTAAACCAAAAGTCGAATGCATCAATTTTGTTGATGTACTTACTAGAAAAATGTTATTAAGAATTATACAACTACACGGATGTGTAATTGCTTTTGGGTTATCTATCCAATTTCTGATAAATGAATCTGAAATTAAGTAGAATTTAGCACCTTCTTTTCCTCACGAAAAGGGTTGCTAAGGCTTCAAAGGGTCTAATCCCTCCACCTTTCTTGATAACATTTCAATAAGTTATTGAACTTTGTGAGTGCAAATATATGTTCAGAAAAATTTAATAAACAAGTAAAAAAGCATTTATTTTTAAATAATTATATATATCTCATTTTTGAAGATGTATTTATTAGAATCATTAAAATTTGAACTCGACAACTATATTTTATCTGATGATACTATAAACAAATATTATTGCAATAAATTCTGTTATTTGAATTTTAAATGTAACTTTGCAGCAGAATTTAAGAGGAAAAATTTGAACTGATTGCAACCTCTGAAGCTGATTATATTGGCTGAAACAAAAAATGCTAAAGCAGTAATTTTCTACTACTTTTAGCGACCAACGCAATCTCTTTTCATTTTTCATTAATTATAAAAGAAGATTTATATGTCATATTTATTTACCTCAGAAAGTGTTTCTGAAGGACACCCAGATAAGGTTGCAGATCAAATTTCTGATGCTTTAATCGATAATTTTTTAGCTTTTGACCCAACATCTAAAGTAGCTTGTGAAACTTTAGTTACTACAGGACAAGTTGTTTTGGCAGGAGAAGTGAAATCTACCACTTATTTAGATGTTCAACAAATTGCTAGAGATGTAATTAACAAGATTGGTTACACTAAAAGTGAGTATATGTTTGATGGTAATTCGTGTGGAGTTTTCTCTGCAATACACGAGCAGTCTCCAGATATCAACCAAGGTGTTGTAAGAGCAAATCCAGAAGATCAAGGTGCAGGAGATCAAGGTATGATGTTTGGTTATGCTACAGACGAAACCGAAAACTACATGCCTTTGGCTTTAGAATTATCGCACAGGTTATTGATTGAATTAGCTGAATTGCGTAGAGAGAACAAGGACATCACTTATTTACGACCAGATGCAAAATCTCAAGTAACTATTGAGTATTCTGATGATAATGTACCCCAAAGAATTGATGCCATTGTAATTTCTACACAACATGATGATTTTGATGAAGATGACGATGTAATGTTGGCCAAAATTAAAAAAGATATTGTTGAAATTTTAATTCCGAGAGTAGTTGCTAAATTGCCGGCTCATATTCAAGCATTATTTACAGATCAAATTACTTATCACATCAACCCAACAGGAACCTTTGTTATTGGAGGACCTCACGGAGACACAGGATTAACAGGACGTAAGATTATTGTAGATACTTACGGAGGAAAAGGAGCCCATGGTGGTGGTGCTTTTTCTGGAAAAGATCCTTCTAAAGTAGATCGATCTGGAGCTTATGCAACAAGACATATTGCGAAGAATTTAGTTGCCGCTGGTTTGTGTAAAGAAGTTTTGGTACAAGTATCATACGCTATTGGTGTTGCAAAACCAACAAGCATTAATGTAGATACCTACGGAACCTCTACTGTAAATTTAACAGATGGAGAAATTAGTAAAATCGTAGAAACTATTTTTGATATGCGTCCGTATTTTATAGAAAAACGTTTAAAACTAAGAACACCTATTTATTCGGAAACTGCAGCTTATGGACACATGGGAAGAACTCCAGAAGTTAAAACAGTTACGTTTTCAAATCCAATGGGAGAAACTGTTTCTCAAGAAGTAGAAACATTTACTTGGGAGAAGTTAGACTATATAGATGCTGTTAAAAAAGCATTTCAATTATAATTTCTTTTAACTCAAAAATACTTTATCAAAACCTTCAGAGATCTTTCTGAAGGTTTTTTTATACGCTTATTACAGCGCTTTCCTTTAACAAATATTTAAGAAAACGTCTTTTAATGTTTACGTAACTTCGAGCACAATTAAAATCAAACATTTATGAAGACAAAAAAAATACTTGCCCAACTACTCTTAGTTGCGTTTGTTTTTGGGATTTCTGTTGATGCAGAAGCACAACGTAAAAAGAAAACAAGCAAAAAAGATGCTAAAAAAGTAGTACCCCAAAAACCTGCTCCGAAACCTAAAAAAGGAGCTATACAACCTTATAGTAAGATAGTTACAAAAGACTACACTACAGACCAAGGTTTATTTAAAGTACATTCAAAAGATGATACTTATCTTTTTGAAATTCCAGATTCTCTATTAAAAAGAGAGATGTTAATGGTTACTAGAATTGCTAAAACTGCCAGTGGACTTGGTTTTGGTGGAGGTAAAACAAACACACAAGTTTTACGTTGGGAACGTAATAAAAAGAACATTTTATTACGTATTGTTTCTCATAGTGTTGTTGCAGATACGATTTTACCAGTGCATGAAGCTGTGGTAAATTCTAATTTTGAACCAATCTTATTTTCTTTTCCAATAAAAGCCTTTAATAAAGATTCTACGGCCACTGTAATAGATGCAACTGCATTGTTTGCTACAGACATTAAGCCTTTAGGACTTCCTGGTTTTTACAGAAAAGGATATCAAGCGACAAGAATGGATAAAACTCGTTCTTATATTGATAGAGTAAGTAGTTACCCAAGAAACATAGAAGTAAGACATGTAAAAACATATTTTGCTAACAAACCACCATCTAATTCAGCCTTAGGTTCTATTACTTTACAAATGAGTAATTCTATGGTTTTATTACCAAAAGTACCAATGAAGCGTCGTTATTTTGATGAGCGTGTTGGATGGTTTGCACGTGGACAAACTGATTATGGCTTAGAAGCACAAAAAAGTAAAACGGTTAGATATTTAGACAGATATCGTTTAGAAGTAAAAGATGAAGATATTGAAAAGTTTAAAAGAGGTGAATTAGTTGAGCCTAAAAAACAAATTGTATACTATGTAGATAGAGCAACTCCAAAAGAATGGGTTCCTTATATTATACAAGGTGTAAACGATTGGCAAGTTGCTTTTGAAGCTGCAGGATTTAAAAATGCTATTGTTGGTAAGATGGCACCTACAAAAGAAGAAGATCCAGAATATAGCCCAGAAGATGTACGTTATTCTGTAATTAGATATTTAGCATCTCCTATTCCTAATGCCAATGGACCTCACGTAAGTGACCCACGTTCTGGAGAGATTTTAGAATCTGATATTAACTGGTACCACAATGTAATGTCTTTATTACACAACTGGTTCTTTATTCAAACAGCTGCTATTAATCCAGATGCTAGAGGAAATAACTTTAAAACAGAAACAATGGGACGTTTGATTCGTTTTGTTTCTTCTCATGAATTAGGACATACTTTAGGTTTACCACATAATATGGGTAGTTCTTCAGCTTATCCAGTAGACTCATTACGTTCTGCAAGTTTTACTAAGAAATACGGAACTGCACCATCTATTATGGATTATGCACGTTTTAACTATATTGCTCAACCTGGAGATAAAGGTGTTGCCTTAATGCCAAATATTGGTACTTATGATAAGTATGCTATTTCTTGGGGATATAGACCTATTTTAGACACAGACGCTAAAGATGAAAAAGCAATTTTAGATTCTTGGATTTTAAAACATGCTGGAGACCCAATGTATCGTTTTGGTCGTCAACAACGTGGTGTAGTAGATCCTAGTTCTCAAACAGAAGACTTAGGTGATGACGCTGTAAAAGCAAGTAACTACGGAATTAAAAACTTAAAGAGAATTTTACCTAGATTAGAAGAATGGACTAGTGAAAAAGGTGAAACTTACGACGATATGGCTACAATGTATGGTCAATTAGTTGGTCAGTTTGGTAGATATATGGGACATGTTTCTTCTAACGTTGGAGGTGTTTATGAAAACTACAAAACAACAGATCAAAAAGGAGCTGTTTATACACATGTAGACAAAGCACGTCAAAGAGAATCTTTAAAGTTTGTTATTGATCAACTATTTAAAACACCAACTTGGTTATTAGATAAAGATCTTTTTTCTAAAGTACAATCTAGTGGAGCTTTAGAAGGTATTAGATCTTTACAAGTAAGAACCTTAAACAGTGTTTTAAGTGCAGATAGAATGGCTCGTATGATTGAAAATGAAACTTTAAACGGAACGAAAGCTTATAATTTAGTTTCTATGTTTTATGATTTAAGAAGAGGTATTTGGTCTGAGTTATATAACGGTAGAAGTATTGATACTTATAGAAGAAATTTACAAAAAGCACATATTGAGCGTTTGGATTTCTTACTAAATACTGCTAAAAACCAAAGAGGACGTTTTGGAACTCCATCTGTAAATATTGGACAATCTGATATTAAATCTTTTGCAAGAGGTGAGTTGACAAGATTACAAAGAGACGTAAAGACTGCTGTATCAAAAGCATCGAACACAACTTCTCGTTATCACTTACAGGATGTATTAGCTAGAATTGAAGTAGCTTTAGATCCTAAATAATTTAAAACCTAAGTTTTAAACCTATTAAAAACCTCATCTTAATTGATGAGGTTTTTTTAGTTACTAATAAGCTTATTTATTCTTTTTAAAAAGCAACTTTTAGTTAGTATTATAAAGCAATTTGGTTTGCTTCTAAACTAAAAAAAAGTTAATTTCGTTATTGCTGGATATAGTGATTTACAAGACCTTTTTTTAAAAAGCTATATCTAATTAAGGGTACTAATGAGTAAATTAAAAATAACTAATGGCATTTATAGATTATTATAAAATATTAGGTCTTTCTAAATCTGCAACAGAAAAAGAAATTAAAACAGCTTACAGAAAACTCGCTAGAAAATACCATCCTGATGTAAACCCAGATAATAAGGACGCTGAGCTAAAATTTAAAGAGATAAATGAAGCCAACGAAGTTCTAAGCAATTCTGAGAACCGTAAGAAGTACGACAAGTATGGTAAAGATTGGCAAAATGGGGAAGCCTATGAAAAAGCCCAGAGCCAACAACAAAGACAGACTCAACAACAATCTCATCAACATGGATATTCGGATGAAGAGTATTCTAGCTTCTTTGAATCGATGTTTGGTGGTAGAGGATCTTCTTATAAACAAGGCAGAAGCCCTAAGTTTAAAGGAGAAGATTACAATGCAGAATTGCAACTGAAGCTAAAGGACGTTTACACCTCTCAGCAACAAATTTTAACGGTTAATGGTAAAAAGATACGACTTACAATTCCTGCTGGGGTAGAAAATGGTCAAGTAATAAAAATTAAAGGCAAAGGTGGATTAGGAATTAATGGAGGCCCAAATGGAGATTTATATATTAAATTTAAGATTGATAATGACACCCTGTTTAAACGTGAGGGTAACAATTTGTATTTGAATATTGACTTAGACCTGTACACCTCTATTTTAGGAGGAGAAATTACCGTAGATACCTTTAACGGAAAGGTAAAACTGAATATAAAGCCTGAAACAAAAAATGAAGCTAAAGTAAAATTAAAAGGAAAAGGATTCCCTATTTATAAAAAAGAAGGAGTATTTGGAGATTTGATTATTACTTATCATATAAAGATTCCTACGAATCTAAATGAAAAAGAAATAGCCTTATTTAAAGAATTACAAAAAATGAATGCCAGATGATTCGAGAAAACTTAATACCAACAGACACCATTTGCACACATTATAGCATTGAAATTTCATTTGTAAAGGATTTACATAAAATGGGATTGATACAGATAGAGATTATAGAGCAACAACACTATATACATCAAGATCAAATTAGTGATCTTGAAAAAATAATAAGACTTTACAACGAATTAAATGTAAACCTTGAAGGTATTGATGTGGTTTTTAACTTACTAGAAAAGGAAAAGGCATTACGAAATGAATTGAATGCTGTAAAAAACAGGTTGCGCTTATATGAAAACGACTAATCTTATATTTAAAATATCCTTTAGTTTTTGTTATAATAAAAACTGTTAATAATGAAGCCTTACATATTTGTAAGGCTTCATTATGTTTTTGTATTTGCTTATTCTGTACTTATAAAAACAGTTGGAGGTACTTTAAACCAAGCGTTCCGAAATTAAACCTTTTAGTTAAAACAAAGTCTATAAATTAAATACAAAATATACAATCATTGAATTTACAAAAATTAAGTTTCCTTACCGTTTCGTTTTTAATAATATTTAGTTGCAATAAAAATGATGACGAAACACCTACAACAGAAAACTGTACTACAGACCAAGTCCTAGATGATTCAAGAGGCGTTTGTAATGTTTCCTTACCATTTACTTCGCAATTTCAAGAAACAACATCTGGCACAACAAGAACAATTACTTCAAATAGTATTCCTAACCATATGGTAGGTCTTTTTGGTGGTGGACAAGGTTCGTTAAACCCTAACGCCATTTCTGAACAGTCTGAAAGTTATAACATTCCATTAAACCCTGTTTTATCAACTACTTTAACACCACTTCTATCAACAACAGGTCAAGGGGTAAATGTAGGACCTCAATATTCTTTTGGAGTTTTATTAAATGGTGTAGAACTAGACCCAGTAGCAGCGGAACCTTTTCCACACGAAGGAATAATGAGTGCGAACGTAAATTGGGAATGGAATTTAGAAGCCCTAAATGTAAATTTGGGTTTAGATTGTAATAATGCACACGTACAACCTACAGGAAAATACCATTATCACGGGTCACCAATTCTTTTCCTACAAGATTTAAATATTCCAACCAACCAAATGAGTTTAATTGGTTATGCTGCTGATGGCTTTCCAATTTATTACAAATATGCATATACAACAGCAACAGATAACTCATCTATTGTTATTGAAATGACGTCAAGTTATCAATTAAAGTCAGGAAATAGGACTGGAGACGGAATTACTGCACCTTGCGATATTTATAATGAAATTTACTCTAACGACTATGAATTTGTAAACGGATTAGGAACATTGGATGAAGCAAATGGAAGAACTGGAGTAACACCAGAGTATCCAGCAGGCACTTATTATTATGTGATTACAGATGATTTTCCAAGCATTCCAAGATACTTTAGAGGAACGCCTTCAAATGACTTTAAAATTGGAGGGTAAATGAGAACGGTTTTAATCTTTTATTTCTTTTGCTTATTTAGTAATCTCGGATTTGCACACGAACCAAATGAAGCTTTTTTTACTTATATTCAAAAGGAAAATACAGTTGAGGTTATGGCAGAACTTCCTTGGTCTATGCGAAATGCTTTAATGGAATTTAATCCATCATTAGAAAATTCTACCACCAAAAAAGATTTTGAAAACACGTTTAATGAATACATTAACAAAAACCTTATTCTAAAGGACAAGAAAGGGGATTTACTTCAATTTCAAGAGTTTAAAGAATTAGAAAGCATTGGTCATTCTCATCAAAATAATTATCTCATAATTTTTAAAGGCACAGATCTATTTGATATTACAAACACCTTTATGTTTAATTTATACGATAATCAAATAAATTATAACGAACTTACTATTGATAATAAAACAACATCCTTTAAAACAGAAAAGAAATCAAAACAGTTTTACTTGAATAAAAGGAGCGACAAAAATTATTGGTATTTATTAATTCTAATTGCACCTATAATTTATATTGTTAATAGATATACTAATAAAAAAACTACCGCCAACAATGTATAAAAAAATAGGGTCAAAGTGCTTAATCGAAAGATCTAGGTGTATTTGCCAGGTCGCCAAATTTTTAAATTTGGTATATTTAAAACGAGAAAAGATAAATATCAAAATTTAAAAAATCGGCTTTAGCTTAATCCGAATAGTATCGCTTACAACTGCCCTACTTTTCTTATACTAGACCGATAAAACAAGGAAAATTTGTTGTTGTTTTTTACTTTTTTAAGTGTTGCTTATTTAAAACACGTTCCTTAGATGAACTGCATCATTGCTTAAATGAAGTTTTACATCTAATTGATTGAATGATATATTTGAATTGCTGAGAGGTGAAATACTTTTTAACTATTTCATTCATAAATTAATTTTTGCTAAAATCATGAACGTATGAAAACGAAACTATTCGTAATTTTAACTTTAATCTTTTGCATTAATTCTTTTGCGCAGATTAAGGCTGTAAAAAAAACTTCTAAAATGAAAAAGGTTTCTAAGCCTATGATTTTAGTAAAAGAGAAAGGAGTGGTAAAAATAACAATGATTTCTCCTGCAAATGAAGCCATTGTATATACAAACTCTCCTAATTTTAAGTATACATTAAGCAAAGAAGTTCCTCATTTACAAACAGCACAAACCAAAAGTGCTGGCTCAAAAACAGTTGTACTAACAGTTGTAAAAATTACAGATGACCCAAATTGGGTAGCAGAAAATCATATTGTTTTACAAGAAGAAATACTTTCTAATATAAATACAGGAGTTAGTAAAACCTTTAGCAACCTATCTCTTAGTCTAAACCATGCTTATGCTTGGAATATTGAGTTTAAAGGAGAAACACCCAATGAAGAAAACATGAAGTGGAATGTGTTTTATTATTTTGATAAAGAAACTGTTGTAGATAATAGTGATCCGCATGCATGTAATACCAAATATATTTTTGATCCAAGCTTTAAAGATAAAGGACATTGGAAAACCACAAACACCTCTTTTAATTCCTATACTAATGCAAACACTGTTTCTAATGGACATGATGATACTGGAGCAGGAATGATTACTAGTCCGAATACCATTATTTATCAAAGACTACAAACCCCAATTAAAAAAGATAAGAACTATCAATTAAAATTTTCTATAAAACGTTTAAAAGAAAAATCGTCTTTTAAAATAAAAGCAATTGCTTTTAATGGTACTTTAAATAGCTTAACACCAAATGCCAACATTGCCATAATGACTCTAAGTGGTAACATCCCTTATTATGAAGATTGGAATAAAATAACCCTTTCTGCTTGGAAAGCACATAAGGATTTTGAAAATATTGCTTTGGTTTTTATTCCTGAAAATAACCGAGCAAGATTAAATTTACTGATAGACCGAGTTTGTTTGGACGAATCAAAATCTGCTTGTGAAGAAAACAATTTGACCTATGATATAGGAAATGCTAGTGGAAATGAAAACATTACCGTAACCAATGAAGAATATTTGGTAGGAACAGTACAAGACCTATACCCTAACCAAGATACCTCTACTTTAGACTGGTATGCAAATATAGCCGATGATTGCTTATCTATTGGAGGTGATGATGCAGAGGAAGATGCCATACAGCCCAATGCACATGATGCCATTGAAATAGAAAAGGCTGAAAAAGAATTAGAGGAAATAGAAAACAAATTGATAAAAGAAGCACCCGAATATTTTAAGCCTAAGAATGGAATACAACCTATTGTTTATAATGGTAAAGCAAAATGTTCTGATAAAAAACCTGCTTTAGACCCTACAAAACCATTTGGAGGTAGGGACGTTGTTTATATACATGGTTTGCAATTAAGTGCAATTATGGGTAACTTAAAACCTTCTCCAACATTTCAAGGAAAATGGCCAGATGATAAAAACGAATTTTATAAGGGAGGTGAGTTTTATAATGAAGCAAAAGGTTATTGGGAAAATCATATAAAAAGAGGTTTAGGAAGTGCAATAGCTCCGTCTAATTCTTATCTTATTGTTTCTTATTCTGCAAACCAAAGATTAGAGGTTGCAATTCATGCCGTATTAACTCAGATTAGAGATGCCATGGCTGGAGAAAATATTGGTGTTGTAAAATCTAACGAACAATATAAAAATAAAAGATGTTTTGGAAGTAATGGTATTGTTGTAGTTACACATTCTACCGGAGGATTGGTAGCAAGTACCATGTTTAGTATTGCAGAAAAGTCTGGTACTAACCAAACTTATAAAGATTATTATGGAGATGTTAGGTTTATAACAAATAAAATAGATGCCCAAATAGGATTTGATGCTGCTTACGGTGGTAGCCCATTAGCTACAACAGGAATTGCCGTTTTAGCAGGACTTACTATAAATCCTGTATTAAAAACTGCCGCTAAGGTGTTTTTTCAGAATAACAACTTACAACAACATGCTAATTTTAGTCCTACCAATACTATTTTGTTTGATTTAACACCTATGGTGTCTAAATATAAATGGAGGCCTTTAATGCGTAGTAGCATTCCTACCTTAATAATGACAGGAAGTACTACAGGAAAATCTGCCGAAGGACTGTTAACGTTTCCTGGTAATTTATTAATTAGAGGTTTTGATGATGGGGTGTTAAGCAATGGAAGCCAATCTAGTCATATAAAAAGAAGGCCCGGTTTTATGGTAAAAAACAGAGGGAAGTTAGTTGACAAAGGAACCCCTTTGATGAAGCGTAAAGCCATTGTACAAATGAGTAAATCTGGTAAAAACTTTCAAAGAGGAGAAAGAAACTACTATATAAGTCCGTTTTTATCTCCTACCGGAATGTTACAAGGTAATAGCGTAAGAGGTATTGTAGACAGACCAGGACAATTTATACACAACCATTTTACCATACTTCAAACTACAGGAGACCATTTTGACAATGTAGATGAAGTGGCAAGAGGACATGATAATAACTATGGATATACCGATGGAGATGGACTATTAAATCGTACTAATTTAGGAACCCCTTTTAGAGCTCCTAGAAATAAAATAAAAAACAATGAAGAAACACCAGTTGTATCTAGTGCTTCTTTGTATTCTTCTGGATTATTGAATTCTGATTTTGCAAGTCTAAATCAAGAGTGGATAAAAAAAGAGACTTGGGGTTTGCATTTACCAAGATTGACTATGGTGAGAAAGTGTGTTCGTCTTTTTAGAAAAGAGCGTTGTATAAAAGTTCCTAAAATTACTTGGCACTATCATGAATTTATAAAATGGCAACGTAAGTACCATTTATTAAAAGATTACGAAACTAAAATGGGAATGGATTATATGTATGAATATATTTTAAGATAATTGTATTTTGTTTGATTTTGCTATTTATAGCTAAAAAAACCTCACAAATTTGTGAGGTTTTTTTTTATTTATGTCTATTAGCTCTTTACTTGCTTTCCTAAAGATTCTAAAAGCTGAGGTTCTTCTTCTAAAGCAATTCTTGCTACTGCATAGAACTCGCTTATCCATTCTTCTAGAGATTTAAATGCTGCATTTTTAACTTTTGTAGCATTTTGCATGTTTCCTTTAGACTGTATATAGTTTGCTCTAAGGTTTTCTAGGTTATTTATTTGACTTATGATTTCTGTAACGTGTTGTTGTGTTACTTGCAGGGTTTCTAACTTAGTTAATAGGGTTGCATCTGTATTGATAAGGTTGTAAAATTTGTTTACGGTTTCTAACCATTTTACATAAGACTTTGGTAAGATGCCTTTTAAACCTAATTCTTTAAAAGTAAGTATTTCTTTTCTAAAAACAATCTTTGCTTTTTTACGATCTTTGGCATATTTGGCTTCTATTTCTAAACGTAAATCTTCAAATTCTTGATAAGCTTTTGCCTTTGCATCTTCTATAATTTGATGTGTGTTAAATTGTTCTTTAGCAAGCTCTAAAAGGTTTTTTCCTTCATCTATTTTGGCTGTGTTGTAGCCCATTTCTTCCATTAAAGGTTTGATGATAGGATTGGTTTGTACATTTTGTAATGCGATTCTTGAAACTTCTAAGATTTCTGCTTGCGAATTACTGTTTTTAAGTGCCATGGTAATTAAATTTTAATTAATACTTATTTTTCCTTTTCGATTTTGCACCGCCTTGTAGCTCTCGGCAGTGACTTTAAAAGCTGATTTACAAGCTTGATTCTTAAAATTAATAATTAGCTTATAAAAATTTATTGATCTGTTAATAATTTTATTTACTCTGTTGATAAATTGACTTGACAAGTACTCTATTTGACTTGACGGGTGATGAAATTGGCTTGACGAGTACTCTATTTTAGTTGATGTGCCTTTAAATTGACTTGATAAGTATTAAAAACGACTTTCTTTGACTTTGATTTGTATTGCAAAGTATAAAATAGACAATGTTTGTTTTGCAAATTGAATTTGCAGCAAAGGTATTTATGTTTGAAATGGTTTTATTTAGGGTTTAAGCCTTTTATTTTTTTATCTTTAAGCATTATTTTTTTACAAATGAAGTATACTCTTATAGAACATAGTGCTCATAAACCTACATCTTTGGATTGTAAATACTTTTTACCAAAAGAAGCATTTGCAGATAAGATTGATGTGCTTGTTATTTCCTTTTTTGGTGTATATCCTGATGGATCTTTAGGAAAAGATCATGCAAAGTATATTTCTAAAAAAGCAATTTGTGGCATTATTGATTTTAATCCGGATGTTATCGTTTTAGATTTTAGAGGGCTTACTTACCGTTGGGGAAATTCTTTATTACGAGTATTTGATGATATTTCTATGTTTAAAGATGGAGGTAATGATGAGGGAGAAGCCAATTTTCCGATTTTAGTAGTTAGCTCTTCTACCTGTAAAGATGGTTTGCAATCTCTTTTAACACCTGCAAGCAGTACAAGTGTTCCTGATTATCTTTTTGAGGATATTGATATAGCTATTAAGACAGCAGCAGAAAGAGGTAAATACTGGTTAGATCATTAAAAATGATAAAGAAGTATACGATTACAATTGCCATACTGATATTAATAAGCAATCTATATTTTATTTATATTACTTTTTGGTTATTATACACTAGAGGGGGTTCTTTTGGAATGGGTAGTCTTCTTTTACCTTATACATTTTTGGTTCATCTTTTTATAATACCAAGCATCTTGGTTTTAAAAAAGGAAAATCAGAAAAACCCTATTCTACTTTTAATCAATACCGTTGGAATAAGCTATATTCTATTCGTTATTTTGTTCTTTTTGCTTTAAACAAGTGTTAAAAAAACAGCAAAAATAGTTAGAGATTGCAAAGAGGTTTGATGGTGTACTACTTTAAAAAGTATTCTATATTTGCATAAGATTAATCTTCATGAATCAGACACTTTTATCATCTCCTTTACAAGGCTTTACCGATTATAAGTTTAGAAATGCTTTTCATCATTTCTTTGGAGGCATAGACACTTTTTATTCTCCATACATTAGGCTTAACGGAAAGTTGGTTATAAAGAACTCTTATCAAAAAGATCTTTTGCCAGAAAACAATAGCACCTTAACGGTGATACCTCAAATTATTAGTAATGATGTTGATGAGTTTTTGTTTGTTTCTAAGTACGTAGAAAGTTTAGGCTATAAAGAATTGAACTGGAATTTAGGTTGCCCTTACCCTATGGTTACCAAACGAGGGATGGGTTCTGGTTTGATTAGTGATGCAGAAAAGATTAATAGTATTTTGCATAAAGTACATAATGAATCTGATATTATTGTTTCTATGAAAATGAGGATGGGTTATGAGAATCCGGAAGAGATTTTGGATGTTTTGCCTATTTTAGATAAGTATCCTTTAAAAAATATTGCTATTCATGCAAGAATTGGAAAGCAACTGTATAAAGGAGGAACAGATTTAGAAGCTTTTCAAAAATGTTTGGATCATAGCAAACACAAAATGTATTATAATGGAGACATTACTTCTGTAGCTGCCTTTAAAAAGCTACAAGAACGTTTTAGTACTATAGACCATTGGATGATTGGTAGAGGTTTGATTGCAGATCCTTTTTTGCCGAGTATGATTAAAGCTGATACGACTACCTATCCTAAGAATAGGTTTGAAATATTTCATGAGTTTCATGACCGTATTTTTGAGGAATATGATGCTGCTCTTTCTGGCCCCACCCCAATTAAAATGAAGATGCTTGGTTTTTGGGAATACTTTTCTAAAAGTTTTTCTAACCCACAAAAAACCTTTAAAAAGATTAAAAAAGCAAGTAATGTAAAAGCTTACGGTATTGCTGTTGAAGAAATTTTTAAGGGAGCGAAAAGGAATTCTTAAAAGAGCTTGGTTTGTTTGTGGATTTAAAAAGTGATAACTTCGTTACTGGTTGAGCTAGTGAGATATAAGTTGTAGGATTATTAGAAAAGAGGTTCACTTTAAAACCAAAAATTAATCAAATATACTTTTATGAAAAGAGCCTATTACTCTAACAAAATACAAGACTTTTTACTAGAACCAGAATCTAGTATATTAGGAAAATTAACAGCTAATCATAGTAATAGAACTCTTGAAGAATTACAAATTAATGCTTGGAAGAAACAAATTGATATTTTAAAGGACCAACTTAAAGCCTTTAACGGTAAAATTTATTTTGAATTTTCGATTCCAAGAATGGGGAAACGAGTAGATAACATAGTAATTATTAATGATGTTGCTTTTATAATTGAATTTAAGGTTGGTGATGGTGGTTATGAAAAACATGCAATTGATCAAGTAATTGATTATACCATTGACTTAAAGAATTTTCATGAAGGAAGTCACCATATTAAACTCATTCCAATCTTAGTTGCTACTAATGCTGTCAATTACACCGAAACAATTACTGATACTATTTCTTATAAAACTGCCGCTAAATCTAACCAATATAACATCTCTAAAACTCTCAAAGACTTTATAAATCCTAAAAATCAACCAATCGATATTGCATATTGGGAGAATTCAATTTACAAACCAACACCCACTATTATCGAAGCAGCTCAAGCACTTTACAAAGGGCATAATGTTCAAGAAATTACTAGATCTGATTCGGGTACTATTAATTTATCGAGAACAGCAGATTGTATTAACTTTATAATAGAAAAATCTAAGTCAAATAAAATAAAATCGATTTGTTTTGTAACCGGAGTTCCAGGAGCAGGAAAAACGTTAGCTGGTTTAAATATAGCTGTAGAGAGAATGAAAGCAGATGAAGATGAACACGCTGTCTTTTTATCTGGAAATGGACCTCTAGTTGATGTTTTAAGAGAAGCACTAACAAGAGATGAGGTTATAACAGCTAAAGAAAGTGGAAAAAAAATAACGAAGAAAGAAGCAGCTATAAAAGCAAATGCTTTTATTCAAAATATTCATCATTTTAGAGATGATAATTTATTGTCTAATAAAGCACCAATTGAAAAAGTTGTTGTTTTTGATGAGGCTCAAAGAGCTTGGACTAAAAATCAAGTTAGTTCTTTCATGAAAAGAAAAAAAGGAGTAGAAGATTTCAATATGTCTGAGCCAGAATTCTTAATTGATGTAATGAATAGACATTCTGAATGGTGTACAATTGTGTGTTTAATTGGTGGTGGGCAAGAGATAAACACTGGCGAAGCTGGATTAGGAGAATGGATAGATTCTTTAAATAACCATTTTCCTGACTGGGATATTCATTATTCGAATTTAATTCTAGAAAATAATAATTATATAAAATCCGAAGAATCTAAAGAATGGCTAATTGAAAAAGGGATTTGTGAAACTGAATTACACCTTGCAGTATCTGTAAGGTCTTTCAGATCTGAGAAATTATCTCTTTTTATTCACGAGTTACTAAATGTACAAATAGAAGAATCAAAAAACATTTATTTAGAAATAAAAGAATCATATCCAATTGTTATAACAAGGAACCTTGATAAAGCGAAACAATGGTTACGAAAAAAAGCAAAAGGAAGTGAAAGAATTGGGCTAATAAGCTCTTCTGGAGCAAGACGATTAAGACCTTTAGGAATTGACGTTAAAAATGAAATTTCTGCACCAAACTGGTTTTTAAATAATAACCAAGATATTAGATCTTCATACTTTTTAGAAGAAGTAGCTACTGAGTTTGATATTCAAGGATTAGAAATTGATTGGGCCTGTGTAGCTTGGGGTGGTAATTTTTATATGAACAATACAGATTGGAAGTACCAAAGTTTTAAAGGAACAAAATGGCAAAATATTAATAAGGAAATTGATAAAGAATATCTAAAGAACACATATCGAGTTCTGCTTACACGAGCAAGACAAGGGATGGTATTATTTGTTCCAGAAAGCAGCGATATTGACTATACAAGACCAAAGGACTTTTATGACAAAACATTTGAATATTTAAAGAAAATAGGAATAACGGAAATTGAATAAAAAAGAGCAAAGCAATGATAGAAGATTTAAAAAAATGGTTTGTAGATCATCCTACCTCTACTAATATTATTAAATATTTGGTATGGATTGTTTTGGTTTTTGTTTTTATTACTTGGATAAGGAGGATATTGAAAAAGAAGCTACCAAACAACAACATCAAATATAAGTCTCAAAAAGGTGTTGAGGTAATTGGTTATGTTTTTGTAATACTAATTACTGTTTCTT
Source organism: Polaribacter marinus (assembly GCF_022662535.1). Classification (GTDB taxonomy): domain Bacteria; phylum Bacteroidota; class Bacteroidia; order Flavobacteriales; family Flavobacteriaceae; genus Polaribacter; species Polaribacter marinus. The sequence continues at coordinate 31,408 of NZ_JAKQYM010000005.1, forward strand.
ATTTTACCGGAAGTATTAAAGACCTTGGACTTGCCATTGGGTTTCTTACTGCAGGTATTACCATTACTTTGCAAGAAATTATTTTAAGTATTGCAGGTTCTTTTTACATCTTTCTTGTTAAGGTTTATAAACCTGGAGATAGAATTGAAATTAATGGTATTAAGGGAGATGTAATTGACATTGACAGTATTTATACTACCATGATGGAAATTGGCGAATGGGTTTCTAGTGATAATTATAGCGGAAGAATTGTAAAACTAAGTAATGCATTTGTTTTTAAAGGTGCTGTATATAATTACTCGAGAGATTTTCCTTTTGTATGGGACGAGTTTAATTTACCAATAAGATATGGATCTGATATTGAATTGGCCAAGTCTATTGTTATTTCTGTTGCTCAAAAAAACTTAGCCAAATACGTACAAGAGTCTATGGCAGAGTGGAAAAATGTAGTTAAAGAATATTATATAGAAGATGCACAAGTTGACCCTACATTAGCAATTACAATGACTGATAATTGGGTTCAGCTGAACTTAAGATACATTGTAGATTACAAAAAAAGAAGGTTTACGAAGAACATCTTACATGAAGAGATTGGGAAAATGATTGAGGAAACAAAAGGAGCTGTAGTTTTGGCTTCTGCTACTTTTGAGATTGTTAAAATTCCGACTGTAAACCTACAAGATAGAAACGGTACAGATAAAGACCTTAACTAAATGGGGTTGGGTTTTACAGAATAAAGAACAGTTGTTTTTTACTTTAACTTAAACTCCATAAGAATAGGCAAATGATCTGAGGCTTGTTTGAATTGGTTTAATACTTTACCCGAAACATATTGAATGCTATTCTTTGTATAAAAGATATAATCTATTCTTTCGAAAGGATTTTCTGTATTGAAGGTATTTGCAGGGTTTTCTTTATTAAAAGCAGCACTACCCACATCTGACATTGCAAACATTTTTTGAACTATAGCCTCTTTATTTCTTGCACTAGAATTAAAATCGCCTAACAATATTGTTGGATAATTATCTTTATATTTATTAAAAAGGTTAAGCACTTCTTGAAATTGATTTGCTCTTGTAGCTGTATCGAAAGCTTCTAAATGAATGTTTATAAGCACTACTTCTTGTTTGTTTATAATTACTTTTACTACTTGTGCTAAACGATCTAAATAAAAAGCATTTCTATGAAAAGGAGCATCTGCTACTCTAGACAAAACAATTCTTTGATGTTCTTTTAATGGGTATTTGCTAATAATAGATTGCCCAGAAACTACTTTACCAAATTGCATGCTTATTGGCCAATAAGGAAAAGGAAGGTAACGCTTGTCCCAATTTACAGCTTGTGCTGTATATTTAAACCCCAGTTTAGCTATTTGATTTTGCTGATTTACATGATAACTTCTTGATGCGTTATAATCTATTTCTTGAAAAGCTATAATATCTGGATTTACTTTTTTAGTTTCTGTTAAAACTGTTTGTAAGTTCTTTTCAAATAACTCTTTTGGCTTTGGTACAGGAAGGTTGTTTGTCATTCCGCTTAAGTACCCAATATTATAGGTTACTATGCTAAAAATAGAATCGTTTGTTTTTTTAAGAATCTTATTATTTGTACTTAAAACTTGGTATTGCTTAGCATCTAAAGTTGATGATGAAGCCCAAAAGAAAAATACAATTGCAGCAACAATTAGTAGCAATAAAAATTTTACGAAATACTTAAAAAAACTTTTCATATAAATTATTTTTATAATTCTGGGTTTTCTTTAGAGAACTCTGAAACCACTTTGTTTATTGATGCATTTATTTTCTCTGAATCTGTATTGTATTTTGGCTGTAATCCTGTTTTATCTGGAAACTGTTCTATAGTAACCGTTGTAGAAGGGAATGCAAAATCTACTCCTAATTCTGCTGCTAATTTAACAATTGCAATGTGTAATCTATGTTTAGACGATTGCTCTATGCCCCAGGCTAAACTTTTAAAATAGACGTTTACCATAATTAATAAAGCCGAGTCTCCAAAGCCCGTAAATTCTACATTGTAAGAATCTGAACGAGTTTCTGGATGTGCAATTATAATTTCTCTTACCCCTTTAACAAAAGCCTCTATTAACTCTGGAGGTGTATCGTAACGCAAACCTAAATTGGTATTGTATCTTCTAAACAAACGTAAACCTTTGTTATTGATCACAATTTCTGACAACCTGCTATTAGGGATTTGATAAACAGATGTATCAGCAGCACGAACTCTAGTTGATCTAAAGCCCACTTTTTCTACGGTACCTACTACTTCTCCTGCTTCTATCCAATCTTCTATATGAAAAGGTTTGTCTAGAAAAATCATAATAGTACCTATTAAGTTTTTTACCGTGTCTTGAGAGGCTAATGCAAAAGCTAAACCACCAATAGTTGCTCCTGCTAATAAGGTTGTTGTATTTACTCCAAAAAGGGTTAGTAATTTTAACAAACCTGCCACTAAAACTAAGCCTGTAAAAAAACTATGTAATATGGGCACTAACTGATCATCTAATCTACCATGAGTTTTTTCTGTGTACTCAGAGTAAATTTTCATAACTACTTGTACTAGTTTTAGGAAAACGTAAATCCAAAAAACCGTTTCTGCTATGTTTAATGCTAAAAACACCCAAGTATTTACTTCTAAACTAAATTGAAGCGAAGGAAAAACCTTGTCTACAAAAGTTGCTGTTGCTAACAAACTTATAGGATGTGCTAACTTTTTAAGAACTTTGTTTACTTCTAAATTGGTGTTTCTAGTTATTTGATGCTGAACTTTTCTTAAAATAAAAAAAGCAATTCTTTTTACTATTAAGAAAATTATATATCCTAAAATTAAGGTTATTAATAAACCAATAAGCTGCCACAACTCTATTCCAAAGAAATTTTTATGTCCAGAAACAGGAATTATTTTTTGTAGTTTTTGTACATACCAAGGAAAAACATCTTTATATAAAGTTTCTATTTTGGCTACTGTTTCTGCAGAATAGTACCATTTATCGTCTATCTTTTCTACATAAATATCTGGCATTCTTTCTGGAAATAGCACATATCTAAAATAAGACGAATACCCAATTGTGTCTTTGTAGTTTTGGTTTGTAGGAATTTTGTTAACATCTACATATAAACCCTTACCATCTAAAACTTGTTTAATTTTAATTGCTTTTTCTATCGCTTCTTTTTCTGGAAGGCCAAAAATTGTTTTAGCCGCTTTTTTAGGTTGGTAAGAATCGGATTGTAAAAAGTACAAATGAGTGTATATAGCCGCATGAGGATTGCTTAAATCTACTCTAATACTATCTTGAGCTTTTGCAAAAAGCGGAAGTAAGAAAACAAGGATAAGAATTTTTTTCATGTTTCAATTTTGTTAAACCATTGTTAAATAGAGATGCAAATTTAAACCTTTTATAATTTATTTGGTCAAAGAAGTGAAAATAACAATTTAAACAAAACAGAAAAATGAAAAAATTAGCAAGCATTTTAGTTCTAGTATTTGCTTTTACTATAACTACACAAGCACAGAAAAAAAGAAAGCAAAAAAGACCACAATTTACAACAGAGCAACAAGTTGATTTAGCTGTAAAAAAAATGACGTTAGATTTAGATTTAACAGATGCTCAGCAACGTAAAATTAGACCTTTAATTAATGCACAGATTGCTGATAGAAAAGCAGCAATGGAAAAAAGAAAAAACCTACTTCTGATGAAGTTTTTGCAATGAGAAGCAAGCAATTAGACAAACAAATTGAAATGAAAAATAAGATGAAAAACATCTTAAATGAAGAGCAATTTGCGAAGTTTGAAAAAATGGAGAAAAAAAGAAAAATGATGGCTGCCAAAAAAATGAAGCAGGGAAAAGGAAAGAGAAAAAATAAAAAAATGCATTATAAAGGCAAATAATAAAAAATCAATAAAATTTTTTGGTTGATTATTTTATTGATATTTCCCGATTTCTTAATTGAAATCGGGTTTTTTTATTTTAAGCAGAAATTTGCGTTAGGGATTGAACGGTTTGTTTGAGCTCTTTTTTGTTTTTACAAAAAAAGCGAGTAGTGAAAGCCCGTTAAAACGCCCAAATATTACTCTTTAAACCAACTGGAATATTTTACGTAATTGTTGGCAATTCTATCTATTTCTCCAGAAATTAATTCTTGCGAAATATCTTTTACTTTTTTAGCAGGAACACCTGCATAAATGCTACCACTTTGTACATGTGTATTTTTGGTTACTACTGCACCAGCTGCAATTATAGAGTTAGATTCTATAATACAATCGTCCATTATTATAGAGCCCATGCCTACTAAGACGTTATCGTGAATTGTACAACCGTGTACAATGGCATTATGACCAATAGAAACGTTATTGCCAATTGTTGTTGGTGATTTTTGATACGTTGCATGTATTACTGCACCATCTTGAATGTTTACTTTATTTCCCATTTTAATAAAATGTACATCGCCCCGAATTACAGCATTGTACCAAATTGAACATTCTTTACCCAAAGAAACTTCTCCTAAAATTGTGGCGTTTTCTGCTACGAAACAATCTTCTGGGATTTGTGGATGTTTTCCGTTTACAGCTTTAATGATTGGCATATTTTTTATTTAAAGTACGAAAGTAAGTTACTTTTTTGAGACGCAGAAACTAAAATTTCTTTTCCGTTAGAAACAATTACGCTTCCACCTTTCCCTTTTTTGTATTTTGTAATAGCGTTTACGTTTACCAAATATGATTTATGAATTCTTGCAAAGGTATATTCTGTTAAAGCATCTTCGAAATACTTTAAAGTTTTGCTTACAAGTTTTTTAGAATTTGCTAAATGAATTTCTGTATAATTATCGTCTGCTTTACAAAACACAATATCGTTAATATCTATAACTTCGAAACCGTCTTGCTGTGGAATGGTAATTTTACCTGTTGCCGAATTTGTTTTTGGCGTTAATATTTGGTGTTGCAACTGGTTTTCTTTTTCCTTAATTTCTGTAACAATATTTACCGCTTTTATTAACTCATCTATAGAAATTGGTTTTAGCAAATAATAACTTGCATCATTATTTAAAGCGTCTATTGCATAATGATCGTACGCGGTAACAAAGATGGTTTCGAAGGTTCTGTTATCTACTTTTTCTAATAAATCAAAGGCATTACCAAAAGGCATTTCTACATCTAAAAACACCAAATCTAATTGGTGTTTTACTATTAGTTTATAAGCTTCATCAATATTACTTGCTTCTCCTAGAAGTTGAACATTTGGGCAATATTTGCCTAAATAATTTCGAATAATTTCTCTACTTATTTGTTCATCTTCTACAATAATTGCTTTTAGTTTCATCTTACTTTTTTTTCAATAACAATTCTACTTTTGTTCCTGTTCCATTTTCTAAAACATTAGAAACATTTACAGAGATTTGATCTTTGTACATATTATTTAAAATAGCAATTCTATTTTTTATAGTACTCATAGCTTTTGACTTCTGTTTTAGTTGATTTTTAGTTTTTAAATCTTGTGATTGTTTTCTTCCAATTCCGTCATCGATAATAGAAATTATTAATGTTTCAGAGTCTTTTTGATGAATAGAAATTTTTAAATGACCTTTTTCTTTTTTATACCTTAAGCCATGCCAAATTGCATTTTCTATATAAGGTTGTAATAGCATAGGCGGAATAGCAAATTGCTCTAAATTGATGGTTTTATCTATATTTATTTGATAATCAAACTTATCTTTAAACCTGTTGTGTTCTAGTTTTACATAGAGTTCTAATAACTCTATTTCTTTGGTTAACGGAATAAAATCTTCATCAGAATTTTCTAAAACAGCACGCATTAATGCAGAAAACTCTGACAAATAACGATTTGCATTTCGCTCATCATTTACCGCAATAAAACTGTTTACAGAATTTAATGCATTAAAGATAAAATGCGGATTCATTTGCGAACGCATGGATTTTAAAGCTAATAAATTGTTGGCCAATTTTTGTTGTTTGCTATTTCTGTACATAAAATACATTAACAAAATCATTAATAAGACACCTCCGGTTAAAGAGTAAATTATTTGTCTTTGTCTTCGATTACTTTCTTCTGAGAGTTTATTATCTATATAAGCTAAACTAATTTTACTTTCTGCTAATTCTTTGTCTTTTTCTAGACTTGCAATTCTATTTTGATTGTCTGATATTTTTTTTGAAAACCGCTGTACTTGTTTTATTTCTTGTTCTTTTTTTACATAAGATGCATCTACTAACTTTACATATTCTTGGTAACTTTTAAGAGCATTATCATAATCGCCCACAGTTGCATAAACTTCGGATATCTTTCTGGTAGCATCTTTTTCTATGATAATATCATTGTTTTTATTTGCATCTTTTTTACTTTCTTTTAGAAAAGGAATGGCTTCGTTATAATCTTCTTTTAAGAAATAGGCATTTCCAATTTTGTAGTTTATTTTTTGAGAGGTGATAGAATCTGATTGTGATTTATTTTTGGTAGTTTTTTCTAATTTTGCTTTCTTTAAACTCTCTTTTCTAAGTTTTATTTCTTCATCGAAACGTCTGTTAGAATTATAAAAATCGGCTACTTTTTCTTCTTCTTTTAAGGCACGATTTAGGTTTTCTTTTGAGGCTAATTCTAATGAATTTTTAAAGCGAATATTAGCTTGTTCCATATTTCCTTCTGCTGCAAAAACATCTGCTAATTTGGAATTTAAATCTGTAACTTTTGGAGTAACGAAATTGTCTTTTGCGATTAGTAAAGCTTTCTGGTAATTGTTTTTTGCACTGGTGTATTTTTTTAAAACAAAATCGATATCTCCCAAACCTTCTGCCACAAGAATTTTTTCATAATTACTTAAATTACTTTTTTGTAATTCTAAAAATGTTTGTTGGCTATTTGAGAACTCTTTTAATAAGAATTGAGTTTTAGCTAAGTCTATTTTTGTACCAACATCTTCTCTAATTTGGATTGATAATTTGTAATTATTTATAGCTAAATCATACTGTTTCCAATAAGTATAAATTTCTGCAAGTGTTTTATAAGTAGCAGCATTTCGCTCTTTAGACTGATTGTTTTTTAGTGCTTTTTCTATAAAAGACAAACTCTTATCTATATCTTTTTTCTTATAAAACTTAGCAGAATCTAAATATTGAAGGTAGAAGTCTGGTTTTTTAGAACGTTTTTTAGTTCTAGAATAATTTTCTTTTTTACCGTTAAAATCTTGAACAATAATTTTAATGTCTTCATTAGATCTTATTGTATAATAAACCGTTTCAAAGTCTGGGTGCGTAATTCTTAACTGATCGTTTACTCTTGCTTTTACCGTATAATATCCGTTGATTTCTGAATAATTAAATAATTTTCCATTCACAAAAACCTCTGCATTTTTAATAAGTTCTTGGGTTTCTTTTATTTCGATTGTAACTTTTACAGAAAACGTTACATCATCATCATAAATAATTTTCTCTTGTGAAAAAACAAGAAAACTAAACAGGAAAAAGAAGGGGAATATGTGTTTTTTGAAATTCATTTCTTTATTTATAATGTAAACATACACACAAAAAATCATCCAAAAAAATGATGATTTATCAATATAGCGTTTAAACAAGTTTTAAAAATAGAGTTTACTCAATTATGAATAACACTCACTCATTAAAAAGGTTGGTTTACTCATTCTGGTTTTTAAAAAAAGAAAGTTGTTCATAATATTGAAGTATCAAACCCAAGCTTTTCAATTTCTGTAAAACCTAAAAAACAATTTATCATGAAAAAATCAGTATTAAAAGTTACCTCAATTCTTTTGTTATTTATAGCATCAAACAATTTTGCCAATTATAAACCAATAACAGAAGAAGAAGAAGAAGACAAAGACCAAACCATAAAAGTGGCACTTTTATTAGATACTAGTAGTAGTATGGATGGTTTGATTCATCAAGCAAAAGCACAACTTTGGGAAATTGTAAACGAACTTTCTTATGCAAAATATGGAATTAAAAAACCCAATTTAGAAATTGCGTTGTATGAATATGGCAACTCTAATTTAAACTCAGAGGAAGGTTATATAAAACAAGTTTTACAGTTTAGTAATGATTTAGATGAAATTTCTGAAAAGCTATTTTCTTTAACAACAAGTGGCGGAAGTGAATTTTGTGGGCAAGTTATTCAGACTTCTTTAGACGAACTTTCTTGGGGTAAAAACAAGCATGATTTACGTTTGATATTTATTGCAGGAAACGAACCTTTTACACAAGGTAAAATTAATTATAAAGATGCAATTACAAATGCAAAAGAAAAAGATATTGTAATAAATACGATTTTTTGTGGTGATTTTAGAAATGGTGTTTCTGGTATGTGGCAAGATGGAGCGGTTTCTGGAGGAGGAGATTATATGACTATAAATCACAATAAAAAAATTGTACACGTAATAACTCCTTATGACGATGAGATCCTTATTTTAAATAAAAAATTAAATAAAACTTATATATATTATGGTAACACAGGCTATTCTAAATACCAGAATCAGAAAAAACAAGACGACAATGCAGAAACACTTAATGAAGTTGTTGTGGTAAAAAGAGCAGTAAGTAAAAGTTCTAGATTGTATGATAATGCTACTTGGGATTTAGTAGATGCAGACAAAAAGCAAAAAGTAGATTACACAAAAATTGAAAAGCAAAAATTACCCAAAGAATTGCAAAACAAGTCTGTTGCAGAAATAAAAAGTTATGTAAAAAAGCAATCCAAAGAACGAGAGGCAATTCAGCAAAAAATTAAAAATTTAGATACAAAAAGAAGAAGTTATATTGCAAAACAACAACAACAAGAAAGTAGTAAGAAAAATGAGCTTAACAGTGCTATTATTAAAGCCATTAAAAGACAGGCTAAATTAAAAAATTACTCTTGGTAGTAAAACTTGTTAGTTGATTTTTAAAAGCTCATAAAAAGTAATTTTATGAGCTTTTACTTTATGATTAATTTTTGTCCTATAGAAATTATATTGTCTTTTAATCCGTTTACTTCCTTTAACAAAGCGACTGTAGTTTTAAATTTTGTAGCAATAGAATATAAAGTATCCCCTTTCTTAACTTGGTAATAATTTGTTGTTGCTTTTTTAGACTGAATATCTTCTTTAGGTTTTATTGTTTTTTTAGTTTTCTTTTGATTCTTTAAATCTTTCTTTTTTATTTTATCAAATTCGTGTAGATCATATGTTTCTATAAGTCCGATTAACTTACTTGGGTATTTTCTATCGGTTGCATATCCAGCTTTTCTTAATCCTTTTGCCCATTTTTTATAATCTTTGATATTATAATTAAACAAAAAAGCATAGCGTTTTCTTTTAAATAAAAACTCTGAATGATCATTATATGACGTTTCTACAAATTTATATTTCCTAAAACACTCTCCAATACTATCGTCATCATGATACACACGTTCTCCTTTCCAAGAGGTGTGACATTTGATACCAAAGTGGTTGTTTGATTTTGAAGCTAATTTACTTTTTCCATTTCCAGATTCTAAGATTCCTTGTGCTAAAGTTATACTTGCAGGAATTTTATAATCGTGCATTTCTTTAACTGCAATAGGAGCGTATTTTCTAATGTAAGCTAAGGTTGATTTATTTAATTTAGGATTTTTCTTAACTAACTTTTTTGTGATTTCTTTTTCGTTTACAGAAGGTAATTTTTCTGGTTTAGGCTCGTTTAAAACGACTCCAGGACCTTTCTTTTTTCTAGTTGTCTTTTTACTAGAACCACAACTAGCTAAAACCAATAAACAAACACAATACAATACAACTCTTAACTTCATAAAACATTAATTATTTGTGAGTTTTTCTTTTCTAATTTTTGATTAAATCCTTTGATTCCTTGAATTCCTCCTGTATGAATTGCAATAATTTTACTTCCTTCAGGGAATGCATCTTTTTTAATTAAATCTAAAATTCCAAACAACATTTTCCCTGTATAAACAGGATCTAACAAAATATCCGTTTCTTCTTTAAAACTGTTGATAAAACTCACTAGATCATCATTGTATTTTGCGTAACCACCAAAGTGATAACTTTTTTCTAAGCTCCACTTATTGCTCTGAATTGTATATTTTTTAATCTCTTCGGATAAAAAATTTCCTTTTAAAGCAGGAAAACCTATGATTTTTTGATGTTTTTCTGCCGAATTAATCAAACCAGCAATAGTACCTCCAGTGCCAACTGCACAACAAATATAATTGAAATCTTGATCTTCTTGTGTTAAAATTTCTTGGCATCCCTTAACTGCTAAGCAATTAGACCCACCTTCTGGAATTAAATAAAAATCTCCCCACTTATTTTTCATCTTTTCGATAAATCCAAAGGACGATTTTTGTCTGTACATTTCTCTAGAGATAAACTGAAGTTTCATTCCGTTTTCATGAGCCTCTCTTAAAGTTGCATTTTCTTCTAAAGTTGCTTTAAGATTTTTACCCAATTCATCGCCTCTTATAATTCCAAAAGTTTTAAAACCGGCTAGTTTTCCTGCAACCGCAGTTGCAACAATATGATTAGAAAAAGCCCCCCCAAAAGTAAGTAGTGATTTCTTTTTTAATTTTTTAGCTTCTTCAAGGTTATACTTTAATTTTCTAAATTTATTTCCAGAAACAAAAGGGTGGATTAAATCTTCTCTTTTAATAACGAGTTCTATCTTTTTTTCTTCTAAAATTGGAAGAAATACTTGTTGGTTTTGGGTTTCTATTTGAGTGTTTAAGTCCATTTATATCATTCTTGTACTTACAAGAATCTAATTTTAATTGATTTAAAAAAAAGAGATAACTAATTTAATAAAAATTAGCCACCTCTTATACATCTTATACGTTTTGCCTTAGAAGTTAAGGCTTGGTAATTAAGAAAAAGTAGAGATTTCTGCTTCTATTTTTTCCCAATCTTCCATTAAAGCATCTACTTTTGCTTTTTTTGCTTTGTACTTTTCAAAAAAGTTTGGTCTTGCAGAAACTTCGTCATAATTCTGAGCTAACTCTAAATCTATCTTTGCAATTTCTGTTTCTAGATCTGCAATTTCTGTTTCTATCTTAGAGAGTTTGTTATTGAGTTTTTTTAACTCTTTTTCTTGCTCTCTAGACATCTGATATGCTTCTTTTTTATCAGAAGATTTTTCTTCTTTAACAACAGTTCTTTTTTCGGCTTCACGTAAATTTTCCATTTTATGCTGCTCTAAGAAATAATCGATATCACCTAAATATTCTTTTATTACTTTGTCTTTAAATCCATAAACTGTTGAAGTAAGACCTTGTAAAAAATCTCTATCGTGAGAAACAATAATTAAGGTTCCGTTAAAACTTCTTAGGGCTTCTTTTAGCACGTTTTTAGAAGCAATGTCTAAGTGATTTGTAGGCTCATCCATTATTAACACATTAAAAGGTGATAATAATAATTTACACAATGCCAGTCTATTTCTTTCTCCACCAGAAAGCACTTTTGCTTTTTTATCTACCGCATCACCACCAAATAAAAAAGATCCTAACATATCTCTAACGCGCATTCTGTTTCCATCGGTTGCAGCGTCTTCCATAATTTCTAAAACGGTTTTTTCTGGCGGCAAATGTTCTGATTGGTTTTGCGCAAAATATCCTACTTCTACATTATGACCAAGTTTCATTTTTCCTTCAAAAGGAATTTCACCTACCATCATTTTTGCCAAAGTAGATTTTCCTTGTCCGTTTTGACCAACAAAAGCTATTTTACTGTTACGTTCAATTAATAAATCAACATTAGATAAAACGTCTTTATCACCATAACTTTTACTTAAACCCTCTGCTTCTACAATAATTTTCCCAGGCTCTTTAGATATAGCAAAACGCACGTTCATAGCTTGGTTATCATCTTGGTCTACCTCTATCAATTCAACTTTATCTAGTTGCTTCATTAAAGATTGCGCCATAGATGCTTTACTTGCTTTGGCTTTAAACTTGTTGATTAAATGTTGTTTTTGTTTTATTTCTTTCTCTTGGTTCTTTTGAGCTTGGAGTTGTTTTTCTTTAATTTCACCTCTTAATAATAAGAATTCAGAATATGGTTTTTTATAATCATAAATCTGTCCTAAAGAAATTTCGATTGTTCTATTGGTTACGTTATCTAAAAACATTTTATCGTGAGACACCAATACAATAGCACCAGAGTATCCTTTTAAGAAGTTTTCTAGCCAAATAATAGATTCGATATCTAAGTGATTTGTTGGCTCATCTAATAGTAGAATATCGTTGTTTTGTAAAAGTAATTTTGCCAATTCAATACGCATTCTCCATCCTCCAGAAAAAGTATTTGTTAATTTGTCAAAATCTTCTCTTTTAAAACCTAAACCTTGTAAGATTTTCTCTGTGTCTCCTTGATAATTATAACCTCCAAGCAACTCATAGCGTTCTGTATTGTCTGTTAAATCATGAATTAACTGGCTATACTCTTCGCTTTCGTAATCGGTTCTTGTAGCTAGTTGTTCATTAATTTCATCGAGTTTAACTTCAATCTCTTTAATTTCTTCAAAAGCTTGATATGCTTCTTCTAAAATAGTTCTTCCTTCTACAAAATCTATATCTTGTCTTAAGAAACCAATTTGGACATCTTTGTCAAAAGCCATAGTTCCTCCACTACTCTCTATGTCTTTAGAAAGTACTTTTAAAAGTGTAGATTTTCCCGCGCCGTTTTTTCCTATTAAACCAATTCTATCACCTTTATTTAATTTGAAAGTAATTCCTGAAAACAAATCAGAACCCATAAAGGATACTGTTAAGTTGTGTACATTTAACATAAATTTTTTGTAATTTTGATGCTGCAAAACTAATTAAAAAAATGCAGTTACTCATGGTTAAAAAAGGAACAAAATTGTTTAGCATTTTAAACGGGAAATGTCCTAGATGTCAAGAAGGTGAATTCTTCAAATATCGCTTTACTTTTAACCCATCAAAAATCACAAAACTGCATGATAATTGCCCGAATTGTAATTTAAAATATATGATTGAGCCCTCTTTCTTTTATGGTGCTATGTATGTAAATTATGGAATTACTGTTGCTATTTCGGTGATTACTTTTTTAGTGGGAACACTTTTTTTTGATTTAACTTTATTACAATCTTTTGCTGCCATTTTTATTGCCTTAGTTGTTTTGGCTCCCATAAATTTACGTTTATCTAGAATACTCTGGATAAACATGTTTATTTCTTATGAAGAACAAAAAACAAAAAAACAATAATTTTTTTGTAATCATTTTTTCAGGGATTTACAAAATATAAAATTTTGATTTTTAGGGTATTAATACGATGGTATTAATACGTATTTTTATCAATATTTGTATCTGTTTAATTTCCCCCATGAAAAAAATTAAAATATTCTTTTGTTTTCTTTTTTTTAGCCAATGTGTTTTGTCTAAAAATAATGAACCTTTTTTTCTTAAAACTATAGACCATTTTAGTAACGCACTAAGCATAAGTGTATTAACATCCTTTAAATTAAATAGCTCCACTGTTAAGTATTCTAATACTGAATTTAAAAAAGATAAAAACACTTTTTTACGTACGCTGCCTATAATTTGTTTCAATCAAAATCAACAAACACCTGAAAAACTCAATAAAGTTAAGCAGCATAAAGACGACGCCACCAACACTTCTCTTTTAGCGGAAATTTACAAAAAGAATGCTGATAAAAGTTACAGAAAAAACGACTTTGAAGAAGCTATTAAGAATTACACACTTGCAATTGAAAATTATAGAACTAAAAAGAAAGACTCTTTACATAAGGCTGACGCAATTTACTTTAGAGGACAATCTTATAATAATATTGGAAGTTTTTTAAAATCAATTGATGATTGTACTTTGGCAATAGCCTATTATAAAAACTTAGGAGATCTAAAGTATGAATATTTTGCAAAAACAACCATCACAAAAGTTTATTCTAAAATAGGACTTAATGAGAAAGCTATAGAAGAACTTTTAATCATTATAGATGAAAAAGAAGCGAACAATTATAGTATTGGACTAGCATCAAATTATTACAACTTAGCCATCAACTATAAAACTATTAACGAAAAAGAAAAATACAAAGAATATATTTTTAAAGCATTAAAAGTAAAACAATCTAGAAATGATGATGATGGTTTTCTCCCATATTATCAATCTGCAATTGCTGAGTATTATCTTGAAGAAGATAGTTTACATAAAGCTAAAGAATTTCTTGATTTAGCTAAGAAAGGTTATGCTTCAATGTTACATAACAATTTTAGTTTACATAAATATCAAAAAACTAAAAGCACCTACTTTTTTAAAACAAAAGCATTTAACAAAGCTTTAGACTTAGCAAAAACAACAATAGCTCACTTAAAAAAACACCCTGATTTATCTTCAACAGAAGAACTCTATAAATTAATTTATGAAATTTATTATAGAAAAGATGATACTAAAAATGCACTGTATTATTTTAAGTCATATATCAAGACAAAAGACTCAATCTCTAACATTAGCAAAATAAGTGCTTTAAACTATTATCAAACATTACTTAACGTTGAGCAGAAAGAAAAAAAAATTAACCAACAAAAAAGTTCAATTGAAATTTTAGCAAAAAAAAATCAAGCTAAAAAAGAACTATTGATTATTATAAGTTCTGCCAGTTTTCTTTCTTTTTTAATTTTTTATTTATACTGGAATAAACTTCATTTAAAAAAACAGAAAAAAATTCAAGAAGATTTTTCGCATAAACTATTACTATCACAAGAAGATGAAAGAAAACGGATTTCAAAAGATTTACACGATGGCCTTGGACAAAGTCTCTTGATTATTAAAAATAGAATTGCAGCGCTAAATGATAAAGAAACAGAAGAACTTATTTGTAATTCTATTGAAGAAATAAGACGTATTTCTAAAAGTTTGCATCCCTTTCAATTAGAAAGTGTAGGATTAACTAGCGCACTTCATAACTTATTGCATCAACTAGACAATAATTGTGATACTTATATTTTTGGAAACATAGAAAATATAGATAGCATTCTTAGCCCAGAAAAAGAAGTCAATATTTATAGAATTATTCAAGAATCTCTTTCTAACATTATTAAGCATGCAAAAGCAAAATCGGCAAGAGTAAACATTGATCTATCAAAAAATCATATCTCTATTTTAATCATAGATAATGGAATTGGTTTTGATTTTGATGAAAAGTATCATAACATTAAAAGCTTTGGACTTAAAACAATCAATGAACGTGTTAAATTTTTAAACGGAACTTTAAAAATACATTCTATTAAAAATGAAGGAACTACCCTTAACATCTTATTACCTCTAAAATGAAACCAACAATATTTATAGCAGATGATCATCCTTTACTTATAAAAGGATTAAAAAATTTACTTATAGAAAAAAAAATGAATGTAATTGGAGAAGCAGTGGATGGACAGTCTGCTCTCAATTTTATTCTAAAACGAAAACCCGACATTGCTATTTTAGATGTAGAAATGCCCAATTTAACAGGCATTGAGATTGCAAGAGAATGCAAAAAAAACGATTTAAAAACTAAAATTATTCTGATAACACTTCATAAAGAAATGGATTTTTATTTAAAATCTAAAAAGCTTAATATTTATGGTTACTTACTTAAAGAATTTGCTCTCGATGAAATTGAAACATGTCTTCAGTCTGTAATACACGGAACTCCTTATTTTAGTGAACAAGTAAAGAGTATATCGGCTTTACAAACGAATCAACAGATATTTTAAAAGAACTTACCATGACTGAAAGAAGAATTTTAAAGTTGATTTCTCAGCACAAAACAAATAAAGAAATTGGGCATTTGCTTTTTATATCTCCAAGAACTGTAGAAAAACACAGAAGTAAAGTTATTATTAA
Source organism: Polaribacter marinus (assembly GCF_022662535.1). Lineage (GTDB taxonomy): Bacteria > Bacteroidota > Bacteroidia > Flavobacteriales > Flavobacteriaceae > Polaribacter > Polaribacter marinus. Next base: position 47,279 of record NZ_JAKQYM010000005.1, read on the forward strand.
ACTAAATCTAGATCATCAAACAAATGCCTTAGTAATATGGGTACATAAAAACAAACATCTTTTCAATTAACTAATGGGTATTAATACCTACAGCAGATATAAATAAATGTAGTTTCTTTGGATAGAATATTTTTAACCTTATTAACTAATGATAAAATCAATTCTAATGTTTTTCAAGAAAAATAAAATACAAAATGAAATAATAAGAGAAGAGAAAGAGGAAGAAAAAAACTATTCTGAATTAGTTAACAACTTTTTATCTAGTTTGCAACACAGTTCACTTGAATAAAAAAGACTAAAAAAACAAATACTTATTTTTCCCCCTTTGAAAGGCAATCTTTTTTTTTATAAATTAGGTTGCTTTTCTTATTATTTTTCTACAAATCAATGCTACAACTAAAATTTATATATAATAAACTTAATAAAAAGAGAGAACATTACCTCCATATAAAAAGAGCAAATAGTAAAAATCGACTTTATTATTATTTAAAAAAGAATGATGAAAAACGAAGAAATTCTTCTTATAATTAATGTTTAAATCTACTAATATCAGTTTCTACATCTAGACATTCTCCTTTCTCTAAATGATTAAATAAATTTTTAGCTACTGTAGGTGCTATCATAACACCACGAGTTCCTAGTCCATTTAAAACTACTAATTCTTTATAGATTGGATGAACCCCTACCAAAGGTCTTCTCCCTGTAACTGTAGGCCTTATTCCTGCTGTTTGATCTATGATTGCATAAGGAACGTTAATTGTTTTTGCTAACTTCTCTACAAGTTCTTGTTTTCCTTCTTCAGAAGGATTAGAAGTTTTATCTGTCCAATTAAAAGTTGCACCTACTTTATAATAATTGTTTCCTAAAGGAAGTATAAAAAGTGTTGATTTTAATAAGAAATCAATATTTAATTCTGGTGCATGTATAGTCAATAATTCTCCTTTAGCTTCATTTAAAGGTAAATAATTAAAAAATGGATTTTGTTTAATCCCAAAACCCTCACAAAAAACAATTTTATTTGCTTCTGTATCTTTATACTTGATACTACCTTCTTTAAATTCTATTTCTTGATACATAAATTTCTCGAATCTAATATTTCTTTCATTATTCAAGAATTCACGATAAGACTCTACTAATTTTTTAGTATCAATTCGACCAGTGTGATTTACATTTCCAAAACTAAAATCGCCTAAAACACCTTTATACGTTTTGGTATCTAACTTAGGGTCTAAATAATCTATAAGTTTTGGTTTATCAATCGCAGCAAACCAATTATTTTGATCCTCTATAGACTTAAAAACTTTTTTAGTAATGAACTTTTCATCTATATTTATTTTTAATCTTTCTTCTATTTTTTTATAAAAAGGAAGTGCTAATTCTAGTTGTTCTTTTGCTTTCCATACAGGGGTAAACCTTTTTAAAATAACAGGATTATACACACCACCAGCAACTAAAGATGATGTTTGAGAATCATCTTCAAATACTACAAACGTTTTTTTTGCAGCAATTAATTCTTCTACAAAGGCTAAACCTGCCAATCCTAAACCTACAATTATATAATCTACTTTCACTTGATAAAAATACTTTTTTTAAAACAAAAAAGCGTTCCAAAATGGAACGCTTTTTAATAATTTAATAAAATAGAATTTTAATAATTCCACATATCCATTTCTCTGTTTCTTATGTTTTCTTTAATCTTATCTGCTTCTAACAGTTGAAATAAAGAATTTCCTCTAACATAATCTTCAATAGCTCTGTTACCATAGATATTTTCTTCTCTAACAATTGTTCCGCTAAATCTTCTAGCATTTAACAAATGATCAAAAGAGATTGGTTGAGAGGCATTTTTTGGATTAAAAACTTTAGCATCGTGTAAAACATTTCTTGCAGATGGAAAGAAAACCCAGAACAATTCATATAAATTATCGTCTTCAATGTTTTCTACACCCAATGTTTGTACATCTTTCCCCATAGGAGCTAATGCTAACAATCTGTATTTCATTTCACCTTGACGTTTGTCAAAATACCACATACCTTTTATCATATATCCTTCTACATCTTCAGTTTGAATTCTAAATGTATCTGAATAACCATTTTCATTACGAACATTAACCAAACGCGTTTCAATCTCATCTTGAGTAATTTTAGACGTAAAGAAAGAGTCGGTATATGCTTCTTTAATTTTACCTTGTTTAATTCCTTTTAAAAGCGTGTCAAACAAAGACCTTCTATCAGTAGAAATATTAGCTGTATCAATTGGAAAATAATATGGTAGATTTATTTTCTGATTTAAATCAACAAATTCCCAAACAACTTTAGACCATAAAACGTCTCTATCATCTACATAACCATAAGGAATTGGGCCGTCATTATCTGCAGCCAATTGTTGCTCGTTTTTCTTACCAATTTGATCTACAGTTTTTGAATTCAATAGGTTTGCTTGTGCATCCATTGAACCTGTAATCATAAGTGCGAAAAATATTATTAAACAATTTCTAACCATATTCTATTTTTTAATTCTAATTTGTTAATTCAATATTAACAGGCAATACTTTTTTAAGCTTATATGAGTTACCAATAATAGACGCTTTTATGTCATAAATATTAATGATATCACCTCTTTTAGCTTTTGATAATTTTTGTTTTGCAGCTGCATTTAATTTAGATCCATTTACAATTATTGTTAATTGACCTGGTACTTTTATTTTAAAACTATTTACTTGTAATTTTAAATCGAACATAAAGTCTGGTAAACCAGCACTAATTGGTGCATTAGACAAACCAGATTTTGGCATTCTAACTGTTCCATATTGATTACGAACACTTCCCATTGCAGCTGGAATATCTTTAACTCTAAACTCTTTTTTAGAATTGACTGTTTTTCCACTACTTAGTTTTGCACTTACATTTACAACAACTGTATTTGCTGCTCCTGGTCTCATGCTATATTTACCTCTACTTCCACTTAATTTTCCTCCCGAAGCAGAAACTTTTAAGTTATTGTCTCCTACACCTGGTAATGAAACAGAAATAGGGTTGTCTAAACCTCTATAAACCACATTCATTTTATCTGCAGAAACTACCGCATTACTTGGTTCTGGTATTACAGAATAAGAGCTTTCAAAAGGAACTTCTACAACTTCACCATTTTGAGTAAATGCAATTTTCCCTTTTATATCATGATTACCAACATTCCCTGCTGGCATATCTATAATTACTTGACCTGATTGAATATTCTCGTAATCTTTACCATTTAAGACAACATTATCAGGAATCATTGTTGCATCATAACGACCAAGTACAATTTTACCAGTAACTTTTTCACCAGCAAAATATGCATTTTTATCTAAGGCTACGATTCCTTTATAATTCTTTAATTTTAAAGCATCTTCTAATTGACCACCTAATAAAGAACTTACAATATCTGCTTCTGTATTTTTAATATCAGCCTGCATTTGAGTTAAGCTCGTTAAAGATGCTACTAAAGGAAAACCTTTATATCTATAATCTAACCATTTTACTACAATTCCATCACTATCAGTTACATCTTCTGTAGAAAATCTTTTAGCTAATATTGGTGTAAACTGACTGTCTGTACCTAAAACATTTGTTACCTCTGTTCTGTAGCTATTAATTTTATCTAAGAACTCTTGACCTTCTGTTGTAAAACCATCTCCTTTAAAAAAGTGTTCGTCTAAAAAAGCTGTTTTATCCATAGCTTCATAGTCTTTTTTATCTTCAATATCAGCAGTCATTTTTCCTTTTAATTCTTCTAAATAACTATAAAAGTTAGAAGAAAGGTTTTTAATCTGTATTGCTTGCTTATTTAAGTTTTCAAACTTTGCAGCTTGTTCAGATGCTTTTGTTGCTAAATTAGCATAAGCATCGTTATTTTTTTTAGTGGTTGACACATTATTCTCTGTCAACTTTTCGTTCATAAACCCAAATGCTGAAAGCACTTCTTTACTCATATTCATTGCTAACATTGCAATAAATACAAGATACATTAGGTTTATCATCTTTTGTCTTGCGGACATTTTTCCTCCTGCCATTCTAATTAGTTTTTAAGTTTTGTAATTATTATTGGTTAAACTAATTATTATTTGCTAGTCATTGCAGATAACATACCTCCGTAAACTCCATTTAAAGAAGATAAGTTTTTTGCTAAAGATTCCATTTGTTCTTTTAATCTTTCTGTGTTTTCAACAATAGCTCCATTTAATTCTGCTTGTTTGCTAGAATTTTCTACTTGTACTTTATATAAGTTGTTTAAAGACTCCATTTGTACTGCAGCCATAGACATTTGTTCATTGTATTTGTTTGTAGAAGAAATAGATTCTGAAGCAGCAGACAAACCTTCTGCAGCACCTTGAAAATTTTTCATGCTATTCCCTAAGCTTGTCATTAACTTAGCGTCTATATTCGCTTCTTGTAATAAAGTATCTAATTTTTGAGATAGTAAGCCTTGAGCTCCTGCTTCTTCTTTTTCTGCAGTAAAACCATCTTCTCCTAATTCTGGGTATACTTTTGACCAATCAAAATCATCTTCAGGAGTATCAAATGCAGAAACTGCAAAAACTGCTGCTTCTACCAATAAACCTATTGTTAACATCATTCCACCTGTAATTGGACCTAAAGACATATGTTGGATTTTAAATAGAGCTCCAACAATTACTACTGCTGCTCCCATTCCATATATGAAATTCATTGTTTTTTTGTACGATCTTGATTGTGCCATAATTTTTTTTCTAAAAGGGGGTTGTTATTGATTAGTTATTTGAATTATTTATTTGTTTGTTGTTCCGATATAGTTTTGCACAGTTCTAAAGCCAATATAACTTCTTGCTGTATCTGCATATTCGTAATCTCTAGAACTTACTTCTAAAAAGTAAGCTACATCTTTCCAAGATCCTCCTCTAACTATTTTTCTTTTGTTTTTTCTATCTTCTACGTTTGGATTCATTGTTGAAGCCATATAATAAGAAGACAAATTGTATGCTGTGTTGGTCCATTCAGAAACATTTCCAGCCATATTATACAGGCCGTAATCATTTGCATTAAATGATTTTGCTTCCATAGTATATAAAGCGCCATCAACAGAATAATTACCTCTTACTGGTTTAAAATTTGCTAAGAAACAACCTCTATCACTTGTCGTTCCTCCAGTACCCCAAGGGTAGGTTGCAAACTCTAATCCACCACGAGCGGCATATTCCCATTCTGCTTCTGTTGGTAATCTAAAATCAGGAACAGTGGTTGCATTCTTTTTACCTCTTAAATAATCGTTTTTCTTTTTAGTTCTCCAATTACAAAAAGCATTTGCTTGATTCCAGGTTACACCTACAACAGGGTAATCTCCATATGATTGGTGATAAAAATAATCTTGGTGCATTGGGTCGTTGTAAGAATAATTAAAATCTTTTACCCAAACCGTTGTATCTGGATAAACATTTAATACTTCTGTTCTTACAAAATCTTTTCTATCCCCTCCTTTTCTTGCAGCATTATCTCTATCAAACCAAGAATATCTGTACTTTAAAAACTTCGGATTGAATGTTCTAATACCATCTACAGCTTCTTCTCTACTAATGTAAAGAGAGTCCATAACTTCTACATAATCTGTATCTGGATATTCTTCTTTCTTCCAAACAAGTTCTGTTTCCCAGTTTAAGGGCTTAATTGAATCTATTCCCAAACCAAGACTGTAGTAGTTTTCATACATATATTTTTGATACGCATTAGAATCTGTAGTATCAGCTACAGCAAATGCATAATCATGAATACCTCCAGACAAGCCAGTTCCATTAGCATCTGGTGTTGCTCCCATAGCTACAAATTCTTGTTGGTAAGCTAATCTTGTTCTTACGATAGAATCTCTTACCCAAAAAACGAATTCTTTATATTCATTGTTTGTGATTTCAGTTTCGTCCATATAGTATGGTCTAACTGTAACTGTTTTTGTTGGTGCGTTCATGGTACCAATAATATCTTGATCTTGTTTTCCCATGGTAAAAGAACCCCCAGGAATTAACGCCATACCAAATGGTTTTTCTGAGAACCATTTCTTCTTAACCTTTACTCCTACTAGTTCTCCTCTGTCGTTTGAACCACAACTGTAAACAACTGCTATTAAAAGTGCAAATATTGCTGCTTTCTTCATATTTTATCTTGTCTTTACTAAAAAAGTCCGTAAACCTATTATTTTTTTTCTTAAAAAACAATCTTAGATTGATTTTTAACGTAATCTTTTTTTTCTTTATTTAATTATACCAGTTTTCTCATGGCTTTAAACCACTTTTCTGGGATAATTTGTTTTGTTGCATCTACATAATCTTGATGTGTACATGGTATTAACGCATGTCTTTTGTATTTATTATCTGATAAAATTTTTATCTCCATCCACCATCTACCCGATTTATTACTTTTATAAAAGGTTAAAGGATCATCATCATCTAATAATACTGTGAATTTCTGATAATTTTCTTTTCCTGAAAACGGATAATCTTTTACTCTAAAATTCACTCCTTCAATAAAATACCAAATCATTTGTGCTATTAAATGTGCTGTTTGGTGATTTACATCGTGTTTATAATTGTACTCATAAATACCAAATGAGGATACTTTATCACTTAAACCAGCATATCTAGAAATTGCGCAAATTTCTTCACCATAAAAACCATTTGGTGATGCATTATTATTAGCAGGAGCCTCGCTTTGTCTTACTGAACCAATATCTATTGAAACAATATCTGCATTTCTAAATGCTGGCTCAATATTCTCTAGTTCTTTTGATTTTCCTAATCGATAAGCATCAAAAAATAGATTATCTAACAAAGCTATTTCTTCTTGCGAATTAAAATAAGTTTGATAGCCAATATTACTATAATTAAATAAGTTATTGGGCTCTTGCATGATTATTTTACTTAAATAAGATTGAGATGACAGTTCATCTTCTAAATTACCTAAGTCAAAACGACTATCTACAGCCGCAATATTTACCGTTTGTTCTAAAGAATCATAGGCTCTATAATTTACATAAGTAATATCCTGCCCTCCACCTATAATAATAGGTATAATGTTTTTCTTTAGTAAATCTGAAATAATTTCTGAAACTGCAAAATAAGTATCTGTAACTGTGTTTCCTTTTAAAACATTTCCTAAATCGGCTATTTGAGTATTCCAATTTCCTGGAAATAAATCGTAAAGTTTTTTTCTAATAAAATGTAAATTCTCTCCACAACCAAAGTTATCTTGAGAATTTCTATCTTCTTGTACTCCTAAAATAGCAATTTGTACATTTTCTAAATCAGGAAAACCTTCTTTAAGAGTATGAATCTTTACTTTTTTCCCTAGACATAAGGATGATTGCGACACTAAATGTGTTACAACCGATTCTTTTACTGGGGTTAAAAAGTCTTGGTTCATCAATCTTTTTTATTACGAATGCAATATAGGAAATCCCTACTTCTTTTTTGCAGTTTTTTTAGCCGTAGTTTTTTTCTTTGTTGCTTTTTTCTTTGGAGTTTTAGCCTCTATCATTTTAACTGCTTCATTCTTAGAAAGTTTCTCTATTTCTGTAGTTTTTGGCAACTCTATTTTAATTTTACCTTTTAATACATTAAACCTTCCCCAACGTGCTTTCTCTACTCGAATACCAACATCTTCCCAGTTGTGAATAACCTTGTCTATTTCTTTTTGTTTTTTTGTTTCAATTAGCTCTACTATATCTTCATCAGAAAGGTTATCAAAATCATATTTTTTATTTACGTTGATAAACATCGAATTCCATTTTATAAAAGGACCAAAACGCCCAACACCTTTTTGCACAGGTAATTCTTCATAATGATAAATTGGTGCATCTGCTTTTTGTTTTGCTACAATTAACTCTTCTGCTCTTGGTAAATCTACTTCCATAGGGTTTTCTCCTTTATCAAGAGAAACAAACATTGTTCCGAATCTAATATAAGGTCCAAAACGTCCATTAGAAACAATTACTTCTTCACCTTGAAAAGTTCCTAAGGTTTTAGGAAGCAGAAACAACTCTAAGGCTTCTTCCATTGTAATTGTGCCTAAATTCTGATCTTTATTTAAACTTGCAAACTGTTTTTCTTCATCTTCTGGCGCACCAATTTGTGCAATAGGTCCAAATTTACCCAAACGCACCAAAACAGTTTTCCCAGACTCTGGATGCTTCCCTAAAACACGCTCTCCACTCTCTCTTTCTGCATTTTCTTTAACATCTTCAACGGTTTTATGAAAGTTGTTATAGAATCCTTTTATCATCTCTATCCAATCTTCATCTCCTTCAGAAATATCATCAAAAGAATTTTCAACTTTAGCCGTAAAACCAAAATCTAAAATGTTCGAAAAATTAGCAACTAAAAAGTCATTTACAATATTTCCTATATCCGTAGGAACTAATTTGTTTTTATCAGAACCCGTTTTTTCGGTTAAAACTTGAGCTTTTACAACTCCGTTTGATAAAATAATTTGCTCATACTCTCTTTCTACTCCTTCATTTTGTCCTTTTTCGACATAACCTCTTCTTTGTACAGTGGAAATTGTTGGAGCATAAGTTGATGGACGCCCAATACCTAATTCTTCTAATTGTTTTACCAAAGAAGCTTCTGTAAATCGATATGGAGGACTTGTAAAACGTTGTGTAGCGTTGATAAAATTATAATCTAATTTATCATTTACTTTTAAATTAGGTAACATGCCTGCTTGCTCTTCTTCTTCATTATCATTACCTTCTAAGTATACTTTTAAAAACCCATCAAACTTAATCATTTCACCATTTGCAGTAAAAATCTTAGAATTTTCAGAGTTCTCTATTTTCACATTTGTACGTTCTAATTGAGCGTCACTCATTTGAGAAGCCAAAGTTCTTTTCCAAATTAAATCATACAATCTATTTTGATCATATTCTGTATCAATAGAATGCATTTTCATATTGGTAGGGCGAATTGCTTCATGTGCTTCTTGAGCACCTTTTGCCTTTGTTTTAAAAACACGCTGTTTACTATATTCTGCTCCGTAATAATTAGTAATTTCTTCTTCAGCAGCATCTCTTGCATCTACAGAAAGATTTAAACTATCAGTTCTCATATAAGTTATCAAACCTGCTTCATACAAACGTTGTGCAACTTGCATTGTTTTTGCAACAGGAAAACCTAATTTTCTTGAAGCTTCTTGCTGTAATGTTGATGTTGTAAATGGAGCCGCTGGAGATTTCTTTGCTGGCTTTTTAGTTAAATCAGCTATCGAAAAATCTGCACTAGAACATGATTTTAAAAAATTTTCTGCAGCTTTTTTAGAATCAAAATTCTTAGGAATTGTAGCTTTAAATGTTTTTCCTTCATTATTAGAAAATTCTGCAATTACCTTATAATGTGTTTCTGCTTTAAATTCTTGAATACTTCTTTCTCTTTCTACAATTAATCTCACCGCAACAGATTGTACTCTTCCTGCAGATAAACCTCCTTTAACCTTTCTCCATAAAACAGGAGATAATTCATATCCAACAAGCCTATCTAAAACTCTACGCGCTTGTTGTGCGTTTACCATATTATAGTCTATATCTCTAGGGTTTTCAACAGCTTTTAATATCGCTTTCTTTGTAATTTCATGAAAAACAATACGTTTTGTATTCTCTTCTTTTAAACCTAATTGTTCTTTTAAATGCCATGCAATAGCCTCTCCTTCACGATCCTCATCACTTGCTAACCAAACAGTATCTGCTTTTTTTGCTAAAGTTTTTAACTTTTTTACTACCGGTTTCTTATCGTCTGAAACAATATACTTTGGGCTAAAATCTCCTTCAACATCAATCCCTAATTCTTTAGAAGGCAGGTCTGCAATATGACCATAACTAGATTCTACTTGAAAATCTTTTCCGAGAAATTTCTCTATAGTTTTTGCTTTTGCTGGTGACTCTACAATTACTAAATTTTTTGCCATTTATCTATCTTTTGTCATAATTAACGCAACGTAAGTACGTGTTTTTGGAATGCAAAAGTATGTAGTTTTTTTTTATAAAAAATTTTTTATGGCAATTTCACCCCATATTTAACAGAAAAACAATATTATTTTTTCTGCCAATTTGTCACATAATTTAGTTTTTGTTGTATATTTGCCCTCTATCAAAAATATAGATTGATAATGGAACTTATAGAAAAAATTATAGACGACAAGATACAGGGTAAGGCTCTTGTTACAGAAAATAAAGCAGAAAATTCAAAGAAATTATTTATTGAAAGTTACGGCTGTCAAATGAATATGAATGATAGTGAAATTGTTGCTGCTATTCTAGATAAAGAAGGTTATAATACCACTCAAATCTTAGAAGAAGCAGATTTAGTTTTAGTAAACACATGCTCTATTAGAGAAAAAGCAGAAACAACTGTAAGGAAACGTTTGCAAAAATATAATGCTGTAAAAAAAGTAAATCCTAAAATGAAAGTTGGTGTCTTAGGATGTATGGCAGAACGTCTGAAAGAAAAATTTTTAGAAGAAGAGAAAATTGTTGATTTAGTTGTTGGCCCAGATGCCTATAGAGATTTACCTAATTTATTAGGAGAAGTTAGCGAAGGTAGAGACGCTGTTAATGTAATTTTATCTAAAGATGAAACCTATGGCGATGTTTCTCCAGTTCGTTTAAATTCTAACGGAGTTTCTGCATTTGTTTCTATTACACGCGGTTGTGATAATATGTGTACTTTTTGTGTGGTCCCTTTTACACGCGGAAGAGAAAGAAGTCGTGACCCAAAAAGCATTTTAGAAGAAATTCAATCTATGATTGATAAAGGCTTCAAAGAAATTACACTTCTTGGACAAAATGTAGATAGTTTTTTATGGTTTGGTGGCGGTTTGAAAAAAGATTTTAAAAAAGCTTCAGAAATGGCACAAGCAACAGCTGTAGATTTTGCACAATTACTAGACATGTGTGCTACTCAATTTCCAAAAACACGTTTTCGCTTTTCAACATCTAATCCTCAAGACATGAGCTTAGACGTAATTCATGTAATGGCAAAGCATAAAAACATTTGCAAATACATTCATTTACCTGTACAAAGTGGAAGCAACGCAATGTTAAAAGCCATGAACAGACAACACACACGAGAAGAATACATGCAATTAGTAGACAATATCTATAAAATTGTTCCAGAAATGTCTTTATCACAAGATATAATAGTTGGTTTTTGTGGAGAAACAGAACAAGATCATAAAGATACTTTAGAACTAATGGAATATGTAAAATACGATTTCGGTTTTATGTTTGCTTATTCTGAAAGACCCGGAACTTTGGCCGGTAAAAAAATGGAAGATGATGTACCTGCTGCTGTTAAAAAACGCCGCTTACAAGAAGTTATTGATTTACAGCAAGAACATGCTCTATATAGAACACAACAACATTTAGGAAAGGTTGAAGAAGTTTTAATTGAAGGAACTTCTAAGAAAAATCCAAACGAATGGAAAGGAAGAAACACACAAAACACGGTAATTGTTTTTGCAAAAGAACATTATAAATTAGGTGATTTTGTAAACGTAAAAGTAGAAGATTGCACATCTGCAACCTTAAGAGGAACTGCTGTTGGATATTCGGATAATAATTAAAGGACATGAAAGCCTTTAAATTAACCTTTTTAATACTTTTAACAATTGGCTTAGGCTGTACTAAAAACGATGCTCCAAGTTTTGATCCTGACGATTTAGACGCTGATGGAGTTTTTAGTTCAGAATTTACTAATTCTATGTATAGAGATTCTCAAGGAACTTCGCATAACTATTCTTATGGTATCAAGAACTTTCAATCCAATGGTTTTCCAACCTTAGGCTACCAAAGTGATTTCTCTTATAATTATGCAATTCAATATTATTACAAAAACTAACAAATGGAAAGTTTACAAGCAATAAAACAACGTTTTGGTATTATTGGTAATGATACCCAACTTAATAGAGCTTTAGAAAAAGCCATAAGAGTTGCCCCTACAGACATTTCTGTTTTAGTTACAGGAGAAAGCGGTGTAGGTAAAGAAAACATCCCTAAAATCATACATTCTTTATCACATAGAAAACATGCAAAATATATTGCTGTAAATTGTGGTGCAATTCCAGAAGGAACCATCGATAGCGAATTATTTGGTCATGAAAAAGGTTCTTTTACAGGAGCTACTCAAGACAGAAAGGGTTATTTTGAAGTGGCTGATGGTGGTACAATTTTTTTAGATGAAGTAGGAGAATTACCCCTAACAACTCAAGTACGTTTATTACGTGTTTTAGAAAATGGAGAATTTTTAAAAGTAGGTTCTTCTAAGGTTCAGAAAACAGACGTTAGAATTGTTGCCGCTACCAATGTTAACATGCAATCTGCAATTCAAAAAGAACGCTTTAGAGAAGATCTATATTACAGATTAAGTACAGTAGAAATTAACCTCCCAGCATTACGAGAACGCAATGAAGATATTCATTTATTATTTAGAAAATTTGCTTCCGATTTTGCTCAAAAATACAGAATGCCTTCTATTCGATTGGATGAAGATGCTATAAATATTTTACTAAATTACAGATTTCCAGGAAATATTCGTCAGTTAAAAAATCTAGCAGAACAAATTTCTGTAATTGAAGAAAGCAGAATTATTACAGGTTTAAAATTACAACAGTATTTACCAAGTAATAAAAGTAATTTTCCTGCTATAATTGGCGGTAAAAAAGAAAACGATTTTTCATCAGAACGTGACATTATGTATAAAATACTATTTGATATGCGTAATGACATTAATGACTTAAAGAAATTAACTTTAGACTTATTAAAAAGTGGAAATGTAGAAGAAGTACAAGAAGAAAACCATCAACTAATAGAAAAAATTTACGGTGATAAAAATACACAAAACACAAATGTTGAAGTTTTAAACATTCCACAAAATTCATCTACAGAAAAAGATTATGATTTTATTGAGACCATTGAAGAAGACGAATCTTTATCTTTACAAGACAAAGAGATTGAGATGATTAGAAAATCTTTAGAAAAAAATAACAATAAACGTAAATTAGCTGCTAAAGAACTAGGAATTTCCGAACGCACATTGTACAGAAAAATTAAACAATACGATTTATAAATTTCATGAAAAAACTACTTTACATCGCTTTTTTTTCAATCAGCACATTCTTTTTTATCGCTTGCGGTCCTTACTCTTTTACAGGTGTAACTACTGATGCAGAATCTATTCAAATAGATTTTTTCCCAAATCAAGCCCCTATTGTAGAACCTAGTTTAACACAGCGTTTTACAAACGATTTACAAGATTTATTTACTCGTCAAACCAATCTTACCCTTGTTAGAACTAATGGAGAACTACAATTAAGTGGAGAAATAATAGGATATAGAATTACACCTTTAAGTGGAACATCTAATCAAACTGCTGCACAAAATAGACTTACTGTGACTGTTAATGTACGCTACATTAATACAAAAAATGACAAAGATGATTTTGAGAAATCTTTCTCTTTTTATTCAGATTTTGAAGCAAACGAACAACTTACAGGTTCTGTTTTAGAAAATGCTTTAGATGAAATTATAGAACGAATTACCCAAGACATATTTAATGCTTCTTTAAGTAATTGGGGATAATACTACAAAACATTGAAAATTTTAAAATTTATAGACCTCGTAGAAAAAAAGATTCCAATTCAGCAATTAGAAACTGCTGAGTTAAAATCTGTAGTTGAAGAATTTCCTTATTTTCAATGCGCAAGAGCCATCTATTTAAAAGGACTAAAAAATCAAGATAGTTTTAAATATAACAACGAGCTAAAAGTAACTGCTGCTTATACAACAGACAGAACCGTTTTATTTAATTTTATAACTGCAAAAGATTTCGATTCACATAAAAACGAAAATATCCATAAACAAATAACTTCAAAAATATCTGAAGAAGTTCATGAGAAGCCAATTGTTAAAACCCCTGTAAAAAGAGTCGAAAATCAACCAGAAGAAACATCTGTCATAAAAGAAAAATTAGAAATAGGAAAACCAATTTCATTTTCTTCTGCAGAAAATCATTCATTTCATCAATGGTTGCAATTATCCTCAAAAAAACAAATTATTAGAACCGCAAATAATCAACCCGCAGAAACTTTAAAAAAAGTAGCTATTATTGACAAATTCATTAAAAACAATCCTAAAATAGAGCCTTTATCTAAAGACAAAACGATTACAGTTCCGGTTGAAAAAAACAAACAAGACTCATCTTTAATGACTGAAACTTTAGCAAAAGTTTATTTAGAACAAAAAAAGTATGAAAACGCAATACAAGCTTATAGAATTTTAAGTTTGAAATATCCAGAAAAAAGTGGTTTCTTTGCAGACCAAATTAAAAGAGTACAAATTTTACAAAAAAATAAATCATGAGTTATACAGCATTTTTAATTCTAATTTTGATTGTAGCCATTGCTTTAATCTTAATCGTTATGGTACAAAACCCTAAAGGCGGAGGCTTATCTTCTTCTTTTGGAGGCGGAGGAGCACAATCTTTAGGCGGTGTTCAAAACACTAACAACTTCTTAGACAGAACAACTTGGACATTAGCAATTGCTATGTTTGCATTAATCTTATTAGCAAACTTTGCTATCCCTAGAGATGGAGACAACAATTTTAAGTTAGACAATACTTTAGATGGAATTGAAACAACTACACCAGTAGACACAACAACACCATCAACTAATGATAGCATAAAATAAATCATTATAAAAATATCATAAAAAATGCCAACGAAAATGACACGTTGGCATTTTTTTATACCTCTATTTTACCTTAAGAATTCAATCAAAGAAAAATTGTCAGTTTTAATAAATTGGCATAATTACTGTCTATTTACTAAATGTAAAACATAATTTAATTAATCAAAATTTATAAAAAATGGGATTAAACATTAAACCTTTAGCAGACAGAGTTCTTGTAGAACCTGCTCCAGCAGAAACAAAAACAGCGTCTGGATTAATTATACCAGATAATGCAAAAGAAAAACCTCAAAAAGGGACAGTCGTTGCCATTGGAAATGGTAAAGTAGACGAACCTTTGACTGTAAAAGTTGGTGATACTGTTTTATACGGTAAATATGGTGGAACAGAATTAAAATTAGAAGGAAAAGATTATTTAATGATGCGTGAATCTGATATTCTAGCAATTATTTAAAACGCTATTTGCTTTTGGTTATTCACCTTTAGCAAAAATCAAAAAATAAAATTCATAGTAACTATTTTTAGCTAAAGGCAAACTGCTAATAGTTAAAAACAAAATTAAAAACAATGGCAAAAGATATAAAATTTGATATAGAAGCTAGAGATGGCTTAAAACGTGGAGTTGATGCTTTAGCAAACGCAGTAAAAGTAACCTTAGGCCCAAAAGGAAGAAATGTAATTATCTCTAAATCTTTTGGCGCACCAACGGTAACTAAAGACGGTGTTTCTGTTGCAAAAGAAGTTGAACTTGAAAATGAGCTTGAAAACATGGGGGCTCAAATGGTAAAAGAAGTAGCCTCTAAAACCAATGATTTAGCGGGTGATGGAACAACAACTGCAACAGTACTTGCACAAGCAATTGTAAAAGAAGGATTAAAAAATGTTGCTGCAGGTGCAAATCCAATGGATTTAAAACGCGGAATTGACAAAGCAGTTACTGCAATTGTTGAAGATTTAGAAAAACAAGCTAAAAAAGTTGGTAATTCTTCAGAAAAAATAAAACAAGTTGCTGCAATTTCTGCAAATAACGATAATACAATTGGTGAGTTAATTGCCACTGCTTTTACCAAAGTTGGTAAAGAAGGTGTTATTACTGTTGAGGAAGCAAAAGGAATGGAAACCTATGTTGATGTTGTAGAAGGTATGCAATTTGACAGAGGTTATTTATCTCCTTATTTTGTTACAGATGCAGATAAAATGATTGCTGATTTAGAAAACCCATATATCTTATTATTTGATAAAAAGATTTCTAACTTACAAGAAATTCTTCCAATTTTAGAACCAGTTTCTCAATCTGGAGGACCTTTGTTAATTATTGCCGAAGATGTTGATGGACAAGCATTAGCTACTTTAGTGGTAAATAAATTACGTGGTGGTTTAAAAATTGCAGCTGTAAAAGCTCCTGGTTTTGGAGACAGAAGAAAAGCAATGTTAGAGGATATCGCTATTTTAACTGGAGGAACAGTAATCTCTGAAGAAAGAGGTTTTTCTTTAGAAAATGCAACTTTAGATTTATTAGGAACTGCCGAAGGCATTACTATTGACAAAGACAATACAACTATTGTAAATGGTGCTGGAGATGCTTCTGCAATTAAAGCGAGAGTCAACCAAATTAAAGCACAAATAGAAACGACAACTTCAGATTACGATAAAGAAAAACTACAAGAACGTTTGGCTAAATTAGCTGGAGGTGTTGCTGTTTTATATGTAGGAGCTGCTTCTGAAGTAGAAATGAAAGAGAAAAAAGATAGAGTTGATGATGCTTTACATGCTACAAGAGCTGCTGTTGAAGAAGGTATTGTTGCCGGTGGTGGTGTTGCCTTAGTACGCGCTAAAAAAGTATTAGAAAAAATTACTACAGAAAATTTAGACGAAACTACAGGTGTACAAATTGTGAATAAAGCTATTGAAGCACCTTTAAGAACGATTGTAGAAAATGCAGGAGGTGAAGGATCTGTTGTTATCAACAAAGTTTTAGAAGGTAAAAAAGACTTTGGTTACGATGCTAAATCTGACAAGTATGTAGATATGTTAGAAGCAGGAATCATAGACCCTAAAAAAGTAACACGTGTTGCTTTAGAAAATGCAGCTTCTGTTGCAGGAATGATTCTTACAACTGAATGTGCTTTAATAGATATTAAAGAAGATGCTCCGGCAATGCCTCCAATGGGTGGTGGAATGCCAGGAATGATATAATTCACAAGATTATAAATCTTTAAAAACATCTATTTTTACATAAAAAAATCCGTTAGAGAATTCTAACGGATTTTTTATATTTAATGATTATGATCTTCATGGTTCTCATGAGACTCTGAAACCTTTTTCCTAAGCTTCATCTCACAAACCGGACATTTTCCTTCCTTATCATACGTTTTGTCTTTTTCGCATTCCATAGGGCATTGGTAAACATCTTTTACAGCAACTTTCTTTTTATCAGTATCTACATGTTCTTTTTTAACTTCTTTCTTTTCTGACTTACAAGAGGTGAAAATTATACTTGTAGCAAATACAACTGCTAAAACTATTATTATTTTTTTCATTATTGATTCTTCTTTTGTTTTTTTAATTCGCCTTTATGATTTATGATAATTTCTTCATCTCTGTATTTACAACATGGATGTACAGAGTTGTATGCTTCTTCTGTTGCTACAATTTTCTTATTATCAAAGCCTATAACATCATGTCCTGCTTTTAAAATATTTTTTTGAACTGAAGCCACATCAGTCTTACGCTCATCTAAAATAATATTAAGCTGATGAGTTTGCACATCCCAAACAGCAAACTTTACTCCCTTAGTTTTTAAAGTAGCAGTTTCTATTCTTTTTTTGCACATTCCGCAAATTCCATCTACTTCAAAAGATATTTTAGCGTTTTTTTTCTTTTTTACTTCTTGTGATTGTGTAGAAAATCCAATCAAAAATAAACTAAGTATTAATACTATTTTTTTCATTTTTTATCTATTTAATTTTAAATCGTAATCCTGCATACATAGCACGTCCAAAAATTGGAGAATATACAATTGTACTATCAAAATTGGCTCCAAAAGGATCATCACTTGCTAAAATAGGATTTTTTTGTTGAACATTTGTTAAATTTTCTACACCTGCATACATCTCAAACTTCTTTGAAAATATTTTTGTTACTTGAGAATTCAATAATTGATAAGGTTTAGAATATGCTGATAATTGATATTGAATAGGGTTTGATGTTGTATTTGGCAAACGTTGTTTTCCTATGCTATTAAACGTAACATCAAATTTCCAATGAGAACCACTTTCTTGCACAGGGGTTTCGTAAGAAAGGTTTGCAAAAAATCTATTTTTTGGTTGAATTGGTTTTTGCAAATTCCCCGACTTATAATCTGTAGAAATATCGAAATACTTATAAGCCGTTCTAAAATTAAAAAAAGGTGCAATATTATAATTTACTTCTACCTGAAAACTATTAGCAATACTTTTTCCATCTAAATTATAGAATGAAATTTCTTGTGGATTTTCCCAATCTACAACCACTTGATTCTTAAAATCTGTTCTATAAAAATCAAATGTAATATCTCCTTTTTTCTCAAATAAATTAAATTTCTGCAAATAAGAAACTCCGTAATTCCAAGCAATTTCAGGATTTAAACCATAAATATTTCCACCAACATTATCAATTTTAATCTGTCTAGAACTTGCAAATAATTGTTGGTTTTCAGCAAAAATATTTGCACTTCTTTTTCCTCTACCAAAAGATGCTCTAAAAACACCTTTATCCCAAGGAACATAGCGCAAATGTAATCGTGGTGTGATAAAAGTTCCTAATAAATTATGTGTATCTACACGTAAACCAGCTGTTAAACTAAAATCCTCTAAATTATCAAAAGCATATTCAAAGAAAGCTCCAACAGAATTTTCATTTCTACTAAAATCATTGGCATTTACCAACTCATTATATTTATCGTACGTATAACTTACGCCTGTTTTAAATTTGTTTCTTGTATCTCCAATTATTGAATTAAAAATTAGATTAGAATATACACTTTGGTGTTCAATGTCATACGTTTTCAATCCAAAATAAGAATCTTGTTGATGATTGCTATATGCTAACTGAAATCCAATACTTTGAAAAGGCATTTCCGGAAAAACGTATCCTAATTTAGCAGATGTTTCAAAACGTTTTGTGTCAATTTCACTTCCCCATGCATTGGTGGTTCCTTTATCTAAAGTAGGGTTGAAATTAATTTCTCCTGTTTGTTTTTCATCATTTAAAAAGCGAACATTTATAAAACTAACCCAACCTTTTTCTGCATCAACAAATTGCCAACGATTCATTACATTGATTTGATTTGCTAACGGATTATCAAGAAAATTATCGTTGTTTTTATCAAATTTCTCTCCTCTATAATTCCCATGAATGTATAAACCTGCATGCCATTTATCTGAAATTTTTTGATTAAAATGGGTGTTTACCTCTAGCCTTCCGTTTAATGAACTATAAGCATTTAGAAAAAATTTATTATCGGAAAAAGGTTTCACTAATTCTGCATTTATTTGCCCAGAAATACTTTCATAACCATTTACAACAGAGCCTGCACCTTTGGTAATTTGAATACTTTCTACCCAAGTACCTGGAGTGAATGTTAATCCAAAAGCTTGAGAAGCGCCTCTAACAGAAGGAATATTTTCTTGAGAAATTAACAAATAAGGACTTGTTAGACCTAGCATTTGTATTTGTTTTGTTCCTGTTAAAGCATCTGAAAAACTAACATCTATTGATGGATTTGTTTCAAAACTTTCGGCTAAATTACAACAAGCCGCCTTTAATAACTCATCGGAATTTACCGTAAAAACATTTGCTGTTGCAAAAAAAGATTTCTGTATTGCATTTTGCTTACTTCTAATTGTTACTTCCTCTAATTCACTTTCTGGAGTTATAAAATGATGAATAGGTTTTAAACTGGTAATTGTTAAAGTATCTGTTTTATATCCTAAATAATTAACAATTAACTTCTTATATTCTGGTTTATAATCTATGGTAAACCAACCTTTAGCGTTTGTAATTGCGCTAACATTTGTATTGAGCCAATGTACTGTAACATCAGCAACACCTAAATTATCTTTTGGATTATTTCTATCCATAATCATTCCTTTTAAAGTAGTTTGAGAAAAGATTATGATTGGGATAAATAGTAAAATACTACTTATAATATATTTTTTCATGATATGATTTATTTAATAATTAACATCTTCTTCATTATTAAAAATGAAGTCTAAACTGAATAATTATTAAATAATCAAATTAAAAAAGTTTGGTATAAAACCTGATAATCTAACCGAGTATCTGGTGGAGAAAAGTCTTTATAAAAATTATTTACGGTTGTTGATGCTACAAATAAGTCTTTGTAAGAAAAAACAAACGCGACTAAGAACTGCTCTTTTTCGAAAGTAATCTTCTCTATTTTATTAGACTGAAGTTTATCTTGACCTTCTATTTTATGAACCTCATCTTTACAGCAATTGGTCTTTTTCACTACTTCCTTTGCATCCATTTTCATGCCGCAATCATCTAAATCTCCTACAAAAGATACATCCATTAAAAAATCTCCACAATAATGCTTTTCTACCGTAAAAGAAAAGGTAGAGAAAAGCACTAAAAAGGCTAATGTTATTGATGCTATTTTTGAGAAAAATTGTTTCATTTCTACCGCAAATTTACAATAAGAAATTTAAAAAATATGTTAAATTATCTATTGCTTAACTTTTGATAATAAAAAGCGGGTAACAAAAGCAATAAAAACAAAGGATGAATTATAAATCTTCTTATATAAAAAACTAATAAATAGCCATTTTGTAATTGATCTCTTAATAAAAGCATGAATGCAATTATTAAAATCATAAATGCCAGCATTAAAAAAAAACCTGAAAATTTTAAATAATCTACCCTTTCAAACAAAACCCAAATAATCCCTAAAGAAATTAAAGAATTAATTACATATCTAAAGAGCATATCTATCATTAAATGCCAAGTGTTGATATGAGGAATCTTGGTATATAAATAATCGTTTTTAAAATATTCTATCAAAGGATCATAAAATAATTCAGCAGAATATGCTCTTACTAAAAACAGCAATAGCACAAGAAACAGAAGCAAAATTATTTTAATGTATTTGTTCATTTTTTATAGTTAGAAAATTTATTAACCCAAATAACCCACAATAAAAATACAGCTCCATAAATAATTGCAGGAAACACCAAATTATGGAGCAATTCCTGTTGATCAGGATATTTATAAAGCATTATAGTTAAAAAAGCAATTCTTAAAACATTGATAATATAAATAAAAAGGCTTCCAAAAAAAGAAAACAAGATGGTCGCTTTTATAGAACCCGCAAAGGCAACAATAAATGAGATAAATAAAATAATAATACTTATAGAATTACAGCCCTCTATAACTCTAGCTGTATATTGGTTTTCAATTAACAACTTTACAGATAGTTCTTTATCGTGCTGTATAGAATCTGCATAGTATCCTATCATTTCTAAAAAATCTACAGTATGTTCTGCTACTTTTGTAGTTATAGAAGCCGTTTGAAATCCGTTTTCTTTTTCTTGAGAGTTTTGTAAGTAAACTGCATAAATTGCGAACAAAATAAAATAGGTGGTAAAAAACTTGATCAGAAAAACGACTATATTTTTATGTTTTTTCACAATAGAATTTAATTTAGTTTTGCAAACTATTTATACAACGAATATACAAAAATGAATATACAAACTTTACAAAAAGAAATAGATGCAATTATTGCAAATAAAACATCATCTAAAGAAATAAAACTACAAGCTATTTGTGATCTATTAGAGAAAAAAGTTTCTTATTATGATTGGGTTGGGTTTTATTTTAAAAATGGAAATAAAAATGAACTAAAGCTTGCTCAATACACAGGGGAAGAAACAGAGCATACAATCATTCCTTTTGGTAAAGGAATTTGCGGACAAGTAGCTGTTAGTAATGAAAATTTTGTGGTACAAGACGTTTCTGCACAAGACAATTATATTTCTTGCGGATGGAAAGTAAAGTCTGAAATCGTAGTTCCTATTTTTGTAAATGGAGAAAATATTGGTCAAATAGATATTGATTCTCATACTGCAAATACATTTTCATCAAAAGACGAGAAGCTTTTAGAGTGTATTTGTCAAGAAATATCAAAGATTCTTTAATTTTATTGACTTATATCTATCTTTTCATTAAATTTGATGAATATAATATAATTTTGAATCATCAAATTTTAGAGTAATGAGAAACCAAGAATCAACAGCTACATTTTCTTCAAGCAACTTAGAATCTAATCGTTCAACAAAAAAAGAATCTATTTTAGATCAATTTATTGTTTGGTTTAGGGATTTCTTGGACAATGCTGAGTAGGTTCTTAAAAGAAGAATTTTATTTTAAATTTTGTTGTTAATTACTTACTCTTTTTGTTACTATCTTTTTATTGTGTCTCATAATTGGTTTCACTAGCTTTGCGTGCTTAACAACACAACACTAAATGAGCACTTCAAAAACAATTAAATCCGCATTAATTTCGGTATTTCACAAAGATGGTTTAGGACCAATTGTAAAAAAACTAAACGATTTAAACGTAACCATATACTCTACAGGAGGAACGGAAAAATTTATTAAAGAATTAGGAATAAATGTTATTCCTGTTGATGAAGTAACATCTTACCCATCAATTTTAGGAGGAAGAGTTAAAACCTTACATCCAAAAGTTTTTGGAGGAATTTTAAACAGACAAGATAACGAAAGTGATATTGCTGAATTGGCAGAATACAACATTCCACAAATAGATTTGGTAATTGTAGATTTATATCCGTTTGAAAAAACAGTAGCTTCTGGAGCTTCTGAACAAGACATTGTAGAGAAAATTGATATCGGTGGTATCTCATTAATTAGAGCTGCTGCAAAGAACTTTAAAGATACTTTTACTGTTTCTTCAATGGATCAGTATGATGATTTTCTAGAAATATTATCAGCAAATAATGGTACTACCTCTATAGAACAAAGAAAAAAGTTTGCTGCTAAATCTTTTAACATTTCATCACATTACGATACCGCAATCTTCAACTACTTTAACGTAGATGAAGAACCCGCTTTAAAAATAAGTGAAACCAACGCAACGGTTTTACGTTATGGAGAAAACCCACATCAAAAAGGATTTTTCTTTGGTGATTTAGAGTCGATATTTGATAAACTTCATGGAAAAGAATTAAGTTACAATAACTTGTTAGATGTAGATGCTGCCGTAAATTTAATGGCAGAATTTAAAGGAGAAGCTCCAACTTTTGCTATTTTAAAACACAATAATGCTTGTGGATTTGCACAAAGAGAAACAATAAGACAAGCTTATATAGATGCTTTAGCAGGAGATCCTGTTTCTGCGTTTGGAGGAATTTTAATAGCAAACACAGAAATAGACGTAGCAACTTCAGAAGAAATTCATAAATTATTTTGTGAAGTAGTAATCGCTCCAAGTTATTCTGAAGAAGCATTAGTTATTTTAAAAGGAAAGAAAAATAGAATTATATTAATTCAGAAAGAAGTTGCTTTACCAAAAACAACAGTTAGAACTTGTTTAAATGGTAACTTAGTTCAAGATAAAGATAATATTACAGATAAATTAGAAGATTTAAAATATGTAACCAACAATAAACCTTCTAAAAATGAGTTAGAAGACTTGTTATTTGCTTCTAAACTGTGTAAGAACACAAAATCTAACACTATTATTTTAGTAAAAAACAAACAATTATTAGCTGGGGGAACAGGACAAACAAGTAGAGTTGACGCATTAAACCAAGCTATAGAAAAAGCAAAATCTTTTCATTTTGATTTAAACGGATCTGTAATGGCAAGTGATGCCTTTTTTCCTTTTCCAGATTGTGTAGAAATAGCAGATAAAGCTGGTGTAAAAAGCGTTATTCAACCAGGAGGTTCAATTAAAGATCAACTAAGTATAGATTACTGTAATTTAAACGATTTATCTATGGTTATGACAGGGACAAGACATTTTAAACATTAATTAATTATATGTAATTTACAATCAGAAATTTAGTAAATTTGTATAATTACACTAAAGTAAAAATAACAGAAATATTTTATGGGTTTTTTCGATTTTATGACAGAGGATATTGCTATCGATTTAGGAACTGCAAATACCTTAATAATTCACAACGGTAAGGTGGTTATAGACAGCCCCTCTATTGTTGCTAGGGATAGAATGACTGGAAAAATCATTGCAATTGGTAAAGAAGCTAATTTAATGCAAGGAAAAACCCATGAAAATATAAAAACTATTCGTCCGTTAAAAGACGGGGTCATTGCTGATTTTCAAGCATCAGAAGAAATGATTAAGGAATTTGTAAAACAAATTCCCTCAATTAAAAAGAAACTATTTCCACCAGCTTTAAGAATGGTAATTTGTATCCCTTCAGGAATTACAGAGGTAGAAAAACGTGCTGTTAGAGATTCTGCAAAACACATGAATGCCAAAGAAATCTACCTGATTTATGAGCCAATGGCAGCCTCAATTGGTGTAGGAATTGATATCATGGAACCAAAAGGAAATATGATTATAGACATAGGTGGAGGTACCACAGAAATTGCTGTAATTGCTTTAGGTGGTATTGTTTGTGATCAATCTGTAAAAGTTGCTGGAGATTTATTTACCAACGACATTATGTACTATATGCGTACTCAGCACAATTTACATGTTGGTGAAACTACTGCCGAAAAAATAAAAATACAAATAGGTGCAGCTACAGAAGACTTGGATTCTCCTCCAGAAGAAATGCTGGTACAAGGAAGAGATTTATTAAGCGGAAAGCCTAAGCAAGTACAAGTTTCTTTTAGAGAAATAGCTAAAGCTTTAGACAAATCTATTCTAAGAATTGAAGATGCTGTTATGGAAACCTTATCAAAAACTCCTCCAGAATTAGCTGCAGATATTTATAATTCAGGAATTTATTTAGCTGGAGGCGGCTCTATGTTACGTGGTTTAGACAAACGTTTGTCTAGAAAAACAGATTTACCCGTTTATGTAGCAGAAGACCCTTTGCGAGCTGTAGTTAGAGGAACTGGAATTGCCTTAAAAGAACTAAACAAATACAAAAACGTTTTAATGAAATAAAACTTTAAGTTCTAAATAAAACAATGCAACAACTTTTTTACTTTTTTCAGAAGTTTAAATATTTTCTGTTTTTTTTAATGTTGCAATTTATTGCGATGACTCTAACATTTAACAATCTTAACTTCCATAAAAGTAAGTTTGTAAATTCTGCCAACTCAATTACTGGAGGTATTTATTATAAAATTTCTAATTTTTCTGAATATATGAGCTTAAAATCTGAGAATGAGATTTTAGCTAAAGAAAATACTCGTCTTAAAAACTTGATAGAAAAAAACAACTCGGTTGTTTTAGAGAAGGATTCATTATTTACTAAAACAACATATCAACAAAAATACACCTATACAAATGCTAAAATAATCAAGAATGATTATACAACTGCATTTAACTTTTTGCTATTAAATAAAGGTAAAAACCAAGGTATAGAAAAAGAAATGGCCGTAATTAACAGTAAAGGTATTATTGGAATTACGGAAAATTCTTCTGATAAATATACAAGAGTTCAATCTATTTTAAATAAGAATAGTAGAATAAATGCTCGAATAAAAAACAACACTTTTTATTACGGAACTCTAAAATGGGATGGTAAAGACTACAATACAATTCAATTACATGATATTCCAAGGCAAGCACCTTTAAAAATTGGTGACACTATTGAAACCGGTGGAAAATCTACCATTTTCCCTGAAGGAATTTTAATTGGTACAATTTCTAAAGTAAACCATGGGAATTCTGCAGAAAACAAAGTTGACATTAAGCTTTTTAATGATATGAGTAATTTAGGTTATGTTTATATAATTAAAAATTTATATAAAAAAGAAATACAATCACTAGAAAACATAGAAGATGAATAAACCTTTTCAATTTATACTTCTATTTTTTTTCTTGTTATTCTTACAAGTCTCTGTATTAAATAACATTCATTTTTTAGGCTACGTAAATCCGTACCTATACATTAGTTTTGTCTTCTTTTACCCTTTAAAAGAAAATAGATTTCCTTTTCTATTGGCTAGTTTTATATTAGGGCTTTCTGTAGATTTTTTCTCTGATTCAGGAGGAATTCATGCTTTTTCTATTTTAACAATTGCATTTATAAGATTGTTTTTTATAAAAATTTACTTTAGAAAAACCTCTACAGATTATCCTTTTTTTAACTTACATTCAGAGAGTTTTGGCAAAGTTTTCAACTATGTAACAACTTTAACAGTCATTCATCACTTTATCTTATTTTCTTTTGCTAATTTTAGTTTTCAAAATATATCACACGTATTATTAAACACTCTTTATTCTAGTATTTTTACGTTGATACTATTCTTTTTAGGAACATATATTTTTACTAAAAACCAATAATGAAAAGAAGTTTTTTACTTTATTTTTTAATTACAATTATAGGAGTTTTATTTATTGGTAGATTATTTCAGCTTCAAATAATAAAAGGGGCTAATTATGACCCAATACATAATGCTGCCGTAAAAACAGTGTACGATTATCCAGAACGCGGTTATATATATGATAGAAATGGCAAACTCTTGGTTGCAAATCAACTTTCATACGATGTAATGATACAACCGAACCAAGTAAAACCATTAGATACTTTAGAGTTTTGTAAGCTTTTAAAAATAGACAAAGCAGACTTCTTAAAAAGATACAAAAAGGCAAAACATTACGCAAGTTACTTGCCTTCAGTTTTTTTAAAACAACTAGCCAAAGAAGATTTTGCCTATCTACAAGAAAAACTTCATAAATATAAAGGATTTTATATTCAAAAAAGAATTATTCGAGATTACCCAATAAAAGCTGCATCCAATGTTTTAGGCTATATTGGAGAAGTAAATGAAGTTTTAGCGAAAAAAAACAACTATTACGAACAAGGTGAATTAATAGGTAAAGATGGTGTAGAAGTTGAGTATGAAGAATACCTACGCGGTAGAAAAGGAAAAAAATACCTACACAGAAACCGATTTAATAAAGTTACCGGTTCATACCGAAATGGAGAAATAGATACATTACCTGTAAATGGAAAAGATCTAACCTTAACATTAGATATCGATTTACAAGCTTATGCTCAAAAATTAATGTCCGGAAAAAGAGGTGGTATTGTTGCCATAGAACCCTCAACAGGAGAAATATTAGCTTTAGTAACCGCTCCGTCGTACGACCCAAATATGTTGGTTGGTAGAATGCGTTCTAAAAACTCTGTGCTTCTTTTTAGAGATTCTATTAGTAAACCTGCTTACGATCGAGGTTTATTAGCAACCTATGCTCCAGGTTCTCCATTTAAAATGATGAATGCTTTAATTGGTTTACAAGAAAAAGTAATTACAGAACATACTAGCTTTAAATGCTACAATGGCTTCAGATATGGAAATAGACCTAATGAATTTATGGGATGTCATTGTGGAATTTACGGAAAACCCATTCAACTAAAAACAGCCATTGCAAAATCTTGTAATACTTACTTTTCAAACACTTATAAAAGAATCGTAGAACACAATAACAATCCATCAGAAGGGTTAGATATTTGGAAAAAACATATCAGTAGTTTTGGCTTAGGAAATTATTTAGGCTATGACTTACCAGCTGGGAGCCCAGGCTTAATTCCAGATGGAAAATATTACGATTCTCGATACAAATACACTTGGAATGGTTCTACAACAATTTCTAATGCAATAGGACAAGGAGAGGTGTTAACTACCCCTATTCAATTAGCAAATTTTACAGCAGCAATTGCAAATAGAGGTTATTTTTACACTCCTCATATTGTAAAAAAAATTGATAATACTCCTATTAACAATCCAAACTTTACCATTAAAAAACAAACTACAATAGACAAAGAAAATTTCAATCCAGTTATTGAAGCAATGTCAGAAGTTTTTAAAACAGGAACAGGAAAATGGAGTCAAGTAAAGGGAATTGAAATTTGTGGAAAAACAGGAACTGCAGAGAACTTCATAAGAGTAAACGGCATCAAAGAACAATTAGAAGATCATTCCATTTTGGTTGCGTTTGCACCAAAAGACAATCCTAAAATAGCAATAGCTGTTTTTGTAGAAAATGGAGGTTTTGGATCTACTATAGCCGCTCCAATTACAAGCTTATTGATTGAAAAATATATTAATGGAAAAATATCTAAAGCAAATAAGTACAGAGAAACAAACATGTTAAAAATAAGTTTGCAAGCTATTTACGATAAACAAATACCAAAACCTCAAGAACTTGAGACAGGAACAAAATAATATTTTTGCAGGGATAGATTGGATATTAGTTTTTTTATTCTTCTTTCTAGTTGGCTTTGGTTGGCTAAACATTTATGCTGCATCTAAAACAGATACCTCTACAGAACTAATTAGTTTTTCAACTAAATACGGAAAACAATTAATATTTATTTGTTTAACAATTCCTTTAATAATTATAATTCTCTTTTTTAATTCTAAGTTTTATGAAAGATATGCAAGTGTTTTTTACGTTTTAGCCATCTTTTCATTACTTCTTTTATTCCCCTTTGGTAAAGAGATTAATGGCGCAAAATCATGGTTTAATTTTGGAGTACTAGGCCTACAACCCTCTGAGTTCGTAAAGGCTTTTACAGCATTGGCTGTTGCCAAACTACTAAGTGACAGACAATACAATTTAGGATTAATTAAAAATCAAATAAAAGCTTTTTTTATTATTTTCTTACCTGCAATTTTAATTACATTACAGCCAGATGCCGGTTCTGCACTTATTTACCTTTCATTCTTCTTTGTCTTAAATCGAGAAGGACTAACACTTAATTATATCTTATTTGGTTCTGCTTTTATTGTTTTATTTATTTTAACCATTTTCTTTGGAACAAATTGGATGCTTTTTTCAATGTTTAGCATCATTTCTATCTTTGTTTTTTATGCTATTTATAAAGGAGGAAAAAGATTTTTACGTTTCAACTGGCATAAAATTATTGGAATTTACTTAATAGTTGGCTTATTTATTATAGGAACTGGATACACTTATAATAATATCTTTAAACAGCACCATAGAGATCGTTTTGAAGTTTTATTAGGATTAAAAGTTGACAATAAAAATATTGGTTACAATTCGTATCAATCTGAATTAACAATAAGTTCGGGAGGATGGTTTGGAAAAGGCTTCCTAAAAGGAGATATTACACAAGGAGATTTTGTACCAGAACAACATACCGATTACATTTTTAGTACAGTAGGTGAAGAATGGGGATTTATTGGTAGTAGTTTCGTCATCATCTTATTTATGCTGATGCTTTTTAGAATTATTTATTTAGCAGAAACACATGCTAATAAATTTGGAAGGATTTATGGTTATGGATTGGCTTCCATTTTGTTTTTTCATTTAATTGTAAACATCGGAATGGTAATAGGATTATTACCTACCGTAGGTATTCCCCTACCCTTTTTTAGTTATGGTGGTTCTTCTCTTTGGGGATTCACAATCCTTCTTTTTATTTTTATCAGATTGGATGCTCATAAGAATTATGATTGGTAAAAAATAAAATGCTTTTGCTTTAGACTTCTAATTTCTTGTAATAGATACAAAGTAAACTTTAAATACTTATATCAAAAAATGGTATCATTTATCCCAATGTGATTTACAGCATTAATTTGGTTAGATAAAGTCTTCACCTATAATGAAATTCAAGCTTTATAAAATTTAAGCACAAAAAAAGCTCTGAATAAATTCAGAGCTTTTAAATATTTTAAAAAATAAAATCTTACAATGCAGCAACGTGCTTTGTTAATTTAGATTTTAAGTTTGCAGCTTTATTTTTATGAATAATATTATTCTTTGCTAATTTATCTAACATAGAAATAACATTTCCTAACTTTCCTTCTGCTTCCTTCTTATCTTCAACAGTACGTAAATCTCTTACAGCATTACGTGTAGTTTTATGCTGATATTTGTTACGTAGTCTTTTAGATTCGTTACTTCTAATTCTTTTTAATGCTGACTTATGATTTGCCATAATTCTTAATTTATTAGTTTTTTTATTAAAACTTGTAGTCCGTACGGGAATCGAACCCGTGTTACATGGATGAAAACCATGCGTCCTAACCCCTAGACGAACGGACCATAACAACTAAAATATCTCTCAATTGCGGGTGCAAATATACAACGTTTTTTAAATTCTGCAATAAATTTTAAAAAAAATTTACTTTTTTTTACAAAATTAATACGCCTTAGCAAAAAACACTCTTTTTGAAGAAGGTTTTCCTGTAAAAACACAAACACCTAATTCCTCTTTTGCATCGTTAGGAATACACCTAATAGTTGCTTTTGTAAGCTCTTTAATCTTATCTTCTGTTGCTTCTGTACCATCCCAATGAGCAGAAACAAAACCACCTTTATTTTCTATTGCGTCTTTAAATTCATCAAAAGTTGTTACTTCTGTTGTATGCGCCGCTCTAAAATCAATCGCTTTTTTAAATAAATTCTCTTGAATTTCTTCTAATAAATTTGCCACCACTTCAACAACGTTATCTTGAGAATAAGTTTGTTTTTCTAAAGTATCTCTTCTTGCTACTTCTACAGTATTATTTTCTAAATCACGATTTCCAATAGCAATTCTTACCGGAACTCCTTTTAACTCATACTCTGCAAATTTAGCACCTGGTCTAAAAGTATCTCTAGTATCAAACTTAACAGAAATGCCTTTTTCACGTAATTCTTTTACAATTACATTTACTTTTTTAGAAATAGCCTCTAATTGGTCTTCACCTTTATAAATAGGTACAATTGCCACTTGAATAGGTGCCAATTTAGGAGGTAAAACTAACCCTAAATCATCTGAATGCGTCATAATTAACCCACCAATCAAACGAGTAGAAACTCCCCAAGAAGTTGCCCAAACATATTCTTGCTTTCCTTCTTTAGATGTAAACTTAACATCAAAAGCCTTAGCAAAATTCTGCCCTAAAAAATGACTTGTTCCTGCTTGTAAAGCTTTTCCATCTTGCATCAAAGCTTCAATAGTATAGGTGTCTTCTGCACCTGCAAAACGTTCGCTATCAGATTTCACTCCTTTAATTACTGGCATTGCCATAAAATTTTCTGCAAAAGTTGCATACACATCCTGCATCTGTCTAGATTCTGTTACCGCTTCTGATTTCGTTGCATGAGCCGTATGCCCTTCTTGCCATAAAAATTCTGCAGTTCTTAAAAATAAACGTGTACGCATTTCCCAACGAACCACATTTGCCCATTGATTTATTAATAATGGTAAATCTCTATAAGATTGAATCCAACCTTTATAAGTATTCCAAATAATTGCCTCAGATGTTGGTCTAACTACTAATTCTTCTTCTAATTTAGCTTCAGGGTCTACTCTTAATTTTCCTGGTCGATCAGGGTCATTTTGTAAACGATAATGTGTAACTACCGCACATTCTTTAGCGAAACCCTCTGCGTTTTTTTCTTCAGCTTCAAATAAACTTTTAGGAACAAAAAGCGGGAAATAAGCATTTTCATGACCTGTTTCTTTAAACATTCTATCTAATTCTGCTTGCATTTTCTCCCAAATTGCATATCCGTACGGTTTTATAACCATACAACCTCTTACTGCAGAATTTTCGGCTAAATCAGCTTTTACAACTAATTCATTATACCATTTGGAATAATCTTCTGCTCTTTTAGTTAACTTCTTGCTCATCAATTATAAGTTTGGCACAAATATTGTTACCTTTAAAGTGAAACTTTTGTTAAATTATTTTTCTATTTACAAAAACGTTACAAAACTACTATAAAATGATTATAGACCAAGTAAAGTTAAAAGTTTTTTTACAGAAGAATATATTAATAAAGTAAGTAATCATCAAAAAAACACATTATTATGAAACTACAATATAAAAACCTCAGCTTTAGCAAAATGATATTATTCTTAACTGCTAATTTGTTTTTGGTTTCTTGCGGAACTTACCAAAGCACCACCAATGATGATGGTATTTATGATGATGAAGTAAATACTAAAGAAAAAAATAAGGTTGTTGAAGTTCATCAAAAAGAGTACAGTAAATACAACCAAAACTACTTTACAAAAGAGTTAGAGGATTTTCAAAACTTTAGAAACAATGATGTTTTTACAGATGTAGATGATTATAATTCTACCGATACTTTAGATATAGATGACGAAACCATCTATGAACCTTTAGATTATAATACTAGTACACCTTGGGGACAAGAAAGCGATAATGACGTTGTTATAAACATCAACTTAATCAATAACAATCCATATATGTATGGTTATGATCCGTATTATGGATACAATTATTATGGGTATAATTATTATGGATATAGCTATCACAGACCTTGGAGACATCGTTTTGGATGGAGTTCTTATTACCCACCATATTACGCAGCAACTATTTGGGGCTACATTCCTCCATATTACCCTTATTATTACAATCGACCATACAGAAACAACCGTTATAACAGAAATTACAGTTACGGAAGAAGAACAGCATACAATAATACCTATAGAAGAAATACAACAAGTAGAAGAAACAACACTACTGTTAGACGCCCTTCAAATACAGTAAGAAGAAATAGTAGGGTAACCACACCTACAAGAAGAACTTCTACAATAAGACGTAGCTCTAACACTACTAGAAGAAATTCTACTATTAGACGTAACTCTAACACCACTAGAAGAAGTTCTACTATTAGAAGAAACTCTTCTACAACTAAAAACAGAACAAATACATCAACAAGAAGAACTACTAATAATAATAGAAATATTTCTTCAAACAGGAATTCTTCTATACGTAGAAATACCGGAACATCAACTAGAAATACTAACAGAACTTCTACAACAAGAAGTTCATCATCTAGAAGAGGAAAAAATTAATATCTTTTTTCAGTAAAAAACTAAATTAAAATGAAACGATTTTATACTATAGCGATATTATTCGCAGCAACTTTTACATCCTATTCTCAATCTTTAGGATACCAAGATTTAGCTTTACTTTTCTCTCAAAACGATGAAAATGGTTCAGCAAGATTTACATCAATGAGCGGAGCTTTTGGAGCTTTAGGTGGAGATATATCTGCAATAAATATTAATCCTGCTGGTTTGGCCGTATTTAAAAACAGTTCTTTTTCTGGAACATTTAACTCTAGAAAATCTGAGATTACTTCTAATTATTATGGAAATTCTTTAGCAACCGAAGATCAATTTTTTAATTTATCTCACGCTGGTGCTGTGTTAATTTTTGATAGCGCATACAATTCTGATTGGAGTAAATTTGCCATAGGTTTTAACTACAGAATCACTAAAGATTTTTTAGATAGTTTTTTAGCAGAAGGAAATAGTGGAGTTGCCACTTTTACAGAATTCCCATTAGACAACAACGCTACTCCTATTGATTATAACATTGCGGATGGGCAAAGTTTTAACAACAGATACGGAGGAGAACTTAGCGAGATAAATATTGCTTTTTCTTCTGTACATCTAAACAAATTATATGTTGGTATTGGTTTTAATGCTTACGACTTAAACTTTAGTCAAAAATCTACATTAATAGAGCTTAATAGCGATGGAAACGGCAATGAGCTTGATGCTTATTCTTATCAAGAAAATTACACTACAGGTACGGGATTCTCTTTAAATGCAGGTTTTATTTACAAAATACATCCAAATTTTAGATTTGGTTTAGCATATCAAACTCCAACTTGGTTTACAGAAATTGCAGAAGAAAGCAATATTGTAAATAATGATGGTTATTTTGCAGACACAGAAATTACAGTAAATAATGACAATGCTATTTACAACAATACATCTGGGGGATATTTTCCTTACCAAGAGTTAATTTATAAATTAAAAACCCCTGGTAAGTTAACTGCTAGTGCTGCATTCATATTTGGTAAAAACGGCCTGTTAAGTTTTGACTATAGCAACAAAAATTATAAAAACATAAAACTTTCTGGAGACAATTTTACTACAGAAAATCAATTCTTTCAATCCGAATTAAGAAACACACATAACCTTAATGTTGGTGCAGAATGGCGTTTTGATAGGTTTAGCATTAGAGGAGGTTATAAATTTGAGCAAAACCCAGATAAACTGGCCATTGCCTCAGACAACTTAGAAGGATATTCTATTGGAGGTGGATACAACTTCACTAAATTTAAGTTAGATTTTTCTTACAGCGACAACAACAGAACAAGTGTCTATAATTTTTACCCAGGATTTAATGTAAATGCGGCAGATTTAAACATAGATAACAGAGTGTTTACCGCCACAGTTACTTTAAACTTATAAAGAAAAAGTAGCATAATCATAAGACCTTGAATGTTTAAAACATACAAGGTCTTTTTTATTTTAATTCATTTTTTTTGCCGTAATTTTGCAATTCATTTTAGATTATGAAAAACACAAAAATCACAATACAAGAAACCACGAACAATACCATTATAAAATTTAATAGCAATCAAATTTTAATTAATGGAGGTAGTTACGAGTTTACCAATATAGATGAAGCTAAAAATTCTCCTTTAGCACAACAATTATTCTATTTACCTTTTGTAAAAAAAGTATTTATAACTGCCAATTTCATAGCAATCCAACGTTTTGATATTGTAGAGTGGATAGATGTTCAGTATGAAGTTGCAGAACAAATAGAAGCTTATTTAAATGATGGAAACACCGTTGTAGAAGAAGAAAACTCATCTACAAAAAAAGAAGCTATTGAAGTTTATGCAGAAGTTACTCCAAACCCTTCAGTAATGAAATTTGGGACCAACAAAGCATTAACACAAACAGATGTTGAGTTAAAAAACATTGATGAAGCTAGTAAATCATCACCTTTAGCCCAAGCTATTTTTAACTTTCCTTTTGTAAAAGAAGTTTTTATTTCTGATAATTATATTTCTATTACAAAATACGACATGGTAGAATGGAATGATGTTTACGGAGAAGTTAGAA
The DNA here is from genome assembly GCF_022662535.1 of Polaribacter marinus. Lineage (GTDB taxonomy): Bacteria > Bacteroidota > Bacteroidia > Flavobacteriales > Flavobacteriaceae > Polaribacter > Polaribacter marinus. The sequence goes on from NZ_JAKQYM010000005.1 coordinate 82,105, forward strand.
CATTTATCAGAGAATATTTAGCTGCCGGAAAAACCATCATTAAAGAACTTCCAACACAAACCGTTTCAGAAACTAAAAAAGTTGTAGAACCTGAAATTAAATTAGAAGGAATTTCGGCTCAAATCGTAGATATTTTAGATGAATATATTAAGCCAGCTGTAGCTTCTGATGGAGGAAATATTGCCTTTAAAGCTTACGATGAAAAACACAAAGTTGTAAGTGTAGTTTTACAAGGAGCATGTAGTGGTTGCCCATCATCTACTGCCACCTTAAAAAACGGAATAGAAAACTTGTTAAAAGAAATGTTACCAAATCAAATTAATGAAGTGGTAGCAATTAACGGATAATAACTTATTTATGTCAAAAATCATTAAACCTTATAAAGATTCAGAATTAGGAAAAAAAGAACAAGTAGCACAAATGTTCGATAATATTTCTGGAAATTACGATGGATTAAACAGAGTTATTTCTTTAGGTATTGATGTAAAATGGCGTAAAAAAGTAGTAGAAATTGTTGGCAAGAACAATCCAAAACAAATTTTAGACATTGCAACTGGAACAGGAGACTTAGCTTTAATGATGAGTTCTCTGAATCCTGACAAAATTATAGGATTAGATATTTCTGCAGGAATGTTAGACGTTGGTAAACAAAAAATAGCCAAAGCAAATCTTTCTGATAAAATAGAAATGATGGTGGGAGATTCTGAAGAAATGCCTTTTGCAGATAACACATTTGATGCCATAACTGTTTCTTTTGGAGTTAGAAACTTTGCAAATCTAGAAAAAGGAATCACAGAAATTGCTAGAGTTTTAAAACCAACAGGAGTTTTAGTTATTTTAGAAACTTCTAATCCAACTAAATTTCCTTTTAAACAAGGATACAAATTATACACCAATTTATTTCTACCGATTGTTGGTAAACTTTTTTCTAAAGATAAAGTTGCGTACTCTTATTTATCAGAATCTGCAAATTCTTTTCCTTTTGGAAAAGCATTCAACAATATTTTACAAAAAAATGGGTTTACACATACAAAACATAACCCTGTAACTTTTGGAGTTGCAACAATTTATACTGCGCGTAAATAATGATGATTAAAAGACTTCTAATTTTCGGTTTTTTCCTATTTACTTCTGTTGCATTTTTTGCACAAAGAGAAAGAGTAGAATACTTACCAACTTTCGATAAGAGAAAACTTCATTATGGTTTTTATTTAGGAATGAATAAAAACGATTTTAAATTAAATTTAAGAGAGAGTAATATTGCCAATGCAAGCATTACTGTAGAACCAACCATAGGATTTAACGTAGGTTTAATTGCCGATTTACGATTACATAAAAACTTAAATCTACGTATAGAACCAGGTTTGGTTAGTAACTCTAAAAAAATCATATTTAACCACCTTAGAACAAGTTCTGTTCCACAAGATAGTATTAGAGAAATTGGATCTACCTATTTACATATTCCATTACTTTTAAAATTTAGTACAGATAGATATAAAAATATTCGTCCGTATTTATTAGCAGGAATTTCTTATGATTATAATTTTTCTAGTAATGAAGCAAATCAAGATGATAATTCTTCTGGACAATTTAGAATGAAAACACACAACTTTATGTACGAAGTTGGTGTAGGAATTGATATTTACTTATACTTCTTTAAATTTTCGCCTTCTATTCGTGGCGTTTTTGCCATGAATAATGAAATTAAATATGATGACGATCCAAATAGTAAATGGACTGCTCCTGTATATTATATGGGAACTCGTGGAGTTTTCTTAAACTTTTCTTTTGAATAGAAATTAAATAAAAAGACTTACTGTTTACAAACAATTTCTTTTAAACTCACTCAATAAAATAGCTGTTGCGGTCGCAACATTTAAACTTTCGGTTTCTTGAGTTTCACCAAACCTTGGAATAGCAATTTTATTACTAACAGAATCTTTTATTTTATCAGAGACCCCATTTGCTTCATTTCCCATAATTAAAACAGCTTCTTTTGGCAACGGATTACTGTACACATTTACACCATCCATGTCTGCAATAAAAGTGGGTAAATTAATTTCTGTTAAATATTTATTTAAATCAACATAATGAATAGAAATTCTTGTTAAAGATCCCATGCTTGCTTGCACTACTTTTTGGTTATAACAATCTACAGTTTTGGTAGAACAAATTAATTCTGAAACTCCAAACCAATCGCACAAACGAATGATAGTTCCTAAGTTTCCTGGGTCATTAATATCATCTAAAGCAACAATTAGTCCTTTATTATGAAGAGGTTTATCTTCAGGCATCTGAAACAACCCTAAAACTTTATTAGGTGTTTTAAGATTACTTATTTTTTTTAAATCCGTTTCAGAAATAGTTATAATGTAATCCTTAGAGACATCACTTAAAAAATCTTCTGTACAAAAAAGAGTTACTACCTTAAATGAAGAGCTTAAAAGTTCATTTACAACCTTTACCCCTTCTGCAACAAATAATTTATGCTTTTGCCTATACTTTTTTTGCGATAAACTTGTTATTAACTTTAGTTGATTTTTTGAAATACTCATTAATTAAATCTTATTGAAAATAAACCGTTGAAAAATACTATTTTTGATTTTGATAGCACTGCTAAAGTAATGAAAAAACTTTCTTTTTATTTTTTATTAACTTTCTTTTTAGTTTCATGTAATTCTACAAAACATGTTGCAGAAGATGAGTACATGCTTACGCAAAATTATATTTACGTAGATAGCGTTAAAAATAAAAGTAGCGAATTGCAAAAATACGTTTTACAAAAACCAAATCCACGTTTTTTAGGTTTGCCTTTTGGTTTATATTTTCACAATATTGGAAACCATGAAAAACCAAAAACTCCAATTGAATGGGGTAAAAAAAATCCGCGTTCGTATAATTTTATTAAAACTATTTTTTCTGAAAAACAAAGTATTGCTTATGCAAAATCTTTTATCAACTTAAACAAATGGTTCTTAAAATATGATGCCCCAGAAATTATTAGCAAGAAAAAAGTAAAAAGAACTTCCGATAATTTATGGGCATATTATAAAACGCAAGGGTATTTTAAATCTAAAGTAGATACAATTGTAAAGCTGCATAAAGATAAAAAGGCTACTGTCGAATATCACATTACAAAAGGAAAGCCTACCGTTTTAGACACTATAAGTATTAAAATAGAGTCTCCTGTTTTAGATTCTATTTATAAAAATTCTGGGCGTACATCCTTATTAAAAACAGGAAACCAATACAAAGATCAAACTTTTAGATACGAAGCAAAAAAAGTAGTTAAACTTTTTAGAAATAACGGAATTTATAATTTCATGGAATCTGCTTTAGGCTTTTATGTAGATTCTACACGAAAAGATAATAAAACCAATGTAAACTTTATTATCTCTGGAAATAGGTTGACAGAACAAAACGGAAATTATATTGAGAAACCCTATAAGGTTCATAAAATAAAGGAAGTAAATGTTATAACAGATTATTCATTTACCAAAAAAGACAAAACTCATAAAGATTCTATTTCTTACAATGGAATAAACTTTTTGGCACACAATAAGATTAAATATAATCCAAAATATTTATCACAATCTATTTTCTTAAAACCCGGAGAAATATATAAAGACACCCTAAGAAATTTAACCAGAACACATTTAAAATCTTTAAAAAACTTTAAATCTACAAACATTAAATTTTCAACAATTCCCGGTTCTGACAATGAATTAAAAATGGATGTTTTTTTAGCTCCAATAGAAAAATACACACTTGGTTTTGAAACCGAGTTAACGCATTCTAATATTAGAAATATAGGAACTTCCGCTAAATTTTCAATTATTAACAGGAATGCACTTAGAGGAGCAGAATTATTAAAATTATCATTCTTAGGATCATACTTTAACTCTAATAATGGTCCTGGATGGGAAATTGGTGCAGATGCTTCTCTCGAAGTCCCAAGATTTGTTGTTCCTTTTGGTTGGAGTAAATTTGTACCAAAAGAAATGTCTCCTAGAACATTATTTTCTATTGGTAGTAGTTTTCAAAAAAACATTGGTTTAGACAGACAAACATTTACCATTCTAGCAGATTACAAATGGCAATTCAACTCCAAAAAAACCATTCAATTAGAGGTGTTTAATACCCAATATATTCAAAACTTAAATATCGATAGATTCTTTAATATTTATAGCTCAGAATACAACAATTTAAATACCGTAGCACAAGTATTTTATAATGACGCTACAAGAAAACTAAATCTTCCAGATGAAGCCATAAGTTTTATGAATATGGTTTCTACAAACACCAATTTTAAAAATACAAATCCGGTAGAATACAATTCAAACCTAAATATCTTAAACAGATACAATATTGTAACTTCAGATTTCTTAATTCCTACAATAGCTTACTCTTTTACCTATAACAGTCAATCAGATTTTAAAGACAATAATTTTTCTTTCTTTAAAATTAGAATAGCAAATTCTGGTAACATCTTAGGACTATTATCTAAAAAAACAAACGCCAACAACAAAAAAACGTTTTTAAACATTCCCTTAGCACAATATTTTAAAACAGATATTGAATACAAACAATTTTGGGATATTGGCACTAAAAATTCTGTTTTTGGTTTTAGAACTTTTCTAGGAACAATCATTACCTATGATAACTCTGCAATTCCTTTTACTAAAAGTTATTTTGCAGGTGGTTCTAATGACATTAGAGCGTGGCAAACATACGAATTAGGACCTGGAAGCAGAAACACAGGCTTAGAATACAACATTGGAAGTTTAAAATTCTTAACAAGTGCAGAATATAGATTTGATGTATTTAGCAAATTAAAAGGAGCACTTTTTATTGATGCTGGTAATATTTGGGATATTACTGGCTCTAGTTTTGTTGATGAAGATTCTACCTTTGATGGGTTTAATTCATTAAGTGATATTGCAATTGGCTCTGGATTTGGAGCAAGATTAGATTTTAACTTCTTAATTCTTCGTTTAGATATTGGTTTTAAAACCTACGAACCATATTTAAATGATAAAAAATGGTTTAAAAATTACAACTTTGCCAATGCTACTTACAATATAGGAATTAATTACCCCTTTTAAAAAAAGTACATTTTACTAAATCGTATTAGTAAACTATTCCCTTTTTTCTTCATATAAAACAAAAAATATGTAGTTTTGTTTTTATAATATTATTTACACAACTAAAATTTACCTATATAATGATAAAACCAGGTGTTGCCACAGGAAAAGAAGTTCAAGAAATTTTTAACCTTGCCAAAGAAAAAGGATTTGCATTGCCAGCAGTTAATGTTGTTGGTTCTAATACTATTAACGGAGTTTTAGAAACTGCCAAAGAATTAAATGCTCCTGTAATCATTCAATTTTCTAACGGAGGAGCACAGTTTAACGCTGGAAAAGGTTTATCAAACGAAAATCAGAAATCGGCTATCGCTGGTGCAGTAGCAGGCGCAAAACACATTCATGAACTAGCAGTTGCTTATGGTGTTCCTGTAATTTTACATACAGACCATTGTGCAAAAAAATTATTACCTTGGATTGACGGTTTATTAGATGCTTCAGAAAAGCATTTTGAAGAGACAGGAAAACCTCTTTACAGTTCTCATATGATTGATTTATCTGAAGAACCAATTGAAGAAAACATCGAAATATGCAAAACCTATTTAGCAAGAATGAGCAAAATGGGTATGACTTTAGAAATCGAGTTAGGAATAACTGGAGGTGAAGAAGATGGAGTTGATAACTCTGATGTAGATGACTCTAAACTATACACACAACCCGAAGAAGTTGCATACGCTTATGAAGAATTGATGAAAGTTTCTCCTCAATTTACAATTGCTGCTGCTTTTGGTAATGTTCATGGTGTTTACAAGCCAGGAAATGTAAAATTAACTCCAAAAATCTTAAAAAACTCTCAAGAATTCATCACAAAAAAATACGGTGTAGAAGAAAATCATATCGATTTTGTTTTTCATGGAGGATCTGGTTCTACTTTAGAAGAAATTAGAGAAGCAATTGGCTACGGTGTTATTAAAATGAATATTGATACTGATTTACAATTTGCCTTTACAGAAGGAATTAGAGATTACATGCAAGGAAAAGCAGATTACCTTGCAACTCAAATTGGAAATCCAGATGGAGCAGAACAACCAAATAAAAAATATTACGACCCAAGAAAATGGTTGCGTTTAGGAGAAGAAACTTTTAAAGCACGTTTAAAACAAGCCTTTTCAGATTTAAACAATATAGATACTTTATAAAAAGTAAAAATATATTTCAAGAAGCATTTTGATACTTATATCAAGATGCTTTTTTTATGAACTAAACTTTTCTAAAAAAGTTTCAATCAAAGAAAATTTATAGTTCATAAAAAACTTTTACATTTGTAAGCTGCTATTATCTAGAAAAAGTATCTTTTAAAAACAAACAATAATAAAAAAAGTAAACTAACTATGGCTTGGTTTAAACGTACAGATAAAGGAATACAAACCGCTACAGAAGACAAAAAAGACACTCCAAAAGGTCTTTGGTATAAAACTCCTAGCGGAAAAGTTATTGATACTGAAGAATTAAAAAAGAACTTATATGTAAGTCCAGAAGACGGCTATCATGTAAGAATTGGAAGTAAAGAATATTTTGAATTGTTTTTTGACGACAATAAATTTGAAGAATTAAACGAAAAGTTAACTTCTAAAGATCCTTTAAAATTTGAAGACACAAAAAAATACCCAGACAGATTAAAAGCTGCTCAGGAAAAAACAAAATTAAAAGATGCTGTAAGAACAGCTGTTGGAAAATCTTTAGGAAAAGATTTAGTAATTGCTGCCATGGACTTTGCTTTTATTGGTGGTTCTATGGGATCTGTTGTTGGAGAAAAAATTGCAAGAGCAATTAATTATTCGATAGAAAATAAAATTCCATTCCTAATGATTTCTAAATCAGGTGGCGCAAGAATGATGGAAGCATCACTTTCTTTAATGCAGCTAGTAAAGACATCTGCAAAATTAGCACAATTAGCTGAAGCAAAAATTCCTTATATTTCTTTATGTACAGACCCAACAACCGGAGGTACAACTGCTTCTTATGCAATGTTAGGTGATATTAATATTGCAGAACCTAATGCTTTAATTGCATTTGCTGGACCAAGAGTTGTAAAAGATACTACTGGAAAAGACTTACCAGAAGGATTTCAAAAATCAGAATTTGTTTTAGAACATGGTTTTTTAGATGCCATTTACGAACGTAAAGATTTAAAAAAGCAAGTAAATTTATATATCGATTTAATTCAAAATATACCTGTAAGAAAATAAATAAAAAAGCCAGCAAATGCTGGCTTTTTTATTTATTAAACTATTCATTTAAAAGTTTTTCAATTTCATTTTCCATCTCATATAAAATTACATTCTTTTCATTTAAATTTAAATAACCATTAAATCTAACTTTTCCATTTTTTAATATTACCATATGTGGATATCTATTAAATTCTAGTTGTTTAGGAATAGTATCTGAATCTGAATATAAAATTGGAAATTCGTATTTATATTTTTCAATCATTTTTTTCGCATAACCAAAAGTATCCCTCTTTACAGGTATATTTACAGCATACAAAAATACATTAGAATTGTTTTTATATTTTAAATATAATTTTTCAAAGTCTGGAAATTTTTGAAAACATGCTCCACAATTAGTTGTCCAATAATCTAATACAATCACTTTATTTTTTATGGTGTCAATTCTAAATTTATCATTTGAGTTTGAAAATAACATTTCTGGAGAATCCTCTATTTTACGAGCATTAAAATTTTCCAAAAGAAACCAAGAATTAACAAATCCATAAATTCCAATTAAAACTAATGTAATTGCATAAAGTATTTTCAAAAATATAGATTTACTTTTTAAGTAATAACCTAATAAAAAAGTAAGAGGAGTGAAAATAATATAGATAATTACACTAGTTATTTTTGAGTCTTCTAAAAACAACTGAATAAACCAAATTAATAACAGTGGCATAAAAGAAGCTATGGTGTTTTTGTAAGACATAAACATACTACTAGCTATAAAAGCAGATAACATGAATACTGGAAAAATAATTTTTTGTGACTTCAAAAAGAATACACACATCAAGTATATCAAAACAACTAAACCTCCTCTAATTAATATCTTTTTTATCATTAATATCTAGTTCTGCGTTAAATCACCAGTACAATAACCAGTACAATTAGAAGTACCCCATACTCCACAATCTCCATTATTAGTTTCACATTTATCAGGTTTACTACAATCATTATTATATCCTGTACATCCCCAAAAAGAAGGTGTACAATTACAGTTATCTTGCTCTCCTCCTCTAGCTTCAAGTTTATCTTCTTTCGATACAAAATCATTTTCTACTAAATTAACATCTTTAATAGTAAAAAATGTATTGTGCACAAATTCTTTACTCCAATTAAATTTTTTGGCACCAAGAGTTACTTTCTTATCTAACTCTTCTGTAAACTCTTTAGAAATAGGTGACTTATAATCTATTTCTTTAAATGTTTCTGTAAACAATTTTAAAAAAACCTTTTCTTCTTTAGACAAATTCATTTTTAAAATATAATCAACTTTCTCTTGCCATATTTCCTTTTTCTTATTTGCGGGCATTATCCTTAATATAGCCTTTTGTTTTTTCTCAGAAAATAACTTAATATCATCTCTACTGTAATTTAAAATCTCTTTTTTATTGGTTTTTACCCAAGCATTTATTTTTGAATCATAAGAAAATTCATGATCAACACTTTCACTACAACTAGTAAAAAATAGAGATAAAATAACCGTACAAATTAATCTACTAAAAAAAATTACTTTTTTCATAATAATTAAAATTAATAATATTTATAGATTTGAAAATAAAGAATAAGTGTTCATAGCATTTATAACAATTTTTCATGATAATAATAATAATAATAATAATAATAGCTTCCTAATTATTCTAAAAATTATTTTACCCTACTTTTACTTAAACAGTTATATTTCAGTTTATAATTAAACATGTTTATAAAAAATAGTTATATATTTGCAGCTTCGATGAAAACATCATTGATATACATAAAAATCATTTAAATAATATTGGAATGTATTTAACTAAAGAAGTAAAAGAAAGTATCTTCGAAAAACACGGTAAAGGAAAAAACGATACTGGTTCTTCAGAAGGGCAAATCGCGTTATTTACGCACAGAATTAACCATTTAACAGAACACTTAAAAAACAATCGTAAAGATTTTAATACAGAGCGTTCTTTAGTAATGATGGTTGGTAAACGTAGAAGTTTATTAGATTATCTAAAGAAATCAGATATTACAAGATATCGTGCGATAATTAAAGAATTAGGAATTAGAAAGTAATTCTTACAAAAAGAGGCTCTATAAACGTGCCTCTTTTTTTTATTTAAAAAAGTATTTCATTCTGCCTAACAAACAGAACCTTAATAAAAAAATCAAAAATAGTAACAGCATTTTTGAATTTCCATTGCAACAACAGACAACAACACAACAACAAACAAATTAAAAATTTAGAATTAAAAATTTATGATTCCAAAAGTATTTAGAGAGGTTATAGACCTTGGAGATGGAAGAACCATCTCATTAGAAACCGGTAAGTTAGCTAAACAAGCACACGGTTCAGTTGTTGTTCAAATGGGAAAAGCAATGTTATTATGTACAGTAGTTTCTAACTACAAACAATCTGATGTTGATTTTTTACCATTAACAGTAGATTATAGAGAAAAATTTGCCGCTGCAGGTAGATATCCTGGAGGTTTCTTTAAAAGAGAAGCAAGACCAAGTGATGGTGAAGTATTAACAATGCGTTTAGTAGACCGTGTTTTACGTCCTTTATTTCCAAAAGATTATCATGCAGAAGTACAAGTAATGATCCAATTAATGTCTCATGATGAAGATGTTATGCCAGATGCATTAGCAGGATTAGCAGCATCAGCAGCTATTCAATTATCTGATTTTCCTTTCGAATGCCCTATCTCTGAAGCAAGAGTAGGTCGTATAAACGGAGAATTTGTAATCAACCCGAACAGAGCACAATTAGCAGAATCTGACATCGACATGATGATTGGAGCTTCTGCAGACTCTGTAATGATGGTGGAAGGTGAAATGGATGAAATTTCTGAAGAAGAAATGGCAGATGCAATTAAGTTTGCGCATGAAGCTATTAAAGTTCAATGTGCCGCTCAAGTTCGTTTAGCAGAAGCTTTCGGAAAGAAAGAAACTAGAATATATGAAGGAGAAAGAGAAGATGAAGAATTGGCAGCAAAAATAAATGACTTTTGTTACGACAAATGTTATGCAATTGCTAAAAAAGGAACTTCTAAAGTAGAACGCACCAATGCTTTTGCTGAAATAAAAGAAGAATTAAAAGCTTCATTTACAGAAGAAGAATTAGCTGATTACGGAGATTTAATTGGAAAATATTTCAACAAATCTCAAAAAGCAGCTGTTAGAGAATTAACTTTAGCAGAAGGTTTACGTTTAGACGGACGTAAAACAACAGACATTAGACCAATTTGGTGTGAAGTAGATTATTTACCATCTGTTCATGGTTCTTCAATCTTTACTCGTGGAGAAACGCAAGCATTAGCAACCGTAACTTTAGGAACTTCTAGAGATGCAAATAAAATAGACATGCCATCTCATGAAGGTGAAGAAAATTTCTATTTACATTATAACTTCCCTCCTTTTTGTACAGGTGAAGCTAGACCATTAAGAGGAACGTCTCGTAGAGAAGTTGGTCATGGTAACTTAGCACAACGTGGATTAAAAGGAATGATTCCTGCTGACTGCCCTTACACAGTAAGAGTTGTATCTGAAGTATTAGAATCTAACGGTTCTTCTTCAATGGCCACTGTTTGTGCTGGTACAATGGCATTGATGGATGCAGGTGTTCAAATGACAAGACCCGTTTCTGGTATTGCTATGGGATTAATTTCTGATGGAGATCGTTACGCAGTTTTATCTGATATTTTAGGTGATGAAGATCATTTAGGAGATATGGACTTTAAAGTAACAGGTACTTCAGAAGGAATCACGGCTTGTCAAATGGATATTAAAGTAAAAGGATTAAGCTACGAAATTTTAGTAAATGCACTAAAACAAGCTCGTGAAGGTCGTTTACATATCTTAGGAAAGTTAACAGACACAATTGCTTCTGCAAATGAAGAAGTTAAGGCACATGCACCTAAAATGGTTAACAGAAGAATACCTAATGAATTAATTGGTGCTTTTATTGGACCAGGTGGTAAACATATCCAAGAATTACAGAAAGAAACAGAAACTACGATTGTAATTACTGAAGATCCTGTAACGGAAGAAGGAATTATTGAAATATTAGGAACAAAACCAGAGGGAATTGAAGCAGTGATTGCTAAAATTGAATCAATGATGTTTAAACCTCAAGTTGGTAGTGTATACGAAGTTAAAGTAATTAAAATGTTAGATTTTGGTGCTGTTGTAGAATATACAGAAGCCCCAGGAAACGAGGTTTTATTACACGTTAGCGAATTAGCTTGGGAACGTACAGACAATGTTGCTGATGTTGTGAAAATGGGAGATATCTTAGACGTAAAATACTTTGGTTTAGATCCAAGAACTAGAAAAGAAAAAGTTTCTAGAAAAGCTATTTTACCAAAACCAGAAGGTTTTGTAGAAAGACCTCCAAGAGACAATAATCGTGGAAGAGATAATAAAGGTAGAGATAATCGTGGACGTGATAACAGACGTGATGATAGAAAACCTAGAGAACCAAGAAAAGAAGAATAAGTTCTTTTTTTAACATATATTAAAAATCGCCAAAATATTTTGGCGATTTTTTTTGTTTATAGCTATTTTATAAAATGCTTTTATTTTCTTTGTAGACATTTTATGAAAATTCAACGCATCACATATTTATCTTTAGGAACCAATCAAGGAAACAAACTTGAAAACCTACAAAAAGCAATCAACCTTATTGATAATGAAGTTGGTGCTATCAAAAAAATATCTTCTATTTATAAAACAGCTTCTTGGGGATTTGAAGGAGATGATTTTTATAATATATGTATTAAAATATCAACTTATCAGCAACCTGAAACCTTAATAAATTCATTATTAAAAATAGAAAACGAATTAGGAAGACAAAGAAGCAATACTAAAGAATATCAAAATAGAAATATCGATATTGATATTTTATTATTTGATGATGAGATTATCTTTTCTAAAATGCTAATTGTACCTCATTCTAAAATGTTAGATCGAAAATTTGTGATGGTTCCTTTATCAGAAATTGCAGAAAACATTATTCATCCTATAGCAAAAAAACAAATAAAAGTTTGTCTACAAAACTGTACAGATTCTTCAGAAATTCATAAAATTGAAGAGCAACTTGTTCGTCCAATTCCATTGTCAGAAAAATACAATTACATTGCTATAGAAGGAAATATAGGGGCAGGAAAAACTTCTTTAACAAAAATGATATCCGATGAGTTTAACGCTAAAATAGTATTAGAACGTTTTGCAGACAATCCGTTTTTACCAAAATTTTATGAAGACAAAGAACGATATGCCTTTCCTTTAGAAATGAGCTTCCTAGCCGACAGGTATCAACAACTAAGCGATGATTTAGCACAATTCGACTTATTTAAGAACTTTATTGTTTCTGATTACTATATTTTTAAATCGTTAATTTTCGCACAAATCACTCTTCAAAAAGAAGAATATTTATTGTATAGAAAAATGTTTGATTTAATGTACAAAGAAATAACAAAACCAGACTTGTATGTTTATTTATATCAAAACACAGAACGATTACTAGAAAATATAAAAAATAGAGGAAGAGAATATGAACAAAATATTCAAGCAGAGTATTTACAAAAAATTCATGATGGCTATAAAAACTTTATCAAAACAGAAAAAAATCTAAATATTTTATTAATAGATGTTTCTGAAATTGATTTTGTAAAAAACAAAAAAGACTACAATTACATTATTAATAAAATAAAGCTAAATTGAAAAAAAAATTATATTTTTGCAAATTAAGAATATTCCCCAACTATAATTAAATTTAAGACTACAATAAAATACACCTAATGAGGAGAATTTTTTTATTGCTACTTATTTGTAGCTTCGCTATCCATAAATCTTTTGGGCAATTCACCACAGATGAAATTACTTATGGTAATAGAATCGACTTAGAAAACAGTAATAGTTGGGCTGTTGCTGCTGGATTTAGTAACTTTATCATGCATGGAGACATGCGTTCTATAGGTACAAGTGATGACACAAACTATCTAAATTTTGGAGCATATGCTTATGTAGATAAAATGTTTAACCCATTATTAGGGTTAGAATTAAAAGCTTCTTTTTCTAAAATATCTGGTGGAGCACAATATTTCTCTGACGTTTACGAACTTTTGTATGTTCCTAATACAGTTATTAGAGATGATATGAAATTTGAAGGTGTAGCTTATGGTGCTGAATTAAACCTTATTTTTAGTTTTACCAATTTATATCAAAAAAATGCAAATAAGTGGAATGCCGCAGGTTACTTTGGTATAGGTTATCATCAATATAACTCTGCTTTATATCAAAAACTAGCAGATGGTTCTTATGAAAAACTTCCAGGAGCAGATTTTGGTACTAATCCTGCAAGAAATAGTGTTAGTCAAGCTAGTTCTATATACTTATCTGCACAATTAGGTGTTAAAAGAAGAATTAACAAACGTATTGACTTAGAGTTTAGAACTGGAATGTACTTTAATTACGAAGATCATTTAGATGCAGCAATATCTAACAAGCAAGATTGGGAAACCTTTTTTGTAACAAGTTTAGGGGTAGTTGTTAAATTAGGAAAGAAAAAAGTATTTACCATTTGGGGTGATGAAAACAAAGGCGGTAAAGAATTTAAAGTTGTTGATACTGATAAGGATGGTGTAATGGATCAATTAGATATTGAACCTAACACTCCTGCTGGCGTAATGGTATATGGAAATGGTAAAGCAGTAGATTCAGACAAAGACGGTTTAGCCGACTACAAAGACAAATGTCCTTTAGAGTACGGACCAATATCTAACGAAGGTTGTCCACTGAATATAGATTCTGATGGAGATGGCGTAATGGATGGAAAAGATTTATGCCCAACAACTCCTGGTACTATAGAGAATAGAGGTTGTCCTAAACAAGAAGCTGCAAAACCAGATAATATCAATCAACAAATTGCATTGCTTGCTACAAGTATTTATTTTGATACAAATAGTGATAAAATTAAAAGTATTTCTCTTTCAAATATAGATAAGATTGTATCCTTAATGAAAAAAGTACCAAATGTTAAGTTTGTTATTGAAGGTCATACAGATAATAGAAATAGTGATCGATACAACTTATACCTATCTCAAAGAAGAGCAGCAAGTGTAAGAAAGTATATGATTAGACAAGGTATCCCTGCCGATAGATTACAATCTAAAGGTTATGGAGAATCTAGACCAAAATTCTCTAATGAGAATGCTGGTGGAAGACAATTAAATAGAAGGGTAGAAATTACTCCTGTAGATTCTTTTGATTAAAGAATTCGATAAACATCAAATAAAAAAGCGATAACTTAAAAGTTATCGCTTTTTCTTTTTTGAAAGAAGATTCTTTCTTATTTTTTTAGTTCTAATTTTTCTGCAAAATAGTCACAAAAATCTCTCATTGTTGCAGCCATTTTAGTGTCATCTGTCGCTCGTTCAAAGGTATCTGCCATAGATACTAATGTTTGATGATAAAACTGCTTCATTTCATCTACAGGCATGTCTTTTGTCCATAAATCCATACGTAAAGTATCTTTCTTTTTATGATCCCAAACAGAAATCATAATTGCTTTAGAAGCTTCATGATCTATTCCTCCATCTTTTGCTGTCCAAGAAATTTCTTCTGGGACTTTATTCTCATCTAAACCTATTTTAAATTCTATATCTGAATTATGTTTAATAGCCATTATTTTTTGGGTTTATATTTAGATTCATTCAATAAATCTAATTCGTTCTTTTTTAATAATTCCTGCAAAGATACATCATTATGACTCATGTAACTCTTTACAATTTGCCATCCAACCCAAACACCAATTTCTCCAGGTGATAGATTATCTTGTTCCATATAAAATTTTGAAAAAGGGGCCTTTTCTAAGAACCTTTTATTCAATTTTGTATCTGTACTAAATAAGAGTTTTTTATCCATAAAATACATCCATATCTCTTCTTCATTAGCTTCTGCCCAAGCTAACTTATCCTTTTCATAACCAATTTTTTCTTTATCTGAAATTTTTGGCAAATACAAGTCTAATAAATACATCTTTTTTCCTTCATGTATCATCTTACTTACAAAACTTCTATTGTAAGTAGGTGGTAATTGCTTACTAATAATAGCATTTGCAACATCAACAACAATATGCTCTTTGGTATTATTTTCTTTAATGTATTTAGGGTAATCTCCATAAAACTTATGCGCTTTTCCTAAATACACATCTAAAGAAATCAGCAACAAACTATCTGCGTAAATTACCCTACTATCATAATCTATATTTGATAAGATAGTAACTACTTTTGGAGTTATAAATTTAGGATTGTAATATTTAACATGTTTAAAAAGAGAAACTAATTGGTCTTTAGTTGTTGTAAAATCTTTATATATTTTTTGAGTTTCGGCAAATAACTCTTGCTCATCTTTATCATTGATTTTAGCTAATGATAAACTATCTATAAACTCTTTAGGGAATAAAAAAGGATATTTATTTTTTATTCTTGGCAAAGTTTCTGCTGATGCATTATAAAAATCAACCTCAAATCTATTTACTTCTAAATTTACATTTGTATTAGATAGATCAACTGTTTTTACATTATTTTTTTTACACGAATAGAAACTAAAGAAAACTATTAAAACTCTTAGAAAAAACCTCATAAACTTTGTATATTGCTATTAGAATTACAAAACGATAAAAATACTAAAATAGTTTATTAATGAAGACTAAAAAAGTTGCAGAACATATAATCAATTGGTTAAAAGAATATGCAAAAAATGCAAAAGTTAAAGGATTTGTAGTAGGTGTATCTGGAGGAATAGATTCTGCTTTAACTTCTACTCTTTGTGCAGAAACTGGATTTCCTACTTTATGTGTAGAAATGCCAATTCATCAAGCTGAAAGTCAAGTTACAAGAGCAGAAGAACATATTACTCAATTAAAAAATCGTTTTAAAAATGTTTCTGAAGTTAGAGTAGATCTAACTACTACTTTTGATGGTTTTAAAAATGTAGTCCCTAATGTTGCATCTTCTTCAAAAGTAGATTTGTCGTTAGCAAACACAAGAGCAAGGTTAAGAATGACCACTTTATACTACTTTGCTGGTTTACATGGTTATTTAGTTGCTGGCACGGGAAATAAAGTAGAAGATTTTGGAGTTGGTTTTTACACAAAATATGGTGATGGTGGTGTAGATTTAAGTCCAATTGCAGATTTAATGAAATCTGAAGTTTATGAATTAGCAGCTTACTTAAAGGTACCTAATTCTATACAAAAAGCCCAACCAACAGATGGACTATTTGGGGATAGCAGAACTGATGAAGACCAAATTGGTGCTTCTTATGACGAATTAGAATGGGCGATGAAAATGCAAGAAAAAGAAAAAACAGAAGCAGATTTTTCGGGTAGAGATAAAGAAGTTTTTAAGATTTACTCAAGATTAAATAAAATCAATCAACATAAAATGATTCCAATTCCTGTTTGTGAAATTCCACACGAAATAAAATAAAACTTATTTTTTTAACCCAAAAAGCCTTATTGCATCTAAGTAATAAGGCTTTTTTGGATTATTATTATTTTATAATAAATTAGCAGCTATCATCATTTTTTTAATTCTCATATAGGCTTTTTTCTTGGAGCCTTTCGATATTTCAAATGGTAATAAAACAAATAACTGAACTATTTTTAAAAGTTGCAATAATTTTTTCATAGTAATTGTTTTTCTTTTTAGCAATCGCAATATACAAAAAAGTAATAATAAAAGAGGGCAATACCCTATTTTACAATTTAATAACTTTACACAACTCTATTTAACTTTTCAAAAAGTCTCATTTTCAACCCTGTATAGTTCTTTACAATTTCTAAGTCTATTGATTTAGAAGGTTCTTTAGAAACTTCTAACATTAATTCTTCAATCTTTTTACCAATCAAAACTCTTCTTAAATTAAAAACAGAATCATTTACCAATTTATCTAAAACCTCTAAAGCAGATTTAACTTCTATATTTTGCCCTTCCCAATCACTTAATTGATGCTTTTCTTCATCCATTAAAATTGAAGTTACGATACTACTTATATCTGGATTTTCATGATTAACCAAACGATCTACTTCTAATTTCTCAGATTGATTTAACTGATGAATCATTTCAATATAAATTTCTTGGAAAAGAGGATTTGTAAACTCAATTTCATCTTCTTGTAAATGCAAATAAATTTCTGCAGAAACTAAATTTTGATATTTTCTAACAGAAATTGTTTCTTTTCCTTCTTCATCAACATTTGTTATTTCTTCTATAAAATCTACTTCTTCATTTCCAAACAAGAGTAAAATTCTAATAATTTCTTTTTCAAGTATTGATAATTGATCTACTTTTTTAGAAGAAATGCTCCCGCCTTTAACCAATCCCATTTGAGCTTGCTCTTGCTCCATAAAATATTCTGGTGGAGGTTGATTTGGATCTTGCTTAGGTTGATGCGATTTTTTACTTTTTTCTTGTATTCCCTTCTTTAATAGTTGTGCCAATTCACTAAACAAAACTCGCTCAGAAATATCCATAATTCTGGCACATTCTTGCACATAAACTTCCCGTTGAATTGCATCCGGAATTTTAGAAATGCTGCTAACAATATCTCTAATTAATCCAGCTTTTTTTATCGGGTCGTTTTTGGCTTCTTTTAATAAAAGAGAAACTTTAAAATTGATGAAATCTTGTGCAGAACTTTCTAAATACTCTTTTAATTCATTATCAGAATGAGATTTTGCAAAACTATCGGGATCTTCTCCATCAGGAAACTGAACTACTTTTACATTCATTCCTTGTTCTAGAATCAAATCAATTCCACGAATGGAAGCTCTAATTCCTGCTGCATCACCATCAAAAAGCACCGTAATGTTTTTGGTAAGTCTATTTACCAATCTAATTTGATCTGATGTTAAAGCTGTACCAGAAGAAGCCACAACATTTTCTATTCCTGATTGATGAAAAGAAATGACATCTGTATATCCTTCTACTAAAAAACAATTATCCTGTTTTGCAATTTCTTTTTTAGCTTGATAAATTCCGTACAAAATTTTACTTTTATGGTAAATATCGCTTTCGGGAGAATTTAAGTATTTTGCAGCTTTTTTATCTGCAGTTAAGATACGCCCTCCAAAACCTAAAATACGTCCTGACATAGAATGTATAGGAAACATTACACGTCCTTTAAAACGGTCGAATTGTTTGTTTTCTTTTACAATAGTTAAACCTGTTGAAGCTAAATATTTTAAATCGTATCCTTTTGTTAAAGCTGCTTTTGTAAAATTATCCCACTCATCTATACAGTATCCTAATTCGAATTTTTTTATAGTTTTATCTGTAAAACCTCGTTCTTTAAAATAACTTAAACCAATAGCTTTTCCTTTATTAGAATTGAGCATTACATCATGAAAATAATCTTTGGCAAAATTAGAGACCAAGAACATGCTTTCTCTTTCATTCATTTGAGCTTTCTCTTCAGAGGTTTGCTCAGTTTCTTCAATCTCAATATTGTATTTTTTAGCCAACCACCGTAATGCCTCAGGATAGGTATAATGTTCATGTTCCATTAAAAAAGAAACAGAGTTCCCTCCTTTTCCTGTAGAAAAATCTTTCCAGATTTGTTTTACGGGAGAAACCATAAATGAGGGTGATTTTTCGTCTGTAAACGGACTTAAGCCTTTAAAATTACTTCCAGCTTTTTTTAACTGAACAAACTCACCAATCACTTCTTCTACTCTTGCAGATTCAAAAACACGGTCTATGGTACTTCTAGATATCATTTATAAATATTAAATGGAAAGCGAACACAAATATAAGAATTCCTTATTTCTGATGAAGGCGAATTCTAAACGAACTCAAAATAAAAAAACCTCACTAATCTAAACTAGTGAGGTTTAAAATATGGAATTAAAAATTAAGAAGCTGCTCTTAATTTTTTAAGTGTTGTATTTGTTAATTTTGCTTCTGCATATTCTTTAGTTACATTAAACTCTTTTTCATCAGAACTTGGTAAATCAAACATTGCGTCTGTAAAAATTGCTTCACATAAAGAACGTAATCCTCTTGCTCCTAATTTATATTCTACCGCTTTTTCTACAATATAATTTAACGCTTCTTCCTCTATCGAAAATTCAACATCATCCATTGTAAACAATTTAGAATACTGCTTAATAATTGCATTTTTAGGCTCTGTTAAAATAGATCTTAACGTTTTAGCATCTAAAGGATTCATGTAACTTAGTACTGGTAAACGCCCAATAATTTCTGGAATTAATCCAAAAGCTTTTAAATCGGAAGGGATGATATATTGCAATAAATTTTCCTCATCTAATTTATCATCGCTAATTGATGCACTATAACCAACAGCTTGCATATTTAAACGCTTACTAATAATTCTTTCAATACCAGAAAAAGCACCCCCAGCAATAAATAAAATATCTTTAGTATCTACTTCTATAAATTTTTGTTCTGGATGTTTTCTTCCTCCTTTTGGAGCAACATTAACAACCGTTCCTTCTAATAATTTTAATAAAGCTTGCTGTACGCCTTCTCCTGAAACATCTCTAGTTATGGATGGATTATCTCCTTTACGAGAAATTTTATCAATTTCATCGATAAAAATAATACCTCTTTGCGCCTTTTCTACATCGTAATCTGCCGCTTGCAGTAATTTACTTAAGATACTTTCTACATCTTCACCAACATAACCTGCCTGTGTTAAAACAGTGGCATCAACTATAGCGAAAGGTACATTTAGCATTCTTGCAATTGTTTTTGCTACTAAAGTTTTACCGGTTCCGGTTTCTCCCACTAAAACAATATTAGATTTTTCGATCTCTACATCATCTTCATCGTCTTTTGTCTGTAACAATCTTTTGTAATGATTATAAACAGCAACAGACATTGCTCTTTTAGTTTCTAATTGACCAATAATATATTGATCTAAAAACTCTTTTATTTGCAATGGTTTTTTAAGCGTTAAATCTTTTGATAAGCCACTTGATTTTGCTTCTAAAATTTCTTCTTCTACAATTCCATGTGCTTGTTCTATACATTTATCGCAAATATGAGCATCCATTCCTGCAATTAACAAATCTGTTTCTGCTTTTTTTCGTCCGCAAAACGAACATTCTAAATTTTCTTCTTTCGACATTTTCTTACGCGTTTGGCCTTTAGCTATTTGCTTTTGGCACTTAGTTGTATGTTAAAAAACTGACTCTTAGCTAACTAATAATAAAAAAGCTAACAGCTTAAAACAATTATTTTCTTACTAAAATTTCGTCAATCATTCCATAAGCTTTTGCTTCGTCCGCTTTCATCCAATAATCTCTATCAGAATCATCATGAACTTTTTCTAATGTTTGTCCTGAATGATTTGAGATGATTGCATACAATTCGTCTTTCAATTTCAAAATTTCTCTTGTAGTAATTTCGATATCAGAAGCTTGTCCTTGTGCACCTCCTAAAGGTTGGTGAATCATCACTCTAGAATGTGGCAATGCAGAACGTTTTCCTTTTGCACCTGCACACATTAAAACGGCTCCCATAGAAGCTGCCATACCTGTACAAATAGTTGCAACATCTGGTTTTATAAACTGCATGGTATCATAGATACCTAGACCTGCATAAACGCCTCCTCCTGGAGAATTGATATAAATTGAAATATCTTTATTAGCATCTACACTTTCTAAAAACAATAATTGTGCTTGAATAATATTTGCTACTTGATCGTTAATTCCTGTTCCTAAAAAGATAATTCTATCCATCATTAAACGAGAAAAAACATCCATTTGCGTAATATTCATTTGGCGTTCTTCCATAATATATGGTGTTACACTACTGGTAATTTTACCAAAATAGGTACTATTAATGCCGTGATGTTTTGTTGCGTATTTTTCGAACTCTTTTCCGTAATCCATCTTAGTGATTCTGTTTTAAGTTTAATACTGTAAATATAAGAACTATTTCTTACTATTCTATTTGAGTTTGTCGCTAAAAAAACCTGAATTTTACAATTCAGGTTTTCTTTTTTTTAATCAAAAAAGATTATTTTTCTGTTTTGTAAACTTCTTTAATAAAATCTTCGTAAGAAACTTCTTTTGTTTTAAAATTCATATTCTCTTTGTAAAAGGCCAATAATTTTTGACTAATTAATTGAGATTGTAATTTTTGTGCTTCTTCTTGGTTTTGTAAGATTCTACCTGCAATATCATCCAATTCTTTTTCTTCTGGATTCATATTACCAAATTGTGCCATTTGCGTACGGATAAATCCTTTAGCATAATCTACCAATTCTGCATAATCTAGTTTGATATTATTATCTTTCATAATCTTTCCTTCGATTAATTGATAACGCAATCCTTTTTCTGACTTATTATATTCTTCTGTAGCTTCTTCTGGAGTTAATTCTTTTTCTCCAGCTGTTGCCAACCATTTTTGTAAAAATTCTGCAGGTAAATCAAACTTTGTGTTTTCTACTAAATGCTCTGTTACTGCGTTTAGTAATTGTTGATCTCCTTGTTGGTTGAATTGCTTTTCTGCATCTTCTTTGATTTTTTCTCTTAATTCTGTTACTGTTGTAACACTACCATCAAGAAATAATTTATCAAATAATTCTTTATCTAAATCTGCAGGTTCTGTTTTCGTAATTTCTTCGACAGTTAAAGTAACTTTAATATCTAAATCATGAATTTCATCATGAGAAACCCCTAAAACATGTTGTAATTTATGATCGTCTTCAAACAATTTTTTTGTTTCTAATTCGATAACATCTCCAACTTTAGCTCCAATTAATTTCTTTTCGTTTTTCTTACCTTTTAGGTCGTTTACTAAAAAAGTTGATTTTTTATTAATTCCTTTCTCTTCATTTACAAAAGTTCCTGTTACATTAGAATGCTCTGTTGCTTCATCTAATGAACTCATTTTTCCGTAACGAGTTTGAATATTCTTAACTTCTTCGTCAATTAAATCTTCAGTTGCAACAATATTGTATTGTGTAACTTTCTTTTTAGATTTTAAATCAACGTCAAATTCTGGGGCTAAACCTAATTCAAATTCGAAAGAAAAAGTTTCTGCATCCCAATTAAAATCCTCTTTAACTCTTGGTAATGGATTACCTAAAATATCTAATTTTTCTTCCGTTAAAAATTTATTTAAAGAATCTTGTAAAAGCTTGTTAACTTCATCTATCATTATAGATTTACCATACTGTTTTTTAATCATCCCCATTG
Organism: Polaribacter marinus; assembly: GCF_022662535.1. GTDB lineage: Bacteria > Bacteroidota > Bacteroidia > Flavobacteriales > Flavobacteriaceae > Polaribacter > Polaribacter marinus. The sequence continues at coordinate 104,673 of NZ_JAKQYM010000005.1, forward strand.
GTACATGACCTTTTCTAAAACCAGGAATATCTGCTTTTTTACGATAATCAGTTAATAACTCTGTTACTTTTGCTTGATAATCATCTGCAACAATATCTACTTTTACAACTGCGTTTAACGCATCTATGTTTTCTTTTGTAATATTCATTTCTTTGTTCTTTTATCTTGAAAAAATCGAGTGCAAAATTAATCATTTTAATTGATTGCACAAATGTTTAAATACTTCTATTTCAGTATTTTTGTTTAGTTTTTTATTGATTTATTTTCTTCTTTTAATAATGAAAATAATGCTGATCTAAAAATAGAGAGTAATATGCTGAAAAAGAATGCTGCAAAGAACCCTGAAACGGCAAAACCATCTACTATTTTATCTGCCAGTAATATAATAATTGCATTTATTACAAACAAAAACAACCCTAAAGTTACAATCGTTGCTGGTAAAGTAAAAAATATCAAAAGCGGGCGTACAAACATATTTAATAATGAAACTACAACTGCAACAATAATTGCAGAAGTATAACCTTCTACTGTAACACCCGGTAATATATTAGCCAAAACAATTACTGCTAAGGCTGTTAATAAGATTTTTAAAAATGTTTTCATACTATAAGATTTAATCTATTAAAAGCGAAAACTGTACCAAAACAGAAAGTCTGACAAAAATGCAGATTTTAAAAAAAAAGCAAGTTGAATAGTAAAGAGGTGTTAAAATAATTATCCTTATTTCTGTGGAAGTTTACTTAAAAATACTCGGATTAATTTTCTTCTATTTATTGTTCTGTAATTCTGTTGCTTTACGCTCTAACTCTGCTTGAAACTCTTCCATTACTGGTTTTACAGTACTATCTGGTATGTCTGCTACTTTAATATACATTAACCCGTCTACGGCATTGTTAAATTTTGGATCTACATTAAACGCAACCAAACGTGCATTTTGTTTTACATATTTTTTAATAAGTACTGGTATTCTTAAAGCTCCTGGTTCAATTTCATCGATAATTTTATCGAATTTTTGCATATCTGCTTTGGTGGCATCAAACACAAAATCTTTATCACCATCTTTTAATTTTACCTTGTATTCTTTCTTCGGATAAATATATTGAGCGATATATGGATCGTAGTAGTGAGATTTCATAAACTCTATCATTAGCGATTTTGAAAAATCTGAAAATTGATTACTAATAGAAACACCTCCCATTAAATACTTATATTCTGGATAACGTAGCGTTACATGCACAATACCTTTCCACAATAAAAACAAAGGCATTGGTTTTTGTTGATATTCACCAATAATAAAAGCTCTCCCCATTTCAATGGTATTCTCCATCATTTGATGTAATTCTGGTTCAATCCTAAACAAAGTTTGAACATAAAAACCGTTGATTCCGTGTTTTTTAAAAATTTCTTTTCCAAGTCCCATTCTATAGGCTCCTGCTAAACAATTAGCATCTCTATCCCATAAAAATAAGTGATAATAATACTTATCATATTTATCTAAATCAATAGCTTTATTGGTTCCTTCTCCAACATCTCTAAAAGTAATTTCACGTAATCTACCAATTTCATGCAATAAATTAGGAATGTCTTTTGCATTGGCAAAAAAGACTTCGTAATTTTTACTTTCCAACAACCTACCATCTGCTTCTCTAAGTGCATTTACTTCTTTTATAAATAAGTCTGTATTTTTTTGAGAAGTAATTTTTTTAGCAGGTTTTTTAGGGATTTTTAAACTCTGAGTAGATAATATTTTGTTAGACTTCTCGAAAGGGTTGGCCAACATGTATGTTTTTTTTCTGATGAACTCATAAAAAGCAGGAATCTCTTTATATTCATTTTGATCTTTTACAGAAATTGGTTTCCCTATTCTTACCTTTATTACTTTTCCTTTTTGAGAAATAACTTCAGAAGGTAATTTTGCAGTTCTTAAAGTTTCAGAAATTTTGGATAAAAAATAAAAAAGACGACTATTTTTTGCGTGAAAATAAATAGGAATTACAGGTACATTTGCTTTTTTAATAAATTTCACAGCACCTTCTTCCCAAGGTTTATCTACCTTTAATTTACCATCTTTATATGTAGAAACTTCTCCTGCAGGGAAAATCCCTAAAGGTTTTCCTTCTTGCAAATGTTTTAAGGCACCTTTAATTCCGGCAACACTAGATTTAGCATCCTTTCTATTTTCAAAAGGATTTACTGGCATCACATAAGGCTTTAAAGGCTCTATTCTGTGTAATAAAAAATTAGCTATAATTTTATAATCAGCTCTTTTTTCGATTAAAAGCTTTAATAAAAGGATTCCATCAATTCCGCCTAAAGGATGATTAGAAACGGTAATAAAAGGACCCTCTTTTGGAATTCTTTTTAGATCTTCTTCAGGAATCTCGAATTTAATATTACAATCATCTAAAATTCCGTTTAAAAAATCTAAATCAGATTTATTTTTATTGTTATTGTAAATCTTATTAATTGCCGAAATACGTAAAACTCTTATTAGCAGCCAGCCAATAAAAGTTCCCAGAAAACCAAACTTCTCTAAACCAATTACTTGTGCAATTTCCTTAGATGTTACTATTGCCATAAATTATAATTAGACGTAATTGCAAATCTACTAAAAAATCTAAAGCTTTGTTGTTTTAATTTTCTTTCAGTACAATTTGGACCGTTTCCCTACTCGTTTGCCTTAAAAGTGAAGCTCCTTTTTTAGTGATTTCTGCAACAGTTTTTTTATTAAAATGACGTATTGTATATAAGTTTACACCGTTTTGAAATTCAATTTTAAACTGTGCTTTTAGTTCGTTGTAAAAAGCATCAAACTTATTAAATTTATTATCTACACATAAAGAAAAACTAATTGCAGAATTCTGAATTAAATTTACTTTTAATTGATAATCGTGTAGTTTTTGAAAAATATAACTAATATTATTTTCTACCATAAAAGAAAAATCTAATGCAGAAATAGAAATTAAAATTTGATCTTTTTTTACAATAAAACAAGGAATATTTGGCACTAGCATTGTTCCTTTAGAAACTTTTGTTCCTGCTTCCTTTGGGTTTAAAAAAGAACGAACTAATAAGGGAATCTCTTTTTTCTGTAAAGGTTGTAATGTCTTAGGGTGAATAACAGAAGCCCCATAAAATGCCATTTCTATAGCTTCTTCATAAGAAATTTGTTCTAACAAGGTGGTGTTTTCAAAAACTCTGGGGTCTGCATTTAAAACCCCTTCTACATCTTTCCAAATTGTTACACTCTCTGCATCTAAACAGTAGGCAAAAATTCCTGCGGTATAATCTGATCCTTCTCTACCTAATGTTGTTGTATTTTCTGTATCATTTGCAGCAATAAAACCTTGCGTAATATTCAGCTTTTGCTTGTCTACTTTATTTGTAATTATATCTCCAGTTAATTCCCAATTTACTTTTGCATCTCTATAATTGCTATCAGTTTTAATATAGTTTCGAACATCAAACCAATTATTTTGTACACCAGTTTTGGACAAATAAGCACTTACAATTCTAGTAGACAACAGCTCTCCAAAACAAATAATTTGATCATATACATAATTATATCTTTGTGATGTATTTCTTGCTAAAAACCACCCCAATTCTCCAAAAAGAATATCTACAGTTGTATAAATTTCATCATTCTTCTCAAAAAGAGTTTTCATAATATTTTTATGATACTCTTCAATAAGGTTTAACTTATTAGGTAATTCTTCAGACTTAGTATAATACGTATCTACAACATCCTCAAAAGCATTTGTCATTTTACCCATTGCAGAAATTACTACAAGTGTATTTTCTGTTCCTTCTACCTGTAAGATTCTTGCAATATTTTTAATACTTTCTGCGTCTTTTACAGACGCCCCCCCAAACTTAAAAATTTTCATACTAATTATTATTGATGAATTCTTCTAAACTTTTTTCATCCATTTGTACCACAGACCAATCGTTTAAATAGGTTGCTCCGGTGCTTTTATAAAAGTTTATTGCATTAGTATTCCAATCTATTACTTCCCAAGCAACTCTTTTAAAATTATGATCATAAGCATATTTTAAAACAGCTTTATACAATGCTTTTCCTGCCCCTATTTTTTGCCTACTTTTTGTAACAATTAAATCTTCTAAATGAATTGCTCTTCCTTTCCACGTAGAATATCTTTCGTAAAACAAAGCAATTCCAATAACAATCTCATTTTCTTCAGCAACAAAAAGTTTAAATTTAGGGTTTTTAGAAAAACCATCTTTTAACAAATCATCAATGGTAATTTCTACAGCATTGGGTTCTTTCTCAAAAACAGCCAATTCTAAAATTAAATCTAAAACAGATTGCACATCTTTTTCCTCTCCTTTTCTAACTATAAAACTCATCTTCTAAAAAATTTTTTCAAAGATAGTTTTTTTGACATCCCTTAAAAATATTTAGCTTTTTTGAACATTTCTTTTTTATTTGTTAAAAAATCATACAAAAAAACCAACTTTTAAAATTGAAAAACACATACGAAAACGGTGTAGTTAAGAAAAAAATGGCATCTTTGTATGGTGAAACAATTTCTTAAAAAATGGCAGGAAAAAATCAAACTTTAGGCGAATTTATTATTGAAAACCAAGACTCTTTTAAATATACTTCCGGAGAACTTTCTCGGTTAATCAACTCCATTAGATTGGCAGCAAAAGTTGTAAACCATGAAGTAAACAAAGCTGGTTTAGTAGACATTACAGGTGCTGCCGGAGACATCAACATACAAGGTGAAGATCAACAAAAATTAGATGTTTACGCTAATGATAAGTTTATACAAACGTTAACAAAAAGGAACATTGTTTGTGGTATTGCAAGTGAAGAAGAAGATGATTTTGTAGCAATTAATAGTCAAGATGAAAACAACCAAAACAAATATGTTGTCTTAATAGATCCATTAGATGGTTCTTCTAACATTGACGTAAACGTATCAGTAGGAACAATATTTTCTATTTTTAGACGTGTTACTCCTGCTGGAACCCCTGTTAAATTAGAAGATTTCTTACAAAAAGGAAGCAAACAAGTAGCTGCGGGTTATGTAGTTTACGGAACCTCTACCATGCTTGTTTATACAACTGGTGATGGAGTTAATGGTTTTACTTTAAACCCAGCTATTGGTACTTTTTATTTATCACACCCAAATATGACTTTCCCTGAAGACGGTAATATTTATTCTGTAAATGAAGGGAATTATTTAGATTTCCCTTTAGGAATCAAAAAATACATAAAATATTGTCAAGAAGAAGAAGGAGACAGGCCTTATACTAGTCGATATATTGGTTCTTTAGTATCTGATTTCCATAGAAACATGATAAAAGGGGGTATTTATATGTACCCAAAAGGCTCTAGAAATCCCAATGGTAAATTACGTTTGTTATACGAATGTAATCCTATGGCTTTTTTAGCAGAACAAGCAAATGGAAAGGCTTCTGACGGTTATGTAAGAACTATGGATGTTGAACCTACAGAATTACACCAAAGAGTTCCTTTTATTTGCGGTAGCAGAAATATGGTTGATAAAGCAGAAGAGTTTATGCGTGAATTTGGAGAATAAGACTTTTCTATATCACTATAAATTATCAAAACACGAACTACTTGTAGAACCATATAATTATGGTTAAATTTGTACAAATAAGAAATTTAATTTAATCTTTTAAAACATAAAATTATGGCTTTTCAATTACCAGAATTAGGTTATGCATATGATGCTTTAGAACCAAATATTGATGCTAGAACTATGGAAATTCACCATACAAAACATCATAACGGATATACAACAAAATTAAATGCAGCTATTGCAGGTACTGATTTAGATGAAAAATCTATTGAAGATATCCTTACTAATTTAGATATGAGCAATAGTGCTGTAAGAAATAATGGAGGAGGTTTTTTCAATCATTCTTTATTTTGGACAGTTATGAATCCTGAGGATAGAGGATATTTATCTGGTGAATTAAAAGATGCGATAGAAGATGCTTTTGGATCTAAAGATGCTTTTATTGAAGCTTTTTCTAATGCTGCTGCAACTCAATTTGGTTCTGGTTGGGCTTGGTTGTGTGTACATCCTGGAGGAAAAGTAGAAGTTTGTTCTACTCCAAATCAAGACAATCCATTGATGCCTGGTGTTTCTTGTACAGGAATTCCTATTTTAGGATTGGATGTTTGGGAACATGCTTACTATTTAAATTATCAAAACAGAAGACCCGATTATATTAATGCATTTTTTAATGTAATTAATTGGAATGAAGTTGAGCGTAGATATGCTGAAGCAAAATAAGTAATTATAATATTTTAGCTAAAAAAATAAGGACTTATTTAAGTCCTTATTTTTTTGTTTATTTTTTTAATATCAAAAAAACTTTTTTGATATTTCCCCTTTGTTCGTTTCTATATTCACAATATAAACAACTTGCTTTAACTGGGTAGTTTTTAAAATAATTTCCGGTTTAGATAATACTTCTACATCATCTACTTGTACTATTTTTTGACCTAAAACATTGTAAATAGTTACTTTATTTATTGTAGCCTTACTATTATTCTTTATGATTACTTCTTTTAGATTTCTATTATGATAAACTAAAAAAGAATTTGTTAACTCATTTTCTTCTACGGCTAATACCGATTCTTTAAAAACAATATAAAATCTATTTGTATACGTACCAGACTCTAATTTAATTTTCAAAGAATTTGCAGTTAAATTATAGTCTATACCTGTTTCTTTATCTCTTAAAAAAACATCATGTGATATATTTTGTAATTCATCTATATTTAAACTTATGGATTGATCATTTTTTAAAACCAATTCAAAAGGAACCTCAAGAGTCTCATCTATATTTTGAACACCAGATATAACATAATCTGAATCATCCCCAGGGAATTTCCAATAAATATCTGTTTCTCCTTTATCAGCCATTTCACTGTCATAACCTCTATCATAGCTAAAACTATTTTCTTTTATAAAAGAAACTGCAATCTGCCTATGAAAAGTTTGGTTTTCTATAGGTGAATAATCCATTCCTAATTTTAAAACAGGCAAACTATTATTTACTACCCTATTGTCTTCATTTCTAAAGAAAAAAGAGTCATTTGTACCTTCTGGAATATAAACTCGTTGCCCGTTATTAAAAACCAAATCTCCTGCAGTATCTGTAGAAAAAAAGAATCCTTGGGCTATGGCTAAGTAATTAAAAGGCGGTACCTCATAACTAAATTTTTGACTGACATAAACCTTATCAATTGCGATTGTATTTGTGTTTTTAGATTTTAATAAAATAGTATCGTTTACATTAATGGCTAGCTCTAGTTTAAGAGTATCTATAACATTTAATGTATTTGAGAAACTCACATTTGTTAATTCACTAATGCCATTTATATCTAAATCTAAATTTTTAGATACTGAAGAACGATATACAATAAATAAACTATCTACAGATTTAGATAAACCATTAAAAATAAAACTAATGCTATCTGTAGCAGTTTTAAGTTCTACAGTATTGCCAACAATTAAAGCGTTTCCTCCTAATGTAGCGCTTTCGGCCTCTTTTATATATTCTGCTTTCGATGGCGCAGTTGCTTCTGCTGATGTTGCTGAATTTATAGTTGCATACCCTCCTACATAACCACTCTTATAATGTCCAAAAATTCCTTCTGAATTTTCTACCCCAACATGTTGATATAAATAAGCCGTAGTTCCTATAGATGAATTATCCGATAAAAATGTTTGAATATTAAAAGCAGATGGATAAGGATTTCCAACTAGAATAGAAACATCTGCAGGCACACCTGTATATGTATAATCTCCATCATTAGGTGTTCCCTCAAAAGTGTAATTTTGCTCTCTTCCTGGACCTTTAAAAAGATATGATTTTCCAGGACTGATCTCTATTACACTTCCATTTCCAGAATTGTTATCATATCCATAATCACCTCCTCCTAAATCATCATAAGTATAAACCCAATAATCAGGTAATTCTATTGGAGAATTACTGAAGTTTCCATCATAACCTCCTATAAAATTTATGGCTAAAGGTATTGAATTTGAACTTGTAGGACTTGTACCGTCTTTCATTACAGAGGCTACTTTATAAGTACTTTCACCAATAGTTACAACAGGTGACGCAAAATAGTTATAAAGATACTTGCTTTTTACTTCTGAATTTTGATCTACAAATAACTTTCCTGTTCCTGTAATTAATGAAGTTCCTGTATGTTGTTGAATTAACTGAGCTCCATCTATAAGTCTAATGTCTCCATCTAATTGTATTCCCTTTGAAACTGTTAATCCTAATTCTGAATTTACAACTAATTTTGCTCCAGGCTCAACTTCTACTTCTCTAACATTTGCTGTTTCCAACAATTCTAACGAAGTATTTTTTACCAATAATTTATAACATCCATCACTTGAGTTAGGTTTTCCTGAAGAACTTCCGTTATATGCCGTTGTTCCGTCTAAAACTATTGTATCTACATACTCAAAAGTAAAATAATCATTATCAGAAAAAGATACTTCTGTTGCTGTATAAACTCCTCCTGATAAAACTAAATCATAAGTTGTTTTAGATAAAAAATCTGAAGTACTACTAACTATTAACTTTAAATCATTACAACCATTAGAAGAATTAAATGTAAGGTCTGATGCTTTTAACGACAGGCTTACTGTACCTAAATCATTTCGTTTACTTACTCTCCATTTAGTATCTAATCTTTCTAAATAATCTGTAGATGCTGATGAAGAAAAACTATAATTAGCCTCTTTTACGTCTTCTCCCCAAAATAAAAACTTATCTGGTGATAAACTAGAAGGTGTATTAATTCTTATAATACCAGTTCCTTGAGAATCTAAATGAGCAGAACCATCCAAGGACTGACCAATACCTGCAACTTTATGGTCAAAATTACCATTAACCAAGTCATCTTCATTGTAATAATTATTCACATTTAATGTCAACCCAAATTTTGCACTTAAATAATTATCAACAATTATCCGTTCAGCAGTGTTTAGCTTATTTTTAAAAAGAACAACTTCCGAAACATCTCCTTTAAAACCAGCTGAACCAGTAGTATTTGCTCCTAAATTAAATCTTTGTGTTGCATGACTTGTGTAACTAGATATACCTGCTTCATTTTGTAAAAGTGACCCATTTCTATAAAGTTGTTTCCCATCTGTAGTATTTGCATCATATGTCCATAAAGAATAAGAAGTTAAGCCTGTTAATGAACCTACTTGTATTCTGGAGTTTGTACCACAACAATTACCAAAGTCATAATAAACTGTTCCATTCCATGGTAGATGATTTGAAAATCTATTAGATGTTAAAGGGTCTGTTAAATAAACAGATGTATTTTGACTTGTATTATCTGCACGTGTAACAATAAAAGTGGAGGCTTGATTTGTTACAAAATTGTTAGTTGTTAAGGTTAAACCTGTTCGTAATCGATTAGAGCCAGAAAAACTAATTTCATCATATCCATTAATTGCTGAATTAACTAAGCTAGGTCGTTGTGTACCTGTTTCACTAATATCTAAAGCACTTACACCTGCAGAATTAGTAATTCCATCAATTAATGTACCCGTTGTACTTACACCTTTATCTGTTCGAATCCAAAATTTTAAAGAAGATGCTCCATCTGTATCCCCAACACCCCCAGGTCCCAAATGCCCATCTAAACCACTAACAGGTGTTAAATAACAAAGGTTTAAAATAATATTATTGATTGTACCTCCATCTAAATTTGCGTCATCAGAAACCTCTAAAGTCCAATTACCATTTGCGTTTTGACCATTAAAATCGGCTAAACTCCCTTCTGGTTTATAATCTCCCGAGATTGTTAATGTTCCGTTTGGCAATGTATTTGAAGAAGCATCATTAAAAGTAACATTTGAATAATTATCACCTCCACCTCCTTTATCCGTAGCTAATTCTACCCTTGTTCCTAAAGGGGAAATTAAGTAAATATCTAAATCAGCATTATATGTATGTATAATATTAACAGTTATATTTACATCTGATAAAATATAAGAATCTGGCACATTTATAATTGTATTATATGTATTTGTACCAGAAGAAGAAATAGTAGTTCCAGGATTTTCAGAATAATCTGTACAAGTATTTTGGGCAAAAGAATTTATGCTTATTAGAAAAAACAAAAAAAACAGAAAACTAAACTTATTTTTTAATTTTTTCTTCACAAATAGGTGACCTAAACTAAACAATATTTTAATAGGGGAATATTGGTTCATAGGGGTATATTAACTTATTCTTTAAATATAAAGAAATTAATTCATTATTCAAAGATAAAGAACGATTAATTATGATGTACTCAACTTAGTTAAAGTGAGTACATCAATCGTTTAATAATAAAGATGTGAAGTTAAACCTAATAAGCTCTTTTATCACTTCCTTCAAAGTAATTGATAAAAGCTTCGTTTACAACACGATGCCCTCCTGCCGTAGGATAATCTCCTGTAAAATACCAATCTCCCAAATTATCTGGACATGCAATATGTAAATTATTTACCGTTTGATAAATAACCTCAACTTCCGCTTTTATATCCTTAGTTTTTAGCATTTGTGCAATTTTAGCAGAAATTTGCTCATTTGTAAAAGGAGCATAAATTTCTTTTACAAAGTTTACTATTTCTTCATCGCTTTTAGATTGTTGCGCTTTCGATTTTTTATAAACTTCATCTATAATACTCTCTTGTTTTGTATCTTTTAACAATTCTATTGCAGCTTTAAAAGCAATAAACGCATCAATTCTTGCCATGTCAATTCCGTAACAATCAGGATAACGAATTTGAGGGGCAGAAGAAACAACCACAATTTTCTTAGGACTTAAGCGGTCTAAAATTTTAATGATACTCTTTTTAAGTGTAGTTCCACGTACAATACTATCATCAATGATCACGAGGCTGTCTGTTGGCTTTACAACACCATAAGTAACATCATAAACATGTTCTACCAAATCATCTCTACTACTATCATCCGCAATAAAAGTTCTTAATTTTGCATCTTTGATTGCAATTTTCTCAAAACGAGGTCTTTCCGATAAAATTTCAGTAACTCTTTTAGCAGATAATTTGGTACCTCCTGCTAAAATTTTCTCTGTTTTTTGTTGATTTAATAAATCTTCTGCAGCTTCTGTCATTCCGTAAAAAGAAGTTTCTGCTGTATTAGGAATGTATGAAAAAACAGTGTTAGAAATATCACTATCAATAGATTTTAAAATCTGAGGGAACACTAATTTTCCTAGATTTTTTCTTTCTTCATATATTGATGCATCACTTCCTCTAGAAAAATAAATACGTTCAAATGAACAAGCTTTGTTTGCTCTTGGCTCTAAAACCTGTTTAATAGAAGTTTTTCCATTTTTTTTAATAATTAACGCATGTCCTCTTTCTAATTCTTGAACATCCTCAATATTTACATTAAAAACCGTTTGAATTACGGGTCTTTCTGAGGCTACAACAACAACTTCATCATCCTCATAAAAATATGTAGGTCTAATTCCGTTTGGATCTCTCAACACAAAAGCATCTCCATGTCCTACCAAACCTGCCATAGCGTAACCACCATCCCAATTTTTAGAAGACCTTTTTAACACTTTTTTTATGCTTAAATTTTCTTCAATATAAGGTGAAGCATCTTTTTTACTAAAACCTGCTTTCTTTGCTTTTTGATATAATTTTGCAACTTCATCTTCTAAGAAATGGCCAATTTTTTCCATAACAGTTACGGTATCTGTAAACTCTTTTGGATGTTGACCTAACTCTACTAATTCTTCTAACAATTGTTTAGAATTGGTCATGTTAAAATTCCCAGCAACAATTAAATTTTTATGTTTCCAATTACTTTGACGTAAAAATGGATGTACACTTTCTATACTATTTTTACCAAAAGTTCCGTAACGGACATGACCCAAAAACAAATTTCCAACATATGGCATATTTTCTTCTTGCCAAGAAACATCATCTTTTTTATCTGGATTCTGTTCTAAAACGCCATTTAAACGATTGTTTATTTGTGCAAAAATATCTTGTATGGGTTGTGATTTATTAGAACGAACTCTGCTAATATATCTAGTACCGGGTGCTACATTAAATTTTACACTAGCAAAACCTGCACCATCTTGTCCACGATTGTGTTGCTTTTCCATTAACAAATACATTTTATTAATTCCGTAAAAAGCAGAACCGTATTTATCTTTGTAAAACTGTAAAGGTTTTTTTAATCTTACTAATGCAATACCGCATTCATGTTTAATTGCGTCACTCATTTAATTGGTTGTTTTGTTGTATATGATGTATAAAAAAATCCGCGTTGTTAGACGCGGATTTTCATTTATGATAACTCTATATCAAATTGTGTTAACTCTTTAAAAGCTTGCAAGCGCTCTTTAACTTCATCCGCAGTAAGTTCTTGCATTCGTTCTGTGCCAAATTTCTCTACGCAAAAGGATGCTAAATTAGATCCATAAATAATAGCATTTTTCATGTTTTCAAAAGAAATATCTTCTGTCTTTGCTAAATACCCACAGAAACCTCCTGCAAAAGTATCTCCTGCTCCTGTTGGATCAAAAACATCCGCTAATGGTAAAGCTGGTGCAAAAAACATTTTTCCTTCATTAAATAATAAAGCTCCATGCTCTCCTTTTTTAATCACCACATATTGTGGTCCCATTTCATGAATTTTCTTTGCCGCATTTACAAGTGAATACTCTCCACTTAATTGACGCGCTTCTTCATCATTAATCGTAATTACGTCTACTCTTTTTAATACAGTATGCAAATCATCTAAAGCAATATCCATCCAAAAATTCATAGTATCTAAAACTACTAATTTTGGTCTTTCTTTCATTTGATCTAAAACAGATGCTTGTGTTAAAGGGTGTAAATTTCCTAACATTACAATACCCGCATCTTTGAAATCTTCTGGCACAACTGGTGTAAAAGTTTCTAAAACATTTAATTCTGTAATTAATGTATCTCTAGAATTCATATCATTATGATATTTCCCACTCCAAAAAAATGTTTTTCCATCTTTTACAACTTCAATACCATCTGTATTAATTCCTTTAGAATTCATCATTGTTATATATGAATCTGGAAAATCTCCTCCAACAACAGAAACAACTCCTGTTTTTACTCCAAATTGACTAGCTGCTAAACCCACAAAAGTTCCTGAACCGCCTAAAATTTTATCTGTTTTTCCAAAAGGGGTTTCAATTGCATCAAAAGCAACTGTACCTACTGCCAATAATTTACTCATTTCTTATTTTTTATCAGTAATTTTGCACAATAATTGCACATAAGTTTTATCAAGGAGCAAAAATAAGTTTAAAAAATGACTATCAAAGAAATACAAGAAGAAATTATTGACGAGTTTTCGATGTTTGATGATTGGATGGAGCGCTATGAATATATTATAGAACTAGGAAAATCGTTACCTATTATCGATAAAGAGCACAAATTAGACGAAAATTTAATTAAAGGTTGTCAATCTAAAGTTTGGTTATTCTCTGAATTAGAAAATGACACAATACGGTTTTCTGCAGATAGTGACGCCATTTTAACAAAGGGAATTGTAGCGCTTTTATTACGTGTTTTTTCTAACCAAAAACCTCAAGATATATTAGACGCCAACACAGACTTTATTGATGAAATTGGTTTAAAAGAACATTTATCACCAACAAGAGCAAATGGTTTAGTTTCTATGATTAAGCAAATAAAAATGTATGCAATTGTGCAACAAACTAAATTATTAAATTAAAAGAAATGACAGATAAAGAATTAGAAGAAATTGGAGATAAAATTGTTCGTGTTTTAAAAACCATTTTCGACCCCGAAATACCTGTAGATATTTATGAGTTAGGTTTAATTTATGATGTTTTTGTGAATGATGAAAACAACGCAAAAATATTAATGACTTTAACATCTCCTAATTGTCCCGTTGCAGAATCTTTACCAGCCGAAGTAGAAGACAAGGTAAAAACATTAAAAGAAATTAATGACTGTGAAGTAGAGATTACTTTTGAACCAACTTGGACACAGGAAATGATGAGTGAAGAAGCAAAATTAGAACTTGGAATGCTCTAGAGTAATTATGTATGTTGAGTTTTAAGTGATACAACCTTGTCAATAAAAAACTTTGCAAGCTTTAAAATCTAAAAAAAATGGCAGAAGAAATTATAAATAGAGTTGCAAATAGCAAATTAAAAACCTTTGACCTTGAAGAAATTTATCCTCAAGGAAAAAGAGTTTTATTTGATATTAAAGATTGGCTATTTGAAGAAATTATTTTAAAAGAAAAAGATTTTAGACAATCTGTAAAAAATCATGATTGGGCTCAATACAAAAAAACTTTTGTTGCTGTACATTGTTCTGTAGATGCCATTGTTCCTTCATGGGCATTTATGTTAGTTGCTTCAGAATTAATACCACATGCTAACAAAGTTGTTATTGGAGACTTAGAATTATTAGAAACCGTCATCTATCAAGAATTAATTAGTTTTTTAGATTTTAAAAATTTTGAAAATGCTCCTGTAATTATAAAAGGATGTGCAGAAAAACCAATTCCTGCTACAGCCTTTGCTTTTATTATAGAAAAGTTACAACCAATAGCAAAATCAATCATGTTTGGTGAAGCTTGTTCTACGGTTCCAATATATAAATCAAAATAATTTTCTTTTCTATACTTATAATATTATTTTTGCTTTATACGTTTTTAAAAAATGAGGAGATTTCTACTTCTGTTTATATTTCTTTTTTCTACCATTTTTTATGCTCAGGAAAAAAAAACAGATACTTTACCACAACCCAAATGGAAAGTTCATGGTAGAGTAGCCTTTTTATTTAACCAATCTACCTTTTCAAATTGGGCATCTGGAGGAGAAAACACTGTTGCAGGAAACATAGATCTTAATTATGATTTCAATTATAAACGTAAAAATTTAAACTGGGATAATAAACTTTTAACAGGATATGGTTTAAGTCACATTTCTGGAAAAGGATATAGAAAAACGAATGACAGGTTTGAATTCAATTCGTTATTAGGTATTAAATCTAAAAATTATTGGTTCTTTTCGTTCTTCACAAATTTTAAAACACAATATACCACAGGTTTTGATTATTCAGTAACTCCAAACGTTTCTGTTTCTGATTTTTTCTCACCTGCATATTTAAGTTTTGGGCCAGGTATGTTATGGAAAAAATCCGATAATTTGCATGTAAATATTGCTCCAGCAACTTCTAGGTTTACTTTTGTTAATGATCAATTTTCAGGTAAATTTGGTGTAGAAGAAGGTAAAAACACTTCTTTTAGTTTAGGTTTTAACCTTTCTAGTTATTATAAATTTCGTGTTATGGAAAATATTAAACTAGAGAACATTCTTTCCATATATTCAGATTATTTGAACAAACCTCAGAATATAGATATTGAATATCAAACAAATCTATTTTTATTAGTCAATAAATACATAACCATGAATATTACTTTCCATATGGTTATAGATGATAATGCTTCAAGTAAAATACAATTTAGAGAAGTATTTGGACTTGGTGCCAAATATAGTTTTCATAAAAAAGTGACTTTTCAATAAAACTATTGTCTAAATCAAAAAAGTGTACTTTTGCACGCTTAAAAAAATAAAATTTAAACAAAATGAAAAAATTATCAATATTATTTTTATTTGTATTTATTGGTCTTTCTACGAAAGCACAAACTGCAGATGAACTAAAAAAAGAACAAGCTCCTAAAAAAGCAAAAATCGCAAAATTACAAGGAGAAGTAAATGCCTTACAAGCTAAAATTGATGCACTTCCAGGATGGAGAAAAGGAGCATTTGGTACTATTGGAGGTAATATCTCTGGCTTTAACAACTGGTATTCTAAAGGAACACCAAATTCTTCAGCAGGAAACATTGGGATTACTTTTAATGGTTTTGCTAATTTAATTGAAGATGATTTTTTTTGGAGAAATTCATTAAACATTAATTTAGGTTGGGTAAAATTAGACGATAAAGATATTTCTACAGATAGCGGAAGTTTTGAAAGCGCTACTGATGTTTTTAATATTTCTTCTTTATACGGTAAAAGGTTAAATAAAAAATGGGCTGTTTCTGCTTTAGGAGAATACAGAACCACCATATTAGATAATTTTAATGACCCTGGATTTTTAGACCTTGGTGTTGGTTTTACTTGGACACCAATAAACAATTTAGTTGTTGTTATACATCCTGCCAATTACAATTTTGTTTTTAGTTCGGGGAGCAACGTATACAGCTCTTCTGCTGGTGCAAAAATTGTGGCTGATTACTCAACTTCTATAAAGGCTTTCAAACTAAAATCTAACTTATCTATGTTTCAAAGTTATAAAGACGGAGATTTATCTAACTGGACTTGGACAAACTCTTTAGGATATACGCTTTGGAAAGGGATTGGTGTTGGTTTTGAATTAGGTTTACGTAAAAACAAACAAGAAGCTTTAAACAATGCTTTAGCTACAAACCCATTAGCAACATTTAGTAGCGTAGATAACAAATTACAATCTTACTGGTTATTTGGTATGAGCTATAATTTCTAATAAAATAAGAAACATATTTTAAACCTTAAGAAGAAATTCTTGAGGTTTTTTATTTTACTTACTTTTGTAATTTAAATTTTTATTGATGACGCTTTTAATAATTTTTGCAACTATTTCTATTTTCTTTTCATTTCTCTGTTCTATTTTAGAAGCAGTTTTACTAAGTATCACTCCTACTTTTATCAACTTGAAAAAGAATGAAGGTCATGAATATGCAACAGAATTAGAAGCTTTAAAAAAAGATGTAGACAAACCTTTAATTGCAATTTTAACTATCAATACAATTGCACATACCGTTGGTGCAATTTTGGTGGGTGTACAAGCAAAAGTTGCTTATGCAGAAATGTATGGTACAGAAGTAAAAACAATTTTAGGAATAAAAGTAACAGAAGACCTAATGGTTGGTGTAGTTTCTACAATAATGACTATTTTAATATTAGTTGCCTCAGAAATTATTCCAAAAACAATTGGAGCAACCTACTGGAAACAATTAGCTAACTTTACAACAAAAGCTTTAAAAGTGATGATTTTTCCATTAAAATGGACCGGTTTTTTATGGTTATTACAATTAACCACAAAACTTATTGGCGGAAAAGGACATGGAAGCATTTTAAGTAGAGAAGGTTTCTTAGTGATGACAGAAATGGCCGAAAAAGATGGTGTTTTTAAAGAAAATGAAAGTAAAGTCATTAGAAATCTATTAGGTTTTAAAGAAATAAAAGTAAAAGATGTAATGACACCTAGATCGGTTATAGAGATTGCTGATGAGAGCCAAACAATACAATCTTTTTATAACGAACATAAAAAATTGCGTTTTTCTAGAATTCCTGTTTTTGCTGAAAACCCAGATGAAATTACAGGATATTTTTTAAAAGATCATTTATTAGAAGCAATGATTAATGGTAAAGGAAAAGAGACTTTATCTACAATAAAAAGAAATATTATTGTTACAGATAGAGACCTATCTATTCCTAATTTATTTGATAAACTAATTCAAGAAAAAGAACACATTGCTTTGGTGGTAGATGAATATGGTTCTGTTAGCGGACTCGTTTCTCAAGAAGATGTTATTGAAACATTATTAGGGTTAGAAATTATGGACGAGAGTGATTCTGTCGCAGATTTACAAGCTCATGCTAGAAAATCTTGGGAAAATCGTGCAAAAAGAATGGGAATTATTGAAGAGGAAAACAAGACAAAATAGCTGTTTTGCTAAAATGTATTATTTTTTACCAAGGGTTTTATGTAATATGAAAACAACTGTACCTCAAAAAGTAATTCTTTAAATTTATATTTTCAATACTTTTTAGAGGTAGATTGTTCTTTTACAAGTACTACTCTTCCTCTTCTTTATATTCATAATATAAAAAGTCATTATAAGGAAAACGTTGAATATGAATTTTCTTTACTTCTTCGTATGTTTTTTCTTTAAAATCTTCTAAATTATCTTTGTTTAAAGCAGAAATAAAGATAGATTCCACATCATAGTCATTCATCCAAGTTTTTTGCCAATCTTGTAAGGTGTAATGCTCTTTCCCTTTTTCTGTAATTAAATCATCTTCTTCTATCGTTTCATACTGATATGCATCAATCTTATTAAAAACCATTAACGTTGGTTTATCTGCACATTTAATATCTGCCAAAATGGTATTTACAGATGCAATATGATCTTCAAAATTTGGATGAGAGATATCTACAACATGTAATAATAAATCTGCTTCACGAACCTCATCTAGTGTAGATTTAAAAGACTCTACCAATTGTGTTGGTAGTTTTCTAATAAAACCAACAGTATCTGTCATAAGAAACGGAATGTTCTTAATCACCACTTTTCTAACAGTAGTGTCTAGAGTTGCAAACAATTTATTTTCTGCAAAAACATCACTTTTACTTATAACATTCATTAAAGTTGATTTCCCAACATTTGTATAGCCAACCAATGCAACTCTAACCATTTTTCCACGGTTTTTTCGCTGCACAGCCATTTGTTTATCAATAGTTTTTAACTTCTTCTTTAAAAGTACAATTCTATCATTAATAATACGTCTATCTGTTTCTATTTCTGTTTCACCAGGACCACGCATCCCAATTCCTCCTTTTTGTTTATCAAGGTGTGTCCAAAGTCTTGTTAAACGCGGTAATAAATATTGGCATTGTGCTAATTCTACTTGTGTTTTTGCTGAACTTGTTTGAGCTCTCTGTGCAAAAATATCTAAGATTAAATTGGTTCTATCTAAAATTTTACAATCTAGTACCTTTTCAATATTTCGTAATTGTGCAGGAGAAAGTTCATCATCAAAAATAGCCGTCCCAATATTATTAGACTCAATATAATCTCTAACTTCTTCCAACTTTCCAACTCCCAAAAAAGTTTTAGGATTGGGTCTTTCCATCTTTTGTACAAAGCGTTTTACCGCTACTCCTCCAGCGGTTAAGGTTAAAAATTCTAACTCATCTAAATACTCTGTAGATTTTGTTTCGTCTTGTTGCTGTGTAATAACACCTATTAAAACAGCTTTTTCTGATATTGCTTCTTTTTGATCTATCATATGTTACAAAAATACAAAGTTTTAGTCAGTAAAGAACACAAAAAAAACCTCAATACAAATTGAGGTTTTCTATCAAATAATTCAAATTTTGATACTCTCTAAGACATCGTTCTTTTTTATAGTTAATTTATTTTTTTAATAAACTTTATAGATAAAACAAACTTTTTCATTCTAGCAACATTTTTTAATGCTGTTTTTTTGTAATTTAATTTTGTTTTAACATAGTTTTCAATTACTTGCTCTTTAGAATCTACAGAAAGCACTACAATTTCTCCTTTATTATTTATAAGGAAACTTACTTTTGTTTCTGTGTTCTTTTCTAAGAAAGATTCATAATCTCCTAATAATTTTACAATCTTATTTCTAAGTTCTAAATCTGCTTTTTTTACCGGTTTTTCATTGTTAGAAAAGGTAGATAAAGTTGTAAACACGGTAACTAAAAATACAATTATTAGCTTTTTCATTATTGGTTTTGTTTTTATTTTTTTTCAATTATTATTTGTTATTTGCTAGCGATGTAAAATTACATTACACATCAAATTAATTGAAGAAATATGCTGTTAACAAATTATTCTTTTTTAGTAAAATTATGTGTAAAAAATTAAAAGTTTACATAATATTTATATTGTTGAATCAACAACGTAAAACCTTTTTTTGTTGTGTTTATTAGATGATTTTATCTTTTATTAATAAAAAAACAATCAAGAACTTCCTATGGTAAACATATAATAATAAATCATATTAAATCAATGTTAATACAACTAGATATTTAACTATTTTTACCTTCTAATACTTCTATATGTTTCTATCAATCGCATCCTTAAAACAGAAAAAAAACATCACTACAATTGGGTTTTACAATGTCGAAAATTTGTTTGACACGGTAGACAACCCTAAAACAGCAGATGATGAATTTACTTCTAAAGGAAAAAGAAGATGGAACTATAAACGTTATAAAAATAAAATTCAAAAATTAAGTTCGGTAATTTCTCAATTAGGAATGAATCGTTCTAAATATCCTCCTGCAATTGTTGGTTTGGTAGAAGTAGAAAATGCAAAAGTTGTGGCAGATTTGGTAAATTCTTCTAACTTAAAAAAGCTTCATTATGGCTTTGTACATTACGACTCACCAGACGAGCGCGGAATTGATGTTGCCCTTTTGTATAATAAAATAGCCTTTGAATTTTTAGGCTCAGAAACTTATCCTGTTTTTTTAGAGGATGATGAGGGAGAAAGAGATTATACTAGAGACATCTTAAAAGTTAGCGGTAATTTACATGGCGAATTAATACATGTTTTAGTGAATCATTGGTCATCTAGAAGAGAAGGTGCTGCAGAAACAGAACCCAAGCGAATTATTGCTGCAGAAACCCTAAGAAGTATTGTTGATGATATAAAAAGCAAAGAAATTGACCCCAAAATTATTATTATGGGAGATTTTAATGATGATCCAAGAAGTAAAAGTGTTGCAGAATATGTAGTAAAGGATGATTTTTATAATCCTATGAAAAGTTTAATTGATCGAGAAAAAAAAGGGTCATTAACTTATGAAGGAAAATGGAATTTATTTGATCAAATTATTTTTAGCAAAAATTTTCTAGCAAAAAAAGAAGGAAAACTCTATTTTAAACATGCAGAGGTTTTTAATAAAAAATGGCTTAAAATATTTAAAGGAAAACTAAAAGGAAGTCCGTTTAGAACCTATATAGGCCCTTGGTATCAAGGTGGTTTTTCCGATCATTTTCCTGTGTATGCTTTTTTAAAAAAAGATGATTAATCTTTCCCTTGATTCTTAAAAGCTTTCATCAACTTTTCGTCATTTAAAATATACTTCTTGTATTTTCCATCTCTATATCTATAGTAAATAAAGAAAGGCATAAATAAAAACGAAAAATAAAATACAGCAAACCCCATCACAATTTGGGCTTTTTCATGTTCCGTTTTCAGTAAATAGATTCCAGCCGTTATCCAAATTATAAAGATAACAAACATTATTTTTAACGCTAATTTCATATTGCAAAATTACAAAAGTTCTATCTTTAAAATCTAAATATCTTTGGATGAAATCAATTTTAGTATTTTTGATGGGTTTGTTATTCTTTTCATGTAATCAAACAAAAACACAACCAACAATGAACAAAAAAATAGTTATTGCTCATAGAGGTGCTTCTGGGTATTTACCCGAACATACAATGGAATCAAAGACAATGGCTTTTGCTATGAATCCTGATTTTATTGAACAGGATTTGGTACTAAGTAAAGATAATGTCCCCATTGTAATTCATGATATTTATTTAGATGATGTCACCGATGTTGCTATAAAATTCCCTTTAAGAAAAAGAAAAGACAATCGTTTTTATGTCATCGATTTTACCTTTGAAGAATTGCAAACATTAGCAGTATCTGAACGTTTTAATAGGGAAACAGGGAAACAAGTTTACCCTAATCGATTCCCAAAAGGGAAAGGGAATTTCAAACTACATTCTTTTCAACAAGAAATAGAATTGATTCAAGGTTTAAATAAAAGTATAGGAAAAAATATTGGTATTTACCCAGAAATTAAAGAACCTGAGTTTCATCAAAAAGAAGGAAAAAAATTAACCGAAATTGTTTTAAAAATCCTTGATGATTATGGCTATAAAACAAAAAAAGACAATTGTATTTTACAATGTTTTGATGCTGAAGAATTAGAACGAATTCGCAAAGAATTAAAGTCTGAGTTATTCTTAGTGCAATTGATGGAATTTCCAAAGGATGCAGAAAAATTATCCCATTTTGCAACATATTCAGATGGAATTGGGCCTTGGTACAAACAAATTTTATTGAAAAAAAATGATGGTAAATTTACTTTTACTTCTTTAGTTACTGATGCCCATAATCTAGGTTTAAAAGTACACCCATATACTTTTAGAGCAGATGTTTTAGATGAGTTTTCTTCTTTTGAGGAAATGATGCAAACACTTTTAATAAACGCAAATGTTGATGGAGCTTTTACTGATTTTCCAGACAAAGTTTCCTCTTTCTTGAAAAAGAAAAACTCACATTAATAAGTTTCAAAATTAAATCATCTTTCTATTTCTTTATAGCTCTTTTGTTTTAAAAATCTATTTTATGAGCATCAATTTATATTCAATAAAACACCTTAATAATACTTTAGATCTTTTTGATTCTGAAAAAAAATTATATAGCTCTAAATGGTTTATGGAGTTTGGTAAACTTGGTTCTGAAATTTTTAATTTCGAAAATAAAACTATCTATTATATTACTAAAAAATTTAAATTTTGGAAATGGAAAATGATTTTTACTATTAAAGATCAAAAAAGTCAACTAACAGAATTAATTTCTCAAAACAATAAAAAAACCATTTACTCTATTGATATAAATGAAATTACTTATGAAATAAAAATTCACTACAAAAAGAAAAAATCTATTTATAAAAATAACTATAAAATAGCAGAGATAGATGAATCTTTTATGTACAAAGGTTTTAATGACCACATAAAACTACAACTCTTAGAAGAAAAAGATTTAGAAATTTCTTTTTTGTTATTTTCTTGTTTAAAAATTGGTGAAATAGAGCAAAGATCTAAAGCTATTCTAACAAGTCAAAAACAATTAGAACCTAATGAAGAACCTTGGGACTAGTTTATAAAAGTTTTTCTGACACAAAATTATTGGTCAATAAACTTAAGTATTTTTTACTATTAGACATTGCATCTTCTAAATCTTTTGAACAACTAATAATATCTTTCCCGTAATCAATACCTATTGCTTTTAACCCTTCTTTGGGAAGTGCTATTGTACCACAAAATGCAGCAACTTTTATCTGTTGTTTTTTTGCAGATTCTAAAACTCCCTGGATCGTTTTTCCTGATAATGTTTGATAATCTAATTTTCCTTCTCCTGTAATAATCCAGTCTGCACCTTCAATTAAATTATCAAAATTGGCTAATTCCTTTATCAATTCAATTCCTGGCTCTAAAGTTCCGTTTAAAAATAATTTAGTTGCAATTCCCATTCCTCCTGCCGCACCTGCTCCTTCTATAGATTGAACGTTAATAGAAAATACATCATTTAAAATTTTAGCAAAATCCTGTAATCCTTTATCTAGCATTTCAATATCTTCTTCTGTAGCACCTTTCTGAGCACCATAAATAGATGCTGCTCCGTTTTTTCCATACAACGGGTTTGTAACATCACAAGCAATTTTAAAATCTACATCAATTAATTTAGAGTGAATATTTGTTGCATTTATCGATTTAATCTTCGATAAATTGGCTCCAATAGGTTTAACTTCTTTGTTATTTTTATCCAAAAACTGATAGCCTAAAGCTTTTGCCATTCCTATTCCACAATCATTGGTGGCACTTCCACCAATACCAATAATAATTGTTTTTGCTCCTTTATTAATTGCATCAACAATCATTTCTCCAGTACCTAATGTGGTGGCATTTTTACAATCGAATTGTGCTGTTTCTAATAATTTTACACCAGAAGCTTCCGCCATTTCTATAAATGCAGTTTTAGAAATTTCAGAATAAAGATAAGTAGCTTTTATCGGTTCAAAAAATGGATTATTTACGGTTATTTCAATCACATTCCCTTTTAAATAATATTCCACAACCTCAATGGTGCCATCACCTCCATCTGCTAGTGGTAATTTAAGAATTTCAGTATTTGGAAATTTTTTTAAAATTTCATTTTCAACAGTATTACAAAATTCTAATCCTGTTAAGGAGTTTTTAAACTTGTCTGGAGCTATTACTATTTTCATTTCTTTAATTTTAACTTAAAATAGATGGAAGAAAATAACTTAGAATTAAAATAAAGATAAAAAATGCAACTAATATGTACACTTCTTTTATCATAAAGTCTTTCTTTTTAATAGCTACATTAAAGTTAGAAATCTTTTTTACTTCTACTTTACTTGTAAATGCACTTACAACATAGGCTACTACTAAAGCTATTATTACACCTGTAAAGTTTAACCAAATCCAGAAAATATTAAAACCTAAATCTATGTGAAATATTTCTTGAATGGTTTTAGAAAATATCAAGTTTATTAATACAGCAGAAATAATTGCGGCATTCATGCCAATATGATTTACTTTTTTTGAGAAAAATGCTAAAAAGAAAGTTACTAAAACAGGCCCATAAAAAACAGAGCCAATGGCATTTATAATTTCTATTACAGCACTTTTACTACCTCCAAAAAGAAAAGCACTTGCAATACAAATTACTCCCCAAAAAACTACAGAACCTTTAGAAATAATCATGTATTTTTTGTCACTCAATTTTGTTTTTCCACTGTTAAAAAAATCTTCAACAGTTACTGCAGATAATGAATTAACGGTAGAACTTAAAGAAGACATTGCTGCCGATAAAATACCCACCATTAAAATTCCTATTAAACCGTGTGGTAAATATCTCATAATAAAGACAGGAATCATTAAATCTGCTTTTGCTCCATTAGTTGCAAATTCTTCAGGAAAATATTTTTGAGTTGTCATTGCTATTTCTTCTAAAAAACCTGGTGCTTGTGTTATTAACCCTCCAATAACTAATCCCATAATACAGTAAGTTAAAACTACCGGAAATCTTAAAAGTCCGTTTGCTAATAAAAGTTGTCTAATTGTTTTTTCATCTTTTGCAGATAACAACCTTTGTGCTTGTGTTTGATCGCAACCATAATAGGACGCATATAAAAAGAAACCACCAATAATCATTGGTAATAAACCGTATTCATTTCCTGCTCCAATTCCTAAATTATAATCGATTACTTTTAATCTTTCAGGATCAAAACCATTTGCCAAACCACCATGTTCTTGTAAAAGATTCCATCCAAAATATAAACAAATAATTAAACCAGCGAATAAGATAATCATCTGTATAGCATCTCCCCAAACAACAGCTTTCATACCACCTTGCCAAGAATACACAATGGTAATTACACTTATAATTAAAATGGTGTACACAAAATCGATGTCTAAAACTGCTTGTAAAATAATAGCAATGGTATACACCATAACTCCTGTACCTAGTGCTCTACTAATCTGAAATACAATACTTAAAATTAAACGTGTAGAAGTACTAAATCGTTTTTCTACAAACTCATAAATACTAACAACTCCTGATTTAAATAATGGAGGAATGATCACAATCATAATAAAAATCATTGCTAATGGAACCGCAAACTCAAAGGTTAACCACTTCATCCCTCCACCTAATTTTAAACCTACAAAAGCAGGTGCTGAAATAAAACTAATGGCCGATAATTGTGTTGCCATGGTTGATAAACTCAGTGGAAACCATCCCATACTTTTACCTCCTAAGAAATAATCTTTTGAGTTTTTATTGTCTTTAAAGAAAAAGCCCATTCCTAAAAAGAAAATAATATAAAATAGAACAATACTATAATCTAGCCAATTCATAATCAGTTTTATTTAAGTTGTAATTAGTTTTTTAACATATCAATTAATAAAGCAGCACTCCAAGAAAAATGATTTCCTCCGTAACCTGCTTTACCATCTGTATGCATTTCTTTTCTAGAATCGAAATATTCGTAAAAGCCATTTTTTTCAATCATATCAATTGTATCTTGTTTTACACGGGCTGCAATATCTTTAAAACCATACGCTTTCAATCCATTATATAATATCCAATTCAAATTGATCCAAACGGGTCCTCTCCAATATTTTTTAGGATTGAAACGATTGCTTGTTGGATCGAAAGATGCACATAAATATTGATTTTCATTCCCAAATTTATCCATCATAACGGTTACCATTTTTTGGGCTCTTTCATTTGATGGAATTCCTGCAAACAATGGTGAAAAAGAAGACGAAGACACGTGTCTTAAAGGTTTTTCATTTCTTAAATCGTAATGAATATAGGCCCCTAGTTCTTCATCATATAATTTGTTATTGAATGACTTTTTACTTTTTTCTTGCCATTTTTCTAGCTGTTCAATCTTATCATTATTACCGCCAATCAATTTATATAAAGCGATTAAACTTTCATTCGATTTAATTAACATGGTATTAAACAACGGATCCTGCACTAAAAAAGGTGATAATTCAGCAATTTTTTCATCGCTATAATTGTGTTCCTTTGCAATTTCTATAATGTGTAAATAATGATCGTATTCTCTTTTAGACGGACGTTGTGCCGCATCTACATGCGTAGTATCTCTTCTCTCAAAAGTATAATCTGGTGAATCCATCGTTTCAAAAATATCATCCCAAATAGGAGAATTATCTGTACCCGATTCCCAATTATGATAAATATACACCAAACCTTCGTTTTGTGGATCTCTATTTTTATAAAAATACTCGTGATTAAAATATACTTTATCAATTACAGATGCTATGTACTTTAAAGAAGCCTCTTTATTATTGCTTACTTTATACATTTCTTCTAATACAAAACCTGTAACAGGTGGTTGTACCATTCCGGTAGATTTGTATTTTTTTGATGCTAAAGGATGTAAATCTGATCGATGAAAACTAGCTCCAGGAAAATAACTATCATTTTCTGTATGAAATACAATATGCGGAATAAATCCGTTTTCCCATTGCGCATCTAATAATGTACTGATTTCTTTTTCTGCTTTTGGCATATCAAAATGCGCAAAACCAATGGCTATAAAACCAGAATCCCATTTCCATTGAAAAGGATACAGATTAGCACATGGAATGCTAAAACTTCCTGTCCAATTATTATTAAGTACTTCTATTGCTTGTTCTTGTAATTTTATCATTATTGAGTTGGTGTTACTTCATTATAAAACTCACTACTCCAAAAAAAAATTAGAGTAGTGAGAAAATTTAAATTCAAACGTTATTTATGAAAGTGATTAAAAATTAAATGTTGCTGTTATAAAAACTCTTCTTGGTAAGATTGGTCTTCCGTTAAAAAACTCTGCATCACCTGCTTGATTTACATTTCTTGGGTCTCCTTCAGTAATCCCAGAGTCGTCAAATAAATTAAAAACAGAGAAACCTATTCTTAAGTTTTCATCACTGTCTTCATTTTCATTTAGATTGAATGTATAACCTGCTCCTAATCTAAAAAGACTAATTGCTTTTAATTCTACATTGTTATTATCTGCTGCAAATTTGTTTCCTGTATAATTTAAAGAGAATAACCCATCAACCTTATTATTGTCGTAATGCAATCCTAAACTTGTTAAGAAATTAGGTTGTCTTGCTAATTTATTACCAACGTTTGTTTCTGTTATTCCACCATTTACTAAATCTTCATCTGAATTTTTAGTGATTTCATGTCTTTGGTAGGTAGCAGAACCTCTAAAATCAAAATTATTTGTTAGTTTGTAAGACCAATTAGCTTCAATACCAAAAGTAGAAGTATTCTGCTCAGACCTTGTTAAATCTACTAACGAACTACCTACATAACCTTGAGTAATTTTAATTCTATCTTTTAAACTTACATAATAAGCTGCTAAAGAACCTGATAATTTTTCTGTACCTAATTTTGCCCCCGCTTCAAATTGTACAATTTTTTCTGAATCGTATTTACTACCCGTTACACCTGTAGCAATTGGTGCAAAACCTCTAATTTGTGGAAAGAAAAAACCTCTTGAAAAATTAGCATATAAATTTACATCATCGTTTAAGTTATATAAACCAGCCAATGAAAGTGCCCAATCTGTTGCGCTTACATTTGCTCTTGTAAAACTACCATCTGCATAATTTACATTAGCTAATTCTGCCGTTAAAGAAGGATCTTCATAAACTTTAGACTCTATAATACCCCCCTTACTAAAAGTACCACTTGTACTTTCTATTCTTATACCTGCATCAAAACGCCATTTATCAAAAACCATTTCATCTGTAATATAAAATGCCGTTTTTTCTTGAGATAAAAAGTTATTAGAAGTCATACCTATTCTATTATATAATCCACCATCTGAATAAATAACATTACTACCTGCGGCATTTATATAACTTAAGTTTACCAAACGTGGGTTGTTATTAAATTCTGATAAAACTCTATATTGATAATTAACATCTTCTGCTTCTGTTCTTGCTAAATAAACACCTGCTGTAATGTTATGACTTCCCTTATTATTTTCAATCGTTTTCGTTAAAGAAGCTTCACCAGAATAATCGGTCATAGGTCTTAACCTATCTATATGTAAATTATCAATTACCAAATCACTTCCATTGATTGCAGTAGAATTTCCTTGATATTGGGCAGAATACCCTAAATTTCCTGGAGCAATATCTGCAACATAGTCGTTTAAACTAATCGGGTTTCCATTATTTCCATTTCCTCCAATATATAAAGCAAAGTTGTGTTGGTAGTTTGCATACTTTATTTTTGATTTAAATTTTAAATCATCTGAAAAATTATAATTAAAATCTCCCATTAAGTATCCACCAGCAGTGTATACACCGTCTTCAATTGGGCTCTCGTAAGCGCCTCCAGCAGTTAAAAAAGAAGTATGTGCTAACTCACCAGATAATAATTGAGAAACAGGTTCGCCGTCATTCCCTGCAATTCTATTTCTATCACCATCTAAAGGTAGTGGCATAAAAAACTGGGCTTTATCATTAATAAATTGTCCATGAATTGTAAAAGACCCTTTTTCAAATTTCTTTTTGATATTCGCTCTAAATTGAACTCCTTTTGTAGGCATTCCTGTTACTATTGGTCCATCATCTTTTCTTACAAAACCTGTAAAAGCATAATATGTATTAGAATCTTCTCCACCTAGTTTTCCTCCAGAATAAAAATCTGTTTTTAAACGACCTTTGTCTGCCCATTCTACGTTCACAATATTTTCTGCATTTGTATCTCCTGTTTTGCTTGTATAGTTAATAATACCAGCTACAGAACCTGCACCATATAAAACTGCGGACCCACCTCTTACAAACTCTATTCCTTTAAAACCTATATCTGGCCTTGCATACACATCATGTGCAGATGAATTTAACCCAAACGTACTCATTAAAGGCATCCCATCATACTGTAGTGGATTAAACACATATTGTCCTCCAGAAGGCAAACCCCTTACAAAAACATTAGTTGCGGTTTCTCCACCTCCACCTTCTGCGGTAATACCAGGAATACTTCTAATAATATCTGCCTGACTATTTGCCGAAAGTTTTGTAATTTCTTTTTGCTTCATAGAGCTAATAGACATTGGTGTCTCTTTTTGAGACCTAAAAGTTGCTGATGCCGTTAAAACTATTTCATCCAACTCAGCACCGCCTTCTTGTAAAACAACACCAACTTTAACCGTTATCCCATTTAGATTTATTTTCTTTTCAAAAGTTGTAAATCCAATATAAGATACTTGAAGTGTTTGCTCTCCAACTGCTGCCGTTGTAAAACTAAAGTTACCATCAATATCTGATGTTCCTCCAGAGGTTGTTCCTTTAATAATAATACTTGCACCAGGAATTCCAT
Organism: Polaribacter marinus; assembly: GCF_022662535.1. Taxonomy (GTDB): domain Bacteria; phylum Bacteroidota; class Bacteroidia; order Flavobacteriales; family Flavobacteriaceae; genus Polaribacter; species Polaribacter marinus. The sequence continues at coordinate 134,252 of NZ_JAKQYM010000005.1, forward strand.
CACCAGAATTATCTTTAACTGTTCCTTTAACTTCGGTCTGCGCAAATATTGCAGAAAAACTAATAATACAAACTAATGTTAATAATGTTTTTTTCATTTCTTAAGAATTATTTAACTATTTGGTAAACTTATTAACAATTACATTATTTTTTTAGCCTTTTATTACGAAAACATAACGCAAACGTTTGCGGTAACGTTTGTTTTATTTATTTTTATGAAATTAATACTATTTTTTCATGAAAAAAGAAGTTACTACATTAAAAAAGATAGCACAAATCTTAGAAATCTCGATATCAACAGTATCTAGAGCTTTAAATAACCATCCCGACATTAGCCATGAAACTTCAAAAAAAGTAAAAGACCTTGCCAGAAAACTACACTATATGCCTAATATGTTTGCAAAAGGTTTTCGGCAGCACAAAACAAATATAATTGGGGTAATTGTTCCCAATATTCTTTCTTATTTTATATCAACAATCTTGAAAGAAATATTGCTTCAAGCAGAAGTTAATGGATATAGAGTCATCATTTCTGAAACAAATAATGATGTGAAAAAAGAAAAAGAAATGCTACATACAATGCTTCAATTTGGAGTAGATGGTATTTTAATGTCACTTTCTAAGAACACCGTAAACGTTGATCCAATTCTACACGCATTAAATCAAAAACCATTAATTCTTTTTGATAAAGTCTCTAATAAAATACCTTGTACACAAGTAATTATTGATGGTGAAGAAGCTACTTTTAATGCTATTGAACATTTGATAAACATCGGTAAAAAAAGAATTGCAATTATTAAAGAGTTTGAACAATCTTATAATTCTGAAAGACGCTTTCAAGGATACTTAAGAGCATTAAAAACAAACAACATTCCAATTGATAAAAAGTTAATTGTTAGTACACATGATATTTCTCTAAAAAAAGGGAGAAGTCTTACCAGTCAATTAATTAGTTTAAAAGAAAAACCAGATGCTATATTTTGTATAACCGATGCAGCAGCCATTGGAGCGATACAAACTTTAAAAAAATTTAATATAAAAATACCTGAAGACATAGCCGTAATTGGTTTTAGTAATTCTCTTAATTCTACTATTGTTGAACCTAAACTAACAACTTTAGATCAACCAGGAAAAAGAATTGGAGAAATTGCTATGAATTGCTTAGTTACAGAAATTGAAGAACCAAAAGAACATTTGACTATTAAAACTATAGAAATTAAAACGAACTTAATCATTAGAGAATCTACCTTACTTTCTATTTAAACCTTTTATTTGGATAAAATTTGAGGTAAAAACTGTAGAAAAATTAATACGCCTGTAATAAGAATAGAAGTGATTAAGGGTTTCCAAATTTCTTTCTTTTTATATTTTAAATCTTTTCCTAAATTTTTATTCCAAAAAAACTCTACCAAAATTAAGTAACCAACAAAATTAAATAATAAGGTAATTAAAAACATTCTTGGTAGAAAATTTAAAAGCACAATAGAAAGTAAAGTATAAGAAATCCCAAAAACCAAAACTTCAATTCTTGCCTTTGATTTATTTAGCTCTTTTAAATTAGACATTAATAAAACAGCTCCAAATATTGTTGTAAAGAAAATAGTAAATCCTTGAATAGCTTTTTTAGAATACAAAACAGACATTTGTAATTCTTCAACTGGGTTTTCATTTAAAGTCTTAGTAGAAAATTTATTCTCTATGAATTCTTTATCTTCAAATGCAACTTCCGTTTTCTTAATTACCCCCCTATTTTCCAACTCCCAAATGGCAGCTTGTATGGCTTCATCCGTATAATCTTCTTTTTTTTCCAAAATATCTTCTAACGCTGTATTAGATTTTTTGCTCATTGATTTTGTAAAAAAATTCGATCTCATTACAGTAGTTTTTTTTAAGAAGTTACTTCTATTAATTTATTTCTATAAGCAGTTAATAGTTTTGATTTCGAAATAAAACCAATATATTTTCCATTTTTAATAACAGGTAAATTCCATGCATTACTTTCTTTAAACTTCTTCATAATATCGGTCATTTTATCTTTACCTATTACTATTATTTCTGGTGGATTTTGCATTATATCTCTAGCAAAAACAGTTTTATATAAAGTTTGATCAAACATTATTGGTCTTAAATCATCTAATAAAATAATTCCTATTAGTTTTTCGTCTTTTTCACTGATAACCGGAAAAATATTTCTATTTGATTTTACTACGGCTTGTTTTATCATCTTTTCTAAATTCATATCTGAATATACAGCTACAAAATTATTTTCGATAACCCTATCGATGTCCATTAAAGTTAATACTGCATGATCTTTGTCGTGCGTAATTAACTCTCCTTTTCTACCTAATTCCATGGCGTAAACAGAATATGGGTGTACATATTTTGCAATTGAATACGCAATTGCAGCAGTTAACATTAAAGGAATAAAAAGCTCATAACCTCCTGTAACTTCTGCTATTAAAAAAATTGCTGTTAATGGAGCATGTAAAACCCCAGCCAATAAACCCGCCATACCAACTAAGGTAAAATTACTTTCAGAGACATTAGAAATACCTGTGATGTTTATTATTTTAGCAACACAATTTCCCATAACACTTCCCATAAAAAGCGTTGGCGCAAAAATACCACCAACTCCACCTGCTCCAAAAGTTAAAGCACTGGCTATTATTTTAAAAAAAACCAAGCCAAATAATAATAAAATAACAATCCAAACATTTGTTAAATCTAAATGCATAAAATTGTTTTTTAAGGCTTCTTCAGCGTTTCCTGCTAATAGATTATTAATAACCTCAAAGCCCTCTCCATACAGAGGTGGAATAAAAAAAACAAGAATTCCTAAACCAATTCCACCAACTAAAAGTCTTTTAATTGGCGAATCAATTTTGTCAAATAATTTTTGAATTCTATCATAAGCTTCAGTAAAATAGATAGAAACCACACCTAAGATTAAACCTAAAATGATAAAATAAGGAATATCATTTATCTTAAAAGCATCTTCTATTTTAAAAGGAAGTAAAACGTCAGATCCAAAAAAGAAATAAGAAGTAATAATTGCAGATAAAGAAGCTAACAGCAATGGTAACATTGAAGCTATCGTTAAATCTAAACTAAAAACTTCTATCGCAAATATAATTGCAGCAATTGGTGCTTTAAATATTGATGATAATGCTCCAGCTGCTGCACAACCTATCAATAAATTTCGAGTAGTTTGATTTAAATGAAACAACCTCGAAATATTAGAGCTTATTGCTGCTCCTGTTGCTACTGTAGGACCTTCTAAACCTACAGATCCTCCAAAACCAACTGTAAGAGGAGCCGTTAAAATAGAAGCCAACATTTGGTAACGCTTCATAATTCCTTTTCTTTTTGAAATAGCAAAAAGTGTAGATGGAATTCCGTGACTTACCCTGTTTCTAATAATGTATTTTATAATCAAATACACAATGGTTAAACCTAAAATAGGAAAGAGAAAATAAAAAGCATGATGATAATCTATCACCAATTTTCCTTCTAAAAGGTGCTGAAAAAAATGAGTTAAGTTTTTTAATACTACAGCTCCTACTCCTGATAAAAAACCAACAAGAATACTTAAAAGATAAATAAACTGACGTTGAGAGATATACTTATATCTCAATATTAGCATTTTTTTAAAGTATTTATTTTTAGCTGACATTTTTATTTTTGTATACTTTTAAACAAAATATCTGTTCCTAAATAAGTATTGTCCTTGTTATAATACCAAGCTCTCTTTTTGGGCATTTTTATTTTATTAATGGTTTCTATACCAGATAATAAAATATATTCTCCACTATCTTTTGTTTCTTTAAAAAACTGATAAATTTCCATAGCATAGGTTTTTGGATCAAAATAAAAGTACCAAGCATCTTTACCAACTTCTTTGTTATAAGTTGCTTTTAAAACTAAATATTCTTTTCCCTTAAACTTTTTTCTTTCTACTTTTTGATGAATAATCGTTCCTTCATCTTTTAACTTCATAGGTAAACCATACAAATAGGTATAATAATTTTTATACAAACTAGCACGTTCAGCAGTTAAACCGTATTTCTTTTTTATTTCTTCGGATGGATTTTTATCACCATTTAAAGAAAAACTAGTTTCATTTTTATCAATTATATATTCTGTAATAATAGTATCTCTTTTAGCAGAAACAGCAAAATATTCTTGTGGCAGATTGATACTTATTTTACTCACTCTATCTCCATTTTTCGGAGTTTCCATCGTTACAAAAAGTTCTCCTTTAAAAGTAGGCCAATTGTTATTTGGATCGTGAAATTTGATTGTTTTTTCTAACAATTCATCACCAGTTATTTCTTGTGAAAATGAAATAATTGATATAAACAGAAACAAAAGTATAGTTAGTTTTTTCATACCTTAAATTTAATAAAAAATCCTGCAAAAGCAGGAGTTTAATTTATTCTTGAATATTGAGTTTCAAACTCAACTCTTTTAGTTGTTCATCATCTATAAATGCAGGCGCGTCAATCATTACATCTCTACCAGAATTATTTTTTGGGAATGCAATAAAATCACGAATTGTTTCTTGTCCGCCTAAAATAGCCACCAATCTGTCCAATCCAAAAGCCAATCCACCGTGAGGAGGCGCACCATATTCAAAAGCATCCATTAAGAAACCAAACTGTGCTTTGGCATCTTCTTCAGAAAAACCTAGATGACGCAACATGGTTGCTTGCATTTGTTTATCGTGAATTCTAATAGAACCACCACCAATTTCATTTCCATTCAATACCAAATCGTATGCATTTGCTTTTACTGCTCCCGGATCTGTGTCTAACAATTCCATTTGACCAGGTTTTGGCGATGTAAACGGGTGATGCATTGCATGATAATGACCCGTTTCTTCGTCTAATTCCAATAAAGGAAAATCAATTACCCAAAGCGGAGCAAATACTTTAGGATCTCTTAATCCTAAACGCTCTGCTAATTCCATACGTAAAGCAGACATTTGCGCTCTAACTTTATTCGTGTCACCAGATAAAACACATACTAAATCACCAGCTTTTGCACCAGTAATTTCTGCCCATTTGGCTAAATCTTCTTGGTCGTAGAATTTATCTACAGAAGATTTGAATGTTCCATCTTCGTTTACACGAGCATATATCATTCCTAAAGCACCTACTTGCGGACGTTTTACCCATTTAATAATATTGTCTATTTCTTTTCTTGTGTATGCATTTCCGCCAGGTACAGCAATACCAACAACCAATTCTGCGCTATTAAAAACACCAAAATCTTTATGTTGTGTCACTGCATTTAACTCGCCAAACTCCATTCCAAAACGGATATCTGGTTTGTCGTTACCATACAAACGCATGGCATCATCGTATAACATTCTTGGGAATTTCTCCACCTCAACATTATTCACTTCTTTAAGCAAGTGACGTGTTAATCCTTCAAAAATATTTAAAATATCTTCTTGTTCTACAAATGCCATTTCACAGTCAATCTGTGTAAATTCTGGTTGTCTGTCTGCACGTAAATCTTCATCTCTAAAGCATTTTACAATCTGAAAATATTTATCCATTCCACCAACCATCAACAATTGTTTAAAAGTTTGTGGCGATTGCGGTAAGGCATAAAACTGACCTTCATTCATACGAGAAGGAACCACAAAATCTCTTGCGCCTTCTGGTGTAGATTTAATTAAATATGGTGTTTCCACCTCAATAAATTCTTGATCAGAAAGATATTTTCTAACCTCCATGGCTACTTTATGACGGAAGATTAAACTGTCTTTCACTGGGTTTCTTCGAATGTCTAAGTATCTATATTTCATTCGGATGTCTTCTCCACCATCCGTTTTATCTTCAATTGTAAAAGGCGGTAATTTTGCTGCGTTTAAAATTTCTAATTTAGAAACTAAAACCTCAACTTCTCCTGTAGGGATATTTTTATTTTTTGATTCACGTTCAATAACAGTACCTGTTACTTGTATTACAAACTCTCTCCCTAGAGATTTTGCTTTGTCCATCATTTCTTTAGGCGTACGCTCTTCATCAAAAATTAGCTGTGTAATTCCGTATCTATCACGTAAATCTACCCATATCATAAAACCTTTATCACGTGATTTTTGTACCCAACCCGATAAGGTTACCTCTGTATTTATGTGCGATGCGTTTAACTCGCCACAAGAATGACTTCTATACATTTCTTTTCTTTTAATGAGTTGCAAAATTAAACAATTTCTATCTAATTAATACTTTTTGAGCATTCATTTCTAAAGAGAAATATCCCGCTTTCCGCACTCGCTTTTTTTTCACAAAAAAGAGCTCAAACAAATGCTGCAATCGGTAACGCTGAATCCATCTTATTCTTTGTAAATTTGCACTAATAAGTATTTATTACATGAGCAAATTATTTTTAGTTCCTACACCAATCGGTAATTTAGAAGACATGACTTTTAGAGCCATTAGAATTCTAAAAGAAGTCGATTTTATTTTAGCAGAAGACACCCGTACTAGTGGTAAACTTTTAAAACATTTTGAAATCGCTACTCAAATGCACAGTCATCATATGCATAACGAGCACAAATCTGTAAAAGGAATTGTACAAAGAATACAAAACGGAGAAACTTGCGCTTTAATATCAGATGCTGGAACACCTGCAATTTCTGACCCTGGTTTTTTATTAACCAGAGCTTGTGTAGAAAATAATATAGAGGTGGATTGTTTACCAGGAGCAACTGCTTTTGTACCCGCTTTGGTCAATTCTGGTTTGCCAAATGATAAATTTGTGTTTGAAGGTTTTTTACCTGTTAAAAAAGGAAGACAAACGCGTTTCTTATTATTAGCAGAAGAAAAAAGAACGATGGTTTTTTATGAATCTCCACATAAATTAGTAAAAACTTTGGGTCATTTTGTAGAATATTTTGGAGCAGACAGACAAGTTTCTGTTTCTAGAGAATTGACAAAAATGTTTGAAGAAACTATTAGAGGAACTGCCACAGAAGTATTAGCATATTATACTGCAAAACCTCCAAAAGGTGAAATTGTTGTGATTGTTGAAGGGAAGAAGTAACTTTTTATCAAAAAAAAGAAAATATTACTATTATCATAATTTCTATTGTTGCAATTTATATTCTATATCTAAAAACCATAAAAGGAAATGATTGGTTTCAAAAAGGAACTGATGAATATGATGAATTAGATTAACTTCAACATTCATGAAACACCTCCTCTCTGAAATAAAACAATGTAAAATTTGCGAATCACATTTAGATTTGGGCGCAAATCCTGTAGTTACTGCACATAAAAATTCTAAAATTGTCATAATTGGTCAAGCTCCAGGAACAAAGGTTCATAAGTCTGGAATTCCTTGGGATGATACAAGTGGTAAGCAATTACGTAAATGGCTCAATGTTTCTGATGAAGATTTTTATGATGTAGAAAAATTTGCTATTATACCTATGGGATTTTGTTATCCAGGAAAAGGAAAAAGTGGAGACAAACCACCGAGAAAAGAATGCGCTCCGCAATGGCATCAACAATTATTTGAGTTAATGCCAAATCTACAAATGATTATTTTAATAGGAATGTACGCACAAAAATACTACCTAAAAGACAAAGCTAAAAAGACACTCACAGAAACGGTAGATAATTATCCATCGTACTTACCTAAGTATTTTGTTTTGCCACATCCATCACCTAGAAATCGCTTTTGGTTAACTAAAAACCCATGGTTTGAGAAAAATGTAATTCCAGAATTACAGAAAAGAGTTACAACTATTTTAAAGTAGTTAGTTTTAAATAAAATCATAATATCTCTTGATTTTTTTTAAGTAAAAAGGGCTCTTAACTATTCTATAACAAACATAAAATTAGTACATAGAACCATCATGTTTTCCAACTTCAAAACCATGTTTTCCTAAAAATTGATTTCCGCTGTCAATTGCGTCTTCTTCTAAAGTTGTTCCCATGGAATCGTTCCATCTATTTAAATACCCAAAAAGAGAAATTACACCTAACATTTCAACAATTTCACCTTCATCCCAATATTTATAAAGCTCTTTTTTAATTTTAGCATCTACAGCATTTGGCACCATAGAAGCTGCTAAAGAAAAATCTAAAGCCGCTCTTTCTGCATTAGAAAATGCTTTATGAGTTCTATATTCCCAAATATTATCTAATTGTTCTTGTTCTGCTCCATAACGTTCTGCAGCTCTAATTGCATGCGCCTGACAATATCTACAACCTGTAGCATTACTAGATACCCAAGCAATCATTCTTTTTAAAGCAGATGTAACCCTACCTTCATTTGCCATTACCGCTTTATTTAAATTGATAAAAGCTTTAGAAATTGCGGGTCTTCTTTGCATTGTTAAAACAGAATTTGGGCAAAAACCCAAAGTTTCATTAAAGAATTCTGCTAATTTTTTGGTTTCTAAATCATGTTCTGCTTCTAGTGGTGTAACTAATGCCATATTTTTATTTTTTTATTGAAATATCGAAATCTAATTTTATAACTTTACGATAAATATAACTTTTAAAAATGAAAATTAAACTACATTCTTATAATCTTGAGTTAAAACACACATTTACCATCTCTAGAGAGTCTCATGATTTTCAACCATCATTAGTTGTTGAATTGATTGATGGTGATTTTAGAGGTTTTGGAGAGGCAACTTCGAATCCGTATTACAATGTTACAGTAGAAAATTCTATGGCTATAATTCGAAAAAATATGTCTTTTATCACTTCTTTATCAGAAGAAGAACCTGCTGATTTTTGGAAAAAGCTACAACCATTATTTACAGAAAACATGTTTGCTTTATGTGCTTTAGATATGGCGTTTAATGATTTATCTGCTCGTAAAAAAGGAAAGAAATTATACGAAGTATGGGGTTTCAATACAGATAAAAATCCATTAACAGATTATACTATTGGAATTGACTCTGTTGAGAAAATGGTTGCCAAAATGAAAGAGCTTCCTTGGCCAATTTATAAAATAAAATTAGGTACTAAAAATGACATTGAAATTGTTACAGAGTTAAGAAAACATTCTGATGCCATTTTTAGAATTGATGCAAATTGTGGCTGGACAGCAGATGAAGCTATTGAAAATTCATACAAATTAAAAGAATTAGGCGTAGAGTTTTTAGAACAACCTTTAAAAGCTAATGATATTGAAGGAGCAAAAAAATTATACAAAAATTCTGCTTTGCCAATTATTGCTGATGAAAGCTGTATTATAGAAAGTGATGTAGAAAAATGTGCTGGTTTATTTCACGGAGTAAATGTAAAACTAACAAAATGTGGAGGCTTAACTCCTGGAAAAAGAATGTTAGAAAAAGCAAAGTCTTTAGGTATGAAAACAATGGTGGGCTGTATGACAGAATCTACTGTAGGTATTTCTGCAATTGCACACCTATTACCGCTTTTAGATTATGTAGATATGGATGGCGGTTTGTTACTTAAAAAAGATATTGCAAAAGGAATAACCATAGATAATGGTGTAATTTCTTATGCCGATGAAAATGGAATAGGTGCTTCTTTATTATAAATATGCAATTAGAAAAACTACCAAATACAACTGCTTCTTTAAACGGAAAAGAATATTTATATTTTAGTGGAACTTCTTATTTAGGGGTTGCAGCTTTAGCAGAATTTCAAAAACTTGTTGTAAAAGCTATTCAAAAATGGGGAACTTCTTATGGAAGTTCTAGAAGTGCAAACATAAAATTAGCTGTTTATGAAAAAGCAGAACTTTTTTTAGCCAACTTTTTAAAAACAGAAACAGCTCTTACAGTTTCATCAGGTACTTTAGCTGGTTATTTTGTAATAAAAACATTAGACCCTTTGGTAAATGTCTTTTATTCTATGCCAAAAACACATCCGGCAATTTTACCCCAAAACACAGAACCTGTATTTGAAAACTCCGTCTTAAATAGATCGTTAAAATCTATAAAAAATAAAAAAATAGGTATTGTTATGGATGCTATTGCAGCATTTGAAACTACTCCTTTTTCTTTACATTTTTTAGACGAAATTGATACTTCTAATACTATTTATTTAGTTATTGATGAATCTCATAGCTTAGGTATCCTAGGTAAAAACGGAAATGGGATCTCTAATTCAATTCCAAAAAGGAACAATATAAAAGTGATTATTACTTCTTCTTTAGGCAAAGCTTTCGGAATTAATGGAGGGGTAATTGCTGGAAATTCAGATTTTATAAACTTAATTAATAAAGATCCGCTTTTTATTGGCTGCGCAGGTATGAGTCCTGCTTTTTTAGATGTATTTTTAAATGCACAAGAAATTTATAATCATCAACGATTAAAACTTCAAAGAAATATAGATTATATTTTTAGTAAATTAAAAGACAATCCATTAATTACTATAGACAAATCATATCCTGTTTTTTTTCATTCTAATGAAGAAATTGCTCAAATTTTATTTGATACAAAGATACTTATCACTTCTTTTTATTATGCTACCAGTTCTAAAAAATTCAATCGAATTGTTTTGAATGCAAATCATAATAAAACAGAATTAGATTCCCTTCTAAATATTGTAAAATAAAAAAGGCTTTAATATTTCTATTAAAGCCTTTTTTAAAATTATTTATTGAATCTTATTGTTCCCACCAAACTTTTGTTACTGGTGTTTGTTGGTTTGCTTCTACATTTTCTCTATTTCTATTTAATTCTGTAGATGGATAAGTAGCTCTTCTAAACCACTGACCAAAATAATCTCCTGTTGTATCAATTTCTTCTCTTATTTTAAGACCTTTAAAAACATCATCAGAAAAATTATATCTTCTAAAATCTACAAATGTTTCAGGGTTTAAAAAGTTATGAATATATTTTTCTTTCATAATATGGTTTAACATTAATCCACCTGCACCAACTGCTACAGCACCATCAGCCATATAATCTGCACCATTTACAGAATATCTATTCATACTCGCTGCAATTCCATTCATATAAGCTGTATAAGCTGTTGCAGTAGAACCCACACTAGTTTCGTCTCCACCATTTGCTAAAAATGCTGCTTCTGCTTTTATAAACATTGCCTCAGCATAACTGATTAACATTAAAGGAGAATCGATACTTGTATAATATCCGTCTGCTACAAAACCAGTATTCCCATTTGTAACTCCGTCAGGAGATAATCCACCACCACCACTAACATAACCTTTCCAATCAGCTGCTCCATCATTAGTAGCAAATTCTGATAACCTAGGGTCTACTGTTAATAGTCCACTTTGAAAAGGATAATTATCTCCATTCATCGTACTTATTAATTGACTTGCGATATCATTATGGTAGTTACCAGTAGCTTTAGATAAAACCTCAACAGAATACCAAGGGTTGATGTTTTTATCATCGTAATACATTTCAAAATCATCACTAATAGATGTAAAGCCATTAGCAATTGTAGTTAACACATCATTTGCTGTTACTGTTCCTTTATTTAAAAGACGTAATTGATAACGTGCTTTTAACGTATAAGCAGCTCTTAACCATTTATCAGTATCTCCATTATAAATTAAATCTTCTCTACCAATAAATATTCCTGAATTATCTGGACTACTTAATGCAGATATAGCGCTATCTAATAATGTAAAGATTGATGTGTAAATTTGATCTTGAGTATCAAATTTAGGAAAAAGGTTATTTTGACCTAAAGTAGCTTCTGAATAAGGAATGTTATTCCAAGTATCTGTTGCTATTCCTAAGTTAATTGCTGTTAAGATATCTGCAACGGCTGCATAATGAGTTGCACCTTTTTCTGCTGCTTTTTCTTTAATTACTTTAATATTAGGTAAAATATATAAATATACTTGAGACCAAAGACCACTTGCTGTAGTTTCCCCAGAAGCGACTCCCCCTTGTCCTACAAAGTATTGTGTATAATTTCCAAAAGCTAATTCGGCAGAACGCTGTCCTTCCATTGTACTATGAATAACCGGAGCTAACAAATCGTTCATTCTCAATTCCGATACATCTGCCGTTCCTGACGGCGTATTGGTATTAAAATACTCATCGCTACAAGCTGTAACACTAACTATTAATGTTAAAGCTATTATTGTTTTTGTTATAATTCTTCTCATTATTATTATTTTTTAAAGTCCTAATTTAATTCCTAATGAATAACTCTCGCTAATTGGTGTACTTAAACCAGTAAATCCATAAACATTAGTACCTGCACTATATTGACTTCCTTCTGGGTCATAGCCTTCATATGGTGTCCATAATAAAATATTATTTGCGTTAGCAGAAATAGATAAGTTACTAATTTTAAGTCTGTCTAAAACTGAGCTTTTGAAATTATAAGTTACTCCAATGGTTCTTAATTTTACCCAAGAAGCATCTTGCACTAAAACTTCTGCAGCCCTGTTATAACTAGTAGAACTTCTATAATAATTTTGATCTATTAAACCTTCTTGTGTATTTGTTATAAAACCTCCTGAACCGTCATCCATAACACCTTCTAAAACCATAGAAACATCTCTAACTTCTGTAACTTTTAAAATACCGTTTCTTATAGAATTTCTTCTACCAGAGTCATATAAATCTCCTCCTTTTTTCCATTCTAATAAGAAGTTTAAATTAAATCCTTTATAGGTAAATCTATTAGATAAAGACGCTATAAAGTCTGGAAAAGCATTTCCTACTTTAACTCTTTCTGTTAAATCTACTCTTGGTAAACCATCACTAGCTATATAACGTTCTCCATTTTCATATCTCCATTTATAACCATATAAGGTTCCCATTTTATCTCCATCTCTAATTTCTGAAGTTACTCCTGCAAAACCTGAATTAGCAAATACTAAACTTTCGATATCATCTGGCAAAGACAATACCTCACCTTCATTAGTAGACCAGTTTAATATTGCTTCCCATTTAAAGTTATCATTTTTTATAATGTCTCCTGAAACAGAGAACTCATGACCAGATGTTTGAAAGTCACCTGCATTTCTAACAATTCCTGATAAACCTGTAGAATATCCTGTACCAACTGTAAATATTTGGTTTTCAATTCTTGTTCTATAATATGAATAATCAAATCTAAGTCTATTGTTAAAAAATCTGAAATCTCCTCCAAATTCAATAGATTTATTACTTTCAGGAATCATATCAGTATCTCCTAATCTTGTACTAGCTCTATAACCTCCAGAACCTCCAAATGGGAAATCTCCATCAGCAAGAAAATAATGACCAACCTGACCAAACAAAGGTCCTTTTCCTACTTCTGCCCATGATGCTCTTAACTTAGCAAAAGATAAAATATCACGATCTTCAGTAATTAAATCTCTAATATCATAAGCTAAACTTACAGAAGGATAAAAGAAAGATCTATTTTCTTTTGGCAATGTAGATACCCAATCGTTTCTTCCAGTTACGGTTAAGAATAATTTATTTTTATAACCTACAACTAATTCTCCAAAAACACCTACATTTCTTAATTGAGTAATGCTGTTTCCTGCAAACGTATTAATTGTATTTGCTAAATCGTTAATTCCAGGTACATTTAAAGTTTCTCCTCTAATATAAGAATAATCTCTTTTTGTGTCTGATATTTGATTACCTAAAGTTAAAGTAGTAGTCCAATCTTCTGACCAATCTTTATTTAAACTTACTAATAAATTAGATTCTAAACCTGTAAAATTAATATTTTGATCTACTATAAAACCACCTACTTGAGAACCAGCATCTAACTCTGGTACCATAAAACGATTTCTTTTGTCAGAATAATTATCTATTTGAGCAGAATAAGTAACATTAATCCAATCTTTAGGTGCCCAGTTAAAAGTAACATTTCCTACCCAACGATTTACATCATCTTTTAAAGGACTTTTTTCTAGGAAATATCTAGGATTATCAATTACACCAAATGAATAATTACGTTGAGATCCATCAGCATTTTGATAATCATTAATTGGAAAAGTTGCTGAATAATAAGCTAAAGAACTAAAAACAGATTTATCTCCTCCGTTTGCTCTATTTCCTCCTGCTTTTGTATAAGAAACAGAAGAACTAATTTTAAGTTTATCTGTCATTTGATAAGATCCTTTCATTCTTATCGTTGTTCTATCATATCCTGTATTTGGTAAAACTCCTTCTTCTGAGTTATCTCCAATAGAAAAGAAATAATCCATTTTATCATTAGCTCCACTAATATTAAAATTAACACTTCTGTTAATTCCTGTTTTAAACAAATCATAAGGGCTATAAAACTTATCGTTTGATAAATCTACCGTATTACCTCCAACTATAGCAGAATCATCTGAATATTTTGGTCCCCAAGAATAAAACACTGTTCCTCCTAATCTTGTAAAACCTGTATCGGTTTCTGGAGTATATAATGCTCTTGGCAAACCACTATAACCTTCTCTATATGTTGTTTGAAGTTCTGGAGTCTTAGTGATTCTTCTAAAAGTTGTAGAAGTAGAAATTCCTATTTTAGCTTTTCCTTTTTTACCCTTTTTTGTGGTAATAATAATTGCTCCATTAGATGCTCTAACTCCATACAAAGCTGTTGCAGCCGCACCTTTTAAAACACTAAAGCTTTCTATGTCTTCTGGATTAATATCAGAACCTCTATTAGAAAAAGAAAATTGTTCTGAACTACTTGGTGAGTTTGTACCAGCACTCGGCAAAACATTTCCAGAAAAAGTATCATTATTTAATGCCAATCCATCAACAATTATTAATGGTTGATTATTTCTATCTGGGTTTACCGATGTAACCCCTCTAATTAAAATGTCTAAACCTCCACCAGATGCACCAGAAGATTGATTAATTTGAACACCTGCTATACGACCTTGTAATGCAGAAATTGCACTTGTTTGTCCTTTAAGTTCTAAATTTTCTGCCTTTACCTGTTGTACAGAGTATCCTAATGATCGTTCTTCTTTTTTGATCCCGAAGGCAGTAACTACAATTTCTTCTAGAAGACTCGCATCTTCTTCAAGAGTTACATTTAATGTAGCTTTAGTTACTACTATTTCCTTTGTCTTGAAACCGAGATAAGAAAAGATTAATGTATCTCCTTTGGATGCTTTAATTGAATACATTCCATCGAAATCTGTACTAGTTCCATTGGTAGTACCTTTTACTAGGACACTTACCCCTAATAATTCTCCCGTACTATCAGATACTTTTCCTTTAATAGTTAACTCTTGCGAATAAAAGTTTACCGTTAACGACAAGCATAAAACAGTTAAAATAATAAGTTTTTTTCTCATGAAAAACGATTTTATTGATTAATATTTTTTATAAAATTAGTTAAAAAAATCATAATTGTCGCAAAAAATCAATAAAAACCGCAAAAAAAATAATTTTTACCTATAAAATGCAATAATTATGCAGTAATTATGCGGTAAATTAGAAAAAATATTAACAATTATTTAATTTCTAAGTAAACTAAAGTTGCCGATTTTTTCTATAGAAAGGCCATTGACATCGGTTAAAATAGTTTTAAACCAATAACTATTTGAAGGTAATTTTTTTCCTTGATAGTTTCCGTCCCAACTTTCATTTTCATTATTAAGAATAAAAACTAAATTACCATACCTATTATATATATAAACATTAGAAATGGTATAAAAATCTTTATCAAACCCTTCAATCTTCCAAACATCGTTTTCTCCATCATTATTCGGTGTGAAAAATTTTAGATATTTTAAAATACTAAATTTTAATTCTGTTATATCACAACCTCCTTTATCTCGAATATATAATGTATGTATTCCTGGTAAAAGATTATCAAAAAAACCATTGTCTTTATATGTACCAAACTCATCATCAATAGCAAACTCATATTCTCCAATTCCTAAATTTAAATTTGTTACTAAAATAGAATTGTTACCAGAATCATCTATAACAACATCTTCTCTTGTAATTGTTGCGCTTTCAGAATTTCTAACTCTAATTGTTTTTTCTAAAGATTCGCAACCAGCTTCTGAAATTGCTTTTACAGTATAAACCCCTGCAGAATTAACATTTATACTTGATGAATTCCCTGTTATTACCGTTCTGTCTTTTTCCCAAATATATGTATAGTTTCCACCAGCATTTTCAGTTTCTAAGTTTACCGAACCAATATCACTACACAAAACAACAACTTCTTGGGAAACATCAAACTCAGGAATAGTATTATCTACAACTGCTGTAACTGTTGATCTTTGTGATGACGTACAATTTGAAATAACAGCCTCTATATAATATGTAGTAGTTGAATTTAAATTTGGTGTTTGAAAATTATTTCCAACAAACAAAGGTGTGATACTCGATATAGAATCATACCAATATATACTTCCTTCCGAAGCACTTGCTCTTAAAATTGCTGACCCGCTACAAATTAAATCGTCAGTAATATTAGTTATAGTTGGTCTTTGATTAACTACTACATTTACCACTGTTCTTTGTAATGTTGTACAAGCATTAACAGATACCGTAACATAATAAACAGTTGAAGTATTAATTATTGGTGTTGTAAAACTACTTCCAGAATGTACTAAAGTTCCATTAACTGGAGCATCATACCACAAAAGCACCCCTTCATTTGCTGTTGCTTCAATTGTTGCCGAACCCGATTCACAAAGAGTTGCTTCTGTTATGTTATTTATTTGTGGTATATAAATACTTGTACTTGCTACAATATTTAAAGAAGGATCTCCAGGAACTCCATACTCAACTATATAACCTCTTGGTTCGTATAAGTTTGTTCCCCCTTCGTTTGGCAAATCATTCCACGCACCTCGAATTCCTATTGAAGGGTCTGTAATGTGTGCATAATCTTCATTTCCTCCAAAATCATTTGGTTCGTTATCATTCCAATTGGCATAATTAGGAGTAGATCCATTAACTTTTCCATTCCAAAAAATTGTTCCGATTTCTGGACCTGTAACCCATTTCCAAACACCTTCTGTTTCTTCATCACTTCCTCCAATCCAACCAGTACCCGAAGCCTGCTCACCTGCAAACTGAGCTTCCTCTAGACTTGTTAATGTGGCTAAATAACCTTGCCTGCCATAATACATTCTGTTTTCCGCAGCAACCTTTGCAGCACTCCAAGTTATATTTGGTATAGAAACAAATTCATAAAAATGATCTGTTGCTGGAAGGTAATTTGCATCACCAATACTTAGCGAAAAAGATTTTTCTGGCACAACATCTGTTGCCGTTGTTTTAAAAACAACATCTTTAACTGCATTTTCTAAATCTGAAAATAAAATCTCTGTACTACTTCCTGCAGCTATTAAAGTTAACTTTCCTTCTACTACATCCCAATTAGAAACAATACTTGGATGACTTCCTGTTAACTCTAAAACATCAAAATTAACTTGATAACCTGATGAAATTTGAATAAAAAACAAACCAATACCAGTATCATCAATATCTGTAATAGTAAAATCTGTAACTATTTTAATAGAACTTTCTACACAAAAAGCTTGTCTTCCTTCTGCTGTTATCGACGGAGCATTATCTTGTGAATACAAAAAAGAACTCATCATCAATAATAAAAAAGTAAAAACTATATATTGATAACTTAGATATTTATCTTTTTTAATCATTAACTTATATGGGTTTTCTTATTTTTGTAAGAAAGCACAATTTACTATTTCAATTTTAATAACTCTAAAATAAAACATCAAATATGACTACAAATACAGTAACAACAATTTGGAAAGGAAATAATGATTTCGAAACTAATAATCCAAGTGAACATAAATTAATTATGTTTAATAACTCTGATGACAACGGAACCAAAGTTGGTTTTGCTCCAAAAGCTTTAATGCTGTCTTCTTTAGCAGGCTGCTCTGGCTTAGATGTAGTGTCTTTATTAAAGAAAATGCGTGCAGAAGTAACCGATTTTAAAATTGAAGTTACTGGAGAACTAACAGAAGAACATCCAAAGTTCTATTATAAGGTAAAAGTTGATTATCACTTTTCTGGAAATGATTTAAAAGAAGATAAAATTAAAAAAGCTGTAGATTTATCTGTTGAAAAATATTGTGGTGTTATGGAAATGTTCCGCCAATTTGCCGAAGTAAAAACAGAAATATTTCTACATAAAAAATAGAAAATAAACTGCTATGAGATGGACGTTAAAAACTCAACCCCCAAAAAGTAAAATACATAAATTAGCGGAAGATCTTCAAGTTAACACAACCATTGCACAAATTCTTTGCCAAAGAAATATTGAAACTTTTGAAGAAGCAAAAAGATATTTCCGCCCTAGTTTAAAAGATATTCACGATCCTTTTTTAATGAAGGATATGGATTTGGCTGTTGCCAGAATAGAAACAGCAATTGCTAACAACGAAAACATTCTAGTTTATGGCGATTATGATGTAGATGGAACTACAGCAGTTTCATTAGTTGCTTCTTATTTAAAAACTATTTACCCCAATATTGCAACCTATATTCCCGATAGATACGCAGAAGGTTATGGAGTTTCTTATATGGGGATCGATTTTGCACAAGACAATGATTTTTCTTTAATTATTGCCTTAGATTGCGGAATAAAAGCCATCGATAAAGTTGCCTATGCTACCAAAAAAAATATCGATTTTATCATTTGTGACCATCACAAACCTGGTGATGAAATTCCAAAAGCAGTTGCCGTTTTAAATGCCAAAAGAGAAGATTGTAATTATCCTTTTGATGAATTGTGTGGTTGTGGCGTTGGTTTTAAATTAATTCAGGCTTTAGGAGTTTCTAGAGATCAAACTATAGAAGATTTTGTACCCTACTTAGACTTAGTTGCTACTGCAATTGCAGCAGATATTGTACCCATGAATGGAGAAAATAGAGTATTGGCTTACCATGGTTTACAAGTAATAAACCAAAATCCAAGAAACGGAATTAAAGCCATCATTCACCAAGTTAAAAAAACAGAACTCACCATTACCGATGTTGTTTTTACCATTGCCCCAAGAATTAATGCAGCTGGAAGAATGAAACACGGTAATTATGCCGTAGAATTATTGACAGAAATGGATTTTGATTCTGCAGTTGATTTTGCTGCTGCCATAGAAATTTTTAATGCCGATAGAAAAAATCTGGACAAAAAAATTACAGATGAAGCCATTATTCAAATTATAGATAATGATGAAGAACAAGGTTTCTCTACTGTTGTTTATAAAGAAGATTGGCACAAAGGTGTTATTGGAATTGTTGCTTCTAGATTGATAGAAAAATATTACAGACCCACATTAGTTTTTACCAAAAGTGGCGATAAATTAGCAGCTTCTGCTCGTTCTGTTAAAGGTTTTGATGTTTATAATGCTTTGCAAGCATGTGAAGAATTTATAGAACAGTTTGGCGGACATAAATATGCAGCGGGTTTGACTTTATTACCAGAAAACTATGAGAATTTTAAAAACAAGTTCGAAGAGGTTGTAAAAGCAACGATTGATAAAGAATTGCTAACACCTGAAATTGCTATAGATGCAGAAATAGATTTGTCAGAAATTACTCCCAAATTTTTTAGAATCATTCAACAAATGGCGCCTTTTGGACCTATGAATATGAGACCCGTTTTTAAAACTCGTTGTGTAAGAGATAATGGTTATGGAAAACAAGTTGGAGCAGACAAAACACATTTAAAACTGAATGTTTTTCAGGGTGATAATAAAAAGACTTTTAACTCAATAGGTTTTGGTTTGGGTGATAAAATGGAATTTGTTCAGAATGATTTTGATATTGTCTATGCTTTAGATGAAAATGAATGGAATGGATATAAATCGATTCAGTTGTTATTGAAGGATTTGAAATAATTAGTATGAAGTATTCTTTTAGTTTAATCTCGTTATTAATTATTTTTGTTGCATTATTTTTTTTTGAAGGACCAATTGTACTTTTTCTTAAATTATTAATTATCCCATCCTTTTATTTAATTCTATTTTATTGGGAATATTCAGTTTTTGATAAAAAAATTGAATCAAGTTTCAAAATAAAAAGTCAAAAGAAGTTAATAACATGGTATCATTCTTTTTTTGTAATTCAAATGACAATGATAACAATTAATTTAAATTTTGATACTTCTACAAAAATCATTTTGCTGTTATTTACATGGACAGCAATAGTATTGGACATAATTATATTTTTTCTATACAAGAAAAAGAAACCATATACATTATTCATAAGAAATAATGAATTTATCTTTATAGAGAAATGGACTAATAAAAGAGATATCACTGGTTTAAATCGAATTTTATTTGATAGGATTAGTAAAAAATTAGAGTTTAGATTTGATGATAATTACAAGCTTAAAATAAATACTTTGGAGTATAAAAAAGCCGATATTGATAAATTACTAGAATTACTCTTAGAAAAATCAAATTATCCAATTTCTATACCTAATAACTATAAAGAAGAATAGTTCTTTATAATTATATATAATCACCAAAAATTCTTGAACCTAATTGAAACCCTTCGAATAACTACTGATATTCTTAACCTTTTTTCTGTCAGTTCGAGTGAATTTGTGAAGAATGAATAAATTTATATAGAGAACAGAAGAAAAAAGATATAGTGAAAAACAGGAAATAGCTTCTAAATATTATTTTAAAATTACGTTTTTTTTGAATAAAAAACCCACTCCTTAATTATGAAGTGGGAAAATTGCTATGAAAAAGAATATGATAAGTAATTACTTATCATATATCTTTAGACGTTCGTTTTTAATAAAACTTGCGTTTTATTTTAATAATATTTTAAATTAATTTTCCATAGACAGTAAAACCATTCTCAATTCCATAAAAGTAAAAGATTTATCTACTTTTTCTTTCAATTCTGTTAAGCTTTTAAAATCGGTATTCTCTATAGCATTTACAATTTTCTTATATTTTTTAATATCGATTAATTCTAAAATATCCACATCTCCAGACGGAATAAAACTTGCCAAATGGCTTTCTATGGTTCCAGAAGTTAAACTACGTTCTTTAGCAATTTCTTTTACAGAAAGCCCCGATTTAAACAACTCTAAAGTAATTTGTTTGGTTGGTTTTTTATTTTCTTTTTTTTGCTCGTTTTGTTTATTAATTCCATTTTCATTACAATATTTTTCTATAACCTCTAAAATTTCTTCTCCGTATTTAGAAAAACGAATTTTACCCATTCCTTTTATTTTCAGTAATTCTTTTTCTGTTCTAGGCAATGCATCGCACATAGCGTATAAAGTTTCTTGCGTAAATATTTGAAAGGCAGGTATGTTTTCATTTATGCGAATTTCATCACGTAGTTCTCTTAATTTTAAAGCCAACAAAGGATCTTTTCTGGTAGATAATTTCTTTTTCTTAGCTGTAAGCGCAGATTTTTGTAAAACGGCTTTTGCTCTTACTTTTAAATATTCTTGAACCTTAAAACCATTGGTCATCTTATTTAGAGCAAACAATTTTTCCATTAGCTTTTCTTGTAAAGCATCAAATTGAGTAGTAAAATCTTTTTTTACCGCTTTATTATCTGTAGAAAATTCGATGGTATTTAAAGGTTTTAGAATGTTATTTTTTGTTTGGGTTAAAAAATAATCGATTGCTTTTGTAAAACGTTCTTGAATTTGAGAGCTGTTTTCTGGAAGAATACAATCCTCAGAAATTTGTGCTAATTGATTCTTAAATCCATTAGAGACTTTCATTAAAGCTACAACACCATCGTCTTTTATGGTTTGCAAATGATCAATTACATCTCCATTTATACTTGTTTTATTTTTATAATAAATATCAATTAATCTAGAAATAGGGTATAAAAATGGCTGGTAATCGAATAGTTCTGAAATTAAATTCAATTGAAAATGTTTTTCAGATTCGTTTAAAACACCTTCATCCGGGTGGTTTTCTTCTACACTTTCATTAAAAACACTTACTGTTCTGTCGTTAATAATTGCATTACTAGTAATTGGAGTTTTTAAAACCAAACCTTCTAAAGAGGTACATCTGCTTAAGGCAACATAGGTTTGTCCGTGTGCAAAAGATGCTTCTGCATCTATTATGGCTTTTTCGAATGTTAAACCCTGGCTTTTATGAATGGTAATTGCCCAAGCTAATCGTAAAGGAATCTGAGAAAAAGAACCAGAAACATCTTCTTTAATCTCTTTGGTTTCTTCATTAATAGAGTAATTAATATTTTCCCAAGTTTCTTTTTCTGTAACTATTTCGTCTATTTCATTAGGACATTGAACCGTTACATTTTCTCGAGAGATATCAGTTACAATTCCTATTTTCCCGTTGTAATACCTTTTTTCTGGAGACGAATCATTTTTGATAAACATTACTTGAGCTCCGATTTTTAATTCTAGTTTTTCTGCATTCGGATAGGAATTTTCATTGAATTTACCCGAAACTTCTGCATCAAAAAAATAGCTTTTGTTTTTAAGTTTATTTAGTTCGGAATTGTTGATTAAATTGGCTCTATTATTATGAGTTGTTAAGGTAATATAACCCTCGTCTTTTGTTGGTGAAAAAGTTGGGTTGTAATTTCTATTTAAAATTTCTGCAGATTTTTCAGATAAAGTATCTGTTCTGATTTCATTTAAAATCTTGATAAAATCTTCATTTTTTTGACGATAAATATGTTTCAATTCGATAGAAACCACATTTGCTTCTTGATACGCTTTAGAACTAAAAAAGTAAACAGTATCGTAATGTTGTTGCAACAAACTCCATTCGTTAGGTCTTACTACAGGAGCTAATTGTTGCAAATCTCCAATCATTAAAACTTGTGCGCCTCCAAAAACTTTATTCCTGTTTTTATACCTGCGTAATACTTGATCTATTCCGTCTAATAAATCTGCACGAACCATAGAAATTTCATCAATAATTACCAAATCTAATGATTTGATAATATCAATTTTAGTTTTAGAAAACTTACGTTGCTGATTTGTATTTGCAATCTGATTTGGTAAAATAGGACCAAAAGGCATTTGAAAAAAAGAATGAATGGTAACTCCTTTTGCATTAATTGCTGCCACACCCGTTGGCGCCACAATAACCATTCTTTTTAAAGATTCATTTTTAATTTGATGCAAAAAAGTAGTTTTACCTGTACCTGCTTTTCCTGTGATAAAAAGATTCCGATCTGTTTTATCTATAAATTGTACAGCAAGTTCTAATTCAGGGTTTTTAGGCATTTTAGCTTTTTTAATGCAAGATAATAAATCCGATATTATTTCATAAAAAATCCCAAGCAAAAAGCTTGGGACTTATATAATTATTGTGCAAAATTTTTGCCTACATTTCTAATGCTTTTGTTGGATTGTTATCCATCAATAATTCAACTGGATTTTCTAGAGCCTCTTTAACAGCCACTAAGAAACCAACAGATTCTCTACCATCTACAATTCTATGGTCATAAGAAAGTGCCACATACATAATTGGCTGAATTTCAACTTGTCCATTAACAGCCATAGGTCTATTTACAATGTTGTGCATTCCTAAAATTCCACTTTGTGGAGGATTGATAATTGGCGTTGATAACATAGAACCAAATACACCACCATTGGTAATTGTAAAAGTTCCTCCTGTCATTTCATCAACAGTTATTTGCCCATCTCTTGCTCTTAATGCCAAACGTTTTACTTCAGATTCTACTCCTCTAAACGATAAGTTTTCTGCATTTCTAATAACAGGAACCATTAAACCTTTTGGTCCAGAAACTGCAATAGAAATATCTTGAAAATCATTCTTGATTTGAAAATCTCCGTCAATCATAGAGTTTACATCTGGAAATAATTTTAAAGCTCTAACAACAGCTAACGTAAAGAAAGACATAAAGCCTAACCCAACTCCGTGTTTTGCTTTAAAATCTTCTTTAAACTGCGTACGTAAATCAAAAATTGGTTGCATATTAACTTCGTTAAACGTAGTTAACATAGCTGTTTCGCTTTTTACAGCCACTAAACGTTCTGCTACTTTTCTACGTAGCATAGACATTTTCTTACGTTCGGTTCCTCTAGAACCACTTGCAGGTTGTGTTCCCATAGAAGGCACTGCTTTTACAGCGTCGTCTTTGGTAATTCTACCATCTTTCCCTGTTCCTTTTATAGTAGAAGCTGCAATTCCTTTTTCTACTAATACTTTTTTAGCAGCAGGAGAAGCTGTTCCTGTAGCATATGTTGCTGCTTTAGGAGCTTCTTTAACTTCAGCTTTCTTTTCTTCTTTTGGAGTTGCTGTTTTTGTAGGTGTATCACCTGCAGGTTTAGCAGCGCTTGTATCAATTAAACAAACTACTTCACCTACAGCAACCGCATCTCCTTCTTCTGCTTTTAAAGTGATAATCCCACTTTCTTCCGCAGGTAACTCTAAAGTTGCTTTGTCAGAATCTACTTCTGCAATGGGTTGATCTTTTTCAACATAGTCTCCATCTTCAACTAACCAAGTTGCAATTTCTACTTCTGTAATCGATTCTCCTGGAGAAGGAACTTTCATTTCTAAAACACTCATGGTTTTCTTTTTTGCTTTTGCTAAAACAATATTAGCTTTTTATTACTTTACTTTTTATTTTTTTTGCGTTAAAATAGACTTTTACAATCTTTAACGCGCTACTCATTATCATTAAAAACACTATCAATAACCGCCTTATGACGTTTTTTGAATCGTGTGCTAGAACCTGCAGCTGGAACGGCGTAGTATTTACGAGAACGTACATTTAATTTTACCAAATCAAATCTTTCTAACATAAAACTCCAAGCCCCCATATTTCTAGGTTCTTCTTGTGCCCAAACATAGTTTTTTACATTTGGATATCTATCTATAACTTGTTGTAATTTTTCTAAATGCAAAGGAAACAATTGCTCTATTCTTACCAAAGCAACATCGTCTCTTTCTAAGATTTCACGTTCTGCAAGTAAATCGTAATAGAATTTACCCATACAAAAAACAAGTTTCTTAACATTTTTTGGGTTTAATGTATCATCTATAACCTCTTGGAATTCTCCAGTTGCTAAATCTTCTATTGTATTCACTGCTTTTGGATGACGCAATAAACTCTTTGGTGTAAAAACAATTAATGGTTTTCTATAATCACGCTTCATTTGTCTGCGTAATAAGTGGTAGAAATTAGCAGGTGTTGTACAGTTTGCAACTGTCATGTTATCTACTGCACACAATTGTAAATAACGCTCTATTCTTGCTGATGAATGTTCAGAACCCTGACCTTCATACCCATGAGGAAGTAAAACTACGATTCCGTTTTGTAATTTCCATTTGTCTTCTGCAGCAGAAATATATTGATCAAACATTATTTGTGCTCCATTTGAGAAATCTCCAAATTGAGCTTCCCAAATTGTAAGTGTATTTGGATTAGCCATGGCATATCCATAATCAAAACCAAGCACACCGTATTCTGATAATAACGAATTGTAAATCGTCATTTCTCCTGTACTCTTTGGATTTGTATTTAATAAATTGATACGTTCTTCTGTAACTTCATCACGTAAAACTGCGTGTCTGTGAGAAAAAGTTCCTCTTTCTACATCTTGCCCAGATATACGAACATTAAATCCTTCTTCCATCAAACTTCCATAGGCAAGATTTTCTGCCATCCCCCAATCTAATTGATTTGTTGTAAAAGCCATTTTTGCTCTTCCATCTAAAATTCGTTCTGCTTTTCTAACAAACTTTACACCTTCTGGAACTGTAGAAACTATTTTTGCAATATTTTTAAGATTTTCTACTGGGTAAGTTGTGTTGGTTGGTTTAAGCATCGCTTCTAACTGCTGACGAATAAAACCTTTCCAAGTAGATTCCATAAACTCTCTCACTTTTGAAGTTTTTTCTTTTTTAGAAGCATCAAATTCTTTTTCAAGCATTTGTTTAAACTCAGTAGTGATTTCATTTATATAAGATCCCTCAATAGACCCCTCTTTTAACAATTGATCTACATAAATATCTTTTGGATTTTTATGTTTAGAAATTGCTTTATATAATTTTGGCTGTGTAAAGCGAGGTTCATCCCCTTCATTATGACCATATTTTCTATAACCTAATAAATCAATAAAAATATCGCTTTTAAACTTCATTCTAAATTCTAGAGCCATTTCCATTGCATGACAAACAGCCTCTGTATCATCTGCATTTACATGCAAAACAGGAGATAAAGTAACTTTTGCTACATCTGTACAGTAGGTACTAGAACGAGCATCTAAATAATTGGTAGTAAAACCTATTTGATTATTTACAACTATATGAATTGTTCCTCCAGTTTTATAACCATTTAATTTTGCCATTTGAACCACTTCATAAGCAATTCCTTGACCTGCAATTGCTGCGTCTCCGTGGATAATAATTGGCAATATTTTACTTTCATCACCATTATATTTTCTATCAATTTTAGCTCTTGTAATTCCTTCTGCTACAGAAGCTACGGTTTCTAGGTGAGATGGGTTAGGAACTAAATTCATTGTAATTTCATTACCATCTCTATAGGTTTTACTCAATGTTAAACCTAAATGATACTTCACATCTCCATCGATATCTTCATCTTCAAAATCTTTTCCTTCAAACTCGCTAAACAAATCTCTAACTGGTTTTTTAAAAATATTAACCAGGGTATTTAAACGTCCTCTATGCGCCATTCCTAAAACACATTCTTCAACTCCGTATTTTTCTGCAGCTTCTCTTAAAGCAACACTAATACCCGGAATTAAAGCTTCTCCTCCTTCTAAAGAGAATCGTTTTTGGCCAACATATTTTGTTTGTAAAAAACTCTCAAAAGTTACAGCTTGATTTAATTTAGAAAGAATATATTTTTTAGCATCTACAGAATAACTTGGGTGGTTATCATTTTTATTTAAACGATCTTGCCACCACTTAATTTTTTCTGGATTACGCATGTACATGTATTCTACACCAATAGAATCACAATAAATACTTTGTAAGTGTTTTATTATTTCTGATAATTTCACAGTCCCTAAGCCTAAGACTTCACCTGCAGAAAAAGTTTTTTCTAAATCTTCTTTTGCAAGACCAAAATTTTCGATTTCTAAAGTAGGGTGGTATTGTCTTCTATCTCTTACTGGATTTGTTTTTGTAAACAAGTGTCCACGAGTTCTGTATCCATTAATTAAATCTACAACAGAGAATTCTTTTCTTACTTCTTCTGGAACTTCCTTAGAAATTTCTTCATCAGTTAAAGAATAATTCTCATTTGCTAAATCATACCCTTGAAAAAAACTTCTCCAACTAGGTTCAACTGCATCTGGATTAATTAAATATTGATCGTATAAATCGGCTATAAAGCCTGTATGTGCTGCGTTTAAGAACGAAAATTTGTCCATATAATATTTTGTGCTTTAAGTATAAGCTTATTACTAAAGCAAAAATACAATTTTTGAAATAAAGGGTTGTTTTTTTTCATGATAAATAAAAAAAATATTTTTTCATTTTTTTTGCAAAAGTATTTGGTGGTATTCTAAAAAGATATATATTTGCACTCGCTAATCACAAATTGTGAAGCAAACTCCTCCTTAGCTCAGTTGGTTAGAGCATCTGACTGTTAATCAGAGGGTCCTAGGTTCGAGTCCTAGAGGGGGAGCAAGATTAAAGTTCTTTAAAAAATAATGACTGCGAAAGTAGCTCAGGGGTAGAGCATCACCTTGCCAAGGTGGGGGTCGCGGGTTCAAATCCCGTCTTTCGCTCTATTCTTTTTAAATTCCATGCTGAAGTGGTGGAATTGGTAGACACGCTGGACTTAAAATCCAGTGGTCAGTAATGGCCGTGCGGGTTCAAGTCCCGCCTTCAGTACAAAAACCTTAACATTAATTTGTTAAGGTTTTTTTGTTTGATATTGTTTTATTTTAAAACAAAAAAAAAGAGCTGAATAAAATCAGCTCTTTTTTTTGCAATATATAAATCCCCCAACTTACAATTGCTTGTCTGTGTACTTAAACACTATACAAAGAAAAGGTAAAATCAATTAAATTAAAGAGAATTTCGACGAGGCTAGTAAATTCTTCGACGAATGGACATTGACCTTCGGTAAAGAGAATTTTTACTTAAAGTAAATTCAATCTTTTCATTAATTCACTTTTATTAGATCTACTAACAGGAATTACTTTTTGTCTTATAAGCACACTATTATCTTCAATATCAATTATCTCTGTTGTGTTTATAATAAAAGATCTATGAACTTTTAAAAACAAACTAGAAGGTAATTTGTCTTCTATTTTTTTTAATGTTGAATGGACAATATAATTTTTTTGGTTTGTTTTGATATTAATATAATCTCCTTTTGCTTCAATTAAATAAATATCTGCAATATTAATTTTCACCAATCTTCTTTCTACATTTACATATAAATAATCTAAAGCTGCTTTTTTATCCTTGGAAGTATCAACTTCTACATTAACATGAGATTTTAATTTCTGTATAGATTTTAGAAAACGATCTTCTGTTATTGGTTTTAACAAATAATCTACAACACAAGCATACTCAAAAGCCACTAGAGCAAAATCTTTATCTGAAGTTGTTAAAATTATTTTTGGTGGATTTTTTAAGCTTTGTATAAAGTCGAATCCAGAGAAAGTTGGCATATGAATATCTAAAAAAATAACATCTACGCTATTTGTATTAAGATATTTAATTGCTTCAATTGCAGAAGAAAAATCTTCTACAACATTAATTACTTCTGATTTACTACACAACTGCCTCATTATTAATCGAGCTGTTGCATCATCATCAATTATTATACAATTCATAATTTTTGATAAGGGGATTATATATCGTCTAAATATACGTGAATTTTGTTTAAAATTTTTATAAAATTTGGATATAATTTGGGGTTTTCTTCTTTTAAATCTGCTTCAAAACGAGAAGCTAACTCTAAATCTTCTTTTAATCCTAATATACTGATTTTGTGCTTTATCTTATGAACATTATTAGCCAATTCAAGATATTTTTTGCTTTCAAAGTTTTCAATGCATTTTTTAGCTTCTTCTGGAAATTCTTTTTTTAAAACAGTAATCACACTTTTTTCAAAGGCGATATCACCTCCAGAAATTTCTTTTATATATGATAAATTAGGTTTTTCCATCTTTTATTTTGGTATTGTAAAATAGAATGTTGTTCCTTTATTAACTACTGATGTAAGCCATATTTTGCCATTGTAAAAATGAATTATCTTTTTTACAATTGAAAGACCAATTCCTGAGGAACCTTCTACTTTTTCTAATGATTGAAATACTTCAAAAATTTTTTCAAAATATTTTTCAGAAATTCCTATTCCATTGTCTTCTATACTAAATTTCCAAAATTCGTCCTCTAAAATACAATCTATATTAATAATTCCTTGTTTTTTATCTATATATTTTACTGCATTATTTACAAGGTTCTGAAACAATTGTTGCATTCTAAAAACATCTCCTCTAACAGTTGGTAATATAGATTTTAAGTTTATTTGAATATGCTTTGGCACATAAGTAATGTCTATAATATCTTTTAACAACAGATTTAAATCTATATTTTTTTTCTTGTTCTGCACCTTATCAACAGTGGTATAATTTAATATTCCAGCGATTAACAAATCCATCTTCTCTAGATTTTTATGCAATAACTTAAAATTTTTATTGTTGTTAGAACTAAATGCTACAGACTCTTCTTCTAACCACGAGACCAAAGTATTCATGTTTCTTAAAGGAGCTTTTAAATCGTGAGAAACCACATGTGCAAAATCTCTTAATTCTTTATTCTTTTCTGTTAAGTCCTCTAGTAAAAATTCGAGCTTTTTTTCTTGTTCAAGTTCTTTTGTGATATCTTGTACTACAGCTACTTGATGTGTTATTTTACCCACTTCATTTTTAACTGATTTTATTTGTGTTTTTGCCCAAATAATAATTCCTTTTTTTGTTTTATACCTTTTGTTTACAATAAAATTATCTATTCTTCCTTCATATAGCTCTTCCATTAAAATAGAGGTCTTTTCATCTTCTTCTTGAAATGAAATTTCTTCAACATTCTTTTGCAGTAACTGCTCTTCTGAAAAATCTAAAAAATTTTGAAAGGCCTTATTTGACTTTATTATGTTCCCTTTTGTATTTGCTAATACAATACCTACTTGAGAGTTATCTAAAATTGCATCTAATTCTTTTCTTTGATTTTCAGATATCTGCTTATCTTGTTTGATTTGCGTAACATCGCGAAAAATACCTTGGGTGAATTCTGGCTCTCCTTTTGAATTTAAAATTAAATTTGGTTTAAATTCAATCCATTTAATTTCTTTCTTTTTTGTGTAAATTCTTAATTGATAAATCTTAGAGCTTTCTTCTTTTAAAAAATTACGAAAAGAAGAAATTGCATATTTAAAATCATCTTTATGAATTATATCTACAACATTTACGCTCTCGTTTTTAGGATTGAAACCCGTAAATTCTATTGCTGCTTTATTCATTTTTAGAATATTTCCAAACAAATCTGTAACTAAGTAGTTATCTACAATTGTTTCAAAAAGGTATTTAAAATCTAATCCATTTTTTTCTAGAACAGAAGTTAAGTTTTTATTTACAACTTCGATTTCCGCTTTTTTAATTTTCAAAAGTTGCTCGACTTTTAATCTTGCCTCTTTCTCTTTTTTTAAAGCTAGTTCTAGAGTTTTTAATCTATTCATGTATTTATAAATACAAACTTTTAAAGTGAGTTAGGAAATAAGTTCGTTTTTTTCCCAATAATTAAGAAGAGAAACTATTTTATTTGAATATTCATTAAAATATAGTGGTTTGCTAAAATAACCTGCAACACCAATAGAATAACACGCTTTTAAATCAGAATAACTACTTGAAGTTGACATTATTACAACAGGAATATGTTGAAATTCATTATCTCTTTTTAATTTTTTTAAAAACTCAAAACCGTTCATTTTTGGCATATTTAAGTCTAAAATGATTAAATCAAATGAATTTTCAGGATTATTTAAAAGGCTTATTGCTTTTTCTCCATCATTAGCTTCTATCACCAAATGATTAAATTGATTCTTTTCACAGACCTTTCTAAACTTCATTCTCTCAATTTCATCATCATCAATTAAAAGTATAGAAAGAGAATTCATCTTTATAAAAAAGTTAAGTTAAAGGGTTCTACAAAAATCACATAAATAAAAGCACCACCTTGTATAGTTAGCCAACCAACCTATATTTATCGGTGAATGGTGGTTTTTTATCGATAAATGGCTAAATATTAATTTGCCTATCTATTTGTTGATCTAATGAAATAAATGTTTCCGTTCTAGAAACTCCTTTTATATTTTGAATATCTTTATTTAACAAGTGCATCAAATCTTCATTATTCTTACATAAAATTTTAATGAAAATTGCGTAATTACCCGTTGTATAATGACTTTCTACAACTTCTGGAATATCTTTTAACCTTTTAATTGCAGATGAATACTGACTAGATGAATCTAAGAAAACACCAACAAAAGCTGTTGTTGTATATCCTAAAGACTTTGGATTAATTATCATTTTATACCCATCAATTAGTTCTGATTTCTCTAATTTTCTTAATCGCTGATGAATTGCTGCACCTGAAATACCCACTTCCCTAGCAATACTTAACACGGGAGTTCTAGCATCTTTTACTAATCTTTTGATGATGATTTTATCAATTCCGTCAATTTTCATTTTTAAAATATTTACCATAAAGATAAAAAAAATAGAGAACACTAAGTGTGTCCTCTATTTTTACTTTATTATTTAAACTAAAAACTTAAAATTTATTTCATTTCAAAATCTTCCATAAATTTAGTAGTATAATTTCCTGCTACATAATCTGGATGATCCATAAGTTGTCTATGGAAAGGAATTGTAGTTTTAACTCCTTCTATGACAAATTCATCTAAAGCTCTTTTCATTTTATTAATTGCTTCTTCTCTAGTTTGAGCAGTAACAATTAATTTAGCAATCATAGAATCGTAATTAGATGGAATCATATAACCTGCATACACATGTGTATCCATTCTAACTCCATGACCACCTGGTGTATGTAATGTTGTTATTCTACCCGGAGCAGGTCTAAAGTTATTATAAGGATCTTCTGCATTGATTCTACATTCTATAGAATGCAATTGAGGGTAATAATTTTTTCCAGAAATTGGCACTCCAGCAGCAACTAAAATTTGCTCACGTATTAAATCATAATTTACAACTTCTTCTGTAATTGGATGCTCTACTTGTATACGAGTATTCATTTCCATAAAATAGAAATTTCTGTGCTTATCAACCAAAAACTCTACAGTTCCTGCTCCTTCATACTTAATATACTCAGCAGCTTTTACAGCAGCGTTCCCCATGTTTTCTCTCAATTCATCAGTCATGAAAGGAGAAGGAGTTTCTTCTGTTAACTTTTGATGACGTCTTTGAACAGAACAATCTCTTTCTGATAAGTGACATGCTTTTCCGTAGGAATCTCCAACTATTTGAATTTCGATATGTCTTGGCTCTTCAATAAGCTTTTCCATATACATATCGTCATTTCCAAATGCTGCTTTAGATTCTTGTCTAGCAGAATCCCATGCTTCTTTTAAATCTTCTGCTTTCCAAACAGCACGCATACCTTTTCCACCACCTCCTGCAGATGCTTTTAACATAACAGGATACCCAGTTTCTTCTGCGGTTTTCTTACAATCTTCAAAGTTCTCTATAACACCTTCACTTCCCGGAACACAAGGTACACCTGCAGCAATCATTGTAGATTTTGCATTTGCTTTATCTCCCATTTGGTCTATCATTTTACCAGAAGCACCAATAAATTTAATATTATGCTCTTCGCACAAATTAGAAAATTTAGCGTTTTCTGATAAAAATCCATATCCTGGATGAATTGCGTCTGCATTTGTAATTTCTGCAGCAGCAATAATATTAGACATTTTTAAATAAGATTCTGAACTTGGAGCAGGACCAATACAAACAGCTTCATCTGCAAATCTAACATGTAAACTTTCTGCATCAGCAGTAGAATATACAGCAACTGTTTTAATGCCCATTTCTTTACAGGTTCTAATAACACGTAATGCTATTTCACCCCTATTGGCAATTAATATTTTTTTAAACATAATCGTAAAATTTTCAATAATTCAAAAAACAAATTTCTAGATATCAACAAGAAATTTGGAAATTGAAAATAGGATTAATATTAAGACGGATCTACCAAAAACAATGGTTGATCAAACTCTACAGGAGAAGAATCATCAACTAAAACTTTAACAATTTTACCTGAAACCTCAGATTCTATTTCGTTAAATAATTTCATTGCTTCAATTACACAAACTGTGTCTCCAACCTTAATATCTGAACCTACCTCTACAAAACTAGGTTTATCTGGAGCAGGTTTTCTATAAAAAGTTCCGATAATTGGAGATTTTACTGTTATATATTTAGCATCTTCATCTACTTTTTCTACGACTGGAGCCGCTATAGGTTGAGCTGCTATTGGTGCTGCCGCCATTTGAGGCATATTTGCCATAGGTGCCGCTTGTACAATTGTAGTTTCTGTTTTTTCTGAACCTGTTTTAATTGTAATCTTTACATCTTCCATTTCTAGTTTTACCTCGCTTGCGCCAGATTTTGCTACAAATTTTATAAGATTTTGAATTTCTTTAATATCCATATTTCTTATTAGTTTAGTTGTTTATTATTAAGAATTATAAGCCCATTTAAGATAGATAGCTCCCCATGTGAAACCACCACCAAATGCGGCAAAAATTAAATTATCTCCTTTTTTTAATTCTTTTTCATAGTCTGCTAATAAAAGCGGTAAAGTAGCTGATGTTGTGTTTCCATACTTATGGATATTCATCATAACTTTATCATCTTCAAGACCTACTCTCTTTGCTGTAGCTTCTATGATTCTTTTATTTGCTTGATGCGGAACCAACCATTGAACATCATCTTTGGTTAGGTTATTTCTAGTTAACATTTTTTCTGAAACATCAGCCATGTTAGAAACAGCATATTTAAAAACGGTCTTACCTTCTTGGTATACAAAATGTTGGCCATTCTTTACCGTATCTATAGTAGGAGGCAAAATTGAACCACCTGCTTCAATTTTTAAAAACTCTCTTCCAATACCATCGCTTCTTAGAAACTCATCTTGTAAGCCCAAATCTTCTGTATTAGCTTCAAATAAAACAGCTCCAGCTCCATCTCCAAAAATAATACATGTAGCTCTATCAGAATAATCTATAATTGAAGACATTTTATCTGCTCCAATTACTAAGACTTTCTTATATCTACCCGATTCTATATAACTTGCTGCTGTAGACATTCCGTATAGAAAACTAGAACATGCCGCTTGTAAATCATAAGCAAAAGCATTGGTTGCTCCAATTTTGGAAGCTGTATAAACAGCTGTCGATGCTACTGGTAAATCTGGTGTTGCAGTAGCAACAATTACCAAATCAATTTCTTTAGGATCTAAATTAGATTTTTGTAATAAATCTTCTGCGGCTTTAATTGCCATAAAAGATGTTCCTAACCCTTCTCCTTTTAGTATTCTTCTTTCTTTAATACCTGTTCTACTCGTAATCCACTCATCATTAGTTTCTACTAATGTCTCTAACTCTTTATTTGTTAGAACGTATTCAGGAACATATTTCCCTACCGCTGTTATTGCTGCAGTGATTTTAGTCATAATTGTTGTTTGTGATCCAAATATTTATGAATATCAAAAGTAGTGAAAAATATTTCACTTTTTTGTGTTAAAATTATCAACAAAGATAATTTTTGCTTAAAAAACGTAAAAAAACCCTCAAAATTGAGGGTTTTTTTGTGTTTTTTACAATAAGTTCTAAGCTTCTGCTGCTGCAGATTCTAATACAACTTGACCTCTGTAATATAGTTTTCCTTCATGCCAGTGAGCTCTGTGATACAAGTGTGCTTCACCTGTTGTTGGATCTGTAGCAATTTGTTGATCAGATGCTTTGTAATGTGTTCTCCTTTTATCTCTTCTTGTTTTAGATATTTTTCTTTTAGGATGTGCCATTTTATGTCTTTTTTTCTGTTATTAAACTCTTTAATTTATCCCATCTTGGGTCTGCTTCTTCAGCTGTTTTTTCTTCTTTTACTTCTAGTTCTCTTAATTTTTTTAGCGCTTCAGATTCCATTGTGCCATCTAAAACTTTTGGATGAATTCTTTTTGAAGGAATTGCTAAAACTATTGACTCGTAAACAAGTTGTGAAACATTTAATTGAAATGCTTCATGAGGTAAAATTAAAATTTCCTCATTATCATCATTATATTCTGGACCAAATTTAATTACCAATGGCATTTCAGTCTCTATTTCTTGATAATATAACTCATTTGTAATATCACAAGGAACTTCTACTGTACCAGTTGCACTAAAAAGCAGTTCAAATAATGTGCTCTTTTTTACGAATTTTAAAGAAACTTTTATTGATGAACTATTAAATTCATCATAATTAAAAGCTTCAAAGAACTTATTGTCAATTGTATAATCAAACAAATGAATTCCTTCCTTTAATCCTACAAACGGTATGTTGAATTGTTTCAAGTCTTTCATTATCAAACATCAATTGAGCGTGCAAAGATATAAAAAAATGTATTTATACAATCTTTTATCTTAAAAAAAGTGTTTATTAAATATTTACCTTACCAATAAAGGGTTTTTGGTTAATTCTTTATATTCTTCCCTTACTTTAAACACCTGTATAGCAGTAAATAATGCCTCTTCAAATGAAGATGAACTTGCTAAATTCTTACCTGCAATATCAAAACCTGTTCCGTGATCTGGAGAAGTTCTGATTTTATTTAACCCTGCTGTAAAGTTAACTCCATTTCCAAAAGACAACGCTTTGAAAGGAGCTAAACCTTGATCGTGATATGTTGCTAAAACACCATCGAATTGCTTATAGGTTTCAGAACCAAAAAATCCATCTGCAGCATAAGGGCCAAAAACTAATTTTCCTGTTTCTTTTATCTCTGCAATAGTTGGTCTTATAATCTCATCATCTTCTTCACCTATAACACCTTTATCTCCACAATGTGGGTTTAATGATAAAACAGCAATCTTAGGTTTGTCTATACCAAAATCTTGTTTTAAAGAAGTATACATTGTTTCTACCTTTTCTTTAATTAAAGTTGGCGTTATGGTTTCTGCAACTTTAGAAATAGGAATATGACCTGTAATTAAACCAATTCTTAGTTTATCAGTCATTAATATCATTAAACTTTTTCCTTCTAAGTTAGCTTCTAAATATTCTGTATGCCCAGGAAAATCAAAATCTTCAGACTGAATATTTTCTTTGTTTATTGGAGCTGTTAACAGTACATTTATAGATCCTTCTTTTAAATGTTTTACAGCAGAAGCTAATGATTTTGCAGCATATTCTCCAGAAACCTTTGTAGATTTTCCTAATTCTATAGGCACATCTTCTTTCCAAATATTTAAAACATTAATTTTTGAATGATTTATTTGGTTTATTGAAGTTATTCCATGAACATTTACCTCTAAACCTAATGCTTTCTTATGATAAGAAACCACTTTTGTTGCCCCAAATAAAACAGGAGTACAAAAATCTAACATTCTTTTATCTTGAAAGGTTTTTAGAATAACCTCAATTCCTATTCCGTTTAAATCCCCAATTGAAATTCCAACTATTATTTTATCAGATTTATCCATAGTAACTCTTCTAATATTGCTATTTTTGACAAGTACAAAAGTAACCAAATTTTACTGATATGTTTACCGGAATTATAGAAACCCTTGGAGTTGTTAAAAACATTGTTAAAGAACAAGATAATATTCATTTAACTATTAAAAGCTCAATTACCAACGAACTTAAAATAGATCAAAGTGTTGCTCATAACGGAGTTTGTTTAACCGTTATTGCCATAAATAATGACGAATATACAGTAACAGCCATTAAAGAAACCATAGAAAAAACCAATATTGGTTTTTTAAATGCTTTTGAAAACGTAAACTTAGAAAGAGCAATGAAATTAGGTGATCGATTAGATGGTCATATTGTACAAGGTCATGTAGATGAAACTGGAATCTGCAAAAGTATCAAAGATGATAATGGAAGTACTCTATATACTTTCACCTATAATTCTGCAAAAAATAATATTACAATAGAAAAAGGTTCAATAACGGTAAATGGAGTTAGTTTAACCGTTGTTAACTCTAAAGACAATGAATTCAGTGTAGCCATTATACCCTACACCAAAGAAAACACTACTTTTAAAAACTTAAAAGTAAATGAAATTGTTAATTTAGAATTTGATGTTATTGGTAAATACGTAAGCAAACTGACAAAGAAATAAATTTATTTCTTAATCTTCTTTATTCCATAAACTAAACCTGAAATTAACAAGAATACCAAACCCTTACTAATTGGTAAGCCTGGTGGTGGTGGTGGTGGTCCTGCTGGCGGGGGATGAACCTGCCCGTTTGTTGCATAAGCACACAATAACAAGACGATAAAAAGTGTGTAAAAAAAAGTTTTCTTCATTTTATCTCCCCAGATTAAAATTTTGAAATATTATACTATTAGTGTAAATGTATGTTTTTTTTAAATAAAAACCTATACTAAAAAGTAGTGGTCCCACTTGGGCTCGAACCAAGGACCCTCTGATTATGAGTCAGATGCTCTAACCAACTGAGCTATGGGACCAAATAAATTGGCTGCAAATGTACTATTTATTTTAAATATTCTATAATTTATTTAAAAAAAATAACTACACCGATCTATTCATTAACCATAAACCAAAATCTTTTAAATTTTGTTTGCTAACTTTATCAATATTCATTTTCGATAAAGTTTCAAACGATTTATCAGTATAGTATTGGATTTGCTCCTTAATTAAGTTAGGAATATTATTCAATTCAAAAATCTTTTTTACCTCACTAATTTTTGTTGAATTTTCTTCTAATTTTTGATGATAATAAAACGCTAGCTTCTGTTTGTCATCTGAATTTGCAACCATTAAGGCTTTTAAATACAAAAACGTTTTTTTATTTTCTATAATATCACCTCCTACTTGCTTTCCAAAAGTTTTAGGATTTCCAAAAGTATCTAAATAATCATCTTGTAATTGAAAAGCTAAACCTAAATTTAATCCAAAATCATAAATTAAATTTGCATTTTCTTCGTTAGTTTCTGCCACAATTGCTCCCATTTTTAATGCTGCAGCTACCAAAACAGACGTTTTTAAACGAATCATATTAATGTATTCATCAATAGTTACATCATTTCTAACTTCAAAATCAACATCTAATTGCTGTCCATCACAAACTTCTAAAGCCGTTTTACTAAATAACTTTGCTAGTTTTTGAAATACAATTGGCTCATAATTTTCAAAATATTGATATGCTAAAATCAACATTGCATCACCAGAAAGAATCCCTGTATTTAAATTCCATTTTTCATGAACAGTTTCCTTACCCCTTCTAAGAGGAGCATCATCCATAATATCATCATGAATTAATGTGAAATTATGAAAAACTTCAACTGCCAAAGCTGCTGGCATCGCTTTTTTATAATCTTTAGAAAAAATATCTGCAGCCATTAAGGTTAAAATAGGACGCATTCTTTTTCCTCCTAATTGAATTATATAATCTATAGGTTCATATAAATTCTTAGGCTCTTTTATCCATTGTTTTGATTCTAAGTATTGTAGAAAATCTTTTTGATA
The DNA here is from genome assembly GCF_022662535.1 of Polaribacter marinus. Lineage (GTDB taxonomy): Bacteria > Bacteroidota > Bacteroidia > Flavobacteriales > Flavobacteriaceae > Polaribacter > Polaribacter marinus. The sequence goes on from NZ_JAKQYM010000005.1 coordinate 172,879, forward strand.
ATGTATAATATCCAAATCTAAAATTTTTTGTAAAAATAATGTAAAGATTATTCTCTTTTATAAGTAAAGATTAAAAAATTATTAAAACTTTGGAAACTATTTTTGTTTCTAAAGTTTCCATTCGTACATTTGCACTCGAATTATGAAAGATAAAATATTAGAAAAATCAAATGAGCTCTTTATAAACCTAGGTTTTAAGAGTGTTACAATGGATGAAATCGCCAGTTCTTTAGGAGTGTCAAAAAAAACTATTTATAAGTTTTTTAAGAATAAAACCGAGCTTGTGGATGCTGTAACAAATAATATGTTCAACACAATTTGCTATGGAATTGATGGTATTTGTGAATTAAAAATGGATCCAATTGATGAATTGTTCTCTATAAAGAGGTTAATTATGGAGAGTTTAAAAGACGAAAAATCTTCACCACAATATCAACTTCAAAAATATTATCCTAAAATTTATGCATCCTTAAAGCAGAAACAGTTTCTTGTTATGAAAGATTGTGTCATCACTAATTTAAAAAATGGTATTGAAAAAGGGTTATATAGAGAAACCATAGATTTAGAATTTATATCTAGAATTTATTTTAACGGAATGATAGGTATAAAAGACAAAGATTTATTTCCGCTAAAAAATTACTCTATGAATACTTTAATGACTTACTATTTAGAATATCATTTACGAGGAATTTGTACTGAAAAAGGAATCCAAAAACTAGAAAATCAATTAAAATAGAAATAAAAACCAAATGAAAAAAATAATTCTGATATGTATGAGTAGTTGTTTTTTCTTAGTTAGCAACGCACAAGAAAAAACGATGACTTTTTCTCTAAAAGAAGCTATAAACTTTGCTATTGAACATAGTTATAATACAAAAGTATCTAAAAACGATATCAAATCTGCAAACGAGAAAGTTTGGGAAACAACCACAATTGGTTTGCCACAAATAGACGGTAAACTGGATTATGCAAACTGGCTAAAGCAACAAGTTAACTTAATTGACATTAATGGAGACGGAACCGAAGAAGAACTCGTTTTTGGAACCAAACAAAGTGTTAATGCTTTTGTTACCTTACGTCAACTATTATTTGATGGCTCATATTTAGTAGGCTTACAAGCTTCAAAAACATATTTAAAAATATCTAAACAAGCCAATGAAAAAACAGAGCTCTTAACAAGAGAAGCCGTTATAAATGCTTACGGAAATGTTTTAGTTGCGGAAAATAGTATCACTATTTTAGAAGGAAATATAAAAATTCTGAAAAAAAATTTAAATGATGCTACAAAAATTTACGAAAACGGATTTAATGAAGAAGAAGATGTAGAACAATTAGAAATTACTTTAGGAAACCTAAACAGTCAAATAAACAGTGTAAAAAGAATGAAAGATATTGCATACAAAATGCTAAATCTTGCCTTAGGAAATCCAATTGAAACAAAACTAATATTAACAGATTCCTTAGATTCTTTAGCAGAAAGCAATATCAACTTAGAATTGGTTACAAAAGAATTTAGTTTTTCAAATCACATCGATTTTAAAATTGCAGAAAACGATAGGGAATCTAAACGTTTATTAATGAGATTAGAACAAAGTAAGGCTTTACCAAGTTTATCCGCTTTTGTAAATTATGGATATTCTGGATTCTCTAATACTTTTTCATTTTTTGATAACAACCAGAAATGGTTTGCATCATCTCAATTAGGTGTAAGTTTAAACATCCCTATTTTTAGTAGCTTAGGAAGAAGCTCTAAAACTGCACAAGCAAAAATTGCTTTAGAAACAGCAGATATTCGAATAGAAGAAACCAAACAACGTTTAAACTTATTAGCAGAAAAAGCAAAAAGTGATTATCAATTAAGTATAGAAAACTACAATACTGCAAAGAAAAATGTTGGGCTAGCAGAAAGAATAGAAAAAAAACAACGTATTAAATTCTTTGAAGGTATTTCAACAAGTTTCGAACTATTACAAGCTCAAAATCAACTTTACTCACAACAACAAAATTACATCCAGTCTATGTTAGATGTAATTGCTAAAAAAGCAACCTTAGAAAACGCATTAAACCTACCAATCAAATAAATATCAGGCATGAACAAAATATATTCATTATTAGTAATCACATTTGTTTTTATTTCTTGTGGAGAAAAAAAAGCAACATCTATAGAAGATTTAATTACCAAAGGATCTTTAAAAGAATTAACAGCTAAAAAGAAAGAAATCACTAGTAATTTAGAAGCTATAAATACAGATTTAGCAGCTATAAACAATGCTATTTCAAAAAAAGACACTATAAAAAAACTTCCTTTAATTACAACCATTACTGCAAAAGAAGAAATTTTTAAACACTATTTAGAAATTCAAGGAAATGTAAAAACAAAACAAAACATTTTAATATATCCAGAAATGCCTGGAATTTTAAAGAAAATTTATGTAAAAGAAGGACAATCTGTAACTAAGGGGCAACTATTAGCAACTATTGATGATGGAGGATTAAGCAATCAAGTTGCTCAACTAGAAGCAACAACACAATTAGCTAAAACAACCTACGAACGTCAAAAACGTTTATGGGAGCAAAAAATAGGTTCAGAAATTCAATTTTTACAAACAAAAACAAGTTACGAATCTCAAAGAAACCTTTTAAAACAACTTAAAAGTCAACAAGCTAAAGCATCTATAAGAGCTCCTTTTTCTGGAGTTATAGATGATGTTATTAAAGAAGTTGGTACTGTTATTGCTCCCGGACAAGGTTCTGAAGTTTTTAGAATTGTAAACCTAAACAACATGTATGTAGAGGCAGAAATACCAGAAAGATACATCACAAGTGTTCAGAAAAACAAAGATGTAAAAATAGAATTTCCAGTACTTGGAACAAGTGTTAACAGCACAATAAGACAAGTTGGTAGTTTTATCAACCCTAATAATAGATCTTTTAAAATTGAGGTTCCTGTGGCAAATAAAAACGGAAATGTAAAACCCAATTTAACTGCCAAACTTCAAATTAACGATTACACAGATACGAAAGCAATTTTGATTCCTCAAAGTATTATTTCTGAAAATGCTAATGGAGAACAATTTGTTTACGCTATTAAAGACAAAAATGCTAATAACGAAGCCATTGCAGAAAGAGTAATTATTAAGACAGGAAAAACTCAAGGAAACTTTATAGAAGTTTTAGACAACCTACCTGTTGGCACAGAAATTATTAAAGAAGGTGCACGTAGTGTAAACAATGGACAAACAGTAAAAGTTATCAATAAATAAAAATATTAATGATGACAGATCAAAAAAAGAAAGTTGATAAAGAGTTTAAATTATCCTCTTGGGCAATACATAATAAAACAACCATTTATGTACTAATGGCTGTGTTATTTTTCTATGGTATTTCTGCTTACTTAAGTATGGCCAGAGAAAATTTTCCAGAGGTAAAGGAAACTAAAATATACATCAGTACAGTTTTCCCTGGAAATACAGCAGAAGATATAGAAAAACTGATTACAGACCCTTTAGAAGATGAAGTAAAAACAATCAGTAATGTGGTAGAAGTTACTTCAACATCTCAAGAAGACTATTCTATGGTAATTGTTGAGTTTGATGAGAAAATTTCTGTAGAACTCGCCAAACAAAAAATTAAAGACGAAATAGCTACAGAAACTTCTAGTGAAGATTGGCCAACATTTAATGGTGCTAAAATAGAACCTAATGTGTTCGATTTAAGTATGTCAGAAGAAATGCCGATTTTAAACATAAATATTTCTGGTGATTATCCTGTTTATAAACTAAAAGAATTTGGCGAATACTTACAAGATGAAATAGAAGATTTATCTGAAATTAAAAAAGTAGACATTCGAGGTGCACAAGAAAAAGAAGTTGAAGTTGCGGTAGATATTTATAAAATGATGGCTGCAAAAGTTAGTTTTAACGACATAACTTCTGCCATTAGCAACGGAAACGTAACCATGTCTGCCGGTAATTTTATTACTAGTGGACAAAGAAGAACTGTTAGAATTATTGGTGAAATTGATAAACCAAAAGCTTTAGAAGATTTTGTAATAAAATCAGAATTCAACAATCCAATTTATTTAAAAGATGTAGCTACCGTTGCTTTTAAAGACAAAGACAAAACAACTTACGCAAGAGAAAAAGGAAATGCAGTTGTTATGTTAGATGTTAAAAAAAGAGCTGGAGAAAACATGGTTGCAGCTTCAGAAAAAATACAAGCAATTGTAGACGAAGCTATAGCTAACCATTTCCCTAAAGATTTAAAAATCACCATTACAAATGATCAATCTTCTAAAACGATTGGTCAAGTAGATGACCTTGTAAACAACATTATTTTTGGAGTTATCTTAGTGGTTACCGTATTAATGTTTTTCTTAGGTTTTAAAAATGCAGTCTTTGTTGGATTTGCAATACCAATGTCTATGTTTATGTCTTTAATGATTTTAAACTTACTTGGCTATACCATGAACACCATGATTCTTTTCGGATTAATTATGGGGTTAGGAATGCTGGTTGATAACGGAATTGTTGTCGTAGAAAACGTATATCGTTTGATGGATGAAGAAGGAATGAGCAGAATTGAAGCCGCCAAAAAAGGTATCAGCGAAATTGCCTTTCCTATTATTATTTCTACAGCTACCACTGTAGCCGCATTTATTCCTTTAGGTCTTTGGCCAGGTGTAATGGGAGATTTTATGGTATTATTACCCATAACTTTATCTACCGTTTTAGGTTCTTCTTTATTAGTTGCAATCTTCTTTAACTCTGTTTTGGTTTCTCAATTTATGAGTGTAGAAGATATTGACATGCCTATCAAAAAAATAATCATCCTAACAAGTATAATGACAGTAATAGGAATTATTGTTTTATTAACTGGTGGTGCTTATAGTGCACTTGGAACTATAATGATCTTTACCGCAATTATGTTGTGGATTTATAGATTGTTTTTAAGAGGTTGGGCAAATAGTTTTCAAAACAAAATACTACCAATATTAGAACGTTGGTATGAAAATAGTTTAAGAAAGGCACTAACTGGAAAAAAACCTTATTTTTTAGTATTAGGTACTAGTGTACTTTTACTTGCTTCTTTTGTTGCTTTTGGGTGGTCTTTAAAAACACAAAGAACCAAAGTAGAGTTTTTCCCAGACAATAAACCAAACCAAATAATTGTATATATCGAATATCCTGAAGGGACAGATATTCAAAAAACAAACTCAATTACAAAACTAATAGAGAAAAAAGTAGCAGACGTTTTATATAGTGATGAATATATGGATGGAGACTACAACTTTATGGTAGAAAGTTTAGTCTCTCAAGTTGGTGAAGGCGCAGGAAACCCTCAAACTGATGGCGGTTCTGCTGCAGAAATGCCACACAAAGGAAAAATTACCGCTTCTATGAGAGAATACAAATATAGAAGAGGTTTAGATAGTGAATTGATGCGTCAGAAGGTACAAACTGCTTTAGTGGGTATTTATCCAGGAGTATTAATCTCTGTAGAAAAAGATGTAAACGGTCCACCTGTTGGTTCACCTATCAATATTGAAATAGAAGGTGATGATTATGCAGAATTAATTCACACAGCCCAAAGAATGCGAGATTTCATCAACACAAAAAGCATTTCGGGTATTGATGAATTAAAAATTGATGTAAATAGAGACAAGCCAGGAATGGAGGTTTTGGTTGATAGAAAAAAAGCAGGAGAGTTAGGTGTAAGTACAGGTCAAGTAGGACAACAATTGAGAGCTTCCATTTTTGGAAACAAAGCAGGTGTTTATAAAGAAAACGGAGAAGATTACGATATTTATGTTCGTTTTAATAAAGAAGACCGATATAATAAAAGTGCTTTGTTTAATCAGAATATTATCTTTAGAGATATGGCTTCTGGTAAAATAAAAGAAATTCCTGTTTCTACAGTGGCAACACAAAAAAACAACTCAGGTTTTAGTGCTATTAAGCACAAAGACGTAAGAAGGGTTGTTACCATTTATTCTGCTTTAGCTCCAGGAGAAACAGATGCAAGTGCTGTTGTTGGAAAAATTCAAAAAGAAATGAAGAGTTTTAAAAATTTACCTAAAGGAATCAAAATTGATTATACAGGGCAAATTGAAGAACAAAACAAACAAATGTTATTTTTAGTAGGAGCCTTTTTTACTGGATTGGCATTAATCTTCTTCATTTTAATTTTCCAATTTAATTCGATTTCTAAACCAGGAATTATAATGCTTGCTATTTTCTTAAGCTTTATTGGAGTCTTTGGCGGATTGGTAATTTCTGGATCATCATTCGTAATTATGATGACCATGATGGGAATTATTTCTCTTGCTGGTATTGTAGTAAATAATGGAGTGGTATTATTAGATTATGCTCAGTTATTAATTGATAGAAAAAAAGAGGCATTAGGATTAAAAGAAAATGAATATTTACAAAAAGAAGAATTATTTGAAGCTATTGTAAACGCTGGTAGAGCACGTTTAAGACCTGTGTTATTAACGGCAATAACAACCATTTTAGGATTAATTCCTTTAGCTATTGGGTTAAATATTAACTTCTTTAGTTTAGTTTCAGAGTTTAATCCACATATCTATTTTGGAGGAGATAATGTTGTTTTCTGGGGGCCTTTAGCTTGGACCGTTATTTATGGATTATTTGTTGCTACATTTTTAACATTAATTGTTGTTCCTATTTTATTTTACTTAGTAACTCTATTTAAAATGTGGTTAAAAACAAAAACTTCTTCTAATAATGAATTAGTTTTGCAAGAAGTACTCAATACAGATCAAATATTAGATGAAAAAAATCAAATCTAACTATTTTAGATTTTAATAAATAAAAGGGTTGAAATTCATATAATTTCAACCCTTTTTGTATTTTCGATTCTATGGTACAAAAGAAGTCTTTTACTGTTGATGAAATTAAACGCAAATTAGAACAATATTGTGTTTATCAAGATAGATGTCATAAAGAAGTAGAACAAAAAATGAGGGAATACAATTTAATTCCCGAAGCAAAAGAACTTATTTTATTAAGTTTAATGAAAGACAACTTTTTAAATGAAGAACGTTTTGCAAAAAGTTTTGCCCGTGGAAAATTTAGAATTAAAAGCTGGGGAAAACAACGCATTGTAAGAGAGTTAAAATTTAGAGATATTTCTACTTACAATATAAAAACAGCACTTAAAGAAATCGATGAAAAAGAATATATATCTACAATTTATAGAATATCCGAAAATAGAAATGAAGTGATTTCTGAACCAAACATCTATAAAAGGAAGAAAAAGCTGATTGATTTTTTAATGCGAAAAGGTTTTGAAAACGGTTTGATTTTTAAAACTGTAAATGATATTATACAAAAAAAGCCTTCATAAACATGAAGGCTTTTTATTTTTATATTGTTATTCTATTCTAGAATTACTTTTCTAACAGCCTGTTTACCATCAACATTAACTTTAATAAAATACAAACCTTTACTCATTAAAGACAAGTCTAAAGAATGTGTATTTTCTTCTATGTTTTTATTAGTTAAAACTGCTTTACCTAAGTAATTATATACAATTACTTCTGCCTTACCAGTAGAAGCCCATGAAAGATTAAAAATACCACTTGATGGATTTGGGTATACTAAGAAGTTATCTTGTAACTCATTATTACTTACAGAAAGTACTGTTCCCTCAATACCAAAATCATCTATAATTACACCTTCTTCACTTTGTGCTTCATCAGCATAAAAATTAAATCTAAAAATTATATTTGTTTCAGAAGTCAATGCTGCTAAATCATAACTATATTCATGCAACTCTGCATTTGTACCTCCTGCAGGATTTGAACTTTCTCCCAAACCAGTCCATTGTTTTCCTGGTAAAGTAGATTGATTTGATGAATTAGTAACGGCAGAACTTGTAAACCAATTTGGCGCCGTAGCATCACCTAAAATAGACCAAGTTTTTCCTGAATCTAAAGAATACTCAAAGGTTAAATAATCCCATTCATTTTCTATATCAAATCCCATTTTAAATTTAATTTTTGGGTTTTCTATAACAGAAAGGTCATAACAGTTTGAATAAAGGTAACTAACTGTATTGTTAGAATAATTCCCTCTTAAACTAGTTCCATACACAAATTCTCCTGAGGAAGCAGTATTTAACAATGTCCCTTCTGGTTTTCCAATTTTCCATGTATCACCAATGCTTACTCCTGTAACTTCTTGTAATAAACTTTGATTTGTATCTTCAAAATCATTAATGGAAATAGGATTTGATGTTGGATCGTTTACTTTAAACGAAGCAGAAATAGCATTATTATCTAAATAGCTATCACCGGTTAGATTCACTGTTACAGCTAAATCAAAATTACCAATATCTAAAGTTTCATCTGGTAATGAAATAGAAGTTGTTTCTAACGAAGCTATAGAGCCAGTCCAATTATAGGTGCTTTGTGCAACACCATTTAAAGAATAATCTATTGCTAAACTAGTAATCGTATTTATCCCTTCATTTTTTACTGTTAACATTGGTGCAACAACATCTCCACAATTAATTACTCCATCTAAATTAACAATGCTTTCTAGTTTTACGTCATTTGATTGTAGTACTCTAGGTAAATCTGAAATAAAGACACCTCTACCAAAAGTTGCTGCATATATTTTTGAATCTAACTCATTTATTTCTAAATCTCTTACCGCAACGTTTGGTAAATTATTATCAAATGTTTGCCATTCTGTTTCATTATCATTAATATAATACACTCCTAAAGCAGTTCCTAAATAAAGTGCATTTGTTCCACTTCTTTTATGGAATTTTAATGTGAATTTTCCTTCAGAAGGAATGTTAGTACCAACGGTTTGAAATGTAGGACTTGCAGAATTGATATTATTAGAAACAAAAACATTACCATTAGTTACTACCCACATTGTATTAGAATCAAATGGGCTTACTTCCATTCCGTTAATTGTTCCATTATTAAAAACAATACTACTAAATGTTAAACCAGCATCGTTTGTCCTGTATAACTGACTACCTTGAGCAAGAAATATATTAGAATCGTTGTTTGGATCTATTTCTAAGTGATCTAAATCTCCTGAAAAACCGAAAGAAGACGTTTGTACCCAACCAGTACTTTCTAGCTTATATAACTTACTATAACCTGCATATAATTTCCCTTTACTATCAGAAATTAAAGGAGTTACCCATTCTCCCCCACTATCTCCAGTACCTGTTTCTGCAGAAGGAGCAGCAATACCATTGTTTCTTGTTAAACCACCATCTGTAGAAGTATACAAACCTCCTCCGTATTGAATAAATCCATGGTATGTATTTGGTGAAGATCTATCTATTGCATTGTCCATTCCATCAGCACCATGATAAACATTCCATCTGTTGTTAGAAAAAGCATACCCTCCATTATCTTGTAACCCACCTACAACATTTCCTGAATTTTGAGCCGAAACAGATATTTTATAAAACTGACTAATTGCCATATTATTGGTTAAATCTGTAAAAGAAGCCCCATCATTTGTAGATTGATAAAAACCACCATCTGTACCAGCTAATAATTTACCTTGACTATATCTTAAAAAATGAATATCTCCATGTGTATATTTAGCATCAGTTGGTGCGTTCCAATAATTAACTTTGGTAAAATTATCTCCTCCACTTGTCGATTTCCAAATATTTAAGCAACCTACAAAAACAGTATTTTCATCTGTATCAGAAACACCTAAAGCTAAATCAAACCAAGCTTGTGTGCTTTCTAGTATATTATCTGTTTCTGCCATTTTAGTGAAACTTACTCCACTATTTGTAGATCTATACAGTCCATTAAATTCTCTCGTAGAACTATTTTTAGAACTCAACACATATACGTAGTTAGCATTAGCAGGAGTAACATCTAAAACCAATCTTCCAGAACCTGTTAAAGTAGGTATAGAAACTGCACTAAATGACTGACCACTATCTGTAGATCTATATACTGTAGTAGGTGATGCACAATACCAAGTAGTAGAGTCTCCTGGTTTCATTTTTAAATCTATAATATTTCCAGATCTAACTTGACTCCAGTTTGTTCCTCCATTGGTCGTTTTATACACTCCTATGCTTGTAGCCACTAATAATGTTTGTGTATTATTTGGAAAAATATAAATTTCATTCATAGAATAATTACTAGCAAGAGGATTAATCGCAGCTGTACTATTCCATGTCGCCCCACCATCTGTAGATTTCCAAACTCCAACCGAGTAAGAATCTGCAGCATCATCATCTCCTGTTGTGATGTATATTGTATCCGAATCCGAAGGATCAATTGCTATTCCAGATACTCCAATTTGTGGTAAATGATCTACTAAAGGAGCCCAAGTGCTTCCTGCATCTATAGATTTCCATATTCCTCCGGCGGGTGCTCCAACATAATATATATTTGGATTATTTGGATCTATTGCAACAGTATTCACCCTACCTTGACCAGAAGACCAAGAAGCCGTGTTAGTATGAGAACTTGGCCCTAAAGATTGCCAATTACTAACATCTGCAGTTGTTCTACCTGTAATGCTGCTTTTTCTGTTGTTTTTTTTCTCCCAAGCATCCCATAAATCTTTTGCTGGCTTAATTACACCTTTTTCGTCAGTATAAAAACTCCAATGGTATTTCCATCTTTCAAATGGTTTTAAACCACTTCCTTTTTTATTTCTATCAATTATTGCAAAAAAAGCTTCTGCAGATTTAGATATTTCTTCTAATGTTAAATTAGATACGCTCTTCCCATCTGCTTTGTCTTTTAATGTCCAAGGAGTATTAATCTGAATTTGTGCTTGTGACACAAAAGAGACAAAGGCTAAAATAAAGGTTATTTTTTTTATCATTTCATTAAAGTATTTAAAAGTATTGAATCATTTTTTTTCTTAACTGCAATTACATCGTTTATATCATCATTAGGTATTGGAACTGATAGTACATAGTGTTTTATTTTCCATGTATCTTTATTTTTTTCTAGAACACCAGAACCTCTACAAGTTCCCATCCAAGTATCTAAAAGTTCATCAAACCAAACAACTTCTTGTAACTTACTTACGTAAATATTACGTTTTAAAGTTTTAAAACTCCAAGCTTTTCCTTTCTCAAAATAAGGTTTGCTGAAATTTTGAAACTGTTTTTTAGTCCAATTTTCTGTGGCATCTGTGCCTATATATACAGAAATGCTATCCATTTTTTCAAAATAGCCATTAAAATCCGCATCTGCAGCAGCTTTGTGCCAATTGTTTAACAACAAATTTACATCAGATTTTATTAACGAAATACTTTTACCGTTAGTTTTCTGTTTATTTTGACTACAATTAAACAGAAAAATTACAAAAATCGTTAAAAAACTATATTTTTTCATTGCTTCTTTTATTAATCTTAGAGAATTTTTTTCGCTTTAAAAGTTCCTCTTTTGAAGCATTTTTCTTTTTTAATATCTTTTCTTCTCTTTTTTTATCTATTGTTATTCTAGAAATACTATCAATTTTTGTAGTATCTAAACCAATATAGTTTATGTTGATATCAATTTCGTCTTCAAAACGTTTTTTAGAAAATACTGCATTTATCTTAGAATTAACTGCAGAAAATGCACTTAATACTTTATCTGTTTGTTTTGTAATCTCTTCTGCTTTTATTGCAGGTATAAAAGTCATGTCTGCCAATCTTAAGGCTTCATTATTTAAAATATCGATCCTTGTATTAAAAGAAGGAGTATCAAAAATTTCTGGTTTTGGATTCTCTTTTAAATTCATAACAAGATCTCTTAACTCTAAAGCATTACTTAAAGCTTCATTGTCAGAAGTTTTTTTGAACCTATCAAAAAACCGATATAAGGTGGTATACTCTTCCCAACTTTCTGTTTCTTTTTTAAATGCAGGAAGAACTTCCTCTATAGGTTTATAATTTCTAATAATACTTAGTTCTGATTTTTTTTCAACACCATTAACTTCTTTTTCTTGTTCTTTTACACAAGAAAAAATAAGCAACACACTAAGAAGAAATAATAGTTTTTTCAAAATAAAATTTTAAGTGGATAAAAATAAGCATTTTATATTCATCTGTAATTTGATTTCACAAAAAAAACCGATTTATCTCCATGTTTTTTTATTGAATAATTATTTTAATCAATTTAATTTACGAATACTTAAATTAAGTAACTTTGTTTTTATTAAAAACTTATTTTTATAAATGAATACTACTATTTTAGTCTTAGGTGCAAGTGGGCAAATAGGTACAGAGCTTACTCAAAAATTACGCCTTATATATAAAAACAATAATGTAATTGCTTCTGATATTAGAGAAGGAAATGAAGAAATGATGTCTTCGGGGCCTTTTGAAATTATAGATGCAACAGACAAGGAAACTATTTTAAAAATTGTTAAAAAATATAATGTTACCCAAGTTTATTTATTAGCGGCAATGTTATCTGCTACAGCAGAAAAATTTCCACAAAAAGCATGGGACTTAAACATGACCTCTTTATTAAGTGTTTTAGACTTAGCAAAAGAAAAACATATTAAACAAGTTTACTGGCCTAGTTCTATTGCTGTATTTGGACCTACAACTCCCAAGAACAATACACCGCAAAAAACGATTATGGAACCTACTACGGTTTACGGAATTAGTAAAATTTCTGGCGAGTTTTGGTGTAATTACTACCACGAAAAATTTGGTGTAGATGTAAGAAGTTTACGTTATCCTGGTATTATCTCTTGGAAAACAAAACCAGGAGGAGGTACAACGGATTACGCTGTTGATATTTATTTTAAAGCTGTTAAAGATAAAAATTACGAATGCTTTTTATCTGAAAACACACGTTTACCAATGATGTATATGAATGATGCTGTTGAAGCAACTATTCGTTTAATGCAAGCTAAACCAGAAGACGTTAAAATTAGAACATCTTATAATTTAGCTGCTATAGATTTTACACCAAAAGAGATTGCTTTAGAAATACAAAAACACATTCCAGATTTTACAATTTCTTACAAATCAGATTTTAGACAAAAAATAGCCGATAGTTGGCCACAATCTATTGATGACTCAGAAGCTAGAAAAGACTGGAACTGGCAACATCAATTTAATTTAGAGTCTATGACAAAAGACATTTTAAAAAGTCTGAACAAACCACAAGAAGAGACCGTGTAAGTTTCATTTTATTATTCGTCTAAAAATTAAAGTTTAGCAACAATTATTATGAAAAACATTATTGAAAAAAGTTTAGAAAACACACTTTCGTATCAAGCTTACAAAGATTTGATTAAAAATTTACTTGCAGAAGGTAAAGCTACAGGACCCAATCAATCTGAAGTATTAACAAATTATAGTTTGTTAAACGACCGTAGAATGAAACGATTGGATAAAACTATAAAAATTTCTGAAGAAACCTCAAAAGAGATTCAATCTATAAAAGAGCCACAAATATGGTTAGTACTTACAGAAGGTTGGTGTGGAGATGCTGCACAAAACTTGCCTGTAATTCATAAAATGGCTGCACTAAATGAAAATATTGAATTAAAAATAGTTTTGAGAGATGAAAATCTAGATTTAATGGATTCTTTTTTAACAAACGGAGGAAGAGCAATTCCAAAATTAATTGCTCTAGATAACAATAATAATGTTATCAATTCTTGGGGCCCAAGACCAACGGTTGCCACAAAAATGGTAGCCGATTACAAAGCAGAACACGGTAGCTTAGATCCACAATTTAAAGAAGATTTACAAGTTTGGTATAATAAAGACAAAGGACAAAGTGTACAAGATGATTTTATAAAACTTCTAAAAAAGAAAACACTTAAAGAAGCCTAAAAACAAAAACGTTTAAAAACCGCAAACTGAATTCTAATTTGCGGTTTTTCTTTTAACTATCTTTGCACAATCAAAATATAAAAATGTTTGTAGATTATAGCTTAATTCCTGATGACGCCAAAGTATGGATTTACCCTTCTAGCAGAAAATTTTATCCAAATGAAGTAGGTGAAGTAGAACAAAAGGTAAAAACTTTTGTAGAAAACTGGAAATCTAATGATGAAGCATTTAAAGCGTCTTTTCAATTTTTATATAATAGATTTATAATTCTGTATGCAGATGACATTACAACTCCACTTAAAAACACAGATATAGATACTTCTGTTTCATTTATTTTAAACCTTCAACAAGAATATAATGTTGAGTTATTAGATAAAATGAATGTATGTTTTAAACAAGGTGAGTTTGTACAGTACAAAGAGTTAAAAGATTTTAAAAAACTACTTAAAAACAAAGCTGTAACTGCAAAAACAATCATTTTTGATAATTTAATTACAACAAAACACGATTTTGATAATTTCTGGGAAGTTGCAATTGAGGATTCTTGGTATAGTAGATTTTTATAAAATTTAGGTTTTTAATCTACTCTATCTAGGTTAAAAAAAAGAAAAACCAACGCCAAATGAAAAACTATCTAATCGATTGTTTTTAAAACCATGAATTCCTTTTCTATGGAAATCAATCCTTATAATAGTATTCCATCTTTTTTCACCAGCAATTTGAGTTCCAATACCAAATCCATAATAGTTTCCATCGGCATATTTAGATGATGGTCTCCACATTTTCCCGTAACTCATTTCAACAAAAAAAGTATCTAAAGCATCTTCAGTTATATTGTATTTGACCGTACCATATGTTGGAAAAGCACTTACTGCATAGTTCCAATGATAATCGAACCCAACATTAAAACTTATAGCTATTCTTTTTTGAAATTCGTAGCCAAAGCCCGTTCTTAAAAACAATGCTGCTGGAGAAAAGAAAGGTTCATCATCTCCAAAAGCCTCATCAAATTCATTTCTGGCTAATGTAAAATTTAGTGAGGATGTAAAAAACGATTTTATATCTTTTTCTTGAGAAGTAACCTTTAACGAACTAAAAGCGATCAATACTAAAAGAAGTAATTTTTTCATAAAATAAATTTAGACTCCCTCCTTTAAAACAAAAACTATTCCACTTCTAAGTTTTCTATAAATTCTTCTATCAAACTTGCTTTTTCAACAGAAAAATCCCCAATTTTGGTACGTCTTAATACTGATAAATGTGCTCCCGAATTTAAAGCTTCACCAAAATCAAAAGCTAAAGAACGAATGTAAGTTCCTTTACTACAAATCACTCTAAAATCAACTTTAGGTAAATCAACTTTAGTAATTTCGAATTCCGAAATAGAAACTGTTCTAGATTTAATTTCTGTAGTTTCACCTTTTCTAGCCAATTCATACAAGCGTTTTCCATCTTTTTTAATTGCTGAAAAAATAGGTGGTTTTTGTTGAATATCGCCAACAAACTGTTTTGTAGTTTCTTGCAACAACTGTTCGGTAATATGTTCTGTTGAAAATGTTTTATCTATTTCAGTTTCCAGGTCATAACTTGGTGTTGTTGCTCCAATTGTAAACGTACCTGTATATTCTTTTACTTGCCCTTGATAGATATTGATTTCTTTTGTTTGTTTCCCTGTACAAATAATTAACAAACCTGTAGCTAACGGATCTAAAGTTCCTGCATGCCCCACTTTAATCTTCTTAATACCGAAACGTTGTTTGATATGCCAACGCAATTTATTTACAACCTGAAAAGAAGTCCAATTCAAAGGTTTATCAATCAATAAAACTTGACCATTTTTAAAGTTTTCTTCTGTCATTAATAAAATTAAATAGTTAATTTATAAATGAAAAAGTGAATAATTAGAAGAGAAATTCCTAAGACAATTCTATAATAACCAAAGATTTTAAATCCTTTTTTACTTAAATAATCTATAAAAGATTTTATAGCAATTAATGCAACTACAAAAGCAATAATATTACCAATTATTAGATAATTTACCTGGCTTGAAGAAAGCTCGAAGCCTGCTTTGTAGTACTTATAAATTTTGTAGGCAGTTGCCCCTAACATTGTTGGTACTGCTAAGAAAAATGAAAACTCTGCTGCCGTTTTTCTATTGATTTTTTGTGTCATTCCTCCAACAATACTTGCGCCACTTCTAGAAGTACCCGGAATCATTGCTAAACATTGAAAAAATCCAATTTTTAAAGCCGTCATATAACTTATTTCTGTATGTGCTGTTGGGTTATTTTCATCGTACACTTCGTTTGCTTTAAACCAATCATCTACTTTTAGAAGGATAAAACCACCAATTATTAACGAGATGGCAACCGTAACTGGACTTTCTAACAAACTATCTATAATATCGTTTAATAATAAACCTAGAACTACAGCAGGAATAAATGCAACTAATAGTTTAAAATAAAAATCAATACTTTGAAAAAATCGTTTCCAATACAAGACTACAACAGATAAAATTGCCCCTAATTGAATTACAATGGTAAAAAGTTTGGTAAAGTCGTCTGTAGCTATTTTCATAAAAGACGATGCAATAATCATATGACCCGTTGATGATACAGGTAAATATTCTGTAATTCCCTCTATTACAGCTAATATAATAGTTTCTATTAAATTCATATTACTTTTTAGGATTTACTAAAATAGCGTAGATTTCAATTCCTAAACCAATAATTACTAAGGTAGGAGCTAAACGAATTCGTTGCCAATTATAAATTTCATCATTAAAAACCGCAGGATCATCACTACCTCCACCTGCCATAAAAATAAAGCCAAGTGCTATAAAGACAATTCCTACAAGCATAATAATATAGTTTTTTTTACCAAATAAAAATTCTGGTTTTTCTGTGTTTTCGTTTGCCATAATCTTAATAATAAAGTTCGTCTGTTCGTAAATTTAAAAAACGCTGTGTTGCAAAAAAAGTACTTAGCCAAGTAATTATAAATGCTGATATTAAAACGCCTCCAACTAAATAAGCCATAGAAAGATAGTCTTGTAACAACCTTAAACTTGGTGCATATTTATCTAAAGAATAAACTACTACTGCCAATCCTAATAATGCTAAAAAAGCACCAAACATTCCTAATTTTATGCTTCTCCAAATAAAAGGTTTTCTAATAAAACTCTTAGTTGCGCCTACCATTTGCATGGTTTTAATATTAAATCTTTTAGAATAAATGGATAATCGAATAGAGCTATTGATTAGTATAATTGCGATTAAACCAAAAAAGCTACTTAAAACTAATAGCCAAAAACTTATTCTTTTAATATTTTTAGTTAATAAATTAATTAAGGGTTTATCATAAGAAATATCTGCTACAAAAGCATTTTTCATAAAACGCGTTTCTAGTTCTTGTACTTTTTCTGGAGTAACAAAATCTGCTTTTAAATAAATATCAATTCCATTTTTAAGTGGATTTTCTCCTAAAAAGTCTAAAAAATCTTCTCCTATTTCTTTACTATACTTTTTTGCTGCTTGAGTTTTACTTGTATAAATAATTTTTTTTGTAAACTCTTCTTTTTCTAAAGAGGCTTTAAAACTATTTATTTGTTTTCTACTAACATCGTCTTTTAAAAATAATGTAATTGCTACTTTTTCTTTTACACGATTTGCTACAAATGTAGATTTTAAGACTACCAAACCTAAAACTCCGATCATAAAAAGCACCAAGGCAATACTAATTACTACCGAGAAGTAAGAAGATTGTAAGCGTCTTTTTTGATAAGAATCGAATTTTGAGGACATTTATACTATTTTTATAAAACGTTGCAAGATAATAATTAGTAAGCAGTTGTAAGTATCTGTTATGAGTATTTTAACTATTCTATTTCTTGACATAATTCAATAAGTACACCGTTTGTAGATTTTGGGTGTAAAAAAACTACTAGTTTATTATCTGCACCTTTCTTTGGCGTTTCATTTAAAACAGTAAACCCCTCTTTTTGCAAACGTTTTATTTCTGATGTAATATCTGAAACGGCAAAAGCAATATGATGAATTCCTTCACCTTTTTTATCAATGAATTTTGCAATAGGACTTTCAGAATTGGTTGCTTCTAACAACTCTATCTTATTGGGCCCTGATTTAAAAAACGAAGTTTTTACTCCTTCAGACGCTACTTCTTCTTCTTTGTAATGAGCTTCTCCAAAAAGTGATGCAAATACAGCATTTGATTTTTTTAAATCTTTAACAGCAATACCAATGTGTTCTATTTTTTTCATATTGTAAAAATAAGAAATTGGTTGCAAATGCGATTCAAATTAAATTTACAAAAAAGTCATAAAAAAACCAGTAAAGAAAACTTTACTGGTTTTTTGTATATAAAAAGCAAACTAAATTAGTTTCCTGTTACTTTTACGTTATCTACTTGGAAAGTGGTTGTTACTCCAAAATCTGCACCTTCGTATTTAAAAGCTACATGTACTTTTCCTGATAAACAAGACATATTAATAGAACCTGAACCTATAAAACTATTGTACCCAGATGAAGGCCCTTCTGATAAGACAGCATCAATCTTTAACCAAGTTGCTGTAGTTACATCTCCTGTAAAATCTGAAGACACATAAGCTGTTAATGCTTTACCATTATCATACCCAGTATTTGTTTCAAATGTTAATTCTTCTCCAGTAGTTGCATCTAAATCAATTTCTGGTGTTACTAACCAAGCTTCTAATGGAGCTTCTCCACTGTTATATGCAGAAATTTGTACATATCTATTACCTCCAAAACTTGTAGAAGTAAATAATGTAGATCCGCCGTTAACATTAACATTTGTCCAACCTGCAGAAGTAATTCCAGATGTTGAAGTAATTCCTTCAAAATCTTCATCTAATAAAACTACACTTCCACCAACTGCACCTGTACCACAGTCTAATACTGGAGGGTCACATCTGTTAGAATCTGTAAAATCTAAATCTGATGGTGTATTAGCAATTGCTACTAAAAATTCTGATCTAAAATCTTTAGATAAAACCGCTTTAAAAGTTCCTTTTCCTTGAGGTACTAAGTTTGATTTAAAACTAGCAAAAGTACTTGTTTGTAATTGTATTGTTTTTTCTGTATCACATTCAAAAATAGTTCTGAATCCATCAAACTCATCAGTTGCTTCTCCTGCAAAAGTTTTCGTTAAATCTGATTTTAACATTTGAGCAGATGATAATTCTATCATAGTATTAATATGTGCTCCAGTAATATCTGCTAATTGGATACTAGTAGGTACAATGTTTGCTACTGTTGCAGATCTCCAAATATGATCTTTTATTGATGTAGAAGGAATATCATCTACTTGATCTCCATCTAAAACTCCTAAAACATATTTTCCAGGAATTCCATTTGATGGACTGATATAACTAGCACTTTCTCCATCGTCATAAGAAACAGATAATCCATCTAATTTAATA
This sequence comes from Polaribacter marinus, assembly GCF_022662535.1. Classification (GTDB taxonomy): domain Bacteria; phylum Bacteroidota; class Bacteroidia; order Flavobacteriales; family Flavobacteriaceae; genus Polaribacter; species Polaribacter marinus. Next base: position 192,155 of record NZ_JAKQYM010000005.1, read on the forward strand.
TAAACTTTTCTACCAACTTCATAAGTTTCGCTTAAAGATGATTTGTTTAAAACTATTTCAATACCTGCTGTTGGGTTTTCTGCTTTGTCTTGTACAATTAATTTTTTATAAAAGTTTCCTGCTGCATCACTAGAAACAACATATCCCTCTACATAAGTAGGGTTACTTGCGTTTTCATAGAAAGTATACACTAAATCTCCTGTAGAATTAAACTCTTGCTGTAAAGCTGTTTTAATTGCTAAAATTGTAGAGTTTGGTGTAATGTTAGGTTCTTCGACAGTAACGTTTGGCACGTCAAAATCTCCATCTTGTACACAAGATGTAATTGTGAAAGCTATCATTAAAAATGATAAAAAGCTATAAATTTTATTTGTTTTCATAATTATATTTATTAATGAGTTTTTTTATTTTTTTAAAATCTGTAGTTTATATTTAAGAAATACGTAGTTCCTCTACCAAACCAGTACTTGTTTCCAAACACAGGAGTATCTAACTCTTTATCTTCTTTAAGTTGTCTATAGTTAGCATTTCTACCTTGCTCAAATCCACCAGATTTATACTGCGTATTAAAAATATTTCCAATACTAGCAAATAAACTTATATACTGATTTCCAATTTTCCAAGATTTACCACCAATCATATTCACAACCATATAGCTATCAAATTTTTCTTGTTGTAGTAATTCTCTTGCAATTTCTGGATCATAATCGTTAAATGGAATCCCTCCATCATCTGCAAAGTTAGATGTTCTAATTAATGGAGCAACATCTACATATACATTATCAAAAAAGTTAGCTGTTGCACCAACAAACCAATAATCTGGATCTCTGTATTCGAAACCAACTGAATAAGCTGTTTGTGGTCCTGCTGCTAATTTGTAGTTTTTTAAATTGGCTTCACCAAAATCTTTACGTCCGTTTACAAAACCAGCATCTTCAGAACGTGTATTATTCTCTGTTGTTAAGTATAAGTTAGGATTGTTATCATAAGTATATTGCCCTATGTTTGCAGCTCCCTTTAACTTAATTGTAGGTGTAATTTGTGCTTCAATACCAAATTCTGCTCCAAAGTGTTTTTTATCAATTCCAGATAAAATTTCTTGTACAAATGCAGTGTTATCTCCTCCAATACCATCAGCAAAGAAAAATGATATTTCTGTTGCATCTTGAATTTTTGTATAATAACCTGTTAATTTTGCTTGTACAATTGGACTTCTAAAGATATAACTTGCATCTGCAGAAATCACTTTTTCGCTTGTTAAATTATCTACAGTACTATTATTTTCTCTAGAATTAGAAAAAGAGTTTCTTAAGTTAGGTGCTTTTGTTAAATATCCTGCATTCACATCAAATAAATGACGACCAGATAATTTATAAGTTACCCCTCCTTTTGCTCCGTAATTTGTAAAAGATAATTCTTCAGATTTTCCTAAAGAGTTATTTGCAAAACCTCCGTTTTGAAATAAACCATCTCTTTGGTGTGTAGTTCTAGAAACATTTGCTGCTACATAAAAATCTACTTTATTATATTTAAATTGCCCTTGAGCAAAACCATCTATTACATTAGACAATAAATTAAAATTGTATTTAAATTTATCTCCAACACCAACAATGTTTAAAGGATTTAATAAATCATTTTGTTTTTCATCAAAAGAATCTGCAAAAGAATCGGCGTCTAAATAACCAGAACCACCTAATAAATCTATTACTTCTGCAAAGTTTCTAGATTTTAATCTAGTGTATTGTACTCTAGCATTTAAAGTGATATTATCAGAAATTTCTTTATCTAAAATACTGTTAACAGTAAATTGTGTGTCGTCATTTCTGTCTTCATATAAAACATAAGATGAATTCCCATCGTTATTAGGATTTATATTTGCATTGTAAAGACTGTCCCAATCTAATTGACCATTATTTACAAAGTTTTGGTGAATTCCGTAGATATTAGAATACCCTTGTCTTATACCATAACTTGGTAATTTTTGATAATAGGTTGGATCTGGATTAGACGCACCTAAGTTTACGATATAAGGATTTCCGTTTCCATCTATAGCAGTTCCATCTACTTTAGTACCATTATTATCTATTCTACTGTTTCCAGTTTTTCCAAATTGATAAGAAACGTTTGTATTTATAGATGTTTTTTCATCTAAATCCCAATAATGATTTAACATTAAAATAGGCTCAGATACTTCTTTTATACGTGAGTTTCTAATTTCACCATCCTGTAACCCCCAATAAGAATTGTATTTAATTCCTTTTAAATCAAAAACTTCTTGAGTTTGTGGAGCAGATTTCCCTCTTCTATTAAAAGCTGTAATAGATGTAAAGTTTAAACTGTGCTTGTCATTAAATTTCTTTTCAAGTGAAAGAAACATAGAATTAGCATTGTACATTGTACCATCTACATATCCTTCATTTCCAGATCTTCTACTTGCAGCAACGGTATATGCCCAACCTTTTTCTGACATTCCAGAAGAGTGTGTAGCCATTACTCTATGTGCATAACTTCTATTAGAAGACGCATAAGAAATACGAGTTCCTGGTCTTTGTGCCGAAGCTCTTACATTGATATTTGTAGAACCTAAAACTCCACCAAATGTATATGAAGAAGCCGTTAAACCTGTAGTAAATTCTTGATTTCTTAAAACATCATTTAACCCCCCCCAATTACTCCATTGTGGTCTTCCACTATAAAGTTTGTTCATATCTAAACCATTAATAAGTAATTTTCCATTTTCAGAATCTAAACCTCTTATTCTAAAAAAAGAAGAACTAAATTCAAAAGCTGCTGTTCTTAAGTAAACATCTTTAGACGCTTGTAATAAACCAGATATATTATCTGCAGCACTTGCGTCATCATTTAATTCATCATCAGTAATAGTAACAATACTTAAATCTTGGTCTTCAGTAATATCTTTATAAAGTAAGATATTTCCTAAATCTACCGTTTTCCCCGTAAGCTCTACCGGAAAATTTTGTGTTTCATAACCCGTCAGTTTAATTTCTACAATGTAACTGCCATTAGTAAGATTTTTTAAGATGAAAACACCATCTGCGCCAGTTAACTGACTTTTTGAAGTGCTTACAACGCTTACTATAACATTTTGTAAAGGATTCTCTGAATCGCTGTCTGAAACAATTCCTTTTACAATACTCTGTGCCTGTAATCCTGAAACCAAGAATAGCAACACAAATATTGATAAAACAATTTTTCTCATAAATGATTATTTATTTTTTAATATAATTTCTTGCAAAAATGCTCACAAAATTAACAATTTTTAACATACCACAATGTTAAAATAACATTATATAATTTTTAGCTTGAATTTTGTTTTATATGTTTGCATATAAAAAACGAATAAAATGAGAAAACTTTTACCTCTTTTAACATTTTTTTTGCTTCTAGGTACAGCTACCTTTTCACAGAAAAAAGCAAAAAAGTACAACATTAGAACTATTGCATTCTACAATTTAGAAAACTTATTTGACACCATAAATGATGTTACTAAAAACGATGAAGCCAGTCCTATGATGGAATTAAAAGGAAATAGATCTAAAGTATATTGGGATAAAATTGACAAACTAGGTAGTACAATTGCTCAAATAGGTTCTGACAAAGCAAATACTTCTCCAGCAATTATTGGAGTTTCTGAAGTAGAAAACTTAAGTGTTTTAGAAGATTTAGTAAAATCGAAACACCTTATTAAAAAAGGATATGGGATTATTCATTATGACTCTCCTGACAAAAGAGGGATTGATGTAGCCTTACTTTATCAAAAAAGATATTTTAAACCTGTACATCATGAAGCTTTTAATCCTAAAATATTTAGAGATAATTTCCCTGTTTATACAAGAGATCAATTATTAGTTTCTGGTTATTTAGATGATGAATTAATTCATGTTATTGTAAATCACTGGCCTTCTAGAAGTGGTGGTGAAGCCAAGAGTAGACCTTTGCGTGAAAAGGCTGCGTACCAAAACACTAAAATTATTGCTCAAATTAGAGAGAAAGAACCCAATGCAAAAATCTTAACTATGGGAGATTTTAATGATGATCCTATAAACTCTAGTTTTAAAAAAGTTTTAAAAACTAAAAGTAAAAAGAAAAATGTTGGCGAAAATGATATTTACAACCCTTATGAAGAAATGTTTAGAAGAGGGTTTAACACTTTAGGATACAGAGATAACATTAATTTATTTGATCAAATTTTAATTTCACGTCCACTATTAGATAAAGGTGAAAAAGATTTCTCTAACTATAAAATGTTTAAAGCAATGATTTTTAACAAACGCTTTTTAACAGGTAGAAAAGGACAGTATAAAGGTTATCCTTTTAGAAGTTTTGCTAATGGATCTTATACAGGTGGCTATTCAGATCATTACCCAGTTTACATATATTTAATTAAAGAAAAGAAATAAAACAATATTTTTCACAAAACAAAAAACCCCGCAACTTATAAATTGCGGGGTTTTTTTGATAATAAATTATTGCCTTTTACAAGTATAAAATTAATCTCTTGTCGATTTAAATTTATAATGTAAGTATGTGTAAGCATCTCTAGGTGTAATAGTAATCCACTTTTTGTGTTTTAAATACCATTTAAAACGTATAGAAATCAATCCTTTTGTTAAATATGAAGCAATAAAAGGATGCAAGTTTAATTGTATCTTTTTATTTTTTGGATTAGAGATAAATTTCTCTAAATCTGCTTCAATTTTATCCAACAAAACTATTGGAGCTTCTACTTGTCCATTAATATTTGGGTTGGCTTCGGTAGTTTTTATACTTAACTCTGGTCTTACCCTTTGTCTAGTAATTTGTACCAATCCAAATTTACTTGGAGGTAATATTTTGTGCTTTGTTCTATCAAAAGCCATTTGCTCTTTCAAGTGTTGATACAGCTTATTTCTATTTTCAGCCTTGTGCATATCAATAAAATCTACAACTATAATTCCTCCCATATCACGCAATTGTAATTGGCGAGCTATTTCTGTAGCTGAAATTAGATTTACTTCTAATGCAGTATCTTCTTGTGAGCCAGCTTTATTAGAACGGTTTCCGCTATTAACATCAATAACGTGTAATGCTTCTGTGTGCTCTATTACTAAATAGGCACCTTTACTCATAGAAACTGTTTTTCCAAACGATGTTTTAATCTGTCTTTCAATTCCGTATTTTTCAAAAATAGGAGTTTCAGATTTGTGTAATTTTACAATTTTCTCCTTTTCAGGGTAAATTTCTTGTAAATACTCTTTAATTTCAACTTGAAGAGTTTCATCATTTGTAACAATACTAGTAAAAGACTCATTCATTACATCTCTTAAAATAGAAGATGCTCTGTTTAGCTCGCTCAAAATTTTTGTTGGTGTGTTTGTGTTTGCAATACGCTTACACATTGTTTTCCAACGTTCTAATGAGTTTTGTAAATCTTTATCTAATTCTGCTACTTTTTTGCCTTCGGCAACAGTTCTTAAAATAACACCAAACCCTTTTGGCTTAATGCTTTTTGCTAATCTTTTTAAACGTTCTTTTTCTTTTGGGTCTTCTATCTTTTGAGAAACCGAAACTCTATTAGAAAAAGGAACTAAAACCAAAAATCTACCTGCTATAGAAAGCTCTGAGCTTAATCTTGGGCCTTTTGTAGAAATTGGTTCTTTTACTATTTGTACTAATAGGTTTTGTCCTGTTTTTAGTACTTTGTTAATACTACCGTCTTTGTTAATGTCTTCCTCAAATTGGAAGTTCTTTAAAGTGAATTCTTTATACTTACCTGTGCTTACTTTCTTAATGAATGAATTTAATGAATTTACTTGCGCACCTAAATCATGATAATGTAAAAACCCATCTTTTGGGTAACCTACATTTACAAAGGCTGCATTTAAACCAGTTAACACCTTTCCTATTTTGGCTAAAAAAATATCGCCAACAGAAAATTTGTTATCAGTGGTTTCATTATTCAATTCAATAAGTTTCCCATCTCTTAATAAGGCAAAATCAATATCAGCTGAATTTGAACGAATTATTAATTCTGTTTTCATACTGAATTTGGTTTTAACACTACACATAATTGTGTAGATGGATTAATATTGTCAGGTATATAAATACCGTGCGAGGTTAGTTTAACCTCAATGTCAATGAACTTTTGTGCTTTTCGCTAAACAATAAACGAAAAAGTAAGCGAATGCTTACTTTTTCTTGTGTCTATTTGCTCTAGCTCTTTTCTTTCTTTTGTGTGTAGAGATCTTTGCTCTCTTTCTTTTTTTACCGCTTGGCATAATGTTCTGATGTTTTTAAAACCATTTAAGGTTTCGATTATTATTTTGTTACTTAACAGCTACTTTACTTTTTACTCCTTCTGTAAAAGTTTTTGCTGGCTTAAAAGCCGGAATATTGTGAGCAGGAATTTTAATAGTCGTATTTTTAGAAATATTTCTACCTGTTTTTTCTGCTCTAGTTTTGATAATAAAACTACCAAAACCTCTTAAATATACGTTATCCCCATTTTCTAATGCACCCTTCACTTCAGTCATGAATGCCTCAACAGTTGCCAAAACATCTGTTTTTTCGATTCCTGATTTATCTGAAATTTTTGATACGATATCTGCTTTCGTCATGTCTCTATTTTTACTATATTTTTATTAAATTAATTTCAAAAATGCGGATGCAAATATATGATAATTAATCAATTCCAAAAAGATAAAGACTTAAATTTATGTGAATTTTAAAATGTAATATTGCATTTCTATTTTTTAGCGATGAAATTTTCTAACACATTAATATACTGGTATTTACAAAACAACCGAACCCTACCTTGGCGTAAAACTAAGAATCCATATTTTATTTGGTTGAGTGAAATTATGCTACAACAAACAAGAGTTGCTCAAGGTTTATCATATTATTTGAAATTCACGAGCACTTTTCCAACGGTTTTCGACCTAGCAAAAGCAGACGAAAGTACCGTTTTAAAAATGTGGCAAGGTTTGGGTTATTATTCTCGTGCAAGAAACCTTCACTTCTCTTCAAAACAAATTGTAAACGAATTTAAGGGCGAGTTTCCATCAACATATAAAGAAATCATTAAATTAAAAGGAATTGGAGATTATACAGCTTCTGCAATTGCTTCAATATGCTTTAATGAACCTACGGCTGTTGTAGATGGAAACGTTTATAGGGTGCTTTCTCGCTATTTCGGAATTAAAACACCTATCAACTCATCTCAAGGAATCAAAGAGTTTAAAGCACTTGCACAATCCTTAATAGACAATACACAACCTGGTACTTTTAATCAAGCTATTATGGATTTTGGCGCACTACATTGTAAACCTCAAAACCCGCTATGTGAAACATGTCCTTTATCGGATAGTTGTGTAGCTTTAGAAAAAAAATTAATCAAAGAACTTCCTGTAAAGGAAAAAAAGATAAAAGTTAGAAAACGTTACTTCAATTTTTTGGTTGTTAAAACCGATGATGATAAAACTATTTTATCAGAAAGAAAAGGAAAAGGAATTTGGCAAGGTTTATATCAATTTCCATTAATTGAAACTGATAGAAACATCAACAAGGATGAATTAATTTCATCAGAAGAATTTATCAATTCATTTCCAAACAAAACAAGTATTTCTCTCTTTAACGAGAAAGAAATTATACACAAATTATCACATCAACACTTACATACTCATTTCTGGATTGTAGAAATCAAAAGTTTTGCAGAAGCAACTGTAAATTGGAATACAATAAACACATTTCCTGTTCCGGTTTTGATTGCAAATTTTTTAGAAAAATTGAACTTTAAAAGTAATTGATATTTTTAGTACTTTTGATATAGAAAATAGAAACACAAAAGTTATGGCAGGAACAATAAATAAAGTAATTTTAATTGGCAATTTGGGAGATGATGTTAAAATGCATTATTTTGATGATCAAAATTGTGTTGGTCGTTTCCCTATAGCAACTAGTGAAACTTACACCAACAAAACTACCGGAGAGAAGGTTACCTCTACAGATTGGCATAATATTGTTGTTAGAAATGGATTGGCAAAAGTTTGCGAAAAATATTTAAACAAAGGCGATAAAATATATGTTGAAGGAAAATTAAAAAATCGTCAATGGGAACAAGATGGAGTTAAACGTTATTCTACAGAAATTCAAGTAAATGAAATGACAATGTTATCTAACAAGAAAAACACAGAAAACACTAATAATCAACAAGAAAATCAAACACCTTCTACAATAGCAACAAAATCTATTGCACCAGAAGAAAATGATGATTTACCATTTTAATTAACTTAAACCATAAAATTTGGATCCAGATCCTGAACCTTTATTTTCACTTTTTACATCACCAGAATTTTTAACAACCTTAAACGGAATTGTATTAATTAGTTTATTAATAAGCTCTGCATTAATTTCGGGTTCTGAAATTGCTTTTTTTTCTTTATCACAAACAGATTTAAATGAACTTTCTAATGAGGAGAAAAAAGAAAATATAATTGTCCAATTATTAGAAAAGCCCAGAAAGTTACTAGCAACTATTCTAATTCTTAATAATTTTATTAATATTTTAATTGTACTCCTTTTTGCTTCATTAGCAGAAACAATATTTGGAGATTTCAACTACGTTTTAAACATATACTTTTTTACAGTTCCGCTTCGTTTTTTAATTGAAGTAATTTTAGTAACCTTCTTAATTTTATTGTTTGGCGAGGTTTTACCAAAAGTTTACGCCTCTAGAAACGCTCTTCGGTTTTCTAGAATAATGTCTAAATTCATTAGTACCATAAGCATTCTTTTAACTCCTTTTAGCTTGCCATTGATCAATTTAACAAAATGGGTTGAAAAAAAATTAGGAAGTAAAAACACCAATTTTTCTGTTGAAACCTTATCACAAGCATTGGAATTAACATCTGAAGGCGCAACCACTAAAGATGAACAAAAAATATTACAAGGAATTGTGAATTTTGGAAATACAGAAACGGTGCAGATTATGAAACCAAGAATAGATATCTTTGCTATCTCTGATACTGAAACTTATGAATCTGTTTTAGATAAAATTTTAATAAATGGTTATTCTAGAAACCCAGTTTACAAAGAAAACATAGATCACATTATTGGTGTTTTGTACGCAAAAGATTTATTAGCCCATCTTAATAAAACATCTTTTAAATGGCAAGATTTATTAAGAGAACCCTTTTTTGTTCCAGAAAACAAAAAATTAGATGATTTGTTAGGTGATTTTAGAGAGAAAAAGAATCATTTGGCTATTGTTGTTGATGAATACGGAGGCACAAGTGGATTAGTAACCCTAGAAGATGTTATAGAGGAAATTGTTGGTGATATTAATGATGAATTTGACGAGGATGACTTGTCTTATTCTAAAATTGATGAAAACAATTATACTTTTGAAGGAAAAACTTCCATAAAGGATTTTTGTAAAGTTTTAGATGATGAAGATGAAGATATTTTTGAACAAGAAAAAGGTGAAAGCGAAACCTTAGCTGGCTTTATTTTAGAAATTTCTGGTAAATTTCCTAAAAAAGGAGAGAAAATAAATTTCAAGAATTATACGTTTACCATAGAAGCCTTAGACAAAAAACGGATTAAACAAATAAAAGCAACCAGAAATGCGTAACTTAATTTTAGTGTTTTCTTTAATATTTCTTATTTCATGTAAAGAAGAAGTACAGCCCAAACCAATTGCTTATTTAGGCTTAGTTTACCCAACAAAATCTTATGAAAAATTAAAACTAAAAAGACCTTACTCTTTTCAGGTATTAAAAAATACTACAATAATAAATGAAGCTAATAATTGGCTAACAATTAAATATCCAGATTTAAAAGCTTCTATAGATATTACATACAGACCCATAAACAGCAATCTAAAAGAATTGCTCACAGAGTCAGAAAAATTGGTTTTTAAGCACACTGTAAAAGCCGAACAAATTATACCAAAAGATTTTGCAAATCCTAAAAAAAGAGTTTTTGGAAGCATATATGAAATTACAGGAAATGCTGCTTCCCAAATTCAGTTTCACGTTACAGATAGTACTAACAACTTTATAAAAGGATCCTTATATTTTTACGCAAAACCAAACTACGATTCTATTTTACCAGCCGTTTCTTATATTAAAGAAGATATCTTGCACTTAATTGAAACCTTAGAATGGCAAGATCCTTCCTAATTGTTTTTTAAAACGAACTGTTTAAATAATTTTCATTTTTTTCAACAAAAAAGAAGCATTCATATTTTTACAAATCCCGTTTTTTAAGGTGTAATCAAAATGCAATTCGTCTTCAATGATTTCTGCATCAAAATAATAATTTTTAACATTCAGAAATTCATTTTCTAGCTCGCACAAACTTACATCGTGTGTTGCAATAATCCCTGTCGATTTTGACTTTGTAAGCTTTTCTACAAACTTTTTAGACCCAATAGCCTTGTCTTTACTGTTGGTTCCTTTTAAGATTTCGTCTAAAATGATAAAATAATCTTCGTTTTCAATTTGATCAACAATAAATTTTAAACGTTTTAACTCCGAATAGAAATACGATTCATCTTCTGTGAGAGAATCGGTAGTTCTCATACTCGTTATTAATTTTATTGGAGAGTATTCAAACGATTCTGCACAAACAGGCAAACCACAATTTGCCATTACAATAGATAAAGAAACCGTTCTTAAAAAGGTGCTTTTTCCAGCCATATTTGCACCGGTAACAATAAAAAACTCTTCTTTATGAATGATGAAATCATTATCAACTCTTTTAGCTGAATTAAGTAACGGATGCCCAAGATTCTTAGCTTTTACAATAGCTTTTTTTGAAACTATATCAGGAAAAACAAACTTTGAATGGTTGAATTTAAAATTAGCTAACGAATTTTGAGCATCAAAATAAGCAACTACTTGAAACCATTTTTCTACGGTATGTTTATAGTTAGAAATCCATTTTTCTACTTTTACAGCATTTCTTATTTCTAACAAAAAAAGTCCATTTCCAACAACCGCTATTATAATATTATTTCTTTGATCAAAAGCATCTAAAATTTTAGAAAACTCCTTAAAAATCACCGAAGCTTTTTTGTTTTCTGAGTTGATAATTTCTTGTTTCTCTTTTAAAACTTTTGTTGAAAATTTTTCATTTTCAATTTGATTTAACAAAACATGATATTGTTTAAATAGTTCTCTAACTTTATCCGTTTCTGTATATAAATTATTTGTTTTTTTTATAAATCGTCCCGTTAGAAAAAGCCCTATAAAAAACCAAGCGGTTAAAAATGAAAATGAAATCATTCCAAAAGAAACTAAGCCAATTAAAACTAAAGAAACAATTGAGAAAACAACCTGAGTTATTGCTAAAGATTTAGAAAAAACAGACGTGTAATTTTGTATCCATTTTACAAGAAAATCTGGCTTATTTTTTACAGTAACTAAACTTGCCAAAGCAGAAAAATGTTGTCGCCATTTTACTTTGTTAGAAAGTTCTTTTACACTGTTTTGCTTATCTCTAATTTCATCAATTTTATTTTCGGTAAAAGTATTCGCAAGTAATTTTCTTCCTTCAAGAGTTACGGTTCTATTGATATATTGAAAAAAAGACCCTACACCAAACAAATCTATATCGTTGCTATAAAAATGAGATGGATTTACAAATTCTTTACCTGCATCTAAATGAAAAAAATCACGCTTTAAAACTTTTATCTCTGTCTCGTTTATAGCAATTTTTGATTCAATAATTGCTCTTTTTCTTTTTAAATCTACATGTTTTGTTACTAAAAAACCAAACAATAAAGACCCCAAAACTGCAATAATAAAAACATCTGGGAAACGGCCAAAAGTTAGGTAAATCAAAAAACAAGTTGTTAAGAAAACTGCAAATCTAAAAATACTTAAACTAACTGAATTCTTTTTTAAAACTGATGCTTCTTTTGTTAAATCAGTTTTTATTTCTGTATAAAAATTTAATGGATTATTCATTTAATTATTTACGTTCTTTAAATTTTATTTTTAAATTCTTTGCCAAATCTCTACCATATTCAACCGCATTATCTATTTCGTCAAAAGCAGCAATTTTATATCTCTTATTTTTAATATCCCAAATATTTACTTCACATTCATTTCTAGAGTTTAAAAATGTAGAAACCCTATCTAATTTTTTAATCTTTTGCCACTTTCCATATCCAATAGGACCAACAAAATAATATCTTCTATACTTCATTTCATCAAAATTAAAATGATGAGAGACAGAAACAGAAAAAGGCAAAGCAAAACCTATCAAGTATAATTCTAGCTCTAACAAATGCAAAAAAGAGATTACATATTTTTCAGAAAAAGCAAATGGTTTTTTTAAAAAAAACAGTATCAAAAAATAAAACCCTGCAGCATAAAAAAAAGCAGATAATAGCCTACTTAAAACAGCTCTTTTTCCAAAAGATATAACTACATTTTTCTTTTCCAAATCTTAATAACTTGATATTCCTCCTTGCAAATTTAAAACATTCAACGCAGGATATTTCTTTTTTAATATTTCTGTAGCCTTGTAACTATTCAATCCTCTTTGACAAACCATAACATAGGTTTTTTTGAAATCTACTTCTATTTTTTCAACATCAAATTCTTGAATAGGAATTGTTTGCTGCACTTCAAAAGGCAATTTTAAATTGGGTAATACGGCAATGATTTCTAGACTTCTAGACTGCGATCGAAGTGACAAAATTTGTTTTAATTCTGATGCTGATATTTGCCAATCAGGATTTTGAGTAGCACAAGCCATATCAAAATACGTTTGTACCTTAAAAATCTTTGCAATCTGTTCTTTTAAAATTGTTGGTTTTAACTTCATTTTTAATTGTGTATTTTGAAGCGAATTGTAAATCAACAATTCATTTATCAAGGGTTTTCCTATTCCTGTAATCAATTTTAAAACTTCATTTACTTGCTGTGTTGCAATCATACCAACAATAGAATTTAATGTTCCTGCTTCCTCACAATTAGGAATATCCGATGCCATTTCAGGGAAAGCATCTCTTAAATTTGCAGAATAACTTCCGTTTTTTTTCAAGACATTAAAAGTTGCCACATAACCATCAAACTTATACAGAGAACCATAAATCAAAGGCTTGTTTTTAATGACACAAGCATCATTTAACAAGTATTTTGTTGGCAAAGAATCTGTTCCGTCAACAACAATATCTACGTTTTCAATCAACTCAAAAACGTTTTCCTTTGTAATTGGATTATTGATAAAACTGACTTCTGTAAAAGGGGCTCTTTTTTTTATAAATGCTGATAAAACAGTTGCTTTCGGTTTTCCAATATCATCTAAAGAAAAGAAAACTTGTCTGTGTAAATTGGTAACATCAACTGTATCAAAATCTACCAAATGAATTTTACCAACACCACTTGCGGCCAAATACACAGCAATCGGACTTCCTAAACCTCCACAACCAACTACTAAAACAGAAGCGTTTTGTAGTTTCTGTTGCCCAACCTCATCAATTTCTGATAAAGTAATCTGACGTTTAAAAAATTGATTTTTATTCATTAATTTTCAAGCTCTTTTTTTACCGTTTCAAACTCTTCGGGTGTATTTACATTTCTAATAAAAGCATCTTCAATTTCTACAATTTCTACATCAGAATTGATTAACATTTTACGTGGACAAGAATATCCTTGTGCTAAATATTGCAATAAAACAGGATAGGCTTTTGGTTCGTAAATTGTAATTAACGGCTCTACAAATTCCTTTCCTTTTCCTTTAATTGCTGTGGCTACTTTACTCGGATTTCTATGTTTTAAAATCAATTGAATAATTCTCTCATTTACAAATGGTACATCTGTTGCCAAAACAAACCAAGCAGCATTTGGATCTTTTTGAAAAGCAGAACAGATTCCGCCAAAAGGACCTAAATTGATAAATTTATCTGAAATTTCATTTTCTTTTTCCGATAAATTTTGAACAGAATAAAACGTTTTTAAATTGTTACTTTCTAACAATTCTTTGGCAAATTCTTTTTGAGGTTTTCCAAAGTAATCGAGTTCAGATTTATCCGTTCCCATTCTTGTACTTTTTCCACCAATCAAAACCAGACCTTTTACTGCCGCAATTTTTTCTTGAATTAAATTATGAATGTGATTAGAAATCGCATCAATTTCATCAATAGTATAACACGTTAAATTTTTTATCTGTGGATATTTTTCTTCTAAGAAACTAAAATATTCTGTTTCTGATTCCAACTTTATAACAAACTGAATACGATCTAACTGATCTAATCTTTTTAAAACCGAAGCTTCTTTTGCTGCATCTAAAATTAGAATTTGCTTTGCTCCTTGATAATGATTTCCGTTGATAAAAACATAATCAAATTGCGCAAAATCTAACCGTTGTTGGAACTTATTTACATTTCCTGAAGTAGTAATTTGCACATTTCCTTTATGATGAAATACGAATTCAGACAATTTATTTTTTACTACATCTTTTGCATGAGAAGCGTCAAAATAAGCCAATTTATAATCAAACAATTTCTGTGAAACTTTAGAAACTAAATCTGAAATAATACTACAATTTGCACCCAAAATTGCAATTTCATTCGGCGCAAAATTATCGTTATTTCTTCTTTCTAAATTGGTGTGTTTTCTGTGTTTCTTAGCCATTTTTAATATCCGATTTTCCTCCCGTTTTTTCTAACAATTTAACTTCTTTAATTACCATTTTTTGACTGATACTTTTACACATATCATAGATTGTTAAACACGTAATGTTTGCCCCTGTTAAAGCTTCCATTTCTACGCCAGTTTTTCCTGTAATTGTAACCTCACAAAGAACTTCTACATTTTCGGCATCTATAATATGAATATCAATATCTACACCATTAATTAATAACGGATGGCACATTGGTATTAATTCAGATGTTTTTTTAACACCTTGAATTCCGGCAATAATTGCCGTTTGAAAAACAGGTCCTTTTTTGGTAAATAACTCATCATTTGTAAAATGCGCAATTACTTCTTTTCCTAAAAACATCGTTGCTTTTGCAATGGCTGTTCTTTTGGTAATTTTCTTATCAGAAACATTTACCATTTTAGGATTTCCTTTAGAATTTAAATGTGAAAAATTCATTTAAATAGTTTTTAGTGTTAAGTTTTTAATTTTTAGTTAAGTTCTGCCTCCATGTTTTAACAATTGAAGTTAAAATTCTAATTAATTCGTTAATATCCAAAATTAATGAATCAACATCTAAATCTGTTAACTCACTTTCTTTTAATAAGTGTAACCAATATTTAGTTTCTCTTGCTTCTTTTGATGAGATTGACATTTTTGCTATAAAATCTCTTTTACTTTGCCCTGCAAGAGCCTCTTCAACATTTGCTCCTATTGATGTTCCACTTCTTAAAATTTGATTCGAAATTATAAACTCTCTTTCTTCTTGTAATTTTTTATAAAGTGAAATAATCTTTAATGAAAAATGAAAACTCTTTTTCTGAACAATACTTTCTTTCATTTCTTATTTTAACTCAAAACTAATCA
Source organism: Polaribacter marinus (assembly GCF_022662535.1). GTDB lineage: Bacteria > Bacteroidota > Bacteroidia > Flavobacteriales > Flavobacteriaceae > Polaribacter > Polaribacter marinus. The sequence goes on from NZ_JAKQYM010000005.1 coordinate 207,677, forward strand.
TTAAAAATTAAAAACTTCGATAAGGGATTATCTTAAAAACTTCTCCTTTTTTAAAATCAGCCTTGTCGTTTGGCAACTGAATAAAAGCATCTGCTTTCACCAAACTTGCTAAATCTCCTGATCCATTTCCACTAATTGGAGTTGCAATTAAATGTCCAAATCTTGAACTTAATTTTACTTGTAAAAAGTACGTTAAATTAGGTTTAAAAGAAACATCAGCATTTAAAATTGCAGTCTCCTCTTCAACCTTTATTCCTACAGATTTGTAATACCAAGGATAAAAATACTCCAAACAATTTACAAAAGTAGAAATCGGATTTCCTGGAAAAGCGAATACTTTGCAACTTTCATTTTCACCGAACCAAAAAGGTTTCCCGGGTCTTTGAGCAACTTTATGAAACAATTTTTTTACACCTAATTTATCAAAAACTTCGGGTAAAAAATCAAATTTTCCTTTACTAACCGCCCCACTAAAAAGCAACACATCGTATTCTTGTAAAAAACGTTCTATTTTAGATTTTAAAATGGGTTTATCATCTGTAATATGAGCTGTTTCTGATGAAATATGTAATCGTTCTAACAATGAGACCAACGTAAAGACATTGCTTCTTCTAATTTGATGTTCTAACGGAATTTCATCAACACCAACCAATTCATCTCCCGTAGAAACAATCATTACTTTTGGTTGTTTTGCAACTTTTACAAACGATTTCCCCACAGTAGCTAAAACTCCAATTTCTGCTGCAGATATTTTTGTATTTTGTTTGATTAATACATCGCCAACTTTACCATCTTTTCCTTTAGCGTGGATGTTTTGAGCTTCAGTAATAGCATTAATACTTATAGTTGCAATTCCATTTTTTATAGATACATCTTCGTATCGAATAACAGTATTTGTATTTTTCGGTAAAATTGCACCCGTCATTACTTCTATACAATTCGCTGAATTATATAATGAAATTTGTTGACTTCCTGCAGCTTGAATACCTTCTACCTTAAAAGCTCTTTGTCCATTTTTAAATGCAGTATAATCAATTGCAATTCCATCCATAGAAACTCTATTGAAAGGTGGAAAATCTCTATCAGCAGTAATTTCTTCTTTTAGAATTCTACCAACAGATTTTAGAAATGGAATTTCTTCAACACCAAATTCTTGAACTGAATTTAAAACTATATTTTTTGCTTCTTTTACTGAAATCATTATCCTCCAATTGTACTCATACTTTCAGAAACATTTCCTTTTGTACGATTTGCTTCTGCTATAAAACCATTTTCTGGTTTATCTTTTACCAATCTTAAGAAAAGCTCTTTTAAATCATCATTTGAAGCTCCTTTTCTTATAAAATTCCTTAGATTAAAAACACCATCATCAAACAAACAATTTTTAAAAGTTCCTGTTGATGTAATTCGAATTCGATTACAATCGTTACAAATAGTTCTTGTAAAAGCAGGGATAATTCCAAACGTTCCTAGATGATTCTCTACTTTATAATTCTTAGAAGTAGATGATTTTTCTGATTGTATTTCACAAACATCAAACTCGGTTTTTACTTCTTCTAAAATTTTATTAAACGTCCAATTTTCTTGCATTTTACGCTGCCCTGTCCCATTAAAAGGCATTTCTTCAATAAAACGTACTGCAACATTTTTATCTTTTGTTAATCTAACAAAATTGACAATTTCATCTGTATTAATACCAGACTGGACTACAACATTCAGTTTTAAATTTAAACTACTTTTTTCTAAAAGTTCAAAAGTTTTATAAACTTCTGGAAAAACATCTCTTCTTGTAATTTTTGCAAATTTTTCTCGATCTAAACTATCAATACTTAAATTGATGTTTTTTACTTTTTCTAACGCTTCAATCTTAGAAATATGCTGAGAAATTAAAGCCCCATTTGTCGTAATATTTATTGCATCTAACAAATCGTTATAAGACAACATTTTTAAAAACTCTACAAAGTCTTTACGTACAAAAGGCTCTCCACCTGTTAAACGCACTTTATTAACACCTAATTCTGTTAGTACGCGAATTAATCGATACATCTCCTTAAACGTTAACAATTCTTGTCTAGGGACAATATCAATTCCATGAGCAGGCATACAATATTGGCAACGCAAATTGCAACGATCAGTAACCGCTAATCGTACATATTCCATTTGACGTCCAAAATTGTCTGTTAATTTGCTCATTCTAGATTTTTAGTTTGGTAATTTTTTACTTAATACTCCATAGATAAAAGCGCCAATCATTGCACCAAATAATACAATAATAACAGACAAAGCTCCTTGACCAATTAAGACATACATTGGGCCAGGGCATGCACCTGACAAGGCCCAGCCTAAACCAAAAATACTTCCACCAACCAAAGTTCTTATAAATCCTTTTTTCTTGTCTTTTACATTAATTTGATTTCCTAAGTAATCTTTTATAATCCCTTTTTTAAATAATTGAATTATTACTATTCCAATTAAAACAGCACTACCAATAACACCATACATATGAAAAGACTGAAATTTAAACATTTCGTAGATTCTGTACCATGAAACAACTTGTGTTTTACTTAAAATAATTCCAAATAAAATACCGGCTATTAAAAATTTTATATTCTTCATATTTTTCTTTTAAAATAAAATTGGATAAATAAACCAAGTCATAATTAAACCTCCAATAAAAAATCCGATGGTTGCTATTAAAGAAGGTAATTGCAAACTACTTAAACCTGTAATTGAATGTCCTGATGTACACCCTCCAGCATAACGTGTTCCAAAACCTATTAAAACACCCGCACTAATTAAAATTAAAAACCCTTTTACAGTAAACATGTTTTCTGTACTATAAATTTCTGGAGGCAAATAAGAACTTCCCGCATCAGCAAAACCTAATTCTGCTAAATCTTTTACAGTAGCTGGATTTAAATCTATAGCATGAGACTGCATTAAAAATTCTGAGGATATAAAACCTCCAATTAGAATTCCTATTACAAAAAATAAAAGCCAATGCTTTTCTTTTAAATTTATTTTAAAATAATCTGAAAATTTCCCTGCTCCTCCAATAGAGCAAAAAGTTTCTAAACTTGTAGAGACCCCAAAACTCTTTCCAAAATAAAACATTAAAAAAAGTGTAAAAGCAATTAATGGTCCACCTACATACCAAGGCCAAGGTTGAGTAATAAAATCCATTTTTAAAGTTTTTGTTTGATATAATTCATAATTAAATTTGTTGCACCTAGGTGATCTTCAATATATTTTTTATTAATGATGCCTGTTAATTTTCTAAAATTTTCATCTTTTTTTAAACTCATCAAATTTTCTGTAAATTCTACTTGATTTTTGATTGAAATACAACCACCTATCTTCACCAAATCTACGGCTTCTTTAAATTTGTCGTATTTATTTCCAATCACTACAGGAATCCCAAAAGTTGCAGGTTCTAAAATATTATGCAAACCGGTTTTTAAACCTCCTCCAACATAAGCAACATCTGCTACAGCGTATATTTTTGTAAGAATTCCAATGGTATCAATAATAAAAACCTGATATTCTACTAAGTTTTTATCAGCTTTAGCGGAAAATAAAACTGTTTTTTTATTGATAGATTTTTGCAATGCCAAAATTGCTTCATCTTTAATATTATGTGGTGCAATAATAAACTTCTCATCTTTGGATGCTTTATTATTAATATAATTCACCAATAACTCTTCATCTTCTTTCCAAGTACTTCCTGCAACAACTGTATATTTACGATCTTTAAATTGATTGATAAAATCTAGCGAATTATCTTGGTTTAAAATTTTAGAAACTCTATCAAAGCGTGTATCTCCAGCAACAGTCACATTTTTAAAATTGATAGATGCTAATAATTTTTTAGAATTATCATCTTGCACAAAAAAGTGATGAAATGCTTGTAAAGATCTACGCATAAAACCTCCATAACTTTTAAAGAACAATTGTTTTTCTCTTAAAATACCAGAAACTAAAATTGTAGGAATTTCTTTTGATTTTAATTCATTTAAAAGATTTGGCCAAAATTCGTATTTTATAAAAATGGCCAAAGTAGGATTTACTTCTTTGATAAATTTTCTTGCGTTGAATTTTGAATCTAAAGGTAAATAACAAATGACATCTGCTAGATTGTAATTTTTTCTAATTTCATATCCGGAAGGAGAAAAGAAGGTCACTAAAATTTTATAGGTCGGATGATTGATTTTTAATTCTTCAATAATAGGTCTTGCTTGTTCAAACTCACCCAAAGAAGCCGCATGAAACCAAATTGTTTTTTCATTTTTTAAAGGAGCTATTTTAGAAAAGGTTTCTTTTCTTCCGTTAACAAAAAGTTTTATTTTTTTATTAAACAAGGCTATAAAAGGCATTAGCAAAGATGTTATAAAAACCGCTAAATTGTATAAAACTTTCATAGTTGTAAAAGTACAAAATACTAGCTACTAAGCTTCAAAAAATTAATTGCATAAAAAAAGCTATCTTAAAAAAGATAGCTTAAATGTTATACGGTGATTGTTGATCTATTCTTAACAGTATATTCCCCCGAAAAAATGTTAATAATAATCTAAATCACAATTCGAATATACAACAAATATTAGATTACACACTTAAAAATGTTCTAAAACAACCCTTTATTGTTCTAAAAATGAACTAACTACATTTTATTATATTAAATTAATTCTTTTTATAATGTCTTCTTTATATTTTTTTCCAATAGGAATTTCATTGTCTAAAACCTTAACAGATGTTTGTTTTATTTGAGACAGATACCGCGTATTAACTATAAACCCCCTGTGAACCCTAACAAAACTATCATCTAACTTTTCTAAAATATCGTTTAGACTCGTTCTTATCACCATTTTTTGATTCTTTATTAAGAAAATTTCTATATAAACATGAGCACTTTTTAAATATAAGATATCTTCAAAATGTATTTTAGTATAACATCCTTTGTCTTTTACAAAAAGTGAATTCTTAATGATAAGACTACTATTATCTACTTCTCCAACCTTTTTAGAAAAATTATGCAATGCAATTTCTATAGAAGTATACAATTCATCTTTAGAAAAAGGTTTTACCAAATAAGCTGGAGGCATAACCTCTTTAGCTTGATTTAATGTAAACTCATCTGAATTGGAGGTTAGAAAAATAAAAGGAAAATTATACGATTCTCTAATTTCTTTAGCAATATCAATTCCTGTTTTTTTTCCAGACAAGTGAATATCTAAAATAGCAATATCTGGTTGCTCTTCTTCTATTCTACCGATTGCTTCAGTGTAATTTATAGCGGGCTCTAAAGCATCATAACCCAACTCTTCTAAAGCATCACAAATATTATCTGCAATTATGATTTCATCTTCTACAACTAAGATTTTTACTTTACTCATCAATTTCAATTTTTTGAATAAAAATAACCATTTACATAAAGAATTAAAACTAAACTACATTAAAATTTTGTAAAAACTAATTTACCAACTGCCTTGTATTACTATCTTTAAAATAAATTTCGAATTTAGCACCTCCATTATTCGTTTGTTTTAATGTTCCATGAAGTTGTTTTACCAATCTATTTACTAATCTAAGCCCTAAACTTTTTGTCTTTTTAACATTAAAATCATCTGACAAACCAGGTCCATTATCTTTAATTATCAATCTATAATCTTCATTATCTTCTTTATGAATTGATATTGACAAATTATTTTCTTTATCATTTCTAAAAGCATATTTATATGAATTAGTAATAATTTCATTAATAATTAAACCTAATGGAATTGCTGTATCTACATCAAACATCATGTTTTCTGAAGATATGGATGTTTTTACATTATGTGCTGATGAATATAAAGAAGATAGTTCTTTGGTCAGAAGTTTTATATACTCATCAAAATCTATAAGTCCACTATCGTTTTGATATAATTTTTGATGGATTAATGCCATCGATTTCACTCTGTTTTTTCCTTCATTAGCCAATTCTAGTGCTTTTTCATCTTCAATTCCTTTTGTTTGTAATTCTAACAAACTAGAAACAATTTGAAAATTATTTTTTACTCTATGATGCACTTCTTTTACCAATAACTCTTTTTCTTTTAATGATTTATTTATAATTTTATTCTTTTCAGAAAGCTCATTAGATTGCTTATTTATTTTTCTTAAAACAACTAATGTTATCAACAACAAAATAAAACTTAAAGATGCTATAACACTATATAAAGTTGTTTTTTCTTTTTCATTTGTTATTTCCTTTTCCTTTACTTTTAGTGCTTGTTCAGTTTTATAATCTGCCAAAGATTGAGATAAATCTTGTGAATATATTTTTTTTGTATTTTCAATTGCTTTGTCTTTATACTTAAAAGCTAAATCATAATAACCATGAGTAAAAAGTGCTCTAGATGCTCCGTCTATATATCTAAATTTATTATTCGGATTTAAATCATTTGTTAATATATCTAGTTTAGAGACTAGCTCTGGTACATTTTTAACCTCAAACTTTTTTAAAATGGCTAACATTAATGGAGACGTTTTCTCTAAACGAGAAAGCAACTCCATATATAAAGAATAAGAGTGAATTCTTCTTGATGTATTATTATAAACCTCATTTATCAACAAGGTTACTTTCTCATTATTCCCTCCTTTATAAACATAAGCATCAATTAAATGCTCAATTGTACTATAATAAAATGGAGATTTTCTTGATAATTCTTTTTCTAACTCAAGGCTTTCTTCACTAACATCTATGTATTCTTGTAATTTTCCTTCTTCAACTAAAAAATCTGATAAATAATACAAAAACATAATCTGCAATTCTTTGTCATTTAATTCTTTAGCCGTATTTAAGCATTCTAAAACAAGTTTTTTACCATTTTTAATATCCTTTTCAATAAGATACATTACAATTAAATGTGTTTTAATTTTAGTTTTAACCTTTAAAACATTTACATCTTTAGAATTAAATTTATTTACATAATTCTCTAATTCTCTTTGCAAAGAAGAAGCTTCATTTAAGTTTCCATTATTTCTTAATTCAGAAATTTGTAACCACTTAATTTCAACATAGTCTAAATTAATTTTTGCCCCTTTGGGTTCTGTAACGTAAGAGTTTATAAAGTTGGAGATTTTTTGATACTTTATGTATGACTTATCACCATTAATAGAAATAAAATCGAGATATTCTTTATAAGTAGCACTTTCTCTATTTGTTATTTTTTGAAGAATTAATTTGTAAGAATCATTTTTAGCTAGTTTTAGATAATAATTAGCAGAGTCTAACTTTTGATCTAAAATAAATACTTCTATTTTATTAGTTAATTCTTGTTGATTGTTTGTTTTTTCTTGAGCAAATCCAAAAAAAGAAAAAAAGAAAAGTAGGGGACTTAATAATAACCTCATTTTAGTTAGTTTAGATTATAAATATACTGAAAAAGGAATACTTTAAAACAAAAAAAAAACGCTCAAACTTTGTTTGAGCGTTTTAATTGTAATAATTATCTTAATTTCTTAAACTTCAAAAGGAGTTATAGAAACATAAGATCTATTATCTTTTTTCTTGCGGAATTCTACAACACCGTCAACCTTTGCATGTAAAGTATGATCTTTACCCATGTAAACGTTTTCTCCTGGATTATGAGTTGTTCCTCTTTGACGAACAATAATGTTTCCTGCAATTGCAGCTTGTCCTCCAAATATTTTTACACCTAGACGTTTCGATTCTGATTCTCTACCATTCTTCGAACTACCTACACCTTTTTTATGTGCCATGTTATTGAGTTTTTATAGGTTAAAGTTAAATTTTAGGAATTATTTTTCAATACCTCCGTCTAATCTATCTTGTAATTCTTTTAATTCATCCCACTTACCTTCTGCAGCTAAACCAGCTTGCTTTGGCCAAGTAGTTGTTACTAAATGAGATAATCTAGAACTTGCTTCAGTTAAGATTTCACTCAATTTTGCTGGATCTGCTTTTGCTACTTTTGCAAAAGTATCTAAACCTGCACTCACTAAAGCTTCTGCTGCTTTAGGTCCTGCACCTTCAATTTTCTTTAAATCATCTGCTTTTCCAGATTTCTTTGGAGCAGCTTTTGCTTTTGGAGCTTCTACATTAGCTTTTTCCTTTTTAGGAGCTGCTTTTTTAGAACCAGAAGCAGCAATAGATTCAATTTGAATCTCGCTTAAAAATTGTCTGTGCCCATTTTTCTTTTGGTAACCTTTTCTTCTTTTCTTTTTGAAGACGATTACTTTATCACCTTTTAAGTGACCTAAAATTTTGGCCGTTACTGCGGCTCCTTTTATAGCTGGGGCGCCAATAGTTACACTTCCTTTATCATCAAGTAAAAGAACGTTATCAAAAGTTACTTTTGATCCTTCTTCTCCTTGTAAACGATGAACGTATACCTTTTGGTCTTTTGCTACTTTAAACTGCTGCCCTGCTATCTCTACGATTGCGTACATACTTTTAGTTTTGCGTATTTATACTTAAATTATGCATTAACTTATTGAAAATGCGGGTGCAAATATACATCTTTTTTAATTTGATACAATAGCTTTATCTAAAATATTTAACACCTAATTCCCTGAATAATACTTGATTTTAAGTAAAATTTAATTTTAAGTTTGTTATTTTTGAGGCAGAGAAACATCTTTTAAAAAAAAAGTGTAACATATTCGCTTAAGATGCGTCCAACTTAAACCTTATAATATTAACTAAATAATAATCAATGAAGAAAAGTATTTTATCTCTTGCTTCAGCCCTTTTGGTTGCGTTTTCTGCAAATGCACAAAAAGTTGAATTTGAAGAGTACAAATTAGATAATGGAATGCATGTAATATTGCATCAAGACAAATCTGCTCCTGTTATAATTACCTCTGTAATGTATGGTGTTGGTGGTAAAGATGGTGACAGAAAAAGAACAGGCTTTGCGCACTTTTTTGAACACCTATTGTTTGAAGGAACAAAAAACATAAAAAAAGGAGAATGGTTTAAAATTGTATCTTCTAACGGAGGTAGAAATAATGCAAACACTTCTCAAGACAGAACGTATTATTACGAAATATTTCCTTCTAACAAACTAGAATTAGGTTTATGGATGGAGTCTGAACGTTTGTTACATCCAATTATTAAACAAGAAGGTGTTGATACACAAAATGAAGTTGTAAAAGAAGAAAAAAGACAACGTACGAGACCTTATTCTGGCATTATTGATGAAATCAGTAAAAACTTATTTAAAGTGCATCCTTATAAAGACCCAAATGTTGGGTATATGAAAGATTTAGATGCTGCAACTTTAGAAGAATTTTTAGCCTTTAATAAAAAGTATTACGTACCAAACAATGCAACATTAGTGGTTGCTGGTGATATTGATATTGCATCTACAAAGAAGATGATTAAGGATTATTTTGGTCCAATTCCAAGAGGAGCAGATGTTGTTAGAGAGTTTCCAAAAGAAGAACCTATCACAAAAGAATTTAGAGCAAAAGCTTATGATGAAAACATTCAAATACCTGCAGTAATTGCTGCTTATAGAACTCCATCTTTTAAAACAAGGGATTCTAAGGTTTTAGATATGATTTCTTCTTATTTAAGTGCTGGTAAAAGTTCTGTACTTTACAAGAAAATGGTAGATACAAAAAAACAAGCCTTAGCTGTACAAGCAGTAAATATTAGCCAACAAGATTATGGTATTTATGCACTTTTCTCTCTTCCTTTAGGAAAGGTTACCTTAGACGAATTAGTTAAAGAAATGGATGAAGAAATTGTAAAAATTCAAACCGATTTAATTTCAGAGAGAGCTTATCAAAAACTACAAAATCAATTTGAAAACAATTATGTAAACTCTAATTCAAGCGTTGTGGGTATTGCTAACTCTTTAGCAAGATATCATGTAATGTATGGAGATACAAATTTAATTAATTCAGAAATTGAGGTATACAGATCTATTACTCGTGAAGAAATTAGAGAAGTAGCAAAAAAATACTTGAATAAAAATCAAAGATTAATCTTAGAATATTTACCTAAGAAAAAATAATATATAAAGATGAAGACAAAAATTTTATCAATAATAGCAATTATAACAATGTCTTTTGCCCTTAATGCGCAGATAGACAGAAGTAAAATGCCAACTCCAGGACCAGATCCTGTAGTAAAGTTAGGAACTGCAGAAAAGTTTTCTTTAGATAATGGACTGACAGTAATTATGGTAGAGAATCATAAATTACCAAGGGTTTCTGCTACATTAAGAATAGACAATCCTCCTTACCTTGAAGGAAAGATTGCTGGTGTTTCTAGCATGATGGGAAGTTTATTAGGTAGAGGAACTACAAATATTACAAAAGATGAATTTAATGAGAAAGTAGATTTTTTAGGAGCAAATGTTGGCTTTTTTAGCTCGGGAGCTTCTGCAAGATCATTAAAAAAATACTTTCCTGAAGTATTAGGTTTAATGGCCGATGGTATAAAAAACTCTCAATTTTCTCAAGAAGAATTTGAGAAAGAGAAAGAAGTAACATTAGAAAACTTAAAATCTGAAGAAAAAAACATTCCTGCTATTGCTAGTAGAGTTGAAAGCATTTTAGTGTATGGTAAAAATCATCCATATGGAGAATTTACAAGCAAAGAAACTGTAAATAATATTACTCTAGAAGACATTAAAAGTAATTTCAATACTTATTATAAGCCTAATAATGCTTATTTAATTATTGTTGGAGACATCAACCCAAAGGAAACTAAAAAATTAGTAAAAGAATTGTTCTCTGATTGGAAAAAAGGAGAAATTCCTGTTTCTAATTTTCCAAAACCAGAAAATGTTTCTACAACAGAAATTGATTTTGTAAATATGCCAAATGCAAACCAGTCTGAAGTTGCTGTTGTAAATACAATAGATTTAACATTAGGAGACAAAGATTATTATGCCGCATTATTAGCAAATAAAATTCTTGGTGGAGGTGGTTCTGCTAGACTTTTTCAAAACTTAAGAGAAGACAAAGCATATACTTATGGTTCTTATTCTAGAGTTAGTCAAAGCAGAGAAACAGGTATTTTTAGAGCAACAGCTAGTGTAAGAAACATGGTTACAGATAGCTCTGTTGTAGAAATTCAAAAAGAAATTAACAAAATTCGTTACCAAAAAGTAAGCGAAAAAGAATTACAAGACGCTAAAGAAGAATATATTGGTGGTTTTGTTATGGATGTTCAAAAGCCAGCAACTGCTGCAAATTATGCTTTAAACATTGCTCTTTATAATTTACCTGAAGATTTTTATGCTAACTATATTAAAAATATCAACTCTGTTACTGTAGATGATGTTCAAAATGCTGCTATTAAATACTTTAGAGGTGACAAAGCCAGAATAATGGTTACAGGTAAAGGAATTGATGTTTTAAAAAATCTTGAAAAAACAGATTATGTTATCAAGTATTTTGATAAAAACGGTAACCCAACAGAGAAACCAGCAATGACATTGCCAATTCCTGCTGGAATGACAGCTACAAATGTTGTTGATAAATATTTCGAAGCAATTGGAGGTAAAGACAAAGTTATGGCAGTTAAAACCATAGTAATGACTTCTGCTGCTAAAGTTCAAGGAATTGACATAACTTCTGTAAGTAAAATTACTCAAGGAAGATCATCAACTGTTGTTTCTGGGATGGGAAGAGTTCTTTCTAAGGCTGTTTTTGATGGTACAAAAGGATATCAAGAAGCTCAAGGAAGACGTATCGATTTTACTGAAGAGCAAATCAAAGAAGCAAAAGCAGCTTCAATTCCTTTTGCCGATGAAACATATAAAAAAGGAACTTTAGTAAGAATAGAGCCTTTAGAAGGTAAAAATGCCATTGTAATAAAACTAAATAACACAGAAGTTTTTTATGACATGGCTACAGGCTTAAAAGTAAAAGAAGTTAAAACAGCAAAGGGACAAGGGGGCAAAGAAGTAAAAGTACCTACAACCTATGAAAATTATAAAGTTGTAAATGGTATTAAATTCCCTCACACTATTGGACAAAAAATGGGACCAATGGATTTAAGTTTTACTATTACTGAAATTAAAATAAATGAAGGTGTTACTGACGAAGATTTCAAATAATCACCTAATAAAAGAATGATTAAAAAGAGTCAAAACTTAAGTTTTGACTCTTTTTTTTATACAAGATTTACTTCTTCTTATTTACCAAAAATACTCCAAAAAGAATAATCACCCCAGCAAATAGCTGAGTTAAACTCAATCTTTCTCCATCTAACAATCCCCAAAACACAGCTACAATAGGTATTAAATAAGTCACAGATGATGCAAATATTGGCGAAGCCAAATGCACCATTTTATTATAAAGAACTTTTGCAACCCCAGTACCCAAAATAGCTAAAATTGTAATAAAGCCTAAAGATGTTAACTTCGTTTCGGTATATTCAAATGTGCTAAAAAAATCGGTACATAATAAAACAATGAATGCAGGAATTACCAACAACAAAAAGTTTCCCGTAACAATACTTAACGCACTAATATCGTACAAATGTTTCTTTACTATATTTACATTAAATGCATAACCAATTGAGGCAATTACAACCAATATAGAAAACCAATAATTTTGATCTGGATTTAAATCTGCACCCTTTAAAATTAACAAAACAGTTCCTATTAAACCAATTACAATTCCTACTAGCTGTTGTTTTTTAAAAGTAAAACCAAAACCTAAGGCACCAACAATAAAAGTATTAAAAGGTGTTAAAGAATTTAAAATAGAAGTAATAGAACTATCAATACCTTGTACTGCAAAAGCAAATAAAAAAACAGGAAAGAATGTACCTAAAAGCGCTGTTAAAACAATGTATTTGTAGTGTTTTTTCTTGATTTCTTTTAAACTCTTAAAACCAATCAATAATAAAAAAACACCTGCAATTAATACTCTTAAGGCTCCTAACTGTACTGGTGTTAAACCTATCAAAGCTTTTTTCATCAAGATAAAAGAACTGCCCCAAACTAAAGAAAGTAAAATTAAATACAACCACTTTTGGTGTTGATTATTCATAAGTCTGATTAATTTTACACAAAAATCTGACAATTATTTAGATACAAGTCTAAATAATGATAAATTTGTACAATAATTTTATAATTAAATATAATGAAAATTCAAAAATTAATATTTTCGGTTGTTGTAGTTTGTTTTGTTTTAACAGGATGCAAAAAAGAAGTTAAAAAAGAAAGTTTAGCTGTAAACAAACAAAATGTTTCTTTAGCTATTTCTGGAATGACATGTGAAATTGGATGCGCAAAAACCATTCAGTCTAAATTATCTAAAAAAGAAGGGGTTTTAGGAGCAAAAGTTATTTTTACAGATAGTATTGCTAACATAGAATTTGATGCAAATACAACATCAAAAGAGGACTTAATTGCTTTTGTAAACGGTATTGCTGGTGGAGACTTGTACACTGCTAGTGAGACTTCTAAAAAAGTTTCTAATAAAACCTCAAAAACACATACTTGTACAGAAGATTGTAAAGAAAAATGTGATACTAAAAACGGTAAAAAAGAATGTAAGGAAGATTGCAAAATGGATTGTTGCGCTGATAAAACAGAGAAAAAAACAAAATAATTTTATTTCATTTTTTAATAAAAAAAAGCAGGCTTCTCAGCCTGCTTTTTTTATCAATCAATTCAAATAATAATCATTCTATTGTCTTGTCCAACCTGATCCCCAAGTTGCATAATCTGTACCTGTTGCAGTTGCACTTTCTGTATAAAAAGTTGCATCTGAAAAAGTTTCACCAGTATCATTTTTTAACTTTACCGTTACATCAACAAAAATCACAGAAGCTACATTTAAGTCTCCGTTTAAAACCCCTGTTCCTGTAGGATTAGAGCTAGTTGCACCAGCATCACCATCTAAATCAAAACCTTCAGCAAACCCTTCAATTTTAATATTAGAAAAAATTCCTTGAGATCCTGCTCTTAAACGAATTGCTTCATTTCCAGTACCAGAACCTAAACCAATAATTGTTAAGTTTGTTACTGTTGGTTTAGACCAAAATAATGGGCTAGAATTATTTCCTATATCTGTGTTATAACCATCTGCTTCAATCCCTTTATCGTGATCTGTTCCATGTTTTACATAAGCATCAGTAATTGTTCCAGAATAACCTTCTGTCCAGTCTAAAGAATCATCTTCTGCATTCACAACAGAAACGTTATTTACATTTACTGTACCTCCAAAAAACTCTAAACCATCATCTTTTCCTTCAAACATTTGAATGTATTCTACTACTGTAGAATTTCCAACTCCATAGAAAGAAAAACCGTTATTTTCTGATTGCCCATCTGCTTTACCTCCAGAATATTCTACACGTACATAACGCAACATTCCTGAATTATCTGATGCATCAGTACCTCCGTATGGTAAACTTGCTATTTCTGATGTAGAAGTTGCTGTACCAGATACAGAATTTATCGGTGCTTTCCCTAATAAAATTAATCCTCCCCAATCACCTGCATTTGGTGTTGAAGCTGAAGAAGTAAAAATAATTGGTTGCGTAGAAGTTCCTTCTGCAATTATTTTAGCTCCTTGTGCTATCGCTAAATAAACATCCGCTCCTGTTGCAGCTGCTTTAATAGTCATACCTGCAGGTATTGTTAAAGTTGTTCCAGATTCAAAAATAACTGGACCTGTAATTGTGTAAGTATTGGCAGGATCTAACACCATACTTGTTGTATAATTACCGCTTAAGTTGATTTGTTGACCACTCGTATTATTGTTTCCTGAGTTTCCGTTGTTATTAGTTGTTACACTGTTATCATTAATAATGATATCTGATGTACCATCTTCTGCACAAGAAGCAAAAAGTGTTGCAGCAATTGTAATTGCAAGTAAAAAATTATTTTTCATCGTTTTAAAGTTTAATTTATTTGTTTTTATTTTTGTTGTGTTAAAATTTATAATTGAATCCTAGACTAATATTGGTTCCTCTTTTGTATTCTGATAAAATAACATCTCCAATAGATGTATTTTCTCTAAGTCTTTTAATGCTTGGATCTAAAAGGTTTTTTGCATTTAAATTAATTTCCCAATGATCTCCAATTTTATTTTTCCAAACAAAATCTAATGTTGGAATTCCTTTTTCAATAATATTTCCAAGTTGTCCTGCTCCTAAGGCATCTATTCTATCTGAGAAATAAGAAAACACTACTGAAGCTATTGGCGTATAGTTTTTAAATTTTGTTGGACTATAGTTGATATTTGCATTTACTAAAAATGGAGATGCTCCTTGAAGTTCTTCACTATCTTTATTAAATGATGCACTATACAAACCATTTACATCTTTTAAATCTTGTTTTGTGTACATATAAGTAAAGTTAAATCCTGCAGAAAGCTGAGTTTCTTCATCATCATTTTTAATTAAATTCTTTCTTGCTTCAATTTCAAAACCTAAAACAGAAGCTTTATCTCCTGTTCTAAAATAACGCTGAGTTCCTGTTGCATCATTTGATATTACTAAGTTTACAGGGTTGTTAATTTGTTTTCCAAAAGCACTTAACGATAAGATTTCATCTCTTGTTAGAAACCATTCGTATTTTAAGTCGATATTAAATACCTCTGAAAAAGATGGGTTGTTTAATAAATCTGGATTACCTCCTACTCTTTGACTTACAGATTCATAAACAAAAGGAGCAACTTCTTTAAATTCTGGAACAGAAACTGTTTTGCTAAATGTAAAACGTAAGTTTTGGTTTTCATTTAAAGCATATTTGACATTTAAACTTGGTAAAATAAATGTTTCTTCGGCTTTTCTAAATTTAGGATCGTTTGGATTTATATTAATTACATCGTAATTAATTTCTTGACTAAAAGATTCGAAACGAACACCTGGTACAATTGTCCATTTTTCATTTGCCTTATATACAGCAGAAAGGTATCCTGCATAAACTTTTAACTTTCCACTATATGAGTTCTCATTTCTTCCTGGAAAATTAGTTGTTCCATATTTGCCTGGATAAATAGAATTAAACACTTCCGTATTGTATACATTTCCTAGATTATCTAGTGTAAATACGGCATCTAAATTACTTGGATCTGCAACCTCTACTCTAGGTGTTAAAAAATCATAACCATAACGAATGTTTTCGAAGTTACGTGTTTTTATTCTTCCATTATAACCATAGTTTAAAGTAAAATTATCTGAAATAATATGTTCTAAATTTACTCTACTATTAAATTCTTCATCTGCAATTTTTTGAAAATATCTTTGATTATCAAAAACCGTATTGCTATAAAAAGATGCATTTGTTGTTGGATCTGCATCTAAAGAAAATTGATAATTTTCTAGGCTAAGTCTTTTTCTATCTGGTTCATGTGCAAAAACATTGTTGTATCCAACTCCCCAGGTAAGATTATATGTAGGATCTTCTTTACCTGCATCATAAATTTTATGTTCACCCATTATTTGGTTTACAAAAATTAAATCTTGATTAAATTGAACATTCATTTGATAAAATCCTTGATCTGTGTCTAATTGAGCATCTCTATTTGCTCCTAAGCCCTTTATACCATAATAACCAACCTCATCGGATGAATTATTAAAAAACATAGAAGTGTATTTTAATTTATGATCATCATTAATTTTATAAATAGCATTTCCCATAATTGTAGTTGCCGTAGAATATTCGAATTCTTGAGCATTAGGGTATCTTACTTTGTAAACATTTGTAAAATCTACAACAGGACCTTCCCTATATTCATATCCATTTTGAAATGATGCTGTACCAAACAAACTTAAACGAGAGTCATTCTTAAAATCAAAAGATTTACCTCCGTTAATACCAATAGACAAATTAATTGGAGCCGCTCCATTTTCTGGATCTACACCATGAGAAAGAACCACAGCAAAAGGATTGTGATTATACCTTCTATAAAATCCTAAATGACCAGTACCTTCACTTTTTTTGAAATCTTTACCAGCAGCTCTTGTATTGATACCGCTACCTACTTTTACGTTAAAGAATGATTTTCCTTTAAACTCTTTAGAAGTAATATCTATATTTCCTGCAGCAAAATCACCATAAAGTTCAGGTGAATATGCCTTACTTATAGAAACGCTTTGTATTATATCTGAAGTAAACAGCTTTAAATCTATATTCTTTTTATTTACATCATTAGAAGGTAATGACAAACCATTCATTGTTGTATTTAAATACCTATCTCCCAATCCACGTACATAAACATTGTTAGATCCTTCTTGTTTAGAAACCCCCGAAATTTTAGTAACAGCACCAGAAGCATCACTAACTCCTTTTTGGGATAATTCTACTGCACCAATACTTTCTTTAATCACTGTAGCCTTTTTTTGCTCTAGTAATAATGCACTTACTTTCTCTTTACTTGTAGTTGTTTTAATTTTTATCTCATCTAAAGAAACTCCTTCTTCTGCAGCCATTAATTGATTAATCGTTACAATATCACCTTCTTTAATAACTACTGATTTTTCAATGGTCTTATACCCTAAGAAACTAAAGACTACAATATGATTTCCTGCAGGAACGCTAAGCGTATAATTACCATCAAAATCTGTCGTGGTTCCAATTGTAGTTCCTTTTATAATAATGTTAGCAAATGGTAATGGTTCATTATTAGATTCTTTATCTGTTAACAAACCTTTTAAAGTCCCTTTAGCTTGCGCAACAATAAACTGGCTTGCTATTAAAAAAGTAATAAATAGAATTTTTTTCATTTTTATGTTTAATTAACTGCTGCAAAAGTCTACCCAAATTGTAAACTCTATGTTAGAAGTAAATTATGCTTGTATTATTGAAACATTACCTTAGTGTTAAGTAAAACAGAATCGTTAACGTTTTATTAATTTAAAGGAAACATAGAAGCAAAAAAATAATTAAATATTTGTGATAATCTTTAAAGATTGAAATGTCATTGAATATTTATTAGTTTTTGTCAACTATACTTATATGACAAGCTGCCTTTGGCCAAGGCAGTTTTTAAATTAATGTTTCATTAACATTAATTTAACATATATATTGGTTCTTTGCAGCGACAAAAACTAATAAACATGGCTTTAAAATCGATACCTATATCTATAGGTATGATGGTTTCTTTGTGCATATATGCTCAAGAAAACAATGCTTCTAAGTTTGGAAAAGGTATTTTTAACTTAGTTGGAAAAGACAGCACCTTTTCAATGAACATTAGTGCTAGAATGCAATTTCTAGGAACATCTCAGTGGAATATAAACAATGGTTTATCTAACCCAACATCGTCTTTATCGGTTAGAAGAGCACGTTTAAAGTTTAAGGGTTTTGCCTACTCTCCAAAATTAACTTATAAGTTAGAATTAGGTTTATCTAATAGAGATCTTTCAGGAGCTTCTATATATTCGGGCAATGCACCAAGGTATATTTTTGACGCTGTTATAAAATGGAATTTTTATGAAAATGTTGTTCTTTGGTTTGGTCAAGCAAAATTACCAGGTAATAGAGACCGTATAATATCCTCTGGAAACCTACAACAAGTAGATCGATCTTTGTTAAATAGTAGTTTTAATATAGATCGAGATATGGGATTTCAATTAAGACATCACTTTAATCTTACAGATACATTTATTATTAAAGAAGCTTTTTCTTTTGCACAAGGAGAAGGTAGAAATGTTACTACCAAAAATCTTGGAGGTCATCAATACACAACAAGAATCGAATTGTTGCCATTTGGAAATTTTACAAATAAAGGAGATTATTCTGGAAGTGATTTACAATTTGAACAAAAATCAAAACTAGCTTTAGGTTTCTCGTATGATTTTAATAACAATGCCGTAAAAACCAAAAGTAATCAAGGAGATTATATGATAAATGACACTGGTTTTTATTCAACAAATGTTTCTACGCTGTTTATAGACGCAATGTATAAATATAAAGGATTTTCTTTGATGGCAGAATATGCAAATAGAAACGCCAAAGACGCTATTGCTAAAAATTCTAATGGAACTTTAACTGGTGATGCCGTACAAGTTGGTACTGGCTTAAATTTACAAACAGGTTATATGCTATCTAAAACAACAGAAATATCCGGTAGATTTACCAATGTTAATTGGGATAAAGACATTACAGGCAAAGGAACCGAAAATCAATATACATTGGGTTTTTCTAAATACATCGTTGGTCATAAATTAAAAGTACAAACAGATGTAAGTTATTTAGATTTAACCAACCAAACAAATCAACTAATGTACAGGCTACAAGTAGACATTCATTTTTAATATAAAACATAACACAAACGTAACATAGGCAACTTTTTATGTCTATAAATTTGCAAAACTTAATTTAATCAAACAAAATGGGAGATCCATATATTTTAATGTTAGTCGCTTTAGCTGTTTTAGCTATTGTAGATTTAGTTGTTGGAGTTAGTAATGACGCTGTTAACTTTTTAAATTCAGCTATTGGTTCTAAAGCAATATCAGTAAAAAATATTATGATTATTGCCAGTCTAGGAGTGTTCTTCGGAGCAGTTACTTCTAGTGGAATGATGGAGGTTGCACGTAAAGGGATTTTTAATCCTAACATGTTTATGTTCCAAGACATCATGTTCATTTTTATGGCAGTAATGATTACAGATATTTTACTGTTAGATATCTTTAATTCTTTAGGAATGCCAACATCAACCACCGTTTCTATTGTATTTGAATTGTTAGGAGCAGCTGTTTGTATTTCTTTAATTAAAATATCTGCTCACGATTCTCATGCTATATCAGAAATTTGGGAATACATCAACCATAAAAAAGCTTTAGAAATTATACAAGGAATTTTACTCTCTGTTGTTGTTGCTTTTTCTGTAGGTGCTATTGTTCAATTTTTTTCTAGATTGATTTATTCTTTCAATTTCGATAAAAGAGCAACATATATTAGTGCGCTATTTGGTGGTTTCGCAATTACCGCTATTACTTACTTTATTATTATCAAAGGATTAAAAGGAACTCCTTTTTACAAAGACATAGAACACTTAATTGAAGGAAACACATTACTAATTATTGCAGGAAGCTTTGTTGCTTGGTCTGTAATTTCTCAAATATTAATACAAGCTTTCAAAGTAAACATTTTAAAAGTAATTATTGGAGTAGGTACATTTTCTTTAGCAATGGCTTTCTCTGGTAACGATTTAGTGAACTTTGTTGGAGTGCCTATTGCCGCTTGGAACTCTTACCAAGCATGGGAAGCTTCTGGTATCGCAGCAGATGCTTTTTCTATGGGAATTCTAGCCAAAAAGGTACCGTCAAATGTATGGTTACTTTTATTTGCTGGCGCAATTATGGTAGTAACTTTATGGACATCTAGTAAAGCACAAAACGTAATAAAAACAGGAATTGATTTATCTCGCCAAGGAGACGGACATGAGAAATTTCAACCCAATCCTTTATCACGAATTTTAGTAAGAGCTGCCATGGGTATTAATGTAGGAATTAGCTTTATTTTTCCTAAAAAGATGTTAACCTTTATAGATACAAAATTTCAAAAACCAATTATTGAATTACCAAAAGATAAGACATACGAATTACCTGCTTTCGATTTAGTAAGAGCTTCTGTAAATCTTATTGTTGCTGGTATTTTAATTTCTATAGCAACTTCTATGAAACTACCTTTATCTACAACTTATGTAACATTTATGGTTGCCATGGGAACGTCTTTAGCTGACAGGGCTTGGGGACGTGAAAGTGCAGTTTATAGAGTTGCAGGTGTGCTGAATGTAATTGGAGGTTGGTTCTTAACAGCTATTATAGCCTTTTTAGCAGCTGCATTAGTAGCTTATTTAATTAGTTGGGATATGGTGATGATTCCTATTTTATTGGCAGTTGTTGCGCTATTAATAGGAAGAAATTCGTTAATCTATAGAAAAAAATCTAAAGAAGTAAAAAAACAAGAATATATAGAAAGAGTAGAGTTAATTACTATTAACGGAGTAATTGAAGAAAGTGCAGATCACATTGCAGAAGTAGCTACACGTGTAAATAAACTATATACAAATGTAGTAAACGATTTAGCCAATCATGATTTAAATAAATTACGTAAAACAGATAAACACGTTGCTAAATTAAATGATGAAATAGACGATTTAAAAGATGGCGTATTCTATTTTATTAAATCTTTGGATGAAACATCTGTACAAGCTAGTAGGTTTTACATTATGGTTTTAGGCTATTTACAAGATGTAGCACAATCTATTAGTTATATTTCTAGAGCAAGTTACAAGCATGTAAATAACAATCATAAAAATTTAAAGAAAGGGCAGATAAAAGATTTAAAAGAAATAGATATTCAATTATCTGAGTTGCTTACTAAAGAAGCTGCTATTTTTGAAAATAGAGATTTTGACGATTTAAATGCATTGTTAATTGAGAAAAATCAGTTATTAAACAATGTTTCTGACTCTATTGAAAAACAAGTAGCGAGAATTAGAACTGATGAAACAAGCCCTAAAAACACTACTCTATACTTTAGTGTACTATTAGAAACTAAAGATTTAATTGGTGCTTTAATCAACCTACTTCAAACTTACGAAGAGTTTCATTTAAGTACAAAAAAAATAGAAGAATAACATATTTTTAATTAACAAAAAAACCATGAAAAATTCATGGTTTTTTTTTGTTTTTATAGACGTTTATTAAAACCAAAATCCTAAATTAAATAACCAATAGCTTTGTTTGTTATCTGGAGACCAACTGTATTTTAACTCTATAGGCCCCACTAAAGTATTATAACTATAACCTAAAGCATAACCCGAATAGACATCTTTAAAAAGTTCTATATCTCTAAAAACATTCGTATCTAACCGAGCAAAATTTGCAATGAACATAGCATAATGATTCTCTGCAAAATTATATCTAAAATTAAATTCTGATTTTATAAAACTCTTATCTGAAAGTTCTGCAAAGTCATATCCATAAAAAGAAAAAAATGTATTTATATAATTTTGATTATATCCGCCAAGATAAAAATCAAAAATATCTACTCCAGAGCTATTTAAAGTAAAGCCTGCTTCACTTTTCATTTGAAAAGTAAACTTATCTCCAAAAGTAGTTGCAAACCCCAAGCTTCCTTTTGCTTGCGCAAAACTATCAAAATTATTATTATAATCTGAGGATGCCACATACCATTTAAAATTTAAATCTGCAAAATACCCTTGAGTTTCAAAATACTTTTTATCATAAGTATCTAATTTTAAATATCCAAAAGCATTAAAATAATTGCTTCTATCTATTGTTAGGCTATGGTTATTAAAAGTAACTGTTTCTGTAGATGCATTAATATGTTTATGCTCTATTCCTAAACCTAAAGCAAATTTTCTATCAAAAGTTGTTTGAATAAAAAATTGATTGGTAATATCAGTATATTTAATATTTGCATTATTAATATTTGGGTATTGAGTAAGCACAGGTTTAAATTTAGAATTTGCACTAAAGTGATTATACCTAGACCTAAAACCATAACTCAAATAAAAACCATTATCTACAAAGTAACTTAAATCATATCTTAAATTATCTCCTAAAATTAAATCTAATGAAAACAAATCGTTATTACTTAATAAGTGTTTCTGATTGTAATTTAAAAGAATTCCTGACCTGTATAAAAGATCATAATGAGCACCAAGTTTTATAGAGGCATTCTCTTTAGATTCCTCTACTAAGAAATTTAGTTGATATGTTTTATCTTTATTTTTTATGAATTTATATTCAATTCTTTCATAATTTTTGGTTGCAGAAAGAAGGTAGATTCTTTTTGTGATTTCATTTCTAGAAATACTATCGCCTAGTTTTATTTTTAATTTACCTAGCACATAAGCTCTTGTATAGTTTTCAATACCATCAATATTTATTTTAGAAATAACTCTTTTTTCTCTATTAATTTTTAAATGTGCTTTTGGTTTTTTATGAATTTGTTTTGCTGCTAATGCTTTAAAAACTTCACTGAATTTTGCTGCTTCTGCCTCTCCTTTTTTAAAAATTTCATCCTGTTTATCAAAGTCTACCACATTATAATCAAGAATATCAGGGCGAATATATACATCTAATTTTTCTTTTTCTTCTTTGCTTTTACTATACATTGTATAGCTAACGATCTGATTCAAAATAGAAACTACTGAGTTCAGTTTGTCTTTTTTAAATAATTTACCTTCTACATCAACACCAATCACAATATCCATTCCTTTAGATTTCATTATACTTACCGGAAAATTATTAGCGATTCCTCCATCAACCAATAATTTACCATCTATTTCTACTGGGTTTAATAAAGTAGGAAAAGAGCCACTTGCTCTTAGTGCTAATGGCAATGATCCTTTTTCTAATAAAACTTCACCACCTGTTTCTACATCTGTGGCAATACAAAAAAATGGAACTGTTAGTTTTGAGAAATCAGTAATAGTATCTGTTGAATCAAACAACTCTAACAAGAGATTTAAAACATTTTGACCTTTAGAAACAGCTTTGGGTAATCCTATTTTACCTTTATTTACAGGTAAAGTAATTGCTGTTTTTTCTCCATATTCTTTATCAAAAAAAGGAGAAGAACTCCTTGGTAATAAATCTCTTATAAGCGTTAAAAAATCGGTTTTCTTTATAATTTCTTCAATTTGTAAACCAGAATACCCTGCTGCATACAAACCTCCAATAATGGCTCCCATACTTGTACCTCCAATATAGTCTAGTTGTATTCCTGCTTTGTCTATTTCTTTTAAAACACTAACGTGTGCAAAGCCTTTTGCTCCACCTCCACTTAGAACCAACCCAATTTTAGGTTGTTTTTGCTGACTAAAAACGACTGTTGATAAAATTAAAAACAGATAAACTACTTTCTTTTTCATTCTTTTTTGGGATGATAATATTGATGTACTTTTATAGCTCTTGCATTACCTATAGCCTCTTTTAAGTCTTCAAAAGAAGCTTCTTTAACGCGTTTAGCCGATTTAAATTTACGTAATAAAGTTGTAATAGTCTGTTTACCAACATCCGGAATTTGCTCTAGTTCAGAATGAATGGCACTTTTACTCCGCTTATTTCTGTGAAATGTAATACCAAATCGATGTGCTTCGTTTCTTAAATACTGTGTGATTTTTAAGGTTTCAGATTTTTTATCGAGGTATAAAGGAATGGGATCTCCTGGATAATAAATTTCTTCCAATCTTTTTGCAATCCCAATAATGGCAATTTTTCCTCTTAATCCTAAAACATCTAAACTTTTTAATGCGGATGATAATTGTCCTTTTCCTCCATCCACAATTATTAGTTGTGGTAAAGGCTCATCTTCTGCTAATAAACGCTTGTATCTTCTATAAACAACCTCTTCCATAGAGGCAAAATCATCCGGACCTTCAACAGTTTTTATATTGTAATGTCTGTAATCTTTTTTACTAGGTTTACCATCTTTAAAAACCACACAAGCCGCTACAGGGTTTGTACCTTGAATATTTGAATTATCAAAACACTCAATATGTCTTGGCTCAACAGAAAGACGTAAATCTTTTTTCATCTGAGCCATAATTCGTTTTACATGTCTATCTGGGTCTACAATTTGAACCTGTTTAAATTGTTCTTGTCTATAATATTTTGCATTTCTTTCCGACAGCTCTACAATACGTTTTTTATCACCTAATTTAGGAACAGTAACTTTTACATTTTCTCCTAAATCTACTTTAAAAGGCGCATAAATTTCTGATGATTGAGAGTCAAAACGTTGTCTAATTTCTACAATAAACAACTCTAATAATTCTTTATCGGTTTCGTCTAACTTCTTCTTGATTTCTGTAGTATGCGACTGAATGATAGAACCGTTAGATATTTTTAAAAAATTTGCATAGCCATGAGTTTCATCAGAAATAATAGAAAAAACATCTACATTATTTATAGAAGGGTTTATTATGGTAGATTTAGACTGATAATTACTTAATAAGTTTAGTTTCTCTTTAATTTTTTGGGCCTCTTCAAACTCCATTTTTTCTGCAAAAATTAGCATCATTTTTTGAAATTTATCAAGACTTTCTTTAAAGTTTCCTTTAATAATATTTCTAATTTCTTTGATAGAATTATTGTAATGACTTTCTGTTTCTAAGGCTTCGCAGGCTCCTTTACAGTTTTTTAAATGATACTCTAAACAAACTTTGTATTTTCCTTCGCTTACGTTTTGTTGACTTAAGTCGTAATTACAGGTTCTTAACGGATACAATTCTTTAATTAAATCTAACAACACCCTTACCGTTCTTACAGATGTATAAGGTCCAAAATATTCAGAACCGTCTTTTACAACCCTTCTTGTTAAAAAAATTCTTGGAAAACGTTCTTTTTTGATACAAATCCAAGGATATGATTTATCATCCTTTAGTAAAACATTGTAGCGTGGTTTGTATTTTTTAATTAAATTATTCTCTAATAATAACGCATCTGTTTCTGTATTAACAACAATGTGTTTTATACGAACAATTTTTTTTACTAAAACTCTTGTTTTACCATTTTCATGATTTTTATTAAAATAAGAGGCAACTCTTTTCTTTAAATTTTTAGCTTTTCCAACATAAATAATAACATCTTCTTTATCAAAATATTGATAAACTCCAGGTTCATTAGGTAAAGTTTTAATTTGAAGATCTAAAGATGAAGTCATAAAACGAAATTACGTTTTTTACATTAAAAAAATAAGAAGAAGATCATAATATCAATAAAAAAAACAGCTTTTTTAAAATTAAAAAATTGGGTATTAATACGATGCTTCTATTTATTTTCAATAACTTTATAACCTATGAAAAACCACCTAAAAACTTAATTTAAATGACGGGAAAAACATTTTAAATGAGCTTTGATACATTTCTTACAAATGCTGGCTATTTTTTTTTAATTATAAATACCCTTCTATTTACAATAAGTTATCATAAGAAAGACAAAGCATTAAAGTATTTTGTTCTGTATTTAATCTTGTGTTTTTTTATTCAACTTTTCTCTAGTTTGTTATCCGATTTAAGACAAAACAACCTTTTTTTGAGTCATTATTTTTTTATTGGACAATTTATTTTTTTAAGCCTATTCTTTTTTAAATTAAACAGTTTAAAAAAAATCAAATATTTGAACAGGGTTTTAACCTTTACTGTAGCAATTTCATTAGGGCTGTTTCTAAATAAAAATCCAAAACTCTTAAAAGAATGGAATGTTTTAGAAATTGCCATTACATCAATACCTCTCTTAATTTATAGTTTTTTCTTTTTTGTAAAAAAACTAGATAATAATAAAGACAAAAAGTATATCTATTTTAATTCTGGTTTCTTTATATACACACTTTGTAGTACGCTAATTTTTAGTTTAGGAAATATTGGAACTAGAACATTAAAATTATACGTTTGGAATATGAATTCTTTTTTATACCTCCTTTTCCAAATTTTAATTTTTGTGGAATGGTATAAAAACTTTAGGCCTCCCTTAAACTTAACTTTTAAAAATAAACCTAGAACGAATCGTTAACATATTAGGCAAATACAAAAAGAATCAATTAACTATAATATTATTTTCTGTAACTTCGTTTTCATTTTTCAACTTCCAACCTCTTAAATGCATAAACTCTTTACAAAAGAAAACCAAATAATAATTATCGTTTTAATAGGGGTTTTATTACTTCTTTTAATGGGAATTGCATTCCTTCTGTTTTTCTTTTTCTCAAGAAAAAAATTAGTAGAAAAAGAATTAGAGAAAAATTCACTAGAAATTAATCATCAAAAAGAAATTATACAATCTATTATTTTAACCCAAGAAAAGGAACGTGAGCGTATTGCCAAAGACCTACATGATGATATTAGTTCTAAGTTAAATATTATTAATTTAAATACAAACCTTTTAAAAGATGGGGGCTTAACTCTAGAGGAATCTATAAACATTCATAATGATATTTTAGAAGCAACAGGCAAAACCTTAGAAAGTGCTAGAAAAATTGCGTACAATCTATTGCCTCCAATACTAGTAGAATTTGGATTAAAAGACGCTATAGAAGAACTAGCTGATTCTTTTAATAATAGTAGAAAAATTAATATTGAATACTCCATAAATTATCCTAATAAACTTCTAATTCCTCAAAACGAATTGCATTTATTTAGAATTACTCAAGAATTAATTAATAACTCTGTAAGACACGGAAAAGCAAATAATAGTACTATTACTATTTCCTATAAAAACAATCAATTAATTTTTAACTATACAGATAACGGTGTTGGTTTTAATTCAGAGAGTATTAAGAGCAAAAAAGGCCTTGGTATGAAAAATATAGAAAGTAGAGTTTCTTTATTAAATGGAACATATAGTACAGAAAGTAAAACTGGTAAAGGCTTTAAAATAGTCGTTATAATATAAACCTAAGTTTATGAAAAAAATTAATATTGCCATAGCAGATGATGAAGAACTCTTTAGGAAAGGAATGCAATTTTTATTAGAACGAGAAAGCAATTTAAATGTTTGTTATGAAGCAAAAAACGGTAAAAAATTAATCAGCTATATCTCTACTACAAAAATTATTCCCGATATTATTTTAATGGATTTAAAAATGCCTGAAATGAATGGTATTGAAGCTACTAAGTTTATACATAAATCACACCCAAATATTAAAATAATTGCATTAACAAGCTATGATGGAAAATCTTTTATAACAAATATGATAGATGTTGGAGCCTCTTCATACCTCCTTAAAAATACAAGTTCCAAAATGGTAATTCACACCATTAATGAGGTTTTTAAAAAAGGGTTTTATTATGATGAAAAAGTGTTAAAAATTATTCATGAGAACATTAAATCATCAAGTGGTAAACGTATTAAAAGCGATCTAGACAAAAATTTACTTTCTAAAAGAGAAATTGAAATTTTAGAACTTATTTTCGAGCAATACACCACTGCAGAAATTGCTAAAAAACTTTTTTTAAGCCCAAGAACCGTTGAAGGGCATAGAAACAACCTTCTCATAAAAACAAAATCTAAAAATGTTGCAGGATTAATTATTTATAGTATTCAAAAAAAAATAATTGAAATTACTCCAGATTTTCATCTCTAAACTCTTAAGGAATAACAAAACGAGCTAAATCCTTTAACTTTTAATATTATTCTTTAATTATTTCTTCTTTAGGGAAAGCCTGTTTACTAAAAATAAATAATAATGCAACGCCAATACTTATAAAAGCATCTGCAGGGTTAAATATATATTGAAAAAAAGTAAACATCTCACCTCCTACAAAAGGAATCCATTCTGGTAAAATAGCATTTTCTATAAAAGGAAAATAAAACATATCCACCACTTTTCCATGAAATAGCTCACCATAAGGATTATCTGCAAAAAGAGTAGCTACATTTTTACCATCTGGTGTATCAAAGATAACACCGTAAAAAACAGAATCTATAATATTACCAACAGCACCTGCAAAAATTAAAGCAATCGCAATAATAACTGCATTGTGTACTTTTCTCTTAATATTTTGAGATAGCCAATAAATAAGTGCAGCTACTGCAACAATTCTAAATAAGGTTAAAAATAACTTACCAGCCTTACCTCCAAACTCAAAGCCCATTGCCATTCCATTATTTTCTACAAAATGAAGTTTAAACCAATCGAAAATCACAACTTCTTCTCCTAAAAAAAAGTGGGTTTTTACGTAAACTTTAATTATTTGGTCTAAAACAATTGCTATTAATATGGTAAGAATTGCCAGTGTCTTTTTTGACATTTTTTTGGGTTTTGTGTTCACAAAAATAACAATAATATTGGGTTTATTTTGTTGTTAAGAAAATATTAGCTTTTATAGAGTTTATCTTAAAATTATATTGATTGTTTTTCTCTTTTTGTAGATATTTTTGTGCAACCAATTTATCGTCAATTTTTATTTTACCAATATTAGAGGTTACCTCTATATCTGTTTTTTGTAAAGCCGCAAAAACATTTCCCGCATACATTTCTAAAAAAACATTTGCGAGTACCTTATTTAGTTTTAAAATTCCTTTTTCAATAAAAATAGTTAAATCTCCTTTATAACTTTTAGATTCAATATTTATATTTTCTCCCAAAATCGTTACGCTTTTACCTTTAGGTATTTTAATAATTGCACTTGCTCTTTTTAACCTCTTCGTAATATACTTTCTAAAAACAAGATCTTTATGCTCCATTTCTTCTAAAAAAAACTCTATTTTGGTTTTTCTATTTTCTTCTTGATAAAGAATATGTTGCTCATTAGGGTCTTCTGCAAACAAGGTAATTTCTATATAATCTGATGTGGCGTTTTCTAGAACAAAATCGTCTAATCCTATTGTTGAAATTTCTATTTCTTCTGTTATTGTTTGAAATTTCTTAACGACTTTTTTTTGCGAAAAAATCGTTACAGAAATTAAAAAAAATAAAATGATAAAATTGTTTTTCATTGAACAAAAAAAGCTTCGTTACAGAAGCTTTTTAAATTATTATACTATAAATAAATATTATTGTTTACGTTTTGCCTCAATACTTAATGTTGCATGAGGAACTAATTTTAAACGCTCTTTTTGTATTAATTTACCAGTAACTCTACAAACACCATAGGTTTTGTTTTCTATACGTAATAATGCATTTTTTAAGTCTCTAATAAATTTTTCTTGTCTAATAGCTAATTGAACGTTTGCTTCTTTAGCCATTGTATCTGAGCCTTCATCAAATGATTTAAAAGATGGAGAGGTATCATCTGTTCCATTATCTGCATCGTTTTTATAAGCACTCTGTAATAACGCTAAATCATCTTTTGCTCTCGCTATTTTTTTCTCTATAATTTCTTTAAACTCTTGTAAGTCTTCGTCTGAATATTTTAACTTTACGTCTGCCATTATTCTTACATTTTTTCGATTAATATTTTACTTTTTACAGTATCGAATTCAATATCTGTACCATTTTTTAACTCATCCACAAAAACTAATTCTTTGGTTAAAGTTTCACTCATGATATAGTCTTTATTTTCTGTAATAGATTGTTGTAAGTTCTCGAAATTTAAAACCGTTAATTTTATTTTATCTGTTACCTCTAAACCTGTGTCTTTACGTGCATTTTGGATTCTATTTACCAATTCTCTGGCAACTCCTTCTTTACGCAAATCTTCTGTTATGGTAACATCTAAGGCAACTGTTAACGCTCCTTCATTTGCAACTAACCACCCTTCTATATCTTTAGATGATATCTCTACATCTGAGAGTTCTAAAATAATGCTTTTTCCATTAATGTCTAGAGAAATGTTTTTATCTTTCTCTATTTTGTTAATATCTTCTTGATTAAACTTCTGAACCTCAGCAGCTATAAAACGCATATCTTTACCAAACTTTGGGCCTAAGGTTTTAAAATTTGGCTTAATTTGTTTGATTAAGATATCTGAAGCATCGTCTAAAATCTGAATCTCTTTAATGTTTACTTCGTTTTTAATTAAGTTTGCAACGGCTAAAATTTCTTCTTTTTGCTGCTCACTATCAACAGGAATCATAATTTTTTGTAATGGCTGACGCACTTTAATCTTTTCTTTTGCTCTTAATGATAAAACTAAAGAAGATATAATTTGTGCATTTTCCATTTTACGCTCTAAGCTCTTATCTACAAAATTGGCATCGTATACAGGGAAATCAGATAAATGAATACTTTCTGATGTTTCTTTACCTGTTACCGAATTTAAATCTTGATACAATTTATCCATAAAAAACGGCGCAATTGGAGCTGCTAATTTTGCAATTGTATTCATACAAGTGTATAAAGTTTGATATGCAGAAATTTTATCTGTTTGATAATCTCCTTTCCAAAAACGTCTTCTACTTAAACGCACGTACCAGTTACTCAAATAATCTTGTGTAAAGTCGGATATGGCTCTTGCAGCTCTTGTTGGCTCGTATGCTGAGTAGAATTTATCAACTTTAGCAATTAAAGTGTGTAATTCTGATAAAATCCAACGATCTATTTCTGGTCTTTCTTCTAAAGCAACATCTGCTTCTTCATAAGAAAATCCATCAATATTTGTATATAAAGTAAAGAATGAATAGGTATTATATAAAGTTCCGAAGAATTTACGTTTTACTTCTTCAATTCCGTCTAAATCAAATTTTAAATTATCCCAAGGATTTGCGTTAGAAATCATGTACCAACGTGTTGCATCTGCACCATACGTTGATAATGTTGTAAAAGGATCTGTTGCGTTCCCTAAACGTTTAGACATTTTATGTCCGTTTTTATCTAAAACTAAACCGTTAGAAACTACGTTTTTATACGCTACAGAATCGAAAACCATGGTTGCAATGGCATGTAATGTATAAAACCAACCTCTGGTTTGATCTACTCCTTCTGCTATAAAATCTGCAGGGAAAGATTCGTTTCCATCAATTTTTTGTTTGTTTTCGAACGGATAATGCCATTGTGCATAAGGCATAGAACCAGAATCGAACCATACATCAATTAAATCGCTTTCACGTTTCATTGGTTGTCCAGATGCTGAAACTAATACAATTTCATCCACAATATTTTTATGTAAATCTATTTTCGCATAGTTTTCTTCCGAGTTGTTATCGACTTCAAAATCTTCGAAAATGTCTTTTGCTAAAACGCCAGCAGCTACAGCCTTTGCCATTTCTTCTTTTAATTCTTTAACAGAACCAATACAAATTTCTTCTTTACCATCTTCTGTTCTCCAGATTGGTAATGGAATTCCCCAATAACGAGAACGAGATAAATTCCAATCGTTTGCATTTGCTAACCAGTTTCCAAAACGACCAGTTCCTGTAGATTCTGGTTTCCAGTTTATGGTTTTGTTTAACTCGTGCATTCTATCTTTTACATCAGTTACTTTAATAAACCAAGAATCTAATGGATAATATAAAATTGGTTTATCGGTTCTCCAACAATTTGGATAACTGTGTTTGTATTTCTCAACCTTAAAGGCTTTGTTTTCTGTTTTCAATTTAATAGCCAACTCAACATCAATAGATCTTTCTGGCCCTTCACCATCAGGATAATATTCGTTCTTCACATATTTACCTGCAAACTCGCCCATTTCTGGTCTAAATTTACCTTGTAAATTCACTAAAGGAACTAAATTATCATTTTCATCTTTCACCAACATTGGCGGAATTGGCGGTACTGCTTGTTTAGCAACCATTGCATCATCTGCTCCAAAAGTGGGTGCGGTATGTACAATTCCGGTTCCGTCTTCTGTAGTAACAAAATCTCCAGCAATTACTCTAAAAGCATCTTGCGGATTATCGTTTGGCAAACAGTAATCTAAAACGGGTTCGTATCTAATATCTACTAAATCTTTACCAACAAACTCTTTAATAACGTGGTAAGGTATTTTTTTATCACCAGCATTATAAATACTTAATTCTTCTGAAGTTGTTACTTCAACATTATTTTTACCTGCAAATTGTTTTCCAACTAATTTTTTAGCTAAAATTACTTTAATAGGTTCAAAAGTATATTGATTAAACGTTTCTACTAAAACATATTCAATTTTAGGTCCAACCGTTAATGCTGTATTACTTGGCAATGTCCAAGGAGTTGTTGTCCAAGCTATAAAATAAACAGTTCCTTCATTTTGTAAAAAGTCTGGAAGTGTGTTTGATACTGCTTTAAATTGTGCAACAACTGTTGTGTCTGTAACATCTTGATACGTTCCTGGTTGATTTAATTCATGAGAGCTTAAACCCGTACCCGCTTTTGGCGAATAAGGCTGAATTGTATAGCCTTTGTAAATTAATTCTTTGTTGTAAATCTGCTTTAGCAACCACCAAACAGATTCCATATATTTAGGTTCGTAGGTAATATACGGATCTTCCATATCTACCCAATATCCCATTTTATTAGTTAAATCATTCCAAATATCTGTATAACGCATCACTGCTTTTCTACAAGCTGCGTTATAATCTTCTACAGAAATTGTTTTTCCAATATCTTCTTTGGTAATTCCTAATTCTTTCTCAACACCCAATTCTATTGGTAAACCATGCGTATCCCAACCAGCTTTACGCTTTACTTGAAAACCTTTCATGGTTTTATATCGCGGAAAAATATCTTTAATAGCTCTTGCTAAAACATGGTGTACACCTGGTAAACCGTTTGCAGATGGAGGCCCTTCAAAAAACACAAAAGGTTTTGCGCCTTCTCTAGAGGTTACACTTTTTTCGAAGATGTTATTTTCTTCCCAATAATTTAGAATTTCTTCTGCTATTTTTGGTAAGTCAAGTCCTTTGTATTCAGGAAATTTCGCTTTCATTTTCTGTCTTTTCTAATAAGAATGCGAAATTAAGGATTTTCTTGTAATTCTTTGATTTATGGCACAAAAAAAGAGCCTTAAAAAAAGGCTCTTAAAATTATTAATGAATTTTAGTTTACTTTTTAATAACAACAAACTCAGTTCTTCTATTTTCTTGGTGTTGATCTTTAGTACATTTTACCCTATTTGTGTGCTTATTATTATCTACACAATTGTTTGTTAATTGTCTTTCTCCAAATCCTTTTCCTGTAATTCTGATAGGATTAATTCCTTTAGAAATAATATACTCTACAGTAGATTTTGCTCTTTTATCAGATAAAGCTTCATTATAAGTATCTTTACCTCTAGCATCTGTATGCGAACTTGACCTAATAACTAGTTTTGGATACTTATTCATGATTCTAACAATATGATCTAATTGTGTAGAAGCATCTATTCTAATATTTGATTTGTTATAATCAAAATAAATGGGATTAATTCTAATAATTAATTCACCTCTTTCGTTGTATGTAAAATCATTACTCATCTCTAAATTTAAATTTAAATTTAAATTAGAAGCTTCTGTAGTTACAAAAACCAAAGCGTCTTGTTGGTAATATTCTTTAGTTGCAACAACCGAGTAAGACTTATTACAAGGCAATGTAATATTAAACTGACCCAATACTCCAACTAAAGTATCTTTTAAAATCATCCCTTCGCTGTCTTTTAAAACAACTCTAGCTCCTGACAATGGTTTTTGTGAATTTTTGTCTCTAACCACACCCAAAACAATTTGCATACATGGAGGTTTGGTTAACTCTAACTCTTTTATTTGAGCGATAGAGTAAATATCATCACTACCAACACCGCCTTCTCTATTTGATGATAAGAACCCTTTTTTAGTAATTGGATTCATTGAAAAAGCAAAATCATCCAATTTAGAATTTATGGGTGCTTTTAAATTTATGGGTGTTGTATAAAATCCCTTATCGTCTTTTTTACTAGCAAAAACATCTAATGCTCCTATACCAAAGTGTCCGTCTGATGAAAAATATAAAATATCATCATCCGAAATAAAAGGAAACATTTCTTTTCCTTCTGTATTTATTGCTATTCCTAAATTTTGGATATATCCAAAAGAACCATCTTCTTTTATTTCTGTATAATAAATATCTGTTCCACCAATGCTACCAGGCATATCTGATACAAAATACAATCTTTTACCATCTTTACTTACTGATGGATGTCCAACAGAATATTCATCACTACAAAATGGAAGTTCTCGAATATTTTTCCATTTCCCTTCTACCAATTCTGCTTTGTAAATTTTTAATTTATTAATTCCGTTTTTATCTTTTTTGTAAACACCGTTATTGAAATTATTTCTGGTAAAATATATTGTTTTTTGATCCGGAGAAAAAGCCACAGAAGATTCATGAAATTTTTTGTTAATTTCATCTGAAAAGGATGCTACATTTGCTGAAGAATCTATTTTGTTAATAGCCACTTGAAACAAATCTAAAAATCTTGTTTCATCTTTTGTATGAGTTCTTTTTACAAATCTATTTAATTTTTGAGGTGATGAAAAAATAATTGTATTGTTATATTCAGTGACACCAAAATCTGAAAACTCTGTATTTACTCCTTTTAAATTTGTAACTGTATAATAAGGTTTATTGTCTTTTATTTCTGATAAAACAGCTTCTTTACTTGTAAAATTCACGCCTCTTGCATCTTGTTTTTTTGCACTGTGAAACTTTTCCATCCATTGTTTAGAGTCTTTAAATTTCCCAATACTTCTTAAGGTTTGTGCATATTTAAAAATATATTCTGGTGTTTGAACTGGATGTTTCTTAAACAATTCTGCATATGCCGATGATGCTTCTTGCATTATTGCATTAAAATAATAACTATCCCCTAATCTTTTTAAAACATGTTCTGTTGGATTTTCTTTTGCTAATTTTTTGTATTCTTTAGCTGCTGAAATATAAGAAAGGTTATTAAAGTATGTATCTGCCCTTTTGGACTCTTTTGTTTGCCCTAATAGGGTTAAAGAACTAAAGAGAAGTGCAATTGTAATTTGTATTGTTTTTTTCATAATTGTATTATTAATTACTAAAAGCATCTTGGAGATATTATTTTGTTACGTTCAAAATCGAAGTTAAATAATAAGAATATTTCGTGTGAACCAGAATTGAAATTTCCTAGATTAGTAATTGTGTAATCATAGGCATATCCAATTCTTAAATTTTTTCTAACTCTAACATTTGCTAAAGCAGATAAAGATTCGTCTAATCTATAAGATAAACCCAGTTCAAATTTCTCGTTAAAAAAAACACTTCCAGAAAAGTCTATAGGTAAAGGTGCTCCTTCTGCAGCTTTTACCATAATAGAAGGTTTAAACTTCATCTCTTGATTTATATCAAAAACATAACCACTGGTTAAGAAAAAATGTTTCGTTTCTGATGCTCTTGAAATTTGCCCTCCTTTTTTCTGAAAATGAAATGTTTCTAATAGATTTGGTATAGAAAAACCTAAATAAAAATTATTTGTATAATAAAAAGCTCCTGCTCCAAAATTTGGTAAAACTTTGTTTGCATTTTGATTTATAAACGCCTCATCATCTGGTTCTGCTGTGTTTAAACAAGGTAAACAAACATTAAAAAAAGTAAACCCTGCTTTTACTCCTAACGCTAACTTTGCCTTATTTCCAACGTTTATTGTGTAAGAAAAATCTCCATAAAGATTTTGTTCTTGTACGGGACCAATTTCATCTATAATAACAGATAAACCCAAACCAACATTTTTCCCAACAGGAGAATGTGCTCCTAAGGTTAATGTTTGTGGAGCGCCATCTATACCAACCCACTGAGTTCTTGCTAAAAAATTAAGGCTTAAAGCATCATAAGACCCAGCATAAGCTGGGTTTATGATGTTCATATTATACATATACTGTGTAAACTGTGGGTTTTGTTGCGCTTTTGCAGAAACAGTAAATATGATAACTGCAATTATTATTATAACTTTTTTCATGTGTATTGCCTTCATGTTTATTGTCTGTTTAAATATACCCATCCTGTTATTGGTTCTCTAATACCATCATTAAAATATATGATATAATAATAAGTAGCCGTTGGTAGTGGTTTTTTCTTATTAAGAGTTAACCTACCAGTTGAATAACCATCCCACCAATCTGGGTTTGTTCTTCCTTTATTATTATAATCATAAACTTTATTACCCCATCTATTAAAAATCTCTAATCTAAAGTTTGGATATTTTGTTAATGTTGGTATAAAGAAAGTATCATTTTTACCATCTCCGTTTGGAGAGAATGCATTTGGAATAATACAATTAGTTATGTCTATATGATCAGGAATCGTATCTGAATCACAATCTAACATATATTCTTCTAATGTTAAAATACCATCGCCATCATCATCAGTATCTAAATAATTAGGAATACCATCGCCATCTGTATCATCATTGGTTGGGTCTCCATCGCCATTAATATCTTCATCAATTGTTGAAACTCCATCGCCATCATCATCTACATCTTGGAAATCTCTGATTCCATCTCCATCTGTATCTCTGATTTCATAATTTATATTTCCACTATCATCAAATGTTTCTAAACCATCGAATAAACCATTTTCTCCTGATCCCGTTTCTGAACCGTCAATCACTCCGTCTCCATTAACATCCGATGCTCCAGAACCAGATTCTTCTAAATCTGAAACTCCATCTCCGTCTGAATCTAGATCTAAGTTATCTGGAATACCATCGCCATCTGTATCTAAAGTATTGTCTCCTCCATTTTCATCAAAATCTGGAATACCATCATTATCGGAATCTAAATCTACACTATCTGGAATACCATCTCCGTCAGTATCATCTGCATCTAAATAATCTGGAATACCGTCTCCATCATCATCATCATTGGTTAGATCTCCGTCATTATTATTGTCTTCATCTACTGTGTCTATTCCATCTCCATCATCATCTGTGTCTAAATAATCTGGAATGTTGTCTCCATCTGAATCGTCATTGGTTGGATCACCGTCGTTATTAATATCTTCATCGGCAGTATCTACTCCGTCTCCATCATCATCTGTATCTAAATAATCTGGAATATTATCGCCATCTGAATCATCATTGGTTGGATCACCATCATTATTAATGTCTTCATCGGCAGTGTCTATTCCATCTCCATCATCATCTGTATCTAAATAATCTGGAATGTTATCGCCATCTGTATC
>NZ_JAKQYM010000006.1 GCF_022662535.1 Polaribacter marinus
CTTTTCTTGTTAATATTAATTTTAAATGTAATTAATTCTAACAAAGTATTTAACACTTGACAAACATAGGATGACAAGAAACTATAATGAAATTGCAGGATTTTAACCTTTAAATTGATAATATTTTTATGAATGATAATTATAAAATTTTAGCTGTTTTTGACTATTCGACAGAAGCATATGTTACCAAATCAAAATTAGATTCAGAAGGTTTTCAAACCCTATTAATGGATGAAAAAACTATAGATACCGATCCTTTAGTAAGTAATGCAATTGGTGGTGTAAAATTGTTGGTTCATAAAAACGATTTTGATAAAGCTGCCGTAATTTATAATGAAATTAGAACGTATCAAAAAGATAAAAATGGGAATGCTATTTCTTGCCCTGCTTGCAATTCTACTCGAATTTTAGTTGCACCTGCACAAAGAAAAAATGTGTTTTATATGTTGTTTCCTTTTTTTGAAAAAACAAAGCACATTTGTAATGATTGCAAAACAATATTTTAATACCGAAAGTTTACAAAAAAGTTCTAATTTGCACACAAATGAAAACATCTAAAACACTTACTTTTTTTACACCCAAAGCATCTTCTGGTAATGGAGCTGTTTTTGTAGATACAGGGATTTCTGCTGGTTTTCCTTCACCTGCAGACGATTTTAGAGAAACTAGAATTTCTTTAGATGACGAGCTTATACATAATAAAGACGCTACATTCTTCGCAAAAGTAAAAGGACAATCTATGATTGATGCAGGTTTAGATGACAATGATTTGTTGGTTATTGACAGAAGTTTAGAACCTGCCAACAATAAAATTGCTGTTTGTTTTTTAGATGGAGAATTTACTGTAAAACGCCTTCGTGTAGAAAAAAATGAGGTTTGGTTACAACCAGAAAACCCTAATTATCCTATTATAAACATTACAGAAGAGAATGATTTTATGATTTGGGGAATTGTAACAAGCGTGATTAAAAAAGTGTAAACTTTTATGTTTAGTGATTAATATATAATTTTAAAGAAATTAGTGCTTTTTTAGTGCTATTTTTTTTTATCTAAAATTAAAATTATTATCATTCTTAAATATTTTATTATTGTTTTTCGATAATTTTAATATACATTTGTTAAAATATTTAAAATAAAAAACATGAAATTTAAAACAGTATTGTATTTAGTACTCTTGTCAATAATATTAAGTAGTTGTGCATCTTATAAAATAAATAAAACCCTTAAACAAGGAAATATCGTTCAAAAAGACTTTAAAATTAAGGTCCCTTTTGAATACCGTAAAGGACTTATTATCCTTAAAGTAACTATCGAAAATAAAATATATGACTTTATACTAGACACAGGAGCTTCTAACGTGCTTTCAAAAGAATTAGCAGAGAAACTTAACGTTGTGCCTTTAGGAAGTGAAAACATAACTGATATCCATAAAACTAGCCAACTACTTAACTATACTAAAATAGATGATATTGAAATAGGAGGGATTCATTTTAAAGAAACTATTGCGGCTATTTCAGATTTTAATAGTGGCGAACTTGCCTGTTTAAATGCCGATGGCTTTATTGGTTCTAATTTGATGCGATTTGCTGTTTGGGACTTCGATTTTGAAAATCAAATAATTACGATAACAGATGATGAACAGAAATTGAATATTCCTGCGAAAGCTATTGTATCAAAAATGTTTATTGGCACAGCATCTAGTGAACCATCAATAATTACTCAAATAAATGGAGATAGAGTATTAAATAATTTGATTGATTTAGGGAATAATGGAAACGCACATTTATCTTATACTACTTTTTTAAAGCAAAAGAAATCTAAAAAAATAACTAAGTATATAAAAGGTTCAGGATATTCAGGTATAGGAATGTTTGGAAAAGGCGAGAAGAAAAACGAGTATTCTGCAAAAATTGACAAAATAAAAATTGGGGGCCATATTATAACTGACAAAATAATGGTGGTTAAAGATGGTAAAACAAACCTCGGAATTTCATTTTTTAAAAATTCTAGATTGATTTTAAATTGGAAAGCAAAAAAGGTCAAAATGGTTCCAAAAAGCACTTCTTATAACACAGAATTAAACCAGTTTGGATTCAACTCTAATTTTAATGGAAATAAGGTAATTGTAGATTTTATATATAATGATAGTCAAGCATCAAAAGTATTACAATTTGGAGACCAAATTTTACAGATAAACAATATTGATTACACCAACATCACTAATGAAAATAAGTGTGATTATTTTTACAATGCTTTGATACCAAAAGATACTGATCAAATAGTAATTAAAGTATTAAGAAATGGTCAAGAACTTGAATTCAGTTTAGAAAAAGTAAAATTATTGTAACTCTCTTAAGTTTATTTAATAAATTTATGCGTTTTAGAAAAAATAAAACTTTATGAAAAAATTCATTTACATCTGCGCGAACTCTTTTTTTTACATGTTTAGTACTTTTTTTTTGTTTGTGTTTTTATTTTCAATTTTATCATTATTTGAAAAGTATGAATTTTTTGACGCTCCTTTTGTAGATATTTTAGAGAATGACATAGATGGTTTTAATGTCAAAATTAGTATTCCTTTTATAGAAGGAATTGTTAAGTATCAGTTTTCATATACGATTATTTTCATGTGGCTTTGGCTATTATTCTATGCAATATTTTTTTATGTGCTAAAAGATTTTTTTAAAATTTTTATAGACAATGAACTGTTTACGGCAAAACATTTAAATAAACTTAAAATATTCTTTAGATTGAATTTTATTCCAATAATTTTAAATATCGGTAGTATCGTTATGGGCTGGATAGAAAATAAAAAGGTTAGTTTTGAAGAAGAATATTTTTTTGTTTTTATCCATACTTGTATCGCGATTATAATTTATACATATATTGATATTTTTAAGAAAGGACAAAGACTACAAGAAGAAAACGACTTAACAATATAATATGGCAATCATCGTAAATTTAGACGTAATGCTTGCCAAACGTAAAATGCGAAGCAAAGAATTGGCAGAAATTATTGGCATTACAACCGCAAACTTATCGGTTTTAAAATCAGGAAAAGCAAAGGCAATTCGGTTTTCTACTTTAGAAGCAATTTGCAAAGCATTAGATTGTCAGCCTGCAGATATTTTAGAATACAAACAAGATTAAAACATTTAATAAAAAACAACAAATTATGAAATCACTTATTACAACATTATTACTACTGGTTACTTTTACTATTTCTTCACAAGAAATACCTTTTAAAGTAAAAGATGCTCTAAAAAATGATGATGCAAAAGCTTTAAAGAAAGAATTAAATAAAGA
Organism: Polaribacter marinus; assembly: GCF_022662535.1. Classification (GTDB taxonomy): domain Bacteria; phylum Bacteroidota; class Bacteroidia; order Flavobacteriales; family Flavobacteriaceae; genus Polaribacter; species Polaribacter marinus. The sequence goes on from NZ_JAKQYM010000006.1 coordinate 3,307, forward strand.
ATTAAATAAAGAATTAAATAAAGAGAATATTAATAACTGTTATAAAGCAGGAAACTCTAATTATTCTTTTTTAATTTTAGCAATAAAATTAAATGCTAAAGATTGTTTTAATTTACTTATAAATAAAAAAGCCGATTTAGATAAAGATTGTAATGGTAAAGCACCTTTAATTTATACAGCAAAGTACAATCGATTAGAAATGGCTAAAAAGCTTATAAAAAAAGGAGCAAACCCAAAACAAAATTATAGAGGAAGAACAGCTTTAGATTACGCTAAAAAGTATCAGAAAAAAGAAATGGTAGATTACTTTTCTAACTTGTAAATATTTAATTTAAACAAAAAAAATCCGAATTTATAATTCGGATTTTTTTATATCATAATTTTAAAAATATAAATTTTTATCGATTCATTGGCTTATCCATATTCATATATAAAATATCCACATCTGTAGCTTCTGCACCTAATAAATATTTACTAAAGTGATCTGCTCTTAACCAAAAAGAATATTCTGTCATACTACCAAAACCATGTCTTTGCCCTGGCATAATCATATATTTAAAACGTTTGTGTGCTTTAATCAATTCATTTGCCATTCTTATGGTACCTGCCGGATTTACATTATTATCCATATCACCATGAATTAACATTAAGTGTCCTTTTAAGTTTTTTGCCAAAGATTGATTCACATCAATTTTATATTTATAAGAAATTTTTCCTTTCTCATCTATTTCTTCTTTTACTCCATGATGCGTTTCACTCCACCAAGAATTATACACCGTATTATCATGATTTCCTGCGGATGAAACTGCTGCTTTAAAGAAATCTGGATACACTAACATTGCTGCTGTAGACATAAAACCACCACCTGAATGACCGTAAATTCCTACTTTTTCTATATCGATAAACTTGTGTTTATTTGCCAATTGTTGCGCCACATATTTTTTATCCGCCAAACCATAATCACGTAAATTTCCGTAACCATAGTTATGATACCATTTAGATCTATCTGGATGTCCACCTCTATTTCCTAAGGTTATTACCACAAAACCAACTTGTGCCATTCTATCTAAACGATCCATTCTATAAGAAAAAGCTTTGTTTACTGCTTCTGTTTGCGGACCTGGATACACATATTCTAATAAAGGATACACCTTTGTAGAGTCCATATCAAAAGGCTTGTACATCACTCCGTAAATGTCTGTAATTCCATCATCTGCTTTTACTTTAAAAGTTTCTGGAAATTGATATCCTGATGCAAATAATTGCGATAAATCTGCTGTTTCTAAATCCATTACTTTACGTCCGTTAGCATCTCTAACTTCCGATTTTGGTACTGTATTTACTCTAGAGTAATTGCTAACAAAATACTTGTTAGAATCTGACATACTTGTACTTGTCGTAAAATCTCCAGGATTTAACGTTTTTAATCCTGTTCCATTTAAGTTAATTTTATAAGAATGAGCATAATAAGGATCTTGTTCTTTGTTTACGCCGTTTGCTGTAAAATACAGTGTTCTTGTTTTTTCATCTAACCCTTCAAAATTAGCCACATGGTAATCGCCTTCTGTTACTTGGTTTTTCAAGTTTCCATCCGTATCATATAAATAAAAATGTGCCCAACCATCTCGTTCTGCCCAATGCAACATTTCTGTTTCATTATTAAACAAAACTAACGGACGAGATTCTATATAGGTATTAAAACGTTCTTCAATTAAGGTTTTATATTCTCCGGTATTAATATCAGCAACATTAATATCGTATTTTTTACGATCTCTAGAAATGACACTGAAATACACTTTTCCTTTTTTTGATAAAAGTAAAGAAGGTCTAAAATCATCATCTCTACTAGATTGTTTTCTAGGTGCTCTAAAAACAGAAATACTCTGTTGTTTAATAGTATCTAAAGGTACTTTTACATGGGTTTTTGTAGGAATATCAAAAATTAATAATTCTGATTTATAATATTCTTGTTCTCCAGGCATGTGATATTTATAGGTTTCTAACCTTGGTCTACCATTTTTTGTAGAATTAATTACCCATAAATCTTTAATATGTCTAGAATCTGACTTTTGAAAAACAAACTTTTTAGAATCGTGAGACCAAGTTCCCCAAACCCCTTTTCTTTTGTCTTTATTTTTTTCTTTATCAACATTGTCTTCTCTAGAACCTCCTCCATAGCCGTAATTTTCTTCACCATCTTTGGTCCATTGGTTTTCTACAACTGTACTATCTTTTTCGTTTTTGATAAACTTTTTAAAGTTTAGTTTATCCATCCAATACAAATTGTAGTTTTTAGAATATAGCACTATAGAACTGTCTGGAGCCACATTTGCCCAACGTTTCCATGGTTCTTTTTCTTTCTTTTTGTTATCAATAATCGTTAAACCATTTCCTCCTAATCTATATTCTAAATGGTAAACTTTCTTTTCCATTTTAGGTTTTTTCGATTTTGATTTTTTTGATTTTTTATCTGATGAATCCTTTTTTGTAATTTCTTTTTTATCATCAACAACAGCAACCTCTTCTGTAGATGTTACTCTAAAACGAATGGCATTTTCTGCTTTATTAAACTTAAAACTAAAACGCGGTAAGTGTTTTGCATCATAAGGGTCTTTAGTAATTTCTGTTAACCATTTTGCCATTTTTACATTATCAAAAAGAGTTTTTTTGGTTTTTCTATCTAAATCTACTAAGTAATAGTTAGATCCTTCAGAAGTTTTATAAGAATACCAAAAACGATTTCCTTTTTTTAACCAATGAGGGCTTACTGATGTTGAGTGCACCATTTTTGCCAAATTTTTTGGCGAATATTTGGCAGCAGCTCTGTAATTTGGTCTAGGTGTTTCTTGTGAAAATGCTGTGTTAGCAACAAAAAGTAGCACAAAAAGTAAAGTAAAGTTTTTCATGTGTATAAGTTTGAATAAATTATAAGAAGCTAAAGTTCTTTAAAACAAACTACATGGCAAATTTTAAATCTTTTTTTGGTAAAACATTAACAGTTTTTAACATTAATTCAAATTGCGCTTTTCAATAAAAAAACGCGTTAATAACTGAGAACATTCTTTTTCTAAAATGCCTGCTTCTATTTTTGTTTTTGGGTGTAACGTAGTCTTTAAATTAACAAAACCTCTTTCTGGTTCTGAAGCCCCATACACAATCTTCCCAATTTGAGTCCAATAACTTGCGCCAGCACACATTTGACAAGGTTCTAATGTTACATATAAAATACAATCTTTTAAATATTTGCCTCCTAAAAAATCTGCTGCTGCTGTAAACGCTTGCATTTCTGCATGCGCAGTAACATCATTTAATGTTTCTGTTAAATTATGTGCTCTTGCTATGATTTTATCTTTAAAGACAATAATAGCGCCTACAGGTACTTCGCCTTTATCAAAAGCAGATTCGGCCTCTTGCAAGGCTTTTTTCATGAAATAAGTATCGTCAAAAGGTTGTATCATATCCTTAAAATTAAATCGCTTTTTTATTTTTAAATGTTTTAACAATTCCCATTATTACAAAAACAATTGCTATTATTCGAAACCAAAAACCTAAATTATATTCATTAGAAGTTAATATGTTTAAAATAATAAGAATACAACTTACTATCAATAAAACTATATTTTTATTTTTCATAATAACTATTCTTTTTACAAATCAATATTACAAAAAGTTAAATTGTATTTTTGTATTCGAATGAAGAATTTGTTAGATAACATATCAACTCCACAAGATTTACGAAAACTAAATCCAGCGCAATTACCCCAAGTTGCAAAAGAATTACGGGAATTTATTATTGATATTATAGCAACAAAAGAAGGGCACTTAGGCGCTAGTTTAGGCGTTGTAGAATTGACGATTGCAATCCATTACTTATTTGATACTCCAAATGATTTATTGATTTGGGATGTTGGGCATCAGGCATATGGCCATAAAATTTTAACAGGAAGAAAAGACGTTTTTCATACCAATAGACAATTTGGAGGGGTTGCTGGGTTTCCATCAAGAAAAGAAAGTAAATTTGATGCTTTTGGAGTTGGGCATTCCTCTACCTCTATTTCTGCAGCATTAGGAATGGCAATTGCATCCAACTTAAAAGGAGCAACAGAAAAACATCATATTGCAGTTATTGGAGATGCTTCTATAGCAAGCGGAATGGCTTTTGAAGCTTTGAATCACGCAGGGGTTTCTAAGGCCAACTTATTGATTGTTTTAAATGATAATGCTATTGGAATTGACCCGTCTGTTGGGGCTTTAAAAGAATATTTAACTAAGGTTAAAACAGATAAAAGACTTGCTGCTCAAAACAATATTATAAAAGCTTTAAATTTTGATTATTCCGGACCAATTGACGGTCATAACTTACCAAAATTACTTTCAGAATTAGAACGATTAAAATCTGTAAAAGGCCCCAAATTTTTACATATAATTACAACTAAAGGAAAAGGCTTACAAAAAGCAGAAGAAGATCAAGTAACATATCATGCTCCCGGAAAATTTGACAAAATTTCTGGAGAAAGAATTCCGAAAGAAGAAAATTTATTTACCAAGTATCAAGATGTATTTGGCAAAACAATTGTAGAGTTAGCAAAACAAAATGAGAAAATTGTAGCCATTACACCTGCAATGTTAACAGGCAGTTCGTTAAAATTAATGCTGCAAGAGTTTCCTAAAAGAACTTTTGATGTAGGTATTGCAGAACAGCATGCTGTAACTTTAGCTGCTGGTATGGCAACCCAAGGATTAATACCATTTTGCACTATTTATTCTACCTTTTTACAACGTGCTTTTGATCAAGTAATTCACGATGTTGCTTTGCAAAATTTACCCGTCGTTTTTTGTTTAGATAGAGCTGGTTTGGTGGGGGAAGATGGAGCAACGCATCATGGAGTTTTTGATTTGGCTTATTTAAGGATCATTCCTAATTTAATCATTTTTGCTCCAAGAAATGAAATAGAATTGCGTAATATTTTATACACTGCTCAATTGGGATTAAAAAATCCAATTGCCATTCGTTATCCAAGAGGTAAAGGAACTATTCATAATTGGCAACAAACTTTACAAAAAATAGAAATTGGTAAAGGAATTTGTTTACAAAAAGGAAATAAAACAGCTGTTTTATCTATAGGAACCATTGCTAAAAATGTTTCTGATGCATTAGAATTGATTGAAGATTCATCTAGTTTTTCTCATTATGATATGCGTTTTGTAAAACCTTTAGATGAACAATTATTACATACTATTTTCGAAAAACATCAAACAATAATTACTGTTGAAGATGGTGTTATAAAGGGTGGGTTTGGCTCTTCTATTTTAGAATTTGCGGCAAAAAACAATTCTCCTCATCAAATAAAATCATTAGGAATTCCTGATGAATTTATTGAGCACGGAGCGATTGAAAAACTACAACACAAAATTGGTTTAGATGCTAATAGTTTAGCCAATCTATTTGAATTTTTCTCATAAAAAAAAGACATCAAAGACGTCTTTTTTTTATGAGAAATTAAAGTAACCTTTATTCTATCACAATCTTTTGAGAAGCTTTTTGGTTGTTTTCATCAATTAAATTAACAATATAAACACCTGAACTTAAATTTACAGAAACCTCTTGCTTTTTAATTATATTAAAATCTAAATTAGATTGATATACTTTTTTTCCTGAAAGATCAAAAATATGTATTTTCATTTTTCCTAATTCATTTTTTCCTAAAACTGTAAAGTTTCCATTAGAAATCGTAGGATAAATCGTAAACACTTCGCTTCCTTTTATTACTTCATCTACAGAAGCAACCTCAGCTGAGAATTGTCCAGAAAAAACACCTCTACCATAAGTAGCTGCAAAAACAGCATTGTCATCTCTTAAGTCTAAATCCATTACCTTAACGTTATTCATCCCGTTATTAGATTGTACCCAAATTGGAGCTTCATCATTAAAATTAGCTGTTCTCCAAATACCTAACTCAGTACCAATTATTACTTCTTGTGTATTTAAAGGATTTTGTAAAATTGCTTTTACAGGAATGTCTGGTAAGTTTCCTTCTTTAGAAGACCAGCTTTCTCCTGCATCATCAGTATACCAAATGCTTTTTACTCCATAATTATGCATTGTAACAAAAATTTCATCTTCACTTGTTCCAAATTCTATATCAGAAATAGAACCTAAAAACTCTGCTCCTGTTATTTCTGACCAAACAGGAGTCCCATTGGCGTCTTCAATTTTTAAAAGCTTTCCACTTTTTAAACCTGCAAATAATTTTGATGATGCTGTTGTGTAAGGAGAAACTTTCATTGCAGAAGGAGCATTGTCTAACAAAGCATTTGTTAAACTTGTTTTATCTACAGAGCTTGATTTAATGTTTTTATATCTTCTTATCGCATATCCTTCTGTATTGGAGTAATTTGAATATAAAATATCTAAATTAGAATCTAATTCTTCTTGATTGATAAAATCTCCATTAGTTGTTGTTTCTGAATTAATTGTAACTTCAGAACCACTTCCTAAATCATAAAGCATAATACTTGCATTATATACATAATTTGAAATATAGTATTGGTCTGTTCCATCTTGGTCAAAGAAACTATAAGCACCATCTCCACCTTGAGCCTCAACAGAACTATTAACACCAGCTCCTACATTTTCAAAAAGCTGAGTTCCATTATCTTGAGCACCAGCAATATAATTGTCTCCCGGTAATGCGGTTGTTGGAGCAACACCTACTGAATAAAATTGTAGCGTATTATACCCTTTATTTCTAGCCTCTATATCAGATCCACCGTCATCAGAAAAATACACTCCACCATCATTAGAAAACACCATTTTATCTGATGATGTTGTAGAAAATGCCAATCCATGTTGATCTGCATGTACTATAGGTGTTGTTAACATTAATGCTAATAAATTGTTATTAGACCATTTAGATATTTGAGAAAACAAAAAGCCACTAGTAGTACTTTTAAATAGATCTATTCCTCCTATATAAATATTACTATCATCATTTGGATCTACTCTTAATAATAAATCATAAAAAGATTGACCTCTAGTAAAATCATTGTATGATATATCAATATCGTTATCATTAGGAAGCACAATTGTTGAAACACTATCAAAACCATTGGTTGTTTTGTACATTCCTACAGGAGCATCTGTTGCAGCAACAACGGCTAATTGAGCTAAGACGTATATTTTATCAGCATCTGTTTTAGAACAAGCAATTTCTGTTCTTAACCCACTAGGAACTATGTGTTTTACTTCAAAAACAGTAGCATTTGCATCTGTAGATTGTAAAATAACACCACCACCTTCACCAAGAATGTCTGATGTTGTGGAAATATAAACAGAGTTGTCTGCCGCTATTTTTATATTGTTAGGATTATACTCATTTCCTGAAGCATTTTTAGGAATATTTAATTGAGTAAAGTTAACACCGTCTACAGATTTATACACTCCTTTATCGTTTATACCAAATAAACTTGCACCCGCTCCATAATATGCTTCTGTAGCCGCAACATAAACTTCAGAAACACCTCCGTTATCTCTAACAACAATATCATTTACATGCTGAATACCATTAGAAACTACATAATTAGAACCCGCATCTCTAGATCCAGAAAGTTTTACGTTAACCACACTACTACCAAGAGCAGCAATAATGCTATTTCCAACTTCTTGAGAAACCATAACGGTTGGTATGGTTAAAGTTAAATCATCTCCTGCTTGGTTGATTGGATACCCTGCTTGATTATTTACAATAACAACTGCAATTGCTCCTGCTGTTTGAGCATTAGCAACTTTATCTTGAAAACCACAAGTTCCTCTTTTAATAACTGCTATTTTTCCATTTATAGCTGCTCCATTAATTAATGACGTACATCCATCCTCGGTTGGAGCGGTATCATCTTCTGCTAAAACTAAATCTGCAACAATATCTGAAACCAGATCTACGCCAATAGCCGTTGAAAGAGCAGCACTATATTCGCCTGCTAAACTTGCAGGTGAGTTGATTGTTATTTTTGCATTTGACTCAAAAAGAGCATCTCCTATTACACCACCAAAAACTTTGCCCCAAGTGGTACCTCCATCTGTTGATTTCCAAACTCCAGTTCCGTTGACATCACCACTAACATACGATTCACCTGTACCTACATACCAAATCATTGAATCGTTTGGATCTATAGCAATACAAGAAATGGCTAAGTTTTCAGGAATATCTACATGTGTCCAAGTAGAATTTTCATCAGAAATGTTTGTGTTTTTCCAAAGACCACCACTAACACCACCAGCATAAACTGTTTCTTGGGTTGCGTCATTAGGATCAAAAATAACTGCTCTTGTTCTACCTCCAACATTATTTGGCCCTCTTTCTTCCCATGCATTATCGTTAGCATCTCCAGGTACTCTTTGAGTTTCTCTAATTTGCGCTAATTCTTCTTGAAGAGTAAAAACATTTTCTCTATGAGTTCTTCCTGTATAAGGATTAATTTCATTTAAATATTCTTGATCAAAAAAAGCATTAGGTGGTAAACCCTGCGCTCTTCTTTCTTTTTTCGATAAATTTTTTGTTTTGTTATACGGATGATTTTTTAAAATCTCTGCATGTTGTTTTCTTATTAATTCTATATCATTTTTGGAAGTAGAATTAAAGTAAAATAGCCCAACCCCTACAATTGATGCTATTAAAAAAAGTGCCTTTTTTTTCATTTTTATTTGATAATAATTAGTTAAAATGTGTTAAAATATGTTAAAATATTATCAAAAGTAGGTATTAAAATGTGTTTTTAGCAATATTTCCTGAAATCTTTTTATGCATTCTAATTGCATAACTATCTGACATCCCCGAAACATAGCTACAAACCTTCAAAATTCTATTATATAAATTGTTTGTTTCTGTTTGATACTCTCTAGGTAATAAATTAAGGACTAATTTATCAAAATTAGAAGCAGTACCCTCAAAGTTATTATTTAAAGCATCTACAAATACATCTAATAAATCGGCTATGATTCTATAACCTGCCACTTCTTTTTCAATAACATCGGTACTTCTGTAAATTTTATCAACACTAATTTTTATAATATCATTAATTTGTGCTTCATACTTGCATTTCTCTAATAATGATTTGTTAAAAGTTCCGTTTAAAATTGCTTCTTCATTTGCTAAGAAAATAGTTACAGCTTCATTAATTAAAACGCCAATAGCTAAAGCTCTTAAATAACCCACTCTGTCTGTTTTGTGTTGTAGTGAGTGATATTTTTTGCTATCAATAGTATCTTTAACCAATTTAATCATGTATTCTAAAGCGAATTCTTCATCGATTAACCCAAGATTTATTCCATCTTCAAAATCGATAATTGTGTAGCAAATATCATCTGCAGCTTCTACTAAATAAGCTAATGGATGTCTATAAAAAGAAATATTATCTGAAGATTTTTGCAGCATACCAAGATCGTTAACAACATCTAAAAACTCCTCTTTTTCTGATTGAAAAAAACCATATTTTTTATCTGCAATATGATTTGTTGGTTTTTTAGGAAGGCTTTCTTTTGGGTATTTTAAAAAGGCCCCTAAAGTGGCATAGCTTAAACGCAAACCACCAGGAATTGCCATTCTAGATTCTGTTAAAATTTTAAATCCGTTGGCATTTCCTTCAAAATCTATTAAATCTTGATATTCTTTTAACGATAATTGATCTTTGTATTTTGCGCCATTTCCTGATTTAAAATACTCACCAATAGCTTTTTCTCCTGAATGTCCAAAAGGTGGATTTCCAATATCATGTGTTACAGAAGCTGCGGCTACAATAGCTCCAAAATCGTTAAAAGTATATCCTAATTTTGCTAAATTTGGATGACGTTCTAGCAACACTTTCCCTACACTTCTACCCAAAGTTCTACCAACAACAGAAACTTCTAAACTATGTGTTAAGCGCGTGTGAACAAAATCGGTTTCAGATAAAGGAATTACCTGTGTTTTGTCTTGTAAGCTTCTAAATGCAGATGAAAATATAATTCTATCAAAATCTACTTCAAAACCCAAACGAGTTTCATCTTGTGCTGCTCTTAGTCTTTTTTCTGTATCACCAAAGCGTTTTAAAGAAAGGAGTTGTTCCCAGTTCATTGTATTATTTTTTTAAAGGCTGATTTCTAAATTTAAATAGGTAATTGCTTTTTGAAAAGAATTAAACTTTTTAAAGATAACTCCCTTACCATCTACATAATAATAGGTAGGAAAAAGTTTAATATCTAAATCATTTTTTAAGTCATTTTCTTCATTGAACTGATTATAATTTTTCCAATTATACTGATGTTCAACTAAATATTCTCTCCAGTTTTTTTGACTTCGATCTATAGAAATTCCGATAATTTCTATGTCGTTTTTTAATAGTTGATTTTGATATTCTTGAAGTTGTTTGTGTTGTTTTACACAAGGTGCACATTCTAAATACCAAAAATCTAAAATATATTTTTTGCCTTCAGATAACGATACTTTTTCTTTAGTTTTATTTATTGTATTGAAAGTATATTTATTAAAATTGATGTATTTATCTGTAGTTTCTTTAGCAATTTCACTCTTTTTTATTTGTTTATTCTTTTTACAAGAAAAACAAATCATGATTAATGTTAAAATTAAAAAGGCTTTCTTCATCATAAAATTTCTTCGAAAATACGAAAAAAGAGAAGTATTTCTACTTCTCTTTTTATCAACTTTTAATTTAAATTTATGCAATCATCCAAAACCTTTTAATCTCAGAACATACTTTCGCAACTTGCATTAGTATTTTTTCTGAATTCTTTGATGCTGAAACAATTCTACCATCAAAAACATCTAATGAAAAACAAATATCATTTAATGGAATTGCATTATAATTTGATGCAATTTCAGAAATATGCTTATACAAAATTGTAGCTACCATTTTTGAATCTTGTATTTCAAAAATATTCCCTTTTGATAGATGAATTTTAACCCCTCCAATATATTTTTCACCTTTATAATTAATTGTAAAAACTATATCTGGAGAAACTAATATTTCCACACCATCAATAAAAGTAGATTTAATTACTCTCTTTTTTATAATAGTTAGGTCATGATTTTTAAGAATCTCAGGAATATCAATATCTAAAAATTTCCTCATGGCTAACAAAGATGAAGTTTTATTAGTAATTTGTTGTGGTTTACTAACTATTTTATTTTTCAGCTTCTCAAGCCCTTTAATAATTGGCTCTTCATTTCCATTTTCAGATAAAGATCTTTTTATGCAAGCCCTAGGTGTTTGATACCATCCTACTTTTAATATAGGGGGCTCTTTAGAATCTTTAATTATCCTTCTTTTTTTTGCGTCTGTACCTTTAGAAAAATCAACTAAAGGATTTATTGAAATTTTATATTTCATTTTTTATATAAATATATATTGTAATTCTTCTTTTTAAATCACAATTGTTAACAAGTGTATATTTTGTTGATATTTTTTTTTAACTCTTTAACCGCTGTAGTTAAAGAGAAATCAATAAAAATTCACTTTTAAGAAATATTTATACTTGGTAGAAAGGTTTGAATTTTGTACGTTTGAAGTAACAAAATTAGATGAGGTAATCTTTATCTTTTTTTATCGGCTAAATTTTTGCATCCACTCAAAAATTTATTAGAATACCAAGAGGGATATTTCTAAATGTCCCTTTTTTTTATGTGTTTTTTTTACTGCCTCAGCTTGCTGTTTTTAATATATTCATAATAAAGAGAAGCCTTTCGACTTCTCTTTTCAACTTTTAATTTAATTGATTTAAGAACCACACATTAAACAATCGTCATCTGGTGCTCCGTTTTTAGAAGCATCAACCATTGCTTTAAATTCTGCAGGACTCATTGGTTTATCTTCAATAACTTCTGCTTTCTTTTCTTTAGAAACTGTAAACTGAGTTGCATTTACAGCAGATTTAGTTCTTAGGTAATACATTCCTGTTTTTAACCCCGATTTCCATCCGTAGAAATGCATTGATGTTAATTTACCAAAATCTGGATCTTTCATAAACAAGTTTAACGATTGAGATTGATCAATAAAATATCCTCTATGACGCGCCATATCAATAATATCTTTCATACTCATTTCCCAAACGGTTTTGTACAATTCTCTTAATTCTGCAGGAATTGCTTCAATATGTTGTATAGAACCGTTTGCACGCATAATATCTTCTTTCATATCGTTATCCCACAAACCTAACTCTACTAAGTCTTCTAATAAGTGTTTGTTTACAACAATAAACTCTCCCGATAAAACTCTTCTTGTATAAATATTTGAAGTATAAGGTTCAAAAGCCTCATTATTTCCTAAAATTTGAGAAGTTGATGCTGTTGGCATTGGAGCAACTAATAAAGAGTTTCTAACCCCATGTTTCATAACTTGCTTACGCAATTTGGCCCAATCCCAATTTCCACTTAATTCATCATCTTTAATTCCCCACATGTTAAATTGAAACTCTCCTTCTGACATTGGAGAGCCTTTAAATGTAGAATAAGGTTCTTTTGCTTTAGCCATTTCCATAGAAGAAGTTACCGCAGCAAAATACATGGTTTCAAAAATTTCTTGATTTAATTTTTTTGCTTCGTCACTTGTAAAAGGTAAACGCAAGTTGATAAATGTATCTGCTAAACCTTGAATCCCTAATCCTACAGGTCTGTGTCTAAAATTAGAGTTTTCTGCTTCTATTACAGGGTAAAAATTGGCGTCAATAACGGTATCTAAATTACGTGTTACCTTTTTAGTAACATCAAATAATTTTTTATGGTTAAAGAATTTCTCTCCATTTTCTTTTTCAGAAACAAACATTGGCAAAGCAATAGATGCTAAGTTACATACAGCAACTTCGTCTTTTGCAGTATATTCCATAATTTCTGTACACAAGTTCGAAGAACGAATTGTACCTAAATTTTTCTGATTTGTTTTTCTATTTGCCGCATCTTTATACAACATGTATGGTGTACCTGTTTCTATTTGAGATTCTAAAATTTTCTCCCAAAGTTCACGAGCTCTTATTGTTTTTCTTCCTTTACCTGCTGCTTCATAACTAGTATACAAACGTTCAAATTCTTCACCGTAAGTATCGTATAAATGTGGACATTCATGAGGACACATCAAAGTCCATTCTGCATCTTCCTCTACACGTTTCATGAATAAATCCGAAATCCACATTGCATAGAATAAATCTCTTGCGCGCATCTCTTCTTTACCGTGATTTTTTTTCAAATCTAAAAAGTCGAAAATATCTGCATGCCAAGGCTCTAAATACATGGCAAAAGAACCTTTACGTTTTCCTCCACCTTGATCTACATAACGTGCAGTATCATTAAATACTTTTAACATGGGTACAATACCATTAGATGTACCATTGGTACCAGCAATATAAGAACCTGTAGCTCTAATATTATGCAAAGACAAACCAATACCACCTGCAGATTGCGAAATTTTTGCAGTTTGTTTTAAGGTATCGTAAATCCCTTCTATACTATCATCTTGCATTTGCAATAAAAAACAAGAAGACATTTGAGGTTTTGGTGTACCTGAATTGAATAAGGTTGGTGTTGCATGTGTAAAATATTTTTTACTCATTAACTCATATGTAGCTATTGCTTCATCGATATCATTTTTATGAATACCAATAGAAACACGCATTAACATATGTTGTGGACGTTCTGCTATTTGTCCGTTCAATTTTAATAAATATGAACGTTCTAAAGTTTTAAAACCAAAATAATCATAATTAAAATCTCTATTATAAATAATAGTAGAGTCTAATTTCTCCGCATTTTCTTTTATTATTTGATACACATCATCTGCCAACAATGGTGCTTTTTTCTCTGTACGTGGATTTACATAATAATACAAATCATCCATTGTTTCTGAAAACGATTTTTTTGTGTTTTTATGTAAATTAGACACGGCAATTCTTGCAGCTAATTTTGCATAATCTGGATGAGCAGTTGTCATAGTAGCTGCCGTTTCTGACGCTAAATTATCTAACTCTGAAGTAGTTACACCATCATACAAACCTTCAATTACACGCATTGCAACTTTTACTGGATCGACAATTTTATTTAATCCGTAACACATTTTTTTAACTCTTGCTGTGATTTTGTCGAACATCACTGGCTCTTTCTTGCCGTCTCTTTTTAGTACAAACATTGTAATATTGGGTTTTTATTTGGTTATTAAAGCCGCCAAAACATCCACTTTTTGGCTAACTATTTTTATTCTAATATGTTGGAGCGTGTAAACTCTAAAAATCTGAATCGAAACTAATGCTTCCTGTTCCTCCAGATTTTACACCTGCTTTTTGGTATTCTGACACTCTTTTTTCGAAGAAGTTGGTTTTTCCTTCTAAAGAAATCATTTCCATAAAATCGAACGGATTTGTTGCTTCATACTCTTTCTCGCAACCAAATTCTAGCAGCAATCTGTCTGTAACAAATTCTAAATACTGTGTCATTAACTTAGAATTCATCCCTATTAAACTAGCAGGCAAAGATTCCGTAATAAACTCACGTTCAATATCTAAAGCATCTAAAAGTATTTCTCTAATACGTTCTTTAGGTACTTTATTCACCATATGGTTATTGTGTAAGTGTACTGCAAAATCACAATGCATTCCTTCATCACGAGAAATTAACTCGTTAGAAAAAGTTAATCCAGGTAATAAACCTCTTTTCTTTAACCAAAAAATAGAACAAAATGCACCAGAAAAGAAAATTCCTTCTACTGCCGCAAATGCAATTAATCTTTCTGCAAAAGAATCAGATTCTATCCATTTTAATGCCCAATCTGCTTTCTTTTTAATTGCAGGAAAGTTTTCTATTGCTCTAAATAATTTATCTTTTTCTACTTCGTCTTTTACATAGGTATCAATTAATAAAGAATACGTTTCTGAGTGAACGTTTTCCATCATAATTTGAAAACCATAGAAAAATTTAGCTTCTGAGTATTGTACTTCATTTACAAAGTTTTCTGCTAAGTTTTCATTTACAATACCATCTGAAGCTGCAAAAAAAGCTAAAATATGTTTGATGAAATAACGCTCATCATTTGTTAATTTAGAATTCCAATCTACAATATCTGCATGCAAATCTATTTCTTCGGCAGTCCAAAAACATGCTTGTTGTTTTTTATACCAATCCCATAAATCATCATGTTGAATTGGAAAAATTACAAAACGATTATCATTAGGCTGTAAGATTGGTTCTATAAAAGACATATTTTTTAGCAGTTTTTAAGGTTTATGAATGTTATTTTATCGTTAAGAACGACTCTTACAAAGATTGCTTTTTTTACTTCAAAATGAAAGTCATACTTATTCACAAAACCCTTGAAGTTTTTAACAAATTCTCTTTTTTTAGTTTTTTTTCGAAATTTCAATAATTACACAAACTACACATTATCAGTATTTTAAAATGTTAAATTTTTCTAAAGCCCTAGTTTTATTGACATTCTAGTAAAAGGATTTTAAACCAACAAAATCGACTTGTTTTTTAAAAAAACTAAAAACTAAAATTCTACTGAAATTAAAAATAAAAGAAAACTATTATGAATAGAGAACTCAAAAAAATGTAGAAACCTAAATATATAAACGTATCTTTGTACTATTATTAACATTTATTATATAACAAAGTGAAAAAAGGGACAGTAAAATTCTTCAACGAATCTAAAGGATTTGGATTCGTAACAGAAGATGATTCAAACACAGAGTATTTTGTACACGTATCAGGATTAATTGACGAAGTGAGAGAAGGTGATGCAGTAGAATTCGATCTTAAAGAAGGTAGAAAAGGTTTAAACGCAGTAGACGTTAGAGTTATCTAATTATATTCTTAAATTTTTTACAAAGTAACAAGTCGCTTAAAATGTTTTAAGCGACTTTTTTTTGTCTTATTTTTGCAGAAATCGTTTCCTTAATGAAAAATAAATTCCCAAGAGTTGTACAAATTGCTATAATTTCTGTTTATATAATTTTTTTAGCAGGCTCAGTTGTTAGAATGACTGGCTCTGGAATGGGTTGTCCTGACTGGCCTAAATGTTTTGGTTATTACATACCACCAACTTCTGAAGAGCAAATTACATGGAAACCAAATACAGAGTTTAAAAAAGGGTTTATTATTATTAAAGACGAAACCTTATTTGTTGCAGAACAAAATGTAAAAACTTCTGATGATTTCAATCAAAATAATTGGAAAAAATACACAAAACACAATTACGCTAAATTTAACAAATACCACTCTTGGACAGAATATATTAATAGATTGACATCTGTTTTAGCTGGTTTTGTTTTTCTTTTTTTAATCTATGGAGCTAGCAAATATTGGAAAAAAGACAAAAGAATTCCTTATTTGGCCTTTACTTCTTTCTTTTTAATGCTTGTTGAAGCGGCTTTAGGAAAAATGGTTGTTGACACTAATTTAAAACCAGAAATGATAACCATACACATGGTTATTGGCTTGATAATTATTGCAATCTTACTGCAACTAAAGTTTATAATTTCTAATAAAAAGACGCAACACAGATATAATTCACTTTTCAACAAACTGCTAATTGTTTCTGTAGTTTTTTCTTTAATTCAGATTGCACTAGGAACTCAAGTAAGACAATTTATAGACGAACAGGTAAAACAATTTGGTTTTGAAAACAAAAATTACAGTTTAATGAACCCTAGTTTTAAATTCTATTTTCATAGATCTTTTACAATTGCAATTGTGCTCGTAAACTTAGGACTTTTCTATTTGAATCAAATTAAAAACTTAGGTTACAAGTTGGTAAATTGGATTGTTGCTTTAATCTTTTTAGAAACCATTACGGGAATTTTAATGTATTACGCATCATTTCCTTTAGGAACACAAGCAACACATTTATTAACTGGTGCTATTTTATTTGGATTGCAGTTCTATTTATGGATACAAAGCAGAAAAGGAGTTAACAGTATTCAGTAACTATTTTTTATTTCTCATTATTTTCAGACTCGGACTATGGATGAGCGTTTACCCAAACCTCGCCATCAGAAAAATATTCTTTCTTCCAAATAGGAACCGTTTCTTTTAAGGTATCAATAGCAAATTGACAGGCTAAAAAAGCTGCTTTTCTATGTTTTGATGATGCTGTAATGATTACCGGAACATCCCCAATTTGTAACATTCCTTCTGCATGATGAATGGCAATTTTTTGGATATCAAACTTTTCTAAAACCAAATTAGCAATGTTTTGCATTTCTTTAATTGCCATTGGTTTATATGTAGAAAAATCTAACTGAAGAACTTCTTTTCCTTGTGTATCATTTCTTACAGTTCCTACAAAAGCAGAAATCCCACCACAGGAATCATCAGTAACAAAATTGTAACACTCATTTAAATCTAATTTCTCTGAGGTTATTTTAATAGAAGTTCTTTGCATACATCAACAAAAATAATAATTCATAATGTATCTTTGCCATCTAATTTTCAATACTTCAAAAAAATGAAAAGTATCTTTAGAATTGTAAGTTTATTAGAAGGAATTTCTTACCTGTTATTATTATTCATTGCAACGCCAATTAAAGCATTTCAAGGCGATGAAACCTATGTGAAAATGTTAGGAATGCCACATGGGATTCTTTTTATACTGTATGTTATTTTAGCTTTTATGCTAAAAAAAGAAATGAAATGGGATCACAAAAACTTTGGAATAATATTACTTTGTTCTTTATTACCTTTTGGCACTTTTTATATGGATAAAAAATATTTGAGATAATTTTACCCTCCACTCACTGGAGGTATAATTGCAACAACATCACCGTCTTTTAAAAGCAAACCCTCCTCTGCATATGTTTCATTAACAGCAATTGCATACGAATTGATGTTTTTTAATTCCGGATATTTTTCTTTTAAAGTAATTTTAAAATTTCCTATTGATATTTTTTCATCAACAAGAATTTCTACCTGAGATGTTTTTACTAAATCTGTTGTAATTCCAAAAAATAATACTTGGATTTTCATTTTTCAAAACTAATTAAAACAAGCTTAATCTAAACAATAATCCATCGTTTTTCACTCCTCCATAATTAGAGTGAACATAATCTACGCGTAAAAACCTCCATTTACCAAAACCAATATTATCTAAACCGATAGAGTATTCCGTATATGGTTTTTTATCTGCCATAAACAATGTTTTTGCTCCTCCAACCAAATGGAAATTTAATTTATTTACTAGTGGAACTTTTCCTAAAACAGCTCCTTTAAAATTGTGTTCTACATGTGCCTCTGCGTATTTGTCATTGGTATAAAACTTATAATATTCTAACAAACCAAAACTATTTAACTCACTATCTAAAGGAAAGGCCAATTTATTTCCCTTAGCCTGTAAATAATCCATAAAAGCAATGTTTTTCTTTTTCAAAAACAAACCTCCTCTAATATTATATACAAACTGACCGTAATTTCCTGCGTTTACATTTTGTCTTATATTAGCTCGTAACAAATCTGAATTTAGCTCAGAATTAGATGCTCCAAACTTTTTTGTGTACCTAACACTTACAGAAGGAAACTTAGGATTACCAATATTAAATTTACTATTTGGATACGATAAATATTTTTGCCCAAAAATAAATGTTGCGCCAACATTTAATGTTGCTATTTTATGCTCATCAAAAGGTGCGTTGACAAAATCTGTTATATCTAAAGGATTGTTTGACTTGTATCCTCCATTTTTATTTTGACTAACAAACGAATAATTTGTAGTATTAAACAGAGGTTTTCTATTTGCATACTCTAAAGAAGATGACAAATAAATTCCGTTTTCTATCTCTTCAGAATAACTAACCTTTACAAAGCTTTTTTCATAAAATTTTAAATAATTCACTCTTTCAAACAACGAACTAATTGTGTTATTTAGTTTCATTATTGGGTTTCTGTCATTAAACTGAGCTGTTGTTACCCCTCCAGAAATGGTTACTCTTGGTCTAGAAATATTGTTCCAGTTTTTACTAAAAAAGAACGTTGGTCTTATGCGTTCATCAGAAAAACCATAATTCACTTTTACACCTGCATTCCACCATTTTCCTTTTTCATTCTGATCTTTAGAATAACTTACACCTAAAGAAGTATTAAACCCTTGCACTGTATTAAAACTAAAATCGCCTATTAATCCACTAAAATTTAAAGACCAATCTTCGTATGAATTTCTATAAGAATACCCTGTAATTGGAGCTAATAAATTAAATTTATTTGTTTTTCTATCTAAAGAATCTAAATACTTTTTAGATTTACGTACAATTTTTATACTGTCTTTAATCTTATAATCTTTAACCTCTTCTGTTGTTAATGGTACGGGTCTTAAATTATTCCAAAAAACAGAATCTTTTTCTGTTGCTTCTTTTTCAAAAGTTAAAACCTCATTTGTAAAAGTATTCTCTGCATAAACTGGCGTAAAATTATATTCTGAATATGCCGAAGAAAACCGTCCATCAAACTTAAAACCAAATGCATTTACTTTAAAGTCTATACTTTGACTAATTAGCACCCAAGCATCATTTGATTGTGAGTAATTATAATTCTGTTTTAAATGTAAAACATCTACAATAGGCACATTTATTTGAGCCCCAGTTACAGAAACATCTGCCCCATACAAAGCCCAATCATCTTCTACAATATATAAAGAACCACTAAATACTCTATCATTTTTACGCTTAGGAATTATATTTATTTTATTGATGAGTTTTCCGTTTTTATCATAAAATGTTCCTTCTAATTTAAATCGATAATAGCTAAACGCATTTGTAGAAATTGGTGAAATTAAATCGTTTCCAAACTCAACACTATTATCATAAAAGTTAATATTTGCATCTTCGGCTCTGTTAAAACTAATTCCATTGTCTTGTCCGCTAACTTTAGACGCTATAATTTTTTCTTTAAATCTTTTTGGCTTTTTTTGAAATTTAATTTCAGAGACTGTCTCTGAAAGGTAAATAATACCACTTCTCGTAGAATCTAAACCCCCACCAAAGTCGCCCATATTTTGACCTAAAAACTTCTTAGGAGCGTCTTTTATTTTATACATACCACGAGAATAAAACTTAGCCGTATATTTTGAAAACTTATCTGTATTCTTTTCTTTACTTGCAATTACACTTCTAATAATTGCATCTGCAGGATTTTCTTTTGTAGAAATAGAAATTTCATCTAATTGTACATTTTCTTCTGCTAGTTGCACGCTTAATTCAAACGGAAAAGAAATAATATTCACATTCTTTTTTACTGTTTTATATCCTAAAATTTGAAAAACGATTGTATAATTCCCTTTTTTAGTAAGATTTAAAATATATTCTCCACTATCATTAGAAGTCGTACCTGTTACTGTATTTTCTAAATAAACACTCACAAAAGATAATGGATTCTTTTTTGAATCTGTAATTTTCCCTTTTACTTGTGCTAAAATAGACGCAGAAATAAAAAGAAATAATAGGGAAGTAATTTTTTTCATAATTAGGTTTTGTTGATAGACGCAAACATAGCTCTTATGTTACATGTAAAAGTTTAAATTTTGTTAAACAACACACAAAGACTTCTTAATTTTCTAAAATACTCTAAAAATACAAAAGATAGTATTTTCTAAAAAACAACTACTTAAAAGAACAGAAATTTTATTTGCTCTTTCATTGAAAAGCCTATATTTGTATGTTAAACAAGCAAATAATAATTTATGAGCGATTCTAGAAAAAGACACGAGGCTTTACTATATCACGCCAAACCAAAACCAGGAAAAATTGAAGTTGTTCCAACTAAAAAATACGCTACTCAACACGATTTAGGACTAGCATATTCTCCCGGGGTTGCAGAACCTTGTTTAGAAATTGAAAAAGACAAAAACAACGCATATAAATACACTTCAAAAGGAAATTTAGTAGCCGTAATATCTAACGGAACAGCTGTTTTAGGCTTAGGAGATATTGGCCCTGATGCTTCTAAACCCGTAATGGAAGGAAAAGCATTGTTATTTAAAATTTTTGCTGATATTGATGTTTTTGATATTGAAGTTGACGCAACAGATGTAGAGCATTTTATTCAAACCGTAAAAGCTATAGCTCCGACTTTTGGAGGGATCAATCTTGAAGATATTAAAGCTCCTGAAGCTTTTGAAATTGAAAGACGTTTAAAGGAAGAATTAGACATTCCTGTAATGCACGATGACCAACATGGAACTGCAATTATTTCTGCTGCCGCATTAAAAAATGCCATCGACATTACAAATAAAGAGATTAATAAGGTAAAAATTGTTGTAAACGGAGCAGGTGCTGCCGCAATTTCTTGTACACGTTTGTATTTAAAATTAGGTGTAAAAAGAGAAAATGTTGTAATGTGCGACAGTAAAGGGGTAATTAGAAAAGATAGAGATAATCTTACCTCACAAAAAGCTGAATTTGCAACAGATGTAGACATCAATACTTTAGATGAAGCCATGCATAATGCAGATGTTTTTATCGGCTTATCTAAAGGAAATGTAGTTTCTCCAGAAATGCTTTTATCTATGGCAAAAGATCCAATTGTTTTTGCCATGGCAAATCCAGTTGCTGAAATAGAATACGATTTAGCAGTTGCCACTAGAAAAGATATAATTATGGCAACAGGAAGATCAGACCATCCTAATCAAGTAAATAATGTACTTGGATTTCCTTTTATTTTTAGAGGTGCTTTAGATGTTAGAGCAACCAAAATTAATGAAGAAATGAAAATGGCTGCTGTACATGCCTTAGCCGATTTAGCTAAAAAATCAGTGCCAGAGCAAGTAAATATTGTTTATGACGAAGTGAGCTTAACATATGGTAGAGAATACATTATTCCAAAACCTTTTGATCCAAGATTAATTTACGAAATTCCACCAGCAATTGCTAAAGCAGCAATGGATTCTGGAGTTGCTCTAGAGCCAATCTCTGATTGGAATAAATATCGTGAAGAACTAATGGAACGTTCTGGATCTGGAAGTAAAGAAATTAGACTTCTACACAACAGAGCAAAAAGCAATAAAAAAAGAATTGTTTTTGCAGAAGCAGATCATTTGGATGTTTTAAAAGCAGCACAAAGGGTTTATGATGAAAGACTTGGAAACCCTATTTTACTAGGAAGAAAAGAGGTGATCTTAGAATTAAAAGAAGAAATTGGGTTTACAGCTAATGTCCCTATTATAGATCCAAAAACAGACGAAGAAGAAGATAGAAGAAGTCGTTTTGGTAAAGCATATTGGAAAACTCGTCAAAGAAAAGGACGTACGCTTTCTGAAGCAACAAAATTAATGAGAGAACGTAATTATTTTGCAGCAATGATGGTAAACGAAGGAGAAGCAGATGCTTTAATTACTGGATACTCTAGACCTTACCCTTCTGTAGTAAAACCAATGTTAGAACTTATTGAAAAAGACAAAGGAATTACAAAAATTGCAGCTTGTAATTTAATGTTAACCAAACAAGGTCCATTATTTTTATCAGACACCACCATCAATATAAATCCTTCTGCCAAAGATTTAGTAAAAATCTCTCAGATGACAGCTAAATTGGTGAAAATGTTTGGCATGCAACCCAACACCGCAATGTTATCATTCTCTAACTTTGGATCTTCAAATACAGAAACTTCTAAAAAAATTAGTGAAGCCGTTTCTTATATTCATCGTCATTTTCCTAATGCTATTGTAGACGGAGAAATTCAGGCAGATTTTGCATTAAATCCAGAAATGTTAGCTAAAGAGTTTCCTTTTTCTAAATTAAATGGAAAAAAAGTAAATGTATTAATTTTCCCTAATTTAGAATCTGCTAATATTACCTATAAGTTATTAAAACAAGTAGATGGAGCAGAATCTATTGGTCCAGTAGTTTTAGGTTTAAGTAAAGCTGTTCATATTTTACAATTGGGTGCAAGTGTAGATGAAATGGTGAATATGGCTGCTTTAGCTGCTGTAGACGCACAAGAAAGAGAAAGAAATAAATTGTTAAATTAGAATCCCGAAAAAGAATATATGATTACACAAATTAGAGGAAGATTAGTAGAGAAAAATCCAACAGAAGTTGTTGTAGATTGCAATGGTGTTGGATATTTACTTCATATTTCTTTAAACACTTTTTCTAGTTTACCTTCAGAGGAAAATGTAATTTTATATACGCATTTATCTGTTAGAGAGGATGCTCATACACTTTTTGGCTTTATTAATAAAACAGAAAGAGAGGTCTTTAAATTATTAATTTCCGTTTCTGGTGTTGGACCTAGTATAGCAAGAACAATGTTGTCATCTATGACCTCGGAAGAGATACAAAATGCAATTGCCGCAGAAAACGTAGCTTTAATTCAATCTGTAAAAGGAATTGGTGTTAAAACTGCCCAAAGAGTAATTGTAGATTTAAAAGATAAAATTTTAAAAACCTTTGATATCGATGAAGTTTCTGTTTCAGCAAGCAATACAAACAAAGATGAAGCGTTATCTGCTTTAGAAGTTTTAGGGTTTAACAGAAAGCAAGCGAGCAAGGTTGTATCTTCCGTTTTAAAAGAAAGCCCAGAAGCAACTGTGGAAAAAATAATAAAATTAGCTTTAAAAAACTTATAATCAATTGAGTAGATTATTTAAAAAAATACTTTTATTTGTTCTTTTTACTTTTACAGTAAACTTAATTTCTTACGCGCAAACTACCCAAAGTAACGATTCTACAACTGTAAAAAAAGACACTACAAAGTTACAATATAGCTTTAAGCATAATCAAAGAGGGGCTTTATTCTTAGACAATTTAGCAAAAAAAGTTGTTGTTTTTGACAAGGCACTAAACAAGTATGTAATTGTAGAAAAAATTGGGACTTACCAAATTAAAACACCTATTTATCTAACACCACAAGAATACCAGGCATATCGATTAAAAAGAGATATATTAGAGTATTTTAAAGCTAAGGTGAGCGCAACAAACAGTAAGAAAAAAGGTGCTGCTGCAGCTCAAAAAGATTTACTACCAACCTATTATGTAAACTCCGATTTTTTCCAATCTATTTTTGGAGGAAATACAGTAAAAGTTACACCGGCAGGTAGCCTAAATTTAAAACTAGGTTTTATCTATCAAAACACAGATAACCCACAAATTACCGAAGAAAATAGAAGTAGTTTTACTTTTGATTTTGACCAACAAATAAATGCAAGTATAAAAGCTAAAGTTGGAGAACGATTAGAGTTTACGGCAAATTATGATACACAAGCTTCGTTTGACTTTCAAAATGTAGTAAAAATAGATTATACACCAACAGAAGATGATATTTTACAAGGAATTGAAGCAGGTAATGTTTCTATGCCTATTAAAAATTCTTTGATAAACGGTGCGCAAAGTTTATTTGGTGTTAAAACCCAATTAAAATTTGGAAACACTAATGTAACAGCTGTTTTTTCTCAACAAAATTCAGAAAGCAAAACAGTGGTTTCAGAAGCTGGTGCTTCAATTCAATCTTTTGAATTAAAAACAACAGATTATGACAACGATAGGCACTTTTTCTTATCACAGTATTTTATAGACAACTACGCCAACTCACTAAAAAGTTACCCTTTAATCAATAGTCAAATAAACATTACAAGAATAGAGGTTTGGGTTACCAATAGAAACGCAAATACAGAAGACTTTAGAAGTATTGTTGCGCTTGCAGATCTTGGTGAGTCAGAAAGTAGTGTTTTAGTAAATCAAACAGGTTCAGTGCAACCAACAAGTCCTCCTGTAGTTTCTGGTGGAAATTTACCCGCAAACGAATCTAATAATTTATCTGCTTTATTAGCACCCAATAGCGGAATAAGAGATATTTCTACAGTAGATGCAACTTTGCAGCCTTATATGATGCAACAAGGAACAGATTATTCTGTACTACAAAATGCTAGAAAATTAAATGCAAATGAATATAAAATAAACGCTCAATTAGGTTTTATTTCTTTAAATAGAAGATTGAATGATGGTGAAGTTTTAGCAGTTGCTTATGAGTATACCGTTGCAGGAAACATAATGGGTAGCACCAAAAAATCTTTTAAAGTTGGTGAGTTTTCAAATGATGGAATTCAAGCTCCAGAAAACTTAGCTGTAAAGTTACTGCGTTCAGAAATTTTACAAACAAAAAGAGATGATGGAACGGGTGGAGAAGAATCTTTTCCTACATGGCGATTAATGATGAAAAACGTTTATGCATTAGGTGCTTTTCCATTAACACAAGATGGTTTTCGTTTTGAAATTCAATACCGAGATGATGCGACCGGAATTGCATCTAACACATTACAAAATGCTAATTCTACCGGAATTTCTAACCTCCCTTTAATTCAAGTTTTAAAATTAGATCAATTAGATCAAAGTCAGTTTAGAGATCCAGATGGATTTTTTGATTACGTAGAAGGAATTACTGTAAACTCTGAAAACGGGTTTGTTATTTTTCCAGAACCAGAACCTTTTGGAAATGATTTGATAAAAAATCCTAGTATAACAAATGATGTTGGTTTAGAAACACAATCAGACATAGATGCCTATGTATTTGAAGAACTTTATTTAAATACAAAAACCAACGTAAAAAACAACTATCAAAATAAAGACAAGTATTTCTTAAAAGGATATTTTAAATCAGAAAATTCAGGAGGAATTCCTATCGGGGCATTTAATGTTCCTAGAGGGTCAGTAAGAGTTACTGCTGGTGGAAGACAACTAGTAGAAGGGGTAGATTTTGTTGTAGATTATTTAGCAGGTAGAGTACAAATTATTGATCCAGGTTTACAAGCTTCTGGAACACCAATAAGTGTATCAACAGAAAATAATGCGGTTTTTAATCAACAAAGAAAAACCTTTATGGGGGTAGATGTTGAGCATAAGTTTTCCGAAAATTTTATTGTAGGAGCCACAATTTTAAATGTAAACGAAAGACCAATTACACCAAAAGTAAATTTTGGAGCAGAACCAATAGATAATACCATGTTTGGACTAAATATAGATTACTCTACAGAGGTTCCGTATTTTACCAAATTGGCAAATAAATTACCTTTTGTAGATACAGATGCTCCATCAAATTTATCAGTTAGAGCTGATATGGCATATTTACTTCCAGGAACACCAAGCGGAATAGATGTAGCAGGTGCTGCAACTTCTTATATTGATGATTTTGAAGCATCACAAATCCCTATAAGTTTGCTTTCTCCTTTAGATTGGCACGAAGCAAGTACACCAAGATTTTTCCCAGGTTTTAATGGTGATCAAGATGATTTATCATACAATTATAAAAGAGGAAAATTAGCTTGGTATAGCATTGACCAAATTTTTTACGGTGTTGGTAGTACTCCAAGTAGCATAGATGCTGATGAACTTTCTAGAGCAGAAACAAGACAAATTAACTTTAGAGAGTTATTTCCTAACCTAGAATTAGACATTACTCAGAACTCGCTTATAAGAACTTTAGATTTGGCTTATTTCCCAGAAGAAAGGGGTTCGTATAACTTTAATCAAAATGCCAGTATTATAGACGGAAGAGTAAAATTACCAAACCCAGAAACAAACTGGGGAGGAATTATGCGTGCTTTAACAACCAATAATTTTGATCAAGCCAATGTAGAGTACATCCAGTTTTGGGTAATGGATCCTTATGAAAATTATTCGATTACCACAGAAGAAGGTTTACCTCAGGGAATGAACCCTAACAACCCTTCAAATCAAGTAGGAGATTTATATATTAATTTAGGTAATGTTTCTGAAGATATTTTAAAAGACAATCGTAAAATGTACGAAAATGGATTGCCAGAACTAGGTGGCAGTCAAAATACAATAACTACAAATTGGGGAAAAGTTCCTACAAACCCATCTATTATTTACGCATTTGCAGAAGATGATGCAGCAAGAACAAATCAAGATGTTGGTTTTGATGGCTTAAATGATGATGAGGAAAAAAGTCTTGCAGGAATTGGTAATTATGCAACTCTATTAGATCCCGCAGCAGATAATTTTCAATTCTTTAGAGGAAGTCAATTAGATGCTATAGATGCGTCTATTATTACTAGATATAAAGACTTTAACAACCCTCAAGGAAACTCGCCAACATTAAATCAATCTACAGAGTCTTATCCAACATCATCTACAACCTATCCAGATGTAGAAGACATCAACAAAGACCAAACAATGAATACCGTAGAAAGTTATTACGAGTATAAAGTTTCTATGAATAAAGCAGATTTGGTAAAAGGCCAAAACTTTATTGTTGATGAAAAAACGACCACTGTAACACTTGAAAACGGAAGTCAACAACAAACAAAATGGTATCAATTTAGAGTTCCTGTTAGAAGTGGAACACCTATAAACGGAATTTCTGATTTTAATAGCATTCGTTTTATCAGAATGTTTTTAACTAATTTTAAAATGCCTGTAGTAGTTAGGTTTGGAGAATTAGATTTAGTTCGTGGAGATTGGAGACGTTATGTAAAAACTTTAGATCCTACTATAACACCAGAAATAGATTTAACACAAACAGAATTAGAAAACTTTGAAGTAGGTGTTGTTAGTATAGAAGAAAATGAAGGGAGTTATATACAACCACCTGGAATAGAAAGAGAGCGTTTACAAGGAAGTACAACAGTACAATTACAAAATGAACAATCTTTAACTTTAAAAGTAAAAAACTTATCACCTGATAAAATTAGAGCTGTTTACAAAAATATTAGTGTAGATTTAAGACGATTTAAAAACTTAAAAATGTTTATGCATTTGCAAGAAAACCAAGGTGGTGGTGTTTTAAATGATAATGATTTTTCTGCAATTATAAGATTAGGGACAGATTTAGATGAAAATTTTTATCAAATAGAAATCCCTCTAAAAGTTTCTACAAGTAGTACTACTGCTTTAGATATTTGGCCAGAAGCAAACAACCTAGATGCTTTTTTAGAAACATTTGGAAAAGTAAAATTAGAAAGAGATGCTATTGGAGCACCCATAAATAACATTTATACTTCAACAACTCAAGATGCAAACCTACCCTACACAATAAGTGTAAAAGGGAGTCCTACATTAGCAGAATTAAAAACCATTATGTTAGGAGTAAAAAACACTAGTACTTCGCCAAAAAGTGGAGAAATTTGGTTTAATGAATTACGTTCTGCAGGTTTTGATAATAAAGGGGGTTGGGCTGCCGTTGTAAATGCAGATGCAAATTTTGCTGATATTGCCAATATTTCTCTCTCTGGTAGAATGCAAACTGTTGGTTTTGGAAATGTAGAAGATAGGGTTGGTCAGCGAAGTTTAGACGAAACCAAACAATATGATGTAGCTACAAGCATCAACTTAGGAAAAGTATTAACTCCTAAAAAATGGGGAATTCAATTGCCTATGAGTTATAGTATTGGAGAAACTTTTATCGATCCAAAATTTGATCCTCAATATCAAGATGTTAAATTAGAGGATGCTCTAGATCAAAACCCTAATAGCGAATTTTCTAGAGACTATACCAAACGAACAAGTATTAGCTTTAATAATGTAAAAAAGAACAGAAATCCAAACTCTACTAAAAAACCAAAATTTTATGATGTAGAAAACGTATCTGTTTCTTATGCTCATAATAAAGAGTTTCATCGAGATTATAATATTAAAAAGTATATTAATGAAAACGTTACAGCCTCTGCAACCTATAACTTTTCTTTTAATTCAGAATTCATAGAACCTTTTAAGAATTCTAAAAAACTAAAAAATAAATATTGGAAATTAATTAAAGATTTCAACTTTAATCCGATACCTAAAACATTAGCTATTAACTCTAGAATTAATAGAAGTTATAACGAACAACAATCTAGAAATTTAGTTGCAGGACTATCACCTCAACCAGAATTAAAACAACGTAGATTTTTATTTGATTGGGATTACACAATTGGTTTCGATTTAACCAAATCACTTCAATTAAACTTTAACGCCACCAATAGTCATATTTACGATGCATTTGATAGCGGAGAGGAATTGGAAGTTTTTGATAATTTCTTTAATACAGGAAGACCAAATCAATACCATCAAAAACTTAATACAACCTATAAATTACCTATCGATAAACTTCCTTATTTAAATTTTATAAAAGCAGATTATGCTTATACAGCAGATTTTGATTGGCAAGTATCTTCACAAGACCAAACGGTTGTAGAACAAATTGGAAATGTTATTCAGAATTCTAATACACACAATATAAATACAACTATTTCTTTTGATAAATTCTATAAAAGTTTAGGATTAGAAAAATTATTACTTACAAAATCAAAACGAAAAGCAGCTAAAAAATTAAAAGGACCTAGCTTACCAAGAGCTCCTAGGAAAGTTAATACGAAAACAAAATTATCACTAGGGAAAAAAATATTAAAAGGTGTTTATGATGTTGTAACTTCCGTTAAACAAGGTAAAATAAGTTATTCAGAAAACAACGGCCAGTTCTTACCTGGATATACTGAAGATATTGGTTTCTTAGGAGGCTCACCAACAGCATTCGCTTTTGGTAGTCAAGTAGATATTAGAAACAAAGCCTTAGAAAACGGTTGGTTAATAAACCCAAGAGACCCAATAAACAGTGAGTACTATAACAAAACATATAGTAAAACTCACTACAACAAACTAGATTATACATTTACTGTAAAACCTTTTAAAGATTTAAATATTGATATAAGAGGAAATAAAATTAAAACAAGTGACTTACAGCAACAATTAGACATCATTGATGATGGCACACCAAATGGTGCAATAGATTATGGTATAGATCCTTTTAAAACAGGAAACTTTAGCACCAGTTATTCTATGATTTCTACTTCTTTTTCTGATGGAGACGAGTTGTTTCAAAAAATGAAAGATTACAGAAGTATTATTTCTAAT
Source organism: Polaribacter marinus (assembly GCF_022662535.1). Lineage (GTDB taxonomy): Bacteria > Bacteroidota > Bacteroidia > Flavobacteriales > Flavobacteriaceae > Polaribacter > Polaribacter marinus. The sequence goes on from NZ_JAKQYM010000006.1 coordinate 33,167, forward strand.
AGATTAGCAACAGAAAACTCAGTACCAGTTTCTGGTTTTGGAGAAAACAGCCAACAAGTTTTATTACCGGCATTTCTAGCCGCATATTCTGGTAGTAATCCAAATAAAGTAAGTACTGGTTTATTTAAAAATATCCCTATTCCAAACTGGACTTTACGCTATAATGGATTAATGAAGTTTAAATTTTTCAAAAAGAACTTCAGTAACTTTGTTGTCTCACACGGATATAGATCATCTTATACTGTATCTAGTTTTACTAATAATTTGCAGCACGATACAAATAACCCGTTTTCAACAACAAATGTAGCAGGTAATTATGAACCAGAATTATTAGTTTCTGCCGTTACTTTAGTAGATGAATTTTCTCCTTTAATAAAAGTAGATTTTAAAATGAAAAGTAGTTTTTCTTTTAGAGGAGAAATTAAAAGAGACAGAACTCTTACAATGAATTTTAACAATAGTACACTAACAGATATTAAAGGAACAGAATATGTTTTTGGTTTAGGCTATGTGTTTAAAGATGTAAAAATGAACACCCGTTTTACCGGAAAAAAACAAACTTTAAAGGGAGATATTAACTTAAGAGCAGATGTTTCTTTAAGAGACAACCTTACACAAATTAGATATGTAGATGAAGATAATAACCAAATTAGTGGTGGTCAAAAATTATTTTCTATAAAATTTACAGCAGATTATAGATTAAATAGTAATTTAACCGCGTCGTTTTATTACAATCATCAAACGTCTAAATATGCTATTTCTACCACGTTCCCAAGACAATCAATAAATGGTGGATTTAACATAGTTTACAATTTAGGAGGAAATTAAAAATAACACATAAAATTATTAAAAAATGAACATTCCATCAAATTTAAAATACACGAAAGATCACGAGTGGGTTAAAGTTGAAGACAACGTTGCTACTGTAGGAATTACAGATTTTGCACAAGGTGAATTAGGAGACATCGTATATGTAGATGTAGATACTCTTGATGACACGGTAGAAGAAGGAGAAGTTTTTGGTTCTGTAGAAGCTGTAAAAACAGTTTCAGATTTATTTATGCCTTTAACAGGAGAGGTAACAGAATTTAACGAAGAGCTAGAAGATGAACCAGAATTAGTAAATACAGATCCTTATGGAAAAGGATGGATGATTAAAATAGCTATTTCGGATAGCTCACAAATAGACGGTTTATTAGATGCTGAAGCATATCAAAACCTTATTAAAGGGTAATATCTTCTTAATAGCAATTCTTATTACCATTAGTATTGCTTATTTAAGCTTAATGAAAATGCCCCAATATCAACCTACAATTAGTAATCTTGATAAATGGGAACATAGTTTTGCGTACTTTACTCTAAGTATTTCTTGGTTATTTGTATTTTACAAAAAACCACAAAAAAAATACCTTATTGTTTTGGTATGTATTATTTATGGCATAATTATTGAAATACTACAACAAACATTAACAGATTATAGAACAGGAGATTATTTAGATGTTTTAGCAAACTCATCTGGTGTACTCTTAGGATTATTGATTTTTAATCAAATTTTGAAAAAAAATCAACTTAATTAACAATAAGACTTGTGTATAACACAATAATTTAATTAAATTAGCGAACTATTAAAAACTCTTTACAATGGAAATAAAGAAAAATCCAAAATCTAACTTAGAAAACTATAGTAAGATTTTTATGCAAATTGGCCTAGTTTTGGCGTTATTTGTTACTTATGCTGCAATCGAAAAGAAAACCTATGATAGAACATACGGAGATCTTGGAACAGTAAACATGAATGCAGAAATGGAAGAAGACATTCCAATTACAGAAAGAGTAGAACCTGTAAAACCTAAAACACCACCACCACCAGCTCCAGAAAAAATTGAAATTGTTGAAGATGAAAAGGAGATTGAAGAGACTGTAATAGAATCTACAGAAACAGATGAAACTGTAGCGGTAGAAGTTGAGGAAATTGAAGAGGTTGAAGAAGTTGAAGAGGTTATAGAAGACGTAAGTTTTATGATTATTGAAGACGTACCTGTTTTTCCTGGATGTAAAGGAAATAAAGCAGAATTAAAAAAATGCTTTAGTAAAATGATTCAAAAACACTTCTTAAGAAAATTCGATGCAGAATTACCAAACGAATTAGGTTTATCTTCTGGTAAGAAAAAAGTTTACATCGGTTTTAAAATTGATAAAAACGGAAATGTTGTAAACATTAATGCTAGAGCACCTCACCCAAAAATTAAAAGTGAAGTTATTAAAGTAATGAAACAATTACCTAAAATGAAACCTGGTAAACAAAGAGGTAAACCAGTAGGTGTAAAATACAGCATTCCTTTTACTCTTATTGTAGAATAATTACAATAACATATAAAATAAAAAACCGATTAGAATTAAAATTCTAATCGGTTTTTTTATGATCCAAATTTAACTCACCTGGCAAATTACTACTATAACAAATACAAAACCTAACTTATATCCTTATCAGTACAAAACAGTACTCTAAATCACCTTAAAACAGGTCCCTTTTATAAAAGCACAACAGTTGGTAAAACTCAAGTTTTAAAACATCAAATTATAACAAACAAAAAAAGGCTCAATAAAATATTGAGCCTTTTTTAAATTCTATTTTAGAAAAATAACTATTTATTAGCTGCTACCTTAATTTCAGAAGATTTCCAAACATTTACATTAACAACAGCATTGTTTTGATAATTAATTTCTTTCAATGTTTCTTTAGACCAAACAAACCATTTACCAACTTTCTTACCATTATCATAATAAGCTATTTGTTTTTTATTTCCAGATTTATCGAAACGAACCCATTCGCCTGTAAGTTTTTTATCTTTAAAGTAACCTTGAGTTTTAATTGCGCCATTATCATAATAATAGGTTGCTTTTACCAAATCACCTTCCACACTATAGGTTGGCTGTTTATCTTGAGAGTATCCAACTGCTGTCAAGCAAAAGATACAAATTGCTAAAAAATTTTTCATGATTATATCAGTTTAAGTTTAACGTTCTTTTTACAAATATAAAAATTTTGTAACAATTTACAAACATTTTGGTAACATTAAATTAACATTGAGTACTTGATAGGGTTTCTTGATGAAAAACTCTATCTTTACAATCATATTAATAATAAAAGTATTATGGCAATCATAAAAGTTATTGAAGTATTGGCAAATTCTAGCAAAAGCTGGGAAGATGCAGCCAAAAAAGCAGTTAAACAAGCATCTAAATCCGTAAAAAACATCAAGTCGGTATTTGTTCAGTCACAGAGTGCTGTTGTAAATAATGATGAAATTACAGAGTTTAGAGTAAATTTAAAAATTACTTTTGAGGTAAAGTAAATTAAAAAACGAACCTTTTTATAAAGCGATTTAATTTTAGTATTAAATCGCTTTTTATGTCTTATTTAGAAAAATGAAAACAATACAAATAATAATAATAATTGGTTTGGTGGCGCTTATTCACATATACATTGTGTATTTAGAAATGGTTTTATGGACCACTAAAAAAGGAATAAAAACCTTTGGATTAAAAAACAAGGAGTTTGCAGAAGAAACAAAAGTAATGGCAGCAAACCAAGGCTTATACAATGGTTTCTTAGCGGCAGGCTTAATCTGGTCTTTAATTACAGATAAAACAGATGTATCTCTTTTCTTTTTAATCTGTGTTTTTGTTGCAGGTATCTACGGATCTTACTCTACCAATAAAAAAAGTATTTTATATGTACAATCAATTCCTGCTCTGCTTGGAATCTTATTTATAATATTGAATTAATAATAGTTCTTTGAATGTTTATCAACTATAAATAAACCATTATTTTTACAATTCAAAAAATCTAACAAAATGGAAGAATACATTAACAAAATTAAAATTCTACTTATAGAGTTTACACCAAACATTTTAACGGCATTAGCAATTCTAATTATTGGTTTATTTGTAATAAACCTAATGGTAAAAGCATCAAAAAAAATAATGCAAAAAAGTGGTTTAGATATAACCCTTCAAAAATTCTTAGGAAACTTACTTGGTTGGGGACTTAAAATTTTACTTTTTATTACCGTTATTTCTAAATTAGGAGTTACCACAACATCTTTTGCTGCGATATTTGCTGCAGCTGGTTTAGCAGTAGGATTAGCATTACAAGGATCTCTTGCTAATTTTGCAGGAGGGGTTTTAATTATGATTTTTAAACCATTTAAAATTGGAGATTTAATAGAAGCCCAAGGAGAAATAGGTGTTGTTAAAGAAATTGAAATCTTTACAACCAAACTTACTGGTCTATCTAATAAAGAAATTATAATCCCTAATGGGTCAATATCTAATGGAACTATTGTAAATTATACTACAGAAGGAACTCGAAGAGTAGATTTAACTTTTGGTGTTTCTTATGATGCAGATATCAAACAAACAAAAGAGGTATTAATGAGTGTTTTAACTTCTCATCCAAAAGTATTAAAAGATCCAGCTCCTGCAATTACAGTTTCTGAATTAGCAGATAGTTCTGTAAACTTTGCTGTAAGACCTTGGTGTAAAACAGAAGATTATTGGACTGTGTATTTTGATGTTACAGAAAACACTAAAATAGCATTAGATAAAGCAGGAATAGAAATTCCTTATCCACATCAAGTAGAAATTAAAAGGTAGGTTTCTTTTTCTTTTCTGGAATCACAACAAAATCTTTCAAATAAAAAGGTTCAAAATAAGCGACATCTTCGATGTCGTTTTTTTTGTATTTATCAAAAGATAGTTTTGCCATTTCTTTTGCAGAAGGAAACTTATCATCAACAAAAACAGCATTTTTGTTTGTCAATATTTCTTTACACTTTTGAGAACCATCACCTAAAAAATATACTTTTCCTTTGGCTAATTCATCAGAAAAAGAATGCGCATCTATAATTTGTGCTTTAATATCTCTTATTTGTTTGTGGTTCTTATCAAAAACCACAGAATATACTTCCATTCTTCTAGCATCTAACATGGGTACAATCAAACCATCATCAATAGAAATTGAATGGGCTAAAGAAGATAATGTTTCAATGGAAATTAAAGGCTTGTTAAAGGCAAAACAAAGTCCTTTTGCAGCAGAAACTCCAATTCGAAGTCCTGTATATGAACCCGGACCTTTACTAACAGCTACAGCGTCTATTTCTTTGGTTGTAAGTTTTGCTTCTTTTAAAACATCAACAATAAAAGGATGCAATACTTCTGCATGAGAATAGTTACCGTTATTCAATTCTTTCATTGCTAAAATTTCACCGTTTTTTGCAATACTTACAGAACAATTTTTTGTTGCTGTTTCTATGTTAAGGATTATAGACAAGTTGTAATATTTTTATGACAAAGATAACTTTTACAAAAAAGAAAACCTCGTAAAAAATACGAGGTTTTAATATTATAAAAAAATGAGATTAATCTAAATTTAACTCTCCAGAATAAAACTGCAATACTTTGGTCTTAAAAACGTAATCGTATTTAGATCGAATAAGTGCAGCTTCGGCATTCACCAAACGAGTTCTTACTTGGTCAAAATCAAACAAGGTCATAGCTCCGTAATTATATCTTTCTTGAGCGTTTTTAAAAGCTTCTTTTTGTGCAATTAAAGAAATTTTTGAGGCTTCGTAAGATTTTAAAGCAGATTTAACATCTAAAAAAGCTTGCTCTATCGTTTGTTTTAAAGATAATTTTTCACTCTCTAATCTTGTTTCAGAAATCTGTTTATTTATTTTAGATTTTGCTACATTGTTTTTTGTCTGAAATCTATTAAAAATAGGAATGCTTACATTAAAACCAACTCCATAACCTAAATTATCATCTAATTGATTAAAAAAGGGTGTATCGGGACCTGTTTTTAAATTATATCCATAATTCGTTGACAATCCTGCAGATGCAGAAACAGATGGTAAAAAGTAGCTTTTAGAAATTTCGATATTTAAATCTGCATTTTCAATTGCTAATTTTGCTCTTTCTATTTCTGGCATTGTTTCTAAGGATTTCTGATAAACAACGTTAGAATTTTTATAGAATAAAGTTGCTGAAGGCGTACCAACTTCTATAGGAGCAATATCAAAACCTTCTACAGGTTCTTGAATTAACTGTGCCAAATTTAAAAGTGCAATGTCTAACGCATTTTCTTGCTGAATTACAGATTGTAAATTTGTAGCAGCTGTAGATTCTGTATTTAATAATTCTCCTTTAGGAACAACTCCTGCTTCAAATCTTTTTTTCGCAGATTCTATTTGAGTTTTACTTATCTCGTACTGAATTTTTGCTGCATTTAAATTTTCTTTAGCAAATAAGACATTTAAATATCCATTTACCACAAAAAGAGAAATATCATTTTCTATCTTTTTTAAATCTAACATACTAGATTCTACTCCTAATTTTGCTTGCTTGTATGTATTTGTATTTCTAAAACCATTAAACACAGTATAACCCGCATTTAAACTTATAGATCCACCAAAAATACTTGTAGAAACTCTATTTTGTGAAACTGGATCAAATCCTGAACCAAAATTTAAGTTTCCTCCTGTAGAACCATTTAGGTTAGGTAAAAAATTCCCTTTTGCAATTTCTACATCTTTTTTTGCTAACTCTAAGCTTAATTTATTTTGTTGAATGGAAATGTTCTTTTTTAAGGCTTCGTCTACACATTCTCTAAGAGTCCACTCTTTTTGAGAAAAAGTAGCCATGGATGTTAAAAAAGCGACTAGAATAATAAGTTTGGTTTTCAAAACGTACTGATTTTTGTTAGTTTATTTTTTATCTCATTTTAAAAAAAGAATTATTATTCTTTTAATAGTTTTAATAAGACGACTAAAAGTAAAATATGTTACAAAACTTTACACTTATTAAACTGTTAAATTTTAGCTCTCTTCTTATATCTGTATATAGCAAAGAATAAAACAGCAATTAAAAGATAAGGAAACACCATTAAATAGGTAATTCCGTTATTTACTCCTTCTGCTATAGAAATGTCTCCGTTTTCTACAACCGCTTTACACATTGCACATTGAGAATATGTTGATTTTACAAATAAAACCATCAATACTAAAAATATAAAAACTTTTTTTTTAAACATAATATGGAGATATCATTATATAAACTATTACACCAGTAATTGCAACATACAGCCACAAAGGAAAGGTAAATTTTGCTATTTTTTTATGCTGTGGGAAATTACCCAATTTTGCTCTCATATAGGTTGTAAGTACAAATGGAATTACTACTATTGATAAAATAATGTGGGTAAATAAAATAAAATAATACACATACTTTATAGTTCCTTCTCCTTCAAACTTAGTTGAATCGGATGTCATATGGTATCCAATATATAAAAGTAAAAAGACCAAAGAACACCCAATTGCAAATGTATTTAGCTGCTCGTGTAATTTTTTATTTCCTTTTTTAATTGCAATTACTGCAAAAATTAAAACAATAGCTGTTAAACCATTTATAGAGGCATAAATTGGTGGTAAAAAAGTTAGGGGCTCTACATTAAAGCCTAAATTTTTTAAGTTAATTGTAAATAATGCGGCAACAGCAATAGGTATTAAAATTGACAGTACCGTAATTATTCTCTTATACTTCTTTTCTTTTGTTAAGTTACTCATTCAACAAAATTTTAATATCTTCTTTTAATTCTTTTATTTGATCTGAAAAACCTTGCTCTTCTAAAGCTCTGTAATACATTATTGGGTTTCCATAATCATCTTTTCTAGAACGTATATATCCGTTTTTATCTACCAAAGCAAACAAACCAGAATGCTCAAAACCTCCATGTTCTTCATCTCCTTTTCCTGCATATAGTTTAAATCCTTTATTAGCCAATGCATATACTACCTCATCACTTTTACCCGTTAAGAGGTGCCAGTTTTTATGGGTAATTCTATTTTTTTTAGCATATTCTTTTAATATTTCTGGCGTATCAATATCAGGAGTAATAGAGAATGAGGCAATTCCAAAATCAGATTCTGAAGAAAAATCATCTTGAATTGTAAGCATTTTTTTGTTCATTATAGGACAAATAGTTGGACAAGTAGAAAAGAAAAATTCTACTACATAAACCTTTCCTTTATAATCTTTATTAGAAATTGTTTCTCCATTTTGATCTGTAAACTCAAATTCCGGGACTTTATCAAAAGTAAATAAGGCATTATTTTTAACATAATCTTTATCTACTTTATTTAATCGATCTTCTTGAACAAGGTCGTTCTCTTTTGATCTTCTATCTAAGTTTCTAACAACATAAATTCCAAATAACAGTATTATAAATGTAATACCTACATATGAATATTTTTTTTTCATAATTCTATTTATTATCTATCGGCTTTGTTTTTATTTTTGTCTTTAAAAGCAGCATAATACTCATAGTAGAGCACTTTTACATCATCTTTTAATTTAGCATTTAATTCTGCAACAGATTTCACATTATAACCAAATAGTTTTCCATTAATAGTATCTTCATCTTTTTCTCTTCCTCTTAAGTTTCCGTTTTTATCTACTAAGAAAACGTTATTACTGTACAAATTAGTAAGTGAGTCTGGAGAATTAAAACTTGTATATAAAGAAGTAATTTCTTCTTGAGTTCCTTCAATAAAGTTCCATTTTACCATATCTGTAAAAGCACCTATTTCTTTTTTAAGTTCTTGTGCTTCTACTTCTTTTCCTTTAGGATAAATTGCAATAATTTGAAATTTTTTATACTCTATAAATTTCTTATAGATTTTCTCATTCAAATTAAAAAACCCTCCTTTATTTGCCTTTAAATCATTTCCTAAAAAACACACAATAGAAATATGACCTTTAAATGTTTTTGTAGAATCTATAGTAGAAATATCTATAACATTATTAGTAACAATAGGTAATTTTGTAAAATTATTTGTTCCTGTTGAGAGTAATAAAAAACAGATTAAGGGGAAAATAAAAAGTAAAAATAATACAACTCTTTTTTTAGATATTTTCATAATTACTTTATATAAAAAAAGGTGGTTAAAACCACCTTTTTATTTTTATTTAATTTACCATTTTACAAGTGGTGCCAATGTATTGTGGATATAGCTTCCTTCAATTATGAGAAGTGTTAACAAATAACTGATTAAGAAAACTGCAGTCCAAACTACAGAACGTCTTAACCATTTTTTTTCTCCTTCCATATGCATAAAGGCCCAAGTAATGTAATACGCTTTTACCAATGTTAGGATGATAAAAATCCAGTTTAAAGGGCTTGTTCCTAAAAAACTAGTAAGGTGTAAAGAAGCTGGTTTAACAATTCCTAATGCAACTTCAACAGTAGTGATAACTGTTAAGATTATTAAAACTATCCAAATTCTCTTTGTGTTTGATTCGTGTGCGTGTGCCATTTTAATCTCTTTTATAAATTATACTAAGTAGAAGAATGTGAATACAAATACCCAAACTAAATCTACAAAGTGCCAATATAACCCTACCTTTTCTACCATTTCATAATGTCCTCTACGTTCATACGTACCTAAAATAACATTAAAGAAAATGATGATGTTAATAATAATTCCTGAGAACACGTGAAAACCGTGAAAACCTGTAATAAAGAAAAAGAAATCAGCAAAAATGGTGTTTCCATATTCGTTTACTTCTAAATTTGCTCCTTCTACAACCATTTTAGTTTTAGCCAACTGTGCTAAACCATCTTCTCTGGATAAGATTGTTTTTGATTTTGAAGCTTTATCAATAAGCTCTGTTCTTACTAATATATCTGGATTAGATTTATAAGAATTCACGACTTGATCTACAGAATATGTAGAAATAGTTCCCTCATTCTCAAACCATAAACCATTTTTTCTTGTATGTTCTTCTCTGTGGTCTGTTCTTTCACCAACAACAAAATCGGATAAAGCAATTTGATGACCATCTTTTACAAACTGTAAAATTTTTCCATCTGTAGTTTTTACAGCTCCATAAGATCCAGAAATAAAATTTTTCCATTCCCAAGCTTGAGAACCAACGAATATTATTCCAAAAATAATAGTAGCAAACATATACCAAGCTACTTTCTTTTGTTTCATTTGATGACCTGCATCTACAGCTAATACCATTGTAACAGAAGAAACAATAAGAATAAAAGTCATTAATGCTACATAATACATTGGTGCGTGTACACCGTGTAGCCCTGGAAAGTGAGTAAAAACCTCATCGGCTATTGGCCATGAATCAATAAATTTAAAACGTGTTAAACCATAAGCGGCTAAAAATCCTGAAAATGTTAATGCATCAGAAACGATAAAAAACCACATCATCATTTTACCATAACTTGCTCCAAATGGTTTTTGACCACCACCACTCCAAGTGTTTTTTGCGTCAGTAGGTACAGCAATATTTGCTTCCATATATATTCTCTGTTAATTATTTCTTAATTAGTTTGCCAAAATTAATCATTTTCTATCACTTGATAAAATAGAAAAAGAAAAATAGATAAATCCATAGTATATCTACAAAGTGCCAGAAGATTGCACCTAGTTCAAACCCAAGCATATCTTCTGATTTATATTTATATTTAAAATGATTATAAATAACGACTAAAAGAACAATCATACCCGCTAGCAAGTGCAAAACGTGCATAAATGTAATTCCTATTATAAATGATGTTGACACGGTGCTTTCAGGCCCTGTAAAAAACAAACCTACACTCTTTAATTGATTAAAGCCCACATATTGTTGCCAAACAAAACCAATTCCTAATAATAAAGTAGCAACAACAAATATTAATGATAATTGTCTTTTACTCTGTTTTAAAAACCTTTGTGATAAAAATAAAGTAATACTGCTAATAATAATTAAAATTGTACTTGTATAAAATGCGCTTGGCAAATCAAAAGAAACCCAATCATCTCTTTTCATGCTGATAACATAAGCACTTGTTAAACCTGCAAAAAACATAACCATACTAATCATAGAAATCCATAGCATTGGTTTTGCTGATTTCTTTTTTGCAACAGTTAGTTCTTCTTGTACCGTTTGTTCGTTTACCATTTTTTAATGTAAAAATTTATCTACTACATATATAATTTGCACAACAGTGATATATAAAACACTAGATAACATTAGTTTTCTAGCATCTGTATTTTGTTCGCTCTTGTGTAATTTTATTCCATAAAACAACATTATTCCTCCTAAAAGAGCAATAATTACAGCTGTAATTGGACTGATATAAAATGTTCCTGAAACTTTAAGAACTGGTGCAATAGAAACTAAAATCATAATTATTGTATAAAAAATGATTTGTTTTACCGCTCCTTTATCTTTAGTATTCATTGGTAACATGTTAAACCCTGCTTTTTTATATTCTTCATATTGCAGCCAACCAATTGCCCAAAAGTGTGGAAACTGCCAAAAAAACTGAATCATAAAAAGCATACCAGCTTCTATTCCAAATTGATTTGTAGCTGCTACCCAACCTAACATAAAAGGAATTGCTCCAGGAATTGCTCCAACAAAAACTGCTAAAGGCGTAACCGATTTTAAAGGAGTATAAGCACTTGTATATAAAAAAATTGAAATAGCGCCAAATAAAGCTGTCTTTGGATTGATCGTGTACAAAATTGAAAGCCCTACAATAGTAAACAAAATAGCAATTGTTAAAGCCACTCCTACAGACATTCTACCTGTTGGCAGTGGTCTGTTTTGTGTACGCAACATAATGGCGTCTGTATCTCTTTCTATAATTTGATTATATGCATTTGAAGCACCTACCATTAAAAACCCTCCAATAGCCAAGAGAATTAATGTTGTATAGTTTACAACATCTACCGCTAATAAATAACCTGCAACAGAAGAAAACACAACACTTAAAGATAAACCAACTTTAGTAAGTTGTTTAAAATCTGAAATTAGCGTTTGCATAGAAGTTTTATTGTCTGTAATAACTATTGAATTCATTGTATCACAATTCAACTGCAAAGATATTTTATAAATATGACTTTACCATAAGTTTTAATAGCTTTTGTTTAATATCTGTAATAAAAAAACCCACTCAAAAAATTGAGTGGGAAAATTGCTATGAAAAAGAAAAAGTGTGGTTTATAAAAAACCACATACAAATATATATAAATATTTATATTCTTCTCTAAAATTCTTTAAAAAATTAAAAATCTAAATAAGTATTAAATAAGTCTGCTTTTATACCCGCAGAAAACCAAACAGTACTACCTGCAGGGTAACCTGCTAAAGAGACTTCTGGTGTAAAATTCCTGTAAGAAAGTCCCGCAAAAAGACTTAAATTGTTTGATGGGTTTAACAAATAATTTCCTTGTAATTCTGCTATAAGTATATTTGCTGTATTTCCTTGTGCCAATTCGTTGCCTGTATCTCCAAAACGAGCTTCGTAAGATTGATAAATATCTCCACCATAACTTACCGTTTGATCTTGATAATCAAACCCTTTTTTTCCTAAAATTAATTTAGCACTACCACTCCATCTATCTTTTTTATACCTAGCTATTGCAATTGCTTCCCAAAAATTTGCTCCCCAAAGATGTCCTAAAGGTTGACTATAATTTCCGTAATTTAATATTGGAGATTTATGAGCAAATGTATAAGGTCTTGCATAATTGTATTCTAATTGTAAAAAAAGATGATCAACATTAAAAGCATTAAAGTATTTTGCCCCTAACTGATAAGCAAATTTATTTTCCCATTTCCCTAAATCACTTAAATTTCCTACAGAAAATTCATCAATAATTAATTGAGAGTATAAAGAAACATTATCATTTAGTTTATATTTTCCTGTTAAACCTATAATTGCATTTCCTGCGTCTTCTCCTCTATTAAATTCAACAGTTCTATAAAACATTATTGGATTAAGAAAACCTGCATCAAAACCATTTTCTCCAGTAGAAATGGCTGTTTCAAAAAAACCTATATTTAATCTATCTGTAAGATTTAAACTTAAATAATGAGCTGCAACATATTTTCTAGCATGCTCATTAGGGTTAGAAGCAGAAGATATTGAGGGTTCTGTATTCCACATCCAAATATTGGTGTATTGTACTTTCCAAAAATCTATCTTCATTTTTAAATATGTTGTTGGAGATGAAACATCAGAAAGGATAAAAGAACGATAACCATCACCAATAAAGTTTTTACCACTTCCAAACTGAAATTGCATAAACTTATTTGGTGTATACGAAATGTAACCTTCTGCTACTGGGTAATCGTAAGCATCTGTTTTAAATCCTTTAGCTTTTCCTCTTCCAGGAACCAATCCTTCAGAGTTTTTAGGCCTAGTCGTTAGTGATGGGTTTGAAATAAAACTGTTAACATATTCTGCAAATCTACCTTGGCTTTCATAAATTGTAGCAGAATAAGAGAGTTTATCTCCAAAACCTCCATTTACACTCATAATTCTAGAATTATTATATGTATACGTTTGGTTTGAATTATCTTTTCCTAATTGTACATCTAATAAGAAATCTAATGTAAACCAATAATCTTTCTTTTTAACTTGTAAAAGATGTTCGTTCCATATCTTATTTCCTACCCAAGTTTTTGCCATAGGCTTTAAGAATTTTTTCTTTTCTTCTGTTAAATTATAATATTTACCTATTTCACTATACAAATAAGGTTTTGATGCCGTATGTGTTCCTTTTTGCTTATGTAAAGCAAATTCATAATCTACATATCTTTGATGTGTAAAAGGAATATTTAATTGACTGTTATGTTCTAAAAAAGATGAATCTGCTATTCTTGTTTTTTCTACAACTTCAAATAAATCTTCTTTAAGCTTATCATTTTGTGGTCTAATTTTATTTTCTGTTGCATTTTTATCAATTGGAAAAGTAATTGGCAAAACAAATTTCATTTCTATAGAATGGTTATTGTACCATGCAGGAGTTATTCTTGGAAATATTTTAAACGCTCTTTCTATTTCTGTTTTTATTTCTTGATAAGGTGTGTTTATGTAAATCAATTTAAAATCGCCTTCTACTGTTACCACAAAAACAGCATTTACAGTTCCTTTAAAGTTTTCGTTTTCTACTATTGGTGGTGTTTTGAATTCTGCAAAAAAATGTTTTTTTGTTGTTTGATAAAAACAATCTTTTATAGATGATATTTCGTTTCCTTTACAAACATCAAAAATTGGATATCTTTCTTTTTGTGCTAATAACACTGCAGGAAACAATAAAATTAGTAATATGTATTTTCTTATCATTCTATATTTTTTTTACAGTATTATTCTTTAATTGATATTTTTGTTTACTTTCTTTACAAGTCGCAAAACCGTTTTCATCAAAATTTAGCCTATGTCCATATTCACTAACCCAACCTATTTGTTTTGATGGATTGCCAACAACTAAGGCAAATGGTAAAACTTCTTTAGTTACGACTGCGCCTGCGCCAACAAAAGCATACTCCCCTATATCATTTCCACAAACAATCGTGGCATTTGCACCAATACTTGCTCCCTTTTTTACAACGGTTTGTTTATACTCGTCTTGTCTTTTAATAGCACTCCTAGGGTTCATCACATTTGTAAATACCATAGACGGACCTAAAAAAACATCGTCTTCACAAATAACTCCTGTATAAATAGAAACGTTGTTTTGCACTTTCACGTTTTTCCCTAAAGTTACTTGCGGAGAAACTACTACATTCTGACCAATATTGCATTGCTTACCAATAACACAATTAGACATAACATGACTGAAATGCCAAATCTTTGTACCCTCTCCAATACTGCAGTTTTTATCTATGACAGCCGTTTCATGTGCAAAATAGTTTTTCAAAATTAATAACTTGAATTTGAGGGTTTACTTTTATTTATTATTTCTTTAGAAGATGATGTCCCTATTCTGTCTACACCTAATGCAATCATTTTTAAAGCTGTTCCATAATCCCTAACACCACCAGCTGCTTTAATTTTTAATGGTTTTGCATTTGCTGCAATTAACTTCATTGCTTCAAAGGTTGCACCATTTGGAGAATTATCTTCTGTTTTAAAGAAGCCTGTAGAAGATTTTACAAAAACCTTATCCGCGTTTTCTTCTCCAAAAGAACTAAAAACAACTTCTTTAATAAGTTGTGAAATTACAATTATTTCTTCATTTGTTAGGGCAGCAACTTCAATTATCCATTTTGTAATTTTCTTGTTTTCTAAACAGAGTTTTGTACAGGCAAAAACCTCTTCTTTTACAAGGTCTATTTGTCCTTGTTTAAAAGCAACATAATTTATTACAAAATCTAGTTCGTCTGCACCTAAATTAATTGCTTTTTTTGCTTCTTCTAATTTTTCTTTTATACTTGATGTACCTTCGTGAAAGCCAATTACAGTACCTACTAAAACTTTAGATTTTGCTTTACTAAGCATTTTTTTTGCAAGGGTTATATATTTAGAGCGAATCATAATCAACTTATAATTATACAAAATCGACTCATTTATTAAATCGACAACTTTTTGTTGATTTTCTTCCTCTGTAAGATTTGCTTGAACCGCTGTTTTTAAATACGTAGCGTCTAAAAATTGATTTATTTCCATTTTGTAAAAATACTAAAATCTTATATTAAAAAACCCAACCTAATTGGTTGGGTTTTTATTTTAATCTACTCTAAAAGAAATAGGCAGTGTATATCGAACTTTAACAGGGATAGCCCTTTGTTTTCCTGGTGTAAATTTTGGGAGCTTTTCTATTAAATTTTGGGTTTCTTTTTTTAACCTAACATGTGGTGCTCTAATTTTAACATCAATTACATTGCCTTCTTTATCAATGATAAATTGTGTTTGAATTTTATAGATTCCAGTATTTAAACCTAATTCATTTCCGAGTTCAGCATCAAAATTTCGTTGTACAAATTGTTTCATTTTTTTATCAAAACAAATTTTATTTTCCTCTCTAGACAATCCTTCACAACCTTTAAAAACAGGAGCATCTTCTATATTAACAAAAGGAACATCTTCTTCTATAATTGGTTTTTCTACAATTTCTATAACAGCATCAATATCTATTATTTTTGGATCCTCTATTGGTTCATCAATTACAGAAATTTCTACAATATCATTATCTCCTTTTTTGACTTGATCTAAAATAAACGGATTTTGCTTTGGCAATTCTATCTTAGGCTCTACCTTGGGTTCTTTCACAAAAACGATTACTTCATCGGGTTCCATATAGATTCTTTCAGAAACCACAGGCTCTTTGAGAGCAAAAGTTTTCTCTTCGGTTTGGTGTTCTAAAGTTAGGTAAACTATAAAGAGCACTAATACTAACCCTAACTGCATAAAAATGTTAGAGAATTTTTCTAATTGTTTGGTTGGTAGTTTTTTTAAGTCTTTCATAATTAGAAAATTTTTAAATGTTAAGACTATGTTAAAACAAATAATATGCCAAAAAAAACAGCATCAATAAAATTGATGCTGTTTACACAATTAAAATATAAACATTAAAACCTAATAATTGTGATAAACTACTCTCTCTTTCTATTTTATTATCAGTTTTTTTGATACTGTCTTTCCTTTAGAAAAAACTTTAACAAAGTAAATTCCTTTAGATAATTTAGAGATATCTATTTCTACAAAAGTTAAATTATCAACACTTTTTTCTACTACTATTTGACCCATAATATTATATAGATCTACTTTTTGAATTTGTTGGGTTTCTTTTAATGAAACAGCTATTTTTGAATTTGCTGGATTTGGATAAAGAAAAAGATTTTCTTTATCTGTAATTTGATTTAGGCTAGCTGTAGCTGGTGTTTTAAATTTATTTTGAGTTGTATTAGTTACAATGTAAGGGTTTTGATCAAAATAAATATAAGCAGTGTTTTCTACAATCGTGTTTTCAGTAATGGTTTTTTTTGCCTTTATTTTGTATTTAAAATAACCTTGACTTTCTATGGGGCTAGATAAGCTATCTGGTAAATAGATGTCTTGAAATAAGAATTTTTTTATGCTTTTTGTTTCGTCTCCAACTTCAGATATTTTAACGTTATGACTGCTTTCTAAAAACTTGAAAGAATTTTTATCAAAATTATCATCAATAGTATCTAATACGTAAATATCTTTGGCAGAAAAATTTCCATTATTTTGAAAACGAATAGTGTAGGTTAACCATTTTCTATCAATATCTACTTCATTAAGTTTTCCTGGAACACCTGGGGTTACTAATTTGTCATTTGGATCATATGAACTAAAAATTGGACTAAAATAAGGGCCATCGAAAAACAATTCTTTTTCGTCTCTATAAACATCATCTTCATCTAAATAAATGTCTTCTGGTTCTTCATATGGAGAAAAATCTTCATCGTCTCCTAGCCGGTTGTCATTACTTTCTGGAGTAACATCAATCCAATCTGATAAATTAGGATTATTTCCGTTCGAAGGATTTTCCCAACTAGAAGAAGAAATGGCTGTTGGACCAAATTGAATATTATCTCCAATAGCAGTTGGATCAAAAACACCTGTTTTCACCTCTAAAACAATAGCTTCAAAAGGATCTATATTTCCTAATTCTATCTCAATAATTTTACTTCTTTCTGTGTTACTTTCTGTAAAAACAGGATTAATATCGGTAGAAATAGTATAATTATTACTTTCTAAATTTACTTTCCAAAACTGACTTTTACCTGGATCAATATTAATTTTATTAATAATATGATTATTACTTTGGTTATTTTTTAATCTATGTAGCGTAATAGATGCAATTGAATTAACATTATAATTTGCATTATTCTCATTTGTATTGATAAATTCGTAACGAAGTTTAACATTGTTAAATATTTTAGAACGAGATAAGTTGCCTACTGATGTTACAAACCTATTATCAAAACCATCTCTTACAAAGCCCCAAGCGCCTTCTTTTGTAGAACCTTTTACATACAGACTTTTTAAATCTTCGTTTTTTAAATCAATATTATTATTACTATAATCTGCATCTAAATTGGTTACGTCTACTTTATAAACTCTCTTAGGTGTATAAGAAAAACCATCTGTTGAAGTTAGTGCAATTTCGTAAGTTTGATTTGCTATATAAATAGGAAATGAAAAATTCCCTTGATTATCTGAATAAACAATAAAAGAAGAACTGCCCTTTTTAATATTTAAAGCCTGATTAGGCACAATAACATCTGTAGCCTCTTCGTAAGTTCCGTTTTCATTAATGTCAACAAATATTTTTCCTGATGCTTTACCTCTTAAACTACTTGTTGTAGCGGCATTAACAATACCTCCAGTATCATTTACCTCTTTAAATTTTAATAATTTAGAGAGATAAGTACCTGTAGAAGCCAACCATTTGTTTCCTTGATTATCTATAGTAAGTTTACTAAAATTCGCCAAATTTGGACCATTAGTTGTTGTTGGGTAATAAAATTCTTTAGTTGTAGGTGTAGCGTTTTGTATGTCTGAAATTTTTAATAAACCGTTAGAGCTTAAAACATATAGATTATTATCAGCATCTATTTTAGCGTCATTAATAGTGTTTAAAGTTGGATAATCTGCCTTTAAAAGCTTGTGAGTTTCTACTTCATTTTTTAGGAAAATGACACCATTTTTACCTATTAGCCATAACTCACTAGTGTTCGTTCCAAAAAGCAATTGTTCGATGTTTCCAATTTCAGAATGCGAATTATAATTTAAGTTTGCTAAAGCTAATACTCCATTTGTATCTGTAACAGGATCGTACCACTTAATACTTTCAGATTGTGATGCTGATGATATAGACCATATACGCTCGTCTGGCGCTTCTGTTAAAAAGACTAATGAACTTGAGCCAAAATCAAAATTAGAATTATTAGAAGTATAACTAACATTAGTATCTAAATTGGTTAATCTTCCTCCATTTTCATCAAAATACCATCTATTAAAGCCTTCTACAGCAAACTTATCGCCTGATCGAAGCGAATAATTTTCTAATAAATTATTAAAGACTGGGTAATTTAGTGCTGAAAATCGATCTTCATAACTTCCGTTATTATTGATAAGGTATCTTCCATACACATTACCATTTTCATCTATTTGTCCTTTTTCTTCAAAACCACCAATATGTGTTACACCTTTTCCTATTGGTTGATTTTCAATTATATCATTTTTTAGTTTAGAGGCTACTAAAATATCTTTCCCTGAATTAGATGTAAAAGTACTAAATACAACTCCTCCTGTTTTATCTTGTTTTAAAAAACCTATTCTTCTATTGTTTCCCGTTGGAATATTGTTTTTTAATGGACTATAATGTTGCCATTCTCCATTTTCATAAACAACTGTTCCGCCTCCTATTACCGACATGTATAACTTGTCTCCATAAGAAGCTAAATCATATACTCCCGCTTGATAACCAAAAATATAAAAATAATCTATAAAACCTTTTTGTTGAAAAAAAGCTTGGTCATAATGTTGCCAAACTGGTGTGTTATTGCTTTCAAAAGTTAGGTTATAAACGCCTATTAAATCATTAGACTCTTGTCTTGCAGTAAGCCAAATTTTGTTACCTACAACTTCTATTCTGTTAAATCTAACAGTGCTATTGCCAATAGTGTGTTCAAAATTTTCAAAAGTATTGTTAGTAATATCCCATTTAGATACCCCGCCTTTAGAAGCAGTTCGGTACGCAATCCATAAGTATCCATCATTATCAAAATCTAAATCTTGTAAAAAATTTGATGGTAAACCATCTGCTTCGGTAATTATTGACACATTGCCATTTACAGGATTAAAAATTAAAATCCCTTCATTATCTACTGCTAAATAAATTTTATTGTCTTGACCAATATCAATCCCACTAATAAAAATATTAGATGCAATCCCTAAATCTTGGCTATCATATTCCTCGTAAACGCCATTATGATACTTCATTAAACTACTACCTGAAATTGCCCATACGCTATTTTTAAAAGCACCTTCGTTTTCATTTTTTTTAAATTGATTAAAGCCTCGGTTTTGATCACTAATTTGTGTAATAGTATTGTTTGTTAAACTATATTTTTGCGTGCCTTTACTTGCTCCGTGAAAAATAATATTTCCATTTCCATCGTCTATTGCTCCATAAAAAGTAGCGTATACATTATCATCGTTAAATGCAACAAACGGAATATTACGCCACTTTTTTTGACTAATATTATATATAGAAATTCCTTTTTCTGTTGTAAATACAGTATAGTTATCATTATTAAAAGTAAACTCATGAGAAGAAATAACATTTCCATGTGTTAATCCAAAACTTTCTGTAGTTACTCTGTCTGGACCATCACACCAAAAATATTCTTCGGTATTGGGTTCAGATTCGTTATTAGCACATGCATTAATGTGATAGGTGAGTTTTACTCCTGGATAAAAGACTTCCCATGTTTGAGTATCGTCTATCTGAGCTTTTAAAAAAAAACTATAAAAAAGGGTTAATAATAAAAGTAATTTTAATTTCATAACAAATGTTTTAGTAGCGTATAATTTTTATCCCACAAACATTAAACAATCATTAGCCTTAAAAAAGAGATATTGTATAGTTGGTCATAAATTATGTGTAAATTGTTTTTAAAATAATTAAGAAATCATTGCAACATTGAGAAAATCAAAAAAAACAGCATCAATAAAATTGATGCTGTTTACACAATTAAAAATATTACCACTAAAACCTAATAATTGTGATGAAATACTACTTTTCCTTTTCTTATTTGATAATCAACTTTTTTGAAACTGATGTATTATTAATGTTCGCTTTAATTATATAAATGCCCGATGATAATCTAGACACATCTAATGTTTTGTTATTTTCATCTTCTGAAGCTTTTAAAAGAACTCTCTTTCCCATTATATTATAAACTTCTATTTTTTGAATTTTATCATTATTTAATGACGAAATAGTAACAGTCGTTGATGCTGGATTTGGGTAAACATTTACTTTTAAATCTAAATTTAATAATGTTTGGTTTTCTACATTTAAAACTGCATTTTCTAATTTAAATAGCTCCAGTCCGTATTCTAAAGTATTTGCAGAAAAATATAAATCATTTCCTAGTGCAGTTAAATTTGAAGGGTTACTACTATTTTTAAAACCAAAACTATCTTCGCCCGGATATAGGTCTTGCACCAAAACAGTACCTGCTTCTGTACCATCAGTTTTCCATAACTCTGTACCATTTGCATCATTATTTAAGGATAAGTATAAAATATCTCCTGCCATGGCCAAATCATTTACATATGAAAAATTGTCTAGTAGTTTTACTGTTCCTTCGTCTGTTCCATCAGATTTCCAAAGAGATTTTACTGATCCCTCTTCATAAACAGTAAAGTATAAATTACCATTTACTAATTTTCTAAAATTTGTAAATGGAGCATATCCAGTAGAAGCTCCTTCATAAAATGCTTTAAAAATTTCTGCATTTTCACCATCATATTTCCACATTTCCTGTCCTTCTTCTCCATTTGTTGCCGCTAAAAACATTTCATCATTAATCACTATCATATTATTAGGATAATCAAACCCAACATATGCTGCTTCTGTACCTGCTTCTGTACCATCTGTTCTCCAAAGGTGAATGGCTCCTGTAGAATTATCGAAAACAGTAAAATATAGCTTGCTTTTATATTCTGTAAAATATGGAGGATAATTATTTCCATAAAAATCAAACTCTTTAACAAGAATTGTACCTGCTTCTGTACCATCTGTTTTCCAAAGCGTTTTTTTATAGCTTCTAGGAAACGAAGAAGTTGCTTTTGTAGTCATAAAGTACAGATTATTATTAAATTCGAAAAAATCAGAAGGAGAGCTATCATTTTCACCTGGTTCTATATCTTTTACTAAAACAGTTCCTACATCTGTACCATCTGTTTTCCATAATTCTTTACCGTTTACTCCATCATCTGCAGCAAAAAATAATTCGTTTGTATTTTCATAATGAAAAAATGAAGAAATATTTGCAAAACCTCCAGGGTTTATTTTTGTTACAAACTCTTTACTATTTTCTAAATCTGTATAAAAAATTCCATAATCTTCTGAAAAATCTGTTGAAACAAAATATGCTTTATCTTTATATTCTGTTATTGCTTTTGGTCCTATTATTGGTCCATTATCATTATCTATAACCCAATCTGAAGTTATACCGTCAGTAGCGAATAATCTAGAGCTTCCAAAATTTGTACTATCTGCCTGTATATATAATCTATCTAAAGCTACTGCAAAATTTGAAGGATTACTTCCGTTTGGTATTCCATTTAAATTTTTCAACATAACGGTACCAGCTTCTGTTCCGTCTGTTTTCCATAATTCAAATCCATTAATGCCATTACTTCCATTAAAAATTAATGTGTTATTTATAACAACCGCTCCTTCCATACTTGTTCCCCAACCTCTCCCTGGATTCATGTCTTTAATTATAACAGTACCTGCTTCGGTACCATCTGTTTGCCATAACTCTCTATTAGTATCCGTACTAAAAGCTTCAAAAACAACTTTATTATTCAAGAGAGAGAAGCCATGTATCACACCTCTACCATTATCTATAGTATTATCAGAATTTATATCTTTTATCATAAGTGTACCAACTTCGGTACCATCAGTTTTCCATAATTCAAATCCATTAACGCCATCATTTCCAGAAAAATACATAATTCCATTTTGTACAATAGGATCAATACTAGAGAATTCAGAAATTCCAGATTCTACTCCTGGGTTTATATCTTTTACAAGAATAGTACCTGCTTCGGTGCCATCGGTTTTCCATAGTTCTACTCCAAAATCTTCTGTATTAGCTAGAAAAAAAGTCGTTGTTGCATCAAAAGGAATAAAGTTGTTAAATATTGTTGAAGCATCTCCTGTAGAGATATTTTTAACCATTACAGTACCTGCTTCAGTTCCATCTGTTTTCCACAACTCTCTACCATTTATATTGTCATTTGCTGAAAACATTAAAGAGTTGTTATTAATAATTAAATTACCAATATCACTTCCTAAATCTCCATTGTTAATTTCTTTAAGCATTACGGTACCTGCTTCGGTACCGTCGGTTTTCCATAACTCTTCTCCTGATGTATCTGTATAAGCAGCAAAAAATAATTCGTTATTAAAAACAATAAAATCATGTGGAGAACTACTTCCTACAGGAGAAATATTTTTCAGCATTTCTGTTCCAGCTTCCGTACCGTCGGTTTTCCATAGTTCTGAATCAAAATTCTCATCTTCACCTAAAAAATACAAGTTATCATTAAAAACAGTTAAATTGCTAGGATATTTCACATCATTGTTTACAATAGTTGTACCCGCTTCGGTACCATCTGTTTTCCATAGTTTCGTCCCAAACCAATCAGCATCCGCAGTAAAATAAAGTTCATTATTAAAAATAATAAAATTATCTGGATTTGATCCAGAATTTGGATTTGTGTTTATATCTTTAACAATAGTTGTTCCTGCTTCGGTACCATCTGTTTTAAACACTTCTGCTCCAGTATCTCCAGTTTCAAGTACAAAATACAATTCATTGTTAAAAACGATAGACTTCTCGTGCATATTAAAAATATCTGGAATATTTCCTCCTATATTTTTTGTGCCCGCTTCAGTGCCATTTGATGCCCAAATTTCGGAACCTCCATTACCGTTATACATAAAAACGGTATAACTACCTCCATCTAATAGACTAAAAACCCAAGCATCTCCATCTGTTTGAAGAATATCTTTTACCAAGGTAATTTGGGATGAAATGCTGACAGAAATAAACAGCATTAAACTAGTGATTAATGTAATTTTTTTCATTTTTCTAAATTTTAATTATTACACAAATATTAGGCAACTATCAACTCAAAAAAAGAAAAATTGTATAGCTGGTTCAAAATTCTGTATAACCTGTTTTTAGGGTGTATTTCTCCAATTATCATCAATAAAACCCTTTTTATGCTTAAAAACAGGTCGTTTATACATCAATAAAGTATATTTTAGAAATATGTTTTAACTTTGAGAAAATTGATGAATAATGATTAAAGCTGTAATTATAGATGATGAACCTAAAGCTGTACAAGGTTTAACTTGGGAATTATCTAACTTTAAAGATGAATTAGAAGTTGTTGCAACATTTACAGAACCCGAAAAAGCAATACCTTATTTAAAATCATCTCAAATAGATTGCCTATTTTTAGACATAGAAATGCCAACTATGGATGGGTTTCAATTTTTAGAAAAGCTAGATAAAAAAGATTTTGCTGTAGTAATTACTACCGCTTATAACGAATACGCAATTACTGCTTTAAAAAAAGAAGCTATAGATTATTTATTAAAGCCTATTGATACGGATGATTTAAGAGAGACTATTTCTAAAATTAAAAAATATATTTCTAAAGGTTTTAACTCTGATAAATTTGAAGAAATTTTATTACAGTTTAACAACAAATTAAATCATAAAAAAATAACAATTAATACTGATGGTAAATTGGTGTTTTTAGAACCAAAAGATATTTTTCATGTTGCTTCAGACGGAAATTATTCTACCTTATATCTTTCTGATAACAAAAAAATTGTAATCACAAAAAAACTCAAAGAAATTGATGAATTACTTCCAACAGATCATTTTTTTAGAATACACAATTCTTACATTATCAATTTAAATAAAATAAAAGAGTTTTTAAAATCTGATGGGTATGTAATTTTAGAAAACAACACTAAAATACCTGTTTCTAGACAGCGAAAATCCGAATTTTTAGAAAAGCTTTAACCCAGAATCATTCGCCTTTTATGGTAAAATTTTTAATCCTTTTTTTTTCGATTATTTTTTCTGTAAATGCACAGAAAAACAAACCTGAATTTACTATACAAATAGATAGCGTTCTTAAAACAAAGCCAATTACATATAAAGGTATTAATAAATTCTTACGTCCTTTTAGAAGAGATACCACCAAACTAAAAGGCTTAATTACAATCTTTAAAGAAAACAATTATTTAGACGGAAAAACCTATGTGGAAAACCTTTTAGGAATTCAATACAGAAACTTTTCTCACTATCAAAAAGCAATTACGATTCATAAACAAGCACTAGAAACTGCCAAAAAAGCTAATAGTATAGAGTTTAAAGTTTTTAGTTTAAATATGTTAGGTGTAGATTACAGAAAAATAGATGCAAACAGAACCGCGTTAGATTATAATTACGAAGCTTTAAAATTAGCAGAAACTGTAGATAATCCAAGTTTAGGATTGCGCAGAAGTATTGCTGTTTCTTTAAACAGTATGGGTAATATTTATTTACTTTTAAAACAATACAGCTTAGCTATAGAGCGGTTTAAGAAATCTCAAGAAATAGAAAGAAGTATAAATAACAAATTGGGGTTGGCTATTAATTACCAAAACATTGGCTATGCAAAAGATGCTCAAGGAAAAACAGAAGAAGCCTTAGATTACTTTAAAAAATCTTTAAACTTAAATAATAAACTTAAAAATACTTACGGACAAATAATTTGTAAAAGTAGTATTGCTAATCTTTACATAAAACAAGGTAAACCTCAAAAAGCCATCAACCTTATTAAAGAAAATATAGAAACAGCAGAAAAAATGGGGAACATAGAATACTTAGCTTATGAGTATTTAAGTTTAGGATGGGCGCAATCTAGATTAAATCAATTTTCTGAGGCAGAAACAAATTTAAATAAAGGATTAAAAATTGCTAAAAAACACAATTTTTCTTCGGCTTTGTCTTATGCTTATAGCCATTTTTCTGAGTTATATCAAAGTAAAAAAGACTATAAAAGTGCTTTAAAATATTATAAGATTTCCGAAAACTTTGAAAACACTATTTCTAACGAAAGAACTATTCAATATGTTAACGATTTAATTATAAAGTACGATAGTGAACGACAAGACAATGAAATAAAAAATCTTGCAAAACAGAACGAAATTACTCAACTAAAGCTTATAAAAAATAGAAATATTTGGATTATTATTATAGTAACCCTAACATTATTTATAGCTGTTTTGTATTTCTTATATAGACAACGTTTATTAAAAAAGGAAAAAAGAATTTTGACATTAGAACAAGATGTTTTGCGTACGCAAATGAATCCACATTTTATTTTTAATGCCTTAAATTCTATTAAGCATTACATCATAAATAACGAACAAAAAAACGCCGTTCATTACTTAAACAAATTCTCTAAACTGGTAAGAAAAATTTTAGAATCTTCAACCTTAAAAGAAGTTTCGTTACAAGAAGAGTTAGAAACCATGGATTTGTATATGAACATAGAAAATATTCGTTTTTCTAATGAAATAAATTTTGAAATAAATGTAGATAATACTTTAGATTTATCTACCATAAATGTACCTCCATTAGTGTTACAACCATTTTTAGAAAATGCTTTATGGCATGGGTTATCCTCTAAAAAAGGTGATAAAAAAATAACTTTATCTGTTTTTAAACCTTCTAAAGATTTTATTGAAATAAATATCGAAGACAATGGAATTGGTAGAAAAGCATCTGCAAAAATAAAATCTAATAAATTTATTAATAGAAAATCTATTGGTATCAAATTAACTAAAGAACGCTTGCATAACTTTATCAAAGATTTTAAAAACCCCTTTTCTTTAGTTTTTAATGATTTAATTAATGACGATAAAACATCTAGGGGAACCAAAGTTGCCTTAAAAATACCTCTAAAATAAAATGGAAATTATTTTTCAAGACTTTTCTATTTGGCTTCAAGGAATGCTTTTTATTTTAATTGCATACCATACAAGCACTTACTTTTTTACAAAAGATAAGAGTTTTGTAGTTTACGCATTTTATTTATTGTTGCTTACTATTTATTTAATTCCTAAAACAAATAGTAAAACCTCAGACTATTTAACCAGTCATTATTCTACTTTTTTTAAAACCTTTAATTGGATTATTCAAATCTGGTTTTGGCTAGTTTATACTTGGTTTTCTTTACTTTTTCTAGATGTAAAAAATAAAAGTAAGAAATGGTTTACTATAATGAAAAACTACATAAAAATTACATTTATAGTAACACTTACCTTCTTTTTAATAGATGTTATCTTTTTAGAAAACACTTATACAGAAAGGTTTTTTATTTATTTTTATACACCAATTTCGCTAAGTGTAGTAAGTGCTTTTCTATATGTAATATACATGTTTAAAAATCCACTCAATAAAATTTATGTTATTGGATTAACCACATACCTAACCTTTTCATTACTTTCTTTATATTTTTCTATAAACAGAGGTTCTTTTATAGAAGAATACATGCTACCCATACACATTTTTATGGTGGGTATTTCTTTAGAAGCGCTTATTTTTTCTGTTGGATTGGGTTATAAATATCATATCTATAGACAAGAAAGAGACAATTATAATCGTCAATTAATAAATGAGCTACAAAAAAATGAGCAACTAAAAGACCAACTAAATCAAAAATTGTCAGAAAAAGTAAAAGATCATAAACTTGCAGAAATAGAAGCTTTGTATGAAAATCAAATAAACGAGTTAAAGCTAACGAGTTTATTAAGTCAAATGAATCCGCATTTTATTTTTAATGCCTTAAATTCTATTAAATTATATATTATAAATAACGAATCTAAAATAGCAGCACATTATTTAAATAAATTCTCGAAATTAATTAGAAAAATTTTAGAAGCATCAACCTCAAAAGAAGTTTCATTACAAGAAGAATTAGAAACAATGGATTTATATATGACTATAGAAAACATTCGTTTTTCTAATGAAATAGATTTTAATATTAGTGTAGATGAAAATATTAATCTTACGGCTATTAAAGTACCTCCATTAATGCTTCAACCTTTTTTAGAAAATGCTCTTTGGCATGGATTATCTTCTAAAAAATCTGATAAAAAAATTATGCTTTCTATTAATAAAAAAGATAAAACACACATTCAAATTACCATAGAAGATAATGGAATTGGCAGAGAAAGATCTGCAAAAATAAAATTAGAAAAATCTATAAAAAGAAAATCTATAGGAATAAGCTTAACAAAAGATAGGCTTACAAATTTTGTAACAACCTTAAAAAATGATTTTTCTATTACTTATGAAGACTTATTTGATAAAAACAAAAAAGCTATAGGAACAAAGGTTATTTTAAAAATTCCTTTATTTTAAATGTTTTTCTGCTACTTTTTCTAATTCATCATACCAATTTTGTCCAAATTTTCTTACTAACGCTTGTTTTACAAATTTGTAAATTGGTACTTGTAGTTCTTTTCCAAGAGAGCAAGCATCATCACAAATTTCCCATTTATGATAATTAACTGCAGAAAACTCACTATAATCTTTTACTCTAATAGGATATAAATGGCAAGAAACTGGTTTTTTCCAATCAATTTCTCCTTGATTATACGCTTCTTCAATGGCACAAAGAGCAGTGTTTTTCTCATCAAAGATTACGTATGCACAATCTGCGCCATTTATTAAAGGCGTTTCTAATTCACCCCATTCACTAGTAACCCAAGTTCCTTCTTTTTCAATGACCTCTATTCCTTCTTTACGTAAAAAAGGTTTTACTTTCGGATAAATGTCTTCCAAGATCTTTGTCTCTTCTTTATCTAGAGGTGCTCCCGCTTCGCCATCTACACAGCAAGCGCCTTTGCAGGCAGATAAATTACAAACAAAATCTTTTTCTATAATATCTTCTGAAACTATTGTTTTTCCTAGTTGAAACATATTGCAAAAATAGGGCATTTTTTTTTTATTATTTTACCTTTTGCTAAAGTTAGTTGACTAATTTTGCAAAATAAAATAGACTACTATGAATTTTAATTTTAAAGAAATTTTTACTGCCTTTATGGTTTTATTTGCAGTAATAGATATTATTGGAAGTATTCCTATTATTATTGATTTACGAAAGAAAGTGGGTCATATTCAATCAGAAAAAGCATCTTTAATTGCAGGTGTTATTATGATTATTTTCTTGTTTTTAGGACAGAGTTTATTAGGGTTAATTGGCATTGATGTAAATTCTTTTGCCGTTGCCGGTTCTTTTATTTTATTTTTTATTGCTTTAGAAATGATTTTAGGAATTACATTATATAAAGACAATGAAGATAGTGGAGCAATTACAGCTTCTGTTTTCCCTCTTGCTTTTCCTTTAATTGCAGGACCAGGAAGTTTGACAACATTACTTTCTTTACGTGCAGAATTTCATATAGAAAACATTATTACTGCGGTTTTATTAAACGTAATATTAATTTATATTGTATTAAAAACATCGTCTAAAATAGAAAGGTTAATTGGACCTAACGGAATACTAATTATTAGAAAAGTATTTGGAGTAATTTTATTAGCCATTGCTGTAAAACTTTTTGCTCATAATATTAAAGCCTTATTTGTTTAATATGAATTTTGATGTTTTAATAATTGGAGGAGGGGTTTCTGCAATGCAATGTGCGTTGGTTTTAGGATCTGCAAAAAACAAATCTTTTGCATCAAACAAAAACATTGGCATAATAATAAATCAAAAATCTTCTCATTTACAAAACGCTCTTTTTAATAACGTTTTAGGTTTATCTCCTAAAACGTTGGGACAAGATATTTTAATTGAAGGAAAAGAACAATTATCAACCTTATATCCACATATTTCTCAAATAGAAAACGAAAAAGTTTGTTCTATTGATGATTGTAAAAGTGGTTATAAAGTAATTACAAATAAAAGTATTTATGAATCTAAAATTGTAATTGTTGCTTTAAATTACTCAAAACCTTTTACAATTGAAGGTTTAAACCATTTTATTGAACCACATCAAAAAGCAAATCCAACAAAAGATAGAATTCAACTTAAGAACAAAGATCATTTTATAAAAAAAGGATTGTATTGTTGCGGAACAATTGCTGGTCATAGAAGTCAATTTGCAATTGCTGCCGGAAGTGGCGCTTCTGTTGCAACAGATATTTTAACACTTTGGAATGATGGAAACCATGTTAAAGTTCATGATAAGGTTTAAATTAGACTGCAGTAACTTATTCAATATCTTTTAAAGTATCTCTTTCCTTCTTCTTTATCAAGAAACTTCAATCACTCTTTTTTTTAGAAGAGACACCTTCTAAAACACAACTATCATTAATCTATTTATTGATATTTTTATAATTATAATCTTATCTAAAACATCTAAAAAGACTCACTATAAAAACTTTTTTTATCCTTAATTACTCAGATTAAGGATTTTACCTATTGAACAAGCTTAAATAGTTATATATGTTTGTAGAGTAATATTAAACTTAATGTTATTATTTATTAACCCCCACTTTTGCAGAAAACAATTTCTATGAAAGTTTTAAATTATTTATTATGAAAAAATTACATTTATTTTTTACACTTGCAATAATCGCTTTTTCAATCCAAGGTCAAGAATTAGCAATGAACACTCCTAGTAATTACTCAAACAATATTACTAGTGAAGCTACAAGCTCCGCAATAGTTCCTTTATTAACAAAAACAACCTACACATATAAGTATCATGGAAATGATGTTTTAGTAATCTTTACAGACAATGAACATATAGAGTACTTTAATAATAAAAAACACTTTATTAAATCTAGTTTGGTATGGACATCTAATGACGAATGTTATATGACTATAGAAGACTCTAATTTACCCAACTTTCCTTTTAGTAATGGTACTAAATTAAACATGAAAATCACAAAAATTAAACGTGGTTATATTTTTTACGAATCGACTTTAGGTGGCAGAAGCTGGACTGGTAAAATGAAAAAACTAAACTAAAATTTAAATACAATTAAAAGTTGTATCTAAATAAGTATTAAAATTCCCCTAAGCTATGAAAAAATTATTTTTACTTATTTGTTGTTTTCTTTTTGTGCTTCCTAGTTACGGACAAAACAACATAGAAATCTCTTTGCAACAAGATGTAAGATTAATTACTGTAGGCGATAAAAAAGGAAATGCACCTTTAACTCTTAATCTTTTATCTAAGATAGAGATCCCTACTTACAAACTTAAAAAAAATTATTTATCAACTTATATCTCTATAGAATATGCTGACTTAGTTAAAAAAAACTACAAGCGTTTTGCTTTAGGTGCAGGATATGTTGTTAAGAGTGTATACAAAAAAATAGGTGTGGCTACTTATATTGATTTTGGAAGAATCTATAGAGAAAAAGATGGTTTTTATAGTTTTAGTATTAGTGGAGAGCTCAATTATAAAATAAATAATCGCTTAAAGCTAATTTTTACACAGCAACTTACACAGAGAAAAGATTTAAAGATGATGTATAGTCATAAAAATGGAAATATAATAAGTGGTTTTTTTGGCCTAAAATATAGCCTTTAGAAAAATTAAGTAAATTGCTTATTGTTTGGCTTTGCCTTCTTAAATATATTTACAGTGTAGTAATCTTAATGTTCTTAGACGATGTTACACACCGACTTAAAGCTTCATTAACACTACTTATAACAGACCGCATCATCTATTAAAAATTCCCCCTAATTTTTTTATAAAAAAAGCTAAACGTTTTAAAACATTTAGCTTTTTTTGTTTTTATATCCTTAGATAATATCTAAAATAGAATTGTTTAATTATACTTTTTTTATTGCTTCTACCAATTTATTAAAGTCTTTAGCTTTATCAAAAAAGGCTTCGGCTCCGTATTTTAAACATGTTTTTTTAAGCTCTGTACTCATAGAAAAAACAAAAACTTTTGTTTTTATTTGTCTTTCTTTAAGTACCTTTAATAACTCTATACCATATCCGTCTGGTAATTTTATATCGAGTATTATTAATTCAAAATTAGTATCATCTAATAAAGAAATTGCTTCTTTTAAAGATTCTGTTTGTTGAATTTCTCCAACACTACGAGTATCTTTAATGGCATCAAATATATTATTTCGAACAAAAGAGTTGTCCTCTAGTATTAATAAGTTATTCAAAATTGAATTTAAGATAAAAGGTTAAATCATTGTGTAAATAATACCTAAAGGTAAGTATTTTCCGCCTACACATAGGTAAGCAAAATGCTTATATAAACCTTATAAATCTAATGATGTTAGTCCTTTTTGAATTGCATATTTTGTTAACTCAGAAATGGTATAGAGGTCTATTTTTTTCATAATATTATTTCTATGAACATCTATCGTTTTTGAGCTTAAAAATAGAATTTCACCAATTTCTTTAGACGAATTACCTTCTGAAATTAATTGTAATACTTCTTTTTCTCTAGCGCTCAACTCTACTTCTTCTATTGTTTCTCCATTTTTAAGTAAAGACAAAAATTCTTGATCAATATCTTTTGATAGGTATTTTTTATTTTGCATTACTGTAGAGATTGCATCAATCATTTCATCTGAATCTCCATCTTTTAATAAATAACCAAAAGCACCTGCATTAAACATTCCTTGAATAAATTGTTTTGTAGAATGCATAGAAACACCTATTATTTTTATACCTGGTTGATTTTTTATAATCTGTCTTGCTGCCTCTATACCATTTAAACCTGGCATTGCAACATCTAGAACAACAACATCTGGTTGTAATTTTAAACATGTTTTTATAGCTTCTCTCCCATCGGAAGCTTCACCAATTATTTGCATGTTTGACTTTTGTTCTATAATATTTCTTAAACCATCCCTAAGTAACTTATGATCATCTACTAATACTATTTTAATTTCCATTAGATAACTCTTTTAGATAAAGGTATAAAAAAACTTACCGTTGTTCCTATATTCTTTTTTGATTTTATATTAAACTCCCCTTGTATATTTTTAATACGTTCTTGAACTGTAAAAAGACCAAAACCAGACCCCGAACCAGAACGGATGTTATTATATAATTTAGAAGTGTCAAACCCTGCGCCATTATCTCTAACAAAAAGATTTACTCCAAGAGTATTTTTATCAACCTCTAAAGTTATTAAAGATGCTTTAGCATATTTAATCGTATTATTTATTACTTCTTGTATACTTCTATATAATAAAATTGATTCTATGTCGCTTAGTTTGATATAATCTACATTACTAGTAAGTTGACATTTAATTTTATGAATGGTTTCTATCTCCTCTAAAAGCCAGCCTAAAGCATCTATAATACCCAATTGATATAATATTGGAGGAGAAAGTTCGTAAGTAATTTTTCTACTATTTTCTAAGGCAGTAGAAATGTGTGTTTCAATAAATTTTAAATCTTCTTCAGTTCCTTTTAATTGCGGATTTTTTTTCAACTCATTAATTTTCATTTTAGAAATAACTAAAGACTGACTTAGATGATCGTGTATATTTGAAGCAATTTCTTTTTTTTGTTTTTCTTCAATCAAGGTAATTTCAGTAGTTAATTTCTGAAGAGATGTTTGATATTCTTCAATTTCTTTTTTTACAATTACAGATTGACTAATATCTCTTGCTGATGAAACAAAATGACTAATCTCTTTGTTTTTATAAACAGGTGACGCTAAAAACTCTAACCAAACATAATGTCCTTTTTTATGAAGAACTCTACAAGAAAAGGTTTCTATAAATACTCCTTTAAGAGCTCGCTTTTTCAAAATTTCTTTTAATTCATCTACATCTTCTTTATGAACAATACTTAAGGCTTTTTCACCTTGAAGTTCTGCTTGTTGATATCCTAATAGTGTTTCTACTGAAGGGCTAATATATTTAAAAGTACTATCGGGTTTATGCAAACAAATTAAGTCATTAGAATTGTCTGTTAATATACGATACATCTCATCTGCCTTTTGAATTTTAAGACTTATTTTCTTTTCTTCAGTTATATCTTGTGCGGTTCCATAACAACCAATGACTTTATGATCTTTATCTTTAATAACCCTACCTCTTGATCTTATATGTTTTATAGAACCATTAGTAGTATATATGTCTAACTCTATATTATAAGGAGTTTGATCTTGAATACAATTATTAACAGAATCATTCATTAAAACAAAACTTTCTTCAGTATATAGTAATTTATGTTCAGAGTAATTTGGTGCTCCTAATTCATACTTACGTTCAAAAATGTTAAATAATTCTTTAGACCACGTAACCTTATCTGTTGCAAGAATATATTCCCAACTTCCCAAATGAGATAATTGTTGTGCTTCGTTTAAAGCATTGTTTAACTTAAATAATTTTTCATTTTGAGCATCTAATTTATTTTGTCTTGTTTTTTGTAAAGTTATATCTTGAAAAACACCTATTATACTTGTTATTTTCCCTTCACTATTGGTTAATGGATAGCCAATGGCATTAATCCAAAGTTTTTGATTTTGTACATTCTTAAATCTTAAAACAAGGTCAAATTTTTTATTTTCTGCAATACTTTCTTCAATCGCTTGTGCAATAATTTTATCAGAACCATCTACATAAAAACTGATACACTCATCAAGAGGAGGAACTTCTCCTACTGGAATACCATGTATTTCAAAAACCTGTTCTGACCAACGTATTTTTTGTGATGCCAACTCAATTTCCCAGGCGCCAACTTTAGCCAATCTTCCAGATTCATTTAACAAAAACTCACTTCTTTTGATTTCAGATTGACTTCTTTTTAAGTTGTTCTCTACAAATTTTTGTTGAGTAATGTCATTCATCACTATTAATGCCCCTAATTTATTTCCTGTTGAATCAGAAAAAGAAGTACCATTACAAACAACAATTCTTGGTTTTTTGTTTTTTGCTTTAATTACAATTTCAACATTAGCAACCTTTTTATCATTAAAAGCTTGCACTAAAGGTATTTCATGGTTTTCAAGTAACGTTTCTCCGTCTTCTTTGTACAAACCATAATTTTCTGCCCATTTTTTTTGAGAAATATTTAAAGCATCTATACCGTGCCATTCTTTAGCTACTTTATTAAATAAAACCAATTTACCATTAGCATCACATGCAATGATTCCTGCAGGTTGATTTTCTGTCATTGCAGTTATAAACTTGCTTTGAGATCTTAACATTTTTAAAGATTCTCTTTGGGCGTATTCTGCATCTCTTATACTTTGTATACTCTGTATACTAATAGGAACTGTTTTCTGTTCAATTTCTGTTTGAGGAATAGGAATGGAAACTACTGCCGCAAATTCATCTCCTTTTAGGGTTTTATAATTTACTTCAGATATAAATATTTTTTCATTATTCCATATTGCTTCTATAAATTTTCCAAATACTTTGTTTGCACCTTTTCCAAATGTGTCTTGTATATTTTCTATAAACTCTTGACTACTATTAACTTTAAACAATTTTAAAGTAGCTTTATTTACCTTTACTATTTTTACTTTATTTAGTATAGTTAATAATACTTGAGGGTTTTGATTAAAGTAAAGTTCAAGATTAGGTATCTTAAGTTTTTTAAGTTCTAAAATTTGTTTAAAAGCCAAACTTAAATCTTCATTTAAAATAGAAACCGTAGCATTATCAAATAGTTTTTTATAATTTTCTGATACTATTAAATTTTTTTGTTCAATGAGTTTTTGTTGTGTAATATCTTGCGAAACACCTCTTCTACCAATAATCTCATTTTTATCATTAAAGATGCCCTCACCAATGTTTAATATCCAACGTTTTTCTTTTTTGGCATTAATCATTTGTAATTCAATCTCAAAACGAACCCCTTTAGAGGCAAGCATTGCGGTTGCTTCAACCAGTTTTTCTCTAGATTCTTTATTAAAAAAATTAAGGATTTCTTCAATTTTTGGCACACCTTCTTCTGGATTAGTACCATAAATTTTATGAAGAGAATCAGACCAACTAATGGTATCGGTTTGTTTATCGTACCCCCAGTAGCCTATACTTGCCATTCTACTGGCTTCTTTTAATAAATATTCATTTTCTTTTACCAACTCTAAAGAGGCTTCTAATTTATTTTTAGAATGTTCTAATTCTAATTGCCCTTTTTTAGAAGCAGTAATATCTTGGGTAATACCTCTTCTGCCAACAATTTTATTTTTTTCATTATATACAGGTGCCGCTATATTTCTTACCCAAACCTCTTCGTTTTTTAAATTGATTATTCTTAACTCTAGGTCATAAGGAATTCCTTTATTGTCAAGTTCTACAGTTGCTTTTGCCATTTTATTTTGAGAATCTTCATCAAATAAAACAACGATTTCATTTCTTGGGGGCACTGGTTTTTTAGGATCAAATCCAAAAAAATGATAAAGATAATCTGACCAGATAAACGTATCTGTTGCAATATCATATTGATGATACCCTATTTTAGCCGTTTTACTAGCTTCATTCTTAGAATACTCACTTGTCTCTAGAAGATCTAAAGTAGTTTGAATTTCTTGCTTAGAAAGCTCTAATTCTTGTTGTGCTTTTTTAGAGTTTACAATATTTTGCAGAATTCCTCTTTTGCCAACAATTTCTTTTTTTTCGTTATATATGGGTTGTGCAACATTTCGCACCCATATCACTTCGTTTTTAAGATTTATCCATTTTAACTCAATATCATAATGAACACCTTTCGTTTTAAGATCTAAAGTTGCTTGTATTAATTTATCTTGAGAATCTTTATCAAAGTATCTAAAAATCTCTTCTTCTTTTGGAATTCCATCTTTGGGGTGTAAACCAAAAATATGATATATATAATCCGACCATACAACAACATCTGTTACAAGGTCATGTTCCCAATATCCAATTTTAGCTATTTTACTAGCTTCATTCTTGGAAAACTCACTGCTCTCAAACAACTCTAAAGAAGTTTCAAGTTTTTTGTTGGCTAAAACTCTTTGAGTAACATCTCTAGCGATAGTAACAAAATAGCTAATTTCTTTTCCCGTATATACAGGAGATGATAAAAATTCTAGCCAAATATAATGTCCGTTTTTATGACGAACTCTAAAAGGAATAGCTTCTTTAGCAATACCTTTACTAAATAATTTATTATTCAATGTGTCTTTTAGAGATAGTACATCATCCTTATGAACAATACTAAAAATAAATTTACCTATAAACTCCGATTGCTCATAACCCAATAGTTTTTTTATTGTAGGACTTATATATTTAAATGAACTATCTGGTTCTTGTAAAAAGATTAAATCTTTAGAATGGTCTGTTAAAATTTGATACATCTCTGCATTTTTTTGAATCACTTTTTCTGCAGATTCAAACTTCTGTTTATAAGTTAAAGGCTGAAATACATCTTTGATGTTAAAAATAAATGTTAATGGTTCTCTTGAATCAAATAATATTAAGTAAGAATAGAGAAGAATACTGTAAAAAATTGTAAAAACTCCTTTTGAGATAAGCCCTGATATTAAAATTGATTCTAAATTTTCTAAATTCCAAAAAACTATGGTTGTAAAAATTAATGTATCAAAAATTATAACAATTAACATTGTTATAAAAATTTGCAAGAATAAGAATCGTATTCTTTTAGCTATATATTCAAATAAGATAATAATTAAAAAGGCATCTATAAACAATAAAATTGTGTTCACAAATAATCCCCACGAATTAATATTAAAAAGCCTTTGTGGTAACTTTACCTGAGCAGCTGTTGATAAATTATTAAAATGCCAGTTTAATGTCTCTAAAAGAACCGACATTACGATGTTTACAATAAACAAAGCGTAAATTGTTTTTTTTGTTTCAGTAGTATCATCCTTTATATATACCATTAGTAAAACAAAAAGAGTTGCCGTAAAATAGACAGCAGAAGAAGGAGATACTAAAAAATTATCTGTAATTGAAATAGAAACAGCACTATATAAAGAAACCTGAACAAATTGAAATAAGCCAAGACAGGCAAACATAACTCCAATACCTAACTGCTTACGAAAATGGAATAATAAAAGCATTACTAAGGCAACCAAAGTACCCTGCATAAACAAGATTGCTATCTGACTATAATTCATAATTTTATGATTAATTAGATATCAGTGATCAATTAGCATCTTAGCAAACTTATATATCATATTAAATATCTTAAAGACTAAGATAGGTATAATTTTTTAGTGCCTTTTTTAGTTTACTAATATATCTAAGAGTTAAGAAAAAACTCAACAAGATTTTTCTGAAAAAATAAATGTAAATTTATTTATGACTTCGTTTGTGAAGTAATATTAATTATTAGAATCTATAAACCAATAAATCCAGCATAAAGCTGGATTTATTTATTATTTAAATGCAAAGTATAAGTTACTCTACGGTAA
The DNA here is from genome assembly GCF_022662535.1 of Polaribacter marinus. GTDB lineage: Bacteria > Bacteroidota > Bacteroidia > Flavobacteriales > Flavobacteriaceae > Polaribacter > Polaribacter marinus. The sequence continues at coordinate 71,219 of NZ_JAKQYM010000006.1, forward strand.
CAGATTTTGCTAAATTTCTTGGTTGATCTACATTTTTACCTAACATAACTGCAATATGATAAGACAATAATTGAAAAGGAATTGTAGTTAACAAAGGAGATAATGCTTCTTCGGTTTCAGGGATCTCAATTACATGATCTGCAATTTCCTTTACTTGTGTATCGCCTTCTGTAACAATGGCAATAATTTTTCCTGCTCTAGATTTTATTTCTTGAATATTACTAACTACTTTTTCGTAATGTCCTTTATTTGTTGCAATTACAAAAATAGGCATGTTTTCATCAATTAAAGCAATTGGTCCATGTTTCATTTCTGCAGCAGGATAACCTTCTGCATGAATATAAGAAATCTCTTTTAATTTTAAAGCACCTTCTAAAGCCACAGGGAAATTAAACCCTCTACCCAAATACAAACAGTTTGGTGCGTCTTTATAAACAGCAGCAATCTCTTTTACTTTATCGTCAATTTTTAATAAATCTTCTACCTTCTTAGGAATCATTTGCATTTCTTGTAAAAATGCTCTGAGTTTTGGTTTAGAAATTTCACCTTTTTTAGAAGCTAGTTTTAAAGCAATTAATGTTAAAACGGTAATTTGTGTTGTAAAAGCTTTTGTAGATGCAACTCCTATTTCTGGTCCTGCATGCGTATAAGCTCCTGCATCTGTTTCTCTAGCAATAGAAGACCCTACAACGTTACAAATACCAAAAACAAATGCTCCTTTTGATTTTGCTAATTTTATTGCTGCTAATGTATCTGCAGTTTCACCAGATTGTGAAATTGCAATAACAACATCTTTTGAAGTAATTATTGGATTTCTATATCTAAATTCTGATGCATATTCTACCTCAACAGGAATTCGTGCCTTGTCTTCAATAAGGTATTCTCCCACTAAACCAGCATGCCAAGAAGTACCACAAGCAACAATAATAATTCTCTCTGCATTTAAGAATTTATTCATGTTATCATCAATACCAGCCATTCTTATAATTCCCTCATCTGCTAGCATTCTACCACGATAAGTATCAATAATTGCTTTTGGCTGTTCATGAATCTCTTTCAACATAAAGTGATCATAACCTCCTTTTTCAATTTGATCTAAACTCATCTTTAACTTATGAACATCAGCATCAACTAAAGAGTCATCATTTATTTTACGAACATTTACTCCTTTACCTAATTTTATGATTGCCATTTCTTCATCTTCCAAATAAATAGCATCTTTAGTGTATTCTATAAAAGGAGAAGCATCAGAAGCAACAAAAAACTCTGTATTGTCTTTACCAACTCCAATTGCAATTGGACTTCCTAAACGAGCAACAACAATTTCATTTGGCTTTGTTTTATCAAATACTGCAATTGCATAAGCTCCAATTACATTATTTAAAGCCAATTGAACTGCTTTACCTAATTTACAACCTTCTTGTTTTTTTACTTCTTCAATAAGATTTATTAAAACTTCTGTATCGGTATCACTATGAAAAGTATAGCCTCTAGAAATTAATTCTTTTCTTAAAGTGTCATAATTTTCTATAATACCATTATGAACAATTACCAAATCTCCCGATTGAGAAACATGTGGGTGAGAATTAACATCATTTGGAACTCCGTGGGTTGCCCAACGCGTATGACCAATTCCTATATTTCCTTTTTTTCTTTTTTCTTCTTTATTTGAAATAACCTCTAAATCAGAAACTTTTCCTTTGGTTTTAGAAAGGTGTATGTTGTTTCCATCAAACATCATAACACCAGCACTATCATAACCCCGGTATTCTAATCTTTTTAGTCCATTAATTACTATTGGATAGGCCTCTCTATAACCTATGTAACCTGTAATTCCACACATAACATTTTTTTTTATTAATTAATCCTTTTTCTCTGAATATGAAATCTTTAATTGTGCTTTCTTATCTCCATTAACAGCAGAATTATTAAAAAGTGTTACTGCTTTAGGGTTCCAACTATAATTTGTAAAGATAGAATCTGATACAGGGTAATCTGAAACATTTAATACTTTTAATTTTAAGGTAGGAGAATAATTAGTTTCTCCACTTAATAAATCAGAAATATAATCTGTAATTTTAAAAGTATATTTTTCTTTTTTACCATTACCATCTCTTACCAAGCGTCCGTTAAAAGCATCTGTTCCTTCAGAATAAACATCTTTTATTTGACTTGCTGTTGGATTAATACCAGTATCATCATACTTATACAAATACAATGCATATGGCGCTGCTGTAGTATCAGCAGACTGATTAATGTAAAAAGTTAAAGAAGCATCATTTACTAATAAGTTTTTAGTTCTTAATTCTTCTATTTTATCTGCAATTCCGTTTCCATCATTATCTGGTCCAAAAAGATCTATTTTTGCTTCACTACCAGCTGTACCTTGTAAAATAATTTCATTATTTACAGGGTAAACTTTGTCTTCCATTTTAAAATTATTTGACCTGAGCCCTAATAAAGGAAAGCTATGGTTTTTACTTATAGTGTCTATAACAATTGTTCCTGACTTTAAAACAGTGTTAGTATAATACACCTCAATAGAAGGATTTAAACTTGTATTAGAAGTATTTCCAAAACTAAATGAAATCAAAGACCCTTCATTTCCTGTTGCCTCAAGAATTAAGCCTCTAAAATAATCATTAAAAGCATCTTGAGAAGCAAACTCGTTAGAGTCATATTTATCTAAAAATAACGCTTTTATTACATCTTCTTTTAAAGGAATTCTAGCAAAAGGAAGAGGAGTACTGTTTGTTGTAGAAGCAACATACTTAACAGTATCTTTAGTATATTCTACATCATTACTCAATCTTCTTTTAATAACAATTAAAGTATCATTTTTGTTTGGTTTAAACTGTAAGTTTAACTCACTATTTAACTCACTTCCTGTTTTTTGAAAAACACTATTAGAATAGTATTTATTTAATTTTGAAGGATCTGTAGGGTCTAAACTATTTAAATAAGTATCTGTTTGATACACGTTTAAAGTAAAACTTTTAGTTTGATCTCCAATAATTGAATCTAATTTAAATTCTGGCCCTGTAGATGTTGTTTCTTCTAAAGTAGCATGATATGGTAATTTGATAAAAACAGTATCTATAGTTGTTACCACAGTTGTATCTGCACCGTAATTGCTGTTTTCTTCATCTATTAATTTTATTCCTACAGAGATTGCAACTTGAGAAATAATAGAAGCTTCTACTTTCTCATATTCTGGGCTAGCATAAACCCCTAATAAATATTCTCCAGGTTCTCTAGAAATATTGTCGGATTGAACCTTTTCTAAAGGACTATTTTCTACTTTGATGTCAATCAATTCTTGACCAATATCAAACTTAGTGTTGCTAATAACTTCTGTACCAATATTTGTAAAGTCTTCTTCGCAAGAAATAACTGCAGAAAATAAAGACACTAAAACACCTAGGTATAAACTCTTTCTAATAATTCTTTTCACAATAAAATTAATTAATCAACTGATAATAAATCAGCATAAAAATTTAAATAAGATTCTTTTAAGTTTTCTAATTGATATTCTAAAACAGGCATTTCTTTTTCTTTTATAAAAGATTCTAATTCTTCAGAAATTGTTTCACTTCCATGAATAATTGCATCAGAATTTTCGATAGCACTTTTTAAAATATTAGTATGGCTTGGTGTTTCTATAGTTGCTAGTTTTTTTCCCTCTCCCATATCAAACTTAACTTTATTAGCAAGCTCAGTATCCAAGGTACCTTCAAAACTATTATTATACAAAGACGTTACAATTTTACTTTCTGTAAATAATGGTTCTTCTTTGTAAAACTCTTTAAGGTAAAGAGGTAATAAAGATGCCAACCATCCATGAACGTGGATAATATCTGGCGCCCAATTTAATTTTTTTACAGTTTCTATAACTCCTTTTGCAAAGAAAATTGCACGCTCGTCATTATCTGAAAACAACTGATCATCTTCATCTGTAAAAACAGCTTTTCTTTTAAAGTATTCTTCATTATCTATAAAATAGACCTGCATTCTTTCTTTAGGAATAGATGCTACTTTTATAATTAGCGGCATATCTACATCATTTACAACTAAGTTCATTCCAGATAAACGAATAACCTCGTGTAATTGATGTCTTCTCTCGTTAATTACGCCATATCTTGGCATAAAAATACGTGTTTGTACCCCTTTAGAATGTGCGTTTTTGGCTGCATTAAATGCCGTAGAAGAAAGTTCAGTTTCCGGTAGATAAGGAACCACTTCAGACGACACAAATAAAATTCTCTTGTCCTTCATTAAATCAAACTCTTTTATAAGATGCGCAAAAGTACAAATTATTATGCTAATATCGTGTTAAAATGGTAAGTTTGCAGACTTTGCTTAATTTTTTAGAATGAAAATTTTTAATAAAAAAACCGATTTAAAAGATTATTTATCCAATTTAAAATTGATGAATAAAACTATTGGTTTTGTACCAACAATGGGAGCTTTACACCAAGGTCATTTGTCTTTAATCAATAAAGCCAAACAAAAAAACGACATTGTTGTGGTAAGTATTTTTGTAAATCCAACTCAGTTTGACAATACAGAAGATTTAGAAAAATATCCTAAAACATTAGAAAACGATACAAAATTATTAGAGTCTGTTTCTTGTGATGTGCTATTTTATCCTTCTGTAAAAGAAATTTATGCTAAAAATATTATTTCAGAAAAGTTTAATTTTGATGGATTAGAGAATCAAATGGAAGGAAAATTTAGAGATGGTCATTTTAACGGAGTAGGTACAATTGTAAAGACACTCTTTGAAATTGTTACACCAAACAAAGCTTATTTTGGACAAAAAGATTTTCAGCAACTACAAATCATCAAAAAAATGGTCAAAAAAAACCAATTATCTGTAAAGATAAAAGGGTGTCCAATTTTTAGAGAAAAAGATGGTTTGGCTATGAGCTCTAGAAATACTAGGTTGTCTAAAGAACATAGAGATGCAGCTCCTTTTATTTATAAAACATTAAAAAAAGTTTATGCTAAATTTGGCACAGAAAGTGCTACTAAACTTACTGAATGGGTAGAGGATCAGTTTAAAAAACATCCTTTATTAGATTTAGAGTACTTTACAATTGCTGATGAAAAAACATTAAAAACCATAAAAAGCAAAGAATCTAATAAGAAATACAGAGCTTTTATTGCTGTATTTGCAGGAGACATCAGATTGATTGATAACATACATTTAAAAAATTAGTAATCAAAAAAAACAGTATTTTTGCAACATGTTAGTACAAGTAGTAAAATCAAAAATCCACCGTGTAAAAGTTACAGGTGCCGATTTAAATTATATAGGAAGCATTACCATTGACGAAGATTTAATGGATGCTGCCAACATTATTGAAGGGGAACGTGTTCAAATTGTAAATAACAATAATGGAGAGCGTTTAGAAACCTATGCAATTCCTGGGCCTCGTAAAAGTGGAGAAATTACATTAAACGGAGCAGCCGCAAGAAGAGTTGCTGTAAATGATGTTTTAATTTTAATTGTTTATGCTTTTATGGAACTAGAAGAAGCTAAAGTATTTAAGCCTGCTTTAGTATTTCCTAACGAAAAAGACAATACACTTACCTAGTTTTGAATATTAAAAAGATTTTAAAAATTATATTACCTCTCGTTTTGGGAGGTTTTTTAGTTTGGTATTCTATCTCCAAAATCTCAATAGATGTTTTAATTGGCTACTTTAAAGAAGCCAAATACGGTTGGATTTGTTTAGGTTTATTTTTCGGAATTTTAAGCCACTTATCTAGAGCATATAGATGGAAGTTTATGTTAGAACCTTTAGGTTTTAAGCCAAAATTCACAAACAGTGTTTTAGCTGTTTTAATAGGCTATTTAGTAAACTTAGCATTACCAAGAGCTGGAGAAATCTCTAGAGCTACCGTAATGGCCAATTACGAAGAAATTCCATTCGAAAAAGGTTTTGGAACCATTGTAGCTGAAAGAATTGCAGATTTAATAATGATGCTTTCTATTGTAGCAATTACACTTTTTGTACAGTTCGATTTTATTTATGAATTGCTCACAAAAAATTTCGACCCAACAAAAATAATCATCGGTTTAGCCATTTTAACTATTGGTTTCTTTATTTTTTCTTCCTTTGTTAAAAAAGCAAAAACAGGATTTTTACTAAAAATTAAAACCTTTGTTTCTGGCTTAATTGAAGGCGTTACCAGTATCTTTAAAATGAAAAATAAATGGGCGTTTATTTTTCATACCGTATTTATTTGGGCAATGTATGTAGCCATGTTTTGGGCAACCATTCCTGCTATTGAAGGATTACACGTTCCTTTTGGCGGAATTTTAATTGGTTTTATTGCTGGTGGATTTTCTATCGCTGCAACAAATGGAGGTATTGGTTTGTATCCAATTGCTGTGGCAGGAGCATTGGCTTTGTTCGATATCCCTACAGAACCCGCAACTGCTTTTGGTTGGATTATGTGGGCTGCACAAACAGCAATGATTATTGTTTTTGGTGGTTTGGCATTTTTATTCTTACCCATTTATAATAAAAATAAATAATTTTTTGGGCGTTACCACAAAGGTCGCGCTTTACGTTATATCTTTTTGCAAAAAAGCAAAAAGGATGCCACTTCAATCGCTAACGCAACTGTTTGCTAGCTTTTAGAAAATCTTTTTTTATTATTATTTTTTAAAAGTTACATGCTTATAAACTTTGTAACTTTGTTTTTCTAAAACTTTGTAACTTTTTTAAAAAAATGGCTAAAACCAAAACAACTTTTTTCTGTCAGAATTGTGGAACCCAACATGCAAAATGGGTAGGACAATGCAGTGCTTGTAAAGAATGGAATACCATTGTAGAAGAAGTAATACAAAAAGAAGAAAAACGCGTTTGGAAACAATCTACAACTGCAAAACAAACTATAAACAAACCTTTAAAAGTTGCTGAAATTCAGTTAAACCCAGAAGAAAGAATTGTTACCAACAACAACGAATTAGACACGGTTTTAGGTGGCGGATTGGTAAAAGGATCTGTTACACTTTTAGGCGGTGAACCAGGAATTGGAAAATCGACTTTATTATTACAAGTTGCGTTAAATATCAGCCAGAAAGTATTGTATGTTTCTGGTGAAGAAAGTCAATCTCAAATAAAAATGAGAGCAGAAAGATTAGAGGCCAACAACTCTAATTGCTTAATTCTTACAGAAACAAACACACAAAATATTTTCAAAAACATTGAAGAAACCGAACCAGAAGTTTTAGTTATAGATTCTATACAAACATTATACACAAGCTCCATAGAAGCTTCTCCTGGAAGCATTTCTCAAATTAGAGAAACGGCTGCAGAGCTCATAAAATATGCCAAAGAAACCGCTACTCCTGTTTTGTTAATTGGCCATATCAATAAAGATGGAAATATAGCTGGACCCAAAATTTTAGAACACATGGTAGATGTTGTTTTACAATTTGAAGGAGACAGAAACCACACCTACAGAATTTTAAGAAGTCAAAAAAATAGATTTGGTTCTACCTCTGAATTAGGAATTTACGAGATGCTTTCTAGCGGATTAAGAGAAATCTCTAATCCGTCTGAAATTTTAATTTCTAAAAAAGATGCAGATTTAAGCGGAACTGCAATTGCAAGTACCTTGGAAGGAATTAGACCTTTAATGATAGAAATACAAGCCTTGGTTTCTACTGCTGTTTATGGAACTCCTCAGCGTTCTACAACCGGTTATAATTTAAAACGCTTACACATGATTTTGGCGGTTTTAGAAAAAAGAGCTGGCTTTAAATTAGGCGCTAAAGATGTGTTTTTAAATATTACTGGAGGTATTAATGTAGATGATCCTGCAATTGATTTGGCGGTTGTTGCAGCCATCTTATCATCTAACAAAGATGTTGCAATTAACCCTAATGTTTGTTTTGCTGCAGAGGTTGGTTTAGCTGGAGAAATTAGACCTGTTTCCAAAATAGATCAACGAATTACAGAAGCAGAAAAATTAGGGTATAAAACTTTAGTGGCTTCTAAATACAATAAAATTACTTCCAAAAACCACGGAATAAGATTGGTTTTAGTCGGTAAAATTGAAGAGGCATTTGCCACTTTATTTGCTTAAGACAATTGCATTTTTAAATAAAAAAAACCGAACATTTCTGATCGGTTTTTATAGTGTGTATCTGAATTAAATTCAAAATAACTTATTTTTTATTTACTACTTTAATATACTTCTCTAAAGCCATTGTCATAGAAGGTGTTTCTGGTGTCGGTGCATGTATATCACATTTAAAACCGGCATCTTCAACAGCTTTTATAGTAGAATTTCCAAAGGCTGCAATTCTAGTTTTATTTTGTTTAAAGTCTGGAAAATTTTTCAATAAAGATTCAATTCCAGAAGGGCTAAAAAACACTAAAACATCATAAAAAACATCTTCTAAATCAGATAAATCACTGACGACTGTTCTGTACAAATCTACTCTCGTCCAATCTATTCCTAATTTATTTAATTCCTCAGGAATTAAGGGTTTTAATTTGTCTGAAGAAGGCAATAAAAACTTTTCAGTTTTGTGCTTTTTAATCAATTTAGTTAAATCTGGAAACGTTCTTTGTCCTACATAAATTTTACGTTTTCTATACACAACATATTTTTGCAGATAATAGGCAACTGCTTCAGACTGACAAAAATATTTCATTGCATCTGGCACTTTAAAACGCATTTCTTCAGCAATCCTAAAAAAATGATCTACAGCATTTCTACTTGTTAATATAATTGCAGTAAAATTAGCTAAATCTATTTTTTGACCTCTAACTTCTTTTACAGAAATTCCTTCTACATGAATAAAAGATCTAAAATCTATTTTTACTTTTTGTTTTTCGGATAAATCAAAATAAGGTGAAGTTTCTGTCTTAGGGGCAGGCTGCGAAACTAAAATCGTTTTCACTTTCATATACGCTTTTGTTTTTAAAATTTAAAGCATCAATTTAAACAGTATAAATAGCGGTGCTATTTCGAAGGCGCAAAGGTACAAAATAAAATAAAACAACTTGCTAAAAATCAGCTTTTTGTTATTTACAATCTGTATTAGAAAACGCAGCACAAACAAAAAGCATGTGAAATAATACAAATAGGTTGGTTTTAGACCCGTATATTCAAATAAAACATATGCTATAAAAAGCATCAAAGAAACTGTATAAAAATAGGTGGATTTTGAAATTAAAAAAAAACGAACCTCTTCTTTAATTAAAAACAAAGCAGCCAAAACGTTTTCTAAAACCCATTTTATTAAAAAATAAAGAAACAAAATCAATAATATAGCCCAATACTGTATAATTTCTTGAGGATTTGTAGGGTCTTGGTATTGTAAAAAATTAGTTACAACAAGTGCTAAAACCGCTACTGAAAATATAAAAATTATACCATAAAAAGTTTTAAAAAAACTCATGTTTTCTTCAACCTCTTTTTCTACAAAAGCTTTGTTAAAAAAAGAAAACGCAAAACCTTTTAACTTGTCAGCATTTAATCCTTTTAATAAAAAAACAATAGTAAACAAAGCCATTAAAACAATGGTTATCCCATTATTAAAGTTTTCAATTCTTTCTATCCCTTGCAAGTATTTTGATTTAATAATATTAACACAAAATTAGTAATTAATTACTGTATATTTGTCTTTATCTCTACTGAAAATTAATTTATGTCAGACGCTTTAGTCATAATCCCTACTTATAACGAAAAAGAAAACATTGAAGCTATTATTAGAGCTACTTTTAACCAGAAAAAAGAGTTTGATATTTTAGTAGTTGATGACAACTCTCCTGATGGAACTTCCGAAATTGTAGAGCGTTTAATTACAGAGTTTCCCAATCAACTTTTTATAGAAAAAAGAAAAGGTAAAAACGGATTAGGAACTGCTTATATTCATGGTTTTAAATGGGCTTTATCAAAAAAATATGAATACATTATTGAAATGGATGCAGATTTCTCTCACAATCCAAAAGATTTAATTCGTTTATATAATGCTTGTACAAAAAATAATGCCGATGTTTCTATTGGTTCTAGATATGTTAACAATCAAGTAAATGTGGTAAATTGGGATATAAAACGATTATTACTTTCTTATTTCGCTTCAAAATACGTTAGGTTTATAACAAGAATTCCTGTTTTTGATACCACTGCTGGTTTTGTTTGTTGGAATAGAAAAGTATTAGAAACTATAAAGCTTGATAAAATAAAGTTTGTAGGTTATGCTTTTCAAATTGAAATGAAATTTAAAGCTTGGAAACACAAATTTAATATAAAAGAGGTTTCTGTAGTTTTTACAGATCGGGATTTAGGAACTTCTAAAATGAGTGGTAATATTGTTTCGGAAGCACTTTTTGGAGTGATAAAAATGAGATTAAAAGGATTGCCAAAATAAAAAGATATAATGAGTTCTTATTTAATAAAAAACGCTAAAATTGTAAATGAAAACACCATTTTTTTAGGTGATGTTTTGGTTGAAAACGAAATTATAAAAGAAATTTCATCAGAAATAAAAGCTACCGAAAACGTAGAAATTATTGATGCTAATGGCAAATATTTGATTCCTGGTTTTATAGATGACCAAGTTCATTTTAGAGAACCTGGCTTAACACATAAAGCAAATATTGCAACAGAAAGTAGAGCTGCCGTTGCTGGTGGAATTACAACTTTTATAGAAATGCCAAACACGGTACCACAGGCAACAACTCAAAATTTATTAGAAGATAAATTTAAAATTGCAGCTAACGATTCGTATGCAAACTATTCTTTTATGTTTGGTGGAACAAATGATAATTTAGAAGAATTATTAAAAACAGATCCTAAAAAAGTTGCCGGAATTAAATTGTTCTTAGGTTCATCTACTGGAAATATGTTAGTTGATAATGAAGAAATTTTAGAAAAAATATTTTCATCCACAAAAATGATTATTTCTGTACATTGTGAAGATGAGGCAACCATCAGAAAAAACACAGAAGAATTTAAAGCAAAATATGGTGATGATATTCCTGTAAAATACCATCCAATTATTAGAAGCGAAGAAGCGTGTTATTTATCTTCTTCTAAAGCAATAAAATTAGCTAAAAAAACAGGTGCAAGATTGCATATTTTTCATGTGTCAACAGCTAAAGAAACCGCATTATTTAGAAACGATATTCCTTTAAAAGACAAACAAATTACTGCAGAAGTTTGTATTCATCATTTGTGGTTTTCTGATAAAGATTATGAAGAAAAAGGAACTCATATAAAATGGAATCCTGCTGTAAAAACAGAAAAAGACCGATTGGGTTTATGGAAAGCGCTTTTAGATGATAGAATTGATGTACTAGCAACAGACCATGCGCCTCATACTTTAGAGGAAAAAACAAACGTATACACAAAAGCACCAAGTGGTGGGCCTTTGGTACAACATGCTGTAACAGCAATTCTAGAAAAAGTAAAAGAAGGAGTAATTTCAATTGAAAAAGCGGTAGAAAAAATGAGCCATAATCCGGCAATATTATTTCAAATTGAAAAACGTGGTTTTATTAAAGAAGGTTATTTTGCGGATTTAGTATTAATAGACACCAACAAGCCCCAAACTGTTTCTAAAGATACTATTTTATACAAATGTGGTTGGTCTCCTTTTGAAGGAACCACTTTTTCATCAACCGTAACACAGACATTTGTTAATGGAAATTTAATATATAATAATGGCCTTTTTAACGATAAAATAAAAGGTAAAAGACTAACATTTAATAGATAAGATGAAAAAAATTCTTTACTTTTTTTTATTAACATTCTTGTTTTCTTGTACAAGTAATACCATTTTTAAAAAACCCAAAGACTTAATTCCAAAAGATACAATGAGTCTTGTTTTACAAGAAATAATGATTGCATCTTCTTCTAAATATGTAAAAAACATAAACTTAGAAAAGAATATTAATTATATGTCTTTTGTTTATGAGCGATATAAAATTGACAGTACTCGTTTTAAAAACAGTAATTTATACTATATGTCTAATATAGATTTATATCAAAAAATTTTTAACGATGTGAAAGCTAATTTAGAAAAACAAAAAGAAGAATTAACTGCTTTAAAAAACAAAAAAGATTCTATTAGAATAGATTCTATTAAAAAGCATAAAGTAGTAAAAAAGCCTATAGATCTTAAAAACAATAAATTAACCTTAAAAAAGATCGTGCCTAAATCTTAGGATAATTTTGACAAACTCTTTTTACAGTATCCCTTATTTTTTCAAACTCAAAGTTCAAAGTTTTTCTTATTTTTTCTGATGAATATTCTGAAACTGAATGTGCAGATCTTGCAGAATACTTACTTAACAAAGGTTCTTTTCTGCTAAAAAAAGAGAACAAACTAGAAATTCTCCAAAAAACGGAAGTTTGCCAAGGTTTAATCTTTTTAGAAGGTCGTTTTTTACCAAAAGCATCTGCAATTAAAAAGAAAATTTCTTTAAATGATTTGTTTTCTGAAACCAAAATAAAACGTTCATTTATTACCGTTGAATTCATTAATAAAATCATGGCTTTTACAACATCTTGTACAGCAACAAAACCCGTAACTCCTTCTGTATAAAACGGAAATTCTTTGTAAACTTGAGAAAATAATTTCCCTGATCCAGCATTCCAAAAACCACTTCCTAATATTACTCCAGGGTTTACAATAACCACATCAACTCCTTCTTGACTTGCGCGCCAAACCTCCATTTCTGCACCAAATTTGGTAATAGAATATCCACTATTATCTAACTCCTTGTTCCATTCATTTTCTTCTGTAATTAACTCTCCTTTTACAGCATCTCCCACAGAAGCGATAGATCCTACAAAACATAATTTTTGAATTTTTGAATCGATACAAAGATTTACAATAATTGCCGTTCCATGAATATTTACTTTTCGCATTCTTCTATAATCCTTCGGATGAAAAGAAATAAACGCAGCACAATGATACACATATTGTATCCCTAAAAAAGCAGGAATCATAGAGGGTACATCCGTAATATCAGCTTGAAACCATTCTATTTTTTCAAAATAAGATTCATCAGACGTATAATATGAAAATACTTTTTTTACATTTTCTAAAGACGATTTCGTTCTGTAAACAGCTCTAATTGTATCATTTTGTAAACTTAAATGATACAACAAATGAGAACCTACTAAACCTGTGCCTCCGGTAACTAAAATCATAGTACGAATTTAGTATATTTTGCTTGATAAACTTATATTTGCCAACTGATAAATTGATTACAATGACAAACTTTGTTGAAGAATTACGCTGGCGTGGACTATTACACGATATCATGCCAGATACAGAAGAATATCTATTAAAAAATAAAACGGCTGGTTATATTGGCTTTGATCCTACTGCAGATTCTTTGCATATTGGTAGTTTGGTGCAAATTTTAATTTTGAAACACTTTCAAAATGCTGGACATAATCCAATTGCTTTAATTGGAGGAGCAACAGGTATGGTTGGTGATCCATCAGGAAAATCTGCAGAAAGAAATTTATTAGACGAAGAAACTTTGGCTAAAAATATTGCAGGAGTTAGAGAAAATTTAGAGCGTTTTTTAGATTTTGATGCTGCCGCAGAAAACAAGGCAGAATTGGTAAATAATTACGATTGGATGAAAGATATTTCATTAATCGATTTTGTAAGAGATACAGGAAAACACATTACTGTAAACTACATGATGGCTAAAGATTCTGTTAAGAAACGTTTGAGTTCTGAGTCTTCTGTTGGAATGAGTTTTACAGAATTTACCTACCAATTATTTCAAGGTTACGATTTTTATCACTTATACCAAGAAAAAAATTGTAAACTACAAATGGGTGGTTCGGATCAATGGGGAAATATTACAACAGGTACAGAATTAATCCGTAGAAAAGCGCAAGGAAAAGCTTATGCAATTACAGTTCCTTTGGTTACAAAAGCTGATGGAACAAAATTTGGAAAAACCGAAGGAGGAAATATTTGGTTAAATGCAAACAGAACCTCTCCTTATAAATTTTATCAATATTGGTTAAATTCTTCTGATGAAGATGCAGAAAACTTTATTAAAAAGTTTACTTTTTTAGACAAAGAAACCATAGAGGGTTTAATTGCAGATCATAAAGAAAACCCACATTTACGTTTATTACAAAAAAAATTAGGAGAAGAAGTTACTGTAATGACGCACGGAAAAGAAGCCTATGATAATGCCTTAAAAGCTTCTAATATTTTATTTGGAAAAAGTACAGCTAGCGATTTAAAGTCTTTAGATGAACAAACTTTTTTAGATGTGTTTGATGGTGTGCCTCAAGCAACAATACATAAAGAAGATGTTCCAGGTGAAGGTATAGATATGATTAGTGCTTTGGCTGCAAAAACTAATTTCTTAAAATCTAATGGTGAAGCAAGAAGAGCATTAAAAGAAAATGCAATTTCTGTTAATAAAGAAAAAGTAAAAGAAGATTATATGATTACTGCTCTTGATTTAATTGCTAATAAATATGTGCTTTTACAACGTGGTAAAAAAACATATTATTTATTAATTTTTGAATAGTCAGAAATACAACAACCAAAAAAAAGAGCTGAATGTTATTCAGCTCTTTTTTTATTCAAAGAATATTATTATTTAATAATTATTTTCTTCCAATTTTTATCTGCTTTAACTTTTAATTTTTCTGCCCCTTCTTCATGCCATAATTCTAAAGTATTTGTTCCCCAAGCATTGTAAAAAAGATATAATTTTCCATCTCTAATTTCGAAATTTTTAGGGTTTACAGATACTTTCTCTCCTTTTACACCAATTGCATATGCACAATAACCTCCATATTGTGGTATATATTTTTTAGGCGATTTTTTAAAAATATCTAAATTTTCTTTTGATGAAAACTTAAATTTTACGCCATCAAATTCTGTAGTAAATTTTTTATTTCCTTTTTCTGCTTTATTACTAAAATAAGATACTACATCATATCCTTCTGCAATATATCCTTTTTTTAAATTATAATCTTGAGCAAAAAATGTTGATGAGATTGTTAGAAATATAATAGCAATTAACTTTTTCATTGAGATTGTTTTTTTATTTGTCGATAATTTTTAGATAAATTACATTAATGAACTAATCTTCAAAAACAATATTTATGTTATTTCATTTTTTTTAAAACAGATAATATTTCTGTAACTTCTGCTCTTTCTCTATAATCTGCATCTAAAAAAGCGTATTGAATGATCCCTTTTTGATCAATTACATACGTTGCAGCCAAAGGTAATTGATTACTTTCATCTCCATTTACTTCATTTAAACCAAATCCTGCATTATAAATTGTAGCAACTTCATTTGTTAATGTAAAAACGACACCAAATTCTTTTCCTATTTTATTACCAACATCACTTAAAACAGTAAATTCTAAATTGTTTTTTTCTGAAGTACTTAATGAACTGTCTGGTAACTCAGGCGTTAATGCAATAAGCGTTGCTCCTGCTTTATTAAATTCTGGAAATTTTTCTTGTAAATAATGCAATGTTATGTTGCAGTAAGGGCACCAGCCACCTCTATACCAAGTTAAAACTACAGGTCCGTTTTCTAATTCAGCATATAACGAAACAGCTTTATTTAGTGCGTTTTTTAATGTGAAATTTGGAGCTTTATCTCCAACATTTAATGCTTTCTCTAAGACTCCGGAATCTACAACACTTGTAATTCCATCTGCATAAATTTTATTTTTTTCTTCTGTGAATTTAGCAGCTCCTTCTTTACGTTTTATATCTAATAAAGTATTTAACTCGCCCTTGTTTGTTGAATTCATAACTATATAATATTTCTTTTTTTAGATTCTCTTATTAATGCACTAGCTAAAACAGTTGTAGCATCAATAATTAAACTGTCTTCGATTTTTTCATATTGAATTGCAAGCGGAATTTCTGTACAACCTAAAATTACTGCTTGAGCACCTTTTCTAGATAAATAGGTAGCTGCCATACTTAAGTTTTCTTTTGCTTTTTCATTTACAGGATTCGAAAATGCTTTAATTCCGTAACTAGAATCGTAAATTGATGGATGCACGAATAAATCTTGTATATCTTCTGATGGTTAAATTACTTCAATATTATATTTAGCCAATACTTCTGGATACACTTTTGCTAAAATTGTACCTGTAGTTCCTAAAACACCCACTTTTGTTATTTCTGGATATGTAGTAGAAATATGTATGCCTACCTCTTCAATAAGGTTAACAAGTACACAAGATTCTGGTATGCTTTTTTCTATTAAACTTAAAATAGGTTTTGCATGTGCAGTATTACAAGGAATACCAATAATGGTTGAACCACTTGCTATTAATGAAGCTATAATTTCTGAAATAGCAATTCCTGGATTAACATTAGTTTCTCCTAAAAGATATTTAGTACGGTCTATAATTTTATGGGGTACAGACATCGTAGAAACAGGTAAATGTTCTTGGTCTGACTTTGCCTCAGTAAGATCGTAAACCTTTTTTATTAAATCGATTCCAGCGTAACTACCAACACCTCCAACGATACCAATCATTTTATGTTGCATTGCTTAAATTTTATTTCAGATAATATTTCTATTCTGCAATTAATTCTGATAACACTTGTTTAAAAGTAGCAACAGGTTGTGCTCCTGTAACAGCACTTTTTCTATTAAAAACAATTGTTGGTACAGAATTTACACCCAAACTTTTCCAGTATTTTTGTTTGGTTCTTACCTCATTTCTTGCTTCTTCATTCTTTAGTTTTGATAATGCCTCATCAGCATTTAAACCAATAGATATTAGTGTTTCTTTTAAAATTTCTACTTTAGAAACATCTTTTCTATCGCTAAAAAAAGCTTTAGTAAATGCCATTTTTAATTCGGTTTGTTTTCCGAAATCTTTGGCGTACTCTAATAAAATGTGTGCATCAAAAGTGTTTACCATTCGCATTTCATCAAAATAATCGAATATAAAACCTAATTCTGCACCAGCTTCTGTCATCATTTCTTTCGATTGGTTTTGTTGCTCTGTGGTAGAACCATATTTTTCTGTAATATGTTCATTTACGTTTTGTCCTTCTACTGGCATATTCGGATTTAACTCAAACGGTTGCCATTCAATTTCTACTTGATCCTGAATACCAAGTTCTGTAATCGCTTTTTCTAAACGTTTGTAACCAATGGTACACCAAGGACACACAACATCTGAAACGATATCTATTTTTAATTTTTCTTTCATCTTTTAAAATGTTATCAATTCACTTATCTGAAACACTCCTTTTACATTACTGTAATTTTTTAAATCTGCAGCAAAAACTTTTACATGAGGGCCAAAAGCATCTTGAAAAGAAGCAACATCCTCAAATATTAAATGTGCAATTGCTACATAAGGAGCAGGTTCTCCTGAATTCCTACTTCCAATCCCTAAATCTAACTCTAAGCCTTTTAACGCATTCCCAACGGCATTAGAAATCATTGGTAAATGCTTGTTTTTATAGTAATCTACATCAAATTGAACACCCTTACTATTTGGGTACATTACAGACACTTTTATCATAATTGTATGTTTTTATAAATCATAAACCTTCCATATTAATTCTGGAAGGTCTATTTATTCTTAAGGTATAAATATTTATTTTTCCCAAGCAAAAGATTTAAAAGGGGTATCTACTGGAGTATTTGCAATATGATTAGTATAATTACTAATTACTTTTTGTGATAATCCTAAAATGATTTCTAATACTTGTTGCTCGCCATATCCTACTGCGTAAAAAGCTGCTAACTCTTCTTGAGATACATGCCCACGGTTACGAGTAATTGCTAATGTTAAAGTACGTAAAGCTTCTAACTTAGAGTTTTCAAGAGGTGTTTCGTTACGTAAAGCTTCCGTAATTTTATCATCAACTTTCATCATTTTTGCAATAGCAGTATGTGCGGGTACACAGTAATGACATTCATGCTCTACATTAATTGTTTGCCACACTACAGTTAATTCTTCTTTATCAAAGGACGTTTCTGTAAATAACTTATGAATTGTTTGGTAAGCTTCTAATAAGCCTGGAGCTCCTGCTAATACACCGTGCAAACCAGGGATCATTCCATTTGTTTTTAACGATTTTGCTAACAATTCTTTACTACCTTCTGGAGCACTTTCTATGTTATGAATTTTTAAAGTTGTCATATTTTCTATTTTACATTTATTATAACTAAGCACTTGCTTAGTTTTTGATTAAAAAAAAACTAAAAATTTAAGAAAGTCATTTCTACAATGTTTTTTAATTCTTTTGTGTTAAATACTTTTGAAGAAATGGATAAACCTAAGAGACAGTTCATTAAGAAGTCGGTCTTTTTATTTATCATTTCTTTGTCTATTGAGTCGTCTTGTTTTAATTTTCTTACAAACAATTGTTTAATATCATTAGAAAACTTTTTTAGTTCATGCATAATAATTGGATCTGAATTTTCTTTTAGTTCATTTATAGTATTTGTAACTAAACATCCTTTATATAAAGCTGCATCCTTAGAAAATTCTAAAAAATTATAAAAATATTCTTGAATAGCTTTTACTCCCTTATTTGAATTTTCTAAAATCTCTGTAATTTTTCTAATTTTCTTTTTATAACATTTAATACTTTCTAAAAAAACGCCTTGTTTGTTACCAAAACTAGCATAAATAGAAAATTGATTGATACCCATTTCTTTTTCTAACATACGAACAGAAGTGTTTTCATAACCATTTCTCCAGAATAAAGCCATTGCTTTTTCTATTACTTCTTGTTCTATATATTGTTTTTTTCTTGCCATTTTATAATTTACCACAAAACTAAGCAATCGCTTTGATATAAAAAAATAATTCCTATTTTTGTATTATTAATCAATAAAAAAAATTAATGGGCATGAGAAATTATATTTGTATAACATTATTACTTGTTGTTTTTACAGCGTGTAAACAAACAACAAAGCCAGAAGAACCTGTAAGTTCTTCCGAAGAAAAAACAATCGTTTTAACAAAAAAATACCCTAAAGATTTACAAAATATTTTTAATGCTCATGGAGGAATTGAAGCTTGGAAATCAATGAAATCTCTAGCTTTTACAATAGAAAAACCTAACGGAGATGAAATTATTTCTACTAATTTAAATTCTAGAGAAGCTCTTTTAGAAAATCCAAAAACAACTATTGGTTTCGATGGAAAAAAAGTTTGGCTTTTAAATAAAACATCCGAAAAATATAAAGGTTCCGATCCAAAATATGTGTATAATTTAATGTTCTACTTTTACGCCATGCCTTTTGTTTTGTCTGACGATGGAATTAATTATGCAAATGCAGAACCTTTGATTTTTGAAGGAAAAACGTATCCAGGAATCGAAATTACTTACAATAATGATGTTGGTGCAACCCCGCAAGATCGATACGTATTATATTACAATTCGGAAACTTATCAAATGGAATGGTTAGGCTATACTGTTTCTTTTATTGAAGGTATTGATAAAAAAGAATTACACTTTAGAAGGTATAATGATTGGAAAAAAGTAAACGGATTGATGTTACCTCAATCAATAACAGGTTATGCTTTTAAAGACGACAAACCAACAGAAGCAAAGCAAACAAATGTGTTTAAAAATATTATAATTACTGAAAAAGCTTTTGATAGTTCTAAATTTTCAAAACCTAAAAATGCAAAATTTATTGATTAAAAAGTAGTAGCCTTAAAAATAATATTTAAAACCTTAGACCTTCTGTTCTATTGCGCCATAAAATACAAAAGGTTCAAAAGAAAAGAAGGTTCATTATATGAGTATTACAAACTAAAACCATCGTTTTATCTACTAAAATTTCGGATTAAAAAACACATTTTTACAACACCATTAAATTACAACCTCGAATATCCGAATTATCAAAACGACCAATAATTTCGAAAGTTCCGTCTTTTTGTACATTCCCTAAATCTTGTGTAGCAATAAAAGAACATGAATTGTAATTTGCTAAATCAATTACATTTATGCCTCCGTTTTTTCCTAAAGAATTAATGGTTAATGCATCCTCTGTGTCTCGTGTTAATATTTTCATCCAAGGAGGAGTTTCAAAAACTCCTTTTCCTTTAGAATACGCCTGACTAAGTAACTCGGTCATTCCATATTCCGAATGAATTTCTTTCACTCCAAATCCATTTTGTAAAAGTTGATGTAATTCGTCTCTAATCAATTCTTTTCTTCTGCCTTTCATTCCACCTGTTTCCATAATTATGGTGTTTTGTAGATTGAATTGTTGCAGTTCTATTAAATCTAATAAAGCAAACGAAACCCCAATTAATAGTATTTTCTGTCCAGCTTTATCTAATTTGATTAAATTTTTAGCTAATTCTTCAATGTTATTAAGATAAAAACCGCTTTCTAAATTTTTAGATTTGGTTATTAAATCATCAACCATAAAAACCAAAGAAGAGCCGTTTCTTTCTAAATAATTAGGCAACAAAGCCAAAACAACATAATCTTCTATATTTCCATAAAAATGATTAAATCCTTTTAAATAACTTTCTTTATAAAATTGAATATCTGTAACAAAATGCTTGCTTGTAACACTTCCTGTTGTTCCAGAACTTGTAAAAGTTTCTTGAACCTCATCTAAAGAAGAAACTACTTTTTTATTCTTAAAAAACTCTATTGGTAAAAACGGAATTTCTTCAACGCTTTTTACATCAGAAGGATGCACATATAATAAATCGCAAAAAGAACGATATACTTTATTATTTGTAAACTGATGTTTAAAAACAGCCAAAGCAATATTTGTAAATTCCACTTCGGTTTGTATGTTAAAAATCTTGTCTTTCATATATATCCTGCAAAAATATAACTAATTCCCAAACCTTAATACATTATAACAATTCATCTTTAAAAATTGATAAATGAACTTATAATCTATACAGTTAATCGTATTTTAAAAAAGGCTGTTTTGATTTTTAATAGTTTCGCTTACTTTCTGATTCTAAAGATTAATCAAGAAAATATTTTATGATGAAATTACTAGCAACTACCTATAGAACACTAAGCGGAACAAAAGAAGTTCTTGAGCTTCCTAAAAAGAAAAATACTCAATGGATTGTTTATCAAGACAATCAGCCTGCTTATTTTGTAGATTTTTATGATTTAGAACATGAATCTAATTCAATGATGAATAGTTTGGTTCTGTGTACTAAAAGAAGCATAACCGAAGTTCTTGAACTTTTAAACAAAAGAAATAACATCAATTTATCTATTCCAAAAATATCTCGATTAGGCTTTAGTGTAAAATTAAAGTCTGAAGTAAAACATATAGAATTACAACCAATTCCAGAAAAATGGTTATCTTATTCTTTATAAATTTTTACAACTAAATCTCCTTTATCGTTCATAGATGCCCTATACATTCCTGCTGTATTAAATTCAAAAGACATGTTTCCGTTTTTATCTAATGCAACGACACCTCCAGTACCACCAAGTTTTGTTAATTTTTTTTGAATAACGTCTGTTGTAGCTTCTTTTAAAGATTTATTTTGATATTCCATCTGTGCAGAAATATCATAAGCAACTTGACTTCTAATAAAGTATTCTCCCCAACCTGTAGATGAAACACCGCAAGTAAGATTATTTGCATAGGTTCCAGAACCAATAATTGGCGCATCTCCTATTCTTCCCCAACGTTTGTTGGTCATTCCTCCCGTTGAAGTTCCAGCGGCAATATTTCCATTTTTATCTAAAGCAACACAACCTACTGTTCCAAATTTTGCGTTTTTAATATCCGCATCATAAAAAGCAGCTTTTTTATCATCATGATCTAGTTCTGTCTTTGTTTTATTTTTTATTCTTTGCAGTGATTGAAAACGCTTTTCTGTATAAAAATAACTTGGATCAACAATTTCTAACCCTTTTTCTTTCGCAAAAATGGATGCTCCTTTTCCCGAAAGCATTACGTGATCTGAATCCGTCATTATTTTTACCGCCAATTCTATAGGGCTTTTTACATTGGTTACACCCGCAACAGCTCCAGCATTTAATGTTTTTCCATCCATAAACGAAGCGTCTAATTCATTGGTTTCTTCATGTGTAAAAACAGCTCCTTTCCCCGCATTAAAAAGTGGAGACTCTTCCATAACTTGAATGGTTTTAACCACAGCTTCCTGACTTGTCCCTCCATTTTTTAAAATTGTATACCCAACGTTAATGGCTTCCTTTAGTTTTGCTTTGTAAGCAATTTCTTTTTCCTCAGACATGTTTTTCTTTAAAATTGTTCCCGCTCCTCCATGAATAATAATGGCAAAATCATTTTTTTTAATAACTCCTTTTTTTTCTTTGGATGATGATTCTGTTTGGTTTTTACATCCAATTAAAATTAATAATAACGTTGAAATAAAAAGAAATTTTTTCATGATTAGTTTGTTTGAAATTAAACAAAAATTGTTATTTCTGTTTAATTTATAAATGTGTAAAATTATTCGTATTTTCGGACATCAATTTAAACAACTAAAATTTAACAGCAAAATGACAGATTTTGGAATGAGTAAAGCCTTACAAGAGTTAGGTTTAAAAGACATAAATAACGGAACTTCTACAGGTTCTAATAATTTTTCTAATGGCGAAATAATAGAAAGTTACTCTCCTGTTGATGGAAAACTGATTGGAAAAGTAAAATCGACGACTAAAGAAGATTACGAAAAAGTAATGGAAACAGCTACAAAAGCTTTTCTATCTTTTAGAAATATGCCTGCTCCACAAAGAGGAGAAATTGTACGTCAATTTGGAAATAAATTAAGAGAATTAAAAGAGCCTTTAGGTAAATTAGTTTCTTACGAAATGGGAAAATCTTTACAAGAAGGTTATGGTGAGGTTCAAGAAATGATAGACATCTGTGATTTTGCTGTTGGTTTATCTAGACAGTTAAACGGACAAACAATTCCTTCTGAAAGACCAGGCCACGTAATGCGTGAGCAATGGCATCCAATAGGTGTTGTTGGTATTATTTCTGCATTTAACTTTCCTGTTGCTGTTTGGGCTTGGAACACAGCTTTAGCTTGGATTTGTGGTGATGTTTGTGTGTGGAAAGGTTCGGAAAAAGCACCTTTGTGTACCGTTGCTTGTCAAAATATTATTGCAGAAATCTTAAAAGACAATAATTTACCTGAAGGTATTTCTTGTATCATTAATGGAGATTATAAAGTTGGTGAAATGATGACTACAGATACTAGAATTCCACTAGTTTCTGCAACAGGTTCTACAAGAATGGGAAGAATTGTGGGCGCAACCGTTGCGCAACGTTTCGGAAAATCTTTATTAGAATTAGGAGGAAATAACGCCATTATTATTACACCAACTGCAGATTTAAAAGTAGTGGTTCCTGGTGCTGTATTTGGTGCTGTAGGAACATGTGGACAACGTTGTACCTCAACGAGAAGATTAATTATTCACGAATCGGTTTATGATAAAGTAAGAGATGCCATAGTAGGTGCTTACAAACAAATTAAAATAGGAAACCCTTTAGATGAAAATAATCATGTTGGACCAGTAATCGATCATGAATCTGTAAACACCTATTTAGCAGCTATTGAAAAAGCAAAAGCTGAAGGTGGAAACGTATTGGTTGAAGGTGGTGTTTTAGAAGGTGAAGGTTATGAATCTGGCTGCTACGTTAAACCAGCAATTATTGAAGCTGAAAACCATTATGAAATTGTACAGCATGAAACATTTGCTCCAATTTTATATTTAATAAAATATGCCGGAGAAGTAGAAAATGCTATTGCGCTTCAAAATGGAGTAGCCCAAGGTTTATCTTCTGCAATTATGACCAATGAAATGAAAGAAGCAGAGAAATTCTTATCATATGCTGGTTCTGATTGTGGTATCGCAAACGTAAACATTGGAACTTCTGGTGCTGAAATTGGCGGTGCTTTTGGTGGTGAAAAAGAAACTGGTGGTGGACGTGAGTCAGGATCTGATGCTTGGAAAGTATATATGAGAAGACAAACAAACACCGTTAATTATTCGGATGAATTGCCTTTAGCACAAGGAATTAAATTTGATCTTTAAACTATTTAATATTTTTTAAAAGTAAAAAACCCAACTCTATTATGTTGGGTTTTTTCTTTTTAAAAAGAAAACCAAGAAACTTAGATTTCTTAAAAAGAAATCCTAAAAAATATGCTAACTTCGTCTAACGATTGATATAAAATACTTACACTGAATTTCTTTCAGAATTAAATCAAACTCGTTCATTAATTTTATATTCTATTTCAATTGTACAAACTGAAATTATTACAAAGGTCTAGAAGAAAAACAAATGAAAAAGGCTAAAAAATTATCTGTATTAGCATCTACTGCTATTTGTGGAAACGACATAAGTTCATCTGTTCTATATGTATCTGCACTAGCAATTGCTTTTGCAGGACAGTATGCTTGGATAACATTACTTATTGTTTCATTAGTGCTTTTTCTTTTTCGGAAGATATATGGAGAAGTTGTTGGCGCATTGCCTTTAAATGGAGGAGCTTACAATGCTTTGTTAAACACAACAAGTAAATCTATGGCCTCTTTTGCTGCCACTTTAACACTATTGTCTTATATGGCTACAGCGGTTATTTCTGCAAATGAAGCCATTCATTACCTACATCATTTAATCCCTGCAATTCCCATAATTATTGCTACAATTATACTCTTAAGTTTTTTTGGAATATTAACTATTGGAGGTGTTTCTGAATCAGCTAAAGTTGCCATTGCAATTTTCCTTTTTCATTTAGTGTCTTTTGCTATATTGAGTATTTTTATCACTTTCTTTCTTTTTAATAGTGGCTTTGAAATTTTTATAGAAAACTGGCATTTACCAACTACAGGAGGCAGTATTGCCAATGCTATTTTTTTAGGATTTGCCGCTTCTATGTTAGGAGTATCTGGGTTTGAGAGTTCTGCAAACTTTGTAGAAGAACAACAAAAAGGGGTGTTTCCTAAAACATTAAAAAATATGTGGATTGTAGTAAGTGTTATCAATCCTTTAGCGGCTTTATTTGCACTTTCATTGTTTGCAATGCCTTTGTTAAAAAGTGATGCATATCAAAACACATTATTAATTGAAATGGCTTCTCATGTAGGTGGGAATTGGTTAGCGATTCTAATTGCTATTGATGCTTTTTTAGTTCTTAGTGGAGCAGTACTAACAAGTTTTGTTGGTGTTTCTGGTTTATTAGAACGTATGGCACTTGATCGTATTTTACCTCAATACTTTTTAAAAAAGAACAAAAAAGGAAGTTCATATCGAATCATTATTGTTTTCTTACTTTTAACTATCTCTGTTTTATTAATCACCAAAGGTGATGTAAAACTATTGGCAGGAGTATATACCATTTCGTTTCTTTCTGTAATGGCTCTTTTTGGAATTGGTAATATATTATTAAAAGTAAAAAGAACAAGTTTACCGCGTCCAGAAAAAGCAAGTTGGTTTGCCATTATGGTGGCTATTACAGCTGTTATCATTGCTTTAACAGGAAATATTATTATGGAACCAGCAGAAGGAGTTCCTAGTAATCTCTCTGTTTTTCTAGAATATTTTATTCCTTCAATTATTTTTATTAGTATCATGCTCAACCGAACAATATTGTTAAAATTTTTACTAAAATTAATGCATTCGGTTTTTGATCCTTTTAGACGATTTGTATTAAATACAGATAAAAAATTACTTTCTGTTATTGATCATATTAATTCTCAAGAATTTGTTTTTTTTACCAAAGGAGATAATATTGCCAACTTAAATCAAGTAATGTTATACATCTCTAAAAACGAACATACTAAAAAAATAAAGCTTGTGTTTGTTTCTAATAAAGACAATCCTTTACCTAAAAACCTTGCCCAAGAAGTTGATTTTTTAGATAGAGAATATCCTGAAATTTCTATTGAATTTATTATTGAAAAAGGTGTTTTTTCTCCTCAATTAATTCAAGGTTTATCTAAAAGGTGGAATATTCCAATAAACTTTATGTTTATTGGCTCCCCTGGTGATCATTTTCCATATAAAATTGAAGAATTGGGTGGGGTCCGTTTGATTATTTAAATAAGAATAAACCTCAGATCACATCCCTTTTTCATTAAAAACTAAACTGTCTCTGTAATTAATAATCTTTCTCACTACTTAGGTTCATCATAGTGGCATTCAATTTTTTTGCTTGTTAGAAATAATTTGAGTTCTAAAAACACTGCATTCTTTTTGTATAGAGAAACAAAATGAAAATAATTACGGATTTATAAAAAAAGCGAAAATTTTAAAATTTTCGCTTTTTTTACATTCTTTTTTACAAGTTTTTAATTGTCCTTCAAAGCATTCCACCCTTGGGCTTTTAATGCTATTTCTTGACCAGCTCTTGTTACTAAGTTTAAACCTTGGTTTTCTGCAGTGATATGACCAACGACAGAAAAATTAGGATTTCCTTTTATCTTATCAAAATCTGCAATGGGCACTGTAAATAATAGTTCATAATCTTCTCCTCCACTTAAAGCAACCATGGTAGAATCTAACTCAAATTCTTCACAAGTAGAAATTACTTGTGGATCTAAAGGTAATTTGTCTTCATAAATTTTACATCCAACTTTAGACTGAGAGCAAATATGCATAACTTCTGAAGAAAGTCCATCCGAAATATCTATCATAGAAGTAGGTTTTATATCCAATTCTTTTAACAAAGCAGCAATATCTTTACGTGCTTCTGGTTTTAATTGACGTTCAATCAAATAGGTATAATTATCTAAATCTGGTTGATTATTTGGATCTACTTTAAAAACTTGTTTTTCTCTTTCTAAAACTTGTAATCCTAAATATGCTGCACCTAAATCTCCAGAAACTACAATTAAATCGGTTTCTTTTGCTGTATTTCTATATACAATATCTTCTTTTGCTGCTTTACCAATTGCGGTAATAGATATCAACATTCCTTTAGTCGAAGACGTAGTGTCTCCTCCAATTAAATCTACCTGATACGTTTCACAAGCTAGCTGAATTCCTGCATATAATTCCTCAATTGCTTCTAAAGGAAATCTATTCGAAACCGCAATAGAAACGGTAATTTGCTCTGCAACTCCATTCATTGCGTATACATCAGACAAATTAATCATTACAGCTTTGTAACCTAAATGTTTAAGAGGCATATAACTTAAATCAAAATGCACGCCTTCTATTAACAAATCTGTAGTAACCAATGTTTGTTTCTCAGATGCATCTATAACTGCTGCATCATCTCCAATCCCTTTTATGCTTGATGGATTTTGTAACTTAAAGTATTTTGTAATATGATTAATTAAACCAAACTCACCAAGTTCTGCCAACGATGTCTTTTGTGTATTCTTATCTTCTAACATGCTGCAAAGATAAATACATTATAAGTGAATACAGAATTACTTTAACAGAGATGTTTATTTTTTTATGTTTTTAAGTGGTATTTTTGATTAATCATCATTAAAACAATAAAAAGGTAGTATCTTTATTTTGCTATCACTTCATAAAAAGTGATGAATCAAAATACTATACAACAAGAAAACTGCGTTTTATAAAAAGTAGCTGTTAGATAATTTAATAATATGGTTAAAAATTCATTTCTATTAATATTTATTTTCCTTTTTAGTTGTACAAAAAAAGATGTTTTTGATGCTAAAAAGCAATTTATCATTAATCCTATTGCAAAATGTGAAAATGGTTTTGCCGGAGAATATCCTTGTAATGATTATGATTTACTTACCCACATTTCTTTAGAAGATATGAGTGGAGAAAACACCACTGGAAGTGATTGCTGGGGTTGGGTAAATCCACTTACTGATAATGAATACGCTTTAATGTGTACAAACAAAGGCGTAACTTTTGTAGATATTACAGATCCTGCAAATGCGGTTATCCTTGGTACTTTAAAAACTAGAACCGTAGACAACCCTATCAGAGAGATAAAAGTACACAATTCTATTGCTTATATTGTTAGTGAAGCTGATGACCATCAGATGCAACTTTTTAATTTAAGAAGGTTAGAGGGAGTTATCAATCCTCCAGAAGAATTTACAGCAGATAAAATTTACAACTCTTTTAAAACAGCCCACAATATTACTATTAATGAAGATTCAGGTTATGCTTATGTTGTAGGTTCAGACACCTATAATGGGGGACCACACTTTGTTGATCTTAACAAAAATTTTAAACCTATTGAGGCAGGAGGTTATGCAGATAACAGTTATTCTAATGATATACAAGTGGTAACGTATAATGGTCCTGATACAGAGTATTCGGGAAAAGAAATTTTAATAGGAAGTAATCAAACCGAAGTTGTTATTGTTGATGTAACTGATAAAGAAAATCCAAAAAAAATAACCTCTTTCTCATACCCAAATATTAGCTATACACATAAAGGATGGTTTACAGAAGACCAACGTTATTTTATTGTAGGAGATGAATTTGATGAAAGAGATTTTGGTATGAATACAAAAACGATTGTTTTCGATTTTTCTGATTTAAACAATCCTATCCATCATGTAGATTATTTTGGATTATCAATAGCAATAGATCATAATGGATATGTTAAAGGAAATCTTTTGTACCAAGCAAATTATACGGGAGGAATAAGAATGATTGATATTTCAGATATTGAAAATAAAAACTTATCTGAAGTAGGGTACTTTGATACATATCCAGAAAATGACAACGCAAGTTTTAATGGTACTCAGAATGTTTATCCATATTTACCAAGTGGTAACATTATAGTTAGTGATATTAGTAGGGGCTTGTTTGTCATTAGAAAAAAAGGTTCTTAAAAAAAAGATCTCTTATTACTTTGTCTTATTAACTTCTCAAAAAAATTAGGAGAATAAATAATTAATTCTTCTCCATTCTACCTTTAAATAGTAATCAACAAAACCAATTGTTACATCAGGTTTCATAATGAAAAATTACCTTTTTTATGCTACTTATATTGTATATTTGCAGTCAATTTAGATTTAATCTATTTAAAATTATGATAAAAGTTTCAGACACAGCAAAGAAAAAAGTCATAGAATTAATGACTGAAGAAGGCTTTGATGCTACAAAAGACTATGTTCGAGTAGGTGTTAAAAGTGGAGGGTGTTCAGGGTTATCATATGATTTAACTTTTGATAACAAAAAAGCTGAAAACGATAAGGTTTTTGAAGAAAATGACGTAAAAATCATTGTAGACAAAAAGAGTTTTTTATATTTAGTTGGTACCACTTTAGAATATTCAGGAGGTTTAAACGGAAAAGGATTTGTTTTTAACAATCCAAACGCAAACAGAACTTGTGGTTGTGGAGAATCATTTTCACTTTAGCTCTTAAAGTTATAAGTTAAAACGTTTTTAAAGTTGATTGAAAAATAAAAAAGTAAATGAAGTTTCTAAGTTGATAAGTAGTTTATTAAAACACCTACATACAACTTTATAAACTTTCAACTTTTTAACATTATAAACTAATTGTATGAGTAAGTATACAGAAGAAGATTTAGAAAAAGAATTAGAAACCCAAGAATATAAATACGGTTTTTATACAGATATAGAAAGTGATACATTTCCTGTAGGATTAAATGAAGATGTTGTTCGCGCAATTTCTAAAAAGAAAAATGAACCAGAATGGATGACGGAATGGCGTTTAGAGGCGTTTAGAGTATGGGAAAAAATGGAAGAACCAGAATGGGCAAATGTGCATTATGAAAAACCAAAATTTCAAGATATCGCTTATTATTCTGCTCCTAAAAAGAAACCTAAATTAAATTCTTTAGATGAAGTAGATCCAGAATTATTAGACACTTTTAAGCGTTTAGGGATTTCTATTGATGAGCAAAAAAAATTAGCCAATGTAGCGGTAGATATTGTCATGGATTCTGTTTCTGTTGCTACTACTTTTAAGAAAACGTTAGGTGAAAAGGGTATTATTTTTATGCCAATTTCCGAAGCAATTCAAGAACATCCAGAATTGGTGAGAAAATATTTAGGAACCGTTGTACCAACAACAGACAACTTTTATGCAGCATTAAATTCGGCTGTTTTTTCTGATGGATCTTTCTGTTACATTCCAAAAGGCGTTCGTTGTCCTATGGAACTTTCTACTTATTTTAGAATTAACGAAGGAGGAACGGGACAGTTTGAAAGAACCTTAGTAGTTGCAGATAAAGGTAGTTATGTTTCTTATTTAGAAGGTTGTACTGCACCAAGTAGAGATGAAAACCAATTACACGCCGCTGTTGTAGAATTAATTGCAATGGACGATGCAGAAATTAAATATTCTACAGTACAAAACTGGTATCCTGGTAATAAAGAAGGAAAAGGTGGTGTTTACAATTTTGTAACCAAAAGAGGATTGTGTGAAAACAATGCGAAAATTTCTTGGACTCAAGTAGAAACTGGTTCTGCTGTAACTTGGAAATATCCTTCTTGTATTTTAAAAGGAAACAATTCTGTGGGTGAATTTTACTCAATTGCAGTAACAAATAATCATCAACAAGCAGATACCGGAACAAAAATGATTCACTTGGGTAAAAACACCAGGTCTACCATTATTTCTAAAGGAATTTCTGCAGGGCATTCTCAAAACTCTTATAGAGGTTTGGTACATGTTGGGGCAAGAGCAGAAAACGCACGTAACTTCTCTCAATGTGATTCCTTATTAATGGGTAATGCATGTGGTGCACACACGTTTCCGTATATAGAAGCTAAAAATAAATCGGCACAAATAGAACACGAAGCTACAACAAGTAAAATTGGTGAAGACCAATTATTTTACTGTAACCAACGTGGTATCGATACAGAAAAAGCCATTGCATTAATTGTAAACGGATTTAGCAAAGAGGTTTTAAATAAATTACCAATGGAATTTGCCGTAGAAGCGCAAAAATTATTGGAAATTAGTTTAGAAGGAAGTGTTGGATAATTTATAACCAACCATAAAATATATAATTATTAAAATAATGCTTCTAGCCAAAAGCTAAAAGCCAATAGCATAAAGAGAATGTTAAAAATAGAAAATTTACAAGCAAGTATAGACGATAAATCAATTTTAAAAGGATTGAATTTAGAAGTAAAAGCAGGTGAAGTACACGCAATTATGGGACCTAATGGAGCTGGAAAAAGTACCTTAGCTAACATTATTGCCGGAAAAGAAGATTACGAAGTTACTGCCGGAACTATTGAATTGAACGGTGAAGATATTAGCGAATTAGCACCAGAAGAAAGAGCTCATAACGGTGTGTTTTTATCTTTTCAATATCCTGTAGAAATTCCTGGAGTTTCTGTAACTAACTTTATTAAAACGGCTATTAACGAAACTCGTAAAGCAAAAGGTTTAGAAGACATGCCAGCAAAAGACATGTTAAAAATGATTCGTGAGAAATCTGAATTGTTAGAAATAGACCGTAAATTCTTATCTCGTTCTTTAAACGAAGGTTTTTCTGGAGGAGAAAAGAAACGTAACGAGATTTTTCAAATGGCAATGCTAGAACCAAAATTAGCAATACTTGACGAAACTGATTCTGGTTTAGATATTGATGCTTTGCGTATTGTTGCAAACGGAGTTAACAAACTAAAATCTAAAGACAACGCTGTTATTGTAATTACACACTACCAACGTTTATTAGATTATATCGTACCCGATTTTGTACACGTTTTATACGATGGTAAAATCGTAAAAAGTGGAGACGCTTCTTTAGCTTTAGAGTTAGAAGCAAAAGGGTATGATTGGATTAAGAAAGAATTAGTGTAAATAAGTTTTCAATCTCCGTTTTCAGTTTACAAAACTGCTTACTGAGACTGAATACTGAATACTGAAACAATGGAATTAAAAGAAAAATTAATATCATCATATGTAGCTTTTGAAAACGGAATTGATATCAATTCCAATATTCATGAGATTCGTTCTAAAGCTTTTCAAAATTTTGAAGCACTAGGTTTTCCTACCAAAAAGTTAGAAGCATGGAAATACACG
This sequence comes from Polaribacter marinus, assembly GCF_022662535.1. GTDB lineage: Bacteria > Bacteroidota > Bacteroidia > Flavobacteriales > Flavobacteriaceae > Polaribacter > Polaribacter marinus. The sequence continues at coordinate 103,179 of NZ_JAKQYM010000006.1, forward strand.
TCTTTAAACTCGGTTTTAAAAGAAGACTATAGTATTTTCCCTAACAAAGCAAATAGTGTTGAAATGGCTGATGTAAAGCAATATTTTATACACGATATAGATACTTATAAAATTATTTTTATCGATGGAAAATACAGCTCATTTTTATCGGAAACAACACATGATACAATTGATGTTTGCTTAATGTCTGCTGCTTTTACAAAACCAAAATACAAAGCAGTAATAGAAAATTACTTTAATAAAGTTGCAAAACAAGACAATTTAACGTCTTTAAATACTGCTTTTGCAACCGAAGGAGCTTATATAAATATTCCTAAGAACATCGAAGTTCAAAAGCCAATTCAAATCATTAATTTTACCACAGGTTCTGAGGCAGCAACCATGCTACAACCTAGAAATTTAATTGTTGTTGGAGAGAATTCTCATGTTCAAATTATAGAACGCCACCAAAGTTTAACAAATAATCCGGTTTTAACCAATTCGGTTACAGAGATTTTTGCAGATAAAAGAGCTTTTGTAGATTACTATAAAATTCAAAATGATAAAAAAACAGCTTCATTAGTAGATAATTCTTTTATAGAACAAAAATCTAATAGTGTGGTTTCTGTGCATACTTTTTCTTTTGGAGGAAACATCACTAGAAATAATTTAAACTTTTATCAAAAAGGAGAATATATTGATTCTATCTTAAAAGGAGTTACAATTATTGAAGGAAAACAACATGTAGATCATTGTACTTTGGTACATCATATAGAACCAAATTGCGAATCTCATCAAGATTATAAAGGAATTTATGACGATCGTTCTACAGCTGTTTTTAACGGTAAAGTAATTGTAAATAAAGAAGCTCAAAAAACAAACGCTTATCAACAAAACAACAATGTTTTATTAAGTGATAAAGCAACCATTAATGCAAAACCTCAATTAGAAATTTTTGCAGATGATGTAAAATGTTCTCACGGTTGTACCATTGGTCAACTAGATGATGAAGCTTTATTTTACATGCAACAACGTGGAATTCCAAAGAAAGAGGGAAAAGCTTTGTTAATGTATGCTTTTGCAAATACTGTTTTAGAAAGTGTTAAAATACCAGAAGTAAAACAACGAATTACAAAATTGATTGCTAAAAAATTAGGTGTTAATATCGGTTTTGATTTATAACATCTTCTTTAAAATTCTATTATAAAAAAAACCACGATAAAATCGTGGTTTTTTTTATAAATTAATATTTTCTTTTTATTTAACAGCAGCAATTATCTCCTTTAAAAACTGATTTATATCGGCTTTTTCAGTTAAACTCATTCTAACAACTACCATTTCTTCATCCGGCAAAATAAACACATTTTGCCCTTGATAACCGTTAAAAGAATACATGTTTTTAGGAACATCTGGATATCTATTTCCTGCATTTAACCAAATTTGGGCACCATACCACCCGTTAGAAGTTGGTGTTGGTGTAGTGGCATATTTTACCCAATCTTTAGCAAATAATTGTTCTCCATTCCAATTTCCATTATGTAAATACAATAAACCAAGTTTGGCCCAATCTCTTGGTGTTGCCCATCCGTAAGAAGACCCTACATAGTTTCCCTCTAAATCTGCTTCTACTAACATAGAATTCATACCAATCTTATCAATTAAATCTGTATACCAAAAATCTAAATATTCTTGCTGTGTTTTAAACTGACTTCTTAAAATTCCAGATAACAAATTTGTAGTTCCAGAAGAATAGTGCCACTTTTCATTAGGTTTTGCTATTAAAGGTTTATTTATTTGTGATTTTGTCATATCTCTACCTAAAAACAACATTTTAGAAACATCAGAAATAGTGTTATAATCTTCATTCCATTCTAAACCAGAATTCATTTGTAATAAATTATGAATAGTAATTTCTTTTCTCTCATCATTTTTCCATTCTTTAATAGGCGCTTTATCTTGTACATTTAACTTTCCTTGATGCTCTAAAACTCCAAATAAAGTTCCTGTAATACTTTTAGTCATAGACCAGCCTAAAAATTTAGAGTTTTTATCAAACCCTTCGATGTATTTTTCTGCAATAATTTGATTTTTATAAATTACAACAACAGCTCTTGTTTTATTTGTTTCATTAAAGATTGAATTAACTGCAGTGTTTAATTGTTGATAATCAATTGTATTAAAAACGGTGTCTTTTTGATCTCCATTTCCATAAGGGTAGGGAGTTATATTATCTACTTCTAATCTTTTTGGAGTTAAAAAAGAAGCCGATTTATCTTTATCTTCTAAGGTTAAAACAGCTCCTAACCCCTCTCTATAAATGGCTTTTCTAGTTAGTAAGCCAAAAGCAGAAGAGTTTACGATTTTATTTTCTAAATCAATTTTATCCGATGCTAAATTTATGGGTGAAAAATTATTATCATTTGCATCTGTATATGCTAAATCTCTATTTGCAATAAACTGAGAAGATGCAATATTTTTAGCAGAATAACCGGCAAGAATATTTAATCGTGGATAATTATAAATTATTGCAACAGTAATTAATACAAGAAGTAGAAGAAGAATTCGTTTAAAGTTTTTCATTGATATAATATTTAGTCTTGTAAAAATAAGAAAATCATATTCAGTTTCACAAAAGTTTAAAAATACATCCTTTATCTTTGTAACTTAAAACAATTTTCTATGTTTAATGTTGATAAAATTCGAGAAGATTTTCCCATTCTAAAAAGAACAATTCATGGAAAGCCTTTGGTGTACTTTGATAATGCTGCTACTTCTCAAACTCCACAAATTGTAATAGATGCAATTGTTGATTATTATAGTAATTACAATGCTAATATCCATAGAGGTGTACATACTTTAAGTCAAGAAGCAACAGATAAATATGAAGAAGCACGAATTAAAATTCAAAAACATTTTAATGCAAAAGAAGCATATGAAATTATTTTAACTTCGGGTACTACAGATAGTATAAATATGGTAGCTTCTGGTTTTGCTTCGTTTTTAAATAAAGGTGATGAAATTATCGTTTCTGCATTAGAGCATCATTCTAATATTGTACCGTGGCAAATGTTGTGCGAAAAAACAGGAGCTATCTTAAAGGTAATCCCAATGAATGAAGATGGTTCTTTACAAATGAATGAATATCATCATTTATTAAATGAAAACACCAAATTGGTTTTTTGCAATCATGTTTCTAACGCATTAGGAACCGTGAATCCTATTAAAGAAATTATTGATGCTGCACATAAAGTAAACGCTGCTGTTTTAATTGATGGTGCACAAGCAACGCCTCACATAAAGCCGGATGTACAAAAATTAGATGTAGATTTTTACGTAGCTTCAGCTCATAAATTGTGCGGCCCAACAGGAGTTGGATTGTTATATGGAAAACAAGAATGGTTAGAAAAACTACCTCCTTACCAAGGTGGAGGAGAAATGATAGAAACAGTTACTTTCGAAAAAACAACTTATGCTGGTTTACCTCATAAGTTCGAAGCTGGAACTCCAAATATTTGTGGAGGAATTGCTTTTGGAACTGCTATAGATTATCTAAACACCATTGGTTTTAATGCTATTGCTAAATACGAAAATGAACTTTTGGTATATGGAACTCAAGAATTATTAAAAATCGAAGGGTTAAAAATTTATGGAACTACCAAAGAAAAAACATCGGTAATTTCTTTTAATATTGATGAAATTCATCCTTATGATATTGGTGCTATTTTAGATAAATTAGGTATTGCTGTAAGAACCGGACATCATTGTGCACAACCAATCATGAATTTTTATAAAATACCTGGAACCGTAAGAGCCTCTTTTTCCTTTTATAATACAAAAGAAGAAATAGATCTTTTTATTGAAGCTTTAAAACGAGCTAAAAAAATGCTGGCATAAATTTTGAATAAAATATAATTACAAAACCAAAACAGATGAAAATACTATCAAAAATATTATCGCTTTCCTTAGTGCTCTTTTTTTCTAACTGCTCATCTTCAAAAAAAGTAGCTACACCAAATTTTGAAGTTCATTTTAGTGCACAAAATAGAGGATATTCAGAAATTATTGATTTTTCTAAAAACAACCTGCATCTTAAAACCACTAGAGAAGAGAAAACAGTTGTTTTAAGCACAAAACAACTTAGTTCTATACAAGAAGCTCTTTCTGAAATAAATCTTTCTGAAATAGCAAGTTTAAAAGCCCCATCTGAAAAAAGAATTTATGATGGAGCAATGACTGCAATCATCATCATAAAAAAAGGAAATGAAACTTTTACCTCTTCTGGTTTTGATCATGACAATCCTCCTAAAGAACTTACTTCTTTAGTAAGTCTTTTAAGAACTTACTTAAAATAAAAAAAAGGTTGAGAAAATTCTCAACCTTTTTTTTATAAAATTTTATATTAATTATTAACGTAACAAAGGTGAATAGTTTGTTTGATAATCATCCGCTTTAGCTAAACCACCAGTAGCAGTTGTAAAATTAGAACCAAATTCTGCATCTATAGCTCCTAAAATTTTATTAGCCATTAAAGCATAACCTCTTGATGTTAAATGAACACCATCTAAACTAATTAAACCACCAGTAACCAAACTTGTAGTCATAGAATATTCTCCAAAAGTAATTCCTGTAGCAGCTTCTTCTAAAAGCCCTTTAAAATCTACCATTACTATATTAGGATTTGCAGCAGCAACTGCCGCTATTGTTGTATTGTATGAGTCTGTTGCCGTTTTAATTGCTAATTGTTCTTCTGGTGTAAGAACCCATTTGTCAGCTAAAGGAACACCAATACCATTTACAGTTGTTGGATCGTTTGGATTTGCTAAAGTTCCTATAAAAGCAGAACTTGCTAATATTAATAAATCGTCTTCTGTTGCTTGTCTATAAGAAGGTATTCCATATCCCGTTAAATCTGTTAAATATTCATCTACAATTACAACAGCATTTTGACCTTCTGTAAAGTTAATCGTTCTTTTTGTTACTTCATTAGCATCAATTAGATTATTAGCTGCTGCATAAAGCAAGCCTCCGTTATAAGTTGCATAGCCAGAATTAAGAGCACTTGCTGTTCCTGCATCTAAAGGAACAGGATTATATGGTACTGTTATAAAATTAGCTAAATTTGTAATATAAGGTAAATTTGCAACAACTCCTTTTGCACCATTAGCAGTTAAAGTTGTTACCATATTACTAAATACACTTGCAAAAACATTAGGATTTGTAATATCATTTGGCCCATAATTTGAAGGGTTTAAGTTTGCTGCAGTGTTTGGACTTCTATCAACGCCATCTCCTCCTGCAAGTGCATATCCTAAAACATCATTTCCTCCCATTTCTGATAAAGTGAAAAAAGTTGGACTTTGCGCCATTACATCACCAATTACTGTTGCTGATGGGCTTGAAGCCATTCTACCAAAATAAGGATTAAGTTGTCCATAACCAGCAACTCCTAAATGAAAACTTTTTGCTCCCGGAGCTCCAAAATTATTAAATGGGCCCGTAAGAACTGTTGTCATTTCTGTAGTTGGAACTGCATTTAATCTTTCAGGTCCTGAACCGTTAAAGTAAAATCTTGGAGGCTGAACAACTGCACCACCATAAACTAATCCTCCAATATTATCATTCATTAAAGGTTGTTTAAATTCTGTACCAAATTTTTGTGCTAAAATATTAGGGAAAGAGTTCTCTTGCCCCGCAATAAATAACGCTCCGTCTGTGTAACCAGCAGTAAAAGAAGCTCCAATAGAAACGTATTTAGAAAAGTCTAAACCATTAACATTTAAAGCAACCTGTGCTTCTTCGGCTACAGGGATTTCATCTAATTCATTGTTTACGTCACAAGACGTAAAACCAATTGATAATAAAAGTAATCCTATATATTTATAATTTTTCATAAAATATCTTGTTTTTTATTAGTTATTAATTGTCCAAGAAAGGTAGTATTGAGAACCTATTGCACCAACACCTGGAGCACTTAAGTATTCTCTACCTGTTAAGTTTGCCCCTCCTAATTTAATTACAGATTTCAAGTTAGGAATTCTATAATTTATTTGTGCATCTAAAACTGTTCTTGCAGCAATATCTGCATCTAAGAAAGTAGACTCCCATCTATACTTGTCTTGCCATCTTGCATTAATATTAAAACCAAAGTTTTCAAATAAATCTGTTTTACCAAATTGTATTTTTACTTTATGTTCTGGTGTATTAAATCCTGCTTCGAAGTCTGGATCTGAAGCTTGGTCAAAATCAAACTTAGCATAAGTATAATTTAATCCTAAGCTAAATCCATTAAAAACCTTAGTATTTAAACCAATTGTTGCTCCATAAGAACTAATATCAGCTGCAGAGTTTGTATATGTTTGAAAAACAGTATAATCTCCCATACTTAAAGCCGCTAAAGCTAATGGAATAGGTGATCCTCCAGGACCAATAGGAGCTGTATCAGATAAATCTGTGTTTCCATAATAAGGTGTAATCACATTCTTTCCAGAAATAAAATCTTCATAACTGTTGTAATAAACACTTAAATCTATAGTAATTCTTTGTTCTCCTGCTTCTACAAGTCCTCTATAACCAACTTCATAAGCAGTTACCTTTTCTGGTTTTACTAAAGCAACATTTGTTTTTGTTGGAGCTCCATTTTGAACAGAACTTGCTGAAAACGCATTTTCATAAGCCGCTCTACCATAAACGGTTGCTGTAGTTGCTCCAAGAACGCTTTGTCCAAAAGGACTTAAAATATCTGGTTGCGTTTGATATCTATCTAAATTATCTGGAGCCGCACCCACTAAATAAGCTTTCCCTGCATTTAAACCAATATATTGATCTTGTGTTGTTGGGTTTCTAAAACCTGTTTGAAAAGAAGCTCTAAAGTTTTGATTTTTATTTTCTCCCCCTGCATAAGCAAAAGATACTCTTGGTGAAAAGTTACCATCAAAATTTTGTGCTTTATCATATCTCACAGAAGCCGTTAATTTTAAACGATCATCTTCTAAAAACTTTTTTTGCATTTGGGTGTAAACTCCAAATTCATTGTAATCAATTGGTCCATCATAATCTGTAAAAATACTTCCGTTTGAATTTAATGAATATACTCTATAAGAACCACCAACTTGAAATTCTGCCCAATCTATATAGTCTTGTAAATTAAGATTCGCATCTGCATGATATATTTTTGTGTTATCTTGAAACTTAGCTCCTGTAGACAAATCTGGATCAGCAGTAACTTTATCAAAAGCAGCAATAAACTCTGGTGTACCTGGTATTAATCTACCAGTATCAGCAAATTTTCTTGCTTCAGCATGAGAACCTGTCATAAAATAAGCTCCTGCATATTCTGTAAACCAGTCAAGGTCACTTTTCCATTGTCTGTTTACGTTAATAGCGGCAAAACGAGAATCATAAGAATTCCCTGCGTCTTCACTTGTTAAATATCCTCTAACAAAGAAATTTTTTCCTTTTACCTCTAATTTATGTTGCTCCATAAAAAAGTCTTTGATATTGTATCTATTTGTACCTTGATAAATAGTACTACCAATACCAAATTTAGAATTCCATATAATTTCTATACGATCATTCCCTAAAGGGCGATAATTTAAAGAACCTCCAAATTTCACACTTTTCGCTTCATACGGCATTAAATCTTCTTCTTTATACCCTGTTCTACTTACAGATCCTACAGCTCCGCCAACATTTGTAGAAACCTCATCACCATAAATATTTAATCCATCATAATTTTTATCATCGGTATCTAAAGGAACTTCACTTCTTGTTCCAGAAGTATAAACTCCGTTTGCTGTATTTCTATAATCTGTAGCAAACCATTCTGTCCCTTTTAAATAAGACAAAGTTGCTTTTGCAGCAAATTTATCAGAAAAAGCGTATGCCATTCTTAAGTTTACATCATAAAACTGATTATCTCCTGCAGCTTCTTGACTCGTAATTCCTGATTTTACAGAAAGACTGATTCCTTGATCATCAAAAGGATTTTTACTTGTCATAAACATAATTCCATTAAAAGCATTTGCTCCATAAAGTGCAGATGATGCTCCTGGAAGTAATTCTACTGTTTTTATGTCTAATTCAGACATTCCTAATAAGTTTCCTAAAGCAAAGTTTAATGCTGGTGATGAATTGTCCATTCCGTCTACCAATTGCATAAAACGAGTGTTTGAAAAAGTTGCAAAACCACGTGTATTAACAGATTTAAACGTTAAACTATTCGTGTTAATATCTACACCTTTTAAGTTTTCTAAACCATCATAAAAAGAAGGTGAAGAAGTGTTTTTTATTGCTCTAGTATCCATTCTTTCAATAGTTACTGGAGACTCCATAATACGTTCTGGAGTTCTAGAAGCAGAAACAACAATCTCATCTAAAGAAGTTTCATTTTCTGTTAAACTAATTTCAACTTTTTGATTGTTTTTTGTAATTTCTATCTTTTCAGTTTTATATCCAATCATAGATACCTCTATAGTAAAAGGCGGAGCATCTGCTGTTTTTAAAACAAAAACTCCATCAAAATCGGTATTTGTCCCAACAGCTTTTCTAGAAATTTTAATATTCGCTCCAGGTAGAGTCTCTCCTGACTTAGCATCCTTAACTGTACCAGTAACAGTTGTTTGTGCTACCATTGCAATACTGCTAAAGGCAATAGCTACAACTAGTAAAATCTTTTTTATCATAATTTGAATTATTTGTTAACTACACGCAAAATACAATTTTTTTTGAATTATTAAATATTTCCTAACAAATTTTACTGTTTCGGTAAAAAAAGCGGCTAATACTGATAGAATAGCAATTGCTAAAAAAAGAAGAAATTTTAATTATTAGTTGTTGTACATTTGTACTATCATAAATTTTAGTTTTTTGATTACTTTTTTAGATATTTCTAATTTTACAACTCAGGAAAAAACATTTGTTACCATTGGTACTTTTGATGGCGTGCATTTTGGGCATCAAAAAATTATTGAAAAACTCGTTGCAGAAGCCAAAAAAGCAAATAAAAAATCTGTTTTGTTAACTTTTTTCCCTCATCCTAGAATGGTGTTACAAAAAGATGTTTCTTTAGAATTAATTAATACTATTGATGAACGTGAAAAATTATTAAAAAAAACGGGCTTAGATTATTTAATCATTCACCCTTTTAGTAAAGAGTTTTCTCGAAAAACTGCCTTAGAGTTTGTTAGGGAGGTTTTGGTAAATCAATTGAATATCTCAAAATTAATTATTGGCTACGACCATCATTTTGGTAAGAACAGAGAAGGAAATATAGAGCAATTAACAGAATACAGTCATTTATACAATTTTACTGTAGAAGAAATTCCTGCTCAAGATATCGATGATGTTTCTGTTAGTTCTACAAAAATCAGACGTGCTTTAGCTTCTGGAAACCTAAAAACTGCCAACAACTATTTAGGTTATAATTTTATGTTAACTGGCGTTGTTATAAACGGAAAACATTTAGGTGGTAAAATTGGATTTCCAACGGCAAATATTGATGTAAAAGAAACCTATAAACTAATTCCAAAAACAGGAGTCTACGTTGTAAAGTCGATCATAAAAAACAAAATTGTTTTTGGAATGATGAACATTGGAAACAGACCAACTGTAAACGGAAATCACCAAACAATAGAAGTTCATTTTTTTGATTTTAATCAAGATTTATACAATCAAAAATTAACTGTAGAATTACTTTATTTTTTACGTGACGAAGAAAAATTTGACACTTTAGATTCTTTAATTCTTCAACTTAAAAAAGACGAAAAAACCACAAGAAATTATATTAAAAACAATCTCTAATTCTACATTGCTAAAGTCTTAAGCTTACTGTATCTTTGCCTTCTTAAATTTTTTTAAAATGTTACAAGTACAATTTATTAGAGAAAACAAACAAACCGTTTTAGACGGATTAGCAAAACGTAATTTTGCTAACGCAGAAATCATTATTGAGCAAGTTTTAACGGCCGATGAAAACAGAAGAGCAACACAAGTTTCTCTAGATGACGTTTTAGCCGAATCTAATAAATTATCCAAAGAAATAGGGGGTCTTTTTAAATCTGGCGAAACACAAAAAGCTACTATTTTAAAAGAAAAGACAAGTCAACTTAAAGAAAAATCGAAAGAACTTGCAGAAAGTTTAAATAGTTTTGCTGATGAGTTACAAAACTTATTATATCAAATTCCTAATATTCCTCATGCCTCTGTAAAAGCAGGAACCTCTGAAGAAGACAATGAAAAAATTTTTAGCGAAGGTATTATTCCTGATTTAGGAGAAAATGCATTGCCACATTGGGAGTTAGCAAAAAAATACGACATCATAGATTTTGAATTAGGAACCAAAATTACCGGTGCTGGATTTCCTGTTTACAAAGGGAAAGGAGCAAGATTACAACGTGCATTAATTAATTACTTTTTAGATAAAAATATTAAAGCAGGTTATACAGAGGTACAAGTTCCACATTTAGTAAATGAAGTTTCTGCCACTGCTACAGGGCAATTACCTGATAAAGAAGGACAAATGTATCATGTAGGTGAAGATGATTTATATTTAATACCAACAGCAGAAGTACCAATTACCAATATGTTTCGTGGAAATTTAATTCAAGAATCAGATTTTCCTATAACAGTTACAGGATATACACCTTGTTTTAGACGTGAAGCAGGAAGTTACGGAGCGCACGTTCGTGGTTTAAATAGATTACATCAATTTGATAAAGTAGAAATTGTACGAATAGAACACCCTGATAATTCTTACCAAGCTTTAAACGGAATGGTAGAACATATTAAAGATATCTTAAGAGAGTTAAAATTACCTTACAGAATATTACGTTTATGTGGTGGTGACACAGGGTTTACCTCTGCTTTAACATTCGATTTTGAATTGTTTTCAACAGCACAAGACAGATGGTTAGAAATTAGTTCTGCATCAAATTTTGAAACTTTCCAAGCAAATAGATTAAAACTACGTTTTAAAAATAAAGAAGGAAAAAGTGAATTTGCACACACCTTAAATGGAAGCTCTTTGGCTTTGCCTCGTGTTTTAGCTGGGATTTTAGAAAATTATCAAACAGCAGATGGAATTAAAATACCAGATGCTCTGGTTCCTTATTGTGGTTTTGATATAATAAATTAATAAAAAAGCTGTGTTAGTAGTAGCAAACTAAACTTTAGTTTGCTACTATAGCAACCATTAATCTTTTATATTTATTCATTTCTAATAAAGCGTTTAAATAAGCTCCTATTTGTCCTTTTTTCATAAACTCAATAGAGTTTTGTTTTGCTATTTCGTATTGTGCTGTTAGGTCTTTCATAATCTGTTTTTGTTTAGTTATTTTAAAGTAAAGACAAATTTTATGCCAAAACGTTACAGTAGAACTTTACAAAATAGATGGGTTTAATAAAAATTTAACATTTTTGTTGATTATCTTTGAGATTATATGAGAGTATTTATTTTCTTTTTTTTTCTGTCTATTAGCGGTGTTTGCATTGCTCAAAACACCTTGCAAATAAATAATAAAACTCAAAATGATTATCTCATTGCAGAAAATTATTACCGAGAAGGAGCCTATGAAAAAGCTACTCAGATTTACAAAAAACTATATGACAAAAGCCCTTTTAACACCACATATTTAGAAAGGTTAATTTCTTGCTACCAAGAAACAGATAAGTTTTTAGAAGTAGAAAAATTATTAAATACACGTATAAGAGCAAATGCCTCTCAAACATATTTGTTTGTTTATTTAGGCTATAATTACGAACGTCAACAACTAAAAGAAAAAGCTAAAATTAATTATAATTTGGCTTTAAATTCTTTAGATAAGAATGCAGCATATGGTGGACTTATTGGAAGAATTTTTAAAAACTACAACTTATTAGATAATGCAATTATTGCTTATGAAAAGGCAATGATAAAAAATAAAAATGCCAATTATAGTTTTCAAATAGCTCAAATTTATGGAGAAAAAGGAGACTTCAAGAAAATGTTTGAAGCATACATAGATTTGGTAGATAAAAATGAAAATTATTTTAATCTAGTTCAAAGATATACGAGTACTTACATCACAGATGATTCTGAAAGTGAAACCAATATTTTATTTAGAAAAACACTTTTAAAAAAATCTGTAAGTAATCCTAAAAATATTTGGAACGGTTTGTTAAGTTGGCTCTTTGCCCAACAAAAGGATTATAAAAAAGCATTAATACAAGAAAAAGCTCTTTATCAAAGAAACTCAACAGATTTATCTGCGATTTTTAGTTTAGGAAAAAACGCTTTTAACAATAACGATTTTAGCGCGGCAAAAGAATGCTTTGATTTTATCAACCAAAAATCATTCTTAAAAGAAGAAAAAATTGATGCAAATTTATACTTAGCTAAAATTGCTGTTGCTACCAAAAACCCAGAAACAGAAAAGTTCTTTCAAACTTTGTTTACCCAATTTGGTAAAAACACAGCAACAATTAAATTACAGGTAGAATATGCCGATTTTTTAACTTTTCATCAAAACAAACCCCAAAAAGCTAAAGAAGTTTTAGAAGAAGCATTAACCTTTTCGCATTCCAAATTTGACAAAGCAAGAATTAAGTTAAAATTAGGAGATATTTTAGTTTTTACAGGGAAATATAATAAGGCATTGATCTATTTTTCTCAAATTCAAACACAACTTAAAAATCATGAATTGGCGCAACAAGCACGTTTTAAAGTAGCACAAACAAGTTATTTTAAAGGAGATTTTACTTGGGCAAAAGCACAACTAAAAGTGTTAAAAAGCTCTACAACACAGCTTATTGCAAATGATGCTGTAGATTTATTTTTAAAAATCACAGATAATGAACCTTTAGACTCTATTCCTTCTGGTTTAAAACAATTAGCAAAAGCAGAATTATTATCATATCAAAATAAAGATGATGAGGCTTTAGCAGAATTAGATCAATTATTTACAACTAAAGAAGTTTTTGCCAATGGCTTGGTTCCTGGTGAAGCAATTTATGATGATGTATTGCTTTTTCAAGCAAAATTATTTATCAAACAAAAAAAATACGAGGATGCAGTTTTAAGTTTTGCTAAAATTATTGCTGCAGATAATCAAGGTTTCTTAACCGATGATGTATATTATCAAATGGCAGAGTTATATAATCATAAATTAAATAACCCCGAAAAAGCATCAGAATATTATCAAAAGATTATTTTTGAACACGCTTCTAGTATTTATCTAGTAGAAGCTAGAAAACAATACAGAAAATTACGCGGAGATAATATCTAATAAATTAAAGAAAACATGTACATATACAACGTAACTATAAATATTGATGAAACAGTTCATTTAGAATGGCTAAGTTGGATGGAAACTCATATTGTTGATGTATTAAACACAGGAAAGTTTTTATCCGCAAAACTTACCCAAGTTTTGGTTGATGAAGAAATGGGAGGAAAAACATATTCGGTACAATATACAGCAAACAGTAGAGAAGATTTAGACGATTATTATCAATTTGAAGCAGCAAAATTACAAAGTGATGGGTTTAAAAAGTTTGCCGATAAAATGGTAGCATTTAGAACCGAATTAAAAATTGTAAATGAATTTTTTCCAACAGTAGCAAGTAATTAAATTATGAGCGTTAAAGCAAAAAAACATTTAGGTCAACATTTTTTAACAGATGAAAGTATTGCAAAAAATATTGCAGATGCTTTAACAGGAAAAGGTTATAATGATGTGTTAGAAATTGGTCCAGGAATGGGTGTTTTAACCAAATATTTATTACAAAAAAAAGCAAAAGTAACTGTCATGGAATTAGACAGAGAATCCGTAGCTTATTTACATGAAACGTTTCCTTTAGAACATATAAAACTAGATACCACAAAAGAAAAATTTGAAATTCTTGAAGGTGATTTTTTAAAGAAAAATATTCAAGACATTTTTAACAAAAAACAAGTAGCAATCATTGGTAATTTTCCTTATAACATTTCTACTCAAATTGTATTTAAAGCAATAGAAAACAGAGAATTTGTTCCCGAATTTGCAGGAATGTTTCAAAAAGAAGTTGCTAAAAGAATTGCAGAAAAAGAAGGCTCTAAAGTTTACGGAATCTTGTCTGTTTTAACACAAGCCTTTTTTGATGTTGAATATTTATTTACTGTTCCTCCTACAGTTTTTAACCCACCGCCAAAAGTAGATTCTGGCGTAATTAGGTTGATTAGAAAAGATGATTACTCTCTTCCTGTTGATGAAAAATTATTCTTTAGAGTTGTCAAAACAGCTTTTAATCAAAGACGTAAAATGTTGCGTTCTAGTTTAAAATCCTTTAAACTTTCGGATTCTTTAAAAGAAGAGCCTATCTTTGCGAAACGACCAGAACAATTGTCCGTTCAAGAGTTTATTTCACTTACGCAAAAAATAGCATCAAATGACATATGAAATCACTGATGAATTTTTAGAAAAATTAGTTGGTTTAATTTATGAAAACAACGATTCTGAAATAAAAAAATTATTTGAAGAAGTCCACTTTGCAGATATTGCAGAAATTTTAGACGAACTAGACTTTGACGATTCAATCTATATCATAAAACTTTTAGATAGCGAAAAAACATCTGAAATTTTAACCGAATTAGATGAAGACACTCGTGAAGAAATTTTAAAAAACTTATCTGCAAAAGAGATTGCAGATGAAGTTAGGGAAATGGATACGGATGATGCTGCTGATATTATTGGAGAGCTTTCCGAAGAACGTCAACAACGTGTAATTTCTGCACTTGAAGATGATGAACACGCAGCAGATATTAAAGAATTATTATCTTATGATGATGATTCTGCCGGAGCATTAATGGCAAAAGAATTAGTTAAAGTTTACGAAACTTGGACCGTTGCTGGTTGTATGCGTAGAATTAGGGGGCAAGCCAAAGATGTAACCCGAGTTCATTCTATTTATGTTGTAGATAAAGAAGACAAACTTGTGGGTAGAATGTCTTTAAAAGATCTCATTATAGCAAAATCCGATCAAAAAATTGCAGATATCTGTAAAACAAAAGTAGATGCCGTAAACGTACATGAAGATGATGAAGCTGTTGCTAAAATTATGGCAAAGTATGATTTAGAAGCCATACCTGTAGTAGATGATAATGGTGTTTTATTAGGAAGAATTACCATTGATGATATTGTAGATGTTATTAGAGATGAGGCCGACAAAGATTATCAAATGGCAGCAGGTTTTTCTCAAGATGTAGAAGCAGATGATACTATTTGGGAACTTACAAAAGCCCGCTTACCTTGGTTAATTTTAGCCCTTTTTGGTGGCTTTATTTCCGTTTCTGTATTAGGAAGTTTTGATGGTGCCATGAAAAATTTTCCAGAACTATTTTTCTTTACTCCTTTAATTGCTGCAATGGCAGGAAATGTAGGCGTACAATCTTCTGCAATTATTGTACAGGGTTTAGCAAACGATAGCTTAAAAGGCTCACTATTTAAAAGGTTGTTAAAAGAAATTTTACAAGGTTTATTAAATGGTTTTGTGCTAGCAACTTTATTAATGTCTGCAGGAATGTTATTTTTAGGTTTCAATTTAAACTTAGGGATTACTGTAGCAACATCTTTGATTTCTGTAATCATTATCGCCTCAATTATCGGAACATTTATTCCTATCATTTTAGAAAAAAAAGGAATAGATCCTGCATTAGCAACAGGTCCATTTATTACTACAAGTAATGATATTTTAGGAATTTTAATATACTTTAGTATTGCAAAACTAGTTTTAGGATTTTAGGCTTTTTTAGCTTAAAACGAACTAAAGACGATATATCTTCTAAACTATATTTCTTATAACATAAAAAACCTTTCAGTTTCCTGAAAGGTTAGTTTCTTTTTCTTTTTTGAGTTTGTCTAAACAATTCTCCCCTGTAGTATTTGGTTAAATAGTACTCTACAAATGTACTTTGCCTTTTCACTTTTATTACGACAAAAACCGCAACTCAAAATGCGGATTTCCGCAAAAGAAATATTAATCTATAATTCCGAGTTCTTTTGCTTTTAAAATTAAATCTGTATTGTTATTTGCGTTTAAATCTACTCTTAGGTTTGCTAATTTAGTTTCAATAGAACGAAGTTTTAAAATAGAACCATCATTCTTCGTAATAACTCCTTCTAAATTACTAATTTTAGGATGATTTGGAAGCTCTTTTAAGATTTGAATAGCTACGTTATCCATTTGTATTTGAATGATGTTTCTACGCATTATTTTTTGATGAATCTCATGCGTGTAATAATAATCATTTGCTAACATTTTTTGAACTGCAAAACCTATTTCTGTAACATCGCATTTACTTTTTAATAAATAAGCATTAGGATTTAAATTGCTAATTACATTATACACCCTATTGGTTTCTGTATGTCCAGTAATTACACCAATTTTGATATTAAATTCATTATTTTTAATTGCTTTTATTAATTCTTCTCCTCCATCTAAATTGGTATCTTTAGTAGAGTTATCAAAACTTAAATCTGTAAATAATAATTGAAAAGGATTGTTTTTTTGATGAGATTTAATCAACTGAAAAGCATCATCACAATTATTGGTTGTAACTACATCAAAATCGCCCACTTCTTTTAAAGAACATAAAATTCCTTGTATAACTAATTGATGGTCATCAACAATTAAAATTCTTATTTTAGTTGCCATTTTTAGGGGTTTCAATTTTTATAGTTGTTCCTATTTCTAATTTACTTTCCAAAGAAAAAACTCCGTTAATTTCCACTATTCTTTCTCTTAAATTTTTTAAACCTATTCCATTTTTCTTTCCCTCAACATCAAATCCCTTTCCATTGTCGAAAATAACTAAAAAAATTGCTTTCTTGGTTTCGCTAAATGTTATATTTATTTGATCAGCTTCTGCATGTTTTTTAGTGTTTTGAATACTTTCTCTTATTGATAAGAATAAGGTTCTTTTAATAGCATTATTTACTTCGAGCCAATTAACATTATCAATTCCTTCTACTTTAATTTTAAAATTGACATCAAAGTAATCTGAAATTAAATTAATTATTTGATCTTTAAAAGAAACCATTTCAAAACTTTCACTACTTAATTGATGTGATAAAGTTCTAACATTTTCTTTAATAACATTTAACTTTTCTGCTTCATCAAGTTGATTTGCTTTGGATAGTTTTAGATGTAACATCCTTATATCTCCTGCAACCTCATCATGTAAAGATTTTGCTATTTGCTGACGTTCATTTTCTCTAACTTCAACTTGTTGTAACTTGGCTTCAAAAAGCAATTTTTTTCTTCTATTAGAAACAATACTAATTCCAAATCCTATAAATAAAATACTAACTCCAGCAATTAACCAACCTATTATTTTTTGTTGCTTTTCGCTTTCTAAAAGCAGTTGTTTTTTATTATTTTCTTCTTTTAAACTATTATTTTCTTTGTCTTTTTTTTCTGTTTCATACCTAATTTTAGCAAACTGATTTTTTAAATTTCTTTCTCTTTTTGTTATACTATCACTAAGCTGAATATAATCCATTAAATATTGTTTTCCCTTTTCTCCTTTAGTTAATTGAGATAAATATTTTAAGTTTTCTAAAATTCTTCTACTATTGTGTATTTTTAAAGAAATCTGTAACCCTTTTTTGGCGTGAAACAGTGCTTTTTGTTTATCATTATAAAAAATATAAAAATTAGACAATAATGAATGTGAAATACTTTGTCCGTATAAGTTCTTGTACTTTTCTCTAGATAGTAATGCTTTTTTATACCCATTTAAAGCAAGGGTTTTATTTCCTAATTTAAAATTACTATAAGCTAAGTTGTCTGTAAGGGTGTGATATCTTCTGGGATACTCTGTTTCTATACCTTTAATAGATAAGCCTTGTTTATAATACTCAACAGCTTTTTTATGTTTGCCTTCATCTGCATATGATAAACCTACATTGATAAAATAATCAATATTTGCTTTTTTTCTTTCTTTTTCTGTCGGTTTTTTATCGTTTAATTTTTTAAAAATTAAAAAATTTTCTCTTGCTTCTGCAAACCTCTTTGTCTGCGTTAACACCAATCCTAAATTATTATATATATTGGCCGTATACCTAATTTCGTTTAGAGGTTCTATATATTTTAATGCCTCTACAGAACTAATTTCACTCCCTAAATAATCTCTTTGCATTTCTTGATCTCTTGCCATAGAGAGTAACCTTCTTGCAACTTCAAGAGAATCTTTTAAATTTATAGATATTTTTTTTGATTTATGATAGTAATAAAAACTACTATCCTTTATAAATTTAAGCCTAAAAATTAATGCTTTGTAATGGTAATGTTTTGCTAATGCAAAAGAATCTTTTGATTCTAAATATAGTTTTAATAAGTTTTGTTGACTGATAAATAAACTAGTTGTATCTTTTTTAAGATATCCATAGATACCATATTTTATATTAAGCTCTCTTTTTAATGAATCTAAATTTGTTGGTTCAGCAATTAATACCGCTTTTTTTAATAAATTTAAATCTTTATTTTCTTTAAAAGATTTTAAATAAAAAGAAATTGAATCTTTTACGTCTTTATTTTCTTGAGAAAAAACGAAAGTGCTAAATAAAATAAAATAAATAAATAATGTCGTTTTTTTATACATATTAAAAACAAAAACAGTTTAGAATAAAAAAATATGAAACATTAGTCTTTCTCTACGCCTTCGCCTCCTTCACCTTCACCAGTTCCTCCAGTATCTTCTCCTTCTGTTACCGTTCCTCCTCCTGGCAAAAAATTAATGCTTCTTTCTTCTAAGTTGTTTTCTTGTAAATTCATTTTTTTATGTATTTAAAATTAGTCTTGTTAAAAGTAAATTTTTAGATTTAAAAATCAACTGTTTTATTGTAGTTTTTGAAATAAATCCCACAAAACCACTCCTGTAGTTACAGAAATGTTTAGAGAATGTTTAGTTCCTAATTGCGGAATTTCGATACATAAATCAGAGGCGCTTACCACTTCTTGTTGCACTCCTTTTACTTCGTTACCCATTACAATGGCATACTTTTCGTCTTTTCTAGGATAAAAAGTATTTAATTTTGTGCTGTTTTCAGCTTGTTCAATTGCCAGCACTTTTACACCTTCAGTCTTTAATTTTTCAACTAAAGTCAAAGTGTCTTCTACATATTCCCATGCTACAGATTCTGTTGCTCCTAAAGCAGTTTTATGAATATCTTTGTTTGGCGGAGTAGCACAAATACCACATAAGTAGATTTTTTCAATCAAAAAAGCGTCAGAAGTTCTAAAAACAGAACCAATATTATTTAAACTTCTAATGTTGTCTAAAACTACAATTAAGGGAGTCTTCTCAATAGTTTTAAATTCATCAACTGTAATTCTACCTAACTCGTTATTTTTTAATTTTCTCATACTTGAAGCTTTTGGCTTTTTGCATTTGGCTTTTAGTTAGTTTGTATGAAAACTATTGGCTAAGAGCTAAAGGCTAAAGACTTTTTTCTATCTTCGCAAAACTAACTGAAAATTTCCAAAAACTTGGCAAAATCAAAAGCTAAAAAGGTAACTCCTTTAATGAAACAATACAATGCTATCAAGAATAAATATCCTGATGCCATGTTGCTTTTTAGAGTAGGAGATTTCTATGAAACTTTTGGAGAAGACGCTAAAAAAGCGGCTGGTGTATTAGGGATTACCTTAACAAAACGTGGGGCCGGAAGTGAAACCGAAACTGCTTTGGCTGGTTTTCCACATCATTCTTTAAATACGTATTTACCAAAGTTAGTAAAAGCAGGAATGCGTGTTGCCATTTGTGATCAGTTAGAAGATCCAAAAATGACCAAAACCATTGTAAAACGTGGTGTTACAGAATTGGTTACTCCTGGAGTTTCTTTAAACGACGAAGTTTTACAAACCAAAACAAATAACTTTTTAGCGGCAGTTCATTTCGATAAAAAACAACTCGGAATTTCTTTTCTTGATGTTTCTACTGGTGAATATTTAGTAGCTCAAGGAAATGCAGAATACATCGATAAATTGTTGCAGAATTTTAGTCCGAGTGAAGTCTTGGTTCAAAAACAACACAAACAACAATTTTTAGAGCTTTACGAAAACCGTTATTATACATTTTATTTAGACGATTGGGTTTTTCAAAAGGAATATGCCAACGAAACTTTACAAAATCATTTTGAAGTAAAAAGCTTAAAAGGTTTTGGAATTGAAGATGTTAAAAACGGAATTATTGCTGCCGGTGCAGTAATGTATTATTTGTCCGAA
Source organism: Polaribacter marinus (assembly GCF_022662535.1). GTDB lineage: Bacteria > Bacteroidota > Bacteroidia > Flavobacteriales > Flavobacteriaceae > Polaribacter > Polaribacter marinus. The sequence continues at coordinate 123,396 of NZ_JAKQYM010000006.1, forward strand.
ACGCAACACAATCAGCTAAAACACATTCAACATATCAGCAGAATTGCAGAAGATAATTATGTTTGGATGGATCGTTTTACGGTTCGAAATTTAGAGTTGTACAATCCGAATTCTATCAATGCTGTTACCCTTTTAAATGTGATTGATAAAACAATATCGCCCATGGGAGGAAGATTGTTAAAACGTTGGTTGGCGCTTCCTTTAAAAAATATTGACGAAATTAAAAACCGTCATGAATTGGTCAAATTTTTTATAGACTCTGATGAATTTTCTCAGACGGTAACCTATCAATTAAAACAAATATCCGATTTAGAGAGGTTAATTTCTAAAGTAGCAACAGGTAAAGCTTCTCCAAGAGAAATTGTCTTATTAAAAGATTCTTTAAAAGCGATTTTACCAATTAAAACATCCGCAGAAAACAGTAAAAATAAAGCGGTAAAACAACTCGGAACTCAATTACATACTTGCCAAGATTTAATTGAAAAAATTAACGAAACCTTATTTGATGATGCTCCGGTAAACATCAATAAAGGAAATGCCATTGCAACAGGAGTTCATCAAGAATTAGATGATTTACGTGCCATTTCTAACTCTGGAAAAGAGTATTTAGATAACATGTTGCAACGCGAAACAGAACGCACAGGAATTAATAGTTTAAAAATTTCATTCAATAATGTTTTTGGTTATTATATTGAAGTTCGGAATTCTCATAAAGACAAAGTTCCGGAAGAATGGATTCGTAAACAAACCTTGGTAAATGCAGAGCGTTATATTACCGAAGAACTAAAAGAATACGAAACTAAAATTTTAGGAGCTGAAGAGAAAATCGCCAAATTAGAACAAGAAATTTTTACTAAATTATTACAATATATCATTCAATTTGTACAAATTGTACAAGAAAATGCTCAGGTTATTGCAAAAATTGACTGTTTACTCGCTTTTTCGGTTTTAGCGATTGATAACAATTATGTGCGTCCACAAATGGATGAAAGCACAGATTTAGAAATAAAAAATGGTCGTCATCCGGTTATTGAAAAACAGTTACCCATAGACCAAACCTATATTGCAAACGATGTGGTGTTGAACAGAAATCAGCAACAAATCATCATGATTACCGGACCCAATATGTCTGGTAAATCGGCAATTTTACGTCAAACTGCACTGATTGTTTTATTAGCACAAATGGGGAGTTACGTTCCGGCTCAAAATGCTAAAATTGGTATTGTAGATAAGATTTTTACCAGAGTTGGAGCAAGTGATAATATTTCTATGGGCGAATCTACTTTTATGGTAGAAATGAACGAAACAGCTTCCATCTTAAATAACGTTTCTGAGCGTAGTTTAATTTTGTTAGATGAAATTGGTAGGGGAACTTCTACTTATGACGGAATTTCGATTGCATGGGCCATTTCTGAGTTCTTACACGAGCATCCAACCAAAGCAAAAACGTTGTTTGCAACGCATTATCATGAGTTGAATGAAATGACTACCACCTTTGAACGCATTAAAAACTTTAATGTGTCTGTAAAAGAATTAGAAAATACCATTATTTTCTTACGTAAATTGGTTTCTGGTGGTTCGGATCATAGTTTTGGTATTCATGTTGCCAAACTTGCAGGAATGCCAAATATGGTAATCCATAGAGCGAATAAAATTTTGGCTAAACTAGAAAAAAACAACAAAAACGGGGATGTTAAAGACGTTTTAAAACAAGAACAGAATGAAGAAATGCAACTTAGCTTTTTTCAGTTAGATGATCCGTTATTAGAAAACATTAAAGAAGAAATTTTAGCCACTAATATTGATACGTTAACACCTATTGAGGCGTTAATGAAGTTGAATGAAATTAAACGAATGTTGATTAAAAAATAACTAGTTGATAGGTTTTAACTGTTTTTTTAATATTTAATTATGGATTTGTAGACCATAAAGCAGCACTTTTAAGCATCGCTCTTCTTGGTAATTTTAATCCTGCCACAATTAACTCTGCAAAATCTTCTGGTTGTAAAACACTATCTTCAGAATCTTTGCTTGCAATACCTAATTCTATAGACATATCTGATGCAATTGTACTTGGAGTTAACGTACAAACTCTAATATTATTTTTACGGACTTCTTTCATTAAAGATTCAGACATACCAATTACGGCAAATTTAGAAGCAGAATAAGCAGAAGTCGTTGCGTTACCACTTAAACCAGCTGTCGAAGAAACATTAATAATATCACCTTCATTTTTATCAATTAAATAAGGTAAAACTTCTTTAGTAACATAATACATACCCATTACATTCGTTTGTATAATTTGACTCCATTGGTCAACTGGCATATCGTTAAAACTTCCAAAAGCTGCAATACCTGCATTATTCACTAAAATATCTACAGATCCTAGGGTATTTACAATACTTTTAATTCCTTTTTTTACACCTTCATAAACACTTACATCAAACACAGCGTAAATTGCCTTAATTCCATATGTTTCTAACTCAGCAACCGTTTCTTTTAAAACAACTTCATTTCTACCTGTTATAGCAATATCAATTCCTTCTTTTGCAAATGCAATCGCAGTTGCCTTTCCTAATCCTCTACCTCCACCAGTAATTATTGCTTTTTTATTTTTTAACGTGCTCATATTTGATTTAAGATTGCTTATTTATAAGTGGTTATTTATAATGTCAAATGTATTGCTTTTAGATCAAACTTCCTGCTACTTTTTAACAGGTTTTGAACTTAAGAAGGAGCACTTACTTTAACCCCATAATAATAAATTATGAATTGGTATGTTTTTTATTTATTCCTGTTTTTTATTGCAGTAACTTGTATTTCAATCTTCATTCTAGGATCTGCTAACCCTGCAGAAAACATTGTTGCAGCAGGTCTAATATTTCTAAATTGTTTTTTTAATGTTGGCCAACATTTTTCAAAATCCGAAGCATTTGGTAAAATATATGTCACCCTAACAATATCTTCCATTGAAGCATTTGCTTGTTTTAGTATGAGCTCTATATTACTTAAACACTGCTCTGTTTGAGAAACAATATCGTCAGAAATTTCCATTTTTTTATACTCAAAGCCAGTGGTTCCAGAAACAAAAATCCAATTTCCCTGAACAACAGCCCTAGAATATCCAATTTCCTTTTCAAAAGATGACCCAGAACTTATTAATTTTCTTTCCATAACTTATACTAATAAATTTATAACGACTATATTATTATACTATTTCTTATTCTTTTACAATTACAAAAGGGAAGATATTTTATTTAAGTTTAATTCCATTTTTCATCAAAATTTCATCCCATGTTAAATCAGGATATTTACGAGTCTTAACCCAAGTTGTTGTAAATTTTAAATCAATTTTATCAGTAAATATGGTTTCTGTAAACGAGCTATCTCCTTCGTATTTATCAAGAATAACTGTTTGCATCAAAGAATCAAATTTGCTTGTTTTATTTATAGTTTCGATCTCATATCCTGAAGTTTTCCAAGTAATCTTAGATAATTTATTTCCGCTAAGATTCGTTTGCGAATACATATATTGATAATCAAAGTTTCTATATAAATATTTTATAGTATTTGATGAAGTGTTTGTTTTAAAAACCCCTTTTTTAAAGTCTTTGGGATATTCTTTAGAACAACTTTGTAAAATTATAAAAAGAAAAAAACCATAGCTTAATAGGGATACTTTTCTCATATATTTGAAGAAATTAATGTATTGATTAATAACAGCGATATCATTTAATAATTATCTCTTAACCACTCAAAAGTAGTTTGCATTTTCTTTTTAACAGCACTATTTGAATGCAGATAATGATTATTCATATAACTAAAAATCAAAACTTTTCCAGAGTTGGTCACTAAGTATCCACTTAAATTATAATTATTTCCTAGTGTTCCTGATTTTGCATGAATATAAGGTTTGTCTATTCCAGAAAACCAATTTTTTAATGTCCCTGATTTTCCTCCAACAGGAAAAAATTGAAACAATCTTTCTTCAGGAATTTTTTTATACATTTTCGTTAAAATATCAACAAAAGAAATAGGCGAAAATAAATTATATCTACTTAAGCCAGACCCATCTACCCAACGTGGTTTTTGCTTTAAATCTTTTAATTGATTCTCTAAAATATATTTTCTAACATTTGAAGAACTTAGCGTATCAGACAATGTAGAAGAAGCTAAAATTAAAATTTGTTCTGCTAAAAAGTTATCACTTACTTCCATCATTCTTTTAAACAAAGAATCTTTCGGAATGCTATAAGCAATTGTAGAAGGGTTGATCTCTGCTTGATTAATTATAGAAACTTTATTTGGTACAATATTATCCCAAAGATTAATAATTAAAGAATCACTCATAATCATTGGAATCTCTGTTTCTTTTGTTCTATTTTCTCCATAATAAAACGTGTTGCTATATTCATCTCTTCCATAAAAACCATCTGTAATATTTAAAGATTTTTTATACACTTTTGGAAACACTTTTAAAGAATCTTGACGGCTAACAGTAACTACATTTCCATACATAGGAAAAGCACTTCTCTCGGCGCTAAAATAACTATCAAAATCTTCCCAAGCCCAACCTGGTCCATATCTTTTATCTAAAATATTATCTATTATTAAATTTACTTTCTTAAAATTTTTTATCTTTTTAAAAGCTGTACTGTCTTTAAAATAAGGATGAAATAATGTTGGATCACCTGTTCCTTTAATGATAATTGTATCTTGGTTTATTGCATATTTAAACGCAGGAATTGAGTCTGGTAATAATTCTAAACCGGTAAAAAGTGTTGCTATTTTAGTGTTGCTTGCAGGAGTAAAATATTTTTCTCCATTTAAATTATATAGTACTTTATCTGCCTCTACATCATATATATATATCCCTGTAAATTGATTTTCAAAAAAATCTGATTGTATCTTTTTGGTAATAGTTCTAGAAATTTTTGTGGATTTACATTGACTAAAAAATAAAACAACCAATAAACTTACTAGGATTTTTTTTAACATAATAATTTATTCTTAAAAATTCTTTTCTCTAAATTACAAATATTTTTATTTGTAAAGTTTATATATTGAATAAATATTTACCTTTGCAGTAATATGAATGTACCTTTTTTATTTATTGGCGCTCCAGAAATATTTGTAATTATATTAATTGTAGTTATGGTTTTTGGTGCAGATAAAATTCCTGAAATTGCTAAAGGTTTGGGTAAGGGAATGCGTCAAATAAAAGATGCAACAAACGACATTAAAAAAGAAATTAACAACAGTGCAGAGAAACAAGGTATTGACACCGATTTTGTTAAAGGCATCAATAAAGAAGTTGCTGAAGTAAAAGAAAATATTGGTGATTTAACAGGGCCAATTAAAAGAAAAATGTAATCCTTTCTTTAGGGTTAGCTCTTATTTTACCCTACTTATAGTTAAGCCATCTCTTATAGGCAACAAAACAGTTTCTATTCTAGTATCTTCATTTAATAGTTTATTATACGCCAAAAGTGCTTTTGTATCTTTATCTTTTGGATCTAACTTTTCTACAACTTTACCACTCCATAGTACGTTATCAGATAAAATAACACCACCTGAGTTCATTTTATCAATAACTAAATGAAAATAATTGGTATAATTAGATTTGTCTGCATCTATAAAAACTAAATCCAATTTTTCATCAATACTAGGAATGATTTCTAAAGCATTTCCAACATATTGTACGATTTGATTTCTAAATCCAGATTTTTCAAAATATTTGTTTTGTAATGTTTCTAATTCTTCATTCTTATCAATAGTTATGATTTTCCCTGTTGATGATATTCCTTCTGCTAAACACAATGCAGAGTATCCTGTATAAGTGCCTATTTCTAAAATATTTTTGGGTTGTATTAATTTAGAAATCATCGATAAAACCCTTCCTTGAAAAGCGCCACTTAACATTCTTGGGTTTAATACTTTTTGCCAAGTTTCTCTACTTAATTCTTGTAAAATAATTGGTTCTTGTTGAGAGTGTTCTACAACATAATGATCTATCTTTTCTGGTAAAAAATGCATCTGTTCTTATTTGTTTCAAAAATACAAAAAAACGGAATCTATATTTCTATAAACCCCGTTTCAATCTAACAAAAAATCAAAAAATGTAGTTTTATAAAAACTACAAAATTATTTATGTCTTTAGTTTATGTTTAAGATCTTCTTTCTCTTCTTTTGTTAAACAGTGTTTTTTTTCTTTACACTCTTTAGAATAATTCTTGTAAATTTTACTTAAGAAGACATTTTGTTTTGAATATACTCCACAAATTCTACATCGAATAAAATGAATATTTAACTTTACTTTTTCTAACAAAGTTGCCTCACCGTACTGATTTTTATCGCAAATAGTAGTGGCTTCGTCACATGTTATTCTTAAATTTTTAAACATTTTTTAATTATTAAACCAATTATCTTCCATACATTTTCTAAGCTGTGTTCTTGCTCTATGTACGATAACCCATAGGTTTGACGGTGTAATTTCTAACTCCTTACAAATCTCCTCGGTTTCAAAACCTTGTATAGTTTTCATTTTAAAAACCATTGCATATTTTTCTGGTAAATTGTCAATACACCTTTCTATTTGCTCTTTTAATTCTTCATTTTCTATATCTCTCTCTGATTGATTGTCCCAGCTCTGTGGTACGCGTTCTTCAATCCAATCTCCTTCATTTTCTCCATCATTATAAAAGTTCATTCTAACTTCTGCTTGTCCTTTTTTAGAATTAATCTTTCTATAATAATCGATTACTTTTCTTTTTAAAATAGAAACCAACCAAGTTCTTTCTGTAGATTTTCCTTGAAAATTTTTAGCAGATTTTAAGCCTGCAAAAAAAGTATCTTGTACTAAATCTTTTGCCAAATCACTATTGTTAACACGAGAAACAGCATAATTATATAGATAATCTGCGTAATTATCTATCCATTTATCTGTATTTAGTGTAATTTTTTCTTGCAACATTTTAAAAATAAAAAACCAAATATAATGCTATTTTTTTCATTTATTAGGTTTACAATTTTGTCTTCTCTACATATCAGACAAAAAGAGGTTTTTATTCGTTCTGATATTTTTAAATAACTAAAATAAATTCATTTAAGATTAGCAAAAGATTAACTTGTGTAATATCTATTGATATTTCTTACTTTTACCCCGTTAATAAAATAAAAAACATGTCTGTAGCAAAAAAACAGTATAAAAGAGTAACCGTTAAATCCTTGGTAGAAATGAAAGCAAATGGAGAAAAAATTTCCATGCTTACAGCTTATGATTATACCATGGCAAAAATTTTAGACAGCTCTGGAATTGATGTTTTACTTGTTGGTGATTCGGCGTCTAATGTAATGGCGGGTCATGAAACTACACTACCTATTACTTTAGATCAAATGATTTACCACGCAAGCTCGGTAGTAAGAGCAATTGAGCGTTGTTTAGTTGTTGTTGATTTGCCTTTTGGAAGTTATCAATCTGATCCAAAAGAAGCTCTACGATCTGCAATTAGAATTATGAAAGAAAGCGGAGGACATTCTATAAAATTAGAGGGAGGTAAAGAGGTTAAAGAATCTATAAAACGTATTTTAAATGCTGGAATTCCAGTAATGGGGCATTTAGGACTAACTCCTCAATCTATTTATAAATTTGGAACATACACCGTAAGAGCTAAAGAAGAAGAAGAAGCAGAAAAGCTTATGGAAGATGCTTTGATGTTAGAAAAAATTGGTTGTTTTGCTGTTGTTTTAGAAAAAGTACCTGCAAAATTAGCAAAAAAAGTTGCTGAGGCTATTTCTATACCGGTTATCGGAATTGGAGCAGGAAATGGTGTAGACGGACAAGTATTAGTGACTCATGATATGATTGGAATGACACATGAATTTCACCCACGTTTTTTAAGACGATACTTAGACTTATATAAAGATATGACTGGTGCTTTTGAAAACTATATTAGCGATGTAAAAAGTGGTGATTTCCCTAGTGAAAAAGAACAATATTAGAATAGATATTTAGGTTATTGATACAAAAGGTTTTGAAATCTTAATAATATATTATCTCAAATAATGAAAATTCTCCACCTCGATTCAAATCATCCTCTTTTACTAAATCAGCTAAATATTTTAGATTTTACAAATGATGAAGATTACACATCATCTAAACAAGAAATTGAAAATAAAATTCATTTGTACGATGGTATTATTATACGAAGTAGGTTTTCTATTGATAAATCTTTTTTAGATAAAGCAACAAACCTAAAGTTTATAGGTAGGGTTGGTGCCGGTTTAGAAAATATAGATTGCAAATATGCAACCTTAAAAAACATCGAATTAATTGCAGCTCCAGAAGGAAATAGAAATGCTGTTGGAGAACATGCTTTAGCAATGTTACTATCCCTCTTTAATAAATTAAACAAAGCTGATAAAGAAGTTAGAAAAGGAAAATGGTTACGTGAAGAAAATCGTGGAATTGAACTAGATGGAAGAACTATTGGATTAATTGGTTATGGAAATATGGGGAAATCTTTCGCTAAAAAACTTCGTGGTTTTGATGTTGAAGTTCTTTGTTACGATATAAAATCAAATGTAGGTGATAAAAATTGCAAACAAGTTTCTTTATCAGAATTACAAAAAAAAGCAGATGTTTTAAGTTTACACACGCCACAAACAGATCTTACTAAAAACATGATAAATGCTAATTTTATCAATGATTTTAAAAAACCTTTTTGGTTGATAAACACTGCACGTGGAACATCAGTGGTAACTAAAAACTTGGTTTCTGCTTTAGAATCTGGTAAAATATTAGGAGCCGGTTTAGATGTTTTAGAGTATGAAAAATCTTCTTTCGAAAATCTTTTTTCTAAGGATAAAATGCCTAAAGCATTTGAATATTTGATACATGCAGACAATGTTATTCTATCACCTCATGTTGCCGGTTGGACCATTGAAAGCAAAGAAAAATTAGCACAAACAATTGTAGATAAAATTAAAATAAAATTTTGTTAACTTGTAGGCTTTTAATTCATTAAAGAATGCCCGAAAAAGTTAACTCAATAAAAGAATACATTGCTCAAGCTCCTAAAGAGCGTCAATTTTTTTTAAAAAAACTTCAAAAAACAATAAAAAATAGTTTACCAAAAGACTTTGAAGAAGGTATAAAATATGGCATGATTGGTTATTATGTTCCACATTCAATTTATCCAAAAGGTTATCATTGTAACCCATCTGAAGCATTGCCTTTTATGAGTTTTGCTTCTCAAAAAAACACTATAAATTTATACAGCAGTGCTATTTATGCTATTCCAGAAATTAACAATTGGTTTATAAATGAATACACAAAACACAGTACCAGAAAATTAGATATGGGAAAGAGCTGTATTCGTTTTAAAAAATTAGAAGATATCCCATTTGATTTGATTGCAGAATTATGCAAAAAAATTACCGTTAAAGAATGGATCTCTATTTACGAATCATCAATAAAAACAAAAAAATGAAAAAAGGAAAAGTCATAGGAATTGGAGGTGTTTTCTTTAAATCTGAAAACCCAAAAGATACTAAAGATTGGTATAAAAAACATTTAAGCTTTAATACTGACGATTGGGGAGCAACTTTTTGGTGGAAAGACAAAGATGGAAAAGACGCAACAACACAATGGAGCCCGTTTGCAAAAGACACGACATATTTTGAGCCCTCAAAAAAAGACTTTATGTTTAATTATAGAGTAGAAAATTTAGTAGAATTACTAGAAGAACTTAAAAATGATGGAGTCACTATAATTGATGAAATTCAAGAGTTTGATTACGGAAAATTTGGTTGGATTTTAGACAATGATGGAAACAAAATAGAACTTTGGGAACCCATTGACAAATCATTTAAATAACTTATAATCAATTTATTATGATAGATAAAAGTAACAATATAGAAAAGAAAATCACTTCAAAGTCATTTACTGAAGAAGTAAAAGAAAAAGCTTCAGAGCTAAAAGAAGAAGCTAAAGAGGTTATAGAAAATGCTAAAGAAAAACTTCATGAAACTTTTTCGGAAGAAAACATAGAAAAAGCAAAACATAAAGCTGAAGAGTATTCGGAAGTTGCGAAAGAAAAAGCTTCAGAATTTCTTGTTGATGCCAAAGAAGCTTTTGATGTTGTAAGTGAAAAAGGATCTGAACTTGCAGGAGATGCTGTAGAACATATAGCGGATTTTGCTGAAGAAGCAAAAGAAGATATTAAAGAGGGAAAAGAAAAAGCAAAAAACTTTTTACATCGATTATTCGGAAAATAAAAAAAACAAACCATGAAACTACTTTCAAATCACCCAACAGAAATTTTAATTTTACTTTTTTTAATTGTTACTTTTTTACAATCCGGTATTGATAAATTATTAGATTGGAAGGGAAATGTTTCTTTTATAAAAGATCATTTTAAAAATTCTCCATTAAAAAATAGTGTTCCTTTTTTACTCGCTGTTATTTTAATTATAGAGATTATTGCCGGAGTCTTAATGATTATTGGTGCATATCAATTATATACTTCCGAATTAAAAGAAATTGCTTTATTAGGAGTTGAGCTTTCTGCAATCACTTTAATCTTTTTATTAATAGGACAACGTTTGGCTAAAGATTATGCCGGAGCGATGTCATTAGCAGTTTACTTTATCATTACACTTTTAGGTGTTTACCTGTTAAATAGTTAAATCTTATTTAAATAAAAAATAAAATAAATAATATCTATTTAAAAACCACTTAAAACATTCGTTTTAAGGGGTTTTTAAATTATTTTAATACAACCACACCATTAACCTCTTAAAAACAAAAAAAAGCCACTTATATGGCTAAATTAATTGTTTTTAATCACATAAATTAACGAAGAATACTGTGTAGTGCTTCTTGCTTTGATATTAGAAAGAAATCCCCTATAAAAACCATTAAAAGGATTATTCTTACCTGATTTATATTTTTCACTCAATAAAGAAACATAATAAGAATCAAACTTCATAGGAAGTGTTTTTTCAACTCTCATTTCTTTTTCTGAAAATAATTTATGTATAGAATTTTGAGAGAAGTGCCATAAATGTCTTGGCACATCAAAAGCGGCCCAAAACTCTTTATAATAATTAGCGTCATAACTTTTGTAATTCGGAACCGCCACTATAATTCTTCCGTCTTTAGAAAGTAATTCTTTTAAACTAGAAATGTATTCGTTCAAATTACCAACATGTTCTAAAACATGCCAAAGTGTAATTACATCAAATTTTTGATTTTCGATTTCGTATAGGCTTTCTTTTAAAAAGATTCCTTTCTGGGCAGCAATATTAATTGCATCAATACTTGGTTCTACCCCAATCGTATTCCAATTATTATTTTTACATACTTTTAAAAAATCCCCTGTTCCTGCACCTACGTCTAAAATATTTTTATTAGATGTTTCAAAAGAATTTATTAATTGAAGTTTTCTTTTTAAGGTATACTTTTTTACCGTTTGATAAATTTTTTCAAACAGCGTTTTTTTTGAATCTGTATGAGAAATATAGTTTTCGCTTTTATAGTAATTTTCTAGATCTACAGGCACAGGAGATGTTACCAACATCTCATACTTTTGATTTAGCATTACTTCATATGTTTCTCCTGAGACAGTATAATCTTTACAATTTAAAAAAGGTTGCAAACCTTTATAGAGTTCTTTTTCTTTCTCCATAATTTATTTTTTTTACAACAATGTTCCTCGTGGAACAATTGCTGTTTACTCTCTTTATTATCTTCCCATATAAACTAAAAGAACAGAAATATCACTAGGGGAAACACCACTAATCCTACTAGCTTGTGAAATGGATGTGGGTTGAATTTTACTTAACTTTTCTCTAGCTTCATAAGAAAGAGATTTCACTTTTTGATAATCAAATTTAGAAGGAATAACAACATTCTCTAATCTATTTAATTTATCTGCATTATTCTTTTCTTTTTCAATGTATCCTGAATATTTTAAATGAATAACAGCTTGTTCGATTATTTCATTATCAATTGCATTATCTACTAAAAACAGTTTTAATTTTTGAACATTATCAAAATCAGAAAACTCTAATTGTGGTCTAGCTGCAATTTTATAAAGCTTCATCGATTGGTTAATTAAAGCTAAATTTTTAGCTTCCAAAATAGGGTTAATTTCCTCTTGTTTAACACTGGTGTTTTGTAAAAAATTAATAAGCAAATCTGTTTTTCTTTGCTTTTCAATAACACGATCTAATCTTTCTTTAGAAGCCAAACCTAATTCATATCCAATAGGCGTTAATCGCAAATCTGCATTATCTTGCCTTAACAATGTTCTATATTCTGCTCTAGAGGTAAACATTCTATAAGGCTCTTCTGTACCTTTTGTAATTAAATCATCAATTAAAACACCAATATAAGCTTCATTTCTTTTTAAAATAAAAGGGTCTTTATTTTGTGTTTTTAAAGCAGCATTTACACCAGCCATTAAACCCTGAGCCGCTGCTTCCTCATAACCAGTTGTACCATTTATTTGTCCTGCAAAAAACAAATTCTCTATTATCTTTGTTTCTAAAGAATGTGTTAATTGAGTAGGTGGAAAATAATCATACTCTATAGCATAACCGTATCTGAAAAATTTTACATTTTCAAAACCCGCCACAGAACGAATTGCTTTATCTTGAACATCTTCCGGTAAAGAAGTAGAAAAACCATTAACATACATTTCACAAGTAGTCCAACCCTCAGGTTCAACAAAAATTTGATGTCTTTCTTTTGTAGCAAAACGATCAATTTTATCTTCTATAGAAGGACAATATCTTGGACCTGTAGATTGTATTCTTCCATTAAACATTGGAGACCTATCAAAACCTGTACGTAATAAATCATGTACATCTAAATTGGTATACGTTAAATAACAAGAACGTTGTTTAACCAATGGTTTTGATGTTGGTAAATAAGAAAATTTTTCAGGGTTTTCATCACCAGGTTGTTCAATCATTTTAGAATAATCTAAAGATCGACCATCAACCCGTGGAGGTGTTCCGGTTTTCATTCTACCCGATTCAAAACCTTTTTTCACTAAATCTTCTGTAATTCCAGTTGAAGCTCCTTCACCAGCTCTTCCTCCACCAAAACTTTTATCACCAATATGGATCAATCCATTTAAAAAAGTTCCTGCAGTTATAACAACTGTTTTTGCTTTTATTTCTAAACCTAAAGCAGTTTTAACTCCAATAATTTTATTTTCATCAAACAGCAAACCATTAACAGAATCTTGATAAAAATCTAAATTATCTGTTTGCTCTAACATCGTTCTCCAACATTCTGCAAACTGCATCCTATCAGATTGTGCTCTTGGACTCCACATAGCAGGTCCTTTAGATTTGTTAAGCATCTTAAACTGAATAGCTGTTTTATCGGTAACTATAGCGCTATAACCACCCAAAGCATCAATCTCTCTTACTATTTGTCCTTTTGCAATACCTCCCATAGCAGGGTTACAACTCATTTGCGCAATATTTTGCAAATTCATTGTAATAAGCAAAGTGTGCGCGCCCATATTAGCAGCAGCAGCAGCAGCTTCGCTACCCGCATGACCACCACCAACTACTATAACATCATATGTTGTTGAAAATAAACTCATATTTATAGTTCCACGTGAAACTTATTTTTTATTAAATTGATTATCAGTTACTTATAACAGAAAGAGCTTTGTTTTCAGCATTTCTCATTTGAATTTTATCATCAACAGATTTATCTTTAAAACCCATATAATGTAAAACACCATGAATCATTACCCTGTGTAATTCATCCTCAAAAGAAACCTTAAAATCTTTAGAATTATCCTCTACTCTTTCTACAGAAATATAAATATCACCATTGATTAATTTACCTAAAGAATTGTCAAAACTAATAACATCTGTTAATGTATCATGTTGTAAAAATTCAACATTTAACTTGTGTAAATAATCATCATCACAAAAAATATAATTGATTTCACCTAACTCAAAATTTTTATCTTCTATTACGGTAGTAATCCATATTTCTAAGGATTCTTCGTCCTTTAATTTAAAAGAGGTTTCATAATTGAATGTAATCATATTTATTTCTGCTTTGATTCGGAAAAATACTCTCGAACTTTCTTTTTGTAATTTTGCTGCAAAGGTAATGATTGTCTATTTAATATCTCTATCTGATTATAAAACTGCTTTTTAAACTTTAAAGCTTTAATAGAGTTCTTTTGAAAATCTTTTTGATTGGCTGTAGACTTGCGTTGTTTATCTTTACCTTGTTCTAATGCTGCTTTATCTAATTTTAATAGCTCATAATTTAGGTTTTGCATTTTTTGAAGGGTGACAGAATTGAAACCTTGTTCAAGAATTTCATTTTCTAGTTGCTCCATCGTTTTTAAAGCTTTTTTTGCAGCTACATTATTACCTGGTTTGCCATTTTCTGATTCTTTAATAGCATCTTGTAATTGTTGTCTTAATTGAGATTGTTGTTTATAAATTTCATATAACTCGCCATCTAAATCATTATTAGAATTTCCATTACCTTCACCCTGTTTCTCTCCTTCTTTGCCAGATTTTCCACTCTTTCCTTTTTCTCCTTTATTTCCGGGTTTACCATTTTTATCAGGCTTTTGACCTTTATCACCTTTCCCTTTTTTTTCACCTGGCTTCTTCCCTTTCTTCATTCCATCTTTCATTTTTTTAGATAGACCTTCTTGCTTTTTAATAATATCAGGCAAACTAAAACTATTACCCTTGCCTTTACCTTTACCCATCTTCATAGACTTAGCGTTTTGCATATTATTTAAAATATTACTTAAATAATCTGCTAAATTATTAACAGAAGTCATAACATAGCGTTGATTGGATAAACCGTTTTCAAATCGATCTTCAGAAAAATTTTCTAAAGATTGATCTAAATTATAATGTGTAGAAGATAAATCGTCTTGAATTTTAGAAGAAATCTTAGGAAGCCTCATTGACAAAACATACAAACTATCATCAATATGCTCGAAGTACGTTTTAAGTTCATTTTGCTTTTTTAAATCATTACCAAAATCTGGATGTGAAGTTGAAATATCACTAAACTTATACATTAAGTTTTCTTGTTGAAAAGAAAAAATAACCAAGTTTTCTAGAATTTTACGAAGATCTTCTATGTTTTCTTCAATAGATTCACCTTCCATCTCCATCATCGCTTTCTGCATTTTTGCACTCATCTCTTTCATCTTTTTAGATGATTTTTTTTGACTGTCTTTTGCAGATTTTTGATCTTTTTTATCTAAACTTTCTTCTGATTTATTCAATTCTTTATCAATCTCAGATTTTTCATCTTCAATATCTGGATGCTCCATAGGTTCTTTTAGCTTCTCATTATCTTTATTTAATTCTTCTAACTCTTTTTTAATATCATTAAAGTCTTTTTTAATCTCTTTTTGCTCAGCTAAATTACTGTCTTCTTTTTTCTGAAGAGCTTCTTGTTTTTTAGAAAGTTCTTCAATTTTATTTGCAATTTGCATTGTTTTTTGTTCAACATAAAAGCGTTTAACCAATTCTAAAGTTTTTTCTAAACTTCTTCTTTGTTGTTTATTTTGCTGAGCTAACTCTTTGGCTTTTTTTACTAAATCTTCCTTATTTAGTTTATCTGCCATTTTTTTAATCTCCTCTAATAACCTTTGTTGTTTGTCTAGTTTTTTTAATTCTTCGATTCTTTTTTTTAACTCTTCTTTTTTATTTTGAATATTTTCATTTTCTTCTTTATTTTCATCAATATTTTCTTGCAACTTATCCGTTTGACGTTGCATCATTTCTTTATATTGTTCTTGACGTTTTATAAAACTTTGAACTTTCTTTTTATCATTCCAATTAATGTTCTTTTTATTTTGAAGTTCTTGTTGAATAGTCTCTAACTCTTTTTGTTGTTTTTGTTGTTTTTGAATAGAGTTTTCTAAATTATTGATGGTTTGTTTTTGTTCTTGTAACAGTTCTTCTTCTACTTCTTCTTCTGTTTTTTGACGGTAATGAAAAGTTTTACTTTTTGCTTTTTTATTTCCATTAAGTGCATCGTTATCAAAAACCTGAAAATAAAGTTGGTAATTAACTCCGTTTTGCAGATTTAAACCATCAGGAAATTGATAAAAAAAAGTTTGAATATTTTCATTTGTAATCTGTAAATCAAAAGTTTTAAGAGAATTCGGATTTTCGTCATCATAATAAACCAACTGTAATTTATTGAGTCCATAATCATCAGAAATTTGACCAGCAAATTGTGCTACTCCACGCGAAATGCTATCAATATTTGAATTAACTGAAATTTGAGGAGTTTCATCTTTAATAACATTTATAGAAAATTGTAAATTCTCAAAATCTTTTAAATTTTTATTTGATGAAGAAATTTGATAATGAATAGCATTTTTAATTTGATTAGAAAACTCAAAATTATCATCTGAAACTTCTTTAAATAAGTTTCGTTTGTTATTATTGATAAAAGCAACAGAATCCGTTTGACTTGTATTTACTTTCCAAATAATTTTAGTGCCCTCTGGAACCGTGATATCTCCAGTGTTCTGTATGATTTCATTGGATTTTAAAATATATCTAGGATATTGTAATTGCAAAGAAATATTATTAATTGTTGGAGTATTGATAACCTGAATTACATAGTCTTGAGATTGAATTCCATTAGCATCTATAAAGAAAGTAATAGGTTTTTGTACATTTACAAAAGTGTAAGAAAAAGTTCCGTTATTATTTTTTTGAAGATAATATTGTTGATTTTCAAAAATAATTTTTGCTTCAGTTGGTAAAACAGTCCCGTCGGCAATAATATCCACTTTTATAGATTCTCCTTGAATAACTTGTAAAGATGTATTTACTAATAAAAAAGAAAATGGTGCTGGAGGGTTGTAAGAAGTTCTATGATGCACAACACGTTCTAAACTTTCTGTAAAAACACCTTTATTCCCTGTAAATAAAGTAATTAACAAAATTACAACAGGTACAATAGCAAACTTTAAATATTTTTTATTAGTACCAAAATCAATTGCTTTTACAAACGGAATGGGTTGTAATTCTTTAGATTTTTGATGAATACTTGCTAATAATAAATCCGATTGAGAAGAGCTTTCTTTTAACTGTAAAACATTCAACAGTTTATCTTTTACTTCTGGAAAGTGATTTCCAATAATTTTTGAAGATTCTGTAAAAGAAATCCCTTTGCCTAAACCAATTAATTTAAAAATAGGAAAGGCTATAAATTTAATTAATAAAAAAACCTCTACCAAAACAAACAACCAAAAAAGAATGGTTCTAGCAGTGGGTTTAAGCCATAAAAAATATTCTAAGAATAAGGTAAATAAAAGATACAAAAAACCTAAAGAAAAGAATAAAATTCCACCTTTTATCAATTCATTTGTATAAAATTTACGAGTAAATTGATGTAGTTTGTCCTCTATGCTTTTAAATCCGTTCATAATAACTAATAAAAATACTATTTTTACATTGATATACAATCAAATAATTGTTAAAACGATTTTTATAAGTATTTATAAACTTACTACAACTAAGTTGAAAAATGAAAGAAGTAATAAAATTACTATTTTTACTCATCGGTGTTTCAACCTTTTCACAAGGTCCTTGGACACAAAAAAAGGGAAAATTTCACTCACAATTATCATTTACAACAATTCCTAATTATGACGAATTATTTGGTAAACCTGATTACCATATAAATGGAAAAATATCTGATAATACAATTCAGCTTTATAATGAATATGGCCTTACTAACAACATAACTTTGTTAGTAAATATTCCATTTAAATTAATTTCATTTGAACAAAAAAAAGAAGCATCCTTAGGAAATATAGAAATAGGTTTAAAACATAATTTCTATAAAAAAAACTGGTTACTTTCTGGGCAATTTTCTATAGAAACAAATACAGGATCTTTTAATAAAAATTCAGGAATACGAACTGGTTATAATGCAATCACATTTACCCCGAAGTTTTTAGCTGGAAAAAGTTTTGACAAAGCCTATCTACAAACTTTTATAGGAACTAAAATTAGAGCAAACAATTACAGTTCAAATTTTAAAATTGGTGGAGAATATGGAAGCAAAATTTTTAAAAATATTTGGTTGATTGGATTTTTAGATATCGAAAAATCTTTTAAAAATGGTACTGTAAATTTACCTGCATCTAATCTAGCAACGGGGTTATATGTTGATGATCAAGAATATGGTGTTATTGGTATAAAAACGATTGGTGAAATTTCTAATAACTTTGGAATAACAGCAAGTTTACCAGCTGCTTTTTTTGGTAACAATGTTGCCAAACAAGTAGCTTTATCGGTTGGAATTTACAAGAAGTTTTAGAAAATAGATTATATAAATATTTCGTTAAAAGCCTTGTATTAAGGCTTTTTTTTATGCCTATAGAAAACTATCTTTGCAATCTCAAAATAAAAAAAAATGGAATCTAATGTTCGTGTTCGTTTTGCACCAAGTCCTACAGGACCTTTACATATTGGTGGTGTAAGAACCGCTTTATACAATTATTTATTTGCTAAAAAACACAACGGAACTTTTATTCTTCGTATAGAAGATACAGATCAAACACGTTATGTTGCAAATGCTGAACAATATATTATTGATGCTTTAGATTGGTGTAATATTCCTTTTGATGAAGGCCCAGGAAAAAATGAAAAATTTGGTCCTTACAGACAATCAGAACGTAAAGAAATATACAAACAATATGCAAATGAATTAATAAATTCTGGTTGGGCTTATTACGCTTTTGATACTTCAGAAGCTTTAGATGCAGAAAGAAAAGGGCATGAAGCAGAAGGAAAAACCTTTATTTATAACTGGCATAATAGAGCAAAAGGACGCTTAGTAAATTCTTTAGTTTTAACGGATGAAGAAGTAAAAGAAAAACTAAATGCAGGAGAAAATTATGTAATCCGTTTTAAAAGTCCACAAGATGAAACTTTGTTAATGCAAGATGAAATTAGAGGAAATATTAAAATTGAAACCAATACATTAGACGATAAAATTTTATTTAAAAGTGATGGAATGCCAACCTATCATTTAGCAAATATTGTTGATGATCATTTAATGGAAATATCGCATGTAATTCGTGGTGAAGAATGGTTACCATCAATGGCATTACATATTTTATTATACAAAGCTTTTGGTTGGGATGCTCCAAAATTTGCTCATTTACCCTTAATTTTAAAACCTGTTGGAAAAGGAAAGTTAAGCAAACGTGATGGTGATAAATTAGGTTTCCCTGTATTTCCTTTAGAGTATACAAATGAAGTTTCTAGTGATGTTTCACGTGGTTATAAAGAAGATGGTTATTTTTCTGATGCTTTTATAAACATGTTAGCTTTTTTAGGATGGAATCCTGGAACAGAACAAGAAATTTTTTCATTAGAAGAATTAGTACAATCTTTCGATTTAAAACGTGTAAGTAAATCTGGAGCAAAATTTAGTCCAGAAAAAGCAAGTTGGTTCAATCAACAATACATGCAAACGAAAGATGATGCAGCATTGACTGAGTTATACTTGCCTATTTTAGCTGAAAAAGGAATTACAAAAGACAAGGAGTATGTTTTAAAAGTAGTTGCATCAATAAAAGAAAGAGCTGTTTTTGTAAATGATTTTTGGGATTTATCTAGTTTCTTTTTTGAAACACCAACAGAATATGATGCAAAAGCTTCTAAGAAAAACTGGAAGGAAGGAACATCAGAATTAATGAAAGAATTAATAACTGTAATTTCTTCTGTTGAAGACTTTTCATCAGAAAATACAGAAAAAGAGATTAAAGAATGGATTACCGCTAAAGAAATTGGTTTTGGTAAAGTAATGCAACCCTTAAGATTAAGTTTGGTTGGAGCTTTAAAAGGGCCTCATTTGTTTGATATCATTGCAATGATTGGCAAAAAAGAAACAATAAAAAGATTAGAAAACGCGATTGAAAAATTGTAATCATTCATTAAAATAAATTAAAACCTCTCAAATATTTTTGAGAGGTTTTTTGTTTTATAACTGTAACTTTTTTAATTTATACCGTCTAATTATTAAATACTGAAATTCAGTATCTTTACAAGAAATCAATTATTCACTTTTAAAAAAAACTACTATGCCACCTATTTTACCAATTATTATTGTGCTAGGAGCACTTATTATTTTTGCTGCCTTTTTTATGGTAAAGCAACAAACTGCAGCTATTATAGAACGCTTTGGAAAATTTCACAGCATTAGACAATCTGGGCTTCATTTAAAAATTCCTTTTGTAGATAAAGTTTCAGGAAAATTAAGTTTAAAAATTCAACAATTAGATGTAATTATAGAAACAAAAACCTTAGATGATGTTTTTGTAAAACTAAAAGTTTCTGTTCAATACAAAGTAATCAAAGATAAGGTTTATGATGCTTTTTATAAACTAGATTATCCTCATGATCAAATAACTTCTTATGTTTTTGATGTGGTAAGAGCAGAAGTACCTAAAATGAAACTAGATGATGTTTTTGTGAAAAAAGATGATATTGCATTAGCTGTAAAAGCTGAGTTAAATGATGCAATGATGGATTACGGTTTTGATATTATAAGAACCTTAGTTACAGATATTGATCCAGATGCACAGGTAAAAATAGCAATGAACAGAATTAACGCTGCAGATAGAGAAAAAACAGCAGCACAATATGAAGGTGATGCACAACGTATATTAATTGTTGAAAAAGCAAAAGCAGAAGCAGAAAGTAAGCGTTTACAAGGACAAGGTATTGCAGATCAAAGAAGAGAAATTGCACGAGGTTTAGAAGAATCTGTAGATGTATTAAATAGAGTTGGAATTAACAGTCAAGAAGCTTCGGCATTAATTGTTGTTACGCAACATTATGACACATTACAATCAATTGGTAGCGAAACCAATAGTAATTTAATTTTATTACCAAATTCACCCCAAGCAGGTAGTCAAATGTTAAACGATATGGTAGCTAGTTTTACAGCAAGTAACCAAATTGGTGAAGCAATGAAAAATGCAAAACCAAAGAAATTAAAAGAATAATAGAGTGTAAAAAAAAAGAATATGATTATTACAACAACACCTAGAATAGAAAACAAACCTGTAACAGAATACTTAGGAATTGTAACTGGTGAAACCATTATTGGAGCAAACATTTTTAAAGATTTCTTCGCTGGAATTAGAGATATTGTTGGTGGTAGATCAGGTTCTTACGAAAAAGTATTACGTGAAGCTAAAGATTCCTCTTTAAAAGAAATGCAAGATATTGCTCAATCTTTAGGAGCGGATGCAATCGTTGGTATAGATTTAGATTATGAAACTGTGGGTCCTAAAGGAGGAATGTTAATGGTAACAGCTTCTGGGACAGCTGTAAAACTATAAAAATGAAATCGATTACTTCTTGGTTTTCTATACCATATTATTTCAATCCTTCCCTAAAATTTAAGTTTAGAGTTAGCTTGATTATTAGTGTATTTGTATTTCTTTTTCTGTTTTTTTTTAAGCCTTTTTATTTAGTTACTTTAGGTGACTTAGTTTTAAAATACACCGCAGGAATTGGGTTTGTTACCTTTTTTGGGGTGTTTTTTATGTTGTATGTTCCTCCATTAATTTTTAAAGATTACTTTAATGAAGGGAATTGGACAATTGGAAAAAATTTTATTTTTATTACAGTTGGTATTCTTATAAATGGAATTATTTTATGGTTGATAAGTAGTTATTATAATAAAGATTTTAACCTTGAAAATTTAAGTTTATTACAATTCTTAATATATACTTATTTAGTAGCTACTATTCCTATTATCTTCTTTGTTGTAGTAAACGAAAAATATATTAGAGAAAAAAGAGAAAAACTAGCAGAAGAAATTAATAAACACAACAAAGAAAAGTTATTAAAGAGAGAAGTAAAAATAAATGAAGAAGTAACTGTATATTCTGATAATAAGAAAGAACAACTAAGTTTTAAAATTTCTGATTTGGTTTATATTACTTCACAAGGAAATTATGTGAGTTTTTTTATAAGAAATGAGAATACTATTCTAAAAGAAAAAATTTTAAGAGTAACTTTAACCAAAATAGAGAATGAATTAAAAGGTTTTTCTAATATAATTCGCTGTCATAAATCATATATTATAAATTCTAAATATATTAAAGATGTAAGTGGAAATGCAAGAGGTTATTTATTAAAATCAGATTATATTCCTTTTGAAATTCCCGTTTCTAGAAGTTTTAGTAAACAATCTTTAATGAGTTTAGTAAACTAAACACCCTTCCCTTTCATCCCAAAATTAATAAAAATCTTCCTATTTATAACAAATAGTTTTATTTTAAATTTAGGTAGTTTATATTTGTAGTCTATTCGAATAAATTAAAATAATTGGGGGATTTTTTTAATTTAGAAAAAAGAAAGCTCAGTTTGTAAAATTACAAATTGAGCTTTTCTGTTTCTTATAAGATCTAGTTTCTTATTTTTTTTCTTCTAACTTTTCTTCGTTTTCAGTTTCTTCTTTTGTGGCTTTTTTAAATTCTTTAATTCCTCCACCTAAACCTTTCATAAGTTCTGGTATTTTTTTACCGCCAAACATTAATAAAATAGCAATAGCAATAATAATCCAAGAACCACCACTAGGCATTCCTAATAAAAAAATATTTAAAGTATTCATAAGTTCTTTATTTTAATGTTACAAAGATACAAAAAAGCATATTACACTAACAGTTGTTAATTTCTTTTTTGGATAATACCACCAATAACTTTTTTATCTTTTATCACTTCTGGGTTTCCTTTATAGAAAATAGATCCTCCAAAACTAACTTTAGCATTTAAAGTTTCACCAGCTAAAATTTCTGCTTTTGCCCCTGTTCCTGCTTTCACATTAGAATTTCCTGCTACTTTTAAACCAAAACCATGATATATACCATACAAATCTAAATCTACTTCTTGATTAGCTGCAGATCCAGAAAGTTTTACAATACCACCAGAAGAAGTTCTAACTTTTAAATATTTAACTTTTAAGGTTAAATTAATAAAAGCTCTTTCTTGAGCGTTTACTTCTATTTTATCTTGATTAAGATCTTTACTAGTAAGCGTAGCTCCTTCATTTACATCAATTTTATTAATATTTTTATTATAAAATAATTTTATTAATATTTTACCATCTGCAGAATTATTTTCTGGTTTTAAAGAGAAAGGTAAAGATAATTTAAGTGTATTATTTACATTTTTAATTTTTACTTTTTTAGATTTTTCGCCAGTAATTTCTAATTTTTGTTCATCAGATTTTATTAACTCTACTTCTATTCCGTTGTAAACTTTTAAGTTCGAGTAATCTCCTAAATTTTTAGTTATTGTAGATTGTGCAACTAATGAAAAGCTAAACAGTAGTGTACATATATAAATTCTTTTTTTCATTATTTTAAATTTTGACTATTATAATTAAATCAATAAGTATACCAATATAAAAATATTATAACGTTTTTATATTGGTAAAATTGTTAATTTTTATTCTAAAAAACTAGAAAATTACTCTTCTATTAAATTAAAATCTAAATGTTTTCGTTCTAAATCTGTTTTTTTAACTTGTACTTTTACATCATCACCAAGTTGGTATAAATGTTTTGTAGATTGACCAACAATAGCATATTGTTTTTCATCAAAAATATAATAATCACTTTTTATATCTCTAATTCTTACCATTCCTTCACATTTATTAGAAGTAATTTCTACATAAATTCCCCATTCTGTTACACCTGTAATTACACCTTCAAAAATTTCATCTTTATGATCTTGCATGTATTTTACTTGCATGTATTTTATTGATGAACGTTCTGCTTTAGAAGCTAGCTCTTCTCTATTTGATGAATGTTTACATTTTTCTTCATATAAAGCTGCTTTTGGGCTTTCTCCTCCATCTAAATAATGTTGTAGTAATCTATGTGTCATAACATCTGGATAACGTCTAATAGGTGACGTAAAATGACTATAATAATCAAAAGCTAAACCATAGTGACCAATATTTTGAGTTGTATACACCGCTTTAGACATGGTTCTTATGGTTAAAGTCTCAATCATATTAGACTCTGCTTTACCATGCACATCACTTAATAATTTATTTAAAGAATCTGATGTACTCTCTTTTGTATCAGTATTAATTTTATAACCAAATTTACGAACCATCGTTTGTAAAGATGCTAATTTTTCTACATCGGGTTCATCATGTACTCTGTAAATAAATGTTTTATTCGTTGCTTTTCCTTTAGAAAAACCAACAAACTCTGCCACTTTTCTATTTGCTAATAACATAAATTCTTCAATTAATTTATTAGCATCTTTAGATTCTTTAAAGAAAACTCCTACTGGGTTTGCTTCTTCATCTAAATTAAACTTTACCTCAACTCTATCAAAAGAAATGGCACCAGCTTTCATTCTTTTTTTACGAAGAATTTTAGCTAATTCATCTAATTTTAAAGTAGCTTCTACAATTTCTGGAGTTACAGTATATGCTGTATCAATGATAGAAATATCTTCTTGCATTGTATATGGCTGAATATCGTCAGATAGTTTACAGTTTTCAATGATAGATTGTGCTTCTTCATAAGCAAAACGTTGGTCGGAATACGTTACTGTTCTACCAAACCACTCGCCTACTATTTGGGCTTTTTCATTGATTTCAAAAACAGCAGAAAAAGTTAATTTTTCTTCATTTGGTCTTAAAGAACAAACTCCATTTGAAAGCATTTCTGGTAACATAGGTACTACTCTATCTACTAAATACACAGAAGTTGCACGTTTGTATGCTTCATCATCTAAAATCGTTTTTGGTTGTAAATAATGCGAAACGTCGGCAATATGAATTCCTATTTCATAATTTCCATTTTCTAATTTTGTAAAAGATAAAGCATCATCAAAATCTTTTGCATCTTTTGGATCTATGGTAAAAGTTAAGTCTTTACGCATATCTCTACGTTTAGAAATTTCTTTTTCTGTAATTTCTATTGGTAAATTTTCTGCTTCTTTTTCTACTTCTGGTTCAAATTCATACGGTAAATCATATTCTAATAAAATAGAATGCATTTCTGTATTATGATCTCCTGGTTTACCAAGAACTGTGGTAATTTTTCCAAACGGATTTTTAGAATTTTGTGGCCAGTCAGTAATTTTTGCTTGTACTTTATCCCCATCTTCAGCACCATTCATTTTATTTTGAGAAATAAAAATGTCTGCATACATTTTATTATTATCACAAATTACAAAACCAAAATTTTTATTTTTTTGTAAAACACCCACAAATTCAGTTTTAGAGCGTTCTAATATTTCTACAACGTCTGCTTCTAATTTTTTTCCACTTCGTTTTTTATACACATACGCTTTTACAGTATCGTTATGTAAACCTTTTCCAAGATTTATATTTGGTATAAAGATATCATCTTCATAATCGTCAGTTATAAAATAACCATTTCCATTTGATGTGATATCTAAAGTACCAATAGAATATTTTCTATCAGCATTAATTTGAAACTTACCTCTTTCTACTTCTTTAATTTTTTTAGTAGCAGTTAATTCTGCTAATTTCTTTACAATTTGGGTTTTTCCGTCTGTATCAGAAATTTTTAATTTTGCAGCAATTTGTTTATAGTTATAAAACTTTTCACTGTCTTCATTTAAAATTTTAAAAATATTTTTAGTTAAGTCTTTTACAACATTACCTTTCTTTTTAAATATTTTTTTATTCTTTTTTGTCATTAATTCTTACTTCTTTATTTATTACTAAAATACAACTTTTTACAATAATTCTATATTAAAAAACAGTTATGAAACTATTATTGTACTTTAGATATTTTTAATTATTATTTATGTCTAAATCTTGGTTTATAATTGCAAATCCTATTGCTGGAAATCGGAAATTTTCTAAACAGTGGAAGGAAATTAAACAATTACTTAACAACAAGAATATAGACTATTCTTTTGTTTTTACACAGTTTTCTAAACACGAAATTGAATTGGTACAAAACGCTATTCAACAAGGTTTTAGAAATATTATTTCGATTGGTGGAGATGGAACACTACATAACGTAGTTAACGGAATAATGCTGCAAAGATATGCAAAAACTTCTGATATAACTATTGCAGTCATTCCTCTAGGTACTGGAAACGATTGGATTAAAACTTACAACATCCCTAATAACATAGAAAAAGCGATAGAAATTATTTCTAAAAAGAAAACAATACAACAAGATATTGGGGTTTTAGAAACAAGCGATAAAAACATTTCTTATTTTAACAATGTAGCGGGTTTAGGTTATGATGGATACATTGTTTATAAACTAAAAACTTTAAAACGTTTTGGATCTATTGCTTATTTATTAAGTGGA
The DNA here is from genome assembly GCF_022662535.1 of Polaribacter marinus. Classification (GTDB taxonomy): domain Bacteria; phylum Bacteroidota; class Bacteroidia; order Flavobacteriales; family Flavobacteriaceae; genus Polaribacter; species Polaribacter marinus. The sequence goes on from NZ_JAKQYM010000006.1 coordinate 149,783, forward strand.
TTGGCCGGTTTATTATTTTATAAAAAGTCAGTTTTTAAAATTATTTTTGATGATAAAATAATAGAAACTAACTGTTTAATGACCATTTTTGGAATTTGTAAATTTTCTGGTGGCGGCATGCAATTTACCAAGAGTGTAAATACAACAGATGGATTCTTAGATATTACGATTGCTAAAAACTTGACTATTTTCGATTTAATCATCAATATTAAAAAATTATATTCTGGTGAAATTGTACATCATAAAAAAATAGAAACCTTTAAAACCAAAGAAATTACGGTAATTCCACAAATTACTAAACCTTTTATTCAAGCTGATGGTGAATTAATTGGAACTGGAAAAATAAATGTAAAAATTATAGAAAAAGCTATAAATTTTGTTATTCATTCTACTTACTAAAAATAGATTTTGAGATTTATTTAAAATAAAAAGTTAAAGAAATCACAATTTTTATGTAACATTTACTAAAATAATGCGTCTTTATAATAAGAATACCTAATTATTAAGATGAAAAATCTACGTAAAGTTTTTATTTTATTTGCTTTTATATTTATTACAGGGATTATTATTACTGTAATAAGTGTAAATTCTTCTTTAAATAGAATTGATACAACAGAAAAAACAGTAGATATTCAAAAAGATACTTTATACCTTTTAAAAGCTGAGAAAAAAACAGTTTAGTTGATTTAAACTTCCTTATTAATTTTCTCAATTCCTTTTTTCTTTCAAATTTTTAAAATTAAATTTCACTTTACTAACAGTTATCAACATTCTATATTATAATTATTTTTCTTTTATAAATTTTTAAAAAACTATGATGTTTATAATAGTATGTGAATAGCTACTATAAATTTTTATCTTTTTATTTTAATATATGAGTTATTAAAAAACATCTACATTTTATAAGATATATAAAAGCTTAAAAATCAACTAAAAAATGTAGTTATTAACAATAGTTATAAAAAGTAATTCACTAAAAAATCTTAATAGTTAACAAACCAATCTATGTAAATAAATTGTAAATTTTATGTTGATAAACTTTTATCAAAAACTCATAAAAAAAGTTGCATATATGATAGACTGTATTGTATTGTAATAATTTTTTAAATCACCAAAAAAAGTTGTAAAACTTTACCGATACTTCTTAACATTAACATAAACTAGGTAAAGAGTTAAAAATTAAACTGTTATTAAAAAAGGTAAAAATTAAGTTGTTTATAACTGTTGATAACCGTTAATTTCTATATTTTTGTAGCATACAACTAAATTAAAATCAATCTATTATGACAATTGCAATTGGTAATGATCATGCAGGTACAGCATACAAATTCGAAATTATAAAACATTTAGAAGAAAAAGGATATAAAGTTTTAAATTTTGGAACAGATACAAATAATTCTATGGATTATCCAGATGCAATACATCCAACTGCAGATGCAGTAGAAAGTGGTAAAGCAGCAATGGGTATTATTCTTTGTGGTTCTGGAAATGGCGCACAAATGACTGCTAATAAACATCAAGGTATTAGAGCTGCATTGTGTTGGAATAACGAATTGGTTACTTTAACAAGACAACATAATAATGCAAATATATTAGCAATTCCTGCTCGTTTTGTGTCTTTACAACAAGCTCTTGGTTTTGTAGATATTTTTTTAAATACAGAATTTGAAGGCGGACGTCATGCAAATAGAGTTGAAAAAATTTCTTGTGCTAAATAAATTTATAAAAGAACTTTCTTAAAAAATTATTATATTTTTTTATGGAATTTACAGTAAAATCATTTTCTGAATTAAACCTATCAGAATTGTATGAAATATTACAATTACGCTCTGAAGTTTTTGTAGTAGAACAAGATTGTGTATATCAAGATATAGATTTTAAAGATCAAAAATCTTTACATGTTTTTGGTTTTAAAAATGATAAAATTGTAGCATACACAAGAATTTTTAAACCTGGAGATTATTTTGATAATGCAAGTATTGGTAGAGTTGTTGTAGCTGCAACAGAACGCAAATACGGTTATGGACACGATTTAATAAAAGCTTCTATAAAAGCGATAAAAAATCATTTTAAAGTTGATGAAATTACCATTTCTGCTCAAAAATATTTAAAGAAATTTTATAAATCCCATAACTTTATTCAAATAGGCGAGGAGTATTTAGAAGATGGAATTCCGCATATTAAAATGGATAGAAATTAATCTTTATCACCTTTTTTAGTCATCTTATAAATTAAATAACCAAACCCTACAAGAAAGTGTAAAATGATTACTACTGCTACAATATATAATGTGGTATTAGAATTATTCATGTTACAAAATTACTAAGATAAAAACTTTTTTAATGTGATATTTGTCACATTAAAGATGTCATTTCTTTCACTTCACTAACTTTAAGTTCTCCTAAATTTATTTCACCAATTCTAACACGAATTAAACGTAAAGTTGGAAAACCTACAGCAGCCGTCATTTTTCTAACTTGTCTAAATTTTCCTTCTCTAATGATAATAGAAATCCAACTAGTAGGGCCATGTCTTTCATCTCTAATTTTCTGACTTCTTAACGGAAATTTAGGATCATCAATTATAAAAGCTTTCCCCGGTTTAGTCATGTATTTTTTACCATTAAAACCAATTTCTACTCCTTTTTTTAATTGTTCAATTTCTTTTTCGGTGATAATTCCATCAACTTGTACGTAGTATTCTTTTTCATATTTACTACTTCTTATTTCTTCTGAAACTTTGCCATCGGTTGTTAATAAAAGCAATCCTTCAGAAGGAACATCTAAACGCCCAATTGCCATGGTTCCTTCCGGAAAATCATACAATTCACCTAATAATTTTTTCTTCCGTTTAGCGGGATTTATAAACTGAGAAATCATTCCCCAAGGCTTGTGAATGATAAAATGACGGTGTTTTTTTTCCAATTTATAATACTTTTAAGGAAGATAAAAAACCACCAAAAGCAGTCCAATAGGTTTCATTACCTTCTGTCGTTTTCCACAGTGCTCTAGAACCGTGTATCCCTTTTACTTCTGGTATAAAATGCGTTACATAACCAGGGTTTATACTATTTACTAAAGTAGTTACGCCTGCACTTTCGCTTTTAGAAGATGTTACAAAAACAGGTTTTTTATAGGTACTTATTGCTTTGTTGATATCGATATCTTTAAAATATTCACCAGGACTAAAGGCTGCCACTGCTTTAATTTTAGAATTATTATTTCCTATTAAAAGCGCTAAAGAAGCCGAATAAGAACTACCAACTAACAAAATTTGTTTGCCTCCATTTTGATTGTATATATAATCTATAGCAGCTTCAATGTCTTGTTTTGCGTCTAAATACGTATCGCCCAAACCTTTTGAGCGAGCAGCTATTGCTGTTTGATTATTTATATTATTAACTGTTTTACCAGAACGTTGATCTATTGCCATTACAGTATATTCTAATTTATTGAATTCTAGAGCAGTATCTTTATATTCTCCTCTACTATAACCCGCTTGATGGCATAATAAAACAGTAATAGGTGCTTCTTTAATTTTATAAATATCTGCAGTAATTGGTAAACGATCTTTAGAAGGAAATGTAATGGTTTCTTTTTCTAAATTTTGATCTGTTTCTTTTAGTGTATTCTTACTTTCTGAAACAATATTGGTTTGATTTGTAGGTTTATTTTTACAAGAAAAAAGGATGACTACACTAAGAATTAAGGTATATTTTATCATTTTATTTAAAGTTTATTTATAATATTTTAATTGTTACTAAAAAAGTGTTTTTTCCTTCAGATAAACTCATGTTTTCTTCAGAGAATCTTTGATCTGTATAAGACGTGTATTGTGTAATTGGTTCTATGCAAAGCATGTTATCTACTTCTGTCCACAACATAAAATTATGAAAACCTTTTGTAGTAATTTCTAAATCGTTTCTATTAATATTTTTTAAAATAATTTTATCAGAATTTAAAACAGGATAAGCATTTGCACCTGCTTTATAAACATCGGCTAAAGTAATTTCTGTATCATTAGAAATTAATGTTTCGTTACCAGTATTAGACAATAAAAAAGCCGGATGATACCCCAACATAAAAGGCATTTCTTCATCAGAGTTGATGATAAATTCTATGTTTAAAACATTATTTTCTAAGGTATAATTCTTTTCAAACGAAAAATCGAAAGGCCAAGAAAGGTTTTCTTCTGTAGATTTTTCAGGGAACTTACTATTGTTAACAACTGTATTTTTTTTATATATTTTTATAAATTTAGCCGAGTTTTCATCCGAAGAAACTAAAGAATATGCTAACTCGCGTAACAAACCATGTTGATCTAAAATAGCATCACCTTTTTTGGTATGTACTCTATAATTATTTTTTGAAGTGGGTCCAATTATAGGAAACATTTCATCATCAGCTTTTCTCCACCCTTTATTTTCTTTTTGATGAATGTATTCTTGGTTGTCTATTTTAAAATTAATTAACTCCCCTTTATCAATTATAACTTCGCTATTTGTATTCTTTAAAAAAACTTTCATTTTTTTTGGTAAAAATAGGATAAAAATGTAGTTTATTTTTTAGGAAAAAAGATTTATATTTTTGTAACTTGTGGCACTTATTTAAAAATAAAAATAGCAAGATTTATGGCAGCAGATAAAGAAAAAACAGCAAAACTAAAAGCGTTACAACTTACTTTAGATAAATTAGATAAAACTTACGGAAAAGGGGCTGTAATGAAATTAGGTGATGTAGTTACTGAAGATATAGACTCAATTTCTTCTGGTTCTTTAGGATTAGATTTAGCTTTAGGCGTTGGTGGTTATCCAAGAGGAAGAGTTATAGAAATTTATGGACCAGAATCTTCTGGTAAAACAACATTAACATTACATGCAATTGCAGAGGCTCAAAAAGCTGGTGGAATTGCAGCTTTTATTGATGCCGAACATGCGTTTGATAAATTTTATGCAGAAAACTTAGGAGTAGATATCGATAACTTAATTATTTCTCAGCCAGATCATGGAGAGCAAGCTTTAGAAATTGCAGAAAACTTAATTCGTTCTGGTGCAATTGATATTGTGGTTATTGATTCTGTAGCAGCATTAACTCCTAAAAGTGAAATTGAAGGAGAAATGGGAGATTCTAAAATGGGTTTACATGCTCGTTTAATGTCTCAAGCATTACGTAAATTAACAGGGACTATTTCTAAAACAAAATGTACCGTTATATTTATTAACCAATTACGTGAAAAAATTGGTGTAATGTTCGGTAATCCAGAAACTACAACCGGTGGTAATGCATTAAAATTCTATGCGTCTGTGCGTTTAGATATTAGAAGAAGAACACAAATTAAAGACGGAGACAGGGTTATTGGAAACAGTACCAAAGTTAAAGTTGTAAAAAATAAAGTAGCTCCACCATTTCAAATTGCAGAATTTGATATTATGTACGGACAAGGAATTTCTAAAGTTGGAGAGATTTTAGATATTGGTGTAGAATTAGGAATTGTAAAGAAAAGTGGTTCTTGGTTTAGTTATGGTGACACCAAACTAGGTCAGGGTAGAGACGCTGTAAAAGGGTTGATTAAAGACAATCCGGAATTAGCAGAAGAGTTAGAAGGAAAAATAAAAGAAGCTATTGAAAACCAAGATTAAGTATTAAAAGTTCTAACTATTATTATTAACTGCTGTAGAAGTAATCAATCTACAGCAGTTTTTTTATGATTTAAATATATCAGAAAACAAACCTTTATTAAGTTACTCGTTAGACAATATTTTTACTAACCAAAGAATTAAATATGCACCAACACCAAAACCAGCCAATAAAACCAATAAGACAAATAATATTCTAATATTTTTTGTTGAAAATTGTGTTTTTGTACTTAACCATTCACATACTCCTAAAATCATATTTTTTATTTATTAAATTATTTTTTATCTTTTTAAAGGAGGAGTTTCTCTTACTAACCTCTCTATTTCTTTTACAATTTCTATTCTACTTTTTGATGTAAATTCGTAATATAAATTTTCCCAATCACCATCATAAGTAATTTTTTTTGTTTTAAGGTTTAGCACCTCTGTTAAATTAATAACTCTTAGATTAAAATATCCGTTTACATCATTTTCTGGTTTGAAATCTAAATTTATAGCTCTCATTAAGCTATAATTATTCAAGTGCAAAAGAGAGCTAGCATCTAAATAATGCATCGTTTTTTCAGAAGGATCGGCTTCATAAAAAAGATTCCATTCAATATTCCATCCAGAAGTAATTCTTAAGGGTTGTAGTTCTATCTCATCCATAATTATACACCTGTAGAACCAAAACCTCCAGCACCACGTTCTGTTTCATTTAAAACAGTTACTTCCTGCCAATTTACACGTTCGTGTTTTGCAATGATAAGTTGCGCAATTCTTTCTCCATCATTTATTATAAAATCGTCATTAGATAAGTTGACTAAAATTACTCCAATTTCTCCTCTATAATCTGCATCTACAGTTCCAGGAGAATTTAAAACAGTAACTCCTTTTTTAGCAGCCAAACCACTTCTTGGTCTAACTTGTGCTTCAAAACCAACTGGTAGAGCTATAAATAAACCTGTTTTTACGATAGCTCTTTCTAATGGTTTAAGTGTGATTGCTGCATCAATATTTGCTCTTAAATCCATCCCAGCTGCACCTTCTGTTTCGTAAGCTGGTGTTGCATGTTTAGATTTGTTAATTATTTGTACGTTCATAAGTTTATAAATTATATAAAAATGTTATTACTTCTAAAAATTCTGCTTTCCAAAAAGACTCAGAATGTTTTCCATCAGCAACAATTTTTGTGTGAATATTTTTTTTCGAAAAACCGGTTTCTAACAATAGTTTTTCCATGTTTTGGGTATCAGGAACCATAGAATTTCCTTCTTTTTGGCCAACTAATAAAAAGAGTTTGGTATTTTTCTGATTTCCATTTTCTTTGGCAAAATCATTTACCTTATCAGAAAACCAAAAAGACGTAGAAAGCGCACCAATTTTACCAAAAACATTAGGATGTTTCAATCCTCCATAAAAAGAAATTAATCCACCTAATGAACTCCCAATAATCGCTGTTTGATTTGCTTCTTGTTTTGTTCTGTAGTTTTTATCGATATAAGGTTTTAATTTGTTTATTAAAAAATTGATGTAAATATCTCCTTTTCCGCCACCATATTTTTTGTGCTTCCATGGTGTATATTCTTCAATCCTTTTTTCTCCGCCATTTTCTACGCCAACCACAATAAAAGATTTTCCTGTTTCTTTGTATAATTTATTTAAAGTCTCATCTATACTCCACTCACCAACAAAGGAAGTTTTATCATCAAATAAATTTTGAGCATCATGCATGTATATTACAGGAAAACTCTCTGAAGAGGTTTTATAATTTGGAGGTAAATACAACCAAACTTTATGAGAAATATCATTTAAACCTTCAATAATAAATTCTTTTTTTAAGATAGAAACATTGGTTGCTTTTGTAGATTTATTTTCTATTGCTTTCGGTTTTATTTCTTCTTTTTTTTCTGTAACTTTTTCTTTGCAGGAAAAGATCAATAAAAGTAAAGAGAAACAAAGGAGGATATTTTTTTTCATAAAAAAATTGAATAATTACAAATATAATAAATCATAGAAGCATTCCTTAAAAGTTAATAGTTTTCTTACTTTTGATGTATAAATAGAAAAATTATGAATGAACAACCAAAAATAGCCGTTTTAGGTGGTGGAAGTTGGGCTACAGCTATTGTAAAAATGTTAACAGAAAACCTTAATACTGTTGGCTGGTATATGAGAAATGCTGCTGCAATAGATCATATAAAACGCAATCATCATAACCCCAAATATTTAAGTTCTGCAGAATTTAATCCTACTCAATTAGACTTAACAAAAGATATCAATAAAATTGTTGCTAAGTATGATATTTTAATTTTTGCAATTCCTTCTGCTTTTTTAGTAAGTGAATTAGAGAAATTAACAAAACCTTTAAAAGGAAAAATAATTTTTTCTGCGATAAAAGGAATTGTTCCAGAAACAGGATTGATTGTCGGCGAGCACTTTCATAAAAATTATGATGTTCCTCTTGAAAATATTGGTGTAATTACAGGTCCTTGTCATGCAGAAGAGGTTGCTATGGAGCGCTTATCTTACCTAACCATTGCTTGTCAAAATCAAGAGAATGCTAAATTAATGAGCAAGTCTTTAAAAAGTTGGTATATAAAAACTAAAATTTCTGATGATATTATTGGTGCAGAATATGCATCTATGTTAAAAAATATTTATGCGGTTGCTGCTGGTATTGCCCATGGTTTGGGATATGGAGATAATTTTCAAGCGGTGTTAATGAGTAATGGAATTAGAGAAATGAAACGTTTTATAAAAAAAGTTCATAAAATGAAACGGAACATTAATAATTCTGCATATTTGGGAGATTTGTTAGTTACTGGTTATTCGCTTTTTAGTAGAAATAGACAGTTTGGAAACATGATTGGTAAAGGTTATACGGTAAAATCTGCACAAATGGAAATGAGTATGATTGCAGAAGGGTATTATGCAACAAAAAGCGCCTTTAAGATGAAAGAAGAAAATGGTGCTAATACACCTATTATAGATGCTGTTTTTAATGTTTTATACAATAATAAAGATGCTAAAAAAGAATTTAAAAAACTGACAAATAAACTAGATTAATTGTTTAATTTTGAACATTATTATGTTTTATTAAACAAAAGAGATGAAAACAATACAAGAAGTTGTAGAAAGTACCATTAGAAAAACTCCTTTTATAGAAGAAGCTTTGCATGAAAAATTGATAAACGTTTCTTCTTTAGCAAGAATTATTTTACCTGAAGTTTCTGCTGTTTTAAAGAAAGATGTAAAAGTTGGTGCAGTTATGATGGCAATTAATAGACTTTCTCCAGCAAGTGAATTACGTATTAGAAAAAACATAAAAAAACTAGCGTTAGATTTAGGAGATGTTATTGTGCGTTCAGATTTATGTGATTTTACTTTTAAAAATACTCCTTCTTTATTAAAAGAAATTGCAAAAATTTTAACAAAATCATCTGAAAATTCAGATTATTTTTTAACAGTTTCACAAGGTATTTTTGAAACAAATATAGTAACCAGTAAAAATTTACAACCTTTTGTTCAAGAAATTTTTGAGCAAGAGATTTTGATTTCTAATGTGCTAGATTTGGCTTCTATTACTATAAAGTTACCTAAAGAAAACACAGAACAATCAGGTATATATTACTTTATTTTAAAGCAATTGGCTTGGGCAGATATTCCTTTACAAGAAATTATTTCTACCACAAATGAAATGACAATTGTGGTAAAAGAAAAAGATATTAATCAAACTTTTTCTATTTTAATGGATATGAAATTAAGCTAATAAGATGGCTAAAAAAGATCCTTATGCGGCTTTAAGAATTAAAGAATTTAATCTTTTTTTGCTAGTTCGTTTTTTTCTGGTTTTTGGGTGGTCTATGCAGTTTATTATTGTAGAATGGCAAGTATATAGTATTACTAAAAACCCACTATCTTTAGGCATTATAGGTTTAATGGAGGTTATTCCGGCCGTTTCTATGGCTTTATTTGCAGGTCATATTGTAGATCAAAAAGAAAAAAGAAATTTATTTGCGTTAATTACAGCTGCTTTTTCATTAATTAGTTTAGGTTTATTCTTTTTAACACTTCCTAGTTTTATTGAAGGTTGGTCTCAAAAAGCAGTTCTTTATTCTATTTATGCTTTGGTGTTTTTTGGTGGATTTTTACGTTCTTTTTTTGGACCGACAATTTTTTCTTTAATTGCATTAATTGTTCCTAAAAAACTTTACCCTAATGCTGCAACTTGGAGTAGTTCTACATGGCAAATGGCATCTGTTCTTGGTCCTGCTTTTGCGGGGTTTACAATTGCGTGGATTGGTGTTCATTGGTCTTTATGTGTTGTTTTTGGTTTGGTCTCTTTATCATTATTATTAATATTTTTTATCAAAAGAAAACCAATTTTAAATCCCAAAATTGGAGAACCGGTTATGCAAAGTTTAAAAGAAGGAATTCTGTTTGTACGTAAAACAAAAGCAATACTTGGTGCAATAACCTTAGATATGATTTCTGTGCTTTTTGGAGGCGCAATAGCTTTGTTGCCAATTTATGCTCAAGACATTTTAAAAGTTGGTCCAGAAGGATTTGGTGCATTAAGAGCTGCTCCTGCAGTAGGTGCCTTTTTAACAATGTTAATAACTGCATATATTCCTATAAGTAAGAACGCAGGAATGAAACTATTAATAGCCATTTTTGGTTTTGGTTTGTGTATTATAGTCTTTGGACTTTCTACAATTTTTTGGATTTCTCTTATTGCTCTTTTCTTTAGTGGAGTTACTGATGGTGTTTCTATGGTAATCAGACAAACAATTTTACAATTAAAAACTCCAGATAATATGAGGGGTAGAGTTGCATCTGTAAACTCAATGTTTGTTGGTTCTTCAAATGAATTAGGAGCTTTTGAAAGTGGTATAACAGCTAAATTAATGGGAACAGTAACAGCTGTTGTTTTTGGAGGAACAATGACATTAATTACGGTTATATCTACAGGTGTTGTAAACCCAACATTAAGAAAATTAGATTTGACAAAAGATTTAGAAGCTCATGAAAACGAATAAAAAAACCGTTTTCAAAAATTTAGAAAACGGTTTGTACTATTTAAAATAAGCTTAAATTATTCTATTAATTTAAGTTTAGTGATAGATTTTACTTTCTTTTTTTCTCCTGTTAATTCCCCTTCATCATCTGTTATTTCTATTTCTTTTTCTACCCAAGTTATAGAGAATTTTTTTCCAATGAATTCGTCTTCATATAAGCTAATTTCTATTTCTTCATTAATATCATAGAATAAAATTTCTTTTTTATTATTGTCAATAAATTTATAGTAATCTTCTTCTGTAACTTCTTTAAAAGTTGCTGTTAATGTGTTTTCTTTTACAACTGTTTTTGAAGTGAAAGAAAGAGATGCAGAAATAAATAGCACGAATGCTACAGTATAAATTGTTTTCATTATTTTTATTTTAAGGTTATTTTTTATTAAATATAGTAGCTATTCTTTTTCCCTAAAAGAAACTGCTTTTTGTTGAAGTAAAACGAACTATATTTTCATAAGCCTTAAGATTAAAAATAGGTATATCAAATATATATTATTTTTTAATTGAATGTTACAATTGATGTTAATTTTTTATTTAATTCCTCTCTATTTTTTTGTTGGGTAACCTCATCGTAATTTAGTTGATTTTCAAATAATTGTATTACATATTCTTTGTACAAATCTACACTTGGTTTGTCAAAAAATAAGCGTCCAGTTCTACGCATAAAAAAATCGGTAGGCGTACAAGTCATTTCGTAATTTATGGTAAACCAAACTTCTGCTTTTATCATTTTTTCTTGCTGATTTTCATCCATCAATTCATCAAACTTTTTTAAGATAATATCAGTTTGTTTTCCATAATTATGCACCAAATATTCTGCATCTTTTTGATCGAAATCTACTTCTGAAATTCTATTGTAAATGGCGTCTGTATAACTTTGTACTTCGCTAGAGTTTTTAAATTCTCCTCCAGAAAGCACTATTTTTTTGGTTTTAATTTCACTAAATTCTTTGTCAAATCTACGTTTGTATTTTTTACTTACTAAGTCTACAATACGTTCTGCCATTTTTCTGTAACCGGTTAATTTTCCTCCAGCAATAGAAATCAATTCTGTATCAGAAACAAAAATTTCATCTTTTCTAGACAATTCTGAAGCCGATTTTCCTTCTTCATGAATTAAAGGACGTAAACCAGCCCAAGAAGATTGTATATCATCTAATGAAATATTTATATCAGGAAACATATTATTAACTGCAGAGATTAGGTAAGTTGCATCTATTAAATTTACCTCAACATTGTTTTTATCTTTTTGATAATTGGTGTCTGTAGTTCCAAAATAGGTAACTTTTCCACGCGGAATGGCAAACATCATTCTTCCATCGGGAATATCGAAATAGACAGATTGTTGTACCGGTAATTTTTCATGAGCAACAACCAAATGAACTCCTTTTGTTAAATGTAAACGTTTGCCTGTTTTAGAGTGATTTAACTGTCGTAATTCATCTACCCAGGGTCCACAAGCATTTACTACATATTTGGCTTTAATATCGTAATTTTCATTAGAAAACCCGTCTTTTACTTTGGCGCCAACAACCCTGTCATCTTTATAAATAAATTGGGTTGCTTCTGTATAATTCATAATTTTTGCATCGTAATTTAAAGCTGTTTTTAAAACCTCGATGGTCAAACGTGCATCATCTGTTCTGTATTCTGCATAATAACCAGCGCCATTTAAAATCTTTTTAGGTAGTAAAGGTTCTTTTTTTAAGGCTTCTTTTTTGGTGAGCATTTTACGTTTATCTTCACCCTCTACAGAAGCCAAAATATCATAGACTTTTAAGCCAATTGAAGTTAACCAAGATCCATAGGTTCCACCATCAATTAAGGGTAAAATCATTTTTTCTGGAATTACTAAATGCGGAGCCAAGTCATGTACAATGGCGCGTTCTGTACCTACTTCTTTAACCAACCAAAAATCGAATTGTTTTAGGTAACGCAACCCCCCATGAATTAGTTTTGTGGATTTACTACTTGTACCAGAAGCAAAGTCGTTTTTTTCTATTAAAGCAACTTTCATACCTCTTGAAGCTGCGTCTAAAGCTATTCCTGCACCTGTTATTCCACCGCCAATTATTAACAAATCAAACGCTGTTTCTTTTAATTCTTTGGTGATGTTTTCTCTTTTGAAATATGAAAATTTGTTCATGTTTTTTAATCTAAAATATGAGTTGGTAAACCATCAATACTTGTTTGATTTTTGTTTTCCCAGTAATTTTTGATGCCTTCTTTACCTTGTTCTGTTGCCCAATCATTCAGTTCGTTTCTTTCTCCTTTATAATCGAAAAACGGAATTGACATTCCACAAGAAGTTTGAGCAGATTCAATAGCAATATCAAATATTTGACGTGTTCCTGGTGTTTCTGGAAACAAGGTGATTAAAGCATCCCAAGAAGCATCTCCTTCTTTAAGCTCTGTTCCTTTTCCGTACAAACGCAAGATATTTGGAGCGCCCTCAAAAGCACAAAACATCATGGTAATTCTATCGTTTTCTAATAAATGAGCTGCGGTTTCATTACCACTACCAGTTACATTTAACCATAAAACACGGTTTTCGTTTATCACTCTAAAAGAATCCATACCTTTAGGAGATAAGTTAATTCTACCAGAATTGGGTGCCGTTGCTACAAAGAATATTTTTTGAGCTTCGATAAACTTTTGAAGCCTAGAGGTGATTTTTGTGTAAAATTTAGACATAATTACGAGTTAAAAAATTCAAGAAAAGCTTTCTTATATTTCTGATCTAAAGGTATTTTATTTGAATTAATAATTACCAAATTTCACTCAATATAATTGATTTTATTTTTATTAATGACAAACGATTTATGAACTTGTATAAAGTTAGATTTTTAAAGAAATTAATCAATCCAATTTTTAGAACGTTCTACGGCTTTTAGCCATTTTTTATACAAACGCTCTCTTTTTTCGGCTGTAAAATTTGGTAAAAACTCTTGATCTATTTTTCTGTGTGATAAAATATCTTCTTGTTTCCATAAACCTACGCAAATTCCTGCTAAATAAGCTGCCCCCATAATGGTAGTTTCGGTAATCTTTGGACGTTCAACTACTGTGTTTAAAATGTCTGCTTGAAATTGCATTAGTAAGTTATTTGCGCTTGCTCCTCCATCAACCTTTAAAGAAGTTAAAGGGATTTATGCATCATTTTGCATGGCAAGTAATAAGTCTTTAGTTTGATATGCTAATGATTGTAATGTGGCTTTTATTAAGTGATTTTTGCCTGTATCTCGTGTTAAACCAAAAATAGCACCTCTTGCATACATATCCCAATAAGGAGCGCCTAAACCAGCAAAAGCTGGCACTACAATTACAGGGTTTTCTTCTGCAACTTCTTGTGCAAAAAACTCGCTTTCTTCTGCCGATTTTATAATTTCTAATCCATCTCTTAACCATTGTATGGCTGCTCCTGCAACAAAAACACTTCCTTCTAAAGCATAATATACTTTGTTGTTAATTCCCCATGCAATTGTAGTTAGTAAACCATTTTTAGAAAACTGAAGTTCTGTTCCTGTATTCATCAATAAAAAGCAACCTGTTCCGTATGTGTTTTTTGCTTCTCCTTTTTTAAAACAAGCTTGTCCAAAAAGAGCTGCTTGTTGATCGCCAGCAATTCCTGCAATTGGAATTTTACATCCGTCTAAGATAAAATCACCAAAATGATAAGAGGAAGGTTTTACTTCTGGTAACATTGACTTTGGAATGTTTAATGCGGATAAAATTTTGGTATCCCAGCACAAGTTTTTAATATCAAAAAGCATTGTTCTTGAAGCATTGCTGTAATCTGTGGCATGGATTTTTTTATCGGTTAAATTCCATAATAACCAAGAATCGATGGTTCCAAAAAGTAGGTTTCCTTTTGTAGCTTCTTCTTTTGCGTTTTCTACATTTTCTAAAATCCAATGAATTTTTGTACCAGAAAAATAAGCATCAATTACTAAACCCGTAGTTTGTTTTATATGGTTTTCTAAGCCTTTTTGCTTGAGGTTTTCGCAAATATCTGCCGTTCTTTTATCTTGCCATACAATGGCATTGTAAATGGGTTTTCCTGTAATTTTATTCCAAACAACAGTAGTTTCTCTTTGATTTGTAATTCCTAAACCAATAATTTCTGATGGACGTATTTTTGCCTTTTTTATTACATTTTTAAAAACGAATAATTGTGCTTCTAAAATTTCTTCGGCATTGTGTTCTACCCAACCAGGTTTAGGAAAAATTTGTTGTAACTCTTGTTGTTCAATTGAAATAATTTCGCCTTTTTGATCTACAACTACAGCTCTAGAACTTGTGGTTCCTTGATCTAAGGCAATAATATATTGTTTTGTCATAGCATAAAAAGCGTATAGAAAAGCAATTTACAAAATAAGACTAATATAATATTGATAAATTGTTACCTTTAGGCAAATTAAATTTTCTTTTTATGGAGTATGGATTTTTATCAGTAATACCACCAATTGTTGCAATTATTTTAGCATTAAGAACAAAGCAAGTATACATTGCTTTGTTATTTGGAATTTGGTTTTCTTGGTTAATTATTAAAGGATGGAATCCGTTAGACGGTACATTGGCAATGATTGAAGGGATGGTAAACGTTTTTCAATCTCAAGGAAATACTAGAACTATCATGTTTAGTGCTTTGGTGGGGGCGTTGTTAATTTTTATTCAATATTCTAGAGGAGTAGAAGGGTTTATTAATATTTTAAATAAAAAACTGGTAAAACTTGAAGAAAAAAAATCAGGTTATAGTAGAGTAATGGTTCAGTTTTTAGCAACCATAACAGGTTTGTTATTATTTGTAGAAACCAGTATTAGCTCTTTAACTGTAGGTACTTTATATCGTCCAATTTTTGATAAATTAGGGATTCCGCGTGAAAAACTTGCTTATATAGCAGATTCTAGTTCTGCACCTTCTTCTATTTTAATTCCCTTTAATGCTTGGGGAGCTTTTATAATGGGACTTTTGTTAACTCAAGGAATAGAAAGACCATTTTCTATGATGATGAGCTCTATTAAATATAATTTTTATCCATTGATAGCTATTGCAATTGTTTTTATTGTAATTTTTACGAAAAAGGATTTTGGCCCAATGAAAAAAGCCGAAAAAAGAACGAAAGAAACAGGAGAGTTGATGAATCCTGGTTCTAAACCAATGGTTTCTGATGCGGTTACTTCATTTCCACCAAAAGAAGGTATTAAAGCGAAAGCCTATAATATGATTGTACCGCTTTTGGTAATGGTTTTAATGATGCCTATAAATTTGATTTATACGGGTTGGAATTCTGTAGAAAATGCAACATCCTTTTTTAATCATGCTTCAGAGGCTATAGGACAAGGTTCTGGTTCTTCTTCTGTTTTATATGCTGTAATTACAGCATTATTGGTTGCTATGGTTATGTACTTTATACAAGGAATTATGAAGCCAAAAGAAGCTGTTAATTTAACCTTAAAAGGAATTAGCGAGTTAATGCCATTAGCCTTATTAATGTTGTTGGCATTTGCCATTGGTGATGCTTGTAAAGAATTAGAAACAGGAGTTTATGTTGCAAATGTTACTAAAGATTGGTTATCTCCCGAATTATTACCTGCAGTTGTGTTTATAATTAGTTCTTTTATTGCTTTTTCTACAGGAACTTCTTGGGGAACCTTTGCTATTATGTTAGCAATTTCTGTACCTATGGCAAATATTCATGGAGCAGACGTAACTATTGTGGTTGCTGCTACCCTAGGAGGAGGTATTTTTGGTGATCATTGTTCGCCAATTTCTGATACTTCTATTATATCTTCTATGGCTTCTGCTAGTGATCATATAGATCATGTAAAAACACAGTTACCTTACGCATTGGTTGGTGGTGTTATTACGACTGTTTTGTATTTGATTATTGGATTCTTAGGATAATTTACCCACTGTAAAGTTGCTTTTTACTTTATTAAGGAAGGTGTTTTACAAAATTTATTTACTTAGTAGTTAAGCAGGGTTGCTTTGTGCTTGAGTTAGCTTGCATTTTGATTTATTGCAGTTGCAATGTGTTTAAGTGGGCTTACATTTTGATTTATTACGGTTACAATGTGTTTAAGAGGGCTTGCATTTTAATTTATTGCAGTTACATTGTATTAAAGCGAGCTTACATTTTGGTTTATTGCAGTTACAATGTGTTAAAGTGAGCTTACATTTTGGTTAATCTTGATTGATTTGCGTTAGATTGTAATGAATTGTTATTGAATTTAGAAGGATCTGTTATAAATTAGAGTTGAAAGGATGTTTAATAAAGAAATTGCTTTCCTCTTTGATTGTTGGTAATGACTAACTTGCTAAAATTCCACGTTTTTTTAGTTCAGGAATCATGCGTAAAGCGCCTTCTTTAACCGTGTCTTTATTGAAGAGAAATGTTTTTTCGTGTAATGTATTTCCTTCAAAAAAAGTAACCTGAAAACGATTGTTTAATTTGAATAATTCTGGTTGCATAAACTCGATCTTAGCAAAAGAATTTGCAGGAAGTTTGTCTAATTTTTTACGTAACAAAGAAGTTGTTTTTGTATCAGAAAAACCTTGAGAAACAATAACCATCATTTCTAAATCAACTTTTTTGTTGTTGATAATATAAACGTTCCAATCGTTTGTATTATAAACATCATTAAATTCATAAACAATAGCCATTTCTACATGGGTAACTTCTGGAATTATAATATCTTTTTTCATAAAAAATAACTAAGAAAATAATTTGTTGGCATCTTTGTATTTTGGGGTGATAAAACCTCTTAGAGTGTTTACAATTAGATGTTCAAAAACGAGATCTACACTATAAACATCAAAAAGATTTTTAGGTTCAAAAATTAAGTTTTTGAGATTTGTAAAATACAAATAGCAAAACAAATCTGAATTTAAATCTTTGCAAAGATACTCTTTTTCTATAGCCTCTTCTAGTAGAGGTTTTAAGTGATCTTCTATAAAATTATCTTTAAAACTTTTTAAAACCGTATCTGCATTTTGATAATACTTTTTAATTCCGAATAAAAAAGCTGGTTGAAAATAGTTTAAATATAGAAAGGTTTTTTTTTGAATTAGGATAATTCTTTGAATAGGGTCTTTTGTGGTTTTTAGAATTTTATCTACTTCGTGTAAAAATTTATCAAGAATAAAACGAACTCCTTTAGATATGAGTTCGTCTTTGTTTTTAAAGTGTTTGTATATGGTTTTTTTAGAAATACCAAGTTCAGAAGCAAGTTGATTCATAGAAAAACGCTTGCTTCCAAACTTGATAAAGTTTGTAATAGAACACTCTAAAAGTTCTTGCTTACTAACCATTTTAAAAATAATTATTGTAAGCCTCCACCTAAAGCTTCATATAAGTTTACAATAGTTAATAACTGTTGTAATTTGCTGTCAATGATGTTTAATTCTGCATTTAAAGCACTTTGTCTGGCAGTTAATAAATCTAAATAAGTAGCATAACCATTTTTAAGTAATTCGTTAGAATTTTGTTCTGCTTTACGCAAAGCTTCTACTTCATTTAATCTAAAAGTATATTTTTTAGTTTCAGAATTATAAGCAAATAATGCATTAGAGACTTCGCTTCCAGCTGTTAATAATGATTTTTTAAAGTTTAAAAGCGCTTGTTCTTGTTGTGCTTTTGCAACTTCGTATTGTGTTTTTATTTTTCTACCATTTAAAATAGGTTGAGTAATACCTCCGGCTAAATTTGCAAAGAACGAATTTCCATTAAATAAATTATCAAAATTTAAACTTTGTAATCCAGAAGAAGCCGTTAAAGTTAATGAAGGGTAAAAATTACTTTTAGCAACATTTGTTAATTCAAAAGACTGAATTAATTGATATTCTGCCGCCATAACATCTGGTCTATTACTTAATAAAGTAGCAGGAACACCTAGTTTTAATTCTGTTTCTATTTTTTGGTTTGTTAAGCTACCTCTCTTAAAATGTTGAGGTGATTTTCCTAACAAGATACTTAATGTGTTTTCTGTTTTAAAAATTGCAGTTTCTATATCTACCTCTAAAGCTTTTGCACTATTGTATTGAGCAATATTTTGATCTACAGCCACTTGGTTTGTTAACCCAGCCTCTTTTAATGCTTTAATAGTTTTTACACTGTTTTTTCTAGCTTCAATAGTTTTTTGGGTAATTTCTAATTGAGAATCTAATGCTAAAAGTTGATAATAAGTAGTAGCAATACTAGAAATTAATTGTGTTTTTACTGCTTGATGTGCAGCAACACTTTGTAAATAACTTGCAGCAAAAGCACGTTTATTACTTCTTATTTTCCCCCAAATATCAGCTTCCCAAGAAAGAGCACCAGAGACTTCAAATTGATCAATATGATCGGTTCCCAAACTACTTAAAAGAGCGCCTTGTTGCCCGTTATTAGAAATATAAGATCTACTAGCAGAACCTGTTGCGTTTAGAGTTGGTAAATAACCCGATTTTCCTTGTTTTAAATAGGCTTCTGCGGCAATTATTTGTTGAATAGCAATTCTAATATCGATATTATTTTGAAGACCTTCTTCTATATATTGATTTAAATATGTGTCTGTAAATAATGTTTTCCAAGACACATCTGCCATAGAAATACTATCCGATGGCAAATGATCTGTTCTGTATAAATGATCTGTTATTTTTAGTTCTGGTCTTGTATACTCTTTAGCCACAAAACAACTTTGTAATGTAAAAACCATTACAGTTAAAACGAGACCTTTTTGAAGGTTTTTATTTTTTATAATTGAAATCATATGATTATTCTTCATTTTGTTGTGCGATAACTACTGGTTTACTAGAAACTTTTTCTTGTAACCATTGAAATAAAATAAATAGAATAGGAATTACAAAGACTCCTAAAATTGTTCCGATAAGCATTCCTCCTGCAGCACCTGTACCAATAGAATTGTTTCCAGCTGCCCCAACACCTTTAGCTAACACCAATGGCATCAATCCTAAAATAAAGGCAAAAGAGGTCATTAAAATTGGACGTAAACGTGCTTTTGCCCCATGTATAGCAGCCTCTACAATTGTTTCTCCATTTTTACGTCTTTGAAGTGCGAATTCTACAATTAAGATGGCGTTTTTTGCGAGCAGACCAATAAGCATTATTAAGGCAATTTGGAAATAAATATTATTTTCTAATCCAAAAAACTTTGTGCTTATATAGGCACCAAATACACCAAAAGGAATAGAAAACACTACTGCAAATGGTAATAAATAACTTTCATATTGTGCACTTAATAAGAAGTAGACAAATAGAATACTTAATATAAAAATAAATGTGGTTTGATTACTTGCATTTACCTCTTCTCTAGTTAAACCAGAATAAGCAACGGTATAATTACTTGGTAATTTGGCAACTTCCTCTTCAATAACTCTAATAGCATCACCAGTACTAAAGCCATCATTTGTAGCACCAGTAATGGTGGTAGAATTAAATAAGTTGAAACGCGTTACCGATTGTGGACCATAGACACGTTTTAAGTTTACAAACTGTGTAATTGGTGTCATTTCACCAGAATTTGTTCTTACATACATGCTATTTAAATCATCTACACTTGCTCTATCATCTGGTAAAGCCTGGATATAAACTCTAAACTGTTTTCCGAATTTAGAAAAATCAGAAGCATAGATCCCACCAATATAACCTTGTAAGGTAGAGAAGATACTGTTAACAGGTACTCCTTTTTCTTTGGCTAGAGGCACGTTAATTTCCATTTCATATTGAGGATAATTGGTGCTGAAAGAAGATTGTGCATATTTAATTTCTGGGTGACTCATTAAAGCCATTGCAAACTCTTTATTTGCTTTGTCTAAATCTTTAAAATCTCCTCCAAATTTGTCTAACAAATTCACTTCAAATCCGGCAGAATTACCAAAACCACGAATACTTGGTGGCGAGAAGAAAATAATATTTGCCTCTGGTATGGTTGCTGCAATACCGAATAATTTTCCAGTAATAGCTTGTACCGATAAAGATGGATCTTTACGATCTTCCCAATCTGCTAATTTTATAATTCCAAAACCATAGTTACTACCAGACCCACTAATTAAACTTCTACCTTTAATCATATTAACGGCTACAATACCCTCAATACCATTTATTTTACTGTATAAATCTCTTGCAACTCCATCTGTTCTGTCTAAAGATGCACCAGCAGGCAATTCAATATTAGCAAAAAGAATACCTCTATCTTCATTAGGGACAAAACCTGTTGGTGTTGTTTGTGAAGCCCAATAAATACCAGCCCCTGCAATAATTAATAATATTACAGAGACAAATTTTCTTTTGTATAAAAACTGAAGTGATTTTCCGTAGCGTTCTACAGTTGCATTAAACCCACGGTTAAACAAGGTGTAAAATCGTTTTAAAGGTCCTTTTCCTTTTAGTTCTTCATCCTCTTTATGAGGTTTTAGTAATAAGGCACATAATGCAGGACTTAAGGTTAATGCATTTACTGCAGAAATAAGAATTGCAATAATTAAAGTGACACCAAACTGCTCATAAAAAACACCCGTTGGACCAGAAATAAAGGTTACCGGAATAAATACTGCAGCCATTACCAATGTAATTGATATAATTGCTCCAGATATTTCATTCATTGCTGTAAGTGTAGCCTTTTTAGGATTCTTTTCTCCTTCATCTAATTTAGCATGCACAGCTTCTACGACCACAATAGCATCATCTACCACAATACCAATGGCGAGCACTAATGCAAATAGTGTTAGTAAGTTAATAGAATATCCAAAAACACTTAAGAAAAAGAAGGTACCAATAATAGAAACCGGTACAGCAATTGCCGGAATTAATGTAGAACGAAAATCTTGTAAGAAGATAAACACCACTAAAAACACCAATAAAAAGGCTTCTAATAAAGTACTAATTACTTTTTCTATAGAAGCATTTAAAAACAAACTTGTGTCATAAGGGACAAAAATGTCTAATCCTTCTGGAAGATCTTTTTTAACCGATTCTAAGGTTACTTTAATGTTTTCTATAATTTCTTTTGCGTTAGAACCCTTTGTTTGGAAAATACCCATAAATACAGCAGGGTTTCCCTTACTCATCGCATTAGCAGAGTATGATTGTGCATCAAGTTCTATCGTTGCTATATCGTTAAGTCTAAGAAACTGTCCGTTTCCTAATGCTTTTATCACAATATCACCATATTGACTTTCATTTTTAAAACGACCACTATATGTTAATGTGTAAGAAAAAGCTTCACCATTATTTTCGCCTAAAGAACCAGCCGCAGCTTCTAAATTTTGTTCAGCCAAAGCCGCAGAAATATCAGAAGGAATTAAATTATAAGCTGCTAGTTTTTCTGGTTTTAACCAAATTCGCATTGCATAATCTTGTTGAGAGAATACACTCACATCTCCAACCCCACTAATACGTTGCATAGCAGGAATAACATTAATTTTTAAATAATTCTGAATAAAAGTTGCATCATAATTGTCACTTTCAGAATACATAGATATAAACATTAAAGCACTAGTTTCTTGCTTTTGTGTTGTAACCCCTGTTTGAATAACTTCTTTAGGTAATAAAGGGTTTGCTCTTGAAACACGGTTTTGAACGTTAACCGCAGCAATATCTGCATCAATTTCTTGATTAAAATACACTGTAATTTCAGCAGTTCCATTATTAGAAGCAGTAGAGGTTATGTAGGTCATTCCTTCTACCCCATTAATTTGCTCTTCTATAGGAATAATTACACTCTCTAAAACAGTTTCTGCATTTGCACCTGCATAAGATGCCCTTACTTTAATTGTTGGTGGCGCAATATCTGGATACTCTTCTATAGGTAAACCAGTAATGCTTATAACTCCTAATATAACGATGATAATGGAGATTACTGTTGAAAGAACGGGTCTTTCAATAAATGTTTTTAACATGCCTAATATATTTGTTAGTTATTAGTTTTTAAATAATGTTGTTATTGGTTTGATGGCTTCATCAAAAGAGATCTCTTTAGGAGAAATAGTCATACCATTTCTTAATTTACTAACCCCAGATGTTATAATTTTATCTTTTAAATTGACCCCAGATGCTACAACATAAAGATTTCCTATAGTTGCTTTTACTTTAATAATTGATGTTGTAACCTTGTTATTATCACCTAATTTAAACAACATAATATTTCCTTGTTGCTCGTAAGTAGCCTGTTGTGGGATAACAATTACATTTTCATAAACTATTGGAATTTGAATTTTACCACTATTACCATTAGATAATAACTGATTTTGGTTATTAAAAACAGCACGTAAACTTACTGTTCCGGTACTTTTATTAATTTGTCCTGTACTGGTTTCAATTTTTCCTTTTTCAGAATACATATTTCCGTTAGCTAGCATTAAGTTTACTGCAGGATAATTTGCTAATTTTTCTTTTAGGTTTTTACCTTTTGCATTTTGTAAAAAGTCTAAATACTGACTTTCATTTAAACTAAAAAAAGCATATACCTTACTAGTATTACTTACTGTTGTTAAGGGCATTGTATTTGTAGGGCTAATCAAAGCACCTTCTCTAAAATTAATAGCACCAACAAAGCCATCAACAGGACTTTTAATAGTTGCGTAACCAATATTTGCAGAAATACTACTATAATTTGCTTTTGCTTGTGCTAAGTTTGCTTTTGCAGTTTCTAATTGCACGGGACTTATTATGTTTTTTTCTACAAGTGGAATTAGTTTCTCTACTTCTACCTGTGCCACATTAATACGAGCTTTAGCAGCCCCAGCATCTTGACTTAAGGATTGTGTTTCTAGTTTAAAAAGGGTTTGACCTTTACGTACTTTTTGGCCCTCATCAACCATTACTTTTTGAATGTATCCTGATACCTTTGCTCTTACATCACTGTTTACTATTCCTTCAATGTTTGTAGGGTATTCTTTATAATCTGTTACAGTTTTTAATTGTATTTGTGCTGTTGGAAAAGCTTGAGGAGGAGCTTGTGGTTTTTGAAGTGATTCTTGTTTGTTATTACAACTTATAACAGCTAAAAAGAGGCTTAGCGATAATAGAATATATAATTTGTTGTTTTTCATTTTATAAATATTTAAATACTAATTTTATCGTTGTTTAATTTTGATTTTAATTTTTCTATAGAAGCTGAAGCTCCGTTTATAAATTCAATGTAATCGTTATGAAAGTTTAAATCGAATTTTTCTTCTTCATTTTCAATTTTATTATTATTTATTTTCTCTTTATAGTTTTTAATTTCTAGATGTAGTTCTCGTTCTTCTTTCCAATGTTTTGTCAATTTATTAATGTGTTGAATAATGGTATTCGTATTAATTATAAAATATTTTTTACGATCTCCAGTTTTAGTGAAATATTGAATCTTGTTTAAATCTTGCAAATGATTAAGGTGCGTAGATATTGTACTTTTACTTGCGCAAAGAATATTTACCATATCTTCAAAAGTTGCCCCTTTTTTTCCGGTAAGAATTATATAAGATAAAATACGAGCAGCAACAGGTGCCAACTGTTCTCTGTTTTCTAAATGAACACCTAGTTTTTCTACTAAAGCCATTTTTTCTTTACAAATATTATCTTTCATTTTTTTTGTTTTTATATGACTGTTTCTATTTTTGAAACGAATTGAAACAGTAATTTTTTTGCAAATATATTAATAGTTCGGAACAAACCGAACAAAAAGAACATAAAAAATGTTAAATAAAAAAAACCGATAGAATTATCGGCTTTAAATACTTTAGGGTGTGTGTTTTTGTGTTAAACTTCCCATATTTTATAAAACTCTTTTTTAGAGATAAGATCTCCATCACACTCATCAATAGTTAATGTACCATCACACAAACTACCAAATTCATCCTCTAAATTAGCTGCATTATATTTAGTTACTTTTCCGTTTTTATAAACAGTAATTTGTTTTAAAACCTCGTCTGAATCGTTGGTTTCAAAAAACCAAGTAGAAGTTCCCCAATCTGCATATTTATCATCTCTATTTTCGTCCCAAAATTGTGAAAAGTAGTTCATTATAATACCGATTTAAATTGTTCTAAGAAACGTTTGTCATTTTCATAAAACATTCGAATGTCTGGTATTTGATATAACAACATGGCAATACGTTCTATACCCATTCCAAAAGCGTATCCAGAGTATTTTGTAGGATCAATATTTGCATTTTTTAATACATTAGGATCTACCATACCACAACCCATAATTTCTAACCAACCAGTACCTTTGGTAATTCTGTAATCAGTTTCGGTTTCTAAACCCCAATAAATATCTACCTCTGCACTTGGCTCTGTAAAAGGGAAATAAGAAGGACGTAAACGTATTTTAGATTTCCCAAACATTTCTTTAGTAAAGTATAAAAGGGTTTGTTTTAAATCGGCAAAAGATACATCTGTATCAATATATAAACCTTCGACTTGATGAAAAATACAATGTGCACGCGCAGAAATATCTTCATTTCTAAAAACTCTTCCCGGAGAAATTGTTCTTATAGGTGGTGTATTATTTTCCATATAACGCACTTGCACAGAAGATGTGTGAGTACGTAATAAAATATCAGGATCTTGTTCTATGAAGAAGGTGTCTTGCATATCTCTTGCAGGATGATATTCTGGCAAGTTCAAAGCAGTAAAATTATGCCAATCGTCTTCTATCTCTGGGCCTTCAGAAACGGTAAAACCTATTCTATTAAAAACTTCAATAATTTGATTTTTGACCAATGAAATTGGATGACGAGAGCCTAATTCAATAGGTTCAGAAGGTCTAGACAAATCTCCATAAAACCCTTTATCTTCAACAGCATTTTCTAAAGATTCATTCAGAGCAGTAACTTTTCCTTCTGCAGATTTTTTTAAATTATTTAAGGCTTGTCCAAAATCTTTACGCATAGCTGCGTCAACATTTTTAAACTCAGCAAAAAGGTCTTTTAACACACCTTTGCT
Source organism: Polaribacter marinus (assembly GCF_022662535.1). GTDB lineage: Bacteria > Bacteroidota > Bacteroidia > Flavobacteriales > Flavobacteriaceae > Polaribacter > Polaribacter marinus. Next base: position 175,404 of record NZ_JAKQYM010000006.1, read on the forward strand.
TCCTAAGTATTTGATTCTAAAAACTTCAATTTCTTCTTTAGTAGTTGCTTTAAAAGCTTCTACATCACCAATCAATTCTTTAACTTTATCTAACATTATTCATTCTAGATTAGAGTACAAATTTACATTTTTTTCAAGAGTTTTATTACGGATTTTAAAACTATTGCAATTCACACTACGAAATCGATTGAAAACAAGGGGTTTTAGAATTAATATAAATTTAATTTTAAATTTAATCAGATTGAAAATTAGCTATCTTTGTCACTTTAAATTTTTATTAATACCATAAAAAGCACATGAAAATTATGGAATCTAAAATAAACGCTTTTATGAATTACGTAAAAGAACGTAATTCTAATGAACCTGAATTTTTACAAGCTGTACATGAAGTTGCAGAAACAGTAATTCCGTTTATTGAAAAAAACTCTAAATATCAAGGGAAAAAATTATTAGAGAGAATGGTAGAGCCAGAAAGAACATTAATGTTCCGTGTGCCATGGGTAGATGATAGTGGAGAAACACAAATAAATAGAGGTTATAGAGTAGAGTTTAATTCTGCAATAGGCCCATATAAAGGAGGTTTGCGTTTTCATCCATCAGTAAACTTATCAATTTTAAAATTTTTAGGTTTTGAACAAGTGTTTAAAAATTCTTTAACAACTTTACCAATGGGTGGAGGAAAAGGAGGATCAGACTTTAATCCAAAAGGAAAATCAGACAGAGAAGTAATGGCATTTTGTCAAGCCTTTATGTCAGAATTATTTCGTCATATTGGAGCAAATACAGATGTTCCTGCAGGTGATATCGGTGTAGGAGGTAGAGAAATTGGATTTATGTTTGGTCAATATAAAAAATTACGCAACGAGTTTGTAGGTGTTTTAACAGGAAAAGGTGCAAGTTGGGGAGGATCTTTAATTAGACCAGAAGCGACGGGTTATGGTGATGTATATTTTGCACAAAATATGTTAAAAACCAAAGAAGATTCTTTTGAGGGAAAAACAGTTGCCGTATCTGGTTCAGGTAATGTTGCACAATATGCTACACAAAAAGCTACCGAATTAGGAGCTAAAGTAGTTACAATGTCTGATTCTTCTGGATATATATATGATATAGACGGAATTGATGCTGAAAAGTTAGCATACATAATGGATATTAAAAATGTTCGTAGAGGTAGAATTAATGAATATGTAGAAAAATATCCAAAAGCAAAATTTTTCGCAGGAGAAAGACCTTGGTCTACTAAATGTGATGTAGCTTTACCTTGTGCAACTCAAAATGAACTAAATGGAGATGAAGCGAAAATATTAATTACAAATGGTTGTATTTGTGTTGCAGAAGGAGCAAATATGCCTTCTACACCAGAAGCAATTACTGCTTTTCAAGAAGCAAAAATATTGTTTTCTCCTGGAAAAGCATCAAATGCTGGTGGTGTTGCAACTTCTGGTTTAGAAATGAGTCAAAATTCTTTACGTTACAATTGGACTAGAGAAGAGGTAGATACTAAGTTACATCAAATAATGAACGATATTCATGCTTCATGTGTTGAATACGGAACACAAGCAAATGGTTATGTAGATTATGTAAAAGGAGCAAATGTTGCTGGTTTTGTAAAAGTTGCAGATGCTATGTTAGATCAAGGAGTTGTGTAAATAAAAATTTTAATAATATGTAAAAGCGCATCATTTTTGATGCGCTTTTTTTATTTTTAAATAGTTTAGAAACTAAAATTTATATATTGTGTGTCAATAACAAAAGGAACAAATATGAAAGAAAATATAATAGCCAACTTAAAATCATACGCTTTTAAAGAAGTTACTTTCGATAAGTTAATGAAAAAAAGAATTCATCAGATATTAATTGTTTGTTCTAATTATGATTTTTATATGCTTGAAGAAGATGGTAGAATTGAGGAACGAATTTTTAATGAATACACTTCTTTAAATTTAAGACATCCACCAACTTTTTTACATGCAAATTCTGCAAGAAGGGCTGTTAAGAAGATGGAAACAAACACAATAGACATGGTAATTACATGGCTAGATATAGGTAATTATAAGGCTTTTGAAACCTCAAAAAAAATTAAAGAAGCTTTTCCAGATGTACCAATTGCAGCATTAAGTCATCACTCATCACAATTAAGAAGCAAGCTACAGAAAGGAAATACAGGAATTATCGATTTTGTATTTCATTGGAATGGAAATGCCGACATATTTTTAGCAATTATAAAATTAACGGAAGACAGAATGAATGCTCAAGTTGATATTAATAGCGTTGGTGTTAAAGCTATTTTATTAATAGAAGATTCATTGAAATTTTATTCGAGATATATTCCATTAATATATAAAGAGCTTCTGAAGCAGACACAAGAGCTAATGTCTGAAGGATTAAATGAGCATCGAAAAATGCTGTTAATGCGTGGGCGGCCAAAAATTTTATTGGCTACAACTTATGAAGAGGGTATGGATTTATTTAACACCTATAGAGATAATTTATTAGGTGTTATATCTGATGTTAATTATTTTAAAGATGGTGTTAGAAATGAAGAAGCAGGATTTTTATTTTTAAAACACGTTAGAAATTACAAGCGTTATTTTCCTTTTTTAATTCAATCTTCAAATGCAGATAACGAAAAACGAGCTTTAGAATTAAAAGGGAAATTTTTATACAAACATTCTGAAACTTTAGGAGTAGATATAAAAAATTATATCATAAAGTATTTTTCGTTTGGCGATTTTGAATTTTGGGACCCTGTACAAATGAAAGTTTTAGCAACTGCTAAAGATTTAAGCGAATTTCAAAAAGCACTACATATTGTAACTAAAGACTCTTTAATGTATCATGGTACAAGAAGCGAATTTTCTAAATGGGTAAAATCAAGAGCACTTTTTCCGTTAGCAGATTTGTTAAGCACTGTTGAATATGAAGAATTTGAAGACGTAGAACAAATACGAGAATTTTTAATTAGGTCTATTAAACTATACAGAGTTTATAGGTCTAGAGGTGTAATTGTAAAATTTAACAAATATAAATATGATGAGTTTGTTGGTTTTGCAAGAATTGGAGAAGGAAATTTAGGAGGAAAAGGAAGAGGTTTGGCTTTTATAGATTCCTTTTTAAAACGAAACAACTTATATAATAAATACGAAAATGTAAGTATTTCAATCCCAAGAACAGTAGTCATTAGTACAGAAGTATACGATCAATTTATAGACACACATAAACTAATTAAGTTTGCAGCAAAATGCAATAATGATGAAGAAGTTTTAAAAGAATTTATATCCAAAGAACTTCCAAAATGGGTTTTAGAAGATATTAGAGCATTTTTAAAAACAACAAAATGTCCAGTTGCAGTACGCTCATCAAGTATGTTAGAAGATTCTAATTATCAGCCATTTGCAGGTGTTTTTTCTACCTATATGCTTCCAAATTCGGACATAGACAAAATGGTTGAAATGGTTTCTAATGCAGTAAAATCTGTTATTGCTTCTGCTTTTTTCGAAAATAGTAAATCCTATTTAAAAGCAATATCACACACAATAGAAGAAGATAAAATGGCGGTAATTTTACAAGAGATTACTGGTAAACAATACCAAGATGTGTATTATCCAAATATATCGGGAGTTGCACGTTCTATTAATTTTTATCCGATTGGAGAAGAAAAACCAAATGAAGGAATAGCTAATATTGCTTTAGGTTTAGGAGAATTAATTGTTGGAGGAGGGCAGTCTTTGCGTTTTTCGCCCTATCACCCTAAAAAGGTGTTACAATTATCTTCTCCGGGCTCAACTCAAAGAGATACACAGCAATATTTTTATGGCCTAGATGTTAATCCAGATAGTTATCAAACATCAACTTCTGAAGCCATTAATAAAAAGAAGGTAACTATTAGAGGGGCAGAAAAACATGGTTCTTTAAAGTTTGTAGCATCAACCTACGATTTACAAAACAATAGGATTATACCAGGTGTAATGCATGATGGAATTCGTGTAATTACATTTGATAATATTTTAAAATACAACACTTTTCCGTTGCCAGAAATTTTACAAGAACTATTACGAATTGGGCAACGAGAAATGAGAAATCCCATAGAAATAGAGTTTGCCGTAAAGTTAGATGTTCCGTCAGGAAAGCCAAAAGAATTTAGTTTTTTACAAATTAGACCTATTATAGAAAGTGTAGAAACGGTGTGTAAATTGCCTAAAAATTTAGATATTTTAGACACTATAATTTATTCTGAATCTGCTTTAGGAAATGGAAAATATGAAAATATCTGCGATGTTGTTTATGTAAAACCCAACACATTTAATTCTGCTAATACAAGAGAAATTGCAAAAGCAGTAGAAGCCATTAATAAAAAATTTATTGATGCAGACAAACCTTATATTTTGGTAGGCCCAGGACGTTGGGGCTCAAGCGATTCTTGGTTAGGAATCCCAGTACTTTGGTCTCAAATTTCTGCAGCAAAAATAATTGTAGAATCGGGTTTAAATGATTTTAGAATAGACCCGAGTCAAGGAACACATTTTTTTCAAAATTTAACATCCTTTAAAGTGGGCTATTTAACCATAAACCCATTTATAAAAGATGGTTTTTTTGATGTAGATTATTTAAATGAACAAGAAGCTGTTTTTGAAGATCCTTATTTACGACACATTTCTTTTCAAAATCCACTTACAGTTATTGTGGATGGTACAAATAATAAAGCTGCAATTTTTAAAGCAGGTATTTCATTGAAAGATACTTACGTAAATGAAGAAAGTACAGATGAAGAGTTGCCACCTGAGGGATTTATGTAAAAATATGTGTCTAATAAAAAAGACCCCTTAAGCGTTTAAATATATTTCATATTCGTAAAAAAGGATTATTTTTTTGTTAAATCTTAAAAATACAACGAAAGATGTTGTTTAAAAATCAATTTTAAAAATGTATTTTTGTTATGAAAATTATACTATAAAATAGTTGTTAATTATATTAATATGAATGTCAAAGAAATTTTAACAAACCTAGAAACAAAACATCCTAATGAAAAGGAATATTTACAGGCTGTTAAAGAAGTTTTAGAATCTATTGAAACGATTTATAATGAAAATCCTCAATACGAATCGGCAAAAGTTATTGAACGTTTAGTAGAACCAGATCGCATTTTTACTTTTAGAATTTCTTGGATTGATGATTCAGGAAATGTTCATGTAAATTTAGGTCACAGAATACAATTTAATAACGCTATTGGCCCTTACAAAGGAGGTATTCGATTACATCCAAGTGTAAATTTAAGCATCTTAAAGTTTTTAGGGTTTGAACAAATATTTAAAAATGCCTTAACCACATTACCAATGGGTGGTGCAAAAGGAGGTTCAGATTTTAATCCAAAAGGAAAATCAGATACAGAAATCATGCGTTTTTGTCAAGCGTTCATGTTAGAATTATGGAGGTTTATTGGCCCAAGTACAGATGTACCTGCTGGAGATATTGGAACAGGAGCTAGAGAAATTGGGTTTATGTATGGTATGTATAAAAAATTACAACAAGAAAACTCAGGTGTTTTTACTGGTAAAGGTTTAAATTGGGGAGGAAGCTTAATTAGACCAGAAGCAACTGGTTTTGGAGGCGTTTACTTTACAAAAGAAATGTTAGAAACTAAAAATGATGATTTTAAAGGTAAAATAATTGCACTTTCCGGTTTTGGAAATGTAACTTGGGGTGTTGCTTTAAAAATTACAGAATTAGGCGGAAAAGTAGTTACCATTTCTGGTCCTGATGGATATATTTATGATGAAAAAGGGTTAGATAATGATAAAATAAGTTACTTGTTACAATTAAGAGCAAGTAATAATGATATTGTTTCTCCGTATGCCGATGAGTTTCCGGAAGCTACCTTTTATCCAAATGAAAAACCTTGGGGAGTAAAATGTGATATTGCAATGCCTTGTGCAACTCAAAATGAGTTAAACGGTGAAGATGCAGAAAAATTAATTGCAAATGGTGTACAATATGTAGCAGAGGTTTCTAATATGGGTTGTACTCCAGAAGCCATTCATGAGTTTCATAAAGCCAAAATTTTATACGCACCAGGGAAAGCCGTTAATGCAGGTGGAGTAGGAGTTTCTGGATTAGAAATGTCTCAAAATGCAATGAAAATCAATTGGACTAAAGAAGAAGTAGACGTTAAATTGCATCAAATAATGCATTCTATACATGTTTCTTGTTTAAAATTTGGAACAGAAGAAGATGGTTATATAAACTATGTAAAAGGAGCAAATATTGCCGGTTTTATTAAAGTAGCCGATTCAATGTTAGATCAAGGAGTAATTTAATAGTATTCTTTAATAAATAGAATTAAGAAGCGCATCAATTTTGATGCGTTTTTTTTATTTTTGATATTATGAAAATGACTAAGAATATAATTTTACAAGGCAAACATCACAAACCCATCTTAGTTGATGTTATTTATAAAGAAACTCATCAGCCTAAAAAAGTGATCATTTTTTGTCATGGTTATAAAGGGTTTAAAGATTGGGGAGCTTGGAATAGTATGGCTCAAACTTTTGCTAAAGCAGGATTTTTCTTTATAAAGTTTAACTTTTCTCATAATGGAGGAACCTCAGAAAATCCAATAGATTTTCCAGATTTAAAAGCTTTTGGTAACAACAATTATACAAAAGAATTAGATGATTTAGGGACTGTTATAGATTGGATTTCTACAAATAAAGATTTTAAAAATGAAGTTGATTTAGAAACGATTTCTTTAATTGGGCATTCTCGTGGAGGTGGAATAGTTTTGCTAAAATCGAATGAAGAAAAGTGTATAAAAAAAGTAATTACTTTGGCTGGAGTTTCAAATTATAAAACACGATTTCCAAAAAAAGAAGCTTTTCAAAAATGGAAAGAAAAGGGTGTTTATTATGTGAAAAATGGACGAAATCATCAAGAAATGCCTCACTTTTATCAATTTTATGAAGATTTTATTAGAAATGAAAATCGTTTAAATATTCAAAAAGCAACGGAAAATCTAAAGATTCCTCAGTTAATAATTCATGGTGATAATGATACTTCTGTAGCAATCAGCGAAGCGAAAAAACTACATCTATGGAACCCTAAAAGTGAGTTTAAAATCATAGAAAATGCAAATCATGTTTTTAATACTGCTCATCCATGGAAAAAAGAAGTTTTATCTAAAGAATTAGAAAAAGTCACACAAATTTGTATTGATTTTTTGAAATAATATTCAACTCAAATTCCGTATTTTCGAAAGATGGAATTACAACCTCCTTTTCGAAAAATTATACATGTAGATATGGATGCTTTTTATGCATCTGTAGCAGCGTTAGATAATCCGGAATTAAGAGGAAAAGCAATTGCTGTTGGAGGAGAAGGAAGAAGAGGTGTTATTTCTGCAGCAAGTTATGAAGCGCGTAAATTTGGTGTAAAATCTGCAATGAGCGGTACTTTAGCTAGACAAAAATGTCCGCATTTAATCTTTGTAAATAGTGATTTTGATCGTTATAAAGAAATATCAAAACAGATTAGAGAAATATTTTACGAGTATACCGATTTAGTAGAACCACTTTCTTTAGACGAAGCTTATTTAGATGTTACAGAAAACAAAAAAGGCAACCCATCTGCAAATGATATTGCTAGAGAAATTAGGCTACGTATTTTTGATGAAACTGGCTTACGGGCTTCTGCAGGAATTTCTATAAATAAGTTTATTGCCAAAGTTGCTTCAGATATTAACAAACCTAATGGACAAAAAACAGTTCATCCAGAAGAAGTTATTCAGTTTTTGGAAGATTTACCAGTCAATAAATTTTATGGAGTTGGTAAAGTTACCGCAGCTAAAATGTATAATTTAGGCATTTTTGTGGGCAACGATTTAAAGAAAAAATCATTGGAAGAATTGGTACAATTGTTCGGTAAATCTGGGGTTCATTATTACAATATTGTTCGCGGTATTCATAATAGTAAAGTAAAACCAGATCGAATTAGAAAGTCGATTGCTGCAGAAAGAACATTTGATGAAAATATTTCTTCAGAAATTTTTATGCTAGAACGTTTAGAAAAAATTGCAGATGAACTGGAAAGACGTATGAAAAAATCTGATACAAAAGGAAAAACCATTACTTTAAAAATTAAATATTCAGATTTTACGCAACAGACAAGAAGTAAAACTACCACAAATTTTATGCAAACAAAACGCGAATTTTTCCCTGTAGTAAAAAAATTATTATTTCAAGAAAAGTTGCAAAACTCTGTGCGTTTATTGGGGCTTTCTTTTGCAAATTTAAATACAGAAACAAAAGAACCTTTTTGGGTACAATTACAATTTGATTTTTAATGAATTATAGTTATTGGGAAATAAAAGAATGGTTTTCTAACATCGATTTTACGATTGTTGGTAGTGGAATTGTAGGTTTAAACTGTGCCTTAGAGCTTAAGAAAGAGCATCCAAAATCTAATGTTTTAATTCTTGAAAAAGGAATGTTGCCTCAAGGAGCAAGTACTAAAAACGCAGGATTTGCTTGCTTTGGAAGTTTATCAGAAATCATTGACGATTTACACGCACACACAACACAAGAGGTTTTTAATTTAGTAGAAAAACGTTGGAAAGGCTTAGGTTTGTTACGTGAGAATTTAGGCGATAAAAACATTGATTTTCAGCAAAACAAAGGGTTTGAATTGTTTCAAGATCCAACTTTTTTTAATGAATGTATTTCTAAAAAAGAAGAAATTAATCAGTTGTTAAACCCGATTTTTAAAAATGATGTTTTTTCTACCTCTAAGAATAATTTTGGTTTTCAAAAAGTACATCAAAAATATATTGTAAACAATTTTGAGGGACAAATTGATACCGGAAAAATGATTTCACATTTGCTTAAAAAAGTACAGAATATAGGTGTAAAAATATTGAATAATATTACCGTAGAGAGTTTTATTGAGGGAGATAAAAAAGTAAATATAAAAACTAATATATCAGATTTTTACACTAAAAAATTACTAATAACAACCAATGGTTTTGCGGGACAACTTTTAGATGAAAATATCAAACCCGCTAGAGCCCAAGTTATTATTACTGAACCCATAAAGAATTTACAGATAAAAGGAACATTTCATCTAGATAAAGGCTATTATTATTTTAGAAATATTGATGATAGAATTTTATTTGGTGGTGGAAGAAATCTCGATTTTAAAACAGAAGAAACTACTCATTTTGGTCAGACAGCAATTATTCAAAATGAATTAGAAAGAATATTAAAAGAAATCATTTTACCCAACACAAATTTTAAAATAGACCAAAGATGGAGTGGAATTATGGGAGTAGGAAATCAAAAAAAGGCAATTGTAAAACAACTTTCTAATAATGTATTTTGTGGTGTAAGATTAGGAGGAATGGGAATTGCTATAGGTAGTTTGGTGGGAAAAGAATTAGCAGATTTGTTATGAATATAAAACAAGCACTTTTTATACAATGTCAAAACTATGTAAATAATCGTTTACAAACAATTGACAAAATTATTACATCTAACCAGAATGCACTGCAATCTGAAACCAAAAGTTCAGCAGGAGATAAGCATGAAACAGGTAGAGCAATGTTGCAATTAGAAATGGAAAAAGCAGGTCAACAACTTGCGGGAATTGTTCAAATGAAAGAAATTTTGGCTAAGATTGATATTTCTAAAGCATCAAAAAAAGCACATTTAGGAAGTGTTGTCTTTACCAATAAAGCCAACTATTTTTTAAGTGTCAGTGCAGGAAAATTAACAGTAGAGGGCAAGAATTATTTTGCGGTTTCTGTTTCTTCACCAATCGGAAAAATGTTATTAGGAAGGCAAGAAAAAGATAAAATTTCTTTTAATAGTGTCGAATTTATAATTCAATTAATAAATTAATTTTTTCACCTTTTTGTAAATCAGAAGAAGAATTAAAAAATACTTTTTGCTCATCAAGAACAGCTTCAACCAACCAATAAGAACCTTTAAAAAAAGAATTTAAAACGGTTGCTTTTAATTCAGGTTTTTCAACCATTTTTAGTTGATGAGGATATACTAAATGTTTTTTATTGTTGATTGTAATTTCGTTAACGTCATCAAATAAAGAGGCAACATATTTTTCTTTTGGAGCGTTGTATATTTCTTTAGGAGTTGCATTTGCAATGATTTTTTTATTACGAATTACGAGTAGTTTATCAGCAAAAGAAAGAGCATCATCTTTATCGTGAGTAGCCACAATACACGCAATATTTTTTTCTTTTAAATAGCTAAATAAATTTCTTCTCAAAGAGTTCTTTTTAAAGTTATCTATTTGTCCAAAAGGTTCGTCAAGTAATAATAGTTCTGGTTCTTTTGCAAGTGCTCTAGCTATTGCCACACGTTGTTTTTGACCTCCACTTAAATTTTTAACTTTTGTATTTCTAAAAGCTGTCATTTCTATTACGTCTAATAATTCTTGTGTACGTTTTTCACTTTCTTTGGGATAAAAACGTGACAAGAATTTTTTGATGTTTTCTGACACGGAAGTATAAGGCATCAAATCAAAATCTTGGGCCACATATTTAAAGAAATCCATTCCAGGAACTAAATAGTGTTTTGGACCTAAAACTCGATTTTTATTCCAGAAAATTTCACCCTTTTGCAGATCTAATAAACCGTAAATTATTTTTAAAAGAGTTGATTTACCACAACCACTTTCTCCCATTATACATAAGTGTTCTCCTTGTTGTAAAGAAAAATTAATATCTTTTAAAACAGGTTTATTTTTGTGATAAGAGAAAGAAATTGTTTTGACCTTTAGCATTTTGCAAAAATAAGACTTCTAAATTGATTCGTTGCGGCAAAAAACAGGTAAGTATGTTTGCGTTAACGATTGAAGTATTTGTTTAAGCTCTTTTTTGAAGAGCAAAAAAACGAGTGCGAAAAGCGTGACCCTTGTGGTAACGGCAAAAAAAAACCGATACTTTTGCATCGGTTTTTAATTTAAGTTTTAGTGTTTGATTTTCATAAAGAGAACCTCAAAAAAAGATTTATGACCTTACCAAATTCTTACTCTGTCTTCTGGTTTTAAATACATTTTATCACCTTCTTTAACATCAAAAGCTTTGTAGAAAGCATCTACATTTTTAAGAGGCATGTAGGCTCTATACATTCCAGGAGAGTGTGTATTGGTCATGATTAAGTTTTTAAGAGCCTCATCACGCATTTTGGTTCTCCAAATAGTTCCCCAAGAAAGGAAAAAACGTTGTTCTGGCGTATAACCATCAATATCAGCAGGTCTTCCATTTTTCTTTAAGAAAATTTGTAATCCTTCAAAAGCAGCTTGTACACCACCTAAATCACCAATATTTTCTCCTAAGGTATATTTTCCATTTAAATGCATACTATCAATAGCAATAATGTCGCTGTATTGTTTTACTAATTTATCACCTACTACTGCAAATTTTTCAGAATCTTCTTTTGTCCACCAGTTTTTAAGGTTTCCATCACCGTCAAAACGAGCGCCAGAATCATCGAAACTATGTGAGATTTCATGACCAATAACCGCACCAATTCCACCATAATTTACAGCTTCATCTGCTTTGTAATCATAAAAAGGTGGTTGTAAAATAGCAGCAGGAAAAACGATTTCATTATTTACAGGATTAAAGTAAGCGTTTACAGTTTGAGGAGACATTCCCCATTCTGTTCTATCTACTTCTTTTCCTAATTTTGCCATGTTTTTATTGTAGTTCCATTTGGTAACATTAATTGCATTTTCAAAATAAGAACCCCCTTCTTCTAATCCTTTTACTTGTAATTCTGAATAATCTTTCCAAACATCTGGATAAGCAATTTTAACGGTTAATTTGTGTAGTTTTTCTAAAGCTTTTTCTTTAGTTACTTCACTCATCCAAGGTAATTGTGCAATTCTGGCCTCAAAACCAAGCATTACATTATCAATCATTTCTTTGGCTTTCTTTTTTGCTTCTGGTGGAAACATTTTTTCTACATATAGTTTTCCTAAAGCTTCACCAACAGCACCGTTTAAGCTTCCTAAAGCGCGTTCATCTCTTGCGCGTTGTTTTTTTGCTCCTTGCATTTCTTTGCTATAAAACTCCCAATTAGCAGTTTCTAAATCTGTAGAAAGTGTACTTAATGCACCGTTAATAGTATTCCAACGTAATAATAATTTAATATCTGCAACAGAACGTTTTGCAAAGATATCACTCATTGCTTTAAAATAATTTGGGTCAGTAACAATTACGGTTTCAATATCTTTTACACCTACACCTTCTAAATGAGCTGCCCAATCTATAGAGGGAGCTAATTTTTGTAATTCAGCAACAGTCATAGGGTTGTAAAGTTTACGTATATCTCTACTTTCCTCTTTTGTCATCATTGGTTCTGCTAAACTAGTTTCTAAAGCAACAATAGTAGCTGCATTCTTTTTAGCTGTAGCTGCATCATCACCAAATTCTTGCAACATTTTTGCCACAAACTCTTGGTATTTTTCTAACTTGTCTTTTACTTTAGCATCTACATAATAATCTCTAGACAAACCTAACCCTCCAGAACTCATATATCCAGCATATTGGCTGCTGTTTTTTAAATCGTTAAAAACACCAAAACCATAAAAACCACCACCACCATAAGGTGCCATGTTTGTTAAATAGGTTTCTATATCTTTTTTGGTTTTAATTTCATCTACTTTTGTTAAGTAAGGCATTACTGGTGCTTTTCCTTGTTTGTTTCTAGCAACAGTATCCATTATTGTTTCGTAATAGTTTACCGCTTTTTCTTGATCTGAATCTATTTCATTTCCTTTAGCATCTTTTACTTTTGGAAAATCTCTTTCTTTAATTGCGGTATTAAGAATTTCTAAAACATCTGCATCTGTTTTTTTGCGAAGTTGATTAAAACCACCCCAAGAAGTTTGATCGTCTGGAATTTCTGTTTTGTCTAACCAAGCACCGTTTACATGTCTAAAAAAATCATCCGTAGGTTTTACGGTTTTATCCATGTTTTCTAGGGCAATACCAGGCGTTTTTTCTTTTGGCTTTTCTTGTTTACAAGCAACAATTCCTAAAGAAGCGATTGCTGATACAAAAAATACTTTTTTAAATGTTTTCATTATTTATAAATTAGATTTAGTTATTAGTGTCTTAATTTTAAAATTGTTACAGTTTCAATTAAGATTTTCTTAAGGTTAAAATTAATATCAAATATAAGTAAATTTAAAAATAGAATTCTTTTGATTTTGTTTCTTAACTAATTTAAGTAAAGGTCTTTTAAATATACTAGTTTTGTATTTTAAAATGATATATGAAGGATTTTATAATTATTGGAGCGGGTCAATCTGGTTTAGCTATCGCTTACTATTTAAATAAGCACAATGTAAATTATTTATTAGTTGATGCAAATTCTGAAATTGGTGCCCCATGGTTAAAAAGATGGGATTCTTTAAAATTATTTACTCCTTCTGAATTTAATAATTTGCCTGGGATGAAATTTCCGTATAAAAAAGGACATTATGCAAATAAGTTTGAAGTGGCAGATTATTTAAAATCTTATGTATCTAAATTTAATATTCCTGTTGCGTTTAATCATAAGGTTACTTCTTTAAAAAAAGAAAAGGGAGTTTTTAGTTTAAAAAGTAAAACAAAAACATTTGAAGCAAAAAATGTGATTATAGCAACGGGGCCTTTTCACAAACCTTTTACACCGAGTTGTCATATAAAAATAGCTAAAAATATCTTTCAGATTCATAGTGAGCATTATAAAAGCCCTAATCAACTACAAGAAGGCGCAACATTAGTTGTAGGAGCAGGCGACTCGGGAGTGCAAATTTTAAATGAAATTTCTAAAACTAATAAACTTGTTTATTTTTCAGGGAATACAAATATTGTTTCACTTCCACAGGAATTTTTAGGCAAAACCCTTTGGTGGTGGTTTCGTAAAGTTGGTTTTTTAACGGCAAACAAATATTCTTGGATTGGAAAAAAAATAAGTAAAAGCGGGCAACCTGTTATTGGCACAGATGTAAAAAGGTTGTTCAAAAAAAAGAATGTTATTTGTGTGGGGAGAACCTTGGATGCAAATAAAGAATGCATCATTTTTGAAAAACAAAATATTTCAGATATTAAAAATATTGTTTGGGCAACAGGGTTTAAACCTAATTTTAATTGGATTGATGGTATTGAATTAGATGAAAGTCAGTACCCAAAAAATTACAGAGGTGTTAGTGATATAGAAGGCTTGTACTTTTTAGGACTTCCTTGGTTATACACTAGAGGTTCTGCTACTTTAGGAGGTGTAAAAAAAGACGCAAAGTATTTAAAGAAATATATTTTTAAAAAAACAATTAAAAAAGAAATAGATTAATCATCTATTTAATTTTTCGCCTTTGGCGAATTAGGTAATTGTTTAAAGCCCATATTAAACAAAGTAAATCCAAAAATATCTGCGTATTGCTCAATTGTTTTTGCTACAGGAGTTCCGGCTCCATGCCCCGCGTTGGTTTCTATTCTTATTAAAGTAGGATTTTCTCCTGATTGTTTTTCTTGTAATTCTGCAGCAAATTTAAAACTGTGTGCTGGCACAACTCTATCATCATGATCTCCAGTAGTTATCATGGTGGCAGGATATCTTGTTCTTTTTTTAACATTGTGTACTGGTGAATATCCTCTTAAATATTCAAACATTTCTTTACTGTCTTCCGCTGTTCCGTAATCGTAGGCCCACCCTGCGCCAGCAGTAAAGGTATGATAACGCAACATGTCTAAAACACCAACTGCAGGTAATGCTACTTTTGCTAATGATGGTTTTTGAGTCATAATTGCACCGACTAAAAGTCCGCCATTTGAGCCTCCTCGAATTGCTAAAAATTCTGAAGAAGTATATTTTTTATTAATTAAAAACTGGGCAGCCTCAATAAAATCGTCAAAAACATTTTGTTTTTTTAATTGAGTTCCTGCATTGTGCCATTTTTTTCCATATTCACCTCCGCCTCTTAAATTAGCAACTGCGTAAATTCCGCCCTGTTCCATCCAAATTACGTTTGCAATACTAAAAGAAGGCGTTAAACTGATATTAAAACCTCCGTAACCATATAAAATAGTTGGATTTTTACCGTTAAGCTCAATTCCTTTTTTATGGGTAATAATCATAGGTACTTTTGTACCATCTTTAGAGGTATAAAAAACCTGATTGCTCACATAGTCTTCTGCATTATATGCAATTGAAGGTTTCCAGTACGAAACATACGTTCCGTCTTTTGGATTAAATTTATAAGATGAAGTAGGTGTATTATAATTGGTAAAAGAAAAATACAAATCTTTGGCATCTATTTTTCCACTAAAGCCTCCAACAGAACCAATTCCGGGTAAATTGATTTCTCTAATTAATTTACCGTCAAAATCATATTGTAAAACTTTAGAAACAGCATCAACCATATAATGTGCAAACAAATAATTTGCGCCTTTAGAAATACTTAAAACGTTTTCTGTTTCAAGTATAAAATCTTGCCAATTTTCTTGCGTAGGATTTGCAAAATCTACTGTAACTACTTTTTTATTTGGTGCATTTAAATTGGTAACTAAAAACAATTTATTTTCTTTATTAGCAATTATATACGTGTCACTTTCTACCGTTTCTATTATTGGTTTTAACGTACTATTTTCTTCAGATAAATCTTTGATAAATAATTTATTTCCAGAAGTAGAAATTTGTGTAGTAACTACTAAAAAACGATTATCTTCTGTTACATAACCGCCAATATATCTGTGTTTTTCTTCTGGAATTCCACCAAAAATTACAGCATCTTCTTTTTGAGAAGTTCCTAATTTATGGTAGTATAATTTGTGTTGATCTGTTTTTGCAGAAAGCTCGCTTCCTTTAGGCTTATCGTAGCTAGAATAGTAAAATCCTTCGTTTTTGTACCAAGAAATTCCAGAGAATTTTACATCTACTAAGGTATCTTCTTTGATGGTTTTAGATTCGGCATCCATAATAATTATTTTACGCCAATCAGAACCACCTTCTGAAATAGAATACGCCAATGTTTTTCCATCTTCAGAAAAACTTAAAGCACCTAAAGAAGTTGTTCCGTCTTTAGAAAACGTATTAGGATCTAAAAAAACTTCAGCATCAGAATTGTCTTTTGTTCTATAAATTACACTTTGATTTTGCAATCCATCATTTTTAGAAAAATAAGTATAATCTCCCTCTATAAAAGGAGTTCCTATTTTTTCGTAATTCCATAATTCAGACAAACGATCTTTTAATTGTTTTCTGTACGGAATTTGCTCTAAATATTTAAAAGTAACTTCGTTTTCTGCTTTTACCCAAGCCTTTGTTTCTTGACTTTTATCATCTTCTAACCATCGGTAATTGTCTATTATTTCGGTTCCGAAATAAGAATCTACAACGGGTTTTTTATTTGTTTTTGGATACATTAAATATTTTTTATCACTTCTCTTTACAAGACACTAAAATAATACATCCAATGTAAGTTTGTATAAAAAAACCTCATACATTTAAAGTGTATGAGGTTTTAATAGAATTTAAAATTTCTTTATTTGAAAAGAGTTTTAAAACGATCCCAATATGCATAGATTAATAAGATGTTTAGAATTGTTACCACGGCAGCTCCTGCAATATTTGCAACATCAAAAGTTAGATGAAATGCCATAATGTTAATTGAAACGGGTACTAACATTATTAGTGCAAAAGGCACTGCTTTGTTTAATACCAAACACAAACCTGCAATTATATATATAATTCCTAGAATAGGAAAAATATATCCACTTCCATCTAATGCTCCCATAAAGGT
Source organism: Polaribacter marinus (assembly GCF_022662535.1). GTDB lineage: Bacteria > Bacteroidota > Bacteroidia > Flavobacteriales > Flavobacteriaceae > Polaribacter > Polaribacter marinus. Next base: position 192,204 of record NZ_JAKQYM010000006.1, read on the forward strand.
ACCAGCTGCTTCTGACAATTCTGGTTGAGGCATAAAATGTAAAAATTTATTGGCTCCAAAAACCAACATGGCTATTCCTAATAAATAGCGAGCAATTGTTGTTATAGTAGAATTCATAATGTAAATAGTTAATTAGTAATTAGTTATGGTTAAAAGATACAAAATTATTTAATACAAAAAGAAAGATTTTTGTTTTGTAATTTAAGCTCATAAAAAACGACTATTTTTGTGAAATCTTTTCTAAGTTGGAAAAGAAAAAATAGACTCCTATTTTTATAGGAAAGACACATTAAGACAATCTTAATGTTGTTTAGAAAAACATATTATTATGACAGAAAATTTAACAAAAGAAACCTTTTTAGAAAAGGTTTTTAATTTTGAAGAAAACCAAGAATGGAAGTTTAAAGGAGATAAACCTGCTTTAATAGATTTTTATGCAGATTGGTGTGGGCCTTGTAAAATGATTGCGCCTATTTTAGAAGAATTATCTGAAGAATATAAAGACAAAATAGACATTTATAAAATAGACACCGAAGCAGAACAAGAGCTATCTGCAGCTTTCGGAATTAGAAGTATTCCGTCTATGTTATTTTGTCCTGCAAAAGGACAACCACAAATGGCAAACGGTGCTTTACCAAAAGCGGAATTAGAACGTATTATTGCAGATGTATTAAAAGTGGCCAAATAAAATTTTAGCATTCCCGCTCAGGCAGGATTCTTTTTTTTATAATTTTACAAATCCCGGAAATATATTTTTCGGGATTTTTTTGCTCACAAAAAGAATACATAAGTGTTTTATACATAAGAAAATTATGTATATATTTACAACATGGGAAATCAAAAATTATATAAAGGTTCTTTACAAACCATCATTTTAAAATTATTAGAAACGAATGATAAAATGTATGGTTATGAAATTACCCAAAAAGTAAAAGAATTAACCAAAGGCGAATTAAAGATTACCGAAGGTGCGTTGTATCCTGCGCTGCATAAGTTAGAAGCCGATGGTTTGTTAGATGTAGAGATTGCAAAAGTTGGTAACAGACTCAGAAAATATTATAAACTTACTGAAAGTGGCAGCAAAGAAACTGCCAACAAGTTGGAAGAGATGCAAGAGTTTTTAAAAACGATGCAACATTTGGTAAACCCTAAATTAAGTTTGGAGTAATATGGAATTAACAAACGAACAAGTTCAGCAAGTAGAAAACTATCTAGATAACAAAAGTTTTGATTTTATAGATTTAAAACTGGAGATTTTAGATCATTTAATTTCTGATATTGAAAGTTTTATCGATAAAGGTTTTTCTTTTGATAATGCTTTTAAAGCAACTGTTTTAAAATGGGATAAACATTTTAAAGATTCGTCTAGTTTTTACTTTGGTTTATTGTATTCAGAATCTAAAATTGTTGTAAAAAAAGCAGTTAAAATTTTTAAACCATTTTACTTTTTGTATTTAACGGCGTACTTTTTACCTCTTATAATTTTAAAGAAATTTTCGTTTACTTTTTCTATAAACACAATCGATTATTTTGATACACTTCTAAATACATTATCTGTAATATTTTTAATATACCTAATTTATATTATTGTAAAAGTTTTTAAATCAAAAGTAAAAACAACCTATAGTTTTATTTTAAGAACGCAGTATTTAGGTGTTGTTTTTTTAATTATTCCTCTGTTATCAGGAAAGCATTTTAATGATAAAGGAGAAATGAATCCTATTTTTACAGGTTTTCTTTTAGCAGGTTTTGCAGTAACTTATATCTGCTTTTATTTTTATAAAAAACATAAAGATGCTATCAAAAAATATAAAATTTCATATTCATGAAACTCACAAAAATACAGATAGAAGAACTCTACAAGTTTACAAGAAAACATTATGTAGAATATTATGATGTACAAACGGAATTGGTAGATCATTTAGCAAACGATATAGAAAGTATTTGTAAAGAAAACCCAAGTTTAAGTTTTGAGGAGGCGCGAGATATATCTTTTAAAAAATTTGGTGTTTTTGGTTTTATGGATGTTGTACAATCTAAAGAATCGCAAATGACCAAAAAGTATTTTAAGCTTATTTTAAAGTTTATGAAAGAATGGTTTCAATTACCAAAAATAGCACTCACTTTTGGGTTACTGTTTGTTTTTTATGAAATACAAAGCTTAGAAAATGCGTATGAAATTTACCTTTCAGTAATATTTGGTGTTTTTATAATTCAGTTAATAACAGTATTGTTAAATAGAAAAAAGCAGCAAAAAAAGCAGCAAATAACTAAAAGAAGATGGCTTTTTGAAAGTATTATACAAACACAAGGTTTTGGGAGCATTGGGTTATTTGCTTTTTATACAGTTGAATTTTTATTGCCAAATTCCTCTATAGCATTTTCTGAAATGGGTCTTTTTAGAAGTGTTTTATCTGTTTTCGTAATTACATTTTTTATAATTATGAGTTATATTTCGATAGTGGTTATCCCTAAAAAAGCAACAGAGTTATTAGCAGAAACCTACCCAGAATTTAAATTATCTTAACTTTATTTTTTAGATGAAATTAACAGAAAATCAGATAGATAGTCTCTACAAATTTACCAGAAAACATTACGTTTATTTTTACGATGTACAAACGGAATTAGTAGATCATTTAGCAAACGATATTGAAGAAATTTGGGAAGAGAAACCAAATTTAACTTTTGAAGACGCAAGAGATACTTCCTTTAAAAAATTTGGCATTTTTGGTTTTATGGATGTTATAGAAGCCAAACAAAAACAAATGAATAAACGGTATTGGAAAATTTTGTGGCGTTTTTTTAGAGAATGGTTTACGTTTCCAAAAGTAGTAACTACGGTAAGTATATTTGTATCACTTTTTGTGGTGCTACAAATACAGTATTCAGAATATATTTTGTTAGGAGCTCTTTTTATTTTAGTGAGTTTCGATTTAATAAAACAAACAAAATCTAAGAAAAAACATAAAAAAAAGGAACAAAAAAAGGAGAAAATTTTCTTATTAGAAAGTATGATTGGAGATACAAGACAAGGGTTTTCTGGTTTTGCTTTCATCAATATATTTAACTCCATAAACTTGGTAAAAGTTCCATTTAGCACTTTGGGGATTTATTGGTTATTGTTAATTTCATTTTCTATAACCTGTGTAATTCTTTTGTTTTATGTTACAGGGTATTTAATTCCGCAAAAAGCACAAGAATTGCTAGAAGAAACCTATCCAGAATATAAAATGGTTAATAATTTGTAACAAAGTCAATTTTTAAACTACTTATAACCAATCAAACTAATTTACTAAACTTATGATTTCACACTTTTTAAACTTAGAATGGAAACAATTTTTTCGTTCCGCCTCTTTTGGAAAAAGTATTGGGGTAAAAATATTATTAGGCTTTTTTGCCTTGTACTTTATATTAATGTTTGGAATTTTAGGTTTTGGAGGCTATTATATATTAAAAGAGCAATTCCCTACTCAAGATCCTTTAATTTTAGTAAACAGTTATTTGCTTTTTGCAATTACCGGCGATCTAATTTTTAGATATCTAATGCAAAATTTACCAATAATGAATATTAAACCGTTATTGGTTTTGCCTATAAAAAAGAACAAGATTGTACATTTTATTTTAGCGAAATCTTCTGTCTCATTTTTTAATATCATGAGCTTGTTTTTTTACATTCCGTTTTCTTTCGTTTTAATAAATGAAGGCTATGCAACTGCAGGTGTTTTAGGTTGGTTATTCTTAATGATTTTATTAATTCAGTCTGCCAATTTTTTAAATTTCTTAATCAACAAAAACAACATTGCACTGTGGGTTTTAGCGCTAATTTTATTGGGTGGCTTTTTAGTACAACGTTATGATGTTTTTAATTTAGCAGGATTTATAGGGCAAGGTTTCTATTTTGTTTATCAAAATCCAATTTATAGTTTATTAGGTGTTGTTTTATTGGCTGTTTTATACTTCCTAAATTATAAGCAGTTAAAAAATCAGGTGTATTTAGATGAAGCTATTGCTACTAAAGTAAAAGAAGCAAATGCATCAGATTTATCTTGGACAGAAAAATTAGGAGATGTTGCGCCATTTATAAAAAACGATTTACGCTTAATGTGGAGAAATAAACGTACAAAATCTTCTATTTGGATGGTTGCAGTAGGTTTACTATATGGTTTATTCTTTTATCCAAACCCAGTTTATGCAAGTATGGATTTTATGTATGTTTTAGTAGGAATTTTTTCAACAGGAACATTCTTAATCAATTTTGGGCAATTTATTCCTGCTTGGGATAGTAGTTATTATAATATGTTAATGAGTCAGAATTTTAAATATGAACGTTATTTAAAATCAAAATTTACAATTATGAGCATTAGTGTTGTGGCGCTTTTTGTGTTAGGAATTCCTTATGTTTTCTTTGGGTGGAAAGTTTTATTAGTACATTTTGCTGCTATGATTTATAATGTTGGTATAAATACACACGTAATTTTATACGGAGGAACTTTCAACAGAAAAAAGATAAATTTAGATGAAAAAGCCGCTTTTAATTTTCAAGGAACAGGAGCTGTACAATGGATAATAGGTTTGCCTTTAATGATTTTACCAATGGGAATGTTCGCATTAATAAACTGGTTAGTAAGTTTTGAAATTGCAACATTAACTTTGGCAGTTTTAGGTTTTATTGGTATTGCTTTACATAAAAAATTAATGGCAGCCATCACCAAAAAATACATTGCAAACAAATATGTAATGATTCACGCATTTAAACAAGAAAACTAATACACAAAACAATGATACAAACTACGCAACTTTCAAAAAAATACGGAAACGCAGAGGTATTGCATATAGATTCATTAGAAATACCAACAGGACAAAGTTTTGGTTTAGTAGGTAATAATGGAGCAGGAAAAACAACTTACTTTAATATTTTATTAGATTTAATAAGACCAACAACTGGTACTATTACGAATAACAATATTGTGGTAAATACAAGTGAAGACTGGAAAAGTTTTACAGGTTCTTTTATTGATGAATCTTTTTTAATTGGTTATTTAACAGCTGAAGAATATTTCGAATTTATAGGCGATTTACGCGGCATGAATAAAGCCGATATTGCAAAATTTATTGGTCAATTTGATGAGTTTTTTAATGGTGAAATTGTTGGTAAGAAAAAATATTTAAGAGATTTAAGTAAAGGAAATCAGAAAAAAGCAGGTATTGTTGCTGCAATGATGGGGAATCCACAGGTTGTAATTTTAGACGAACCTTTTGCAAACTTAGATCCTACAACACAAATAAGATTAAAAACTATTATAAAAACCTTAACCGAAAACAGAGACATTACTGTGCTTATTTCTAGTCACGATCTTACACACGTAACCGAAGTTTGCGAAAGAATTGTTGTTCTAGATAAAGGAAATGTGGTAAAAGATATAGTTACATCATCAGAAACTTTAAAAGAATTAGAAAGCTATTTTGCAGTATAACTACTCTATTCTTAATTTATTACTATTTTTACACTCTTATTTATACTATTTTGTTAAGAAATTAGTTTTAAATAAGAGTTTTTAAATTTTATGAAATACATCAAAAAAACCATTTTTCTTTTAACTGTATTTGCAGTAATTCTTTCTTGTAGCACAAGAAAAGACACTGTTGTTAGTAGAAATTTCCATGCAATCACTACAAAATATAATGTTCTTTTTAATGGTGAAGAAGCCTTTAAAAAAGGTATAGAAGAGGTCAATAATAATTATAATGAAGATTGGTTTAAGCAAATACCTATAGAGCCAATAGAGTTTGATGAGGACAAAATTATAATACCAACTATGGGACCTGGTGCAGGTTTTGGAAGTGATACGAAAGAAGAAGCAAAAGAACTTACCACCTTTGAAAGAGCTGAGGAAAAAGCTGTAAAAGCAATACAGAAACACGGTATGAATATTAACGGAATAGAACGGAACAGACAAATAGATGATGCGTATTTATTATTAGGTAAATCTCGTTACTATTCTCAACGTTTTATTCCGGCCATAGAAGCTTTTAATTATGTTATTGCAAATTACCCAAATGCAAATTTAATTGCAGAAACAAAAATTTGGAGAGCAAAAGCTAATATTAGAATAGACAACGAAGAAACAGCAATAGAGTCTATGAAATTACTATTGGTAATTAAAGATACTTTAGAGGCCGATTTACCAGATGAAATAAAAGAACAAGCGCATACTGCTATGGCTATGGCTTATGTCAAATCAGATAGTTTACAAAAAGCAAAAAAACACCTACATTTAGCAACTAGAACTTTAAAAAACAGAGAACAAGGAGCTAGAAATTTATTTGTTTTAGGTCAGATTTATAGCGGTGAAAATAAAAAAGATTCTGCTGTTTATATTTTTAATAAGCTAACAAAATTTAGAAAAGCACCTTATAAATATAAAATTCATGCAAATATAGAATTGGCAAGAAATTTTTCTAAGGATTCTTCTACTACCACTTTATTAGAAAGAATGCAAAAGCTAATAAAAAACAGAGACAACAGACCTTATTTAGATGAGTTATATTATCAAACAGCTGTTTTACACGAAAACAATGATAGTATTAAACTTGCTATAAACAATTATAACAAATCTCTTAGAGCTAAAAACGGAGGAGACAAACAAAAAACATTTACCTATGAAAATTTAGGAAATCTATATTTTAAAAAGAATGAGTATCTTCTTGCAAGTGCTTTTTATGATAGTGTTTTACAAGTATCTAAAGATAGTTTAGATTTAAGAATTAGACGTGTAAAAAGAAAACATAAAAACTTAGCCTCTTTAATTAATTTTGAAAAAATTGTAACTACTAATGATAGTATTATAAGAATTGCTTCGTTACCTAAAGAAGCTCAAAAAACTTTTTTTGAAACACATATTGAAGCACTTAAAAAAGCAGATAAAGAAGCAGCACAGTTAAGGTTGAATCAAGCTGCTTTTGGAGGGTCTTTTGGTGTAAATTCTTTGCAATCTAACAACAAAGGAAAATGGTATTTCTACAATTCACAATCTTTAAATTTTGGAAAAACAGAGTTTCAAAAAATCTGGGGAGATAGAATTTTAGAAGATGATTGGAGATGGTCTGCCAAATCAAGAAAGAATTCTTTAAATACAGATTCTACACAAGTAGTGCAAAAAGATCTACGCTATAATTTAGAATATTATTTAGCAAGTATTCCAACAAAAACAAAAACTTTAGATAGTTTAAAAACATCAAGAAATGCTGCTTTATATGAATTGGGATTAATTTATAAAGAACAATTTAAAAATCCTGAGTTAGCAATACAGAGACTAGAAAGAGTGGCCTCTTTAAACCCAGACATAAAATTAGAATTACCAATTAATTGGCACCTCTATCAAATTTATAAGAGTTTAGGAGAAACACAAAAATCAGACAAACACAAAAACCTAATTCTTACTAAATATGCAAACACAAAATTTGCACAAGTAATTCTAAATCCAAATAAAAAAATTGAAGAAGACGTTGCTGTAAATGAGGTAGAAGAAAAATACAAAGAAGTTTATTACTTATTTAAAGAGAATAAATTTAAAGAAACTATTGCTAAAATAGATGAGATAGTTGCAACAATCCCTAATTCAGAATTAATCCCTAAATTCGAACTCTTAAAAGCGTATGCTATTGGGAAGTATAAAAACAAACAAGCATATAAAATTGCATTAGAATACGTAGCTGTTAGTTATGGAAATACAGAAGAAGGAAAAAAAGCAAAAGAGATTGTAAAACAATTAAGTAAGTAATAAAATGTTTGGTAGTAAAGACAAGAAGGTAGAAAAAAACAAGATTATGGAAAGAAACGTAATTGCAAAAAACACAGTCATTGTTGGTGATATTAAATCTGAAGGGGATTTTAGAATTGATGGAACTTTAGAAGGAACTTTAAAAACAAATGGTCGCGTAATTATTGGTGCCGAAGGTTTTATAAAAGGAAATATAGAGGCAGCAAACGCAGATATAGAAGGTAAGTTTTCTGGTCAAATGTTAGTTACTAAAACGCTGACGGTAAAAGCTTCTGCTCATATTTCTGGTGATGTTACTATTGGAAAATTATCTGTAGAACCAGGAGCAACATTTAATGCTACTTGCTCAATGAAAGGAGCCATTAAGGAACTTAACCAAAAAAATGAACAACAAAAAGCCTCAGAAAAAACCGCTTAATAAAGCATTACAACTCTCTGGTGCAGGATTGCAAATGGGCCTAACAATTTATTTAGGCTTTTTGTTAGGAGAATGGCTCGACAAAAAATTTGAAACCTCTTTTTTAACCCAAACAATTACCTTATTCGCTATTTTTTTAGCAATGTACTCACTAATTAAACAAGCCAATAAAATTAATGATTAGAAGTATTTTTTTTTGTTCTTTGACGTTTTTTACGTTGTTTTTTATTAGTTTTTATTTACATGAAAGTTACATAGAAAAACAAGCTGTAATCTTACCTTTTTCATTAAAAAAAGTCTACTTATTTCACTTGGGGTTTTCGTTGTTGATTTGTATAAATTTTCAACTATTTTCAACTGTTGATAAAATCTTTGAACAACTTGGTTTTATCTATTTAGGAACTCTCTTTTTTAAAATTATTCTTTTTTGCGCAATCTTTTACCAACCTCTCTTTACAGAAGAAAGCTTGTCTCAAATGTCTCAAATATCGCTATTCATTCCTATGATACTTTTTTTATTAACAGAGACTTTTTTTGTAGCCAGAATACTGAATCAAAAGGAATAAATAAAAATACCTTAAAAAAGGGTTTGAAGTTATGAATTATTATGTACCTTTGCGCCGAATTTAGAAAGCGTATTTTTACAATGAAGATTGCACAAAAAACAATCAAATTTCTTACAATAGCACTCATAGCGGTTTTTACGGCTAATGGTTTTGCTTCTGGTACAGACAAAAAACACGACGACCAAAATGATGGCGGACGTGTAAATACGAAAAGTGAAGTAGATGCTTATATCTTACATCACATCAAAGATTCTCATGATTTCTCTTTTTGGTCATATACAAATGATGCAGGTGAAAGAAAACATGTTGGTTTTTCTTTGCCAATCATCATTTGGACAAGTGAAGGTTTGGTGACTTTTATGTCATCAGAGTTTCATCATAATGATGACGGACACGTAATCGTAGAAAAGAAAGGGTTAAAATTCGCAAAAATTCATTCAAAGATTTTTGAATTAGAAAAAGGAGCTGCAACAGTTTCTTTTGATAAAGATCATCATGCAACAAACGCACACAAAGTATTAGATTTTTCTATTACTAAAAGTGTTGTAGGAATTTTACTTATAGGTTTCTTGTTGTTGTTTTGGTTTTCTAGATTGGCAAAACAATATAAAACAAAACAAGTGCCAACAGGTTTTGCTAGAGTTTTAGAACCTTTAGTTTTATATGTGCGAGATGAAATTGCAAGACCAAATATTGGTGATAAACACTATAGAAAATTTACAGGATATTTATTAACGGTGTTTTTCTTTATTTGGGTTTTAAATTTAGTAGGGTTAACTCCTTTAGGATTTAACGTTACTGGTCAATTAGCAGTAACAGCTTGTTTGGCTATCTTTACATTAGTAATTTATACAGTAAGTGGAAATAAGGACTATTGGATGCACATGTTGTGGATGCCGGGTGTTCCTGTTTTAATTAGACCAGTTTTAGCAATTATAGAATTAGCTGGAGCATTAATAATTAAACCATTTTCATTATTAGTACGTTTGTTCGCAAACATATCAGCAGGTCATATTGTGGTAATGAGTTTAATAGCAATTATGTTTACACTTAAAGAATCTTTAGGGGTTGTTGGAGCAACAGGGTTGTCGTTAGTATTATCATTTTTTATAACATTAATTGAGGTCTTAGTAGCTTTTTTACAAGCGTATATCTTTACAATGCTTTCGGCATTATTTATTGGTATGGCAGTAGCAGAGCCTGAGCATCATTAATACAAATTTGTTTAATTTAATATAAATACATTTATTATGTACAATTTAATTGGAGCAGGATTAATCGTAATCGGAGCAGGAATTGGTTTAGGTCAAATTGGTGGAAAAGCAATGGAAGGTATTGCTAGACAACCAGAAGCAACTGGAAAAATTCAAACAGCAATGATTATTATCGCTGCATTATTAGAAGGTTTAGCATTTGGTGCATTATTCTTAGGAAAATAATCCAGACAAAAACAAGAAATAGCGTTCTGTAACGGTTGGTTACAGAACCTATTTTTAAAATTAAACAAAAAAAAACAAAAAAAATAATTAGTTTATAGAATGGAAACTTTATTAAACGATTTTTCACCAGGGTTATTTGTAGTATCAACAATCTTACTATTAGCATTAATTGCTTTAATGGTGAAATTTGCTTGGAAACCAATTTTAAACTCTTTAGAAGAAAGAGAATCTGGAATAGAAAATGCATTGGCATCAGCAGAAAATGCTCGTAAAGAAATGCAAAACCTTCAAGCAGATAACGAAAGATTAGTAAAAGAAGCAAGAGCAGAAAGAGATGCAATGATGAAAGAAGCAAGAGATATTAGAGATAATATGATTGCAGAAGCAAAAGAAGATGCAAAAGAAGTAACTTCAGCACTTATCGAAAAAGCACAAGCTTCTATTCAACAAGAAAAACAAGCAGCTTTAGCAGAAATAAAGAAAAACGTTGCCGAATTATCTATTGGTATCGCAGAATCAGTAATTAAAAAAGAATTATCTAATAAGAAAGATCAACTAGAATTAGTTGAAGGGCTCTTAAAAGATGTTACTTTAAACTAAATTAAGCATGAAAGACGCAAGAGCAGCATTACGTTATGCAAAAGCAATCTTAAACCTTGCTAAAGATTCTAAAGAAGAAGCTGCGGTAAATGATGATATGCTATTTATTGCTACTACCATTTCTGAAAATGATGAATTTGAAGTAATGTTAAGAAGCCCTATTGTAAAATCTTCTGATAAAATAAACGTTTTAAACGCTATATTTGAAGGAAAGATAAACAATATTTCTCTTGGCTTATTTCACTTATTAGAAAGTAATAAAAGAATCGCTATGCTAGGTTCTATTGCAAAACAATATGCAATAATCTATGCTTTTGATAATCACATGCAAGAAGCTAAAGTTACAACAGCTGTTCCTTTAACTGAAGAAGTGGAAAAAGCCGTTTTAGCTAAAATTATAGCGCTTACAGGAGAAAAAGCAAATTTAGTAAACGTTGTAAATGAATCTATTTTAGGAGGATTTATATTACGTGTAGGAGATGTGCAATATGATGCAAGTATCTCTAATTATTTAAACGAATTGAAAAAGGAATTTGACAATAGTCATTACATTCCAAAAATTTAATAATACATCAAATTATAAAAGATGGCAAGTATTAAACCAGCTGAAGTATCAGCAATTTTAAAACAACAGTTAACAAATTTTGAAGCGAAAGCTACATTAAATGAAGTAGGAACTGTTTTACAAGTAGGAGATGGTATTGCTCGTGTTTACGGTCTTTCTAATGTTCAATATGGTGAGTTGGTAGAATTCGAAAACGGATTGGAAGGTATCGTATTAAACTTAGAAGAAGATAATGCAGGTGTTGTATTATTAGGTGCTTCTACTTCAATTAAAGAAGGTTCTACGGTAAAACGTACAGAACGTATTGCTTCTTTAAGAGCAGGAGAAGGAATTGTAGGAAGAGTTGTCGATACTTTAGGAAACCCAATTGATGGTAAAGGACCAATTACAGGTACAACTTACGAAATGCCTTTAGAACGTAGAGCTCCTGGAGTTATTTTTAGAGAACCAGTTACAGAACCTTTACAAACGGGTATTAAATCTATTGATGCAATGATTCCGGTTGGTAGAGGTCAACGTGAGTTAATTATTGGAGACCGTCAAACTGGTAAATCTACAGTTGCTATTGATACGATTTTAAATCAAAAAGAATTTTTCGATGCTGGTGAACCAGTATTTTGTATATACGTTGCTATTGGTCAAAAAGCTTCTACTGTTGCAGCAATTGCAAACATGTTAGAAGAAAAAGGCGCAATGGCTTATACTACTATTGTTGCTGCAAACGCATCAGACCCTGCAGCAATGCAAGTTTATGCACCATTTGCTGGAGCTGCAATTGGAGAGTTTTTTAGAGATACTGGTAGACCAGCTTTAATTGTTTTTGATGATTTATCTAAACAAGCAGTTGCATACCGTGAGATTTCTTTATTATTAAGAAGACCTCCAGGACGTGAGGCATATCCTGGTGATGTATTTTACTTACACTCAAGATTATTAGAACGTGCTGCAAAAGTTATTAATGATGACAAAATTGCAAGTGAAATGAACGATTTACCAGATTCTTTAAAAGGAATTGTAAAAGGTGGAGGTTCTTTAACTGCATTGCCAATTATTGAAACACAAGCAGGAGACGTTTCAGCATATATTCCAACAAACGTAATTTCGATTACAGATGGACAAATTTTCTTAGATGGAGATTTATTTAACTCTGGTGTTCGTCCAGCAATTAACGTAGGTATCTCTGTATCTCGTGTTGGTGGTAACGCTCAGATTAAATCAATGAAAAAAGTATCTGGTACTTTAAAGTTAGATCAAGCTCAGTATCGTGAATTAGAAGCGTTTGCTAAATTTGGTTCAGATTTAGATGCAGCTACAATGAACGTGATTTCTAAAGGACAACGTAATGTTGAAATTTTGAAACAAGCTCAAAACGATCCTTACCCAGTAGAAGATCAGATAGCAATTATTTATGCAGGTTCTAAAAACTTGTTAAAAAGTGTTCCTGTAAATCAAGTAAGAAAATTCGAAAGAGATTATATCGATTACTTAAACGCAAAACATAGAGATACTTTAGATATTTTAAAGTCTGGTAAATTAACACCAGAAGTTACAGCTACATTAGAAGCAGCTGCAGAAGAAATCTCAAAACATTTTGCTTAAAAAATAGTTGTCATTCCCACGTAAGTAGGAATAACAAAACACCAATAGAATGGCAAACTTAAAAGAAATACGTAATAGAATTACCTCTATTAAATCAACAATGCAGATTACATCTGCCATGAAAATGGTATCTGCTGCAAAGTTGAAAAAGGCGCAAGATGCTATTGTAGCAATGAGACCTTATTCTTCTAAATTAACTGAATTGTTGCAAAATTTAAGTGCAACTTTAGATGGTGATACAGGTGGAGTATATTCAACACAAAGAGAAGTCTCTAAAGTTTTAATAGTTGTTATTACATCTAATAGAGGTTTGTGTGGTGGTTTCAATTCATCTATCACTAAAGAGGTTATCAAAACTGTAAAAGAAAAATACAGTAATGTAGAAGTAGATTTATTTGCTATCGGAAAAAAAGGTGGTGATGTTTTATCGAAACAATTTAATATTGTAGCGACAAGAAACGATATTTATGATGACTTAACTTTTGATAATGTAGCTGCGGTTGCAGAAAAGTTAATGAGTTTATTTGCAGAAGGGACCTACGATAAAATTGAAGTAATTTATAATCAATTTAAAAATGCAGCAACGCAAATTCCTCAAGTAGAGCAATTTTTACCTATTAAACCTATTGAAGGTGGGGATGAAGCAGCAGTAAATTCTGATTATATTTTTGAACCATCAAAAGAAGAAATTGTTGAAGCTTTAATTCCAAAATCTTTAAAAACTCAACTATACAAATCTATAAGAGATAGTTTTGCTTCAGAACATGGAGCGCGTATGACTGCAATGCATAAGGCAACAGACAACGCAACCGATTTAAGAGATGAGTTGTTATTAACATATAACAAAGCGCGTCAAGCTGCAATTACCAATGAAATTTTAGAAATTGTTGGTGGAGCAGAAGCTCTTAACAACTAAGACAAACGTTATATAATTAAAAAAAGCGAACCAATTTGGTTCGCTTTTTTTATATCTTGGCATATCATTTGAACGCTATTATAGAAACTTACAAAAATGAAAACAACGAAAATTGCATCTATGTTACTTATTCTTTTTGGTTTTGCTCAATGTGCAAGTACCAAATTTGAAGAGAATCCACCATTTAAAATTAGCGTTGCTACATATAATCATTGGGTTGGAGGTCAACCAGGAGTTAGTGGTACTAAGGTTAATATTTATCTAGCAGAAAAATCGAACATTGTTTTTGATTCTTTATTTTTCTTAAATAAAAAAAACAAAATAGAAGTTAGAGAAGTAAAAGGTAGCAGTATATTAATAGCTAATTATAGTACATCAGTAGCTAACAATAGAAATATTAATTTAAATTTAGATTCTAAAAAAGAGCTAACAAATCAGGTTCCAAGCATTAAAAAATTTCCTTTTGAATTAAAAGAAAATGAAGCTGTAATTAGTTATAAAATTAAAGATAAAATAAAATACTTTAAAATTGTAAAGCTTAAAAAAGCACAAACAGATTTTTACCCTACAAGGCCTAAGTAGTTGATTATAAGTACGTAAACCCACTGTTTTTAGAGTGGGTTTTTTTTGGCACGCATTTTGAAAACACATAAGTATAATCGTAAAACGAAAGCTTATGAAATCTTTAAAATTACTTTTCACATTTATTATAACAAGTGCATTTTTAAGCTCTTGCGTTGTAGTTGGAGATGATTACTATACAGAACCAGGAATCTCCTTAGAACAAGTAGTCTCTGAATATGATTTATGGTATGTAGATTATCATAGAACTACAGGTAGTGGTGATGTTCCTTACATTTCTAAAGCATTTACAGTGTCTTTTTTAAATGGAATATTATACGCAAACAATAATATTGTAGATATTGGTAGAACAGGAAATGGATTGGGAATCGATGTTGGAACCTACAATACATTTAATGGGTTGTTAGAAACAAATCATGATTTAGATGGTGCTAATGATTTTGAAGTAACGGTTTTATCTAATAATGAAATTAGATTATATAGTTATAGACAAAATGTAAACTATTACTTAATTGGTTATAATGTAAATAATTTCGACTATGATAAGTTGTTTTATGAGAACATAGAATATTTTCTACAAGAGTACGTTGCTTGGGAAAAAACAGCAACAAATGGAGGTACTGCAAACACTTTTGATGAAGAAAATTATTTAGCATTTACACCAGAAAATATAACTACATTTTATAGTTCTCAAGATGATCTTGGCACAAATATTGATACTTTAGATTGGAGCTATGTAGGAGGATACGAAGTGTATGATGTAACGGGTTATGAAGACCTAAAAATTTTAACACTTAATTATGATGGCGGAGATATAGAAGAATTTGAGTTAAGCGTTATTAATGATAGTAAGATTCGTTTGTATCATGTAAGTTCAGATACAACTTACGATTTTTCTGGAAGAGGATTTGTACAATATTTAAAAGGTGTAAACTCTGAAAATAAAGCAAAAGAAAATGTAAGGAATACGGGTAGAAAACGTACTAAAGTAATAAGAAAAACAAAGAATAGAAGAGATTTAAAATAAAGTTTGGTTAGTTGATTTTTGGTTGGTTATTTTTCAATAACCAATTGAAAGGAAAACCGCTCTAGAGGTAGAGCGGTTTTTTCTTTGTTAATAATTGATGAAAACTTCACTTTTTAAAGATGTATTTCAAGATGAAGATTTCATAATTTTAAAGACAATTTAAATTTTAATAAAATAAATGAAAACTACTGCATTTATAACAGGCGCAACATCAGGTATTGGAAAAGCTACAGCAGAATTATTTGCAAAAAAAAATATTAGATTAATTCTCTGTGGAAGAAGAGCAGAACGTTTATTAGAACTTCAAAAAGAATTAAGTAAACTTACAGAGGTAACTACATTACAATTTGATGTTTCTAAAAGAAAAGAAGTTGAAGCAGCTATAAAATCGTTGCCAGAAAATTTTAGGAAAATAGATATTTTAATAAACAACGCTGGGAATGCTCACGGTTTATCGACCATACAAGATGGAAATATAGATGATTGGGATGCCATGTTAGATATTAATGTTAAAGGACTACTATATGTTTCTAAAGCAATCATTCCTCAAATGACAGAAAGGAATAATGGTTTTATTGTAAATATAGGCTCTATTGCAGCAAAAGACGTCTATCCTAATGGAAATGTGTATTGCGCTTCTAAACACGCTGTAAACGCTTTAAATAAGGGAATGAGAATAGATTTAAACAAACATAACATTCGTGTTGCCGCAATTCATCCCGGAGCAGTAGAAACAGAGTTTTCTGATGTTCGTTTTAAAGGAGACACAGAAAGAGCAAAAACGGTTTATGCCGGTTATAAAGCTTTACAAGCAGAAGATATTGCAGATATTATTTATTTTGTAGTTACAAGACCATATCATGTAAATATCGAAGATTTAGTTGTTTATCCAACGGCACAAGCTACTGCAACAATTTTAAACAAAGAGTAAGAATGTCCGTATCAAAAATAATAATTGGTTGTATGTCTTGGGGAAAATGGGGAAAACAATTTTCTACCAAAGAACAAGTAGATTTAATGAATTTTTGTGTAGAAAGTGGAAATACAACTTTTGATCATGCAGATATTTATGGAGATTATACAACAGAAATAGAATTTGGAAAAGCATTTGTAGAAAGCGGAATTCAACGTGAAAAAATAGAACTCATTTCTAAATGTGGAATTCAATATGTGGGTGAAACAAGAAGTAATAAAATTAAACACTACAACTACTCTAAAGAATATATTATTTGGAGTGCAGAAACGTCTTTACAAAACTTAAAGACAGATTACTTAGACACATTTTTGTTACATAGACCAAGTCCGTTAATGCATCCCAATGAAATTGCTGAAGCAGTTTTAAAACTTCAACAAAGCGGAAAGATTAGAAAATTTGGCGTATCTAATTTTTCTCCTTCACAAGTAGATTTAATTGCAGATAAAACTCCTGTTAATGTAAATCAAATAGAGTTTTCGTTAACACAACATTCAGCTATGCATAATGGGAGTTTAGACCAAATGCTACAAAAAAAAATTCAACCTATGAGTTGGAGTCCCTTAGGAACCGTTTTTAAAGAAGAAACAAATCAAACCAAAAGAATTAAAGAAAATTTAAAACTACTATCCAGAAAATATGAGGTATCAGAAGATGCTATTTTGCTGGCTTTTATTTTAAAACATCCTGCAAAAGTTTCACCGGTTATTGGTACCACAAATAAAGAACGAATTTTAAGTGCAAACAAAGCTTTAAAAATTGATTTAGAATTAGAAGATTGGTTTACACTCTTAGCTGCAAGTCAAGGTCATAAAGTTCCATAAAATGATAAATAAACGCTTACTTATTAAAAATTTACTTTCTCATAATGATGAGAATAGTTTTTATGATAAAAAGCAAAAATTATCTTTAAACTCAAAAGAAGGGAAAGCAAAATTTTTAAAACATATTTGTGCACTTTCAAATTCTAATCCAGAAAATAATTCTTACATAGTTATTGGAATAGAAGATGAAGAAAGTAAAATTGTAGGTGTCGATTTTTTTGATGATAGTAAGATCCAAAATCTTGTAAATGCCTATTTAAAAAACCCGCCTAAGATAGATTATGAGAATGTTTCTTTTCCAAGATTACAACGCCATAAAGTAATTGGTTTGGTTACCATTCATCCAAATAATAAAATTACTTCGCTTTTAAAAAATGCTTGGAAATATAGGAAAGATAGTATTTTTTATAGAAGAGGAAGTAATTCTATGCCGTTTTATGGCAATTATTTTGAATTAAGAAACACTAATAAAGAAATTGTTGATGCCATAGAAAAAAATGCAAGCAATAATATAGAGCTTACCTTAAATGGGGTGTTTGATTTTATTAAGAATCATAAACCAGAATACAATCCTCAGTACAAGGTTTTTAACGAACAATTTGTGTTGTGTTGGGCAGGAGAAAAAAAAATAATTAATAATGAAGAATATTTTTCTAGAGTAGATATTGAATTGATTAACGAGCAAGTTCAATTATTTTTTTCTGCTTTAGATGATGTAAAAATTAGTTACAATCAACATTCATTTATTATAACTGAATACATTTTATTAGGCTTAGTAAAAGAAGAAAAATATTATCCTTTAGAAAAAACAATTATCAATTTTAAAGAAAATGGAAAACATGATATTGTAAAAGAATTTTTGTTTCTACCCCCTAGATTTGATGATGAAATTATACAACACGTTTATCAGAATAGCAATACAATTGTTCGTAAAATAGAAATGAAACAATCACTTTCTGTAACAGAGTATGAAGATTTATTACGATTGCCAGAAAATTATTTAATTTGTTATTTACAAGGGTTTTTAGATGTAGCAGACCAGCTTAAAAAAGCAAAGAATTACATTAAAAGGTTAGAGGATAAATCTACGTATATAAAATACAAAGAAGCTTTACGTATTATTCGAAAAGTAAAGTACAATTGATTTTAATAAAAAAAACAATAATAAGATATTATTTTTCTCTATTTTGGACCATTATTAATCAATATATTAAGTAACTATTTTTAGTTTTTTTGCTATGAAATTAACTAATTTACTATTCTTTATAAGCGTGTACCTAATAAACTCTTCTATTTAAATGAGAATTTTACTAATCATTAAGAATTTTGATTTAGGTGGGGCAGAAAGTCATGTTTTTACTTTGGCAAATGAGCTTGTTCGTCAAAAACACGATGTTTATTTAATTTCTAACAGCGGTAGGCAGGTTAAGAGTTTATCTCCAATGGTTAAACATGTTTCTTTACAAATAAATAATACTTCTGTCTTAACTAGACTTCCGTTTTTATTAAATTTTATAAAGAAAGAAAAAATTGAGGTTATCCACGGACATCAACGATTGGCTATTTTTTTATCTTCTGTATTAAAATTGATTACCAAAAAACCAATGGTGGCAACAATTCATGGTAGATTAAAGAAAGATTTAAGATCTTATTTGAGTAAAAGAATGGTTTCTAAGGTGATTGTAGTTAGCGGAAACAGTTTAAAAGGCGCCAAAGCTAAAAAAGCACTTACTAATAAAACTATTTTTATTCCAAACGGAACTGCTTTTCAACAAGAAAAAACGACAAAATATAATAGCGATCTAACTTTAGTGTATGCGAGTAGAATAAACAAAAAACATGCAAGCTTAATTAACTTAATTGTAAATAATGTTTGGCCAAAAATTATACAAGAACATCCAAATATAAGGTTAGCTATTTTTGGGGATGGCCCCTGTAAAGAAGAAGTATTGCATATTTGCAACCAAATAAATAAACAACATCACGAAAAATCTGTTTTTTTTAATGGATTTAGTCAAACAAATAAAAAAAACCTAAGTAATGCTTCTCTTGTTATTGGATCTGGAAGAACGGCTATTGAAGCAATGATTAAAGGAATTCCGGTTCTTTCTATTCATACAAAATATATGGGGAAATTATTAACAAGTAAAAATTACAATGATTATAAATATGGTAATTTTGTTAATCTTGATGGTTGTGCTCCAGAAGAAAAGATGATCTATGATGAACTAAACACTTTTTTAAGCAACAAAGAATTCTTTTTTTTGGAAGCAAAAAACCTACAAAATCAAGCAAATAAAGATTTTAATATTAAACATGTTGCTCAACAAATAGTAGAAGTTTATAAAGAAGTAATTGTAGGTTAGTGCTTTGTTTTATAAATTATTACCGAGTAGTCTTAAAGTTCCCAAAAACAGTGTTGTAAGTAGCAATCCAATTCTAGTACCAAATAAGAAACCTTTAGTTAAATCAGTAAACACTAAAAATTGAGAAAGTATTTGTGAAATGACAATTACTAACAATCTTATTGAATTATAATAAATATCTTTTTTATTCGTATTTAAGGCGATTATTTGTTGCGTTTTTTTAAAAAAGTGTTGTCTTTTTATAGTTTTATAAACTTTTTTAAAACAGAAATAAATTCAAGTTTGTTTTCAATATGACTCATATGTCCATCAGGAAAAACCACAAATTCTGAACCCGTTTTTTTAGCTTCCAATAAAGTCATTTCAAAGTCTAAAATAGGGTCTTTTTTACCAATTATCATCAACTTTTTAAATTTGTTTTCTGTTAAAACACAACTTCTATTTGGACGGATTTTCATACCTTCTTGCCCTGCTATATATCCTTGTAAAGAGGTTTTTAAAGCTTCTTCCTTTATGGCTTCTATTTCTTTTTTATAAATAAATAAATTTTCTTGATGAAATAAATTAGAAATCGACATTTTAACCATTGCATTAAAATTGTTTTGCACCATTTTATTGGCTCTAGTTCTTAATTCTTTTCGTTCATCGGAATCTTCACTTGAGGTAGAATTCATTAAACACAAACCTTTTATTTTTTGAGGATGTTTTTCAGCAAAAGCCAAGGCAACATATCCTCCCAGAGAATGCCCAACCAAAAGACACTTTCTAATTCGTAAATGTTTTAAAACATTTTCTACAGCTTCAGCAAATAATTCCATTGAGTGTACATATCCTAAACAATCGCTTTTTCCATGACCTAATAAATCAATTGTAATAACTCTATTTCTTTTTGATATTTCAGGAACAATATCGGCCCACATAGTAGAATTTTCTAAAAATCCGTGTAATAAAACAATTGCGGTTCCTTTTCCAACATCAGAATAAGAAATTTGTGTGTTTTTAAAAGTGATAAAATGTTGCATAGGGCAAAAATATGTATCTTTCACTTTTAAAAATAATTTTTACAAAAATGAAATTTATAAAATCCCTTTTTTTAACATTCTTGTTTGCTACAACAGGACTTGTTGCTCAAATTAAAGAACAAGTTTTAGATGATTTAGTAAAAAACACCTTAACAACTTTTGATGTTCCCGGTATTTCTGTCGGAATTATTAAAGATGGAAAAATAGTATACGCTAAAGGGCAAGGAGTTCGTTCTTTAACCAATAAAAAAGATATGAATGAAAACACCTTGGTTGGCATAGCGTCTAATAGTAAGGGGTTTACCTGTTTTTCTTTAGCGATGATGATAGATCAAGGCAAACTAAATTGGGATGATAAAGTACGAAAATACATTCCTGAATTTCAAATGCACGATGCTTGGGTTACAGAAAATTTTACAATTAGAGATTTAGTTACACACAGAAGTGGTTTGGGTTTAGGTGCAGGAGATTTAATGTTTTTACCAGAGAATAATGATTTCACCACTCAGGATATCATACATAATGTAAAATATTTAAAACCATCGAGTAAATTTAGAACCGATTTTAAGTACAACAACAACATGTTTATTATTGCAGGCGAAGTTTTAAAACGTGTTAGCGGGCTTTCTTGGGAAGAATTTATTGAAACCAAAATTATGAAACCTGTAGGAATGATAAATAGTAAAGCATCTTACAGTAGAGTTACTGATAAATCTAATATTATTGATGCACACACAAGAGCCGACGGAAAAGTAGTTCAAATTCCACATGATTGGAGTGAAACTGCAAATCCTGCTGGTGGAATTTTAAGCAATGTAAAAGACATGCTTACTTGGGCAAATTTTTTAATGAATGATGCGGTTACTAAAGATGGAAAACGCTTGTTAAGTGCCAAACAGTTTCATGAACTTTGGCAATTACAAACCCCTTTAAAAGTGGCTAAAAATGATGCTTACAATTCTAATTTTAGAGGATATGGTTTAGGCTGGTTTTTAACAGATGTAAAAGGAGGACACAAACAAGTATATCATACAGGAGGTTTAATAGGTACAGTTACGCAGTTTACGATGATTCCTGATTTAGATTTAGGAATTATAGTCTTAACAAACCAAATGAATGGTAGTGCTTTTAATACCATTACAAATACGATTAAAGACGCTTATTTAGGATATAAAGATAGAAATTGGTTAAAAAAATTAGGAACAAATAATGCCAATTATTTAAAATACAACGACAGTATTAAAGCAAATGTTTATAAAAAAGTTGCCTTAGCTAAAGCTGATAAAAGCTTACCAAAACCAAAACAAATTGTAGGAACTTATAATGATGATTGGTTTGGAAATATGATCATTACCCATGACGGAACTAAATACAGCATAAAGTGTGAACGTTCTGCTACTTTATTTGGAGAATTATTACCTTACAATCAAACAACCTATGTGGTAAAATGGAACAATAGAAGTTATGATGCAGATCAGTTTATGCAATTTACTTTTGATGAAACAGCAAATGCAAAAAGTGCCACAATGAAACAGATAGCGCCTATAACCGATTTTAGTTTCGATTTTCAGGATTTAAACCTTAAAAAAGTAGATTAAATTGAATAAAACAAAAGAAATTTGGATTGCTGGTTTTGCACTCTTTTCGTTATTTTTTGGAGCAGGAAATTTAATTTTACCTCCCACTTTAGGTGTAAAATCTGGAGCAGATTGGTGGATTGTTGTTTTGGGATTTATCTTAACAGCAATCATTATTCCTATTTTCGCCATTTTTGCACATGCAAGATTGCAGGGAACTTTGTACGATTTTGGTAAAAAAGTTTCTCCTGTTTTTAGTACTGTTTATTGTTTTTTAATTTACATAATTGCAGTGGCAATTCCATCTCCAAGAACTGCAGCAGTTACACATGAAATGGCAATTCAGCCTTTTTTTGATACACCACCCATTTTAACAAGTATTATTTATTTTGTTTTGGTGTTTTTATTTGCAGTAAACAGGTCTAGAATAATTGGTTTAATTGGTAAGTTTTTAACGCCAATTATCGTCATCATTTTATTGGTAATTATAGGAATCGCTCTTTTAACAGCTCCCGGAATTGTAAATCCATCTACTTTTAAAAATCCATTTGTAGACGGACTTTTAGAAGGTTATCAAACCTTTGATGCTATTGCAGGTGTAGTTGTTGGAGCTGTTATTATCATCTCTTTAGATTATAGCAATCATACTACTTTTAATGAAAAAAGAACATTGATAAGAAAAGCGGGTTATATTGCCGGAATTGGTTTGCTTTTAATTTATGGAGGCTTAATTTTAAGCGGATCTTTATTTTCGTCGACCTTTGCTGAAAATGCTTCAAGAATTGAAGTTTTATCTGGTTTAAGTACGCAAACTTTAGGTCATTTCGGAACCACATTTTTAAGTGTTTTAGTTGCTTTGGCTTGTTTTACAACGGCTGTTGGTATTGTTACCGGAACTGCAGATTATATAAAAGGGATTTGTAATAATTCTAAAAGAGCCTATATTATTACTGCAGCAATTGCTTCAATTATCGGAATTATTGTAGGTAGTTACAATGTTGGTTTTATTATTGATGTTGCTGTGCCAGCCTTAATGTTTGTGTATCCAATTACTATTGTATTAATTGTATTAAATGTTGTGCCAGAAAAATACACTTCTAAATTGGTTTTTAGAACTGTTGTAATTGTTACTTTTATGTTTAGTATTCCAGATTTTTTAGGCTTTATCATTCCTAGAGAAAACTTAACCGGAATTATAAGTATCATTCCTTTAGCTAAACATAGTTTAGGTTGGGTATTGCCTACTTTGTTGGTTTTTGTTTTGTTGAATTTGAAAACTTTTGCGACCAACAAAACTAATTAAATACAATTTTACTTGAAGAAACTTGAAACAGATACTATTGATTTTTTGTTTGACAGTTTATAATAAAGAATCTAGTAACTTACTTTAGCATTGTTCTTTAACTTATCTTTTACGATAGGAAATAAATTATACGTTGGGTAAATTTCTGACTTAAAAGCTTTCCAAGCAGTTCGCTCAATGGCTAAATTTACAGCAGCTAATTTTGAAGCAGGAAGTTCCAAAACCACCATTTGACCAAGTCCCATAACCACAAACCAATTTACGATAGAAGTACCTTCTGGTGGAAAGTTTTCATAAAAACCTTGTTCTGTTCTTATCTTTTCAATCTCATGTAAATTCATACTCTGATCGTGTTTAAGAAAGATCGTTAATAACAACTTGTCACTACTTTTTATAGAATCGGTTTTAGTTTCTTTAGATTGTGAATAAGCTGTAAATTGTATTAAGAATAGACCTAGTATTAATGCGTATTTCATGTTATGATTTTTAGGTGTTTTTTGTTAAATTTTAGATTTTATCCTACTCAACGTTTCTTGTGAAATATTAATATAAGAAGCTACAATTTTGTTAGGTAAACGTTTTACAATGTTGGGATTTATTTTAAATAATTGCTTGTATCTTTCGGATGCATCTAAGGTTGTAAATGAAATCAATCTCTTAGAATTATTTACATAGGCCTTTTCTAAATAGATGCTATAAAAATCTTTCCATTTAGGAACAATGGTCATAAGATGCCTAAAATCATGGTGAGTGATATAGAGCAATTCACTGTTTTCAATAACCTGAATTGTTTCTTGTGCCGGTTCATTGGTGATAAAACTAACCAGTTCTGTAGCAAACTGATTTTCAAAAGCAATATAACGCGTAACGTCTTTTCCTTCCTCATTGATATAAAATAATCGTAAGCAACCTTTTTTTACAAAATAACTAACCAGGCTATTTTTTCCGTTGGAAAGCAAAATTTCATTTTTCTTTTTTTTAATTTTTTTAAAATAAGACAACACGATTTTTAAATCATCATCATCAATATTTATATTCTTTTTTATGAAATTAGTCAGTTCTATATGGTCTGTCATTTATTTGTAGTCTCTTACAAATTTACGATAATGAATAATATCTTGAATGGATAGCACCATCAAATTGTGTTCAATTGCAAATTGTGAAATCGTGTCAATTTTTGCCATAGTTCCGTCATCGTTCATTAATTCGCATAATACAGCTTCTGGTTTTAAACCGGCTAGTTTCATTAAATCTACGCTTCCTTCAGTATGTCCTTTTCTTTCCAGAACACCATTATTTTTTGCTCTTAAAGGAAAAATATGACCCGGTTTTGCTAAATCGGTACTACGTGCATTTTCTTTACAAGCAGCTTTAATGGTTGTTAGTCTATCTTTAGCAGAAACTCCTGTAGTAACGCCTTCTCTTGCTTCAATTGAAATTGTAAAAGGTGTTTGGAAGCTACTTGTATTTTCTTTTACCATATAAGGTAATTCTAATGCATCAGCTTTTTTATTTGGTAAACAAAGACAAACAATACCACTACATTTCCGAATCATAAGTGCCATTTGAGTATTGGTCATATGATGCGCAGAGAATATTAAATCCCCTTCATTTTCTCTATCCTCATCATCCATTAAGATAATTCCATTTCCATTTTGAAGGTGTAATAATGCTTTTTCTAAACGTTCTTCACTGTCTTTACCAAAGATTTGTAATGGATCTATTTCTGTAAGTACCATCTTAAATTGTATTTAATTTTTCAATGGCAAAACTAAAGCAGTCTCAAGTCAAACTATTTGATGTAGGTCAATAAATTTTACATTTAGAAATAAAACCTAAAGGTTCTAACTATTTTTACGACCAACAGACAAAATAAACTCAAATTTGGCAATTCAAGATATTACAAAATATTCATTTAAAGAAACCTTTTCTGTAAGTATCGTTCAGTTTGAAAAAGCCTGTACTATAGATCATTCTGTGCAACAAAACGCCTACTCTATTTATTGGATTCAAGAAGGAAAAGGAACTTACAATATCGATTTTGAACAATATACTTTTGAAGACAATGTGCTTTTTTTCTTGTCACCCGGACAAGTTTTTACTGTAGATTCTGAGCAAATAAAAACAGCCTACAAATTGAGTTTTGTACGTGATTTTTACTGCATACAAACCCATGATGCAGAAGTGGCGTGTAACGGAATTTTGTTCAATAATGTTTATGAAACTCCGTTTATAAAACCTTGTGCAAAAGACACGGCAAAACTCAACTTTATTTTAGAGAGTTTAATTGAGGAGTTTCAGCAAGATGAAACTGCACAATACGATATGTTGCAATCGTATTTAAAGCAATTTATCATTTCTTCTGTTCGTGTAAAAAAAGAAAACCATGTAATTAAAGAAGACATAGAAACGCGTCTTTTTAAAGATTTTAGTTTGTTGGTAGAGCAGAATTTTAGAAGCATGCATGCTGTTACCGATTATGCCAACCGATTAGGAATTTCACCAAAATCCATTTCTAAGCACTTTCAGAAGTTAGGCGCAAAAACACCATCCGATTTTATTAAAAACCGTATTTTACTAGAAGCAAAGCGTCAATTGATTTATACCGACAAAACCGTTAAAGAAATTGCCTTCGAACTCGGTTTTAATGATCCTGCTTATTTTACGCGCTTTTTTACCAAAGCAATTTTAAAGTCTCCTTTACAGTTTAAAAAAGAGCACTAAACTCGGTTTTTTGTCATATTGAGCGCAGTCGAAATATGGGCGTGCCCTTATCAGGTCAGGCTTTCGCAACTCGCTTTTTAAAGTTTTATCAAACTTTAAAAGAGCTCAAACAACTTGCTCTATCCTTCACGCGTGCCTTTTTGCTAACTATTTTTCCTTGTCCAAACAGTAGGAACTTTTGTCCAATTTTTGAAGTCACTATCAGTTGCATCTTTGCAGAGTCAATTATCAGAAACGCTTTTTGAAAGCATTTCAAAAAAACTGTCATTCCCGTGAAAACGGGAAACTAACTAAAACAACAACAATTATGAAAACAATAGAAAACACACAATGCCCAAACTGTTGGGGTTACCAAACCTACGACGAGCAAAACCCAGAATTACAACTTTGTGAATGCAAAGCTTAATATAAAAGAAGAATTAAAAATTAATAATAAAACAATTTAAAATACAATTATGAGCACATTTAACGTACCTACAAAAACAGAAGTATCAGAAAATAACCAAGCAATATTTAACCAATTAGAAAAAGGATTAGGTTTTGTACCCAACTTATACGCAGCATTTGCACACAGTGAAACTGCATTAAGTAATTTTTTGGCAATAGGACAAGGTAAAACTAGTTTTTCTGCAAAAGAAAAAGAAGTAATAAATCTAGCTGTAAGTCAAGTAAACCAATGTGTGTATTGTTTATCTGCACACACTGCAATTGGTAAAATGAATGGTTTTACAGAAGATCAAATTTTAGAATTAAGATCAGGAAATGCTTCTTTTGATTCAAAATTAGATGCTTTGGCAAAATTTGCAAGAAGTGTAGCAATTAATAGAGGAGCTGCAACAACAGAAGCAGTAGAAAATTTATATGCAGCCGGATACACAAAAGGAAACTTGGCAGATGCAATTATCTTAATAGGAGAAATTACCATTACGAATTACTTTCATAAAACAACCGACGTTGCGGTAGATTTTCCTATTGCACAGTCTTTAGAATTAGCAACAATATAAATCAAATTAATAAACATTTAAATAATAGAGATCATGAAAAAAGTAATCGCAATTTTAATAGTAGTTTTAGGTTTCGCATTCAGTACAAATGCACAAGAAGTAAAAACAGTTTCTTTAGAACAAACAAAAGGTGAGTTTACACAGAAACAACTTACTTTATCAGAAGGAACGTATATTTTTGAAATAACAAACACCAATGTAGGTCATAATGTAGGTTTTGTGTTGGCGCCAAAATCAGATGTAAAAGCGCATATTAAAAATGCGTATGTTACAGCACAAGTAAAGAATAATACTAAAGAAACTTCTAAAAAAGTAACCCTTACAAAAGGAGAGTATGTGTATTTCTGTCCTTTAAATCCAACCCCACAATATACACTTATAGTAGAGTAGTTTTTTAATTCAAATTAGTGTGAAGGCGAACAGTAATGTTCGCCTTTTTGTTTACAAATCAATATTTTGCTTTTTTTCAAATTACTTCTTATGCGCAACAAGTGTTGGTTAAACCTTTAACAAATAACAATATCTGTTTTTCAAAATAAAAGGCTTATTTTTGCAATTGTTTTAAAATAAATCTAGAATTGTTAAACTACTATTTATATCCCCATGCTACTTCAAAAAAATGGGTAACCTTCGTGCATGGTGCTGGTGGAAGTAGTTCTATTTGGTTTAAGCAAGTTCGTGATTTTAAAAACCAGTTTAATGTTTTAATTCTTGATTTAAGAGGTCATGGAAATAGTAAGCCAACCATAAAAGACACTTTTAAATCTAAATATACTTTCGATTCTATTACTTCTGATATTGTAGAAGTTATAGACCATTTAAAAATTGAAAAATCTCACTTTGTAGGTATTTCCTTAGGGACTATTTTAATTAGAAACTTAGCAGAGAAAAGACCAGAGTTGGTACAGAGCATGATTATGGGTGGCGCCATTATTAAAATGAATTTCCGTTCTCAGGTTTTAATGAAAGTTGGTAATGTTTTTAAGTCTGTAGTGCCGTACATGATGCTTTACAAACTCTTTGCATTTATTATTATGCCAAAGAAAAATCATAAAAAATCGAGGTTATTGTTTGTAAACGAAGCAAAGAAATTATATCAAAAAGAATTCTTACGATGGTTTAAATTAACCTCAGAAATTAATCCTTTATTACATTTTTTTAGAACAAAAGATATTAAAATTCCTACTTTATATGTAATGGGAGCAGAAGATCATTTGTTTTTACCATCCATAAAAAATATTGTTTCAAAGCACCTTTCTTCGTCACTTTTTGTTATAGAAAATTGTGGCCACGTTGTAAATGTAGAAAAGCCAGAAACCTTTAACCATAGAACAATAGGTTTTATCAATTCTTTAGCATAAAAACTTCATCTAGATATTTTATTTAAAAACATAAACACTTACAATAGTGTGTTCTGTGTTTAAGAAACTATTTTATTTACTCTACTTATAGCAGCTGTTTTTGCAATGGTAAGTCTTACAATGGCATCTTCAATACACAATAAATTATGAGGAACACTGGCTTCTAATGCTATTAAATCGCCTTTTTTAAGATGTAATTCTTCTTTGTGAATACCAAATTTAATTTCACCTTCAAAAATTTCTATCACTATTGGCTTGGGTGTCGAATGTTCTTTCATTTCTTGACTTTTTTGAAAGACTATTCTTATTTCTTTGGAAGTGTCTGTTTCCATTAGCAATGTTATTGCTGGTTTCTCTTTTTTGTTAGTTAAGTTTGCTGTTAATGAAGAAGTAATCATATCGTTTAGTTTTTAATTTTTCAAATAATAATCTGTAATACTTTTATCAGACGAAAGCTCTAATAATGTTGTGTTCTCAAGCATTTTTTTTAGATTTTCTCTAATTTCTATAAATTTAAAGTGCAAGGGGCAAGGTTTTTCTGCATTGCATTGATGTAACCCTAAACCACAGCCAGTATAAATACGATTTCCTTCTAAAACCTGAACGATATTATTTAACGAGATGTTTTGTAAATTTTGTTCATCAATATAAAAACCTCCAAAAGGACCTTTTATAGATTGTACGATGTTGTTTTTTGTAAGTTGTTGTAAAATTTTTGCAGTAAAAGCTTGTGGAGAATCTATGGCATCAGCAATAGCAGTTATGCCAATTTTTTCATTCGTTTTAGCTTGTTGAGCAATATAAATTACCGCTCTTAAACCATATTCACAAGTTTTAGAAAACATATATTTAATTTAAAAAGCTAAGGTACAAAAAAAGCATTAAGGATAAACTTATCTTTTAATGCTTTAAAAAAACATTAAAATAGTGATTTTAGTAGTAAAATAAATGTATTTAGAGCTTTTGAAGCTATGATTTAGTTATTTAAATCACTATTTTTGTTGTGTGAAAATAGGTGCAATCTTTCTTTCTTTATTTTTGCTTTTTAAGCCCTTACTTCCACTTGTGGAATATGCTACCTTTTACGATTATATTAAAAATGAACTTTGTGTAAACAAAGATATTGTTGAAATGGAATGTAATGGTAAGTGTTATTTAATGAAAGAATTAGCCAAAGCAGCAAATTCAGATAATGACACTAAAAAGAATCATTCATTCTCAATAGAACTTTCAGTTGTTTATTTTGAAAATACAACAAATTATGTTTTTGGTTTAATTCCAGAACAACATTCAAAAATAGAATCTTCATATCAAAAGATTTATAAATTTCAATACATGGGATTTGTTTTTCATCCACCGATTTCCATTACTTCATAAACGGGAACTTAAATAAGTTATAAATAGTTATGGCTAAATGTGTTTTTACATTTAGTTAGGTTTTAGTGCCTACTTTTTTCTTTCTAAAGAACTGAGAAAAATAGTCCTACAAGACCTAGTGATTTAATGTGTCCCAAAAAGGATACAATAGTTCTAATGCTATTTATTGAATCAGCTAAGTTTTCTTACGTTTTAGTATAGTGACATTAGTAATTATACATTGCTTTAACTAATTAAATACGACGCTTTTACAGTGTTTGTAGGTTCTTTTGGTGCCACTATATTTCAAATATTTTTTAATAAAATAATCATTAAGTAATGAAACTTTTACAAAGATCTGTAATTGTCATATTCGTTATGGTGACTTCTTGTACCCTAGAGAAAACGGATTATGAAGCAGAATTAACATCCGAAATCACCGAATTTATAGAATTCGAAGAAGTGACATCAATACGTAGTGGAGATTATACCATCAGTATTGAAGCTTTAAATGGTACTTTATATAAAGGGTACAACGAAATTCATCTAAAAATTAACAATACACAAACCGGTGCTGTTTTAGAGAATTCTGACGTTACTTTTTTACCAATAATGACGGATGCTAGTGGCAATACAGTTTCTTGTCCACATAGTTATCAATTAGATTTCTCTACAATAGAAGCCTATTATTTAGGGTATGTAGTGTTTACTAGCGAAAGCGATGCAACAGTAGATTGGGAATTATATATTGATTTTACACATAATAACCAAAAACAATCTGTAAATGAATTGATTACTGTTGAACAGCAAACAAATATGAATCTTAACATGACGGCTTTTACTGGGAATGATCTGTGTTAAAAACCTATTGTTTTTTGTTAAATTTTCATCTAATTACAGCAATATAAATTTTGATGATTT
>NZ_JAKQYM010000007.1 GCF_022662535.1 Polaribacter marinus
ACTGATTACTGATTACTGATTACTGATTACTGATTACTGATTACTGATTACTGATTACTGATTACTGATTACTGATTTAAACTCATTACATATTTTTTGGGTGTTGTACCAAATTTCTTTTTAAAGGCAGCGATAAAATGGCTAGCCGTACTGTAACCAACTTTTAAACCCACTTCATTTACATTGTATTGATTACTCTCTAATAATCGTCTAGAGTGTTCCATCTTATAATCAAATAAAAAACTATACACAGTATCTCCGTAAATTTGTTTAAAACCTTCTTTTAATTTTTTAATGTTTAAACCAATTTCGTTTGCTAATTCTTGTAAACTTGGTGGTTCAGACATTCTAGAAATAATAATTTCTTTTGCTTTTCTTATTTTAATTACATTTTGTTCATCAACTAAAAAGGGACAATATTCTCCATTTGGATTTTCTTCTTGTTGAAAATGTAAACTTAACAATTCATATACTTTTCCTTTTACATACAATTCTTTAATAGAACTATTAATATTAGAACTAATAATTTGTTGTAAAACAATAGATACCGTTGGTTTTATTTCTGTATCGTCATAGTATTTTTTGTTACTATTTTCATTGCTTAAAAAAGGAATATATCCAGATTCTTTAGAAAATAAAGAGTGAAATTTTTCTATTGAAATCAATAAAGAAATTAATGTGGTTTTGGGTTGAATTTCTAAATGGATGGGTAATTTTCTTTGTGGATTGTATAACAATATCGATCTATTGCCTAGAACATTAAATGTATACGATGTATTGTTAAATAAAAATTTAGAATTTCCTCGTAAACAAAAGTGCATTTGTATAAAAGTACTATCTATTTCTCTTTCAAATATTTGTACTTCTTTGCTTTCGTTCTGAAAATGAAGTACATAAAAACCTTTTTCTAAGTTTATTTCTTCAAAAGAACTTTCTTCGACATTTTTAAACATATAAATTCTTTTAAATTGATTTCTTTTATTTAGAACCATTCTATATAAAAAACATCAAATTCCTTTGTTTTAGTGCAAAAATAAGGATTTCTATAAGTTTATTAATTAAAAAGTTTCTAAAAAACATATAACGTTATAAAAAGTACTTTCAGCGATGTTTTTTTTTGTTTTAAGTTTTTACTTTTGACCAACTTTAAGAAACACATGCAAGAAGTTAAGCAAGAGCATTTTTACAATATTGGAGTTAGTTATAAAAAAGCAGACGCAAAAATGCGTGGTAAGTTTTCTTTATCTAAAGAAAATCAGGTAGCTTTATTAGAACTAGCAAAAGAAAAAGGTTTTACTGGGATTTTTATTCTATCTACTTGTAATAGAACAGAAATCAATGGTTTTGCAGAACATCCGTACCAATTAATACAATTATTGTGTTCTTTTTCTGAAGGAACTGTAGAAGAATTTGCGACTATTTCTAATGTGTACAAAAACCAAGAAGCAATCAATCATTTGTATCGAATAGGTACAGGTTTAGAGAGTCAAATTTTAGGAGATTATGAAATTGTAGGTCAATTAAGACAGTCTTTTAAATTGGCAAAATCTTTAAATACAACAAATGCTTATTTAGAAAGGTTAATTAACTCTGTGCTTCAAGCTAGTAAAAGAGTGAAAAATGAAACAAAATTAAGTTCGGGAACAACTTCTGTTTCTTATGCAGCTGTTCAGTATATCATCAAAAACTTACCAGATTACAATTCTAAGAATATTTTGGTTTTTGGTTTGGGTAAAATGGGAAAACATACGTGTAAAAATTTAGCAGAATATACACAAAACAAATCCGTTTGCTTAATAAACCGTACAGAAGAAAAAGCGGTAGAATTTGTTAAAGAACACCAATCTATCAGAAACTCCGTAATAGAAAACTTATCAGAAGAAGTAAAAAAAGCAGATGTATTAATTGTATCTACAGGTGCAGATAAACCTACAATTACTCAGAAGCATATTGCAGGCAATAAAGAAATTTTAATTTTAGATTTATCGATGCCAGAAAATGTTGCAAAAAATGTAACTGAATTTAAAGGTGTTTCTTTGGTAAATGTAGATGAACTCTCTAAAATTACTGATGAAACTTTAGCAATTCGCCAACAAGAAGTGCCCTTAGCAGAAATTATTATAGAAACTCATAAAACTGAATTTAACGATTGGTTAAACCACAGAAGTTTTACGCCTGCAATTGCAGCATTAAAACTATCTTTAGAAAATATTAAAAAAGACGAGATCAATTTTCAAAAAAAGAAAATAGTTAATTTTGATGAAAATCAAGCAGAAATATTAACTTCACGTTTTATTCAAAAAATAACCACACAATTTGTGAAACATTTAAAGGATGAAAATACATCTGTTTCACAAAGCCTTCAAGTAATTAATAAGGTTTTTCAATCTTAAAAAAAACTCCATGCAGAAAATCATAAGAATAGGAACTCGCGATAGCCAATTAGCGCTTTGGCAAGCTAATAAAGTACGCAAAGAATTAAAGGAAATAGGCTATGAGTCTGAGTTGGTTCCTATAAAGTCTTTAGGAGATATTGTTTTAGATAAACCTTTGTATGAATTAGGTATAACGGGAGTATTTACCAAAAATTTAGATATTGCTATGCTAAATGGTGATATAGATATTGCAGTACATTCATTAAAAGATGTTCCAACGGCTTTACCAGAAGGAATTGTACAAGCTGCTGTTTTAAAACGTGCAAATTATACAGATTTGTTAGTTTTAAAAGATACAGAAGAGTTTTTTGGACAGCCAAATGGCATCATTGCAACGGGGAGTTTACGTAGAAAAGCGCAATGGTTAAATCGTTATCCAACTCATAAGGTTGAAGATTTAAGAGGAAATGTAAATACACGTTTAGAAAAATTAGAAAATAGCGAAACCTGGAATGGGGCAATTTTTGCAGCGGCTGGTTTAGAGAGACTAGGAATAAGAGATAAAGGAGCAATTCCATTAACATGGATGATTCCTGCACCAGCACAAGGTGCAATTATGATTACAGCTTTAGAAAAAGATAATTATGTATTAGATGCATGTGAGCAATTAAACCATCACGAAACTAAAGTTTGTGTTGGTGTAGAGCGCGAATTTTTAAGGTTGTTAGAAGGAGGTTGTTCTGCCCCAATTGGAGCTTTGGCTTATGTTGACGAGAAGACTGAAGAAATTAATTTTAAAGGCGTTTTATTAAAAAAAGATGGATCTAAAAAAATTACAGTAACTAAAACTGCAAAACTTGGAAGTCATCATTTTTTAGCAAAAGATTGTGCCGATTATGTTATAAATAGAGGTGGTAAAGAATTAATGTTAGAAGATGAGGAGATTTCTACAAAAATAGCTACTATTTATTCTACAAAGAAACTTTCAGAATTACAGAAAGAAATATTACCTCAAGCTATTGGGATAAAAGATAGCGATTTCATTAAAATCCGTTTTAATAGAATTCCTCCAAAGGTGATAAAAAACGAAATAGAAAACGTTGTCATCACAAGTCAAAATGGTGTAGAAGCTCTTTTGAATTCTTTTACTAGAGATGAAATGAATTTTAAAAATATTTTTTGTGTAGGTAGAAGGACCAAAAAATTGATTGAAAATAGAATAGGTAAAGTTGCTTATGTTACAAAAAGCGCAAAAAAATTAGCAGAGTATTTATTCAAAGAATTAAAAATTTCAGAAGTAACTTATTTCTGTAGTAACTTAAGATTAGATGTTTTACCTGCTTTTTTAAAAGCTTATGATATTAAAGTGAATGAAGTTGAGGTCTATAAAACCATGTTAAGTCCTGTAAAAATCGAAGATGAAGTTTCTGGAGTTTTGTTTTACAGTCCTTCAGGAATTGAAAGCTATTTAGAAGAAAATTCAACAGACAAAGTGGCTTTTTGTATTGGAGAAACCACAGCAAAAGAAGCAAGAAAGCATTTTGAGAAAGTAGAAGTAGCTAATTTGCCAAGCGTAGATAGTGTATTAGAATTGGTGAATTTGTATTACTCAAAATAATAAAGAATGTCTCCTCGAGCGCAGTCGAGAGGTTTTTATAAATTAGGTCTCGACTACGCTCGACCTGACATAAGCTAAAATTTATGTTTAGAACTCGCAGATTAAGAAAACACGAAGGAATTAGAAGATTAGTTAGAGAAACTAAGGTATCTGTAGACGATTTTGTGTATCCTCTTTTTATTGAAGAAGGAGAAAATATAGAAACTGAGATTGTTTCTATGCCAGGAATTAAGCGTTTTTCTTTGGATAGAATTTCTAAAGAATTAGACGAGGTAGTTTCTTTAAATATTCCGGCGGTTTTGTTATTCGGAATCCCATCTCATAAAGATGATGAAGGAACCGAAACTTGGAATGATAACGGAATCATGCAACAAGCAATTCGTTTTATCAAGAAAAATTACCCAAGCTTATATGTAATTACAGATGTTTGTTTTTGTGAATATACTTCTCATGGTCATTGTGGAATTATTCATGACAATGATGTAGATAATGATGCTACGCTAGTCAATATTGCAAAACAAGTTATTTCACATGCAAAAGCTGGTGTAGATATGGTTGCACCATCCGGAATGATGGATGGAACGATTGATATGATTCGTCAGTCTTTAGACAATACAGGTTTTGTAAACTTACCAATTATGGCTTATGCTGTAAAATATGCATCGGCATTTTATGGTCCTTTTAGAGATGCAGCAGATTCTGCACCTTCTTTTGGAGACCGAAGAACCTATCAAATGGATCCTGCAAACAGAGACGAAGGAATGCGTGAAGCAACTTTTGACGATCAAGAAGGAGCCGATATTTTAATGGTAAAACCAGCTTTGTCTTATTTAGATATCATAAGGGATTTAAAAAATAGTTTTGACAGACCAATTGCATGTTATAATGTAAGTGGAGAATACGCAATGGTAAAAGCCGCTGCAGAAAAAGGTTGGATTGATGGCGAAAGAGTAATGATGGAAAGCTTACTGTCTATGAAAAGAGCAGGAGCAGATATTATTATTACTTATTTTGCTAAAGAAGCCGCAAAAGTGTTGTTAAAAAAATAGCCTTTCGCTTTTAGTTGTTTGCATTTTGCGAATAGCCAAAAGCCAAAAGCCAAAAGCTAAAAAAAATGGAATTCAAAAAATCACAAAAATTATACGAAAAAGGATTGGTAAACCTTGTTGGAGCAGTAAATTCTCCAGTAAGAGCCTTTTCATCTGTTGGTGGAAATCCGTTGTTTATCAAGAAAGCAAAAGGAACTAAAATTACCGATGTAGATGGTAATAAATATATAGATTTAGTGCTTTCTTATGGACCAATGATTTTAGGTCATAGACATAAAAAAGTACAAAAAGCTGTTGAAAAAGCATTAAAAAAAGGATATTCTTTTGGTGCATCAACAGAAAACGAAATAAAATTAGCAAAAATTGTTTGTGATGCTTTTCCGGGAATGGATAAAGTACGTTTTGTAAATTCTGGTACAGAAGCTGTTTTAAGCGGAATTCGTTTGGCAAGAGCATTTACTGGAAAAGATAAAATTATAAAATTTGCTGGTTGTTATCACGGGCATCAAGATGCTTTATTGGTTGCTGCAGGTTCTGGATTAATGACTTTAAGTTTACCAGGTTCTAAAGGGGTTCCAGAAGGTGCCGTAAAAAACACACTAATTTCTAATTATAATGATTTAGATAGTGTAAAAAAGCACTTTGAAGAAGATGATAATATTGCCGCTGTAATTATTGAACCAATTGCAGGGAATATGGGGGTTGTAGTTCCTGAAGATAATTTCTTAGTAGAATTAAAAAAATACTTAGAATCTAAAGGAGCCTTATTAATTGTTGATGAGGTAATGACAGGTTTCCGTTCTAAATTTGGTGGAGCGCAAGAATTATTAGGCGTAGAAGCAGATATTACCTGTTTGGGTAAAGTTATTGGTGGAGGTTTCCCTGTAGGAGCTTACGGAGCAAGAGAAGAAATAATGCAAGAAGTTGCACCTTTAGGAGGAATGTATCAGGCAGGAACGTTGAGTGGAAACCCAATTGCTATGGCAGGAGGAATTGCAACCTTAACGGAACTG
This sequence comes from Polaribacter marinus, assembly GCF_022662535.1. GTDB lineage: Bacteria > Bacteroidota > Bacteroidia > Flavobacteriales > Flavobacteriaceae > Polaribacter > Polaribacter marinus. The sequence goes on from NZ_JAKQYM010000007.1 coordinate 6,056, forward strand.
AAAAAGCAAAATCCGTATAAACAATTCGAAGAAACAGGAAGTATTTTAGAAGTAATCTTATTAGAAACTGCTAAAAAATACAATGTAGCTTTAACAGTAAATCGATTTGGTTCTATGTTAAACCCTTTCTTTGTAAATAGTGAGGTGACCAACTTTGTAGAAGCGCAATTATCTGATACTAAAAAGTTCGCTGTTTTCTTCTGGGAAATGATCAAAAACGGAGTTTTCTTACCTCCAAGTCAGTTTGAAGCATGGTTTTTATCATCAGCTTTATCAGACAAGGACATTAAAAAAATAAGTAAAGCAATTGATGCAGGTATGAAGAAAGTTGCAGAAATGAAAAAATAACCGCAAAGAGGCAAAGGAAAGCGCAAAGGTCGCTAAGAAATATTATAAAATCTCTGCGAACTCTGCGAAAAAACATAGCGTCTCTGCGTTTAAATAAAGTTGCGTTTAAATTAAAAGTAACCGCAAAGAGGCAAAGTAAACCACAAAGGTCGCAAAGAAATATTTATAAAACCTTTGCGAAAAACTCAGCGCCTCTGCGTTTAAAAATAAGAAAATGACTGAAAACGAAATTTCTAAAATTATTGTAGACTGCGCTTTAAAAGTTCATAGAGCTTTAGGTCCAGGTCTTTTAGAAAGTTCTTATGAAGAATGTTTGTTTTATGAGTTAGGGAAGAGGAATCTAAAAGTAGAAAAACAAAAAGCATTGCCTTTAGTTTATGAAGAAGTAAAACTCAATGTAGGTTATAGAATAGATTTAATAGTTGAAGATAAAGTAATTGTTGAGTTTAAATCAGTAGAAAGTATAAATGAGGTTCATTTAGCTCAAGTTTTAACTTATCTAAAGCTATCAGAATGTAGATTAGGGTTGTTAATTAATTTTAACGTTGCTTTAATAAAATACGGTATTAAAAGAGTAGTAAATAATTTATAAATAATAACCGCAGAGACACTAAGATAACCGCAAAGTTTGCTAAGAAATTAGAAAAACCTTTGCGACCTTAGCGAAAAACCTTTGCGACCTTTGCGTTTAAACCATGATAAAAAACGATTTATTTTTAAGAGCCTTAAAAGGAGAAACTGTAGACCGTCCACCAGTTTGGATGATGCGTCAAGCAGGAAGATACTTGCCAGAATTTCAGGAAATCAAAAAGAAATACGATTTCTTTACACGTTGCCAAACCCCAGAATTAGCATCAGAAATTACAGTACAACCAATTCGTAGGTTTGGTATGGATGCTGCCATTTTGTTTTCAGATATCTTGGTAATTCCACAAGCAATGAATATCCATGTGGAAATGAAACCCAATTTTGGACCTTATTTACCAAATCCAATTCGTACTCAAAAAGATTTAGATTCAGTAATTGTTCCAGATATTCAAGATACTTTAGGCTATGTAATGGAGGCAATTAAAGCAACCAAAGAAAAGTTAAATGATGAAGTGCCGTTAATTGGTTTTGCGGGTTCACCATGGACGATTCTTTGTTATTGTGTACAAGGGCAAGGCTCTAAAAACTTCGATAAAGCCAAAGAATTGTGTTTCACAAATCCTGTGGTAGCGCATTCTTTATTACAAAAAATAACAGACACAACCATTGCATATTTAAAAGCAAAAGTGGCAGCAGGAGTAGATGCTGTTCAGGTTTTCGATTCTTGGGGAGGTATGCTATCTCCAGTAGATTATCAAGAATTTTCTTGGCAATATATGCAACAAATTATCGATGCTTTAAAAGAGAGCACTCCAGTAATTGCTTTTGGTAAAGGTTGTTGGTTTGCTTTAGATGAGATGTCTAAATCGGGGGCTGCTGCGCTAGGTGTAGATTGGACCTGCTCGCCAAGAAATGCTCGTTATTTATCTGGAGGAAATATTACTTTACAGGGGAATTTTGATCCTACAAGATTATTTTCACCGCCAGCGGAAATAAAGAAAATGGTGCATCAAATGATTAACGAATTTGGTAAAGACAGATATATTGTAAATCTTGGTCATGGTATTTTGCCAAACATTCCGTTAGAGAATGCAAAAGCGTTTATTGATGCCGTAAAAGAATACAAAGTCTCATAAAATTAGATTTTTGCGCGTTCCCTAAAAGGTCGCGCTTTCCATTATATCTTTTTATGCTGATTATTTAGGTTACTAATTTACGGTACCTATTATTTTAAATTATCTATAAAAGATATTGAAATAAGTTTAGCATAAAAAGGATGCCATTTCAATCGCTAACGCAAACCAACGCTAATGATTAAAAATATACTTTCAGGAATAGGAGCTTACGCAGGTGCTTTTAGTTTAATTTCAAAATTAAAACTTTGGAGTTACTTTGTAATTCCTATTATAATTAGCATTGTAACTGCCGCTGTTATAGGTTTTACAGCTTACGGATTATCAGATAATATTGGTCAGTTTTTAGCCCAGATTTGGGTTTGGGATTGGGGAAAAGAAACCTTTACTACAATCTCATCTGTTATTGGAGGAATTTTTGTTTTGGTAATCGGACTAATTTTATATAAGCATATAATTTTGGCTTTATCCGCTCCGTTTATGAGTACAGTATCCGAAAAGATAGAAATTCATATCAATGGAGATTTAAAGCACAATCACATACAAACCACTTTTCAACAACAATTAATTAGAGGAATTAGAATCAATTTTAGAAATTTAGGAAAAGAATTATTAATTACAATGCCTATTTTATTGTTGAAATTTATTCCTTTAGTAAATATATTTTCAACAATTTTATTGTTTTTAATTCAGGCATATTATGCTGGTTTTGGGAATATGGATTATACCTTAGAAAGACATTTAAATTATAAAGACAGTCTTCATTTTGTCAGTAAAAATAAAGGTATTTCTATTGGAAACGGAATTGTTTTTATGTTGTGTTTACTAATTCCTGTCATCGGAATTATTATTGTTTTACCGCTTTCGGTAACCGCTGCCTCAGTAAAAACGGTTGATTTATTAAATAGGGAAAATGAAAGATAAATTTTACAAATACATAGAAAACTTACAAGACCAAATTACCTCTAAATTAGAAGTGGTAGACGGTAAGGCTACATTTCAAGAAGATATTTGGGAAAGAGAAGAAGGAGGAGGAGGTAGAACCCGTGTGATTGAAAACGGAAAGGTTTTTGAAAAAGGAGGTGTAAACATATCTGCGGTTCATGGAGAATTACCAGAAGTTTTAAGAAATCAGTTTAAAGTAAAAGAAGGAAATTTCTTTGCTTGCGGATTGAGTTTGGTTTTACATCCTATAAATCCTTTTGTACCCACAGTGCATGCAAATTGGCGCTATTTTGAAATGTATGACGAAGCAGGAAACATTGTAACCCAATGGTTTGGTGGCGGACAAGATTTAACGCCGTATTATTTATTTGATGAGGATGCAATTCATTTTCATCAAACGTGTAAAATAGCATGTGATAAACACAATTCAGAATTTTATCCGAAGTTTAAAAAAGTATGTGATGAGTATTTTTGGAATGCTCACAGAAACGAAGCCCGTGGAATTGGAGGTTTGTTTTTCGATTATCTAAAAGAAACAGAAGAATTTTCAATAGAAGATCGTTTTAATTTTGTGACCGAGGTGGGGAATAGTTTTTTAGAAAGTTATGTTCCTATAGTTGAAAAAAGAAAAGAAATTGAATTTACTAAAGAGCATAAAGATTGGCAAGAAGTCCGTAGAGGTCGTTATGTAGAATTCAATTTGGTACACGATAGAGGAACTCTTTTTGGATTAAGAACCAACGGAAGGATAGAAAGTATTTTAATGAGCTTGCCTCCTGTTGTACAATGGAAATACAATCATCAACCTATAGAAAACTCGGAAGAAGAAAAGTTGATAAAGGTTTTAGAAAAACCGAAAGATTGGCTTTTGTTAGAGAATTCGTAAAAAATAATATAAAAAAATAGAATATATTGTGTATAATTTCATTTTATCGTTTTTTGTTTAAGAATAATTTAATTTAGATAAAAAGATATTGTTATTTTTCATATTATTTTTTAGTATAAAATCACCTATTTTTACTACTTTTGCACTCTCTAAAATCAGATAAAAATGGCAAGATTCGAATTAAAGTTACCTAAAATGGGTGAAAGTGTTGCAGAAGCAACTATAACTTCTTGGTTAAAAGAAGTTGGAGATACTATAGAATTAGATGAAGCTATTGTTGAAATAGCCACTGATAAGGTAGATTCTGAAGTCCCTTCTGAAGTAGAAGGAACTTTAGTTGAGGTTTTATATCAAAAAGATGATGTGGTTGCTGTTGGAGAAACTATTGCTGTAATTGAGACAGAAGGAGGGGATGTTGTTGCAAACTCGACAGAGACTTCTAAAGTTGTAGAAAAATCTAATGTTTCTGAAGTAGAGAAAACAATTGAAAAAGCAGAGCAAGTAATTGCTGTACCAATTTCTAAAACATCAGATTCAGGTAAGTTTTATTCACCCTTAGTTAGAAATATAGCACAAACAGAAGGGGTTTCTATGCAAGAATTAGAAACAATTATTGGTTCAGGTAAAGATGGTAGAGTTACCAAAGAAGATATTCTTTCATATATAGAAAGTAAAAGCAAATCACCTCAAACGGTAGTTTCTCAAGTTAAAAAAGAAGTTTCTAAAAAAGAAGAAAAATCTATTAAAGCCACACCAGTTTCTGTTAATGGTGGAGACGAAATTATAGAAATGAGTAGAATGGGGAAACTCATTGCAAAACACATGGTAGATTCTGTTCAAACTTCTGCACACGTACAATCATTTATAGAAATAGATGTTACTAATATTGTAAAATGGAGAGGTAAAGTAAAAGATAAATTCTTTAAAAGAGATGGAGAGAAACTTACTTTTACTCCTATTTTAATGCATGCAGTTGCATCTACTATCAAAAAATATCCGATGATAAATATTGCTATTGATGGCGATACTATCATTAAAAAGAAAAATATTAATTTAGGAATGGCAGCAGCTTTACCTGATGGAAATTTAATTGTTCCTGTAATTAAAAATGCAGATCAATTAAACTTGGTGGGAATGACAAAAGCTGTAAATGATTTAGCAGTAAGAGCAAGAAATAATCAATTAAAACCAGATGAAATTCAAGGAGGAACATATACTGTAACTAATGTTGGTAGTTTTGGTTCTGTAATGGGAACACCTATTATAAATCAACCACAAGTTGCAATTTTAGCTTTAGGAGCTATTAGAAAGGTACCTGCAGTTATAGAAACTCCTGAAGGAGATTTTATTGGTATTCGTCAAAAAATGTTTGTTTCACATTCTTATGATCATAGAGTTGTAAATGGTGCTTTGGGTGGAATGTTTATAAAAACGTTAAAAGAAACTTTAGAGGCTTGGGATATGAATCAAGACTTCTAATTGTAGTATATATATTGATGATAAAACGCTTAGATTTTTCTAAGCGTTTTTTTTATTTTAAATAATAATAAAGAAAGGTAACTTAAAAAAAAAGTTACCTTTCTTTTATTAAAAACTAAGGATACTTTTATTTAAAAGTATCCTTAGTTTTCTTTAAAAGTATCTATACTTTTAGAAAAAAAAATAAATTATTTTTTTAAACTTTTATTTTAAATTTTTCGTCAAATAATTAGATAAGCATAAAAAAGCTCGCAATTTGCGAGCTTTTGTTAAATTATGGTTATAAAAAACCTATGCTAACATTGTAACAGGATTTTCAATAAAAGTCTTTAATGTTTGTAAAAACTGAGCTCCAACAGCACCATCAACAGTTCTATGATCGCAAGTTAAAGTCAAATTCATTGTGTTTCCAACAACTATTTGCCCGTCTTTAACAACTGGTTTTTGCACAATTGCGCCAACAGATAAAATAGCAGAATTAGGTTGATTGATTATAGAAGTAAAGTTGTCAATACCAAACATACCTAAGTTAGAAACTGTAAAAGTACTACCTTGCATATCTGCAGGAGCTAATTTCTTATTTCTTGCTTTACCAGCTAAATCTCTAACGCCTGCACCAATTTGAGTTAAACTTAATTGGTCTGTGTATTTGATTACAGGTACTAATAAGCCATCATCTACAGCAACAGCAACACCAACATGAATGTGGCTATGATAAACTGTGTTTGCTTCTGTCCAAGAAGTATTTACCTGAGGATGTTTTTTCAAAGCCATTGCACAAGCTTTAACAACCATGTCGTTAAATGAAACTTTGACATCTGGAATTGCATTAATGGTTTTTCGAGAAGCCATTGCATTGTCCATATCAACTTCAATATTTAAACTGAAATCTGGAGCAGTAAATTTAGAATTACCTAAAGATTTTGCAATTGCTTTACGCATCTGAGAGTTTTTAACTTCTTCAGATTTTTCTTCACCAGCAGCAACAAAATTCATTGTAGGTGCTGCGGTAATAGTTTCTGTTTTAGTAACTTCCGTAGGTTTTACAGAAGGAGTGTAGTTTTCTACATCTTTTTTGATGATTCTTCCGTTTTCACCAGAACCATTTACATCTGCTAAATTAATTCCTTTATCAGAAGCAATTTTTTTAGCTAAAGGAGAGGCAAAGATTCTTCCACCAGAATTGTTTATACTTGTATTAGAAGTTAATGATTTTGTTTCTTCAACTTTTACTTCTTCTTTCTTTTCTGATGTTGTCGCTTTTTCTGATGTTGTATTTGTAGATGATGATCCACCATTTGCAACAATTTCAGACACATCTGTTCCTGCAGGACCTATAATAGCTAATAAACTATCTACAGGTGCCGTTTCTCCTTCTTGTACACCAACATATAATAATGTGCCTTCATAGAAACATTCAAACTCCATGGTTGCTTTGTCAGTTTCAATTTCAGCTAAAATATCACCCTCTTCAACTTTATCGCCAACCTTTTTTAACCAAGTGGCAACAGTTCCGTCTGTCATGGTATCACTTAAACGAGGCATTGAAATAACTTGCACTCCTTCTGGAACTGCATCAGTGTTTGTAGAAGTAGTTTCTTCTTCTACTTCTTTGGTTTCTATTTTGGTTGGTTCTGAGTTTCCACTTATAATAGCAGAAATATCTTCACCTTCTTCACCAATAATGGCTAACAAAACATCTACAGGAGATGTTTCTCCTTCTTGAACACCAATGTATAACAAGGTTCCTTCATGGAAGGATTCAAATTCCATAGTTGCTTTATCAGTTTCAATTTCAGCTAAAATATCGCCTTCTTCAACTTTATCACCAACATTTTTTAACCATTTTGCCACAACACCTTCTTCCATGGTGTCGCTTAAACGAGGCATATTTATAATTGTAGCCATATTTTAACTTATAAAAGGATAATCTTCTTGTTCATAAACCATATCGTACATTTGTTGTGTTTCTGGATATGGAGATTCTTCTGCGAATTTTTCGCACTCATTCACTCTGTCTTTCACATCTTTATCAATTGCAGCAATTTCTTCTTCTGTAGCGTAATTTTGCTCTTTAATGATATCTAAAACTTGTGTAATAGGGTCTATTTTTTTGTATTCTTGAATTTCGTCTTTTGTTCTATAATGTTGTGCATCAGACATTGAATGACCTCTATATCTGTATGTTTTCATTTCTAAGAAAGTTGGTCCATCTCCACGTCTTGCTCTTTGTATTGCTTCATCTACAGCTTCTGCAACTTTAATTGGGTTCATGGCATCTACAGGGCCACATGGCATTTCATAACCTAAACCAAGTTTCCAAATGTCTGTATGATTAGAAGTTCTTTCTACAGATGTTCCCATCGCATAACCATTGTTTTCAACAATAAAAATTACAGGTAATTTCCATAACATTGCCATATTAAAAGCTTCGTGTAAAGAACCTTGTCTAGCAGCACCATCACCAAAACAAGTTAGAGTTACTCCATCACTTCCTTTGTATTTGTCTGCAAAAGCAATTCCTGCTCCTAAAGGAATTTGTCCACCAACAATTCCATGACCACCATAAAATCCAAATTCTTTTGAAAAGATATGCATAGAACCACCCATTCCTTTTGATGTTCCAGTAACTTTACCATATAATTCTGCCATTACACGTTTAGGGTCTTCTCCCATACCAATAGGTTGTACGTGGTTTCTATATGCAGTAATCATTTTATCTTTTGATAAATCCATTGCATGTAAAGCACCTGCTAAAATTGCTTCTTGACCATTATATAGGTGTAAAAAACCTCTTACTTTTTGTTGAATGTAAACAGATGCTAATTTATCTTCGAACTTTCGCCAAAAAAGCATGTCTCTGTACCAATCTAAGTAGGTTTGTTTGGTGATTTTTTTCATTCTTTATGATTGTTGTTTGTTGTATAAGTTATATAAAAATTTTATATAATAGAAATACAAAAATAACTGTTTTAAATAGAATAAAAAAACCTGATTTTAGAGATTTAACTCAATCGTTTTCGTTGAGGTATTATTTGTCTTTTGCAATGACTAAAGTGGCTTTAGCTCCAGTAGCTAAATTCCATTCGTTGGATGAAAGTAACATGCCAGCATCATTATATACCTTAAAGGCAGCAGTATTTGGACCAGAACTCCCTTGGTTTAAGGCTTTAAAAGCAATTCTATTAATGCCAACTTCTAAAGGAATATTAAAACTTTGATAACTTTGTCTCAGTGTTATATTAACAATAACAGGAATATTATTTACTAAAATGCTAACTCTATCTCCATCGGGATATTGAAAATCTCTACAAATAATATTTACACTTTTAGAATTTGTTCTAAAACTACCTAAATCTTGATCAATTTTTGGGTATTGGTATTGGCCATTTATTTTTTGAAAAGATTTTAAAAAACGCTCTTCACTTAGTTTCGCTTTTGTTAAAATTCCTTTATTTTTTAAATTGTCTTCTTTTTGTTGTTTTTGTAGTTTCTCTTTTTCTTTATCGTAAGCACTTTTAAATCCATTATTACCTTTAAGCTCTATAGCTTTAGGCTTGCTTACTTCTTTAGAGTTGTTTAAAACAATTGCTTTTATTTTTCCTTTTTCTTTAGTGCTATTCGAATTATCTAACTGAGCAGAAATTACTGTAGTTAAAAACAGAAAACATAAAAAAGTGATTAATTTAAAAGCTTTATTCATTTTTGATAATTATTTATTGAAATGAGTACAAATATAATGCCGATTTTTAGTGAAGGAGTTTATAAATTGTTAAAAATTACTATTCTACAGGAAAATTAAAATATGTTTTTGAAAACGGTTCATTTTTTAAAGTAAAATGCCACCATTCATTATTATATGGTTTAAAGCCATTTTCTAGCATTATTTTACGCAAATACAAACGATTTCTTTTTTGAAGTTTACTGATTTTATTGTAAAACGAATGAGACTCTTCACCAAAAAAATCATAAGGGCTTCCCATATCTATTTCTTTATTTGTTTTTAGATTTACAATTGTTAAATCTACTGTGCTACCTCTTGTATGTCCAGACTTAGAAGCAATATATCCTCGTTTAAATAATACAGATTTTGGTGTTTTAGGGTAATAGGTTTTTTTCATTAATGTGTCTTCTAAAACTCTTACCCATTTTACAAAATGATTTACAGCTTGTTGAGGCCTATAAGCATCAAAGACTTTTAAACTTAGGTTTTTTTTAAGTAAAATTTGTTGTATTTTTTTTAAAGCATTTGCCGTTTGTAAAGTTGTAATGACACAATGATTTTTATATCCAGTGATGGGTTTTCCTATGAAATTATTCTTAGTATGATATCTTAATTCCGATTTTATAGAAGCTTCAATATCTGATAAATACACAAAACCTTTAGGTAATTTTTGTGCACTGTTAGAAAAACTTATTAGTAATGTTAATAAAAAGAGAATATTTTTCATTTCTTAAAAATAAATAAAAGTTTTTTTTAATAAACTTAAAGAACAAATTTATTAAAAATGTCTTCTAGTTCTTTATTCGGGTCAATACATAATCCTGGATGTGTTTTAGAACTTTGGATAATAGTACTTCTGCAAGCAGCTAGCCATCTAAACCTATCTGATAATTCTAATTCTCCTATTTTTCCACCACTAGGTTTTCCTTCGCAAATTAATTTCCATGCGTTTAAATACTTATTCAATAAATCTAATTCTATTTCAGATGAAAAGGCTTTTAATTTAGTTGAATTGACTTTATATTTTATTCCAAGAAATTTTTTTCGTTTAGAAAAAAGAATAACTCCTACATTAAAAAATTCTTCACGTTCTACTTTGGGTACAACCCTAATTATTGCGTATTCAAATGTAAATTTATCTTGCATCTTCAGCTTCTTTAACTAATAAATCGATCTTTGAAAGTCTTGTGTTTAAATATTGTATATAAGCATCTCTCATTTCTGTAGGGCTTAAAGAGTCAGATTCACTTAACAACCAATCTTCTGGAATACTAGAAACAATTTCAGTAATCTTTTCTTCATTAATTAAATGTTTAATTTCCTTTGCAGCTTCTGTTAAATGAGTTGCTTTTTGTAAAAGTACATGGTCTTTAATTAACGGAAATGTTCTTGTTAGGTGATTTTTCCAAGTTTCCCAATTATGATGAAAATAAAAACTTGCTCCATTATCTATAATCCATAATTCATGATTCCAGTGTAATAGGTTTGTGTTTTTTGCTGTTCTATCAATATTGCTAGTAATACTATCTAGTAGAACTATTTTAGAAGCTGTATTGGCATCAACTTTAGAGACTAAAGGATCAAATGTAATAGCACTAGATAGAAAGTGTAAACCAAGATTTAAACCAACACTAAATTTTAGTAAATCTTGAATTTCTTCATCGGGTTCTGTTTTGCTAAACGAATTGTCTAAGTTCATAAATACCAATTCAGGAACGTTTAAACCTATTGCTCTAGCCAATTCTCCTCCAATAAATTCTGCGATAAGAGCTTTTTTACCTTGACCCGCACCTCTAAATTTTAATACATATTGAAATCCATCATCAGCTTTAACGATAGCAGGAAGAGATCCTCCTTCTCTTAAAGGATAAATATACTGAACAACATTTACTGTTCTAATATCAATTTTATTCATGGTTTATTAAGATGTAATTAACTGTTTATCAGTGTATTTTTTAAACAATCATTATATGTGTTACTAGATAATAAATTGGGTTTAATATTAGCGAAAGGTACTTAAAAATGGAGTTAGAAAAAAAAGTATTATAAAAAGTAAGCGCCGTTTTAAAAAAAAACGACGACTTACCAAGTAAACTAATAAAACCAAGTATTAGTACTAATATGAGAAGTTAGCTTTCTCATAATTTTTTATTCTGTATAAGGTTGATGATTATAACTCAACACCCTTTTTAATTTCCAAATGTTATTTTCTAAAATCCAGAGATGTGTAAAATCTGCAATTCCCAATGTTTTCATTTTACCGTCAATTTTTTGCTGAAAAGTGTGTTTTCCTTTCTGAATTGCTCCATAAATTTTGTTGTTGTTTTTCATTTCAAAAACCTCTAAAGAACCTTTAACTAGATTTCTTTTGTTGTTTCCAGGTTTAGAACAAATATTGTTTTTTACAGCATTTATAAATTCTTTTCTATTCTGAATACCTGCTATATCATGATAAAACTCAAAGTCCTCTGCAATAATTGGTTCTAGTTTTTCTATCTCACATTTATTAAATGTTCTTTCAAAAATAATACTGTCTTTAGATTTTAGTGTTTTGTGTAAGTCAGAGTTTTTATCTACTTGTGCATTCATCACAAATGTGTAAAAGAACATTACAATTGCTAAAATAATTTTTATAATAATTGATTTTTTAAATGGTTCTAAAAAAGAATTCATAGTTGATTTGTTTTAATTGTCTAAGCGTTTACTTTGCAGAAATACTTCCACCAGAAGTAGATTTTTTATTTATTTGTTTTGGATTTCCTTTGTAATCGATGTCTCCTCCACTAGTTGCTTTAGCATCTAATTTTTCTGAAGCAAAAATGTTGATATCTGCACCACTTGTTGCTTTGGTAATGGTGTTTTTACTTTTTAATTTGTAAGCATCTATTGAAGCTCCACTTGTTGCGTTAGAAGTATGATGGGTTGTTGTACCAGAGATTTCAATATCTGATCCACTTGTAGAATTTGTTTCTACGCTTGTAGCATTTACAGAAATATTAATATCTGCGCCACTTGTTGCAGTTATGGAAATTTGGTTTGTATTAATAATGGTTTTACTATAAACATCACTACCGCTTGTTGCTTTTAAAAGATCTAAGTTTTTAATTGTAACATGTACTTTTTTTGCTTTGGCTCTCCAAATATTTTTTTCTGAATATACTTTTAAAACTCCATCCTCAACTTCTGTAATAATAATATCGTGTAAATTTTCATCTGCTTCTACAGTTATTTGATTTTTAGGACCTTGAGTGATGTATAAATCAATTCCAGTACTTACTTTTATTCCGGTAAAATTTTCGGAAGTTTTTCTGTTTTGTGAAATTACATTTTTGTTGCCATTTATTCGGTTAAACATATCTACTCCGCAAGAAGAAAACATGGAAGTTATTAATAAAAATGTTATAATTTTTGTGATTGAATTTTTCATGAGTTTAGGTTTTTTTAGAATTAATACGTTTCAAAAGTCTTTTAATAGACGTATAAAATCAAAGCTTGGTTACTCAATTGTGGTTTTTTATGGTTGAATTGATTTTAAATAGTTTTGTTAGTGTCTTCTTCGATCTCTATTTTACAGTCTGTGCATTTTAAAACTTCTTCTGTCATAATATAATGATGATTCACCATTTCTTTGTCATAAGTATCTGTTGTGTTTGCAACATTATTTAAGAAGTTTTTTGTGGAATAATCAAAGTAAATAGTTGTGTTTTTGGTGAGATATAAAGTGATATTTATTTCTTCATCCTTCCAAATATTTTTAAAATTAGAGAGAAAGTATGCATCTAAAAGCATCGTGTTGTCTATAACTTCATAATTATATATAATGTTCTCAGCATTTTTATTTGCTTTATGGCTGTTTTTTCCACGAGATTCTTTTTGAATAATTATGTATGATTCATCAGAATTACTCTTTTTTACATCAACTTTAATATTAGAAGTGTAAATCATAGGACGGTCATCGATTTCTATTTCATATTTATGTGTACTTCTTCTTAAGTTATGCTGATAGTATAAGTTATCATCATTTATCATTTTTAAAGTAATAGTATCATTTGCGGTTATATTTATAGTGTTTTTATTTACTTTTTGGCCATAATTTGCATGTGATGTTCCAAACTCTAATCCAGTAAAAATTAAACCTAGTAAAGCAATAATCCAAATACCTAATAAGGTTAAAGAAGTAGTTTTACTTAATTGTTTTACACTGTTAGAAAGAATTCTTAATCCTAAAATAAATAAGATTAAAAACGGAATTCCGATCAATAGAAACGCAAACGTAGTTAATAGCCATCTTGGTAAAATAGAATCATAAAAAAATGGTGGATATTGTAGGTAATCTCCATCAACATTTAACCATTCTAAACTTCCTACAGAAAACCCTCCAATAATTAGAGATAAAATAACAGCAGCAGCAACAAAGACTAAAATAGCACCAATAAACTTTCCTATGACTTTAAAGAAGACAAGAATAATTTTACCTAGCGTATTTAGAAAATCTTGTAAGCCATTATTTTTTTTGGTCTTTGCTGAAAAATTTTTGCTGATTTTTTCAGAAAACTCATTGGCACCATCTTTAATTTTTTCTGAGGCTTTATTTGCAAATTCAGAAACATTTTCAGAAACATTATTAAACTCTTCTCTAATTTTTTTTTCGATGTTATCTATATTTACAGGTTCTCCTTCCATTTGTAATTTTTCTGCAGTAGTTTTAGCTTCTGGCAGTAAAATCCAAAGAATAATGTAAACTAAAAATCCAAATCCTGCACCAAAGAAAAGTGCTAATAAACCAAGGCGAATCCAAATGGTATCTACATCAAAATAATGAGCAATTCCAGCTGCAACACCTCCTAAAAATTTATCATCACCATCTCTAAATAGTTTTTTTCCAGAAGAGTTATTTCTTTTGTAAGAATAACTAGCATCATTGTAAGATTCTTCTGCTTCTGCATAGTCTTCTGGTTGTCCCATTATTACTATAATGTCATCAATATCACTTTCATTTACAACCTGTCTAGAGTCTGTGATTTTTTCTGATAAGAGTTCACTAATACGTGCTTCAATATCAGCAATAATTTCATTTTTTCCTTGAGGATCATCGCTTAAAGATCTAGAAATAGATTCTAGATATCTTTTTAATTTTTGATAGGCAACTTCATCTATATGGAAGAAAAATCCGCCTAAATTTATGTTGATTGTCTTATTCATTTGTAGTTGGTTTTGTGCTAATTACTTGGTTTACTGCATTTAATAAATTACTCCATGTTTTGTCTAATTCTTTTAAAAACATGCCTCCGTTTTCTGTTAAAACGTAATATTTTCTTGGTGGCCCAGAGGTTGATTCTTCCCATCTGTATGTTAGTAAACCTGCGTTTTTTAAGCGAGTTAATAACGGGTAAATGGTTCCTTCAACCACAATCATTTCTGCGCTCTTTAGCGTTGATAGGATTTCAGAAGTATATGCATCACCTTTTTTTAAGATGGATAAAATGCAATACTCTAAAACACCTTTTCGCATTTGTGCTTTTGTGTTTTCTATCTTCATTTATTGTGGTTTATAATGATTATTTTATGAATTTTATAGTGAATGGATATTTGTAATTTTCTCCTTCTTTAGCTTTTAATGAAGCAATAATAACTAAAGCCATTCCTATTAAATAAATTACTCCTGCTATAGATCCAAATCCTATAAAACCAAAAAGATCATTAGAACTAAAATTAATATCTAAGTGATTATAACTAGTAAAATCTCTAAATAAGTTTCCAAGATAAAATGTGCCAATAAAAAAAGTTAGTATCAATACATAAAGAGTGTAGCTAATATTAAAGTTAACGGCTTCTTTTCCTTGTTCGTCTAAAAAATTACTTCTTTCTTTTAGTGTTTGCCATGCAATTAGCGGTGTAATTATATTGCCAAATGGAAATATAAAACCAGCAAAAGCAGAGATGTGTATTAAAAATGCGTTGGTATTTTCGTTATTTTGTTTCATGTTTTTATAAACTATATAATACTTTCTTATGCAAATATATATCTTTAAAAAGGTATTATGTAATGCATAGTACTAAATTTAACATTTATTTAACATTTATGTTATATAGAAAAAACAATAAGAATGTTTGTTAACTATTGATTTATAACCCCCAAAAAGAAAAATACAAAACGAATATTTTAGAAAATCTTCATAAAACCCTATGAAATAAAGGGTTTTATGTGGTATGGTGTTTTTTTAATGAAAAATTAAAATGAACATTATCTGTAATTTAGTGCACTTTTACTATCATTATTCAGCTTGTTAGTGCTACTTCTCTATAACTAACTATCATTAGCGTGTGATTTTGCCTTTATTTCTACTGTTTAAAAGGAATTTAAACAAAGTTTAACCCTTGTTTATATGTTTTTATTGGGCTTTTTTTTAACGATTTAAAAGTATTCTTTTTGGGCTTTAAATATTAATGGGTGTAGTTATGGGTGTAATTATGGGTGTAATATGAATTGTATAAATACTTTTGAAAAATACCCTATAATGTCTTTTAATAATTTAAAATATTATAAAAAACAAGTTTATATGTACCTATAATACAGGTTTTTTGTATTGTCTATGTGGTTATTATGCTGGAAAACAGGAGTTTAGTTTTTTATTTTGTGCTTTTCTATAGGTTCTGATACTTTTGACAGCTTTTTTGCAAGATTAAGATGTTGCTTTATGAGTAGTATCTCGCTCTCCAGATCATTCATTTTATCGTGAAGATCTGCTGGGTCTGCTAAATCATGAAGTAATGCCATTTTAACTTCCCAAATTTCTGATATAAACTGAGTTTCTAGAGCAAAAGAAGGAAACTCTTTTCTGTTATCTGACTTGCAATAGAGTGTTCCGTATTTTTCTATTCGATTTAAACAACGCTTAACTACAACACCATGTTCTTTTGTGACCAGGACGTAAATACGGTTATCTTTTATGTCATCTATCCAGTTTTCTACAAATTGACCAACTACTGTTGAATGATGGTGTAAAGTTGGTAGCATAGAGAATCCTGCCACCTGAAACATTCTGAAAATTCCATTTCTTAAATTGGGTAAGCTATATGTTGGTAGTTTTTCTATGAACTTGGGATCTGCATATCCATTAAGGTAGCCAGCTTGCGCTTTTACAGGTACTAGGACAATGTTGTCTTCATTGTTTTTATCTATAGTTATTACTTGTGGGGTTTTGCTTTCGATCTTAGGTGGTTCTGGAGTGTTTGATTTCATGTCTCCTTGGCCGTTGATTAGCCACTCTAAAGAAAAGCCAAATTCTTTAGAGAATTGTGCGATTACATCTATAGAAACATTCATTCTTTCTTTCAGTATTTCTGAAAATGTGCTTTTCCCGATATGTAGTTTCTGTGCAATTTCTGACTTTTGAACCTTTGGGTTTTCAGAAATAATGAAATTCACCGCAGTTATAAACCTTTGATTTACAAGTTTTTTCATAATATTTTATTTTAAAATTCATTATTTCTGAATTATTATTTGTTTAATTCAGAAAATCTGTATTATATTTGTAACTCAAAATATACACACACATTTTACACACACAACAAATGTATGGAAAAAAATAGAATAGAAATTTCTGTGGTACATAAAAAAGAATTACAGAACACGCACAGAACTAGTATGACTACTGTTCAACAAAGCTTAGATTTTTACAATAACTCGCCTTTAGCACATGCTATTAGGAAGGATGCTAAAAAACTTCTTTTGGCAGAGGCAGAGAAAATTCAAGATTAATAATTATGCAAAAAACAAATCCTTACGAGTATTACGAAGATAAGCTAGGAGTCAAAATTAAATTTTTGATTTCTGACAAATCCAGAAGTTCTGAAAGTTTGGATTTGATTAAGTATCGTTCTTTGTCTCATAGAATGAATTCTAAAACATGTTCTGAAAAACAATTAAGAAGATCTTCTCTTGGTTTGGATGCGTTGATAGAGTTTAATTCTTTGTCTCAAGAATGGCGAGACCGAATTACTGTAAAGTTTGGAGCTCCCGTTGAACAAATTAAACAAAGCTGGTTTGCTAAACATTATATAGCTGATAAAGCTGCTTTTGATTTTTATGTTGCTCATAGATATGGAGATAACAATGATAAGAAGTTAAAACTAGATTTAGTAGAAAAGTACACTTATAATGCATCTGTTTTAAATACTGTTTTAAAGGTAAAAAAGAATAGAAAGGCATACGCAAAAGCGTTAGGTGGTGTTTCTTTTAATATTTGGGAGAGCTTATCTAAAGATGTAAATGCATTTAGAGATGTTGCACATGATCTGCCAACAACTCCAGATAGTTTACGTTACAAAACTACTCGATTTCAAAAAGAGGGTTATTCGGCCTTAATATCTGGAAAATTGAAATTAAAGAATGCTAGGAAGGTTAAAGAAAAAGAGCAGTTTGCTTTGTTGGAAGAGCTTATTAATAAGCATCAAAATTTTGACAATGTATTTATTGCTGACATGTACAACTTGGTTGCAAGCAAAATGGAATGGGAGACAATTAGTCCTGGAACCGTTGCTAATATAAAATCTGATAAGAAACTTGAAACTTTTGCAGGTAGACAAGGTAAAAAAGGTCTAAAAACAAAAATGCTAATGCAGCATAAACGTTTTGCACCAACTGCGCCAATGAAATATTGGACACTTGATGGTTGGGACGTGGAGCTTTTGTATCAAAAACGAGTTATTAATAAAGATGGCCATAAAGTGACTACATATCATAATAGGCTTACAATGGTTGTGGTTTTAGATCCTTTTAATAAATATCCTGTTGGTTATGCTATTGGAGAGCGTGAAACACCTCATTTAATTAAACATGCTATACAAAATGCAATAAGCCATACTAAAGACTTATTTGGAAGTTATTTAAAGCCTCACGAATTGCAGTCTGATAATTATCAGATTAAAAATTTGAGACCTTATTACGAAAAAGCAACTGCAAATTTTAATCCTGCAGGAGTTGGAAACTCTCAAGCCAAAATTATTGAGCCTTGGTTTAAGTACTTGAATACTAAGAAGTGTAGAATTTATGATAATTGGTCTGGATTTAATACCAATACAGGATCTAAAAATCAGCCAAATGTTGAAGTAATGAATAAATTGAAAAAGAACTTCCCTACTAGAGAAGGACTTGAAAAGCAAATTCATTACATCATGAACCAGGAGCGCAAACAGTTGGAGCGTGAATATATTGCAGGTTTTAGAAATACAGAAGATGAATTCCGCCACGTAATATCTAAAGAAACTTTCTTATTGACTTTAGGTTTTGAAACTGAGTTTAACACTTTGCGAGGTGAAGGTTTACGAACATCTATTAATGGAAGCTACCGTTGGTTTGACAGCTTTGATATGAACTTTAGAAAGCATTCTGCGGAGAAATGGAAAGTACATTATTTAGAGGGCAACTTAGATGATGCATTGGCTGTGAGTACTGATGACTCTTACAGGTTTCCTGTAATTGAGAAGTATGTAGAGGGAATGGCATTAGCAGATAGATCTCATCTTGATGAGATTGAGAGAGATAAGATTGATAGTTTTAATAGGTCTGCTGTAAAATACATTAAGCAGAACAATATTGATAGGGCGTCTACTGTAGAAACTTTATTTGCTTCGAATCCAGAATTGAACCAAACGACTGCAAAATTACTTCTTACAGATAGTGCTGGACAGCATAAAATACACAAACGTAGAGCATCAGAAGGGGTAAAGGCAGGTAAAAAGAAAGTGATTTCAATTGATGTAAAAGAGGCGCAAACAGTAGCTACAACCTTTGAAGATAAACAACTAGAATATTTAAAAAGTAAGGTAAACGCATCAGATTATTTAGAAGATTAGTATGGAAGGAATTTTAAAACAACTGAAAAAACAACGAGAGAAATTAGTAAAAGCTGCTGAGCATAGAGATAAATATTATTCTAACAGATCGGAAGCTTGGAAAGATAGTGCAACAGGAGTTATTTATAATGAAAAAACAGGAGAAATAGCTGACGTAGTTGCCTCTTTAGATATTACAATAACAGAATTAGATAACCTTTTAAATGATTGTTAAAATGGATTTAAACACAAAACAACAGATTGCCAAAGCTACCCAAAAGTATATTGACACCCACTCACTTACTTACTCTGATGTAAATAGGTTGGCAGGTGTGCCTAAAGAATATTTAGTAAGTATTTTGAAAGGTGTTTTTACATATAACGCTGGAAAGGATAAGGTGGGAGAAATACCAGAAAAGTATTTTTCTTTATTGGCAACGATGGCTGATTATTCTAATAAAAAGAAATATTGGCACATTAGGCAAACTACCCAAATGTTGCAAACTTTAGAGATTTTACAAGATGCTAGAGATAACTCTGTAACTAGAGTTATTATTGGAGAAACTGGCTGCGGAAAAAGTCACACTTTGAACTTATTTAAAAAGAAGCATCCTGCAGAAGTGTTTACCATTGTTGTTGGTTCTGAAGATACTTTGAATGATTTGCTTTATAAGGTTTGTACGGCTTTAAAAGTACCTGTAAAAGGGAGCAGATCTTCTAAGATTAGAGAAATATCTAGAAGTCTAGAAGCGTTAAGACTTAATGGCAGAAAGCCAATTTTAGTGTTTGATGAGTGCGAGTACATGAAACCTGCAGCACTATGCTCTATAAAAGAGTTCTATGACTATTTGGATAAAAAATGTAGCATCACTTTAATTGGAACTGAGCAGCTTAAACAAAATATTGAAAGGCTACGTAATAGAGATGCTAAAGGAATACCACAATTATACAGACGTATAAAATTTGGGTTTAGACATTTAAGACCTATCAACAGAAAGTTTACAGATTTCTTACAAGAAATAAAAGATAAGAAACTAAAGGTTTGGTTACAGCAAAACTGTGCCAATTATGGAGAGTTGCATGATGTTTTAGTGCCTTGTATAAAAGAATCTGAACGTTTAGAGCATCCTTTAGACTTGCCTTTTGTATTAATGGTTTTAGGGTTACATAATGAAGATGCTGCCTAATAATGCAAGAACCAAAAGTAAAAAAAACAAAGTTAAAGCGAGTTTTAACGGTTGCAGATATCACCAATCAAAAAGTACAGAGAATACCTTTTGAAGATGAGTTTTTAGAGGTTTTTGGGCAGCCACAAAACAGAGGGGTTTGGTTTGTATATGGAACTTCTGGAAGTGGGAAAAGTACTTTTATAATGCAACTTGCAAAAGAGTTTTCTAAGTATTATAAAACGCTTTATGATCCATTAGAAGAGGAGACCGATGATAGTGATTTTATTGAACGTGTGGCTCTCGTGAATATGCAAGATGTAGGCTCTAATTTTCATGCGCAACAATATGATTTAGACGAGCTGAATATTTATTTAGAAAAGCGAGGATCTCCAAAAGTAGTGATAATTGATAGTGCTACGTATTTTTTTAAAAATTGGAATGAATACTTAGCTTTTAAAAACAAATGGCAAACCAAGAAAATAATCATAGTTATTGGCCACGCTGAGGGGAAAAACCCTAGAACTGAGCTTGAAAAGAGTATTAAATATAACGCCAAGATGAAAGTATTTGTTTCGGGATATTTAGCGATAAACCAGGGTAGAACATTTGGAACTAAGAACACATTTATTACTTGGCCAGAAGGTTATGACAAATTAAGAGGACAAGATGCACACAAAGAAAATTAGAATGAAAACAATTTTAAAAATTACAAATCAAACCCAGGAAGAGCGTAATAATTTGATTTTAGAATCATTTTTATTCTGGGGAGGAAAACATACAGATCATAAGCAGCAGTATCAAATTGTAATTACCAATAGAACTCTACAAAAATGGTTTGTTGCAAACTATGAAAAGCTAGAGCAGGAGTTTTTAGATTTTGTAAAAAGACACCCTAATGCTACTACTAAAGATAATGAACGATTGTATGCTAGAATAGTTGGCAAAATTTATGACAATTATCCAAGCGCATTGCTAGATGATATTAAACGAAAATTTAAAACAATACCAATTAGAAACTTAAACTAACTGCACTATGGCAAAATTTACTGTAACCCAATTAGAAAAGAGAGTAGCCGATTTGAATACTGAAATGATGAAGCATGGTGAAAGGCATGAAAATTATAAGCAATGGCAAAGTAGTAGAAACTACTACGTGAATAAGCTTACTGAAATGGACGAATATGATTTACAAACAATAGAAATTTAAAACATGAAACTACAATTTAAGAATAAGAATAATACACCAGAATGTAGCTTTAACGGAAGCCCAATAGAAGCTATAGAAACAATATTAATGTGCATGCATCAAGAAGAGTTAGTTAGACAAATAATAATAACTGCTGCTATTTCATTTCAACAATTAGGGGACGTCTTAGAAGATGCCATAGAAGGAAGTACAATTACTCATAAAAAGAAACTAGTTAAAAACCAAAAATCATAAAAATGAACTACAACTATCAAAAATCATCAGATAAGGTTTGGACTGATGAAAGCGGAACAGAAATTCCATACAACAGAACCACAAAAGTAGAACGCTTACACGAACGCTCTTCTAACAAAATTATAAAAGCAGCTTTGGATGTAAATAAGAGGTTACATTCTTTAAATCATTTGCTAACAAATTTATCTCAAGAAGCTTATGATGCTTATATGAATAGTAAAGGGGTTAGTAAGAAAGCTAAAGGAAATTATACCTGGTATAATTTTGATAGATCTGTAAAGATTGAAGTTAATGTAAGCGAGCCTATTGTGTTTGACAGTCTTACAATTACGGCTGCAAAAGAAAAGTTAGATGAGTTTTTGGATGCTAATATAGAAAGCAAAAATACATTTATAAAACAAATGATTATTGATGCTTTTGAAACCCAAAGAAGTGGCAGTTTAGATACTAAACAAGTTTTGAAGTTAACTAGTTATGAAGACAAGGTAAAGTCTCCAAAATTTTCTGAAGCTATTAAACTAATTCGTGAAGCTATTAGACGTCCAAAATCTAAAACATACAGACGTGTTTGGATTAAAGATGAAGCTGGTAAATACCAAAATGTAGAGCTTAATTTATCTAGTCTATAAGTTATGATTACTGCTATTGGAACATTTTTATTAGGTGTGGTGGTTGGTATTTACCTAAAAAAGATAAATACTTCCACCTCACCTTTTAGAATAATAAATCTCCCTTGTAAAGTTGATACAGATAGTTCGGGGGACTATTGCGTGTTCGACTTCTGTCAAGGAAAAAACATAAAGATACATTAATTTTTTTAAAACCAATTGTAGCCATAGAAAACAAGGCGTTTCTGGGGTAAACCAAAAAGAAGAAAGTATGAAAAAAGACAGCAAACAAAAGTTAGAAAAAGACAACAGATCTTATTTGGAGACAAACCCATCTGTACAAAGATCAAAAGCTTTAGAAGCTCTAGTAAAAGCTAAAAAGTTAGAGGCTAAAAAAATGGCAGCTGGTAAAAAGTGGACTAGAATAGATGGCAAAACAGAAGTATTAAGATAATGGAAATATCAAAAAAACAAATACAGCAAATACAAATCATTCTCAGTAAAAGAGAATTAGATAGAGAAGAGCGTTTGCAGTTTTTATCTGATCATTTTAATAGAGAAATAACAACTACTAAAGACTTAACTTTTGTAGAAGCGGAAGATCTGATTTACTTTTTAAATACAGGTAAAAAAAGCAATTCTAATTGGGCATTTTTTGATAAATCCAAATTTGTAAGCGAGCGCAAATTGCTCTTTAGTTATTTGTATCAAGCACAATGGGTAACCAAAAAAGAAGGCTATACAGAAGTACCAGACTTAGAACGTTTGAGCAACTTTTTAAAATCTCCAAAGAGCCCTGTAAAAAAGCCGCTTAAAAAGTTTGAAAAACAAGACTGGAGCAAATTGCTGCAGGCGTTTAGAAATATTGTAAAAGGAACTTATAAATAGAAATTATGGCATATAAATTTAAAGAAATAGCACCAGGTACTTATCAAGTAGAAAATCATACCATTATAAAAGATGGTAACGGACAATGGATTGCAAATCCGCCTATAGAAAAACCAAGCTTACAAAAAGCATTTTTAGATTATGTAAAAGGTTTAAAGTAATGACAGATTTAATGATAGATATTGAAACATTAGGGACGAAACCAGGTTCTGTGATTTTAAGCATAGCAGCTGTAGAATTTGACTTAAAAACAGGAAAAACTGGGTCTATATTTTATCAAGATATTGATTTAGATAGTTGTGTTAAACAAGGTTTAAGTATTGATGTATCAACAGTATTATGGTGGCTAGAACAACCTAAAGAAATTCAGAATACAATAATTATAGGCCATAGGAATCAATTGAAGAATGTATTAAGAAGATTTGGGATGTGGATTAGTGACAATACTCCTAAAGATGTAAAAATATGGGGGAACTCAGCAAGATTTGATTTAGGGTTATTAGAGGCAGCTTATGATTCTTGTAATATGAGGTTGCCTTGGAATCATTATAATGAGTGCGATGTTAGAACTATAGTCATGTTTGCTCCAGATATTAAAAAGGAAATGAAATTTGAAGGTATAAAACATAATCCTATTTATGATTGTAAACATCAAATTAGATACTGCAGTAAAATTTATCAAACTTTAAATTTCCCAAAAGATGCCTAAGATTGAAAAAGTATTCACATTAGATGTAACACCAACTAAATTTTTAGAGGCCTGTTCTGGAGAAGAACTTATAGAACTGGAACTGCTTTTAAGTTCAAAAAGGTTTCAAACAAGAATAGATGTACACAGAAAATTAAAAGAGAATTACTAAATGACCACACATCACAACATACATCTGGTTAAAACAAAAACCGATTTAAAGCTTACCTATAGAGATGGTAAGTTTAAGAAAATAGAGCATTTGAGAGGAGCTGTTGATGCGTCAATACTTAAACATATAGGAATTGTAATTCCGCCAAAAGAAAGTGATTTGAATGCATTTATGAAAGCTATGGAAGGTAGAGCTCTTTATACATCAGAGCAGAAAATAGTATCTCTTTTTAGTAAATTTAATACGGTTTGGTTTGCTTTTTTTAGAAAAGAAAATAACAACATAGATCCGAAATTTACAGGAGCAGATGGCAAAGCATTAAACCAAATTATAACTTATTTAAAAAATATTAATACAGGCGATGAAGCTGCTGCTTTAGCTAATTGGCAATTGCTGTTAGATAATTGGAGCTCTTTGTCTGAGTTCCACCAAAAACAAACCGATTTAAAATATATAAACTCGAAATTAAATGTCATTATCAGAGAAATCATCCACAACAACGGAGGTAACACTTCTGGAACTAACGGATCAGTCAGCATATAACAACAGACTTGTTGTAAAACACTTTGGTGATTTAACCATGTTAAAAGCTTTAGAGAGTAGAGGAAAAAGCATTGGTTTAATTGCCAAAGATGATGAAGATACAGCTATTAGGTGTATTAGAAATTTGTTTCAATCTGTGGCTTTGTATTTCGACACCAACTTTACAGCATCTAAAGCAGAAACCATTGCCACCGAAATTTTATACAAGTACGAATACAGAAATTTAAAGCTTGAGGATTTGGTTGTAATCTGCATTAGATTAAAAGAAAGTGAAATTTATAAACTGTCTCCTGCACGCATTTTAAGAGAAATTAAAAGTTACAGCCAAGAGCGTGAAAAATTGGCAATTAAAAAAAGCTTGAGCAAAGAAATAAACATGAATGAAGATTTAGAAAAACGTTTGCAAAAAAACTATTATTTAACGCCAGATACTAACAAGTTAGAGCGTAAACGTTTGGATATTGAACACCAATTTAAAAAGTAATTAACTGGCGTTTAAGTTGTGATTAAATAAACAAAGATGATATTAATAAAGGCTATCTTTTAGATAGCCTTTATAACCGATTAAGGTTTATGTAATATCCCTAAATATTACAATATAAATTTATGTTTAAATTTTTTATAAAACAAACTAATGCTAATATTATTTTTATGAGTAAAAAAACCAAGGTAGAACTGCTACCTAGCAAAAAAGACCACTATAACTTTTATTTAAACGGAAAGTTGATAGATGAGTTTACTAAAAGTGAGTTGTGCCACATGGTACAACAGATTGATAATAAAATAATGTGGTAAAACCATATAAGCAGATAATTAGAAATATCTGCTTATAGACAGATAAAACTTTTATTGTATTGAAAACAAACAAAGTTCTTCTTGATTCAAATGCTTTATTTCTGTTGAATTAGGAAAGGGTTTTAAGAATTGGAGAAAGTTTGATATATTTATCCAAAATTAATTATGAATATAGAAACTTTACTCCAAAAATCACAACTATTTATAGAATTAGTAATAGACAGTGGGCTTCAGAGAGATCTCCAAGATTATCAAAACACATTAAATCAAAATCAAAATAAAAATTTGATTTTTTTGAATGATGTAAATAGTAAAATTCAATCCAAGTTATTACCCATATATAATTCCTCATTGCCTGATGACTTAAAGGTGTTAATCAAGAAAGCAACTTCTTTCACAGAAAGGGAATACTTGAAAGAATTTGAGAGACTTGAAAATGATCCTAAGATAGAAGCACAAGGTTATTTTACCCAGTTTAATTCGTTGCTTATTAGTCTTTTAAGGGGTATTAATAGTAATTATACAGAAATTAAAAAACTAAAAGATGTAATTGATATTTATGCTATAAATCATGAAGATATAGAATCTATTGAAGATTATTATCCCATATGTTTAAAGTTTAATGATGAAAAAATTACTAATGGACTTAAAGATTTACATAGAACATTACGTATTTGGAATATTACATTATTAAATTACCAAACTTTAGTGTCTTCTGAATCTCCAGAACAAATAAGGGTGCAATCTGTTAATGATGGTTGCATAGAATTTGTATTAGATTATGCCTGGAACGTTGCAGAGAAATTTGCAGGAGTTATTGACACATTCTCAACTTATTATGTTAGCTACTTAGCCGCTAAAAATACGTTTAATAAAATTTTTGGAAATAAATCGATTCTCAGTAAAAAATTGCAACAGCAAAATGAAAAGACGATTAAGATGATGTTCGATGAAATGGAAGAAAATTTAAAAGAGTATATAGGTCAACAAGTGAAAGAAGCAAAATCTAAAGATGAAGATATAATTAATGATGGTACAGAGACTAAAAAAATTGAAGTAATTGCAAAATCTGTAATAAATCATTTTCTTAGAGGTAATGAAGTTAAATTTCTAATACCTTTTCATGATTATGAACAATTAGAAACAGAGGAGGAAATTGAAAAGTTACCAGAAGATATTACAAGAAAAATTAGAGAAAATACATCAAAGGCAAAAATTGAGTATAAGAGTTTGAATGAAGCAGATAAGAAATTATTATTAGGCAAATATTCAATTACTGATTTAGATGATTTAGAGGATAATACTAAAACTAAATCAGCAAAGAAATGAAACATTTCGAAAAAGAAATTTTAAGCTTTGTCAGAAATAATAATAGTGATGTATGCCAGTTCATTTTAAATGATTGGAAACAAAATCATTCAGGGACTAGTTTTAACAATTATTTTCAAGAAGTTTTTTTATATAAAACTGGTGCTATCTCTATTAATACAATTCCTATAGTAAATACAAATAATGGCTGGGCTCCTTATATAACTTTTACGAATGATAACTTGTATCATGAAGAGTCTGGAACTAAACTTTTAACTCAAGCTCCATTAACTCAAAAAAAAGCTGAGTTAAGAATTGCTAAATATTTTATAGAAGTTCTTAATTTTATGCTTCTTGATAAAATTAAATATTGTTTAAAAAATTAAATCATGAAACAAGAACTGACTAAAAATCAAAAAACAATAGGTACAATAATTTTAATTATTGCTATTGTATTTTTATATAAATTTTATCAATCAGAAAATGCACCTGCAGAAAAAGTAGTAGCCAAAGAAATAAAGATTGCACCATTTTTTACAATGCAACAGAATGAAGATGAATTGTATACTCCAGAGAACTACTTGCTAGATTACTATGCCAATGTAAACACTAAGGACTGGAACTATCTTTTGAAACATTCTCTGAGACAATATAATTTAGATTACTTACAAGGTCATTTTGAAACTAAAGAGTTTGTTGGTGTAAAGATCTTGTCAACAGAAAAAATGGGTAAAGAGTTGGCTTATGTTAAGACAAATGTTACCTATATCAATGCCGTTAACGATACCATTGCGGTACAAGTAAATGCTCATTTGCAACTTGCCACAGATTATAAAACTTGGATTGTTGCTCCATTAACTGTTTTTTAGTATATTGAAAAGAGGCAAGGCCTCATTCTTTTTCATAGCAATTTAAATACCTCATATCATTTGATATGAGGTATTTTTATTTAATAAGTATTTCAGAAATTCTGAAATAAGCTGTTGTTTGGTATGTTAATAAATACTATTTTTGAATAGATGGCATCAGAGATACAGCGTAAATACCAAGACATTAGATCTGAATATGAAAATAAGTGGCTTAAAAAACGTTACCGAGGTAAGCTTATTTACTCTAAAGAGTACATCTATATTAAATTAGGTGAGCAGTTTTACTTATCACCCAAAACAATAGAAGATATACTCTTTTACCGTTATAAATTAGTTTCCACCAATTAAAGGGATTTTAAAGTGTGGTTCTTGCTCATCTTCTGGAGCTGCGCCTTTATTGTATTCTATGCTTCCGGGAACCACCACATCAAACTCAGTTAAAGCAGATGCATCTACTGTAGAGCAAGTAAATGTTTGTCTGTATAAATTGCCAGAACTACCTGTGTCTACAGCTGCTAATCCTGTTCTTCGCATTTCTGAATAGTTGTTTCCAGAACTGGCATGAAACAACTTATAAATAGCGGTTAAATCTTCTAAATAATCTAAAGCATCATCTTCATTATATGCACCTTGGTAGGTGTCTAAAAAAGTTTCGTAGAAGTAATACATGTCTATTTGCAATTGTACTCTTTGTACTTTTTCTGATAGATCTTCTACGCTTAAAATACGAAACGCCATAAAAACCGCAGGTGTAGGAAAAGGATGCTCCTCGACTAAGAACCCAACTTGATTGTGCCAAAGGTCTACCCATTTAATGCTTTCTATATTCTCACTTACTTTACTTGCGAGCTCTTGGTATAATTTACCCCAACTTTGTAATTCCATCTTATAAATTTTTAAATCGTTTTAGTATTTCTGTAATAATCCAAGTATCTAATTCTTTTAAGAAAGTTTTAGATTCGCCAATAAACTGTCGTTTTGGAATGGTTATGGTTATGCTTGTTTTTTTTGTGAGCGCCATTGCTTTCCACGTAGTAGCGCCAGTAACTTTAAACATCAACCAAAAGTAGCGTCTGGCTTTTTTGGTAATAGTAATTTTTATAGTACCTCCATTGTTGTGAATTTCGGCATGTTCTGCATCCGAACCAAAAGTGATGCGTTTCTCATTTTTATCAAACACCTGAATAGAGTTTAATAAGAAGCTAGATTTAACCAGGACGTTTCGTCCAGGATCTACATCGTTTTTTCGCTTGTCCCAAGCTTCATAGAACTCATCTGTAAAGCCTTGGTTTTGGAAACTATCTTGAAAAAAATTAACTCCAGCAACTGCAGCATACCGTACTACATCCTTTTTTAAAGTTGTTGCCATTTTTAAAAAGTCTGGTGTTTTGTTAATCTTACCCATTTTTTATTATATTTGCATAACGCTTCTCGACTTTGTTCTTGAACCACGTTAAAAAAGCAAGGGATTTATTTCTTGCTTTTTTTAATTTCAGAACGTTTGTATCGTTTTAATTCCTTTCTATTCTTGCTTACAATAATTACTTCTTTAATGTTTTCGTAATTGGTTTCAATTCTAAATTTACCTGCTAATTCATTCAAAATAGCTTTTTCAGTTCTAGAGCTGTTTTGTAAATCAACAACCAGTATTTCTACTTCTTGTTTGTTAGCTTTGGTTAATATGTTTCTTAAACTTTTTCCTTCTGGAGATTTTCTGTCAGCAATTTTATTGTTGATTAAATACTCTGGATTTCTCTTTTTATCAATCAGAACATGAGGCGTTAATTTGACATCAACATCAAACTCTTCAGCAATTTTAATAGCTACTTTATAATTACCAATTAATTCTCTTGGATTTGCATCTGCAAACGGATTTACAAATACTTTGGCTTTGTTTGCTAAATAACGAGCTTTGCCATAAGAGGCTAATAGTTTAAAGTTTTCAAATGCTTTTTGTACATTTTTCTCATCTCCTGCAGGAAAGGTAAAGTAAGGATGTTTCTGGTTGAATACTTCATTTGATTTTGCTACATTTAAAGCAAAACCTTTGTCTGGTTGCGTTGTGATTTTTTTATTTGTAACAGCTTCAGTTGTTGGTTTAGTATAGCATCTACAACGCCAACCATTTGGAGGATAATGCGTATCCCAAAAAGGATCACTAACTGGTTTAATAATTCCGTGAAGCTTCTCATGATCTTGGCGTACTTTGTCATCATCAACAGTCATGTATTTTAGATTTGGAAATATATCTTGATTTTCTTCAAATCCTTTCCATTGTCTAGAAGCTTGAGCAGAACGTTTGGCAGTATGATATTCGGCCTGTAGATAGTTTCTATTGTATTTTTTATGAACTATATCCACCTTTCTTTTAAATTGGCTGTAAGAACGTATTTTGCCACTCTCATCCACTAAAAAGCTGTTCATTTCTGCTAATTGCTGATAAGTTTTAGCTCCAGAGAATCTGTACAAGTTTTGCTTGAGCTCTTGAACTGTTTTAGAATTTGTAGAGTCAAACTTAATCCAACTTTTGCCATAACCAGCTGCAGCACCTTTTTCGAGCTCGTTGTAGGTTTTTGTAATTAAGTCTTCAGATAAGTCTGTAGGCTTAAGTTTGCCATTGTGTAACTTTTTAGCAATTTTATCAATTAAAGCAGTCCAGGAAGATAAATCTACAGCCTCTGCAATAGGCTCATGATTGCCACAAACATGGACGTTATTGTAGAAAGCTGTTATTGCTTTTGCGTTGGTGTTAGCTTTTTTTTTTTAAGATCTTCCTCTTCTGATGGTTCTGAAGGTGCTACAACTTTTAAGCCTGTAATTGGCATTCCTGTTTTATCGGCTAAAACTTTATAATCTAACATAAAACCTGCATTGGTTAATGCAACTGCTTTATCTATCATAACACCTTTTTCCATTTCTTCGGTAACATCCCAATCAAACGAAAGGTTTGTTAAAGGAGCATAGAAAGAACTTAGTTTTAAAAGTCTTGGTATTAAATGTTCATTGATAATGTATTGAATGAAGAGCTTGTCTGATTCGTGCCTATCGTTTGCAACAGTTTCATGCACTTGTGCTTGAGATTTAGAAGCGCCATCATCTGTGGTCATTGTTTGTCCTAACACACGCTTAGAGATTTCAGAATTTAATCGACTAATCATTTCATCAAAGACTTTGTGTGCGTCTGTTGTAGGTAGAAAGCCGAATTCGATTTTTTCGTTACCCTGTAAAACCGCCACATGATTAGAAATCATATCTAAACCCATTTGCAGTAATTCTTCTGCACGCTCTGTTGTCATGTTGTCTGTTGTAATAGACTTTGGAGGAATTCCGTATTTTTCGATATAATCTAGCCAAGAACCCATTGCAAGTTTTTTTGCCAGAACTAAAGTTGCCAATTCTGAGAGCATTCCTAAATCGGTGTCTTTACCAATTTGCAAATAGTAATCTGCTAATACTCCAGATCTGTAATCCCAACCCGTTTCGTCTCCAGGTTCTTTTAAGATTAAACCTTTCTTTGGATTTACGTGAGCCATTGGAATAGCTTCTGCTGTAAATAGTTCTAGGTTTTCGTTTACATGGAAAATTTCTAAGACTTTTACGCCATCGAACTTAGACCAAAGGACTTCTGTAACAAACTCCTCGAACCAAGGACGTTCGAACAATGCTTTTACTTCTGGGACTTCATCACCTGCATTATTAACAAATACAAATTTAGAGCGTAGTACTCTGTGGATTCTGCTCTCTACTACAGAAACTAAATGGGCGTCTAGCTTTAAATTTTCTACTAAATCAGAATAAAATAACCAACTTGGGTTTTCTGGATCTGTTGCTAAAGCAACCGCATTTTTCCAATCTGAAATTGTTTTAGGTTGAAACAATGTTGAAGCTCTTTTAATTTCTGTAAGCTTTAATTTGTTTTTGCTTTCTGAACGAATAGCGGATTCAACTCTGATTCTGCCATCTGGAACAAAGGCTAAAACTTTATCTATTACTTTATCTGTAAAACTTTTTTTCATCTTGTTTAAATATAGAAATCACTATTTTTATTATTACCACTTGTTACTCTTGCAACTTCTTTTCCATCAACAGTAATTAATGGCAAACCGTCTGGCACTTCTTTGCCTGCTTTTATAGCTTCTAGGGTTTTCATAGCCCATTCCCATTCTTTTACATAATCTGTAGGTACTTTTCTTGCAGCATTTCTCCGTATAAAATCGTATAGCACCAATTTAACCAGGATGCGAATAATTAAATAATGACGCTCTGCATCTTCAGCTTCAAAAATGGCATCTACATCAAAACGTCCTTTTAATTTGGTTTTGATGATTTCAATATTTTGAAGTTCTAAAGCTTCTAATATTGCAGTTTGAGGTTCTGCGGTTCTTTCTGTAAGAAACTGATCAATAATTTGTGATTGCAGATCTGCTGCTGTTAAAAATATATATGCCATGGTTTAAAATCTTGTTTTGCGTTTGTATTTTCCAGTTTTTGGCGCTCTATTGTTACGAGCCGAATAAATGTATTTACTCAATTCTGTAATACATTGTTCGTCTGCATCTGGACTGTCATCATTAGTTCTGTAACCAGGTTCTAATCCCATTAATTGAGAAATACCCACTTTAGTATCATTGTGCGCTTTCATCTTTTCATCATAATAGATTCTATTATTCTGATAATATGGATGCATCGTTAACATTCTATCGTACTTCTTAACTTTAGGAATGTTTACTTTGATGATGTTTAGTTTAATACCAAAAGAGTCTTCTACTTCCGCAATTGTCCGTTGTATTTCATCATTCCAAAATTGCGCTTCAAATCGCCAATGCACAATTACATTGTTTGGTAAATTTTGTTGAAATCCACACATCCACACTATTGGAGCAATCATTTTAGAGCGTTTTACAAAACAATCTATTTGCCAAAAATTAGTTGTGTGTAAGCCCCAAACTTTCACAGCATTATAATCTGATGTAGCAGAGCCTGCAAAAGCAACATCCCAATGCCCAATGATTATTTTAAAATGATCTATTCTAGGACGTTTGCCCCATTGTATCATTTCTTCTTTAAAAATAGTACCTTCAATATGTGGTTCATTGTTAAATTCTGCCAATGCTGCTAAGGTTCCTATTTCTGCTTCAATATCTTTAAAGTAATTGTCTGGGTACTTTTGATGCCAAGTTGGTTTATAGGTTACAGGATCGTATGCTTTTACGTGATGTACTTTCCATTTTGGATGACGTTCTTGTAAAACAGTTTGAATCATTACAGGATAGGCTCTGTTATTTGCTTGAATGAATCTTCTATGCGTTCCATCCATTGTAGGAATTAAATCACCTTCTATCCATCGAACAATTTCTAGTTGTCTTTTAGGGTTTTTAATAGTGTCTTTAATTTCGATATCATCTGGTACAATATGAGTAGGTCTTCTAGAACCTACACGTAAACCTCTTACAGATTGCCCTGTTCCTAAAGCCTGACCAATAAAGCCGCCTTTGGTGATAAAGAATCCATCTTCCCAAGAGCCAGGATTGTGTTGCTCTCCAAAATCTGCAATAATTCTAGTGTTAGCTTCAAATTCGGCTCTAATATCTTCTAATAATTGACCAGCTCTATTGCTATTGTTACCAATTAATACCAAGTACATTGGTTCGTCATTTATCCAAAGCCAAAACGGAATAATTATATCATTCCAAACAGATTTAGCTTGCGCTCTTCCCCATTCTGCAAAACCCTTAAAAGTGGGGTTTCTCTTTACCATATTTGCAAACTCTACATGAAAGTCTGCACATTCTGAAGTAGCATAATGTGGGAAATAATATTCCACACAAAAACGAACGTCTTTTTTAGCACGATTGATTCGTGCTTTCTTTTCGTCTTCGGTTTCAAAAAGGCTAACAGCAGAGCCTGAACTTCTGGCTAGTGCTAATTTCTTTTTATACCTTTCTATTGCTATTTTATCTGCTGCCTTCAAATTAATTTTGTTTTTTAGGCGGTTTTGGTGGATTCTCCATTCTAGGAGTCATGCCTAAAGTCTTTTTTTTAGGCATAAACTTTTCTGTATATCCTTTAATCGGCTTGTCTGAAAACTTATGTGTAATCTTATTCTTTTTAAAATCAAAAAATAAGTTGTCTATGTATCTCTGGCGAGTTCCAAAACGGTCTTTAATTGTAAAAGGTTGGCCAACTTGGTAAACAGCGCCACGTCTTAAGTAAAAGTTTCCTTTTTCTACATCTTTTTGATATTTTGGTGCATCTGCCCACCATAATTGAAACATGCGAACCCTATAATACCACCAGTTCTGCAAACGGTTTAAACGGAATTTAACCCATGTTTTGAAACTCTTTTTATTTTTACTCATTATCCTAATTTTGAACTGATTTCTGATAAGTGCTCTTCTTGGAAAGTTAAGAGCTCCATGTATAATTTTGGGCTGTAGAGTTGGATTGCCTTAAACAAACTTTCCATAACATCTAAATACACCGCTAAAGAAATTCTGTTTTCTTTATCGAGCGTTAACAATGTTTTGTTGTATTTAGAAACTTCGTCAGCAATTTCGTTGGCTCGTTTTTGAAGTTGTTTAGTTTCTTCTGTATTGTTTAAGTGCTTAGAATCTTCGATTTCTCTAATTAAATTAATACGCTCTTCGGTAAGAATGCCTATTAATTTTTTAATTTGTTGAATCTGATTTTTAGTACCATTAAAACGAGCATCTCGCTCTTTTTTCCAACTATATTTTTTTATCCAATCGCCTATAGTTTTCTCTTGCACACCAACAATGCGTGCAATTTCTTTTTGAAGCTTGAATTGAAAAAACAGCTCCTTAGCCAAAATTCTTTCTTGTGTCTTTGCCATAATTATGGTACAAAATTGTAGTAATAAAAAGCAATTGCCGAATTAAAAAACGTAGCTACGTGAGATTTGTACTTAAAATGGTAGATAATAGTACTTATGCTACTTTTCTAATTTTTCTATGCAATGATTTGCGTGCAATTTTGCTGCATGAAAACGATAAAAGCATTCGGATTTTATGCCGCATTTTCAACTATTGAAGCACTAGAAGTGTTAGCAGAAACATATCCTTTAAAACTTTCTATTGAAGCAAAAGGAGATACTGCCAATATTTCTATTGTTGGTGCTATATATAATTTTCATAACAACTCTCAATGGTTTCGTTCAGAAGTTGAAAAAGTAAAAAAAGATGGTGCAAGGAATGTACACTTATATTTAAATACTCCTGGAGGCGATGTTTTTGAAGCGAATGAAATAGGAAATATTATAGAATCTTTTGATGGAGAAGTTACTGGAGAAGGTGGTGCCTTAGTTGCATCTGCAGGAACCTATATAGCATCTAAATGTAAAACATTTGAAATGCCTTCTAACGGTAAATATATGTATCACAAACCTTTTGGTCGTATTGAAGGAAATGAAGACGAAGTTGCTTCAAAATTAGAACTTCTTAAAAGCTTGACTTCTGATTATCGCAAAAATTATGCAGATAAAACTATTCATTCTGAAACTCAAATAGAAAAAAACTGGGTTAAAGGAGATGTTTGGCTTTCTGCAGAACAGGCAAAAAAAGAAGGATTTATTACTTCGGTAAAGAAAAAAGTAACGCTATCTGCAGAGGATGCTACTTTAATAGCTGCTTGTGGCGCACCAAACATCCCAAAAATTAAAAATACTAAAACAGAAATAAAACGTATGGAATTAAGTGTATTAGCTGTAGAGTTGGGTTTACCAGCAACAGCAACAGAAGCTCAAGTTACGGCTAAACTTAAACAAGTAACTGCTGATGCAGCTAAAGTTCAAGGTTTGGTTCAAGCAAAAGCTGATCAAGAAAAAGCAGAAAAAGCTGCTAAGGTAAAAGCATTATTAGATGGTGCAGAAAAAGACAAAAAAATAACAGCAGAACAGCGTCCACAATGGGAAGTAATTGCTAATGGCAACCTAGAAGCGGCAACCACTGCTATAGGCGCATTAAAATCTATTACAGCAATCTCTGGGGAATTGAATCCAGGAGCAACTGCTGCGGCAACTGCAGAACAGGCAAATTGGACGTATGCAGATTACTTGGAAAAGAACCCAGCAGCTTTTGACAAATTGCCAGAAGCAAAACAAACGGCATTAGTTGATGCTTATTATCAAGAAAATTAAAATTTAGAAAAATAGAAACAATGAAAAAATTATTTAAGATCATTTTAGTAGTGGCAACATTTGGTATTGTTGCACACGCATTTGCAGGAGGTTTAGACTCTGCTTTAGTAACTAATACGTTAGAAGGTGCTGGAACTACTACTGCTTTTGCAGCTGTGGCAAAGAAAGAATTGGCAGAACGTGAATTAATCAAGCACTTTAGACACTCAGGTACGTGGCTAGAGCGTGTGCCTTCTAAAAACCAATGGGTTGGCAATGACGTTATTAAATTAAACGAAATCGGAGCAGATCCATCTGTATTAATTAATAACAGTACATATCCAATCGCAGTTGCACAAAGAACTGATACAAGTACTGCGATTTCTTTATTTAAGTATGATACTACAAATACAAAAATAACAGATGATGAATTGTATGGATTGCCTTATGATAAACCAGGAAGTGTACAACAGCAGCATAGAGAAACGTTAGAAGAGCGTACACAAGAACATGCGTTGCACTCACTAGCACCTGTAGAAAACTCAGCATCTACTCCAATAATATCAACAACTGGAGTTGATGATGGAACAGGAAGGCTAAGATTAACATCTTCTGATTTAATTAACTATAAGAAAACATTAGACAATTTAAAAATTCCTAAAAAAGGTAGAGTGCTTGTATTGTGTTCAGATCATGTGGCGGATTTATTGCTAGAAGACAAAGCATTGAATGTACAGTACCAAAACCATACAACTGGAGCAATTGCAAAGAACTATTACGGATTTGAAATCTATGAAGATATCTATTCGCCAGAATATGATGAGAATTTAGATAAAATCCCTTTTGCATCAGAAACTTCTGGAACGAAAGCATCTGTATTATTCTTAGCACAAAGAACTGCAAAAGCTCGAGGATCTGTAAAAAGATATATGGGTAAAGCAGAAGATAATCCAGAAAACCGAGAAACTGTGGTAGGTTTTAGATTGTACTTTATTGCAATACCAACCAGTTTGTTAGGTCAAGGAGCTATTGTTTCTGGTATAACGCCAGAGGAAGATCCAGGATAGAATTATTATTTGAATTAAAAAGAGGCAGCTCAACTTACTGCAAGTGAGCTGCTCCCTTAAGGGGGAATTACCATGAATACAAAAATTATAAACATTGCATTGAGTCAAGTAGGAATTAAAGAGGTTTCTGGTACACAAGATAACCCAGAAGTTTTAAAATACTTTAATGAGCTTGGTTTTGATGGTGCAGCGTTAAAAGATGAAACGGCATGGTGTTCTGCTTTTGTTAATTGGGTTGCTAAAGAAGCTAACCTTCAATATTCAAAAAAATTAAACGCTCGTAGTTGGTTAGAAGTAGGTACAGAAGTTACCAAACCAGAGAAAGGAGATGTTGTGGTCTTTTGGAGAGATTCTAAAAAAAGCTGGAAAGGACATGTAGCTTTTTTTATAAGGGAAACACAAAATTGGATTTATGTTTTGGGGGGGAACCAAAATAACCAAGTTAAAATTTCAGCATATCCAAAAAACAGATTGTTAGGCTATAGAAGATTATGAGAAAATTAATAATTGTATTTGTAATACTTCTTTTTTCGGCGTGTAAAAGCATCGATAAAACTGTAACTGAAACCAAAAAAAAGGAAGTAACTTATACAGAGCTTATCACTAAAAAAAGTGATAGCACAATTTTTATTCCTGGAGACAAAGTAGATCTATTTATACCTATTGAGAATACCACTATAAAAAGTAATGAAAGCCCAAAAGTTTTCACTCAAAAAAAAGGAAGAGCTACTGTAAAAGTAAAAATTGACAGTACTGGAATTACTGCCGCTTCTAATTGTGATAGCATTGCTAAACAGCTATCATTTTATGAGCAGAAGTTTACAGAAAAAAAAATAGTAGATACAGCTATTAAAACCACCAAAACAGAGAAAAAAGGCTACAGCTTTTTAGAACTGATATTATACATTACTGCAGTTGCGATTGTTTCGTTTGTTGCAGGTTATTTATTAAAATCATTAAAAAATATTTAAGATGGCAAAGAAAACTAGTCAACAAATAGCAAATGAGGCATTTCAGAATAGCAAAGATCTAGATAAGGTTTTTGTTACTTCAGATGGTTATCCATTTGCAACAGAGAATGCAGCGAATTTGCATAAAAATACAAGCGGTAAGAAAGCTTTAAAAATTTACCCATTTACTAGACCAGAAATGGTTTCAAAACCAGCAACAAACAAAGTAACAGATGCAAAACCTGTTAAGCTAGATAAGTTAAAGCTAGATGAACTTAGGGCGGTTGCTACAAAAGAAGGAATCCGTTTTGAAGACAAAGCCACAAAGGCACAATTAATTGCAGACATAGAAAAAGTAAGAACCGAAAAAACTAGCAAATAATGGCACTAAATGGAGTATCAGTAAATAGATTAAACGGTGGCTTGGGGCGTAAAAATCCATCAACAGATGGCGTTTGTCTTTTAATAATTGGCGGAGCAGTTACTGCAACTAGTTTAGCCTTAAAAGTAGCTAAAGAGCTAATATCTGTAGAAGATGCAGTTGCTTTAGGTATAGATCCTACGTATGATGATACCAATGATATATTGGCACATCATCATATTGATGAATTTTTTAGAGTTAACCCTAACGGAAATCTTTTTGTTGTTTTAGATGATGGCACTTTAACTGCTGACAATATTAAAACTATTGTAAAGGAAAATACAGCCATTAAAGCAATTGGAGTTGTTAGAAATGATGAAGACGCTCCTGCAGATATGGATGTATATGTAAGCGGCTATCAAACTATTGTTGATGAGTTAAGAGCTGAAAGTAGAAATATTTCTGCAGTATTGGTTGAGGGAGCTGTATTTGATGATGAAACGTTAATATCTGCATATCCAGATGCAAGAGCTTATGAAGCAGAAAATGTGTCTATAGTTATTGCTCAAGATCCAATTATAAGAGCAGTAAAAACAGAACACGAAACTTATGCTGCTATAGGAACAGCTCTTGGCGCAATTTCAGTAAGAAATGTAAATGAGAATATTGGGTCTGTAGACATAGAAAATAAGCCATCTTCATATAGAGGTAATTCTAATTATACTTTAACGGATGGAGATAGACAACGTTGGTTAACTGCAAAGTTACAAGATGGTAGAGATTTTAACTCTTTAACAACTGTAGAGATTAAAGCTTTGGCAACCAAAGGTTACATCTGTGTTGGCTTTTACAATGGTTATCCTGGCTACTATTTTACAGACTCGCATACTTGTACAGAAAGTGCAAGTGATTACTCTAGAATAGAAAATAATAGAGTTTGGGACAAAGCAGCTACTTTAGGTAGAACTTCATTAATGCCAAGAGTAAAAGCAAATCTTTTAAAAGATCCAATAACAGGATTTATAAGAGAAATTGAAGCTGCAGAACTAGAGTCTTTAGCGCAAACAGCTATTGAAACTATGGTGTCAAGTGAAGAAATAAGTGGTGTATCTGTATATATTAATCCAGAGCAAACAATTTCAGATGATTCGCCATTAGTAGTAAAAGGAGAAGTAGTGTTTAATGATATTATTCACGAAATGAGTTTCGATTTAGGTTTAACAAACAAATTACAATAAGCAATGGCAATTAGAACGACTATCATAAACAAATTTGGTAAAATGGCAGGATGGAATTCTGTTACAGCCAGAGCTCTAGGAAGAGACATAGTAGGTATTAAAAAAATTGCTTACAGCGATGAGCAAGAAATGGACAATGAATATGGTGCTGGAGGTATGCCAGTTGGCCAAAGTGAAGGGAATTACAAAGCAACAGCTTCTATTGAGTTAACTGTAGAAGAGCGTTTGGCGTTGCAATCTTCTTTGCCTCCTGGTTTTCGTATTCAAGATATTGCACCTTTTCCGATTGTAGTTGCCTACGATTATGAAGGAAAAATATATAAAGACATTATTCAGAATTGTAGAATTAAGGATAATGGTGTTGATGTAAAACAAGGAGATAAAACAATTTCTACAGAACATAATTTATTAACCTCACATATAAGTTGGAACGTATAATGGAAAAGGTATATACAAAGTTTAGCGAAATTACCAAAACACAAATTAGTGATTGGAAAAAAACAAAAGGAAAGCTTAAACAAATAGACATTCCGTTAGATGATAACGACTTTGATGGAAAAGATAAAACA
Source organism: Polaribacter marinus (assembly GCF_022662535.1). Classification (GTDB taxonomy): domain Bacteria; phylum Bacteroidota; class Bacteroidia; order Flavobacteriales; family Flavobacteriaceae; genus Polaribacter; species Polaribacter marinus. The sequence goes on from NZ_JAKQYM010000007.1 coordinate 45,796, forward strand.
GCCTCTTTTGTGATTTGCCCACCAACTAGAAACATTCTATCTGCTATAAGTCATTATGGAGCAGATAAGAATATTGATAAAGTAAATGATCTATTAATTCAGAATTGTGTTTTAGGAGGTGATATGCAATACCTAGATGAAGCTACAGGAGATACAGCAGTATTTTTAAGCGTTCTGGATGAGGTGGGAAAGTTAATGGAGAAAAAGCGAGTGATCTCCAAAAATTTGTAACAGATACAGCAGCATCTTTTAAAAAAGATACGCAATGGATAGAACAAATCAATGCTGTAATACGAAAGAATTACGGCATTGATCCTTTAACATTAACAGATAAAAAGTGGGCTGAGTTATATAGTGAGCATTTATACTTAGAAGAAATTCAATACAAAAACCTAGAAGCAGTATTTACAAAAGCAATTGTAAATGCATTTAAAAAAGAAGATGAGTAGCACAAGAACAGAATGGATATTAGAATTAGTGGACAGGGTAACTGCTCCGTTAAAGAACGTAGATCGTTTTGCAAAACTATCTCAACGTTCTGTTGCTGGTGTTGATCGTTTATTGGATAGAATTAACTTAAAAAGTCAGCGATTATCTGGTAATTTAAAAAGAATGTCTATTGGCGCACTCGCTTTTGGTGCATTAAGTTTAGGCTCTCTTCAGTTTGAACAGGGAATGGCCAGAGCTAATACAATGGCAGAGGTTGGCGCAAAACAACTAGCACTATATTCTAATCAAGTTAGAGGTATTGCTGAAATTGTTCCTATTGCTAAAACTCAGTTATCAGAAGGTCTTTATAATACTATTTCTGCAGGAGTACCAAAAGACAATTGGATTACATTTTTAAGAGATAGTTCTAAAGCCTCAATTGCTGGGAATGCTGAATTGGGTTTGGTAGTAGATGCAACATCATCTATTATAAAAGCCTATGGAGATCAGTGGGAAAACGCCACAAAAATACAAGACCGATTTCAAAAAACAGTACAACTAGGGCAAATACCAAGCTTACAAAGTTTGGCAGCTGCATTACCTAGAGTTTCTGCAGTATCATCAGATTTAAAGGTTTCTCAAGAAGAGCTCTTGGCTGTTTTTGCAACTGCCTCTGGAGTAATGGGAAAACCTGCAGAAGTTGCTACCCAACTAAATGCAGTTTTATCTGCGTTGTCTAAACCAGGAGCTGAGGCTATAAAAACAGCAACCAATTTAGGAGTTGCATTTAATGCAAATTCCATTTCTAAAGCAGGAGGGCTTAAAAACTATATTGATTTATTGATGCCAAAAATTCAGGCATTTTCAGATAAAACAGGGCAAACTCAGCAAGAAATTATTGGAAAGCTATTTGGATCTCAAGAAGCAATTAAACTTGTTATTGGCTTAGGTGGAAACTTAGCAGAAAGCTTTGGGCAAAATACCGAAAAACTAAACAACTCAGTTGGTTCTGTTCAAAGCGCATTTGATATTATGAATGCAACCACTCTAAGTAAACTGCAAATATTTAGAAATACGTTTGGTAATATGATGGATGGTGTTGTAATGACTTTAGCTCCATTGTTTCAAGTATTGCTTGGAGTAGTAACAAAAGTGTTTAGTTTAATTGCAGCGTTTACACAAGCACATCCAATATTATCAAAATTTATAATTATAGGTGCTGCACTTATTGGAACAACCATTTTTATAGGAACGGCAATTGCCCTGGTAAGTTTACGCTTAGATGCTATGTATTTAAAATTGATTAGAGCATCATTAAGTTCTAATGCATTTACTGCATCTATGGGAAAAGCAGCTTTAGCAGGAATGGGATTTTTGAAAACCTTATGGAGAATTAGTATGCAATTAGCAGGTCAGGCACTTGGTTATGCTTTAGTTGGCGCTAGTATGTTAGGTTCTTTTATCGTTGGATTAATATCTGCAACAGCAGCACAATGGGGTTTAAATGTGGCATTAAATGCAAACCCAATAGGATTGATTGTAATAGGAATAGTAGCAGCAGTTGGTGCAATTGCTTTGATGATAAAATATTGGACAAACATTAAAAAGGTAATCTGGAGTTTTACAAAATTTATGTGGAAAATTTCGCCTTTTGGTTGGTTAACAGATTTAGTAGACAAAATATTCCCTGGCTTTAAAGCAGGCGTAAAAGTGGTTTTCGATTATGTTAAAAACTTAGTTTTTGGCTTTTGGGAAACGATTAAAAAAGTTTGGGAAAATATTAAAAGCTTTTTTGGTTTTGGTGATGATGAAACTGCAGAAATTAACATAAAAGTGAATAAAACTGCAGATGGTAAAATTATACCAACTACAGAAGATATAAATCCATCTAGTTTGTTGTTAACACCAACCGCAAAATCAACGGGTGGAACAGGAACAACAAACGGATTAAGTGGTGGTGGTTCTGGAGGTGGTAAGTCTATAACAATGACCTTAGATATCAAAAACTATTTTAATATGGCTGCAGGAAACTGGAAAGAAAGTGCAGACGAAATAGCAGATGTGGTTGTAGGTAAAATTAACGATAGACTGCGTGATGCAGCAATAGCTTTAGAATAATGAATTATTACAATATTTCACAACTTTTCGACATCGCTTTTGGTATCAAAACTCTTGGCGCATATAAGGTTGATAAAATTGGGAATAAGCCTAAAGATATCAATTTAAGCTATGGGGGAATTCAAGTTGTAGATAATTTAGATTATGCCACTAAGCTAAGTTCTTTAGGTACGCCAATGATAGTGCCTATTAAATTTAAGGGAAAAGGATACCAAGTTTATAATGACTTTGGAGAGGTAGTTACTGATACTTATGCAGATTTTGATTTACCTGCAGCAACGTTGGTCAATTTTAGGCGTGCAAAAACAATATCAAAAACAAAAGCTTCTGCAGCTAAAGGTACAGTTAAAGAGTTATTTGGTTTTGATGATTGGCGTATTGATGTACGAGGTTTTTGTTTACCTGATGCAAGTCATGCGACTGCAAAAACAGCCAGAGAACAAAAAATAATATTGAATAAATGGGATGCTATTGTGGATAGTATTCAAGTAGTAAGTGAGTTGTTTGATGATTTTGATATTTCGCATTTAGTAATTGATGAAATACAATTTCACCAATTAAAAGGAAAACCAGGAGTAATCCCATTTTCTTTAAGATGCTCTAGTGATGAACCTTCAGATCTGTTTTATTAATGGTTTTAGCAATGATTTGTAAAATAACGTTTGCAGCAACCGCAAATAGGTCAGAACTCATTTTAAGGAATATTAATGCTGTTCATATTGAAAGCGGTTGGAAACGCTTAACAGATACAGCAGAAATAACATTGCCAAGAAAAGCAATTTATCTGGAGCAGGGTAAAAAAAGTGTAAGCTTCTATGAGGTTAAAGAATATTTTAAAAAAGGAGATGCAGTAACTATTGAGTTAGGCTATAACGGAGTTTATGTAAAAGAATTTGAAGGTTATATAACACACGTTTCTGCAGATATACCAATCAAAATAAAGTTAGAAGATGAAATGTATCAACTTAAAAAGTTGCCAGTTAACATTTCATTTCAAACAACCAGTTTAGAAAATCTCTTAAAAAAGATTATTCCTGGTTATGAAGTAGATGCTTTAGAGGTTGAGCTTGGTTCTTTGCGATTTGCAAAAACTACCGTTGCTAAAGTGTTAGAATATTTAAAAGATGAGTATAGCTTATATAGTTATATGGATGGTAAAAAGTTGGTATGTGGTAAAATATATGCTGATGATTCTGATGCTGAAGCTGTTGATCTGCATTTAGAGAAAAATGTGGTTAATAACGATTTGAATTATAAAGACAAAGAAGATGTTTTAATTAGAATAAATGCAGTTTCTACTTTAAAGAATGGCGATAAAATAGAAGTTACAGTTGGCGATGAAACTGGAGAAGAAAGGCAGTTAAGTTATTACGGAATTGAAATTGAAGCCGAACTAACTAAGCTGGCAAATGAAGATTTAAAAAAGTATAAAGTTGATGGATTTACAGGGTCAGTAAAAGCGTTTGGTATTCCTTTTTTTAAACATGGAATGAAAGCCAATTTAACAAGTGATTTGTATCCAGATAGAAATGGTTTGTATTACATAGAAGAAACAATAGTCGATTTTAATGATACACCAAGTTATAGAAGAAAAGGACAATTAGGTGATAAGGTTACAACATAATGGGCGTAATAGATGAATTTGTCAGATTGCAAAAAGTCCAAGGAAAAGCGTATGTAAAGCCACAATTAGTTTGGGCAAAAGTAAAATCTGTTAATTGGGAAAATAAAACAATGGTAGCAACAGATATCATTGATGGTTTGGAATATTACGATGTGTTACTTGGTTTAGGCGCAGTACAACAAAAACCTAAAGTAGGTACAAAATGTTTATTAGGCATTTTAGGAAATCAAGCATCAGCAACGTTTTTAGTAGAAGCCGAAGCTGTAGAAGAAATAATTTGCAAATCTGATAAAACCAAGTTTGTAATTAAAGAAACTGGTTTTATCATTCAACAAAATGAAGAAAGTTTAAAGTCAGTTTTGAATGACTTTATAGATGAAGTAAATAAAATAGTAGTCATTTATGGAAATACTATAAACAAAGCAAAAGTAACAGCGATTAAAAAACGTTTAAATACAATTTTGGTAGAATAAAAATGGACATAATTTTAGGATAAAATGGCAGCAATAACAAAAGAAGAATTAGCAGCAGGTCTATTGGCAATTAGAAATCAATATTCAGATGATCCAAATGTTGATATTGCTACAGCTAGGGAAAATATTGCAAATCAAGAGGCGCAACTAATATCTGACTTTGTAATTGGTAGAACAACAAATGTTACTGGGACATCAGTAAGTGGTGGGACGGTAACGGGAACAGGAACAATACAAGAATAATGGAAAAAGATATTTTACTTGATGAAACTGGAGATTTAGCAATTGCTAATGGAGATTTTATTGTTGGTGAATCCTTAGATCAAGAAGTGGCAGCTTTGTTACAAATGAATAAAGGTGAGCTAAAAGAGTATCCAATTATTGGCACAGACTTAATAAGATTAATCAATTCAAATACTTCTGCAATAGAGTTAAAGCAGATTATAAAAACCGAATTAAAAAGAGATGGTAAAAGTTACCAGGAATTAAAAGAACGCATACAATTAAAAACAGAGTAAATGGACTTCATTACAGACAACTTAGTATTGATTTTTACCACGATTTTTGGAGGGGGTACTTTAACAGCTTACATTTTTGAACGTAAAAAAAACCAAGCTTTAACAAAAGGTGTCGAGGCAGATGTTGATAGTAAGGATATTCAAAACGGAAAAGATGTTGTCTCTATGTATAAAGAGGCTATGGATGATTTAAATCATAGATATGAAAAGAAATTCAATGACATAGTTGAGATGTATGATAGGAAAATGAAAGTTTTAGAAGATGAAATTAAGCTTCATAAAAGAATGAATACAGCTTTGAAAAAAGAAAATGCAGATTTAAAAAGACAATTAAGAGATGCGGATAACAGTACTAAATAATCAAACCCTATTGGATATTGCTATACAATCAACAGGTAAGGCAGAAAACTTATTGAAAATAGCGATGGCTAATAATTTAGTTCCAACAGATCAACCTGCACCAGGAACAGTTATAACAATTCCAGAGAGCATAGAAAAAGATGAGCAGATTGTAAAATTTTACAAAGCAAACAATGTAGTGCCATCAACTGCATTAGCAGAAGAAATAGAAGCTCCAGAATTAAATTGTGAAGAGAAATTATATGAATGTTTTAAAGGATAAAAGATAATGGCAAAAGTTAGTAAAACAATCCTATTAGGATATAATAAGTGCATCGAATTAGCTATAAAATGGACTAATATTTTAGATAGTTTTTGGCATAAAGATGAGAAGATTCCTAAATCTGCTTTGAGAGAAGATGTTTTTACACCAATTGTAGATAATTTAGAATCTTCTGATACAGATAAAACTTTATCTGCAAATCAAGGAAAGGTTTTGAATGCTATAATTAACGGTTTATCTACAAATCACGTAGGAGATAATTCAGATTTAGGAAATGTTGTCTTAAATGGATTTTATCCTATTGCTAACTATCCTGTAGGAACTATTCATATAGATAAGAATAGTGAATGGGTAGGATTATATGCTAGAATAACTGCTACAGAGTGGTTAAAGTTTGAAACACAAGATAGTTTAGAAACTTATTTTGACTCTAGATATATAAAGAAACTAGATACTAAGAAATTTGTAGATGAAGATGGTTTAACACTAATGGAAGTACCATTTAATGAGAAAATAAATTTACATGGAGTAAAAGCAGGTTATGATTTAGCTAAAGGAGGGTATTATTTAGAAAGTATTTTAGACGCACCTTACTTGGATGCTATTGAGCCTGTAAGTATGTTACCGTCTACAACACAAGATATTATTTTATATGGCTCATCATTTACAAGAAGTACGACAGTAACTACTGAGAATAGTAATATTACTATAAATAATATTTGGTATGAATTACACGTTGAATTAAAAATACCAATTATAAGACTTAATGTTACGAGTACATCTGTTGAGGGAGATATTACTTTTATTATAGATAATGGTAAAAAAGAAATTGTTAGTGGGTATTTTTCTATAATATTAGGAGAGGTTTTCCAACCTACAGTTTCTGATTGGATAAATATTTCAGGTGCTACGCCTTTAAGTACTGGTTCAATTGGTGTTGGTTCTTATAATTCTTATAGTGAAGCACTTTGGGATAAAGAGTTTGATTACACTAAAGATTTTATGGTAAGTTTTAAGTATGTACGCTCTCCATTAGGTTTACCAAATGACGCTTATACAGAGCCTATAATTAGGTTACTATCTGTTGTTGACGATACAGAAGATTTTGGGTTTGTTACTTATCAAAATAGCGATTCATTTTATAAAGTTTTTTATTACGAAGGGGGGACTTTAAGATATGGAGAAACGATAGAGGGAGGTGTAGATTTTTCCGAAACTTTTGAGTTAGTAGAGGATATTACTGTTTCTATAAAGTTTATTGGAGGTTATTATAGCTACTATCATAATGATAATTTAATCAAGATTCGACCTTATGTCCCTACGCATAATTTTAAATTAATGTTTGCATCTCGTACCACTAATATTAAAGATATAAAATATATAGAATTACAAACACCATAAAAATATGAAAGCACAAATAACAACAGCAGAAAAAATACATAAAGAATTTCCATCAGGAGAACCATGTTATGTAACAAGAGTAACACCAATTTATGAGCAACGTTTAAAAGACAGGGTTTATACTATTCTAACTTATGAGAGTCAAAAAGAACCTTATAATTCTTTAGAACTTGATGAGAATGGTGAGGTAGTATTAGAGAATGATGAGCCAAAAGTAATAGTTAAGTATAGAACTATACTAGGAAGACAAATTCATGCTACAACTTTTAAAATGACTATTGATGAAATTAATGGTTTAAGTTCTATGATTGAATCTCAAATTCCTGATGGTTTAACTGCTTGGAATAAAGAGAGATTTGAAGCAGCAGTAGCTCTTCAATATAAAACAAAGAATGACCCAGACTTAGAAAATGGGTTTATGGATTACCAAGATTGGGAATTAGATACTGAATAATTATGACTTATATACTAATATTAATGTTTCTAGGAATTATCTACTACTTGTACAAAACAAGTAGTAGTAAATTCTTTTTGCAGTCTGAAAAAGAGTTAGTAAAAGGTAGGAGCAAGTTGTTTAATACATACCATAATTATGGAAGAAGTAATAACGCAATTAATGAGGTTTTAGAAGCCTACGATTATTTCTGTAAACATCCAAAAGAATATGACGGAAGTACAATTGTAAGAGATTTATTCGATATTAAACACAATGGACTTGTTTTATCAGGTTCATCTTTAAGACATGATTACGAGTATATTTTTGGAGCAAATACAAATTGGATAAAAAACTATAAAGCTAACGTGAAATATTACAATTCTTTGCTGTCAAACGGAAAACCCACAATGGTTGGTTGGTTAATAGGGCTGCATGTTTTAGGTGCTTTTTATGTGCCTATAATGTTTTTTAAAATGAAATTAAATGAGTTATATACAAGATTATATTAATAAAATGGTGGCAGAAAAAGAGGCCAATACAGCCTTAGAAAATATTACTTCAGAGAGTAAGGTTTCTATTTGGCGTAACTTTATATATGTTGTTTCTTTTATTGCCAATTTTGTAAAAGAGTTACAAGAAGCTCACAAAAAAGAAGTAACCGCTTTAATTGATTCTCAAAAACACACCAATTTAAACTATTATAGAGATGTAGTATTTAACTATAGAGACGGACATACTTTTGATTCCGAAATGTTAGATTATACAGGTACATATACTGATGATGAAATTGCAATTGCTAAAATTGTGAAAAGAGCAGCCTCAGATACCGTTAATGAAAATGGTTTAGAAAAAATTGTTTTAAAATTAGCAACAGAAACTGATGGTGAATTATCAAAAATAGAAGAAATAGCTCTAGAAAGAATTAAAGAACATGTGCGTATTAATGCACCTGCAGGTACTAATTTTTCGTTTATTTCTACACGCCCAGATGAATTGAAGTTAACGGTTAATTGTTATATAGATCCACAAGTTTTAGATGATAATGGTAATAGAATTGATGGAACGGCAAATAATGTAGTTGCCGAAGCTGTAGAAGCCTTTTTTGAAGACACTAATTTTAAGTTTGATGGTGAGCTAGTTTTAAGTTTATTAGAAGATCAGATACAAGCAGTTTCAGGTATACAAGATAAATCTGTTCGTTTTACAAACGTACAAGCCAATAGTGATGTTCCTGCAGTTTGGACAACAATAACCGAGCGTTATACATCTTATTCTGGTTATTATAAAATTGTAGAGTTAAATGTAAATTATCTTATAAAATAATGATTTACAATAACATTTTTAAAACGGACATTGATAAACTGGCTATCCAATTAATGCCACCAAAATGGAGAAAATCAATTCATATAGCTTTCTTGAAAGTGTTGGTGGCGCCATTTAAATCACAATTAAGAGAATTGAATGAAGAGCGAGATATCAATATATATACACTTATTCATGATGCAAGAGTAGGAAAAGTAGAAAAGATGTTAAATGATAACTTTGATAGTGTAGGGCGAACTATCACAATTGGATCTGGAAATAGGCTAACCTCTAATTATCTATATAAGAATAGTGAAGCCAGACAAACATATTTACCACAATCAATTTACACTCAATCAGAAATAGCTAGTAGAAATACAGATTTTACCATTTTAGTGCCTGAGGCATTAAGCTTGCAAGCTACAGATTTAGAACGATTAAAATATTTAGTAAAATATTATACGGGAAAGGATAAACAATTTAAAGTAGAAATAGTATGAAGTATTTAGATATAATGGAAGAGGGAGGTTATCCCTTTGATGATATTAGTATAGCCTATCTTCAAAAAATGCACGATGATCGGGATAGTTTTATCTATTCCGTTTTTGGAGATTTAAAAATAGTGGCCGGCGTTGTTTTAGATATAATTACAAACACCTATTCAGATGGATTAATTTCTGCAAACGGTAAATTATATCATTTCGTTGGAGGAGAACCAAGTGCCAAAATTTCAAAACAAACAATAGAAACCAAAAGACAATATGAAGACGGAAATGAAAAGAAAGCTTTTATAAATGAGTTCTATGAGTTTGGAGAATCTGGCACTGATGTAATAGATTTCTCAGAGTTAAAAAGATGGTATCAAAACCAACCAATTTTAAAAGAAATTAAAGAAGTTGCTGGTACCGTAACAAATCAATCTTTAGAGGGTACTGGTTGGTATGTTGCAGATGGACAAAACGAAACGGATGATTTAAGATCTCTCTTTATAGTAGGTTTTGATAAAAGAGATCCAGATTATAATGTCATTGGTAAAACGGGGGGAGAAAAGAAGCATACTTTAACTATTCAAGAGTTACCTGCTCACAGTCATAAGGCTAAATCAGATGGGGGGTCTACAGATGTAAATGGAACATCTTTTAGAGAAGAAAGTCAAACAACAGGAGAATTAGAAACTGAAAAAACGGGTGAAAATACTCCTCATGAAAATAGACCTCCTTATTATGTGGCAATTAGAATTCAATTTATAGGTTTATAAAAGAAACCAAGGCAGGACAGGTTTTAAAAAAGTCCTCCAACATTTAAAAATACTTCTCAAGGTAATTTAAAAATTTAGCATCAAAGCCCAGTTGGAGGACATAAGTCTTCTGGTTGGGCTTTGCGTATTTTAAAAATTACCTTGAGAATAACAAAGATAAAATAAAAATGAAAACACCAACATCTTATTATGGGGGAAAACAGAATTTAGTTTCAACCATAATACCATTAATGCCAAATCATACCACATATACAGAAACTTTTGTTGGTGGTGGCGCAATATTTTGGGCAAAACCACCAAGTGATGTAGAAGTTATTAATGATATCAATAGAGAAATGATCAACTTCTATGAATGTGTTCAGAATGAGTTTGTAGAGCTTGAAAAAATGGTAAGAATCTCATTACATAGTAGATCTTTGCATGGAGATGCTAGTGTGGTTTATAATAATCCTCACATGTTTTCTAGGATTAAAAGAGCCTGGGCAGTTTGGGTTCTGGCATCACAAAGTTTCAGTTCGATGCTAGATGGTTCTTTTGGTTATGATAAATTAAAAGGTACTACTTCTCAAAAGATTACAAATAAACGAGAAGATTTTACAATTGATTTGTCAATTAGAATTCAGAATGTTCAAATTGAAAATACAGATGCTTTAAGGATTATTCGTTCTAGAGATCATAAGGGAGCTTTTCATTATTGCGATCCTCCATATTATAATTCAGATTGTGGTCATTATGATGGTTATACAATAGAAGATTTTGAAATGCTATTAAAAACCCTTTCTGAGGTAAAAGGAAAGTTTTTAATGAGTAGTTATCCAAGTGAAATTTTAGAGAAATACACAAAACAATTTGGTTGGCATACAAAGAAGTTAGAACAATCTGTGTCGGTTGCAAATGGAACAGGAAAGCCTGGTAAAAAGAAAATAGAAGTATTAACTGCAAATTACGATTTAAGTAATCCTAAAGACGATTTAAAGCTGTTTTAAATGCTATTTAACTTTTATTTTAACCTTAAAAGTAACCTCAAAAAATAGATGTTTTTAAGGTTAAATTATATTATGTGAAAACCTTGTGAATGTACATTTCTATTGAGTTTTCTGTACATTTGTTTTTGCCGATTATAGATTTTATTGGGTTTTTGTTTCATTTATTTTAATTATATTGTCAGCTTTAATATTTTTTATTAAAATTAAGAATACTATAAAAATGAAATTTACTCCAAGAAAAGTCAACTTTTTTAATCTAATAAAACTTCCCCTAGCATATTTTGGAGGAGTTAGGGTTCGTACTATAACAGATAATGAAGTGATAGTTTCTATAAAACATAGGTGGATGAATCAAAACCCTTTTAAAAGTATGTTTTGGGCAGCTCAAGGAATGGCGGCAGAAATGCCAACGGGTGTTTTAGTTATGAAGGCGATTAACGATTCTAAGCGAAAAGTTTCTATGTTGGTTACCACTCAAGAAGCTCAATTTTTTAAAAAAGCAACAGGAAGAATCTTATTTTCTTGTACCGGAGGAAATGAGATTAGAGAAGCAATTCAAGAATCTATAAAAACCGGAGAAGGACAGGTTGTTGTATTAACTTCCGAAGGAAAAAATAAAGACGGAGTAGTGGTATCTAGATTTCAATTTCATTGGAGTTTACGAGTGAAAAATTAATTTGTAACATTTTAGGTTTATTTTGCTCTAATTAATATAAAAACATAAAACTATGAACGCACACGAAATTGATTATCGCATTTTTGGAGAAGAAATGCAATTTGTAGAAATAGAGTTAGATCCAGAAGAAGGTGTTGTTGCAGAAGCAGGAACTTTTATGATGATGGATGATAATATTAAAATGAATACTATTTTAGGTGATGGCTCTTATCAGGAAAAAGGGTTACTTGGAAAAATATTTTCTGCGGGAAAAAGAATTTTAACTGGAGAGAGTTTGTTTATGACGGTTTTTACCAATGATGGAGTTGGTAAAAAACAAATTTCCTTTGCATCTCCATATCCTGGGAAAATTATCCCAATCGATTTAACAGAATTTAGAGGGAAGTTTATTTGTCAAAAAGATGCCTTCTTGTGTGCTGCAAAAGGGGTTTCTATTGGAATTGAATTCTCTAAAAAATTAGGAAGAGGCTTGTTTGGTGGTGAGGGATTTATCATGCAAAAGATGGAAGGCGATGGTTTAGGCTTTATTCATGCTGGTGGAACAATGGCTAAGAAAATATTACAACCAGGAGAAGTATTAAAAGTCGATACTGGATGTATTGTTGGATTTACACAGGACGTAGCATATGATATAGAATTTGTTGGTGGAATTAAAAATACTATCTTTGGTGGAGAAGGAATGTTCTTTGCAACTCTACGTGGACCGGGAACTGTTTTTATTCAATCTTTACCTTTTAGTAGATTGGCAGGAAGAGTGCTTTCTATGGCTCCAAGTACAGGAAAAGGAGGTAGAGGAGAAGGAAGTATCTTAGGAGGAATTGGTGATCTTTTAGATGGGGATAATCGTTTTTAAAATCAATTTAAAATTTTAATAAAAAAAATCCCAAACAAATTTGTTTGGGATTTTTTATTTTAAGATTCTGTTTCTGTTCTCTTTTCAGGTTTCTTTTTTCCTTTCTTAATTTTAATGGTGAGTTGGTTTTTCTCTTCATCTAAATCCATAGAAATAGTGTCGCCTTCATTAAGTTTAGAATTTACAATTTCTTCAGCTAAAGCATCTTCAATATATTTTTGTATAGCTCTTTTAAGTGGTCTTGCTCCGTATTTTTTATCAAAGCCTTTGTCTGCAATATAATCTTTTGCTTTTTCGCTTAAATCTAATGTATAGCCTAAATCAGAAATTCTATGTAATAATTTATCTAGTTCAATATCAATAATAGAATGGATATCGTTTCTTTCTAATGCGTTAAAAACAATTACATCGTCAATTCTATTTAAGAATTCAGGTGCAAAAGATTTCTTTAATGCTCCTTCAATTACAGATTTTGCATTGTCATCTGCTTGTGCATTTTTTGAAGCAGTACCAAAACCTACACCACCACCAAAGTCTTTTAACTGACGTGCACCAATATTAGAAGTCATAATAATTATGGTGTTTCTAAAATCAATTTTTCTACCTAAACTATCGGTAATATGTCCATCATCTAAAATTTGTAATAACATATTAAATACATCTGGATGCGCCTTTTCTATCTCATCTAAAAGTATTACAGAGTAAGGTTTTCTTCTCACTTTTTCTGTTAATTGCCCACCTTCTTCGTAACCAACGTAACCTGGAGGTGCTCCAATTAAACGAGAAATAGCAAATTTTTCCATATATTCACTCATGTCAATTCTAATTAAAGAATCATCAGAATCAAAAAGTTCACGTGCTAAAACTTTTGCTAGTTGTGTTTTACCAACTCCGGTTTGTCCTAAGAAAATAAAAGAACCAATTGGTTTGTTAGGATCTTTTAATCCAACTCTATTACGTTGAATTGCTTTTACCACTTTGGTAACCGCTTCATCTTGTCCAATTACTTTTCCTTTAATTAAATCTGGAAGTTCATGCAAACGATGACTTTCTGCTTCTGCAACTCTATTTACAGGAATACCTGTCATCATAGAAACTACTTCTGCAACATTATCTTCTGTAACAATTTCACGATTTAATTTAGAATCATCTTCCCATTGTTTTTGAGCCGAATCTAAAGCAGCTTCCATATTTTTTTCATCATCGCGTAATTTGGCAGCTTCTTCATATTTTTGACCATTTACTGCTTTTGTTTTTTTATCACGAATGATTTCAAGCTGAGACTCTAATTCTAATACTTGCTGTGGAACCACAATGTTTGTGATATGAATTCTAGAACCCGCTTCATCTAAAGCATCAATAGCTTTGTCTGGAAGATATCTATCTGTCATATACCTATTTGTTAGTTTTACACAAGCTTCAATAGCATCGTCAGTATAATTTACATGATGGTGTTCTTCGTATTTATTTTTGATATTGTGTAAAATTTGTATGGTTTCTTCAACAGTAGTTGGGTCTACAATTACTTTTTGAAAACGACGTTCTAGTGCACCATCTTTCTCTATATTGGTTCTAAACTCATCTAGAGTAGTTGCTCCAATACATTGTATTTCTCCTCTAGCTAAAGCAGGTTTTAACATGTTAGAAGCATCTAAAGAACCTGTTGCTCCTCCAGCACCAACAATGGTGTGAATTTCATCTATAAAAAGAATAATATCATCATTTTTTTCTAGTTCATTCATTAAGGCTTTCATACGCTCTTCAAACTGGCCACGGTATTTTGTACCTGCCACTAAGCTTGCTAAGTCTAAAGAAACAATACGTTTGTCAAATAAAATTCTAGAAACTTTTCTATCAACAATTCTTAATGCCAAACCTTCTGCAATGGCAGATTTACCAACACCAGGTTCTCCAATTAACATTGGGTTGTTTTTCTTTCTACGACTTAAAATCTGAGAAACACGTTCTATTTCTTTTTGTCTACCCACAACAGGATCTAATTTTCCTTTTTCAGCCAAATCAGTTAAATCTCTACCAAAATTATCTAAAACAGGAGTTTTAGACTTCTTAACAGCTTTTCCTTTTTGTTGTTGTTCAAAAGGATTTGATTTTTCAGATGCATACTCATCATCAGAAGGAGTTTCTGCAATAGGATTTATAGATAAATCTGTATCATCTACATATTGTTTTTTATAAAGGGATTTAGCTTCATCATAATTTATATGATATTTCTGAATCAACTTTGTAGTTGGATCATTTTCGTTTCTTAAAATACACAACAATAAATGTGCTGTATCTATAGATTCACTATGATATAGTTTAGCTTCTAAAAATGTTGTTTTTAGAGCTTTTTCTGCTTGCCTTGTAAGATGTAAGCTTTTATTTCCTGTTGCTAAAAAAGTTGGATTTGCGGGGTTTAATTGTTCTAACTTTTTACGCAATAAAGTCAAATCAACATCAAATGATGTTAAAATTTCTATTGCTTTTCCTTCGCCTTTTCTAATTAAACCAAGTAAAAGATGTTCTGTTCCAATAAATTCGTGCCCTAAACGTAGTGCTTCTTCTTTACTGAAAGTGATGACGTCTCTTACTCTTGGTGAAAAATTATCGTCCATATTTTAATGTATATTGATGTAAATTTAGTCCTTTTTTTTCTTAAAAATTACAAAAAAGGTGCCAAGACTAAAAAACTGACAGTTTGACCTTGATTTGTGTGTAAAAAAGCATTGAAAATCAATAAGATAAAATAATGTAAAAATTTATTAAAAAATGTTGATAACTCTAATAAAATCAGATCGCTAAAATATTTGCAAAAACTATAAGAAATAGTATCTTGCCTTGTTTTAAAAAAATGAATAAATACTAATAGAAAATATATATGGCAGACGGAGAAAAGTTAATTCCGATTAACATTGAAGAGCAGATGAAATCTGCATACATCGATTACTCGATGTCAGTAATTGTTTCAAGAGCATTACCAGATGTAAGAGATGGTTTAAAACCAGTGCATAGAAGGGTTTTATTTGGGATGCATGAATTAGGAATTAAAGCAACAGGATCTTATAAGAAATCAGCAAGAATTGTTGGGGAAGTTTTAGGGAAGTATCACCCTCACGGAGATACATCTGTTTACGATTCTATGGTGCGTATGGCACAGAATTGGAGTGTACGTTATATGATGGTGGATGGTCAAGGGAACTTTGGTTCTGTTGATGGTGATTCTCCAGCAGCTATGCGTTATACAGAGGTTAGAATGCAAAAAATATCAGAAGATATGTTGGCTGATATTGAAAAAGATACTGTAGATCATCGTTTAAATTTTGATGATACTTTACAAGAACCAACAGTGTTACCAACAAGAATTCCTAATCTATTAGTTAATGGAGCTTCTGGTATTGCTGTAGGTATGGCAACAAATATGGCGCCACATAACTTAACGGAAGTTATAAATGGTACCATGGCATATATTGATAATAGAGATATTGAGATAGATGAATTAATGCAGCACATTACGGCACCAGATTTTCCAACAGGAGGAATTATTTATGGATACGATGGTGTTAGAGAAGCTTTTCATACAGGTCGTGGACGTATTGTAATGCGTGCTAAAGCCATTATTGAAGAAGTTAAAGGACGTGAATGTATTGTTGTTACTGAAATCCCTTACCAAGTCAATAAAGCAGAAATGATTAAAAAAACTGCTGAATTGGTAAATGATAAAAAATTAGAAGGAATTGCAAATATTCGTGATGAATCTGATAGAAATGGAATGCGTATTGTGTATATTTTAAAACGTGATGCAATTCCTAATATCGTTTTAAATAAATTATTTAAATACACCCAATTACAAACTTCTTTTAGTGTAAATAACATTGCATTGGTTAAAGGAAGACCAGAGCAATTGAATTTAAAACAATTAATTCATTATTTTGTTGAACATAGACATGAAGTAATTGTTCGTAGAACAGAATTTGAATTAAAGAAAGCAGAAGCAAGAGCTCATATTTTAGAAGGATTAATTATTGCTTCTGATAATATTGATGAAGTAATTAAAATCATAAGAGGTTCTTCTAATGCAGATGAGGCTAGAGAAAGTTTAATTGAGCGTTTTGAATTAACTGAAATTCAGGCAAAAGCAATTGTAGAAATGCGTTTGCGTCAATTAACAGGACTAGAACAAGATAAATTGCGTTCAGAATATGATGCAATTATGTTAACTATTACCGATTTAAAAGACATTTTAGCAAACGAACCAAGACGTTATCAAATTATTAAAGATGAACTTCTTCATATTAAAGAAAAATATGGTGATGAACGTAGATCTGTAATTGAATATGCAGGGGGAGATATGCGTATTGAAGATATGATTCCTGATACGAAAGTAGTGGTTACAATCTCGAATGCTGGATACTTAAAACGTACAAACCTTGATGAATATAAAGTTCAAAATAGAGGAGGAAGAGGGCAAAAAGGAGCAACTACTAGAAATGAAGATTTCTTAGAACATTTATTTGTAGGTACAAACCATCAATACATGATGTTCTTTACTCAAAAAGGAAAAGTATTTTGGATGCGTGTGTACGAAATACCTGAAGGTGGAAAAAATACCAAAGGGAGAGCAATGCAAAACCTTATCAATATAGAGCAAGATGATAGCGTAAAAGCATTCTTAGTAACTCAAGATTTAAAAGACGAAGAGTACATTAACAGTCATTATGTAATTATGGCCACTAAAAAAGGTCAGGTTAAAAAGACTTCTTTAGAACAATATTCTCGTCCAAGAACAAATGGAATCAATGCCATCACAATTAAAGAAGGTGATGAGTTATTAGAAGCAAAACTTACAACTGGAGATAGCCAAGTAATGTTAGCATTAAAATCGGGGAAATCTATTCGTTTCGAAGAAGCAAAAACTCGTCCAATGGGAAGAACTGCTTCTGGTGTAAGAGGAATAACATTACAACACGATAAAGATGAGGTAATTGGTATGGTTGCTGTAAACGATATGGATAGTAATATTTTAGTGGTTTCAGAAAAAGGATATGGTAAACGTTCTAAATTAGAGGATTATCGTGTAACAAATCGTGGAGGTAAAGGTGTAAAAACATTAAATATCTCTGAAAAAACTGGTGATTTAGTTGCTATTAAAAACGTTGATGATTCTAATGACTTGATGATTATTAATAAATCTGGATTGACTATTAGAATGGCGGTGGAAGATTTAAGAGTTATGGGGCGTGCAACACAAGGTGTTCGTTTAATAAACATTAAAGAAGATGATAGTATTGCTGCTGTTGCAAAAGTAATGCACGAAGATGAAAACGAAGAAAGTTTAGAAAGTGGCACGGAAATTGAAAATGATACAAACGAAAACCAAGAATAACAACAAATATAATACGTATTAAAATGAAAAAACAAATATTAGCGCTAGCTTTAGGATTGATATCTGTAGCAACTTTTGCACAAAAAAACGAACTAAAAGCTGCCGAAAAAGCAATTAAAAAACAAGATTTTAAAACAGCAATTACAGTTTTAAAACCTTTAGATGCTATGGAAGCTTCTATGGGTGCAAAATACAAAGCAAAATTTTATTTCTTAAAAGGACAAGCTTATTCTAAAAGCGATTTAAAAATTGCCGCAGAATCATTTAATAACTTATTTAGTTATGAAAAAGAAATTGGGAAATCTAGATATTCTAAAGATGCTCAGCCAATGTTGTTTAATTTAAAAGAAGATATTAGAAAAAATGCTTTTGCTCTTTATGAACAAAAAGATTATAAAAATGCATCAAAAACATTTTATTTAAGATATCAGTTAGATAAAAAAGATACGCTATTCTTAGCAAATGCTGCGTTGATAGCTTTTCAAGGGAAAGATTATGAAACATCTTTACCATATTATAAAGAGTTAGAAAAACTTGGTTATACAGGTATTTCTATAGAATACCGTGCAACAAATAAAAAAGGAGAAGAGGTTAATTTGGGGACAAAAACTCAAAGAGATTTATTTGTTAAAACAGGTGAATATTCAAATCCTAAAGATGTTGTTAATAAATCTAAAAGAGGATTGATTATGAAAAACATTGCTTTGATTTTAAAAGAGCAAGGAAAAGTAGATGAAGCTATAGTTGCAATGGAAAATGCTAGAAAATCTAATCCAAATGATATTGATTTAATTTTAACCCATGCTTTTATTTATAATGATTTAAAGCAAATGGATAAATTTGGTGAATTAATTGAAGAAGCTATAAAGTTAGATCCTAATAACCCTACTTTGTTTTTTAATTTAGGAGTTGCAAGTGCTGAACAAAAATTAGAAGAAAAAGCAATAGGGTATTATAAAAAAGCTATTGAATTAGATCCTAATTATAGAGATGCTTATTTAAATTTAGCTTATACAATTACCAATGCAAGAATTGCTGTGGTAGAAGAAATGAATAACAATTTAGACAATGCTAAAAAGTATGAAGAGTTAGAAAATAAAAATAAAGATATTTGTAAAAGAGCTTTGCCTTTTTTAGAAAAAGCAGATTCTTTAAAAAGAACTTTAGATACTGTTAGAAATTTAATGAATTTGTATGATACATTAGAAATGTTTGATAAATCAGATGAATTAAGACCAATCTATAAAAAGTTGAGAGAAGAACAAGGTGAGTAAGCTTTTGTAATTCAGATAAAAAAAACCGAAATCTTTTTAGATTTCGGTTTTTTTTTAAATCATTTTTTTTATAACTCTAAGCTTATGAGTGTGTTTTTGTATATCGGCATTAAAAATACCACTGTGATCTAAAGTGTCAATTCTAACTTTTCCATGTACATGGATAATATTATAGTCATTTAAGACAATACCAACATGAGATATTATTCCTTCTTCATCATCAAAAAAAGCTAAATCTCCAGGTTCACTTTCTTCAATAAAACTTAAAACCTCACCTTGTGTAGCTTGTTGTTTTGCATCTCTAAATAAGGTGTAGCCACAAAGTTTATATACCATTTGTGTAAAACCAGAACAATCAATACCAAAAGGTGTTTTTCCTCCCCATAAAAAAGGAGAATTTAAATAGGTAAAAGCTATTTGTAAAATGTCTGTTTTAGGTTTTTTTTCTGATAAAACATTTCCTTCGTATAAAAACGTTTCCGAGTTTATTTCTAGTTTTTGGTTATTGTAAAGGGGTAAATTAGAACCTAAAGGAATGGTTGTTAATTCATCTTTTGTATTTGTAATAAAATCTAAAATTTCTCCAGAATAAAATTGTTTATGATCAGATATTTGATGATAACATGCTTCCGAAATTTCTACATATTGTTTGTTGTCTATAAAACCTTCGTAGTCATCAAATGTTAATTTTATTTTACTCCAATTTTTTTGCTTTTCAATAATCGTAAAATGTTCGCCAAAAAGCACTTGACTTATCATTTCTGATGTGTCAAACTCTTTTGCTCTTAAAGGAACAATACTTAAATTACAAATACCATAAAGCATAAAACTATATTAAATTTTTAGTTTTAAAATTAGATTCTTTCAATTACAATTGCGCTAGCACCACCACCACCATTACAAATTGCGGCAGCACCAATTTTAGCATTATTTTGTTTTAAAATAGATGTTAAGGTTATTACAATTCTAGCTCCAGAAACTCCTAAAGGATGTCCTAGAGAAACAGCACCACCATTTACATTTACTTTATCATCTGTAATTCCTAAAATTTTCATATTAGCTAAACCAACAATAGAGAAAGCTTCATTTAATTCAAAATAATCTACATCATCTATAGAAATATTTGCTTTAGCAAAAGCTTTAGGTAATGCTTTGGCAGGTGAAGTAGTAAACCATTTTGGTTCTTGAGCAGCATCTGCATAACTTCTTATTTTAGCAATAGGTGTTAAATTTAATTCTTTTGCTTTTTCTGCAGACATTAAAATTAATGCCGCTCCACCATCATTTATTGTAGAAGCATTTGCAGCTGTAACAGTTCCGTCTTTTGTAAAAGCAGCTCTTAATGTTGGAATTTTTTCCATTTTTACATTCTTAAACTCTTCGTCTTCAGAAAAGATAATAGGTTCTCCTCGTCTTTGAGGAATTTCTACAGGTACTATTTCATCATCAAATTTTCCTTCACTCCAAGCTTTAGCAGATCTGTTGTAAGATTGAATAGCAAAATTATCTTGATCTTCTCTAGAAAATTCATATGCAGTAGCACACTCATCTGCACAAACTCCCATTGCTACTTTTTCGTAAGCATCAACCAAACCATCTTTTTGGATACCATCTTCCATAGTAATCGGTCCAAATTTAGAACCTTTTCTTGCGTGTTGATAGTGTGGAATTGAACTCATGTTTTCCATTCCACCAGCAACAACTATACTTGCATCACCTAACGCAATGCTTTGAGCTGCTAACATAATCGATTTCATACCAGAAGCACAAACTTTGTTAACAGTTGTACAAGGAACAGTATCTGGGATACCAGCATATATTGCAGCTTGTCTAGCAGGAGCTTGTCCTAAGCCAGCAGAAACTACATTCCCCATAAAAACTTCTTCGACTAAGTTTGGGGCTAAATTTATTTTTTCTAAAGCGCCTTTAATGGCAGTAGCTCCTAATTTTGGAGCTGGAATTGTAGATAAACTTCCCATAAAACTTCCTATAGGAGTTCTTGCAACCGAAACAATAACAACGTCTTTCATACTATATATTTTTGAGTCTTTTTACTGTATTTTTAGATGGCTAAAATAACCATTTTAAATCAAAATGAAATCTAATTATAATTGTAATTTTTTGGCGTCATAATTTTGCTGTAAGTTTGTGGTAACAAGAGAGAGATAAATGAGTGAATTCGTAAATAAAATATATAGAAATAATACCATCATTTACAAGGTAATTTTATTTTTAATTACTACAGTTGCTATTGTGTATTTGTTTCCCAAAGGAAGTCAGTTTAAATATGACTTTAGCAATGGGCAACCATGGAAATATGATAACTTAATTGCTACTTTCGATTTTTCAATTCAGAAAACTGAAGAAGAAATAAAGATTGAGAAAAAAGAAATTGAAGTAAACGCAAAATTGTATTTTGATTATGATACAGCTATACCTATAGTTGTTAAAAGCAATTTTTTAAATCAAATAAATCTATTACGTCCTAACGACTCTTTATCTGAAAAGAAAATAAATGATTTTAAAAAGATTGGAGAGGATATTATAGATCAGGTTTACAGAGTTGGTTTTTTAGAAGTGATAAGTGAAAGAAGAGTTTCTAGAAATGATGAAATAGTTGCTTTAAAAAAAGATAATGAAGTACAAGATATACTTTTTAGAAATATTTTAAAAACTCAAGATGTTTTAGCTATAATTAGAAATAATTTAGGATCAGAACCTTTTTCATACGGACAGAAAGTGGTTTTAGATATTTTAACAGGAATTATAAAACCGAATGTTTCTTATAATGATAAGTTTACAAATAAAGTTATTGATAATGAAATAAATAATATTTCTTATACCAAAGGAAAAGTAGCTTCGGGAGAATTAATTATTTTAAAAGGAGACATTGTTGAAGGGAAAAAGTTAGCAATTTTAAATTCTTTAAAAAGTGAATCTGAATCTAAAACCTGGACAGACTCTAATTATAATTGGATTGTATTTGGATATACAATACTAGTTTCATTAGCTTTATTGATGTTGCTCTTATTTTTAAAGAAATATAGAATAGAAATTTATAAGAATAACAACAAGGTTACATTTATCTTTTTTAATGTTTTTATAATGATTTTTATTCAGACATTAGTTATAAAATATAATTCAGATTATTTATATGTTGTTCCTTTAAGTGTATTGCCAATTATTTTAAAAGCTTTTTTTGACGCCCGTTTAGGATTGTTTACACATGTTTTAACAGTATTGCTTTTAGGTTATATTGTACCAAATAGTTTTGAGTTTATTTATTTACATATTATTGCGGGAATTGTTACAATTTTAACTGTTTCAGAACTCTATAAAAGAGCAAACTTATTTATTTCAGTAGCGCAAATCACTCTAATTTATATGATAACATATTTTGCGTTTTCTATTATTAGAGAAGGAAACGCATCACAAATAAACTGGACATACTTTATGCTTTTTTCGGCTAATGGTTTATTATCATTTTTATCTATAATTATCATTTATATGTATGAAAAGATATTTGGTTTGGTTTCTGATGTGACTCTTTTAGAACTTTCAAACACAAATACGAAACTTTTAAGAGAGTTAAATGAAAAAGCACCAGGAACATTTCAACATTCTATGCAAGTGGCTAATTTAGCAGAAGCTGCAGCTAATGAAATAGGAGCAAATTCGATGTTGGTAAGAACAGGAGCTTTATATCATGATATTGGTAAAATGTTAAATCCAATGTACTTTACAGAAAATCAATCTACTGGAGTAAACCCTCATAACGATTTATCTCCAAGCGATAGTGCTACTATTATTACTAACCATGTGATAAAAGGGGTAGAGTTGGCTAAAAAATATAAATTACCCGATAGAATTATCGATTTTATAAGAACCCATCACGGAACAAGTACTACCTATTACTTTTATAAAAAAGAGCAAGAATTAAATCCAGATGCAGAAGTAGATATTAAGAAATTTCAATACCAAGGACCTATTCCATTTTCAAAAGAAACAGCAATTTTAATGATGGCAGATTCAGCAGAAGCAGCCTCAAAAAGTTTGAAAAGGCCTACTGCACAATCTATCAGTGATTTAATAGACAAAATCATAGAAAAACAAAAAGGAGAAAACCAATTTTTGAACTCTGATATTACTTTTAGAGAGATCGAAATCATAAAAAAAGTAATAAAGAAAAAGCTTATGAATATCTATCATTTACGCATAGAATATCCAGAGTAAAAAAAAATAGAAAAAAATTAAAAAAGAACTTGGTAAATTGTAATTGTAATATTACATTTGCACTCGCATTTTTAAACAAGTGTGATTAAGTTCTAAATAAAGGAGAGGTGCCAGAGTGGTAATGGAGCAGATTGCTAATCTGTCGACGGGTGACTGTCGCCAGGGTTCGAGTCCCTGTCTCTCCGCAAATTTTTTATTTAATTCGGGGTGTAGCGTAGCCCGGTCATCGCGCCTCGTTTGGGACGAGGAGGTCGCAGGTTCGAATCCTGCCACCCCGACACAGTTGGTCGTAACAACTTAAAAATTACGGGCTCTTAGCTCAGCTGGATAGAGCACCTCCCTTCTAAGGAGGCGGTCGAAGGTTCGAATCCTTCAGGGCTCACTTAAAGCTTCACAGAAATGTGAGGCTTTTTTGTTGTTTATAGGTTTTTTAAGGGAGAGAGACGGATTCTACTTTTTTCTAAATAATCACACCAATCAATTTATTAATGATATTCTACTTTTTAGGCACACTTTTAGGCATACTATTTTACTTAGGTACAACATAAGTTAAAAAGAACATTAGAGTATGAGGGATTCTAAATTATCTATTTTTAAGAATTATTTTTCTGTTAAGTACACCCTCGCTGTTTTTGATTTGAGCAATATATACTCCTACTTTAAGGTTATTGTGTTTAATTGTGTTATTTCCATTTCCTATGAAAGAAGTTTTAAAAACTTGTTTTCCCGTTATATCAAATAATGTAATGTGTGTTAAAACACTATTGATGCCTGTAATTTTTAGGGTTTCAGTATCTTTTGGATATATATTTACATTTGCTAAAAGGTTGTTGTTTAGAGAAAGTACACTTGTAGTTGTATGTAAGTAAAACCTACCTATCCCAATCATATCCTCTGAAAGCCTTGTAGAGAAGATGGATTCTTGATCTAATAAAGTGTAAGTGTTATTTAACCTATCTTCTAAATAAATTTGATGTGTTTCAGGAAGGTTTAATGTTTCTGAAGAAATACTAATTTCAGTATCTTTTATAGCATTAATACCAATGGGAATAACTTCGTCAAATTGGTTATTTGGTAATGATTGTATTCCTAATTTTTGACCTTCACTATTTTCAATAAGTTGAGAGTATATGACAAAACCATTACTAACACCATTAAAGATTGTGGCATCTAATCCATTATCCCATCCTAAAGTAGCTCCGTTCATGTAAATAATATCAGTACTACTATTTGAGGTCTGATTGCTTAATTTTAATTTGATGTGAGAGAAGTTGTCAAAATTATTATTTGTTCTACTAAAAACATCGTTAGTTTGATGATTTTGTAATGATTCAGGAAAAACAAAGTTTCCTCCAGTTGCATTTGATTTTACAAAAAAACCTTGACCAGGTGGAAGGTATCTTATTTCATCTATAATAGCAGTTGCTTGATTTACTTGTTTGTATTGTTCCTCTGCTTGATTCCAAAACCAAATTGTTTGTTCTGCTAAGACTCCTGAATTAGCACTTAAAATGTTATTTAAAGCAGATGGTGATGTATGATTTACCGTAAGATAAGATGGGTAAGGATTACCGATAAGATTAAAACTGTTACCTACTAATCCTCCATCAGAAATTAAGATGCTTTTATCTCCCATAGGCATAGTTCCGGAATAAGAAATATTTCCGGAGGTAGCTAGTTTTACAGAACGACCATCACCACTTGATAAGGTGCCTGTTGTACCAGATGTAGCATATGTCCATTCAGAAGATGTATTTATATAATCACCAATACCTATATTATCATTTATACCAGTTGCAAAATTATTTACACTAATTATATCTTGAAATGTTTCATTAGTAACAGTTGATGAAACTAAATACCAATTAGTTGTTGCTAAATAACGTTGATACATCAAGTCAAAACTTGTTGAGTTTTTTGCAATCAAAGAAGATTCTGAGCTTAGTATGATTGTTCCTGAATTGGTAATATTATTTCCAACAGTAAGTGATGCGTTAGATTCTAATGTTAGATTTTCCACAATTATATTTCCAGATGCATTTACAGTTTGACCAGCTTTTATAATTACATTAGTATTATTAGGAACCTCGCCAAAACTCCAGTTAGAAGGTGTGTCCCAATTGTTATCAGTGATTCCTAAAAAAGTATTTGTTCCTGTTACAAAATGAGTGCCAATTCCTGAAAAAGTATCCGTTGAAAGAATGTTCCATTCTGATACAGTATAGATTGTATTTGGATTGGTTACCGAAGATTTTCTTTGTAAAGTTTTATTTATAGCAAAATTAGCACTTCCTTCATCAAAAACTCCAATGATGTCTATTAAGACATCATTTTTAAACAAACCTATGACATCATTTCCATTGAATGTTACTTGTGTACCTCCGGTTATTATATCTGCCATATCTGTTATTGCTGTATCAGCAGAACTGTTTGCAACAACAAAGACATCTCCATTGATTAAAGTTCCTGTTAAAGTTAAACCACTAGACCATGCTCCATCGCCATCTGTTTGTTTCTTTATAGAATATAAGTTTAAGTTAACTAAACTTCCAGTATAATTTGCAATTTCCAAGGCTTTATTATGAGAGGTTCCTTCTATATATTCAGAGATAAAAAGATCTGTTGAAGTTGCGTCTCCATCTGCACTAGTATGAACTATAAATGATGAGCTAGAATCTGAAGTGTTTAAATTTGAATCATAGGCTTGTACTTTTACATTGTATGAACCAGAAGAAGTTAGACCAGTAGCATTATAACTATTTGTAGTTGTAGTTCCTACAATAACGTCATTTATAATAACATTATATCCTGTTACTAATGTGTTGTCTGTTGAAGCGGTCCATGAAACAGTAAATGAACTCCCTGTTATATTTGATGAACTTAAAGTATTTGGAATACTAGGGGCTTCACTATCAAAACCTGCCACAAAGAAATCTTGAGCTTGAGCACCTCCCCATATTTGGGTAGCAAAAGCAGGATTATCTATAAATGGGTTTCTATTTCCTTGTGCATATGTTCCTGCACTATTATGATATGTATTTCGTTGTTTTTCGATATCAGATACCGGATCATCAACATTCCATTGTAAAAATAAGTCAATCATATCATCAGGTGTTGATGCATTACTACCTATTCCAAGATGATTAGGTAAACATTGACTTCCATATCTTAAATACATATACATTGCAATTCTTGCAACATCTCCTTTCCATTCATCTCCTGGATACCATCCATTAGTTACCGATCCAGAATTTCCTGTCCCGGTTGCAAATAATTTGTTTCCTCTTGACGAGTTTGTATGTGAATCTGCTGGTCTTAAATTATGTGCATCGGAATAAGATCCGCTTGTCCCAGAATTATCAAGATCAGGATCGGCAAGTGAATTTGCAAATACGTGTTCTCTGTTCCAAAGTCCCTCGCAATCTCCTTGACCACAAGTATCGTTTATACCTCTTTCTCTATCATTATCTGGGTCCATGTCAGAGCCATTTTCATAACCATACATAAGAAGTAGTTCAGTGTTGTTACTGGGGTTTAAATCTGTAATTTTTATTGCTTCCCAAATATTAGAATAGCTAAGAGTATTTGTATGTGTATTTGTAATTTTAACAGCTAATTCGTTTTTTAAAGAAATACCTGTCAAATTAAGATTTACATCATTGTAATAACTAGGAATTTGAGTGAACGCTGTAAATGTAAACAACAGAAAAAGGAGGGAGGAAAATTTCTTCATTCTAATTTTTTATATAATTAAGAGGTCTTAAATATAGCTTTTTTTTTAGATTAATGTTTTTGGTTGGTTTAAACAAAATAATTTTTCTAGTATTTATTTTACGAATAAATCTTTTTCTTAGACTTTATTTTGTAATTTGGTCAATTAAATCCCCCGTTTAATTATGTTTTCTTACAAAAATAAAACTCTAGGTCCTTTTAAAACAGGAAGTATTTTTGCTATTATTTTTAGTACTTTCTTTATTCTTTTATGGATTGTTAGGTTTTTTCAAATAGATTTTTTGTCAACTTTTTTGCCGGAAACCATTAGAGAGATGTTCGATGATTCTCCTAAATGGGTTATCTATGGTTATTTGTTAATTGCTTTAACAAACTTAGTTGCAGCTATTTTACTTTTTAGGAGAAAGATTGTTTCTGTAGTTGTTTCTAGATATGCCGCTGTAGGAATGTTAATGGTAATCATTTATCATTTTTTTATTACAGAATATATCGGACTTTATGAAGCTTTAGAGATGTTTGCTACACTAATGTTTTATCTTTTTTTAGCTTGGTTTTCAAAATATTCGAGAGAAAAAGGATTCTTATCTAAAATTTCTAGAGAGACAACTACAATTTCATTAAAGATTCAAGAAGGTTGCGATCATGAATGTGCATATTGTCAAGTTCCAATATTAAAAGGGAATTCTCGAAGTGATACTTTAAATAATATTTTATCAAATGCTAAAAATATGGCAGATGAGGGAATTAAAGATATTGTTTTAATTGGTGATAATGTTGGAGATTTTGGAACAGGAGAAAAGGGAAATTTAAATCACCCTCACAGTTTTTTTGATTTACTGAAAGCATTAGATAAAATTGGTGATATTCATCGCTTTTCTTTTTTATCTATTACAACACCAATGTTTAGTGATAGTACGTTAAATTTTATAAAAAATTCTAACAGGTTTGCTCCATATTTTAGTATAAAGATGGATAGTGGAAGTGATGCAGTATTAAAAATGATGAATCGCCCTTTTCCTCTTAAACCTTATAAGGACTTATTTTTAAATATTAATAAAATAATGCCTAATGCTTATATAACTGTTGAAATTATTGTTGGTTTTCCTGGAGAATCGGATAAACTTTTTGCTGCAACTGTTGATTTTTTATCAAAAGCAAATATTTCTTATATCGTTCCTACTGTATATTCAGAGAAAATTAAAACAAAAGCATTTGGTATAAAAGATGGGACTGTCTCTAAGAGTATTCGTAAGAAAAGACAAAAAGAACTTGTAGAACTATCTAAAAAGAAACTTCATGCTTTTTATGAAAACCAATTAGGTGAAGAAAAAACAGTCTTATTTGAAAATAAAAGAAGAGGAGATTATATTTATGGTTTTACTTATAATCATATAAAAATTAAAACTGCTTGGAATCCAGAACTAGGTAATACAATTCAAAAAATTAAATTAACAGGTATAAATGGAAGTTTTATGTTGTTTGATTTTGTTAAAGATGAAGATTCTAAAGATCATGACAATTATGTTAAAATTTAATGATGATATAAAGTACAATTACTTCAGGTTTAAAAATGAGAGACTATAATTAATTCCAAAATTAATAAAAGCACTATTTAAATTTTCTCCCTTTGCTTTTACATATCCACCAGCTGTTCTTATGCTTAATTGTTTATTCAATTTATAGTTAAAGCCTAAACTTGGTTTAAAAATTAAGCCTTGTCCTGTACTTATATTTCCTCCACCTGCAGCTCCTCCAATAATTTGGGCAAAAAACCGAGTAGAAGTATTAAAATAATATTTTGTTTTTACACCTAAACCTACTAAACCTTCTGCATATGCACCTGCATTTCCAAAATTAGCAAAAGACGTTTGTCCTACGGCAAATATGTTTTTATTTAAATCTACATTTATTTGTAGAGATATTTGATGTAAATTTTCTGTAGGATTTAAATCTCTTTTTGCATTAAAATATAAATCTTGTTTTACAATAAACTCAAAACCTTTAATCTTGCCTTTAGTGTGATTTTCGTATTCAGAAATTGTCCCATTTCTATCTATATAATATTTTATTCCAGCACCCAATGAAGAGGTATAGAAATAGGAATCTGGACTCATTACAAAACCTTTATTTATAGAAAGATAAATATTATTAAATAGTTTTTGTTCTATAGAGATATCTGGGTAAATTAAAAAACCACCTTTTGTATCCACACCACCGCCTCCGCCAGCTCCAATACCAAATTTAGCTAAAAGGTTTGTTCTGTTTTTATTCATGGATAAGTGATATCCACCTCCTAAAAACACATCCATATATCCGGCATCAATTCCGCTAAAAGCACCATCTAACTTTAAGAAAGCAAACCAATTTTTATTGATGTAATTTGCAAGTTCAAATCCAGCTAAACGAATTGTTTCCCCATTATATTTCTTACCATTTGTATCTTTAGATTTTCCTTTTATTTTTAAGTTATTTACATGTAGCATTAAAGAGGTTCTTTTAGAATTTACATTCCAATTTGTTTTCTTTAACGAGTTTATATCTAGTTCTGTTTCTGATGAAGAATAATCGGCATAATTAAAGTCTAGAGGAATCTCTAAACCAACATTTAATTGATGTCCTTTAATATTTCCTTTGTCAAAAAAGTTTACATAACTCCACCCAGAATTTATTGAAAAATTTTCAAACTGATATCCTAAATTTACATGGGGTAAGATAAATGCACCACCACCATCAGGAGCACTTGCACCACCACCACCACCAAAATGGAATCCAGTATCTATGTAGAATTGCTTGTTTAAATATTTTTTTATTCCCGCATTGATTCCCAAGGTAAAGAATCCTCCTTTATTACCACTAACGGCTCCATAAATTCCAAGACCTGTGTAAGCCCATTCATTAATATAAAGATTATAATGAATTCCTGTTAACCCCATATTTGGATCATCCAAACCTAAAGGGTTTAATGGTAGGTCTATAGAGAGGTAATCGATTTTAGCAAATGTTTTTTGAGTTCTCCTTTCTGGAACAATCTCTGATTGAGAAAACAATAACTGACTGAATAATAAGGTTGAAAATAAAACAATATACTTTTTCATTTTTATCTTTTTTTAATGGTAATAATAACAGTTTTAGAAGCTGGTGTATTACTAATATCTGCTTTACTCTTAAGAGGAACTAAAACATTTGTTTCTGGAAAATAAGTAGCTGTACATTGATTAGGTATTTTATAAGGAACAGCTAAAAAACCTTTAGCTTCTCTTATTTCTCCTTTAAAATGACTGGTTAAATCTACCAAATCTAATTTTTGAATGCCTAAATTATACATGTCATCAGCATTCATAAAAATAATTCTTCTTTCATTTAAAACCCCACGATATCTATCGTTTAAACCATAAATGGTTGTATTGTATTGGTCATGAGTTCTAATAGTCATCATCATAAACTGATTATCTTCTAACTTAATTTCTGAAGGTTTATTTAGAGTGAAATTAGCTTTACCGGTTGATGTAGGTTGAAAATTATTTTCACGAGCATTGTTTGGTAAATAAAATCCACCTTTAACTCTTACTCGTTCATTAAAATTTTCAAATCCTGGAATAGTTGCTTCAATCTTATCACGAATAAAATCGTAATTAGAAACTAATTTGGACCATTTTGTGGTAGCATTATTTAATGTTGCATTTGCTAAACCAGCTACAATTGCTGGTTCACTTAATAATTTATTAGAACAAGGCTCTAAATGTCCATGTGATTGATGTACAACTCCCATAGAATTTTCTACAGTAATAAACTGTTCTCCAGAACTTTGTAAATCTTTTTCAGAACGGCCTAAACATGGCAAAATCAATGCTTTTTTACCTGTAATTAAATGGCTTCTATTTAATTTTGTTGATACTTGAACGGTTAAATTACAGTTTCGTAAAGCATCTGCAGTAAATTCGGTGTCTGGTGTAGCAGAAATAAAATTACCTCCCATTCCAAAAAAAACTTTTGCCTTTTTTTGGTGCATTGCTTCAATTGCCTCAACTACATCAAAACCATGTTTTCTGGGGGCTTTAAAATTGAACTCATTTTCTAAACTGTCTAAAAAAGAGGTTGGTGGTTTTTCCCAAATACCCATAGTTCTATCACCTTGAACATTAGAATGTCCACGAACCGGACAAGTTCCTGCACCTTTTTTTCCAATACTTCCTTTTAAAAGAAGAATGTTTACAATTTCTCGGATATTATCAACAGCATTTTTATGTTGTGTTAAACCCATTGCCCAACAAATGATAATTTTTTCATTATTGATGATGAGTTTTGCGGCTTCTTTTATTTGATCTAATGAAAGACCTGTTTGAGGAATTAAATCATCTATAGAATAATTCTCTAAGTCTATTAATAAATCCTCAATACCTGCGGTTTTTTCTTTGATAAACTGATGATTAAAAACAGAACCAGGTTTTAGATCTTCCTGTTCTTTCATCAATTTTAAGATGATTTTTAATAAGGCAACATCTCCATTAATTTTAACTTGTAAAAAGACATCTGTTAAATCCTGTCCTTTTCCAATCCATTTTAAAGGATTTTGTGGGTCTTTATAATTGATCAAACCTACTTCTGGTAAAGGATTTATTGTTACGATTTTTCCTCCATGTGTTTTTGTTTCATTTAGTGCAGTTAACATTCTTGGATGATTGGTTCCTGGGTTTTGACCAATAACAATTACTAAATCCGCATGGTTAAAATCCTCTAAAGTAACAGAGCCTTTACCAATTCCTAATGTCTCTGAAAGTGCAACACCACTAGATTCATGACACATATTTGAACAATCTGGTAAATTATTGGTGCCAAACTGACGCACAAATAATTGATATAAAAATGCAGCTTCATTGCTTGTTCTTCCAGATGTATAAAAAATAGCTTCGTCTGGAGAATTTAAAGAGTTTAATTCTTTACCAATCATTTTAAAAGCAGCCTCCCAAGAAATTTCTTCATAATTATCTTTTCCTTCTGGTAAATACATGGGATGTGTAATTCTACCACTTTTTCCTATTTCATAATCTGATAATTTAGATATTTCTTCTATAGTATGAGTAGCAAAAAATAAAGGGGAAACCTTATTTTTAGTAGCTTCTTCAGCTATAGCTTTTGCGCCATTTTCACAATATTCAGCTAAAAAAGCACGTTTAGCATCTGGATCTGGCCATGCGCAACCCGGGCAATCAAAGCCGTTTTTTTGATTTATATTTTTTAATAAAGTAATCCCTTTTATAATTCCAACTTCATCTTTTATATGTGATAAAGCCGATTTAATTGCTTTAATTCCAACAGCCGATTTAGGGACTTCTTTTAATTGAATTCCTGTTAGTTTTTCTGGTGGTTGAGCGTGATGTTTTTTAGACATTTTCTAAGTTTTTTATAAAAGTAGGGTTTGAGTAAATTGTCATTTTGTGTTCTCTAGTAAAACCAATTAAGCAAATTCCGAATTCTTTTGCAAAATCTACAGCTAAAGATGAACAAGCAGATACAGCCACAATTATTGGAATTTTAGCAATAAATGCTTTGGTTACAATTTCATAAGAAACGCGCCCGCTAACTAATAAAAAATTAGCTTCTTTTAAGGTTCTTTTTATCAATAAATCACCTACAGCTTTGTCCACAGCATTGTGTCTTCCAATATCTTCTTTTATAGTTAAAAGCTTTTGTTTTATATCAAAGATTGCGGCAGCATGACTTCCTCCTGAAACTTTAAAAGTTTCTTGAAAAGAATTCATTTTAGCAAACATTTTGTGTATAACCTCAGATGAAAAAATAGGAATTTTAATTAATTTTGCTCCTTCCACTTTTAGGTCTTTTAATTCTTGTTTCCCACAGATTCCACAAGATGAAACAGATAATAATGTTCTTTTATTTAAATAGCCTTTACCTAAATTTACTTTAGGTATGCTAACGTTTATAATTAATGGAATTCCATTTTCTTTTTCAATTATTTCTGTATCAAAATTCAGAAAATTTTTATAAATATCTTCTGCAAAAAGCAACCCTCTTAAGAGTTCAATATCATTATCTGGAGTTCTCATAACTACAGTATATGCTTTGTTATTGATGTTGATTTGCAAAGGAGCTTCTACCACCAAAGCATCATTAATAGATGTTTGTTTTTTAGGTGTGATTTTTATTCCTTGATAAGATAAAGTTTGCATAAACTAAGAAAGTTAAGCTTTCTATACAAACTTAATGAAAAAGTAGTTGGGTATAAAAACAAAAGCTTAGAAAGTTTTTTTGAACTAAATTTTTGTTCCTAAAATAACAATTAACTGATTGTTATTGTTAGTTGTAAAAAATAAAAATGAATTTCCTCCCTCTTTTATCTTTGTTTCTTTTCGTATTTGTGCTACTGTTTTAGGAAAGTTTCTTGTAGTTATGTTTGCTTTTTTTTCGGGTAAAAGGTTGATTATTTTTTTCTTATCATAAGAAATTACTCTTTCAATTTTAAACTTTCTACCAGGGAAATCAATATTGTTTTTAGAAGTATATAAATGTGAATGTTGATGTAATTTAAAAACGTTTAATTGTTTTGATATTTGATGAAATCCCCCTGATTTTAGAATAGCCGAATTTGGTTCATATAAATAAGAAAGAGGCTCTGAATAATTAGAGTAAACTTTATCATTAATATTAAAATTAAAGTTTTGAGAACCTTTTTTTTGAATATTAACCGTTTTTATTTGAACCTCTTTCTTAAATTCTTTCTCTAACAGAAATAAAACTTCTTTGACTTCATTTTGAATGGCAATAATGTAAATTTCTTTTACAAACTTTAATTCATTTATAGCACTTGTAATATCAAGTATTGGTGAGTTTTTAATTAGAATTTGATTGGATTTGCTAAATAAAAAATCAATATTTTCTGGTACATTTGGCAAACAATCTTTTAGTAAAAAAACTTTTCCTTTTATATCATTTCTTCTTGAAGGATCTATATAAATACAATCAAAAATTTCTTTTGATTTTTTTAAATACTCAATTCCATCACCAGAAAAAGTACTGATATTTTTAATTTTTAATTGTTGGTAATTATGTTTTACGATATCCGATAAATCCTCATTGATTTCTGAATGAATAACTTTTTTAAACTGTTTTGAAAAATAAAAACAATCTACTCCAAAACCTCCAGTAATATCTATGATTGAATCTCCTGAAATTAGTTTGCTTTTATAGCTTGCCGTAATTTCTGATGAGGTTTGTTCAATACTAATTTTTGGTGGGTAATAAATGTTTTTTGCAGCAAACCAAGAAGGTAATTTGCTTTCTGATTTTTGTTTTGCTATAATTTGATTTGCAAGTTCTTGGATTGTAATTTCTTTAAAAGGACTTCCTTTTAAAATCAATTTTGTAATGTCAGATTTTAAATTTTCAGTAATAAATTGCTGAATTTTAGTATTTAATATTTTATAATTCAACAAGAATTAAATGTTTTTAGTTAAAGATTTTACAATCTTATTTTCTGATAAAAATTCTTTTAGAATTACTTTTAAAACGGTATAAGTAGGTACCGCAATAATCATTCCTACAGCTCCCATTAATAATCCGCCAATGATAATAATCAAGAAAATTTCTAACGGATGAGATTTTGTGGTTTTTGAGAAAATATAAGGTTGACTAAAGAAGTTATCAACCAATTGTGCAATTACAAAACCAATCATTACATAAATTGTTGTTGGTAAAATTTCTGTTTGAAAGTCTTGTCCTAAATTACTTGTCATAGACAAAATAAGCATTAGAACCCCACTTATTAAAGGACCAACATAAGGAATGATGTTTAAAAGAGCACATAAAAAAGCAATTACAACAGCGTTAGAAATTTCAAAAATTAGTAAAACAATTGTATAAATTATAAATAAAATAAGTATTTGTAAAACTAATCCTATAAAGTATCTAGATAACAAATCGTTAATTTTTTCAATAGAATTGTATAGTCTTTTTTCAGTTCCTTTAGGAGTTAAAGTTATGAGTCCTCTTTTAAAAAGTTGACTGTCTTTCATAAAGAAAAAAGTAATAAAAAGCACAGAAAAAAGTCCGACACTAAATGTACCAAATGCACCCGCAATAGAATTTAAAATATTCGGAATTATTTGAAAATTAGAAAAGATATCTGCATTTTTTAATTCACTTAATAAATTAATTCCTTTGCTTTTAAAATAAGTATCTATTTGGCTTATAATATCTTGAATGTCTGCTTGAAATTTATCGGATTGTAATAGAGATAAACTTTCTCCTTGTTCTACAACTAAAGGAATAAACATGCCAATAATACCTAAAAGCAAAGCAATAAATAACACCATGGTAGTAATTACAGAAAGGGTTTCAGGGAATTTTAACTTTCTTTTTAAAAATAGAATTAATGGTCTGGCTATTAAAGCAATAACAGAGGCAATAATAATGTAAATTAATACGGTTTCTATTTTGTGTAAAAAGTATAAAAAAAGCGTTATTCCTATTAAAATAGCAATAGCTCGTAAAATTCCGTTTGCAATTATTTTTGAGTTCATTAATTATATGCTTTTACAGTTCCCATACTTAGGTTTCGTCCCCCAGATAAAATATGATTTGTTGGTAATAAAGTTCCACTTTCTGTGATGATCCAATTTTCCCAAGTAGCAGGAACTCCATTCATTTTTTTACTTGGAACAAACATTTTATAACTCTTTGGAATAAAAGTTGAATCTAATAACCAAAGATAAGAATCTCCAGGAGTTGTTCCTCCTGTTGTATATTTTATTAATAAAGCATCTTTTCCGTCTAGTTTTTGAAGACTTCTAATGGTACCCTTGTCAAATAATTTATGTGGAGCAACTAACCAAAAAGAATCATTATTAAAAATATCCCAAGCTGTTTTTACTATTTTAGGGTTTGCATTTTTTTGTAACTTATCATTGTAGTAAACAGTGCTTTTTTCTAGTTGATTAGGGTAAAGATTTACTCGAATTGTGTCCCAAGAAACATCTACGATGTGTTTTTCTTTGTCCCATTTAAAATGTCTACGTCCTCCAAAACTCCATTCTATAAAGCGTGTTTTTTTATAAGCATCGTGATTAATTGCTTTTAAAATATTATGAGCAAGAATATCTGCTTTGGTGTTTTCTGATTTTACATCACCCATGGTTAACTCCATTCCCAATAATGAAAGCTTGTGTTTTGTAGGTAATTGTATTCCTGTTTTGGTTCTTTTCCAATCAGACCAAGTGGCAGAAATTCCGCCAATAGGAATTATTGAGGTCCACATTTTGAAAGAAACAGGAAAATAGTTTTCGTCTAAAATCCAAAGATATGAATCTCCAGGTGTTGATCCACCAGAAGTGTAAGTAATTAGTAAAGCATCTTTTTCATTATATTTTACAAGACGTCTTTCTGTTCCTGGATCAAAAACTTTGTAAGGAGCTACTAACCAAAAAGAATCGTTATTAAAAAAGTCTTGTGCTTGTTGAATTATTTTTGGATCTGGATCTTTAACTTCAATACCTTTAAACTCTACAAGACTGCTTTGTGGATTGTCTAAAAATAAACGAACTGTATTTTCATTCCATTTTACAATAACAGTATTTGTTCTTTTAATCCATTTATAATGATGTTCATTTCTAAAGTTCCATTCTAGTATTTCAGTGTTTTTATAAGCATCAATATTTAATGCACCTAACATTTTAGTTGCTACCGCATCTGCTTCTTTACCTTGTTTTCCTTCTGGTAATGGTTCGTTGTTTACAAAATAATAAACACCTACAAATAGCAAGAAAAGGAGTAACAGAACACCTAATATTTTAAAAAACTTTTTCATAAAAAAATGATAAATTAAGTAGCTAATTTATCATTTTTTAATCATTCATTATTTGTTTTGATCATAATAATCTAAAATGTGTTTTGGAATATCCATTTTAGATGGTATTCCTTTGTCGGAAATTGGAAATTCAGCTACTTGTTTTATAGGAACAACACCCGCCCAAATAGGTAATTTATAGTCTTCGGGTTCGTCAATTACACCAACATCTCTAATTTTTGCAGAAGCTTTTTCTATTGTAAATTCAAGAACTAAAGTTCTGTCCAATTCTTTTTGATACATAGGGCGCAAAGAATCCCATTGATTGGGCATCATTTGATTTACAATACTGCCTAATATTTTAGTTTTTTCTATATCATTTTCAATTTTTTTTAAACTTCCAAAAAGTGTGGCAGATCTATAATTTACGGAATGATGTAATCCAGAACGAGCCAATACTAAGCCATCTAAATGTGTTATGGTAATAGATGTTTTTTTACTTTCTAAAATAGATAACAACATTCTATTTGCAGTAGAGCCATGAATATAAACTTTATCATTTTTGTTGGCATATGCCATTGGAATTGTAATGGGATTTCCTTCATAAATATAACCTACATAACATAAAAAACCAGCATCTAAAATTGAGTTTATTTTTTCTACATCATAAGTAGCTCTATTGTGTCCACGTTTTACTCTATTTATTTTTGATTTAGCGTATTCATTCATAAATATCTTTCTTTAATAATTTCTATATGCCAAATACTATGACCTAAAAGAATAAAAGCACAAGCTCTTGCAGATATAGTTGTATCGCTTGCTGTTCCTAAATTCATTAAATTTTCATTAGAAATACTGTTTATTAAGTTGATGGAATATAGACGTGTACTTGTAAATTCATGTATCAACTCTTCTAATGATTTATTATTTGCACCAGAAGGTTTTATATAAATATCTTGATCAAAACCAGTTAATGCAGTTTTATCTTTTCTTACAATCCGTAGAAAACGATACATAAAAATACGTTCCGTATCAATAATGTGTTGCAACAATTCTTTAATAGTCCATTTTTGTGGTTGATATCTGTAGCTAAGTTTTTCTTCTGGAATTGAAGAAAAGAAATCAACAACCCTTTTTTTATCCTCTTCAAAACCCTTTTTTAAAGTTGTATCATCAGGAATTGTATTGATATACCTTGCGTAATATTCGTTGTATTCTGTAGGATTTAAATCTTTTTTTGTCATTATAAGATACTTTTGTTTTAAGAGGATAGTATTGAAGTTAAAATTCTGGAAATATTTTCGTAAATTTTTTAGGCAATTCTTTTGTAATTGTAATTTTTTCTGTTGTGTGAGGATGAATAAATTCTAGGGAAGAAGCATGTAAATACAGACCTTTTCCATTTAAAATTAAATTTTCTTTGTAATATTCTTTGTCACCTAAAATAGGGTTTCCAATTGCTAATAAGTGTTTTCTTAATTGGTGTTTTCTACCTGTTTTTGGTTTTAATTGAATGAGGTTTAAATAACCAAAACGTTTTGATATGACAGACTTAAGGACTTCGTATTCTGTTTGTGCGTTTTTATCATCAATAGTGAAATTAATAAAACCAAAAGAATTCATTTCGCAAATTGTAATTGCGTGATAAGTTTTTTGTATTTCTTTTTTTTCAAACAATTTATTTAAAGAAATAATAGTAGAATTGGTTTTTCCTACTAATAACAATCCACTTGTAGGATAGTCTAATCGATGAATTGGTCTTGGGCGAACGGCATCTGTTTGTGTACTTTTTTGTAAGTTTTGTGGCAATGCATTATCAATTGTAGCAAAAGAATTTCCGCTTACTAATATTCCTGATGGCTTATAAATAATTGCTAAAAAGTCATCTTCAAATAAAATTTCTAACTCTAATTTAAATCTTTTAAAAGGAACACTTTCTTTAGGTTGAAATAATTCAATTGTTTCTCTTCCGTTTATAAATTGAGCTGTAGAAGTGGTTTTACCATCTACTAAAATCAGTTCTTTTTTTATTGCTTTTTTTATCCCAGATTTTGTTGGAAGTATTTTAAAAATTCCAACAGCATACTCTTGTAAGCGAATTGATTTTTCTAATTTAGGTACAATATGAGTTTCTATTAACTGCATTATTTAGCAAAAATCTGACTCATATCTTTAAAGGTTTTAAATTCTAGGGCATTGTTTTCGGGATCTTTAAAAAACATGGTTGCTTGTTCTCCAACCTTTCCTTTAAATCGAATGCAGGGTTCAATTTCAAATTTTGTGTGTAGGGCTTTTAATCGATCAGCCAAAGAATGCCAATCTTCCCAGGTTAAAATTACTCCAAAATGCGGAACAGGAACATCATGACCATCTACAGGGTTTGTGATTGATGTTGTAGGCTGAAAATCTTTTTTTTGATGAATTACCAATTGGTGTCCAAAGAAATTAAAATCTACCCATTGTTCTGTACTTCTGCCTTCTATACAGTTTAAAATATCTCTGTAAAAAGTTCTACATTTTTCTAAATTTTGTACCGGAATTGCTAAGTGGAAAGGTTGTATCATTTTTTAAAATTTTAAAAATAAATTGTAGAGTTTCTAATATTATTTATTTTATAAGCAATTTATTAAAATCCGATAGCTTTGTCATCTCCTCTAGGATCTGCACCACCTTCTAATTTTCCGTTTGATAAAACTAAAATACCTTCAACTTTACCAATAACAGGGGCGTCTTTTTCATTAATATTATAACCTTTCTTTTTTAACTCATCCGTTATTTTTTTATCAAACTTGTTAGGTTCCATCATAATAACATCAGGTAACCATTGGTGATGAAAACGTGGTTGATTAACAGCTTCTTGCATTCCAAAACCAAATTCGTGTACGTTTAAGATAGTTTGTAAAACGGAAGTAATAATTGTAGATCCCCCAGGTGTTCCAACAACCATCCAAAGTTTCCCATTTTTTTCTACAATAGTAGGTGTCATAGAGCTTAACATTCTTTTTTCTGGAGTAATTTCATTTGCTTTTGCGCCAATTAAACCAAACATATTTGGTACTCCAGGTTTGCTAGAGAAATCGTCCATTTCATTGTTTAAAAAGAAACCTAAATCTGCACAGTATAATTTAGAACCATATGCACCATTTAATGTTGTCGTAACAGAAACAGCATTTCCAAATTGATCTACAATAGAGTAATGTGTTGTTTCGTTGCTTTCTACCATTTCTATAGTACCGTGAGCAACATCAGAAGATTTTGTAGCCTTGTCAAATGAAAAGTTGTCCATTCTTCCGTTAGTATATTCTTTAGAGATTAACGTTTTTAAAGGAATTTTTACAAAATCAGGGTCTCCTAAAAAGAAACTTCTATCTGCATAAGCACGTCTTTCTGCTTCTGTAATTATTTGAATAGTTTTGGTAGTGTTGTGCCCAAATTTATCGATATCATATGGTTCAATTCCATTCATAATTTGCGCCAAACAAATTCCTCCACTTGAAGGAGGAGACATTGAAATGACATTCAAGTCATCATATGTAAACGTAATAGGAGTTCTCCATTTTGCTTCATATTTAGCTAAATCTTCTAAGGTCATAATTCCTCCATTAGCTTGCATAAATTTCACTAAACGTTCTGCTGTTTCTCCTTTGTAAAATTCATCTCTACCATTTTTAGAAATTCTTTCTAATGTTTCTGCCAAAGCAGGATATTTAATAACATCATTTTCTTTCCAAACACTGTCTAAAAGAATTAAAGATTGATTTGCCTTTTTAAAATAAGGTTGGTATTTTTTTATTCTTGCTTCTTGTTTTTTAGTAACAACTACACCGCGTTTTGCTAGTTCAATAACAGGTTGTAGTATTTCTTGAATAGGAAGTGTTCCATATTTTTTATGAGCTTCAAAAACTCCTGCAATTGTTCCAGGAATCCCTACAGCCATAGCCCCTAATGTGCTTTTTCCTTTAATGACATTACCCTCATTGTCTAAATACATATCTTTAGATGAAGCCAAAGGAGCTTTTTCTCTGTAATCTAAAGCGCCAATTTCACCATTATTTTTACGATACACCATAAAACCACCTCCTCCAATATTTCCTGCATATGGATAGGCTACGGCTAAAGCTAATTCTGTTGCAACCATTGCATCAAATGCATTTCCCCCTTTTTTAAGAATTTCTACTCCAATTTTAGAAGCTTCTTCTCTGGCAGAAACTACCATTGCTTTTTGAGTTACTAATCCTGTAATTTTCTGTTTTTTTTCTGGTGTTTTGCAATTGAATAATAATGCTGAAACTGCAATTAGTAAAAAAGTTTTTTTCATGATTATAAATTTGATTGGCTAATTTCTAATATTTTTTGGTTGGAAAAGTTACGTAAATCTTCAAAGAAAATTGTAAAATCTTCTTCAAATTCGTTCTTTAAGTTTTTTAAATCCTCTATGGCTAAATTCATTTGAGACTTTCCTTTTGTTCTTTGGTTCATGCCTTTTAAGACTTTTTCAATTCCATCTTCAAATTGATAATTGAAAAGGATATTGTATTCAATCATATATTTGATAAATTTTTGAGACTTTAAAGGGAGTTCTGGGGCTTTTTCTTTAAATAATTTGTAGATAGATTTAGTATAAATGTCTAAAGGAATTTCGGAATACTTACTCCAATTTTTAGCTAAATAGTAGTCGTAAAATATGTCTATGATTACACCATCATAATGTCTGTATCTTTCATGTAATCGTCGTTTACTTTTTCTAACAATTTCATGGGCATCTGTAAAAGTATCTATTTCTCTGTGTAAGAAGATTCCTTGCTGTATTTCTTTAGAAAAACCTTTATAGTTATTGCCTCTAA
Source organism: Polaribacter marinus (assembly GCF_022662535.1). Taxonomy (GTDB): domain Bacteria; phylum Bacteroidota; class Bacteroidia; order Flavobacteriales; family Flavobacteriaceae; genus Polaribacter; species Polaribacter marinus. The sequence continues at coordinate 87,757 of NZ_JAKQYM010000007.1, forward strand.
TATGATCTGCAATAAAATTACCAATCATAATATTGGTGTTGTTTTGTGATAAATATAAATGAGCAAGGAAATTCATTTGATAAATGTAAACAAAAAACCACAATTTTTAATTGTGGTTTTAAAGCTTTTATGAGATTTATACTTTACTGAATTTAAGTTCAGTGTATGTGTTATAATTATTTTTAACTATTTAACATTACAGGCATTACTAACATAGTAACTTGTTCACCTTCGTCAGTACCATCAATAGGAGTTAAAATTCCTGCTCTGTTTGGTAAAGACATTTCTATTAAAACTTCGTTAGAATTTAAGTTGTTTAACATTTCACTTAAAAAACGAGAATTAAAGCCTATTTGCATATCATCACCCTGATAATCGCAACTTAAACGTTCATCTGCTTTGTTAGCAAAATCTAAATCTTCTGCAGAAATATTTAGTTCTGTACCCGCCATTTTTAAACGAATTTGATGCGTTGTCTTACTAGAGAAAATAGAAACACGTCTAACAGAATTTAAGAAAGAAGCTCTATCAACAGTTAATTTATTTGGATTTTCTTTTGGGATTACAGCTTCGTAATTAGGATATTTTCCATCAATTAAACGACAAACTAAAACTATATTGTCAAATGTAAACTTTGCATTTGCATCATTATATTCAATGGTTACTTCACTATCAGAACCCCCTAAAATTCCTTTTAATAAATTTAAAGGTTTCTTAGGCATAATGAATTCTGCTGTTTGGTCTGCAGTAACATCAGTTCTAGAATATTTTACCAATTTATGAGCATCAGTTGCTACAAAAGTTAAGCTTTGAGAGCTAAATTGAAAGAAAACCCCACTCATTACAGGTCGTAAATCGTCGTTTCCGGCAGCAAATATTGTTTTAGAGATCGCCGTTCCTAAAACACTTGCAGGAACTATTGTTTTGCTTGGTGAAGGTAAAGAAACTGCTTTTGGAAATTCTTCTCCTCCAAAATAAGCCATATCATACTTTCCTTGATCAGAACTAATTTCAATAGTGTTATCTCCTTCCGTTTTAAAGGTTAAAGGTTGATCTGGAAAAGTTTTTAAAGTATCTAGTAATAAACGTGCAGAAACAGCAATAGAACCAGAACTGTCACTTTCTACATCTACTACAGAACTCATTGTTGTTTCTAAATCTGAAGCAGAAACTTTTAGCTGATTTTCTGATAATTCAAACAAAAAATTGTCTAAAATTGGTAAGGTATTGTTGCTATTTATAACGCCGCCTAAAACTTGTAATTGCTTTAATAATTGCGAACTTGATACAATAAATTTCATGTAATTTGTTTTCTTAATTTGATTTACAAATATATTCTAAAAATGTGACTTTGAAAATTATTTTATTAACAGCTTATAACTGTTTTTGTTAACGAATTTAGAAACGTTATAATTATGTTAACAAACTTTAATTTTCCTTATAAAAAACTACATTTGTTTTTAACGATAAAGTATCATTTTTAGTACTACTGTATATTAAAAAAAAAGTGAGAGATTTTATTGAAAACTCGATTTTATCAACCTATATAAGCATTGATTAATTTTAAAATATGAAGAAATTTTCACTTTCTATAGTAATGTTTTTATTGATTTCAATTTCAATATTTGCTCAGAAACCTCAAAAATTAACCTCAAATCAGATTTATGAGAAAATTCAAAAATTAAATTTTTTAGGATCTGTTTTATATATTGCTGCACATCCAGATGATGAGAACACACGTTTAATTGCTTATTTATCAAACCAGATACATGCTAGAACTGGTTATTTATCACTGACAAGAGGTGATGGTGGTCAGAATTTAATTGGCCCAGAAATTAGAGAACTACTAGGTGTTATTAGAACACAAGAACTATTAGCTGCAAGAAGAGTGGATGGAGGCGAACAAATGTTTACAAGAGCCAATGATTTTGGTTATTCTAAACATCCCAATGAAACTTTAAAAATTTGGAATAAAAATGAGGTTTTAAGTGATGTTGTTTGGGCTATTAGAACGTTTAAACCTGATGTAATTATTAACAGATTTGATTCTAGAACGCCAGGTACTACACATGGTCATCATACAAGTTCTGCAATATTAAGTGTAGAAGCTTTTGATTTATCTGCAAAAAAAAAATGAATTTTCAAGGCAACTTAGCCAAACCGATTTATGGCAAGCCAAAAGATTGTTTTTGAATACATCTTCATGGTTTTATAAAAATGAATCTGATTTTAATAATGCTACAAAAGGTAAGTTAACCTCGCTTGATGTAGGAAGATACTATCCCTTAAAAGGTTTGTCTAATAATGAATTGGCTTCGGTTGCTAGTAGTCAACACTTAAGTCAGGGTTTTGGAAGGTTAACCACAAGAGGAAATCAAACAGAATATTTAGAGTTTTTAAAAGGAGATAAACCAAAAGATAAAAAAGATCTTTTTTCGGGGATAAATACTACTTGGAACCGTCTTAAAAATGGAGGTGAAATTGGTGATATTTTATATGAAATTGAAAACCATTTTGATTTTGTAAATCCGTCTAAACATTTACCAAAACTAATGGAGGCTTATCAATTAATTCAAAAATTAGAGGATTCTCATTGGAGAAAAATTAAAGAAAAAGAAATTAAAACCGTTATTGAAGCTTGTGCTGGATTGTATTTAGAAGCTTCAGCAATTAGTTCGTCAGGAACACCTAATTCTACTATTAAGGTAAATTTTGAGGTATTAAATAGGAGTGATGTTCCTGTAAAAATAGCCTTGATTATAGAGCCAAATACGGCTAAAATAATAGCTTCAGATGTAGCTTTAGTTAGAAATAAGAAATTTAATTATACATCTAATATTATTATTGGGAAATATGATTATACAAGTCCTTATTGGTTAAAAAATAATTGGAGTTTAGGAATGTATGATGTCAAAAATCAGTTAGATATTGGAAAACCAAGAAATCAAAAAACAGTTAAGATTCAATATGATTTATTAATTAATGGCTTGCCAATTTCATTTACCAAAAATGTGGTGAGAAGATATGCAGAAAGAGATAAAGGAGAAATTTATGAGCCTTTTGAAATCTTACCTTTAATTACTACTAAACTTAAAGATAAAGTAATTATTTTTTCGGACAATGTTGTAAAAAAAGTTTTGGTTGAAGTTAGAGCAGGAGCTAACAATGTTCAAGGAAAAGTAAGTTTAAAAGCACCAACGAATTGGGAGGTTTCTCCTAAAGAAATTTCTTTTGATATTTTTCAAAAGAATGATAAACAAACGGTAGCGTTTTTTGTAACTCCTCCTAGAAATTCAGCGGAAGGAAAATTAGAAGTTATGGCAACTTCTAATGGTAAAACCTATACTAAAGAGTTAATGGAAATCAATTATAAGCACATTCCTAAGCAATCTGTTTTATTAAATTCTGAAGCAAAAATTGTTCGGTTGGACATTAAAAAAGCAGGAGATTATATTGGTTACATAAAAGGTGCTGGAGATTTGGTTCCGGAAAGTTTAAAACAGATTGGTTATAAAGTTGAGTTGATTAATCCATTAGAAATTAATGCCAAAAATTTGCTTAAATTCGATGCAATTGTAGTTGGAATTAGAGCTTATAATGTGGTAAAAGAATTAAAGTTTAAACAAAAATACTTACTAGAATTTGTTGCAAAAGGAGGGAACATGATTGTGCAATACAACACCAATAGAAATGTGGACGTGGCTGCACCTTATAATTTAAACTTATCAAGAGATAGAGTTACAGATGAGTTTGCAGAGGTACAAATTTTAGATAAAGAAAACTCGCTGTTAAATTTTCCGAACAAAATAAACAATGAAGATTTTAATGGTTGGGTGCAAGAAAGAGGTTTGTATTTTCCTAACTCTTGGGATGCTGCTTTTACCTCCGTTTTATCTATGCACGATAAGGGAGAAGAAGCTAAAAAAGGAAGTTTGCTAATAGCAAAATACGGAAAAGGAAATTACATATATACAGGCTTAAGTTTCTTTAGAGAATTGCCTGCGGGAGTTTCTGGAGCTTATAAATTATTTGCAAATATGCTATCTGTTGGAAAAGAAGTTTCAAAATAGGATAAAAGTTAGCAAACAAGTTTAGCCCTGATTGAACGGCCTGTTTGAGCTCTTTTGAGGAATGAAAAAAGCGAGTAGTGAAAGCAGGAAATAGCTTTAAAAAAAAATAAATAAAATGAAAGGACAAAAATATCGTTGGAAAAAAGAGTATTCATTGGTTTTAATAGCTAATGCGATATATATTATTGCATTTTATTTTATTACAAATTATTTTACAGTTTAATTCATGGAAATAGAAAGCAAATTACACGCTGTAGATTGGATTGTTTTATCTGTAACTTTAATTTTTATTGTTGCTTACGGTACATATGTTACTCGAAAAAATGATAATGTTACTGATTATATAAAAGGGGGTAGCGACTCAAAATGGTGGACCATTGGTTTGTCTGTAATGGCAACACAAGCCAGTGCCATAACTTTTTTATCAACACCAGGACAAGCATTTCATAGTGGTATGGGATTTGTACAATTTTACTTTGGTTTGCCTATTGCCATGGTAATTATTTGTGTGGTTTTTATTCCTATTTATCACAAGTTAAAAGTGTATACAGCATACGAGTTTTTAGAAGGGAGATTTGATTTAAAAACCAGAAGTTTAGCCGCAATTTTATTTTTAATTCAAAGAGGATTGGCAGCAGGAATTACCATTTTTGCTCCTGCAATTATTTTAAGCGCTGTGTTAGATTGGGATTTATTAACACTAAATATTATTATTGGTTTTTTAGTCATTATTTACACGGTTTCTGGAGGAACAAAAGCTGTGAACGTAACTCAAAAACAACAAATGATTATTATTTTTATAGGAATGCTTATTGCTTTTTTTATGATTATGAGTAAGCTTCCTGAAAACATTACGTTTACCAATGCCTTAGAAATTGCTGGTGCAAGTGATAAAATGCAAGTATTAGATTTTTCTTTCGATTTAAGTAATAGATACACTGTTTGGACAGGGATTTTAGGAGGAACTTTTTTAATGTTATCTTATTTTGGAACAGATCAAAGTCAGGTACAGCGTTATTTATCTGGTAAGTCTGTTAGAGAGAGTCAGCTTGGTTTGATTTTTAACGGATTGTTAAAGGTGCCAATGCAGTTTTTTATTTTGTTGATTGGTGTAATGGTGTTTGTTTTTTATCAATTTAATGCCTCTCCTTTAAACTTTAATCCTACAGCAAATGAAGCGGTTCAAAAATCAACATTTGTTACAGAATATCAAGAATTAGAAAAAGAACATATTAAAATAGAAAATGATAAAAGACTGTTGTTTTCTGACGGATTTCAAATTGAAGAGAAAGCAAAAATTCAATCTTTAAATGCAAAAGATTTAGCATTAAAGGCATCTGCTAAAAAAATTATTAAACAGGTTGATGAACAGAATTCCTTAAAGAAGATTGAGTCTAACGATAAAGACTATGTGTTTATTCACTTTATTTTAAACAATTTACCAAGAGGATTGATTGGACTTTTGTTAGCCGTAATTTTATCCGCAGCAATGTCATCTACAGCATCAGAATTAAATGCCTTAGCAAGTACAACAGCAATAGACTTGTATAAACGCAATGTGAGTGAAGAAAAAAGTGAAGCGCATTATGTAAAAGCATCAAAATGGTTTACCTTGTTATGGGGTATTATAGCTATTTCTGTGGCTTGTGTGGCTAATTTAGTTGACAATTTAATTCAGCTTGTAAACATTATTGGATCTATTTTTTACGGAAATGTTTTGGGTATTTTCTTACTTGCTTTCTTTATTAAATTTGTAAAAGGAAATGCTGTTTTTGTGGCCGCTTTAATTACGCAAGCTTTAATTATAGGGGTTTTTCTTTTAGATTGGTTACCATATTTATGGCTAAATTTATTAGGATGTGCTTTAGTAATGGGAATCGCAATTTTTATTCAGACTATTTTCCCTACAAAAAAAGAAAAGATAGATGATTTAGATACGATAGGGGGCCATTAAATATTGGGTTTAATTTTTTCTTTGTTTCGTAATTTTTTTTGAAGAAATTTAACCCAAGTATTCCATTTTGTTGCTTTTTTGTTTTCTGAGAAGTTATTTTCTAATTTGTCAAATGCATCTTCAATCAAAGCATTGTGTAGAGGACGAATAACAAAGATCCATATTAATAATCCTTTTCCTTTTGCATGCATGTCAATTGTATGCTTAATTTCTGTTTTATTTTTTTCGGATTCGTTTATTTCGAATTTATGAATCCCGTTAAATCCGACAGGTTTAGAAAATCGAAATAGAATAACTTTTGCTGGATTATGTATTTCTACCTTATACCTAATTGGTCCGTGTCCACCTTTTGCTCCAACTTTAATTCCACCATTAAATTTCATTTCTGGCCAATTTTCTTTAGGCCATATTTTGTCATTTGATAAGGATAAGGTTTTTAGTATTTCTGTTACTTTATTTTTAGGTTGATTTACGATACGTTTATGAATATTTAGAACTTTCAATTTGACTTAATTTTAGAATTTAAAGATTTGATTTTACAAAGTAAGAGTATATGTAGCCAAGTTATCTTTTTTGTGTTTAATAGGTAATCTTTAGAGCAAAAAAAATCTCAAGAATTTACTTGAGATTTTTAATTAGTTTCGTTTGGTCAATTTATTATTCTACATCAAATTGTACACCTACGTATACATTTTCCCAAAGTAAGCCTAAGGCAGCCGATGTGTTTTTTAAATCATCAAAAGTAATTGTAAAGGTTTCAATTTTTACAGGCATTTCTTGTACTTGAGCAGAAACTTTAAGAGCTACTTTACTTTCATCCCATTTTTTTGGATTTCCCCAATTTGTTGCGTCAGAGTAAAAAATCACATCCCAAGATTCTTTATTTGGAATTGTATATAAAGCATAAGTTCCTGCTTTTAATTTTTTTCCGCCAACAGTAACATCTTTGCTAAAAGTAATTTTAGTGTTTTCATTAGCACCTGTTCTCCATACTTTTCCATAAGGAACTAAATCTCCAAAAATAGCTCTTCCTTTCATTCCTGGTCTAGAAAATTCTACCGTTACATCTGTAAAACCTACCGTTTGTATAATCTTAGAATATGGACTTGCTTTAGGTTTTTTTTGAGCTGTTGTGGTAAAAGTAATGGCTACAACAAATAAGCTTAATAATAATTTTTTCATGGTTTTCTTCGTTTTTAGTTTTGATAAAATTACGATTTCAAAAAATGACAATTGTTAACAAAACCTTAAAATAAAGCAATGTATCTTTGTCTTTAATTTTTAAAAATACCAAGAAATAGGTTTGTTATTTCTTGTAAATTAATAAAAGAGTACAATTGTTTCTATGAAAAACATAAGTGTTTTAGGTTGTGGTTGGTTAGGGAAATCTTTGGCTGTTTCATTGTTAAATGAAGGCTTTATTGTAAAAGGATCTACTACATCAGAAGAGAAATTGGATTTGTTAGAAATCAATGGTATTGTGCCTTTTATAATTGATATTGCTTCTTTTGAAGAGTTTGATGAATTTCTAAATTCAGATATTTTAATCATTGCAATTACCTCTAAAGACATTGATGGTTTTGAAAATTTAATTTCACAAATAGAAAACTCATCTATACAAAAAGTAATCTTTATTTCATCAACTTCGGTTTATGGAAGTTTAAACAAAGTAATGACAGAAGAAGATGAAGTTTTAAATACTCCGTTAACAGAAATTGAAAATCTGTTTAGAGTAAACACTTTTTTCGAAACTACAATTATTCGTTTTGCAGGTTTGTTTGGGGATGAAAGACATCCTTCAAGCTGGTTTAAGAACAAACGAAAAATTCCGCAACCAAAAGGGTTTGTTAACCTGATTCATAAAGAAGATTGCATTGAAATTATTCATGAAATTATTGATCAAAATTGTTGGAATCAAACTTTTAATGCCTGTTCTAATCACCATCCTACAAGAAGAGAATTCTATACAATAGCAAAATTAAGTAACGATTTAGAGCTTCCAGAATTTGAAGAAAACGAAATGTATAAATGGAAGATTATCAGCTCTAAAAAAGTACAAGATGTTTTAGGTTATACTTTTATTCATGATGATATGCTAAGTATATAAGTAAATAGAAATCATTTTACAAAGTGCTTTTTTAAGCGGTTAATCAATGTCTATTATTTTGGGGCAATGTTTGTAAAAAAAATTACTTAGTGTATTTTCTTTTTCTTAAATAATTAAAAATTACTCCGAAAGAAAATAATAAAATTAACGGTAATCCGATATTTAAAAACTGCCAATAAGTACGCTCTTTAAAGGCTTTTTGCTTATCTAATATATTGATTTTTAAAGTTTTATTTCTTAGTTCCATCAAGCCAACATCATCTAATAAATAATCCACAGAATTCAATAAAAAATCTTTATTACCAAATTCTTCATTGGTCCATTTATCTCTAGATAGATCTGTTGGTTTTCCTTTTAAAATTTGATTTTTTCCCACATCACCATCAGCAACTACAATCATTTTATTATTGGTAGCGTTTTCTTTAAAAAGCGATGTTTCAAAAGGTTTTACACGGTTTTTATATGCCGAGTTAAAATCGCCTTCTAATAATACAGCAAATAACTGATGTCCACTTACATAATCTGTTTCTACAGGTTCTTCAGCAATAGATTGCAATTCTATAAAACTTGGAGTTCCTATTTTTTGTGTTAATGAAGAACTCACTAGTAAAGGTGTTTTTTTAATGTTGTTTTTTAATGTATCTATTTGATTGGTAAACTGTAATCTTACTGGAGCAACATTTTTTGTAATTGCACTATTTTTGTTTCCACCTACTAATGGGTGAAAAAACCAATCTAAGTTTTGAAACTGAGTTTGATTACCAACAGTTCCTGTTGCCAAAGAAATTTTTGCAGAATATAAATCTTTGATTAAGGTAGAATTGATTCGAATTCCATAAGAAAACAATAAATCTGTTAAATTTAAATCTCTAGGATAAGCCAGCATTCTTCCGTTATTAAACAGACTATCTTGGTCTGCTTGTACATTATCTAGCATCCACAAGGTTTTTCCTCCGTTGGCTATAAACTGGTCTAAAACAAACTTTTCTTTTGCTGTAAATTTCTCTGTAGGTTTTGCAATAATTGCCAAGTCTAAAGAAGTTAAATCTTTTAAAGTTTGCTGTGGATTTGTGGCTACGGAATCTAAGGTAAATTTTGCCAATCTGTATTTTTTAGCAACTTCACTTAAAAAACTATATTGATAAATATCTTGTAATTCTCCATTTCCGGTAATAACTGCAACTCTTTTTTGATTTTTTTGAGTAACAGAATTGATGGCATTAGAAAAACTGTATTCTAAATTCTCTATGGCTTTTTGTAACTGTTCTTCTTGTGATGCAACAATTGCAGAAGGAAGCAAAGAAACAATAGTGGTTTTTTTTCCAAAATTGATTTCTGCCCATGGAAAAATAATTGCTTCAGATAGTTTCCCGTCTTCTTCAACAGTTAACTGACTTGGCATCATTCCTTTTTTAATCAGCTCTTCTCGTTGATTGTTTGGGTTTTGAAATTGAATTTTTAAGTTTGAATTTTTAGCGGCTAATTCTTCTAAAAACTGACTTGTTTCAATTTGTAATCTTTTAAATTCTGATGGAAAATCACCTTCTAGATATACCGTAATAAATAAAGTTTTATCAACCTTAGAAATTATTGCATTTGTGGTTTTAGAAAGTGTGTATCGTTTGTCAGCTGTTAAATCTAAACGTTTGTAAATAGATTGATTTACAGTGTTTAAAATCAATAAACCAATAAATAGAACTATTATGTTTTTTATTTTTTTATTCATTTTCTAATCGTGTTTTAGTGATGAATAAAAAGAAAATAGTTAGGCTTAAAAAGTAAATGATATCTCTTGTATCTATAACTCCTCGCGAAATACTTTTAAAATGTTCATTAATTCCCATTTTTTTAATAGTGATAGAATCATTCCCAAAAGAACTAGAAATTGCATCAAATCCATAGAATAAGATAAAAGTGATAAACACACCTAAAATAAAAGCTACAATTTGATTTTTTGATAATGTTGATGTAAATAAACCTACAGCCGTATATGTTGATGCTAAAAATAACAAACCAATATATGAGCCAATTGTACTACCAAAATCTAAATTTCCAATTGGGTTTCCTAATTGATATACAGTATATACATATGTAAAAGTTGGAATTAAAGCGACGACAATTAATAAAAGAGATGCCCAAAATTTACCTAAAACAATTTGCCAATTAGAAAGAGGTTTTGTTTTTAAGAGCTCTATGGTTCCACTGTTAAATTCATCTGCAAAACTTTTCATGGTAATGGCAGGAATCAAAAATATAAAGACCCAAGGGGCTAAAAAGAAAAATGGATTTATATCTGCAAAACCAGCGTTTAAAATATTGTAATCGTCTTTAAAGACCCATAGAAACAAACCATTTACCAACAAAAAAATGCCAATGACTAAGTAGGCAATTGGGCTTGCAAAAAATGAGTTAAATTCTTTTTTTAATATTGCTATCAATGTTTATTTTTTAAATAGTTTCTAAGTTGTAGCGATTTGATTTTTGATAACTGCTAAAGAATAAATTCTATTATCATCAAATCCTTCATCTTTTCTTTCTGGTTGAAAAACAAAATCTTGTTTCTCTAACAACGCAATAGAAGCCATATTATTTTTGTGCGTAAAAGCTTCAATTGTTTTTAATCCAAGGTTTTTAAAACCAAAATTAACAACTTCTTTGAGTGTTTCAGTCATAAAACCTTTTTCTTGGTAGTTTGGATGTAATTCGTAGCCAATTTCAGCATCTTTTTCTTCGATTCTAAAATTACGTAAACCAACAGTTCCAATTAACTCTTTATTTTGTTTTGACTCTATAACCCAAAATATGCCACTATTAGTACTAACTAAATTAGAAATTTGATCTATAAAAGCTCTAGCTTCTGAAAGGTTTTTGGGTATGTCTCGTTTTATAAACGTGTTTACACTTTTATTTGTTCTTAATCCAAAAATGGCTTTTGCATCGTCTAAATTTAAAGCTCTTAGGGTTAGCCTTTCTGTTTCTAAAATAGGGAAAATAGTAAAATCGAAATTCATTTAATACTGTTTTGTTTTAATTTTTTATTGTAAACTTATTTTTTTATCAACACTCCAAGCTTCTGGTTTATTGTTGAATAAAGCCTTAGTTTTTGCCCAAACATCTTTAAAAAGAGCTGAGTTTTTATAATTTTCTAAATCACTTTCATTTTCCCAATAAGAATAAGTAAAAAAGATTTCAGGATTATTTTTATCTTGATAAAGTTCTAATAAATTACATCCTTGAGATGCTCTGATGAATTCTTTTTTTGCCTCAAAGATTGATGAAAATTCTTCGATGTGTTTTGAGTGAAAACTCATTTTTACAATTCGTACAAACATATATTAATTTAAAGATGTAAATTCTTTTTTAGGTTCTGTAATAAAATCAATAATAATGGAGTCTCTATAACCTAACCCTAATAAAGTTGATGCTCCTCCAACGGTATCTAAATTGCTTCTGTAAATAGCAATTTCTAAATAACCAGCAGAATTAAAAAGTGCTAATTTATGCCCTTCATATTGTTGGTTGGTATAAGAACTGTTGCTAGCAACTTCATTATATTTTGTGAATATTTTAGAAAAAGAATGATTTCTAGCATTGACTACAAAATCTCTTCCTTTGCCAATTTCTTTAAACATTTTATGACTAATGTTGGTAATTACATTTCCGTAATTATCAATATAAACAATACCTCCAATAATTTGATTTTGTTGTTGATTTACTTTTGGTTGGATTTCTATAATTTTCTTAAAGTCAAAAATTTCTTTTCCTATAACTGTTAAATTTCCTCCTCTGGCAATAAAACAAGCAACTTGTACAAAAACATCTAACACAGGAAAACTACTCTCTATTCTATCATGAATATTAATTTCTACAATTTTAGTAGGCTGAATTTCTGATGCAATCATAGAAATTAATCCATTATCAGGACAAACAAAAAAATGATTATCTAATTCGATTGCAATGTGCTTGTTGTCTTCACTCAATTCAGAGTCAACCCCAACAATGTGTATGGTTCCGTCCGGAAAACTCTTATAAGAATTTTTTAAAATATATGCTGTTTCGGTAATGTTAAAAGGAGAAATTTCATGTGTAATGTCTACAATTTTAGCATCAGAAAGCTCTGAGTAAATAGCTCCTTTTACAGCGCCAACAAAGTGGTCTTTGGTTCCAAAATCTGTTGTTAAAGTAATAAAAGACATTAAAAGATGGCTGTTAATTAATTGTGTAAAAGTTGTTAACTATTTTACGCAAATCTAATCATTTTAGAAAATTTATTCGCTATTTTTAGTTGAAATATAATTGTGATCAATTTATAAAAAATAAACATTTGAACGAACGCATAATCGAGTTAACGGAAATAAGCCCAAAAGATTTCTTTGGCGCTCAAAATAGTACAATTGAGCAACTAAAAAGATATTTTCCTAAAATCAAAATTGTAGCTAGAGGCTCAAAATTAAAGATCTACGGAGAAGCAGAACTTTTAGATGATTTTGAAATCCGTTTAGAACGTTTGATAAAGTATTTCAATCGTTATAATAAGTTAGACGAAAATAGTGTTGAACGCATTTTAACTTCAAACGGAAATGAAGAAAAAACAATTGCTTCTAAAAAAGCAAAAGATGTTTTAGTTCATGGTGTAGGCGGAAAGTTGATAAAAGCTCAGACAGATAATCAACGTAAAATGGTTTCTTTGATGGGAAAAAACGATATGCTTTTTGCCGTAGGACCAGCGGGAACAGGAAAAACATATACCGCTGTAGCTTTGGCTGTAAAAGCTTTGAAAGAAAAAGAAGTTAGGCGAATCATATTAACCAGACCCGCTGTAGAATCTGGAGAGAATCTAGGATTTCTTCCCGGTGATTTAAAAGAGAAGTTAGATCCTTATATGCAACCCTTGTACGATGGATTAAGAGATATGATACCTCATGAAAAATTAGAATCATATTTAGAAAAAGGAGTTATTCAAATTGCACCTTTGGCTTTTATGCGTGGTAGAACTTTAGACAATGCATTTGTAATTTTAGATGAAGCACAAAATACAACCCACAATCAAATGAAAATGTTCTTAACAAGAATGGGGAAAAGTGCAAAATTTATTATTACTGGTGATCCTGGACAAATAGATTTACCTAGAAAACAAGTCTCAGGATTAAAAGAATCTTTACTTGCTTTAAAAGATATTGAAGGAATTGCACAAGTATATTTAGATGATAAAGATGTGGTAAGGCATAAATTGGTAAGAAAAATTATTGGTGCCTATAAAAGCATAGAAACAGAATGATAAAAATAACAAAAGAGAAATTAGATTTACAAGATTATTTTTACATTGGTTATTTGTATTTAATTATTTTAGGAATTGTAAGCGATGCAATTTTTTATGGGATATTTGGTGTTTCTTATTTGAATTATACAACAATTTTAGATGCGTTAATCTCTCCTTTAAGTTTATTAGCTAATAATTGGGTTTTATCATTTTTCTTAATATTTATGTTTGGTTTAATGTATCTGTATTTTACAAGATGGATGCCAAAATTGTATAAATATCTAAGAGTTAAAAAATGGTATCAAAAAATATATAATATCAAAAAATGGGATAAAAGGTATGAAAAGTTAGAAGATAAGAAAAACTTAATACCGGGGTTAATGATTTTATTTTTCTTACTTTTTGTTTCAATGAGAACAGGAATGGGACTAGGAATGAAACATAAATATCAAACTAAAGAAATCAGTCCAAATTATACGCTTGTTTTTAAAAACAATGAAAAATTAGATGTTAGAAAAATTGGTCAAAATTCTGCTTATTTCTTTTATTTTATTCCTGGAGAAACAGAGATAACAGCTACCCCAATTTCAGATAATTTAAAGCAAATAAAACGTTTAAAAAAGAAGAAAAAATAACTTTTTAAATTACTATTTTTGCACAAACAACAACACAACAATTATAATGAATACAATTAACGAAACTAACTTTCAGTTTCCAAACCAAAAGTCTGTTTATAAGGGAAAAGTAAGAGAGGTTTATAATATTAATGATGAACTTTTAGTGATGGTTGCCACAGATAGGTTGTCTGCTTTCGATGTTATTTTGCCACGTCAAATTCCGTTTAAAGGTCAGATTTTAAATCAGATTGCAACAAAGATGATGAATGAAACAGCTGATATTGTTCCGAATTGGTTAATTGCCAATCCAGATGAAAATGTTGCTGTTGGTCATTTATGTGAACCATTTAAAGTAGAAATGGTCATTCGTGGATATTTATCTGGACACGCCGCAAGAGAATATCAATTGGGTAAAAGAGTTTTATGTGGTGTAGAAATGGCAGAAGGATTAAAGGAAAATGATAAGTTTCCAACTCCTATAATAACGCCATCTACAAAAGCAGATAACGGAGCACACGATGAAGATATTTCTCGTTCAGATATTTTATCAAAAGGAATTGTTTCTGAAGAAGATTATTTAGTTTTAGAAGATTTTACACGTAAACTGTTTGAAAGAGGAACCAAAATTGCTGCTTCTAGAGGTTTAATTTTAGTAGATACTAAATACGAATTTGGAAAAACCAAAGAAGGTAAAATTGTTTTAATTGATGAAATTCACACACCAGATTCTTCTCGTTATTTTTACGCAAAAGGCTATCAAGACAGACAAGATAAAGGAGCATCTCAAAAACAATTGTCTAAAGAATTTGTAAGACAATGGTTAATTGAAAACGGATTTCAAGGAAAAGAAAATCAGCAAATACCTAAAATGTCTGATGAGAAAATTATAGAAATCTCTAATAGATATATAGAATTATACGAACAAATTACTGGAGAAGTTTTTGTAAAAGCTTCAACAGAAAATGTATTAAATAGAATAGAGAAGAATGTGAATTCTTTTTTAACAAACAAAAACAAACAATAATGATTATAGAACCAAGAACAAGAGGATTTATTTGTTTAACAGCACATCCAACAGGTTGTGAGCAAAATGTAATTGAACAAATAGAATATGTAAAATCAAAAGGACTTATTAATGGCCCAAAAAAAGTGCTAGTAATTGGATCGTCAACTGGATTTGGATTGGCATCTAGAATATCTAGTGCTTTTGGATCTGATGCTGCTACAATTGGGGTCTTTTTTGACAAGCCTTCTGCACCTGGAAAAACAGGTTCTGCAGGTTATTACAATACAGCAGCTTTTGAAAAACATGCTCATAAAGCAGGTTTATATGCAAAAAGTATAAATGGTGATGCGTTTTCTAATGAAATTAAACGCAAAACTATGGATATGATTAAAGAAGATTTAGGTCAAGTAGATTTGGTTATTTATAGTTTGGCTTCACCGGTAAGAACACACCCAGATACAGGAGTTCGATACAAATCGGTATTGAAACCAATAGGAGGAGTATTTTCTAATAAAACAGTAGATTTTCATACTGGAAAAGTATCAGAAATTTCTATAAAACCAGCAGAAGGAGATGATGTTGCAAATACAGTTGCAGTTATGGGTGGTGAAGATTGGAAAATGTGGATGGATGCATTAAAATCTGAGAATTTATTGTCAGAAGGAGCAACTACTGTTGCCTATTCTTATATTGGCCCAAAACTAACAGAAGCTGTTTATAGAAAAGGAACCATTGGAGCTGCAAAAGATCATTTAGAAGCAACAGCATTTACTATTTCAGATGATTTAAAATCTATTGGAGGAAAGGCATATGTTTCTGTAAATAAAGCATTGGTAACCCAAGCTAGTTCTGCAATTCCTGTAATTCCTTTATATATTTCGTTGTTGTATAAAATCATGAAAGCAAACGGAACTCATGAAGGTTGTATCGAACAAATTCAACGTTTGTATAGCCAAAGACTTTTTGGCGGAAACTTAGATTTGGATGATAAAGGAAGAATAAGAATTGACGATTTGGAAATGCGTGAAGATGTACAAGCCGAAATTGATAAATTATGGCAAACTGCATCTACAGAAAACTTAGCTGAAATTGGAGATTTAGAAGGATATAGTAATGATTTCTTTAATTTATTTGGTTTTAAAGTTGATGGAGTTGACTATGAGGCAGATGTTAATGAAATGGTAGCCATTCCAAGCGAAAAGTAACTTTTAACTTAAACGAACTTAAAACCTCACAGATGCTTTAATTTGTGAGGTTTTTATTTTTTCTTATATCTTTAACAAATTTGTAAAATGAAAGCTGTAACGGTAAAAAAAATCAAAGATGAATTAGCTCATCAATCTACATCAGAAT
The DNA here is from genome assembly GCF_022662535.1 of Polaribacter marinus. GTDB lineage: Bacteria > Bacteroidota > Bacteroidia > Flavobacteriales > Flavobacteriaceae > Polaribacter > Polaribacter marinus. The sequence continues at coordinate 104,124 of NZ_JAKQYM010000007.1, forward strand.
TGATTGAGCTGTGTTTACAACTGTCAAAATTTAAAAAAGAAAACAAAGAATTACTAACCTATTTGTTGTTTGAATCTCATAATGAAGAGAGATATATAGAAAGTGTAAAAGCATATGTAGATGAACTTTTTGAACAGATAAATATTAAGAGCTATTTCTATATCAGAAAAAGTGTTCGTAAAATTTTAACGCTTACTAAAAAGTACATTAGATATTCTAAAAAGAAAGAAACAGAAGTAGAATTATTACTTCATTTTTGTCGGAAATTAAAAGATTTTAAACCCTCAATAAAAAAGAGTCCGAGATTGATCGCTACTTTTGATAGGCAAATAATTTTAATCAAAAAAGCAGTAGAAACACTGCATGAAGATTTACAATATGATTACCAACTTGAATTAAATAACCTGGCAGAAAATGCATAAAGAAAGACCCGTTTTATCAGGTTTAATTAAAGAAGGAACTAGAGATTTAGAACAATTTCAAAATCATGTAGTAAGACCAATTATAAAAATGCAACATACATTGTTAATTGCTTTTTTAAAAAATCATCTTGAAAAAAGAAAAGTAGATTTTTCTGTTTTACCAGATAAGAAAAAGAGAAGTAAAGTTTCTTCATTTTTTAAAACAGATAATAATTTTAAAAATATCATACTAGGTTTTATTGTTGGACATTTTTCTGTAGAAGAGTTTGATTTTTATTTAGAAAACTCATCAGAAATAAATAGAAGAATTTTGCAAATAACTTTGCAAAGAATTAAAGATAGTATTGGTGAATTGCAATAAAAAAGCCGCTGTAATTTTTACAGCGACTTATATTTTTATTGAAAAAATAAGTTTTATTTACTTTTGCTCTGTTGCAAGTTTCTTTTGATATCTTCCTTGAACTACATCAACAATTATTAAAATAGCTAATACAAAATAGAAAGTTGTTTTACTCATTGGTACAATTTCTTCTTCGAAAATTTTAATATGTGCTAGATGTCCTCCTTCTGTAACTAGCATGATTCCAACAATAAAAAGGATAAAGAGTCCTAACACTTCATACATTCTGTTTTTTGATAAGAAAGTAGATATTCTATCAGCCATCACAAGCATTAATAAACCACTAATTACAATAGCAATAGCCATTACAATAAAAGCAGTTGTAGAACTTTCTATTTCGCTAGTAAGCCCAATGGCAGCTAAAATTGAATCAAAAGAGAAGACTAAATTCATTAATACAATACTAGTAATAACTGCATTTGAAGATTTTGTGCTTCTGTCTGTAGCCATATCCGAAACTTCAAGTCCTTTTGTAGAAATCATATGCCAAATTTCTTTAATTGCTGTATAAATGATAAATCCACCACCTAATAAAACAATAATACTATGTCCGTTAAAAGCAAAATGTACCACATCTTTTATGCCTCCAGTTAAAAAAGAAAAAGGCTCTTGAAAAAACTCGATGATAGAAACAAGTATAAATAACAATACGATTCTTAATACGATGGCTATTAAAATTCCAACTTTTCTTACTCTTTTTTGATCGGCTTCTGGAGCTTTTTTAGATTCTAAAGAAATGTATAAAAGATTGTCAAATCCTAATACTGCTTGTAGTAAAATTAGCATCAGTAATGTGAAAAGAATTCCTAACATAGTTTTTTATTGTTTGATGAGAGTTTCAACCTCAAATATATTTGGATTGTAGAAAATACACAATTTTTATTTACTTTAGTTTCAGGTCAAAAGGTTATTTATTAAATAAAAAGATATTTCCATAAAATTCTTAAGCTTACAAAAGCAATTAAAATTGCGGTAGCTTTTTTTAGTTGTATAGGAGTATAGTTATTGTTACTGATTCTACTACCGATTTGTCCGCCAATAAAAACAGTGATTAAAAGGATTGATGTTAAGTTCCAGTCAATTACAAAATTAGGATTAGCATACTGACCAAGCAATCCTGCAAAAGAATTTACTAAAATAAAAACACTTGCTGTGGCTGCAATTTTTTTAGGGGTATCCCAATTTGTAAGATGCAAAAGCGGTGCTAAAAAAATGCCACCACCAATTCCTACCATTCCAGATATAAATCCAATAATCCCTCCAAATCCACCGTTTTTAATAAGTTTCAAATTTGTTTTCTTTTCATCTGAAGAAATAATTCGTTTAGAGGCCCACATTGTAATGGCTGCAAATAATAATGTAAATCCTAATAAAATAAAAAAGAATTGCTGACTAATTTTTAATTTTCCACCTAAATAAGCAAAGGGAATACTCAAGGAAATTAATGGAAGAACTTTTTTCCAATCAATCTTTTTCTGTTGATAAAATAAAAAAACATTACCAGAAACGACAACGATATTACATAAAAGTGCAGTGGCTCTAATTTGGGTGAAAATAATTCCTGTTAAAGCTAAAATGGCTAAATAACTAGAACCGCCACCAAAACCTACAGAAGAGTATAAGACAGCAACGATGAAAAATAATAAAATAATATGCCAGTAAGTTATAATTATTTCTAGTATCAAGATTAATATTTTAACAATTTTATTAAGTTATTTTCAATTAGTTGTTTAAAGTTTTATATTGCTCTCAGTAATCAATGAAAAACAATATGGATTCATCAAAAGAAAAAAAATACTGGAAAAAGAATTTGAAATATTTATCAATATTATTATGTATTTGGTTTTTAGTTTCCTTTGTGTTTGGTATTCTTTTAGTAGATGAGTTAAATACTATTCGGTTAGGTGGTTTTAAACTTGGTTTTTGGTTTGCGCAACAAGGCTCTATTTATGTTTTTGTTATTTTAATTTTTGTTTATATCAAACTTATGAATCGGTTAGATAAAGAATTTGGATATAATAATTAAAGGTAAAAAAAATAAACAAGATAAGAAGGTAAATTATGAGTATTCAAATTTGGACGTGGATTTTAGTAGGAATCACTTTTACATTATATATAGGTATCGCAATTTGGTCTAGAGCAGGTTCTACAAAAGAGTTTTATGTTGCAGGAGGAGGAGTTTCTCCTTTAGCTAACGGATTAGCAACAGCTGCAGATTGGATGTCTGCAGCATCATTTATCTCTATGGCAGGACTTATTTCCTTTAATGGTTATGATGGTTCTGTATATTTAATGGGGTGGACAGGTGGTTATGTTTTATTAGCTTTATTGTTAGCTCCATATTTAAGAAAATTTGGAAAATTTACAGTTCCAGATTTTATTGGAGATCGTTATTACTCAAATGTCGCAAGAAGTGTAGCTGTTTTTTGTGCACTTTTAGTTTCGTTTACATATGTAGCAGGTCAAATGCGAGGAGTAGGTTTGGTTTTCTCTCGTTTTTTAGAAGTTGATATCAATACAGGTGTTATCATTGGAATGATTATCGTTTTGTTTTATGCTGTTTTAGGTGGGATGAAAGGAATTACCTATACGCAGGTAGCTCAATATTGTGTTTTGATTTTCGCTTTTATGGTTCCAGCAATTTTTATATCGATTCAAATGACAGGAAATCCAATTCCACAATTAGGCTTTGGTGGAGCAGATGAAAATGGAGTTTATCTTTTGGATAAATTAGATGGATTACACAAAGAATTGGGGTTTGCAGCATATACTTCAGGTAGCAAAACTACATTAGATGTATTTTTAATTACAGCAGCTTTAATGTTTGGTACAGCTGGTTTACCTCATGTTATTGTTCGTTTTTTTACAGTAAAAAAAGTTTCTGATGCTCGTAAATCTGCAGGGTGGGCTTTATTACTGATTGCAATTTTATATACAACTGCACCAGCAATTTCACTTTTTTCTAGAACTAATTTGATAGAAACAGTAAGTAATAAAGAATATAAAAAATTACCTGAATGGTTTGGGAATTGGGAAAAAACAGGATTGATAAAATTTGATGATAAAAATAATGATGGAAGAGTTCAGTATTTGGCAGATGCCTCTAAAAATGAATTAATTGTAGATAAAGATATTATGGTTTTGGCAAACCCTGAAATAGCAGGTTTACCTAATTGGGTAATTGCACTGGTAGCTGCCGGTGCTTTGGCTGCAGCTTTATCTACAGCAGCAGGTTTGTTGTTGGTAATATCTGCATCTGTTTCTCATGATTTGATCAAAAAAATGATCAACCCAAATATTACAGAAAAAGGAGAGTTAATTGCAGCAAGACTATCTGCAGTTGTTGCGGTTTGTGTTGCAGGTTATTTCGGAATTAATCCACCAGATTTTGTTGCGGCAACAGTTGCTCTGGCTTTTGGTTTGGCTGCAGCATCCTTTTTTCCAGCAATAATTTTAGGGATTTTTAGCAAAAGAATGAATAAAGAAGGAGCAATTTTAGGAATGCTTATTGGAATTTTATTAATGCTTTTTTATATGATGAAATTCAAATTTGATTGGTTTGGTGGAGGTACTAAGGAAGATTGGTGGTTTGGGATTTCATCAGAAGGTTTTGGAACTGTGGCTATGATAGTAAACTTTTTTGTTGCTATAGTTGTTTCAAGATTTACACCAGAACCGCCAGAAGAAGTTAGAGAAATTGTAGAAAGTATTAGAATACCAAGTGGAGCAGGTGATGCTACTCACTAAAATATTATAAAGAATTAATAGACTTCTTAAATTGTTGAGGAGTCATTAATTCCATCTTTTTAAACTGTCTATTAAAATAACTAGTATTGTTAAATCCTGCTTTAAAAGCAATTTCAGACATTCTAACATCTTTAGATTCTTTAATGAGTTTTTTAGAAAATTTAATTTTTTCAGAATTGATATAATCAATAGGAGAAACACCTAAGGTATTTTTAAATTGCTTATGAAAATGAGAAGTGCTCATATAGGCTTTCTTTGCTAACACATCTACACTAATGTCTTTATTGGTTAAGTTTTCTTTAATGTATTTAATAACGGTTCCAATTCTTGTGTCATTAAAAATATTGTTTTCATCATTAAGAATTAATGACTTTGCTTTGGTTTGTAATAATCGTACAATTAATTCTTGAATCATTAAATCTAACAATACGTCTTTAGATTTATTGTTGTTTGTAAAAGTGTATGTCAAGCGTTTTACTAAATGATTTACATCAGTATTATTAATTAAGTGAGATGTATTTGCATCTAAATTCCAATTATTGTTTTCGTTTTCAATAGCAGTCATTCTATTAAAATTTTGGACAACTTCCTCAATTTTAAAAGCATCAATACCTAATGCTAAACATTGTGTTGGGTTGTTTTCTGTAGCTATTGGAAAATCGATAACCATTTCCTTATTGGTTGGCATTACAACAGATTCTCCAGGGAAAAATTCAAAAGAAGGAATTCCATCAATATGCATTATTTTTTTTCCTGTAAGCATGCTTGCAATAATAGGGAAATCAAAAACTAAAGCTACTTTTTCTGCAAAAGCATGAGTTTCGTAGATATTAAGTTCTGCATATTCGGCACTATAAGTTGTTCTATTTTCTACTAAAGTAGTGAGTTTTCTATGGTTTTTATGTTGATTTAATATATGACTCATATACAATAATACAAAAATATTATTTCTTAGTAATTAAATAATAGATATGTTCAATATATTGATAAATATGTTCAATTGGTTTAGAATATGATAAAATACCTTTATAAAAATTAAATATAATCTATTTTTTAGATTAAAATATTAACTAATTACTAATTATTAAAATAATGCTTATGAGTTATTCTAAACCAAAATTTAAAGAGAAATATTCTAATTTTATTAATGGAAAATTTGTTGAACCCATCGGTGGACAATATTTTGATAATACTTCTCCAATAGATAATAGTTTAATTGCAAAATACCCACGTTCTCAAAAAGAAGATGTAGAGCTAGCTTTAGATGCAGCAAATGCAGCAAAGGAAGCTTGGGGAAATACTTCAGCAACAGAAAGAGCTACTTTGTTAAATAAAGTTGCAGATATTATTGAGGCTAATTTAGAGGAATTTGCTTTGGTTGAAACCTGTGATAATGGTAAACCTATTCGAGAAACTTTAAATGCAGATGTTCCATTAGCAGTAGATCATTGGCGTTATTTTGCGGCTTGTATTCGTTCAGAAGAAGGTAGTGCAACAGAGTTAGATCAGAATACTTTGTCAATGAATATTAAAGAGCCATTAGGGGTTATAGGACAAATTATTCCATGGAACTTTCCTTTGTTAATGTTGTCTTGGAAATTACCTCCAGCATTAGTAACAGGAAATTGTGTGGTTTTAAAACCTGCAGAACAAACACCTTCTTCGGCAACTTTATTAATGGAAAAAATTGCAGATGTTTTTCCTCCTGGAGTTGTAAATATTGTACATGGTTTTGGTCCTGAAGCAGGTAAGCCTTTGGCATCTAGTTCAAGGGTAGATAAAGTGGCCTTTACTGGTGAAACTACAACTGGTCAATTAATTATGCAATACGCATCAAAAAATCTAAATCCTGTAACTATGGAGTTAGGAGGTAAATCTCCAAACGTTTTCTTTAATTCTGTGATGGATGCCGATGATGCTTATTTAGATAAAGCAATTGAAGGTGCAGTCTTATTCGCTTTTAATCAAGGTGAAGTTTGTACGTGTCCTTCTAGAATTCTAGTACAAGAAGATATTTACGATGCTTTTATGGCACGTGTTGTTGAAAGAACCAATGCTATCATTCAAGACAATCCTTATGATATAAATACAATGGTTGGTGCGCAAGCATCTAATGATCAATATCAAAAAATTCAATCTTATTTTAAAATTGGTAAAGACGAGGGGGCAAAAGTTTTAACAGGTGGAGCTGCAAATAAATTAAGTGGAGATTTAGCAAACGGTTTTTATATTAAGCCAACGATATTAGAAGGACATAATAAGATGAGAGTTTTCCAAGAAGAAATTTTTGGACCTGTAGTATGTGTAACCAAATTTAAAGATGAAGCAGAAGCCATAGAAATTGCAAATGATACCCTTTACGGTTTAGGTGCTGGAGTTTGGACAAGAGATGCACATCAGTTATATCAAATACCAAGAGCAATCAAAGCTGGTCGTGTTTGGGTAAATTGTTATCATGCTTATCCTGCACATGCTCCATTTGGAGGCTATAAAAAATCTGGATTTGGTAGAGAAAATCACGTGATGATGTTAAATTACTATCGTCAAACTAAAAATATGTTAATTTCTTACGATAAGAATAAATTAGGTTTCTTTTAGTAGAAAACAAAAAGCTTGAAAGGCTGAACTACTATTGTATTTCAGCCTTTTTTAATATCTTTATATGATGAAAAGAGTAACAATTACCAAAAAAGCAGCAAAAGTTTTAGAGCAATTAAAAGAGAAACATGGAGATTTGATTTTTCATCAAAGCGGTGGTTGTTGTGACGGTTCTGCCCCAATGATTTTAGAAAAAGGAGATTTATATTTAGACGAAAGTGATGTGCTTTTAGGTGTTGTTGAAGGTGTGAATTTTTATATGAATCAAGATCAGTTTGAATATTGGAAACACACACATTTAACAATAGATATAACAGAAGGTAGAGGAGCTAGCTTTTCTTTAGAAATTCCTCTTGGATTGCGATTTTTAATTCACTCTAGATTATTAACAGATAAAGAAGATAATTTTTTTAACTCTAAAAAATAAAGCTATGAAATATCAAAATTTTTATAATAAAAGCATTGAAGATCCAAAAGAGTTTTGGGAATTACAAGCCAACAAAATTGATTGGTTTAAAGCTCCAAAAACCATTTTATCTAAAGATCAATATAATTACAATCAATGGTTTAAAGACGGAGAACTTAACTTAAGCTATTTATGTATAGATAAACATATTAATGAGGGCTTTGGAGAACAAAATGCAATTATTTATGATTCACCAGTAACCAATACAAAACAACATATTACTTTTAATAATTTACATCATGAGGTTTCTAAATTAGCAGGAGGTTTACAGCAATTAGGTTTGCAAAAAGGAGATACTTGTATCATTTATATGCCAATGATTCCACAGGCATTGTATGCAATGTTAGCCTGCGCTAGAATTGGTGTTATACATTCTGTTGTATTTGGTGGTTTTGCGCCACATGAATTAGCTATTCGTATTGATGATTGTAAGCCTAAAGTTATCATAACTGCATCAAACGGAATAGAAATAGAACGTATTATTCCATACAAACCCTTTGTAGATGAAGCAATTGTTAAAGCAACATACAAACCAAAACATGTGATTGTTTTTGAAAGACAATTAATTGTTGAAATCCCGATGAAAAATTATGATGTAGATTATACTTCTTTGGTAGAAAGGTCACCCGCTATTGAAGCGGTTCCTATGGAGTCTACACATCCATCTTATATTTTATACACTTCAGGAACTACCGGAACACCTAAAGGAATAATTAGAGATACAGGTGGTTATGCAACTGCTTTAAAATTTTCAATGAAATATATTTATGGAGTTAATGAAGGAGAAACCTTTTGGGCTGCAAGTGATGTGGGCTGGGTTGTAGGGCATAGTTTTATTACTTACGGACCTTTATTAAATAGAAATACAACAATTTTGTTTGAAGGGAAACCTATTAGAACTCCAGATGCATCAACTTTTTGGCGTGTTATTAGTGAGCATAAAGTAAAAGCAATGTTTACTGCACCAACAGCTATTAGAGCTATTAAAAAAGAAGATCCAACAGGGGAAATGGTAAAAGGGTATGATTTGTCTTGTTTAAAATATCAATTTTTAGCTGGTGAACGTTGTGATGTAGCCACATTAAATTGGGCTGAAGAAAAATTAAAGGTACCTGTAATTGATCATTGGTGGCAAACAGAAAGTGGGTGGCCAATGCTAGCAAATATGGTAGGTGTTGATTTACAAAAAATTAAACCAGGATCAGCTGGTTTACCTGTATGTGGTTATGAAATTCAAATTTTAAATGAAGAAGGTGAAGAGGTTGCATCCAGTGTAGAAGGGTATGTAGCGGTAAAATTACCTTTACCTCCAGGGACGTTAAGTAATCTCTGGAATAATCCAGAACGTTTTAGATTAGGTTATTTAGAACGGTTTCCGGGTTATTATTTTACAGGAGATGGAGGGTATGTTGATGAGGACGGTTATGTATTTATTACCGGTAGAGTAGATGATATTATTAATGTTGCAGGACATAGATTGTCTACAGCAGAAATGGAAGAAGTTGTTGCTGCTCATAAATCAGTAGCAGAATGTGCTGTTTTTGGAGTACATTGTGAAATTAAAGGACAAAAGCCATTAGGTTTAGTTGTTTTAAAACATGATGAAGTATCCGAAGAGCAAACAATTCAAAAAGAAATTATTAAAGATGTTCGAAAAGAAATTGGAGCAGTTGCGTCTTTTAGAGATGTACTAATTGTTAATCGATTGCCAAAAACAAGAAGTGGAAAAATTCTTCGTAAATTGCTGCGTAATATTGCAGATGAAATGAATTATAATATCCCTTCAACTATTGATGATCCAAGTATTATCAAAGAAATAATTATGGTTTATAAAGCCAATCAAATAGGAATACATAAAAATTAATTAATAATGAGTAACTATCACATAAAACATTTAGAAGAATATTATCAAGTTTATAGAAAATCGGTTAGAAATCCTGAAGGTTTTTGGGAAGAAATAGCAGAAGAACATTTTATATGGCGAAAAAAATGGGATAAAGTTTTAGAATGGGATTTTTCTAAACCAGAAATAAAATGGTTTCAAGGAGCTAAGTTAAATATTACCGAAAATTGTATTGATAGGCATTTGGCAACTCGTGGAGATAAAACGGCTATTTTATTTGAACCTAATAACCCAGATGAACCATCAGAACATATAACTTATAAAGATCTATATCATAGAGTAAATAAGTTTGCAAATGTTTTAAAAGAAAATGGAATTCAAAAAGGAGATCGAGTTTGTATTTATGTTCCTATGATTCCAGAGCTAGCAATTGCTACATTGGCTTGTGCTAGAATTGGTGCCATACATTCTGTTGTTTTTGCTGGTTTTTCTGCAACTGCCTTATCAACTAGAATAAACGATTCTGATTGTAAAATGGTAATTACTGCAGATGGTTCTTATAGAGGTAAAAAAACAATCGATTTAAAAGGAATTGTAGATGAAGCCTTAGAAAATTGTTCTTCTGTAAAAACTGTTTTGGTAACCAAAAGAATCAATTCAGATATTTCTATGAAAGAAGGGCGTGATAAATGGTTACAACCCTTGTTGGATAATGCGTCAAATCAATGTAAAGCAGAAATAATGGACGCAGAAGATCCGTTATTTATTTTATATACTTCGGGCTCTACAGGAAAGCCAAAAGGAATGGTACATACAACTGCTGGGTATATGGTATATACAGCCTATACTTTTAAAAACGCATTTCAGTATAGAGAAAATGATGTGTATTGGTGTACTGCTGATATCGGTTGGATTACAGGTCATTCTTACATTGTTTATGGCCCGTTAGCAAATGGAGCAACTACTGTACTTTTTGAAGGGGTACCAAGCTATCCTGATTTTGGGCGTTTTTGGCAAATTATAGAAAAACATAAAGTCAATCAGTTTTATACTGCTCCTACTGCAATTAGAGCACTGGCTAAACAAGGTACAGAATTGGTAGATAATTACGATTTGTCTTCATTAAAAGTATTAGGTTCTGTAGGAGAACCTATAAATGAAGAAGCATGGCATTGGTATAATGACAATGTTGGAAAGAAGAAAAGCCCAATTATTGATACATGGTGGCAAACAGAAACAGGTGGAATTATGATTACGCCTATACCTTACGTAACACCTACAAAACCGACTTATGCAACCTTACCGTTTATAGGAATTCAGCCTGCATTAATAGATGAAAACGGAGAAGAATTAAAAGGAAATCAAGTTGATGGAAGGTTGTGTATAAAATTTCCTTGGCCAAGTATTGCTAGAACTATTTGGGGAAATCACGAACGTTATAAAGATACCTATTTCTCTGCGTTTGAAAATATGTATTTTACAGGAGATGGTGCTTTACGTGATGAGGTTGGTTATTATAGAATTACAGGTAGAGTAGATGATGTAATTATTGTGTCTGGTCATAATTTAGGAACTGCACCTATAGAAGATGCTATTAATGAACATCCTGCAGTTGCAGAGAGCGCAATTGTTGGTTTTCCTCATGATATAAAAGGAAGTGCTTTGTATGGTTATATTACCTTAAAAGATGTTGGTGAATCTAGAAATCACCAAAACTTAAGTCATGAGATTAATCAATTAATAGCAGATAGAATTGGGCCAATTGCAAAACTAGATAAAATTCAGTTTACACTTGGATTGCCAAAAACTCGTTCAGGAAAAATAATGAGAAGAATATTACGTAAAATAGCTTCAAATGAAATGGAAAACTTAGGAGATGTTTCTACTTTGTTAAATCCAGAATGTGTACAAAATATAATAGATAATAGGTTGTAATTATTTAAATTTTTGTCGATTACATGGAGAGTCAAATAACTTTAGAAGACAAACTAAAAGAACGGATTAAAGAATTAACTTGTTTGTATAAGGTTAGTTCTTTAATTCGTAATAATGATTTCTCTAATATAAAATCTTTATTGCAAGAAATTTCATTAAGTGTTAAAAAAGCCATACGTTTTCCTGATGAAGCGTTTGTAGAAATAAAAACGGATGATTTTACAATTGTAGAGGGAGAGAAAATAGAAGATGCTATATGTATTGTAGCCGCTTTAAAGCCTTTTAATAAAATTAAAGGGGCCATAACTGTTGGCTATTCTAAACAAAAATTTTCTGAAAATGCCTTTTTGAATGAAGAAAAATTGTTATTAAAAAAAGTATCTTCAGAAATCAGTGATTTTTTTGAAAGAAAAGCAATAAAGGAAAAAGAAGATATTGCTAAAAGACAAATAGAAAGAGCAGGAAGACTTACTATTTTAGGAGAGATTACAGCAGGAATTGCACACGAACTAAATACACCTTTAGCAAATATTTTAGGGTTTACAGAATTGTTAAAAGAGCGTTATAAAGAAGATAAAATAGGAAGTGAAGATTTAGAAAAAGTAATAAATAGTGCTATTTATTCTAGAGAAATAGTAAAAAAGCTAATGTTTTTTTCTTGTGAAATGCCACAGCAAATGGCATCGATTAATATTAATAAAATTATAGATGAAGCCATAGGGTTGTTAAAACCTAACTTTAAGAAAAAAAACATTCAATACAATGTTTCTTATTTAAATGATGAAATTTATTTAAAAGTTGATAGAATTCAACTTACACAAGTTATCTTTAATTTAATTATAAATGCCATTTACTTTTCGCCATTAAATGGTAAAATTAATATTATTGTTGAAGAGAAATCTAAAACGATACAAATTAAAATTTCTGATGAAGGAAAAGGAATAGGAACCACAAATTCAGAAAATATTTTTAATCCGTTTTTTACAACCAAACCTGTAGGAGAAGGTTCTGGTTTAGGTTTAAGCGTTGTTCATGGAATAATTAAAAGCCATAAAGGGACTATAATTCACCAGCCAAATTCACCTAAAGGTACTATTTTTGTTGTTAGTTTCCCTAAAAGTTAAAAGATGCTAAATAAAGAAAATATATTAATTGTTGATGATGATGTTCATATTTTAGAGCTTATCCAAAGGCATTTACAATCCTTAAATTATCATACTTATAAAGCCATTTCGGTAAAAGAAGCTTTAGAAATTTTAAAAGATACTTCAATAGATTTATTAATTACTGATTTACAAATGCCTGGTGTAGATGGCTTGGAACTTATAAAATATGTCTCTGAACATTATCCTAAAATACCTAAATTAGTAGTTACAGGTTTTCCATCTATAGATGGCGCTTTAGAAGTCATGAAATCTGGTGCAGTAGATTACATTACAAAACCATTTACAAAGGAAGAGTTAAAATTGGCAACTTTAAAATCATTAGAATTAAACCTTAAAGTTAGAAAAACTCAGAAAGTAAAAGAAGAATTAGCACCAAAGTCTTATGGAGAATTAATAGGTTCTTCTATTGCTATAAAAAAGGTTACCGATGTTATTGAGCGTTTAAAAAATAACAAAGCAACAGTTTTTATTCATGGTGAAAGTGGGACAGGAAAAGAGTTGGTAGCGCGTTCTATTCACTATATGGGGAAATATTCATCAGCTCCTTTTGTTGTTGTAAATTGTGGGGCAATTCCAGAGAATTTATTAGAATCAGAATTATTTGGTTATGTAAAAGGCGCTTTTACCGGAGCAGAAAAAGATAGAAAAGGTTTTTTTCAAGCGGCAAATAACGGAACTATTTTTTTAGACGAAATTGGCAATGCTTCTTTAGCTACACAATTAAGATTGCTACGTGTTTTACAAGAAAAAGAAGTAGTAAAAGTTGGGACTCAAAAAGCAGAAAAAATTGATGTAAGGGTAATCGCAGCTACAAATGTAGATGTAAAAGATTTGATTAAAAAAGAACGCTTTAGAGAAGATTTGTATTACAGATTAACTGTTGTTCAAATAGAGGTGCCATCATTATTAGAACGACTTTCAGATATCCCATTATTGGTTGATAAATTTTTATTAAAATACGGAATAGAATATAAAGATCGATTTTTAAAAATCACTCCAGAAGCTATAGATATTCTTAAAAAATATCATTGGCCAGGAAATATAAGAGAGTTAGAAAACGTAATTCAAAGAGCTATTATTATGTGTGATAAATTTGTAGATGTAGAGCATTTGCCGGAACACATAAAATATCAGATAAATTTCCCTAAAACAGATAAGCTTTTATCATTAAAAGAATTTGAAAAAGCATATCTTTTAAAAGTGCTTCATGCTACTAATAATAATAAAACCAAAGCGGCAGAAATTCTTCAAATTGATAGAAAAACTCTTCGAGAAAAATTAAAATAAATTTTATTTATAAACGAGTAAAAAAGTAGCGACTGGGGATTTTTTCCTCAGTCGCTACTTTTTGTATCTATAATAAATTTAGTTCTTAATACTTGATAATTAGATTTTTAAGTATTGGGTGTGTTTAGAGTATTAATAATTGGCATATCACTTGCCTATGTTAAAGTGTAATTAAAAATATAATTATGAGTATTGACAGTAAAAGTTTATGTAATGCTTGCATGCATGTAAATTCTTGCAGCTTAACATCAAGTAAAAAATTTATTTGGTCTTGTAGTGAATATGAAGTGTTAAGTAGTACTGATACAGAACCAATTTTACCAACCAATTTTAGTTTCACAAAAAGTGAAAAAGAAATTGAAATTAATTAAAGATGACATTAACAAAAGAATTAAAACAAAAACAACAACCTAAACAAGGGATGTTAGAAAATGTTATGCAGCAATTTGAAAATGCCGCAGAATTAATAAACTTAAACCCTAATATTAAAAAGATATTAAGCGTAACAAATAATGAGCTAATAATTCATTTTCCAGTTAGAATGGATAATGGAGAGGTAGAGGTTTTTAAAGGGTATAGGGTACAGCATAATAATGCCCTTGGACCTTATAAAGGAGGCTTAAGATATCATCCAACAATTGATGTAGATGCTGTAAAAGCATTAGCGATGTGGATGACATGGAAAACATCTTTAGCAGGTTTGCCTTATGGAGGAGCAAAAGGTGGGATTCAAATAGATCCAAAGAAATATTCTAATGCAGAATTAGAGCGTATTACAAGAAGGTTTACCTATGCTTTAGGGGATAATATTGGTCCAGAACACGATATTCCAGCTCCTGATGTAAATACAAATGCTCAAACTATGGCGTGGATAGCAGATACCTATATGTCTACAAAAGCACCATCAGAAAGATCAAGAAATCAGCATGTTGTTACAGGGAAACCAATAGGTTCTGGAGGTTTAGAAGGTAGAGATAGGGCTACAGGTTTTGGTGTTTTTCTTACGATTAAGTTTTGGGCAGAACAAAAAAGTGTTAAACTTAAAGATAAAACTTTTATCGTTCAAGGTTTTGGAAATGTTGGTTATTGGGCTGCACATTTTTTAGAAAAAGAAGGAGCTAAATTTGTAGGTGTGCAAGATGCATTTGGTACAATTGTAAATAAAGAAGGAATAGAAGTAGAAAAATTATTAGCCTACACTAAAGAGAATCAAGGAAGTATTGTCGGTTTTTCAAATTCAGAAAACATTGCTAAAGAAGACTTCTTTGGATTAGATTGTGATATTTGTATTCCTGCTGCTTTAGGAAATCAAATAACAGAAGAAAAAGCACATCAAATTAAAGCTTTTTTAATTGCTGAAGGTGCAAATGGACCTACAACTGTAGAAGCAGAAAAAATATTATTAGAAAAAGGTGTGGCAATTATTCCTGATATTTTATGCAATTCAGGAGGTGTTATTGGAAGTTATTTTGAATGGCTTCAAAATAGAAACGGTGAACTTTGGGAGTTGAATGAAATAATTGAAAGACTTAATAAAAAAATGAAAGAGGTTTTTATTAAAGTTCTTAATGTTGCCGAAAGTAAAAAAATAGATCTGCGTTCTGCAGCTTATGTTTTGGCTATTGAAAGATTAGAAAGAACTTATATTCAACGTGGTGTTTTTCCATAAAAAAAATGTATAGATGATGAAATATGGAAAATTAATTATAGAAGAAAACCAATATGTAATACTTAAAAAACTTTTAAACCTGTCTAGTATAGATCATTCTAAAACGGTAAAAGGTTATATTTTGAAGTTGCAAAATGAGTTAAGAGAAGCAATTGTTTTGTCAAAAAAAGAAATGCCTCAAGATGTAGTAAGGCTTAATTCTTTGGTTACTGTTATCACTAAAGATAAGTTGTGGAAAAAAACTTTTGAGTTAGTTCTACCTTCAAAAAATAATATTTTAGATAATAAAATTTCTTTATTATTACCAATGGGAGCTGCTGTTTTAGGTTATGCAAAAGGTGATGCTATTCTTTGGGAATTTCCTGGTGGCTTAAAAGAATTAAAAGTTTTAGACGTAGTGCAAGTAGATTAGAAAATGAATTAAAATACTCATATGCAATCAAATAATATTTATAAAAACGATTCTGAAAACCAAATAATTCAAAAAAGAAGTTTAGAAGAGTTAAATATGTGGATATCACAAGTAAATTATATCTTAGAAGAATCTAATACTTTGGCTAAAATAGCGTCGGATAAATTAAAAAATAAAGATTTAAGAGATCAATTTTTAATGATAATTGAAAAAAATGCAGGTATCCTAAGTGCTTTTTTAACCTATAAAAATACAACAGATAACTTTATGGAATGTATTGATTTAGATTGTGATTTATTTTATTACAATGAACACGAAAAAATTAGAAATCTATACACTGAGTACCTTAATAATTATAGAAGTGTAAAAAAGAAGTTTTTTAAAAGTTTATTAATTCATAATTAATTTTTACTATTTAAGAAGCAGTTCATCACTAATTTTATCATAAACGGTACAATAATAATCATGAAATCTAGGAAGCAATATGTTTTCTAGGTTTTTTGTTTTTTTTAGGATATCTAAATCAAATAATTGAATTGCATCAACCTCTTCCTCTTGAATGGTTAATGTTGATAAAGGAACTTTTAATTCTGCGATAAATACATGATGATGTTCATTGTCTTGAATTCCGTTTGCATGAGAAACTTGATGAATTCGCGTACCAATTTTGATGAGGTCTTTATCTACTAATTGTAATCCGATTTCTTCAAAAACTTCTCTTTTTGCAGCGGTTAAAATTTCTTCACCTGCAGCAATATGTCCAGCAACAGAAATATCCCATAAACCAGGAAATACTTTTTTTGTTAAGGCTCTTTTTTGAAGCAATATCTTTTTATCCGAAGTAAAAATCCAAATATGTACAGTGGCGTGAAACCATCCATTTTTATGTGCTTCAGATTTTAAAGCAGTTTTTCCTGTTGGTTTCCCTTCAGGAGTTAAGATGTCAATGAGTTCGTCCATATATAAGAATTATGAATTACGAATTCGTAATTACAAATTCGTAATTCATAATTGAAGTATTTTATTCAAAATAAGAAAAAGTTTCATCACCTTTAATATTCAATAAAGTTTCATAAATCATTTTAATCACATTTTCCACATCTTCTCTATGTACCATTTCTACTGTTGTATGCATGTATCTTAATGGTAAAGAAATTAGAGCAGAAGCAACACCACCATTACTATAGGCAAAAGCATCTGTATCCGTTCCTGTTGCTCTAGAAAGGGCAGAACGCTGAAAAGGAATCTCTTTTGCTTGGGCAGTTTCTGTAATTAAATCACGTAATTTTTGTTGAACAGCTGGCGCATAAGCAACCACGGGGCCTTTACCTAACTCTAAATGACCCGCAGATTTTTTCTCAATCATTGGAGTTGTTGTGTCATGAGTTACATCGGTAACTATAGCCACATTCGGTTTAATGGTTTGTGTGATCATTTCTGCACCACGTAAACCTATTTCTTCTTGTACAGAATTGGTAATGTATAATCCGAAAGGCAATTCTTTTTTGTTTTCTTTTAGCAAACGAGCAACTTCGGCAATCATAAAACCACCCATTCTGTTGTCTAAAGCTCTACAAACAAACTTATCTCCGTTTAAAATATGAAACTCATCTGGGTAGGTAATTACACAGCCAACATGAACACCAAGTTTTTCTACTTCTTCTTTGGTTGCACAACCTGTATCAATAAAAATATTGTCTGGTTTTGGAGCTTCTTCATTAGCTTTATTTCTAGTGTGAATTGCAGGCCATCCAAAAACACCTTTTACAATTCCGTTTTTGGTATGAATGTTTACAATTTTACTAGGTGCAATTTGATGGTCAGAACCACCATTTCTAATTACATAGATTAAACCGTTATCAGAAATATAATTTACATACCAAGAAATTTCATCAGCATGTCCTTCAATTACTACTTTGTATTTTGCATTAGGATTGATAACTCCAACAGCAGAGCCATAGGTGTCTGTAATAAATTCATCTACATAAGGTTTTAGATACTCCATCCAAATTTTCTGACCTTCCCATTCGTATCCGGTTGGTGCAGCATTATTTAAGTATTTTTCTAAAAATGTAAGTGACGCTTTATTTAAAATTGATTTTTTTTTCATTATATATTTATTTATAAATTTGAAAAGTATTTAAAGTTATAATGCCTGTTTGTAGGTTTTCTTCTAGTAAAATTGAAAAAGAAAAAGTATTGATAGCATTTTGTGTTTCCAATTGTAAAAATAATACGATTTTTTAGGAATTCCATTAAAATAATCACAAAAAAGTGTAACAAAAGTCCTTACTTTTACACTTATTAACAAATAAAACCAAGACCATGAAGTTAGTAATTGAAAATTTGACAAAGACTTATAAAAACGGCGTAAAAGCAATTGATAATTTAAGTATAGAAATTGGTACAGGGATGTTTGGTTTGTTGGGCCCCAATGGAGCAGGGAAATCATCTTTAATGAGAACAATTGCAACGCTGCAAAGTCCAGATTCGGGTTCAATTAAGTTTGGTGATATTAATGTTTTAGAAGACAATATGTCTTTACGAAAAGTATTGGGTTATTTACCTCAATCTTTTGGAGTATATCCTAAAATGTCTGCAGAAGAATTACTCGATTATTTTGCGACTTTAAAAGGAGTTGCAAATAAATCAGAAAGAAAAGCAATTGTAAAAGAAGTTTTAGAAATTACCAATCTGTATGATGTAAGACACAAAAATGTTGCGGGTTATTCTGGAGGAATGAAACAACGTTTTGGGATTGCGCAATTGCTTTTAAATAACCCCAAATTAATCATAGTTGATGAACCAACTGCGGGTTTAGATCCGGCAGAAAGACATCGTTTTTTAAATGTTTTAAGAGAAGTTGGTAGTAATTGTACCGTTATTTTTTCTACACATATTGTTGAAGATGTAAAAGAATTGTGTAATGAAATGGCAATTTTAAATGGAGGTAAAATATTAAAACACTCTACACCACAAAAAGCAACAAAAGAATTAGAAGGTACAATTTGGACAAAGGTTATTGATAAAGATGATTTAGAAGAAAATATGAAGCTTTACAATGTATTGTCTAGAAACTTTAATCCAGATAACACATTAAATATTAGAGTGCATTCAGTAGAAAAACCTTCTAAAGATTTTATGACTGCTACACCTCAATTAGATGATGTGTATTTTATTGCTTTAAAACAAGATGAACCAGTTTTAACAAGTTAAGAGTTTTTTAATTATGAGTTTTAAGTTAGAATTTAGTCTAAATTTTTATAATGAAACTCAAAAAACTAAATACTCAAAACTAAACACTCAAAACTTTTTTTATGTTTTCAACTATTTTCAAACAAGAATTAAAATACTGGTTTCATAAACCTGTTTTTTATATTTATATCTCAATATTTTTACTAATTTCTTTCTTTTTATCAGCAACTGCTGCAGGTATTTGGGATGGAATTACAGGAACCACAGGGTCTTCAAGAATTGTAAACTCGCCAAAAGGTGTTTTTGACCTATTCAATGCATTTACAGTTTTAATTTTCTTTTTATTTCCATCTATTATTGGTGTTTCTATTTATCGAGATTTTAAAAGTGAAATGCACACTATTTTGTATTCCTATCCATTTACAAAATCCAATTATTTATTTGCAAAATTTTTTAGTGGTATTGTTGTTGTGTCTATTATTGTTTTGGTAATTGCACTTGGAATGATTATTGGTTTTCGTTTCCCCGGAACCAATTCAGAAATAGTAGGTGATTTTAATGTAATGGCCTATTTACAAACTTATTTAGTATATATTCTGCCAAATATATTGTTTTTTGGTGCCGTTGTTTTTGCAGTGGTTACTTTTTCTAGAAATATAGCAGCGGGCTTTATTACGGTTATAATTTTAATGTTTGCACAAGGTGCTATTGCTAGTATTTTATCTGAACCAGAGCAAGCAACTTTATTAGCAATTTTAGATCCTTTTGGTTCTTCTGCATCTGAATATTATACCAAATATTGGACAGTTTCTGAGCAAAATGAATTACAGTTACCGATTAAAGAATTCATTATTTATAACAGATTGTTGTGGTTAGCCATTTCTTCCTTAATTTTTGGATTGGTATATAGGTACTTTAAATTTGGTCAGAATGCCATTTCTATTTCTTTTAGAAAATCTAAATCAGAAAGAGTCACAAAATCTAATTTTAGCGGAATTACAAGAATAATTTTACCAAAAGTAACACACAATTATTCTTTTATTCAGAATTTAAAAGTGATGTGGAAATTGTCTAACATCGATTTTAAATACATCTTTAAGAGTTTACCATTTATCTGTATTCTTATTGTTGGTATTTTAATGTTAGTTGGAACTTTGTTTAGTTCTAGTGAAATTTTTGGAACAGATACGCTTCCTGTAACTTGGCAAATGTTGGGGGGAGGGAATGTTTTTAGTTTGTTAGTAATAAATATTTGTACTTTTTTATACGCAGGTATGTTGGTGCAAAGAGCAAGAACTGCTAAAATAAGCCATTTGGTAGATAGTACACCAATACCAAATTGGACGTTATTATTTTCTAAACTAATAGCTTTATTAAAAATGCAAGTTGTTTTATTGGCTGTAATTATGGTATCTGGAATGTTATTTCAAGTTTATAAAGGATATTATAATTTTGAAATAGGACATTATTTAAAAGAATTATATGGTTTAAAATTTTTAAATTATATAGTGTGGGCCTTTTTAGCCATATTTATACAAACATTATTTAAAAACCAATATTTAGGGTTATTAGTATTGTTGATTATTGCTATTGGAATTCCTTTTTTATCTTTAGTTGGAATTGAGTTGTCAATCTTTAAATACAATGAAGGTCCTGGTTATAGTTATTCAGATATGAATGGTTATGGATCTGCTTTATCGAGATATTTATGGTATAAATTGTATTGGATCTTAGGAGGAACATTACTGTTAATTGTTAGTATTTTATTTTGGGTTAGAGGTTTACCAAATTCTTTTCAAGAAAGATTACAAATAACATTAGTAAGATTTAAAACCCCTCAAAAAATTAGCTTTGCTATCATTTTATTGTCTTTTTTAACTTTAGGATTTACCATTTATCAAGAAACAAAATCTGAAGAAAAAAACACAGCATCTAAGCAAGCCGAATTAAACGCAGTTAAATGGGAAAAAACGTATAAAAAATACGAAGATTATAAACAGCCAAGGATTGTAGCCGTAAAAGCAGATGTAGCTATTTATCCGAAGCAAAGAACTTATAAAGCAAGTGCTATTTACACTATGGTAAATAAAACCAATAAGGCAATAGATAGTATTTTATTAAATCATAATTCATTAGAGAGTGAGTTTGAGTTTAATAAACCTAATAATTTGGTTTTAGAAGACACTGTTTTTAATTTTGATATTTATAAGTTTGATAAAAAAATACAGCCTGGAGATTCTTTGCAATTAACAATTCATGTAAAAAGCAAAGAAAACACTATGTTCGAGCAAAAATCTCCAATAAGAGAAAACGGAACATTTATTAATAATTTTGGAATGTTTCCATCTTTAGGATATTCTTCAGGAGGGGAACTTACAGATAATAAAACTCGTAAAAAATACGATTTACCACCCAATAATTTACGTCCTCACCCCTCAGATTCTACAGCTTTAGGAAACACATATATTTCTAAAGATTCTGATTGGATAGATTTTGAAGCAACAGTTTCTACATCTAAAGACCAAATAGCAATTGCACCAGGTTATTTGCAAAAAGAATGGACAGAAGGTGATCGTAAATATTTCCATTACAAAATGGATAGTAAAATATTAAATTTTTATGCTTTTAATTCTGCTAGATATGAAGTGAAAAAAGAAATGTGGAATGGTATTAGTTTAGAAATTTATTATCACAAACCACATGATTTTAATTTAGATAGAATGATGAAGGGGATGAAAGCATCTTTAGCATACAATGCGAATAATTTTAGTCCTTATCAGCATAAACAATTAAGAATTATTGAATTTCCAAGAACGGCAGGAACATTTGCACAATCATTTGCAAATACAATTCCTTTTTCTGAAGGTTTTGGTTTTATTGCAGATGTAGATGAAGAAAATGAAGATGGTGTAGATTACCCTTTTGCAGTAACGGTACATGAAGTAGCACATCAATGGTGGGCGCATCAAGTTATTGGTGCAGATGTTTTGGGAGCTACAATGTTGTCAGAAAGTATGTCTGAATATGTTGCCTTAAAAGTGTTAGAGCATCAACATGGAAAACCTAAAATGCGAACATTTTTAAAAGAAGCCTTAGATAGTTATTTAATGCAACGAACTTTTGAAACCAAAAGAGAAAAACCACTAATGTATAATGACGGTCAAGGTTATATCCGTTATCAAAAAGGATCTTTAGTTTTTTATGCTTTGAGTGATTATATTGGCGAAAAAAAATTGAATGGAGCGTTAAAAAAATATGTAGAAAAAGTGAAGTTTCAAGAACCTCCTTATACAACTTCTATAGAAATGGTAGATTATATTAGAAAAGTAACTCCAGATTCTTTACAATATGTAATTAAAGATATGTTTGAAACCATTACACTTTATAAAAATAGAATTGTAGAAGCTACAACTACAAAACTAGAAAATGGTAAATATCAAGTAGATATTGAATTTGAAGTTTCTAAATATAGAAATGATGAAAAAGGAAAGAAGTTTTACGGAGAAAAAGTAGGAGATACTTTAACTTATAAAACAGAAAAAATGACCAAACCTGTTTTGTCTGTTCCATTAGCAGATTATATAGATATTGGTATTTTTACTAAAGAAGAAATTGATGGTAAAAAGAAAGAAAAAGAATTGTATTTACACAAACATAAAATTACTAAAATCAATAATAAAATTACACTTATTGTTGATGAAAAACCAACAGAAGTTGGTGTAGATCCCTATAACAAATTGATTGATACACAATCTGAAGATAACAGAAGAAAATTATAATGATGAATAAAAAAACAAAAAGAATTCTTACTTCTACTTTTTTTCTGATTGTAGTAATTTTACATGTTTACGGACTCTTGGGGCATGAAATGTTGGCATTTTATACAAAACCTTTTTTAATGATTTCTCTTGTTTTAGTTTATTTAGGAGCAACAAAAAAAGCGAATTTTTGGTATGTTTCTGCAGTGTTTTTTTCTTTTTGGGGTGATGTGTTTTTGCTTTTTAAAGAACAGTTTTTTATACATGGTTTAGCATCATTTTTATTTGCTCATGTATTATATATTAAAATATCTGCAGAGTTTTTAAAGAAAATTAACTTACAAAAAGCAGCTTTTATTTCTGTACCGTTTGTAATTTTTTTAGTGGGCTTAATTTTTCTAATTAAAGATAGTTTAGGAGAAATGTTATTCCCAGTAATTATTTATGGAATCACAATTTCTTCTTTTGGAGCAGTAACTTTATTAAATTATCTACAAAAAAAGACTACAGAAAATTTGTGGTTGTTTTTAGGAGCTATTATTTTTATGGCATCAGATAACTTAATTGCAATTAATAAATTTTATGAGCCTAAAGAGTTTTATGGAATTACCATTATGCTAACTTATATTATTGCACAATATTTAATTTGTAAAGCTATGATTGTTAAAGATTCTAGTTTGTAAATAATTAATTTGTTTAAAATTTTTCAATGAAAAAAATCATATTAGTTTTTCTTTTAATAAGCGTTTTTGGTGCGTGTAAAAAGACAAATAATACCAAACTTACTTTTTTAGATGAATTTGTATTAGCAGATTCAATACCATTTCAGAACTCCATTATTGGCGGACTTTCAGCTATTGATAAAACAAATGGATTTTATTACTTTGTAGTTGATGATGCTAGAAATCCACGCTTTTTAAAAGCGAAAATCAATATACAACAAAATGAAATACAAGCTGTAGATTTTAAAGATGTTGTGTTTTTAAATGATTCGACAACTTCGTATTATAAAGAAAATCACTTAGATTTAGAATCTATCTTTGTAGATGAAGAAACAGAAGAAATTACTTTTGTTGGTGAAGGCTCTATTCGAAAAAAAAAAGGGTTAACTGTTTTTAAAACAGCTGCAAACGGAAAGTTTATAGAGGCTTATAAACTTCCAGAAAGTTTAAGTAATAATAAAATAATAAAACACAATGCAGGTTTTGAAGGTTCATCAAAAAGTATTGATGGTAAAGGATTTTGGGTTGCAATGGAAGCTCCTTTAAAAACCGATGGTGAAGATCCAACTTTTACAAAGACATCATCACCTATTAGAATTACTTATTATGATAAAGCAACTAAAAAAGCCACAAAACAGTTTGCTTATCAATTAGAAAGAATTACAAAACCAGCAAAAGGAAAAGTAAATTTAAATGGAGCTACAGCAATTTTAGAATATAAAAAGAATCATTTTTTTATTATAGAAAGAACCTATCAAAGCGGTTATGGAGCTCACGGAAATATAGTTAGAGTATTTGATGCAACTATAGATAAAGAAACTACCAATGTTTTAGAAATAGATTCATTAAAGAAAACTACATTTATTCCTCTTAAAAAACGATTGTTGTTAAATTTTGAAAAAGTTCAAGATCAATTAACTAATGGAATTATTGATAATATAGAGGGGATGACTTTTGGGCCAATATTAGAGAACGGAAATCAATCTTTAATTTTAATTTCAGATGATAATTTTCAAGTTTATGGTAAACAATTAAATCAATTTGTATTATTAGAAATTACAAATTAAAATATCGTTTTATACATTCAACCTCAATAACTATCAATGTTTAGTAACTTAAAACATTCTCTTATAAAAAAAAGATTCAATAAATCTTTATTAAACTTTATTGCAGATAAATCAATTTCTCAGAAAGAAATTCTTACTGTAGGGATTTTAACAACAGATGAAATTTCATCACAATTCGACCTTCAAAAAGAAATAGAGGCTACTTTAAATGTTAGAAATGTAAAGTTATATAGTTATAGAAAGTATGATAAATTAGATGAGGTTTCTTTTAAACACTTTTCGGAAAAAGATATCAATTGGAAAGGAAATTTTACCCATCAAAGTTTGCTGGGCTTTTTAGAACAACCATTCGATTTATTAATAGGGTATTTTGATACAAATAATTTGTATTTAGAAAATGCAGTTTTACAATCTAAATCTTTATTTAAAACAGGCTTTGCAAATGTAAACCCTCAATTATATGATATAGAAATTGTAGAGGATGTAGAGCATTTATCTCAATTTTCTACAGAATTAAAAAAATACTTACAAATTTTAAAAAAGTTAAAAAATTAAACTTTAAAATTAAAGTTGTTTATTCTTCTTGTAATTTGTTTTTTTCTTATCAGCATATCAGGGAATAGTGTAATTTTACAGTATCTAAAAACAAGAAGGAATGCAAAAATTTATAGGAACAGGAGTTGCTTTAGTAACCCCTTTTAATGAAGATTTAAGTGTAGATTTTGATGCGCTAATTAAATTAGTAAATTACAATATAGATAATGGAACTAATTATTTAGTAATTAATGGCACAACCGCAGAAAGTGCTACTATTACAGAAGAAGAAAAACAAGAAATTATAGAGATTATTGTAAAAACAAACAATAAGCGTTTGCCTTTAGTTTTAGGTGTTGGAGGTAATAATACATTAAAAGTTGTTGAGGAATTAAAAACAAGAGATTTATCTGATATCGATGGAATTCTTTCTGTAGCTCCTTATTATAGCAAACCTACCCAAGAGGGTTTTTATCAGCACTTTAAAGCCGTTGCAGAAGCTACAGACAAACCTATAATTTTGTACAATGTTCCGGGTAGAACTGCTAAAAATATGGAGCCTGCAACAACACTTCGTTTAGCAAAAGATTTTTCAAATATTGTAGGCGTAAAAGAAGCAGGAAATAATCAGCAACAATATTATACATTACTTAAAAACAAACCAGAAGATTTTTTAATTATTTCAGGTGATGATGACTTAGTACTTGGGGTAACTTTAGCTGGTGGTTCTGGTGTTATTTCTGTAATTGGACAAGCATTTCCAAAAGAATTTTCTAAAATGATTCAGTTAGGATTAAAGGGAGAGAATAAAGCAGCTTTTGATATTCATTTTAAAATGATGGATATTGTAGATTTTATTTTTGAAGAAAACAATCCTGCCGGAATAAAAACGGTTTTACAAGAATTAAATATTTGTAAAAATGAAGTTCGTTTACCTTTAGTAAAAGCAAGTACAGAACTTCAATTAAAAATTGCTAATTTTGTAACTAGTTTTAAGTAAAAAAATATTCCTAAAATTTCAATAAAGATGTTATCAGCAAAAATACAAGACGCATTAAATAAACAAGTAACAATAGAAGCACAATCTTCTCAAGTATATTTAGCAATGGCTTCTTGGGCAGAAACACAAGGTTTTGAAGGAGTATCGCAGTTTATGTATGCACATTCAGATGAAGAGCGTATGCATATGTTAAAATTGGTAAAGTTTATAAATGAAAGAGGAGGTCATGCAATAATATCACCTTTAGCAGCACCACCAGTATCTTTTGGGTCTTTTAAAGAAATGTTTCAAGAACTTTTTAATCATGAAGTTTCGGTTTCTGCATCAATAAATGATTTGGTAGATATTTCTTTGCAAGAAAAAGATTATGCAACTCATAATTTTCTACAATGGTATGTTTCAGAGCAAATAGAAGAAGAAGCCTTAGCAAGAAATATTTTAGAT
Source organism: Polaribacter marinus (assembly GCF_022662535.1). Lineage (GTDB taxonomy): Bacteria > Bacteroidota > Bacteroidia > Flavobacteriales > Flavobacteriaceae > Polaribacter > Polaribacter marinus. The sequence goes on from NZ_JAKQYM010000007.1 coordinate 130,789, forward strand.
AAAATTAGTTTAATTGGCGATGATAAAAGTGGTTTTTATCTTTTTGATAATGACATCAAACAACTAATTACAGCTACACCAGCAAAATAACATTAACAAACTTTTAGTATCATTTTATACGTTTTTTAAGACTTTTTTGCGGATAATTGCAGAACATAATTAACTGTGTAAAAAATCGTTTTATTTATCCATAATTAATCACTAATTTTGCCCGATGCAAAAAATTAAAAATTTAGCGTGTTTATTGATGATGAGCCTACTGTTGTTTTCATGTGGGGAATATCAAAAAGTCTTAAACAAAGGTACAACTGAAGAGCAGTATAAGATGGCTGTAAAAATGTACGAAAGTAAAAAGTATAGCAAAGCTTTACGTTTATTTGAGAAAATCACCCCTTCTTACAGAGGAAAACCTCAAATGGAACGTATTTCTTTTATGATAGCACAATCTAATTTTAACGAGAAAAACTATTCTTATTCTGGTTATTATTTTGATAGATTTACTAAAAATTATCCTAAAAGTTCTAAAAGAGAAGAAGCAGCTTTTTTATCTGCTTACAGTTATAAATTAGCATCTCCGGTTTTTAGTAAAGATCCCACAGATACTAACAAAGCTTTAGAGGCATATCAAAGTTTTATTAACACCTATCCAGATTCTGATAAAATTCCAGAAGCTAATAAGCATTACAAAGAGTTACGTTATAAGTTGCAAAAAAAATACTTTGAAATAGCAAAAACGTACTATACAACTGCCGATTACGATTTAAGAAATTATAAAGCAGCCATACAAGCCTTTGATAATTTGTTATCAGACTATTTAGGGTCAGAATTTAAAGAAGAAGCTTTGTATTATCGTTTAAAAGCAGCTCATGATTTTGTTTTAAAAAGCTACGATCGAAGAAAGCCTGAAAGAATTAAAGATGCTATTAAAGCATATGATAAATTAAAAAGAAATTTTCCAAAATCTAAGTATATGGAAGATTCTAATAAAATGTTAGCAACTTTACATAAAGAAGACGAAAGAGTAAAAGGTTTAATTGCTAAAAGTAAAGAGTTAGAAAATACAAAAAAGAAATAATTATTATTATGGATTATAAAGATACAAACGCTGCTATAAGTACTATTACTTATAACAAAAATGAGATTGAAGCTGAAACAGAAAATATCTATGAAGCTATTTCTATTATTGCTAAAAGAGCAGAGCAAATTAATTCTGACTTAAAAAAAGAATTAGTAGATAAATTAGATGAGTTTGCTACTTATAATGATTCTTTAGAAGAAGTATTTGAAAATAAAGAACAAATAGAAGTTTCTAAATTTTATGAAAGATTACCAAAACCAACTGCAATAGCTGTTGATGAATGGTTAAATCATAAAGTATACCATAGAACTCCAGACACAGAATAATGTCTGTTTTAAGTGGTAAAAAAATTCTACTTGGCATTACTGCCGGAATTGCTGCTTATAAAACGGCTGGTTTAGTTCGTTTATTTATAAAATTAGGCGCAGAAGTCAAAGTTATAATGACTCCTGCGTCTAAAGATTTTATAACACCTCTTACGCTTTCTACACTTTCTAAAAATCCTGTTCATTCTACTTTTTACGAAAAAGAAGATGAAAATGAATTATGGAACAATCATGTAGAGTTAGGGCTATGGGCAGATTATATGCTTATTGCACCAGCAACTGCAAACACACTTTCTAAAATGACAAATGGTACCTGTGATAATTTATTATTAGCTACCTATTTGTCTGCAAAATGCCCTGTATATTTTGCTCCAGCGATGGATTTAGATATGTATATCCATCCATCAACAAAAACAAGCATAGATACACTGCAAAGTTTTGGAAATATTTTAATTCCTGCAACTTCTGGAGAGCTAGCAAGTGGTTTAGTTGGTGAAGGAAGAATGGCAGAACCTAAAGATATTGTCTTATTTATAGAAAAGGACATCTTATCAAAGCTTCCATTACGTGGCAAAAAAGTTTTAATTACTGCGGGTCCAACTTATGAAGCAATCGATCCCGTTCGTTTTATCGGAAATCATTCTTCTGGTAAAATGGGATTTGAAATAGCAAAAGTAGCTGCAAATTTAGGTGCTGAGGTTTTTTTAATAGCTGGCCCTAGTCACCAAAAAATAAATCATTCATTTGTAAAAAGAATAGATGTTGTTTCTGCAGAAGAAATGTACAATGCTGCCCATAATTATTTTAATGATGTGGATATAGCAATACTTTCTGCAGCTGTGGCAGATTATAAACTAAAAAATGTTGCTCATCAGAAAATAAAAAAGAAAGATGTTTCGTTAGAGATAGAGTTAGAACCAACAAAAGATATATTGGCATCTTTAGGTAAAATAAAAAAACATCAATTTTTAGTAGGTTTTGCTCTAGAGACTAATAACGAATTAGCAAATGCAAAAGGTAAATTGCAACGTAAGAATTTAGATGCAATTGTATTAAATTCTTTACAAGATAAAGGAGCAGGTTTTGCAACAGACACAAATAAAATTACTATTATTGATAAAAATTTAAAAGAAACACCTTTTAAATTAAAGTCAAAAGAGGCTGTTGCAAAAGATATTATGAATGTTATTATAGATAAAATAGATGCGTAAACTAATTTTCCTTTTTGTATTCCTTTTTTCTGTTAGTATTGTTTCTTCACAAGAATTAAATTGTTTGGTAACTGTTAACTATAACCAAATTTCGGGTTCTAATACACAGGTTTTTAAAACTTTAGAGAAATCTCTTACAGAATATATTAATCAAACCAAATGGACAAATAGAACTGTAAAAACAGAAGAACGTATTAATTGTGCAATGACAATTATTGTTTCTGCAAAAGAGGATAATACTTTTACAGCATCCCTTCAAGTTCAATCTACAAGACCAGTTTTTGGGTCTAGTTATGCTTCACCTGTTTTAAATATAAAAGACAACGAGTTTAGTTTTAAATACAACGAGTTTGATCCTTTAATTTATAATAAAAATTCTTTTGATAGTAATTTAATTTCTACAATCGTTTTTTATGTAAACGTAATTTTAGGAGTAGATGCAGATACATTTAAAAAATACGGAGGAGAACCTTACTTAAAAGAAGCTCAAAATGTTATGTTACAAGCACAACAAAGTGGTTTGTCTTCTTGGCAAAATGTGGTAGGTAAACAAAATCGTTATCTTTTGATAGATAATTTACTGTCTCCTAAATTAAAAAATTACAGAAATGTAATGTACAATTATCACAGAAAAGGTTTAGATACTTTTGTAAGCAATAAGAATGCTGCAAAACAAAGTATAGAAGATAGTGTTATATCATTAGAAAATATTTACAATAAAACTATTGGTAATTATCTGATTAGAACTTTTTTTGACGCAAAAGCAGATGAAATTGTGAATGTTTATTCTGAAGGGGGAAAAACTAGAAATAAGAATAAGTTAGTACAAACTTTAAGGAAAATTTCTCCAAACAATAATTCTAAGTGGAGAAATATAAAGGAATAAATTCTCTCTCTAACTTTCAAATTTATTCCTTAATTTTATTCTTTTAAAATTAAAGAATTTGCTCACATCATTATCCATAAATAATTACGCATTAATCAACAAGTTATCTATTGATTTTTCTTCGGGACTATCAATTATAACAGGAGAAACAGGTGCAGGAAAATCAATACTCTTAGGAGCGTTAGGCTTAGTTTTAGGTAATAGGGCAGATTTATCTTCTCTAAAAGATAGTACCCAAAAATGTGTTGTAGAGGCTAAAATTGCTATTTCAAATTATCATTTAGAAGATTTTTTTAATCAAACAGATTTAGATTATGAGGCAGAAACAATAATTAGAAGAGAAATTTTGCCTTCAGGAAAATCGAGAGCTTTTGTAAATGATACTCCTGTAAACCTATCGGTTTTAAATGAATTGAAATCTAAATTGATAGATGTGCACTCTCAGCATCAAACAATGCAATTATCCGATACTAGTTTTCAATTTTCTGTTATTGATGCTTTGGCAAAAAATAAAGAAAGAATTGCTTCTTATAAACGCGGATTTCAGCAACTTAATCAACTAAAAAAAGAGTTGGTAGAATTAGAACAAACTCAGCGTGAAGCAAACCAACAATATGATTATAATTTACACCTGTTTAAAGAATTAGAAGAAGCTAATTTAAAAGTTAACGAACAGGCAGAGTTAGAAGTTACTTTAGAAAAACTAAATAATGTTGAAGATATTAAACTAAACTTATCTGAAGCACTAGAAATTACTATAAACGATGAAATAGGTGTTCAAAATTTACTTCACACTTTAGAAAATAGACTTTCTAAAATAGAATCTTATAGTAAAGAATATCAAGATTTATCAGAAAGAGTTACTTCTCTGAAAATAGAGATTGATGATATTGTTTCGGAATTAGAGAATGCCAATGAAAATGTAGATTTTAATCCAAATGAAGCAGAAAAAATTAATGATAGATTACAACTAATTTACAATTTACAGAAAAAACATTATGTAAATTCTAATGATGAATTGTTTACAATTTTTGAAGAATTATCAGAAAAAGTAGCACAAGTAGAATCTGCAGAAGAAGTTATCAATAAAAAGCAAGATGAAATTAAATTGGTTTCTGAAAAATTAGATAAGGTTGCTGCATTAATTAGTAAAGCTAGAATTTCATCCCTTTCAAAATTAACCAAAGAATTAGAAAGTTTATTAGTAGGTTTAGGAATGGAAAATGCAAGATTTTCTATTAAAATAAAACCTTCTAAAAATTATTTCATCAATGGTAAAGATGAATTAGAGTTTTTATTCTCAGCAAATAAAGGTGGTAATTTTGGTGAGCTAAAAAAAGTAGCTTCTGGTGGAGAATTGTCTAGAATAATGTTGTCTGTCAAAAAAGTATTATCAGAAAACACACAACTACCTACTATTATTTTCGATGAAATTGATACAGGAGTTTCTGGAGAAGTTTCTAATAAAATAGCAACAATAATGCAACAAATGAGTAAGCAAATGCAAGTAATTGCTATTACACATTTACCACAAATTGCGGCCAAAGGAAACAACCATTACAAGGTTTATAAAGAGGAAATAAACGGAGTTACAACAACAAATTTAAAACAATTAACTACAAGCGAAAGAGTTGTAGAAATTGCTGAAATGTTAAGTGGAAAAGACATATCCGATTCGGCACTTACACATGCTAAAGAGTTGTTAAATTAAATAGTTGCTACTACTTTAGGCTGTATCATTTCTTTTTTTGTATTAAAAATCGCTATATCAAAACTTATTTCATAATTTAGAAATAAGCATCTCTGTTACAGAGAAATTAGAATAAAGAATCACTAATATTTTGTAGGCTGAATAATAATAATCAAATTATTATTCATTTTTTTTAATAAAAAATGAATAATTGGTGTTTTTGGTTAAATATAATATGAAATATTATATTTTTTTTAGAGAAAAGTGTATTTTGCATTTTAAATTAACTTTAAACCAAACGTTTATGAAAAAAATTACTTTATTATTTCTTTTATTAACCATTAGCTTTTCTGCTCATGCTCAGTTTCCTGAAAGTTTTGACGGTGGAGTTTTACCAACAGGATGGACAACCTATATAGGTGCCAACGGATTGGGGACTTCTGAAAACTGGATAGCAGATGTAAATGGTTATATGTATTGTACTGATGAAAATGCTGGGGGAGTTACAGAAGATTGGCTTGTAAGTCCTTCTGTAAGTATTACTGCAACAAATTCATTATTAAGTTTTTATGAAGGAACCTTATATACATCAGTATACGAGCCTACTACTATGTATGTTAAGGTGTCTACAACTTCTCAAACAGACATTAGTAGTTTTACAACAGTAAGTTCATTGTCTGCTACAGACGTTTTTGGAGGTAATAATTCAAGAGATGTAGATTTATCTGCTTATATAGGTGAGACAGTCTATATTGCTTGGGTTTTAGAGCAAGATTATGGAGATGGTTGGATTGTTGATGATATTTTTCTAACCAATCCAAACGCAGCAGCACCAAATTGTGCTACAGACCCAACACCAGTTGATGGAGCAACAGGTGTTGTTTTAAATTCAGGTGAAGTTACAATTGGTTGGACAGCACCAGCAACAGGAGATATTCCAACAAGTTATGAGGTTTTTTGGGGAACAACTTCTGGAAGTTTAACCTCTTTAGGTTTTATTAGTTCAACTACGGTAGATATTACAAACGTAGATTTGTCAACTACTTATTATTGGATGATTGTTCCTAAAAACTCAGGAGGAAGCTCAGTTGGTTGTGCAGAATGGAGTTTTACAACAGAAGATCCACCACCACCACCAGTAAATGATACTTTAGCAGGGGCAATTCCTATTGTACCGTCTGCAGAAGGAACAGGTTGTACTTCATCAGGTTTTACGTTAAACTTTTCTACTGATGGAACTACAGATAGTGGAATGGATGGATCATGTAATGGAGCAGATACAGGTTTGGATCAATTTTTTACTTGGACAGCAACAACAGAAGGATTAATGTTTAACGATGCTTCTCCAGGAAATCCAGGAATTGTAATTAGAGACCTTGCAGGAAATGAAATTGCTTGTGCTTCAACTTATGCCGCTGATAATGTAATTTTAGATGGATGGAATATTGGTGATGATTTAATTATACAAATTTATGATTATGGAACAACAGTTTCTGATGTTGCATTTTGTTTAGAGCTTTATACGCCACCTGCGCCTATTGTGCCTAATTATTCTAATAATTTTGATGTTTTTCCTGGTGACGGTTGGTTTGAAGCAACTGGTGCATTTATGGATCCTTCAGGATCTACTTCTTCATTCGATATAGATGATTTTAAAAATGATGTAACGCATGCAAATGGTAATTCTGCACGTGTTAATATTTATGGATCTTCAACAGATGAGTATTTAATTAGCAATAAGTTTGATTTATCAGGAGGAACATATTACTTAAACTTCGATTTAGCGTTAACAAAATATAATGACACAGCTGTAGGGACATTTGGAGCTGATGATTATTTAGCATTATTGGTTACCCAAGATGATGGAGCTACTTGGACAGAATTAGCTAGATGGGATTCTGCAAATCCAATTTTAGAAGCAGAAGAAGCTATTTCAGAAATAACCTTAGCAGGGTATAATGATAATACGTATTTTGCTTTTTATGCTTATTCAGATACAAGTAATGAAGATAACGATTTGTTTATAGACAATTTTCAAATTACAGGATCTACTTTAGGTATTGCTAAAAATAATATAGATGGCTTTAGCTTATTTCCTACTTTAGTAAAAGATAAAATTTCTTTTACTTCTTTAGAAAATATAGAAAGCTTTGATGTATTTAACCTTTTAGGACAACAAGTTTTTTCTACAAAAATAAATGCTAAAAAAGCAGAGTTAAATTTATCTACATTAACAAAAGGGGTTTATATTGTAAAAGTAAAATCAGGTGATTCTATAGGAAGTTATAAGATTCTTAAAGAATAAATTTTAAATTTATATTATATAAAAATGCAAATCGATTTCGGTTTGCATTTTTTGTTTGTGTTCATTTTTGTAGTTTCGTTAAAAATATTTTCTTGAAGTTAAATTTTTCCATAATAATTCCTGTTTACAATCGTCCCAATGAAATAGACGAACTATTAAAAAGTCTTACAAAACAAGATTTTTCAGATACTTTTGAAGTATTAATTATTGAAGATGGTTCTGATAACATAGCAGAAGAAATTGTAAAAGGTTATCAATCAAAATTAAATTTAAAATATTTTTTTAAAGAAAATAGTGGGGCAGGAGCAAGTCGTAATTTCGGAATGCAAAAAGCTACAGGTAACTATTTTATTATTTTAGATTCTGATGTAATTGTACCAGAATCATATTTAAATGAAGTAAAAAAAGCTTTAGAAAAGAATTTTACAGATGCTTTTGGCGGTCCGGATGCTGCTCATACTAGTTTTACAGATTTACAAAAAGCCATTAATTATTCGATGACCTCTGTGTTAACAACTGGCGGAATTCGAGGAAAAAAACAAGCTGTTGGTAAGTTTCAACCAAGAAGTTTTAATTTAGGAATGTCTGCCACTGCTTTTAAAAAAACACAAGGTTTTTCTAAAATGAAAAACGGAGAAGACATTGATTTAACGTTCAGACTTTGGGAAAATGGATTTGAAACTCAATTGATAGAAAGTGCTTTTGTATATCATAAACGTAGAAGCACCATTCCACAGTTTTTTAAACAAACATTTGGGTTTGGTACTGCAAGACCCATTTTAAATAAAAAGTATCCACAGACAGCAAAACTAACCTACTGGTTTCCTAGTTTGTTTATTATCGGATTTGATTTTAGTATTATTCTAGCCATTTTTGGATTCAATTTATTTCTTCTTTTCTATGGAGTGTATTTTATAGCGATCTTTTTAAATTCCTTATTTCAGAATAAAAGTATTATCGTTGCTTTCTTAAGTATCATTACTTCCTTAACGCAGTTTTTAGGTTATGGATTGGGTTTTTTAGAATCGAAATTTTTTAATAAGAAAGATTAATTTTATTTAAAGTTTTAATCTGTAAATCATCCAAAGATTTTGCATCAGTTTCAAAAAAGATTGTTTCAACTTTATTAGGCTCTAAATTGAAAAAATTTATATTAAAATGACCTTTTTCGTTTGTAAACAAAAACACATCTTTTTGTAACGTTTTGCTTTGTAGTGTGATTAAAAACTGATTATCACCAAATTTGTTTATACTTTTAATTATCTCACTATTCTCTAAGATGAGGTTTTTAGGTTTTTCTAAAAAAGATATTTTTAATGCACTATTAAATTTAACTCTTAAATATGTGTTTTTTGTATTAATATTTTTATCTATTAAATCTAATTCATATATTTTTTTGCTAATGTTTTTATTAATAGTAATTAGCTTCTTGTCAGACCAAAGTATATTTCCCTTAAAATCGATTAATTCAATAGTTAGGTAATCATTAATAATATCAAAGTTGTCATTTAAAATATAAATAGAAGCTTTGTTGTTTTTGAAAGTTGTTGATATAGATAGGTTTTCAAAAGCTTTTGTAACTTTGTATTGCAGGGCTTTCCAATTCCCTAAATAATCGATAGAAGACCAAGAAATTGCTGGCCAACAGTCATTTAATTGCCAATATAAAGTCCCCATATTGGTTGGTTTTGCTCTTCTGTGTGCTTCAATTCCCATTACAATTCCTTTGGCTTGTAATAACTGACTTACATAGGCATAATCTTCATCATTTGTTGGAACTGTATAATCTCGTTCCATATATTCATTAATCAGTTGAAAACCTCTTACATGTTTTTGATGCGATTGTATAGCGTCAGTTTTTAAATTGATGGTATTACTTTGATTGATGTAATTAATCACTTCAAAACTCGGAAAAGATTGAAATCCGAATTCGCTCATAAATCTAGGAACTCTTTCTTCAAAATGTTCAAACGGAGCAGCATCATGCCAAACCCACCAATCGTGTGCATCGCCTTCAAATTCGTATTTAGGATTTCCTCGCCCGTATTTTGGAGAAGATTGCCAGTAATCAGTTTCGCTAAAATTGGCAACCGCATTTGGTAGAATGCTGTCGAAAACAATGGTATAATCATTCCAAATTTCTTGTTTTTCTTTTTCGGTTCTATCCGCTTGCCAACCCCAACGTTTCCAGCCTTCAGAGTTTTCATTGTTTCCACACCACAAGGCAATAGAAACATGATTCTGCAATCTGCTTACTTGTTGTGCAGCTTCTTCTTTAATATTTGCTAAGAATTCGATATCTCCAGGATACATGGCGCAAGCAAACATAAAATCTTGCCAAATTAGAATTCCTTTTTCATCACATAAATCGTAGAAAATATCATTTTCATAAATTCCTCCGCCCCAAACGCGCAACATATTCATGTTGGTTTTTACAACATCAGACAGTAATTTTTCATAATGTTGATTACTAACTTTGTTCTGAAAACTATTCTGTGGAATGTAATTTGATCCTTTAGCATACACCGGTTTTCCGTTCAATTCAAAATAAAAAGATTCTCCAATGCTATCTTTTTCAGTGATGAGTTTTATGGTTCTTAAGCCTTTTTTTATGGATTTCTCATCCTTTATTTTTCCATCAGAAATTAATTGAAAATTAAAATGATACAAATAAGGATCTCCTAAATTATGTGTCCACCACAACTTCGGGTTTTCTATTTCTATGGGAACTTTATAAGTGTGTTTCCCATTTTTTAGGGCAATGGTAGAAGAGATTTCTTTGTCATTAATTTTTGTAAAAAGATTTGCATTTTTATCAGCATTACTTTCAATAGTGATTTCAACTGACAATGTTGCTTTTTCTTTGTTGAGAGCTTCTTGTTTAATAAAGATATTTTCAAATTTTAAATCATCCCAAGCATTAATAAAAACATCTTTCCAAATACCAGAAGTATTTAGTTTTGGTCCCCAATCCCAGCCATATTGAAATTGCGCTTTTCTGGTGTAAATTCGTTTTCCTTCTGGTAGATTATATTTTGAGTTTAATTTTGCAGAATTTTCAAAACTTTCAGTTTTTTGAAATATAATTCTTAATTCATTTGTTTTGCTTAATGGAATATCTTTTAAAGATATCGAATATTTTCTAAAAGCATTATCAGTATCTAATTGATAATTTCCATTGATATAAACCTTAGCATAGGTGTCTAATCCATCAAAATTAAGTTCAATATTTTTCTTTTTGAAAACATCATCAGACAAGTTAAAAGTGGTTCTATACTCCCAATTTTTAGTTGAAACCCATTGTACTTTTTCTTCATTGGTTTTTATAAAAGGATCTACAATAATTTTATGATCTAATAAGTCTGTAAAAATATTTCCAGGAACAGAAGCCGATTGCCAACTTAGAGTATCAACTCCTTTAAATTGCCAATTTTCTGTTAGAGATATTTTTAAAGGAACCTCTTTTTCTAAAGTATTGCAACCAAATAATATTAGAATTGACAAAACAAAAATAATTCTACGCATCTTTAATCACTTTTAAAATTTTTTGAATGGTCTCAATACTTGAAACAGTTTGAGGTGTGTTTCCAAAGAAAATACTTTTTTCTATACTAATTATTTTAGATGCAGAAGAATGAATTTCTTTAAAACCTGCTTCTTTAAAAAGGTGCACATTTTTAGCATTAATGCCGCTTCCAGGTAGAATCACTAATTTATCTTTTGCTAATTTTTGTAGCTTTTTTAAAAGTTCAATTCCGTTTGCTGCTTTTTCTTGCAATCCAGAAGTAAGAATTCTATCCACTTTTAAATCAATTAATTGTTGCAAAGATTTTTGTGGATTAGTCACACAATCGAAAGCTCTGTGAAATGTAAATGACATAGGTTTGGAGAGTTCAATTAATTCTTTTGTTCTTTTAATATCAATTGAATTATCAGGATTTAAAACACCAGAAACAATTCCGTTTAAACCGAAATTTTTGCAGATTTTAATATCGTTTTTCATGATTTCAAATTCTTCATCAGTATAACAAAAATTACCACTTCTTGGTCTAATTAATACATTTACAGGAATTGTGATTTTCTGAGATATTTTTTCTAATACTCCTAAAGATGGAGTAATTCCTCCTATTGAAAGCTCAGAACAGAGTTCAATTCTATTTGCTCCAGCTTTTTGTGCATTAATTGCAGATTGATAAGAATTTGCGCAAATTTCTAATTTCATTATTCTACAATTATTTCATCAATAAAAGTCCAAGCTTTATGACCAGCACCTTGTTTTCCTTCTGGAATGATTCCGTAATTAGGAATAAATATTTTTATTTTTTTTGCTTTGATGTGATCTCCAACCAATATTGCTTCAACTAGTAAGTTTTCTGTATTATTTAATTTTAACTCAAAAGGGTGGTTTTTATCATCGAAAAAAATATTAATTTTTTTCGGTGCATAAATCCATTGTCCAGTTCCGTTGTAAAATCTTGTGGAAATTGAGTTGATTTCAGTAACTTCATCAAAATCAATGGTTATTTCTACATCTTCACCAGAAAAACCTAACCATTCTTTGTCTCCATAACGTTTGTTGTTTCCAGAAATACCATTAATTAATGCTTGTTTGCCACCCGCATTGTAAGATTTATGAGGTGCTACACTCAAACTAATTTTTTTACCAACAGCTTTATGTAAATTAATTTTTTGTTTAAAAACACTGCCTAATTGTTTGCCATCATTATTAAAAACAGCCGCTTTTAAAATGGTTGATGAATCAATTTCTACGGGTTTTTTATAAATAGATTTTTCTAAAAATATAGGATCATTTCCATCGGTAGTATACACTATTTTTTTATCTGTTGTTGTTTCTAATTGATACGTTAGTTTGCCATTTTTAGAAATCAATTCACCTTTAACTTCGTATAAATGATTTGCATAATTAACATTCATGGCGTCTAAGCGTAGGTTAAAACGTTCTAACCTTTTTACAAAATTGGTGTAGTTTTTATTTTTATTAGCACTCCAAACAACTTCACTTAAAGCAATTGCTCTTGGAAAAGCCATGTATTCTGCTTGCTCTGAAGTTGGTATATATTCTGTCCACAAATTTCCTTGTGCACCTAAAACATACTTACTTTCTTCTTTTGTTAATTCTTTTGGAATAGGATGAAAACTATATACTTTTTCTAAAGGTAAAAATCCACCAAAAGCCAAAGGTTCATTTTCGTTGGTAGATTGATAATGATCAAAATAACAATGAGAACCTGGAGTTAAAATAACATTGTGTTTTTCTTTGGCCGCTTGAACAGCTCCTTTGGTTCCTCTCCAAGACATCACCGTTGCATTTGGAGCCAAACCTCCTTCTAAAATTTCATCCCAACCAATTATTTGCTTGCCTTTAGAGTTGATGTATTTTTCCATTCTAGTGATGAAATAACTCTGTAAACCATGTTCGTCTTTTAATTTTTTAGTTTTGATTAATTTTTGGCAATGCCTACAATTTTTCCAATTGGTTTTTGGAGCTTCATCTCCACCGATATGAATATATTTCCCAGGAAATAGTTCAACTACTTCATCTATAACATCTTCTAAAAATTTAAAAGTGGTTTCTTTAGGACAATAGATATCGTTAAAAATGCCCCATTTTGTAGCAACTTCTACTTGTTTTTCTGTACAACCTAATTGAGGATAAGCAGCAATTGCTGCCTGAGAATGTCCGGGCATTTCAATTTCTGGAATAATTGTAATCTGTCTTTCCAAAGCATATTTTACAAGGTCTTTAATTTCTTCTTGTGTATAAAAACCACCGTATTTTTTACCATTAAATTTATGAGGCTGGTCAGAATAATGCCCAATTAAAGTTTCGTTTCTAAAGGCAGCAATTTCTTGTAATTTGGGATATTTTTTAATTTCAATACGCCAACCTTGATCTTCTGTTAAATGCCAATGGAATGTATTCTTTTTTAAGATTGACATTATATTAATATATTTTTTAATAAAATCGACAGAGAAAAAATGACGGCTAACATCTAAATGCATTCCTCTGTATTTAAATTGAGGGGCATCTGTTATTTCTAAACACTGAATTGATATTTGTTTTTCTTCATTTTTTAATGGTAGTAATTGAATTAAACTTTGTACTGCATAAAAAGCACCTTTTTGTGTTTTTGCTTCAATTAAAATTTGGTTTTCTTCTATCTTTAAATGATAAGCTTCCTCATTTTTAATTGAAGAATTTATAGAAAATTGAATTTTTTGTTTTTGTTGTGTAACGGCTAATTCTAAATCAAATTCGGTTTTTAAATAGGAGTTAAAGTATTCTGCAATATTTTTTAATTCCTCATCAAAAAGTAAAGCAACATTTTTGTTTAGAAAAAAAGCTCCTTTGTTTATAACTTGTGATAATGGTATTGGTATAATATTGGGTTTAATTGGAATTGTTTTTTCTTGGTTACAACTAACTAGAAAAAGAATAAATAATAATTTTAAATAATGATGCTGTTTCATTTTAGTATATTCGGTGCATAAATTTAAGCAACTACTTTTAATGAGAGCAAAAATCACCTTCTTTTTTCTTACAATTGTATTTATTTCTTCGTGTAAAAAAGAGCTTCCTCAAAAAGCAATAAAAGACAAAAATTTAATTTCTTATGTAAATCCGTTTATTGGAACAGGCGGACATGGGCATACTTATCCAGGGGCAGCAATGCCTTTTGGGATGATGCAATTATCTCCGGACACACGTTTAGATGGGTGGGATGGTTGTTCTGGATATCATTATTCAGATAATGAAATTTATGGGTTTTCACATACACATTTAAGTGGAACAGGAGTTTCGGATTATGGCGATATTTTATTAATGCCAACAAATAAAATTGTTTTTAATAATGGTGCTGATGGTAAAGAGGGGTATAAATCTAAATTTTCTCATGAGAATGAAATTGCAGAACCTGGTTATTATAAAGTGCATTTAGACAATACAAATATTGATGTAGAATTAGCCGTTTCTAAAAGAAGTGGAATACACCAATATCAGTTTCCTAATTCAGAAAATCAAATAATTATTTTAGATTTAGAACATAGAGATGAAGTTTTAGATTTTAAAATTGAAAAAATTTCAGAAAATGAAATTGTTGGTTATAGGCATTCAAAAGCTTGGGCAACAAATCAAAAATTATTTTACTTTATTCAGGTTAATCACAATTTCACAATAACGTATAATAAAAATAAAACAAAAGCAGCATTAAAATTATTGAATCAAGATAATGAGCCTGTAAATGTTAGAATAGGGATTTCTGCTGTAGACATTGAAGGTGCCAAGAAAAATTTTAGAAAAGAAGTTGAATCTAAAGCATTTTTTGAAATTAAAGAAGATGGGCAACATACTTGGGAAAAACAATTAGAAAAAATTATTATAGAAGATACAAACCAAGATAACAAGGTTAATTTTTATACATCAATGTATCATTCTATGATTGCTCCTAATTTATATCAAGATGTAGATGGAAGATATAGGGGAATGGATTTAAAAATCCATCAAACTAAAGATTTTGATTATTACACAGTATTCTCATTATGGGATACATACAGAGCAGCACATCCTTTGTACACAATTATAGAGCAAGATAAAACCAACGATTTCATAAATACATTTTTAGCAAAATATGATGAAGGCGGTATTATGCCAATTTGGGATTTATCAGCAAATTATACAGGTTGTATGATTGGTTATCACGCAGTTCCAGTAATTGCAGATGCGTATTTAAAAGGAATTAAAAATTACGATGTAGAGAAGGCTTTTAAAGCCATGAAGCATTCTGCAACTCGTGATAAATTAGGTTTAGATTCGTATAAAAAATTTGGTTTTATTCCTGTAGAAAAAGAATCTGAATCGGTTTCTAAAACCTTAGAATATGCTTATGATGACTGGACAATTGCGCAAATGGCAAAGTCATTAGGTAAAGAAGAAGATTATAAAACCTACTCAGAAAGAGCACAATATTATAAAAATGTTTTTGATCCTACTTCTCAATTTATGAGAGGACGATTTAGAAATACTTGGTTTGCACCTTTTGACCCTTATGAAGTAAACTTTAATTATACAGAGGCTAACTCTTGGCAATACAGTTTTTATGTGCCTCAAGATATTTCTGGTTTCATAAAATTGTTAGGAGGAAAAGACAAGCTAGAAAATCAATTAGATAAATTATTTGTAGCAGAAGATAAAACTTCTGGACGCCACCAGGTAGATATTACAGGTTTAATTGGGCAATATGCACACGGAAACGAACCTAGTCATCACATGGCATATTTATATAATTTTGTAAACAAACCGTATAAAACTCAAGAAAAAATTCGTCAAATTTTAACGGAATTATATGCCAATACGCCAGATGGAATTTCTGGAAACGAAGATTGCGGACAAATGAGTGCTTGGTATATCTTTTCTTCTTTAGGTTTTTATCCTGTTACACCTGCTTCTAACAAATACATTATTGGAAGTCCTTTGTTTAAAAAAGCTACGATTAATTTAGAGAACGGAAAGTCATTTACAGTTGAAGCTAAAAATCAATCTGTAGAAAATAAATATATTAAATCGGTACAGTTAAATGGTCGAGACTATGAATATTCATATATCAATCATCAAGAAATAATAAACGGTGGAAGTTTGGTTTTTGAAATGACAAATCAACCTACAAAATGGGGAACTCAAGATGCATTTATTCCTTCAACAAAAATTGACAAACATGTTATTGTAGCTGCTCCTTTTATAGCAAAAGGTGAGATTGCTTTTAAAGGAAGTACAGAAATTACTTTAGATAATGTAGATAAGCAGGCAGTTATTTATTATAGATTAGGTTACAAAGGAGGTTTTAAAAAATATGAAAAACCTTTTACAATTGATAAATTTATCAACCTTTCTGTTTATGCAATAAAAAATGAAGTAAAAAGTGCTGTAATTACTACTGATTTTTATAAAATAGATCCTACTATTAAAATCGATTTAAAAACAGTATATGCAAATCAATATAATGCAGGTGGACAAAATGCTTTAATTGATGGAATTGTTGGTGCCGAAGATTTTAGAACAGGTACTTGGCAAGGTTATTTTAATACCGATTTAGTGGCTATTGTAGATTTAGGAAGTGTAAAAAGAATAGAAAATATTCAGGTTAATTTTTTAGAAGATCAGCGTTCATGGATTTTTCTTCCGACGGAAGTCGAATATTTAATTTCTTTAGATGGAAATGATTTTAAATCAATTGCAAAAGCACAATTAGAAGCAACAAAAGCAAATGAAAATATAAGGATTACAAAACACAACTATAGTTTAAAAGGAAAAGAAACTCGTTATGTAAAAGTTGTTGCAAAGAAATTAGGGAAACTTCCAAAATGGCATCTTGGGTATAAACATGATGGGAGAAGTTGGATGTTTGTAGACGAAATTCAAATAAAATAAAGATAATAACTATATTTAGACCAAATTAAAAACCAAAATTAAAACGAATGAACAACCAAAATAACAAATCTGCTTTAACAACACTAGTTACAGTCTTCTTTTTCTGGGGATTTATAGCTGCATCTAATAGTGTATTTATTCCTTTCTGTAAAACGTATTTTGAGATAGATCAATTTCAATCTCAATTAGTAGAATTTGCATTTTATGGTGCTTATTTTATTGGAGCTCTTTTGCTTTTTATCATTTCTAGTTCTATTAAAAAAGACATTATAAATTCTTGGGGCTATAAAAAAGGGATTATTTATGGTTTACTTTTATCTGCTATAGGAGCTTTTATAATGTTTCCAGCAACATTAGGAGCAGAACAAGGACAAACACAAGTTTTCTACCTGATACTTGTTGCTTTGTTTATTGTTGGTTTAGGATTTTCTTTACAACAAACAACAGCCAATCCATTTGCTATTGCATTAGGAGATCCTGCTACAGGGTCGCATAGATTAAATTTAGCAGGAGGTATTAATTCTTTAGGAACAACTATAGGTCCAATTGTAGTGTCTTTAATTTTGTTTGGAACAGCAATAGATGGAGATCAATTAACAGCAATGATTAAAAATAATGAAATTAAATTAACCACTATTCAAGGTTTGTATATTGGTGTTGGTTTGCTCTTTTTAGCTGCTGCTGCATTATTTCATTTTTCTAAAAAACTTCCTGCGTTAAAATCAGAAACAGCTTTTGAACCTGCTAATAAAGCAAGGAATTTATTAATTTTATTAACGCTTGTAATTGCAGGGTGTTTTGGTTATATTTTTAGCACCTATTCTGGTAATGCCGCAACAACCGAAGATTTAGAAAAAACAAGATTAATTATATTATTTATTGCTCTATTTGCAGTAATTGCTACTGTTTTTATAGCAAATACTAGTGCTACAAAAAAACCAGAAGGTTGGGGAGCAATGAAATACCCTCAATTAGTTTTAGGGATGCTTGCTATTTTTACTTATGTTGGTGTAGAAGTTACTATAGGTAGTAATTTAGGGGAATTGTTAAAACAAGTTGCAGACAAAGCTAATAACTTAAATCAGTTAGGATTAAAAGTTTTTAATGATGCAGAGATATCTCCTTTTATTTCTCTTTATTGGGGAGGGTTAATGATTGGTCGTTGGGTAGGTGCAATTACCGTTTTTAATCCGTCTAAAGGATTAAAGAAAGTATTATTAATTATTGTCCCATACGTAGCATTTGCGATAATTCTTTTAGTTAATAAGGTTCATTATTCATTAAATCAAATTTTGTTTTTCTGTGTATGTATTGCAATACAAATTATAGGTTTCTTTATAGCTAAAGACAACCCTGTTAAAAGTTTAAAAATATTTAGTTTTCTAGGTATTACTGCAATGTTAATTGGAGTATTTACAACCGGAAACGTAGCATTATTTGCTTTTATTTCTGGAGGATTATTCTGTTCTATTATGTGGCCATGTATTTTTACTTTAAGTATTGCTGGGTTAGGTAAGTATACTTCTCAAGGTTCAGCTTTTTTAGTCATGATGATTCTTGGTGGTGCAATCATTCCGCCTTTACAAGGGAAATTAGCAGATGTATTTGACATTCAGTCTTCTTATTGGATGGCAGTAATGTGTTTTTCATATTTATTATTTTATGCATTTAAAACAAAACGAGTTTTAGATAAACAAGGCGTAGAATATTAATTCTAAATAAAAAAAAATGAAACGTAGAAATTTTATAAAAAAAGCTTCAGTAACAGGTTTGGGTATTGTGGCAGTTTCATCTTCATTTATGAGTTGTGATGAAGTTAAATCATCAGAAAAAAAAGTTGTTGCATCAAAATTAAACCCCATAAGGCCGTTGGTAATTGCAACTTGGAATACTTCTTTAGCGGTAGAGACTGCTGCAAAAGTTTTAGAAAAAGGAGGGTCAGCATTGGATGCCGTAGAACAAGGTTGTAGAATTGAAGAAGGCAATGAGAAAAATCACACTGTTGGTAAAGGAGGTTTACCTGATAGAGAGGGAAACGTAACCTTAGATGCCTGTATTATGGATGAAAAAGGGAATTATGGTGCTGTTTTAGGTGTAAAAAATATTGTGCATGTAATTTCTGTTGCAAGAAAAGTTATGGAAGATACACCACATGTTATGTTGATTGGAGAAGGAGCTGAACAGTTTGCGGTTTCTAAAGGCTTTAAAAGAGAAACTTTATTAACGGAAGCTTCTAAAAAAGCATGGGAAAAGTGGAAAATAAAATCAAAGTATAAACCAATAATAAATATAGAGAATCATGATACTATAGGAATGTTAGCTATAGACAAAAAAGGAAATATTTCTGCAGCTTGCACAACAAGTGGATTGGCTTATAAAATGGCAGGTAGAGTAGGAGATTCTCCAATTATTGGTGGCGGTTTATTTGTAGATAATGAGGTTGGAGGAGCTGCGGCAACAGGCTTGGGTGAAGAAGTTTTAAAAACAGTAGGAAGTTTTTTAATTGTTGAATTAATGCGACAAGGAAAATCTCCACAAGAGGCTTGTGAAGAAGCGATTGGTAGAATTGTAAATAAACCGGGTAAAGATTATACGAATTTTCAAGTTGGTTATATTGCTGTTAATAAACAAGGAGAAACAGGAACATATTCTATTCAAGAATGGTTTAACTATAACCTCTTTAAAGAAGGAATAAACACAAATATAAAATCTGATTATTTTAATAAAGTATAAATTACTTAGATGCTATTTCAATAAAAAAACCGAAACTAATTAGTTTCGGTTTTTTTATTTCAGTTAAGGTTTTACTGTTTTTAGTTTAATAATAACTTTTTAGAAAAATCACCTTTGTTTGTTGTGATTTTTAGAATATAAATAGCGTTAGAAATGTTATTTACTTTAAGCTTATTTTCTGCGAAATTGTTGTTTGATAAGTCCCAAGATTTAATTTCTTGCCTCAGTATAAAATATAGCTTAACTTTTGTTATATTATTAACAGTATGTTTTATGTAGAATAAAAACACAAAAAAGAGAACCAAATTTTTGATTCTCTTTTCAGTTTATTTTTAAGAAATGTTATTTTCTTTTTTGCTGTGCAGCTTGTTGTTCTTGTGCTTGTTTCATTGCAGTGTCAATTCTTTGACGGAATTTACTCTTTTTCTTTTCTGGACGTTTTTTATTTTCTTCAATTTTTGCATGAATCTTATCTTCATCAATAACATAGTTTTTAATTACCAACATAATGGCAATGGTTAACAAGTTAGAAATAAAGTAGTACAAACTTAAACTACTAGCGTAATTGTTAAAGAAAAACAACATCATAATAGGAGAGAAGTAAATCATATACTTCATCATTTTACTCATATCTGGCATGCCTTCTTGTGTAGGAGCTTGCATATTTGCTTGTTGGCTTTGGTTCATTTTCATATAAAAGAAAATTGCTATAGATGCTAAAATTGGAAATAAACTTACGTGGTTTCCGTAAAATGGAATTGTAAAAGGTAATTGAAAAATTGTATCATAAGAAGATAAATCTGGTGCCCATAAAAAGCTTTCTTGTCTTAATGCTAAATTTGTAGGAAAAAATTTAAATAAAGCAAAGAATACAGGCATCTGTAATAATGCAGGGATACAACCAGACATCATGCTTACTCCAGCTTTTCGCTGAATTGCCATGGTTTCTTGTTGACGTTTCATTGCATTTTCTTTTCCAGGATACTTTTCGTTTAATGCCGTTAATTCGGGTCTAATAACCTTCATTTTAGCACTTGATAAATACGATTTGTAAACTAGAGGAGACATAATTAATCTAACAACAATGGTCATTAAAATAATGATTAACCCATAATTAGATAAAAATCCTTTTAAAAGATTAAATACTGGATAAAATATTGTTCTATTTAAGAAACCAAAAATACCCCAACCTAAATCTGCTGTTTGATCTAAATCTGTGCCTTTAAAAGTCTTTAATAAATTGTAATCACTTGGTCCGTAAAACCATTTCATATTATAATTTAACTCTCCATTTGTTAGTGATAAGGGAGTTTTTAATTCGTAACGTTTTGTGTAAACTGTGTCAATTTCTTCATTTTTAACCAAATCTATAGACGTTACAGTTGCGTTATTAAAAGGTGTGTCTGTTAATAAATTTGATGTAAAAAAATGTTGTTTATAAGAAACCCAATCTACATCATTTAGTACTTCAGATTTTCCTGCATTTATGTAATCTACTTCATCTTCAGTTTTATAATAAAAATGAGAATACATTGTATTTTCTGTCTTTAAACTTTTTTCATGTCTAAATCCATTTAAACTCCAATCTAAGTTGATCGGATTTGATGTGTTTATAATGTTATTTAAACCTTGAGAGCGAACAGAGAAATTAACCATATACTTATTTGGTTTCATTTCATATCGATATTCTAAAAACTGAGTATCAGAAACTTTTAGTTTCATAGATATCACATTGTTTTCTCCATTTTTAGAAATTGAAGGTTCAAAGAATAAATCTTTTGTATTTAAAGTTCTATTATCTGTTGTTCCAAAATTGATATTAAAAGATGAGTTTTTATCCTTTATCATATATAAAGGAAGAGAATCGTATGTTTTATAATTTTTTATTAACGCTTCTACAATTTGTCCTCCTTTGTTGTTAATGGTTAATTTTACCAATTCATTTTCTAAAACAGAAGTACCTTCTGTTCCGTTAATAGCGCTTTGTGCAAAAGCTCCAAATTTGGTTGTAAAAACGGCTTTTTTTAACGAATCATTTTCAAAAACAGTTTCGTTTACAATTTTTGTATTTTGAGGATTTTGGTGTACAGTAGAATCTACAATTTGTTCAATTGTAGAGGTTTCTGGTGTTATTTCTTCTGGTTTATTAGTGTTCATCCAGTATAGTAAAATACCTCCTAATAAAATCATTCCAATAAAAGAATTGTAGTCGAATTTTTTTTGTTCCATATTTTTAAAATGTCAATTTGTCATTGTATCAAGATGTACTCTTGATAAAAACGCGACAAATGTAGTGAAAAAGCAGATTTTATATTGATTTTACTGCTCTATTTTTTATACTAGTTAGTAGTTCAAATAGTGTTCCCTTTTTATTGCTAACTTGTTTTAGTGTCTTATTTTTTAGATTGTTTTAATGCTGCTTTAATAAAATTAACAAACAAAGGGTGAGGTTTTAAAACCGTGCTTTTGTACTCAGGATGATATTGTACACCAACAAACCAAGGATGAGTAGGGATTTCTACAACTTCAACCAAACCTGTTTTAGGGTTCATTCCTGTAGCTTTCATTCCGGCTTCTTCAATTTGTTTTAAATAATCATTATTAAATTCGTAACGATGTCTATGGCGTTCGCTAATTAATTCAGATTTGTAAGCATTGTATGTTTTAGAGTCTTTAGAAAGTTTACAATCCCAAGCACCTAAACGCATTGTACCACCTTTTTCGGTAATGTTTTCTTGACTTTCCATTAAGTTGATAACTGGGTATTTTGTGCTTTTGTTCATTTCTGTAGAACAAGCATTTTCAAGTCCTAAAACATTTCTAGAGAATTCTATAACTGCCATTTGCATTCCTAGGCAAATTCCGAAAAATGGAATATTACTTTCTCTTGCATATCGTACCGCTCTAATTTTTCCTTCAATTCCTCTATCACCAAATCCGGGAGCAACTAAAATTCCGTTGACACCTTTAAGTTTTTTTTCAAAGTTTTTAGGAGTTAAGCTTTCTGAATGTACCCAACGAACTTTTACTTTTGTTTCATTAGAAGAACCAGCATGAATAAAAGCTTCTGTAATCGATTTATAAGAATCGTGTAATTCTACATATTTCCCAATTAAGGCAATTTCTACTTCTGAAGTCGGGTTTTTATGTTTTTGTAAAAAGTTGTTCCAAACTTTAAGTTCTGGCTCTCCTTTAGAAGCTAATTTTAATTTATTTAAAACAACAGTATCTAAACCTTGCTCTAACATTAAGTTAGGAACATCGTATATTGTTTCTGCATCTATAGATTGTATAACATCTTCTTTTTTTACATTACAAAATAAAGCGAGTTTACGTTTAATGTCATCAGAAATTTCGTATTCTGTTCTACAAACTAATATATCTGGACTTACACCACTTTGCATTAACATTTTTACAGAGTGTTGTGTTGGTTTTGTTTTCAACTCTCCTGCAGCAGCTAAATAAGGTACTAATGTTAAATGAATAACAATGGCATTTTCTTCTCCTTTTTCCCAAAGTAATTGACGTACAGACTCAACATAAGGTAAAGACTCTATATCTCCAACAGTCCCTCCAATTTCGGTAATTACAATGTCATAATCACCTGTTTCACCTAAAAGTTGAATTCTGCGTTTAATCTCATCAGTAATATGAGGAATAACTTGCACGGTTTTTCCTAAAAATTCTCCTTTTCTTTCTTTATTAATTACGGATTGATAGATTCTACCTGTAGTAACATTGTTTGCTTGACTGGTAGGGATGTTTAGAAAACGTTCATAATGTCCTAAATCTAAATCGGTTTCTGCACCATCATCTGTAACATAACATTCTCCATGTTCATAAGGGTTTAAAGTTCCAGGATCTATATTAATATAAGGATCTAATTTTTGAATGGTTACAGAAAAGCCTCTAGCCTGTAGTAGTTTTGCTAATGAAGCAGCAATAATTCCTTTTCCAAGAGATGATGTTACGCCTCCTGTTACAAAAACGTATTTTGTGTTATGCATGGTGTTGTTAGGTTTAGGCAAAAGTAGTAACTCTAGCTTTTATCACAAATAAAAAAGATGAAAACATTTCTAAAATTTGTAGATTTGTACCAAAGAAAAATATTTTCATTTTTTTTCTAAATAGTGTTTGTCAAAAATAAAAACAGTTGTATATTTGCACACGCTTTTAACAAGGTAAACGAGTTGAGCAAAAAGAAATAATATAGAAGACATTTAAAAATACAGATAATGCCAAAAAGAACGTATCAACCATCAAAGAGAAAGAGAAGAAATAAACATGGTTTCATGGAAAGAATGGCTTCTGCTAATGGAAGAAAGGTATTAGCTCGTAGAAGAGCAAAAGGAAGGAAGAAAATTTCTGTTTCTTCAGAAACTAGACATAAAAAATAAAATGATTAACAATTTGTTAATAATTAAGGTGTTACTATTTTTAGTAACACCTTTTTTTATATCTAAAGGTTAGATATTTTTACAAACTTATAAAAAACAACTACTTACCATGCCAAAAAGAAAAGACCTTAAATCTATTTTAATTATCGGATCTGGACCAATTGTTATTGGGCAAGCATGCGAATTTGATTATTCTGGATCCCAATCTTTAAGATCTTTGAGAGAAGACGGAATAGAAACAATTCTAATAAATTCTAATCCAGCAACAATTATGACAGACCCTTCTATGGCTGATCATATTTATTTGTTGCCATTAACAACAAAATCGATCATTCAAATCTTAAAAGAGCATCCGCAAATTGATGCCGTTTTACCAACAATGGGTGGGCAAACAGCATTAAATCTTTGTATAGAAGCAGACGATAAAGGAATTTGGAATGATTTTGATGTACAATTAATAGGTGTTGATATTGATGCAATTAATATTACAGAAGATAGAGAGCAGTTTAGAGAGTTAATGCTAAAGATTGATGTGCCAATGGCACCTCAAGCAACTGCAACATCTTTCTTAAAAGGAAAAGAAATCGCTCAAGAATTTGGTTTTCCATTAGTAATTCGTTCTTCATATACTTTAGGTGGAGCAGGAGCTTCTATTGTATATGACGCAAAAGATTTTGACGAATTACTAAGCAGAGGTTTAGAAGCATCACCAATACATGAGGTGATGATTGATAAAGCAATGATGGGATGGAAAGAATACGAATTAGAATTATTACGTGACAGAAATGATAATGTTGTAATTATTTGTTCTATCGAAAATATGGATCCGATGGGAATTCATACAGGAGATTCTATTACAGTGGCACCAGCTATGACTCTTTCGGATAAGACTTATCAGAAAATGCGTGATATGGCAATTAAGATGATGCGTTCTATTGGAGATTTTGAAGGTGGTTGTAACGTACAGTTTGCAGTTTCGCCAGATGAAAAAGAAGATATTATTGCCATTGAAATTAATCCACGTGTTTCTCGTTCCTCTGCTTTAGCATCGAAAGCAACAGGATATCCTATTGCAAAAGTAGCTACTAAATTAGCTATTGGTTATACTCTAGATGAGTTAGAAAACGGTATTACAAAATCTACATCAGCTTTATTTGAACCAACTTTAGATTATGTTATTGTAAAGATTCCACGTTTTAACTTTGATAAATTTGAAGGATCTGACAGAACTTTAGGCTTACAGATGAAGGCAGTTGGAGAAGTAATGGGGATTGGACGTTCTTTTCAAGAAGCATTACATAAAGCAACACAATCTTTAGAGATTAAAAGAAATGGTTTAGGTGCAGACGGAAAAAGTTATACAAATTACAACCAAATTATAGATAAATTAACCAATGCAAGTTGGGATCGTGTGTTTGCTATTTACGATGCCATTGCAATGGGAATTCCATTGTCTCAGATTTATGATATCACAAAAATAGACATGTGGTATTTAAAACAATATGAAGAGTTATTTCAATTAGAAAAAGAAATTTCTACTTATAAAATTGATACTCTTGGTAGAGATTTATTGCTAGAAGCTAAGCAAAAAGGTTATGGAGATAGACAAATAGCACACATGCTAGGTTGTTTAGAGAGTGAGGTTTATAATAAGAGAGAAGAATTAAAAGTACAACGTGTATTTAAATTAGTTGATACTTGTGCTGCAGAGTTTAAAGCAAAGACTCCTTATTACTATTCAACGTTCGAAAACGAAATTGAAACTGCGGATGGAGAAATTATTATAGCCAATGAAAGTATTGTAACAGATAAAAAGAAAATTATCGTTTTAGGTTCTGGACCCAATAGAATTGGGCAAGGAATTGAATTTGATTACTGTTGTGTACATGGAGTTTTAGCTGCTGCAGAATGTGGTTATGAAACGATTATGATTAACTGTAATCCTGAAACGGTTTCTACAGATTTTGATACCGCAGATAAATTATATTTTGAGCCTGTTTTTTGGGAACATATTTATGACATCATTCGTCATGAAAAACCAGAAGGAGTTATTGTACAATTAGGAGGGCAAACGGCTTTAAAGTTAGCTGAAAAACTTACTAAATACGGAATTAAAATTATAGGAACTTCTTTTGAAGCACTAGATTTAGCGGAAGATAGAGGTCTTTTTTCTGAATTGTTAAAGAAAAATAAAATTCCTTATCCAGAATTTGGAATTGCAGAAACTGCCGATGAAGCTCTGGCTTTGGCAGATCAACTAGATTTTCCAATTTTGGTAAGACCTTCTTATGTTTTAGGTGGACAAGGAATGAAAATTGTCATTAATAGAGAAGAGTTGGTAAAACATGTTGTTGATTTATTAGGAAGAATGCCTAATAATAAATTGTTATTAGATCATTATTTAGACGGAGCAATAGAAGCAGAAGCAGATGCAATTTGTGATGCTGATGGAAATGTGTACATTATCGGAATTATGGAACATATAGAGCCTTGTGGAATTCATTCGGGAGATTCTAATGCAACCTTGCCAGCTTTTAACTTAGGAGAATTTGTGTTGCAACAAATTAAAGATCATACATATACAATTGCAAGAGAATTAAAAACTGTTGGATTGATAAATGTTCAGTTTGCTATTAAAGATGATATCGTTTATATTATTGAAGCAAATCCTAGAGCTTCTAGAACTGTGCCTTTTATAGCAAAAGCCTATAAAGAACCTTATGTAAATTATGCAACAAAAGTAATGTTAGGAGAGAAAAAAGTAACGGATTTTAATTTCAACCCACAATTAGATGGATTTGCAATTAAACAACCTGTATTCTCTTTTAATAAATTTCCGAATGTAGATAAAAAATTAGGACCAGAAATGAAATCTACTGGAGAAAGTATCTTGTTTATTGATAGTTTAAAAGATGATGAATTCTATAATTTATACGCTCGTAGAAAAATGTATTTGAGTAAGTAATAATTATTACAATAAAAAAAGCCTCCAATTTGGAGGCTTTTTTTATTGTTTTTTTTAACTTCTACCTTGTTCTTCCACAAGTCCAAACAGTTTTATTTGTACTGCTTTTTAAAGCACAAATACCAGAATTACTAATTTCTAATTTTACGGGTTTCCATAATCTAGAAGCGTATTTTCTATCAAAATAAGACATGGTTTCTGTACTCCAAACAGGTTTGTTATATTTGTCATATACTACCAAATTACCATCGTTTTGTAAAGTACATTTAACACCTTTACCATTAGTTTTAGCATCCCAAATGTATCTATTATTTGGACCGTAAAAAGCTAAATTTCCATCCTTTTGAAATTTTAGTTGATATTGTTTGTTTGGTGATTGAATACTTGAACCTTTTAATAAGCTAGCACCTGATCTAAGAGTAGAGTTATTAGACCATTTTCTTTGGGGCTTATTTGTGCTAGAATTTATGGCAGTTATTTTCCATGCTTGACCTAAATAATTACCTGTTTTAGCAACTTGAATTTTATTATTTTTACCATCATTAATAATGTCAAGAGACGAATCACTTAACCATAAGTTGGTAATCCTAAAATAACCATTTCCTAACGAAATAATTTTCCAAGCACCTCCAGATCTTCCTGTTTGAGTATTTAAAATTGGTCTATTTTTATTTGGTCCTTGAACGCAATCTAATATTTTATTTGAACCTCTCCATTGTGTACTCAAAGTATAGGTGTTAATACCTACTTTTTTAATTTTCCAAAATTGACCTGAAACATTTGCTGTTTTTGCTAAAATTGGTTGATTTTTTTTACCGCTATTTAATATGTCTAGAGATAATCCACTACCTCTCCATTGAGATGTTAAACGATAATATTGATTTTCATCAAATGAAGTCCTACTTTGAGAATGACTTGTAAAAATGGAAAAAATCATAATTACTATGAGTAACTTAATTTCTATCAATAAATTGATTGATTTCATATATTTTTTTTAATGTTAAGTTTTAAACATACAATAAATATTATTAGTCAGTATTTTTTGAGTTGTTAATGTTTAAATAATAGTAAGTGTATTATTTTGATTCTAATAGGCTTACATCATCAAGGTAAGGCTAAAAGGATGTTTTATTCTAGCTTTAATTTAGAGTTGCTATCCTTAAAAAGTTCTAAATAATCTTCTGTTTTAAAAACTTCACTACTAAATCTAGATGTTCTATTTTTACCTTCTTCTTGCCTTTTAATACTTCTAGCAAAACGTCTTATTTCATCTTTGTTTGTTAAAACTATTCCAGGAACTTTTGCACTTTTTCCATTTTCATCTTTAGCTACCATTGTAAAATAAGAAGAATTACAATGCTTTTTTTCTCCTGTTCTTATATTTTCAGACTCTACTCTTAGGCCTACAACCATAGAAGTTCTTCCTGTGTAGTTTATAGATGCTTTCATGGTTACTAATTCACCAACCTCTATAGGATTTAAAAAATCTACTTTATTTACAGAAGCGGTAACACAATAATTGCTAGAATGTTTAGAGGCGCAAGCAAATGCAATTTGATCCATTAAATTTAAAATGTATCCTCCGTGAATTTTACCACTAAAATTAGAATTAGAGGGTAGCATTAATTCAGTAATTGTAAGTTGAGAATCTTCGATGTTTTTAAACTTCGTATTCATATTTTATTTTTTTCAAAAATACAATTATATTCTATTTCATGTTTTGAAGGTCTTTAAATTAAATTTAATAATAAATTTTATCGATATTAATTTATCTTTGTAAAAAAGTTATTAAAAAAGATGAATTATATTCTATTTGATGGAGATGTAAGAAAATCATTATTACCATTTACATATACAAAACCTGTAGCAGAAATTAGAGTTGGTATTTTAACCATAAGAGAAAAATGGGAACTGCATTTAGGTTTAACAACTACAACAATTACAGAAGAGTATTTAGAAGAAAAATACCCGATGGTAGAATTAGAAGAAAATATTTTAATAAATGCTTCCTATTTTCCCAATGAAATTTTAGTAGAACAAATTAAAAACTTAGCTAAGAATGAGGCTATTTTTAAAGGAGATGATGTGCTTGCTTTTTTTACAACAGATAATCAAGAAGAAGTAAACTTTGAAACATATAAGCAAATTGAGTTTGAAGAAGATTTAATTAAAATTAAAAATACTTGGGATATTTTTGCTTTAAATGACGAAGCAATTCAGCAAGATTTTAAATTAATTACAGAGGAAAGAACTTCACAACCTATTCCTGAAGGAACAAAATGTATTAATAAAGAAAATATTTTTATAGAAGAAGGAGCGGAAGTTGTTTTTGCTACTTTAAATGCTTCAAATGGGCCTATTTATATTGGTAAAAATGCTCTTGTTATGGAAAACACCTCAATAAGAGGTCCCTTTGCGATGTGTGAAAATTCAGTGGTTAAAATGGGGGCAAAAATCTATGGAGCTACAACTCTTGGTCCTTATTGTAAAGTAGGAGGGGAAATAAATAATTCGGTTTTAATGAGAAACTCTAATAAAGGTCATGATGGTTATTTAGGGAACTCTGTTATTGGTGAATGGTGTAATTTAGGAGCAGATACCAACAATTCTAATCTTAAAAACAATTATGCTGAAGTAAAATTATGGAATTACGAAGAAGGACGTTTTACAAAAACGGGATTGCAGTTTTGTGGATTAATGATGGGAGATCATTCTAAATGTGGAATTAATACAATGTTTAATACAGGTACCGTTATAGGTGTTTCTGTAAATATTTTTGGAAGTGGGTTTCCTAGAAACTTTGTTCCATCGTTTAGTTGGGGTGGAGCATCAGGTTTTACAGAATACAAGCCTAATAAAGTTTTTGAAGTTGCAGAGGTTGTAATGAAACGTAGAAATATTACTTTTGATGAAAAAGAACAACATATTTTAGAACATGTTTTTGAAGAAACAAAAGAGTATAGAAATTATTAAACTTAAGTTATAAAGTAAAAAAGCCCTAAAATGAATTTTCATTTTAGGGCTTTTTTAGTACTATTTATAAGATAAATTTTAGTTTTTATCAATTACATCACCAGAGCCTACCGATTTTGTATTTATATGTTTAGGATTTCCTTTGTAATAAATACTACCAGAACCTACTACTTTTGCATTAATTTTAGATTTTACAGTTGTACTAATGCTTCCAGAGCCAGCAATTGTAGCATCTAGCTCATTTGTTTTTAAACCATAGGCCTTTACACTTCCAGAACCAGCAATAGAACAATCTAATTCATTAGAATTACCTGTTAACTTGATGTTTCCAGATCCCCCAATAGAAGATTTAACTTCATCAACATCAATGTTTAGAGTGATATTTCCAGAACCTCCTAAACTTACTTTAAGGTCATTGCTTTTAATAACACCTTTATTTATAATATTACCAGAACCACCTAACGAAATTTTGTCTAAACTATTGTAAGCTACTGTTATGGTTAGTTTTTTTGTTGTTCTAACATTAATATTCTTTTTGTATTTTATTTGTAAAGTACTTCCTTTGACTTCTGTTATTATATAAGGAATGATATTTTTTTCACCTTCAATTGTAATTTTTCCTTCTTTTCCTTTTATGAGAATGACATCAAAAGATCCTCCAACACCCACTCCGTTATAATCAGAAGTTGTTCTGTTTACAGTTACTATTTTTCCGTTTCCTTTAATTTTTTTACTACTTCCCCAAGAATTTTGTGCGTTAACGGAAATTGTAACTACAAAAAGAAGGGCTGTTAAAACAATTTTTTTAAACATGATTGATTATTTTTTAGTTGATTTTAATTAATTATTATTTAATGGAAACTCCACCAAATTGTGATTTTATTTTTATTTTAGAATTCGATTTTCCTTTTCCAAATTTACCTTCGTAATATTTTTTTGTTGATTTTGAAATACTTTTATAAAATTCTATTTTATCATCTTCTCTTTTAAAACTAGCGTATTGTAAATCTATAATAAAATCGAAAACAGCATCTGTATCTACGTCAATTCTAATGCCAGTATATTCTCCGTCAATATCTACATTTTCAAAGTTTTTTACTAATCTTTTTACACTAACAGATCCGTAATCAGTATCAATTTTTTAATTTTTTCTTACTGTTCCAAATCGCATACTAACATAATCAGAATTTCCATTAATATTTTCAGCATCATCAATAACAATACTTCCGTAATCAGAGTTAAAATTTACTGTACCTGCTTTATCCAATATTATTGTAGAATAATCTGCGGTTACTTTTAATTGATCTGATTTTTCTATTGTTATTTTAGAGTAATCTGCATTTATGGTTCCGCTTTTCATATATAGAATAGAAGAAGAAGAGCAATAATCTAAATTAATATTATTGTTGTTTGCAGATAATTCTCCAAGATAAATTTTTCCATAATCGCAGTCTATATTTGCTTTCCCTTTTAAGTTGTCTAAGTAAATACTTCCATAATCATTTTCTAAATTAACAGCATTAGATTTTGGCATTTTAACAATATAATTAATTTTATAGTTTACATTTTTACTTTTTTTCCACCAAGACCAATTGCTTTTTGTTTTTTCAAAAATTGTTTCTGCTTCTACTAATGATGGGCTTGCATTAAATGCGATATTAATCGAGTTAAATTTAGCTTCTACATCATCTAAATCTTCACCTTTTACAGTAATAATAACTTCAATTTCTACACGATTCTCTTTCCATGTTGTAATGTTTAAATCTCCATATCTATTACTGATAGCAACGGTAGCATTGGGATTTACTGTAAATATTTTTTTTATGGTTTTATTTTTTTCGTGTTTTGCTTTATCATTATCATTATTTGCAACCGCTATTATTGGAAGAAAAAAGAGCAAAAAAGTGATTTTATATATAGATTTCATCGTTTAATAGATTAGGGTTTTTTATGTATTCAATTTGTTTTAAGACATTTTCTAGGATTTCTAGGCGCTGTTGATAATTTTTAATCATTGCACTAATAATTTTTCTTTGATTACCATTATTGTTCAGTTCGGTAATAAAAATATTGTAGTTTTCTTCAAGTTCTTCTAATTGATCTAATGCTTGTTCAATAATAGTTTCTGTATTTAAGCTTCTGTTTTTCTCTAAAGTTTTTAATTCTTGATTGATTGTAGAAACAAAATAACTTTGTACTTCTTCCATTTTTGGAGAAATATCTGCCAAATCTAATTGTTGTTTTTGATGATTACTTCCTAACCAAAAACCTAAAACTAACACTACAGAAGCAGCTACAGAAAGCCATTTCCAAGAAGTTTTATTTATTTTATTTGGCGCGTTAAGTTTGCGTTCAAAACGTTCTAAGTGACCAGAATGTGGTTCTTTGTAATCGAATTCATTTTCAGAAAAAAATTGATACAATTTATCTTCCATATGCTTGTGCTTTAATGTTGTTTGCAAGTAAAACTTGCTTTAATTTTTTCTTTGCTCTAGAAACAGTAGTTCTAACGTTTTCGTTTGTATAATTTAAAATTTGTGCAATTTCTTCATAATCAAATCCTTCAATTAAATTTAAAGTTAATACCAACCTATAATTTTCTTTTAAACTATTTAAAGTTGTTAGTACATCTTTAGGATTTAAGCCCTTGTAGTTTATAACTTCTTCTTTCAGCTCATCATTGGTAACTACTTCCATTTTAACCTCTTCATACCTATTGTTTTTCTTAAGCTGTGTTAAGCTTTTATTAATTACAATTCGCTTTAACCAAGCTCCAAAAGTAACTTCTCCTTTAAAAGTATGTAACTTTGTAAAAGCTGTTAAAAAAGCTTCTTGCATAATATCTTCTGCTTCAAATTCATCTTTTAAAATTCTAAACGCAGTATTAAACATTGCTTTATAATAAGCTTTGTATAATTGTAACTGAGCGGTTTTATCTGATGATTTACAGCGTTCTACAAGTTTGGTTATATGTGGTTGGTTGGTTTCCAATAAAACGTATCTATTCTAGAGACAAAATCATTTTTAATTTGTGACACTTTCTAGAAATAAAAGTAAACTTTTTATTTGAAATTTGTTTTTTTACTAATCTTCTTTATTCTTATCAAATAAAAAAATAGCTTTAAGAGGATGTAGACACTACAACTTTACTTTTTAGAGATGTAAAATCATATAGGTTTTGATCTAATAAATGAGAAAGAGATACATTTTGTAAAGCATTCATCATAACTGAGCTTCTATCAGGGAAATCAACTTCCCAGTTGGTTATCATTTGCTTTACTTTTTTACGTTGTAAGTTTTCTTGAGAACCACATAAATTACAAGGGATAATAGGAAAATTTTTAGCATTAGAGTAGGTTTCAATATCGCTTTCTTTACAAAAAGACAGAGGTCTTAAAACAATTAAGTCTTCAGAATCATTTATAAATTTAGGAGGCATTGTTTCCATTTTTCCAGCAAAAAAGAAGTTTAAGAAAAAGGTTTCAATAATATCATTTCTATGATGACCGAGTGCTAATTTATTACAAGCTAAATCTCTAGCAGCTTCGTACAAAGTACCTCTACGCAATCTAGAACAAAGACTACAGGTTGTTTTTCCTTCGGGAGTTTTGTCCATTACAACCTTATAAGTGTTTTTTTCTATAATTTTATAATCAACTTTTAATTGGCTTAAATAGTTGGGTAATACTTCTTCTGGAAAACCAGGTTGCTTTTGATCTAAGTTAACGGCTACAATCTCAAAAGAAATTGGCGCAACTTTTTGGAAGTGTAACATCATATCTAATAAGGTATAACTGTCTTTCCCTCCAGATAGACAAACCATAATCTTGTCTCCATCAGCTATCATAGAGAATTTTTTGATTGCTTCAGCAACAGCATTCTGTATTTTTTTGGTGGTTTGTTTGATGTTTTCCATAAAGGCAAAAATAATATTTACTTAGCGATTATTACAATTAGATTCTTAATAAAATCATTTGGCATAACAATTGTCTTTATTAATAATGATAATGAATATTTTATTTTTAAGTATTTATTTATCAATAAGTTATAAAATAAAACATAGATATTGATTTTTAATTTTTTATAAATCAATGTCAGAATGACAGATATACAGCAGATGAGCAAAACAAAGATTATAAAATTAGACAGTTTGTCCTTTCAAAACATAATGAATGAAGATTCTGAGTTAATTCCTTTAATGACACCAGAAGATGAAGAAATCATAAATAATGAAAGTGTACCAGACATATTACCAATTCTTCCGTTAAGAAATACGGTTTTATTTCCTGGTGTTGTAATACCTATTACAGCAGGAAGAGATAAATCTATTCAGTTAATTAAAGATGCCAATAAAGGTGATAAAATTATTGGAGTTGTAGCACAACGTAATGAAGAAGTAGAAGAACCTACTTTAAAAGATATTCATACAACTGGTGTTGTAGCGCAAATTCTAAGAGTTTTAAAAATGCCTGATGGTAATACAACGGTTATTATTCAGGGTAAGAAACGTTTTGAAATTGATGGAATTGTTCAAGACAAGCCTTATTTAAAAGCAACGGTAAAAGAAGCTGTAGAAGATAGAGTAGTAGATGATGAAAAAGAATTTGAAGCCATCATTGAGTCTATAAAAGAATTAGCTTTAGAGGTAATTAAAGAAAACCCAATGTTGCCGTCAGAAGCTTCTTTTGCAATTAAAAATATTAAATCGGATGCATTTTTGGTGAACTTTATTTCATCAAATATGGATTTAAGTGTAATGCAAAAACAAGTAATTTTAGAAAAAGACAATCTAAAAGAACGTGCGTTATTGGCTTTAACTAATTTAAATAAAGAACTTCAGAAGTTACAATTGCGTAATGATATTCAGTCTAAAACTAGAGAAGACTTAGATCAACAACAACGTGAGTATTATTTAAATCAACAGTTAAAAACTATTCAAGAAGAACTAGGAGGTGTTTCTAATGACCAAGAGTTAGAAGAAATGCGTTTGCAAGCCAAAAGTAAAAAGTGGACCAAAGAGGTAGATGAAACTTTTCATAAAGAATTGTCTCGTTTGAAAAGAATGAATCCACAAATGGCTGAATATGGTGTGCAAAGAAGCTATTTAGAATTAATGTTAGAGTTGCCTTGGGGAGAGTTTACAGAAGATAAATTTGACTTAAAAAGAGCAACTAAAATTTTAGATAGAGACCATTTTGGTTTAGAAAAAGTAAAAGAAAGAATTATAGAACATCTGGCAGTTTTAAAGTTACGAAACGATATGAAATCGCCAATTATCTGTTTGTATGGACCTCCAGGAGTAGGTAAAACTTCTTTAGGTAAATCGGTTGCAGAAGCTTTAGGACGTAAATATGTTAGAATGTCTTTAGGTGGATTAAGGGACGAGGCTGAAATTCGTGGTCATAGAAAAACTTATATCGGTGCTATGCCTGGGCGTTTGATTCAGAATTTAAAAAAAGCAGGATCTTCTAATCCGGTTTTTGTTTTAGATGAAATAGATAAGTTAAGTAATAGTCATCAAGGTGATCCTTCATCGGCAATGTTAGAGGTTTTAGACCCCGAGCAAAATGAAGCTTTTTACGATAATTATTTAGAGGTTGGATATGATTTATCAAAAGTACTTTTTATTGCAACAGCTAATAATTTAGGTCAAATTCCTTGGGCGTTAAGAGATAGGATGGAAATTATAAATGTTACAGGTTATACTATTGAAGAAAAGGTAGAAATTGCCAAAAGACATTTATTGCCTAAACAATTAAAAGAACACGGTTTAACCACTAAAGATTTAAAATTAGGAAAAGCTCAAATAGAAAAAATTGTTGAAGGTTATACAAGAGAATCTGGGGTAAGAGGTTTAGAAAAACAAATTGCTAAAGTGGTTCGTTTTGCTGCAAAATCTATTGCTTTAGAAGAAGAGTATAATATTTCTGTTTCTTCAGAAGAAATTGAAACTATTTTAGGAGCTCCTAGATTAGAAAGAGATAAATATGAAAATAATGGAGTTGCTGGAGTTGTTACAGGTTTAGCTTGGACACAAGTTGGTGGAGATATTTTATTTATTGAGTCTATTTTATCAAAAGGAAAAGGAACACTTTCTATAACAGGTAATTTAGGAAATGTAATGAAGGAATCTGCAACCATTGCTTTGCAATACATTAAATCGAATGCAGATGAATTTGGAATTAAGCCAGAGGTATTAGAGAAATTTAATGTTCATATTCATGTTCCTGAAGGAGCTACGCCAAAAGATGGACCTAGTGCAGGAATAACAATGTTAACTTCATTAGTTTCATCATTCACTCAACGTAAAGTAAAAAATAAATTAGCCATGACAGGTGAAATTACATTACGTGGAAAAGTGCTACCTGTTGGTGGAATTAAAGAAAAAATATTAGCAGCTAAAAGAGCTAATATTAAAGAAATAATTTTATGTGAAGATAATAGAAAAGACATTTTAGAAATTAAAGAAAGTTATTTAAAAGGTTTAACTTTTCATTATGTTACGGATATGAAACAAGTAATAGATATTGCATTGACAAAACAAAAGGTCAAAAATCCTAAGAAATTAGATTAAATTTTAATAAAAAAAGCCTCCAATTTGGAGGCTTTTTTTATTAAAACAAAATTTAAACTTTAGTCTAAAAGTTTAATATTAACTTTATAAAGGTTTTCAAAAATTTCAAAAATAATTTGTGCATCTTTTTTTCTGACAGAAATAATATATTGACAATCTATTTCTAATTTTTGAGAAACAATATTTAGGTTTCTCTCTTTAACAATTCTCATTACAGCATTCATTAAATCATAACCAAAATTTAGTTGATACCTTAAATCTATTGTTTTTTCTAAAATTTCAGAAGCTTCTAATGTAAGTTGAGCGGAAGTTTTATAAGCAGAAATTAAACCGCCAACGCCTAATTTTGTTCCTCCAAAATAACGAACTGAAACAATTAAAATGTTGGTAACTTCAAAAGATTGAATTTGTCCATAAATTGGCAAACCCGCAGAATTGTTTGGCTCTCCATCATCATTTGCTCTAAATTTAATTTGTTCAATTCCTATTTGATACGCATAACAAAAATGACGTGCAGCATGATGTTTCTTTTTTAAATCTTCTATACAGATTTTAACTTCATCTTCTGAAAAAACAGGAAAAGCATATCCAAAAAATTTACTTCCTTTTTCTTTGAAAAGAGTTTCTTTAGAAGGGATTCCAATAGTTTTATACGTGTCTTTTATTTCCATATTTAAGCAAATGAAACAAATAAGATACTAATGATTGCTAAACCAATTCCAATCCAATTCTTTTTAATCAGTTTTTCTTTAAAAAATAACAAGGCAAAAACGGTGGTTAATAAAACAATTCCTACATTATTAATGGTAAATAAGATAGAACTTTCTATATCTGTTTTAAAGGCTTTTAATAAAAACTCCATTGCATAATAGTTAGGGATTCCTAATAAGACGCCTCCTAAAATATTTTTAAATTGGAACTTAAATTTGCCATTGATCATTTGAGTAATGATAACAAAAATACCTAAAATAAAAGCACACCCAAAAATGGTTGCTAAAAATAAGGGTTCTTCACCAGATGAAACGGATGTTGTTTCTACATACTTTAATCCGGTATCTATTATTCCGGATCCCACAAAAAGCAATAATGGAAAAATTAAATTTTTAAGTTTAACAGGATTTGTATCGCTTTTTGCAGAAGATAAATACACCGCTATTAAGGCTAGTACAATTCCAGTAATTTTAACAAAACCTATGCCTTCATTATAAACAATGATTCCAAAAACAATAGGAATTACTACAGACATTTTCCCTGCAACAGAAGCAACAGATAGTCCGTTTTTTTGTGAAGTTATTCCCATAACATTAAAAACAGAAATAAATAAAAAGCCTAAACAAAAAGCACCAATAAACCAATTTTGTTGCGGAATTTGAGTAATGGGAACCAACGTATTAGAAGTTGCAATACCAAAAGATAAAGCAATTATATAATTAACAACAATTGCTTGTAAAGTGTTAATTTTAAAGATATCAAAAAGTTTAAAAATAACAAATAACAAACTAGAAATTAGAATGCTTAAAACTAGATATATCAAAATTAAATAATTTTTTTAGTAAATAATTCTACAACATCTTCTTGTCCTGGAGTTAAGTTCCAAACCTTAATTCCTAAAGATTCTGCAACAACTGTATTTTCTTTTAAGTCATCTACAAATAGAGTTTCTTTAGCTATTAAGTTATTTTCAGTGATCACAAAATTGTAAATGTTGGCATCTGGTTTTCTAAAGTTAATTTCATGCGATAAATAAAATTGTTCGAAACAATTTTTAAATTCATTATACAATTCTATTCCCCAATTTTCTTGAATCCAAGAAATATGCAATTCGTTTGTGTTGCTTAATAAAAATAACCTGTATTTTTTACTGGCAGATAATTCTTTTATAAATTGAAAACGATTTTTAGGAAAATCTAACAAAATAGCATTCCACGCTCGTATTAAGTCGGATTTATTAATATTACTTGTTTGATGATAAAAATCTACAAATTCATCTGTAGAAATCAATCCTTTTTCATATTGATGATAAACTGCCATCATTTCATTAGAAATATTGGTAACTCCTAATTTAGCCATTTCTTTGTAAGTAGCTTGTTTATCTAAGTTGATAAAGATATCTCCAAAATCGAAAATAATATTTTTAATCATTTTTATAAAATTTTAAAACATCATTTTGGATGTTTATTTCTTTTGTCTTTTTCGTTTTTATTATTGGTGCTTTTATTCCTTTTTCAAAAAGAACATTTCCAATAATAATGGTTGCTTCATCCCACAAATTGGCATCAATAAATGTTTGTAAAGTTTGTGTGCCTCCTTCAATAATTACCGATTGAATTTTATGTTTTTGTAAAACAACACAAATTTGCTTTGCTATATTTTCAGAAAAATTAATTTCTTCAAAAATTACATTTTTTTTGTCTTCTAGCTTTGTTTCTGTTATAACAATAGTTTTTATACTTCCGTCAAAGACATTTAAAGATTTAGGAATTCGTAAGCTTTTATCTAATACAATTCTAATAGGATTTTTTCCAGACCAATTTCTAACATTTAACTTAGGGTTGTCTGCAATAGCCGTATTTGTACCTACTAAAATGGCATGCTCTTTACTTCTTAATTTATGGACTAATTGTTGAGAATATGTATTAGAAATCCAAACTGGTTTTTGTTCATTTTTAAAATGAGGTGCAATAAATCCATTTTGGGTTTGTGCCCATTTTAAGATGATATAAGGTCTTTTTTTTTCTTGAACTGTAAAAAAGCGTTTATGATGTGCTCTGCATTCTTTTTCTAAAACACCCACAATAACATTAATTCCTGCTTTTTCTAAACGGTCAATTCCTTTTCCTGCCACTAAATCATTAGAGTCTACAGTACCAATGACTACATTTTTAAATTGATGTTTTACCAATAAATCTGCACAAGGTGGAGTTTTCCCAAAATGAGAACAAGGTTCTAGGGTTACGTAAATTGTTGCTTCTTTTAAAAGAGCTTTGTTTTTTACAGAATTTACGGCATTTACTTCGGCGTGATTTCCGCCGTAAGGTGATGTAAATCCTTCTCCAATGATTTTGTTTTGATGTGTTATCACTGCGCCAACAGAAGGATTTGGACGAGAAGTTCCAATTCCGTTTTTAGCAATTTGTAAACAACGTTTTATGTAAAATTCGTGATTGATAATTTAAAATTTAATCTTTAGATCTTCTGTTTTGTTTATTATAAATTCTTTTTTAAAACCTAAAACAACGTAGTTTAATTTGCCTTTAAACTGAACTTTAACGGTTTTATTTAAAACAGAATTTATCAATCCACCTAAAATACCATTTTTATTGTTTTCAAAAACCTTTTTAGCAGGTACTACAACATTTAAAGGAATGGTAAATTCATTTCTGGCTGGTACTTTAAATTCATCTGAAGAAACTTGCGCAACTTCGGCTCCGTTTATAATTACTTTAATTTCATCTGTAGAAATTTTACCGCCAACATCATTTGGATTTTCAAAAAACGCTTCTGCTTTTAAACGAATAGTATCTGAAGTAAAAGAAACTATTTTTATATTATCAACTTTAATAAAAATTGGTTTTTTCTTTACAGCACAACTGCTAATTAGTAAACTTAAAGTAATAAAATATAGTAGTTTTTTCATTCAAATTATTTTAAAATTTTCGATACCTTGCTACTGCAAAAATAAGTTATTAAATGTCAACAGAAGATTTTATCATTAGAGAAATTGAACCTCGAGATAATTCGCAAATTGCAAAAGTAATTAGAAGTGTGTTAATTGAGTTTGGTGTACCAAAAGTAGGTACAGCTTATGAAGATAAAGCTACTGATGAAATGTATGAAAATTTTCAAAAATCGACTTCGGTTTATTATGTCATTGAACATAAAAAAAAGATTGTAGGTGGAGTAGGAATAGCTCAATTAGATAATTATGAAGGGAATGTTTGTGAACTTCAAAAAATGTATTTTTTGCCAATTACAAGAGGAAAAGGCTTGGGGTCTAAGCTAATAAATACTTGTTTAAATAAAGCAAAATCATTGGGTTATGAAAGTTGTTATTTAGAAACCATGCCATATATGGATGCTGCAAAAGCTTTGTACAAAAAAAATGGTTTTGTTAATTTAGAGAAACCAATAGGGAATACTGGTCACTATTCTTGTAACGTTTGGATGATTAAAAAATTATGATTTTAAAAGATTTTAAAGTTTATTTATCGGAAGTATTATTGCCTATTTATCCAAAAACAGAAGTTGATACTTTTTTCTTTTTATTGATTGAAGAGTATTTAGGTTTTCAAAGAATTGATGCTGTTTTAAAACCTGATTTTTTAATTCCTACAGAGAAATTAGTTCTTCTAAAAACGGTTGTCAAACGATTGCAAAAAGAAGAACCCATACAGTATATTTTAGGGAAAACAGAATTTTACGGCTTACCTTTTGTTGTCAATGAAAAGACCTTAATTCCAAGACCAGAAACTGAAGAATTAGTAGAATGGATTATTACTGAAGTAGATCAATATAAACCCTTACAAATTTTAGATATTGGAACAGGATCTGGATGTATTCCTATTTCTTTAAAAAAGAATTTACCTAATGCTGTAATTTCTGCAATAGATGTTTCTAAAGAAGCATTAATCATAGCAAATAAAAATGCAATTTTAAACAAAGTTGATATTAATTTTATAGAAAAAAACATTCTTAATACAAACACTTTATCACATTCATTTGACGTGATTGTTTCTAATCCTCCTTACGTTCGTGAATTAGAAAAAGTAGAAATTAACAACAATGTATTAAATAACGAACCTCATTTAGCACTTTTTGTAGATGACAATAATCCATTAATTTTTTATAACAAAATAGCCGATTTAGCAAAAAAATATCTTTCTGAAAAAGGAATATTATTTTTTGAAATCAATCAATATTTAGGAGTAGAAACAGTAAAAATGTTAGAAGAAAAAGGTTTTACAAATATTGTATTAAAGAAAGATTTATTTGGTAATGATCGAATGATAAAAGCCTTTATAATTTAATTACTTTTGCAAAATGGTTAAAGAAATTCAACTTCGTGTAAATTTAATTGAAGAGCGTAAAGAAAATATTCTTTTATATAAAGCTTCTAAACAAT
The DNA here is from genome assembly GCF_022662535.1 of Polaribacter marinus. Taxonomy (GTDB): domain Bacteria; phylum Bacteroidota; class Bacteroidia; order Flavobacteriales; family Flavobacteriaceae; genus Polaribacter; species Polaribacter marinus. Next base: position 172,494 of record NZ_JAKQYM010000007.1, read on the forward strand.
TAGCAATCGATAAAAATGAAATTTCTGCGATAAAAGTTCTTAGAAAATCTATTGATGCTCGTAAGAAAGATATTATTTTTAATTATAAAGTTGCTGTTTATATAAATGAACAAGTTCCAGAAAAATCAGATTATATTTTTGAGTATAAAGATGTTTCTAAATCCAAAGAAATCCATATTATTGGTTTTGGACCCGCAGGAATGTACGCTGCATTACGCTGTATAGAATTAGGTTATAAGCCTATTGTTTTAGAACGTGGTAAAAATGTTCAAGATAGAAGAAGAGATTTAAAAGCGATCAATCAGGATCATTTTGTAAATGAAGATTCTAATTATTGTTTTGGAGAAGGTGGTGCAGGAACCTATTCTGATGGGAAATTGTATACAAGAAGTTTAAAACGAGGAGATGTTAGACGTATTTTTGAAAACCTTGTTTTTCATGGAGCTACAGAGCAAATTTTAGTAGATGCACATCCGCATATTGGAACGAATAAATTACCCAAAATAATTCAGAATATTCGCGAGAATATTATAAAATATGGCGGAGAAATTCATTTTGAAACAAGAGTAACGGACTTTGTTGTTAAGAATCATAAGTTACAAGCAATTCAACTTCAAAATGGAAATGAGATGGCTGTGAATGCAGTTATTTTAGCTACCGGTCATTCTGCTAGAGATATTTATGAATTGCTACACAGAAAAGAAATTACTATTAAAGCAAAATCTTTTGCTATGGGAGTTCGTGTTGAACATCCTCAAGAAATTATAGACCAAATTCAATATCATTGTTCTGGAGAAAGAGACGAGTTATTACCTGCAGCAGCTTATAGTTTGGTGCATCAGGTAAATAATAGAGGTGTGTATTCTTTTTGTATGTGTCCTGGTGGATTTATTGTTCCTGCAGCTACTGCAAATGGAGAAGTTGTTGTAAATGGTATGTCTCCAAGTAAAAGAAATAATAAATTTGCTAATTCAGGAATTGTTGTTGAATTAGATATTGATAAAGATTTCAAAAAATACGATGCGTTTGGACCTTTAAAAGGATTAGAGTTTCAAAAAGATCTAGAAAAAATTGCGTTTTTTGCAGGAGGAAGAACCCAAGCCGCACCAGCACAAAGATTAACAGACTTTATTGAAGGTAAATTATCAACAGATTTAAATGATTGTTCTTATCAACCAGGATTAAGATCGGCACCTTTACATTCCTTATTGCCAAAAATTATTGGAAGTCGTTTAAGAAAAGGTTTTGATGCTTTTGGTAAAAAAATGCATGGATATAACACAAACGAAGCCAATATTATTGGGGTAGAATCTAGAACTTCATCACCTGTAAATATTCCTAGAAAAGAGGATTTAGAACACACTAAAATAGAAGGTTTGTTTCCTTGTGGAGAAGGTGGTGGTTATGCAGGAGGAATTATATCTGCAGCAATGGATGGAGAAAGATGTGCAGAAGCCGCAATCGCAAAATTATAGCGCTTTTTTGTCTTTTTATGAATAAGTATTCCTAATTTTACTTCAATATAACTTAAGTAAATGAAAATTACAATTGGACGTGTCGATAAAGCTGATTTTCCAGAATTATCACTTTCGGATATTGATGTTAAAATTGATTCTGGTGCTTATACATCTTCTATACATTGTTCAAATATTGAAGAATTTGTTATTGATAATGAGCGATTTATAAGATTTAAGTTGTTAGATCCAGAACATGTTTTTTATAATAATAAAGAATTTTCCACAAAAAAATACACATTTAAAAAAGTAAAAAGTTCTAATGGGATTTCTGAAAAAAGATTTTTAATTGAGACAGAAATCGTAATTTTTAATGAATCTTTTCTCATTCATTTAACATTAAGCGAACGGAAAGAAATGAAGTTTCCTATATTATTAGGACGAAAATTTTTAAATAAAAAATTTGTGATAGACACTACAAAGAAAAATTTATCACATAAATTAAAATATAAACTAAAATGAGAATTGTAATTTTATCTAGAAACCCAAGGCTATATTCAACAAGAAGACTGGTAGAAGCTGCTGAAAAAAGAGGTCATGAAATCATAGTCGTAGATCATTTAAAATGCAATATCGAAATAGAAAAAAGATCTCCAAAAATATTTTATAAAGGAGAGTACCTAGATAATATTGATGCAATTATTCCTAGAATTGGAGCTTCTGTAACTTTCTACGGAACAGCCGTAATTCGTCAATTTGAAATGATGAAAGTTTTTACCTCTGTAACATCACAAGCATTAACAAGATCTAGAGATAAATTAAGCAGTTTGCAAATTTTAGCAAGAGCAGGTGTTGGTTTGCCTAAAACGGTATTTACAAATTATACTAAAGATGTAGAGCATGTTGTTAAATCTGTTGGAGGCGCACCTTTGGTTTTAAAATTATTAGAAGGAACACAAGGTTTAGGTGTAGTTTTAGCTGAAACAAAAAATGCTGCAACCTCTGTTTTAGAAGCCTTTAATGGTCTCGGAGCAAGAGTGATTGCACAAGAATTTATTAAAGAAGCAGGTGGTGCAGATATTAGAGCTTTTGTAGTTGATGGAAAAGTAATTGGAGCAATGAAGCGCCAAGGAAAAGAAGGTGAATTCCGTTCTAATTTACATAGAGGAGGGAATGCAACAATTATCGAATTAACTGATGAAGAAGAAAAAACGGCATTAAAAGCAACCAAAGCTTTAGGTTTAGGTGTGGCTGGTGTAGATATGTTACAGTCTTCAAAGGGACCTTTAGTTTTAGAAGTAAATTCATCTCCAGGTTTAGAAGGAATTGAAACCGCTACAGGGAAAAATATTGCTAAAGAAATTATTAGATATTTAGAAATTCATGCAGAATAAACCTTTTGTTCTTTTGGGAAAAGAAATTCCTGAAGGTAAACGTACCGTTTTAGATTTAGAAGTAGCTAAATTACATACAAGAACCACTGTAAATGTTCCTGTAATTATAGAACGTTCTAAAAAACCGGGTCCCGTTGTTTTATTATTAGCAGGTATTCATGGAGATGAAACAAATGGAGTTGGAATTATCAGAGAAATAATTAGTCAGAAAATAAACAAACCGATTACTGGAACAATTATCTGTATTCCTGTATTTAATATTTTTGGGTATTTAATTCAAACGAGAGAGTTTCCAGACGGACGTGATTTAAATAGAATGTTTCCTGGCTCATTAAACGGTTCTTTGGCGAGTCAATTTGCATATCAATTTACTAAAGAAATTGCTCCTTTTGTAGATTATGTTGTCGATTTTCATACAGGAGGAGGAGAGCGTGATAATATTGCTCAGATAAGATGTAACAAAGAAGACCAAAAAGCTTTAGAGTTGGCAAAAATATTTAATCCTCCAATGATTGTTTTTTCTGAAAACATTACCAAATCGTTACGAGATACTTTGCATAAAATGGGCAAAACTATTTTGTTATTTGAAGGAGGAAAATCGAAGGAATTAAATCCAACAATAATAAACGAAGGTGTTAATGGAACTAAAAATATTTTGATCCATTTAGGTTTAATTGAAGGCGAAATTACAGTTAGAGAAACTCCTATTTTTATTAACAAAGCAAAATGGTTAAGAGCATCGCATTCGGGAATGTTTAAAATTAGAGCTAAGAACGGAACCTTTGTAAAAAAGAAAGAGGTTTTAGGGGTTATTCAAGATCCGTTTGGAGAATTTAAAAAGAAAATTTATGCCCCTTTTGATTGCCATGTGTTTTGTATCAATAAAACTCCAATTGTTAATAAAGGAGAAGCATTATTTCATTTAAGTATTGATGAATAGTTGCTATTTGCGAATAAAAGAAATTATATTTAGATTTACCTAATTATTAATATAGACAAAGAAATATTCTTAGTCATAATTTATGGAGCCAACCAAAAAAAATATTAAAACTAAAAGAATCCATTCTATAGAGGATTTAGATGGTAAAGATTTATCCTTTCATTATTGGGGTACCATGAAATATTTTATAGGATTAATTAAATCATCCGAATTAAAAGCGGGATTAATTTTATCTTTTTATGGAATCATTTTTAATTTTGTATATCAAAATATAGATAACGCAAAAGGAAGTTTTACTTCATTTGGATTTGCACATATTTTAGCTGTTTTATGGCTTGTAAGTACACTAATATCTATGTATTATAGTGTTAGAAGTTTTATCCCAAGAATAGAAAAAAATTATGAAAAAAATGTTTTTTTCTTTGGAGATATCATTTCTAAATTTGGAGACATTAAAGAATTTTCTCAAGCCTTTATGGATGTAAATATAGATAAAGAGAAGTTGTATGATCAATTAGGTCAGCAGATTTATATTAACGCTAAAATAACAGCAGCTAAATTTAAAAATGTAAACAAATCCTTACGTTATTTAGCAATTAGTTTAGCGATATTATTAATATTAATTATAAAATACATTTTTTATGTAATTTTTTAAATTGTAAAACTTAATTTATTGAAATATACTAAAGAGACCTTTTTAAAGCTTCCAAAAGCTGACGTACATAATCATTTTCATTTAGGTGGTTCGCAAAAAAAACTATTAGAAAAGTACCCGAATACTAGCATTAATTTTCCTAAAAATTATGATGGTTTAGTAGGTATGATAGATTTTATTTACGGTCATTTAAATAAGATAATGCTTACAAAAGTAGATGTTGTTAATTTTATGGAAATAGCTATAGAAAGCAGTATTGATGATAATGTTACGCTTTTAGAAGCAAGTGTTGATGTTGGTTTGTCTCGTTTTTTTGATGATTCTATTGAGCAAGTAATTTCAGAAGTAAAACGTATTAAAGAAAAATATAAATCTAAAATTGATTTTAGACCAGACATTGGTATTAATAAAGATTTGCCTTTAGAGAAAGTTTATGCTTATGGTGAAGCATGTATCTTTTCTGGAGAGTTTAATGGAATGGATATTTACGGTAAAGAAGCAAATCAAAATCTTACTCCTTTTCAAGAATTGTTTAAAACAGCAAAGAAAAATCATATTAAAACCAAAGCACATATAGGTGAGTTTTCTGATTATAATAGTATAAATGAAACCATTCATTTATTAGAACCAGATGAATTACAACATGGAATAAATGCAGTAGAGTCTGAAAAAACAATGGATTTAATTTTTGAAAGAAATATTAGATTAAATGTATGTCCACAAAGTAATATTTCTCTAGGTACCGTAAAAGATATAAAACAGCATCAAGTAAGAAAACTCTTTGATAAAGGTATAAATGTTACTGTAAATACAGACGATTTAATCTTATTTAACGCAACGGTTTCAGACGAGTTGTTTCGACTTTATAAAAACAATGTTTTTTCTTTTGATGAATTAGAAATTATTAGGCAAAATGGTTTTAAAAAATAAATAAAGTAATTTTTAAAAGCCTAAACTTTTTAATAAATAATCAGGACAACGAGCTGGTTTTAATGTATTCATATTCATAAAAGCCAATACAGAATTTCCTGTACAGATTAATTCATCGTTCTGATTTAGAATTTCATAATCAAATTCAATTTTCACCATCGGTTTTTTTCTAAGAAAAGTATGTATGGTTAAAATATCATCATAAAGAGCAGATTTAATAAAATTACAGTTTAAAGAAATTACAGGAAGCATTATTCCACTTGTTTCCATATCCTTGTATGTAACGCCTAAAGAACGTAACCATTCTGTTCTCCCTAATTCAAAAAATTGAGCATAGTTTCCATGGTATACCACACCCATTTGGTCGGTTTCAGAATACCGAACTCTTGTTTTTGTTGATGATTTTTTCAAAATATTTAAACAATTGAATTTTTACCATTTTACGTAAAAAATAATTAATAATCAATAGCAAATTGATTTTTTTATACTGAATTTTATTCACACTTTTGTATTGCTGTAGAAAAAGAGGAATTCTCCACTTTTTTTGCATAATTAGTAACCAAAAAAACTACCTTATCAACAAATGAATTTAACTGCTGACTCTGTTTGGAATGAATGTTTATCTTTTATAAAGGATAATATCAAACCACAAGCTTATAAGACTTGGTTCGAACCAATAAAGTCAGTAAAACTTTCAGGAGAAGCATTAACAATACAAGTACCAAGTAAATTTTTTTATGAATGGTTAGAAGAACACTATATTAAATTATTACGTGTTGCATTGGTAAAACAATTAGGTAGTGATGCTAAATTGATTTACGATGTGAAAATGGAAAATAATTACAGTAGCAACAGACCGCAAATTGTAAAAATTCCTAGCTCAAATAGAGATCCTTTAAAACCACAAAAAGTTACTATTCCTTTAGAATCTAACAAAAGAGAATTAAGAAACCCTTTTATAATTCCAGGATTACAAAAAGTTAAAATAGAATCTCAATTAAACCCTAATTATAATTTTGAAAATTTTGTAGAAGGAGATTCTAATAGATTAGCACGTTCTGCGGGTATGGCAGTAGCTAATAAACCCGGAGGAACCTCTTTTAATCCATTATTAATTTATGGCGGAGTTGGTTTAGGTAAAACACATTTAGCACACGCTATAGGTGTTGATATTAAAGATAAATATCCAGACAAAACCGTTTTATACATTTCTTCGGAAAAATTTACACAACAATTTATAGATTCAGTAAAATCGAATACTAGAAATGATTTTATTCATTTCTATCAAATGATAGATGTATTGATTATTGATGATGTGCAATTCTTATCAGGTAAAGCAGGAACACAAGATGTATTTTTCCATATTTTTAATCATTTACATCAAAATGGAAAACAGGTAATCTTAACTTCGGATAAAGCACCTGTAGATATGCAAGATATTGAACAACGCTTACTTTCTCGTTTTAAATGGGGATTATCGGCAGAATTACAAGCTCCAGATTACGAAACAAGAATTTCTATTTTGCAAAATAAATTGTATAGAGATGGTGTCGAAATGCCTGAAGATATTGTAGAATATATTGCTAAAAATATAAAATCTAACGTTAGAGAATTAGAAGGTGTTGTTATTTCTATGATTGCACAAGCTTCTTTTAATAGAAAAGAGTTTTCTGTAGAATTAGCAAAACAAATTGTAGATAAGTTTGTAAAAAATACAAAGAAAGAAGTCTCTATAGATTACATTCAAAAAGAAGTTTCTAAGTATTTTGATATGGATGTAGCTACTTTACAATCTAAAACACGTAAACGTCATATTGTTCAAGCCAGACAATTAGCTATGTTTTTTGCTAAAAGATTAACAAAAACTTCTTTGGCAAGTATTGGTAATCAAATTGGGCAAAGAGACCATGCAACAGTATTACATGCTTGTAAAACCGTAGACAATTTAACTGAAACTGATAAGCAGTTTAAGAAATATGTTGACGATTTAACAAAAAAGTTGACTTTCTAAAAAAAAACTCAGAAACTTATTGATTTTAAATTATCTTCTTTTAAACTTTTTAAGAGGAAAATAGTTTCTTATTTTTAACAAAAAATATTTTTATGCATAAAGTGTTAATGGTTTGTTTAGGAAACATTTGTCGTTCTCCATTAGCAGAAGGTATTTTACAATCTAAAGTAAATTCTAATACTGTTATAGTAGATTCTGCTGGAACTGCTGCATATCATATAGGTAATCTTCCAGATTTGCGTTCTATAGAAGTTGCTAAAAAATACGGAATAGATATCACCAATCAACGTGCAAGAAAATTTTTAATAAAAGATTTTGATGAGTTTGATGTTATTTATGCTATGGATGATAGTAATTACGCAAACATACTTTCCTTGGCAAGAAACATAGAAGATAAACAAAAAGTTCAATTGATATTAAATGCTTCGCATCCAAATAAAAACTTAAGTGTTCCAGATCCATATTATGGAGGAAAAGAAGGTTTTGAAAATGTATATAAAATGTTAGATGAAGCTTGCGAACTCATCAGTAAAAAATTATAAAATGATAGGTAAACTCTATTTAATTCCCACAACTTTAGGAGAAACAGAACCTCTAGAAGTAATGCCTTTATCTGTAAAAAAGGTAATAGAACAAATTGACTACTATATTGTTGAAAATGAAAAATCTGCAAGAAGATTTATTAAGAAAATTTCTCCAAAAAAATCGCAACCATCTCTACAAATAATGCTGTTAGATAAATATGCAGAAGAAATTGAAACTAGAAAATATTTAGATATTTGTAAAGAAGGAATTAATGTAGGATTGCTTTCGGAGGCAGGAGTGCCTGCGGTAGCAGATCCAGGAGCAAGTATTGTAAAATTAGCTCATGAAAAAGGAATACAAGTGGTGCCGTTGGTTGGACCAAGTTCTATTTTAATGGCTATGATGAGTTCTGGAATGAATGGTCAAAATTTTGCTTTTAATGGTTATTTGCCTATTGAAAAAGGAGAAAGAAAAAAAGCCATTAAAGATTTAGAGAAATTATCTAAAGATAAAAATCAATCGCAAATTTTTATAGAAACTCCGTATAGAAATGAAAAAATGTTGTCAGATTTAAAAGCAACATTAACACCAACTACAAATTTATGTATAGCTGCAGACATTACATTACCAACAGAGTTTATTAAAACTTTAATGATAAAAGATTGGAAACATCAGCAACCAGATTTACATAAAAAACCTGCTATATTTATTATTCATAAGTAAAGTATGAGTAAAAAGAAAGTAAATACTTTTTTGTTTAGTATCACAGTTCTTATTGTATTATGTTTTAGGGCTTACTAGATTATTGGTTTTTTACAATATGGCAACTCCTGCAAATGAACCTAACATGTCTATAGGTTCTAAAACTCTTGCTACAAATTTAATATCGCCAAATGTTGGTGATTTTATTTGCTACAATTTTGAAGATACTTTTTTAGGAAATCACGTTAGAGTTCATCGGTTAGTTGCAGCAGAATTTGATACAATTAAAATAATAAATGGAGTTGTTTTTGTAAACAACATTAATATTGATGAAAATAGAAACTTAGTTCATCTTTATAAAACAGAAAAAGAAAACTTAAACAAGATTAAAGAAAGTAAATTTGATTTTGATAATCTAGCTTTTCAGCGATTAGATTCTGTAAATTTTAAACTTTTATTAGAAGATTTTATGGTCGATAAATTAGACTTTAATGTAACTAGATTAATTGAAGACAGTCGGTTTATAGACAATGATATTCAAACTATTTATAACAAAGCTTGGAATAAAGATAATTTTGGGCCTATTGTTGTTCCTAAAAATAAAGTATTTGTTCTAGGCGATAGTAGAGATGCTACTTTTGATTCTAGAAATATAGGCTTTATTGATAAGGAGAAAATTACTGGAGTTATTTTTATAATTATCTAAACTTTTGCATTTTTATCTGCAATAATCATAGAAACATCATAGCCTCCAAATTTCTTTAAGTAAGATTGAATCGTCGCTCCGTAAGCATCAGAAAAACGTTGAGTTCCATTACTACGTAAGAATTTTTTCACATTTCCTGCTCCACTTAAATGTGCAGCCGCTAAAATACCCGATTCTGTAATTTCTATTCCGTTTATAATTTTTCCACTAGAACGTTTTATGTCTTTTCTTAGGATCCATTTATTTACTTTACATAAAGCAACAAAAGCTTTTTCTTGTAATTCAGGGTTTTTTAAAAATGCATTTGTATCATAAATTCTAAAGCGCTCTAAAGTAGTTCTCCCAAATTGATATTTTCCTAAATAGCCTAATGTATTTACAACTTTATATTTTCCTTGAGATTCTTTAAAAGCAACAGCTTCTTTAAAAGCAACAAAGTTTTTTTGAATATATGGAATATTAAAGTTTACATATTTCGGTAAAGAAATAGCTGCTTTAGGTTCGGTTTTTTTATCCTCCAATGTAGCATTGGTAAATAAAAATAATGTAGTAATTAAAAATATAAACTTTTTGATAATATTATCTTTCTGTTTAGCGGGTGCAAAATTACAATATAAAATATAACTTAATGATAATCAATATGTTAAAATTTACTAAAAATATAAATAATGAAATTTAATCTTACCTTTAGTGTTAATTTCTAAGGTTGGAGCAGGAATCTTTATGAAATTGACAACAGAAAACAGAGATTTTAAAAATTTTGATTTTGTTTTGATTTTTGTTAAATCGAGATCTAAGCTCAAATAAAATTGTCTGTAAGGATCTTGTGTTAATAGGTTTGTTGTTTTAGTTTCTCCATACAACATACCGTCTGCACCATAACCCAAAGCAATATTTAACCATTTTGGAAAATTACTTTCTTTGTTAAAAGACCATATATTTGCAGAAAGCCAATATGTTTGTCCGTTATAATCTTTTAACGCTTGTTGAATAAAATTTTCTCCTAAAGTATTAGGCCTTAGTTTTGCATAACTTGTTTGATGAAAAGAGTATTTTACTGTAATTCTTTGTTCTTTCCAAAGTAATTCTTGTCCAATTAGCAAACCTGTACCTGCTGCATTTGCAAGAATATCTCCAGGTGATGCTCCCCATTCTTTAGAGAATCCGTCTAAAACTTCTACAGCAGTTAAGAATGTAAAACCAAAAGTAGCTCCATAAATTAGTTGGTTTTTTTTAGAAACTCCTGCCCAGTTTAATGCTTCCATACTCATTTTACCAAGATAATAAGATGTCATAAAATGACCTGCTTTTTCCATTTGCTTCCAATCTGAATTATCATTTGTAAAATGAAAATTAGAACGTGGATAATCTTTATACCAAAGTTGATTTAAGGCTAGTAAAGTTCCACCTGCTAAAAGGCTTTCGGTAATAATAATCGTATTTCTTCTTTTAAGATGTAAAGTATCTGATTTTTTATAAAATGAAGAAGTTTGAGCAATTGAAGCAAGTGAAACAAAAAATAAAAAAAAGGATAAAACAATGTTTCTCATTATCTATTTACCCCTTGTTTATTAAGCCAACGCTGATATTTCCCTGCATTTCTATTGTGCTGTGCTAAGCTTTTAGAAAATTCATGATATCCTATTTTGTCAATACTAGCGCACATATAAAAGTAGTTGTGTTTTTCTGCATTTAATACTCCATCAATAGCAGAAATATCTGGCATTGCAATTAAAGAAGGAGGTAAACCTGTATTCTTATAAGTATTGTATGGCGAATTAATTTCTAAATCTACAGTTAAAACTCTTTTTACAACATAATCTTGTCCTTTTACTTCTTTCACGCAATAGATAATTGTTGGATCTGCCTGTAAAGGCCAACCTTTATTAAGACGATTTAGATACAATCCTGCAACAATTGGTCTTTCTGATTTTTGTGCAGTTTCTTTTTGAACTATCGAAGCTAAAGTCATTACTTGATCTTGTGATAAGTTTAATTTTTTTGCTTTTTGTAATCTACTTTCGTTCCAAAATCTCTTATAAGCTACTAACATTTTTGTTCTAAATTTTTTAGGAGAAACGGTCCAATAAAATTCATAAGTATTTGGAATAAAAATTTGAAGTACAGACTTTTCTGTTAGTTTATTATCTGACAAGAATTTTTTATCTAAAAAAGAGGTAAGCAATGAAATAGAATCTGCTGCCAATTGTTCTGCAATTCTACCTGCAAATTTCTCTAAAGTATCTTGATTATTAAAAGAGATTTTTAAAGGTGTTTGTCTTCCACTTCGTAACATGTTTACAAGGTCATTATTAGACATTCCTTCTTTTAGTACATATCTACCAACTTTAGGTTTCGAAAAGCTTTTTTTGGCAGCAATCCAAAGAAAAGTTTCTGGACTCTTAGAAAAAGGTTCAATTTTCTTTTTTATATCTAATAAGTTATCTGTTGAGTGTACAAATAAAACGTAATCTTTGGTAATTGTTTTCCCAAATATTTTTTGATAATAATTATAACTTAAAATTCCACCAATTAATAATATGGTAGTTAATATGTATATGATTTTTTTGCTCAATTGTAAATATTTTTAAAAGGATGTAAAGTTACTGTTTTATCAACTGAAATAGTATTTCATCTTTAAAATTTCTATCAGAATAAATCCAATCTTTTTTAATACCAACTTCTCTAAAGTTATGTTTTTTAAATAAGGATAAACTTTTAAAGTTATCAGATGTAATATTTGCATATAATTGATGCAAACCTAAATAAGAAAAAGCATAGTTTATTAAGATGGAAAGAGCATCAGATGCAAATCCGTTTTGTTGAAAGTCTGGATGAATTAAAATACCAATTCCTGCTCTATTGTGTTGTGGGTTAAAATCAAACAAATCAATCATCCCTAATTGTTTTTTTGTTGATTTTTCTTCAATCAATAAACGTAATTGTTTTGCTTCAAAAATATCTAAATGTGCATTTTCTAAATACTGCTTAAGTACAAATTTAGAAAAAGGAGTTTGTGTATGGCTTATTTCCCAAAATGATTCGTTGTTTTCTATTTGATAGAGAAAATCTAAATCTTCTGGTTCTAAGGCACGTAAATTAATATTTGTATTTGAAAGTGTTTTCATTAAATATTGATATTTCCATTAAAAACAAAAGTAGCAGGCCCTTTTAAAAACACATTTTTATAAATGCCTTTTTCTTCGGTAAAAGAAACCTCTAAAAGACCACCCTCTACAGGCAAAGAAATTAAATTACTTGTTGTTTTGTTTGTTTTGTGCATTGCAATTGCAACTGCTGTAACTCCTGTTCCGCAAGCTAATGTTTCATCTTCAACACCTTTTTCGTAAGTTCTAACTCTAAAAGTTGTATTGTTAATTTGTTGTACAAAATTTACATTACTTCCAGGTTCCTTATATGAGTATCTAATTTTTCCCCCTTTTTCTAATACAGGGAAATTATTTAAATCATCTACAATTTCTACATGATGTTGCGTTCCTGTAAAAGCAAAAATAGTATTTTCTTTCACTTCAATTTCATCAACATCAATCATTTTTAAAGAAACGGTAGTATCATTAATTTCTGCAAAGTGTTCTCCATCAACAGCAATAAAATTGGTTTCTGAATCAATAATATTTAATTTTTTTGCAAAAGCTACAGCACATCTTCCTCCATTTCCACAAAAAGTTTCGCTTCCATCTGCATTAAAATAAATCATTTTAAAATCAAAAAAATCATCGTTTTCAATTAAAATAACACCGTCAGCACCAATTCCAAAATGTCTGTCACAAATATGAGAAATAATGTCAGTTTTTTCTTTTGGAAAGATTTTTGTTCTATTATCTAACATGACAAAATCGTTTCCAGTTCCTTGATATTTATAAAATTCTAATTTCATTAGAGCAAAGATAGGTATTTAATGAAGAAATTAAGACTGTTAAAAAGCGGTTAAAGTCAGTTAAAATGAAGTTAAACAGATTTTTTGAAATTGTTAAAATTGTATATTTGAATCACATAAAAATTTAGAATCATGAAGAAATTTTTTAGTTTATTAGGAATGGCAGTTTTAGGGGGAACACTTACTTTGGGTGGATACAAACTGCTTTTTAAAGATACTGTTATAATTAAAAGAACAGTAAATGAACCAATGAAAATGGTTAAAACAAATTTTACCCCAGCTTTTAATACCAATAACTCAAATGTAGATGCATCATCTATTGATTTTACAACTGCTGCAGAAAGGTCTATACATTCTGTTGTACATGTTAAAAATACAGCTGTAAGAACACAAATAAATCCGTTAGATATTTTCTTCGGTAACGGAAATGGAGAAAGAAAATACGAGCAAGTGGGTACTGGTAGTGGGGTTATTATTTCATCTGATGGATATATTGTAACCAATAATCATGTTATTGATGGTGCAAGTGATTTAGAAATTACTTTAAATAATAAAAAGAAATACAAAGCAAAATTAATAGGAGCAGACAAAAACAATGATATTGCATTATTAAAAATTGATGCAGATATAGAATTACCATATTCTCCATTTGCAAATTCAGATAATATTAAAGTTGGAGAATGGGTATTAGCAGTTGGAAACCCATATAATTTAACATCAACAGTAACTGCAGGTATTGTAAGTGCAAAGGGAAGAGATTTAGAAGGGAATGGAAATATTGAATCATTTATACAAACAGATGCTGCGGTTAATCCGGGAAACAGTGGTGGGGCACTGGTAAATACACGAGGAGAATTGGTAGGAATTAATACTGCAATTACTTCTAAAACTGGATCTTTTATTGGTTATTCTTTTGCAGTTCCTTCTAATATTGCAAAAAAAGTAGTAGATGATTTACTAGAATATGGTGTAGTACAAGAAGCGGTTATAGGTATTCGTTATAATCCTTTAGAAGATAGCGATATTTCTGGAGTTAAAATTGTGGGAGTAGAAGATGGTCAAGGTGCTGCAAAAGCAGGATTACAGAAAGATGATATTATTGTAAAAGTAAACAATGTAGAAATTACAAAATTCTCAGAATTAAGAGGACAGCTTACTGCAAAAAGACCAGGAGAAACGGTTGATATAACTATAGATAGAGACGGTCAACTGCTTACAAAGAGTGTAACACTGACTAAAAAAATAAAACGATTCATTTCTAATTCTTTTAATTGGGAATTGAAAAACCTTTCTAAAAAAGAGTTAAAAAGTAAAGGGCTTTCTTATGGTGTAAAAATTGTTGAAACAGGAGAAAGAGAACCTAAGAATAGTTTGAGAAACTTTATTATCACTAAAATAAATGGCAAGAAAGTTACCAATGCAGAAGATGCGGTTAAGTTTTTAGAAAGTATTGCTCAAAGTAGATATTCTATTATTATTGAAATGATAAATCCTGATGGCGAAAAAGAAACATTAAGATTTAGATAATATTAATGTTTATTCAATTAAAAATCCTGATAATTTATCAGGATTTTTTTATTTACGAAAACTTTACGAAATCGATTTCGTATTATGGAATTATTGAATACTTTTGCAGCAAATTTAATTTTTTAGACAAACACAACTATGTCAACAATTTCAAATTACGAAAAAGAATTAGCTTCTCAAGCAAAAACAAGAAGAGCAACGGTAGAGTTTATCAATATTGTAAACGATTTATGGTATGATAAATCTATTGAATTAGTATTATTTAGAAACCCATTAGTAGATAAAAGAGCTAGTGAGGTTTTAAACTTAATAGATTATGCTAAAGAATTTGTAAATAAACCTATTACAATTTTAGATGCATTAGCAATTGCAAAAGCAATTCAACTATTAGATTTACCATCCTCTAAATTAGATATAGGTAAATTAGCTTATGAATGTCATTTAAACCCAAAACTTTGTGCAGATAAAGTAGCATTTGTAAAAAGTAAATTAAAAGATGCAACTGCTGCTAAAAATATTCAACCAAAAGATGTAGTTTTATATGGTTTTGGTAGAATAGGACGTCTATTAGCAAGAGAGTTAATGACCAAAATGGGGAAAGGTTCTCAATTAAGATTAAGAGCTATTGTTACTCGTGGTGATATCAATCAATCGGTATTAGAAAAAAGAGCTTCATTATTAAGTATTGATTCTGTTCACGGAGATTTCTTAGGAACTGTACAAACAGATATAGAAAACAATGCATTAATTATTAATGGGACTACGGTACATATGATTGCTGCAAAACAACCTGAAGATATAGATTATACCGAATATGGAATAAAGGATGCGTTAATCATTGATAACACAGGCGCTTTTAGAGATGCTGCTGCTTTGGCAAGACACTTAAAGGCAAAAGGTGCAAGTAAAGTTTTATTAACAGCACCCGGAAAAGGTGTTCCAAATATTGTACATGGGGTAAATCACTTGGAGTACAATCCTGATAAAGTAGATATTTTTTCTGCCGCTTCTTGTACAACAAATGCAATAACACCAGTATTAAAAGTTTTAGAAGATAATTTCGGAATTAAAAAAGGACATTTAGAAACCATACATGCATATACCAATGACCAAAATTTGGTAGACAATATGCACAGTAAATACAGAAGAGGAAGAGCTGCTGCTTTAAATATGGTAATTACAGAAACTGGTGCTGGAAAAGCTGTTGCAAAAGCCTTACCAGCTTTAGAAAATAAATTAACATCAAATGCTATTAGAGTTCCTGTTCCAAACGGATCTTTAGCTATTTTAAGTTTGCAATTGCGTACAAATGTAACAGTAGATGTAGTAAACGCAATTATAAAACAATATGCTTTAGAAGGCGATTTAGTAGAGCAAATAAAATACTCTATGGATAATGAATTGGTGTCTTCTGATATTATTGGTTCTACAGCTCCATCAATTTTTGATAGTAAAGCAACCATTACAGATGATGAAACTATTGTAATTTATGTATGGTACGATAACGAGTATGGATATTCTCATCAAGTAATGCGTTTAGCAAAACATATTGCAAAAGTTAGAAGATTTACATATTATTAAAATACTCTTAGTGCAAATTCATTTAATGAAAATTAAATGTAAAAACTCGAAACATTTTTGTTTCGAGTTTTGTTTTTTAGTAGAAATTTCTTGCTTTCCGCACTCGCTTTATTTTTAGCTTCGCTAGATCTACTTCCTAAAAATATCTTTTTATGAAAACCAAGTTCAAAAAGAGTTAAAACAATTGCTTCAATCAGGGCTAAACTAGTTTGTAAACTTCTTTAGAATAATATTCCTGTTCATTTAGTTTTTATTATTTTTATCAAAAAAAAGCAAGTATACCTTTAATGACAATCCAGCAAAAAATACAACAACTTCGTGACGAATTAAATAACCATAATTACAATTATTATGTGTTAGATAATGCTACAATTTCCGATTTCGATTTCGATATCAAACTGAAAGAATTAGAGAAATTAGAAAAAGAAAATCCAGAATTTTTCGATGCCAACTCACCAACACAAAGAGTAGGAGGAGAAATAACGAAGAATTTTAATACAGTAACTCATAAAAATAGAATGTATTCTTTAGACAATTCATACTCTAAAGAGGATTTGTTAGATTGGGAAAAACGCATTCAAAAAATGCTAGGCTCAACAGAAATTGAATATACATGCGAATTAAAATATGATGGAGCTTCTATTAACTTAACTTATAAAAACGGAGAGTTTGTAAAAGCAGTAACTCGTGGAGACGGTTTTCAAGGAGATGATGTAACTCCTAATATAAAGACCATTCGTTCTATTCCTTTAAGTTTAAAATCGGATTTTGTACATAATTTTGAAATGCGTGGAGAAATCATTTTACCAATTGAAGGGTTTAAGAAAATGAATGAAGAGCGTGTTGAAAACGAGGAAGAAGAATATAGAAACCCAAGAAATACAGCAAGCGGAAGTTTAAAATTACAAGACAGCTCAGAAGTAGCAAAACGACCTTTAGATTGTTTATTATATCAAGTAGTAACAGAAGAACGTAAATACAAAACACATTTTGAAAGTTTAAAAAATGCCAGAAAAGTAGGTTTTAAAGTTCCAGAAACCATCACTTTAGTAAAATCAATTGATGAAGTTTTTGAATTTATAAATCATTGGGATCAAAAAAGACACAGTCTTCCATACGAAACAGATGGAGTAGTGGTAAAAGTAAATAATTTACAACAACAAGAAGAACTAGGATATACTGCAAAAGCACCAAGATGGGCAATTGCATATAAGTTCAAAGCAGAGCAGGTTTCAACAATTTTAAATAAAATTACGTATCAGGTTGGTAGAACAGGGGCTATAACTCCAGTCGCAAATTTAGAACCCGTACAATTGGCAGGAACAACTGTAAAAAGAGCTTCTCTTCACAATGCTGATCAAATTGAAAAATTAGATATTAGAGAGGGTGATACTGTTTTTGTTGAAAAAGGAGGTGAAATCATTCCTAAAATTATTGCTGTTGATTTAACAAAACGTCCAGAAAATTCAGAACCTACAATATATGCAACAAATTGCCCTGTATGTAATACAAAGTTAGTGAGAACAGAAGGAGATGCAAAACATTATTGTCCAAATGAATTTGGTTGTGCTCCACAAATTACAGGAAGAATAAAACACTTTATCAGTAGAAAAGCGATGGATATTGATGGTTTAGGAGGAGAAACGGTTGATTTATTACGTAAAGAAGGATTGGTTAAAAACTATGCAGATTTATATGATTTAACAGTAGATCAAGTAATTCCATTAGAAAGAATGGCAGAAAAATCTACTCAGAATATGATTGAAGGAATTCAAAAATCAAAAGAAATTCCTTTCGAAAAAGTATTATTTGCTTTGGGAATTCGTTTTGTAGGAGAAACGGTTGCTAAAAAACTAGCAAAACATTTTAAATCCATTGATAATTTAATGACAGCTAGTTTTGAAGAATTGATACAGGTTGATGAAATTGGAGATCGAATTGCACAAAGTATTTTAGATTTTTCTTCTGATTTAGGAAACATTCAATTAATAAATAGGTTAAAATCTGTAGGTATTCAATTAGAAGTTTCTGCAGAAAGTTTAGAGAATCAAACAAACAAATTAGAAGGACAGATTTTTGTGGTTTCTGGTGTTTTTCATCAGTTAAGTAGAAATGAGCTCAAAAAAGCAATTGAAGATAATGGCGGAAAAGTAAGTTCATCAATTTCTAAAAAAACTAATTTTATTGTTGCAGGAGATAACATGGGGCCATCAAAATTAACAAAAGCGCAAGATTTAGGAGTCGAAATTATCTCTGAACAAGATTTTTTAGATAAAATCTCATAAATTGTAATTTGAAAAAACTTCTTTACATATATATAATAGGTATTTCTTTTTTTTCTTTTTCACAAAAGAGAGAAGTAGATTCTTTGCCAAAGAATTTAGATAAATATGTTTTTGTAAAGCCAGGGGATACTTTAATCGTTCAGTTAAATGAGTTTACATTATTACCAAAACATAAATTCAAATCTATAGAAGATGTAAGATACTATTTTTGGTTCCGTAAAAAAGTATTCAAAGCTTATCCCTATGCAAAATTAGCCTCACAAAGGTTAGACTCTTTAAATGCAAGATTGCAGAGAATAGAGTCTAAAAGTAAGCGAAGAAGTTATACAAAGAAAATTCAAAAGTATATAGAAGGTGAGTTTACGGATCAAATTAAAAAAATGACAAATACGGAAGGGCGAATTTTAATTAAGTTAATTCATCGTCAAACAGGTAAAACAGCTTTTAATAATATCAGAAGTATTAGAAGTGGCTGGAAAGCATTTTGGTATAATACAACCGCAAACATTTTTAAACTTTCTTTAAAAACAGAATACCATCCTGAAATTGTAAATGAAGACTTTTTAATAGAAGATGTTTTACAGCGTGCTTTTCTAGAAGATAAATTAGAAAGACAAGCATCAAAACTCACATTCGATTTTTCTAAAATATTAGCAGATAGAAAATCTGAAATCAATGTAGAAGAGTATAAAAAAATGTTTGCTAAGATGAAAAAAAAGAAAAAAGTAAAAAAAAGAAAGACAGATTAGCTCTTGGGTGTTCCCTTTTTTTCAAGAGATTTCTATCTAGTTCTTAGTTAAATTTGTACTTGGCTGATGCTTTTTAAGTGAGTAGAATAAAAAAAGGGCGGGCTTTTCACTATATCTTTTTATGCAAAAGTAATTTTTTAGAAACTTTTTGTATTGTATTAATCTTGTTTTATTCTAAAGATTTCTTTAAGCTGGCATAAAAAGGATGCCGTTTCAATCCCTAACACAGTTTATTTATAGAAGATATTTATAATTTTCGGTTTCTATTCATAAGTATAGTAGGTATTTTTTCTCTTTGTTTGAAGATAAATACATTATTCATAAATGTATTTATGTACTGATAAATAAGTTTAGATGCATAGTTCTAAAGTAAGATGATAAAAAAGGTAAAATAATTTTGGATGTAAAACACTAAAAATAATAGGTTTATGAGAGTAATCAAAACAAACATAAAAAAAGAATCTAAAAAGAGTTGTGGGATTCAAAAGAGGGTGTATATTTGCACCCGCTAACAGGAATATGAGATTGTTAGTTTAGTTCATTGAGATGTTGTGTTGGTTGAGTAGGTATTGGAGTTTAGTATAGAAATCGAATAGGATTTTAATTCAAAAAAAACTTCAATTTATATTTGGTTTTTAATAGAAAAGCATTGTATCTTTGCAGTCCGAATTTTTCGGAAAATAAGTTCAGTATTTATCGGTTAGAAATAGTTTAAAAAAAAACTTCATTTTTTATTGTCAGAATAGAAATAGTTTATATATTTGCAGCCGCTAACAAATACAGCAAAACGATCAGAGAAATTTT
>NZ_JAKQYM010000008.1 GCF_022662535.1 Polaribacter marinus
GTAATCAGTAATCAGTAATCAGTAATCAGTAATCAGTAATCAGTAATCAGTAATCAGTAATCAGTAATCAGTAATCAAAATTAAAAAAAATGATTCAGAAATTTAAAAAAGTTAAAACTTATTTATTCTAGCTCTTCGTTTAAACACTAAGCACAAAATTAATCGTATGATTGCCCTTCTTCTGCTGCTGCTTTTTGCATTGCAGCAAACTCAACAGGACTTAGATCTCCATAGTAAAAATTAATAGGATTTACAGCTCTACCATTTTTATGGACTTCATAATGTAGATGTGCAGCAGCAGACAAACCTGTATTACCAACATAACCAATTAAATCTCCCCTTTTTACAATTTTTCCTTTCTTGGTTTTAATTTTACTCATATGTGCATAAATAGTTCTATATCCATATCCATGGTCTATATAAACTACATTTCCATAAGAGCTACTTCTTTGTGCTCTAACAACTTTACCATTTGCAGTTGCAAAAATTGGTGTGCCTACAGGAGATGTAAAATCCATTCCTTTATGCATTTTTCTATACTTTAATATTGGATGCATTCGCATTCCATAACCCGAAGCCATTCTTGTTAAATCTTCTTTTTTTACAGGTTGAATAGCAGGAATACAAGCTAACATTTTTTCTTTTTCTTTAGCTAGCCCTACAATTTCATCTAAAGATTTAGATTGTACTACCAATTGTTTTGATAAAATATCCACTTCCTTCGTTAAGTTTTTAATCATTAAAGAATTATCAAACCCCTCTAGTTGTTTATACCTATTTACTCCACCAAAACCAGCTTTTCTTTGTTCTTCTGGTATTGGATTTGCTTCAAAATAAGTTCTATAAATATTATTATCTCTTTCTTGTAGTTGGGCTAAAATAGAAGAACTCTCTTTCATTTTTTTAGAAAGTAATTCGTAATGCAATTTTAAGTTATCTAACTCTCTTTTTTGTGCTCGTTCGTTTGGAGACATTATAAATTGACTAAAAACAATAAAGCCAATAAAAGCAATTAACAATATGGTAAAAAGCCCAAAAACTGTTTTCTTATAATAATCACTTTTCTTTACATCAATTTTTCTGTAAGAAAGTGTATCTGCATCGTAATAATATTTTACTTTTGCCATAATGCTAAATGTACTATTTTTGTACGCTTAAAATTAGTTTTTTATTAAAATCTTATTTTTAATAACTCACAAATTTACAAAATGTTTTATAACTGCTTTTTTTAAGTGGTATTTTTAAAGATATATTAACACAATCCAAAGTTTTGGAAACTTCTTTTTTATGAAATCACAAGATATTCGTTCTACTTTTTTAAATTTTTTCAAAGAAAAATCACATTTAGTTTTGCCTTCTGCACCAATGGTTACAAAAGATGATCCAACTTTAATGTTTGTAAATTCTGGGATGGCACCATTTAAAGAATATTTTTTAGGAAATGGAACGCCAAAAAAGAGCAGAATTACCGACTCGCAAAAGTGTTTACGTGTTTCTGGGAAACATAATGATTTAGAAGAAGTTGGTTACGACACGTATCACCACACTCTTTTTGAGATGTTAGGAAACTGGTCTTTTGGCGATTATTTTAAGAAAGAAGCCATTGCGTGGGCTTGGGAATTACTAACCGTAGTTTATAAAATTGACAAAGATATTTTATATGTAACTGTTTTTGAGGGATCAAATGATGAAGACAATTTAAGTTTAGATACTGAAGCGTATGACCTATGGAAACAATTTATTTCTGAAGATCGTATTTTAAAAGGAAATAAAAAAGATAATTTCTGGGAAATGGGTGAACAAGGACCTTGCGGACCATGTTCTGAAATCCATGTAGATATTCGTTCTGCAGAAGAAAAAGCAAAAGTAGATGGCAAAACTTTAATCAATGAAGATCATCCTCAAGTTGTAGAAATTTGGAATTTGGTTTTTATGCAGTACAATAGAAAAGCAGATGGTTCTTTAGAAAACCTACCTAACAAACATATTGATACAGGTATGGGATTTGAACGTTTGTGTATGGTTTTACAAGGGGTGCAATCTAATTACGATACAGATGTCTTTACACCAATTATTAGAGAAATAGAAGCAGTAACCAATACAAAATATGGTTCTAATGAAAAACAAGACATTGCCACAAGGGTAATTTCAGATCATGTAAGAGCAGTTGCTTTCTCTATTGCAGACGGTCAATTACCAAGTAATACAGGTGCGGGCTATGTAATTAGAAGAATTTTACGAAGAGCTTTACGTTACGGATTTACATTTTTGGATAAAAAAGAACCTTTTTTATTCAGATTAGTAGATGTATTAAGTAAAAAAATGGGGAGTGCTTTTCCTGAATTAAAAGCACAGAAACAACTCATAGAAAACGTAATAAAAGAAGAAGAAACCTCTTTTTTAAGAACTTTAGACCAAGGTTTAATTTTGTTAGATGGAATTATTTCTGCATCAAAATCTAAAGAAATTTCTGGAGAAAAAGTTTTTGAATTGTATGATACTTTTGGATTTCCAATTGATTTAACAGCATTAATTCTTTCTGAAAAAGGTTATACTTTAGATGAAAAAGGTTTTCAAGAAGAACTTCAAAAACAAAAAAATAGATCTAGAGCAGCTAGCGAAATGTCTACAGAAGATTGGACTATTTTAAAAGATGATGCTATTGAAGAATTTGTTGGCTATGATACATTAACATCTAATGTAAACCTTACTAGATACAGAAAAGTAACTTCAAAAAAAGATGGAGAAATGTATCAACTTGTTTTTAACCTAACGCCTTTTTATCCAGAAGGTGGTGGACAGGTTGGAGACAAAGGGTATCTAGAAGACAACCATGGAGATGTAATTTACATTTTAGATACCAAAAAAGAAAATAATGTAATTATACATTTCACAAAAAATCTTCCAAAGCATTTAAATGAACCATTAAAAGCTGTTGTAGACGAAAAACAACGTCATAGAACAGAATGTAACCACACAGCAACTCACTTATTACATCAAGCTTTAAGGGAGGTTCTGGGAACTCATGTAGAACAAAAAGGTTCTGCTGTACATTCAAAATCTTTACGTTTCGATTTTTCTCATTTCTCAAAATTAACAGTAGAAGAATTAAGAGATGTAGAAAACTTTGTAAACGCAAGAATTACAGGCAAACTTCCTTTAGAAGAAAAAAGAAACATTCCTATGCAACAAGCTATTGATGAAGGTGCTATGGCTTTGTTTGGTGAAAAATATGGAGATACAGTAAGAGCTATTAAATTTGGAAAATCCGTAGAACTTTGTGGTGGAACTCATGTAAAAAACACCAGTGATATTTGGCACTTTAAAATTAAATCTGAAAGTGCAGTTGCTGCAGGAATAAGAAGAATTGAAGCCATAACAAATGATGCTGTTAAAGATTTTTATTTTGAAAACAATAGAGCGTTATTTGAAATAAAAGATCTGTTAAATAACACCAAAGAACCTGTAAAAGCTGTACAAAAATTACAAGATGAAAATGCTTCATTGCAAAAACAAATTGAACAATTGTTAAAAGATAAAGCACAAAATTTATCTGGTGAAATAAAAAACCAATTACAAGAAATTAATGGCGTACAGTTTTTAGCAACTAAAGTAGATTTAGATGCTAACGGAATTAAAAATTTAGCTTTTGCTATAGGAAAAGAATATCAAAATTTATTCTTGTTGTTTGCAACTGCTCCTTCAAAAGATAAAGCCATGTTAACTTGTTATATTTCTAAAGAACTAGCTAACGAACGTGGTTATGATGCAGGTAAAGTAGTTAGAGAATTAGGAAAATTAATTCACGGTGGTGGTGGTGGACAAAACTTTTTTGCCACTGCTGGAGGTAGAAACCCTGGCGGAATCCCTAAAGCACTAGAAAAAGCAAAAGATTATTTAAAATAACACTTATTGAATTCCTAAAAGTTTATTGAAATTTTTCAATTCGCATTTGTAAAATTTTAAGAACTTCTTTTTTAATGATTGGAATTGGGGCTTTTTATTTTTCATGATTATAATAATTTAATAGATATGATTAGACAGTCTATAATTGAAAATGTTACAAAAAATGAATTTTAGAACTCAAATCCCTATAAAAAATCAGTTACACAATTTAATAGATTACCATTCAAAAGTTTTCTTATTAGGCTCTTGTTTTTCAAAAAACATTGGAGATAAATTAAATTATTATAAGTTTCAATCAAACCAAAATCCTTTTGGAATTTTATTTCACCCAAAAGCAATTGAAAACTTCATTACAAATGCAATTAACGAAAAAGAATATTCTGACAAAGATTTAATTTTCCAAAATGAACGCTGGCATTGTTTAGAGGCACATTCTAGTTTAAGTTCTAGTGATAAAAAAGAACTTTTAGAAAGCTTAAATTCGGCAATTTCATCAACTAATAAAAACTTAAAAGAAGCTTCTCATATTATAATTACACTAGGAACCTCTTGGGTATATAGATTTATTGAAGAAGATAAAATAGTAGCGAATTGTCATAAGATTCCACAAAAAAAATTCTTAAAAGAATTACTTTCATACGATGAAATTTCAGAAACTCTAGAAGGCATTATAGCATTAATTAAAAGTATAAACCCCACAACAACAATAATATTTACGGTTTCTCCTGTTCGTCATTTAAAAGATGGTTTTATAGAGAACACCTTAAGTAAATCTCTTTTAATAGCTGCAATTCATAAAATTATAAACCATAGAAAAAACACTCATTATTTCCCTTCCTATGAAATTATGATGGACGAACTAAGAGATTACAGGTTTTACACAGAAGATATGATTCATCCAAGTAAAACAGCCATCCAATATATTTGGAATAAATTCTCTGAAACTTGGTTTTCTAGTGATTCTAAAAAAACGATGATAGAAGTAGCAACGATACAAAAAGGGATTACACACAGGCCTTTTAATCAAAATTCAGCACAACATCAACAGTTTCTAAAAAGCTTAGAAGAAAAAAAAGAAAAACTAAAAACACAATTTTCGTTTATGTGTTTTTAAAAAATACGGCATTTGACCTATTTCTTTTTTAAGAATTTTATTGGTATTTTACAGCTCTAAAATACTAAAAAATGCTAAAAGACATCTTATACCCAACAAAACAGAATGCTTTTATTTGGTTAAGTTCTATATACCTATTATTCCTTTTATACATAGGGAAAGCATCTACAATGTCTATTCTTTTTGTCTATTTTCTAGAAACCCTTATTATTGGTGTTTTTAATGCTTTAAAAATGTTGTGGTGTATCAGATATAGTAAATCAAAAGGAAAAAAATCTGAAAGCTATGGTTTAATTCTTTTTTTCTTATTTCATTACGGATTTTTTGTTGCTATTCAATCTATTTTTGGTTTTGCGTTGTTTGGAATGGAAGCAAATGAAATCATAAAAGAACCTTTTCATATAATTGATAATTATATTGCTATTCTTAATTTAGAAGATGTTAGGTATGCCTTACCTGCAATTATTTTTATGCACCTAGGTAAATTTATAAGCGATTATCTAAAAAATGAAAAATATAAAACATTTACAGCACAAGAAATTATGTTTAAACCCTACGTTCGTATTTTTATTCAACAATTTGTTGTAATACTTTCTTTCTTTTTTATTGTTTTTGGTGAAGCAGGAGCAGGTATTATTGCAGCAATCTTATTAATCTTTTTTAGATTGCTTATCGATTTAGTTCTAGAATCTATTAAACAAGATTCTAAAATTCTAGATAAAGTATCAGAAAAATTAGCTAATGAAAAAGCAAGCAAAGAAGAAATAAAAAAACAACTTATTATTTTTACAGAATAGTAAATATACGTCAAATGACGTATTGCCTACCCTATGGGTTTTAAAGAAGTTTGTATTGTAACTTTAAAACACAAATTATGAAAAATCTATTTAATTTCATTCTTCTTCTTTTTTTTGTTCAGACAATCAATTCTCAAGGAATTGGTGAGCTAAAAATTAAAAGTCAGAAATATGGAATGAACAGAATGAAAAAAGCTCCTAAGAAAGTTTACATCAATTCTTTTAATGTGAATTTTGAAATATACAAAGAAGCTATCGATTTTAAAGCTGGTGGAAATGGAGGAAGAATTGGAGGAAATACAAGTAATGCAACTGCAAAAGCAGCTGTAGGTTTAGGTGGTATTGACGCCAACAAAATGCAAGCTAAAACCAATAAAGTTTATCAAAACTTTATAAACCGTCTTCAAAGTGAAGGTTATGAAATTATTGCTTCCGATGTTGCTGAAAAAACAACTGTTTTTAAAGATTGGAAAAAGTCTACAGGGCCTTTACTTGTAGAAAATCTTAATGGAATTATAACCTGTGTCCCAGAGAACTTCACTTCTTTTTATAAAAGGAAAACAAGTAAAGGGGAAATTAAAAAAGGTTTTTTAGGCGGCATAGGTCTACAACCTAAACTTTCTAAAGCATTAGACAATGCAATAATTGCAGATGTGAATTTATACGTGATTTTTTCTGAATCTGGAAATGATTGGATGAAAGGAAGAGCAGCAAAAGTTAAAATTAAAACTAACTTACGTTTGGTAAACAATCATGTAATTTCTATTCCTCAAAAGTTTAAAAAGAAAAAAACTACAATAGGAAAATTATTTGGTTCTGTAAAAATAAAAGGAGCTTCAGATACATATCCGATCATTTCTAGTGTACAATTTACTCAAGGTAAAGCAGGCTTGGGAGCACTAGCTCAATTTACCGGAAACTTAAGAAAAGATTTAGAAATTAACGGTGTATTAAAGAAACAGAAAATTGTTGCTTACCAAAAACAAGGTTCTTTTGTACCAACTTCTTTTACAACTTTCTCTAATTATTTAGATGCAAAAGCAGACCGTTTCTCTAACACTACAAAATGGATTGATGTAGATGGAGATAAATACGCTCAAGGTTTTTACAATGTATGCAACACTTTTTTAGAAAAACAGCTAGATGAGTTTTTTAATAAGCTAAAGTAAAATGAAAAAATTCTATAACTTACTTATTGTTTTTTTAGGAAGCATTTTATTAGTTTCAAATTCTGCTCAACCTGGAATATGGAATGCTGGTGGAAGTGGCAGTTTTACTCTTTTATATCCTGAAGACTCTATTGCATATAAAAAAATTCAGATGAAATCTGAAGATATTTACATGCAACTTTACAAAGGTTTTGCAACTGTAAAAGGAAATTATTATTTTAAAAATACATCTACAGATACCCTAAAAATAAAAGTAGGTTATCCTGTAAACAATGTATTTGAAAACATCTCTTTTCAGCATAAAGCAAATAATGTTAGGGTTGATGGTTTGTATAAAATTAAAGGTTTTATTAATGGAAAAGAATCCACTCTTTACAACAAACCTAACACAGTAAATGACAATTGGTATGTTTGGGAAGTTGCATTTCCTCCTAATGAAATTACCAAATTTTCAGTGTACTTTTTGGCTAACACTAACAATGCTAAAATTTTAGAAGGGTATAATACTGATAATAAAAACGCCTTTATTTATTTGATAGAAACAGGTTCATTGTGGAAATCTCCTATAAAAAAGGGAATTTTTACACTCAAATTATGGACAATATTACTATCGATGCAGTAAAAGCTAGCTCTCCAACAACACTTTATTTTAACGAAGAGAATAATATCCTAAAATTTTCGATGTTAGATTATGGTAAAAGCCCAGATCCTAATTTTGTAATTACTTATGGTGAAACGTTAAAAAACTTCAATTTTAAAAAAATAACTACAGATAGCGAAACTTATTTTAAAACAATAGATCGTTTTTCTGAAGAAAATTTTAACACCTATAATTTCGCTAATATAGATATTCAAAACCCATATAAAGTTGATGGTATTTCTAACAATGCTGTAGGATTTATTTTCTATTTGGCAATCTATGGACTGCCTATTTTGCTAAGCGTTTTAACTCTAATAATTTTATTATTAATCTATAAAAAATTTATCAAAAAAAAATAAATACGTCAAATGTCGTATTGTTAAAACTTTTTTATTGGCTGTAATTTGTAACATCTAATTCTAAAACTAAATATTATGAAAAATTTAAAAACGTTAACACTATTTATTTTTGCTGCTATATTATTTTCTTGTTCAGATAGTACTGACGAGGAATTAGGCTTAACAGGAGAAGGATCTTTAACTGCCAAAATTGATGGAAATGATTTTGCTTCATTAAAGTCTACCGTAGCCGCTACAGTATCAAATCAAGTTGCAGCAATACAAGGCTCTACTTCTGGAGGTGACTATATCAGAATTAATATCATGAATTACACTGGAGTTGGTACTTATAATACTGGAGATGCAATAACAAATGTAAATTCAATTTCTTACGGGACAATAAGTCCTATTACAACTTGGATGTCAACTTTTAATATTGGTAACGGAACCATTAAAATTACAGAAGACACATCAACAACAATGTCTGGAACTTTTTCTTTTACAGGTATCAATTCAAATGCTGGGAATTCTACCAAAACAGTAACTGAAGGAGAATTTAGCGCCCCAAAAAGTTAATTAAATTCTATGAAAAGGAAGAAAAATACGGCATCTGTCGTATTTTTTTTTGACAATTGTTTACAGAGATTTGTATGATAAACTTAAAAATAAATATTATAAAATCACTAATAAAAACCCAATATTAACAACATCTGGTTCTACAGAAATTCAATTTAGAAATACTTGTACATATCAAATTTCTTTCGATGTTTCTATGACAAGATCTGGAGAATTAAAAGAAACTAACATTTCATCAACAGAAACAAATCCCTGGTTAGGTCAGTTTAACTGATCATTAAAACATACAAATTGTTGTTTGGGATTACAGATGGTCAGTTTATTCTTATTAAGAAACCAGCCAACACCTTTTAAATATATTAGATTCATAAAAACCAAATAAAACTTCTAAAGTCTATGCAACCTCTTTTTGAAAACTCTTTTCTTATACTACTATTACTTATTATTGTATTTAGTTTAATTCTATTTCATAAAATAACATGTCAAAAATTAAAAATTGAAAAAGCAAATAAATTAAAGTTGTTATCTTTAGAAATTAAAATTGAAAAAAAGAAACGTGAGGAACTAGAAAATAGTCCTTTAGAAGTAAAATTTTATCAAAAACAAATACAACAAAAGCTTCTAAACATTAAAGTTGATATTTTAAATATTGATTTTTCTTTACAAGAAATTTTTCATTAAAACTAAAAAACAACCTTATGAAGCTTAAACAAAAACAATTATTACGAATACTGTTTTTCTGTTTGTTTTTAAACTCTTTAAATAATTACGCCCAAGATGTAAATGCTCTTAATAAAGAAGCAATGGATTTGTATAAAACAAATCAAAAGGAAGCCATAAAAGTACTTACAAATGCTTTAGAAATAGCAGAAAGACATAATAACAAAAAAGAAGTTAGTAAAACTAAAAACAACTTAGGAATAGTCTTTAGAGATTTAGGAGAATTTCAAAAAGCAAAAAAATATTCTGAAGATGCACTAACAGTTACAACAGATTCTTTAATTAAAGCCGCTATCTATAATAATATTGGTGCTTGTAATAGAAAGCTTGGACTTTATGAAGATGCTATTTCTAACTATTTAAAAAGTTTAGAAATTTATGAAGCAAAGAAGATGTTGAATGAAACTGCAACTGTACATAACAATATTGCTATAGTTTATAATTATATAAACCTCAACAAAAAATCTCTAGAATATTATGATAAAGCAATAAAAGTATTTGAGAAATTAAATAACAACAAAGGAATTTCTCAAGCTTACAACAATATTGCAATTGTATATGCAAATGAAGGAGATTTGGAAAAGGCTTTAACTAATTTTAGGTACTCATTATCCTTAGAGAAAAAATTAAAAGACAAAAAAGGAATTGCAGAATCTTTAAACAATGTAGGCTCTGTACATTACTACCTTAAAGCCATAGATTCATCAATTTATTATTTTAAAAAATCGGCAGATATAGAACGTAGTATTGGAAATTTTGCTGGTGTAAGTGCTAGTTATAATAATATTGCTCAAGTTTTATTAGAGATTGAGAGATTCAAAGAATCTAAAACATATATAGATAGTGCATATCGTATTGCAAAAAAATATCAAACCTCAGAAGATATTGAAAATGCATTGTTAAATTATACAGATTATTTTGAAAAAAAAGGCAATTATAAATCCTCTTTAAATCATCATAAAAAATACTTACATTTTAAAGATAGTATTGCAAAAAAAACAAACATAAAAACCATTCAAGAAATTGAAACTAAGTATCAAACTGAAAAGAAAGAGAAAGAAATTGCGATTCAAAAAGAACAGCTTTTAGAAAAAGAATTAGCTATAAAAAACAGAAATTTATATGCCATATTAATTACTTCTGCTTTATTAATTTTAGGAATTATATTTTTCAATATTTACAAAAGAAATCAAATTAAAAGAAAACAACTACAAAAAGAAATTGATTTAAAAGATGCTTTAGCAATTATAAAAACTCAAAACAAATTACAAGAACAACGCCTTAGAATTTCTAGAGATTTACATGACAATATTGGATCTCAACTTACCTTTATCATCTCATCTATTGATAATTTAAAATTCATTACAAAAGACGCTAACACAAAATTAAAAGATAAATTAGCAAACATTAGTTCCTTTACCTCAGAAACTATTCATCAATTAAGAGATACCATTTGGGCAATGAATAAGAATGAGATTTCTATGGAAGATTTACATGCCAGAATTTTATCGTTTATAGAAAAAGCAAAAAGCGCTACAGAAAACATAACTTTTGAAATTCATCAAAAAATAGATACAAATGTATCTCTTTCCACAATTAAAGGGATAAATATTTTTAGAGTAATTCAAGAAGCAATTAACAATGCTATAAAGTATGCAAACGCATCTAAAGTAGAAATCTACATATCAAAAGAAAATAATGAATTACAAATTTTAATTACTGATAATGGTGATGGTTTTGACCTTAAAAATGTTGATCTCGGGAATGGTCTTAGCAATATGGAAAAACGCATGAGTGAAATTGATGGGGAAATAAATATAGTTTCTAAGCTTAAAAAAGGAACAAAAATTACCTTAAGTACCACTTTAAAAGATACGGCAAATGGCGTATAAATTTTAATCTTAATTATTTGTAATTTACAGAACCAATCAATTAACCATTATGAAATTAAAAATTTGTATTGCAGAAGACAATTATTTCCTAGTAAAGACTATCAAAGAAAAACTTTCTTTTTTTGACGATGTAACTATAAAATTCCATGCAAATAATGGCGCAGAATTAATTGGAAAATTAGAAGACAACCACAACATCGATGTTATTTTAATGGACATTCAAATGCCGGAAATGAATGGAGTTAGAGCTACAGAAATTGTAAAAAATAAATACCCGCAAATTAAAATAATCATTCTAACTGTTTTAGATGATGATGATTATGTTTTTAAAGCAATTAAAGCAGGTGCAAATGGGTATTTACTAAAAGAAATAGATGCAGAAAACCTTTATAAAAGCATTATAGAAGTTACTAAAGGCGGTGCACCAATGACACCAAGTATTGCTCTAAAAACTTTAAATTTATTAAGAAACCCTAATCTATTAGATGCAAAATTAGAAGAAACAGAAACTATTAAACTCTCAAAAAGAGAAACCGAAATTTTAATACAATTAAGCAAAGGTTTAAATTACAATAGTATCGCAGAAAATTTAATCATTTCTCCTTCTACGGTAAGAAAACACATTGAAAATATTTACAAAAAACTACAAGTTCATAGTAAAATGGAAGCCGTTATAAAAGCTCAAAAACAAAACCTCATTTAAATCAAAATTATTTTATACCTTTAGGGAATAATTCCCTTTGAAAAAATGATTAAAAATATATTTATAGGTATACTTTTAGGATCCTTAATCGGTGTATTTATTACTTCTGTGTTTATGCCAGAAGAAGTAAAAATGACTGAGCTTTTCTTTACAAAAATCACAGCAACATCTATTATTACAGGGATTTTTTGTAGTATTTATGCCTTCTTATCACATTCAAAACTCCAAACCTTTTTAATTTCTATCATTATTGGAGCAATAACTTTTTATGCAAAATATATAATTACAGGGCACGATTTTGATCCACTAACAATGGGGCTTTTTGTAGGCGCAATGTTAGGTGGTGCTTTTGCTGTTATAAAAAAAGTAACACACTCTATAAAAATTTATAACAGATTAAAAAGATTACGTAGAAATGGATTTTACAATTAAGAATTAATCTTCTGTAAATTTAGCTACATTTTGCCAAGGCCCACCATTAATTACCTCAAAACCATTTTGTGTTAAAAATTGAGTTGCCTGTCCACTTCTGCCTCCACTTTTACAAACTGCAATTATAGGTTTTTTCCAAGATTTTATCTGTTCTAATTCTAAAGGAATTAAATTTAAAACAATATGTTTTGCTCCTTCAATATGGCCTTCATTCCACTCCATTAAAGTTCTTACATCCAATATTACTGCATCTCTTTTTAAAAATTCTTTTATTTCTTCTGAAGCATCTTTCTGTCCGAACATACCAAATAATCCCATATACTTTTATTTTTTTTTAAGATTGATATTGATTTACGTTTAATAAATTCAACCCGTTTTCTATTAATTTTTTAAAAGCTGTATTTTCTTGTAGCTTTTCTAAATGTTTTAAAATTTCAAACTGAATTGAAAATTCTTTTTGCAAAGCTAATTCAAACAGTTCTAATGACAATAACCAATCTAAAGGAAAATTAGTTTTAAGTTGATTAAATATTGTTTTAATTTTTTCTTCAGTGGTATTGTTTTCTTCTCTATAAACTCTAACTTCTGCATATAGTTTATATAGATTTTGTTCCTCTTCAGAATAATTTATTTTATGTGTTTTTGTTTCAGAAACTTTTCCTAAGTTTTCAAAAGAAGTTACATCTGCAGAACCGGAATAAGCAGAAACCAGTTCTTTACCAATTGCCATATCATAAATACCCCATTCTGGTTTAAATAATACTTTATCTTTATATGTAACTGTGCATTCTTTTAAAGAAATTATCAAGATTTTTCCTCGTAGATCTCTTGTACCTGTAATTGCCGTTCCCTTTACAACAACCCCGCTTTCAAACTCTAGATTCATTTGTTCTCCTTCATAAATACCGTAAGCTTTTAAATCTCTAGGGCTCATATCTTCTATTGGTAAATTAATTCCTTTTAATTTTCCAACAGGACTTCCAAATCCATTAGGGTGAGTTGTAATTCCATGCCCAATAAGTTCTTTATCTCTATTAGCTAAAGCTGTTGGACCTGTAGTTTGAAAATATGCTACTTTATTATTTTTATGTTTAATTACATTTGTAAAAACACCTGAAATCTGTATTCCAGTTGTTAATTCTACTGTTCCTAAATTTTTAGACTTTATTAATTTTTGTACACCTTTTAACCCTCCAGTTCTCAGTGCCATTGTATTTGCAAACTCATTTAAAACTAAACTTAAATAAGCAAAGTCAGGAGTAACAAATAATTGAGGTTGTGGTTTTGTAATATCAAAGTTTACATTAGCAGCATCAATTGAATAGGTTACTTTTTTAACTTCTTTTCTCATACACCAAGCACTTTCACCTATAGATGAAAGCAAACCTGCACCGTAAATTTTAGGAGAATCTAAGTTTCCAATCAAACCATATTCTACAGTCCACCAATGCAAGTTTCTAATTTGAGCCATTTCAGATAACTCACCCATATTATCTTGTAAAAACTCAACTTTTGCTTGTGCTTCCTGAATTTCATTTTCAGTAGAATTTGGATCTTCTTTTAAGATTGATAAAAGCCTAATAGCTTCATACATTTCATAATCTTTAGAAGAAGAAATTGCTTTACTTCCAATTTCTCCAAAACGCCTTAAATACTCGGCATATTCTGGATTTGCTATTATAGGAGCATGACCTGCAGCTTCATGAATAATATCTGGTGCTGGTGTGTACTCTATATGATTAATCGTTCTCATATCAGAAGCAATCACCAACACATTATATGCTTGAAACTCCATAAATGCATTGGGAGGAATAAAACCATCTACAGAAACAGCAGCCCAACCAATTTCTTTTAAAATTCGATTCATGCCTTCCATATAAGGAATATTTTCAACAGAAATCCCTGTTTTTTCTAATCCTTTTATATATGATTTGTGTGCAACTTTACTCAAATAATCAACATTCATTCTCATTACATACCTCCAAACGGCTTGGTTTTGAGCTGTATATTCATCATAAGGTTGCTTTACAACAAATTTATGTAAATGTTTAGGAAGTTTTTTTGTTACTTCGTTTAGTTGAAAGTGTATATTCATTAAAAATTTGATAAAATTTACCTCGTAAAATTACAAATTTTACAACTTATTACCTCTGCTTTTGATGTTAAAAGTTTCCTTTAGGCTTTATTTGATTTCCTTAAAAAAACTAAAATGGATTATAGTTTTTTATTAATAGTAAAGCTCTTCTAAACTATTAATTTCTTGATCTTTTTGCCTTCTAAAAACTTGATTGGGTTTTAAATCAGGTATAGATTCAACTCCCATAGCCGCTACAACTTCTTTTACTGCAGCAATAGTTTTATTGTGATAGTTTTTTACACGAACATTTTTCTTTTCTACAACAAGAGCTTTTACCAAATCATCATCTTGTGTTGCAACACCTACAGGACAAGTATCTAAATTACATTCTCTAGCTTGTATACAACCTAAACTTAACATAAAACTTCTTGCCATAGCAATTGCATCGGCTCCTAAAGCAATGTATTTTACAATATCAAAAGCATCAATAGCTTTACCACTTGCAATAATTTTAATTTGATTTTTAAGCTTATACTTAACCAATAACTTATTTACAAAAACCAATCCTTCTAGCAACGGTGTTCCAATATAGTTTGTAAACTCAATTGGAGCAGAACCGGTTCCACCTTCTCCTCCATCTACAGTAATAAAATCAGGGTAATTATTAGCTTCGGCAAAGGCTTTAATCATTTCTTCTATTTCTTCATTATTCCCAACGCAGAATTTAATTCCTACTGGTTTTCCTTCTGATAAATCTCTAACTTTTTGAATGAAAGAAATCATACTATCAAAATCTGTAAAAGCAGAATGACTTGGAGGAGAATCTACCCTAGTAAATGGTTCTACAGAACGAATTTTAGAAATTTCTTCTGTATTTTTTTTAGCAGGTAAAATACCTCCATGACCAGGTTTTGCTCCTTGAGAAAACTTAATTTCTATCATTTTTACTTCTGGACGAATTGCATTTTCTTTAAAAACCTCATCGTCAAAGACACGTTTTCCGTTTACAGATTTTCCCGCTCCAAAATAACCCGTTCCAACTTGAAAAATAATATCTCCTCCTTGTAAATGGTAAGGAGAAATCCCTCCTTCACCTGTATTATGTGCAAAATTCCCCATTTTTGCTCCCTGATTTAATGCCATAATTGCATTTTTACTTAAAGAACCAAAAGACATTGCAGAAATATTGATTAGAGAAGCATTATATTTTTTTAAACATTTATCAGAACCAAAAAGAACTCTTTCTCCAGCTATGTTATGATGATCTTTAGGAAACAAAGAATGTTTTACAAACTCATATCCTTTAGCATAAACATTGTGTTGTGTACCAAAAGGAACCGTTTCTATCTGCGCTTTAGATCGTTGATATACTAAACTTCTTTTTTCTCTATTTATGGGAGTTCCGTTTAAATTGTCTTCTATAAAATATTGCTGAATTTTATCTCTTTCTTCCTCAAAAAGCCAACGCAAACGTGCAACTAACGGAAAGGCCCTTAATAAAGAGTGTTGTGTTTGCAAACTATCATAAATTGCAATTAGTAATAAAATTATACTTATAGAAAATAAAATTATAGTTCCTGTTTGTGGAATGAAGTAAACTAAAATTCCGAATAAAATATTAACTCCTATAAAAACTGAAAGTATCGTATTTCTCATTATAAAATGGTTGTTTAAAAAAGACCTTAAAAGTACTCAATTAGTACGATATTTTAAACATCCCTTACAAATAGTTTGCCTTAGGGATTGTAGTGTAAAGCCCGACCTAAAAAAAGTAACGAACAAAAAAAACTTCTACAAATAAATGTAGAAGCTTTTATATTTTTTAAAATTCTAAAAAGATTACTTTTTGAATTTTGCGTATTTGTTTTTGAACTTGTCAATACGACCTGCAGCATCGATAAGTTTAGATTTACCAGTGTAAAATGGATGAGATGTTCTTGAAATCTCTAATTTTACTAAAGGATACTCTACACCATCTACTTCTAAAGTTTCTTTAGTATCTACTGTAGAACGAGTTAAAAATACATCTTCGTTAGACATATCTTTAAATGCTACCATTCTATAATTTTCTGGATGAATTCCTTTTTTCATTTTATTATATTTTAATACTTTAATGTTATGTTTGCATGAGTAAAGTTGGTAAAGCTTCGCTCTAAATCTCTAAATAGTTATTTCTATTTTGAGGATGCAAATTTAACCTAATTTTTTAATTTACAAATAAATAAATTGTTTTTATTTGGTCTAAATGATACTTTAACTAAATTACACCTACTTTTAAGTAGTAAAAGTTGTTTTTTAAGACACTTTTTTTGAATCTTTACGTTTTAAAACATTGAAATTTATATACATAATGAAAAATAATTCTATAATAATATTCTTTTTTGCTTTTTTGCTTCTGATGACTTCTTGTTCTAACGATTACAAATTTAGTTTAGAAACACCTAAAAAGGTAACATTAAATCAATCTATTACAATTTCTTTAAAAGAAAAAAATGACAAACCAATTAACAAGGTACAATTTTTTGTAAACGGAAATGAAGTAACTGCCAATGGAAACTCTTTTAAAATAAACACTGATGATTTTGGAGTTGGTAAACATGCTGTGTCTGCATTGGTTTTTTATCTCGAAGAAACAAAAAAAGTAAATAGTACTTTTGAAGTTTTGGCAGATAAAGCTCCTGCAATTTATACCTACAAAATTATTAACGAATATCCTCATGATACAAAAGCCTACACACAAGGACTAGAATATTACAATGGTTTTTTATATGAAACTACCGGACGTAGAGGACAATCTACTTTAAGAAAAGTAGAAATTAAAACTGGTAAGGTTTTGCAAAAAATAGATTTAGATAAAAAGTATTTTGGCGAAGGTATGACCATTTTAAACAACAAAATATACTGGTTAACATGGCAAGCAAAGAAAGGTTTTGTTTATAACCTAGAAACTTTTGAGCAAGAAAAAGAATTTGCTTTTAATAAAAGTAAAGAAGGTTGGGGCTTAACTCATAACGGAACAGAACTTTTAAAATCGGACGGAACCAACAAAATTTGGTTTTTAGACCCAATTACTTTAAAAGAAAAAAAATCTATTCAAGTTTACACAAACAAATATGCTGTAAAGGATTTAAATGAATTAGAATTGATCAATGGTAAAATTTACTCAAACAAATATCAACAAAATGCTATTGTAATTATAGACCCAAAAACAGGAATTGTAGAAGGAATTGCTAATTTAAAATCTTTGCATAGCGTTATGGAAAAAACTCAAAAATTAGTTCCTCAAGATGAAGTTTTAAACGGAATTGCCTTTGACAAAGAAAACAACAGATTATTTGTTACAGGTAAAAACTGGGGAAAACTTTTTGAAATTGAATTAATCAAAAAATAATAATTCTCTAAATTTAAAGTTCTACTTTTATATAAAATTGATTTATGCGTTATTTCTTAACTTTTCTAGTTTGTATTATACTTCTTTCTGTAAGTTCTTGTAGAAAAAACTTTGAAACTATTCCTAGTTTTGGCAATCTAGAATTCTCTAAAGACACCGTTTTTTTAGACACCATTTTTACCAATATTGGTTCTGCTACCTATAATCTAAAAGTTTATAATAGAGGAAATAAAGCAATAACAATTCCTCAAATCAAATTAGAAAATGGGCTATCATCTAATTACAGGTTAAATGTTGATGGAATTCCAGGTAAAGAATTTAACGATATCGATATTCTTGCTAAAGACAGTATTTATGTTTTTATAGAAACTACAATAGATGCATCAAACACAACAAACCCATTATATACAGACAAAATTTTGTTTGACAATGGCAATAACAAACAAGATGTAGATTTAGTAACTTTAGTACAAGATGCTAATTTTATATTTCCAGGAAAAGACCCTATTTCGATGAAGATTGATAGCTTAACTTTAGACGGAAAACCAACTACAATTAAAGGTCGTTTTTTAACGAATACCGAATTGACTTTTACAAATACAAAACCAACTGTTATTTATGGTTATGCTGCGGTTCCTGCTAATAAAACACTAACTATAGAAGCAGGTGCAAAAGTACATTTCCATAATAATTCGGGATTGATCATTGATGACAAAGCAACATTAAAAGTAAACGGAACCTTATCCGAAAAAGTAATTTTTGAAGGAGATCGACTAGAAAACTCTTTTAGCACAACCCCAGGACAATGGGGTACAATTTGGATGCGTGCTGGTAGTAAAGACAACGAAATTCATCATACACAAATTAAAAACGGAATTATCGGTATTTTAATAGATAGCATTGGATCTGCTTCTACTCCAACTTTAAAACTTCAAAATACAGAAATCTACAACAATTCTAACTACGGGATTCTTGCAAGAGAAACAAATATAGAAGCACATAACGTTGTTATTGGTTCTGCAGGACAAGCCTCTTTAGCTGCAACTGTTGGAGGAACTTATAATTTTACACATTCTACTTTTGCAAACTTTTGGAATAGCGGAATTAGACAATTACCTGCTGTGTTAGTTAACAATCATTTTACTTATACAAATGCTAGTGGACAAGAAATTACAGAAACTAGAGATTTAAATGCGGCAAATTTTATCAACTGCATTTTTGATGGAAACAATAATATCGAATTTATTTTAGATAAAGTTGATGGAAGTTTATTCAACTACAATATCAGTAATTCTATGATACAATTTACAGATTCTAACAATTCTTTTGCCAATGTTACAGAATTAGATTTTGATAACAATCCAAATTATCAAAATATTATTTTAAACGGATTTTCTCATTTTAGAGATTCTCAAAATGAAGATTTTATTATTGGTCAAGATTCTGATGCTATTAACAAAGCAACAACGACTCCTTTTTCTTTAGATATTATGGGAGTTGACAGAACTACAAATCCAGATATTGGTGCTTATCAACATATTGATTTTTAATATAAGATTTCTCAAAAAATTAAGTAGATTGCTTCTTTAAATTTCAGCACATGAAAAATATTGTAATCACAGGAACTAGTAGAGGAATTGGTTTTGAACTCGCCAAAATGTTTGCAGAAAAAGGGCATCAAGTTTTGGCTTTGTCTAGAAACACAAACCCATTAGATTCTTTTAATCATAAAAACATTACTACAATTTCTGTTGATTTATCTAATGCATCAGACATCAGTAAAGCAATTAATTTTGTAAACAACAATTGGAAAAAAGTTGATGTTTTAATAAATAATGCAGGAAAATTAATCAATAAACCTTTTACAGAATTAACTTCTAATGATTTTTTAGAAGTCTATAAAATTAATGTTTTTGCGGTAGCAGAAATTACTAAAAATTTAATTCCTTTTCTACAAAAAGGAAGCCATGTTGTTACGATTAGCTCTATGGGAGGAATACAAGGTAGTTTAAAATTCCCTGGATTAGCAGCGTATAGTTCTGCAAAAGGAGCTGTAATTACTTTATCTGAATTATTAGCAGAAGAATACAAAGAACAACAAATTGCATTTAATGTTTTAGCCTTAGGTGCCGTACAAACAGAAATGCTAGAAGAAGCTTTTCCTGGATATATTGCTCCAAATTCAGCAAATGAAATGGCAAACTATATTTATAATTTTTCTTTGACAGGAAATCAATTTTACAACGGAAAGGTATTACAAGTTTCCTCTACAACTCCATAATTTTTTGAAAAAAGAATATCAAAAATTCATACCAGAAAAAGCGATTCCATTTGTTCAATTTTTAATTGACAAACATTCTTTTGATTTGATAATAGTAAATCAAAGACAAACAAAACATGGTGATTTTAGAAAACTACCCAACGGAAAATTTCAAATTACCATAAATAACAACCTTAACAAACATCAATTTTTATTAACCTTAGTTCATGAAATTGCACACCATGTTACACATCAAAAATTTGGCAGGGTGCAACCTCATGGTATTGAATGGAAAACAATCTTTCAACATTTAATGTTGCCTTTTTTACAACCACAAATCTACCCAAAAGAAGTACTTCCTTATTTAGCAAAATATCTAAAAAACCCAAAAGCAAGTACCGATGCAGATGTTCAGTTATCTTTAGCTTTAAAAGGAAATAGAGCCGAAACTGGGAAATGTTTTATTTTTAACATTCCATATGGAAGTCTATTCATCTTTAAAAACACAATCTATAAAAGAGGTAATAAACGCAGAACAAGATTTGAATGTTTAAATATGAGTACTAAAAAAGTTTATTTATTCAATCAAAATGTAGAAGTAAAACTACACGTCGCATAATAAAAAAAGGCACTCAATTGAGTGTCCTTTTTTATTAATTTCTTTTAATAAATAAAGTATCTAACTCCATTTCTTTTTGAAGCCAACTTCTTAACTCTCTTTCTTTAGGACTAATAATACTATCTGGTAGTCTTAAATTCCATTTTAAAGTAACCACAGGAATGGTATCAATTTTTATAAAATCTTTTGATAATAACACATTAGCAAAACCAATTTCTTCAATATCACTATATCTAATTTTTGCATCTTTAGCTATTCTACTAAATGCAATTGCTTTTTTGTTTTTATTATGAGCATCTTGTTCAATTCTATCATTTAAATTAGATATAACACCCTGTAAATCTGTAATTTGTTTTTGTAATCCTGTAATTATGTTTTTACTTTCTTGGAGTTCTTCACGTTTTTCCTTGTAAGCTGTCGTTATCAATTCAAAACTTTTAGTATCACTTCCTTTTATATTTATTTTAATATCTTTTATTCGCAAGTAGTTAGGGTCATTTAACCTATTCTCAAGCATATTTCTTTCAGCCCCACTTACTTCATTAAAAAAATTTAGCTTTAATACTTTCGTTTCAGGATCGTAATCGTCATCTATTAATTGAAAATTATCAATGGTACTTATTTCGTTCTTAATAAAAGCTTTTAATTGGGCATTAACTCTGCTTTCATCCAAAGCTTTCACAAAAGTATATACAGCAGGAATCATCACTAAAATACCTAAAACAGCAGCAATTGTAGCATATCGCTTTCTCTTTGCTGCGTTGGCATATTTATACATTGGAAAACTTAACAATTTTAACACCAAAAATGTAGCTAAAGCAATAAATATGGTGTTAATTGTAAACAAATACATGGCACCCAAAAAATATTGAAAGTTACCTTTTGCTAAACCATACCCCGCAGTACACAACGGAGGCATCAAAGCGGTAGCAATTGCAACTCCAAAAATCACAGAAGCAATTGTTCCTTTTTTTGTTCTAGCAACCATTAATGCCAAACCACCAAAAAAGGCAATTAAAACATCACGTATATCTGGGCTAACTCTACCCAATAATTCGGAATTGTCCTCACTTAAAGGAAAGAAATAAAAGAACAAAAAAGAAGCAAACAAACTTAAACCAATCATTGTACCTAAATTGGTTAATGATTTTTTAAACGTATCAATATCATTAATTGCAAACGACATCCCAATACCTAAAATAGGCCCCATTAAAGGAGATATTAACATGGCACCAATAACAACAGCAGTAGAGTTAGCATTTAACCCTATAGAAGCCACAAAAACAGCAAAAATAAGAATCCAAGCTGTTGCCCCTTTAAAAGTAATATCTGCTTTGATGGCTTCTATGGTAGCTTCATGATCTGTATCGTGTCTAAAATCGAAAAGTTCTTTTAAGTATTTTTTAATACTAACAAGCAATCCTCTTGCTTCTTCCCTCATCTCTTGTTTAGACTGCTCTACAGCTTCAACTTTTTTAGTATTTTCTTCCATGTTTTTTATGTTTCAAAAAATCTTTGGAAAGATACAAAATTATAAAACTGACTATCTACAAAAAAATCATAAAAAAAGCTTCACAGATTGTGAAGCTTTTTTTGTGACCGGGCTGGGGCTCGAACCCAGGACCCTCTCCTTAAAAGGGAGATGCTCTACCAACTGAGCTACCAGGTCATTCTTTTCTTTTTAGCGGCTGCAAAGATAGAAAGTATTTTATAAAAACCAAATTAATTACAAGTTTTTTTCATTTAAATATGCCTCTCTTACTTTCTTAAATAAATTAGAAGAATACACAAAACTTACAACTGCTTCATTATCAGTTTTAAATATTTCATTGCTACTCCCTTCCCATGCTTTTCTACCATCTTTTAAAAAAACAATTTTTTCTCCAATTTCCATTACAGAATTCATATCGTGAGTATTAATTACTGTTGTAATTTGATATTCATCTGTTATTTCTTGAATTAATTTATCTATTACTATGGCTGTTTGAGGATCTAAACCAGAGTTAGGTTCGTCACAAAACAAATATTTGGGGTTCATCACAATTGCTCTTGCTATTGCAACCCTTTTTTGCATTCCTCCAGACAATTCTGCGGGAAATTTTTTATTGGAATTTGTTAAATTAACTCTATCTAACACAAAATTCACACGTTCTAGCATCTCTTTTTGAGATTGTTTTTTAAACATTTTTAAAGGGAACATAACATTCTCTTCTACTGTTTGAGAATCAAATA
Organism: Polaribacter marinus; assembly: GCF_022662535.1. Taxonomy (GTDB): domain Bacteria; phylum Bacteroidota; class Bacteroidia; order Flavobacteriales; family Flavobacteriaceae; genus Polaribacter; species Polaribacter marinus. The sequence continues at coordinate 22,867 of NZ_JAKQYM010000008.1, forward strand.
AGGCACTTCCTTGAAATACCATACCAATTTCTTGCCTCCATTGTCTTCTCTCTTCATTAGTGAAATTTGTACTTACTCTTCCATCAAAAGAAATGGTCCCTTCTTCCGGAGTGTGTAAACCTATCAAAGATTTTAAAAAAACGGTTTTACCCGATCCACTTTGACCAATAATTAAACTCGTTTTTCCTGGGTGAAAATTAGTTGTAATTCCTTTTAAGACCTGAACTCCTCCAAAACCTTTGTGTAAATTTTTAACATCTATCATTTAAGTAAGTAACATTTGAGTTAAAAAATAATTTGCTATCACTATTAAAACTGTAGTCCAAACTACAGATTGTGTACTGGCTTTCCCCACTGCTATAGATCCACCTTTCACATAATAACCATGAAATGAAGGTACCGTTGCAATTAAAAAAGCAAACACTAAGGTTTTTATAATAGCATATCTAATTAAGTAAGGGTTAAATGTTGTTTGAATCCCCTCTATATAATCTGCTCCTGTAAACAATCCAGAAAGCACGCCAGCAACCCATCCTCCAAATATTCCTAAAATCATAGCTAAAGCAATTAAAAAAGGGTAGAAAAAAACGGTTGCGATTACTTTTGGCAATACCAAATAGTTTAAAGAATTAATCCCCATAACCTCTAAAGCATCTATTTGTTCTGTTACCCGCATTGTACCAATACTAGAAGTTATATAAGAGCCTACTTTACCGGCTAAAATTATAGAACAAAAAGTAGGAGCAAACTCTAAAATTATAGAACGTTTTGCCGCAAAACCAATTAATGATTTAGGTATAAAAGGATTTTCTAAATTTAAAGCGGTTTGTAAAGCGATAACCCCTCCGATAAAAAAAGAAATAAACATTATAATACCTAAAGACTTTAGACCTAATTCTTCAATCTCTTTTATTAATGCTTCATAAAAAACTCTGCCTTTTTGTGGTCTTTTAAAAACCTGTCCTAGCATCATAAAATATTTACCAATATCTTCTAGGTATTTCATTCAGTCTAATTTTATGCTAAAGTATTAAAATATCATTAATTGATTGTAAAGTAATAGCCATCAAAATAAAAAATAATTACATTTGACTAATAAAAACACATCCTTAGTAAAATGAAAAAAATAATCTTATTATCTATCCTATCTATAATTACACTTTTAGCTTGTAAAGCTCAAGAAAAAAAAGCAACAAAACCTAAACTAGTTGTTGGAATTGTTGTAGACCAAATGAGGTATGATTATTTAACAAGGTTTGCTGACAGATATGGTGCTGATGGTTTTAATAGACTTTTGCAAAATGGTTTTTCATTAGAAAACGCACATTTTAACTATATACCAACCTATACTGCAGTTGGACATACTTCTGTATTTACCGGAACAACACCAAGTAATCATGGAATTATTTCTAATAATTGGTATGATAAAAAAACAAAGAAATCTATTTATTGTGTAGATGACAATACATACAATACTGTTGGAAATGACGGAACTTACGGGCAAAAATCTCCACACAGATTATATACGACAACAATTGCTGATCAATTACATTTAGCTCAGAACATGAAAGGAAAAACTATTGGAATTTCTATAAAAGATCGTTCTGCAATTTTACCTGTTGGACACACTGCAAACGGAGCTTATTGGTATGATGGAGGTAATTATAATACTTGGATAACAAGTACTTTTTACATGGATAAATTGCCAAAGTGGGTTACAGACTTTAATACAAATAACAAAGCAGACGAGTATTTAAATACAACTTGGGAAACACTTTACGATATAAATACCTACACAAAAAGTAGAGCGGATAATAATATCTTTGAAGGAAAATTTAAAGGACAAGAAACACCTACTTTTCCCAAAAAGTTAAAAGATCTAAGAGCAAAAAACGGTAACTTTTCTTTAATAAAAGCAATTCCTGCGGGTAATACTTTTACTGTTGATTTTGCTAAAGCAGCAATCATTGGAGAAAATTTAGGAAAATCGGAATTCACAGATTTTTTAACAGTTAGTTTCTCTTCTACAGATTATGTTGGTCATAAATACGGGGTTTCAGCCATAGAAACAGAAGACACCTATTTACGTTTAGATAAAGATTTAGCTAACTTATTTCAATTTTTAGATACTCAAGTAGGTAAAGATAATTATACTTTATTTTTAACTGCAGATCATGCTGCTGTTCATGTTCCTGCATACTTACAATCGCTTAAAATTCCTGCACATTATTTAGATATTAAAAAATTTAGAACCTTTATTTTAGAAACTACTAAAAAATATTTTAATTCAGAAGAATTGATTGAGAATGTTTCAAATTATCAAATCTTTTTAGATAAAAAGAAAATAGAATCCTTAGGTTTAAACGTAAATGATGTTGCACAAAAACTAGCCGATGAAGTCATTAATTTTGATGGAGTTTACAAAGCTGTTACTGCAAGAACTTTACAAACAACTCATTTTTCTGATGGAATTTTAAATTCTTTACAAAATGGTTATAATCAAAAACTTTCTGGTGATGTTTTAATGATTCCTAATCCTGCAACTTTAATCAGTGGTAGAACAGGTACAAGTCATGGTTCTGGTTACTCTTATGACACACATGTACCAATTATTTTTTACGGAAATGGAATTAAAAAAGGATCTTCAACAAAAAAATATGAGATTATAGACATTGCTCCAACAATTTCAAACTTATTAAAAATAGAAGCACCAAACGGAACATCAGGAAAAATTATTGACGAAGTTTTAAAGAAATAAACTAATATTTAAATACAGAATTATTTTGGTGTTTTTTTATCGCTTTATTAGAAAGAATAATTCCAATAATTAAAGATATAAAAGCACCAATTGTAATTCCTGGGACAAAATTGATAAACAAAAAGAAATCATAAGCTCCATGAAAAACTGTAGCAATTAATAACCCAGTTAAATTTAAAAGAGTTTTATTTTTAGAAAACTTTGCTTTCCCCATAAAGTATCCCATTAAAATAGCAAAAGTGGCATGTGCAGGAACAGCTGTAAACGCCCTTGTGATTCCTGTTGCTATTCCATGTTGGAAAACATACAATACGTTTTCTAAAGCAGCAAAACCCATAGAAACCATTACAGCATAAACAATACCATCAAATGGCTCATTAAACTCTTTATTTTTTTGAGCATAAAACTTAACAATAATATATTTAGAGATTTCTTCAACCAAAGCAACAACAATAAATGCTTGAAAAAATTGCTGTACAATACTCCTAGCATCTGTTAAAGGGATAAATCTAGCAACTAAAGTGCCTAAAATTGCAGTAATTAAAATACTTACTGTAGCACCTAAAAGAAAGTTCTTAAATAAAAATGCAATAGGTTCTTTTTCAAACTTATCTTTAAAATAAATGTAAATTATAATTATAGATACTGGAGCAACTGCTAATAGTAATAAATTCATTTTGTAAATATATCAAAAAGAGTTTTTTACAACAGTGAAGAAAGTAATTATTTCCTTCTTGGCAAGAAAACTTCTGCCATCATACAACGTGCACTTCCACCACCACAAGCTTCAATTGTTTCTAAAGAACTAGAAATAATTTTACAATGATTTTCTATTTGAGTAATTTGTTGATCTGTTAAAATGTCTTTTGCAGCTTGACTCATTACTAAAAAAAGATCATTATTTTCTCCTCTAACTTGCAACATGTTACCAGCAAAATGATGCATCTGTATTTCTGAAATAGCAATTACTTTTTTACCATCTTCTTTTAAGTTTTTTAGTAAATTTTTCTTTTCATGCTTATCATCAATACTATCTAAGCAAACAATAGCAAATGTTTCTGTTACACACATCATAACATTTGTATGATAAATTTCTTCTCTACTATTTTCTACAGTTTGATAAGCCGTAAAAATTACCGGAGTATACTCAAAATCTTCACAAAACTCTATAAATAATTCTTCATCTGCTCTTGCAGATAATGCGCAATATGCTTTTCTATTAACTCTATCTAAAATCATACTACCTGTACCTTCTAAAAAGATATGCTCTTCTTCTGCAGAAGTATAATCAATAATGTTTTCTATTAAAAAACCTTGTTTTTCAAGTTCTTCTAAAATATCTTCTCTTCTTTCAAAACGACGATTTTCTGCAAACATAGGATACAAAGCTACTGTACCATTTTCATGAAAAGAAACCCAATTGTTTGGGAAAACAGAATCGGGAGTATCAAATTCGTTTGTGTCTGAAATTACAATTACATTAACACTAAAACTGCGAAGTTTAAATACATAATTATCAAATTCTTGCTGTGCTTTACTGTTGATTTCTGCATTTTTAAAATCAAGATCTTCTTGAAAGTAATTGTTTACTGCAGTTTGCTCATTCATCCTAAAATTTATAGGGCGAATCATTAAAATAGTATTTGTAGTTTGTTGCATTCTATAAAAATCTAGGTAACAAAATTAGACTTTTTTATGATGTAAATAATACAGAATTAATAAATAATTGACCGTATTTTTAACTTTCTTTCAATATGGCTAACTAGTATTTATTATTCTCTAATCAAAGGCATTGTAGAACAACGTAATAAGCCTTCTTGTTTAGCTATTTCTGAATACTTTACTTCCTCTACCATAAACCCTTTTTCACGCAACCAAGTGTTTAATCGAGTGAAGTTTTTCTCAGAGATAATAACGTTTTCAGAAATCGAAAAAACATTACTATTCATATTGTACATTTCATCCTTGGTAATTTCAAAAACATTTTCTTTTCCAAAGAAGTTTAATAACCATTCATATTCACTTTCAATAAGGAATCCATTTTTATGAAGTATTGCTTTGTTTGTTCCAATGGGTTGAAAACAACAATCTAAATGCAATGCATTCTCTTTAGGATTTATATTGTCTTTTCTTAATTCAAAAGATTTCACAATTTTGTTTGGAAATAATTCTTGTAAAGCAAGTACAGCAGCTGTATTTGTACGAGCAGTGATATAACTTGAATAATCTTCTCCAGAATAAGTCCCCACAAAAAGATATTCATTCCAAGGCATAACATCACCTCCTTCTACATGACATTCTTCAGCTAGTTCTATAACATTCTTTGGATCTATTTGAGATATTACGTGATTAATTGCTTCAATTTCTTGAGCTCTATCGGGTAATATATTAGCTTTAATAAACTTATCTTCTATAACAAATGCAATATCTCTAGAAAATATTTGATTATAGTTTTCTATTAATTGAGGCCTATATACTTTAACATTATATTTTTTAAAAACTTCGGCAACAGCTTCCATTTCCAAAATCATATCTTCTTCTTTTGGATATGTTCCCGCTAGCACATGCTGTCTACTTTTAGGATCATAACAATCTTCTAATTTTGGTATTGCTCCATTACTTTTTGCAGAACCTAATATAACGGCTCTAAGTTTAGATGTTTCGTTTTGAACATGTAGTTTTAACATAGTTATAAAAATAAAAAATGTTATTCATTTTAAAGTGAAGACTTCAACTTGAATAACATTTAGTTATATATAATTTTAATATTCTTATCTATTCTCTATAGATTTGAATGGCCTTAAATTTTCACCAATATAAATTTGACGTGGACGACCAATTGGTTCATGATTTAAACGCATTTCTTTCCATTGTGCAATCCAACCTGGTAAACGACCTAATGCAAACATAACAGTAAACATTTCAACAGGAATCCCCATAGCTCTGTATATAATTCCTGAATAAAAATCTACATTTGGATATAATTTACGCTCAACAAAATAAGGATCATTCAAAGCTTCTTGTTCTAAGTCTTTAGCAATAGCTAAAATTGGATCTTGAATTCCTAAATTGTTTAAAACTTCATCGGCAGCAACTTTTATAATTTTTGCTCTAGGATCAAAGTTTTTATATACTCTATGTCCAAAGCCCATTAATCTAAAAGGATCATTTTTATCTTTTGCTTTAGCCATATATTTTTTGGTATCTCCTCCATCTTCTTTTATAGCTTCTAACATTTCTAAAACAGCTTGATTTGCACCACCATGTAATGGCCCCCAAAGAGCAGAAATACCTGCTGATAATGAAGCAAATAAACCTGCATGAGAAGAACCTGCTATTCTTACTGTAGAAGTAGAACAATTTTGCTCATGATCTGCATGTAAAATTAACAATTTGTCTAATGCATCTTTTACAACTGTATCAATTTCATAATCTTCATTTGGTTGTTCAAACATCATTTTCATAATGTTTTCTACATACCCTAAAGATTTAGAACCATAGTTTAATGGTAAACCTTGTTTTTTACGCATTGTCCAAGCTACTAAAACAGGGAATTTCCCCATAATTTTAACAATAGCGTTGTACATATCTTCTTCAGAATCTACATTTACTGAAGACGGATTAAAAGCTGTTAATGCACTTGTTAATGAAGATAAAATCCCCATTGGGTGTGCACTTTTTGGAAAAGCGTCTACAATTTTTTTGATATCATCATCTACAACCGAATTCGATTTTATATCCTTATGAAATTTTTCTAACTGTTCTTTAGTTGGTAACTCTCCAAAAATTAATGCAAAAGCAACTTCTAAAAAATCTGCCTTTTCTGCCAATTCTTCAATAGAATAACCTCTATACCTTAAAATTCCTTTTTCTCCATCTAAAAAAGTAATAGCACTTTCACAAGAACCTGTATTTTTATATCCAGGATCAATAGTTATTACTCCATTTGTTGCTGTTCTTAATGTTTTAATATTAATAGCAACTTCATTTTCTGTTCCTTTTACTAAAGGAAATTCATACGAATTTTCACCTATTTGTAACCTTGCAGTATCTGACATAATTCTCTCTATTTTTATTTTTTGTAGACTACCGCGAAGATACCAAATAATTAAGTATTTTGAAAGATAGTACCCATAGATTTTAGATATAAAAAAATAAAGATATCTTATTTAAAGAATCTATAATAAATAGAAAATCCTCACAATAAAAATTATGAGGATTTTAAATATAAAATTTTGTTTTAACTTAGATGTTAAATGCTTTTTCTTTTGGAAAAAAAGCAACTTCTCCTAATTCTTCTTCAATTCTTAAAAGTTGATTGTACTTAGCCATTCTATCTGAACGAGAAGCAGAACCTGTTTTAATTTGACCACAATTTAAAGCTACTGCTAAATCTGCAATAGTATTATCTTCTGTTTCACCAGATCTATGAGACATTACAGAAGTATAACCTGCATTTTTAGCCATATTAACTGCAGAAATTGTTTCTGTTAAAGTACCAATTTGGTTTACTTTAATTAAAATTGAGTTTGCAATTCCGTTTTCAATACCTCTAGACAAACGCTCTACATTAGTAACAAATAAATCATCACCTACTAATTGAACCTTATCTCCAATTTTTTCAGTTAAATATTTCCATCCATCCCAATCATTTTCATCCATCCCATCTTCAATAGAAATAATAGGATATTTACCAGCTAATTCTGCTAAGTAATCTGCTTGTTCTTGACTTGTTCTAATTTTTCCAGTTGCTCCTTCAAATTTGGTATAGTCATATTTACCATCAACATAAAATTCTGCAGCGGCACAATCTAAAGCAATCTTAATTTCATCACCAAATATATAACCTGCATTTTTAACGGCCAATGCAATTGTTTCAATAGCATCTTCTGTACCCTCTAAAGTTGGTGCAAAACCTCCTTCATCACCTACTGCTGTAGATAAGTTTCTATCATGTAAAACTTTTTTTAAATTATGGAAAATTTCAGATCCCATTTGCATCGCTTTAGAAAAAGTTTCTGCTTTTACAGGCATTACCATAAATTCTTGAAAAGCAATCGGTGCATCAGAATGAGAACCTCCATTAATAATATTCATCATTGGTAGAGGTAATGTATTTGCTGATACTCCTCCAACATATCTGTATAAAGGCATCCCTAATTCATTTGCTGCTGCTTTTGCTACAGCTAAAGAAACCCCTAAAATTGCATTTGCTCCTAATTTAGATTTATTTGGCGTACCATCTAAATCAATCATTAATTGATCAATTGCATTTTGTTCAAATACAGAAGTTCCTAAAAGTTCTTCAGCAATAATATTATTAACATTTGCAACAGCTTTTAAAACACCTTTACCCATGTAATCTTTACCACCATCACGTAATTCTACTGCTTCATGTTCTCCTGTAGATGCTCCTGAAGGAACGGCTGCTCTACCTAAAATATTATTATCGGTTAAAACATCTACTTCTACTGTAGGGTTTCCTCTTGAATCGAAAATTTGACGTGCATGTACGCTTATTATGATACTCATTTTTTTTGTTTTTTAAGAATCCTTTACAAAGGATAAAAATTTGTTGTTGCTAAATTATAAAATTGAATTACTTTTATGGATTATAAGAGCCTTTAATTACGAAAACGTTTACGCTTCTACCTTAGATTTTCTAATATTTTCTATAAATTGATCAAATAAATATTCTGCATCGTGTGGTCCAGGGCTTGCTTCAGGGTGATATTGTACAGAAAAAACATTCTTTTCTTTCATTCTAATTCCTGCCACTGTATTATCATTTAAATGAACATGAGTGATTTCTATATCGGAATGATTTTCTGTTTCTTCACGATTAATTGCAAAACCATGATTTTGAGAAGTAATTTCTCCTTTACCCGTAATTAAATTCTTAACAGGATGATTAATTCCTCTATGCCCATTGTGCATCTTATAAGTCGATATTCCATTTGCCAATGCTATAACTTGATGTCCTAAACAAATACCAAATAAGGGTAAATCCTTTTTTATGATTTCTTTTGCTAAATTTTGAGCATCTACTAAAGGTTCAGGATCTCCAGGTCCATTTGAAATAAAATATCCATCAGGATTAAAAGAAGATAAATCTGAGAAACTAGAATTATAAGGGAAAACTTTAATAAAAGCACCTCTTTTTACTAGGTTTCTTAAAATATTCTTTTTAATACCGATGTCTAAGGCAGAAATTTTAATAGTAGCATTTTCATCACCAACAAAATAAGGTTCTTTTGTAGATACTTTTGAAGCCAATTCTAAGCCTTCCATACTTGGCACTTGAGCAAGTTGTTTTTTTAAAGTTTCAATATCGTTTATTTCTGTTGTGATAATAGCATTCATTGCTCCATTATCTCTAATATAAGCAACTAATGCTCTTGTATCAACATCAGAAATAGCTACTACATTATGTTTTTCAAACCAATCTTTTAAATTCCCATCAGAATCAACACGTGAATGTGTAAAGCTAAAATTTCTACAAATTAAACCAGAAATTTTAATTCCGTCAGATTCTACTTCTTCATTATTAATTCCATAATTACCAATATGTGCATTGGTTGCAACCATGATTTGACCGAAATAAGATGGGTCAGTAAAAATTTCTTGATAACCTGTCATACCAGTATTGAAACAAATTTCACCTGTTGATGTTCCTTCAATACCAACGGATTTACCATAAAAAATGGTTCCGTCTGCTAATAAAACTAAAGCTTTCTTACGTGTTTGATACTTCATTGATTAAAGTTGTGTTTTGTTGATGTAAAAATATAAAAAAAGGGATAAACGTAAACGTTTATCCCTTTTATATAATTTAAAAAATTTTCATTTTTTATTCTTCAGATTTTTCTTCTGTTGCCGTTCCTTCTACTTGAGCAGATTCAGCTTTTTTGCTTCTTCCTCTACGAGTAGTTTTCTTAGCTTTTTTACCTTTAGGGTTATAAATTTCGTTGTAATCAACAAATTCAATCATTGCCATAGGAGCATTATCTCCTTGACGATTTCCTAATTTGATGATACGAAGGTAACCTCCTGGTCTATCTGCAACTTTTACAGATATTTCTTTGAATAATTCTGTTACTGCAAATTTATCACGTAAATAAGAGAATACAATACGTCTGTTGTGAGTTGTATCAGTCTTAGACTTTGTAATTAATGGTTCTACAAAAACTCTTAAAGCTTTTGCTTTTGCCACTGTTGTATTAATACGCTTATGTTCTATTAAAGAACAAGTCATATTTGCTAACATAGCTTTTCTATGCGCTCTTTTTCTACCTAAATGATTGAATTTCTTTCCGTGTCTCATGACGTTTGTTTTATACTTTCATCTTGCATCTACCCTTTTTGAGGAGCAAAATATGAAAGATTAATCTCTATCTAATTTATATTTTGTTAAATCCATTCCGAAATTTAAACCTTTAACAATAACTAGTTCTTCTAATTCTGTTAATGATTTTTTACCGAAGTTACGGAACTTCATTAAATCGCTTTTATTAAAAGAAACTAAATCTCCTAATGTATCTACTTCTGCAGCTTTTAAACAATTTAAAGCTCTTACAGATAAATCCATATCGATTAATCTAGTTTTTAATAACTGACGCATGTGTAATGATTCTTCATCATACGTTTCTGTTTGTGCAATTTCATCTGCCTCTAAAGTGATACGCTCATCAGAGAATAACATAAAGTGGTGAATTAATATTTTTGCCGCCTCAGTTAATGCATCTTTAGGATTGATTGATCCATCAGTATCGATATCGAAAACTAATTTTTCATAATCCGTTTTTTGTTCTACACGAAAGTTTTCGATTGCATATTTTACATTCTTAATTGGCGTGTAAATAGAATCTGTAAAGATTGTTCCTATAGGTGCAGAAGCTTTTTTATTTTCTTCAGCAGGTACAAATCCTCTACCTTTTTCTATTGTAATTTCTGCATTTAACTTTACAGATTTATCCATATTACAAATTACTAAATCTGGATTCAATACTTGAAAACCAGAAATAAATTTCTGTAAATCTCCAGCTGTAAATTGCTCTTGACCAGATAAAGAAATAGATACAGTTTCTCTATCAGTTTCTTCTATTTGTTTCTTAAAACGAACTTGTTTTAAGTTTAAGATAATTTCTGTAACATCTTCTACAATTCCAGGAACAGTAGAAAATTCATGTTCAACACCATCAATTCTTAATGATGTAATTGCAAATCCTTCTAAAGATGATAAAAGTACTCTTCTTAAAGCATTACCAACAGTTAAACCAAAACCTGGTTCTAAGGGTCTAAACTCAAATCTACCATAAAAATCAGTAGATTCTATCATTATTACTTTATCGGGCTTTTGAAAATTTAAAATTGCCATTGTCTTCGTTTTAATTGTTTTTCAGTTGCGCGGTTGATAAGTGTGAAGAAATACTTATAAACCCTTTGGCTGAATAACAATATGATTAATTTATTACTTAGAATATAATTCTACGATTAATTGTTCTTTGATGTTTTCTGGAATTTGTAATCTTTCTGGTACTTTTACAAAAGTTCCTTCTTTCTTATCTGCATTCCAAGTTAACCAATCAAATACATTATTATTAGATGCTAATGCATCTTCAATAGCTACTAATGATTTTGATTTTTCTCTAACGGCAACTACATCTCCTTCTTTTAAACTATATGAAGGAATGTTTACGATTTCTCCGTTAACAGTAATATGTCTGTGAGATACTAATTGACGAGCTCCACTTCTTGAGTTAGAAACTCCCATTCTATAAACAACGTTATCTAAACGAGATTCACATAATTGTAGTAAAATTTCACCTGTAATACCAGAAGCACTTTGTGCTTGTTTAAACAAGTTACTGAATTGACGCTCTAGAATACCATAAGTATATTTAGCTTTTTGCTTCTCCATTAACTGAGTTGCATATTCCGATTTTTTTCCTCTGCGTCTCGCATTTCCATGCTGTCCTGGAGGGTAATTTCTTTTTTCGAAGTTTTTATCTTCTCCAAAGATTGCTTCGCCAAATTTACGAGCAATTTTAGTTTTTGGTCCTGTATATCTTGCCATTTCTTTTTGTGTTATAGATAGGGATTATGAATTAAGGCTTACTCCTTCGATAATCGAATTCCTATCAAATTAAAATATTTAATTATACTCTTCTTCTTTTTGGAGGACGACATCCGTTATGAGGAATAGGAGTAACATCAATAATTTCAGTTACTTCAATACCAGCATTATGAATAGATCTAATAGCAGATTCTCTACCATTACCAGGTCCTTTTACATAAACTTTCACTTTACGTAAACCTGCTTCTTTTGCAACGTTTGCACAATCTTCTGCTGCTAATTGAGCTGCATATGGAGTATTCTTTTTAGAACCTCTAAAACCCATTTTACCTGCAGATGACCATGAAATTACATCACCTTTTTTATTTGTTAAAGAAATAATGATATTATTAAAAGATGCAGTTACATGCGCTTCTCCTATAGCATCAATAATTACTTTACGTTTTTTTGAACTTGCTTTTGCCATAATTATTCAGTTTTAGTAATTTAGTTTTCTAACATTATAGTATATACTATGATTAGATCTTGATTACTTATCTAACTTATTTTTTCTTGTTAGCTACAGTTTTTCTCTTACCTTTTCTTGTACGAGAGTTGTTCTTCGTTCTTTGTCCTCTTAATGGAAGACCAAGTCTGTGACGAATTCCTCTTTGACATCCGATATCCATCAAACGTTTGATATTTATCTGTACCTCAGAACGTAATTCTCCTTCAATTGTGAAAGATCCTACCTGTTCTCTAATTGCTGCGATTTGATCATCTGTCCAATCTTGAACTTTAATGCTCTCATCTACTTTTGCTTCTGCTAGAACTTTTTGAGCTCTGCTGCTTCCTATACCAAAGATGTAAGTTAAAGCAATAACTCCTCTTTTATTCTTTGGAATATCAATACCTGCTATTCTTGCCATTACCCTTGTCTTTGTTTAAATCTAGGATTTTGTTTATTAATTACGTATAATCTACCTTTTCTGCGAACTATTTTGCAGTCGGCACTTCTTTTTTTAACTGATGCTCTAACTTTCATCTGTTTTGTTTTTTTTAGTATCTGTAAGTAATTCTTGCTTTTGATAAATCGTATGGGCTCATTTCTAATTTCACCTTATCTCCAGGTAATAATTTAATATAATGCATACGCATTTTACCAGAAATGTGTGCCGTAACAATATGTCCATTTTCTAATTCGACACGAAACATAGCATTTGATAATGCTTCTGTAATAGTTCCGTCTTGTTGAATTGCTGATTGTTTAGCCATATTATTTATTCGATTTTCTATTGCTATTTCCCGTTTTCATTAAACCATCATAATGACGATTTAATAAATACGAATTAATTTGTTGTAATGTATCTATTGCAACACCAACCATAATGATTAATGATGTTCCTCCATAAAACATAGCCCAACTTTGTTGTACTCCAAATTGGCCTACAATTGCTGGTAAAATAGATAAAGCTGCTAAGAATAACGATCCTGGGAAAGTAATTCTAGATAAAACAGAATCTAATCTATCTGCTGTGTCTTTCCCTGGTCTAATACCAGGTATAAAACCACCACTTCTTTTTAAATCTTCTGCCATTTTATTCGTAGGAATTGTAATTGCAGTATAGAAATAACTAAAAATGATAATTAAAAGAGCAAATATAACATTATAACCTAAGCCATTAATATCTTGTAAGCTTGCCATAAATGGAAACCTTTGAGCCAAAGCAACTGGTAAAAACATAATTGCTTGAGCAAAGATAATAGGCATTACACCTGCTGCATTTAATTTCAAAGGGATATAATCTCTTGAACCTGCAACATTTTGTATGTTACCTGCAACAGTTCTTCTGGCATATTGTACTGCAATCTTACGAACAGCAGTCACTAATAGCACAGTTAATAAAATTACCACAAACCAAACAATGATTTCTATTAGAATCATCATAATTCCACCAGCACCAGCATTTGTTGTTTTAGCAACAAATTCTTGTAAAAAAGCTGCCGGAAAATTAGCTAAAATACCAACAGTAATTAATAATGAAATACCATTACCAACTCCTTTGTCTGTAATACGCTCTCCTAACCACATTGCAAAAATTGTTCCTGCTGTTAAGATGATGATTGATGAAATCCAAAAAGTAGCTCCACTTACTAAAAAAGCTTCTGGTCCTAAACCAAATTGAGTTTTGATAGCTGTAATATACGTAGGTGCTTGCACTAACGTAATAACAATGGTTAACCATCTAGTTATTTGTGTAATTTTTTTACGTCCACTTTCTCCATCTTTTTGTAATTTTTGTAAATAAGGAACCGCGATTCCCATTAACTGAACTACAATAGAAGCAGAAATATACGGCATAATACCAAGTGCCATTACTGACGCTCTAGCAAATGCCCCTCCTGTAAATGCATTCAATAAACCTAAAAGACCACCGGAAGTACTTTCTTTTAACGCTGATAATTGTAATGGATCTATCCCAGGTAAAGGAACAGAAGCCATAAAACGATATACAGCAATTAAACCGATAGTTAGAAGAATTTTGTTTTTCAATTCTTCAATACTAAAAATGTCTTTTAATCTATTAATTAAATTCATCATTTACTTGGTTGTTATAAAGTAACAGCTTCTCCGCCAGCTGCTTCAATAGCTGCTTTTGCTGATGCTGTAAATTTATGTACAGTTATATTTAATTTAGCTTTTAATTCTCCGTTTCCTAATATTTTTACTAGGTCGTTTTTACCTGCTAATCCATTAGCAACTAAAATATCTAAATCTACTGTATCTGTTATTTTTCCATTTTCTACTAAAGATTGTAACTTATCTAAATTGATTCCTTGATATTCCTTACGGTTAATATTAGTGAATCCAAATTTAGGTACACGTCTTTGAAGTGGCATTTGCCCTCCTTCAAAACCAATCTTTTTAGAATAACCTGAACGAGATTTTTGACCATTGTGACCTCTTGTAGCGGTACCACCTTTTCCTGATCCTTCACCTCTTGCTATTCTTTTTCCTTTTTTAATGGAACCCTCTGCTGGTGTTAAATTATGTAAACTCATTTTTTCTAAATATCTTATTTAATTTCTTCGAAAGAAACTAAGTGTTTAACTGTATTTACCATACCTACTATAGAAGGAGTTGCCTCGTGTTCTACAGTTTGGTTCATTCTGCGTAAACCTAATGCCTCTAAAGTTTTCTTTTGATTCTTAAGACGCCCGATTTGACTTTTTACTTGTGTAACTTTAATTCTTGCCATCGTTCTTAGATTTAACCGTTAAATACTTTCTCCAAAGAAATTCCTCTTTGTTTAGCTATTGAAGCCGCACTACGCAATTGTAATAAAGCATTAAAAGTTGCTTTTACAACATTGTGAGGATTTGATGATCCTTGAGATTTTGATAATACATCATGTATACCTACTGACTCTAACACGTGCCTTACAGCACCACCAGCAATAACTCCAGTACCATGAGAAGCAGGCTTAAGGAACACTTTTGCTCCACCAAATTTACCTTTTTGTTCATGAGGTAAAGTTGCTTCTAAAATAGGAATTCTTACTAAATTTTTCTTTGCATCTTCAACAGCTTTTGCTATTGCAGAAGAAACATCTTTAGATTTCCCTAATCCATGACCTACAACACCGTTTCCGTCACCTACTACTACAATTGCAGAGAAACCAAATGCTCTACCACCTTTAGTTACTTTGGTAACACGCTGTACACCTACTAATCTATCTACAAGCTCTAATCCGCTTGGCTTAACTCTTTCTACGTTTTTATATCCTTGCATAATTTCTTAAAATTTTAAACCCGCTTCTCTTGCAGCGTCTGCTAATACTTTAACTCTACCGTGATATAAATATCCGTTTCTATCAAAAGCAACTGTTTCTACACCGGCTTTAGTAGCTTTTTCAGCAATTGCTTTTCCAACTGCTGTTGCTGCTTCTACTTTAGTATTTGCTTTAATTTCTTTATTTCTAGATGAAACAGAAGCTAATGTCACTCCGTTTACATCGTCTACTAGTTGAGCGTAAATTTCTTTGTTACTTCTATAAACCGATAATCTTGGTTTAGTAGCAGTTCCAGAAATAATCTTTCTAATTCTACGCTTAATTCTAGCTCTTCTTTCAAGCTTTGATAATGCCATAATGCTATAAATTATGCAGATTTACCTGCTTTTCTTCTTAATATTTCACCTACAAACTTAACACCTTTACCTTTATATGGCTCTGGAGCTCTGAAAGAACGAATCTTTGCAGCAATTTGACCAACTAACTGTTTGTCAAATGAAGTTAATTTAATGATTGGGTTTTTCCCTTTCTCAGATATTGTTTCAACTTTTACTTCAGGAGCTAATTCTAAAACAATATTATGAGAGAAACCTAAAGCTAAGTCTAATTTTTGTCCTTGGTTAGATGCTCTATAACCAACACCTACTAATTCTAATTCTTTAGACCAACCTTTACTTACACCTTCAATCATATTATTGATCAAAGCTCTCATTAAACCATGTTGTGCTTTATGGTCTTTACTTTCTGATGCTCTATCTAAAGTGATAATTCCATCTTCAATTTTAATGGTAATTCCGTCAGAAATAGTTTGAGTTAACTCACCTAATTTTCCTTTTACGGTTACTACATTGTCTTTTATGTTTACATCTACACCTTGTGAAATGCTAACGGGATTTTTTCCTATTCTACTCATTTCTTAAGATTTAATAAACGTAACATAAAACTTCTCCTCCAACATTCTCTTGACGTGCTTTTTTGTTTGTCATTACACCTTTCGATGTAGAAACAATAGCAATTCCAAGTCCGTTTAATACTCTTGGCATCTCTGTAGAGCCAACATATTTACGTAAACCTGGTGTACTGATTCGTTGAATCTTTCTAATTACTGACTCTTTTGTTTCTTTGTCATATTTTAAAGCAATCTTAATAGTTCCTTGAACTTTATCGTCATTGAACTGATAACTTAAAATATATCCTTGATCAAACAAAATTTTAGTCATTTCCTTCTTCAAGTTTGAAGCCGGAATTTCCACTACCCTGTGTCCTGCTGCGATTGCATTTCTTACTCTAGTAAGAAAATCCGCGATTGGATCTGTATACATATTTATTTAATATTGCGACTACGGTTTTCAAATACCTCTATTTATGCTACAGATTTCTCTGTGATAAATGAACCTATAATCAGTTAAAATTCTTATACTCAAAAAAAATAGAGCGTGCAAAGATACACATTCTATTTTTATTTTTAAGCTTTATTTTTGATTTCTACCAACTTGCCTTTTTAACTCCAGGTATTAATCCTTGGTTTGCCATTTCTCTAAATGTAACACGAGATAAACCAAATTGTCTCATATATCCTTTAGGACGACCAGTTAATTTACATCTGTTATGCATTCTTACTGGTGAAGCATTTTTTGGTAATTTTTGCAATGCATCATAGTCTCCAGCTTCTTTTAAAGCTTTTCTCTTTTCTGCATACTTTGCAACTGTTTTCGCTCTCTTACGTTCGCGAGCTTTCATTGATTCTTTAGCCATTTCTTAATTTTTTTTGAATGGTAAACCTAATTCTCCTAATAATGACTTAGCTTCTTTATCAGTACTTGCAGATGTTACAAATGTAATATCCATACCGTTAATTTTTTTCACTTGATCAATATTAATCTCTGGGTAGATGATTTGTTCAGTAATTCCTAAATTGTAATTACCTCTTCCATCAAAACCATTAGCTTTTATACCGTTAAAGTCTCTTACACGTGGTAAAGAAGCTGTAACTAATCTATCTAAAAACTCGTACATTTTATCACCACGTAAAGTAACTTTTGCCCCAATTGGCATTCCTTTACGTAATTTAAATGCAGCAATATCTTTTTTAGACATTGTAGAAATAGCTTTTTGACCTGTAATTTTAGTCAACTCTTCTAAGGCATAATCTATTAATTTCTTATCTGCAATTGCAGCACCAACACCTTTAGAAACAACTATTTTTTCTAATTTAGGCACCTGCATTACATTCTTATAACTGAATTCTTCAGTAAGAGCATTTATTACTCTTTCTTTGTATTCTGCTTTTAATCTTGGTACGTAACTCATGATTATTATTATTTTTTAGTTTTCTTAGAGATTCTAGTTTTAGCATCTCCTTCAACCTTATAACCTACTCTTACAGCTACACCATCTTCAACTAACATTAAGTTAGAAATATGTAATGAAGCTTCTTTTTTTACAATACCACCTTGAGGATTTTGAGCACTTGGTTTAGTGTGTTTAGAAACTAAATTCACACCTTCTACTAATACTCTATCTTTATCTTTGATGATTTGTATAACTTTACCTTCTGATCCTTTATGATCTCCTGCAATTACTTTTACAGTATCTCCTGATTTTATTTTAAACTTCTTCATTTTATGATAATTTAAAGCACTTCAGGTGCTAATGATACTATTTTCATGAATTGTTTCTCACGAAGTTCACGAGCAACAGGACCGAATACACGTGTTCCTCTCATTTCCTCTGTAGGATTTAAAAGTACACAAGCATTATCATCAAATCTGATGTATGATCCGTCCTTACGTCTAACTTCTTTCTTAGTTCTTACAACAACTGCTCTAGATACTTGACCTTTCTTTACAGTTCCGTTAGGAGTTGCAGATTTAACAGATACAACAATCTTGTCTCCAATACTTGCGTAACGTTTTCTTGTTCCTCCTAAAACTCTAATAACTAAAACTTCTTTAGCTCCAGTATTATCTGCTACTTTTAATCTTGATTCTGTTTGTAACATATTATTTAGCTCTTTCTAGGATTTCTACTAATCTCCAACGTTTAGATTTACTCATAGGTCTTGTTTCCATGATTCTAACAGTATCTCCTTCGTTGCAATCATTCTTTTCGTCGTGTGCAACGTACTTCTTAGTCTTTAATACGAACTTTCCGTACATTGGGTGCTTTACTCTTTTAGTTTCTGCAACAACAATAGATTTCTCCATTTTGTTACTAGATACAACACCAATTCTCTCTTTTCTAAGATTTCTTTTTTCCATCTTTAAAATTGACTATAGAATTATTGTAATTCTCTTTTTGTTAATTCTGTTGCAATTCTTGCTACAGTTCTTCTTAAGCTTCTTAACTGCAATGGGTTTTCCATTGGAGTTATGGCGTGAGCCATCTTAAGATCAGTATAATTCTTTTGCAACGCTCCAAGCTTTTCATTAAGATCTGCTATAGATAATTCTTTTATTTCTGATTGTTTCATTTTATTTAGAATTAAGCGTTAATATCAAAATCTCTTGCTACTACAAACTTCGTTTTTACAGGAAGTTTTTGTGCTGCTAAACGTAAAGCTTCTTTTGCTACATCCATTGGTACACCACCAATTTCAAACAAAATTCTACCTGGTTTAATAACTGCAACAAAATGATCTGGTGCTCCTTTACCCTTACCCATACGTACCTCTAAAGGTTTCTTAGTGATAGGCTTGTCTGGAAATACTTTGATCCATAACTGACCTTCTCTTTTCATATGACGAGTAGCCGCGATACGAGCTGCTTCTATTTGACGAGAAGTTAACAAGTTCTGGTCTAGAGATTTGATACCAAACATTCCATTAGAAAGTTGATTTCCTCTACCAGAAATACCTGTCATATTTCCTTTCGCCTTCTGTACCTTACGGTATTTTACTCTTTTTGGCTGTAACATTTTTAATTTCTAATTTTAAAAATTATTTTCTTCTACGAGGTTGTTGACGTTTAGATCTATCACCACCACCTTTATTACCAGATTGTTTTTTAGACAAACCTACTAATGGAGATAATTCTCTCTTACCATAAACCTCACCTTTCATAATCCATACTTTAATACCTAATCTTCCATAAGTAGTATGAGCTTCAACAAGTGAATAATCAATATCTGCTCTAAAAGTAGAAAGAGGAATTCTACCTTCTTTAAAATGTTCTGAACGTGCCATTTCTGCTCCGTTTAAACGACCAGAGATTTGGATTTTAATACCTTCAGCATTCATACGCATAGTTGCCTGAATTGCCATTTTAATAGCTCTCTTGTAAGAAATTCTATTTTCAATTTGACGTGCTACACTAGTTGCAACTAATTTTGCATCTAATTCTGGACGTTTAATTTCAAAAATATTAATTTGAACTTCTTTCCCAGTAATTTTCTTAAGCTCTTCTTTTAACTTGTCTACCTCTTGTCCACCTTTCCCGATAATAATACCTGGTCTTGCAGTAGTGATAGTAACGGTTACAAGTTTAAGTGTACGCTCTATAATTACTCTAGAAACACTTGCTTTAGATAATCTAGCATTAATATACTTTCTTATCTTATCATCTTCAGCAATTTTATCTCCGTAGTCATTTCCACCGTACCAGTTAGATTCCCAACCTCTGATGATTCCTAAACGATTTCCTATTGGATTAGTTTTTTGTCCCATTTCTACTTTGATTAATTACTTAAATTTTTACTACCTAACTCTAAAGTAACGTGATTAGAACGCTTACGAATTCTATGAGCACGCCCTTGTGGAGCAGGTCTTAATCTTTTTAACATTCCTGCGCTATCTACATAAATAGTTTTTACAAATAAACTAGCCTCTTCAATAGATTTATCCTCATTTTTAGCTTGCCAGTTTGCAATTGCAGACAATAACAACTTCTCTAAATTGATTGATGCTTCTTTAGGACTAAATTTTAAGATTTGTAAAGCTTTTTCAACCTCTACTCCTCTAATTTGATCTGCTACTAAACGCATTTTTCTTGGTGACGTAGGACAGTTAGTAAGCTTTGCGAAAGCACGTTGCTTTCTATCCGCTTTTAACTGATCTGCCATATTTTTTTTACGAACTCCCATTTCCTACCTATTTTTTTCCTTTATTTTTTGCACCAGCGTGTCCTCTAAAAGAACGAGTTGGTGAAAATTCGCCTAATTTATGCCCTACCATGTTTTCTGTAACATAAACTGGTACAAACTGACGTCCATTATGAACAGCAATTGTTTGTCCTACAAAATCTGGAGTAATCATACTTGCTCTAGACCAAGTTTTGATAACAGTTTTGTTTCCAGCCTCTACATTAGCTAACACTTTTTTCTCTAATTTATAGTGAACGTAAGGTCCTTTTTTTAATGATCTTGCCATAACTTATTATTTCTTTCTACGTTCTATAATATACTTATTACTAGCTTTGGTTTTAGACCTAGTCTTAAATCCTTTTGCAGGAATACCATTTCTAGATCTTGGATGACCTCCAGAAGAACGTCCTTCACCACCACCCATTGGGTGATCCACAGGATTCATTCTTACTGCATTAGTCCTTGGTCTTCTACCTAACCATCTACTTCTACCTGCTTTACCAGATACTAATAATTGATGATCTGAATTAGACACAACTCCAATCGTAGCCATACAAGTTAACAAGATTAATCTTGTTTCTCCTGAAGGTAACTTCACTGTTGCATATTTACCATCTCTTGCCATTAATTGAGCAAAAGAACCAGCAGAACGAGCCATAACAGCTCCTTGACCTGGACGTAATTCTATACAAGAAATTGTAGTTCCTAAAGGAATTTCACTTAAAGGCATTGCGTTCCCAATTTCTGGTGCAATGCTACTTCCAGCAACTATTGTTTGACCTACTTTTAAACCGTTTTGTGCAATTACATAACGTTTTTCACCATCAGCATAACTAAGTAATGCAATAAATGCAGTACGATTTGGATCGTACTCTATAGTTTTAACTGTTGCAGGAATACCGCTTTTATCTCTTTTAAAATCGATAATACGATATCTTTGTTTATGACCACCTCCTATATTACGAGTTGTCATTCTACCTTGACTGTTTCGACCTCCAGATCGTTTTTTCGGAGCAAGTAAACTTTTCTCCGGCTTATCAGTTGTTATGGTGTCGAACCCATTTACAACTCTAAAACGCTGACCTGGTGTTATTGGTTTTAATTTTCTAACTGACATTCTGTCTTTTCTTAAAGATTGTTATAAAAATCAATGCTTTCTCCTTCTGCTAATTGAACGATAGCTTTTTTGTATCCGCTTTTAATACCTGTAACTAAACCTTTTTTAGTAAACTTAGTATTTCTTTGAATTGGATAGTTTAAAGTCTTAACGCTAGATATAGAAACACCGTAAGTTGCTTCAACAGCATCTTTAATTTCTAATTTATTAGCTTTTTTATCTACAACAAACGTATAACGGTTGAATAACTCGCTATCATTAGTTGCTTTTTCCGTGATAATAGGTTTTATTAAAATACTCATTTCGAATCCCTATTTGCTTAAATTTGTATTAATTCCTTCTAAAGAGCCTTCTGTAATAACTACTTTATTAGCGTTTAACACACCATAAGTATTTATTTCTGAAGCATTAACTACTTTAGAGTTTTTTAAGTTACGTGATGACAAATAAACATTTGCATTTTCACCACCTAATACAAACAATGATTTTTTAGTATCTAATTCTAAAGCTTTTAACACATCAACAAAGTTTTTTGTCTTTGGAGAGTCAAAATTAAAATCTTCAATTATTACTAAATTCTTATCGTTTGCTTGAATACTTAAAGCAGATTTACGTGCTAAACGCTTTAAGTTTTTATTCAATTTAAAAGAATAACTTCTTGGTCTTGGTCCGAACATACGTCCTCCACCTCTAAAAACACCAGACTTGATAGAACCTGCTCTTGCAGTACCAGTTCCTTTTTGTTTTTTTATCTTTCTTGTAGAACCAGAAATCTCTGCTCTTTCTTTAGATTTATGCGTTCCTTGACGTTGATTCGCCAAATATTGCTTTACATCTAAATAAATTGCATGATCATTAGGTTCTATACCAAATACATCTTTAGAAAGTTCAACTTTTCTACCTGTATCTTTTCCTGTAATATCTAAAACTGCTACTTTCATTATTTCTGAATAGTTACAAAAGCATTTTTGTGTCCAGGAACTGCTCCTTTAACAACAAGTAGGTTCTTTTCAGCAACTACTTTTAATACTTTTAAGTTTTGAACTTTCACTTTATCTCCTCCCATTCTTCCTGCCATACGCATTCCTTTGAATACTCTTGCAGGATATGATGCAGCACCAATAGATCCTGGAGCTCTTAAACGGTTATGTTGTCCATGAGTAGCTTGACCTACACCAGCAAATCCATGACGTTTTACAACACCTTGGAAACCTTTACCTTTTGACACACCAGATACATCAACAAACTCACCTTCTTCAAAGTGATCTACTGTAATAGCATCTCCTAATTTATACTCCTCTTCAAACCCTTGGAATTCAACGACTTTTTTCTTAGCAGTGGTGCCAGCTTTTTTAAAGTGACCGTCTAACGCTTTGTTAGAACTCTTCGCCTTTTTGTCATCGAAACCAAGCTGCAACGCATTGTAGCCGTCAACCTCTTCGGTTCTGACTTGGGTAACAACGCAAGGACCTGCTTCGATTACTGTACAAGGAATATTCTTCCCGTTTTCATCAAATAAGCTGGTCATTCCAATTTTTCTTCCTATTAACCCAGACATTTAGTTAAAATTTTAGACGATAGGCATTTACCCAGCGCGTCTATTATTAATAATTATTGTTTGAAACTAATGTTTCGTTTTTTGTCCTTAGAATTTCATCCAAAAAAAACAGCGCAAAACAAATTCAACGCTGATTTTGTTTTTCCGTTTTTCCTTTGCGAAACGCTCTGGACATGTTACTATTATTAGATTTTAATCTAAATAACAGCTTCACCCTACTCTATTTCGGGTTGCAAAAGTATAAAAAACTTTCGGTTTAACAAAATTAAACCGAAAGTTAATATTTTACTTAAACTTTTATCTCAACTTCAACACCACTTGGTAACTCAAGTTTCATTAAAGCATCAATAGTTTTCGAAGAAGAACTATAGATGTCTAATAATCTTTTGTAAGCAGATAATTGAAATTGCTCTCTAGATTTTTTGTTTACGTGTGGAGAACGTAATACTGTAAAAATCTTCTTATGTGTTGGTAAAGGTATTGGTCCGTTTACAACAGCACCAGTACTTTTAACCGTCTTAACTATTTTTTCAGCAGATTTATCTACTAAATTGTAATCGTAAGACTTTAATTTTATTCTAATTTTTTGACTCATCTTGTATTATTTATAGTAGATTAACCTTTAGATTTTGCGATAACTTCTTCAGATACATTTGAAGGAGTTTCTGCATAATGTGAAAATTCCATTGTAGAAGTAGCTCTACCAGAAGACATCGTTCTTAAAGCAGTTACATAACCAAACATTTCTGATAATGGAACTAATGCTTTTACAACTTTAGATCCAGCACGATCACTCATGTCGTTAACTTGACCTCTTCTTCTATTTAAATCTCCAACAATATCTCCCATGTTTTCTTCTGGAGTTAACACTTCTAATTTCATTAACGGCTCCATGATTTTAGCTTTTGCAGATTTTGCAGCAGCTTTATATCCCATTTTTGCAGCTAATTCAAAAGATAATGCATCAGAATCCACTGCGTGGAAAGACCCATCTTTTAATGTAACTTTCATAGAATCCATTTCATAACCTGCTAAAGGACCATTCTTCATAGCTTCTTTGAAACCTTTCTCTACAGAAGGTACAAATTCTCTAGGAACGTTACCACCTTTAATGATAGAAGAGAATTGTAATCCTTGAACACCTTCATCAGCTGGACCGATAGTAAATACAATATCAGCAAATTTACCACGACCACCAGATTGTTTCTTATAAACTTCTCTATGTTCTGCTTCTGCAGTAATAGCTTCTTTATATTCTACTTGTGGTTGACCTTGATTTACTTCAACTTTGAATTCACGTTTTAAACGATCTACAATTACATCTAAGTGTAACTCTCCCATACCAGAGATAATAGTCTGACCTGAAGCCTCGTCTGAACGAACTGTAAAAGTAGGATCTTCTTCGGCTAATTTACCTAGACCAATTCCTAATCTATCTACATCTGCTTTTGTTTTAGGCTCTACAGCAATACCAATTACTGGATCTGGAAAATCCATTGATTCTAAAACAATAGGGAATTTTTCTGCTGAAAGTGTATCTCCTGTTTTAATAGATTTAAATCCTACAGCAGCTCCAATATCACCAGCCTCGATGTAATCAATTGCGTTTTGCTTATTAGCATGCATTTGATAAATACGAGAAATACGTTCTTTTTTTCCTGAACGATTGTTCAACACATAAGAACCTGCATCTAAACGACCAGAATATGCTCTAAAAAATGCTAAACGACCAACAAAAGGATCTGTAGCAATTTTAAATGCTAAAGCCGCAAAAGGCTCATCTACACTAGGCTTACGTAATTCTTGTTCTTCTGTATCTGGATTAATTCCAACAATACCCTCTTTATCCATTGGAGAAGGTAAATAACGACATACAGCATCTAAAAGAAACTGAACCCCTTTATTTTTAAAAGAAGAACCACAAACCATAGGAATGATTGCCATATCCATAACAGCAGCTCTTAATGCAGTATGCACTTCGTCTTCTGTTATAGAATCTTCATCTTCCATAAATTTTTCTAGTAGATTTTCATCATAACTAGCAACTTCTTCAATTAATAAAGCACGATATTTACGCACTTCATCTTTCATATCTTCAGGAATAGCAACAACATCAAAAGTTGCTCCCTGAGTTTCGTCATGCCATATAATAGCACGATTCTTTACTAAATCTACGATACCTTTAAACTCATCTTCGTCACCAATGTTTAAAACGATTGGCACCGCGTTAGACTTTAACATATCTTTTACCTGTTGACAAACTCCTAAAAAGTCAGATCCTTGACGGTCCATTTTATTAACAAACCCAATTCTTGGTACTTTATAGTTATCTGCTAACCTCCAGTTAGTTTCTGATTGTGGTTCAACACCATCAACAGCACTAAATAAGAAAACCAAACCATCTAATACACGTAATGATCTATTTACTTCTACAGTAAAATCAACGTGACCAGGAGTATCAATAATATTAAAGTGATATCCCATTGTATCTGGAGTAGGCTCTGCATTTTCTAAAGGGAACTGCCATGTACAAGTTGTTGCAGCAGAAGTAATTGTAATACCTCTTTCCTGCTCTTGCTCCATCCAGTCCATTGTAGCTGCACCATCATGTACTTCTCCAATCTTATGAGACACACCTGTATAAAACAAAATACGCTCTGTAGTTGTAGTTTTTCCAGCATCAATATGTGCTGCAATCCCAATGTTTCTTGTATATTTTAAATCTCTAGCCATTTCTATTAAAATCTAAAGTGTGAGAAAGCTTTGTTAGCTTCCGCCATTTTATGAGTATCAGTACGTTTTTTCACTGCTGCACCTTCTTCTTTAGCCGCAGCTAAGATTTCGGCAGCTAAACGCTGTGCCATAGTTTTTTCGTTCCTCTTACGAGTATACAAAATCATCCATTTAATAGCCATAGATACTTTACGATCTGGTCTAATTTGCATTGGTATTTGGAATGTTGCACCACCTACACGACGAGATCTTACTTCTACGTGAGGCATCACATTTGACAAACCATCTTTCCAAATTTCTAAAGCCGATTTTTCTTCGCCTTCTCCTTTTCTTTCTTCTACGATATCCAATGCATCATAAAATACTTTAAACGCTACTGACTTCTTACCACTCCACATTAAGTTGTTAACGAAACGCGTTACTAGCTGATCATTAAACTTTGGATCTGGTAATAAGACTCTTTTTTTTGCTGCTCTTTTTCTCATGTCTTTACATTAAAAAAGTTACTAATTTTACTTTTTTGGGCGTTTCGCACCATACTTAGACCTACGTTGAGTTCTTCCCTCAACACCTGCTGTATCTAATGCTCCACGTACCACGTGATATTTAACACCTGGTAAATCTTTTACCCTTCCACCTCTAACTAATACTATCGAGTGCTCTTGCAAATTGTGACCTTCTCCAGGGATGTATGCGTTTATCTCATTACCATTTGTCAATCTAACTCTGGCAACTTTTCTCATTGCTGAATTAGGTTTCTTTGGTGTTGTAGTATAAACACGTGTACATACTCCTCTTCTTTGAGGTGACGATTGTAAAGCAGCCGATTTACTCTTCTTAGTTATTTTGGTTCTTCCTTTACGTACTAACTGTTGTATAGTTGGCATACTAAATAATTAACTGTTTTCGTTTATAATTAAACTTTCCCCTATTTTTACGGGTGGGCAAATGTACAACTATTTTCTAATTATTCAAATATCAGCATGTTATTTTTTTTGAAGTAGTATTTTTTCAACAATATTTTCTTATTTTCATTTACATTTGAACTTAATTTTAGCTTAATTTGAAACAACAAAACACCCATTACCTATATCTACTTTTTTTAATTTCTTTTTCTTTTAATATATCCGCACAAGACTATACCTTAAAAATTAACTCCAAAAAAGAAAAGGAAATAGATGTTTTAGAAAAAATTGAATACACACAAAAACATCTAGATTCTATTTCTATAAAAACAGAGTTGAGCAAAATTTCGAACTATCTAAAAAAAATAGGCTATTTTACAAATACAATAGACAGCTTAAACAAAAACAAGAATACCTACACAGCCTACTTTTCTTTAAACAAAAAAATTAGCAACGCAACAATTAAAACCTCGCCCACTTCACTACTAGAATTTAAAGGTTTAAAAATAAACGACAATCAATTTAACATCCCTATAGAAAAACTGGAATCTACTTTAACACAGTTTTCAAAAGAATTAGACAACAAAGGACTCTCTTTCTCTAAAGTTCAATTAAAAAATATTGAATTAAAAAACGACACCCTTTTTGCCAACTTAACAATACATCAATCAAAAAAGAGAAAAATCAACAGGATCATTTTAAAAGGTTACGAAGAATTTCCAAAATCATTTATTAAACATTATTTAAAAATTAAAAAAGGAGATCTTTTTAGTCAAAAAAAAATAAACAACACATCAAACATCTTACAAAATTTAAATTTTGTTAAAGAGATAAAACCGCCCGAAGTTTTATTTACAACAGATTCTACTTTAATATATATCTATTTAAAAAAACTTCAGAACAATAGTTTTGACGGATTGATAAACTTTACTACCAAAGAAAATGGAGGTGTTTTATTTACTGGTCATTTAGATTTAAAACTAAATAACATTTTAAATTCTGGAGAAAGCTTTAACTTATATTGGAATAGTATTGGAGACGAGAGACAAGAATTTAATATCTCTACGAAGATCCCTTACATTTTTAATACCATCATCTCACCAGAAATTGCATTTTCTATATACAAGCAAGATTCCACTTTCTTAAACACAAAATTTGATTTAAAACTAACACACAACCTCTCAACCAAACTAAAACTTGGTGCAACATATAATTCAGAATCTTCAGAAAATTTAAAAGAACACCTTAACAACAACATCAAAACATATAAAAACTACTTCCTAGGGCTCATCCTACTGTATAACATACCTAAAAATGATTTTTTCTACAATGATAAATTTAACATCAGCATAAACCCTGCTTTTGGAAAAAGAAAAGCAGAAAACTTAAATTCAACTCAATTTAAAATAACAGCAACCACATCCTATCTATGGGATTTAAACTCAAGAAGCAGTTTCTTTATAAAAAATAACACCGGATACTTAAACTCTGACGACATTTTAGAAAATGAACTCTTTAGAATCGGAGGAAGCAACACCATAAGAGGGTTTAATGAACAAAGTATCTTTACAAACAACTTTACTTATTTCAATTTAGAATATAGATATTTAACTTCTAGCCAATCTTACCTATACACAATTACGGATTTCGGGAGAGTTAAAACAAATTTAGACAGCAGAAATCTTATCGGATTAGGAATTGGATATTTATTCACAACCAACAATTCACAAATAAACTTAAACTTAGTCACTGGAAAAAGCTCTTCACAAGACTTCATACCTAAAGAAAGCAAACTAAGCATTAGTTGGAAAAGCTTTTTTTAATATTTCAGAATCTCATTAATAATTAGCGTTATTTAACACAATTTAACAGATTATTCCTTATTAATTAACTTTATCGTTGTGTATTCAATAATTAATTATGATATTTGAATCGAATAATTCAAATCTAATCAACAATGAAAACAAAGTTTAAAGGAATTTTAACGCTATTACTAGCGTTCCTTGTGCAAATAACATTTGCTCAAGAAAAAACAGTTTCTGGTATTGTCTCAGATAGTTCTGGAACTCTACCCGGTGTAAGTGTTGTTATTAAAGGCACTAAAAAAGGAACTCAAACAGATTTTGATGGTAAGTATTCTATTAAAGCTAAACAAGGAGACATCTTAAGTTTTAGCTATATAGGCTACAAAACTATTGAGAAAAAAGTAGATGGTTCTAATACAATAAACGTAGCTATGGAAGAAGATGCTAGTGTATTAGATGAGATTGTAGTTACCGCACTTGGTATGAAAAGAGAAGCAAAAACACTTTCTTATGCTTCACAATCTGTAAAAGGAGCTGACTTAAATTTGACGCAATCAACTAACATCAAATCTTCTCTTGCTGGTAAAGTTGCAGGGGTTCAGATTGTTGGACAAGCTGGATCAAAACTAGGACAAGCAGGAAAGATTAGAATTAGGGGAGCAATTTCTTTAACTCAAGACAACGACCCATTATACGTTGTTGACGGTGTTCCTACAGATCCAAACAATATAGACATGGACAACGTAGAAAGTTTAACCGTTCTAAAAGGACCTAATGCAACTTCTCTATACGGACAACGTGCAGATGCTGGTGTAATTGTTATAACTACCAAAGCTGGTAAAAGCGGACTAGGTGTTGAATTTACATCTTCAGCTACTTATCAAAAAGTAGCATACTTACCAAATTACCAAAACCTATATGGTGGTGGTGATGCTGGTGAAGCTTCTTTTGGTATATTCGACTACAACGGAGGTAACGGTCCTTACGGAGCTTACGATCCTTCATACGCAGCTTTAGACGGAGCACGTCACTTATTATGGGATAGTAACTATGATGATGTTAGTTGGGGGCCTAAATATGATGACCAACCATACGCACCTTGGTACACTTGGTTCCCTGGAACAGCAGACAATCCAAACCCTTATTATGGAAAACAAGTTAGTTACTCTGCACAACCCAACAATATTAAAGACTTCTATGACACAGGTATGGTACTAAAAAACATTGTATCTATCTACGGAGGTGACGATAAGTTCAATGCAAGATTAAGCTTTACAGATGTAAACCAAAACGGTATCACTCCATACACAAGCTTAAAAAAACAATACATAAGTACTAAATTTAATTATGATGTAAGTGATAAATTTAAGGTTGGTGTAAATGTAAACTTTACAAAAAGTGATGTTTTAGGAGATTATGATGATGGTTATGGTAATCAAACATCAGGATCATTCAACTCTTGGTTTCATAGAGATATCAACGTAAAAGTTTTAAAAGAGTTAAAAGATTTACAAACTCCTGATGGATATTCTGCTTCATGGAACTGGTGGGGACCAAACTACTCAACACTTGGTGGAAGTTATAAAAAACCAGCATTCTGGTTCAATCCATATACTTTTATGGAGAGATATAAAAGAACAGCTAAAAATGAAGATTTAGTAGGAAGCATTAATCTTACCTACGAATTAGATGACCATTTCACAGTAAGTGCAATAGCTTCTAGATCACAAAATAATTACGCTAGACGTTTTGAATTCCCATACAGCTTATCATATTCAGCTGCTCCGGATTTATACAACGACTGGATCAACTCATTCGGTATATATAACCGTTCAACATACGAAAACAACTACAGCTCTTCAATAACATATAAAAATGATTACGGAGATATTGACGTAGAAGCTTTTATTGGTGGAAATATTAGAAAAAATGGTTATGACCGCGCATCAACAGATATGGTGCCAGGATCAAAAACTGGTGGATTAATTATCCCTGATTTATACACGTTTTCAAATGCTGCTATTTTACCTGCAACACAAACGTATACTTACAGAAAACATGTAAAAAGTATTTACGGAAAAGTTTCTCTTGGATACAAAGACTTCTTATACCTTGATGCTTCATACAGAAAAGATTGGAGTTCATCTTTACCTAGTAACAACAACGGATACGGATATCCTTCTGTAGGTTCAAGTTTTATATTCACAAAATTAATGGAAGACAAAAGTGTTCTTTCTTTTGGTAAATTTAGAGCTGGTTGGGCGCAAGTTGGTAATGATGTAGCTGCATTAAGAATTGAACCAACCTACCCTACTTCAGACAAACCATACGGAGATTTATCACTTATGTACACGTCAGCAACTTTAATTGACCCAAATATTAAGCCAGCAATAAATACCGCTTTAGAAGCAGGTGTTGACTTAAAATTCCTAGGAAATAGATTTGGTTTTAGCGCTACTTACTATAAAGAAAACAGAAAAGACGAAATTATACCTATCAGTATCTCTTCTGCAACTGGTACTACAGAATACCTAACTAATGCAGGTGAAACACAAAGAACTGGTTTAGAACTAAGTTTTGATGCAGCCATCTTTAAAACAGAAGATTTTAATTGGATTGCAAGGTTAAATTGGGCAACAAACAAAACAACTGTAGAAAGTTTACCTGCCGACCTACAAGAAATGGAAGCTCCGGGAGGAAGCTCTGCATTTACCTTCGTAACAATGACACATCAATTAGGAAACAATTGGGGACAACTAAAAGGAGCAGGAATTAAAAGAGATGCTAACGGAAATAAAATTATTAATAGCAATGGTACCTACGCCGTAGAACAAGGTCAATATTTAGGTAGTGTTTTACCAGATTTTACTGGAGGTTTTGTAAATACCTTTAGCTATAAAGGGTTTACATTAAATGCTGCAATTGACTTTCAAAAAGGAGGAAAGTTCTTCTCTTTATCTGAAATGTGGGGTGCTAACTCTGGTTTAACAGAAGAAACAGCCGCAATTAATGACAAAGGATTCAATGTTCGTGATGATATTGCTAGCGGAGGTGGAGTACATGTTACCGGTGTTGATGCTTCAGGAGCGGCAGTAGATACTTATGTAGACGCACCTACATATTTTGCCCAATGGTATAGTAACAGATTAGCTGAACCTTTTATCCATGATGCAAGTTTTATTAAACTTAGAGAAGTAAGTTTATCTTACACTTTTCCAAAAACTGCATTTGGAAATCAAAATATCGTAGACAATGTTGTCATCAGCTTAGTTGGAAGAAATTTAGGCCTTCTATATTTATCTAAAGACAACAAACATGGATGGGATCCTTCTGAACTTTCACAAACTTATGGAGAAAGTGGTCAACTACCTGGTACTAGAAGTTTTGGAATGAACGTTAAAGTAACATTTTAAAAAACAATAAAAATGAAAAAATTAAAATATATAATTTTAAGTATCACAATCGCACTAAGTGCCTGCGATACAGTAGATTTTGGAGACACTAACGCAAACTTAAATGAAGCTAGTGAAATTAATGCTGCCTCAGTTATGGCAGGTGCAATGATGAGATACGCCACTAGATCTGGTAGAGAATATTTAAACAGACCTACATTAAACGTACAATATCAATCACAGGTAACGTATACCGATGAGATGCAATACAATGAAGTACCACAACCATGGTCATCATACTACGTACAAACACTATCTAATCTTCAAACAATAATTGATCTTAATTCAGATCCAGCAAACCATACGGTTATTTTAACAAGCCAAGGTTCACCTGCCAACCAAATTGGGGTTGCTATGATCATGAAATCTGTTATTGCTAAAAGAATAACAGACTCATTTGGAGACTGTCCTTATAGCGAAGCATTAGACCCAAGTAATATCACACCTAAATACGATTCTCAAGAAGATATTTACGATCAAATTTTTGCAGATATAAAAGCAGGAAGAGACATGCTAAACACAGCTGAACTTGGACCTACAGGTGATATTATTTATGGAGGAGATGTAGCAAAGTGGAAAAAATTCGCAAATTCATTCCTATTACAAGCATCGCTTCAATTATCTAAAAAATACCCAGCTCCAGGAGGTAAAGCTGCAAATGTATTTACTGAAGCGTTAGGAAATGCAGCAGGAGTAATTGAAGACGTGAGCGATGAAGCTTGGTTTTCTTTTGACAATGCTGCAGGTTTTCCAAACCCATGGAACGCCAACAGAAGAGCTGATTATTTTTTAACACAAGAGTTTACAGATGCATTAAAAGGTAACGCAGGTTTAAATCCTACTTCGAACACTACTATGGACGACAGATTAACTGTATATGCAGATGACGCAACAAAAGATGGAGTGCCATACGGTTACGTTAGTGGTAGTGGTGCTGGAAAAAGCTCTATGTCTACTAACTTTTGGGACGCTGAACCTAGCTTACCTTTATTAACAGCTTCTTACACATATTTAAATAGAGCTGAAGGAGCTCAAAGAGGATGGTCATCAGAAAATGCAACAACAATGTTAACCTCTGGTATTAAAAAATCATATGAATCTTTAGATAACCAAAAAGGAACAAGTATTTCTGGAACTGCTAACGAAACAGCATATGTTAACGCAAGAATTGCTGATGCTGCAGGTAACATGTTAAAAGTTATCGCAGAAGAAAAATGGGTCTCATTATTTCCAAGTGGATTTGATGCATGGTCAGAATGGAGAAGAACAAACATTCCTACTTTAAACCCAGCAACGGACGCTATCAACGATGGTAACATCCCAAGAAGATACAACTATCCTTCGGATGAAAACACTTTAAACGGAAGTAATTATACATCTGGTTTATCAGGTTTAAGTCCAGCAACAGATAACAATACATCTAAAGTTTGGTGGGATCAATAAAATCAACGTTCTAACATTAATAAAAACCAGAGATTTAAATCTCTGGTTTTTTTTTGTCTCATATAACTCAAGAGAAGAAATAAAAAACACTAAAATCTTAGAGAAACAAAACATTACGTTAACATTACACCGACGAAGAACAATAACAATGATAACATTAAAAAAAACAAATAATTAATTTTATACATGAGTTGTTATCTCAAATAAAAACAAGATAGAATCTTAAAATTACAATCTTCTCGTCGGTTTCATATTAGATGTTTTTTAATATATTTTAATTATATTAAGATATATTAGTGTTAAAAAATTGTTTATTTAAGATTTATTTAAGACTTTTGGCATTAATTAATTCAAATAATTATACAATGAAGACAAAGTTTAATGGAATTTTAACGCTATTACTAGCGTTGGTCGTGCAAATTTCCTTTGCACAAGAAAAGACTGTTTCTGGTACTATTACAGATGAATCTGGACCTTTACCTGGAGTAAGTGTTTTAATAAAAGGTACCAATAAAGGTACTGATACTGATTTTGATGGTAAGTTTACCATTAAAGCTAAAACTGGTGATGTATTAGTTTTTAGTTACATTGGTATGAAAGCAGTAGAAAAAACAATAGGAGCATCTAATACCATAAATGTAAAAATGGTAATTGATGAAGGTAATGTTTTAGATGAAATTGTTGTTGTAGGTTATGGAACAAGTACAAAACAAGCCTTTACAGGTACTGCTAAGACAGTTAAACAAGAAAACATTGAGGCAAAATCTGTGTCAAATATTTCACAAGCATTAGCTGGTGAGGTAGCCGGTGTAACTGTTATTAATAGTTCTGGACAGCCAGGTAGTGCTGCTACAATTAGAATTAGAGGGTTTGGTACCATTAATGGTAACAGTGATCCTTTATATATTGTTGATGGTGTACCTTACTTAAACAGTATTAGTAACATTAACCCTGCAGATATCCAATCTACAACAATATTAAAAGATGCAACTGCAACTTCTATTTATGGTTCTAGAGGAGCAAATGGTGTAATTGTTATTACAACTAAAAAAGGTAAAAATGGAGTTTCTAACATCAATGTTGAAGTAAAAACGGGTGTTAACATGAGACTTTTACCTGCATACGACGCAATAACCTCTCAAGAAGAATATATTGGAATTGCTTGGGAGTCTATCAGAAATAGTGGGGAATTATTAGGTTTTGCAGACCCTGTAACACGTGCTAATGATAGATTGTTTTCTGACTTCGGAATTAGTCCACAGTATAATATGTGGAATGCAGCTACTGTAGCAGATTTAATTGACCCTACTACAGGACAAGTTAAACCAGGAGTAACTAGAAAATACACTCCAGAAAACTGGTCTGATTATGGTTTTCAATCTTCAACTAGAACAGAAGCAAACTTGAGTATGAGTGGAGGAAATGACAAGACAACTTATTTCTCTTCTTTTGGTTATTTAGACGATGTAGGGTATTTAATTAACTCTAGCTACAAACGTTATTCAACAAGATTAAACGTTACACACAAACCTGCAAAATGGCTAGAAGCAAATGCTAATATAGATTATTCTTTTGCTAAACAAACAGCAAACGGACAATCTTCGGATTCAGGAAGTATTTTCTGGTTTACAGACAATATTCCTTCTATTTACCCATTATTTTTACGTGATGCTTCTGGTGCAATTGTAGAAGATCCTTTTTATGGGGGAAACCAATACGATTACGGTGATACTAGAGGTTTTGGTACTAAAACAAATGCAATTGCAGATGCTATTTTTAACTTAGAACAAAACACACGTCATTCAATCAATGGTAATTTTTCTTTCAAAGTAAACATTACTGATGATTTATCTTTTACAACTAAATATGGTGCAAACTACTATAGTTTAGTAGATAACAGTATTAACAACCCTTTTTATGGTTCCGCTGTTGGTCAAGGTGGTAGTTTATTTAAAGAACAAAGACAAGCTGTAACACAGAACATTTTACAAATGGTTAATTACAACAAAAGTTTTGGAGATCATAACATTAGTGCTTTAATAGCTCATGAGTCAAATGAATGGAAAAGACAACGTACATCCATCAGTAAAAATACTGTAGTAAATTTAGTAAACGGATTAGATGATCCTTCTAACTATATTAACCCTGGTCCTGATGCTTCTGGATACTCTGAAGAAACAGGATTAGAGAGTTACTTTGCGCAAGTTAATTACAACTATTTAAACAAGTATTATTTATCTGGTACAATTAGACGTGATGGAACTTCTAGATTTGCAAATGATAAATGGGGTACATTCTGGTCTGCAGGTGCATCTTGGATTATGAGTAAGGAAGACTTTTTAAGTGGTAATGAATTTATCAACTACTTAAAAGTAAAAGCAAGTTATGGTATTCAAGGAGACCAAGCTGGTGCTAGTTTTTATTCAGGACAAAATGGATATACTTTAGATAACTTAGGAGGAGATATCTCTCTACCATTAAGAGCAAGAGAAAATGCTGACTTAACTTGGGAATCAAGTAAAATGTACCAAATAGGTACTGAGTTTAGATTATTTAATAATATAATTGACGGTTCATTCGATTACTACATTAAAAATACATTTGATTTAATATTTAGTGTTAGAATCCCAATTTCTACTGGTGATGCAATTGATACTACAAATGATGGTGAAATTGTAAATAGAGGTTTTGAATTTGATTTAACAGGACACATCATTAATAAAGATGACTTTAAATTAGACTTATCTATTAATGGAGAAATGTTAGATAACGAAATTACAAAAATGCCATTTGACGCTGCTGCAGATAGAAGTAAAATTATTGATATACTAAACCCTTATGGTAGAGCTGAAGGACACAGTAGATATGATTACTATATGCCAGTATGGTTAGGTGTTAATGCTGCTAATGGAGACCCAATGTGGGAAACTTATTATGTAGATAACAATGCAAATGGAGCTTTTGATTCTGGAGAAGAAATTGCAGAATTATATGAGTATACTGTTAAAAACCCTACTGCAGATATTAAAAAAGGAGTAACTAGTACATATACAGAAGCTAGTAATCAATATGTAGGAAAATCAGCTATTCCTAAAGTTAGAGGAGCATTTAGAATCTCAGCAAAAATATATGACTTTGATATTAGCTCTCAATTTGCTTATAGTTTAGGTGGTTATGGTTATGATGCTAATTATGCAAGTGTATTAGGTAATGACAACCCTGGTGGAAACAACTACCACATTGACATCAGAAATAGATGGCAAAACCCAGGAGATATAACAAATATTCCTAGAGTTTATGACAATGAAAATATTAATGTAAACAGTACCTCTACACGTTTTTTAGTGAAATCTGATTACTTAGCTTTAAACAATGTAAAGATTGGGTATACCATACCGACAAAGTATTTAAATAATACAGGAATTTCAAATGTAAACTTATGGTTAGCTGGAGATAATCTTTTCTTATTAAGTGCTAGAAAAGGATTTAACCCTTCTGCATCTATAGTTGGTTCTTCAACAAGATACAGATACAACCCATTATCTACATTTACATTTGGTGTTCGTATAAAAATATAATAACAATATAAAACTAAAAAAAATGAAACGTAATTTATTTAAAACAGTATTTACTCTAGCAGTATTTGCAACATTTTTTAGTTGTGATGAAGAGTTTTTAGAAAGAAGTCCAACATCATTTATTAATTTAGATGATACAGGAACTTCAGGGCAATTAAACCCTGCCATTTTAGACGCAACTTTAAATGGGGTGTATTCTATGATGATAAATACAGGGACAGGAGGAACAACATCTCATGAAGATTTTGGTCAAAAAGGATATGATATTATGAATGACTTCTTATCTGGGGATTTAGCACTAACATCTAATGCCTATAACAGATATGCATCTTTTGTTAATTTACAAGCAACAGTAGATTATGCACACAATAGTAACTATATGCCTTGGAGATATTACTATAGAGTAATAAGATCTGCCAATTTAGTTATTAAATCTTTAGGGGGTAATGATATTGTACCAGATTCAGATGGAGGAAAACATTCATTAGGGCAAGCAAAAGCGTTAAGAGCTTATGCCTACTTTTATTTAACACAAATGTATGCTCCAGAGTATGATGCAACTGCAGAGGTTTTACCTTTATATAAAGATGCAGATGATCCTGTTCAACCTCAAGCAAGCATGCAATTAGTATATGATTTTATGATTGAAGATTTAACTTCTGCAATTTCATTACTAAACGGTTTTGTTAGAAACAGCAAAACAAAAATCAATCAAGATGTTGCTAGAGCCTTATTAGCTTATGTTTATGCATCAAAAGATGAAAGCGCATCAAACCTATTAGCTAAAGGTTTAGCTGATCAAGTAATTGCCTCAGGATATCCTTTAATGACGGGTGCAGAAGTAACTGGTGGTTTTAATAATATTTCTACTCCAGGTTGGTTTTGGGGATTTGATATTACATTATCTAATGGTTTAGACTTAATTTCTTGGTGGGGCCAAATGGATGTTTTTACATATAGTTACCAAGCGGCAGGAGATAAAAAGGGTATTGACGAATCTTTATATACTGAAATCAAAGCTAGTGATATTAGAAAAAGTCAATTTGATGCTGCTAACAGTTTGCAACCTCGTGGTAAATTCTACAACGCTGCAAGAGTTGTTGAAGGACAAAGAAATATTGAAGATGATTATGTTTACATGAGAATAGCAGAAATGTACTTACTTTCTGCAGAAATGTCAGCAAAAGAAAATGATCCTACTGGAGCTAGAACTAGATTAAAACAATTATTATCTCAAAGATTCACAAATGCAGCAGACTATGCATATGTTGATGGTTTATCTGGTAGTGCTTTATTAGATGAAGTAATTCTACAAACTAGAATTGAATTATGGGGAGAAGGTAAAAGTTATTTATCTATGAAGAGAAATAAACAAATGATGACAAGAGGTTCTAACCACGTATTCCATGCAGGTCTATCTGTTCCTTATTCTGATGATAGATTAACTTACATGATTCCTCGTGCAGAAGTTCAGAATAACCCTTATATTAACTAAAAAACTTTTAATGTAAGCTTATAATATTATAAGCTTACATTATTCAATAAAAACATAAAATCATGAAAAAAAATATATATTTATTTTTACTTTCAATAGCTTTAATATCTTTCTCTTCTTGTGAAGAATCTGGAGTTGAAGCTCTTGGAAACTCTGTTGCTTCTTTTGAAGCTACAACTTTAGATATTGGTGTAGAAATTGGTTCTTCTACCACTAAAGATATTAATGTTTATACTTCAAATATTTCTGGTACAGACAGAACTATCGAAGTAATGGTTGATAATAATACTACAGATGCAGATGCAGCAGCATATACTGTTCCTGCAAGCGTTACAATACCTGCTGGTACAAATGTTGGTACTATAACTATTGGAGTTAATGATGTAGATTTAGCTGTAGATAAAACTTTAGTTATTAGATTAAAATCTACAGAAAACTTAGATGTTGTTAATAAATTAACTATTGGATTATCTCAACTTTGTCCTAATAATGGTATTAAAATAAAATTAGACATCGCTTTTGATTCTTGGCCAGAAGAAATTGCTTGGAGAATTTTAGATTCAAATGGTACTACTGTTATGGCAAGTGCTTCTAACCCATTTAACTATGGTGCCTATGCAGGAATGACTGGTGGTGTAACTGTAAGAGAATGTTTAGCTTCAGGTACTTATACTATAGAGGTATATGACGGTTATGGAGATGGTGGTAATGACTATACTGTTACTGCAAACGGTATTTTAGTATTTTCTGCTACAGGAAACTATGGTGCTTTTGTTACAGAGGATTTCACAATATAAATTATTACTTAAATAATTATTAAAACCACCTCAATTGAGGTGGTTTTTTTATGCTTAAAAATTAAATTATTAACATATCTTTGCAGCATGTTAGAAGAGACGACAAATATTTTTGGAATTAGAGCCATCATAGAAGCCATAGAAAGTGGTTCAACTATTAACAAAGTGTACTTACAAAAAGGTTTAAGAGGAAGCCTCTTTTATGAATTAGATAAATTAATTAAAGAGAAGAAACTAACAACTAGCATGGTTCCTGTTGAAAAATTAGACAGACTGTCTAAAAACAGTAATCATCAAGGAGCTGTCGCTCAAATTTCTCCCATCGAATTTTATGATTTAGAAACTTTAGTAGAAGAAACTTTAGAAAGTGGAAAAACTCCACTCTTCTTATTATTAGACCAACTATCTGATGTTAGAAATTTTGGTGCCATTATAAGAACAGCTGAGTGTACAGGTGTAAACGGTATTATAATTCAAAAAAATGGAAGTGCTCCTGTAAATGCAGAGACAATTAAAACTTCTGCAGGTGCTGCATTTAAAATTCCTATTTGTAAAGTAGATCATATTAAAGACGCTTTGTTTTTACTGCAAGGTTCTGATATTAAAACTGTTGCTGCCACAGAAAAAACAGAAGATTCTGTGTACGACATCAACTTTAATCAACCCATTGCTATTGTTATGGGATCGGAACACAGAGGCGTAAATCCTTCAATATTAAAAATGGTAGACTACAAAGCAAAACTACCTTTATTAGGTGAAATAGAATCTTTAAATGTTTCTGTAGCTTGCGGTGCTTTTTTATATGAAAGTGTAAGACAAAGAATGAGTTAAAACTCCTCACTCTACTCCTTCTCTTTCTTTTAATTATTCTATTTGTGGTGGATTAAAATTTCCATCTTCATCAAATAACAAATCGAAATCTGTTTTAGAAAATTGATATTCTTGTCTTGTAATTCCTTTTTTTCTATAAAATAAGGAAAAAAGAAATCCAACCAAAAAACCAGATAAATGACCTTCCCAAGAGACTCCGTCTTTAATGGGGAGCACATACCATATCATACTTCCGTATAGAAAAATAATAATTAAAGAAACAGCAACCAATCGATAGTGTTTTTTTATAATACCGCTAAAAAAAACAAAACTAAACAGCAAATAAACAATTCCACTTGCTCCTATATGATAAGCATCTCTTGCAATGATCCAAGTTAAAAAACCTGTAAAAAAACCACCGATTAGCAAAACTTTGTAAGCAACATTGTTATAAAAATAAAAAAGGCAGCTTAATAGCACAAATAAAGGAATAGAATTGTTAAAAAGATGACTTGTATCACTATGTATAAAATGTGTTAAGAAAACGCCTTTAAACCCTGATAAAGTTCGAGGAAAAACTCCTAATTTATTAAAATTGTATCCAAATGTTATTTCAATCCAATAAATTAGCCAAATACTTAAAACATATAAGGTTGGAATTAAAAAAACAGACTTCGAAACTTTTAATTGATTGTCATCATTCATCAAAATAAAAATAACAAAAATCTAACCAAATAACTTTTTTACAATTTCTGTCAGAAATCTTTGTTATTTTTACTGAATGAATGAACCTTTGGCAGAAAGAATTAGACCTAAAACGTTAGAAGATTATATTAGTCAGCAACACTTGGTTGGTAAAAATGGTGTTTTAACTAATTTAATACAACAAGGAATTATACCGTCATTAATATTATGGGGACCTCCAGGAATAGGAAAAACAACATTAGCAAACATCATAGCAACAGCATCTAACAGGCCTTTTTATACATTAAGCGCCATAAGCTCTGGAGTAAAAGATGTTAGAGATGTTATAGAAAAAGCCAAGAAAAGTGGTGGTTTGTTTACGGCTAAAAATCCTATTTTATTTATTGATGAGATTCATCGATTTAGTAAATCTCAACAAGACTCTTTATTAGGTGCCGTAGAAAAAGGTTGGGTTACTTTAATTGGTGCCACCACAGAAAACCCAAGTTTTGAAGTGATTCCTGCTCTCCTATCACGCTGTCAGGTTTATATTTTAAATTCATTTGATAAAAACGATTTGATTGCTCTTTTACACAGAGCGATGGAAGAAGACGAGTTTTTATCGGCTAAAAAAATAACGTTAACAGAAACAGATGCTCTTTTACAAGTTTCTGGAGGTGATGCAAGAAAATTATTAAACATCTTTGAATTATTAGTTTCGGCAGATGACGAAATTGAAATTACGAACGATTTAGTTTTAGAGAAAATTCAAAAAAACACGGTTCGTTATGATAAAACAGGCGAACAACACTACGATATTATTTCTGCTTTTATAAAATCGATTCGCGGAAGTGATCCTAATGCTGCTGTTTACTGGTTGGCAAGAATGATAGAAGGCGGCGAAGATGTTAAATTTATAGCTAGAAGATTGCTTATTTTGGCTTCTGAAGATATTGGAAATGCAAACCCTACTGCTTTAATTTTAGCCAATAATACTTTTCAAGCTGTATCTGTAATTGGACATCCAGAATCTAGAATTATATTAAGTCAGTGTGCCATCTATTTAGCCAATTCTGCTAAAAGTAATGCCTCTTATATGGCAATAAATGATGCGCAAAATTTAGTGCAAAAAACAGGAGATTTATCTGTACCTCTACATTTAAGAAATGCTCCTACAAAATTAATGAAAGATTTAGATTATGGTAAAAACTACCAATATTCTCATAATTATAGTGACAATTTTGTAAATCAAGAATTTTTACCAGATGAAATTTCAGGAACCAAAATATATGAACCCGGAGCTAATTCTAGGGAAAATCAATTTAGAGAAATTCTAAAAAACAGGTGGAAAAACAGATATGATTATTAGAATTTTATCTGATATTTTTCTGTGTGTAATTGATTGTTTTTATAATATTCTGCAATCCAATGAGTCCCATTTTTATAAAGAATTCCATTTTTGTCTTTTAAGATAAAAACATCTTTTACATTGGTTTTTAAAATCATAAAAACAACCTCTGGTTTTGTATTTACTAATTGAAAACCATTGTTTTTTTCTTGTGCATATAAAACCTTTAACTCTTTAGAAAGTATACTCTCTTTTTTAGCAATCTTATCTTTTACCAAGGGAGTTTCTATCACTTTAGGACTTATCACAACGTTTTTAACTACTTTATCAGAAATATTCTTTGCTATTATAACCTCTTCTTTCTGAATAGGTTCTTCTTTATATTCATAAACTACATCTTGCATAGAGCTAACAGCATTTCTAATTGCCTGATGATACGCTTTTTTATATTCTTTTGATTTGGTTTTTCCTACTTGAGATGTGTAAACAACATTATTAAAACAATCTCTTAATTCGACTGCACTTCTAACGGCAAGCATTCCAGATTTATCTACCACTTTAGCATATAGCGCTAAACATTTATTGACAGCCAACTCTGAAGGCAATTCTTCATTACTTAAAAATACAGTAAATCCTTTCTTTTGTAATAAAAATTTTGTGAGTGAACTTGTTTGATATTGATCTGCTTTCTTTAAAAAATCGAACTTTTCTGGAACAATTATATATTTATAATTATTAACACTTTTTTTTTGAGCATTGGCAAACATACAAATCATCAAAAATAAGCCTAGTAAAATTTTATTTATCATTTTAATTATCATTTAAAGTTATACAGATAGGTTAAATAACTTAATCTGGTTTAAATATATTGTTTTATTTCTAAAAGAGAATTTATTGATACAAATTTATCAGAATTAATTTTCTCATTTTCGAAATTACAATGAATTGCTTTTAAGCCAATATTAATTGCTCCTTCTATATCTGCTTCTATACTATCACCAATCATAATTGAGTTATCGGTATTAGCATTTGCTGTTTCTAATGCATGTATAAAAACTTTAGGATTGGGTTTTTTGAGACCTACAGATTCTGAAGTAATCACTTTATCGAAATAATGAAAAATCTTAGACGATTTCATTTTTTTGGTTTGTACTTCTTCAAATCCGTTAGTGATTATATGTAGCTGGTATTTCTCTTTTAAATAATCTAAAATATCAAAGGTATAATCAAACAGGTGATTAAA
This sequence comes from Polaribacter marinus, assembly GCF_022662535.1. Classification (GTDB taxonomy): domain Bacteria; phylum Bacteroidota; class Bacteroidia; order Flavobacteriales; family Flavobacteriaceae; genus Polaribacter; species Polaribacter marinus. The sequence goes on from NZ_JAKQYM010000008.1 coordinate 66,521, forward strand.
ATCTGGCAAAAAATCAATATATTCTATAGCTATTACATCTATTAGCTCATCAGAGATGGTATAGTTTATTGCGTCAAAAGTTTTTTTTAAACGCCCATATCTTAACTCACTTTTCGTTACTTTTTCTTCTCTATAAAGTTTCCAATACTCTTTATTTAAAGGTTTGTAAATATCTAAAAAGCTTGATAAGTCTACTGTTATATTTTGTTTGTCAAATACTTTTTGAAAAGTTAAATCGGAGTTTTTTTCAAAATCCCATAAGGTATGATCTAAATCGAAAAAGACGTGTTCTATATCCATGCCTTAAAAGTAAAAATTATTACCAAATAAACTATATTATAGTTGTTATATTTGTTATATAAATTGATCTATTTTTGAAACAAAATCTTCATATTCTTTTTTTATGTGGTTGGTATCCTTCTAGGGTTTTTCCAACCAACGGAGATTTTATTCAAAGACATGCAGAAGCCGTTTCTAAGCAACAAAAAGTAACTGTATTACATATTGTTACAGATGATCATTCTGTTGAAGACATAGAAATTGTTTCTAAAAAAAGCCCGCAATTGAACGTTCATATTGCCTATGTAAAACCTCAAAAAAATGCCCTAATTAAAATAGCCCTATTTTGGAAAGCTTATCAATTACTTTTAAAGAAAGTTATCGATTTTGATATTATACATCTCAATGAAATTTACCCTTTTGGCATTTTTGCAAAACTAACTTCTTATAAACTAAAAAAGCCATACTTAATTTCAGAACATTTTACAGGATATTTAAAAGCTAGCAATTTAAAGACTCCCTTCTTTCAAAAATTGATTTCAAAGTATATTGTAAAAAAAGCGTTCGCAATTTGTAATGTAAGTGATTATCTTTCTAATAACATGAAAGAAATGGGGTTTAAAGGAAATTTTGTAACAGTACCCAATGTGGTAGATACCGACATCTTTACTCCTAAGAAAATTGAAAATGTATTTTTAAAACTGGTACACGTATCTAACTTAAAAGATGCGCATAAAAACATTTCTGGAATGTTACGAGTTGCAAAACTTTTAGATGAAAAATTAGATTATTTTGAATGGAAATTCGTAGGAAATAACGGTAATGAATATAAAGATTTTCTACAAAAGTTAAATTTAAAAAATGGTAAGGTTTCTTTTTTAGAACATCAAAATCAAAAAGAGATAGCAATACTTTTACAAGAAGCAACAATTTGTATTTCTTTTAGTAATTACGAAACTTTTGGGATTGTAATCACCGAAGCCATTGCTTCTGGGACCCCTGTTATATCTACAAATACGGGTATTGCTATGGATTTAAAAACACATGATTTTTGCAGTGTAATTCCTATAAAAGATGAAGAAGCTCTATTTCAAGAAATTTTAAATGCTAAAAAAACTTTTGAGAATATTGATGTAGAAAAAATGCACGCTTTTGTAAAACAGGAATTTAGTAAAGAAATCATTTTAAATAAATTTTCTTTACTTTACTATCAATCATTAAAAAAATAGCTTGAACTTACTAAGATCATACATTTCAAATTTTTTAAGCAGGAAAGGAAGCTATGTTTTTTTAGCCACTATTTTTGCAAGGTTATTTTCTTTTTTAGCGGCTTGGTTTGCGCTAAAATTAGTTCCCAACAAAGAATTGGGTGTAGTACTTTTTGCTTATAATATTATTCTTTTTATTATTCCTATTAGTGGATTAGGTTTGCATCAAAGTTTTTTAAGGTACGGAGCTTTACTTACCACTAATGAAGAAAAAAACAGCTTATTTCTCTATGTTTTAAAAAAGGGACTCTTCGTTTCTTTGCTCTTAATAACCTTGATTTCTATTGGTGCCCTTTTTATCGATTTTCAATTTCCAAATACTAAAGTTTATTTAATTTTATTGTCTTTTATAATTATTCCTTCCTTTCTTTTAGAAATTATAAAAGCACAATTGCGATTGAATCATGATAATAAAAAATTTGCCTACACAGAAATTACACAGAGCATTTTACTGCTAATTAATGTCATTGTTTTAAGCTATTTTTTTACCGAAATTGGTTATGCAATTGCTTTGGTTATTAGTCCTATATTTACGTCTCTTTTGTTTATAAAAAAGATAGGTATTAATTTTAAGCTTAAAATAAAATCAAATATTATAGATCTTACTTTCTGGAAATATGGCTTTTTTGCAAGCTTATCTAACGTAGTTACACAACTCCTTTTTGTTATTGACATTTTATTAATTGGTTACTTATTATCAAACACAGAGATGGTTACCAATTATAGATATATTTCATTAATTCCTTTTAGCTTGTTATTTTTACCACGTGTTTTTATAGCCACCGATTTTGTAGCTTTTACAGAAAAAATATACGATAAAAATTATATTAAAGAATACATTAAAAGCTATATGCTCTTATTTCTGCTTGTAAGTATTTTCTTATTAGTCATCTCTTATTTCTTTGGAGGCTTTCTTTTAACATTACTAGATGATAACTTTGCAAAATACACCTCTACTTTTTTTATAATGATGCTAGGAGTGTCTGGAATTTTTATATTTAGAGGACTTTTTGGAAACCTTCTATCTTCTATAGGCAAAGCAAACGTAAATTATTATATTGCTATCATTGCTTTAATTCTAAATATTATTAGTAATTATTATTTAATTCCGAAATACGGTATAAAAGGAGCAGCAATAACATCTGCTGTTTTAATGTGGCTAACAGGTTTGCTTTCTTTTGTCTGCTTTAAAATTCTTTATAAGAAGGCTTTGTTAAAGGTTGCATACACTTCTTCTTCTGCTCCAAAACTTCTGTAAAACTTACCAATATTAGGTAAGTTTCCACCTTCAAAATCTAAAACTATATTAGAGTTCTGGTATTTTTTAATAATATTTGCAATTAAAAAACTTGCTGCTTGTAATCTTCTTCCTTCTGCTGTAAATGCAGAATACAAGTACACAACTTTGTGTTTGTCTTTTATAAAAAAACCTCCGCCCAACAATACGTTGTCTTTAAAAACACCTAAAATATTTCCTTTGTTGTTTTGAAGAAAAACTTTTGCTAAATTCTTTAATTTTGCTTCTGGTATTTTATACTTGTAGTTTTTATTTTGAATTTCGATAAGTTTATCGATAGGAATTGGAAGTAAATTTAACCCTGCCTTCTCCCCTACTTTTATGGCATGTTTTCTTCCTTTAGAAAAATCTTTTTGAAGATCTACATATTCTTTATGAAGTTTTAAAATATAGTTTTTTCGTCTTTCATCTTCTGCTACTAAAAGATTTTTTGCATTTAAACTTAAAGCTACTTTTACGAATTTAAACGGAATTTTATGTAGCATTTTTCTTTGAAGCTCTTCGGAAAGAACATTCTTTGAAAAAATACCTAACTGCTGGCAAAAATAAGGCTGTGTAGCATATTTTATAAAATACTTTGTATTAAACGGAATTGGCATTACCGCTTCATAATCATTTAAAACCAGCACCCCCCAATTGTTTGCCACAATATCTAAATACCAAGAAAAAGCATACACTCTAGATTGTAGCGAATTTTCTATACAATCATCGTATTTTAAAACATCTAAATTTCTTCTTTTTACAAAATTTATCATCTAAGAAATGGCAATTTTTATCATAGACTCGTACAGACGTTTCCATCCTTTCCAACGCAAATAATCACTTAAGCTTTCATTATGAAAGAGGGTGATAAAAGTACCGTTAACGGCTTTTACTTGGTTTTTTAAATCTCTAATTCTACCTAAGGATTGCTTAGGAGTTAGTTTCATATAATCGTTTAAGGTAGTATCCATTAAGGCAAAAGGAAATACTTTTAAGGGTGTTTGAATTTCGAAATCTATATCGTAAAAATAGAAAGGAGTACAAGTACTTGCTCTAAAACCAACGGTACTTGCATAGCCCATAGAATAATCTTCTGTAATTTCTAAATCTATTAAATTTTGATAAGTTTCTGGCAAACTAAACCTTAAATAATGTTGCCTAGATCTGGTTGCCGGCATATTTGTAATTTCTTCTAAACGTTCTTTTTCTTTCTTTAAAATGGTTGCATTATCCATAGAAAAATAAGAAGGATGCAATCCAACCCTAGCATAATCTACCATTTCTTTGATAAGCAATCTGTACTTACTTTTAGAGGCAGAAACATTGGTGTCGAACGTAGTATAATCGCCAATCAAGAAAAAGAAAACGGTTCTAATCTTGTAGTCTTTTTTGATTCTTAATATTTTATCAAAAGTATTAAAAGGATCTTTTTTGATATTGAAGACCACCGCAAAACGATTCCAAACATTTAAAATTCTAAATCTAAAAAGGTCATTAAAAAAGCCTCCAACACTTCTTACTAAGCTTTTGTATTTATAGGCATAGGCATTGTCTATATCTATGGTAGAAATATATTGATATTCTCTTTTTTGATATTGATAATCGGGAAACTTTTCTTGTAAGGCAGCTAATAATTTATAGGCCCAAATATCTATGACCGGTTTTTCTAAAAACCCCTTTTTGTAAGCTAAACTTTCTTGTGCAGTAAAACGTCCGTGCGCATCTTTAACATGTGGTAAATACTCTTCGTAACGCGTAATTAAATAAAAGCTAGCCGCAAAGATATCAAAAGGAATGGCCGATTTTGGTCCGGTTACAAAGAAACAAGGAACGTTGTCCCATTTTTGCATGCTAATTTCTAAATCGTTTACCCCTTGCTCGAATAACAAATCGTTGCTTTTTACAAAGAACTCGTTTGCCAACGGTGTTTTGGTATAGGACATTTTGGGTCCGTTATGTGCCACAAACTCTTCTACTTTAGACGTAAAATTTACAGGAATTAATAGCGTTCTTGTAAGAATGTGTTTAAAAATATAACGAATTCTAGGTGTTATTTTATGCGTATAAACTAGTATCATGTTTTTTGTTGGCAGTTTTCAGTTGTCAGTTATCCATTATCAGTTAGCAATTATCAGTTAGCAGTTATTGTTTACTGCTACTGAAAACTGCAAACTATATTAAGCCTTCATCTGCAAAGCTAAAGTACGCTTTTTCGGTAATTATTAAATGATCTAATAGTTTTATGTCTAAAGTTATGCCCGCTTGTTTCATTTTTTGAGTAAGTTGTTTGTCGGCATTACTAGGTTGTAATTTTCCTGAGGGGTGATTGTGACAAACAATAAGACTCACAGCAGCTAACTCTAAAGCTTTTTTAAAGAGCAATCGAATGTCTACAATAGTGGCCGTTAAGCCCCCTTTACTTATTTGATATTTTGTTAAAACCTTATTAGCGTTATTTAAGAATACCCCCCAAAACTCTTCGTGTTCTAGGTCTGCTATAATGGGTTGCATTAATTGAAACACCTCTTTACTATTTGTAATTTTAGGTTTTTCTAAGGCGGTTTCTAACTGTCTTCTTTTCCCTAATTCTAGCGCAGTAATAATGGCAATTGCCTTGGCATTTCCAATTCCTTTAAAAGCGGATAATTTTTGTACAGAAAGTTTTGCTAACTGATTTATATTACCGTTTACCGATTGTAATATTCTTTTTGCTAGTGCCAAAGCACTTTCTTGCTTATTGCCAGAACCAATAAGAATGGCAATTAATTCTGCATCAGATAGCGTTGTTTTACCTTTTGCTAGTAATTTTTCTCGAGGTCTATCATCTACCGCCCAAGATTTTATACTTCGGTTTTCCATATCTCTGATTTCTATAAACGTACTCAAATGTAAAAAAAAATTGCTGTTTTTTAAAAAACAAAGGACTGTTTTGAAGGCAAATTGCCCCATGAATTAACCATGAATTAACCATGACGTTGACATGACGTTACTATGACGTTCCTATGACGTTGCTATGACGCTGCCCCATGTTAAAAATGCCCCTTGCATTGATATAAAATGCCCGTAGCCATTCTTAGATAAATTTTGACATGATTACTGCCCATTTTTATGAAACTTACCATGCGTGTGTTCTCATTTTAGCAAAAGACCCAAAATTGAAGCCGCAGAAAAAAGAAAAATTAAAATATTCATAACTCAAACAGACTTTTGTATCTTTGTGGCCTATTCCAATATTTTTTTTAATATGAAGATTATAATAGCTGGTGCTGGAGACGTCGGTTTTCACTTAGCTAAATTGCTTTCTTACGAATCACAAGATACGTATATCATAGATTTTGATGGAGACCGTTTGAACTACATTAACAATCATTTAGATGTGATTACCAAAAAAGGAGATGCCACTTCTATCAAATTGTTAAAAGAAATTGGCATTGATTCTGCCGATTTGTTAATAGCCGTTACCGAAAGTCAAAACACCAATTTTACCATTTCTGTGATTGGAAAATCTTTAGGCGCCAAAAAAACCATTGCAAGAATAGACAATCCGGAATTTTTAAATAATTGTGAGATTGATTTTAAACAATTTGGAGTAGATTTTATGATTTCTCCGCAAGAATTGGCTGCCAATGAAATAAAAATGCTCTTAAACAGATCATCCTTTAATGATACTGTAGAATTTGAAAGCGGTGTTTTTAATGTAATGGGAACTTCTTTAGGCTACAAATCGCCTTTATTGCATTTAACGGTAAAAGAAGCAAGACAAAAATTTAATACCGTAGATTTTACTACGATTGCCATTAAAAGAGAAAATCTAGCCCAAACCCTTATTCCTAGAGGAGATACCGTATACCAGTTAAACGATCAGGTTTATTTTTCTGTACCCAATTACAGTATGAAAGACTTGTATCCTATTATAGGAAAAAAGCAATTTAACATCAAAAATGTTATCATATTAGGGGGCAGTAGTATTGGAGAAAAAACAGCTAGAAACCTTTGTAAAGACAACTTTAACGTTAAGTTGATTGAAAAAAATAGAGATAAAGCAGAAAATTTAGCCGAAGCGTTAAGTGACACTTTGGTGATTAATGGAGATGGAAGAGATTTAGAGCTATTAGAGCAAGAAAACATTAGAGAAACCGATGCCTTTATAGCCGTAACAGGAAATTCTGAAACCAATATTATGTCTTGTTTGGTAGCCAAATCAAAAGGAGTTAAAAAGACCATTGCTTTGGTAGAGAATATGGATTATATCGAAATTTCTCAAACCATTGGCATAGAATCACTTATCAATAAAAAACTAATTGCCGCGAGTAATATTCTGAGGCATATACGCAAAGGAGAAGTTTTGGCTTTGGCCAACTTGCATAATATAGATGCCGAAGTATTTGAATTTGAAGTACAAGCAGGCACTAAAGTAACCAAAAAGCCGGTAAAAGATTTACGTTTTCCTAGAGAAGCCGTATTTGGAGGAATAATTAGAAATGGAAAGCCCATGACGTCTTTTGGGAGTATGCAAATACAAACCGGCGATAAAGTGATTGTTTTCTGTTTGCCCGAAGCCATTAGTGCGGTAGAAAGTTTTTTTAAATAAGCTATGATTACTTTAAACACCAAAATTATTTATCGTTTTTTAGGGATTACAGCCATTTTAAATGGTATTTTTATGTTTATAGCCCTTCCCTTTAGCTTTTATTATGAAGAACCCGAAAAATGGGGGATTTTAAACGCAGGTATAATTACTGTTTTTATAGGATTGCTTCTTTATCTATTTAACAAACCCACAAGTACCAATATTCAAAAAAAAGAAGGTTATTTAATAGTAACGCTTGGTTGGCTTACCCTTTCTATAACAGGTATGTTGCCTTATTTACTCTCTGGCGCCATCCCCAGTGTAACCGATGCCTTTTTTGAAACCATCTCTGGATATTCTACCACAGGTTCATCAATTTTAACCGATATAGAGGCCATGCCCAAAGGAATTCTTTTTTGGCGAAGTGCCACACATTGGATTGGTGGTATGGGAATTATAGTACTAACCATTGCCATTTTACCCCTTTTAGGAATTGGCGGTATGCAGCTATTTATGGCAGAAGCCCCAGGACCTTCTGCAGACAAACTACATCCAAGAATTACAGATACAGCCAAACGTTTGTATTTGATTTATCTACTTTTAACTTTTGTTCAGTTTTTTTTACTAAAAGTAGCAGGTATGACTTGGTTTGATGCCATAAACCATGCTATGGCAACCCTTAGTACTGGAGGTTTTTCTACCAAAAATAGCAGTGTAGCCTTTTACAATCATTTGCCATTGGTACAATATATTATTATCTTTTTTATGTTTGTAGCCGGTACCAATTTTGTACTTACCTATTTTGCCTTAAAAGGAAAAATACAAAAGGTATTTAAAAGCGAAGAATTTCGATATTATTTATTTGGTGTTTTAGGTATTTCTGCTATTGTTATTAGTATTATTTACTTTTTTCAAGACCCCAATTTACAAACTAGCATTGCCCACCCTATGGTTTACGGAAGAGCCGAAAGTGCTATACGACATGGCCTTTTTCAGGTAATTTCTGTAGTGACTACTACAGGATTTGTTTCTGCCGATTTTACCATGTGGAGTTATTTTGCCACCGGTATTTTCTTTGCCTTATTTTTTACAGGAGGCTCTGCCGGATCTACCAGTGGAGGCATTAAAGTTGTGCGCCATATTGTAATGCTAAAAAATAGTTTTTTAGAATTTAAAAAAGCATTGCACCCCAATGCCATTATCCCTGTAAGATATGATGGTAAAAAAATAAACCAGACCATTGTATTTAATATCCTTTCTTTCTTTATTATTTACATGCTAATCTTTATCATTTCCTCTGTAATCTTAACCCTTTTGGGCTTAGACTTTATGTCTGCCATGGGTGCTGCTGCTTCATCATTAGGAAATATAGGTCCTGCTATAGGCTCTGTGAGCCCTGTAGACAGTTTTGCCCATTTGTCTGTAGGAGCCAAATGGTTTTGTTCTTTTTTAATGTTAATAGGTAGGTTAGAGCTGTTTACCGTACTTATTTTATTTACCCCATTTTTTTGGAGAAAAAGCTAATTAATTTTTTAGTTAGTTATTTTTTTATATTTTTAGTGCTTACAAAATCTATTTTTTACTATGAAAAAAGCGCTATTATTACTTGTTTGTTTGTCCTTTTTAAACGTTTTAAAAAGCACTGCACAGGATAAAGATGTGGTATTTGAAAATTTAACTTATGTAAACCAACAATTTAAAGATTACAATAAGTACCATACCATTTGGGCGGTAGACAATACCACTAAAGAATTGGTTTGTTTTGATAAATTTGGTTCTTATAGAGCAAAAATGGACGAGATTATTATAGAAGCTAAAGATGGTTCTGCTACCCTTTTAAACTTTAAGTGTAAAACTGGAAAATGTTTAAAAAAGATGGGAGAAACCAACGGAAGTAGAACAGGTTATTCTATGAACCTGAGCCAAAAATTAAGTCCAGTTATAGAAAAACTAAATGCAATTATAAAGGAATATTACCCAAATAATAATAATAATAATAATAACAGAAAATACTCATCCGAAACAAAGAAGAATGTAAAGGAAATTTTAGCCAGAGTTACCGAAATTTTTCAAACACAAAATGATTACAAAAACAAATGGTATGTAGATTGGGACCAACAACATATGTATTCTGTATCCGATCTTTGTAAAACCTATATCCCTTTAGGCAAAGGAGTACGCATAGAAGCCTCTGGAAAAGGTTATAAATTTTTAGCAGACAGTAAAATTATAAGAGCCAAATGTACCTCTTTTGACTCTTATGACACCTCTACTTATAACCACTTAAAAACAACACCTGCCCTAGAAGAAGTGATCTATTTATTTGATGAAATCTTAACAATGACCAAGTAAGTTGTTCTTTTTAGTTAGCTTAGTATTACCATATTGTAAAATCTTTTTATAAATTTTTTGTTTTTGTTTTTTTTTGTAGATTAGTACTCTAAATAATTTATAACATGAAACAAAACAACTTATTTAAGATTGCTCTCGTATTTTTGATGGCAATTAGTACGAACTATGTTTTTGGGCAAGGGACTGAAACTTTTGACAACATTGACACAAGCTCAAGCACGTCATACACTACTAGAACTTGGACTGGTGATGATGGTTCAACATGGACTGCAACAAATTCACGAACTGGTACTGCAACATTTGTCGCTTCAGGACAGGGAGTAGGTTTAAATGATGATAAGGCTAATACCTATGTAGAATCAGGTACAATTACAGGAGGTATTGGAGAAATTACACTAACTGTAAAACAAATCTTTGCTGGTTCAGGATCTGGTTCTGTAACAGTATATATTAACAATGTAAGTGTAGGCACAGTACCTTACGATGATACTGAAACAGGTATTACCACTACAATTCCTAATATTAATCAATTAGGAAGTTTTGTTATAAAAGTAGCCAATAATATTGGTGGTAGCAGTAGTGGAGGAGAAAATAGAGTTGCTATAGACAATATAACTTGGACAGCTTTTTCTTCTGTAGACCCAACCGTAACATTTAATGCTGAAACAAGCACAGTTAATGAAACCGATGCTACTTTTGACATTGATATTCCAGTTACCGTTTCTAATTACGATGGTAACCAAATAGACCTTACAGTTACTGTAACTGGTGGAAGTGCAGAAGGTGCAGACTATGTCTTAAATACAACTGCATTAACATTTACTGAAGATGGCACACAGAATATTAATCTTGATATAAACCCTGACTTAGATGATTTTGATGATGAAACCATTATTATAACAATTGCAGAAGGAGGAGGAACTCCAGTTACTGGTTTAACTATTACGCAAGCAACACATACGGTTACTGTTACAGAAGACGAGACACCTCCAAGTATTGGTTTTGATGCTGCTACTAGTTCTGAAAATGAAACGGATGCTACTTTTACAAGTGCCAACATTCCGATTACAGTTAGCAATTACTCTGGAACTCCTATAAACATCAATGTTAGTGTTACAGGAGGAACCGCTGCGGGTGGAGATTATACTTTTACATCACCAACAGCATTGTCTTTTTCTACAAATGAAACTCAAAACATTACCTTAGATATTAACGACGATGCAGATGCAGATAACGAAACGGTTATTTTAACGATTACCGAAACTAGTAGTGTAACTGGTTTGGTGATTTCGCAAGCTACGCATACAGTTACTATTGTAGATGATGAAGTACCTGCCGTTTATTCTGGTGTTGGTACATTTGTAAAAATTACTGATGTTTCTGATATCGTTGATAGCAGTTATTATGTATTAATTGATGAGACAGATGAGTCATTCGCAATGAATAATACTCATAATGGTACTTATCTAGGTAAAACTGATGTAACGCCAGCATCAAATACGCTTACAAATCCTGACGTTTCAATAGTTTGGGAAATTAAAACAAATGGAGCGGGAAAAACGATATTTAATAGTTCCACAGCTAAATATGTTTCTTATACTGGAAGTGACAATAATGTTCAAATTGTTGATGACGTAACTACAGATAATCAAAGATGGACTATTACTTATGAAACAGATGAGTTTCACATAAGTAACTTAGCAGTAACAAATAGAAGATTACAATACAATTCAGGTGCGCCTAGATTTGCTTGTTATACTGGTTCTCAAAGAGATATATCAATTTATAAATTAATCACTCCAACAACTTGGACAGGAAATATCGATTCAGATTGGGCTACACCAGGAAACTGGGATACTAATGAATTACCTACAGCATCAGAAAATGTTGTAATTCCAGAAGTAGCAAACGCACCTATTATTAGTGGAACAACGGCTGCTTTAGCAAAAGACTTAACTATTACAGAAACAGATGGCCTTACTATAAATCCTGGGGGTTCTTTAATCGTAAACGGTACTGCTTCAGGAAATGTAACTTATAAAAGAACCCTTACTTATGATGCAGACAATGCCAAAGCTTGGTATTTGGTTTCTAGTCCTGTAAGTGGAGAAGACATGACAGACATGAGAGCTAATAACACCTTTGCAAGTGGAACAGGTACGAATATTGGTTTTGCACCTTATGACAACTCACAAGCAAATGTAAATGACAGATGGGCTTATTTTGCCAATACTGCTACAGATAATTTGGAAGATGGAAAAGGATATACTGCTAAACTAGGTGCTGCAGGAGATCTTTCTTTTACAGGAACTTTAAATACAGGTGATGTAGCTATTGGTTTAACACAAGGTGGTGTAAATGGTAACAATTTTAATTTAATAGGAAATCCCTACACTGCTTATATTAATAGCAATACTTTTTTAACAGAAGAAGGTATTACTACTTCCGATATTACAAGTGCTACTTTATGGCTTTGGGACCAAGCAGCAGGAAGTTACGAAACTAAAGTTGCAGGAGAAAATTTTAAAATTGCTCCAGGGCAAGGATTCTTTGTAGAAGCTAATTCTGAGAATGATGTAACTTTTACAACAGCAATGCAAAGTAATGAGGATCCAGATACTTTTCAGCGTAGCGCCAATACAAGACCAGAGGTTCATTTATTGATGGATAACGGAGAAGCTTCTAGATACTTAAAAATGTATTATATAGATGGTACTACAACTGGTTTTGATAATGGTTATGACGGAGAATTATTTGGAGGTGTTGCACAACCATTTGCAGTGTACTCTCATTTAATTACAGACAATCAAGGAAAAAGATACCAAGTACAATCTTTACCAAATAGTGATTATGAAAACATGATTGTGCCTGTAGGAGTAAATGCAGAAAGCGGACAAACACTTACATTTACAGCAGCAGCCATGAACTTGCCTACTGATATTAAAGTGTTTTTAGAAGATAGAGACAATAATACGTTTACACGTTTGGATGAAGCAAATAGCGAATATGCAGTTACTTTAACCGAAAGTTTGAACGGAATTGGAAGATTTTACATACATACAACGCCAAGTGTATTGTCTGTAAATGAAACCAACTTACAAAACATTAGTGTTTATACAACAAGTGCTACTACCTTACAAATGGTAGGTTTGCCACAAGGAAAAACAACTGTTGCTATGTATAATGTTCTTGGAAAACAAGTATTAAAGACCTCTTTTAGTTCTAACGGAGTACAAGAACTAGCGTTACCAAAAGTAGCTAGTGGTGTTTATATTGTTCAATTAGAAACAGAAAAAGGAAAATTGAATAAAAAAATCATTTTAGAATAATCTGCTAATTGTAAAAAACGAAACATCATGAAAAAAAATATAGCAAATACAACAGACGAAATTACACGTAAAGAAGCCCTAAAGAAAATAGGGAACTACGGAAAATACGCAGCATTAACTGCCTTAGGGACTTATATGATATTGAATCCGCAAAAGGCACAAGCTTCTAGTCCTGAAGCACCAGGAACAGGATTTTAATTGTTTAAATTATTTTATAAAAACGCTTCGATTTTCGAAGCGTTTTTTTTTTGTATGAATGTTAAAATAACTACATTTATTCCTTATGAACAAACAGCCTCAATTTTTATATAAAGGTATAGAAGACAAAACTCTTACTTGGTTTGAGAACAGTAATGAATACTTGGTATTAGAAAACACAACCGCTGCCATTTTAGAACAATTGAGCAATAGGGTTTCTGTTAAAGAAATTGCAAAAAAATTGTCGGAAAAATTAAGTATTCCTATAGACAAAACCATTGATTTTGTTTTAAATCTAGAAGCACAATTATACAGTCCGCAAACAAAGACAAACCCTAAAATAGTTAATGATTATAGAGATTTAAAAATTCCAAAAACATTTGAATTTATAAAGTACTATAAAATTAATGACATTGTATTTAAAATTTCTTTTGCCCATGAGTTAGAGATGTCTTATGTGCATCCCAAATTTGCACATTTAGAAAGCAAAGCTAGTAAATATCAAAACGAATTTGCCGTATTTACCAATCACAATTATCTCTTTCTTTTTGTAGATGGCAGTATGATTGGAGGATGGAATCGGCAAGAAATTCATTACTTTCAAGGTAAATTTTCGATGGAATTGATTCAGAAAATTCATCAAAAAGAAGAAAAAGAATGGATGGGTGTTTTTCATGCCTCTGCCGTAAGTAATGGAAAAAAAGCTATTTTATTTTTAGGAGACTCTGGCAACGGCAAAAGTACTTCATTGGCATTATTGCAAGCCCATGGATTTACTTGTTTGGCAGATGATTTTGTACCTATGGATGTTGCTAAAAAAGAAATCTATAGTTTTCCTGCTGCCATTTCTATCAAAAAAAATAGTTTAGAAACCTTATTACCTATCTATCCAGAATTAGCAACAACAGCAGAATATGATTTTAAGAGACTTAATAAAATTGTTCGCTATTTAAAACCAAACAACCTTAATTTCTTTGCACATTTGCCTTGTAAAGAATTGGTTTTTATTAAATACGAAAAAGACGCAGCACTTAGTTGTAAAAAGATTTCAAAAATAGATGCCTTTGAGCAGTTGGTTCCAGATTCTTGGTTATCGCCTATAAAAGAAAACGCTGCTATTTTTTTAGATTGGTTTGCAGCCTTAAACTGCTACCAACTTACCTATTCTAATAATGAGAAAATGATAGAAACAGTAACAAACTTATTTGATAATGACCTATAAAGAAGTGCTATTTTTTGTTGGAAAATGTTTGACCATAAATTATGAAAAGCACAATAAAAATATTGTTGAAAACGAATTAAAAACAAACCATATAGATTGGGATGCTGTGGTAAAATTAAGTACTGCACATTATGTTTTTCCTGCTTTGTATTGTAATTTAAAAAGAGCAGGATTTTTACCTTATTTACCCGAAGAATTGGTGAATTATATGGTGCATATTACCGATTTGAATAGAGCACGAAACCAACAAATTATAGCTCAAGCCCAAGAAATTAATGCCTTATTAGTAGCGAATGGTATTACCCCTATTTTTTTAAAAGGAACAGGAAATTTGCTAGAAGGCTTGTATGAAGATGTTGGTGAACGAATGGTGGGTGATATTGATTTTATATTTTCTAAAGAAGATTATACCAAAACAATCGAAGTTTTATCTAATTTTGGATATACCAAAGTTCATGATACAACCTATGATTACCCAATGTTTAAGCATTATCCTAGATTGCAAAAAAAAGGTAATATTGCTGCTGTAGAAATTCATAAAGAGCTTTTGCTAGAAACCTATGCCGATGAGTTTCATTACAACTTGGTACAAAAAGACCCTCAACTTTTAGGAGGAGTTTATGTATTGAGTTATGAAAATCAACTTTCGTTATCTATCATTGCCAAACAAATTAATGATGCTGGTTTTTATTATAAAAACATCGCCTTAAGAAATGCCTATGATGTTTTTTTATTATCGAAAAAAACCCATGCAAAAACAGCTTTTACAAAGTTTGACAAACTAAAAACCCCTTTAGAATGTTTTTTAGCAAGTTGCTATGAAATCTTTAACAAACCTACATCATTAGAATACCTTTCTAGTAAAGAAACAGAGGCCTATCTAGAAGTATTTAACAAACAAATACTAAATGATGGTTTTAGAAAAAAACAATATAAAACCACAAAAAACAAACTGTTTCTAAAAAGCAGATTGAAGATTGTTTACAAATCTCTATTTGACAAAGCCCACAGAACTTGGTTGCTAAAAAGGATTACAGATAAAAGTTGGCAACAAGAAAAGTTGGTGCAATTAGGACTTAAAAAACCTAAACCAAACGCTTAACCTCATCAAAATCCAATCCGCCATAATTACCAGAACTCATTAAAACCACTGCTGATTTCTCTAAATTTTGACTGAATAAAAAGGCTTTAAATTGATCTGGGTTTGTATAAATAATTAAATCATCTCTTTGAAAAGAATTTGCAATTTGTTGCTCAGTAACCGCTGACAATTGTTTGATTTTTACAGCATCGGGAGCATAAAACACCACCGCTTTATCGGCAGCATCTAAAGCCCCTTTGTATTCTTTTAAAAAAGTTGCATTTAAACTAGAATAAGTATGCAATTCTAAGCAAGCCACAACAGTTCTATCTTTATATTGATTTTTAACGGCTTTTGTAGTGGCTTCTACTTTAGAAGGAGCATGCGCAAAATCTTTAAAAATAACTGTAGACTGATTTTCTGCTATCTTTTCTAAACGCTTACTCGCTCCGTTAAAACTTACAATAGCTTCATAAAAATCATCTTCATCGACCCCCATGTGCTGACAAATCCATTTTGCCCCAGCCAAGTTTTGTAAATTGTGTATGCCAAAAATTTCTAAAGGCAACTCCCCTTCTGGAGTATCTAAAAATGTAGTACCGTTTTTAATGGTGTGCTGGGGAGTATGATAAGGATATTTTTTAATATGATTTTGAGAACTTTCTACCACCTCTTTTACGATTGGATCTTCTTCATTGTACACCATACTTCCGCCATTTACCATAGAATCTGTAAAAATTCTAAACTGCTCTACATAATTGCTGAAAGTAGGAAATACGTTGATATGATCCCAAGCAATTCCGCTTAACAAGGCAATATTGGGTTTGTATAAATGAAATTTTGGTCGCCTATCTATAGGAGAACTTAAATACTCATCACCTTCTAAGAGCATAAATTCATTTTCATCGGTTAAATGCACCATGGTTTCAAAGCCCTCTAATTGTGCGCCTACCATATAATCTACTTCTTTTTCATGATAATTTAGCACGTGTAAAATCATAGAAGTGATGGTTGTTTTACCATGCGAACCCCCAATTACCACTCTTGTTTTATCTTTAGATTGCTCGTATAAAAACTCTGGGTAGGAATATATTTTAAGCCCTAGTTCTTGCGCTTTTAACAATTCTGGATTGTCTATTTTAGCATGCATTCCTAAGATAATAGCATCAAAATTTGATGAGATTTTCTCTGGAAACCACCCCAACTCTTTAGGAAGTAACCCGTATTTTTCTAAACGAAATTTAGAAGGATTATGAATTGCGTCATCACTTCCAGAAACTTGGTATCCTTTTTGGTGTAAAGCAATTGCTAAGTTGTGCATTGCACTTCCGCCAATAGCAATAAAATGTATGTTCATCAATAAAATTTAAAGGGGTAAAAATACAAAAGCTTCTTACAATATTGATTATATTTAGAACGAAACTCACTCAAAAAGTAGTTTTACCAACTCAAAAGGTTTGTTTACTCGTTTTGGTTTGTTTTTCCATTAAAATTAGACGTGCTTTGAAGGCATCCAATTTTTGAATTATGAAAAAAATTACAACCACATTATTAATGATTATATTCTTTTCTTCTATCACAAACGCCCAAGAAGACTATAAAGCTCTTTGGTTAAAAGTTGAAAAATTAGAAGTAGCTCATTTACCAAAGTCGGCATTAAAAATTGTTGAAGAAATTTACGCCAAAGCAGCAAAAGATAATAATTCTGCACAACTTATAAAATCGCTTTTTTACCAAAGTAAATTTGCCTTAATTTTAGAAGAAGATGCACAATTAAAAGTTATTCAACAATTTAAAAAGCATATTTCAAAAAGTGAATTTCCGACCAAAAATGTGTTAGAAAATGTATTGGCCAATTTATATTGGCAATATTTTAAAAAGAATAGATACACCTTTTACAACCGAACAAAAACCAAAGAAAAAACAAATTTTGAAGACTTTAGAACTTGGGATTTGAATACCTTATTTGAAGAAATTCACACTTATTTTAAAGCTTCATTAGAAAACGCGGATGCACTTCAAAAAATAAGCATTTCTGAATTTGCCCCCATTTTACACTTACAAAAAGGTGCTGAAAACTACAGGCCCACTTTGTATGATTTTTTAGCAAACAATGCTTTGAACTTTTATAAGACTTCAGAAGCAACCATTACAAAACCGAGTTATCAATTTAAAATAGATGAACCTATTTATTTAAGTGATGTAAACACATTTTCAAAATTGAGTTTGGTTACAAGAGACCGTTTGTCTTTGGCATTTAACACCTTAAAAATCTATCAAAAATTAATTCAGTTTCATCAAAAAAGCAACAATCAAGAAGCATTAGTTGCTATTGATTTGCAAAGAATTTATTATGTAAACACCCATGGAACCTTTGATGACAAAGAAAGTGTTTTCTTAAAAACCTTAGAAACCTCTAGTATTATTTTTGAAAATTCTAAAGAAAGTAGCTTATATGCTTTTGAAATTGCTAAAAAGTATTACGAAAAAGCTACTACATACAGCTATAGCAAAAATAAAGAAGTACGCTTTAAAAATAAAGAAGCCATAGACATTTGTCATGCAATTATTGAAAAATACCCTAAGAGTTTAGCCGCTAAAAAAAGCATTGCATTAAAAGCACAAATAGAGCGATCTTCTTTGTCTATTACCGCAGAAAAATATATTCCTATACAGCAACATTCCCGTTTTTTAATCCATTATAAAAATGTTGACAAGCTCTATTTTACGGCCTATAAAATCTCTGAAAGAAACTTAGAAACATTTCAAAAAATACATCAACTTAAAAAGAAAATGACCCTTATCAATGTTTTAGAAAAAGCAAAAACTTGGCAAGAAACTTTGAGAAATGAAAACGATTATTTACAGCATAGCACAGAAATTATTGCCCCAGCATTTGAGCATGGAACTTATTTAATTGTTGCCTCAGAAAGTGAAGATTTATCCGAAGATCAAATTTACGGAACCACTTCTATACAAGTTAGTAATTTGGCTCTTATAGAAAATAATTTTGAAGACAAACACAATTATCAAGTCGTAGACAGAAATACCGGAAAACCTATTAAAAATGCCGAAATTAGCCTTACAAACAAAATACAAAGAAGAGGAAATCGCATTCATAAAAATTTAAAAACAGACCAATACGGATTTGCCTCTTTTAAAAGTAAAAAATATTATCAGAATGTAAGTATTGCCGTAAAAACTAAAACTGATGCAGCCCTTTTTGGGAATTATTATCTTAGTGAAAATTATAGAAATCACAATAGCCATGATTCTAAAAAAAGCAGTATAAAGCCCTTTATTTTTACCGACAGAAGTATCTATAGACCTGGGCAAACCGTCTATTTTAAAGCCATTGTTATAAAAAAACAAGGAGAGCAATCGGAAATTGTAAAAGATAAGTTTGTAAAAATAGTTTTAGAAGATGTAAACGGTCAAGAAGTAGAGAAGTTAGATTTGAAACTGAATGAATTTGGTTCTGTTACAGGTGAATTTATACTTCCTGATAATGGTTTGACAGGTGAATATAAAATTAAAGTTGATGAAAGTGAAACACATGATGTAGCTTATTACAAGCAGGTAACTTTTGATTATGGCGTTTCTTATATCTCTGTAGAAGCATACAAAAGACCCAAATTTAAAACAGCATTTAAACCCATTACAGACAGTTTTAAAATCAATGATTCTGTCACTGTAAAAGGTTTTGCAAAAGCGTTTTCTGGTGCCAATATTACAGACGCCAAAGTTGTTTATAGGGTGTATCGAAAAGTACAATATCCTAGTTGGTATTATTGGTACAAGCCCAATGTAAGTTCTGAAGCACAAGAAATAACACATGGAGAAAGTAGCACCGATGCATCTGGAAATTTCTCTATTACCTTTAAAGCCATTGCGGATGAAAGTGTGTCTAGAGAAAGTTTGCCTATTTTTAATTATGAAATTACTGCCGATGTAACCGATGTAAACGGAGAAACAAGAAGTAGCAAAACACTCATAAAAGTAGGTTATCATGCTTTATTAGCTAGTATTATTTTGGATGAAAATATTGATAAAAATGCCAAAGAAAACAAACTTGGTATTGACACAAAAAACCTAAATGGAACATTTGTAGCAGCAAAAGGAAGTCTTCGTATTTATAAATTAGAATCCCCTAAAAAACCACAGAGAAAAAGAGTTTGGGCAGCACCAGATTATCAAGATATTCCTGAACATATCTTTCGAAAATTATTTCCTAATGAAGCCTATACCGATGCGGAGGCTGATGCAAAGAAATGGAAAAAAGGAAGCCTTGTCTTTCAGCAAGATTTTGATACCGAAACCACCAAAGAATTCCTTTTAAAAAACAGTAAAAAATGGATTTCAGGAAAATACATTGCTATTTTAGAAAGCAAAGATAAATTTGGTCAAATTGTAAAAGACGAAAAGAAATTTACTCTCTTTTCTACCAAAGAAAAACAAGTAGCAGACAAGCAATTGTTTGTAATTAACACCGATAAAACTTTTTATAAAGTTGACGATGTGGTAGCAATTCAAATTGGTTCTGCCTCAAAAAATGTAACCGTTACCGTACAAGTAGAAAAGAATCATAAAATTATAGAAACCCGTTTGATTCGATTAAACAACTCAACCAAAACCATAAAAATACCAGTTAACAAAGAAGATCTAGGCGGTTTTGCTATCAAATATCATTTTGTAAATTACAATTATTTTGAAAGTGGTAGCTTACCTATTAATGTTGTTGAAGCTCCCAAAAAATTAGAAATTGAAACTGATATTTTTAGAAACAAACTACAACCAGGACAAGAAGAAACTTGGAGTTTTAGCATTAAAAATGATACAAACGATAAAGTAACGGCAGAAGTTTTAGCTTCTATGTACGATGCCTCTTTAGACGAGTTTAAACCACATGAATGGAATTTTAACCCTATCACACCAAAAGCCAGTTACTATTCGTATTCTAAAAGTGAAGCGTCTAACAGTTTTAAAAACACCTATTTTAACATTACTAATAACCGTAGAAATTACTACAATTATCCAAGTATTACACACAATACCTATAATTGGTTTGGATTTAGTTTAGAGGGCACTTGGTTAAACAGCACCTATTTAAATGATCTTAAAAGAAAAATAGCAAGTACCAGAACCGACTTTGATGGAATTATTACCGGTATTGTTGCAGATGAACATGGAGAAGCTTTACCCGGAGTTTCTGTAAAAATTAACAACACCCATTTTGGAACAACAACCGACTTTGATGGAAATTATACCCTTAAAATAAAAAAAGGCGATGTATTATCATTTACTTACTTAGGATATATCTCTAGAGAATTTAGCATAGACTCTCAAACAAATTTAAACGTACAACTAGATGTGGATGAAGATGCCGTTTTAGATGAAGTTGTAATTAGCGGTTATGGAACAGCAAAAAAAGAAACCCTAACAGGTTCTGCATTTAGATTAAACGGGAAGGTTGCTGGACTTGGTTTAATGAATCAAGATACATCACAAATACGTATTAGAGGTTTTTCGAGTATCACAGCAGCAAAGCAACCCCTTTATGTTGTAGACGGAGTTCTTGTTAATGAACTTACTATAAACGAAAGTGATATTGCAAAAATGACTGTTTTAAAAGATGCCGCTGCCACTTCTCTTTATGGAGCAAGAGGTGTTAATGGAGTAATTGTTATTACTACAAAAAAAGCTATATCCCAAGAATTATTGCAAGTAAAAGCACGTACAAACTTTAAAGAAACAGCCTTCTTTTTCCCACAATTAAGAACCGATAAAAACGGACAAGTAAGCTTTAGTTTTACCATGCCAGAAGCGTTAACCCAATGGAAATTACAATTATTAGCCCATACATCTGAATTGACATCGGCCACAAAAACATTGCAAACGGTTACCCAAAAAGAGTTGATGGTAGTGCCTAACGTACCAAGGTTTTTACGTGAAGGAGATCAAATTACCATTGCTGCAAAGATTAGCAATTTGACAAATAATTTGTTAAGTGGATTTGCTACATTGATTTTAACAGATGCCCTTAGTGGAAAAGCAATAAATATTGAATTAGAAAACTTAGACACGACTAAGAATTTTACAGTTGACAAAGATGGAAATACAAAAGTATCTTGGCATTTATCAATTCCAGAAACCCTACAAGCTGTTCAGTATAAAATTGTAGCAAAAGCAGGAGCTTTTTCAGATGGAGAACAAAATGTATTGCCCGTTTTATCTAACCGTATGTTGGTTACAGAAAGCTTAGCCATGTGGATTGGTTCTAATGAAAGCAAAACATTTACGTTAGATAAATTAAAGAACAACAGCTCATCAACTTTAAAAAATCATAAGTTGACTTTAGAAATGACCTCAAATCCCGTTTGGTATGCCATTCAATCTTTACCCTATTTAATGGAGTATCCATATGAATGTGCAGAACAAACATTTGCTAGGTATTATGCCAATACATTGGCAAGTTTTGTAGCCAATTCGAACCCAAGAATTCAGGAAGTATTTAATGCATGGAAATCATCCGATGCTTTGTTGAGTAACTTAGAAAAGAATCAAGCATTAAAATCGCTGATTATTCAAGAAACACCTTGGTTAAGAGATGCACAATCTGAAACAGCACAAAAGAAACGAATTGCTTTATTGTTTGATTTGAATAAAATGAAAAACGAGCAAGAAAAAGCCTTGCATAAATTGAAAGACATTCAGATGAATTCTGGCGGATTCTCTTGGTTTAAAGGAGGGCGTTCTGCCAGTAATTTTATTACCCAACATATTGCCACAGGATTTGGTCATTTACAAAAATTAGGCGTTGATAATTTTGACAGCTCAACACAAAAAATGATTGAGAAAACTGTTCACTATTTAGACGAAGAATTGTTAGCACAATATGAAAAATTAATCAAAAGAGCTACCGAAATTAAAGAAACCGCAAAAACAAAAACCATAGGAATCAAAAAATACAAAGCCTATTTAGCTAAAAATAATTTGAACTATTTTACCATTCAGTATTTGTATATGCGTAGTTTTTATCCTTCAATTTCTTTAGACAAGAACACTACAAAGGCTATTGATTATTACAGCAATCAAACTACAAAATATTGGAATGCATATAATTTATATGCCAAAGGACAAATTGCATTATCATTATTTAGAAGCGATCAAAAAGCAGTTGCCCACAAGATTTTAAAATCGTTAAAAGAGCACTCAATTAGCTCTAAAGAATTAGGCATGTATTGGAAAAGCAACACCTCTGGTTATTACTACTATCAAGCACCTATTGAAACACAAGCATTACTTATTGAAGTTTTTTCAGAAATTGAAAACGATACCAAAACAATTGACAAGTTAAAAATTTGGTTGTTAAAAAACAAGCAAACTAATAGATGGAAAACCACCAAAGCAACTACAGAGGCCGTGTATGCATTGTTGTTAAATGGAAGTGATTGGATTTCTGTTACAGAAATGGTTGATATAAGTATTGGCGATAAAAGCATTGATCCAAAAAAGTTAGAAAATGAAAAAGTAGCAGCAGGAACGGGTTATTTTAAAACTTCTTGGAAGGCTGATGAAATTAAAAAAGAAATGGCAACCGTGAGCATCAACAAAAAAGGAAACGGAATTGCTTGGGGTGGTTTGTATTGGCAATATTTTGAAGATTTAGACAAAATTACACCGGCAGAAACTCCGTTAAAATTGAATAAAAAATTATTTTTAAAAGTAAATTCAGATACCGGAAAAGAGTTGCAAGAAATTACCAAAAGCAGCAAAGTAAAAGTGGGTGATATTATTACAATTAGAATTGAACTAGAAAGCGATAGAGATATGGAATTTATTCACATGAAAGACATGCGAGCTTCTGGTGTTGAGCCAATTAATGTTTTATCCACATACAAATGGCAAGACAATTTAGGCTATTATGAAAGCAGCAAAGATGCCGCTACCCATTTCTTTTTTGATAGCTTACCCAAAGGTATTTATGTTTTTGAATACGATGTAAGAGTTCATAATGCAGGTAGCTTTAGTAACGGAATTACAAGCATACAAAGTATGTATGCGCCCGAGTTTAGCAGTCACTCTAAAGGATTCAGAATTAATGTCTTAGAAAAATAAGCCATTCCGTTAACAAAATATTACATTTTAAATCTTGCTATAAGAATTCAATGGTTGTAATTTTGACCATTATTAAACTTAAAAACAGAAAAGATTATGAAGAAACTATTATTAGTATTTGGTTTGGTATTTACGGCAAGTTTGTCTATCAATGCTCAAGACATTTCTGATCATGCCATTGGTTTACGATTTGGAGGAGGAAATGGAGTTGGAGGAGAAATTACTTACCAAAAACCTTTAGGCAAAAACAATCGTTTAGAAATTGATTTAGGTTTGGCTAATGAGTTTACTAATTTTAAAGCCACCGGTTTGTATCAATGGGTATGGAATTTAGAAGAGCAATTTAATTGGTATGCTGGAGTTGGAGGAGGAATTCTTTCTGCCAACGGAACAGGAATTTACGGCTCTGGAGTGGTAGGAATAGAATACAATTTTGATGCACCTATTTTAGTTTCTATAGACTATAGACCCGAAATTGGTATTGCAGGAGGGTTAGATGGATTAAACTCTAATATTGCCTTATCTGTAAGATATCAATTTTAATACACTTTAGTACATATAAAAAATCCTCTAAATTAACTTTTAGAGGATTTTCTTTTTTTACTTGTTTTTGCTAAGTTTTATTAGGTTTTGATCTTGGAATACGTATATGATTATTGACCTGTGTAAGTAACTAAAAAGCAAATAGAAAATTTAGAAGATTTTTTGTAAGCAAGCTAAAACTAGTCATTACTTATACAGGGCTTCAGCTAGTTTTTTTTATTTTTCTTTTCTTTCACTGGTATACCTTGTCTTACTCTCTCTTTTTTTTTCTCA
Organism: Polaribacter marinus; assembly: GCF_022662535.1. Lineage (GTDB taxonomy): Bacteria > Bacteroidota > Bacteroidia > Flavobacteriales > Flavobacteriaceae > Polaribacter > Polaribacter marinus. The sequence continues at coordinate 91,033 of NZ_JAKQYM010000008.1, forward strand.
AGTATTTCAATAACACCTTCTATACCCTTCTGTTTCTTTAGTTTACTTAAATATTTTACATACGCTTTAAAAACTTCCTCTTGTGTTTTCAGTTTAGACAAATCTTGTTTTGCAAAACTATTCTGAATTTCAATTGCTTTTAAATTGAGATATTCTAATTCCAGTTTATTTATTTGGTCAATCAATGGGTCATTTCCAGGGTTTGGTAATGGTCTACTTGCTGGGTTCTTTCTTATGATAATATCAATTCCTTTTATTGAGTCATTTCCACCAATTTTGTTTTGTGAAAATCCAATTGTAGCTATTAAAATTAGTGTTAATAGTAAAGTTGCTTTTTTCATAATATTTATTTTTTCGATTACTCTTTATAGTTATTCAATTTTAATGCCAAGTTCGGTTTTTTGTTTGTGCTTGTTATATAATCATCAATTTTTATTTTATACTCTAAAATTAAACGGATCAAAGAATATTTTATAAGGAAGTACAATTTATAAAAAAATGGATTATGAATTATGGTTTCTTCTGAATTTTAATGAAATAGGTCAATAATTTCTAAGTTTTTTCTTCTGCGAGTTGAATCCTGTTTTTTGTTCCTTTGTTTTTTCCGTCCCAAAAAGCGATGAGTGTTATTTTGAGTTTTGAGTGTTGAGTGTTGAGTTTTTAGCTATTAGTTATTGAGATTCCTCGTCACTCATTCTTCGCTCTGTCGGAATGACGTTGGTTGGGTGTTGAGTGTTGAATGTTGAGTTTTTAGTTGTTGGTTGGGATTCCTCGTCGTTCGTTCCTCTCTCTGTCGGAATGACGTTGATTGGGGTTTTAATTTTGAGAGTTAAGCTGTTGGTGGAGATTCCTCGTCGTTCATTCTTCACTCTGTCGGAATGACATTGGGTGGGTGTTTTTTTCTTTGTTCTTCTTGATAAACAACAGGGTTAATTCTGGCTATAATTTGTTATTTATGAACCGCAACATACATTTTGTTGTTTAGCATACACAACAAGTTTTCCATCATTTTTTTAGAGATAAAAGCAACACTTTTTTCATTTAAAAATTATAAAACTCTAACTACCCAATACTCGCTGTAAGCCACTACTCTTTCTTTTTTACAGGATAGCTTTGCAAAATTTTACGAATCACTTCATTAAAATAAAGAGTTCTTTCTTCTGGAGTTCGTTTTTCTTTGATGGTTGATTTTAAGATTGCTTGCCAAAACAGTTCATTGGTTTTCGCATCAACAAATTCTACCGTTAGTTCTTCATCTATTTTTTTACCCCCAATAGGAATTCCACCAGAGACTCCAAAACCTCCATTTCTTCCCCCGCTTCCCAAACCAATAGCAATTGTATTGGTAACTTTAGGTTGCGATAATTTTGTTTTAAAGTTGATGTAAAAATCAGGGGTTTCTTCTTGTTTAAACCCCAATTGATTCATTTGAGCAATTAAAGCATCCACACCTCTTTTTACATCTAACTCATTTAAACCAGCTCCTACATCTTCGTAAAAATTATAGGTCTTAAATTGAGTGAAATTGGTTTTCGCATCGTAATCTGTAATCACCTTAGAAGCTGAACATCCCATTAATAAAAGTAAAAAGAAGTATTGTGCCTTTTTCATCTTAACAAACGATTATTTTCTATCTTTTATAACAACTCTTGTTGGTGTATCTTTTCCGCTGATAATACTTTCAGTTCCTTTTGCAACTGCTTTAATGGTTTCTGTTACGACAGCTACATCTAATGTTTCTGCTTCATCAGAAGCTTTGTGATAATCTTTATCTACATCAATAGGAGTTGTAGAAAAAGTATGAGAAGGCACTCCTAAACGCGCCAAAGAAGCATTATCAGATCTAAAAAACAAGTTGAATTTTTTGTAAGGATCTGGATGTAAGGTATACCCAGTACCTTCTAGATTTTTTTGAACAATTTTCCCAAAATCAGAACGATCGAAACCAGTTAACCAAGCCGTATTAGGTCCAAAGCTAGGTACTTTACCAATCATCTCTAAATTGATACCCGCTACAAATTTAGAAGCATCAATTCCTTTTCCAAAATGTGTAGAACCAATTAGCCCCATTTCTTCTCCCGTAAAAGCAATAAATACGATTGTTCTTTCATTATCTCCTTTATTTTTAAAATATTCAGCCAAAGCTAAAACACCCGTTACACCAGAAGCATCATCATTTGCACCATTGTAAATACTATCTAATTCTCCTTCTTTTTTTCTAATTCCTAAATGATCGTAATGCGCAGAAATAATTACATATTCATCTTTTTTACTTTTGCCTTCTAATACCCCAACAATATTACTTGTTGTAATCTCTTCTTTAGTTCTTCTGTTTGTAAACGTAAACGTTTGTCTATAATCGCTAAGCGTATCATAGGTTTTTAGCCCAATTCTTTTGAACTCATTTTCTATATATTTTGCTGCTTTTTCTATTCCAGGAGTTCCTGTCATTCTTCCTTCCATATCATCCGAAGCTAATGTATATAGATGTTTTTTAACCGTTTCGGCTACAATTTTAGGTTCTTTACACGAAAAAAGAACTGCAAAAAATAAGATGTAAATAAGGTTGATTTTTTTCATTATGTTGGTTTTAAGTTGTTAAATATAACCATTCATCAGCAATAATTATTTTGTACTTTTGTTAAAATTTTTAAAAATGACTTTATCTAGTATTCCTAACATAAAACATACAAATTCTAACAACTTTTTTTTACTAGCTGGCCCTTGTGCTATAGAAGGTGAAGAAATGGCTTTAAGAATTGCTGAAAAAGTAATCTCTATCACTGATAAATTAGAAATTCCTTATATTTTTAAAGGAAGCTTTAAAAAAGCTAACAGAAGTAGGATTGATAGTTTTACAGGAATTGGAGATGAAAAAGCCTTAAAAATTTTACGTAAAGTTTCGGAAACTTTTGGTGTCCCCACAGTAACCGACATACACGAAGTTTCTGACGCTATAAAAGCAGCCGAATATGTAGATGTATTACAAATTCCTGCTTTTTTAGTTCGTCAAACAGATTTAGTTGTAGCTGCTGCTAAAACGGGTAAGGTTGTTAACTTAAAGAAAGGGCAATTTATGAGTCCTTCTGCCATGAAACATGCCGTACAAAAAGTAAAAGATGCAGGTTCTGATAAAGCATGGATTACAGATAGAGGAACTATGTTTGGATATCAAGACATGATTGTAGATTTTAGAGGGATTCCTGAAATGCGAGAATTTGCACCTACGATTTTAGATGTAACACACTCGTTACAACAACCCAACCAAACCGTTGGTGTTACAGGAGGAAGACCCGAGATGATAGAAACTATTGCTAGAGCAGGTGTTGTTAATAATGTAGATGGATTGTTTATTGAAACCCATTTTGATCCTGCAAACGCAAAATCTGACGGTGCAAACATGTTAGATTTAAACAATTTAGAAAGCTTACTAAGCAATTTAGTTGCCATTAGAAAAACTATCAATAATTTATAAACCGGATTAAAACTTGTTATTTTCTTTTATAGAATCCTTTGTCTTTAAGTTGGTGGGCTTCTTCTAAAACCGATAGTAGTATTTCTTCACGAATATCTTCTAATTTAAAATAGCGCAAAGATTTTACCACCTTTCTATTTTCAGAAATCAAGAGTTCATTATATTTTGTTAGGTGTGCAGACACCCAAAAAACAACATCGACATAACCTTTCTTTTTAGAAGGGTTTAAATAACAAAAAGGCTTACTATCTAAATAATAAAAAGGAATTTTCCATTTAAACTGTAAATCTACTTCAGGGAACCTATTTTCAATTAAAATCTGCAAATGCATTAAAATAGATTTAAAAGGTTCTGGTTGATTTAGAATGTATTCTTCTGCTGGTTTCATTTTTTTGTATATTAGCGAAAGTTATATCATATATGAACAAGCACGATAATTTTTCGGTAAATTTTTCTTTAAAAGGTTTTACAAGTATTTTAATAGGCATCTACTTTTTTTCTGCAGGTTATTTGATTAAAAACCTGTTAGATGGTTTTTTAATTGACGACCATCCGATGGGGATGCTGTCTGCCGAAATTATAGAATATCTAATTATTAGCATTGCCTTTTTAGTTTTTTTGTTTTCTTCTTTAGCCCTGTATTTTAGCGGAAAAAGAAGTGCCAAAAGATTTCAATTTAAACTTTGGAATGGCAAAACCAAAGCCGCCTTTTGGAAATATATGGTTGGAATACTACTTATTTTTATTATACTGCTTGTTTTAATGCAACAAGGTTATATAGATTATATGACTCCTACTTTTCTTATTCTTTATGCTTTTTTATTGTTTCTTTTTAAAAATAGAGAACGTAAAAATCTTTTAATTTTATCTGGTTTATGCTTGCTTTTGGCAATTATGTGTATTTTGATTCCGACTTATTGGTCTTCTTCTTTATCGATCTTAGGAATTGCACACGTGACCTATGGAGTTGCTGTAAGAAATTAATACCTCTTCTTAATTTCTCTAATCAAATCTTCTAAACCATTTAGTTTTAGTTCATATACTAGTTCCATTTGCTTCCCTAATTTACCATTAGGAAAGCCTTTTCTTTTGTACCAAACAATATAATGTTCTGGCAAATCAATTAAAAAAGAACCTTTGTACTTGCCAAAAGGCATCCTCATTTTAGATACATCTATTAAAAATTGTTTGTCTTCTGTCATTTATTCTTTACCATCTACATAGTCTTGTAAATAAGAAAAACGTTCCGTTAACTTTCCGTTCTCGGTCATTTTTGCTCTTGCCAAAACTCCATCTTTATCATGATTAAAAAAAGCAGGAATTACATTTTCTAAAAACATTTCTCCAAAACCTTCACTTGCGTCTTTAGGTAACTCGCAAGGTAAATTGTCTACCGCCATTACCACAATAGCCTCTTTGTCTTTAAAGTTTACCTCTGATTCTGTTTGAGGATTGTAACCATAAATAGGATCTGCAATGGTTGAAGCCCTTATAGTTGAAGCTACAGGACCATCTACATCACAAGAAATATCAGCCACGAATTTTATATTGAAATCTGCTGATTTTGCATCTTCTCTCGTAAATAAATAAGGAGCACCATTTCCATAAAAATGTCCTGCAATAAAATAATCGGTAACATTAGCCAAAGGCATAAAGTTAGACACATAATCTTCTGGATGATTGTAAAAATCTTGGTTATTAATTACAAGACCATCTTTCCGTTTGTTATAGTCTAAAACATCTGCCAAACAATATACAGATTCTGCATACTGTTTCTTTAAATAATCCTCTACAGAAACCTGTTTTATACTCATAGCATCTAACATTTCTTTGGCACCAAAAGCCACTTTTCCGTTTCCGGTTAAAAGAATTTTAATAGGATCTAATTTAATATTCTTTAAATTTTGAATTAACTCTTGCTGACTTTCTAAGTTTTCTGCTTTGGGTAAATTAAATGTATTTTTTGTTAAGCCAATAGCTCTAAATCCATTATAAGCCCCTACAATTCCTGCGTAGCGTCCAAATCCAATTAATCTAGCTCCATTTTCTTTGATGATGGTTTCATGATCAAACAACTCTATCTTTTTATCTAAAATAGCCAATAGCAATTTTCTGTTATAAGGTTGTTTTTTGATTGTATGGCTAAAGAAAAAATACTTTTTATTAGGAATTAAAGCATCCATAGGCACTTCTTTTACGCCTAATAGCACATCGCAATCCGTCATACTATTCGATACCTCTAGCCCCGCTTCTTTATAAGCTTCATCAGAAAAAACTCTAATATTAGAAGATTCTACTTTTAGAATAGCTTGTGGGAATTTATTTTTAAACTCTTTTAATTTTATAGGAGAAAAAACCACTCTTCTATCCGGTGGATTTTTACGTTCTTTAATAATGCCAAACTTCATGTTTTTGTATTTTATAAGATTCTGATATCGGGTCAGAATAAATGGTATAATATTTGCTCGAAGATATTAGAATTTATAATGATAAGCAACTGTATTTTTTATACTTTTGCAATCCACTATTATTTTTATAAAAAGTGTATCATTGACATTATAAAATGAATTTTTGATGAGTTGCTGAAATAAATTCAGCATCAATTCAATTACGCTAAACAAGTTTAGCTATTTCATTGAGGGGACGACTGGTTTTGACAGCAAGGACAGTGAATTTGTAAGCATACCGAGTTATGAAATAACACTCGTAAAACCTAATTTCAACTTTTTAAACGGCGAAGATAACTACGCTTTAGCTGCATAATCCGAATTACAGTAGGATTGGCCTCGGCACACTAGGTGTGCAAGCTTTATGTCCACGAAAAGCCTTGATTTACGGCGTTTCACTTTTGGGCATCGTAAAAGTAAATATAGAAAGCCTGGAACTTTGACAGGTTTTTGAAACTAAAGAAGTTAAGCTAAAAGCAGATTGTTCTTAATCAACTTTTAGTCGAAAATTAAGAAAGAACTAAGTATGTAGAAAGCATTTTGGCTGCTTGTTTGGACCCGAGTTCGATTCTCGGCGTCTCCACTTTATAAAACCTCAACTTATTGCCTGTCAATTTGTTGAGGTTTTTATTTATCTATATCTCAAAAAAAGTTTTTTTTAGATTCGATTTTTAACGAATTAAAACAAAAAAACAAAAGACCTTACATTTTCTATTAAGCAAGCCCTACTCAAAAACATTTTCATAAAAAGAGCTACAAAAAATGCAATTAAATTATACAACCAAGAGAAATTACATTTATATTTAGACTTCAAAATAGTGAATATTATATTTCACTTAGCAACTTCAAATCAATTTTAACTAGAATCAACACTTTAGAGCTAGACGATACCATGAACAAAGTGAACTTTAAAGAAATCATCCAAGAGACCTACCAAAAAGTTAAAAATATAGATGATAACGGCCAATTGGCATCTTATATTCCTGAGTTAGCCAATGTTAATTCAGATAATTTTGGAATACACATATCAACCATTGACCAGATCAACTTTGGACAAGGAAATTGCTATGATAAATTCTCAATTCAAAGTATATCAAAAGTACTTTCGCTATGCTTAGCCTATCGGATTCTTGGTGAAAAAATATGGGATAGAATTGGTGTTGAACCTTCAGGAACCGCGTTTAACTCTCTAGTGCAACTAGAGGTTGACAATGGAATTCCTAGAAATCCATTTATAAATGCAGGAGCAATTGTTATTTCAGATATTCTTCTAAGTAACTTAAAAAATCCAAAAGAAGATTTTTTAGCTTTTGTTAGAAACATTTCTAACAATTCCGAAATAAATTATTCTCGTAAAATAGCAGAATCTGAAAAAAGCATAGGATTTAGAAATGTAGCCTTATGTAATTTTATTAAATCTTTTGGAAATATTGATAATGAACCATCAAAAGTTCTTGATTTCTATTTTGATCTTTGCTCTCTTGAAATGAACTGTAAAGAGCTTTCTGAATTATTCTTATTTTTGGCAAATAATGGGAACACCATAAAAAATCCCAATTCAATATTAACAAAAAGCCAATCTAAAAGAGTAAATGCCTTATTGCAGACTTGTGGCTTTTACGACGAATCTGGAGAATTTGCTTTTAAAGTAGGACTTCCTGGAAAAAGTGGAGTTGGTGGAGGAATTATTGCAATACATCCAAATCAATATGTGATTGCTGTTTGGAGCCCAAAATTGAATAAAAAAGGAAACTCATATAAAGGAGTAAAATTTCTTGAAGAATTTACAACAAAAACTCAATTATCTATATTTTAGGTAAAAATGGTATACAATAAAAATTGATGTTTAAAAAAACAAATAAGTTTGCAAAGTAACTCGAACAAAAATACACAAGAAGATCTATGGAAATTATTTATGAAAGGCGATATGAATGCTTTTCATCAAATATATGATTTTCATTATCAAATGATGTATAATTTTGGGCTCCGATACATAAACGCTCATGAAGTTACAGATTGTTTACATGATACTTTCTTAAACATTATACATTATAAAGACTCTATTTCTGAAGTAACAAATGTAAAAGCTTATTTGTTTAAAAGTTTAAGAAATCAAATTTATAAAGTTAAAAAAACCAAGAAAATAGAATTTGAGCTTCTAGATGGGACAGTTGCATATGAAGAGGATAATACAAATAAAGAGAAGGTTTTAAAGGAATTAAAATTATTGATAGAAAAGTTAAGTCCTAGAGAAAAAGAGATAATATATCTAAAATACTTTCAAGGCTTTAATAATTTTGAGATATCAGAATTATTAGAAATTAAATACCAAACGGTAAGAAACATATTGGCTGTAGCTATTAAAAAACTAAGAAAACTAGGTAGTAACTTTATAGAAATCTTATTTTTATTATTATCAAAATAATATTTTAATAATAAAAATTTAACGTTTTAAACATAGTACATTTTAAATAAGTTTACTCTAAAAAATAGAGTACTATCATTCTAAAGTACCATTATAAACTTCTTAATTATCTTTTTTTCATGAAAAACACATATAGAATATTTGTAATTTTTACATTATTAGTGTCTCAATTATCTAACGGTCAAAGCTACTATTACAGTGATTATGAACCCTTTAATAAAAACATCCCAAGTCCAGAAGAGTTTTTAGAATATGGAATTGGAGATTATCATACAAGGCACGATTTGGTAGTTGCTTATATGACCAAACTTGCTGAACTTTCTGAGAATGCCACCATAAAGATCTATGGAAAAACGAATGAAAACAGGAAATTAATTAACTTGACTATCTCTTCTTTAGAAAACCTAAAGAACATAGAAAGCCTAAAAGAAAAACACTTACAAGTTGTTAGCGAAAAAACAGATGTAAAAGATTTTTCAGATTTGCCAATTTTTATCAATTTAGGGTATAATGTACATGGTAACGAACCATCTAGTACAGAAGCCGCTTTACTTACAGCTTATGTATTGTTAGCTTCAGAAAATCCAAAAGTAAAAGAATATCTTAAAGAAGCTATTATTTTTATAGATCCGGTTATCAATCCAGATGGACGAGATCGTCATACAAATTGGGTAAATACCTTTAGAGGAACCCCTTTAATTGCAGATAATGATGATATAGAACATAATGAAGCTTGGCCACGAGGTAGAACAAATCATTATTGGTTTGATTTAAATAGAGACTTATTATTGGCAGTACAACCCGAAAGTAACGCTAGATTAAAATGGTATCATGAATGGTATCCAAACGTTGTAACCGATTTTCATGAAATGGGTACAAACAGTACTTTTTTCTTTGAACCAAAACAATTATCGGCTTCTTTAAAACCTGTAACTCCAGTAGAAAATTACACGGTTTTAAACAATGCTTTTGCTAAATATTTTACAGCAGATTTAGATAAAATTAAGTCCTTATATTTTACAAAAGAGAAATATGACGCCACTTACCCAGGTTATGGTTCTACTTATGGAGACTTACAAGGTTCTTTATCCTTGTTATTTGAACAAGCAAGTTCTAGAGGTCATATACAAGAAACGCCAACAGGAACCATTTCTTTTCCTTTTACCATTAGAAATCAATTTGTAGCAAGTTTTTCTACTATAAAAGCAGCTATTTCAAATAAAAATTTATTGTACTCGTATCAAAACAACTTCTTTAAATCATCCATAGAAAAAGCCTCAAAAAGTAAAATAAAAGGATATGTTTTTGGTGATGATTATGATAAGAATAGAACAAAGTCTTTTATTGACTTGTTATTAAAGCACCAGATTAAAGTATATCATTTAGAGGAAGAAGTTGCAACAGATAATAAAAAATATCATGAAAATTCTTCTTATTATGTACCCACAAAGCAGCCTCAATATTTAATGGTTAGAACCATGTTTGAAACGTATAAAAAATACAGAGATAGTGTATTTTATGATGCCTCTTCTTGGTCTATGGCTAATTTTTATAATATGAAATATAGCGAACTTAAAAAAGCGCCAAATTATAAAAAACAGGTATCCTCAGAAACAAATAAAATTGAAATAGAGAAACTAACAAAAAGCGATTATGCCTACTTAATTTCTTGGGATGATTACTACTCTCCTGCATTGTTACATCATTTACAAGAAAAAGGAGTCATCGTAAAAACGGCTACAAAACCTTTTGAAGTAAGTACAGAAAACTCCAAAAAGAAATTTGATAGAGGAAGTTTGTTAATTGCAGTTGGTGTTCAAAAAATTACTGAAGAAGCCTTATTTACTGCTTTAAAAGAAGTAAGTGAAACATATAAAATTGAAGTGAATGCTGTTGAGACGGGATATAGTTTACAAGGAATTGATTTAGGTAGTTCTAATTTTGTTACTTTAGAAATGCCAAAGGCAATGATGTTAGTAGAAGGCGGAGTTTCATCTTATGAAGCAGGAGAAGTTTGGCATTTATTAGAACAAAGAATGCAAATGCCAATTAGTAAAGTACCAGAACGAATTTTTTATAGAACCGATTTAAGAAAATACAACGTAATTATCATGGTTTCTGGATATTATAACTTACTAAATGCCAACAGTAGACAGAAACTAAAAGATTGGGTGGCTGCAGGAAACACCTTAATTACAACACGTACCGCTAGTTCTTGGGCAATTAGAAATAAACTGGTAAACGAAAGTTTAATTGTTAATAAAAAGGATCCAAAAAATTCTTTAGAACGATTAAATTATGGCGAATCTAGAGAACATTTAGGAAGAAATAGTATTGGTGGAGCCATTTTTGAAGTAGATTTAGATATTACACACCCAATAGGTTATGGATATCATAATAGAAAATTACCTGTTTATAAAAACAATAGAGTTTGGTTGGCACCAAGTAAAAACAAATTTTCTACAGTAGCAAAATACACAGAAAACCCACATATTGATGGTTTTGTTACCAATGAGAATTTACAAAACTATTTTACAAAATCAGCTTCTATAATTGTTCATAAGACTGGAAAAGGTAGAGTGATTATGTTTGCAGATAATCCTAATTTTAGAGGAGCTTGGTATGGGACAAACAAATTATTTATGAATTCTATTTTCTTTGGATCTATCATAAGAGTGCCCTAAATCTTACTAGCATTTACATTAATTATAATGAAGAGAAATACCTATTTTAATAGATTATTTCTCTTTTTTTTGTACTTATTTTAAAAAAAAATCAATAAAATATAAATTTTAACTATTTTCTTATGGTACAAAATAACAAAGTTTTACTTATACATATAAATCATTAACAGAAGTATGTTAAAAAATCAAAAATTTAAGATTGAGGAATTGTTAAATAATGACGATTTTATTCTTTGGATTAAATCTAATGGTAATCTTAGCAATGCAACTTGGCAAGCATATAAAAAGCAGCTGAATGCTGAAGGAAAAGCTGACTTTGAAAAGGCTATTTCTATATTAAACAAGGTATTTACTCTTCATGTAGACGACAAAACACTATCTAAAGAGTTTGTTCAAGAACAATATATTCGATTGTTAGAAGTATCTAAAAAAGAGCAAACGGCAAAAAAATCAAAGTATATCATATTCAGAAAAGTATTAAAATATGCTGCCATATTTATTATTTTGTTTTCTATAGGAGATGCAGTTATCTCTACATTTTCTAAAAAATCTTTTGCCAAACATTTAGTTGCTGCGACTTATAATACCTCTGATATTTTAATAAAAACCTCAACAAATGATTATTATAAAATTAAAGAAGATACCAATAGTAAATGGTTGATGGAAAATGGAATTTTTGTAACTGTAAATTCCGATAAAATTTCGTTTGTTTCTACCGATGATTTAAAAACAACATCGAGTTTAGATTATACTGTAATTGTTCCTAAAGGTAAAAATTATCAAATTTCTATGATAGATGGAACAGAAGTAGAATTGAATTCTGAATCAGAAATTACTTTTAATAATTCTACAACCACAAAAGAAAGAAAAGTAAACTTAAAAGGAGAAGCCTTTTTTAGTGTTGCTCATAATAAAGAACGCCCTTTTTTAGTAAAATCTTCAGATTTAGAAATTAAAGTTTTAGGAACAGAATTTAATGTTTCTAACTATAAAGAAAACAATTTTACGAGCACAACTTTAGTAAAAGGCTCTATCAAAGTATCAAATCCACAAGGAGAAAGCGCCATTATTAAGCCTGGAAATCAAGCCAAATTGTATCATAATGAAAACAAGATCATTGTAGAAAAGATAGATGTACAAAATATTGTTGCTTGGACATCTGGAGTCTTAATTTTTAGAAATGAAAAACTAGAAAAATTAATACCAAAACTAAACCGATGGTTTAATGTCGAATTTAAGTTTGAAGGAAAAGAGCGAGATTATCAATTTACGGGTACTCTAAAAAAGGAAAATGATTTAAACCACTTTTTACAAATGCTTAAATATACAGAAGGCATTAGCTATCAAATAAACGATAACGAAGTCACTTTATTTTTTGAATAAAAATACAAACACCTATAATTTTATTTATGAAAAACTATTATAACATAATACATTTTAAAAGCACTAAAAAGCAACTACTAATTTTGTTTTTTAGCATTCTATCAATGAACTCGTTTTCAGAGAATAGTAATCCTGAAAAAGAGTTGAAACAGAAAAAAACAGCAACATTAACCATTAACAAAGAACTTACAATAAACGAACTGTTTAATTTTATTTCTAAAAAAACCAATTACGATTTTTTCTTTAACAGTAATTTACCTAATCTAAATAAAAAAGTAGCTGTTAATGTTCAAAATGCTTCAGTATCCACAGTATTAGATATTGCATTTGAGGGGTTAGACATCGAATATTCAATTAAAGTAAATGATATTGTTGTCAGACAAAAAGGAACACGTTCTAATAAACAAGAAAAAATACTTATTACGGGTACTGTTTATGATGATACAGGCATACCATTGCCCGAAGCAAATATTATTATCAAAGGAAGCAACAAAGGTTTTGTTACAGATTTTGATGGAAAATTCAGTATTTCTGTTAACCCAACCGATATCCTCGTATTTTCTTACTTAGGTTTTCAAAACCAAACCATTATCGTTGACAGTAAAAAAACAACTTTAGCAATTTATTTACAACCTGACGTTAATGTACTAAATGAAATTATTATTTCTGGGGTTGCCTCAGGTACTTCAAGAAAAAAATTGTCAGTTTCTGTTTCTAAATTAAATTCTTCTTCCTTAGAAAAAGCACCACAAACATCCGTTTCATCATCATTACAGGGTAAAGTAGCTGGTGTAAGCGTTAACTCTTTTAGTGGTTCTCCAGGAAGTAGTTCTAATATTGTTTTAAGAGGATCTACCTCTATTAAAGGAGGTAATAGTCCAATGCTATTAGTAGATGGGGTGATTATGGGAGGCTCTTTAGCAGATATCAATGTAGATGATGTAGAATCTATAGAAATTGTAAAAGGTGCTGCTGCCGCTTCTCTATATGGTTCTAAAGCTGCCAATGGTGTTATTGTTGTAACTTCAAAAAGAGGGAAAAATTTAACTACAGGAAAAACATCTATTACAATTAGAAATGAACTAGGTTTTCAAAAAGTAGCAAATCTTTTAGATTTATCTACGTCACATCATTATCGACTAGATCCTACTTGGTTAGATACAGATACGTATACCAAATATCAATTTGTAAACTACCCTAGTGATTATGTTTCTGGGTGGGATCCAAGAATTACCGGAAATCGTGTAGAAAAAGATGACCACTATCAAGATTTACCATATAGGGTTAATAACGATTTACAAGAACAAATGTTTAATGACGGGACCTATATAACCAACTATATTGGAGTAGGTCATAAATCAGAAAAAACCAACCTTTTTGTTTCTTTTGAAAACAATAAAAATGAAGGAGTTGTTATAGAAACAGGTGGTTATGATCGTCAAAGTTTTAGATTGAATATAGATCATGCATTATCTGACAAAATAAATATTTCTGCAAGTAATAATTATATTAGAACCAATAATGATTTCTTAGGAGGTGGTACAAGTGCCTTTTTTGAAGTTGCCTCTACAGATCCTGATGTTGATTTATTTAAGAAAAACATAGATGGTCAAGAGTATAATTTCTACCCAAACCAATGGAATACACAATTTGCGAATCCCTTATATGATTTGTGGAAAAAAGAAAGTACCGCAGCAAAAAGCAGGTTATTAAGTTCTTATGATTTTAACTGGAAACTAAACAGCGTGATTAGCTTTAAAGCTTCCTACGCTTTTGAATTGGAACATTATGATAATAAAATATTATCTCCAAAAACTACTATTAACGATTTATTACCAAATTATATAGATCCTAGCGCAGATCCACAGGTACTAAATCAGAGTAATCCTTTTGCATTATCTTATACAGGAGGAGCATTAAGTAAAAGAAATTATAAAGCTTTAAACCAAACCTTTAGAGCAACCATAAACTTTAAAAAGAGCTGGGGAGATCTTGATTTTAACGGTAAATTAAGTTATTTAAATGAAGACAATCATTTTGAAAGCACAACAACTAGTGCCACTTCTTTTATTTTAAATGATTTTCCAATATTTGATAATTTTGATCCAACAACGATAGATGCAACAGACTTTAGATCGGATATAAGAGCAACCAACTATTTTGCTATTGCTTCATTTGTTTATAAAGACAGGTATATTTTAGACGGTTTATTTAGAATAGATGGTTCTTCTCTGTTTGGAGAAAATGAAAGATGGCAAAACTACTTCCGTCTTTCTGGAGCCTACCGTCTTACAAAAGATTTAGAAATACCGGGAATTCAAGAATTAAAACTTAGAGCTGCTTATGGGACCTCTGGATTAAGACCAGGTTTTGGAGATAAAGATGAGACCTTTTCTATAAATGATGGTATTGCTTCTAAGAATACTCTTGGTAACAAAGATTTAAAACCATCACGTTCGGCAGAATTAGAACTTGGTATAGAAACTTCTTTTTTAGACAGATTTCGATTTGAAGCTACTTACTCTAAAACCAAAGTAACCGATCAATACCTATTAGCACCCTTAGCATCACATACAGGAGGTTTCCCTTATCAAAATGTAAATGCTGGAGAACTTGAAAGCAAAACATTTGAAGCAATGTTAAATGCTAAAATTATATCAACCGATGATATTAATTGGGAAGCAACGCTAACTTTTGATCGTACAAGACAAAAAATAACCAAACTTACCATTCCTGAATACAGAACCGGTCCTAGAAACACTTTTAGAATAAAAGAAGGAGAAACCTTTGGTACCATGTATGGTGTAGATTTTGTTAGAACGTTAGATCAAATGCAAGAACAACTAACCGCAGGGGAAAACATTAATGATTACTCGGTTAACAGAGATGGTGTAGTAGTATTAACAAGTGACATTGGAACTGTAAACGAAAAACCTTTTGTTCTTGTAGATGAAAATGGAGCTGAAAAAGTTCAAAAAATTGGGGATACGAATCCAGATTTTAACTTAGGATTGAATACCACATTTAGTTATAAAAACTTCTCGCTCTATTTGCTATGGCAATGGAAACAAGGAGGTGATTTATATAACCACACCGCACAATATTTAGTAAGAGATAATAGACTAGGAATTATAGATCAAATTCATACGAGACCTGAAAATAAAAAAACCGTAGACTACTATCAAGCATTATATGATGCCGATGCAATTAATGGTTATTGGGTTGAAGATGCCTCTTATTTAAAATTAAATGAGGCTTCTTTATACTATACACTGAATGACAAGACAAAAAGCTTTTCAAATAAATATATAGAAGAAATAAAAATAGGAATAATTGGACGAAACTTATGGACCTTAACTAATTATACAGGTTATGACCCTCAAACCGGATCCGATGGATTTCTTTTTGACAATTTTGGATACCCTAATTTTAGAAATTACTCATTATCAGTTCAAGTTAAATTTTAATAAAAATGATGATAAAAAAAACATTTAAATACTTTTTATTAGTACTAACTACAAGTCTATTTTTTAATAGCTGTAGTGATTTAGAAGTAGAAAATTATAATGATCCAGATACAGAAATTGTACTTTCAACATCTGACGGAATAAGAAGTTTAGCTTCTGGGCTATTTAATACATGGTTTACACAACAGCAACACAATTTTGGTTCGCCAGGACCTGCTATGTGGGTTATGGCAGATTGGGGAACCGTTACCTTTGCAAATTATGGTACACTTGACATGAGTCAAGAACCAAGAGTTTTCTTAGATAATTCTCCTTCTTATGCCTACCACTCTATTACTAAAAATTACTGGCAATACATGTATAAAGTTATAACAACTGCTAACGATGTATTGATTGGGATTGAAAACGGTGTAGAGATAGGAGATAATGGTTCAGAAACAATGATGACCAAAGGTTTTGCACATTTTATGCAAGGACTAGGAAACGGATATGTAGGTTTAATTTTTGACAAAGCTTATCCTTCTGACGAGACTACAGATTATGCTACTTTAGAAGTTACAGACTATAGATCTTCTATAGACTTGGCAATTAAACAGCTAGAAAAAGCTATTGAAATATTTGACAATAATGATTTTATACTTCCATCAGATTGGATTAATGGAAATGCTTTTACCAATGAAGAAATGTCAAAATTAGCACATTCTTTTATTGCTCGTCTAATGGTTTATAGCTCAAGAAACACAGAACAAACCAATGCCATTGATTGGGAAAGTGTTTTATTTCATGCAGAAAAAGGTATCACAAGCGATTTCAATATACAAGGAGACGGTAATGGTTCTGATAGAAAATGGATGTCTTGGTACAAATATTATATGGCTAGAACTAGTTGGGGAAAAGTAGACATGAGAGTTGTTCATTTATTAGATGATACCCTTCCTGCAAATTGGCCTGATGGAGGTATTGATGATCTTCCAAACGATGGTCGTATTACATCAAACGATTTACGTGTGCAAACAGATTTTCAATATGATGCATCTAACAATAGACCCGAAAGAGGTATGTATAGATGGTCTACTTACAGGTACTCTCGTTTAGATAGCTGGATCAATGCCAACTTCTTTGCACCTGTTATTATGATGCGTAAAGCAGAAATTGATTTATTTAAAGCAGAAGCATTATTGCAACTTACTAGATTGAATGAAGCAGGAAACATTATAAACTCAGGTACAAGAGTTACAAGAGGAGGCTTACAGCCTGTAAACATTAATAGTGAAGAAGAAATACGAAACGCTATTACTTACGAAAGAACAATTGAACTTCCTTTAACTGGTATGGGAATTGAATATTTTGATATGCGTAGAAAGGGCCAATTACAAGATGGTTCATTACTACATTTTCCAATACCAGCACAACAACTAGAAGTATTAATAGAGCCTTTCTACACCTTTGGAGGTATTAATCCACAATTCGGAATTCCAAATGAAGATGTCTCAATAAACGGATGGTATATACCATAAAAAAAAATAATTAAAAAACGAAAAACTCTAAAAATATGAAACTATTGAAATTTACATTTATTTTAATATTAATTGCAAGTTTAACATCTTGTGAAAGAGAAGCACTACCTGTTTACCCAGGCACTATTATACAAATTGATACCGTATTTGTGAAAGGTGCAAACTTAACTTATCCAACATTTACAGGCTCTGATACTGCTGATGATCGATTTTATGCCTTTAGTGGTGGGAGCTCTGATGATTTAAGTGACTTGTCTGGTGAAGATTGGACTTATGAACTTTGGATTAAAGTAGACCCAGATGCATTAATAGGTGATCCAAACGAACCATCAGGACAAACTGCAGGAGGCGCAACTATTAGTGAACGTGGTAGAAATTTTGAATTATATTTAATAGCCGATGCAAATGCAGATTATGCTATAAAGTACAACAGATTAGATAATGATAATTTACCTTTAGGAACAATGGAATCTAGCAATTCTAGTGTGAATCTTAAATTTGACGAATGGGCTCATGTAGCCATCTCTCGTTCTTCTTCAGATGGAGTTGCTAAATTTTATATCAACGGAAAATTAATAGATTCTAGTTCAGATCCACTTTGGATACAACCTGTAAATGATACATGGCTTGACTTTAACTACATGTATAGAGGAGGAAATATGAATTTCTTTAAAGGTTCTTTTGATGATATTAGAGTATCCTATATAGATAGATATCCTGCTGAATTTGAACCGAATCATTTTGAAAGATTAGCACTAGACAACAATACTTTGTTGCAAATGGATTTAGACAACAATTTAACTCCTTTTGATCCTGTTAATGAATTTGATAAAGTAGAAATCAAAGGTAATTATTCTTATTATATAAAAGTTATAAATACCGTCTTTTGGACAAGTGAAGATTACGTTCTTCCTACGGACTAATACATATAACATCATTAAATTAAGAGTCTAGAAATCATTTAATTACAATTGATTTCTAGGATTCTTATTACCAATTCTTAAAATATCTAATATGAAAAAAGACACTTTAAAGTTAAAATTAATTAAAAAAACAACTCTAATAATTCTATTATTTGTTAGCACAATTTCTTTTACACAAACAGTAGAACCTTTCTTAACAGATGTTTGGGGAGGAGTAAATTGTGTTGATGATAATGGACAAACTATTTATCCTACCAATTATTATACACCCTACCATAGTTCACCGGGTTGTGTAGCCATTTCTATGTCACAAGTTTTACATTTTTACAAGTGGCCAATAAAAGGAATTGGAAGTAATGTCTATTCAGAAAATTATAATGGCTCTTTAGTGCGTCACGCTGCCTTTTTTGATGATACTTATTACAAATGGGATGAAATGCTTGATGAATACATGAATGTAGCATCAACAGAAAGTCAACAAAAAGCTGTTGGAGAATTAATGTATCATGTTGGTGTTGCTTTACAAATGAATTACGAACCTACAGGCTCTACTTCTAACATTAACAAAACACCATTTTTATATCATAATTTCTTCCGTTTTTCGGGGCATTATGAAGACGTTACTTGGTCTAGTTTTTGGGACCGTTTGTATGAAAACATTCAACAAGGAAGACCTGTACCCGTTGCAGTAGACGCAAGTAGAACAGGTGATGGACATGTTTTTGTGGTTGATGGTTATAAAGAAATTAACGGACTACCTTATTACCACTTAAATTGGGGGTGGTATGATGATAATGGAATTAATGGTTGGTATAATATACAAGGTTGGACAAGTACTTCGGGAGGATATAATACCATTACAGGTGCTGTATTTGATGTATTGCCAAACCCACAAATTACCTCAATTACTAATATAGATGCAAATAGTTTTAAAGTAAAATGGGAAGTAAGCGAAAAACTACAATGGGAAGAATTTACTTTAGAGCAAAAAGTAGATGCTGGTGCTTGGGAAGAAGTAGCTAGTGGAATCACAACAAAAGAATACACCATTAATAACCCTACAGGTCAAATGTACCAATTTAGAGTAAAATCTAAAGTGAATGGTAGTTACTATGCTAACTCTTGGTCAGAAATAGAAAAACACACTACTACGGGAGGGTATAATGGATATGTAAGTTTTGGTGGTAGCCAATATGCCTATGCGCGTCAAACACCCGATTTTGATTTAGATTTTACAACAGATTATACTTTAGAAACTTGGTTACGATTAAAAGAAGGTAACGTAGATGGAAATATTCTTTTAGATATAGAAAATGTTTTTGGATTAGAGATTACGGATGTAAACACAGAAAACTTTGCCATAAAATATACCTCACATGCTAGCGGAGAAGAAATTGTTTCTAATAAAAACGGAAATACTATTTTATTAAACCAATGGACACATATTGCGGTTTCACATACTGGAAATAAAACAAAATTATTTATCAACGGAATTTTAATGGATTCTTATGAAGGTGCTAATTTTAATTTAGTAAGCTCTACAAATGCTTTAAATATTGCAGAAAAATATCACGGTTCTTATTCTTCTAGAATTAAAGCAGATTTCGACCAATTAAGAATTTCTAAAACAGATAGGTATCCTAGCAATTTTACACCAAGTCAAGAAAATCATTTTACCGTTGATGCTGAAACCATCGCTTATTTTACCTTTCAAGATGTACACAATGTTCGTTTTAAAGATGAGGCAGCAAACATAAGTGTTATTGTTTTAAATGATACTGCAAATGCAGCATGGAGTTACGAGCTAAATACGGGAACATTATCTACAGAAGACCTGGTTAAAATTCAAAACTCAATTACTTTATTTCCAAATCCAGTTGTAAATAATAATTTAAGCATCTCTTTTCATCAAGAGGTAACTGCCGAAAACATCCAATTTAAAATGTTTGATTTAGCAGGTAGACAAATCCCAATTCAGTACAAAGAGAAAGCGCAAAATTCATGGAATTTAGATGTAAAAAACACGAAAGGTGGACTTTACCTATTACAAATTACCATAGACAATATCAATGTTACAAGAAAAATTTTAATCCAATAAAATTATTGAGAAAGGTTCATTAAAAGAGTACAATGCCCCCATAAAACAAAGAGTAATAAAAAAATTAAAATCAATTACTAACTTTTTAAATATTTAAACAATGAAAACAAAACTACAAATTGTCCTAATTTTTACATTTTTAACAAGCGTATGGGCGCATGCACAAACAGATTATAGTTTAAGTTATAATTTATCAAGAGTTGAACACGTAAATGATGGAGCATTAGATGCTTTAAATGGTGCCACAGATTATACCATTGAAGCTTGGGTTAAACCAACATCAGCTACCAATTATTCTGGTAGAGTTGTACTAAAAAGAGAAGGTCAGTTTGCGTTAACTTTATTTAATTCTAACAGGTTTTATTTCACACATTATAGTGGAGCATTAGGAACTACAAAAAAATTTGTAAACACTTCAACAAATGTAATTAACATCAATGAATGGAATCATATAGCTGTTGTGTGTAATTCAATAACGAATACTATTAAATTGTATGCCAATGGAGTAAATGTTACTTCTGGTACTCAGTCAGCTTTAACCTTATCTTCTACTTCAATAGGTGATTTTATAGTAGGTTATGGAGGTTTGAATTCTGGTGCTACATCTTTATATGCAAATGTAGATAAAGTAAGAATCAAAACCACGGCAGAAACCATTGCAAGTTTACAATCAAATATTACAGATGCAGCCTATACAACAGATGCAGATACAGTAGTATTGTTAAATTTTAATGAAGGTACAGGTATAACAACAGTTAACGAAGCAAGTGGTTTAAGTTTTGATTTAACAGGTACGAATCTACCAACTTGGGCTGAGTTAGATCACATTTGGGACGGAAGTGTAGATGCAGATTGGGCAACCGCAGGCAATTGGGATACCAATGCTGTACCAACCGCTGCTTATAATGTTATAATCCCAGAGGTTACCAATGCACCAATTATTAGCGGAACAACAGCAGCTGTTGCCAAAGACTTAAGCATTACAGAAACAGATGGTATTACTATTAATTCTGGAGGTTCTTTAATCAAAAACGGAACAGCTTCTGGAAACATTACCTACAATGTAGATGTGGAAGATGAGAAATGGTATTTAATTTCTTCACCGGTTTTTAACGAAACCTATAACGATACTTGGGTTACAAACAATGGCATTGAATCTGGAACGGGTAATAATAAAGGAATTGCTACCTATCAAAACGGAGAAGCTGATCCTACTACGGGTCAGTGGGTATATCTTCAAGCTGGAGGATCAGGAACTTTTGGACAAGGTGTAGGGTATTCTTTAAAAAGAACAGCTGCAGGATCTTATGCTTTTACAGGTGAATTTGCTTATAACACTAAAACTCCTGCAATTTCAATAGGAGATAACAATTGGAACTTAATAGGAAACCCTTATGCTTCTTATTTAGACATTGCTAAGTTTATTAAAGAAAATACAGAAACTAATTACAACTTATCAGATGCATACAACTCGGTTTACACTTGGGACCCTAATAGTGGAACTACAGGAGCTTATATAGCGCTAACAGAAGGGTTTATTAGTCCAGGACAAGCCTTTTTTGTACACTCTAAAGTAGCTAATGGTACTGCTTCTATTACCGAAGCAATGCAGAGTAATGGTATAGAAGAAGGCTCTTTAAGAAGTACTGTAACTTCTATTAATTTAAATCTTACAAACGGAACAAGTACTAAGAATACAAAAATTAACTATACAGCGGGTACCACAACAAGTTTAGATCCTGGTTTTGATATTGGTATGTTTAATGGAGTAGCCTCTGATTTGCGTATTTACACTGAATTATTAAACAATAACGAAGGAATTTCTTTTTCAAGACAAACATTACCAAATAGTGATTACGAAAATATGGTAGTCCCTGTAGGTGTAAAAGCTGCAAATGGACAAACCCTTAGGTTTACAGCAGCAGCAATGAACTTACCTTCTGATATCAAAGTCTTTTTAGAAGATAGAGACAATAATACGTTTACACGTTTGGATGAAGCGAACAGCGAATATGCGGTTACTTTAACCGAAAGTTTAAACGGAATTGGAAGATTTTACATACATACTACACCAAGTGTATTGTCTGTAAATGAAACGAACTTAGAGAATATTAGTATTTATAAATCGGATGTTTCTACTTTAAAGATTGTAGGCTTGCAAGGAAAAACAACGATGTCGTTATTTAATGTTTTAGGAAAACAAGTATTGAAGACCTCTTTTAGTTCTAACGGAGTAAAAGAAATAACGTTACCAAAAGTAGCTAGTGGTGTTTATATAATTCAATTAGAAACAGAAAAAGGAAAATTGAATCAAAAAATCATTTTAGAATAATAAGCAAATTTTAAAAACGAAACATCATGAAAAACAATATAGAAAACAAACAAGAAGAAATTACACGTAAAGAAGCTTTAAAAAAAATAGGAGGATATGGTAAATATGCAGCCTTAACCGCACTAGGAACTTATTTAATTCTTAGTCCGCAAAAAGCACAAGCTTCTAGTCCTGAAGCACCAGGAACAGGGTTTTAATTTCAAAAATAAATTTAAAAAAAGGGGTTAATAAATTAATCCCTTTTTTTTGATAAAAAATGATCCTATAAAAAAAATCAATAAACCTTAAATATATTATCACATGAAAACAAAATTACAATTCACCTTATTTATTCTTTTTTTAACAAATCTTTGCGCGTTTGCACAAACCGATTACGCATTAGAATTTAATGGAGTAGATCAAAGAGTTAAATATGCTACGGATGCTACATTAGACAATTTAAATGGAGCAACAGACTATACCATTGAAGTATGGGTAAAACCCTTGTCTACAGATATTAATAATAATGTAGTCTTAAAAAGATGGAATCAGTTTGCGCTAACCTTGTATAAAGATGATACAAAAAGATTTTATTTTACACATTATAGCAATTCAGGCGCAGACAAAGTTTTTGTAAATACCATTGATAATGTAATTCAAATTAATGAATGGAATCATTTAGTTGTTATCTGTAATTCTGTAAATAATTCAATTAAATTATATGCAAATGGAGTTGATGTTACTTTAGCTAATCAGGAAGCCTTACCTTTAGATGCATTGGCTATAGAAGAGGATGCTTCAGCGGCTAATTTTTATTTGGCATATGGTGGTAGTGCTACCTATTTAAATGCAAATATTGACAAAGTTAGAATTAAAAATACCGCAGAAAATATAGCAAATTTACAAACAACTATTACAGATGCAGATTATACTTCAGATAGTAATACAGTAATGTTATTAAATATGAAAGAAGGGACTGGAGATGTTACCCTTAATGAAGCAAGTAGTGCAACTGGAGAATTAGCTTGTACAGCTACTGATTGTACAGATTTACCAACTTGGGTTGCACTTTCTGCAACTTTGAGCCTAGAAAAAAATAGCAGCACTACATTTAAGGTTTTTCCGAATCCTTCAACTGATAAAATATTTATCGTTCAATCGAATAATAACGAAACGATTCAAAGTATTGAAATGATTAGTCTTTTAGGAAAGTCTGTTAAAAAAATAAATAGCTTTGAAAAAAACACTAAAATAGAAGTTAATGCCTCTAAATTAAAAACTGGAGTATATTTTATAAAAACAGTAACTGATAAAGGAACCGGGATTCAAAAAATTATGGTTCAATAAAAAAACTATCATTAAAAAAAAAGCACTGAAATGACTTCAGTGCTTTTTTTTGCTAAAATTAAAATGGTTTTATTTTACACTAATTGCTAACGGATGGTTTATCTGTTTAGAAAAAGTATTTAAATAATTTATCCAAGCCTGTTTTGTTTCAAACTGCTTGCTCTTTTTCCAAGCAAAACCTGCATAATAGATTACCTTATTATTGATGACATTTAAATGCGCATAAGCATTACTTAAATCTGCTGCTTCCACATCGTATTTTTCGAAACCGTTAAAAGTATTCTTGTCTGCAATAATTGCTGTTCCAATTTCAGAATCTGCATGTGGTTCCCAATAGCTTACCCAACCACTTTTATTATTTCCTGTAACTTGACCATCTTTTTCGTGTAAGGTTAAACCCGCAGAAATTGTATTTGTTCCTTTAATATTTGTAGCAAACTTAGAAAGATTATTTCCCAAATCTAAACTTATCGTTTTCGATTCTGTAATTTTATTTCCAGCAGCATTCCAACTTTCATACTCTAAATAAAAACTAGTACGTAGAGGTCCGGTTGTTATGGTTCTCCATTTAGTATAGTTTTTAGAAAAGTAATAGGTGTCATCTACTTTCACAGCAATTCCTCCTACTCCACGACTTTTTCCCACATGAAAATTATCTAAACCTTCACCGGTATCTTCGTGGTAGGTTCCAGTTTTTTCTGTGTATTTTTTATACCACTTATTAATTATCGGGTATTCCACTCTTTTTAACCAAGCATCCACTCCACTCGACAAAGTTCCTCCAGGAACATTATCTTCAATCATTTTTTGAGCCACAGGTCCGTATACACGAAAAGCGACTTTATTGTTTTCCCAAGTATAATCATCTGTACGTTCTGGTACAAAACGAGAGTAACAAAGTTCTTCTGCTTTTGGTTTTTCGGCATCAGTTATGTTTACAAGCTCAAACTTTACTTCAGAATTCCCTGCTATTTTGGGTTGAAATAAAAGTTGATCCATTGTTCCATCACCATCAAGATCTACTAATTGAGTAATTTGAAGTTCACCTGTTTCTATATTTTTTATTCCAATGTTAGAAGAAATATTCTTGGTATGTAATGTTGTTTTATTGATTTCTACCACTTCTGAAGTTCGTTCAAAATTGAGTGTATTTTTTACCGTAATAATTGTTGTTTTTTTATCTTGAGAACAAGAAAATAAAAAAGAAACAATTACCAAATACGAGAGTATTTTAATAGTGTTCATATTGTATTGATTTTTAATCTTCGTTTGCAGGTTTTCCAATAGTTGCCAAAATTCCACCATCTACATAAACCACTTGTCCGTTTACAAAATTACTTGCATTAGAGCTTAAAAAAATTGCAGCCCCTTGTAAATCATCCGGATTTCCCCATTTTCCAGAAGGCGTTCTGTTTACAATAAAATCGTTAAAAGGATGCCCATCTACTCTTATTGGTGCTGTTTGACTTGTTGCAAAATACCCTGGTCCAATTCCGTTTGTTTGGATATTAAATTTTGCCCATTCTGTTGCCATATTTTGAGTTAGCATTTTTAACCCCCCTTTGGCAGCAGCATAAGCTCCTACAGAATTTCGTCCTAGTTCACTCATCATAGAACAAATGTTAATAATTTTTCCGCTTTTTCTTTCAATCATTCCTTTAACTACATGTTTAGAAACAATAAAAGGAGCGACTAAATCTACATCTATTACCGCTTTAAAATCTTTTACTTCCATTTCTACTAAAGGAGTTCTCTTTATAATACCCGCGTTATTAACTAAAATATCAATAGCCCCAATTTCTGCTTCAATTTTTGCTATATTTTTTTCAACTTCCTTTTCATCGGTTACGTTAAAAAGATAGCCATGAGCATCAATACCTACAGCTCTATATTCTAAAACAGCTTTGTCTAATTTTTCTTGAGACGAGTTTCCGTTCACAACAATTTTAGCACCTGCATTTCCAAGACCTTTAGCCATTGCCATTCCAAGGCCATGAGTAGCACCAGTTATTAAAGCTATTTTTCCTGTTAAATCAAATAAATTAATTGACATATTTCTGTTTTTGTAGATTTATCTCAATTCGTTTATTTTACAATGATCCATATCACCATAATCTAAATTCTCTCCTGCCATTCCCCAAATAAAAGAATAACTACTTGTACCAGAACCCGAATGAATTGACCAAGGTGGAGAAATTACAGCTTGATTATTAGCCATCCAAATATGTCTTGTTTCCGTTGGTTCTCCCATAAAGTGACAAACTGCTTGATCCGAAGGAACTTCAAAATAAAAATACACTTCCATTCTTCTATCGTGAACATGTGCCGGCATGGTGTTCCAAGAGCTACCTGGTTTGATTGTTGTCATTCCCATTTGCAATTGACAAACCTCTACAACACTATTTACAATATACTTTCTTAATGTTCTTGCATTTGCCGTTTCAGGCGCTCCTAACTCTATAGTTTCTACATCTTCTTTACCTACTTTTTTGGTAGGAAAAGCCTTGTGTGCTGGTGTTGAGTTTAAATAAAACATGGCAGGATTTTCTGCTGATTTACTAGCAAATTCTACATTTTTATTTCCTTGCCCTACATATAAAGCCTCTTTATGTTCTAAAACATAAACAGTTCCATCAACAGTAACCGTTCCTGTTTGCCCCACATTTATAATTCCTAATTCTCTTCTATCTAAAAAGTTTTCAGATTTTAAAGCATCAATTGTTTCTAATTTTAAAGATGAATTTGTAGGTACTGCACTACCTGCAATAAAACGATCATAGTGTGTATAAACTAAGTTTATAGTATTATGAACCATTAAATTATCTATTAAAAACTCTTCTCTAATTCTTGCTGTATCGTATTTTTTTACATCTTGTGGAGAGGCAGCATATCTTGTACTATAATTTGTTTTCATAATTCTATTTAGATCTTTAAAATGAAAGTTATTTTCTCTGATTTATTACAAAAGTAATAAAAATCGCCAAAATACAATCGATTGTATTTTAATAATTTTATATTTGCTTTATGCTAAAGTATATTTTATGCTTAAAAGCATCAAAAAATAATAGAACTAATAATTAGCGTTTTTATTAAGAATGCATACGAACGAAGTAACAATACATGATATTGCTGAAATCTTAGGAATAAACAGTTCAACGGTTTCTAGAGCTTTAAACAACAGTCCTAGAGTTGCTCAAAAAACCAAGGACAAAATTCTTAAAAAAGCCAATGAATTAGGTTATCAGAGAAATGATTTGGCTTCTAATTTACGTAAAAGCAAAACATTTACATTAGGTGTTATTGTGCCTAGAATCTCTCGTCATTTTTTCTCTTCTGCTATTGCAGGTATTGAAGAAGCTGCTTTTAAAGAAGGCTATAATGTTATTATTTGTCAGTCTTTAGAAAGCTTAGAAAGAGAGCAAAGTATTATAAATACATTAGTTGCTAATAGAGTTGATGGAGTTTTGATTTCTATTTCTATGGAGACAGAAAACTACAAGCATTTTAAAGGCTTAGAACAAAGAAACATTCCTTTTGTCTTTTTTGATAGACATTGTAATATTTCTAAAACAAGTAAAGTTGTTATAGATGATTTTGAAGCTGCTTATAGAGCTACCGAACATTTAATACAGCAAAAAAGCACAGAAATTGCTCATTTTTCTGGACCCCAAAACTTAGAGATTTATAAAAACCGATTTAAAGGATATAAAGCTGCCTTAGAAAACTACAAGATTCCTTTTAGAGAGGAGTTGGTTATAGCTTCTAGTTTAATGGAAGATGACGGAGCAAAAAATATAAAAAAAATATTGTCTTTACCTTTTCAAGTAGATGGGCTATTTTGCGCAAATGATGTGGTGGCAATAGGAGCTATTCAATATTTAAAAAAAATAGGAATAAAAATACCCGAAGACATTGCCATTGTAGGTTTTAGTAACGAAACCACATCTTCTGTTATAGATCCTGCTTTAACAACGATTCATCAATCTGGTTTTAAAATTGGTCAGATAGCCACCAACTTATTATTAGACAAAATTTCTAATGACGATAAAAAACAAATTCACGAAACTATCATTGTTAAAACAAATCTAATAGAACGTAAATCATCATTAAGAATCGAAAAACACGAATAATCTAGCTTATTTAAAATATTGCTAAAATTAAAAAGGATGTTTCTAAATACTTTAGAATTGATAATATTAACCCTAAAAAAAATAAAAACTAATAAGCAGAATTTAAAAATTTTATTGAATGAAAAATAAATCAACATTTGTTATACTCGCTTTAATTTTAATTATTTTTAATTCTTGTGAATCTTTAGATCAACAAAAAACCATAAAATTAGCTCACGGATTAGACACTAGTCACCCTGTTCATAAAGCAATGGTTTTTATGGGACAAGAATTAGAAAAAAATTCTGAAGGCGCATTAAAATTAGAAATTTATCCAAATCAACAATTAGGCTCAGAACGTCAGTGTTTAGAGTTATTACAAATAGGAAGCTTAGATATGACCAAGGTTTCTGCTGCGGTTATGGAAAATTTCTCACCCAATATGAAAGTTTTAGGACTGCCGTTTTTATTTAAAAACAAAGCGCATACTTTTCATGTTTTAGATGGTGAAATTGGAAAAAGCTTATTAGATGGAGGAACAAAGTATTGGTTAAAAGGATTGGGGTATTACGAT
The DNA here is from genome assembly GCF_022662535.1 of Polaribacter marinus. Classification (GTDB taxonomy): domain Bacteria; phylum Bacteroidota; class Bacteroidia; order Flavobacteriales; family Flavobacteriaceae; genus Polaribacter; species Polaribacter marinus. Next base: position 119,793 of record NZ_JAKQYM010000008.1, read on the forward strand.
GCTGGAAGCAGAAGTTTTTATACTAAAGAAGCACCTATTTTAAAACCAGCAAATTTAGCAGGTTTAAAAATTAGAGTAATGGAAAGTGTTACTGCAATGAATATGGTTCGTAATTTAGGAGGCTCACCTACCCCTATTTCTGCAGGTGAATTATATACGGCATTACAACAAGGGGTTGTTGACGGTGCAGAAAACAATCCTCCTACATTTTACCTATCTAGGCATTATGAAGTATGTAAATTTTATTCTTTAGACGAGCACACAACCATACCCGATGTATTGATCATGAGTACCCATTTATGGAATAAATTATCTAAAAAAGAACAAGTTTGGGTACAAAAATCCGTAGATGCCTCTGTAAAATACCAAAGAGAATTGTGGGCCAAAGCAGAAGCAGATGCTCTAGAAGCTGTTAAAAAAGCTGGAGTAACAGTAGTAAAACCAGATAAAACTATATTTCAAGAAAAGATGGTTTCGCTTTATGATGATTATAAAAACAATACAGCAATTTATGAATTGATTACAAAAATTAAGGCAGTTCAATAAACAGAATACTATTCTGTAATTATAAAACTATTCACAACTTTATGCTTTTGCTATTAAATACTATTAAAAATGAAATTTAGAAAAAAAGTTGACAAAATCCTTGGCGCATTACTAGCTACAATTATGGGGATAATGGTTATAAATGTTTTGTGGCAAGTATTTACACGATTTGTTGTAGGTACCCCAAGTTCTTTTACAGATGAGCTTGCACGATATTTAATGATTTGGGTTGGAGTACTTGGTGCTGCCTATATCTCTGGAAGAAGAATGCATGTTGCAATAGATTTATTGCCAACTAGGTTACATAAAGAAGGGCAAGTAAAATTGAAGATCTTTATCAATTGTATTATCATTCTTTTTTGCTTTTTTGCTTTTATTGGCGGAGGTTTTAGATTGGTATATATTACCTATACCTTAGAACAGTATTCTCCTGCATTGCAGATTCCTCTATCCTTAGTTTATTTAGTAATTCCTATTAGTGGAATACTCATTATCTACTACAAAATTTCTGATATCTTATACAAACAATTATGATGGAATATTTACCAATACTCGTTTTAGTTTTTAGTTTTTTAATTCTATTATTAATAGGTGTTCCGGTGGCTTGGAGTATCGCTATATCATCATTACTAACCATGATGGTTAGCATTCCTTTTTTACCCGCACTAACAACCGTTTCACAACGAATAGGTACAGGTTTAGATAGCTTTGCACTACTTGCCATCCCCTTCTTTGTCCTCTCTGGGCAATTGATGAATAAAGGAGGCATTGCACATCGATTAATTGATTTTGCAAAGACTTTGGTAGGTTCATTACCTGGTGGATTGGCCTTAATCAACGTAATTGCAGCAATGTTAATGGGGTCTATCGCTGGTTCTGCAATGGCATCTGCATCTGCAATGGGAAGTATTTTAGGACCAGAAATGGAAAAAGAAGGATATTCTAAAGAATTTGGAGCCGCTGTAAATATTACCTCATCTACAATCGGTTTAATTATACCCCCAAGTAATGTTTTAATTATTTATTCATTAGCAAGTGGAGGTGTTTCTATTGCAGCACTTTTTATTGCGGGTTATATTCCAGGGATTTTAACCGGATTATTTTTAATGCTTGTTGCATCATTTTGGGCAAAAAAGAAAGGATATAAAGTGGGTAAAAAAAGCACTTTAAAAGAGGTAGGAAGCACTTTTATAAAAGCTTTTCCTAGTTTAACCTTGTTATTTGTGGTAATTGGAGGGATTGTTGGAGGTGTTTTTACAGCAACAGAAGCTTCTGCAGTTGCCGTTTTATACACACTTATTTTAGGATTCTATTATAAAGAAATTAAAATAAAAGATCTTCCTGAAATCTTATTAGACTCTTGTGGCACAACAGCCATTGTAATGTTGCTAATAGGCGCTTCTATGAGCATGTCTTGGGTGATGTCTTTTGAAAATATTCCACAAGATATTAGTAATTTACTATTGTCTTTGAGTGATAATCCTATTGTTATTCTATTAATTATCAATTTACTTTTACTTTTTGTGGGAATTTTTATGGATATGACTCCTGCCATTTTAATTTTTACACCAATATTTTTACCTATTATTTCAGAATTAGGAATGGATCCAATTCAATTTGGAATTGTAATGATTTTAAATTTATGCGTTGGCTTATGTACTCCACCGGTAGGCTCTGTACTTTTTGTGGGCGTTGGAGTAGCCAATACAACTATAGAAAAAGTAATAAAACCACTCTTGCCACTGTTTTTAGCAATGATAGTTTCGTTATTTTTAGTAACCTATATTCCTGAATTGAGTCTTTGGTTACCTAGAATATTTGGTCTTATATAAAAAAGTATGATATAAATAAAAAGCCTAAAACTTCTAGAAGTTTTAGGCTTTTTTATTCTTTTTATTGAGTGTTAAAACCCTGTTCCTGGTGCTTCAGGACTTGCTGCTTGTGCCTTTTGTGGATTCAATATCATATAAGTTCCTAAGGCAGTTAATGCTGCGTATTTTCCGTAGTTCCCTATTTTCTTAAGAGCATCTTTACGTGTAATTTCGTCTGTTGTATTTGCTATATTTTTTTTCATGATGTTTCGTTTTTTACAATTAGCAGATTATTCTAAAATGATTTTTTTATTCAATTTTCCTTTTTCTGTTTCTAATTGAACAATATAAACACCACTAGCTACTTTTGGTAACGCTAGTTCTTGTACTCCGTTAGAACTAAAAGAGGTCTTTAATACTTGTTTTCCAAGAACATTATACATAGCAACAGTTGTTTTTCCTTGTGGCAAACCTACCATTTGTAAGGTAGATGCACTTGTTGTATAAACACTAATGTTTTGTAAGTTGGTTTCATGTACAGACAATACACTTGGTGTTGTGTGTATGTAAAATCTTCCGATTCCGTTTAAACTTTCGGTTAAAGTAACCGCATATTCGCTGTTCGCTTCATCTAAACGTGTAAACGTATTATTGTCTCTATCTTCTAAAAATACTTTGATATCAGATGGCAAGTTCATGGCTGCTGCAGTAAACGTAAGTTCTTGTCCGCTTTCTGCATTTACACCTACTGGGACTATCATATTTTCCAAATCACTATTTGGTAATGCTTGTCTTGAAAAAGAAATTCCTTCGTTATTGTTTAATAATTGAGTGTAAATACGCAAATCAGAGGCTAGACCATTAAACATACCAATATCAAACCCAGGATCTAAACTTGTTGTGGTACCCTCTGCATAGTTAATTTTTGTTTTCTTAATACTTGTTCCATTAGTAAGATTTAAATCAATAGAAGTTACAGTATTTCTTATAGCCCCTCCTACTGTACCATCACTCTGCATTGCTTCTGTAATAGAAGCATTAGCGTCAACTTTAGAGTGTACAAAAAAGGCTTGTCCTGGGCTAATAAAACCTTCTGTTACACTTGTATATGCACCTGAGCCATTATTAGGATCCCAAACGTAAACCGAATGGTAAGCATCCGATAAATTGTCATTAGTTGTAGTGTTTTCTGTAATAAATTTAGCAATGTCTAAATAAGAAGCATAAGGGTTTCCTATTAAGTTCCAATTGTTATTTCCTGTTGAAATTGCAGGTGTTTTAGTGTTATAAGCAAATTCACCTGTAAAAGCATAAGATCCTGCAGCTGTTCTTTTTAAAGAATACCCTACACCTTGTCCAAAAGTTCCTGATCCTCCAGCTTGAAGATATACCCACTGACCGGTGGTAGCATTTGCTGCTCCGTTTTGATAAGTAGCAATTCCTCTGTTGTTACCAGTTCCAGAATCAATGTCATTGTTGGTAACCCAAGTATCATTATAGGATTGGTTATCAACCGGTGAAGAAATTAAATACCATTTATCATCACCAACAGCTACATTATAGGTTACATTACCAGTTGCAGTTCCGCTTACAATTAAAGAACCTCCATTTGCAATTGTTAAAACACCGTTTGTAGTAATGTCATTAGCAAGTGCTCCTGTAGTAGCCCCAATAATTGGGTCGTTTGCTAAATCTGGTATTACCACATTTTCTGCTGCTGTTGGTATATGACCTTCACTCCAGTTAGCAGATGTGGCCCAATCTGTTGAACCACCATTCCAAGTGTTTGTTATAGTTACTGCTGTATTTTCAACTTCAATTGTTAAAGTTGGTGCATTTGCTGTTGAACCATCACTAACTCCAAAATAATTACCGCCAGGTGTAGCAGGATTATCAACATTTAATCTTAAAAAGATATAATCTCCAGCTACTGCACCGGCATCGTATTGAGCATTTATGTATGCTACTAGTGCAGCATCTCCACTAGCACTTGTTTCTTCAAAACGAGCTGTATCCAATTGTCCATTAGAAACATTTTTCGCAAAATAATCATCTTCTATCTCTGTAACATCTGCAGTTGCATCTGGATATGAACTATCATAATGATTCGCTGAATAAATTGTACTTGCGGCATTATATTTAAGACCATACAAATCTACATTTGACGTGATCCATTGTCTACCATAATTTACATGTACTTTTAAGTTTGCAGCAGTTACTAATTTACCTGCTGGTCTATTTGGCAATTTAAAAGGGATAATTGCACTTGTAGTAAATGAATCTCCATTAGCTGCACTTGCACCTATTTTTAGAGAATTTACACCACCCACATCGTGTCCATTTAAATACGGGTTGTTTGCAGGAACATCTGTAATATCAGAAACAATACCATCAACATGATATGATTGTCCTGAAACTATTTCTGGCACTAAGTCATACTCTGTTGTTGGAGTTACTGCTGCATCTTCAACTTCAATTGTTAAAGTTGGTGAATTTGCTGTTGAACCATCACTAATTCCAAAATAATGTGCTCCTGTTGTTGCAGGGTTATCAACATTTAATCTTAAAAAGATATAATCTCCAGCTACTGCACCGGCATCGTATTGAGCATTTATGTATGCTACTAGTGCAGCATCTCCACTAGCATTTGTTTCTTCAAAACGAGCTGTATCTAAAGAACCTGCGGTTACATTTTTTGCGAAATAATCATCTTCTATTGGAGTAACATCAGTTGTTGTATCTGGATAAGCAGCATCAAAATGATCTGCAGGATCGATTGTACTCGCAGCATTGTATTTAAGACCATATAAATCTACATTTGACGTGATCCATTGTCTACCATAATTTACATGTACTTTTAAGTTTGCAGCAGTTACTAATTTACCTGCTGGTCTATTTGGTAATTTAAAAGGAATGATAGCACTTGTTGTGTATGGATCTCCATTTGCAGCACTTGCTCCTACTTTTAGAGAGTTGATTCCTCCTACTGGATTTCCATTTAGGTATGGGTTGTTTGCTGGCACATTAGTAATATCAGAAACAATACCATCAACATGATATGATTGTCCTGATACAATTTCTGGGGTTACATTATATGTTGTGGTTTGTGCTTGCAATAAAAGTGGAGAAGCACTTAACATAACAAACAACATTAATTTAAATAATTTTGCTTTCATATTTTTTAGTTTTAAATTTAACTGTATTGTGAAATTTCCAATGTTGTATTATTATCTAAACCATTTAAAGAAATTCTTAATACGCCAAACATAAATGAAACAAATAAGACATTTTGTCGTTTTTATTGTTCAAAATGTCTTTTTTTAGCATATAAATACTTTTAAACACTGTTTTATATCAAATTCATAATTAAAAATGTTTTTATTATGGATTTTTCTGTGTTTATGATTTTAAGGAAAGTTGTTTGTAAATCGTAAAAAAACAGTGCATATATCTATACCTATTTATGATATATAGGTTATAAAATGACATTGTTACTATGAATTGATCGTTTTTATAAAAAAAAGAAAAAAACCGCACAGAAAAATTGCAGTCCTATAAAATTAAGTAATTAAAAGTATTTTGTATTGTAATCTTACTTTCGTCTAATTTGACCCGGAGAATATCCCATTTTATTTTTAAAAACTTTTGAGAAATAAAACAAAGAATTAAATCCTGTTTTTGCAGCAATTTCTTTGATAGAAAGATCGGTATTCACCATTAATCTTTTGGCATGTTCTAATCTTTCTAGGATAAGATATTGTTGTAAAGATACCCCTGTATTATTTTTAAATACAGTTCTAAATCTATTGTAACTAAGGTGATGTTCACTGGCAAGTTTCTTAAAATCGATTTCAGTATTAAGATTTTCTCTTATAAAGTCTATTACCTTTTTACAAAGTTCTTCTTCACGACTTCCTAATTTCTTGTTTTCATGAGAAATTATAGAAGCAACTAATTGAATTACAATACCAGAAAGAATTTTTCTAAAGCCAAAACTATTTCTTTTTACCAATTCTAAAGACTGATTAAATAAAAAGATGAGCTCTTCTTGATGCCCCATCTGTTTTACATAAGACGTATTTTCTGGAAATAAATCTTTTAGAATTCTATTTGACAAAACTTCGCCTCTAATTCCTATCCAATATTCTTCCCATCCAGTTTCTTCAGAAGGCTTGTAATTATGCCATTCTCCAGGGTATAAAACCATTACATCTCCAGAATTTACTTCCCATTTACCGTGCTTTGTTTCTAAGGTACCTCTTCCGGTTGGAATGTAAACAAGGTAACACCCAGGTAAAGTTCTTCCAATTACTTGATTAAATGTATGTGTGTTTGGATGACCTTCTAAAGGGTAAGAATCTCCAGGGTAAATATGCTGATAACCACATGTTGGCACATAAACACCCCAATCTTCTGCTTCTGTATCTTCCGCTAAATAATGAAAAAAGTTGTCCATAACAAATCAAATTTAGACATTTTGAACAACAAAACCAACAAAACGTCTATTGTTTAACATAAGTGATTCCTCTATGTTTGTACAACATGAAGAATTCAGTAAAATATTTTAAGTACTTTCTAGTTGTTTTACTCAAAACTAATTCATCGATTTAAAATTAAGGAAGAAAAAGAAAAAAATTAAAATGATGAATTCAGAATCCTTGGCTAAAACAAAAAGATCCCCTAATAAAAAAACATTGGTTCAAGATACCTATAAATCCATTCCTCAAATTAAATTTGATTATTCTTTAACAGGTAAAAATGCAACAAAAGCAATAGAGTTAGGGCTTGCTGAAGCAGATTGGTATCAAAGTCCAATAGATCGTAAAACCATGCGTAAATTATTGGTTAGAAAAGATGGTCCGGCCATTAGGGATACATTGCTTCTTCTTTTTATTTTAATAACTACAGCAATTAGTACAATTATCTTTTGGGGAACCTGGTGGAGTGTGATTCCTTATCTTATTTATGCCGTTTTTTATGCAACAAGTTCTGACTCTAGATGGCATGAATGTAGTCATGGAACTGCTTTTAAAACCGATTGGATGAACAATGTTGTTTATGAAGTAGCTTCTTTTATGGTTATGCGAGAATCTGTAGTTTGGAGATGGAGTCATACAAGACACCATAGTGACACTATTATTGTTGGTAGAGACCCAGAAATTCAAATTCCTCGTCCACCAGACATCAAAGGTCTTATCCTTTCTATTTTTAATATTGGTGGATATCAATCTTATTTTCCTAGTTTAATTAGACATGCATTTGGCAAAATTTTAGATGCAGAAAAAACATATATCCCAAAAACAGAATTTAAAAGCATTATTAGAAATGCAAGAATTTACCTTTTTATTTATATAGGCATCATTACTTTGGCAATCATTATACAATCTTGGATTCCTATATTCTTATTTGTTTTTCCTCATTTTTTTGGAACCTGGCTTATGATTGTTCACAATACAACACAACATGCTGGTTTGGCAGAAAATGTTTTGGATCATCGTTTGAATTGTAGAACCGTTTATATGAATCCTATTAGTAGGTTTATTTATTGGAATATGAACTATCATATAGAACACCATATGTTTCCACTGGTTCCCTATCATGCGCTCCCCAAACTACACGAGCTTATAAAAGATGATTGCCCTCCTGTTTACACTTCTATTTATGCTGCATGGAGCGAAATTATACCCACTATTATAAAACAAGTAAAAGAACCTTCTTTTTATGTAAAAAGAAAATTACCTAAAGCAAAAAAAAGAAACACCGAAGGCATTGTAAAATCTAATTTAGTACCCGATGAAGAAGGTTGGTTAGCTGTTTGTTTAAGTAGCGATCTTGGTAATGAAGATATTATTAGATTAGATCATCTAAAAAAAACCTATGCACTATTTAGAAATAAAGCTGGTAAATTATACGCTACAGATGGTATCTGTACACATGGTAATACCCACTTAAGTGAGGGTTTCATTAAAGGGGAAATCATAGAATGTCCAAAACACAATGGGCGTTTTAATATGGAAGATGGAACCCCTGCACGTGCACCTATTTGTCAAGGTTTGGCTACCTATCCTATAGAAACTCGAGGTAACAAAATTTGGCTTAATATAGAAAGAGCAGGAGGAGATGGTGCTCAAAAGAAAAAGAATTATGATTTGCAGGTTATAAGCAATCAAAATGTTTCAACATTTATAAAAGAACTTGTACTTAAACCTATAAAAACTGATGAAAAAATAGCGTTTATTCCTGGAGATTATATGCAAATCAAAATCCCAGAATACAAGGAAATACAGTTTAATGAATTTGACATACCAGAACCTTACGCGTCTGTTTGGAAACACCAAAATATATTTGATTTAAATAGTAGTAATTCAGAATTAGAAAGATTTAATAATTATTCTTTAGCAAATAATGGACAAAAAGAAGAGGTTGTAAAGTTTAATATTAGAATTGCCACACCTCCAGCAGGACAAGATTGTGCACCAGGAATAGGTTCTAGTTATCTTTTTAGTTTAAAACCAGGAGACCAAATTTCAGCCATTGGAAGTTTTGGAGATTTTCATATAAAACCTTCTCATAAAGAAATGGTTTACATAGGTGGTGGTGCAGGAATGGCCCCTATACGTGCCCATATTGCTCATCTATTTGAAAATGAATTGACACATCGAAAAGTTAGTTTTTGGTACGGAGCACGTTCTAAACAAGAAATATTTTATGATGCTTATTTTAAAGAAATTGCAAAAATGCATCCTAATTTTAATTTTGAAATAGCACTTTCTAATCCGCTTGAAAATGATTATTGGAACGGTAGTACAGGGTTTATTCATCAAGTTGTACTTGAAAATTATTTACAAGATCATCCAAATCCAAAAGCCATAGAATTTTATCTATGTGGGCCGCCAATGATGATAAAGGCATGTTCTAAAATGCTAAGTGAGTTAGGAGTTTCAAACAATCAAATAGCATTTGATGAATTTTAATTAAAAAATTAAAATGAAAAATATAAATGAAATTTGGGGGCTTTATGACCAAATGCGTCCACAACAAATAGAAGCTATTCAAAAAAAAACTCCGATTGCTTATTTGCCTTGGGGAGCCATTGAATATCATGGAAATCACAATCCGACAGGACTAGATAGTATTAAAGCTCTGAATTTATGTATTGATTTAGCAAAAGAAAAAGGCGGACTTGTGTTTCCTGTAGTTCATTTGGCTGCAAATTTAATTAAATCATACCCAGGTGTTGATTTCCCTAAACATTCTATTGAATTTTCAGAAAAACTAATCCGAAATATTTGCGAAGAATATTTAGAACAATTGGTTCAGCAAGATTTTAAAATTATAGTGTTGTTATCGGGACATGCAGGTGAACCGCACCAAAACATCTTAAAAAGTGTTGCCAAAGAATTCAATAAAAAATATCCAGACAACTATTTTTGGGCATTTGCAGAATTTGACATTTTGCCTGATGACTTATTAGTAGCCAACCATTCTGCCCTTGGAGAAACATCTTTGCAATTGTATTATGCACCTACCACTGTAGATTTGGATTCTTTACCAAAAGATAGAGAAATTTGTTTAGAATTAGATGCCGTTTCTGGTAAAGACCCAAGATTAGCAACCAAAGAATTTGGCGAAAAAATAGTAAAAACATATTTAAAAAATGCTTCTATAAAATTAGAAGAATTAATTCAAATATATATATGAAGTATAGAAAATTAGGAAGAACCGGCCTAGAAATTAGTGAAATTAGTTTAGGCACTTGGGCATTTGGTAACAAGGTTTATGGTGGTGTTGAAGAAAAAGAAGGAATTAATACGATTCATGCTGGTATTGATATGGGCGTAAATATTTTTGATACGGCTCCGCAATATGGTACAGCAGAACAAGATGGAGTTGCCGAAATTGTATTAGGAAAAGCTTTAAAAGGGAAACGTGATAAAGTGCATATTTCTACAAAGTTTGGTAGAAATCCAACGATTAAAAATGGTGCTTCACAATTTTATCAATCGAGAGTAGTGGATTCTGTCAACGAAAGTTTAAAACGATTACAAACCGATTATATTGATGTTCTTTTCTTTCATTCACCATTTTCTCCTGATGAAATTAGTGAGGATGTTTGGAGAGGAATAGAGCAAGTAAAAGCGCAAGGAAAAGTACGTTTTGTAGGGCATTCTATTTCTATGTTTCATCAAACCAAAGATATGGCGCGTCAATGGGCAAAAGAAGACAAGATTGATATTGTACAAGTAGTTTTAAGTTTAATGAACAGAGAATCGCAACAATTAATAGAAGAATTACAAGAATATCCTATTGGCGTTTTTGGAAGAGAATGTTTAGCAAATGGTTTTTTATCAGGAGCAATTGATAAAAATACCGTTTTTACAGAAGGTACTCTAAACGCAAGATATAGTAGAGAAGAAATTGCCGAACGAGTTGACCAAGTAGAAGCTTTTAAATTTTTACTTAGAGATGATGTTACAAATATGCCACAAGCAGCTTTACGATGGGTTTTAGATCAAAAAGGAGTTTCAACAGTATTGTCTGGAGCTAAAAATATTAACGAGTTAAAAGGAGCTATTTCTGCATCAGATGCAAAACCTTTTACGGAAGCAGAATTAACTTTAGCAAAAGAATTATTAAAAAAAGATTTTGAAGCCGCTTAAAAATATCATTTTAAAATTTTTATAAAAAAAAACCTCAAAATAAAATATTTTGAGGTTTTTTAGTTTGATAATTAAAAGTTCTATTTATTCTAAATATCTTCTAAAGTAACTGTTAATATAGGAGCCGTTGCAGCAACTTCTCCACTATCATATTGTAAGTGAGCCCAAAGAGGCATATCACTTCTATTAGCATTTATTCTAAGAAAAATAAATTCGCCAGTATTTGCCCCATTAGCATATTGATTGTTCATAAAGGTTGCTAAGGCTTCACCCGAAGAATCATCCATTACGTATTCACCAAGAGGGTCTCCATTTTTAATAAAACCTTGACTAACTCCTGTTGCATTGGCATCTGTATCAAAGTCTCCCAAAAAGAAATCTGTAGCAAACACTTCTGAAGTTGCACGAGCAGTAAGCGCATATACATCATATTCGACAGGAACCCAAGAGTTATTAGCAATTACATTTACTTTTAACACTGCAGATTTAATTTTTTTCCCCGCAGGAATCGTAGGTAAAGCAAATGGCATTACACCAACAACCTGGTCATCTCCTCCAATACCTGCATCAACATGTCCTCCAAATAACTGAGTCCAAGTTGGATCAACAGAACCGCCACTCCAAATTGTAGCATCCCCTAAATCTACATTTACATCAAAAGCAGCATTAGGATCTACTACTTCAACTTTAAAATTCAAATCAGTAGATTCTAGGCTATTGGTTGCAACAATATTAATATCAAATAAACCTAAATCACAACCTCCACAATTAGCATAAGGCTTAAAGGTTATGGTTCCTTTACCAAAACCGTTATCAACAAAATCTGCAAAACGAGGCAAGTTATTAGCTTCTAAGACAATATTTCCTCCTAAAGGATCTATTGCTTCTATTTCTACTTCTAGCTCTGTTCCTTCTGGCATCAATACATCTTCTACAGCTATAAAAACAGGAGCTTGATTTTGAGAATGCGTTGTAATTTGCATGTTTAAAACCCTATGAGTACCAGGATCAGTTAAATTAAAATTCCCTGCCACCATAGACCAATAATCTAAATGTGTAATCTTTCTTCTAAATTTAAAATCCCTTCCAATTTCTACCACACTTCCCCCCTGTTCATTCGCATAGATATCATATGACATGTTCACAGCATCTACATCCATTTTTACATGATATGTTAGACCTGCATGGTAAGTTAAATCATTGTTAGCGGCATAACCCGTATCATTATAAGCATCTATTTTTCCTGATGGTGCTAATCTAACAATACAAGAGTTATCTGAATACGTAGTTGCAATTCCGTCTAAAACACCTACAATTCCATCCATAATATCTTTACTAGGAATCATATCAAACTCTACTGTAAAATTTCCTGTTTGATTCCCTTGAGGAATTAATACCGATTGCCAATCGTTAATTTTACTGGTATACCCATCTATATTTCCTCTAAAGTTAAATACGATTATTTTCTCATAACCAGATGGTCTTGTTGCAATAAAATTAACTTTTTTGGATTCTTCTCTAGTAGGAGCATAAGTAAACTCTAAGCTTTCACTAAGTACTTCACCGGTAGCATCATCTACCCATTTAACTTTTGTATCTTCTTTAGGAGATACTTGTAATTTTATCGTTAATGATTCTCCTATAAGGACATCATATCCTTCCCAAGCAATACCCGATACGTTATCACCTTCTCCCCAGAAATAAACTTTTAAGTCTGAATCTGATAATGTAGGATTACTTAATTGTTCTTCATCACAAGAAGCAATAAAGAGTATTAAAATACCTAAAACACTTGTTATATATTTATTTATTTTCATAATGTTTATTTTATTCTTACAAATCTACTCCTCTGGTTAAACTATTATCCCACCAAACTGGTGCTCCCCAAAAATTAACTCCATTGTCTAAATTAGGTTCAAGATTATCTCTATTGAAATTCATTTCTGTATTAGGATATGGTAATTTTCTTGGAATTAAACCATTTAAAGATTGGTCTGTATAAGCATTGTTTGTAGTTGGTTTTAATTTAGGAAAACCAGATCTTCTCCAATTAGCAAAACCTTCTATTCCGTTGAAAAAGTTATTTACATAATGTTGCATGTTTATTGCTTCCATTTTATTTGGAGTATTGTTCCATAAATTTTCTGCATAAACATCTGTATTCAAATTCAAATTAGGTTCTGCTCCTAATACTTGTACAAGTTCATCAACGTTGGCAAAAATGGCATTTTTATAATGAGTTTTTGCATCTCCCCCAAAATTAGACCATCCTCTTTGGGCTACTTCAGCCAACCAAAGTTCTACTTCAGAATAAGATTGATATATAGATGGTAGATCAATTCTTGTTAAGTTTCTTCTAATTTGAAGTGATTTAAAATACTTATCTATTTGCACAATTTTACCATTTTTTTCTACAAAACGTGGCGACCAAATATCTGAGGGTGCACCTTGAGGAGCTTCCCATAAAAAGTAACCAGGAGCATATCCTTCGATAGCACCATATTTTGCTAAATATTCATCTGTTATTTCTAAACTTGTATCTGTTGAAGATTTTGAATTGTATCTAGACGTAGCATCTTCTTGATAAGCTGCATACATTCCAAACATCATTGACAATCTTGGATCGTTATTGTCTCTTAAATAAGAAACATAAGTTTCACAGGCTACAATTATTTCTTCAGAAAAATTTTGAACTTGTGAAAAACCATTTCCTCTAATTTCATTTGCACCACTTGTACTAACATTAAAATTCCCATGTATCACTGTGGCAGCATCATCAACACTACTCATTACACCTGCGCTAATTGCTAGCAATGCTTCTGATTGTGCTTTCGATTCGTTTACATTTACCAATCTCATTGCATATCTTAATCTTAGTGAATTTGCAAACTTTCTCCATTTGTCTACGTTTCCACTGTAAATTAGATCTCCTTCTAAAGGCATTGAGCTATTTAATTGAGCTGAAGCTTCTTTTAATTCTTTAAAGAAATCGTTATAAATATCTTCTTGCTTATCATAAGCTGGGTGTAAATTGTCTGAATCTGCCTGAGCACCAGCTTCAAAATATGGAATATTACCATAAGAATCTGTTAGCTGAGCAAAAATCATCACTTTTAAAATTCTAGCAACTGCAACATAATTTACAAGTTCTGGAGTTTTTTCTGCTTCTTGTATGGCTAAAATTAAATCATTTATTTCACGATAAGAACTTTTCCACATGTACTCCATATAACTTATATCTAACTTATATGCTTGTCCGTGAGAGACTGTCCATCCATCAGAAATCATCTGTGTGATAGACATGTGATATGCAGCTAAAGAACGCCATTGAGTTTCTCTATCTCCAGAGTAACTAGTTTGTACTTTTGAGATTAATGTTTTTGGGTTTGCTGTTGTTGAAGTAGTAGGATCAACATTTAAATCTTTAAAATCGTCACAGCTTTGAGTAAGTGTCATTAAAAACACAAACAATGCCATTATATATATTCTTTTCTTCATTTTTTAAAATTTTGCAGTTAAGTTAAATCCGTAACTTCTTCTTTGTGGTAAAGAACCATATTCATAACCTTGTCCGTTGCTAATACTATAAGTAGATTCAGGATCTATATTAGGCACATTGGAATGAATAAGCCATAAATTTCTTCCAATAATAGAGAAAGTTAATCCTTTTAAAAACTTAATTTTTTTCATTGCTACATCATCTAAGGTATAAGAAAGAGAAACTTCTCTTAATTTGATGTAAGAAGCATCATAAATAAAAGGTTTGATAATATGAGCATTTGCTACATTACCCCAATAATCTCTAGGATCTACATAAACATCGTTAGCTTTGTATCCACCATTAACAACATCTTCAATTACACCATTAGCTAAGTATCCACCTGTTGCAACCCAGTTACTAGGAAGCACACCTGCATCTTCTCTTGCTGCTTCTGATAGTGCCCATTCTTCTCTTCCTTCTAAAGTACCAATATGTGCACCTTGTTGATATAGTTTTTGATTGGTCATAGATAATATATCTGCTCCCGATTTTATTTGAATTAGAGCTCTTAACTGAAATCCTTTGTATTTTAAAGTATTTGTAATACCTCCGGTAAATTTATATTGTCCATTTCCTAATGAAACTTGTTCGTCAGATCGAAGCGGCAATCCGTTTGCGCCAATTATTGGTGTTCCATCAGCAGTACGTTTAAAGTCATATCCTACAATGTCTCCGTAAGAACCACCTTCATCAGCTGTTATTAAAGAACTAATCCAATCTGCTGTAGCTATAGTTTGTCTTTTAGCATCTTTATGTAATTTTACAATTTTGTTTTCATTTTTCGCAAAATTAAATGTTAAATCCCAGCGTATATCTTCTGTTTTTACGGGTACAATGTTTACCATTACTTCCCATCCTTTATTATTGATTTCACCAGCATTTATACTAGCTGTTTCAAAACCGTTAGAATTTGAAATAGGAATATTCATAATCTCATTAAAAGTAGTTTGATTATAATGTGTAATATCTAATCCTACTCTCCAGTTAAAAAGTTTTGCATCTATACCAAACTCATAACCTTTTGTTCTCGAAGGATTTATATTGGTATAGTAAGTATTTTCATTTACGGTAGAAAAATTAGTTCCGTTAGAAGAATATGGGTAATCGAAGTATGAATTGTTGGCATAAGGACTTGTATCTCCTCCTACCTCTGCATAAGAGGTTCTTAGTTTTAAATAAGGTAAGTTTTTACTTTTTAAGCTTTTTATAGCTTTAGTTAAAACTACGGCTCCAGTTACAGAAGGATAAAAATAACTATTATTCCCTATTTTTAAAGTTGAAGACCAATCTTGCCTTCCAGTAACATCTACAAATAAATAATCTTTATAACCAATATTCGCAAAACCATAAAAAGATCGTACTTCTTTTCTAGGATTATCTCTTCCTACCACAAAATCATTATAATTATTTATAGAAATCAAATCTTCTGACCCTTGATTTTTACCAAGTATGGTTGTAGTTTCATTTTCGAAACTCATAATATTTCCTCCGATACTAGCACCAATTGACCAATTATCATTTAATTCTTTATTTGCAGAAATTAAAAACTCTGTATTGGTTTCTGTAGTTTTAGAATCAATTTGTCTCATTTCACCCCACTCTGCAAGTGGAGTTGTTCTTGGTGAAAAGTTATAATAATCGTAAGTAAAAGTATCTATACCCGATTTAAATTTAAGATCTAACCAATCCGTCATTTTATAATTTAAAGACACATAACCTATTAATCTATTCTTTTTAGATTCATTTTTCATATTATATAAAGAAAAATAAGGATTGATAATTCTTGTTGAAGAATTCCAAAATATATAATCTCCGTTTGCATCTACAGTACTATCTTTTAACCATTCTTGATCAAAATTCCCAGGCAAGCCTAAAAGAGCTAAAGCCGTATTTGCACCAGAAAAACCTAAATAAGGCCTATTATCTACATCTTCTATAGTGTAATTTATTTTTGCATCTATACTTAATTTATCCCACATTTTCATAGACCCTTTTAATGTGAAATTATTTCTATGCAAACCACTATTAGGTACAATATCATCCATACTTACATCAGAAGCAGAAAATCTAAAGTTTGCACCTTGGTTTCCTCCAGAAAATGCCAGTGTATTTTGAATTGTAAATCCTGTTCTAAAAAAAGAATTAATATGGTCATTTTTAAGACCATAATCTCTTACTGTTCCATCAAAAGAAATAAATTCTAAATCCGGATCCATTTTTCCACCCCAACTCCACATTCCTGTAGCATCCCCAATATCTTTGGGAGGTGTTTTTATTCCCTGACCATAAACATGTTGCACATCGTCATATTCTCCGACCACTTGATCGAATGTCACATTGGTAGAGAAGTCTATATTAAATTTTGATTTTTGATTTTCTTTAAAAGATTTCGTTGTAATTAATATAACACCATTACTTCCTCTTGAACCATAAAGTGCAGAAGCTGCAGGTCCTTTTAACACCGACATAGTTTCAATATCATCTGAATTTATAGAAGAGATTCCGTCCCCTAAATCTTGTCCTCCATACTGTCCTGCTTGACCAAAAGTACCATTGTCCATTGGTATTCCGTCAATTACATACAAAGGCTGATTAGAGCCATTAAACTTCGTATTACCACGAATGATAACTTTAGAAGAACCTCCTGCACCAGTATTAGGTTGTGCAATATCTACTCCTGCAACTTTCCCTGACAATGAATTTACAGCATTGATACTTTTAATTTCTGCTAATTCTTTTCCGTCTACTTTAGAAATGGCATATCCTAAAGATTGTTCTTTACGAGAAATCCCTAAGGCTGTTACAACAATTTCTTTAAGCTGCTCTACCGATTCAAGCAACTTTACGTTTATAACATTCTTATCGGCTACTGTAACTTTTTTATCGATATAACCAATATAGCTAAATGAAAGAACATCTCCTTTATTTGCTACAATTGAATAATTACCGTCAAAATCAGTTGTTGTTCCTTTTGTTGTTCCTGAAATTGTAACTGATACTCCTAGAATAGGCTGTTCATCTTCAGATGAAGTAACATTACCTGTTATTTTAATTTCTTGAGCTTGTAAATTAGTTACACTAGCAACTAATAAGAGCCCAAAAAATACAATGAATTTAAAATTTTTTATTCCCATACAAAAAATGAATTTAAAGTTTATACAATTAATTATAAGTTCTTAATAAATGGAGAGAGTTAACTTAAAAAAAAATTGTTTTGCTAAATTATTGTTAATTAATATCCTCAAATATATATAAAAACATGTTTGAATATTGGTATGAAACCCTACTAAAGTTAAGAAAAAGACAAAACTTACAAAGGTTTAAGCAGATAGTATAAATTTATATATTAACAAAAAAAACAGATAAGAAATACAATATCTATATTTTTTTTATCAAATAAATGTCATTTTGATTATTTAATAGCATCCCATTTAATTAGTGCTTCTAAAAAATAGTAGTCGGCATAATTTAAAGGAGCATCATTTTCATTATTTTCATGAAAATTACCAACAGAGTGTTTTAAAATAAAACCACCATTTTCACCTTCCTTTGCTAAATATTTTCCAGAAGAAAGGTTCCTTATAATTATTTCGGAGTATTCTAAATATTGTTTTTTATTTACGGGGTCAAATTTTTGTAAATCGATTAAAGCCGAAGCTACAATAGCTGCAGCCGAGGCATCTCTTGGAATTACTTCTTTGCTTTCAGCATCATAATCCCAATATGGAATATTATCATTAGGAATTTTTTTGTTAGTCATAATAAAAGAAGCAATGTGTTTTGCTTGTTCTAAAAATTCTTTTTTCCCTGTTTCTTTATATGCTTCTGTGTACCCATACAAACCCCAAGCTTGTCCATGAGCCCAAGAAGATTCATCAGCAAAACCTTGAAAATTTACTTTTTTACGAACTTTACCTGTGATATGATCGTAATCAATAATGTGATAACAACTATAATCTTTTCTGTATTGATTTTTGATTGTGGTTATAGCGTGTGAATTTGCAATGTTTAAAAAAGTAGTATCTGCACTGTGTTTTGATGCTTGATATAACAAATTTAAATTCATCATATTATCAATAATTATGGGCATATCCAATCCTTTTCCCTGAATCCAAGGGGCATCTGTATCCCAAGATTGAATTACTTTTGCAATAGGTCTGTAACGTGTGCTTAAAGATTTTGCGGCATCAATAACAGCTTGTTTATAAGTTTCATTTCCTGTTAAACGGTAACCTTGTCCAAATGAATTTTGAATCATAAAACCTACATCATGATTCCATTTTACAAATTGAGCAGAATCTAAAGCTTCTGTAAATTTTTCTGCTTCTGTTTTCCATTTTTTATCTTGAGTATGTTCAAACAAATACCAAAGAGAACCTGGAAAAAAACCACTGGTCCAATCTTGTTTATACGCCATTCTTAAAGTCCCATCTTTGTTTAGACTTCTTGGCTGTAATAACGGGCTTATAGTATCAATTTTTTTTATTAAAAAACGATATTGGTTTTCTGCTAAATTAAACACCCTTTTTATGAGCTCTTGTTTTGTTTCTACGTTATTTTCCTTTTTTATATCTTCTTTTTTACAAGAGGATAGTGTTGTGATTAATAGAAAGGTTACAATTAATTTTATTTTTGAGACCATATTTATACATTTTATTATTTTGATAATTCTCTCCTAGCCTTTAAATCGCCTTCAATTTTATCCATCGTTTTGTTATCTAATTGATAAAAACTCATGATACCAGCCACAATAAAACTACCTGCTGCAGGAATCAAACTCACCATCAAAAGAATACCATAAGCCGCATCAGCTGTTTGTGTTGAATTTGCCTTAAATCCGTAAAATGCCAATATCCAACCAGCAAGTGCAGCCCCAATTGTAAGTCCAAATTTTTGTGCCATTGTTGAAGCAGACATAATTAAACCAGTAGCACGTCTATTGTTTTTCCATTCAGAATAACTTGCCGTATCTGTATACATAGCAAATAAAATAGGTGCTGGTGGACCAGAAGCTAAACTTACAATTATATTAAGAGCAAATATCATTGTAATATTAGATTTATCAACAAAGAAAAACATGGCAGTGAAAAAGCCTGTAATCAATTGAGATACAATTACTACTTTCTTTTTTCCGAATCTATTACAAAGTTTCTCTGTAAATGAAATTGAAATAATTGTTACAATGGTTCCAGAAACCAAGAAAGCACTTACCAAAGATTCATCTTCAATATAATATTTGAAATAATACATAATGGACCCATAACGGATGGCTACATAAGCTAAACTTATAATTCCAACAAATAATAGCACTACCCAAGGCTTGTTACTTACCAAATCTTTAAAATCACTTTTAATATTTGTTTTTTGTTCTTTTGGAGGAGAAACTCGCTCTTTTGTAGAATAAAAAGTGGTTAAAAACATAATGATTGCCATGATACCAAAAACGATCATTGTACCTTGAAACCCTTTCGCTTCATTAATAACTTGTACAGATAATTGTGTGGACGAAATAGCTTTATCAAAATACTGTTCAGGCTTTAAAGCATGAGTTCCAAAACCTTCTTTAAGATATAAAATGTCTGTAGCAGTATCTATTTCATCTTTTTGACTTTCTCTATAAATAGCTACTGTAATATTTTTAGTTAAAGGCTCTTCTTGATCAACAAGATCTGCATTTAAAACTAACTTTGATGCTCCTATTCCGTTTTCAGTTAAAATAATTTCATTATTGATTAATTCAGCAGAAAAAACATCCGTATTGTCTACTCCAATCGTATTTACCAAAGGCAATGTTAAAGCTTGAACAATTAATCCTCCTGTAAACGCAAACATAAATCTGTATTGTGAAAAACTAGCACGTTGAGAAGGGCTTGCAGAAATAACTCCCATCAGTGCAGAGTATGGTATATTAATTGCCGTATACACCATCATCATTAACGTATAGGTTATATAAGCGTATATAATTTTCCCTGTAAGACCTAAATCTGGAGTTGTAAAAGCTAATACACCAAACAAGGCAAACGGCAAAGCAAGCCATAAAATATAAGGACGAAACTTACCCCATTTGCTATTTGTACGATCTGCAATTAGCCCCATTATAGGATCGTTTATGGAATCCCATATTTTTGTAATCAAGAACATCGTTCCAACTACCGCTGGAGGTAATCCAAAAATATCTGTATAAAAATACAACTGAAAAATCATTAATGTTTGCCATACCAAATTTGAAGCGGTATCACCTAAACTAAACCCTATCTTCTCTTTTATTGAAATGTTTTCTTTAAAATCGATGTTTTGTTGTTCTGAACTCATAATTTTAGTTGTTTTTTCCTATTTGAAAATCTATTGTAACTTCTTTTTTAGTTAAACCATTTTTAGGAACTTCAATAAATGAACTTTCTTGTGTTACTCCATCAACCACTACTTTTTGAGTAGTGCCTCTTGAAATATTCATTTTAAATAAAGTGCCTCTAAAGAATCTTTTATATGATAAATTATTCCAATGAGATGGTATTTGTGGATTGATTGTTACTCCTTTAAATTCTCTTTTAAACCCTAATAGATTATCAAAACAATTTAACATATTCCAAGCAACAGTTCCTGTTCTCCAAGGGTCATCAGAAACATTTCTTTCTTTCCTTAATGCAGAAGGGCCTACATAACTATTAGGTTGTGCATAAGGTTCTGATTTTTCTTCTGAAGGTAAAATATTTTTAAAGGTTTCAAAAGCTTTGTCATTTCTTCCAGCAGCATAATCTGCTGCAATTTTAAATGAAGCTGCATGACAATATACATTTCCATTGGTGAAATTACCTTGAGGAATCCCAGTAATGGAACCAATATCTTTATTGTATTTTGTAAAAGGCGGCCAATTATGAACAGGCCCAACAGGCGTGTCTACCATGGGCTCTATTTTTTTCATGATTTCCTCATACTTTTTTGCATCAATAATCCCTGCTAATACAGCCCAAGATTGCGGATTGATAAATACTTGCCCTTCTTCGGAAGCATTGTCTCCAACTTTATTGCCAGCATCTGTAAACGCATAAATAAAATGATCTTCATCCCAACCGTGTGCTAAAATATTTTTCTTAATCTCTTCATAACGCTCAGCACACTGATTTTCTATTTTTGTATCCCCTTTCCAACCTGCAATTTCTTCTACAACTTTAAGTGCTTTTGCCAAGGCAATACTCATCCAAACACCTTCTCCTTTTCCTTCAGCCCCAACTCTGTCCATCAAATCATTCCAATCGCCATGTCTTATTAGTGCCAAACCACGTTCTCCTCTGTCATTCCAAAGAAAATCAAGCGCTTTTAAATTGTGATCCCAAATCGTATCTTCGCCACTATCAGCATAAGCAACTATTCTGTCTAGTAACGATAAATCTCCGGTTTCACGAAGGATTGAATACGTAGCATGACTGATCCAACTTGGAGAATCTGAATAATGTTTATCTGCTGCTGCAACTTCCATTGAAGATACTCTAAAAGCTCTAGGACAGAATCCATTATTTTTTTGATTCTCTAGTGCTTTTTCTAACATAGGCAAAGCTCTATCAGGATTTATCACAGCAACACCTGCTGCATCTTGAAGGGTATCTCTATAACCTTTAAAATAAAATCTTGCCCAATCAGCCATCAAATACAATTGATGCTTCATCCAAACATTAAAAACATTATTAAAATCGGCATCAGGAGTATTAATTTCTGTCAACCCTAACCTTGCAATATTTTGTTTTTTGATTGCTTCCAATTCTTCATCAATAAGAGAACTATTGGCATATAAGGCTGTAAATTCATCTGCTTCCTCTTCATCAAACACAATTCCCATGACAAAATTGATACGCTGTTCTGCACCCGCTTCTAAACTTAAATTGTGTTGTAGTGCAGACACCATATATTCTGTAGAAGCATCGCTATCATTTAACTGCCCATTGGCAATACATTCTGGCATTTGAAAACTAAGGTTGTGTCCTAAAAAAACCTCTTTGCTAATATCAAAATGATCATAAGGAACATCTGTATATGTAAACGCACGATATTTTTCTGTCATGACACTTACCGATCTATTTCTAAAAAACAAACGTTGTTTTCCTTTGTCGTGATATCCATCTACAGCTGAGTTATAACCATAGGTCAAACTCACACCGTCCAAGATTACTTTTGCGACACTAAAGACAGAAATATCGCGTTTTCTTCCAGATTCATTTGTAACAGTAACCGACCATATTTCACCAGCCTCTTTACGAGGAACAAATAGTTGAAAAGTGGTTTTAATTCCGTTCTTTTTACTTTCTAGAGTTGTATAACCCAAACCATGCGTACAGCTATATGCATCCAATTTTACTCTTGTAGGTTTTGGAGCCACTGACCAAACCTCTTTTGTTTCGTTATCTCTTACGTATATGTTTCTAGGAGCACTACGATCGTCTTGTTTTCCAAAAAGATTTGTCAATACACCTGCTTCATTTTGATATAACGAAAAACCATTCAAATTTTGACCTACACTTGCTAAATATTGAGGATTCCACAACATATTAAACCAATCTCTTGGTGGCTGTGGATTTGTTATTTTATATTCAAGTCCGTTATTATTAAAATTACCGTATTTCATAATTATATTTCTAAATTCTTTTTAGTTAACCGAAAATTTTTGCTTTCCAGCTGATAAAACTTTGGATTTCCCTTTCCATTGAAACTCTCCTTTTAATCCTTCAGGAAGTAATATTTCAGCTTCTATAGAATCCTCTTTTTTTACATAGTTCACTTTGATCATTCCTTGTGGATGTGGAAACTCTGCTTTTAGCCTATTCAACTTTCCTAAATTTGGCGCAATAATTACTGATTTGAAAGAGTGTTCACGTGGATAAATTCCTGCAACCGTATGTAGATAATCAAAATTAGGGCTAGAACTCCACGCATGACATTCAGAACGCGGATTGATATCCGTTTCTCCATAGGTCGTCATTCCATTATCAATCATTCCTTTCCATGAATCTAATAAATCAAAATATTTATCTCCCAAACCTACTTTTTGTAAGGCTCTGAATAGATAAAACTTAAAATAAATGGTTGCTTGAAAAAGCGTATCGTCTCCCAAAATTTTATGCATTACCTCCTCTTGCACATTTACTTTAAAAGTATCGGTTAAAATTCCTAGAATATTAGTGTGCTGAGAAAACTCGGTTTTATCTGGGGTTTCTGCTATCAGTCCTTTTTTAGCATCAAAACATTTTTCTAAAACAGCCTTTTTAATTTTATTAGATAATGTTTGATAGTTTTTTACTTCATATTCTAAATCAAAATAACTGAATACAGCCTGTGCATTTTCTAATGTTTTCACAAATTGAAGCGCAATATTTGCGGAATATCCATCATCTGCTCCTTGCGGAATTCCACTAGGAAAATCGATCGTCCAATCGGTAAAATTCCACCATTTTAAATTGGTAAGCATTCCTGTTTTATCCACTCTTATAGCAAACCAATCGATCACCGATTTAATTCCTGGAATAAACTGACGTAAAAATTCAGGGTCGTTTCGATACATAAAATAATCATAAATCATATCAACCCAAATCAAAGAAAAAGGCGGTATAATTTGAACAATATTGGAGGGATAGCGACTCTGTGTCAATCCTTCTGACAAACGCGAATCATCAAATTGTTGAATTGCTTTTCGCATCAACCGATCGTCTCCAGAAACATAGATAGAAATTAGAGAGGCAATTTTTGTATCACCTATGTATTGTAAATTTTCATAGTAAGAATCGTAATACATTTCATCTGCAGAGTTTCGCAAGGTTTTCCAAGCCGCATCCCATATTTTATCAAGGGTTGCATTGCCAGTTTCTACTTTTGCTTTTTCTTTAAACGGATATCCTGTAAAAACACCCTGATAATTCTCAAGAACCAATGCTTCCTCTTTTGTAGAAATTTCTAATTCAATAAAACGGTAGGTTCTTCTTGATAATGGTTTAAAGAATCGATTTTCTCCACCATCAGGTAATAAAATATCATAATAACCAAAAATCGATTTTCCTTCAAAATCATTTCTATTCCCTTTTAAATCGACAAGATTTAAGTTTCCATCAGAAACATTTTCATTAGGACTCACATCTTGTAACAGTGCTTCAGCGTATGTAATTTTTATTTCACTATTTTTCCCTTTACTGTACGTTAATTCTGGATAACCTGTAGTATGATATGATTGATCAATAAGGATTTTTACTTTAGAATTTGCAGGAATTACAGAAGCCTTATTTCTTAAAAACCCTTCATTTTTTTCAATTCCTTCTACCCTAATAATTTCAGAAAACTGTTCTGTTTTTTCTTCCATAAAAGGAATTGTTCTAGGCACTAAGTGCCAAGCTCCTCCATATAAAAAACCTCTCCCTACCGCAAACTCGGTAGTTGTACTTTTTGGTTTTAACCAATTTTTATCGTTAAAGTTTAATTGACTCCATCCCCAAGGATATTTTGAATCATCAATCCTATCACAAGGTCCCGCAGCGTAATAGGCATTCATCATTTCACTTGTAATATTGACTGGAGAAAAAGCGTGATTTTTAATGACTCTCCAATCTGCACTTCCAGTATTGACATCAATATCTAAATCTCTATCTGCTTGAAAAATAAATCCTGTTTGGTATGTAACCTGAGAAACACTTCTGTATTCACCAAAATTTACGACCTCAGCAGCAATCACATTTTCACCAACTTTTAACTGATGAGAAATATCTATGGTTTCATAACGCTGATGTTGTGTATCGCCAATAGAAGGCCCATAACAAACTCGCTCTCCATTTACAAAAAGACGATAACGATTGTCTGCAGAAACAAAAACATTAAATTCATCTACCTCCTTTTTAAGACTAAATACATGACGAAAAAGAAAAACTCCATAATCAAGTGTTGATTCTGTTGGATGTGTAATCCATTGGGCTTTCCATGAATATTTAAGTAAATCAATATCCTTTCCGGATCCATTGACTGTAACTTTTGATTCTGGTGTACTCATATTTTATATACAATTTATCTTAAAGTAAAACTTTAAAATAGAAAATTAGATTTATTAGATTTATTAGAATTATTCAATTTTTATTCGAAAAGTAGAAACTGGCAGCCCTTTGTTAGATATTAAGTTTGCCTCTGTATATGGTTTCCAAGCATATCGGATGTATATTGGTTTTTGATGTTTTTCAGACATTGTAAACTTTAATAATTTACCTTGTATTATTGGTTCAAATTTTTGAAAATTGATATTATCATAACTGATTTCAAAACCAACAATTTTTCTTGATTCCTTTGTTTTTAAACTACTAAATTCTCCTTTAAAATTAAGGAAATAGGTGTTTTGAGAAAATGTAATCGTATCAAACATCGGACTTTCATAGTCTGTAACTGTATGGTAAGTATCTCCTAAGGCCAATAAAGCCAATCTTTCTCCAACGGGTTGCTTATTTTTTGCGTGAGTATCTTGTTTATCCCCTACATCTGTTATAACAATCATTTTAGTATTTGGCACTTCATTTAATGATTCTCTTTGTGCATTTCTAAATTCAGACCAGGCAGCTCTATCTTCACGACTTGTAAGTTGTGTGTAATAAAAAGGGAAATTTGAATTAAAATCTGAACGCCACAAAGTAACCATTTTTTGAAACATCTTTTGGTACAACTTAGGACGCTCTGCATTAGATTCTCCTTGATACCAAATAACACCTTTAAACGGTACATTTTTTAATGGTAATATTCCGTTTTCGTAATTATAACTTGGCATCCACGGATGCTTTTGTTTTTCATTTTTACTTAAAGAAATTTGATTTTTCGCAACTGTAATCATTGCATCTTTTTCATTGTCTTTATCTGCCCAACGTTCTTTAACGAAATTTGTTATTTCGGAATCTTCCTCAATAACTTTTTTAGACAACCAAGATTCTATTGGAGATCCAGGAACCGCATTATGAATAATACCGATTGGAATGTTTAATTTTCCTTGTAATTTTTCTGCAAAATAATAGGCAACAGCCGAGAAATACAATACATTTTCTGGAGTTACTTTTACCCAACCTTTGGTATTGAAATAGTTGTTATTCTGAATTTTATCTAACTCTTTTAAGGTATGAACCCCCTCTTTACCCGTTGGATATGTAGGTCTCATATTATAAATTCTAATATTTGCATTGTTAGCTTTTTGGGCTACCTCTTCGCCATTTAACGTTCGTTTTAAATCTAAATGCATGTTAGATTGTCCTGAAGCTAACCAAACTTCGCCTACTAAAATATCTTTAAATTTAATTGTTTGATTACCTGATGACACCTCTAATTGAAAAGGCCCGCCAGCTTTTTGTGCCTCAAAATATACTTTCCAAATTCCATTTCCATTTGAAGTTGTCGTAAGCGTTTCGCCGTTAAAAACGGCTTGTATTTTTGTATTCGGTTTAACCGTACCCCAAACAGGAATTTTATGATTTCTTTGCAAAACCATATGATCAGAAAAAACAGCATCAACCTTTAAGTTCTCTTTCGTACATGAAAAAAGCAAAGGAAAAAGCAAAAAAACAAGAAAATATAATTTTTTAATATTCATGATTTTACAATTAAAAATCAGGCTTAGATTTGGTTACTTTTATAGCATCAAACAAGGCAGACGAATCGTTTTTTGGCGACCAATCTTCTGTTGCTCCTCCGTGAAAAGTTGAAAAATAGAACGAATCTATTTCACCTTTACCCCATAAACGATATCTAACATTTGTATTGTTGACAACTTGTTTTCCATCGACCCAAACTTGCATAATACCGTTTGATAAGTTGTCTTCATTTAATTTAATTCTTTGAGTTAAACGATACCATTTTCCTGTTTTAAAATGAACACCCAATTTTACAGCATCCCCATATTTTGATTTCATATCTACATAATAAAAATAGACAATTGCTTCTCCTTTTTTAACCCACATATAACGCGCACTCCAACCTTCTCCATTATCAGGATGATGTCCGCCAGTATAGGTAGAACCACCACTAGTTAATCCGGGTAATTTCCCCCCTTGTCTAAAATCGAAACCTTCTTCAAAATAAAGATAATAATCTAAATAATATTCATTAGAAGCTGGTAAGGTTTTTATAAACTGCACACCGTTTGTTTGTGGTCCAACAGTTCCTTTTGGATAATCAACTTTTAAAACATTTCCTTTTTTTTCTTCTGGATCAGCAACAATATTTGCTCTATTTTCAAATAAAGACCAACGGATTTCTCCAGCTTCTTTTACTAAATCTAGTTTCGTATATTTTCCTTTTTCAGAAGTATCAAAATTTAACTCTAAAAATGTTTTTTGAGTTTTAATTTCATCAACTTTTACACTAGTTTGAGCATAAGAATTAAAAATAAAACCATTAACTATTAAAAGATATAAAATTCCTTTTTTCATAAATTTCTATTTTGATTTACCAATGTGTTTAAATATAAAGTTTTTTGTGTTTTTAACAGCCATTTTAGATTCTGGAATATCATAATTCCCCTGCCATACATGCCACATACCCTCGTAAACATCTAATTCTACTTCTTTATTATTTTCTTTTAATTGACGATACATTCTTATTGAATTGCTTAAAAATATTTCTTTACTACCCACTTGAATTAAAGTAGGAGGGAAATCTTTAGAATAATCACCATAAACAGGAGAAACATAAGGATTTTTCCACTCATTTCTTGGCGCATAAGCTTCTGCACAGTTTTCTAAAAAATTCTTATAAACCAAATTTGGATCTGACTTCTTTAATGTAAAATAAGTATCGCCTATTTCATCTACATCTGACCAAGGTGACCAAAGTACAACAACACTTGGTAAGTCTATTCGTAAATCTCTCATTTTTAAAATAGCACCTGCAGCAATTGAACCTCCAGCAGAATCGCCATAAATAGCAATGTTTTTTGCTTTGTATTCTTTTAATATACTTTTATATGCTTGAATAACCTCCTCTAAAACTTGATTAAATTTTGCTTGTGGTGCAAGTGTATAATCAATTGTAATGATTCTTAATCCTGTAGCATCTGCTAAAGGAATACTAGATAATAAGGTTACATCGGCAGGATAAAACACAAATCCACCACCATGAATATAAATAATTACTTGATCAGATTCTCGGTAATTTTGAGGTTTTACATCAATTGCTCTAACATTTCCTAGAAAAATAGTATCAATAATTGGCTTGTAAATTTCTAAGATTTTAGGTATTGATTTTTCTGCGGCTAATTTAGCTTCCTCTTGTTTTTTTTCCCAAAGCTTAATAGGTGCGTTGTCTTTTGGCAAGTTTGCGCTCTCCTCTCTATTTTCAAGAGAAAAACTACCCAACATTGCCATAGCTTCTTTTGAAATTGTTACAGGAATTGGAATACTCTTTTGAGTATCAACAACTGTACTTTTTTCTTTTTTTTTAGAGGAAGTAAAAAGACTTAATACAATACAAATCATTTGAACTATTTTACTTTTATTTTATAATTAACTTTTGTGTATGAGTTCCAGATTTATTTGATAATTTCAATACATAAATACCAGAATTTAAATGAAGTAAAATACTTATCTCTTTTGATTCCAATGCTTGTACCTCTTCTTTAAAAACTAATTGACCAGTTAAAGAATAAATTTCAAGAATGGTTTTTTGCTGCACCAAATTTCCTTTAATTATAATTTTACCGTCATTTGTAGGGTTAGGATAAATTAACAATTGTTCATTATCTATTTCATTTATAACCGATAAAGATTCTGATATTTTAATTGTCAACAAAGGCGCATTTACTCCTGTAGATTCATCGCTAATGCCATAATAATGAGCGGCAGCAGTTGGCATAGAAGTTGGTGAACTTTGATTGATAGGAGTATCTATATTTAATCTTAAAAAAATATAATCTCCCGCAACTGCACCAGCATCATATTGAGCATTGATATAATTTACTAAAGCCGTTTGACCTTCAGAAGAACTTAAGACTTCTCTATCTGGAGTATGAGCCGTTCCTGTATTTTCTATTCTAGTTATATAATCATTTTGGATGGCAACATCAGAATCGTGTGAGCTTGTATAAACATCATCATAATGATTCAAAGGATTTAAAGTGTTATTTGCACTATATGGTAATCCATATAAATCTATATTAGAGTCAATCCATTCTCTTACATAATGAACATTAACTTTTAAATTTGCTTCCACAACTTCTTTCCCTGCAGGTCTTTCTGGTAATTGAAAAGGTAAAATAGCACTGGTAGTAACACCATTTCCATTTGCGGCACTTCCTCCAATTTTTAAGGTTAATTCTGATGGAGAACCTGTTCCATTACCCGATAACCATGGATTGGTACCCGTATAACTCTCTGGTTTTGATACAATACCGTCTCCAGAAGGATTAATTCCATAGGTATCTTCTGCTGTAGCTTCTGAATTCCCTTGAAATTCATAACAACCCGCATCTATAATGTTATTGTTATAAATTCTATTATTCCCATCTAAATCCACATTTGTTGCATTTGTATTTGCACCAAAGTCTACAGAAGGACTAGATGCTTTTAAATGAAAATCATTATTAGAATAATCTAAAAAATGATTAGAATAATTAGCAAAATCATTTTGGTTGATGTCTATATTGTTTTCTACAACTGAAGTTGCATCATAAGTCCAAGGTGTATACTGAGCACATATATTATTTCTAATAATATTATTCATATTTGCACGGATTTGCCCGGTCTTATCTTGATCATCTATAAAAATTCTTGGAATCTGATCTGTATCTGTGTAAAGAGGACTTTGAACAACGGTATTGTTTTGTATTCTACAATTTTGAGCTCCGTAAAGAGATATTCCGTGATAATGATTATTTATAATTAAATTATTTTCAATAATCCACCCCTCTGCAGAACCATCTGTAATGATAACAGCTTGCATAGAATCGCCAATTAAATTGTTATCGATTACAAATTGTGAAGGATTTTCGAAAATGTTTATCTTATTGTATCTAAAAATCACATTACTAATTATATGATCTCCTGATAATTTATAAGCTTGAAAAGCATCATCATGATTTATCGCATAATCTTCAATAAAACAATTTTTTATAATATTGTGTTCGTAAGTACTGTTTGACCCCAAACCACGTATTGCATCACCAGCAAAATTTTCAATAAGATTGTTTTGCATTAGTGTATTATCTCCTCTTAGTTCTACTGCGTGATATAAGTTTAAAAAAGTATTATTATTTAAAGTTATATTTCCTCCTCTAAACTGAACACCACTTGCCGAATTATTATACCAATCCGTTTTTGTCCAAGTAGATGCGTTATTCGCTGACTGAATTAAACAATTATTAAAAGTAATATAGTTTGTATTATTGTTCCCAACAACAATAGGTTCTTCTTTAGAAAAGGAACCTGTACTAGCATCAAATTTAATATTTTCAAAAGTAATATGATTGCTATTATTTATCTGAATTTTTGTTAAAACGGCTTGCTGCGGATTGAAAGATTTTATAAGCAAATTTGTAGAAAATGTTAGATTTCCTATATATCCTTCACCATGCAGACCGTCTAATAAATAAACAATATCATTATCTTGTAAACCAACTGATGCCCAATTTACACTTCCAAATGAAGAAAAAGGGCTTGCTTGTGATCCATTATTTGAATTATTTCCATTAACAGGATCGCAATAATAAGTTGTTTGCGCTTGAATTGCAAAAAGAACATTTAAACTAAAAAGAAGCGTATAAAAAAGTTTCAATTTCATAAATAGTGATTAAAAAAGAGATCAAAATATGTTTAGTACTACTGATTAATTTCTAAATTAAAAAACGAGGAGAAATTGATCTCCTCGTTTTTTAAGTTTTTATTTTATTGCTATTCTACAATTAATTTTTGTGTTTTAGTAGTTGTTCCATCTTCTACTTTTACAATATATAAACCCGATTTTAAATTTAATGTTGTACTAAAAGTATTGTTTGAGTTTACACTAATTTTTTCTGAATGAACTAATTGACCAATTACAGAAAAGATATTTAATTTTGCATTATCACTAAAACCATTTAAAGAAACATTTAATCTTCCATTTTTAAGAGGGTTTGGATACAAACCTAAAGTTGATTTTTCAAAACTTTTAACATCTAAAACATTTTCTATTGAAATAGATAATGTTGGTGCATTTGCAGTAGAACCATCACTAATTCCAAAATAATGCGCTCCTGTTGTTGCAGGATCATCTACATTTAATCTTAAGAAGATGTAATCTCCAGCTACTGCTCCTGCATCGTATTGAGCATTTATATAAGCTACTAATGCAGCGTCTCCTGTAGCACTTGTTTCTTCAAAACGAGCGGTATCAAAAGAACCTGCGGCAGCATTTTTCGCAAAATAATCATCTTCTATTGGAGTAACATCAGTTGTTGTATCTGGATAAGCAGCATCAAAATGATCTGCAGGATCGATTGTACTCGCAGCATTGTATTTAAGACCATATAAATCTACATTTGACGTGATCCATTGTCTCCCATAATTTACATGTACTTTTAAGTTTGCAGCAGTTACTAATTTACCTGCTGGTCTATTTGGTAATTTAAAAGGTATGATCGCACTTGTTGTAAAAGGATCTCCATTTGCAGCACTTGCTCCTACTTTTAGAGAGTTGATTCCTCCTACTGGATTTCCATTTAAATATGGATTGTTTGCAGGTACATTCGTTATATCCGAAACAATTCCATCTACATGATAAGCTTGATCTGTAACAATTTCTGGTACTAGGTCATAATCTGTAGTTGGAGTTACGGCAGCATCTTCAACCTCTATAGTTAATGTTGGTGCATTTGCAGTAGAACCATCACTAATTCCAAAGTAATGCGCTCCTGTTGTTGCAGGATCATCTACATTTAATCTTAAGAAGATGTAATCTCCAGCCACTGCTCCTGCATCGTATTGAGCATTTATATAAGCTACTAATGCAGCGTCTCCTGTAGCACTTGTTTCTTCAAAACGAGCGGTATCAAAAGAACCTGCGGCAGCATTTTTCGCAAAATAATCATCTTCTATTGGAGTAACATCAGTTGTTGTATCTGGATAAGCAGCATCAAAATGATCTGCAGGATCGATTGTACTCGCAGCATTGTATTTAAGACCATATAAATCTACATTTGACGTGATCCATTGTCTCCCATAATTTACATGTACTTTTAAGTTTGCAGCAGTTACTAATTTACCTGCTGGTCTATTTGGTAATTTAAAAGGAATGATCGCACTTGTTGTGTATGGATCTCCATTTGCTGCACTTGCTCCTACTTTTAGAGAGTTGATTCCACCTACTGGATTTCCATTTAAATATGGATTGTTTGCAGGAACATTCGTTATATCAGAAACAATTCCATCTACATGATAAGCTTGATCTGTAACAATTTCTGGGGTTACATTATAGGTTGTTGTTTGTGCTTGCATCATGTATGAAGACACACTAAATAAAATGATTAATAATGATTTAAGTAATTTTGTTATCATAATTATTTGTTTTAAGGATTTGTTTATTTTACTGGACTATTAATTTTTGTGTTTTTATTTTTTTTCCATTGGTTAGTTTAACAATATAAATACCCGGTTTTAGATGAATACTTAAGTTATACCTTTTATCTGAGTTGTTTGCAATCATTTCTTTATGCACTAAACTCCCAGTTAAAGTATAAATGGCAACATTAACGTTATTAAGTTCTATATCATCTGATAAAATTGTTAATTGACCATCTTTTACAGGATTTGGAGAAAGCTTCATCTCTGATAAATCATATGAATCAACTCCTAAAACATTTTCTATTTCTAGAGTTAAAACAGGAGCTTCTGCTGTAGATTCATCACTTATACCGTAATAATGAGAGCCCGTTGAACCTGAGGTTGCATCTATGCTTAATCTTAAAAAAATATAATCTCCTGCAACTGCACCTGCATCATATTGTGCATTAATATAAGCAGCCAAAGCTGTATCTCCATTAGAGTTAGAATTTACTTCTCTATCTGTTAATATCTCTGTACCTGTTGGTTCTGCACCGCTTACATCTCTTACAAAATATGCATCTTGAATACCCGTAACTGTACTTTCTGGATCTGAGAAAGTTCCATCGTAAAAATTACTTGGAGATATTGTGTTTGATGTACTATATGGCAACCCATATAGATCAATATCCGAAGAAACCCAATGTCTTAAATACGCAACATTTATTTTTAGATTTGCAGAAGTTACTAATTTTCCTGCAGGACGAACAGGTAGTTGAAATGGAAGTATTGCATTGGTAGTATAAGGAGCACCTGTTGATGCACTTTGTCCTAACTTTAATACTTTTGTTCCATCTACATCATTTCCACTTAACCAAGGATTTGTATTTCCTTCTGCTAAATTAGCAACATCAGAAATAATTCCATCCCCTGTTGGGTTGATGGTATATTCTGTAGTAGGTTCACCTCCAGAATTAGGACTAACAGTTAGTTGAAATGATTGTGAAGAGACACTTCTTCCATTGTCTGCTATGATTGCAATATTTTGATAATCTCCTGCATCAGCAATCGCCGGTGAAAAAACAATTTTTCCTGAATTATCTCCATTATCGGTGAAGACTCCAAAGCTTGGCAAATTAGAAACAGTAAAAGTAATGGCATCTGAACCCGTTGTGCTAGCAGAAAAATCTATTTGCAATGTAGCTTCTTCTATCATTGCTTGATTCCCTATAGTTGGATTAATTATTGCCGGGTCTGCATCTACAATGCCCGTTACAGTAACTTGACCTAAATCCGGCACTGCTTTTACAATTGCATACCTGTTACCATTATTTGTTATTATTTGTGTATCAACAGCTACTCCGTTTTGAATTGCTGAAACCGTAGACCAACTGTTATCAATTCTAATTTTCACAGATAAAGGAAAATAGAATGCTGTATTTAACATATCATCAGTAAGCGTAAATTTTATTTCTGTACCAGAAACACTATCAACTGTTAAGTTATGAGTTGCAAAAGATTGAGAATATTGAGTAACTTCAGTAAAACCAGCAACCCATATATCTGGTTTGTCTGCTAAATATTGTAAAAATTCATCTGCTAATGTTTCTTGAGCAGCATCTAAACCATGAAAATGTGTACTTGCCCAACCTCTATAATAATTAACTCCATAAAGTTTACTTACCTTATCTAAAATTGGTAAAATATACTTATCTCTATCTGTATCATTCCCATAGATATGAGGATTAGAAACACTATTTACATCTAAATAATTAACTGAATTTGCTTGATTTAAAATACCATTTGTTCCTCTGATTCCTATAAAAACTTTTCTAGCTTCAGTTTCGTTTCCTTCTCCAAATGGATAAGCATAGGTTAAGTTGTTATTATTTCCAGATGTAACCTCCGTATTTATCTTAGTTTTTGTTGCCTGTAATCTTGCTAAGTAATCTGCATCTGTTGGATTTGTTTCTCCTCCAGTAGGATTATTGTACCAGTTTCGATCATCATGCCCATCAATTTGACTTCCCATATTTGCTAAGTCATTAAAAAGACTCCAGTCTTGAACATTGTATTGAGAATCTGCTTGATTGATCACGAACCAAGTAAAATGAAAACCATATTTGGTAATCATAGATTTCCAGAAGGGAATATCTTGTTCATTATTATCATCTATAGTTACGGTAAAAGCTGCCAATTTATCGTCATTCCAAAGGCAAACATCTGCCTCTCCTACATTTGCAGGCCATACTTTATCTGTTACGGTAAATCTTGGGCTTGCCGATGCATCTAAATTTAAATTATTCTGTCCATTTAATTGAACAAATGCCATAAGTAAAAATAGACATGAAAAGGTTTTTTTGTACATATTATAAGAATATTTTAGGAATAAATATTTTTGAAATTATTAAAAAATAAAAAGTGCTATTCTCAAATATACATATATAAGTTTGACAATTATTCAGTTTTAAAGCACAAAAACCATCAAAAAGTCAAATCAAACAAACAAATAAACAGATAGTATAAATACCTGAAATACTTTTTAATCTAATTTCTTAAATAAAACAGTTTAAATAAAAAAAATGGGCTAAAATTATATTATCTGAAATTATTTTTAATCAATTCTATGAATTACTCAAAAGTAAAATTTCTAAAAAATTACCAAATAAATAACATTTGTTTTGTGGCTTGTAACTTTACCGTTGACTCTAAAATATATTTACCAATCGGTAATTTTAAGCCATTTGTTCGGTAAACATTTTCAGTTGCTTCATTCATTTTTAAGGTATGATTTAGAACAACTTCACCTAAAAAATTTAATAATTTTAATTGTACTTGCTCATCTTTTTGAAAACCTAAGAAGTAGAAAGAAACATCACCATTACGAATAGGATTTGGAGCTACAACAATTGTATTTTTTATCGTTTTTGTCTTAGCAAGAACAGCTTTATTTAATTCTTGGTATCCAACCGTAATTTCTAGGCTTGGTTTTTTATCATTTTGTTTGCTATTTGCACTTACAAAATTCCATCTATTAAAATCGGAAACATCTTTAGCATTTGGATTGATCCTTAAAAAGACATAATCTCCCGATTTACTCCCAGTTTCTAAAACAGTATTTAAATAGGACTTTAATCCTTCTTTTCCAACGTTATTTGTTGTAATTTCTCCAAAATACATATCTGAATCTACAAAATTATTCTGAATTGGTCTTGCCTTTACATCTTGTCCAAATGTACCTTGATAAAACATATCGTCAGTCACCCAAAAATTAGATTTTGGTGTTAATCCATATAAGTCAATTCCTCCATTAGGCTGATTATCTATTTTAGATAAGTTTATTTTAAATTTTGCAGAGATGATCTCTTTACCTCCTGGTATTACAGGCAATTTAAAAGGAAAAACTCCTGCTCCATCTACTTTTTCTGCCACACCACCAATTCTTATTTGAGGTTGTCCGTCCCAATCTCCTTTCCCTTTTGAGTGCAGCTGTCTGTCTGAAATTTCTGCTTGTATTGTAAAAATCTCATTAGATTCATTAATTTTAGAATATTCAAAAGCCCCTATATTTATAAAGTTTCCTAATGAACGACTATTGAGGCTGACATCTAACTTAGGAGCCATCTCTTTTGTTCCTTTGTTTAATGCTTTAGAGTTCTCGCTTAAAGAAAAATCAAAAAGCGCCCAATTTTTAAAACACAAATCAAATTCATGTACAGAAACTGGAATACTTAGATTGTAATCTGCAATTCCCTTTATACTCTCAAAGATAAAATTGTTAGACAAATTATTTCTTATAATAAGATTTGATGAATCATTTTTACCAATAACTTTAATTGCCAATGGAGAATTGATTTTATTTTCACCTTTTATTTTTAGACCAAAATAGGGGTTTACAACCGTATTGTTTACGATTTTTAAGTTATTTAAAGTTCCTTTTAGTGATATTCCGTTTTCACCATTTGTAATAATTACATTATTTTCAAAAATAGATTCTGTAATTATTGAATTTGTTGCGTAAATACCATTTAACAAACCAATATCATTTCTATTAAACTTTATAAAATTGATTATTGTATTTCCCCTAAAAATATTTCCTTTTATTGCCTTTTCTGTTAAGAACATAGCAGTATTTACTTCTACGTCTGTTGCTCTGCTTTCTTTAATTAAGTTGTACTCAAACTGATTATAACTCCCCGAAACTTCTATTGCTTTATTGCTAAAAAAATCTATTCTATTATTTCTGATTTGATTTTTTTGACCCGAAACTTGAATTCCTTTTTTATAATTAGAAATGATATTATTTTCAATTTTACAATTTGCTCCATTAATTACAATTGCCGTATCATTATTCCCTTCTGAAATGAAATGATTTCCTATGAATCGAATCTTAGAACTATTTTGATTTATCAAAACAGTATTCGTGTTTGTAGATTCTTTAAAAAGAATCCCTGTAAAAATCCATTTAGAAGCTGGCAACTCATCCGATCCAAAAACAATAGAATTAATAATAGGCTTCTGACCTTTTAATACTTTAATATTAATGTATTTTTGGTTTTCACCAATTACTTTTACATCCCCATGATTTCCTGAAAGTAAAAAAATTACATCATCAGAATTAAATTTCACCCCTTTTTCAAAAACACTTTCTAAGGTTTTCCATGGGCTATTTTTACTTCCGTTATTATTTTCACTTCCATGAATTGGGTCGCAATAAAAATCGGTAGCAAAAATTGTTTGTACTGATAAAAAGCAAAGAATAAAATAGAAATAAGTTTTCATACTATTACACATTTTTGATATTAAAAAGACAAATGAAATTAAATAAAGTTTCCTTATTTTATTAAGAAATTTGGAAAATGTTCTGTTTTTTCACAGTTTATTTGCTCCATCACTTGTTGTAGTTCTGTTTTTAATAAAGAGATGGTATGATCGCCACCTTTCTTTCCTAGAGCAGAAACTCCGTACATAAAAGAACGTCCTAAAAAAGTAAATTTTGCTCCTGAAGCTAATGACCTGGCAATATCTGGTCCCGAACGAAGACCACTATCCATCATTACTTCAATTTTATCTCCATATTTTTCAGCAATCGTTTTCAGTGGTTTTATTGTAGATTGCCCTGCATCCAATTGTCTTCCTCCGTGATTTGAAACAATAATACCATCTAAACCTAAGCGTATGGCTTCCTCTGCATCAGAATCAGAAGCAACACCTTTTAAAACAATCTTTCCTTTCCACATATCTCTAATCGGTTTAATTTTTTCTTCATTTAAGCGACCACTAAATGTTTGATCCATAAATTTCCCCAACTGTCTTAAGTCCAATCCTTTTGGCATATAAGGTTTTAAATTTTCAAAATTAGGTTGCCCATATTTTAAGGTTTCTAAAGCCCAATGCGGTTTGCCTAATATTTGTAAAATATTATTTACAGACATTTTTGGAGGCATAGCCAATCCATTTCTAATGTCACGAGGTCTAAAACCAAAGGTTGGAACATCACATAAAATAACAAGAACTGGACATTCTGCCGCTGCTGCTCTATTAATAAGAGCATCTCTCAATTTATCTTCTGTTGGATGATATAATTGAAACCAAGCTTTACCTTCCGTAAGTTCACTTGCTCTTTCGATACTTGTTGTAGTTACTGTACTAAGTATAAAGGGAATATTGTGTTGAAATGCAGCTTTTGCTAATATTTCTGGAGAATTAGGCCACATTAATCCTTGTAAACCAACAGGAGCAATACCGAACGGAGCATCGTATTCAATTCCAAAAAGTTTGGTTTTTAAAGATGATTTTAAATGATTTCTTAAATAGTTTGGTTTTAATTGTACCTCTCTAAGTTCAGACGTATTTCTATGCAAGTTTACATCTTCATTACAACCACCATCTAAATATTCAAAAGCAAATTTGGGTATTTTTTTTTGTGCTTTCAACCTTAAGTCGTTTACAGAAGGGTACTTTGAATTTATATTTAGTGTCATATTTTTTACTTTAAAATAAATGGAATATGTTTTTTTAACACATATTTCTTCTTTAAAAACTTAGCGCCTAGTTTTTTGTTTGAAATTACAATAGCTGCACCTAAAGAAGAACCTAAAGAGGAGTTTGTAGACCACACTTTAAGATCTTTTAAATAATATGTTAGTAATTGAATAAACACATCGTTATCACTAAATCCACCATCTATAAATATGTTTTTTATAGATTTATTTACTCCTTTCGATGCTTCTATATTCTTTATTTGTAATTGAACAAGTTCCATCATTAATTGATGATAGGCTTCTTGAAAATTAGTTTGAGTTATTGTTGTTTTAATAGGTTTCTTTTGATTTGACAAATATTCCCAACGAAAACAATCTGCAAAATTGTTTTCTATGTTTTTAAAAATCTTATCGTCAAATTTTACCAATTTATGAAAATCAGAAGGAACTTTAAAATAATTGCTTAGTAGATTTACTTGGTATTGATATTCTTTTCCTAACAATAATTTTGATGATTTTACTGCTTCACCATTAACTTTCATATAATTAATAGTATTATTTAGAAGATCAGCTTTGGTTAACAATGATTTAGAATACGGATTTAATGATACACTCCAAGTTCCTGTTGACACCAATATAAATGGTTTTTTATAACTTCTCATATACGGAATAAGAGCCGACGAACTATCGTGAATCCCTACCCCAATTTTAATTGGCTTTCCATTGTAAACTTTATGAATACTTGTTTCAGCAGAAACTATAGGCGGAAGAATTTTATGAATTTCTTCTTGATAAACCCAACTATGATAATCTTTATTTTGATAGTCCCAAAGTGCCGTATGACACCCTAAACTTGTATATTCATTTAACGGAATTCCCGTAAATAAGTAACTTAAATATTGTGGTAAGTGTAAGGAGTATTTAATTTTTTTATAAACTTCTGGATTACTTTTTTTTATCCAATACAACTGCATTCCAGAATTTAACATTGCAGATTTTGGCGAACCCGTTTCAACAGAAATGTCTCCATAAGTACTTTCAAAATCGTCCAAAATAGTTGATGGAATCGGTTTTAAATAATTATAAAGTGGAGTAAGTATTTTTCCATTTTCATCTAAATGAATAAAACTAGCTCCGTATGTAGAAAAGTTTACCGCTGTAATTTCAAATTTATCAGAAAGTAACATTGTATCAAAAAGAGATTTCATCCAATTTTGAAGAGCATAAATATCTTCTGTTGGAAATCCATCTTCATCAACTATTTCTGTTAACGTAATATATTCTTTATAGACTTCTCTATATTTAGTATCAAAAAGAAAAAACTTTTTATTAGTTTTTCCAATATCAAATACTGCTATCACTTTTTGCTTTAATAGAGCGTCCATTGTATTTTTTATAATCCTGTTGCGGTAGATTTCAAACCTCTTTCTTTAATTAATTCATTTCTTACCTCTAAATTCCTGAATGCTAAAATAGGATCTATAGCTCCATCATTTCTTAATCTGGCTTCTGCTAAAATTGTTTTAACATCTGTATTAAAAGCATCCTGTAAGATTCGTTGTGCTTCTACCACATCGTTATTTAATTGCGCACTCTCTAGTGCTTCTTGATCTATTAGCAATGCTTTTGCATAAGCCGTTTCTATAGCCTCTATGGACTGAATTAAATCTTCTAAAGGATCTTTTAAATTATGACTTGCATCAATCATCCATGCAGGAATTGGGTTGTTTGAAGAATTATTTTCCATTCCAAAAACCAATTCGTTAAAAATTAAAAATAACTGATACGGTTTGATTACACCAACACTTAAATCATCATCACCATATTTACTATCATTAAAATGAAAACCACCTAACATACCTCTTGTCATAAGAGTAGCAACAATGTGTTCTATATTTGTATTTGGTAAATGATGCCCTAAATCTACCAAAGTATAGGCTTGCTCTCCTAAATCTTTAGCCAACATATGTGAGGTTCCCCAATCTTGAATCACCATTGAATAGAAATTTGGTTCGTAAGGTTTGTACTCTATAAACAATTTCCAATCGGATGGTAAATGCGCATATATTTCTTTTAAACTTGACAATGTATTTTCAAAAGCACGTCTAAAGTTTAATTGCCCCGGAAAGTTTGAGCCATCTGCTAACCATATTGTTAAAGATTTAGAGCCTAGTGCCACACCATAATCAATTACTTGTTTGTTATGAGCAACAGCTTGATCTCTTACTTTTTTATCTGTATGGCATAGAGATCCAAATTTATAACTATGTTCTTGACCTTCTTGATCTTGAAATGTATTGGAGTTCATTGCATCAAATTGAATGCCTAAACTTTTTGCTTTTGCTTTAATCGCTTCTGCATCTTTAGGAATGTCCCAAGGGATGTGTAATGAAACGGCATTTGCAGATTTAGTTAAAGTATTTATAACACCAATATCTTCTAATTTCTGTTCTAAATTACTAGGTTCGCCACCAAAACCAAATTTTCCAAAACGAGTACCTCCTGCACCTAAAGCCCAACTTGGTATTGCTATATTATAATTTGAAATTGTATCAATAACTTGCTCAATATTCTTGTGCTTTTTTGATAAACTTGTTAAGTTCTCTTTATGCTCAACTAATAAATTTTTATTAAATGTGGCTATTTGTTTTTTATCTATTTGCATAATTTTAGTTTTAAAAGCTAATTACCTTACAAAAGCATTTGCCATTCCTCCATCAACATTAATGATATTTCCAGTACTTTTATTTAAAATTGCAACTAACGAAAATACCCCATTGGCAATATCTGCAGGGTAAATAATTTCGTTTAGTAAGTTTCTTTTAGCATAATGCGCAGGTAATTCTTCTACTGTAATCCCATACGCTTTGGCACGTCCTTCTGCCCATTCGCCTTCCCAAATTTTACTACCAACAATAACACCATCTGGATTTACAACATTTACTCTTATTTTATCCGCTCCTAATTCTGCAGCTAATAATCTAGACATATGTTGTTGCGCTGCTTTTGCTGTTCCATACCCCACATTATTAGGTCCTGAAACTAATCCATTTTTACTCGCAATATTTACAATATCTCCCCCAAAATTTTGCTTTCTTAAAATAGCAACTCCTTGTTTTGCTAACTCAAACTGGCCTTTTACTAAAACGTTTTGTAAAATATCCCAATCTTTATCAGTGGTTTCTTCTAGTGGTTTTGAAATTGCCAAACCTGCACTATGAACCACAATATCCACTCCACCAAAAGCTAAACATGCTTGTTTATAAGTATTTGCAATTGAATTGCTATCAGTAACATCACCTTGAACATAAATGGCTGTATCACCTTTGTAAGTAGCAACTGCTTCTTTTAATCTTTCTTCAGACAAATCTGCAAGTACAACATTGGCTCCTTCGGCAGCTAATTTATCGGCAATTGCCTTTCCAATTCCACCACCAGCACCAGTAACTAAAGCTACTTTTCTAGATAGTGGTTGCTCTTTTGGCATACGTTGTAATTTGGCTTCTTCTAACAACCAATACTCAATATCAAAAGCCTCCTGACGAGGCAATGATGTATATTCTGAAATCGCTTCAGCGCCACGCATTACATTGATTGCATTGATATAAAACTCACTTGCTACACGAGCTGTTTGTTTGTTTTTTGCAAAACTAAACATCCCTACACCAGGATATAAAATAATTACTGGGTTTGCATCTCTTATTGCAGGACTTGTTTGATTTTTACACGTTTCATAATACTGTTCGTACTCTTTTCTATAAACATCAAACGCTGGTTCTAATTTTTTAAGAATGGCATCGGTATCATTTATATCATCAGATGAATCTAAGTTTAATACTAAAGGTTGAATTTTAGTTCTTAAAAAGTGGTCTGGGCATGAAGTTCCCATAGGAGCCAAACGTTGTAAATCTTTACTATTAATGTACTCTAAAACTTTATCATCATCTGTAAAATGACCAATCATTCTATTTTCAGAAGAACATAAGCCCCTTAAAAGTGGTGCTAAAATTGCAGCTTTTTCTAATCGTTCTTCTTTCGGTAAACTTTCAATAATTTTTCCGCCAAAAACCGCACCATTTTCTATAATTTTATTTTCGATGTAAATAGATGCTTGTTCAATAACTTCTAAGCTATTCACATAACATTCATAAGAAGTATCTCCCCAGGTAAATAAACCGTGACTTCCTAAAACTATTCCACGGATTCCTGGATTATCTTTTAAGCAT
This sequence comes from Polaribacter marinus, assembly GCF_022662535.1. Lineage (GTDB taxonomy): Bacteria > Bacteroidota > Bacteroidia > Flavobacteriales > Flavobacteriaceae > Polaribacter > Polaribacter marinus. The sequence goes on from NZ_JAKQYM010000008.1 coordinate 163,067, forward strand.
TTCTCTAACATTAGCCCAAGTTCAAAACCTGGTTTTTTCCAAGGCACCCACCCCATAGTATCTCCCCAAATTTCTTTGGTAATCTTTTCACTATCTTTTGCTGCAGCTACTGCAATTAATGCATCAGGATGTAAATGATCAATATGTTTAAAAGGCAACAAACCATGCAATGGTGTATCAATAGATGGCGCTTTACTGTTTAAATCATAAATACAATGATTAAAAAGCGCTACCATTTCATCTTCATACTCAACACCTTTATATACTTTTTTTAAATCTCGTAAACGCTCTGTGTACAAACCTGCAATACCACTTCTGTCTAAAGTTCCGATATCACCACCAGAACCTTTTACCCACATTACTTCAACATCTTTGTTTGTTAACGGGTCTTTTTCTATCGTTTTACAACTTGTGTTTCCTCCTCCGTAATTGGTAATTCTAAGGTCACTCCCAAGAATGTTAGAACGATATAAAAACTGTGCTACTTCATCATTTTTTATTTGTGCTACTTTTTTTTCATCCCAGAGATCATTAACGTAACGATATTTCTTTATTGACATTTGTTGGTGGTTTTTATAAATTAAAATACATTTAATAAGGTTCTTATTAAAAACAGTTTTCACTCGTTTTGTGTGAAATAAAATGCAACTTTCTTTTAATAAAGAACCTCATTTTAAACGAGAGTAAAAACTTTTGACAATTTCAAAAATACATAAATAGGCAACAATTCTACGCCTTAAATACTACCGGAACCACATAAAAGGCAAATAAAACAAGCAATTAAGCAGATCGTATAAAACAGGAAGTTTTGCGAAATAAAAGTATAAAATTGAACTTACCAACAGGAAATTTAGAGTAAGATATCCTTAAAAAAGTAAGGTTATAATTATCCTCTAATTTTAGATGTATGAGAATACGAATTACTTTCATCGCAAGATTTTGATTTTAGAATAATTTATCAACAAAAAAAACCTCCAATTTATCATTGAAGGTTTTTATTAAATATTGGGGGACCATTTGTTCCGCCATAAATTTATTAGGGTAAAAGAATAGCTTTCTACAAATTTACACCTTAAAAAGATATATTTGTAAAAAAAACAAGGTAGTATTTGGGTAGTATTTGATTGTTTTTAGCTATAAAACAGGTGTTTTATAATTATTTACAAATAAATTCCAATCAAAAAATAATTAAAAAAGTATTCCCTTTTTTTTAAGCAATATTTCTACTTTGACATAGAAGTGCTATTTTTATTTTATCTTGCCTTTGCTAAATATTTTTACTTGAAAAGAGTTATTGTTTCTGTTACCACTGATTTATCTACTGACCAACGCGTTGCAAAAGTTTGTACAACTTTACATACTGCTGGTTACAATATTTTATTAGTTGGAAGAAAACAAAAAAACAGCTTAAAAATAGAAAGAAACTACAAAACTAAGCGTATAAAACTACTTTTTAATAAAGGCTTTTTATTTTATGCAGAATACAACTTTAGGCTTTTTTTTCTTTTACTTTTTTCTAAAAAAGACATTTTGCTTTCTAACGATTTAGACACTTTACTAGCCAACTTTCTTGTTAGTAAAATACAGCAAAAACCCATTGTTTTTGATAGTCATGAATTATTTTCTGAAACTCCAGAATTGGTAAATAAGCCTTCTATTAAACAATTTTGGTTAAGTCTAGAAAGATTGATGATTCCTAAACTTAAAAACAACTATACTGTTTGTAAAAGTATTGCTGATTTTTACTCTGAAAAATATAATTCAGAGTTTAAGATTATTAAAAACCTGCCATTACAAAAAGAACTGAAACCCTCTCATTTTCCTTTTCAAGTAAATGATAAAAAAGTAATTCTATATCAAGGTTCCGTAAATATTGGTAGAGGACTAGAATTAATGATTGAAGCAGTACAACATTTGCCGAATTGTATTTTTGTAATTGCAGGCTCTGGAGATATTCTTGATCGTTTACAAAAAGAAACTATTGCTAAAAAAATAGAGGATAAAGTTAAATTCTTAGGGAAAATCGATCCAAAAAAACTACACAATATTACACCATTGGCAGCTATTGGAATAAGTTTAGAAGAAGATTTAGGCTTAAATTACAGGTTTGCATTGCCCAATAAAATTTTCGATTATATACAGGCTCAAGTTCCTGTTTTAGTTTCTAATTTACCCGAAATGAAACAAGTGATTCTAAATTATAATGTAGGTGAAATCGCATTAAATAGAAATCCAAAAATAATAGCAGATCAAATTAAAAAGATGCTTAAAAAAGACTTTTCTAAAGCATTACAAAAAGCGAAAAATGATTTGATTTGGGAAAATCAAGAAGAAGAATTAATTGGTATTTTTAAGAACTTGGTGTAAATAACTTAATCTGAACAGTTGTAAAAAGAACAATGACGATTTGTTAATGGCTAAGCTCTCTAATTTCTTTGATCTTTTATTTAAAAGAAAAACGAGACCAAAGCGTTTTAATTTAAAATAAGTAGCAGTTAAAGTAGTATCTTCTTTTAAAATTTTTTTCTCTGAAATTAAAAAAACTAAATTTTTAATTGCCTGTTTTGTCTTTTCAATAAACACAGTATTTTCATCAATTCCTAGATGAAAAACAGGGTTATTAATATGCTTAATTTTTATATTTCTCTTTTCTAATTCTTTACTAAAAAGCAAATCTTCATAACCATATTTAATTAAATTTTCATCAAATTGTAAATGGTGAAACATTTCTTTTTTAATCAAAAAATTTCCTGTGAAAAAATATTTATAGGAGTTTTTATTTCTTATATCCGCAGAAAACTCTTCTCTTTTCTTTCCTAATTTCCAACGTAATTTAGAAGTGTCTATACCATCTTTATAAGCTATTCCCCCAATTAAAACATTAACTTTATCTAGATTAGAAATGTAGTTTTCTATAAACTTATCCGACACAGGAAAAACATCAGCATCTAAAAACAATAATGAATCGTAAGTTGCTTTACGAGCCAACAAATTTCTTAAACTACTTCTACCAATGTTTTTAGAAAGTGTTGTAAAAGAACAATTTTTGTAAGAATTTAACTGCTCGTTTTTAATATTTCGCTCAGACACAGAGGCATCATCAATACAAATAATTTCAAAAGGAATTGAAGCTTTTTCTAATTGAGTATAGAGTTTTTTTACCAATAAACGTATATCCCAATTATATGTAGCAACTAAAACCGAAAGCATTAAACAGTAGCTTGTTGTGCAACTTCAAACAAATCTCCTCCTTCGCACTTTAAGGTTTTTTGTTTAAACTTTACAATTAATTGATAATCATGCGTAGCCATTAAAATGGTTTTTCCACTTTTATGAATGTCATTTAAAAGCTCCATTACTTCTAATGAAGTTTTCGGGTCTAAATTACCTGTTGGTTCATCTGCCAAAATTAACTCCGGATCATTTAACAAAGCTCTTGCAATAGCTATTCTTTGCTGCTCTCCTCCAGAAAGTTCGAACGTATTCTTATAATATTGTTCTTGCATCCCAACTTTCTGCAAAACTTCATTAATTTTAGACTTAATTTCTTCTTTATTTTTCCACCCTGTTGCCTTTAAAACAAACTTTAGGTTTTCAAAAACAGTTCTATCGTTTAATAATTTAAAGTCCTGAAAAACAATACCAATTTTTCTTCTTAAAAAAGGAATTTCTTTTTCTTTCAAACCCTTTAAATCAAAACCAACAATTGAGCCAGTACCTTTTTGTAAGTTTAAATCTCCATACAAGGTTTTCATTAAACTACTTTTTCCGCTTCCCGTTTTTCCTATTAAATAGTAAAAATCCCCTTTAAATATAGTTAAATTCACCTTAGACAAGACTAAATTATCTCGTTGATAAATATCAGCATTTTCTAAATGTAAGACAGGTTTTTCCATAAAATAACTAGTTTCTACAAACTTAGAAGTTTCTAACGATTTTTTTACTATGAATTGCAAACAATTCTTATTTTTGATACAAAATATTTTACTTTTTTTTTCTTTATCTATCCAACAAAATAAAAAAAAGTGCGTTATTCATTTTGAGCATCAAAAATAATTGTATGAAGTTTGTTTATAATAGAAAACTATTTCTATTCATTTTTTCTTTTTTTATTTCTACTCTGGTTTTTTGTCAGCAATCTATTATTGATGCTAGCATTTTAACCGATTTTAATAACGCCCTAAGTTTATTTAACAATAAATCTTATGCGGCAGCTCAAAAAACTTTTGTTAAAGTTAAAGAAAATGCAATCCCTAATTCTAACCTAAAAGCAGATGCATCTTATTATGATGCAATGTGTGCTGTAAAATTAAATCAAACCGAAGCAGATAAAAAAGTATTGAATTTTGTTGAAGAAAATCCAACTAGCAACAAGAAAAACAAAGCTTTTTTTAATGTTGGGAATTATTATTTTGCCAACAAAAAAGCCGCTTATTCTTTAAAATGGTTTCAGAAAGTTAATGCCGATCAACTCTCTAAAGAGAATAGAAAAGAGTTGAATTTTAAAATGGGATATTGTTTTTTAACAACTAAAAACTTAACGCTTGCTAAAGAACGTTTTTTACCGTTAATTAACGATGCAAAATACGGTAACGACTCAAGATATTACTATGGCTATATTGCCTACAAACTAGAAGATTATGGCATTGCCGAATCTACTTTAAAAGAAATTGCTGATAACGAATCTTACAGAGCAGAAATTTCATATTATTTATTAGACATCAGTTTTAAAGCAGGAAAGTTTAAACGATGTATAGATGTTGGAACTAAATTAATTGGTACTGTTAGACAGAAAGAACAATCTGAGATTTCTAAAATTATTGGAGAAAGTTATTTTAACTTAAAACAATACAAAGAAGCCATTCCTTATTTAAAAGGTTATAAAGGAAAAAAAGGAAAATGGAATAATACCGATTTTTACCAATTAGGATATGCCTATTTTAAACAAAATGATTTTGAAAATGCCATTAATTACTTTAATAAAATCATAGATGAAAAAAATGCTATTGCACAAAATGCTTACTACCATTTAGGAGAATGTTACTTAAATTTAGAGCAAAAAACAGAGGCTCTAAATGCATTTAAAACAGCTTCTGAAATGGACTTTAGTGAAGATATTCAGCAAGATGCCGCATTAAATTATGCCAAATTAAGTTACGAAGAAGGAAATCCTTTTAGAAATGTTTCTGATATATTACAAGAATATTTAAAAAAATATCCAAAATCTAAAGCGTATAATGAAATTAATGAACTCGTTGTTTCTTCATTCATTCATCAACAAAATTATAAGGGTGCTCTAGAGCTTTTATCTAAAAAAAAATCTGAAGAAAATATCGCCTTAGCACTAGAAGTTAGTTTGTACAGAGGAATTCAGTTATTCAACAATAAAAAACTTAAAGAAGCACTCCCTTTTTTCACAGAAAGCAAGAAATCAGAAAGCCCAGAAATTAATCAAAAAGCACAATATTGGGAAGCAGAAACCCTTTATAGATTAGAGAATTACAAAGAAGCTTTAACAAAGTTCATTATTTTAAACAAATTCTTAAACTCTAAAAAAGACAAAGATTTTGTATTGGTAGAATACAATATTGGTTACAGTTATTTTCAATTAAAAGAATATGAAAAAGCAGCAGATGCATTTGAAAATTTCCTAAAAACAGAGGCTATTGAAAACGACGTAAAAGATGATGCTAGAATACGTTTGGGAGATAGTTATTTTGCGACAAGAAATTATACAAAAGCAATTGATTCTTACAAAAATGTTGTAGACGAAATTGGTTCTAAAGCAGATTATGCCCAATATCAAATAGGGATGAGTTATGGCTTTTTAAACAATCATGAAGCCAAAATAAAAGCATTGACAAATGTTGTGAATGAATATCAAATTTCTTCTTTAAAAGATGATGCTTTGTATCAATTGGCAAACACATACACAAAACTAAAAGACAATGAAAAAGCACATTTAGCTTACGATAGATTACTAGAAAAACATCCTAAGAGTGTGTTTTTACCAAAAGCTTTAGTAAGACAGGGGCTATTGTACTATAACGATAACGATAATGAAAAAGCTTTAAAAAAATTCAAACTAACCACAAGTAAATTTCCTAATTCTCCAGACGCTTTTGAAGCTGTTGCCAATGCACGTAACATTTATATTGACAATGGTAATTTAGATGAATATTTAAAATGGATTAAGACCTTAAAATTCATCAATATTACAAATTCTGACATTGACAATACTACTTTTGCCGTTGCAGAGAAAAAATATTTTGAATCTAGAGATGGTAATGAAATTGTAAACAGTTTGTTTAAATATATTAGAACTTTTCCAGAAGGAATTCATAAACTTAAAGCCAACTTTTATTTAGGTGAAATCTATTTTAAAGTTAAAGAATTTGAAAAGGCAATACCTAGCTATAAAGTAGTCTTAGAAGAAGAACAAAACGAATTTAGTGAAGAATCTTTAAACAAATTGTCTCAAATCTATTTACAAAAAGAAGATTTTAGCAATGCACTTCCTTTATTAGACAGGCTAGAACAAGAAGCATATACGACAGAAAATGTACTTTTTGCTCAGAGTAATTTAATGAAAGGTTATTATGAAACCGAAGCTTATGATTTTGCTATAGAATACGCCAAAAAGATTTTATCAAGAGACAAACTAGATCTAAGTTTAGAACACGATGCCAAAATAATAATAGCTAGAGCTTCCTATAAAAATGAGGACTTTATTACCTCTGAAGAATATTATACGGAAATAGAAAGAATTGCAAATGGCGAATTAAAAGCAGAAGCACTGTATTATAGTGCGCTTTTCAAAAATCAACAAAAAGATTATGAAGCCTCTAATAAAGTTGTTCAAAAATTAATTGCGGACTACTCTGCTTACAAATATTGGGCAGTAAAAAGTTATGTAATAATGGGTAAAAATTATTACGGATTAAAAGATGTTTATCAGGCAACTTTTGTGTTAGAAAACATCATTAAAAACTTTAAACAATATGAAGATATTGTAAAACAGGCGCAAAAAGAATTAGACCAAATTAAAGAAAACGAAGCCAAAACAAACAATTCTGTTATCCCTAAAAAAACAGAAATCATAAAAAAAGAAAACGATAATTAATGAAAAAAGGCTTTACACTATTTTTATCGCTATTTGTTTTTTCTGCAATATTTGCTCAAGAAAAGAAAAAAGAACAAGCCAAAGACACAGTAAAAACTGAGGTTGTAAATGTAATTACAAAGTATAACCCAAAAATTGCTGATGCAAAAAAAATAAAGAAAAACCCAACTATTAAATTGCTTAAAAAAAGCGAGAAAAAAAAATTAGAATACACTATTTTTTCTGCTCCTGTTGCATCTACTTTTACGCCAAAAAGCGGAGTAGTTAAAGGAATCGATGTAGGCGTAAAAGAACGTATTTATAAAAACTATTTAGCTGCTGGTTTTGGTAATTACACAACACCATATATTGAAGCCTTCATACATCACAGTACTCGTTTTGAAAATGAATTTGGACTGTCTGCTAAATACTTATCTTCACAAGATAATGTTAGTCGTTCTGTATTAAATAGTAATTTCTCTAATTTTAATACTAGCTTTTTTTATAAACAAGAAGATCGTTATTTTCACTGGAAAGCAACTTTAAATACAGAAAGAAATAGATACAATTGGTATGGTTTACCAAGCGAAACTCCTTACACAGAATCTACCATTAGCCTAATTAATCCTCAACAAACCTACAACTACCTTAATTTAATAGGTGAGTTTAATTTTATAGATTCTTATATTGATTACGGAAAAATTTCTGCAGCTTATTTTACAGATGATTATGGTAGCAAAGAAATACTTGCTAATTTTAATGCCAAATTAGATTTTCCTTTAAGTTTTTTACACCTTGGACTCGATGACATTTCGGTAAAAGCAAGCGTAGAATTTTTAAAAGGAGAATTTAACAATAGTTATACTGATAAAAATAAAGTAACATACTCTACTGTTACAGCAAAACTTCATCCAGAATATAAATTAAGCTACAAAGGATTTTCTTTAAACACAGGCTTAAAAATCATAGCCTCTCTTGATTCTGAAAACGATATAACAAATCTATTTCTATTTCCAGAAATTAAAATTCAAAGAGAAATTATTAAAGATTACTTAAATGCCTATGGAGGATTAACAGGTGGACTAAAAACAAATACATATAAAAATTTCACAGAAGAGAACCCTTATGTTTCTCCAACATTATTTATTACTCAAACAGCCGAAACATCTAATTTCTATTTAGGCTTTAACGGAAAGGTCAATAACAATATTAGTTTTAATATTGTTGGAATTTTAAAAACCGAAGAAGACAAACCGCTCTTTTTTAGAAACAACTCTAAGTCAGATGGAACCTCAAACTTTAGCAACGGACTTAGTCTTTTAGGATATGAATATGGAAATTCTTTTGATATTTTTTACGATGATGTAAAAACAACAACCATTTTTGGAGAAATCGCATATGATTTCTCTAAAAAAATCACCTTGGGTACAAATTTTCAATATGATATGTATACTGTAACAAATGCCATCACAAAATGGAATTTACCAGATATGCAAGCAACTATCTTTGGAAAATATAAAAGTGACAAATGGTATGCAACTAGTAATATTTTTTACGTTAGTGATAGAGAGAGTGTTATATACAACGATGCTTACCCGTCTAGTATTAAAGGAACAAAATGGCTTGCTAATTTTGTTGATATAAACTTAAATGGAGGATATCATTTTAACGACAAATTTTCTGCCTTTTTAAAATTAAACAATATTTTAAATAGCAATTACCAGCGTTTTGCAAATTTTGATACACAAGGTTTTCAAGTTTTAGGAGGTATAACTTATAAATTTGATTTTTAAATAAATTAATTTCTCATTTCATTTTTGTAGCTTTAACAATTAAAATAATTAACTAGCTCTACAAAATGAAAAAATCAATCCTTTTACTTACCTTATTAATATCTATTATTTCGTGTAATCAAAAAAATGAAAAGATTCTGGATCTAACAACTTTGTCTTCAGAAGAAAAAATTGATTCAGCAAATATCAAAACCCTTTTTAATAGCGCATTAACAGATGGTAAATCTTATGAATGGTTAAGAGATTTAACTCAAAATATTGGAGGACGTTTATCGGGTTCTCCAGAAGCTGCTAAAAGTGTTCTTTGGGGAGAAAAATTAATGAAAGAAGTTGGTTTAGATTCTGTTTGGTTACAACCCGTTATGGTTCCTCATTGGGTAAGAGGAGAAAAAGAAATTGCAACTTACACTATAAATGGCGAAGAGAAAAATGTTCCAATCTGTGCTTTAGGATTTTCGGTAGCAACACCAAAAACAGGAATTCTTGCAGAAGTCATAGAAGTAAAAAGCATAGAAGAAGCCAAAGCTTTAGGAGATCAAATGAAAGGAAAAATCGTATTCTTTAACCGTCCTTTTGACAATACCTTAATCAATACATTTAGAGCCTACGGAGGCTGTGTAGATCAAAGGGTCGCAGGTGCAGCCGTTTGTGGAGAATTTGGAGCAAAAGGCGTAATTGTACGTTCAATGACAAATGCCGTTGATGACATTCCTCACACAGGAACAATGATTTATGGTGATTTGCCCAAAGAAAAACACATACCTACCGCAGCCATTAGCACAAGAGCAGCAAATATGTTAAGTATCGATTTGAAAGAAAACCCAAGCTTACAATTCTACTTTAAACAAAGCTGTGAAACTTTAGCAGATGTACCTTCTTTTAACGTAATTGGCGAAATAAAAGGCACTCAAACCCCAGAAAACATTATGGTTGTTGGCGGTCATTTAGATTCTTGGGATTTAGGAGAAGGCGCTCATGATGATGGTGCAGGAATTGTACAATCTTTAGAAGTTGCGTATTTATTCAAAAAAAACAATATCAAGCCCAAAAATACTTTAAGAGTTGTATTTTTTATGAATGAAGAAAACGGAACAAGAGGTGCTAAAAAATATGCAGAATTAGCAAAATTAAACAAAGAAAATCATATTGGTGGTTTAGAATCAGATGCTGGAGGGCACACTCCCAGAGGTTTTTCTATCGATGCAAATACGGTAAACACAAAATTATTACAAAGCTGGAAAAAACTATTATCACCATACGGTTTACACGATTTAGACAAAGGAGGATCTGGAGCAGATATTAGTCCTTTAAAAGGAGAAAATGTTACTTTAGTTGGCTACAGACCCGATTCTCAACGCTATTTCGATTATCATCATACAAGTATAGATACTTTTGATAAAGTAAACAAAAGAGAACTAGAACTAGGTAGTGCTTCTATGGCAAGTATCATTTATCTAATGGACAAATATTTATATAAAAATACACCTGTAAAACTTTAATTCACACTTATGAAAAAAATACTTCTTTTTGCATGTATAATTACAACACTCTTTTCTTGTCAAAAAGAAAAAGCAGATTTAATTATCATTAATTCTAACACTTATTCTGTAAATGATAATTTTGATAAAGTTGAAGCATTCGCTGTAAAAGACGGAAAATTTATTGCCGTTGGAACCTCCAAAGAAATACAAGAAAAATATCAATCTAAAAACACTATCGATGCCAAGAACCAAACCATTGTTCCGGGTTTAATAGATGCACATTGTCATTTTTTTGGTTTAGGCTTGTCAGAACAAAAAGTTAATTTAAGAGGCACAAAAAGTTATGATGAAGTCTTAGAAAAACTAGTAGCTTTTCAAAAAGAAAAAAACACTTCATTTATAACCGGTAGAGGTTGGGATCAAAATGATTGGGAAGTAAAAGAGTTTCCAACCAAAGAAAAATTAGACAAACTATTTCCTACAATTCCTGTTGCCATTGGTAGAATTGACGGACATGCACTATTGGTAAATCAAGCAGCAATTGATTTCTCAGAAATCACAAAAGACACCAAAGTTTCTGGAGGAGAAATCATGATGAAAGGAGGAGAAATGACGGGCGTATTAATTGATGAAGCCATGGATTTTATCAAATTTCCTTCAATTTCAAAAAAAGAAGCCATTCAAGGTTTGTTAGATGCTCAAAAAATTTCATTTTCTTATGGATTAACAACTGTAGATGATGCAGGCTTACCACGTTTTGCAATAGAATTGATTGACAGTCTTCAAAAAGCAAATGATTTAAAAATGCGAATTTATGCAATGGTCTCTGCCGACAATCAAGAACAGATCGATTATTACATCAGCAAAGGAATTACAAAAACAGACCGATTAAATGTACGATCTTTTAAAGTTTATGGTGACGGTGCCTTAGGATCAAGAGGAGCTGCATTGCGTAAATCTTATTCAGATAGAGAAAATCATTTTGGCGCCCTAATTTACACTCCAAAAAGGTATCAAGAAATTGCAAAACAAATTGCTGCTTCAGAGTTTCAAATGAATACACATGCCATAGGAGACTCGGCCAATACTTGGATGCTAAAAACCTATAAAGAAGCTCTTAAAGGAGAAAAAAATAGACGTTGGCGAATAGAACATGCACAAATTGTTTCTAATGATGATTTTAAAAATTTTGACAACATTTTACCTTCGGTACAACCAACACATGCTACATCTGATATGTATTGGGCAAAAGACAGAATTGGAAAAGATAGAATGAAAGGAGCTTATGCTTATAAAAAATTATTAAATACCTATGGAAAAATTGCCTTAGGAACTGATTTTCCTGTAGAACAAGTAAATCCCTTTTTAACATTTTATGCTGCAACTATTAGAAAAGACCTCAACAATTATCCTGAAAATGGATTTCAAATAGAAAACGTTTTAACCAGAGAGGAAACCTTAAAAGGAATGACCCTTTGGGCTGCCTATGCGAATTTTGAAGAGGATGAAAAAGGCTCTATTGAAGTTGGTAAATTTGCAGATTTTGTTATTTTAAATCAAAATATCATGGAAGTAAATGGAAGTGAAATCCCAAAAACTAAAGTTATTTCCACATTTTTAAATGGCGAGAAAGTATATTAAAAAAAAAGCGAAACTTTAAGTTTCGCTTTTTTTTTTATGAAATAATTGGTTTGATAAAATCATCAATCTTATCAACTCCATTTTCTCCTAAATTCTTAATAAAAGCAGATCCTATAATGGTTCCATTAGCATACCTACAAGCTGTGGTAAATGTTTCTTTATCTGAAATACCAAAACCAATAATTAATTTACTTTGTAAATTCATGTTTTTAATTCTTTCGAAATAAGCAACTTGATTGTTAGAAATATCTCCTTTTGCACCTGTAATTGAAGCAGATGCTACTACATAAATAAACGCTTTAGAATACGCATCTATCTTTCTAATCCTTTCTTCGGATGTATGCGGCGTTATTAAAAACACATTTGTAATTCCGTATTTTTCAAACAATGCTTTGTAATGATTTTCAAACTCAATCATTGGTAAATCTGGAAGAATCACCGTATCAATACCACAATCTACTACTTTTTGGCAAAATTTATCTTCGCCATATTTTAGCATCTGGTTTAAATACCCCATTAAAACTAAAGGTGTTTTATTAGTTTCTTTAATGGACATTAACTGCTCAAAAATAAGGTCTAAATTAATTCCGTTCTCTAGTGCTTTTTGGCTACTATCTTGTATCGTTGGTCCATCTGCTAATGGATCGGAATAGGGCAAACCAACTTCTATAAAATCTACGCCACTTTTTTCTAATGCTGAAATTACTTTGGTGGTATCCTCTAATTTTGGATAACCACAAGTAAAATAAATCGATAATAAATTTTTATCTTTTTTCTGAAATAATTCTTGAATTGAATTCATAATTTTTGTTTCATTCTGTCATTGCGAGGAACGAAGCAATCTCATAATTAATTAGCAGATTCCTTCACTTTGTTCGGAATGACGTTTCTATTCCTCTAAATGATTGATATACGTTTCTAAATCTTTATCTCCTCTACCCGATAAGTTTACCACCACAACTTGGTCTTTTTTAAACTTAATTTTTGGTAAAACAGCCAAAGCATGTGCACTTTCTAAGGCAGGTATAATTCCTTCAATTCTAGTTAATTCGTAAGCAGCTGCCAACGCCTCACTATCTGTTGCATCCATAAACTTCGCTCTTTTACTTTCATATAAAAAAGCGTGTAAAGGGCCCACTCCCGGATAATCTAAACCTGCAGAAATAGAATAAGGCTCAATAATTTGTCCGTATTCATCTTGCATTAAAATAGTTTTAGAGCCATGAATAATTCCTACCTCACCTAATTGAGAAGTGGCAGCACTTTCGCCAGAATTCACACCTAAACCAGAAGCTTCTACAGCTATTAATTCTACCTCTTCATCATCCATATAATGATAAAAAGCACCCGCAGCATTAGAGCCTCCACCAACACAAGCAATAATCGTATCCGGATTTTCTTTACCCGTTTTTTCTTTTAATTGCCATTTTATTTCTTCGGATATTACAGATTGTAAACGTGCAACCATATCTGGATAAGGATGCGGACCAACTACAGAACCAATTAAATAAAAGGTTTCTGGGTGCTGAATCCAATATCTTATCGCTTCATTTGTAGCGTCTTTTAAAGTTCTACTTCCGCTTAAAGCAGGTACCACTTTTGCTCCCAACATTTTCATACGAGCAACATTTGGTGCTTGACGCTCAATGTCTTTTTCTCCCATAAAAACAGTACACTCTAAGCCCATTAAAGCACAAACGGTAGCGGTAGCAACACCGTGTTGCCCTGCACCTGTTTCTGCAATAATTTTAGTCTTCCCTAATTTCTTAGCAACCAAAATCTGACCAATGGTATTGTTTACTTTATGTGCACCTGTATGGTTTAAATCTTCTCGTTTTAAATAAATAAAAGCCCCATATTTTTCTGACAAACGTTTTGCCAAATACAACGGACTTGGGCGACCAACGTAATCTTTTAATAAGGCTTTATATTCTTCTTGAAAGGCATCAGAGTCTAATATTTGAATGTAATTATCTTCTAATTCTTTCACATTTGGATATAACAATTCCGGTATAAATGCACCACCAAATTGACCGTAATATCCATTCTTATCTGGATGAAACTTTGACTTCATATTTTCTAATATTCTGTCATTGCGAGGAACGAAGCAATCTCTTAACAAATAAGCAGATTACTTCACTGCGTTCGTAATGACGTTCTTTTTAAATTTTTCTAACTCTTCTATTTCCTTAACTCCTGGTTTACTCTCAAACTTACTATTTACATCTAAGGCATAAATTGGTAAATTCGATTTTATTATTTTTTGCAGTTCATCAACATCTTCCAGACCGATTCCTCCACTTAAAAAGAAAGGTATATCAAAAGGATATCTCTCTAAAACAGACCAATCGAATTTCGTTCCGTTTCCTCCTCTTTCTTTTCCTTTTGTATCAAACAAAAAGAAATCTACAACTTCTAGATAAGGTTTTAAAACATCAAAATTAAATTCGTCTTTAATTCCGAAAACCTTAATAATTTCAACTTCATTTTTAGAAATGTAGTGCTTGTTTTTTTGCTTTTTGATACTTTTATTTTCTTCAATAAACAAGGCTCTTCTTTCTGTTAACTGATTTTTTAAATCGGTAACATATTCCACAGATTCATCTCCGTGTAATTGAATTGCATCCAAATAATATTCTTCTACTAAAGAAATTACAATCTCTATATATTCATTTACAAAAACACCCGTTTTTTTGATTGATTTTGAAAACTCTGGAATGATTCCTTCAAAATTTCTTTTTGATTTTTCATAGAAAATAAAGCCCAAATAATCAGGTTGCAAGGCTGCAACTTGTTGGATGTTTTCTGTGAATTTCATTCCGCAAACTTTCAGTTTCATATTTATCTAATTTGATTGATAAAATCTAAGCAAGCTTCTCCAGGATTTTCTGTTTTCATAAAATTCTCTCCAATTAAAAAACCTTGAAATCCAAATTCTTTTAATCCTGTTATAATCTTTGGATCCGAAATTCCGCTTTCTGAAACCTTTAAACAAGTATCAGGAATTTGACCTGCGAGTTTGATAGAATGTTCTAAATCAACCTCAAAAGTTTTTAAATTTCGATTATTAATTCCGATAATTTTATCGTCTAAATCGTTAATCTTGTCTAAATCTTCTTGAGTATGCACTTCATATAAAACCTCTAAACCTAAGTCTGTTGCTAAGTTTCCGTAGTTTTTTAATTCCGTTTCCGTTAAACAAGAAGCGATTAATAAAACGACATCGGCTCCAATGGCTTTTGCTTCTACAATCTGAAATCCATCAACAATAAAATCTTTTCTAAGAATTGGTTTTTGTTGATTAATGATTCTTGCTTCCATTAAATCTGCCATCGTTCCTCCAAAGAAAGAAGTGTCCGTTAAAATAGATTGTGCAGCTACATTTGCATCTAAATAACCATTAGTAACTTCTGCAATGGTTGCTTTATCATTAATGATTCCTTTTGATGGAGATTGACGTTTAAACTCTGCAATGATTCCTGTAGAACCCACTTCTAACAACGATTTTTTTAATGAAAAAACTGATCGTCCAAAATTTGGACTTTCAACTAATTTTTGAACAGGAACCTCTGCTTTAATCTTAGCAATTTCCTTCTTTTTAAATGCGATGATTTTATCTAAAATTGTCATATTAAATAATTATGAATTTAAATTACGAGTTAGTCTTTTTTATCTTTTTATTTCTAAACAACAAGAAAAAATAAACGATAATTCCTACTATTAATCCAGTTATTGAATGTTTTATAATACTTTGCATCTGTACTCCAATTGCTGTTCCCATCAATAAAAAAGCTGGAATAATTAGCATTATGTTATTTTTCTTCTTTGCCATATTAAATATTTACTAATGTTTCTAATGTTTGTTTTGCTTTCAATCCAAATAACGAATCTTTTGCTTCTGCAAACGCATTCTCAAAAGACTTGGTGCCATCTACAATAGTTAAAGCAAAAGCAGCATTTGTTAACACTACATTATTCTGAGCTTCTGTCCCATTCCCTCCAATAATCGTTTTGAAAATTTCTGCAGCATCTGCCACAGAATTCCCTCCAAATATTTCGGATTGTTGAATTCTTTTCTGTCCTAAATCTTCTGGATTTATAATTTGTTCTCCGTTTTTTGTAAAGAATTTAAATCCGCTTGTTAATGAAATTTCATCATAACCATCTAAGGCATGAATGATTCCGTAATTGATGTCTTCTTCTTGTAAAATGTAATTGTACAAACGAGCAACCTCTAAATTAAAAGTCCCTAGCATGTGGTTTTTAGGCGAACTTGGGTTTACCAAAGGACCTAACATATTAAAGAAGGTTTTTAACGCCAAGGCTTTTCTTGTTCCACTTACAGCTTTCATTGCTGGATGAAATTTAGGAGCATGTAAAAAACAAATGTTTGCTTTTTCTAAATGTTCTCTCAAAATGTTTTCATCATTGGTAAAATTGTACCCAAAACTTTCTAACATATCGGAAGAACCAGACTGAGAAGACACCGAATAATTACCGTGTTTCGCTACTTTTTGTCCGGTTCCCGCAACAATAAAAGAAGTTAAAGTAGATATGTTAAATGTATCTTTTCCATCGCCACCTGTACCAACAATATCTATGGTATTATAATCTGATAAATCTACTTTTATAGCCAATTCTATCAACGCATCTCTAAAACCAGCAAGTTCATCTGCTGTTATTGGACGCATCATAAAAACGGTCATAAATGATGCTAAATGCGCATCATTGTATTTCTCTGCAGCAATATCTTTTAAGATTTGTTTTGCTTCAGATTTAGACAATCTCTCGTGATTATATAATTTGTTTAAAATTGCTTTCATAATTCTTGCTTGTCATTGCGAATCAAATGATAATTTGATGTGGCAATCTTTTAATTAAAAATGAGATTCCTTTGTTTCTCTCGTAATGATCTGTGTTAAAAACCTATTGTTTTTTGTTAAATTTTCATCTAATTACAGCAATATAAATTTTGATGA
>NZ_JAKQYM010000009.1 GCF_022662535.1 Polaribacter marinus
TTTTCTTGTTAATATTAATTTTAAATGTAATTAATTCTAACAAAGTATTTAACACTTGACAAACATAGGATGACATTCGTATTCCTTTTATTACTTAATCACCTCAATCCAACGTCCTTTAGTTCTCACCATATAATCATGATCATACATGGCTTCTACTTGAACTCCTGGTAAATAATATTTTCCTAAATATGCTGCATTTAATAAAACAGTAAAGGTTTTTGTTGCTGATTTTTTAGATTGATGATTTAAATCGAAATAAAAATTAACACGATCGTCCCTAATATCTGTGTAACGAGCTTCGCTTTTTGTAGTAGTTCCAAAATCTGTAAAACGAGTGTTTACAATTTCCCATCCAGAAGGAAAAACTTGTGTTAATGCAATGTCTTTTACAGTTTCATTTTTAGGGTTGCTCACTATTATTTTTGCCACAAAATCTTGCCCTTGTTTTAAATTTCTAATATCAATTGATTTTCCTTGTAAATCTACATACTGAACAACAACACTTAAACCTCTACTTTCTGAAATTTCATCACCCAAAGGCAATTGCCCAGAATTGATAATTCTTGCAAAAACAACATTATTATCCTCATTTTTTATATTGATGGAATTCGTGCCTTTTTGTACCTTTAAAGTTCGTTGTACCATAGAACTTTCCGTTTTTATTGCAACTGTTTTCCCTTCATTCGTATACTTTAAATTGATGGATTTCCCTCCATTTTTAACCACCATTTTACCAATTGCCAATAAACTATATGCAGTAGATTGTGTACTCATCCATTTACTACTAGACAATTCTTTTGCAATAGATTTTGCCACATCTTTAATGTCTTTATGATTGGTAATTAACATGGTTTCTAAAGCCATTGCTCTGTTTCTATCTACAGAACCATAAGAATAATAATTGTATTTAGAAGTTGTAAAATTGATATTTGCAGTGCTCATAATTTCTAAACTCGCTTCTTTTTGTCCTGCCAATGCATAGGCTGCAACCAAACGCCATTTAGCATCATTAGAAATTTGTTTAAACTCGCGCATTCTATTCATCGCAGACAAATCTGGACTACCCGCCAAAGCCAAAGTATATAATCTGTAAGATTGTGCTAAATCTGTATAATTATTTCGATAATTTGGTCTCCAATTTCTTGCTGCATTTTTCTGATATTTGATAAAATTACTTTTAAAAGCCACAGGTAAAACAAAGCCTTTTTTAGCCGCTTCTAACATAAAATGACCTGCATAACTTGTTCCCCAATCATCAACATGGTTTTCACCAATCCAATAACTCAAACCTCCATTTGCTTGTTGAAAATTACCCAACCTTTTAATTCCGCTTTCTATATTTTCTTGAATCTGATGTTTTTTATCTGCCGTTAAGTCAAAAATATCATTTAAAAATAATTGTGGAAATACACTTGATGTTGTTTGCTCTACACAACCGTGCGGATAGCGGATTAAATATTCTAACCTACCAGAAAAAATAATTGATGGAATGGTAGATAATTCTAATATTGCTGTATTAGAACCTTCTATACCAAACGTATTAAAATTGATATTTTGAGTTTGTTTTCCTTCTATCGTTGCATCTATTACTTTGGAGGTTATTGGGTTTGGATTCACAACATCTAGTTCTACTTTATAAGTTGCTTTTTCTCCGTTTCCAGATGCAATAATTTCAACCGTATTGATGCCATTTGCCTTTAAAACATCCATTTTAAAATACACCATTTTTTCATCTGGCTTCTCAAAATTGAGTTTCTGAGTCTTGCTACCAATAACTGTAATTCCGTTAGATGTTTTTACCTGTACAGTTACATTTTTCACTTTTTTGTCCATTGCAAAAACAGTAATTGGTAAGGTAACTTTTTCTTTTGGCGATAATTTTCTTGGCAATGTAGCCAACACCATTAAAGGTTTCTTAACAGGCACTGCTTTTTCTACATTTCCAAAAGCTTCGTTATTTACATCACCCGCAACCACCATCGTTCTTACAGAACCAATATAATTTGGCAAGGTAATTTTATGTGATGCTGTTTTTCTTTTTTCAAGATAAAACGGGCCTAAAAATTTTACTACAGGTTTAAATCTGTTCGCTTTTCTATTTTTTGCCCCAGCAGCACTTCCATCTCCACCAATTGCAAAAATCTGATCTATACTACCCGAATACGCGCCAATTACATCGTCAAAAACATCCCACGTTTTTACACCCAAAGCTTCTCTTGCATAAAAAACATCAAAGGCATTTGGTGTTTTAAAACGTGTTAAATCTAACAAGCCTTCTTCTACAACCGCCAACGTATAGGTCATGGCTTTGTTGTTTTTTTCTGAAACTTTTACAACAAATTCCTTTTCTGGTTGCAACTCATCTGGCATTGAAATTTGAGGTTCTAATTTGGTGTTTTTATCTTCTACTAAAAGTGGAATTACACCAAACAATCTTAAAGGTAAATCGTTTTCAGATACTTGATGCGGTTGTAATAATGAAATGTTTACAAACACATTTGGTGCCATATTTTTGTTGATAGGGATTTCTACAGAGGTTGTTCCTTTTTTCGTTTTCACCCATTTGGTTTCTAAAACTTTGGTGCCATTTTCTACACTTATTAATGCATGCCCTTTGCTTCCTGAAGGAAATGTAATTTTAGCAGTTTCACCAACATTGTACTTTTCTTTATCCGCAGAAAAAACTAACATTTTTGCAGCTTCTTTATCGCTAGAACTAGAATTTTGCCACCAATTTTTATAAAAATAAGCAGTTCTACCTGTTGCATGACCACTTTTTTTATCAATCACTCTTATTAAAAAACGACCTCTATCTCTTTCTGGAATATTTAAATTAAAACTTCCTTTTCCTTTAGAATCTGTACTAATTCTTATGGTTTTATAAGGTTTTTTATAGGTGCTAGACGTATATCTAGATAAGTTATCATCAGAAGAGCTCCACCACCAACGCCATTCAATTTTATAAACTTCTACCTCTATTTCATCTCTTTTTACTGGACTTCCTTTTTCATCAACCGAAACCACAGAAAAAGACTGATTTTCATCGGTAAAAAAAGAACCATATCTATTTCCTTTTGGCGATTTTAATCCTACAAAAGAAGTAAATGGCGCATATTTTTTAGTAAAAGCATCAATAGAAAAATCGCCTCCATTTTCAAAAGCTCTTACTAAAAATTGAACGTTTAACATTCCAGGAGCATTTTTACCAATATTTAATTTATTATTGATTTTTGCCATTCCGTTCGCATCTAATTTTCCTTCGAAAATATTTATTTCTTCGGATGAAAACTCTCTTGATGGATCTGTAAAAACATAATTCTTGTAATCTTTAAAACCATCATTTGCCGTAGAAACTTTTGCTTTTATTTCTGTTTTTAGATTTTTGGCAGGTGTTCCGTGTAACCATTTTACATCTAAAGTTCCATTAATCGGTTTGTTGGTTGTTAAAACCTCATCATCAAAATTTACTTTAATTTTTAAACGATTTGGTTTTACCGTTTCAATTTTTAAATTCTGATAAAACTTTGCTCCTCCCACAGAAATTTTAGCATTGTAGTTTCCTGTTTTTGCTTTTTGAGCAGTTGCAAACGTAAACTTGTAGAAATTATTAATGCTTTCTGAGGTTACTTTTTTATATACCAGTTTTCCGCTTGGATCTGTAACTTCTAATTTTACAGGATGATTTTTTGGTAACTTATTATCTGCATCATTTAGTATAAAAGTTAAATGTACTTGGTCTCCAGGACGCCAAACTCCACGTTCTCCATAGATATATCCTTTTAAACCTTTTTCGGTTTTACTTCCTGCAACATCAAACTTACTTAATGACAAAGAATTTCCATCGAACAATCGAATATAACCTTTATTTTTCCCTTTAGAAACTACTGCAAAAGCTGCACTTTTAGAGGTTTCAATATTTGCAAATCCTTCTGCATCTGTTTGTGTAGAAAGAATTTCTTGTTGCTGGAAATTGAATAGTTTTATGATTGCGCCTGCTTCTGGTTTTGTATTTAAAATATTAGTAACAGCAAAGAAATAAGAGTTGTTTGTTCCTTTTTTGGCAATAATTCCCAAATTAGAAGCTAATAAATTTTGAGAAATTGTTCTGTTATTATAATAGGAGTCATGACATGGATTTTCTCTTTCTCTCCAGTTATAATTATAGCTCTTGTAGCGATATAATTTGTTATCCCAATATAGTTTTTCTTTTTCTTCTTGGTCTTCAATTTCACTTAAATGATCATACTCATCATCTACATCATTCTTCTTTATGTTTGAATCTTGACTTTCTGAGCAATTATAAATTATTTGACTTTTATTAAAACTCAATTCTATTCTATAGATAGCACCTGGTTCTGTTTTAATCATTTTAGAAATATATACACTGTAGGCTTTCCATTTTTGAGAATTATTTTCTTTACGATCTATTAATGTAATGTTTTTTTTTGCAACCCTTCTTCCTACTCTTTTAATATCATATTCGTTATTACTATTGATGTTGTTTTCTTGTAAAAACTGCAACACATTATCTTCATAAATTTTAATAATTCTAACTGTTACTTCTTTTACGTTTATCGCTTCAAAGTTAAATTTCAAGTCCTTAGAATTAGGCAAAATAGTTCCGCTACTAATTGCTCTAATCTGTGGTTTTTTTTGTTCGAAAACAATATTTTCTTTAAAAGAATTTTTGAGTTTATAATCCTCCGAATTTTTAATACCTTGGTAAACAGAAACCAAAATAACACCCTGAAATTTGCTATCAGAATACACTTGCAATTCATTTCCATTGACAATAAAACGCGGTTTTTTTACATTTTTAATAGTTACTAAACCATCAAAATTTTGTTGTTTTTTTAGTGGGTCAGAAAAATTGATAGAAATGTACTGATCAGTATCGTTATTTACTTTTAGACTAACTACTTTAAAATTATTTTTTCCTGGAATTACAATTTCATTTTCACCTTTCGAATCAGCATTTATTGTTTTTCCATTCCAAGAAATTGCTAATTTAGAATCCTCTATAAATCGTTGAATACTATCAATTTTAAACTCAAAAATTTTTCCGTGTTTATACGATTCGTTCCAAACTATCTTTTTTGAAACTCCTTTTTGTGTAGCTTTAATTAACTTCTTTGCATTTTCTAGAGAAATTACATCTGCAGACTTTACAACTCCTCCTAAATACTGAAATTCTTTAGAATAGGATTGTAAATTATTTGTTTGAATATTAAAATTAGGCGTTATCGTTTTAAACTGAAACGTATAATTTTTAAACTCTTTAGGAATACTTTTATAAATTTCATTTAGGTTAACAGAAACGGTATATTCCGTATCTGCCTCTAAGTTTTCATCCGGGATAAAAGCAAAAGCATGCTTATTTATTATTTTTATTTTTCCATTTACAAATGGTTTTATTGATACTAAACCTGTAGAAAGCTCTTTATTTATTTCCCAATTATCAACTTCTTTGGCCAGATTTACATCAATTTTGTCTGTCACAGAAACAATTCCTGATGTTGTATAGCTAATGTATTCTTTGAATTTATATATGTTATCGGTTTTAATTTCTTCTTTTTTACATGAAAAAAGAAATAAAAAAATACTGGAAACGATAAGTAAGTGTTTTGTTTTCATAGTCATAGAATTGTAAATACTACTCAAAAATAATAATTTAAGTATGAAAAAAATTGAAAAATGAGAATTCGTAAAAGTTTTTTTAGAATTCGTAGAATATAAAAAAAGCGTTTCAATTTCTTGAAACGCTTTTTTGAGGTGTCGAGCGGATTCGAACCGCTGTAGATGGTGTTGCAGACCACTGCCTAGCCACTCGGCCACGACACCTTTTTAAGGACGACAAATTTACGCAATTTATCGTTTTAAGCAAGTCTTTTTTGCTTTTTACGCTTTTTTGTTAAAATTATAACAACTTCTGCCACATTTCCTCCAATTGGTGGATTTATTTTTGCAACAGAAACGGTTGCTTTTTTTACCATCAAAATTTCATTTAAAATTCTATCTAATATCCTTTTTGTAACTTCTTCTAAAAGTTTAGAACGTATTGACATTTCTTCTTTTACAATATGATTTAAATTCACATAGTCTACAGTATCAGATAGTTGATCAGTTTTAGAAGATTTTTTTAAATCTGCTTTCACCTCTACGTCAACTCTATATTCAGATCCAATTTTTGCTTCTTCATCTAAGCATCCATGATATGCAAAAAGCTTAATATTGTTTACTTGTATAATTCCCATCTTGCAAAGATACCAACTGTTTCTTAATTTGTAAACAAATCAAAAATATTACTTAATGCACTTGTTTTTGCTTTGTAAAACTCTGTATAACTACAGCGTTCACAAGTAACACTTGTAAATTTAGCGCTTTGAACGTCAAAAATTTTTGACCATCTTCCACCGGTTGCACGCATTTCTCCAATTATATAATGTTTACTATTACATTTTGGACACATATAATTTAATGGTTTGTTGCTCATATTCTGTTGTTTTATTTATTAGTTGCATTAATTCTCTTTTTGTTACAGAAGGAAATATAAAGCTTCAACAATTTTCCGTAATTTTGCACTTCAATTTTAACAGAAGATGTCAGAAGATAAGAAATCATTAAATTTTTTAGAGCAAATTATTGAAGAAGATTTGGCAAACGGAATGCCAAAAGAGAATTTGCGTTTTCGCTTTCCACCAGAGCCAAATGGTTATTTACATATTGGACACACGAAAGCTATAGGAATTAGTTTTGGTTTGGGTGAAAAATATAATGCACCCGTAAATCTTCGTTTTGATGATACAAATCCTGCTAAAGAAGAACAAGAGTATGTAGAGGCTATTAAAAAAGATATTACTTGGTTAGGTTACAAATGGGATAAAGAATTGTATTCTTCAGATTACTTTCAACAATTATATGATTGGGCCGTTTTATTAATAAAAGATGGAAAAGCATATATTGATAGCCAATCTTCTGAAGAAATGCGTATTCAAAAAGGAACACCAACTGAAGCTGGTACAAATAGTCCATATAGAAATAGATCTATAGAAGAAAACCTAGATTTATTCAACAGAATGAAAGCTGGAGAATTTGATGAAGGAACACATGTATTAAGAGCTAAAATAGATATGACCTCACCAAACATGTTAATGAGAGATCCGTTAATGTATCGTATTTTAAAAAAAGCTCATCACAGAACGGGTAAAGATTGGTGTATCTACCCAATGTATGACTGGACACATGGAGAAAGTGATTATTTAGAGCAAATTTCGCATTCTTTATGTTCTTTAGAATTCAAACCTCATAGAGAATTATATAATTGGTTTCGAGATCATGTTTACGAATACGGTAAAACAGAATTTCCAAATCCACCAAAACAACGTGAATTTTCTCGTTTAAACTTAAGTTATACTGTAATGAGTAAACGAAAGTTAATGAAATTGGTAGAACAAGGTGTTGTTTCTGGTTGGGATGACCCAAGAATGCCAACCATTTCTGGCTTAAGAAGACGTGGTTATACACCTGCTGCTATTAGAAGTTTTGTAGAAACTGTTGGAGTTTCTAAACGAGAAAACATTATTGATGTAGCGCTTTTAGAGTTTAAAATTCGTGAAGATTTAAATAATACTGCTAAAAGAGTTATGGGAGTTTTAGATCCTGTAAAAGTAATTATTGATAATTATCCGGAAGGAAAAGAAGAAATGCTAGATGCTAACTATAACGATTATGAAGATGGTTTTGGTAGCAGAGAAGTTCCTTTTTCTAGAGAAATATACATAGAACGTGAAGATTTTAGAGAAGAAGCAAATAAAAAATTCTTCCGTTTAAAATTAGGAAAAGAGGTGCGTTTAAAAAACGCGTATTTTATTACAGCAAC
Source organism: Polaribacter marinus (assembly GCF_022662535.1). Lineage (GTDB taxonomy): Bacteria > Bacteroidota > Bacteroidia > Flavobacteriales > Flavobacteriaceae > Polaribacter > Polaribacter marinus. Next base: position 7,883 of record NZ_JAKQYM010000009.1, read on the forward strand.
AAGTTGTGAAAAAGATGAAAATGGAAAAATTACAGTAATTCACTGTACCTATGATCCGTTAACTAAATCAGGAATGGATACAGAAGAAAGCAAACGTAAAGTTAAAGGTACTTTGCATTGGGTTTCTGTAAAACACGCTGTAAAAGCAGAAGTAAGAGCCTATGATAGATTGTTTTTAGACGAAGCACCAGACAGTCATAAAGACAAAGACTTTATGGAATTTATAAACCCAAATTCTTTAGAAATCATCAATGCCTTTGTAGAACCTAGTTTACAAACAGCTAAAATTGGAGAACGTTTTCAGTTTCAACGTTTGGGGTATTTTAATGTAGATGATGATGCTACTGCTGAAAATTTAGTTTTTAATAAAACCGTTGGATTACGTGATTCTTGGGCCAAAAAATAATAGCAAAAACTATTTAAAAAATAAAATTATGAAAAAATTAATCATTTTAACTTTGTTAATATTCGCTTCTTGCGGAAACAAAAAAGAAATTAAACAAGTAGCAGAAATTTCTTGTGGACAGTGTCAGTTTGAATTAGATTCTGAAAATGGCTGCAGTTTAGCTGTAAGATTTAATGATAAAGCTTATTTTGTGGATGGCTTTAGTATTGATGATTTTGGAGATGCGCATAACAAAGAAACTGGTTTTTGTGAAGTAATTAGAAAAGCCGAAATTGCTGGAGTTGTTGAAGATGGTAGATTTAAAGCAAGTGCTATTAAACTTATTGAATAATAGATTTCTGCTTTTTTTACAGAATAGTAAATAATAAAATCCGAAGTAAATTTATTACTTCGGATTTTTTTATACTGAAAACTAAATACTGAAAAACGGAATACTTTTTAAGGTGCAGGATTCGGAATTAATTTATGAACAACTTCAATTTCTTTTATAATTTCATCAGATAAATCAATATAGATAGAGTTAATATTTTCTTTTAACTGACTCATTTTAGTAGCTCCAATAATATTACTGGTTACAAATGGCAATTGATTTATAAATGCCAAAGACATTTCCGATAAAGACAACCCGTGTTTTTCTGCAATTTTTTGATACTCAACAACAGCTTTTAATGAACTTTCAGACATATAGCGTGCAATAAACCTTGGAAACAAAGTTCCTCTAGCTCCTTCTGGTAAATTTCCATTTAAATATTTCCCAGACAAAACTCCTTGTGCTAAAGGCGAATAGGCCAGTAAACCAATGTTTTCTCTCATAGACACTTCACTCATTCCATATTCATATCCTCTATGAATTAATGAATAAGAATTTTGAATGGTAGATGGTTTTACAAAATTATTAGCTTCTGCTTCTTGTAAATACTTCATGGTTCCCCAAGGAGTTTCATTTGAAAGCCCAATAGCCTTTATCGTCCCTGTTTTTACAAATTGATTTAAGGTTTCTAATATTTCTAAATGTTTTTCTGCTTCTTTAGTTGCTGTTTGGTAAGGATATTCTCTAACTCCAAAGCAGTTTACTCCACGATCTGGCCAATGTAATTGGTATAAATCTAAATAGTCTGTTTTTAAACGTTTTAAACTTCCTTCGACAGCTTCAATAATATTTTCTTTATTAAATCCACCCGTTCTTACATGTTTTGTATAATCTCCTCCTCCAGCAATTTTACTTGCCAAAACTATTTTGTCTCTGTTTCCTGTTTTTTGAAACCAGTTTCCAATAATTTTTTCTGTTTTTGCATAGGTTTCTGGAGTAGCAGGAACTGGATACAACTCTGCTGTATCAAAAAAATTTACACCTTGTTCTAAAGCATAATCCATTTGTTCAAAACCTTCTTCTTGAGTGTTTTGATTTCCCCAAGTCATGGTTCCTAAACAAATTTTAGAAACTTTTATATCTGTATTTGGTAATGTGGTATATTTCATAAATGATTTGTATGATTATAGTAAAAATAACAGCGTCTAATTTAAAATAAATTAGACGCTGTTATAATATATCGTGTTAACTATTTTAAAATAGCTTCAATTCCTGGTAAAGATTTTCCTTCTAACATTTCTAACATAGCTCCACCACCAGTTGAAACATAACTTACTTTATCTGCAAAACCAAATTGTTTTACTGCTGCAACAGAATCTCCACCTCCAACTAAAGAAAATGCTCCATTTTTTGTTGCTTTATCAATAGAATGACCTAATGCTATTGTTCCTCCTGCAAAATTTTCCATTTCAAAAACACCTAAAGGTCCATTCCATAAAATGGTTTTACATTTATTTACAACATCATCAAAAATTTCTCTAGATTTATGTCCCGCATCAAGTCCTTGCCAACCATCAGGAATTTTAGTAATATCTATTGTTTGAGTATTTGCGTCATTACTAAAGTCATCTGCAGCAATAACATCAACAGGAATATGAACTTGAACACCTTTCGCTTTAGCTTGCTTTAAAATCTCTAAAGCCAACTCCATTTTATCATCTTCACAAATAGAATCGCCTATTTTTCCTCCTTTCGCTTTTACAAACGTAAAACTCATTCCACCACCAATAATTAGGTGATCTATTTTATCTAAAATATTTTCAATAACCGTAATTTTTGAAGATACTTTTGCCCCCCCTAATATTGCTAATACGGGCTTTTCTGAATTATTTAAAACCTTATCTATACTTTCTATTTCTCTTGCCAATAAATTTCCGAAACATTTCTTCTCTTTAAAAAATTGTGCAATAATCGTTGTAGATGCATGTGCTCTATGTGCAGTTCCAAAAGCATCATTTACATAAATGTCTCCAAATTTCGATAATTTTTCTGCAAAAGCAACATCCCCTTTTTTCTCTTCATCATAAAAACGAAGGTTTTCTAACAATAAAATTTCTCCAGGTTCTAAGTTTGCAACAGCTGTGGCAACTTTCTCTCCTATACAATCTGAAACAAAATTTACTTTAACCCCTAAAATATCTGTTGCTGTTTCTACAATATGGCGTAAAGAAAACTCTTCTTGAACTCCTTTTGGCCTTCCTAAATGCGACATTAAGACACAACTTCCGCCTTGTTCTAATATCTCTATAATTGTAGATTTTGCCGCTTGTATTCTTGTAGCATCCGTTACTTCAAACTTATCATTTAAAGGCACATTAAAATCTACACGAATAATTGCTTTTTTATTTTTGAAATTAAAATCTTTTAAAGTTTTCATTTTATGAATTTTGATTTTTAACAAAAATACCGATTTATTTAGGTATAAAGAAATTGAAAACTGAAAAGTTAAAATATCGATTTCGTAATATTATCTCTTATATTTGCGTATGCTTTTCAACCAAATCATAGGTCAAGAACATATTAAAAACCACCTGCAAGTTTCTGCTGAAAATGGTAGAATTCCACACGCACAATTATTTGTAGGAAAAGAAGGCTGCGGTACTTTACCAATGGCAATTGCATATGCACAATTTTTACTGTGTAATTTCTCTAATGACCAAGATGCATGCAACATTAAATGCGATAAATTACAGCATCCTGATTTGCATTTTACCTTTCCAGTGACCTCTAATGAAAAGGTAAAAAAACACCCGGTTAGCAGCTTGTTTTTAGAAGATTGGAGGAATTTTATAGCCACACAACCTTATGGAAGTTTATTTAATTGGTTGCAACATATTGGCGTAGAAAACAAGCAAGGAATTATTGGGGTTGATGAAGCCGAAGAAGTTGTAAAAAAACTAAAACTCAAAAGTTACGAAGGTGGTTTTAAAGTGATGATTGTTTGGATGGCAGAAAAAATGAACATTGCTGCTGCCAATAAATTACTAAAACTCATTGAAGAGCCCCCAGAAAAAACCGTTTTTTTATTGATTACAGAAAACGAAGAACAGATTATAAATACTATAAAATCTCGTTGTCAGGCATTATATTTTCCTGCTTTGAGCGAACAAGATATTGCAAATACTTTAATTGTAAATCATCAAGTTTCTGATAATGAAGCTGCAAAAATTGCACATCAAGCAGAAGGAAATTACAACAAAGCAATACATTTATTAGAAAACGATGGGAATGATTTGGTTTTTGAAGAGTGGTTTGTTGCTTGGATTAGAACAGCTTTTAGAGCCAAAGGAAATGCATCTGTTGTGCAACAACTTATTTCTTGGTCTGATACAATTGCAAAAACAGGACGTGAAACTCAAAAACGTTTTTTAGATTATTGTTTGCAGTTTTTTAGACAAGCTCTATTATTAAACTACAAATCTGATCAGTTAGTTTTTATGGAAACAAAAACAGGTTTTGATCTTTCTAAGTTTGCTCCTTTTGTGCACGCGGGAAATATTTTAGAAATAGAAAAAGAATTAAATGAAGCCATTTATCATATAGAAAGAAATGGAAACGCAAAAATTATTCTGTTAGATCTTTCCATGAAATTAACTAGGTTTCTACATAAGAAAGAAGAAATTCTTTAATCCTTATTCAAAAGTTGCAGTTCTTTTAGCAACAACATATAAGTTTGCAATGGTAGGGTTTTGGGGGCAAGATTTAATTTGCTCAAAAATGTCTCCATCTTTTACAAAACCTATTTGTATTACTTTAAAGTAAACGCCACAAAAAGTAGTATTCCAGAATTGTTTTACAATTTTCATGTTGTTAAAACGTATTCCTAATTTATAACACGGATCTCTCTGAACGGTTGCTTCTAAAATAGTTTCACCAACTTTAAAAGTATCCCCTTGATGAATTTTAGTTTCGTCCAAATCATCAATAGTTAAGTTTTCTCCAAAGATTCCCATTTCGAAATTTAAATCTGGATATAACTTTTTAAAATAATCGTAATGTTTTAATGAATATCCATAAACTGCTTGCAAAATTCCTCCATGATTTTCTCGGTTACAAATAGTATCTCCTTTTACTTCTTCTTTGTCTAAAAAAATAGGTTTACCAACTTTATATTTAAAAATTCCTGTAAAAACTTCTTTTCCTTTCCAGTTTATTTTTTTTTGTTCTCCAATATTTGTTGAAACAATTTTCATTTTTATGAATTAAAAGACCTAGTAGACTTACTTTTTAAATTTTTCTAATGCTTTTTTTGTAAAATCAGATAAGACTAATTCGCCAGAAATAGCAGCTCTTTCTGCAAGTAAATCATTCCAGTTGCCTGTTCCTTTCCACAAAACTTTTTTCATTTCTGCTATTGCTTGGGGGTTATAAGAAGCTAATTTTTCAGATAAAATTTCAACTTCTGTATCTAGTGTTTTGATATCTTCAAAAACTCTAGCAAACAAACCTTTTTCTTTAGCCCAATAAGCACTTTTCCAATTGGTAGCGTCTAAAGTTAATTCTGATAAAGCCGCAACACCAATTTTTCTTTCAACTGCTGGAGCAATCACAAACGGACCAATACCAATCGTAAACTCAGATAATTTTATGGCCGCACTTTCTGTTGCTAAAACATAATCGCAAGCCGCTGCTAAACCAACTCCACCACCAACTGCTTTTCCTTGAACACGACCAACAATTAACTTTCCACAAGTTCTCATGGCATTTATAACATTTGCAAAACCAGCAAAAAATTGTTTTCCTTCTTCTAAGTTTGAGATGGCTATTAATTCATCAAAAGAAGCACCTGCACAAAAAGCTTTTTCTCCTTCTGATTTTAAAACAACAACAGAAATTGCATCATTTTTAGAAATAGAATTCAATTCATTTGTTAATCTTTCTAATAATTCACTTGGAAAAGAATTGCTTGCAGGATGACCAAATTCTATAATAGCAATATTATTCTTTAGGTTGGTATATAAACTTCCGTTTTGTCTTGTTGTGTTCATTTAAATGAATTTTTTAGTAAAGTTAACTTTTTTGAGCAAGCGGTAAAAACTTGTTTCTAAATTTAAAAATCAAAGGTAAACCTCGTGCAATAATCCAAAATGTAAAAGCAGTCCAAATTGCAATTAATTTAAAGTCAAAATAATCGAAAAACACTAAAGTAGGTATAAAAACAAAAGCAGTAGAAAGTAAAAGAAGATTTCTTAAATATTTCATTTCTCCCATTCCTTTAAACATTCCATCAAAAATAAATGTTATGGCACACAAAGGTTGCATTGCTAAAACAATCCAAAAAACATTGTAAAATTGCTCTAAAACGAGTTGATCTTTTGTAAAAAAGGTTCCAATAGAATGGTAAAAAAGAAAACCTAAAACAGCTATTAAAACTCCAGTTGTAAGCCCATATTTAAACAACTTTTTACTTAATAATATTAAAGTTTTATACTCTTTTGCTCCCAATAATTTTCCTGACAATATGTTCCCTGCGCTCGAATATCCGTCAATCATAAAAGCACCTAACAACCAAATATTTAAACCAATTGTATAAGCAGCTATATATTCTTTTCCGTAACCTGTTGCAAAAGCTGTTGCAAAATACAATGCTGTATTTAAAGCAATTGTTCGCATAAAAAGGTTTCCAATCATTCCTAATAATCGTGGAATTTCTGGATGGATTTTAGATGCTATTTTTAATGAGAGAGGAGTCTTTTTCAACAACAGAATCATGGCAATTATTGCCATAGCAATCTGAGCCAATACACTTGCATACGCAGCACCTTTAATATGCATTGCTGGAATAAAACCATCTACACCATATACCAAAATTAGATCTAAAACAATATTTAGCAATGCACCAATTATAGCAATTATCATAGGATAAAAAGTATTTTGTAAGCCTCTAAAAGTTCCAAAGACAGCAAAAACAAAAAGAGAAAACGGAAATCCAAAAATTCTAATTTCAAAATAAGAAATACAATATTCTAGAATTGCTCCTGATGCGTTATAAAACTGAAAAATTTGTTTAGAAAACGGATATGAAATCATTAAAACAAATAAACTTCCCATAACCACAATTGCAATTGCTTGAGCAGGTAAGGCTTTCACTTCATCTAATTTATTGGCTCCAACATATTGAGAAATGATAGAAGAAATTGCACTTCTAATTTGTCCAAATACCCAAACCAACATAGAAATAAAAGCCCCAACAATGCCCACTGCAGCTAAACTTTCTGTTGCGTTTTCATTTATATTTCCAATTATCGCAGTATCTGTAATAGATAAAACGGGTTCTGCAATACCAGCTATTAAAGCAGGAATTGCTAATTTATTAATGGTTTTAAAATTGATCGTGCTTTTCAAATAAAAAGTTTATAGTACAAATGTACATATCTAAAAAATGTAAAAAGAGTTTCATAACTGAAAAATAAGTAACTTTGCATTGTTAAAATTTTTGATATGAAACACATATTAGTACCTATAGGATCTACAGAAAGTGCAAAAGCAACATTACAATATGCTATTGATTTTGCAGATAAAATCAACGCTAAAGTTTTTGTTTTTAGAGCATACAGTGCTCAATCTAAAGCTGGAACAATGATAAATATAGATACAATCATTGAACGTGAAACCAATTTGTATTTACGAACAATGGTAGAGAGTGTTGATAGAAAAAACGTAGAAGTTAAACTCATTTCTGCAAAAGGTAATACTGCTGTTAGTATTGAGACTATTGACAATGAATTAGGAGTCGATTTAATAATCGTTGGTACTAAAAGTAATTCTATAAAAGAGGAACTTTTTTTAGGAAAAACCGCAGGTAGTATTGTTAAACAAACAGAAATTGCTGTATTAGCAATACCAGAAAATTATGTTTTTAAGCCAATCAATTCTGTATTAATGGCATTTAAATCAGGAGTTGTAAAAAGCAAAACTGCTTTAAAGCCTATGCAGTATCTTATGAAAGAATTTAATGCAAAGGTTCATTTATTGTTGGTAAAAACGCCTAATTATAAAGAAACAGATTTAGTTATTAATAAAGATTTAGCAAAATTACAATCTACATTAACAAAAACTGAAAACGCGACAACTTTTCAAGGAGTTTTAGAACACTTACAAACGATTAACCCAGACATGTTATGTGTTTTTAGACGTAAAAGAGGTTTCTTTAAAAAATTATGGGAAAAGAATACCATTCTAAAAGAAGAGTTTACCACAAATGTTCCGTTATTGATTTTAAAAGGGAAAATGTAATTTAATACTTTAAATCTGCAGGTTCTATAAAGTCGTTTTCTAAATTGTAAATTTCTTTAATGTAAATTTTAATTTCATCTAAAAATTCTTCTAGCTTTTCTTTAGTGATATTTGTATCTGCTGTTTTTCTTGGTTGTGCAAAATCAATGGATAAAAACCCACTATTTAAATTTTTAAAAGAATAAATACCTGCTTCTAAAGGTTGATTATAGTCGTAATTTTTACTTTTTGTAAACAAATACGCATACATTAAAACCTGAATTGCTTTTAAGTGTTTTTCTTCTCTTAAGTTCTCAAACTCTGGAACTCTTAAATTACCACTTGTCACCATTCCTGTTTTATAATCTATAATTCTAACAACTCCATTTAATTCATCTACTCTATCTACTTGACCTCTTAATATTATTGGAAAATCAATTCCATCAACCTGAATTTCTGTAAATAGATCTTCTTCTGTTGCTATTATTTTTAATTGATTATTTTCATCTGAAATCAATTCTTTTTCTTTGGATAAAAAATTAGATACAAACCTATTAGCTACTTCAAAAATTAAACGATTTCTACCTGTAGAAATATCTCCATTTTTAAAGTGGTTTTTAAAATGTTTTACCACCAATTCTTTCGCTATTTTCATCATAGAATCAACACTTTCGCTCAGTAGGTACTTACCAACATAAGGAGTATATAATTCATCTAAAGTTTCATGAACAACAGTTCCTAATGTATTAAAAGCAATGGTTTCTTCTACATCATCAAACTCTTTTAATTGTAAAATTTTTTGTTTGTAAAATGATATTGGATTGTATAAATAATTAGTTAAAGAAGAAGGAGAAATTCCTTTTTTTGCAATTTCTTTTAACCTTTCAAAAACAACTTCATTTTTAGAAACCACTTTCAAATCGATGTTTTTAGTAACTACTTTTGGTGAAATAATTTTTTGAACAATATCCCTTTTTAGCATTTCTAATTGCGCAACAAATCTACTTTTCTCTCCACTTCCAAAAACATCATGTTCTGTATTGTACAAGATAAAAACATTTTTAGCTCTTTGTATCAATCTAAAAAAATGATACGAAAAAATAGCATCCTTCTCTCTATAAGTAGGTAATCCAAAAGCTGTTTTTACATCAAAAGGGATGAATGAGTTTTGCTGACTACTAGCAGGTAAAACACCTTCATTGGTGGAAGTTAAAATAATATTCTCAAAATCTAAAATACGTGTTTCTAACATTCCCATTAATTGCAATCCTTTTAAGGGTTCTCCTTGAAAAGATAAACTTTCTGATGAAATTAATTGTCTAAAGAAAAGCGATAATGTTTTTAAATCAGAAAAATATTTATACTCATTTTGTAAGGTTATTAACTGCGTAAAAACGGTATAAAAACGAAATAAATATTCTTTCTCTAAATCATTTACGTTTTCTTTTAAAAGATCTATAATGTTTAAAATTCGCCCCATAAATTCATCAATAGAAGTGTACGAATTAAATACAGATGTAATAATTTCTTGAAGTATTTTACTCGAATTTTCTAATAATTGATTGATGTGTTTCTGATTGATAAACGTTTGATTTTGTTTCGCAATTTCTTCAGAAAAATCATCAATGGCGTGTATCAGTTTATAAATAGATTGATGTTTTAAAAATCGAATTACATCTTTATAGTAAAATTCGTTTACAATTGTTTTTTGTAGTTTTTCTTGAGAAATAAACAATTGAAAAATAGAAAAAATTAAACTAGTTGTAGGTATATCTTTTAAAGGATACCCCATGGTAATATTTATTGCACTGATATTTTGAGGCAATGAATTTAACGTAATTGGCAATAAAGTTTCGTCTGCTAAAACCAACGCTGTATTACTAAGGTCTGAAATATTTTCTAGAATTTCTCCAGCATATTTTATTTGTGTAATATTTTTAGACGCCCCAATAACTTGAATGTTTTTTGGAGTAGAAAATGAATTCCCTAAAGTCTTTATTTCCTTTTTTTCATAATATTTCCATTCCTTTTTATATTTCCTAATAAAAGTACCTGCTTGGTGGTTTGAATTGAAAAAAGCAGTATCTATATCCCAATAAATCTCAGAGTTCCCTCTTTCTAATATTTTTTGAAATAAAAATTCTTCAGCTTTATTTAAAGCATTAAAACCGATAATAAAGAATTTTGTTTGTTCATTTTTTTCTAAAAAATCATCAATTTTATTACAGCTTTCTCTATAAATTAAACCTTGATATCCAATGTTGTTTTTTAATAAGAACTGATAAAATGCAGGATAATAGTTGTTTAATTTTTCTAAAAAAGAATAATGATCTTTAATCAAAACTGTTTCTTTAAACTCTCCTTTTACAGACCATTTTTTTAACCGCTGAATATCTCTTAAATAAATAAAAATATCATTGGTGTTTACCAAATGCTGATCTATTTCATTAAAATCTTGAATAACCGTAAATGCCCATGAAGAAAATACATCAAATGAATCTGGATTTTTTTCTATGCTTTTATAAATGGTGTAGAAGTGAAATAATAACTGAATACTGTCTGCTCTTTCTATACCAGAAATTTGATTTATAAATTGTTCTACATTTAAAATTTTGGGTAAAAACCCTACAGATAGCTTCTCTTTAAACGTTTGTTTAACAAATACTTTTGCTCTTTGAGATGGTAATATAAAAACTACGTTTTCAAATGATTTTGTAGTTGTTAAAATATCCTCTAAAGTTTCAGAAATAAAAGATTGCATAGAATTTTTGTTCAATTTTGAATTTCTAAATTACAAAAACTTACTTTTATACTTGGTTAATCTTTAAAATAAATTTTGATGCATAATGAATTAAAAATTGTTGGGATTCAAGCTGATTTAATTTGGGAAAACACAACTCAAAATATTGCTTTTTTTGAAAAAAAAATTAACAATCTAGAGAATAAGGTAGACTTAATTGTTTTACCAGAGATGTTTACTTCAGGGTTTACAATGAACCCTAAAAATGTAGCAGAAAACATGGATGGGTTTTCTGTTTCATGGATGTTAAGAATTGCAATAGAAAAGCAAATCGCCATTTGTGGAAGTTTAGTCATTTCTGAAAACAAAAATTTTTATAATCGTCTTGTTTTTGTGCACCCATCAGGTAAGATAGAAACTTATGATAAAAGACATTCTTTTACCTTAGCTGGTGAAAATAAAATTTATACTTCTGGAACCGAAAAACGAATTGTAAATTATAAAGGATGGAAAATTTGTCCGTTAATCTGTTATGATTTGCGTTTTCCTGTTTGGGGTAGAAACACAGAAAATTACGACTTATTAATATATATGGCAAATTGGCCTGTAACAAGAATAAAAGCCTGGGACACCCTATTAAAGGCGCGTTCTATAGAAAACATGTGTTATACTGTTGGCGTAAATAGAACCGGAAAAGATGCTAATGATTTTGATTATTCTGGAAATTCTTTAATTGTAAATTATTTAGGTGAGCAACTTTCTAGTTTAAATAAAAACGAAGTTGGAATTATAACGGCTACTCTTTATAAACCTGCTCAAGAAAAGATTCGAAAAAAACTAGGATTCTTAAATGATAAAGACTCTTTTAAAATAGAACTTTAAAAGAGTCTTTAATCAATATTATTTGCTTAAATCTAACTTGGGTTTAACATCCATTTAAACTTAAACTCTGTATTTGGAACCACAATTCTTTCTGTAATTCTATACATTCTATCTGGTAATTTCATTAAATAGTCTCTTGCTTTTTCGGCTTCTGGAGTAAGATTTGTAATCTTATCTATTTCCCACATTGTATTTAATTTCTTTAAAATGTCTACATAATCAAAACCTGTATACACACCTACTCTTTGAGCAACAATAGAAAAGTCATCAAACAAACTTCCTTTAGCCCCAAAAGATTCTCTTAAATGCATTGCAGGCATTACTATTTTATGTTTCATCATATGTTGAAAAGCCAACATCATTTCACTTGGATCTATTTTAAAAATTTCTTTGACAAAATGAGCATATGCTTGGTGGTGACGCATTTCATCACCAGCAATAATTTTAGACATTTTTGCTAATGCTTTATGCCCTTTTTTACGTGCAATTTTAGCTACATTATTGTGAGATACATACGTTGCTAATTCTTGAAAAGTAGTATAAACAAAATTCTTGTAAGGATCTGTTGAAGTACCAATATCAAACCCATCAGCAATTAAGTGTTGGGTAGAAATTTCTACCTCTCTCATGTTAACACGCCCTGATAAATACAAATATTTATTTAAAACGTCTCCGTGTCTATTTTCTTCTGCAGTCCAAGTTCTTACCCATTTTGCCCAACTATTATCTGGGTCTTGGGTCACTCCATCTAAGTCTAACAACCAAGATTCATAAGTTGGTAATGCTTCTTCCGTAATGGTATCTCCAACTAAGACCACCCAAAAATCATCATGTAATTCTTTAGAGAGTTCTCTTATTTCTTCTACCTCAGTGATAAAAGAATCTTTTTGTGAGTTTGGAAGAAAGTCTGTAGGTTGCCAAATTTTTTCTGCAGGAATTAAGTATTTTTCCATAAAATGGTTCATACTTTTTTCTAGCGTTAGCATAACCTCTTTTCTAATGTTTTGTATTGACATTATTTTATATTTTGTTTTATAATTGTTTCTGTTTCTTTTAATAATTCATCAAAAGGTAAAGAACTTATTTTTATTGGTTTATGTGCTGTTATTGTAATTGGACTTCCAATTCCTAAAGGGTATTTTCCGTACTTAAAAACTTTCCAAGAATTATTAATTGTTAAAGGTACAATATATCCGTCTTTATTATACTTGGTAATAATTTTTAATCCATTTGTAGCAAATTTTTTAGGAGCACCATTTCTACTTCTTGTCCCTTCTGGAAAAATAATTGCTCCCCATTTTTTTTCTTTAATTCTCTTAGAAAAATTGACCAATTCACTAATTGCTTGTTTTGGATCTTTTCTATTAATAAGTGCAGCTCCACCATGTCTTAAATTATATGAAACACTTGGTATACCTTTCCCTAGTTCAATTTTAGAAACAAATTTTGGATGGTGCTTTCTAAAATACCAGCCAATTGGTGGGATATCGAACGTAGATTGATGGTTAGAAACAAAAATGATAGAAGTATCTTCTGGTATTTTATGCTTATTTTTCACTCTAATGGTTACCCCTAAAATCAATAACGATTTAACCAAGGTAAAGTTAAGTAATGCTACAACTTTTTCATGTGCTTTGTGGCCAAATAGATTTAAACTCAACCATTGTAATGGGTGAAAAATCACCAATAAAGTGAGAAATACCAATGCAAATATTGGTGATAAAATATGACTTATAATTTTCATATACTATAACCAATTATTCCACGGAATTCTAGCTAAAATTAGCACTAAAGCCAAACCATAAAAAATTGCAAAAGTTTTAAATTTGGCTGTTCCATCTTTTTTCTTTTTATGCATAGACCAACCTATTGTTATAAATATAATAGCTAAAATCATCATTATTGGATGCTCTATAGCTAATAATCGAGTGGCTTTATCACCCATAACTTCATTTCCATTAGTTTTTAAGGCTTTGTACCATGGAGACATGAAATACCAACCTAGACCAATTAATAATTGAATATGAGAAACGATAAGGGTAAATAACCCTATACGTAAATCTTTGTCTGTAAATTGTTTCTTTTGTGTAAAACCAATTATTGCGTTAACAACTGCAAAAATTAATATAGCTAATACTAAATATGCCCAATAAGAGTGAAGTTCTTTCATAATTAATTGTTTATTTTAATAGTGTAAAGTTACTAATTTTAAACATAAAAAAACCACCTCAAAAGAGGTGGTTTTTAAAAAAATTAATTTCTAACTTAATTAGAAGTTATATCTAACAGAAGCATTCCATGTTCTACCCCAACCAAAGTAACCTTGATTGTTTACATTAATTCCTTTCCAAGTAGCATCTCCTGCACCTACAGTATTTGCTGTTCTTAAATCAGATAAATATACTTCGTAAAATAAGTTGTTTACGTTTAATCTAAAGTTTAAAGTTTTGTCTTTTTCTTCACCAACTTTAAGTCTATAAGAGATACCTAAATCTGCAATATCATAAGAAGGTAATTCTAAGTTTTCTTTTACAGCTCCTACACTAGCATATAAACCGTCGTAGAATCTCCAATCGAAATCTACAGAAAAATCATCTGTAATTTTATAGTCTAAACCAAATCCTAAAGTAAATTGAGCAGCATCACCAACTTTACCTCCGTCTATATCTTCATTTGTTTCAGAAATAATGTTTTGATTTTCATCTTGTACTCTTGTAGTAGCACTTCCTTTATATTCCCAATCTCCAATAGAAGTAAATCCTTTAAAGTCTAATTTATCATTAAATAATCTAGCTTTAAAATCAATTTCTATTCCTTGGTGTAATTGTTCAACTCCAAAGTTTAATGTATTTTGTACAATACCACCCGTAGTTCTTGAAGAGTTTACAACTCTATTTTTCCAAGAAGTTCTATATAAGTTAACGTTTGCAGTAAAGTTTTCTTTAGCAAAAGAATAACCAGCTTCTAAACCAAGAATGTCTTCGTTTTGGCTAAAAGGATTGATGTAGTTGTTATATGTAGAAAACATGTTGTCTTGGTAAGGTTGACGAGAATAAACCCCAACGTTAGCAAATACTTTATTGCTTTCATTTATAGTATAACTACCACCAGCTTTTAAGTTATAACCGAAGTTACTTACTTTTTCAGAATCTTCAAATGCTGCTTCATAGTCATATCTATCAAATCTTTGATTATATTGTTGTGACGCAGAACCTTGGAAGAATCCAGAAAATTTATCAGTTGCATACTCTAATTGAGTAAATACACCTAAGTAAGAAATTCTTTCACTACTATCATAATCAATTCTTTGGCTTTCGCTAGCTGAATTAAACATTGTATCCCAAGGATTCGCTTTAAAGCTTTCTGTTGCAACAACAGTTACACTTGTACCATCTGCAAGATGATCTGCACCTTTTAATTTTCTGCTCTCTGACCAAGAATTTAAACCTCTAAAGTTTTCTACTTGTCTAAAGTGAGTACCATAATAAGATCTTAAATCAGCTCCTAAATTCCAAGTTAAGTTATCATTGATTTTTTTCTCAAAATTAGATACCATACCGAACCAACTATGATTATTCATAGAAGCTCTAGTAATATAACCTTGATAGTTTTGAGAATCTACAACAGAAGCATTAAGGCTATATATAGCATCATAATCTATTTGACCTTGAGAGTTAAGGTTTACATAAGCTCCTCTAGGACCTGTTCCACCACCTTTACCAAAAGATGCGTATAATACTGTAGATAAGTTAGCTGTTTCGCTAATTTTATAATCCCAGTTTAAATTCATTACAGGTTTGTGGTAGAAGTTTGTTCTTTCTGACATATAGTTACCTTGGTAAGTACCCCAGTTACTATTGTACTTTCTACCATATTGTAAATAACTTGATATACTTTTACTAAAATTTTGATCGTGTGTTTGTGGAGCACCCGTTAACAAGAAGTTAAAGTTATGTGTTTCGTTCGGTGTATATCCAAAAGAAATAAAATACGTTTGACCTTGACCTTGTGTTCCATCACTATATCCATCACCTTCCCAGTGAGAAAGCATTACAGAAGTAGCAAAACCACCTTCAGATTTTCCTGTATTATAAAAAGCTGTAGTTTTAAAGTAAGCATCATTAGCAAATGCTGTAGAAACATAACCTCCTGCTTTTTTACTTGTAGTTTTTGTTACAAAGTTAGTTGTACCACCTACAGAAGAAATTGCTAATTTAGAAGCACCTAAACCTCTTTGAATTTGAATTGCGCTAGCAATATCATTAATTCCAGACCAGTTAGACCAATACATCTTACCATCTTCCATACCATTAATTGGTTGTCCGTTTAATAAGTACGCAGTGTTGTCTTGTTGAAATCCTCTTACAGAAATTCTAGAATCTCCAAAACCTCCAGATTGACCAGCAACATACACAGATGGTGTATTTACTAAAGTCATTGTAACGTCTTGTGTTCCAATTTTTTTCTGAATTTCTGCAGCTTTAATTGTAGATACTGCAACTGGTGTTTTTCTTCCACCTGCTAAATCAACAACTCCTTTTCCAATGATTACAACTTCATCTAAAGAATCTTCATCCTCTTTTAATTGAATTGTACCCACATTAGTTTTTCCAGAAGAAAAAGCTACTTCAATTTTTTTGTAACCTATAAAAGAGATTACTAAAACACCCGAATTAGAATCAGCTGTTAAGGTAAATTTACCGTTGAAATCAGTTTCTGTTCCATTGGTAGTTCCTTTTACAAGAACACTTGCTCCAGGTAAAGCTTGGTTAGCTTCATCTACAACAGTACCTGTAATTTTAGTCTGTCCTAAAATCGTAGTTGTTGCAAAGAACAATGCTACGAGTAATAAATTTTTAAAATTTTTCATTTTTAATTTATATGTTATTAAATGTTTTGCAAAATTCTTGTTTTTAAGGCATTGCAATGTTAATTTAATGTTAAGTTTTAACAAAAAATTATGATACTGAAAAGTAATAAAAAAGTTAGTTTTTAACTGTAAGTCAATATTTTACATATTAACAATTTTGTTAACACAAAGATTCTTTTTTGTTAACTTTATGAAAGTCTCATATAGACAGACTTATTTTTCTAGCTGTTCAATAGTTTTTTAGCCAATTCCTTACCTAGTTCTACACCAAATTGATCATAACTATAGATGTTCCATAGAATTCCCTGTGTAAAAATTTTATGCTCGTACAGCGAGATTAATTTCCCTAAAGATTTAGGAGTTAATTTATCAAATAAGATTTTATTGCTTGGTCTGTTTCCTTCAAAAACTTTAAAAGGTAAAAGTTGATTAATCTTAGCTTCATTACCAGAAAACTTTAATTCTAAATGCACTTCTTCTTTTGTTTTACCAAAAGCCAAAGCATCCATTTGGGCATAATAGTTTGCCATTAGTTTTTTATGATGATCTGTTAAACCATATAAAGATTCTTTATAACCAATAAAATCTGCTGGAATTAATTTGGTTCCTTGATGTACTAATTGCATAAATGCATGTTGCATGTTTGTACCAGTACTTCCCCAAACTATTGTTCCGGTTTGATAATCTACTTTTTCACCATTTCTATCAATACCTTTCCCGTTACTTTCCATTATTGCTTGTTGCAGGTAATCTGGAAGTTTCTTTAAATATTGAGAATAAGGTAAAACAGCTTCTGTTTCTGCTAAATAAAAATTATTATACCAAATACTAAGTAAAGCTAAAACAACAGGAATATTTTTGTTAAAGTCTTCGTTTTTAAAGTGAAGATCCATTTCTTCTGCCCCTTCTAAAAGGGCTTTAAAATTATCAAATCCTACAGATAAACTTATAGATAAACCCACTGCAGACCAGAGAGAAAAACGCCCTCCAACCCAATTCCACATAGGAAAAACATTTGCTTTATCAATTCCAAAATTATCTACTGCTTCTAAATTTGTTGAAACGGCTACAAAATGTTTAGGAATATCAAAGATAGTTGCAGATTTTAAAAACCAATTTTTTATAGTTTCTGCATTGGTAATTGTTTCTTGTGTGGTAAATGTTTTAGATACTATAACAAATAATGTTGTTTCTGGATCTAATCTTTTAATAATTTCGGAAACGTGATCACCATCTATATTTGAAACAAAATGTGTGGTTAATCTATTTTTATAATATTGTAAAGATTCAACAACCATATCAGGACCTAAATCCGAACCTCCAATACCAATATTTACAATATCTGTAATTTGTTTTCCAGTATAACCTTTCCACTTTCCAGAAATCACCTTATTAGAAAAACTTCTAATTTTTCTTAAAGCAGTTTGTATTTTAGGCTTAATATCTTTTCCGTCAATTAAAATAGGTTCATCAGAACTGCTTCTTAAGGCAGTATGCAAAACTTCTCTACCTTCTGTAACATTAATTTTTTCTCCTAAAAATTGTTTTTCTATAGCGTCTTTTAAATCAACTTCATTTGCTAATTCTACTAACAAGTCTAGGGTTTCTTTAGTAATTCTATTTTTTGAAAAATCGACTAGTAAATCATCAAAATAAATTGAAAAATCTTCTTTTCTATTTACATCTTTACAAAGTTCTTTAATGTTTAGGTTTTGAGCCTCATTAAAATGGTTTGTTAATTTTTTCCAGGCGTTAGTTGTAGTTGGGTTGATGTTTTTTAAAGCCATTTTTTAATTTTGTACAATTTCTTTTGTAATTATTTTTGGTTCTGGAACCTCTAGTTGTTTGTAATCCAATTGATATTTAAGGGTTTTAATAAACTCTAAATATTTTGGTTTTAAACTTTTCTTTAAAGGTTCTGCCGCTGGTAATTTTTGTTTAAAAGGATCTACTTCTCTACCATTTTTCCAGAAACGATAACAAACGTGTGGCCCTCCTGTATTTCCTGTCATTCCTACCCAACCAATTACATCTCCTTGTTTTACGTATTGTCCTTTTTTAACTTTACGTTTTTTCATATGTAAATACTGAGTAGAATAGGTATTGTTGTGTTTTATTTTTACATAATTTCCATTCCCACCTCTTCTTTCAGATTTAATTACAGTTCCACTTGCTGTAGCTAAAATTTCAGTACCAATATTTGCAGCAAAATCTGTACCTCTGTGAGGTTTAATTCTATTACCATAATATGCAATTCTTCTTTTTAAATTATACCTAGAAGAAATTCTATATTGAAATTTTATAGGTGATTTTAAAAACTGACTACGCAACATATCTCCTTTTTCATTATAGTATTCTGGAATTCCTTGTACAGAGTCCGCTATAAATCTAAAAGCATATAAATCTACTCCATTATGTTTAAAATAAGCAGCTTTTACTTTTCCATAACCTGCAAAAAGAGAATCTTTAATATACTTCTCTTCAAATATCAATTTAAAGGTATCTCCTTTTTGAAGTTTGTAAAAATCTAAAGTCCAGGCGTAAATATCTGCAATTTCATACATTAAATTTGCTGATAAATGTAAGCTGTCCATAGAGTTAGAAAAATTAGAATAAATTTTTCCTTCTACAATTCTCTCTATTGTTTTTATAGGTTGTAAGTAGGTGTGTGCTTTAATTATAGAGTCAGAAAAATCGACAACGGTAGCTTTAATCTTATTGTCTTTATAAATAAAAACTTTTGCTTCTTCTAGAGAATCTTTACTTGCTAAAATTGTGTAAGGCTTACCGGCTCTAACTCTTCTAACATCAAAAACATCTTTTATTGAACTTGCAATTTTATTTATTTTTGGGTAATAAACATGATGTCTGTCTAAAATTGCTCCAAAACTTTCTCCGCTTTTAATAGTGTCTTGAATTACTTTAAAATTTTCAATTTTATACCCGTACCTGTATTCTGGTTTTTTTTCTATTTTCGGAACAATTATGGGTTTTATTTCATCTTTCTTGCACGATAAAAAAGATAGAATTAGAACTAAAAGGAGTGTTGTATTTTTCAAGAAACTTAAACTATTAGGTGTAGCTTTCAAAAGTACAAATAAAATTGATTTATTTTTAATCTATTTGATGAAGTTCCTATAACGGTTTCGTTAAAGTTTTCTAAATTTAATCTTCTTTTTTTCTAAATGGATTTGCTAAACCTTTGTAAGCTTCTAGTTCTGCTCTTAAAGAACCAACAGAAAGGGATGCTTTCATTTTAATTGGAATTTTATTCTCATCGTCTGTTATCCAGATAGTTACACTTTCTTGTGCTTTAAAAACTCTTCCAGATTGAACCAATGGTCTAAAAATTAAAGAATTGACTTGTCCAAATTTAGTTCTTAAAACCTCTCTTCCTAAAAATCGAAGCTTAAAAGGATATATCTGAGAATCCATAAACATATCTATAGAAATTTCTTCTCCTTCTTTTAATGTATCTAAATTTTGATTTCTTAAATAATAAAAGGAAGAAAGCATATCTTGAACATTGACAAAAGCAACAGAAGTATCTTTTTGTTTGATAAAATCTTGAACGTATGCTTTTTTTGTTTTGTAATTAAATGATGTTATTCTGTGTTTTTTATAACCTCCTTCATCTATTTTCCTTCTAAATTGATAGGGTTTGATAGTATCTTTATCAAAGAAAGACTCATAGACATCATCTACCTTAAAAAACCATTTTATCATACCAGAAGTCCAACCACTACCTTTTGTATGAAAAACTCTTTTTCCGTTAAAACCTCTCTCTTTTACTTCTAAAATGGCAGTTCCTGCTCTTAAAAAGCCACTATAACTCATTTTATAACGCAACCATTCTCCACCTTTAAAAGCTTGTTTTTTTTCTTGACCAAGTACAGAAAAAGTTAGTACTAAAACTAAAATTGTTACGATATATTTTTTCATAGGAAAACCAAACTTATAAAAAAGTAATGACAATTACCGTTCCAAAATGAAAAAAAGACATTTACAAGCAGCTTGTAAATGTCTTTTTAACTATTATTTAATATACTAAAACGTACCCCAAGTTTCTATTTCTTCTTTGCTCCATAAGTATGGATAAAAAATTCTTCGTTGGTATTTTGGATGTAAATACTTACGCCAACTACTTCCTCCTGTTGCTTCAAGTTCTTTCTCATCTCCTCCTAAATACTTGCCCGCAGCATGATAATGAGCTAAAGTCCATTTTACATTTACCGTATGATCGTAATGACGCATTGCCTTGATTAACTCTTCGTTTTCTTGAACCTCTTTTGGCAATTGCTTAAATTTTTTAGATAAATTACAATCATTATAATCTTCCATAAAATCTATAAAATCTCCCATATACTTTTTATCAAAAAGTTTTATTAAGGTTGATTTTTTTCCTGTTTTATGATTTACTCCTGCTGCTTGCCAATACAAATGATCATATGCGTTTTTAAATGATGAATTTCTATCTATAGTATCTCTATACCTAACATCAATTAGGTTAATTAGTTCTGTAGAAGCAAATTCAATTTTTCTATATTGAGCAGATTGAAATCCACTAGCAGGAGTTAACGTATTTCTAAATTTCAAATATTGCTCTTTTTCCATTCCATCTCCCATTACCGTAAAAGAACTACACAACATATCAAAATACCTACTAATTCTCATTAAATGCATCGAGAATCTATCTGCTGAAATATCTATAGGTTTAGCTACTTGATCAATTTCCCACAAAATCATTTTAAACAACAATTCATTAACCTGATGATACATAATAAACACCATTTCATCTGGTTGTGTTGTTCTAGGGGTTTGCAATCCTAAAAGTGCATCTGTTTGGATATAATCCCAATAAGTAATTGGCGTACTCCAAAGCAATCCTTCTAGCATAGAATCTAAAGGAACTCCAAGTTTTTCATACTTTTCTTCTAAGGCTTTTAAAATCTCGTCTTTACTCATTTTGATATTTTATATTATTAAAATTTACTTTTTCTATACTATTATAAAAAGTATATTTTATGAGAAAGGTGATTTTATGTTTTTAAAGTCTTTATCCATATTTCCCTTTTTAAGAAGGTAAAAAAGAACCAAGAAAAAAGAAATGTATTCTTATTTCTTGGCTCTAAGGTCTTAATTCTATTTTTCTATAAGGTTCCTCTTTTTTCTTGCTCTCTTTCTATCGATTCAAACAAAGCTTTAAAGTTTCCTGCTCCAAAACCTCTTGCCCCCATTCTTTGAATAATTTCAAAAAACAATGTTGGCCTGTCTTCTATCGGTTTGGTAAATATTTGTAATAAATACCCTTCTTCATCAGCATCAATCATAATACCCAAACCTTTTAACTTTTCGATATCTTCTCCTAATTCATGACTAAATTCTTCTAATCTTCCAGGAACTGATTTATAGTATTCTTCTGGTGGTGTAGATAAAAATTCTACACCATTTGCTTTTAATTGAGAGACAGTTTTGATAATATCATCTGTGGCAACGGCAATATGTTGTACACCTGCACCTTCATAAAAGTCTAAATATTCTTCAATTTGAGAACGTTTTGCTGCTTTTGCAGGTTCGTTTATTGGAAATTTAATTCTACCATTTCCGTTAGACATTACTTTACTCATTAATGCAGAGTATTCTGTGTGAATTTGCTTGTCATCAAAAGACAAGAAATTCTCAAACCCCATAACATCTTCATACCATTTTACCCAAACATCCATTTGATTCCAACCAACATTACCAACCATGTGGTCTATATATTTTAAACCTGCAGTTGGTGGATTGTAATCCGATTCCCATTTTTGGAAGCCTGGTAAAAAAGCGCCGTTATAATTTTTACGCTCTACAAACATGTGTACTGTTTCTCCGTAGGTGTAAATTCCTGCTCTTACTACCTCTCCATGTTCGTCTGTTTCTACAGTTGGTTCCATATAAGATTTTGCTCCTCGAGAAGTTGTTTCTTCATATGCTTTTCTTGCATCTTCTACCCAAAGCGCAACAATTTTCACACCATCACCATGTTTTACAATATGATCGTTAATTGGCGATTTGCTATTTAATGGAGTTGTTAGCATCAACTTTATTTTGTCTTGTGTTAACACATAACTCACCGAATCTTTAGAACCCGTTTCTAATCCACGATACGCATGCGATTGAAAACCGAATGCTGTTTTATAAAAATGCGCTGCTTGTTTTGCGTTACCAACGTAAAACTCAACGTAATCTGTTCCTAGTAATGGAAGGAAATCTTGTGCTCCTTCAAATATTTTTTCTAAACCGTAGTTTACTGATTTTATTTCTTTTTTACTCATGATGTTTTGTTTTTTGACCTTATAAAAAGGCTTAATATAGCTGTTAACTATTTGATTATTAATCTATTTAACCCTGATTGTAGCGGCATTCTTTTTAATTGTCAGTTCGAGTGAATTTGCTTTTTTTCAAATTTGTATCGAGAATAAAATTAAAAAAATATAGCGAAAAGCAGGAAATAGCTTCTAATGTTTATTTTCTTCCAACCAAGATTTATAATACTCTTCATCGGCAATTTTCATTGCTTCTTCTGTAACCATTAAAGGCTTAAAAGTATCTACCATAACAGCTAATTCTTCAGTTTTTGTATGACCAATACTGCGTTCTGTTGCACCTGGGTGTGGACCATGTGGAATTCCTGCTGGATGCAAGGAAATATGACCTTGATCGATATCATTTCTACTCATAAAATCGCCATCTACATAGTATAAAACCTCATCAGAATCGATATTACTGTGATTGTAGGGTGCAGGAATTGAGTTTGGATGATAATCGTACAAACGCGGCACAAAACTGCAAATTACAAAGGCATTGGTTTCAAAAGTTTGATGTACTGGTGGTGGTTGATGAATGCGTCCTGTAATAGGTTCAAAATCATGAATTGAAAATGCGTATGGAAAATTATAACCATCGTATCCTACCACATCAAAAGGATGTGAAGCATAAATCATTTCTATAATTTCACCTTGTTTTTTTACTTTGATTAAGAAATCTCCTAACTCATCATAGGTTTCTAATTCCTCTGGACGACGTAAATCTCTTTCACAAAAAGGTGAGTGCTCTAATAATTGACCAAACCAATTTCTATAACGTTTTGGCGTGTACACTGGCGAGTACGATTCAACGATAAAAAGGCGATTATGTTCGTCATCGAAATCTAATTTGTAAATAATTCCACGAGGAATTACTAAATAATCTCCGTATTTAAAATTGATATTTCCGAGGTGTGTTCTTAACTTTCCGGTTCCTTTATGTATAAAAATAACTTCGTCTGCATCTGTATTCTTATAAAAATAATCTTTGGTAGATTGTTTTGGTGCTGATAGAATAATATTACAATCAGAGTTGGTTAAAACAACTTTTCTGCTTTCTAAATAATCATTTTCTGGTGGGACTTGAAATCCACGAAAACGATACGATTGTATATTATTAGCTTTCGCTATTTTTGGTTTTACAGAATACTGTTTACGAATTTCTTTGACCATTGTGGGTCTGTGCTCGTGATACGAATTGGTAGACATTCCGTCGAAACCAATAGTACCAAACAATTGTTCGTAATATAAACTTCCGTCTTTTTTACGAAATTGCGTGTGTCTTTTGGGTGGAATTTCTCCTAATTTATGATAAAAAGGCATGTTTTTTATTTAATGATTCAACTTTTACTTGATAAAAGAGATCCTAAACAAGTTCAGGATAACAACAAGATGTTCATCATTCTGGATTGCGTTTTATCAAAAATTTTAAATGTGATAGTAAGTCTAAATACATTTTTTTAGAGCTTTAAAATTGCTAGCTCTACAAATATACAGAAAGTTTCAATGATTTTTAACTTTCTGGAGCTAGTTCTATTTCTAACCCATCAAGTTCTGGAGTAATCGCTATTTGACAACCCAATCTACTATTGTCTTGAACGTGAAAAGCTTCTGCTAACATCATATCTTCGTCAATTCCCATTTCTGGCAATTCGTGATCCGATTTAACATAACACTGACAAGATGCACACATTGCCATTCCGCCACAAATACCAATGGTTCCTTCTGGAGCTAATTCGTAAGAACGTACCACTTCCATTAAATTCATGGCCATATCTGTTGGCGCAAGAATTTCGTGAAGTGTTCCTTCCCTATCTGTTACTTTTATAGTGATATCTGGATTCATTAGTCTATTTTCTTAACAACTGCTTTCGGTGCTTCTTTTCTGGTTCCATCAAAACCATCTACACCACCTACCGTTGTATATTTCATTACGTATTTCTTATCAGGGAAAATTCGTTGAAATGCACTTTGACACATCAACGTTGCTTCATGGAAGCCACAAAGGATTAACTTTAATTTTCCTGGATAGGTATTTACATCTCCAATAGCGTAAATTCCTGGTATATTAGTTTGATAGTCTAATGCGTTATCTACTTTAATAGCATTTTTCTCTATCTCTAATCCCCAATTTGCAATGGGACCCAACTTTGGTGACAATCCAAATAGAGGAATAAAATGATCTGTTTCTATCGTAAATTCTTCTCCACCATTTTGAACAACAGAAACTCCTTCTACTTTATCTTTACCAATAATTCCTTTAACTTCCGCAGGTGTTATCATTTTAATTTTACCTGCATCTTTTAATTCTTGTACTTTTTCAACAGAATCTAAAGCGCCTCTAAATTCATTTCTTCTATGAATTAATGTAACCTCAGCTGCGATGTCGGTTAAGAAAATAGACCAATCTAAAGCAGAGTCTCCTCCTCCAGAAATAACTACTTTTTTATTACGGTACATTTCTGGCTCTCGAATCATGTACTCTACACCTTTATCTTCAAAATTTACGATGTTTGGAATTGGTGGTTTTCTAGGCTCAAAAGAACCTAATCCACCAGCAATTGCAACAACTTTTGCTTGATGTTTTGTACCTTTATTGGTAGTAACAATAAAGGTTTCGTCTTCTTGTTTTTCAATTGTTTCTGCACGTTCTCCTAAGGTAAATCCTGGTTCAAATTGCTTAATTTGCTCCATTAATTTTCCTGTTAAATCTCCTGCTAAAATTTCTGGATATGCAGGAATATCATATATGGGTTTCTTAGGATAAATTTCTGAACATTGCCCTCCAGGTTGCGGTAAAGCATCTATTAAATGGCAACGTAATTTTAACAAACCAGCTTCAAAAACCGTAAATAACCCTGTTGGTCCTGCTCCTATAATTAGTATATCTGTTGTAATCATTCTGTTCTTAAAAATCGAGTAAAAATAAAGGTAGATATTTAAATAAAAACTGACTTTTATCAGTTATAAAACATTAATTACTTCTTCTATTTGAGGCGCATACTTTTTAATAGTAGCTTCAACACCATTTTTTAAAGTCATTTGATTTACAGAACAACCTGTACAAGCGCCTTCTAATTGTACTTTTACAATAGAGTCTTCTATAGAAAGTAGTTTGATGTTCCCTCCATCACTCATTAAAAAAGGACGAATTTCATCTAATGCCTTTTCAACATTGTTTAATGTTTCTTCTGCTGTCATAAATCAAGTTTATTTTGTGCTACAGCCACTCATTGTAGTTATTCTTACTACTTCTGTTGGTGGTAGATTTGCGTTTCTTTTTAATAATTCTGAAACCATTTCTTTAGTGATATCTTTAAAAGAATTTTCTAAAATAGTTCCTTCTTGCAAAGCAACAGGATGCCCAACATCACCAGCTTCACGAATACTTTGTACTAAAGGAATTTCTCCTAAGAACTTTGTTTTAATATCTTCTGCTAGGTTTTTTGCCCCGTCTTTACCAAAGATATAATATTTATTCTCTGGTAATTCTTCTGGTGTAAAGTATGCCATATTTTCTATAATTCCTAAAACTGGCACATTAATACTTTCTTGCTGAAACATTGCAACTCCTTTTTTAGCATCTGCTAAAGCAATATTTTGCGGTGTACTTACTACTACAGCACCATTAATTGGTAGCGCTTGTACAATTGATAAATGTACATCTCCTGTTCCGGGAGGTAAGTCAATTAAAAGAAAATCTAATTCACCCCAATCTGCATCAAAAATTAATTGATTTAATGCTTTAGAAGCCATTGGTCCACGCCAAATTACTGCTTGATCTGGATTTGTAAAAAACCCTAAAGACAGTAATTTTACCCCGTAATTTTCTACAGGTTTCATTTTAGAACGCCCGTTTACATTTACAGAAAGTGGTTTTGCTCTTTCTACATCAAACATTAAATGCTGTGATGGCCCGTAAACGTCAGCATCTAAAACACCAACATTAAAACCCATTTTAGCTAAAGAGATAGCTGTATTAGCTGTAATTGTCGATTTTCCAACCCCGCCTTTTCCTGAGGCTATGGCTATAATGTTTTTAATATTAGGAATTTCTTTTCCCCTAATTTGATTAGGATTCTCTTTCGGAGCAGAAGCTACAACCTTTACATTCACTTTTACAGTAATATTTTTATCAATATTTGTGTGAATTGCTTTTGAAATTTCTGTTTCTATTTTCTTTTTTGCCTGTAATGTTGGATTACTAATAGTAACATCTACAATTACTTCGTTACCAAAGGTTACAACATTTGTTACATTATTGTTTTCTATTAAGCTTTTACCTTCTCCTGGCGCAGTAATAGTTTCTAACGCTTTGTATATATCTTGTTTTTTAAAACTCATTTCGAGATTTTAATTAGGATTAATTCTAAATTCCAAAGATACATTTTAGTCATTAGAAAATAAAGCGTTTAGATATTGAATATTTATCAGCGAATAGGCACTACTTATTATAAGGTTTGGCAAAAACTGAATAAAAACAACCTATACTAAATTGAATTATTCTCACATATGTTTATGTATTTATATGAATTATTCATATTTTAAATACATTTTATTGACATAAATTTAACATTATAAATATTTTTTATGAAAATAATAATAAAATTTTTCTTACATTTGAAAAACACTTAATCCCCCAATTATGAAAAATACAATTAAAACATTCGGTATTGCAATCTTATTCTTAGCAACCACAATCAATTTTTATAGTCAAGACATTGCAATGACTACTTCAGAAAGAGACACTCAGGTAACCTACTCTAGTGACACAGTAATTACAAACACTGCTCTAAAAGAAGGTACCTACACCTACAGATTAGGCTCTAATGACGTTATTGTTTCTATTAAAGGAGACTACTACACAGAGTATTACCCAAATAATGAATTTATAAAAGCTAAAATCAACTGGACATCTGAAGATGAGTATACACTTACAATTGTAGATTTAAAAAAGAAAAACATTCCTTTTAAAGCAGGAACAACGTTAAACACTAAAATAACAAAGGTTAAAGGTAATAAGTATTATTATAAATCTGATTTACAAGATTTATCTTGGACAGGAAAATTTAAAAAAGTAGATGACGATCTTCTTGAAGAATAAAACTTTCTTAAAACAATAAAACACAAGCCTATCATTTAAGTGATAGGCTTTTTTATTATTAAGAAATAAAAAAGCTACAACTCATCCATAGGGTTCCAGAAGATTTTATCAAAATTTTGAATCTGATTTTCTACCACAACAACTCCTTCATTTTCTAATAATTGTTGCATGAGGTTTGTACCATCAAAATGATGTTTCCCTGTTAGGATCCCTTTTCTATTTACAACTCTATGCGCAGGAACATCTTCTAAATCATGTGCTTTATTCATAGCCCAACCAACCATTCTTGCAGATCTTGCTGTACCTAAGTAAGTGGCAATTGCTCCGTAACTAGTTACTTTTCCAAAAGGAATTAAACGAGCAACCTCATATGTTTTTTCAAAAAAATTTTCAGTTTTTTTCACAAAGTAAAGATAGCTTGTTTCGAATTATAATAAATGCTCTAAATCTAAACAAAGGATTCTTTAAAAAACTAATACTTTAACTTAAAACGAATATAAGTAATTGGTTTTCCTTTTTCTAAATATTGTTTTTCGTAGAAAGTTTGTGTAGAAGTTACTTCTTCTGGAGCGCCTTCGTTATGATAAACATTATGATTAGCGTGTAAAATTTCATGACCTTCCCCATGTAATAAACCTAAAGTATAACCGTGCATAAATTCGCTGTCAGTTTTTAAGTTCATAATACCATCTTCTTTTAAAATATGATTATATTTTTTTAAGAATTGGGTATTTGTCATTCTATGTTTAGTACGCTGATATTTAATTTGTGGGTCTGGAAAAGTTATCCAAATTTCATCAACTTCATTTTCTTCAAAAATAAAATCTACCAACTCAATTTGAGTTCTAACAAAAGCCACATTTTCTAAATTTTCTTCAATTGCAGTTTTTGCCCCTCTCCAAAAACGAGCACCTTTAATATCTATACCTATAAAGTTTTTATCCGGATTTTTTTGAGCCAAGGCAATAGTGTACTCTCCTTTACCACAACCTAATTCTAAAACAATTGGATTTTTATTATCAAAAAAAGAATGCCACTTCCCTTTTAGAGAAAAATTATTTAAAACCTCTTCTCTTGTTGGTTGAATGACATTTTTGAACGTTTCATTTTCTTTGAAACGTTTTAGTTTGTTTTTGCTTCCCAAAGTGTAAAATTATGCTCTGTCTTCAGTTCCTTCTTTTAAAAACTTACGAGATTCTTTCATCCAATAAGCAAATAAAACTAAAAGTACTACTAAAAAACCCCAATTTATTGCATTAGATGTCCACCAACCTGCATCAGATAAGGCTACATTTAATCGTAACCACTTAAAAGGAACAAATAAAAAATCAGTAAATAAACTACCAATCCATCTAAAAATATTGCTTGCTATCATAACTTAATTATCTTTACGTTGCAAAAATAACAAAAGAAACAATGCTAGCCAATTTTTTAAACAAATCAAAACCCATCAATTTTATTGTTTTGTTGAGTTTATTTTTTTTAGGGTTTTGTCGTGTTTCTTTTTCAACCGTGTTAGCAGGTAGTTTTTCCTTGGATAAATTGCTAAATAGTTGCTTGTATTTAGGTATCCTTTTAAGTCTTTTTTTCTTTTACAATTTTATTGTTTCTAAAAATAATTTGACATACGATAATTCTTATGCTTTCTTTTTTTTTACCATTTTATTATCATGCATACTTCCCGAAATACTTAGTAGTAATGTATTGATTTTAATACTATTACACTTTCTACTACTAAGAAAAATTTATAGTTTCCACTCTTCAAGAAAAATTATTCAAAAACTATTTGACAGTGGTTTTTGGCTTGGAGTAAGTTTTATAATAGACCCCTATTTCTTAATCTTTGGGGTGTTAATTTTTAGTGCTATTTTTTTATATCAAAAAATTACTATTACAACACTTTTAACACCTGTTATCGGTTTTATTACCCCAGTAATACTTTATTTTTCTTA
Organism: Polaribacter marinus; assembly: GCF_022662535.1. Taxonomy (GTDB): domain Bacteria; phylum Bacteroidota; class Bacteroidia; order Flavobacteriales; family Flavobacteriaceae; genus Polaribacter; species Polaribacter marinus. The sequence continues at coordinate 37,766 of NZ_JAKQYM010000009.1, forward strand.
TTGTTTTTGGTATGACAATACTGAAGATTTTATTGCTCTATTTACTTTTAAAATTGATTTTACAGAAGAATTCCTCATAAAAAGCAAGTACACCTGGTTACTTTTAATCATTTTCACACTAACTTTTATGTCTGTTCTAATAAAAACCCCAAAAGCTTTAAGTGTAAATAATATTTTTAAAAAAAGTTGGCTTTTACTTATTTTCCATCTCCTAATAACTACTGTGTTTTTTATTATTTTAGGAAGCAATAATGAAGATAAAATTGCTTTTTTAATATTTCCTGTATCCGTTATTTTAGCAAATGGATTAGAATTAATAAAAAACAATCTTTTTAAAAACAGTGTAATTTATATGCTTTTATTAAGTTTTATACTTTGTACTTTTTTCTTATAACTTAGTTCCAAAAGCTAAATCCCCAGCATCTCCTAAACCAGGAACGATATAACCCTTATCATTCAAATTATCATCAATAGCTGCTATCCATAAATGTGTATTCTCCGGAAACTTGTCTTTAATAAAGGAGATTCCTTCTGTAGAACCAATAACAGCAACAATATGAATTTCTTTAGGGGTGCCATACTTTTTTATAGCTTCATAAACCGCTACTAAAGATTGACCTGTGGCTAACATTGGGTCGGCTAATAACATTGTTTTACCTTCAATCGCAGGAGATGCAAAATATTCTACAACAATTTCAAATTCTTCATTATTATTAGGGTGATGACGGTACGCAGAAATAAATGCATTTTCGGCATCATCAAAATAATTTAACAAGCCTTGGTGCAATGGGAGTCCTGCTCTTAATATAGAGCATAAAACAACATCTTTTTTAGGTAGACTTATTGTTTTATTTCCCAAAGGAGTAGTAACTTCTACATCTGTAAAAGTTAAGTTTTTACTTAGTTCATATCCTAAAACCTCTCCTATTCTTTCAATATTTCTTCGAAAACGTAAAGAATCTTTTTGGATTGAAACATCTCTAATTTCTGCTATAAATTTATTAAGAATTGAATTTTCTTCTGCAAGATAATGGATTGTCATTTTTCTAAAATTAGAAAACAAATGTAAACTAATTGCATAAAAGATGTATCTTGTACACACAAAAAATCAATATTAATTAATAACAAAAATCAAAAAAATGGGAATATTTTCATTCATTAAAAATGCAGGAGCAAAAGTCTTTGGTATAGGAAAAACAACCGAAGAAGAAAATGCTGAAAAATCAATGCAGTTAAGAAATGCCATCACAAATCTAGAATTAGAAGTTACAGATTTATCTATAGAGGTAAATGATGATGCTGTAAAAGTATGGGGAGAAGCTTCAGATTTAGCAACAAAAGAAAAAGTTGTTTTAGTGGTTGGTAATACAAACGGTGTTGCTTCTGTAGAAGACAATATGTCTGTTGCAGAAGTTGAAGAAATTGAAGAGGCTGCAATGGCGCAATTTCACACAGTAGAAAGCGGAGATACATTAGGTAAAATTGCAAAAGAATATTATGGAAACGCAATGAAGTATCCTGTAATTTTTGAAGCAAACAAACCTATGTTATCACATCCAGATAAAATTTACCCTGGTCAGGTTTTAAGAATTCCACCTTTAGTGGACTAACCAAAAGTTAATCAACCAAAGTGAAAAGAGTTTCAAGTTTTTGAAACTCTTTTTTATGCGATAAATTTAAATTTTATCACCAACTTTGCACTCTAATTTTAGAGTCTATTTTCTAATGAACCAAAGAACATTAGCATTAATTGCCGTTTCTATAGCTACGTTAATCTACGGAGTAACTTTTACCATTGCCAAAGATGTAATGCCTACTTATGTTAAGCCTTATGCTTTTATTTTATTAAGAGTTTCTGGAGCAACGTTGGTATTTTGGACTGTTGGTTTGTTTGTAAGATCTAAAAAAATAGATAAAGGAGATTATAAAAAAATATTACTAGCTTCCTTTTTTGGTATTACTTTAAATATGCTTGCTTTTTTTAAAGGCTTAAGCTTAACAACACCAATAAGTGCCTCTGTAATGATGGTAACCTCGCCAATAATGGTACTTGTTTTTTCTAGCATTTTGATAAAAAAAGCAATTGGAAAACAAAGAATTTTAGGTGTATTTATAGGCTTAGTTGGTACTATTTTATTAATTACTTATGGAAATTCTGCTGAAGGGAATAATACAAATAGTAATTGGGGAAATTTTTTAGTATTCATAAATGCAGCATCTTACGGTTTGTACCTGGTGTTGGCTAAAAATCTTATTTCCAAATACCATCCTGTTGTTTTTGTAAAATGGCTGTATTTATTTGGATTGTTTTTTGTAATTCCTTTTGGATATGGAGAATTAACCGAAATTGTTTGGCAAGAAATTCCTTCTAATATTTATTGGAATATTGGCTTTGTGGTTATTTTCACTTCTTGTATTACCTATCTTTTTAATTTATATGGTTTATCAAAATTAAAACCTACAACTGTAAGCGTTTTTATTTATTTACAACCCGTAATTGCTACTATTTATGCATTAATTGTAGGTAGCGATTCTTTAAATCTTGTTAAAATTTGCGCTACTCTACTTATCTTCTTAGGTGTATATTTGGTTACTAAACAAGTAGAAAAATCTACGAAATAAAGCTATATTTGCAACTCATTTAAAATCACGATTGTATGATTCAATCTATGACAGGTTATGGAAAATCTGTATTACAGTTACCAACAAAAAAAGTAACTATAGAAATAAAATCTTTAAACAGTAAAAACTTAGATTTAAACGTTAGAATTCCTTCTTATTACAAAGAAAAAGAATTAGACGTTCGTAAAAAACTAGCCTCTGCTCTAGTTAGAGGAAAAGTAGATTTCTCTATTTTTATAGAAATGACAGCAGATGAAACTTCTACAACCATAAATCATGGAGTTGTAAAAGAATATATGCTACAGCTAAGAAACGTTGTGCAAACAGGTACTTCAGACGATGTTGAATTATTAAAGATGGCCGTAAGAATGCCAGATGCTTTAAAAACAGAACGTGAAGAATTAGATGAAAATGAATGGAATCTTATCAATCAAAATATAGATATTGCTATTACAGAAATAGTACAATACAGAATTGATGAAGCAGCTTCTTTAGAAATAGATTTTAAAGAAAGAATTGCTAATATTAAGACCTATTTAGAAGAAGTAAAAGCTTTAGATAGCGAAAGAGTTGAAAACGTTAAAACACGCTTAAAAAAGGCAATTGACGACTTAAAAGTAGAAACAGACGAGAACCGTTTTGAGCAAGAATTGATTTATTATTTAGAAAAACTAGATATAAATGAAGAAAAAGTTCGTTTAGCAAATCACTTAGATTATTTTTTACAAACATTGGCATCCGAAGATTCTAATGGTAAAAAATTAGGGTTTATTGTTCAAGAAATGGGAAGAGAAATAAATACAACTGGATCTAAAGCAAATTTTGCACCTATGCAAAAAGCGGTTATCCAAATGAAAAATGAGTTAGAGCAAATTAAAGAACAGATTTTAAACGTATTGTAAATGTCAGATTTTAAAGGAAAATTATTTGTTTTTTCAGCACCTTCAGGATCCGGAAAAACTACCATAGTTCGTCATTTACTTGAACAAGAAAGATTTAATTTAGCCTTTTCCATATCTGCAACCTCTAGAGAACCAAGAGGTTTTGAAAAAGATGGAAAAGATTATTATTTTATATCACTAAAAGAATTTAAAAACAAAATTAAAAACGATGAGTTTTTAGAATGGGAAGAAGTTTATCGAGATAATTTTTATGGCACACTTAAGAGTGAAATAGAAAGAATATGGGCTTTAAAAAAACATGTTATTTTTGATATTGATGTAGTTGGAGGCTTAAGAATTAAGAAAAAATACCCAAAAGAAACTTTATCTGTTTTTGTAAAACCACCAAGTGTAGATGAATTAAAAATTCGTTTAAAAAAACGCAAAACAGAAAGCGAAGAAAAAATAAATATGCGAATTGCTAAAGCTTCTGTAGAACTTGCAACAGCACCACAATTTGATAAAATCATAAAAAATTACGTCTTAGAAGATGCTTTAAAAGAAGCAGAAGATTTGGTAAGTGATTTTTTAGAACTAAATAAAAATAAAGAATAAAGAAGTCAGAGTATCCTCTTTCTTCTATCATCTTAAAAAAAATGAAAATCGGTTTATACTTTGGTACATTTAACCCAATTCATGTTGGCCATTTAATTATTGCCAATCATATGGTTGAGAATTCTGATTTAGAGGAAATTTGGATGGTGGTAACGCCACACAATCCATTTAAAAAGAAAAGTTCTCTATTAGAAAACAATCACAGGTTTGAGTTAGTTTATAGAGCAACAGAAAATTACTCAAAAATTAAACCCTCAAATATTGAATTTAAATTACCTCAACCCAACTATACAGTACATACATTAGCACATATTTCAGATCTACATCCAGAAAATGAATTCTGTTTAATTATGGGAGAAGACAACCTAAAAAGCTTTCATAAATGGAAAAACTATGAAGTTATTTTAGAAAATCATCATATTTATGTGTATCCTAGGATTGCAGAAGGTAAGGTAGAGAGTCAATTTTCAAATCATTCAAAAATTCATAAAGTTGATGCACCAATAGTACAAATTTCATCAACCATGATTCGTAACGGAATTAAAAACAAAAAGAACATACAACCCTTACTCTCTAAAGAAGTTTGGGAATATATAGATGAAATGAATTTTTACAAAAAATAGTTTCACTATTTTTACGTTATATATTTGAAAAAAATCAAAAACTAGTTTTGGCTAAAAAAAATAAAAAAAAAGGAAAATTAAAACAAAAACTAACAGATAAATATCGATTAGTTGTTTTAAACGAAAATACTTTTGAGGAACGTTTTTCTTTAAAATTATCTCGTTTAAACGTATTTGTTTTAGGCGGGTTTTTTTCAATTTTATTAATTGCAGCAACAACTGTTTTAATTGCTTTTACACCAATCAAAGAATATATTCCTGGCTATTCATCATCAAAATTAAAAGCAGACGCCGTTTCTGCAACCTTTAAAGCAGATTCCTTAAAAATTGAACTCGAATATTTTAAAAATTATCTCAATAGTTTAAGACCTATTTTAACTGGTGAAGTTAACACAGAGAGTTTCGATTCTATACAAATAGAAGCAAGACATAGAGTTATTGATGAAAGCAAATTAAACGCAACAAAAGAAGATTCTTTATTTAGAGAAAAAATAGAAAGTGAAGATCGTTTCCCTATTTTAAACACCTCAAAAAGCAATTTAAAAATTGTCTTTTTTGCTCCTGTTTCTGGAACAATATCTCAAAATTTTGATATCAAAACAAAACACTTTGCTGTGGATATTGTAGCTAAAGTGGGTACCCCAATAAAAGCAATTGCAGACGGAACCGTTCTTTTTTCTGGTTGGAGTACAGAAACAGGTTATGTTATTATTTTAAAACATAGCAACGATTATATTTCTGTATACAAACACAATGGAACCTTATTAAAACAACAAGGTGATTTTGTAAAATCTGGAGAGGTCATTGCAAGCGTTGGCTCTACAGGAGAGCTTACAACAGGGCCACATTTACATTTCGAACTTTGGAGTGGCGGTTATGCCATAAATCCAACAAATTTTATAGATTTTAAATAATGAGCGTAAAATCTGTTTTTGCAATTCCTTTTGCTAAAATTGCAACAAAAAGAGTTTTAAAATGGGCTAAAAAACCCCATAAAACTCAGGATAAAGTTTTTAAAAAATTAATTTCAAGCGCAAAGAATACTGCCTTTGGAAAAGATCATGATTTTAAAAACATTACTAATTATGATGATTTTAAAAAACGCGTAAAAGTTACAGATTACGAAGGCTTAAGATCTTATGTAGATAGAATTGTAGCAGGAGAATCTGATGTTCTTTGGAAAGGAAAACCTCTTTATTTTGCAAAAACATCTGGCACAACTTCTGGTGCTAAATACATCCCCATTACTAAAGAGTCGATGCCAACGCATATCAAAGCCGCCAGAAATGCTTTGTTATTCTATATTGTTGATAAAAAAGATGCTAGCTTTGTAAATGGAAAAATGATTTTTCTTCAAGGAAGCCCTATTTTAGAAGATAAAAACGGTGTAAAACTTGGAAGATTAAGTGGAATTGTAGCGCATTATGTGCCTCAGTATTTATTAAAAAACAGGTTGCCAAGTTGGGAAACCAATTGTATTGAAGATTGGGACACCAAAGTAAATGCCATTGTAGAAGAAACCATTAACGAAGATATGTCTGTTATTAGCGGAATTCCTTCTTGGGTACAAATGTATTTCGAAAAATTAATTGAAAAAACAGGAAAATCTGTTTCCCAATTATTTCCAAATTTTAATTTCTTTATTTATGGAGGTGTTAACTTTGAGCCTTATAAAAATAAATTTGAAAGTTTAATTGGCAAAAAAATCGATTATATTGAATTATATCCTGCATCAGAAGGATTTATTGCTTATCAAGATTCTCAAACAGAAAAAGGAATGTTACTCCAGTTAGACTCTGGAATTTTTTATGAGTTTATTCCTGCTACTGAATTTTTTAACGAAAATCCAAATAGAATTTCTTTAAAAGATGTTCAAATAGGAATCAATTACGTTATCATTTTAAATACAAATGCAGGACTTTGGGGATATAATATTGGAGATACTATAGAATTTACATCAACAAAACCTTATAGAATTAAAGTTACAGGTAGAATAAAACACTTTATTTCTGCTTTTGGAGAACATGTAATAGGAAAAGAAGTAGAAAAAGCTTTAAATGATGCTATTTTAGGAACAAACATTAATGTAAGTGAATTTACGGTAGCACCACAAGTAAACCCAGAAAGTGGTTTGCCTTATCATGAATGGTTTATAGAGTTTGAAAACGAACCCAAAGATTTATCAATTTTAGCCACAAAAATTGATGCTTCTATGCAGTCACAAAATGTTTACTATTTAGATTTAATTGAAGGAAAAGTTTTACGCCCTTTAATTATTAGAAAAGTTAAAAAAGGTGGTTTTCATGAATATATGAAATCTATTGGTAAATTTGGCGGACAGAATAAGATTCCGCAATTATCAGATAATAGAAAAATTGCAGATGTTTTAGAAAATTTTTTAATAAAAGAATAAAATTAAATTAGATAAAATGGGAGGAGACTTTTTATTTTTAGGATTAGCAATAGCATTAGTAATTGTATACTTTTACAACAAATATAGAAACAAGCGTCGTTAATGAGCACAATTAGAATTACTAAACAGTTTAATTTTGAAACAGGTCATGCACTTTATGGCTATGATGGAAAGTGTAAAAATGTTCACGGACATTCTTACAAACTTTCTGTAACAGTTTCTGGAAAACCAATTACAGACCATACAAACGTTAAATTTGGAATGGTAATTGACTTTTCTGACCTTAAAAAAATTGTAAAAGAAGAAATTGTAGATGTTTTTGACCATGCTACCGTTTTTAACAAAAACACACCTCATATTGAGTTGGCAAAAGAATTAAAAGAAAGAGACCACCATGTTATTCTCGTTGACTACCAGCCAACTAGCGAAATGATGGTAATTGATTTTGCAAAAAAAATAAAGAATCGTTTACCAGAAAATATTAATTTGTTTTCTCTAAAATTACAAGAAACAGAATCTTCTTTTGCGGAATGGTTTGCTAGCGAAAATTAAAAAAATTATTTTCCATTAAAAGTGTTCATGGTATTATTTAACCCTGCTGTTCCAAAAGAAGTAATAACTTTTGCAGAAGTAGGCAAACGCTCTATTAATTGACTTGTTTCTTCTTTACTCCACTCTCCTAAAACAAAATCTACTTGTCTTCCTTTTGGGTAATTTGCTCCAACTCCAAATCTAAAACGCGCATATTGTTGAGTGTTTAATTTTTCTTGAATATCTTTTAATCCATTATGCCCACCAGCTGAACCTTTTGCTTTTAAACGAATGGTACCAAAATCTATATTGACATCATCTGTAACAATTAGAATATTCTCTATAGATATTTTCTCTTTGTCCATCCAATATTTAACCGATTTTCCACTTAAATTCATAAAGGTACTTGGTTTTAATAAAACAAATGTTCTTCCTTTAAATCGAAAAGTAGCAACGTCTCCTAATTTTTCGGTTTCAAAAGTTACATTGTGTTCTTCTGCAACTTCATCAACAATTTTAAAGCCAATATTATGACGCGTGTTTGTATACTTATCACCAATATTTCCTAAACCAACAATTAAAAATTTCTTCATCAATTCTTCTTTAGATTCAACTTTTGTACCAAAAAAATTAAACAATAAACTTCTTAAACTCATTTGGTAAAATACTAAAATAAAAAAAGCGTTACAGATTTGTAACGCTTTTGTAAATTATGTTTGCAAAATTTATTCTGCTGCTGCTTCAGGAGCTGCTGCTTCTGTTTCGTCTTCTTCCACTACTGTTGCGTTACGAGAAGTTCTTACTTGAACTACAACAGTATTATCTGGGTGCATAAATGTATAATCATCATTAAATAATGAAGTTACAAATAATTTATTTCCAATTTTTAATTTAGAAATATCTGCAGTAACAAAATCTGGCAAGTTAGCAGGTAATGCTTTTATTTTTAATTTACGATTTGTAAAACGTAAAGAACCTCCATTTAAAACTCCTGGAGAAGTACCTGTTAATTTTACAGGAATGTTCATTGTTACTTCTTTATCATCAAATAATTGATAAAAATCTACGTGTAAAATTCTATCTGTTACAGGGTGAAATTGAATGTCTTGTAAAATCGCTCCTACTTTTTGTCCATCAACATTAATACTTGCTGTATAAACGTTTGGAGTAAATACCAAGTTTTTAAACGCTTTTTCTTCTGCTGAAAAGTGTATTGGGTTTTCTCCTCCGTATATAACGCAAGGAACCATACCAGCATTACGTAAGGCTTTAGTAGCTACTTTACCCACGCTTTCTCTTTTTGATCCTTTAATTGTAATTGATTTCATTACTTTTTTGTATTAATTTATTTACATTAAAAATTGTCCACTAATTGAAGTGTTGTCTTGCACTTTATGCATAACATCCGCAAATAATGGCGCGCAAGATACAACTTTTATCTTAGATGTTGTCTTTTTTAACGGAATTGTATCTGAAACGATTAGCTCTGTTAATCCTGAATTTTCTATTTTTTCATAAGCGTCTCCAGAAAGTATTGGATGCGTACATATTGCACGAACACTTAAAGCCCCTCTTTCCATCATTAAATTTGCAGCGTGTGCTAATGTTCCTCCAGTGTCTATCATGTCATCAACCAAAATCACATTCTTTCCTGCTACATCCCCAATTAACTCCATATGAGAAATTACATTGGCTTTTTTACGTTGTTTATAACAAATTACTACATCAGAATGTAAGTGTTTAGAATATGCATAAGCTCTTTTAGAACCCCCCATATCAGGTGACGCAATGGTTAAATTCTCTAGTTTTAAATTGTTGATGTAAGGCATAAAAATTGTTGACGCAAATAAATGATCTACAGGTTTTTCAAAAAAACCTTGAATTTGATCTGCATGTAAATCCATAGTCATAATTCTTGTAGCACCAGCTGTTTGTAATAAGTTAGCTACTAATTTTGCACCAATAGCAACTCTTGGCTTATCTTTTCTATCTTGTCTTGCCCAACCAAAATAAGGCATTACTGCTGTAATATGTCTTGCTGATGCTCTTTTAGCAGCATCTAACATCAATAACATTTCCATTAAATTGTCTGCATTTGGAAAAGTGGAACCTATAATAAATACACGTCTTCCACGAACAGATTCTTCAAAAGCTGGCTGAAATTCTCCGTCGCTAAACTTTGTGGTTATTACTTTTCCTAATGTTGTATTGTATTCTTTTGCAATTTTTTCTGCTAAAACAGTACTTTGAGAGCAAGCAAAAAGTTTTGGCGCTAATTGATTTGTAGGCATTTAGTTGTATTTTTGTGTTGTTGTTGTTAGCAAACAAAAGTAGATATTATTTATTGAGTTTGAAATTTATTTTTAGACTTTAAAAACTAAAAATATTTAGTAGATTTGCAATCTAAATTATTTTATGCTCAAGTGGCGGAATTGGTAGACGCGCTGGATTCAAAATCCAGTTTTTTCGGAAGTGCGGGTTCGATTCCCGCCTTGAGTACACTGATAAAAACCGAAGTTTTACACTTCGGTTTTTTATTTGGGTCAAACATAGGTCAAACAAATTGAATTTTCTTATTATATTGGAATACTGGTTTGTTATTAAGTACAATATGTTTTAAATCGAAGATAGCTATTCCTCATCTTTTTATGTGCTTGATTTCTTTTTATACGGCTACTTCAACTTTTAATTGGACGTTCTTTAAATGAATTTTTATTCCCACACTAAAATAATTCTTTATGTTTTATTGACCTAATTTTTTAGTCTTTGTTTATATTACATTAACTTGTTATTATAAATTCTTACTTTTGAAAAATTACATTAAAAGATAAATATATAGTATTTTAATTCTAATAATAGAATTGGCTAAAAATGAATTCAACAGAACTTCACAAGGAAATAGGTACAGCGAAAGATAACAGAAAAAGTCCAGTACACGATTGGTATAGGTTTACTGCTGGATTTTCATATAAATTAGTTGATAAAATAATAAAGGATGAAAACCTTGGGAAAGATGATGTAATATATGAAAGCTTTGCAGGGTGTGGGACAACATTGGTCTCTGCTCAAAAAAGAGGAATTCGCGCAGTCGGCAATGAAGCTCAAAAACTTTTATTTGGAGTAATTAATGCTAAATTGAATTGGAACATTAATTTTACAAACATTAAGAATATTATTAATGAAATTGAATCAAGTACATCCTTAAATTCTAATTTAATCCCCATTCATGAATTACATAAAACCCTTTATTCAGAGGGTGACTTATTTCAATTATATTTTATTAGGGATTTTATTAGGGAAAAAGTTAAAAATGTAGATGAAGCTACATTTCTGGAATTAGCTCTAACACAAACCTTGCATAAAGTAAGTATTCATCCAATTGCAATACCATATATATCTAGAAGTAAAACTTTAAGTAATTCATTAAGCGCATTAGAAACTTTTAAAAATACAGTAATAAAAATGTTGTTAGATTTAAAATCTGTTAAAGGTTTACCAAAGACGACAAGTATATACTTACAAGATTCACGTGAGATTAATAGTAACATACCAGATAACTCATGTTCAATTTGTATAACATCTCCTCCTTACTTAAACAATTTGGATTACGGTGAAGTATCAAAAGTATGTTCGCATTTTTATGGAATTACAGATAGTTGGGGTGACATTACAGAAAAAGTAAGAAAGAAATTAGTAACTGGCGCCACTACACATTATAAAGAAAGTGAATTTAAATTTGAAGAATGGAAGTTAAGAGATTTTTATATTGAAAATAAAAAAATCATGGATAGCATAATGCCTGATATTTTCAAGATTCACGAAATAAGTAAAACACGAAAAGGAAAAAAAAGTTTTCATATACTTTCACTTTATTATTTTGAAGATATGTACAAAGTCCTTGTTGAAATGAAAAGAGTTTTACGTGATGGAAGTAAAGCTTATCTAGTATTGGGAGACTCTGCCCCTTATGGTGTTTTTATTGATACTACAAAAATGTTGGGTGAAATAGCAAAAAATGTTGGGTTTAATGATTATAAAATTATAAAAATAAGAGAAAGAGGTACTAAATGGCAATCATTAAGATATAGACATAGTTTAAAATTATCTGAAAACATATTAATTCTTGAATAAAAAATTAATTGAAATAAAAGGAGCTACCGAAAAAACACTTCCTATCCTTTCTGATGAAGATGCAAAAATCAAATTCAACAAGGGGTGGACTTATTCTAATATATATTCCTTAAGAGCTTTAAGAGATGTTTATTTAGTATTAAAATATCCTTTTAAAAAAGATTTAAAAACAATATCAATAGAAGTTGAAAAAAAAGTTATTCCAGAAAGTAAAGATTGGAATGAAAGAAAAGTTCTTGAATATTTAAATGCATTAGTAAACTTCCAATTAGTCTACCAAGACTATTCTATAAAGAGTGAAGTTTTTATAAATTCTGTTATAAATTCAGATATAAGTACTTCTGATACTTTTGTTTTTAAAGAAATTTTCTTTTCTTATTTTAGGTTTAAAGAAATTTCTTCTTGGTTTATTAATCCAAGTATTGAGTTTCATGAAAATTATGAAGTATTAAATGAAATTGATTTTATTACTCAATCAAAGCATTTATACTTTTATAAAATTGAGAATAGATTTTATAATAGATTAATAAATAATATTGAGTCTATTAAATATATATATAAAATTAACGATGAGCTTTCGCATTTAATGAGGTTTTGTGAAGTATATATAAAATGGGGAACTTATTTAAAAATAATAGATAAGTTTAACCTTTCATTAATCGATTTTAAAACTGATATTGATAAAAATTTAACTTTAGTATATTTTATCAAACCTTTTAAAAAATTTGATTTAGTAAATTATATAGCGAACAAACCTTTTAAGAATAGGCAAATATCTATTCCTGAATTAATTTTTAAAATAGTAAATGATTTTTCTTTTTCTGTAGAGAGTGTGAAAAAATTTATTATAAATGAAATTCATTCTAACGATAAATTGACTTTTGAGAGAACTTCTGAAATTTTCATTATTAAAGGGAAAAATAGTATTGGGAATATAAAAGACGCAACATATCTTTACCCTATAATTAATAACAATTATATTTCACACCTAATTTTAAGAAAATGAGCATTGATATAAATAAAATTTTTAATAAAAGGGCAAATCAATCTGATCAGGAAAGATTTGAAAAATTTGACCTAACATCAAACCCTTTTCCAAAATCTGGGACGGCAAATATTAATGAATCAAGTGATCAAACAAGGTTATTAATACCAATTGATGATGAAGTACATATGCAAATAATTAATTATGTAAAGGATTCTTTGTTTTCAACACAAGAGGAAGATCAAAAACTTATTGGAACAATAACTGGCGATTATGGAACTGGGAAAACTCAACTTTTATTATATGCGAAATACTTAATTCAGAATCAAGATAAAAAAGCTTTTGTAATTTATATCAATAATCCTGGAACAAAATTATCAGAACTAATTGGATCTATAATTGAGAAAATTGGACAAGAACAATTCAAAAAATATCTTTGGAATCAAGTTATTGATGAAATTAAAAAAGACAGTAATGATTACAAAAACTCACTTTTAAGCTATTTATCCGATAAACAAGGTCAAATGTTTGGTAGTGATAATGATCCTTTTTCGGTTGAAAATGAATCTAATCATAAAGCTTTTTTAGACGCATTTTTAAATCAAATAAATAACAGAACCAAAAGAACTGAATTCAATCAGACACTTAAATCTATTATATTAAGAATTTTTGAGAAAGAAAATAGTAATGACCCAGTGATTTCTGATTATTTCTATAATTTAATTTCAGAAGATTTTGGAGTCAATAAAACATGGGAAACTATTACTACAGGCTCTGGTAAATATTTAGATAATAAAGTTGTTAAACTATTAAACGCAATTATTAATATAATACAAAATCAAGGTTTTGAAAGATTTTATTTACTTGTTGATGAGTTTGAAGATATTACATCTGGTAGATTAACAAAAAAGGAAAGTGATTCTTATGCCTACAATTTAAGAGCATTAATAGACAAAGAAAGAAGATGGTGTTTGCTGATTGCACTTACTAGAACTGCCTTAGATGACATAAAAAAAACATCACCTCCTTTGGTTGATAGATTAACAGATAGACAAATAAATATAGAACGTTTATCAAATACTCAAACAAAACAAATTATACTAAATTATTTAAACTTATCTAGAGAACCAAGTGAAAATATCTTTCCTTTTTCCGATGAAGCTATAGATTTTTTAAATAAAGCATCAGAAGAATTACCAAGATTAGTTTTAAGAAAATTATATTTCATTATGGAAAGAGCTGCTGATGAATTAAATGATAATGATGAAATTAGTGCTGAATTTGTAGAAAAGTATTTTGAAAACTAATTCGATCAATATGACAAAACCTACAGGTACTATTCTTACAAATTTTAAAATAAAAATAGCCATTGATACTCAATTATTGGCATATTTAATAGATAATACTTTTCCTAGTTTTAATTATTTCTTTTCAAAACTCAATAAATCTCCTTTTGTAGATATAGTTTGCTCTAGGTTTGTGACCTATGAATTTATTGGTATTAGAAAATATGAGCATTATTTAAGAGCAATACACCAAGAATCTCAAAGCTCTGGGGGAACTATGAATTTTAGTTCTGCATTAAAATATAGGAATGGATTTAAAGCTCCTGAATTAGATTTTCAAGATTGCTATCAGGATATAAAAATCATTATTGAAGATGAATTAAAGGAGATGAATGATAATTATGGAATAATCTATGAAGATAATATTCTGCATGAAGACCTATGGAAGCCACATCAAGATTTAGTCTTATCCTCAAGAATATCAAAAGAGGATAGTTTAGTTTTACTCTCGAGTATTTTTCCACAACCTTTATTAAAAGAAGATCACTCTATTTTTTTAACAAATGATAAACAATTTTACAACTCATTTTCTGGTAATGAAAAAGAAAGAATGTCATCAATTGACAATGTTTTAGATGAGCATGGTTTAAGCTCACCATACACGTTTAAAATTGAAGAGATTAAGTTAGCAAATAAGAAAGCTTTAAATCTGTGTCAATCTTTAGAGAAAGATGTTATAGATACTTTTGTATCTGATTTTATTTTTGAACATATAAAGTTAAAGAATAACAATTTACTACTCGGTAAAACATTAAATTGTGAATCAAGTGGTAATTTAAAAAAAGAGCTATTTTGTTTTGAATTAATTGAAAGTCAGGGGTTAGAAAATGAAATGTATACTGTTGTTATTTATAAAAATGGTTTGGAAATTGATATTTACACACACCATTCTTT
The DNA here is from genome assembly GCF_022662535.1 of Polaribacter marinus. Taxonomy (GTDB): domain Bacteria; phylum Bacteroidota; class Bacteroidia; order Flavobacteriales; family Flavobacteriaceae; genus Polaribacter; species Polaribacter marinus. The sequence continues at coordinate 52,807 of NZ_JAKQYM010000009.1, forward strand.
TTTTACTGGATTTTATTGTTATAGAGAAATTGACTCTTTTCCTTATCACGCAACAGAAGATGTTAAATCACGAAGAATTTCTTTAAGATTAAAAGATGCAGAAAACAATTTCATAGATAAAGAATTAATGGAAAAAATTACATCAAAAGGGAATTTAGTATTTATACATCCTGATTCTAAAATTTAATTAATAATTAACTAATTAAGATATAAAATCTAAATAAGTTTATGATGTTTTCAAAGTTATCTTTTTGGTCTCTTTCAACTGAACAGTTCAAAAGCATCCATTATTGAGAAAAATAGAATTGGAAAAACGTAGGGTGTAAAGATGAAATCTCGTCTTACTGAGTTAAATCAAATAAGGATTAAATAAAGTTATTTTTTATACTTAAAGTCAATATTGTTGGTTTTTAATGACTCCCTAGCTTGATGATTTTTAATCGCTCCTATCTGAGTTAAACATAATGCCAAACTTTTCATATCATGTTGCGAAATAAGATTTCCTTTTGAACATCCTATAGAAGTATATAATTGGTTAGCTTCTTTACCTAAAAGTCTAACTATTTTCAATATCTCACCATTCTCAACAATACTGTATCTCTTATTTTTAAAATTCTTCTTATTTCTAAAAACGGGACTTCCATTAAATGAAAATGCTACTACATTCTCTCTATTTAGAGAAACATGAATTGATATACCTCCACCAAGAGAATGCCCAGCTACAATATAGTTTTCTGAACCGTATTTGTTTCTGATTTCATCAAATATCTTTAAGGCATAATCATTCTGTCTTTGCTTGAAAGGATTATTACCAGTTCTAAAATCTTCAAATGAATCAGTACCTCTAAAAACTAACACTAAATCTCCATTTGATTTATCTTTAAAAAGTTCAGAATAATAATCAATTTTATCATTCGAAAAAACCTCTAAAGATTCAAAAAAAGCAGAAACATCAAACTTATAATCATCTTTATATACATTTTTTGATAATTGAGCATATTTCCAAGATTCGGACGAAATATCTCTTATTTCATTACACCATCCTGAAGAATGTTTACATCCTGTAAGCTCAATTTTAGATGAACAACATCCAGAAACGAAAACTGAAAAAATAAATAATATTAAAATATTTCTCATATCAAAAGTAGTTTGCTTCAAATATACATATTTATAAATATGTATTTCCAAGTATAAACACCTGATAATTTAATATTTAAAAGACATTTTTGAGGTCTGTCCAAAGTCGTCTGCGGACTTTTTGGAAGCAGACGTCTTCGATTAAACGAAAGTCGCATTGCGATGCTTTTTCGACAAATCAAAATAAACGGAAAATCCAAAAACTTGAATTTTGCAAGATTGCTTTTGAACAGTTCAGCGGAACAATTCAAAAGCAGTCTTGCCAAAGGAGACCTTTGGAATCCCTTTTATCAACAAAAAGAAAACAGAGAATTACTTCTCTGTCTTGTTTTTCTTTAAACAAATTTATAATAATACTAGAGTTTTGTTAAGCCATCTAATGCTACACCAGATAGACCATTCAAGTGCCCTGCAGTTTCGGGTCCAATAATTCCATCAAGCATAAGATTATTTGCTTGTTGGTATGAACGTATACCAGCATGGGTTAGAGGTCCATAGATACCATCAAATGGCCCTGTTGGATACCCAAGTGACGCAATACATTTTTGTACTTGTTTAACATCTCCTCCTTGCATTCCTCGTTTAATTAAACGATTGTAGTTAACAAAGCAATTATACTTAGTCTCATTTGTAATAGGTTCGGCTTGCTCTTCAAGTACAATTTCTTCTATTTTCTTACCAAATATTTCCTTTAATCTTGCTTTTGAAACTCGCTTTGAACTAGTTTTTTTATCACTAGGAATTCTGTACACCCCCGTACTATAATTCCCTGCAATATCAGTTGACGTTGCAACGATACCTTCTCCTTTATTCGGTGCATCGGTAGGCTTTAGATCACATGACCATACACCTCCTGCAACAATTACGGGTGCGTTGGTACATGTTGCAATATCAAGAGTAATAGTTGTTCCGTTTTCTCCTGAGCCAGTAATAACAGTGTCTCCTGCGGTAACTAGATTAATAATTGGGTTACCTGGAGCATTTGTATCAATCCCTCCTACTTCGATGGTACTTGCCGTGTTTCCAAAGATATCAATAGATATTGCCGTAATGTTTTCTCCATCTACGGGTGATGGTGAGAGCGTACAAGTGTAAGCACCTGTTGCATTTGCTGTATTAGTACATGTTGCTCCACTTGGTGTAGTAATTGTGACGGTACTATTAACATCGGCTGTTCCTGATAAGGGTGATCCTGTTGTTGGTGTATTAAGTGTAACCGGATCGATAGTGGTATCGATAACTACTGACAGTGAGGAAGATTGTGGTGACTCATTACCAGCAAGGTCTGTTTCACTAATTGTAAAATCATAGGTGCCATCTAAAAGAGTTGTTGAGACCATTACCATAGTTGAGCCAATAGCAGTACATACGTGAGTTCCTGCTGATATTCCCTCAGCATACAGGGTGATGGTGCTGTCTGATTCAGTACAAGTAATATCAAAAGTGGGTGTACTATCTGACGTATTGTTATCAGAGTTAGTGAGTCCTGTGTCTGATCCTGCTTGTAGGTCTGGGGTTGTGGGGGTTGGAGGCGGGGTGGTGTCGATTTCAATCGGTCCGAATGGTCCCATAGTTGTTGGTCCGTTTCCAACCTTATCAGTACATGAAAAATTCACAGAATATGATCCTTCACTCCAGTTTGGATCCGTGATAGTAAAATCTCCATTAGCATCTAATCGTATTGATGTGTTGTATTGGTTCGTAAAACCATTCACAGGAGTTGTCGTTACCAATACACTCCCATTAGAAACATCTGTACCACATGAACCAACAATATTAGCATTTATATCATTAATTAATGTCGTTGGTAACGACATTGAACCAGGACCAGTTGGGTCTGTCACATCAGTTGTCATGTGTAGATAAAAACGCCCAATTTCTGACTCACTTGTTGAAACGGCAGTAGTATAGCTAGTTCCAGTATCTTGTAATTCTGTGAAAGTGCCCAATAAACGATCTTCAAGAATCAGTAAATTACCTACAGGTAGAGTGGTTGGATTTCCTAGGATATCAGCAATATCTATATCTAAAACCACATTAGTATCTGACGCAACACTCACCCCAACTTCCGTAGTCATATCATCTAATTCAGATTCCGGAAGTGATTGTATAGTAAACGCTAAACCTTGACCTAAAGTATCCTCAATAAGACGAGTATATACAGCTAATTTAGAATCAAACATATTTATAAAACCAGTCCCAGGAAGATCTGCTCCAAATGCTCCTGCATCATATCCAACATCTAAACCTTTTTCGTATCCATCACCAGTTCCTATAACAATACGGGTTGTTTTCGTATTTGTTCCATCAGAAAGATTTAAGGTAAATCTATATGCAGCTTCAGAAACAATAGAAACAGGGAGTACTGGTGAATGCGCTGATTCTATCCCAGTAATTGTTTCTGTATACGAAATATTATGGACCAACTCGGATAATGTTGTAGATGTTGCTATTGTTTCTGTACCAACTCCAACACAAGTATGAGAACCAATTATAGTGTTCATTGACGGTTGATTAGAATATAGCGTTACAGTGTTTCCCGTTTGGGTACAAGAGATATCAAAATCTGGATTTGTTTCTGAAGTGCTATTATCAGTTGACGATGTACCAGTATCAGAACTTACAAGAAGATCTGGAGCTGAAGCTGGACGATGTTGAGGTGGAACTACCGTACAACCACCACCCAATCCATTATCTGTAATAGACCAGTTATTTCCATTAATCATATCGTCACGACCAATGGATGCATTTATACTACAGTACTCAGCAGGAACTACCCCCAAATTAACTCCTGATTGAAGGGCTTGGGCACTCCAATTTTCTAATAATGCGTCATAGTTTGTGGTAGAGAAAGCAGAGTTAGTCATAGCATTATACGCATTATCTATCTCAACAACATCCCAATTTGACACATCTGGATTTGCAGTAGTAGCTCCTTGGAACATTTCTGATATATTTCTCAGCTTTGAGGTATCCCAATTAGTAGTGTTTGGGATAGCAGAAGTAGCTCCTTGGAACATTCTTTTCATATCTGTTATTTTGGATGTATCCCAATTTGAAACATTTGGATTTGCTGAAGTGGCATTACGAAACATATTAGTTAGATTACTTACCTTGGAAATGTTCCAATTAGTAGTATCTGGATTAGCAGAAGTGGCACCTGAAAACATGTCGCTAATAATAGTCACACTAGAAGTATTCCACCCTGAAACATCTGGATTTGCAGAAGTGGCTCCAGCAAACATTCCTGCCATATTTGTTACCTTATCAGTATTCCAATTCGTTGTATTTGGGTTTGCAGAAGTAGCCCCTTGAAACATACCTTGCATAGTGGTTACATTAGAAGTGTTCCAGTTTGATACATTGGGATTTGCTAGGTCAGCTGAAACAAACATATTTGACATATTCGTTACATTTATAGTATTCCAATTGATGGTATTTGGATTTGCCAAGTCTGCTTGATAAAACATTCCTTCCATATTAGTTACCTTATCTATATTCCAATTCGTGGTGTTGGGATTTGCTATTGATGCTTGCTTAAACATAAATGACATATCTGTAACATTTGCAGTATTCCAATTGGTAGTATCTGGATTAGCTGCAATCGCAGTTTCAAACATTCGGCTCATATTTGTCACATTAGAAGTATCCCAATTAGTTGTATTTGGATTCGCTAAATAAGCATCTTTAAACATAAAAGAAGTACTATCTACATTTGATAAGTCTGGAGTATCAGTAGCATTTACTACCATTTTTTTTGCACCATAAAAAGCAGCATAAAAACTAGTCCATTTACCAGTTCCCCATTGATCTACTGAAACGATTTTTTCCTTATTCACACTTGCAATAAAATAAATAGCAGGGAAACCTGAACCATCACCCACATTATCCTCAATACGAATTGTATAAGTTCCTGCACCTCCTATGGTGGAATAATCACAAGTTACATTTCCCGTTTGTGCGGTAAATTCCATCGTTCCATCATCATTACAATCAACATTATAATTATATGTTTCGAGTGAGTAAGTTGGAATAACAAATGTATCATCTGCAGAAGTTCCTGTGTTATCTGTTTTAACGGTAATAACAAAGTCGTCACTGCCTGCCGCATATACGTGAGGTGTGATTAATACAGTTGCGATAAATAATATTAAAAGTATATTTTTTCTCATATTCTTAGTATTTAACCGCAAATCTTTCCTTATTGCAAGATTTCTCGACTTTAAAAATATAAGAAAAGTATCACCCTTCATCGTGGTTATCAATTTAGCAAACTTATCGTTCTAACTCCTTATTTTTATTAAGAGTGGATTTTAGTTTCTGTAAATCTTTAAGTCGAATATTCTCTTTTACTTTTTCTAATGAAATTCGTGTTGGGTCAAAACCTAAAGTCTTTAATCTATACCGTTTATTAAATCCTTGAACTCCGACAACTTTGCCTCCTCTTGAATACAATTCTAATCCAGCTTTCTCTAATTCTTTGAAGTAGACTTTTTCTGTTCTTACTTTTGCAAACACTTGTATTAATTTGGATTGAATTTCTTGACGTTCACTTCGCTTCCCTCTCAAGTTTAATTCTCGGTCAATATCTAACTGAAGTATCTGAAGTTTTTTTTTAGAATGTTCTACTTTACTGTGCTTTAACCCTAATTCCTTTTCTTGAAATTGCTCCATACGAATTTTCACATCCTTAAATTCTTTTCTTGTTAGCCTTACTGGTTTTCCTGTTGCGAATTCTAGGGCAGAAATTACATTGTGAATATGCAAGTGGTCTTTATCCGAATGCATTGTTGAAATCACCATAGAATTAGGTGAGCGTTCTTTCGCGTATTTTCTAGCAATTTTTAAAAGAACTTTTTTTGGCAACTTATCAGTATCCGATTTGTGAAAGGATACAATCTCATGATAAGCCCTATTTTTATTGCTCCTTTGAATCTTTCTTTTCAATTCATTAGATTCAAATTGTTTGACCATATTCTGTATTCTCTTCTCCAAAATTTGCTCTTGTTTTACTAAATCTGTTTGTGCCTCTTGCATCTGTTTATCAAACTTTCTATCTCCTTTGATAAATTTATTCATAATAAAACCCAGTTCTTTTTGACTCTCTTTCGTTAGAATATATCTGATGGTATTCTCAAGTGCCTTTTTAGATTTTATTGATTTGCTTTTGATAATCATATTTTTAAGATTTTAGTAATTGTGAAAATGATATTTCAAATTTTTCTAACTCCTCCAGGATTGAAGTGATTTCGTCAGATTCCGTCTCATCTAAAAATTCTTCAACCATAGCAATGAGGTGCATCAATTCTAAATGAATTTCTGCAGTTTCCTCAATCATATTTTCTGGTTGAGTTTCTGAAACCAACTCTCTCTCAATTGTATGGTATAAGAATTTGGATACCGTTAGCTTCCCTCTTTTTTTATCAATTTTATTAAGCTGTTCATTGTAAAAACCAAGGGTATATTCTTTTCTTTTTTTTCTTTTTTGTCTGCGGTAATGTGAATAGTACAACTTCCAATAAGCTTGTTTAGCTTCCTTGATTTGATGATGCGAAGCATTTGGATTGTTCTTCAAAACACAATCCAAATACTGATGCACCGATGTATATTCAAAAGAATCCATTATCGCTCTAATTCTCCTTTTTGTTCCTTATACTCTTTTATACCCTTAAGCTCTGATTCCCTTTTTTGAGTTTTTGGTTTTGTTAAATCCTCAAAAGTGATTTCTTTGAAATGAATATCTCTTTCTATTTTTAAGCCAAAAGGTAAGGTGAGGTTTTCTAATTCGGAAATACTGAACGTTCCCCACTCATCAACATACATTCCAGTAACGTACCCCTTACAAATATTATGCTCTGGAAAATATTCACTAGCGTACCAAGTCTGACTGCCACAGGGGTTAAAGAACTTTGCAACAAACGTTGGGTTTTCTTTTTCCGATTGATCTCCCACTTCTTGAAATCTTTCTTTGAGAGTTTTTGTAATTAATTTCATAGCTATTTAATTTTAGAGTTTGTATTCATTTCTTTATTTTTCTCATCATTTTCTTCCTTTGCGAGATATTTATCCAAAGACAAGTATTGTGTAGTAAAATTAAATGATGGTCTTGGCTCATATTCTTCAGGTAATTCAACCTCCATTGCCTCTATAAATTTTTTGATTTTGTAATAAGGCTTCACCGAACAATACAAAGCTTTCATACCACCATTAGGAATTACAATAACCTTATCTACTGGCATTGTTCTAATTTCTGAACCTGTCATAAGCGGTCTGGTGCGGAGCATTTTCTTCTCCTTATCTTCATAATACTGATAGTCTCCTAAGGCTTTGGATATTCGGTCACATTCATCGTTTAAGCCTGTCATATAGACCTTACAGGCGTTGTTAAGGATGCTTTTAGCATTATACTGTCCGTAATTCTCATAAAGCTGATTTTCACTCTGGAGTACTCCTAGAATTGACATGTATTTTCGTGCATTCGCAATAACGTTTGAAAGGCTTGGGAGCGGAATAGAACTCAACTCATCAATGAGTAAATACAAATCATTGTCTGAATCTTTTGGAATGGAGCGGAAGATTTCTGTAAATAATTGTTCAAAAAACAAACCGAAAATTGGGCTGTAATAATTCATATTAGAAATATTGCAGTTTAAAAACAACACTATTTTCTCCGTTTTCATCCGAGAGAAATCGAAGGAATCTAAACTGGTTACATCGCAAAGAGATGGGTCTTTTCCAATAAAAGATAAATGAGAAATTGCGGAACTGATAATGTTAGATTTTGTCTTCTCGCTGTTAGCAATAACGCTCTTATATGCTCGCCATTGGCTCTCTGTAGCTTTGTCTGCAAAAAGTCCATTAACCGCATCTTCATTCCCTGCTAAGTTCTCCAGCAGATAATAAATGTTTGCGATGTTCTGATAGATTTTTGAAGTGTTTTCTAATAGGAATTCAATCAATAAACTAATCAGTTCAATAGATTTTAAATCCCAAAAATCAGATACCTTTTTACCGTTTTTCTGCACCAACATTGTAGCTACCTTTGTTATATCCGAAGGATTCTTTATGCGATGCAAAGGATTGTAATAAATTGATTGTTCTATGTTATCAGGATCAAAACTATATACTTCATATCCTTGATGAATAAAGTAATTCGTCATTTTTGAAAGTTCTCCAGAGGGATTATTTATAATCATACTGGCTGGCCTTTTATTACTTGCGTTTGCAATATTTAAAGCACTAGGAATTAAAAAAACTGTCGATTTACCAACACCACTGGGTGCGAAACATAATAAATGCTCCTTAGATTTCTTTGCTGTTAAATACTTAGTTCCTGTAATAGAAAGTCCATCATATCGTGCAGAAATCAATTTGCTTTCTTTTCCAAATTTAGCAGATAAATTATGTTTTCCTGCTAATAGGTTTTGAAGAACTCCTTCTAACAATTCTTCCCCTTTTTCTAAAAAAATACTTATTGTATCTGTGATACTCATTTGTCTAAAAGTTGTTTAAATGCGTTATTAAATGTGGCTAATAGTAATTCTCCTGCTTTGGTGAGCATATAGGTACAAATCAGCAGTATCTTCCAAAAAAACTTAAGTAATATGCCAAGAACCTTCATCAGATTTTACTATTTAAGTTTGCGGTAAATTTGATAGAGATTCCCAAGCTTGAAAATAATTGCACATACAATTGTTTTAGCTTCTGAAATAGTTCGTCTTCAGCAATTGTTTTGGGCTGATACACAACAATAACCTCTATGAATTTTGAAGGCATAATTCCTTGAGATTTGCCCAAAAACATTTTCACCAAAGCATCTCTTTGAGATTCTAATAAATGAATGTCTGCAACTCTAAAAACGGAAAACCATCGTGTATTTTCTTGTAAATCTGAAAAGACATATAGCTTACATTTACTAATAGAGTCTTTTTGCAAAACTTTTAATTCTTCTACAATTGGCAACCAAATAGAAGAATGGTTATAGGTACTACTATCTTTAGGTTTGTTTAATATATCTTCAACATCTTTATTAAAGTTAGCAACCAGCCTTCTTCGTTCCAGTTCATTCCCTAAAAGTGCCTTTTCTTGCCCCAAGGAAATTAAATCACGACTATTGTGTATCAAACTATTGATCCTTCCATACCTAAAAGTTGCAGAGCTCCATAAGTTTTTTTCATAACCAAATTGTGTGATGATCTCTTTTGCATCTGGTATTGCAACAAAATCAGTCTCTGTCATATCTTCCAATACCGAAATAACGGTATTGGTATTTTCTGAATCGGCGCAGGCTGATAGCATCAGCCCAATCACCATTATGTAGATATACTTTTTCATCATCTATAATTTTATTGCTTTATGAAATGAGGGAAGTGTAGGAATGGTATCTCCAAAGAATTTTGGAACCTCTCCGTCAGAACGATAAATACAGTTGGTTGAATAAAATGTTTTTTGACTGTCTTCGAAAAAACGTTGAATCAATTCTTGAATGTCTTGTGCATAGATTTGTATTTGCCTTCTTGCAACTTCTGCTTCGGCTTGAACCTGACGTACAGAAATAATTTCATCCTTTAGTTCTTGAATCTTTTTAGCCAATACTTCAACAGCTTCTTTGGTAATATTGTAGCGATCTAAAAGCTTTTTCTCTTTACTATTTAAACCTCTAAACTCCACCACCAAGAATGCAATAATTGAAAAGAATAAGTTTAAACAAGCAAAATAAAGTGGGTGCACACCTGTCCCAAAATTGTTACTACTATTGAAAGTAGTCGTCCTAAAAATCCCTAAAATATAGAAGATGATAAAAAGGAAAATAAACGCTACAATAGTAATCATTCTCTTTTGTGCAGGAGTTTTACCTTTCGCAATGATTTCCCCTAAATTTTCTGCTAAAAAGAAAATCCCCAAACCAATTGCCAATCCAATGACATAAGAAACAATTAACGGGTAGCCCATGGCCTGTAAAGCCGTGCCCGAAAGGAGCGTATCAACCAACACTAAAAAAACAAGTGTTAAGCGTGTCCATTTATATCTATCTGCTTTTTTTAATAAAGAGTCATCGCATGCAGCTAATTCTCTCTTTTTTAAACGATGTTCTGTTTCTATTTTCTCTAGCTCTGTTGATAATTCGTGGAGTTTAATATCAGCTTCTTGCTTCTCTGAAATAATATGAAAACTTTCTATTTCAGATTGTAGTTCCTTCTTAGCAGTCATCATCATTTTTGAATATGCTCCCTCTATAACACCACTGTAAACATCTTTTTCACAAGTAGCTTCTGGTTTAGAGGGCTTCATTGCCCCTAAGTCTTGAGCTAACGGAATCGCAATAGTTGATTTAATCGCTTCATGCTCTTGGGTTAACTTCTTTTCTAAATCTTCTATTTTATATCTAAAGATGGTGATGTTGTTACTTTTCTGTTTATTATCTATGGTTGCTTTCATAATTTCTTGTTTTTGAGTTATAGATTGAATTGTTTCTAATTCTCCAAACTGATTTAGCATGGAAGAATTCATTTATTGTGTTTAAAAGTTTTGTTTTCATAAAATGTTTATTGAGTGATTATTTTTTAATTCTTGATGGATAAATAATTTAAAACGGCAGATTTCTACTGCTGCAGGTAACTCTATGCCTTTGCTATTTTTAAATAATTTTAACAATTCGATTTCCGTATAATTTCCCTCTTCATAAGGAACTAATACATATTCGTTGGTTTTGTAATTGTGGTAGGCATCACAGTTTCTTTGCCTGTAGGTACTTACAAAATCATGGTTCAGTAAATAATTTCTTACACTTTTAAATGAGTAGGTGTTTTGTGTTTTCATGAATTTCTTTTTTTAGTTTTAGAATAGAAAAGCACAGCTTCAGATAAAGCTGTGCTTTTTTGATTAAGAATTTAAAATATCACGTTGTAACCAAGCAAATGACCCTCCATTATCTGGAAACTGTCTCCCAGAATGTATTGCAATTAAATACGCTTTATTCTGTAACTCGTTTTGCTTGAACAAACAAAAAACTAGCTTGGAAAGTTTGTGCGTGCTTTCTGCATACTTAAAATAGTATTTAGGATTTCGGGCATTTACTCTATACCAACGTGCTGTTTGTAAAACTTTATGGTAACACTTAACAGCTTCTTCTATAGAAGCTAAACTATCATTACGTTTAAAGTTTAAATAATGGTATTTACCCTGAAGATAATGAATGTACATAATAAGACCAGGGTTTAGGTCTTTGAGGTCTATTACCTTTAAGGTTTTAAAAGCAATATTTTGTCTAGTACCATCTCCAGACTTTATTTCTTCATTTAATTCCTTTAAATAAGGAAATGTAATTTTTGCTGTTCCCATTTTTTGGTTTTTAAAAAATTTAACTTTTGTTGAATTTTTCAAAACCGCTTTTTAATACAGCTAATCTCTATTGTAATTTTTACCGAACTAGTATAAGATAAAACTTACGTTTACAATTAGTGCTAGTAACCTAATTGTAGACCAGCTATTTTTCAAATGCCGTTTTGAAAAATGGTCGCCTTTAGATTTTTTCTGGAGGTGTTTTTTTTATTTCTCCTTACTCAATCTGTTGGTAAAACTACAATGTATTTTTAAGTTAAACACACTTATTTAATTGATAATCAGAATCTTAAAAACTATAAAGACACACTTAATACACAGTGAAAGAACAATGAAGACACAATGAAGATATTAAGCATAATCAAAGGCTTTGATATACTTATATATTTTCAAGGTTTAAAAATTATTTTTGTAAAAGCAGTTTTTAAGAGTAAAAAATAGAAGTAATTTTTAATATTGTTCTAAAAAAGATAAATTTGTTATTAAAATAATGATTCTGTGGATGTAAAAAGTAAAGTATCTACTATTAAAGGCACAGTTCCAGATACAATTAGAAACATTGTTAAGACGAATCTTATAGAATTTAAACTTAGATTACGTAGTGCAAAAGAAGGTCTAGGTAAACACGAAAAGGAAGCTCTAATAAATAAACTTCATTCCGAAGAGTTTATAGCATTTATGAATCATACAGATGGCAAAAAAGTTGAAGATTGCCTAATAAGTGTTTCTACCATTAGAAATCATCAGAAAAAAGGTCTTATTGGTGTGGGTGGTAAAATTGCCAAGTCTATAGATTTTTACAGTTTTTATTTTCCAGAAAATGTTGAGGAGTGGTATAAGCGGATAGAGGAATATAAAAATTTAACCTCAAAACAAACTCCTTCCATAAAAATAACGGATACAAGAAAAAAAATACATCAACAAAATACTTTTGATTTCTCTTTATTTAATTATGTAGCCACTTTAGATCGATTTAATTCATACCTACCCGCTTCTTTAATTGAAAAATTAGTCCCTGAAGAATGGGAGATACAAAAACTATCAATCATTCAAAACAAAGAAGAAAATAGAATTCACTCTTATTTTGATCAAGATGTTTCATATCTTCAATTAAGTGAAAAAGGTGTGGCTGTAGCAAATTCAATGGAATTTGATGATGTATTAATTTTTAAGATTTTAGATTATTGTGATTTTAAAATAAAAACAGAAAAACGTTTATTTATAAAAATCGCCTTAAAAAAATATTTTTTCTTTGTTCTTTTTAAAGATTTTTCTATCGATTTCAACAATCTGATACATTCCAAAAACTACCCTTCAATTCCTAAACAAACACTTTTGTATAGATTGATGGGTTTTTATTATACAGAATTGGGAGATTACCAAAAAATGCACGAGAGTTTTAAAAATTGTATTGGTCTTCTGCAAAAAGAAAACACCGAAGAATCCAGTAGTTTTTATTTAAACTGGGCTGACTGTGAAATTAAATTCGGAAAGGAAGAAAAAGCCATTGAAATTTACTATTTAGCGTTAGAAGATTTACCATTCCCTAAAAATAAAAACAGAACCATTCGCTTTATATTAGCTACCTATTATTTTGAAAGTAATGATATTGAAAAGGCTTTTTCTTTTTGGAATTTAGAGGATTTTTATTTGCTGAAAGAAAATCGTTTTGTTAATAGTTTTTATGAATTCCTGATCAAACTGATTAATAAAGACCCAAAAAAAGCAACCATTTGTCAGGAATTTGTTTTAAAACTTATCAATGAATATTCAAACAAAGGCTATACGGTTTATAGCAAAAATTTGCTTGAAGAAATAGATGAGAAAGTAACCAACAATTTTAAATTTAAAAAAGCACTTTTTTATTATTATTTACAAGAAGATAAACCCAAAGCTCTTGAATTAATTAAAAGTTTAGAATCATATGAAAAAATAAACCAAGAAATAGTTGTTGGCTTAAGAATGGATTATTTTTTAGCAGACAAAAACCCTGATTTAGCCATTTGGCACGGGACAAATAGTTTGACTTTAAACACCTACCAATATCCTTCTGTAATTTATAGAAAAATAGGAAAAATCTATTTCAAAAACAAAAAGGATTTAGAAAAAGCAAGACTCTATTTTGAAAAACTAGAAGAAGCTGAGTTATATTCTTACTTCCAATATGCAGTTACATTATTTAAAATTTCTCCTGACAAGTACAAAGAAGAAATATTTTTAATTTTTCAAAATCATTTTAAAAAATTTCCAGCAACTACAAATACTAAAGCAATAGGTACTTTTGTTACTTTTTGTCTAAAATATGATAAACGTAAATATGCAACAGCACTAATATTTAAAAAAATTCAGGAAATTCATTCCAATGAAAATTACAATAATTATTTTATTTCTTTTCTTTACCAACAACAACTCAGATTAACCGTTAACCATGAACAATCTAAGAACCTTTTAAAAGCAGCCTTAACCTATTCAATGAACCAAGAAGCTATTATTTATTCTGGATACGCAAAACATTTAATGTATAGAAATTCGGAAACTAAAATAAACAGTTCTTTTTATGATTTATATGAAGCTATTGAATATTTTAGAATTTCAAATAATAGAAAGGCTGATGATTTGATACTTTTAGATATAGCAAAATGCTATTTTAAAGTTGAGGAATATACTGCTTGCATTAAAGCGTTAGATAAAATTAGAAAGATAGATTTATATGCAGAGAAAAATTCTTTAAGAATAAAGGCTTTGTTTTATTTAAGAAACTTTAGAGAAGTTGAAAATATAATAAACGACATAAGAATAAATCATTTAAAAGGTCTTGGTTTTTTCTATCTAGCACAAAACTGGAGATTTTCAGATGAAAAAAGAAAGGCTTATTTTGAAGAAGCGATTCATCTTAATTTTAATACAGATATCAAATTCGAATTTGCCATATTCTGTTATATAAAATCAGAAAAGAAACGAAGTAAAGAATTATTAAATGAAATAAAATCTTCTTTAGATACTGAAGATAAAAAAATCGCACTTCAATCTGAATATTATAAAAGAATTAGTAGCTTTATTCCTAAAGCTTATCCAGTAACCATTAAAAAAATAGATAAGAGTATTCAAACATTAACAATTGCTAATCCAGAGGTTTTATACGGGATTGATATTTTAATTAAAAAATACCCTTTAGATATTCAAATAAACAAATTGAAATTCGATTACTTTTTTAAAATTGGAAAGTTTCATAATTGTGATAGGGTTTTAGAGAATTTTATTAAAAACAATTTGATAAATTCTAAAACGTCAAATCTTTTTTTACAGCTCTCAAAAAACCATTTTGATTATTCTCAATATTATCACCCTAAAAAACCAATCAACAGAAAAAATCAAATTAAAGCTTTGGTAAAAGCCTTTAGATATATGGAATATGTTTTAAAAATAGATCCCACTATAGAAAATCAAGCACTCTATTCAATTATTCCTTTTAAACAAGGAAATTTCAAAAAGCATACTAAAATTTATAACTCTTTATTAAAAAAACTAAAAAACGAACACGTTGAAATTTTTAAGAAAAAAATAAATTTACTTAAAAGAGAAATCAAAATATTTTTATGGGAAACTCAAAAAGATGATTATGAAAATCAACTTCTCTTTTACAGAAATCAAGAAAAACTAGCGGCGAATATTATTAGAACATCAAGTCAGAAATTTCCATCTAAACCAATTAAAATTTTAAAAAGTATTTTATTAGATACCGAATTTCACAAAGAAAACAACTACCAATTGTACAACAATATTATTACACGTTTAGGTCATTTTTATTACCATTATCATAAAAACTACAAAACTGCTCTTTATTATAAAAAACAAGTATATAAAACTCAATCCGATAATATTCCTTTCATTAGAGCTTTCTTGAAAACAACCCATGAAGTCATACATAAAAAATATCAATATGAAAAGGCTTTGGAAATTTGCGATTTCTATTTAGAAAATGTACAAATACCAACAATTTATAGATATCAAGGTAATTTTTTAAAAGAACTCGGAAGATACAAAGATGCTTACCAGTCTTATTTTAAAGCTTTAAAGATGTTTAATAAACCACATTATACCGTTATGATTCATAACAATATTATTATATTGTGTCATAGGTCTTTAGTACTAAATAATGAGCCTTTTGAATCTGTCAAAAATATAAAGGGCATTGCAAATAATTCTTTTGCTCAAATTATGAGTTTAAATTCAGATTATAAATATCGTGATAAAACTTTTAAAAAGTTAGAGGAAATTAATGCGTATACTTAATTTATTAAAAGCCTCAGCTTTTAGCATCATAAAAAAAACAACTAATACCAGTTGTCTCTTTGCATTTGCTTACGTTGTTGTTCTTGTTTGATTTGCTCCATTCTTATTTGGTCAGGAATACGTTCATTTACGTTGTACTTTGGTAAAGAAATTTCTTTTGTAGAACGTAGTTCTTGCGTTGGTATTTCTTTTGTTTTTTCATTGTAAAACGTAGTTTTTTCTTGGTTTTCCAGAAGTAAGGAATAGTAAACTCTTTTGGCTTTTTTACGCTTAAATGGGTCTTTTAAATCATTGTTCAGATAATCAGTTACTTGTATAAGATTTTGGTCTAACAGTTCCTGAATTCCATTGGTGACACTCCTATTAGACAAACCAGTTTTCTCAAATTGCGAATGAGCAATCCAATCTTTTTGTTTTACGTTTCCATTTTCATCCCGCCAACCTAAAAGATTTCGGATGATTTTTAAATATACGCGAACCGCTGAACCACTCAAATTTCCAATATGTTTATCAAAAAATAAATTTGGAACTGGTGTGGTATTAGTTAACTTCATTGTTTCCAAAATCAATCACGGGTAAATTATCATTATGATTTGGAAAAATCATGTAGTCTGTATCTGGTTGATGATATAACTGTAAAAACCAACCTCCATTTTCAGTTACTTTTACAACTCCGACCTTGTGATAAATGTGTTTGTCGCTGTTCTCTTTGTTTATAGTTTTTCGAGTAACAACATTATAAAATTTAGTCATACTAAAATTCAATTTTATGTACAATCAACCTTAGGGTTTAAGCCCAATATTTAAAGAATTTTAGTAATAAATGTTTGATAAATCTCATAATCATTTTTGACTTATGTCGTGCAAGTGGTGTTGTAGGGCATTCTTGATGTAATACCATTGTTGTGGAGGTTGCCACTATATAATTTAAATCCCTTTGGGGTATATATTGATCTCTATAAGTATAGAGAAACAACAAATTGATGGTTGAAAGTACAAACAGTAATTATATAAAATGAAAAAAATACACAATGAAGTGTATTTTTTATTAAAATTCTTAACAACTCATATTAATAGCAGCTTTGGTATACGGTCCAACAACACCATCAACATCAAGAGGTGTGATTTTCCCTTGTAACAGTTGATTAAGTTTTGTTTGAATACGTTCTACACCTAGTTTTGTTTTAGAACGGAACCATTTGTCTACGGGTCCTGCAGCTTGAGTATATTCATCAGCAAGTAATCTGTTGATGTGAGCTTGAAGAATTGAAACTTCAGTTACAACACCTTGGTTGTAAGAACTGTAAACACCATTAGTATCTCCGTTTTTCATGTTGTTAGTGATGGTAAGTTCTGAAGAACATAATTCTCCACCAAATGGGTTTGCTTCTGTTGGTGTAACTATTGGTGTTGATGTCACATCTGTATCAAACTCACATTTTGATTGTTTGTGAGTTCCGAATCTAGAGTAGTTGTTAGCAGTCTCATCTTTACAGGTATAGTTTTTTGAACTTCCACTCTTTTTAGGGTTTGGAATACGATACTTTGCGGTACTGTAATTCCCCGCAGCATCTGTTGTGGTGGCATTAATGGCGTCACCTTTCTTTGGTGCATCACTTGCATCAATATCACATGACCATACACCTGCTGCAACGATAACAGGTGCGTTGGTACAAGTACCAATATCAAGGGTGATGGTTGTTCCATCTTCTCCTGTACCGGTGATGGTGGTGTCGTTTGCTGATACTGGGGTGATGGTTGGTGTTATGGGTGCATTTGTATCAATACCTGCTGTTTCAGTGTTACTTGCTGTATTACCATAGATGTCGGTTGCTTGTGCGGTAATGTTTTCAGTATCTATTGGTATTGGAGCAAGGGTACAGCTGTAAGTACCTGTTGCATTTGTTGTTGTCGTACACGTTGCTCCACTTGGTGTAGTGATAGTTACCGTACTGTTAGCATCAGCAGTTCCTGATACAGGTACACCGGTGGTTGGTGTGTTAATTGTTGTTAGATCGATAGTGGTATCGATAACAACTTCTAGTGCTGCTGATGCTGTTGACTCGTTTCCTACAAGATCTGTTTCAGTAAGCGTGAAGTCATAGGTATCGTCAGCGATTGCTGGGCTAACTGTTACTGATACAGGTCCTACAGCTGTACAGGTATGTGTTCCTACTGCAACAGCATTAGCATACAGAGTAATAGTACTATCGTTTTCAGTACACTGAGTATCGAAAACAGGAGTATTGTTTGATGTTTTGTTGTCAGAGTTAGTGAGTCCTGTGTCTGATCCTGATTGGAGGTTTGGGGTTAAAGGGGTTGAAGGTGGGATGATGTCATCAAAAGTAATACTAATAGCATCAAGTTCGATATCTTGGTTTCCATCTGAGGTTAAGTAGGCTCTCCAAAGGAAGTCTCCACCATCAGTATCTAACGTTGCTATGTTTGTATTTATTTCTGTAGCTGTGTTTGTTTCCGTACCATCAACAAGAACTGTTGTTGCCCAAGCTGCACCATCCCAATAGTTCCATGTAGTTCCATTGTCTGTTGAGACTTGATAGTTTGTTGTACCTGCGTTGTTAGTACCGAGTGTTTCAGTGAAAGATTTTACTGAGGTGGTGAAAGTTTCAGAGGTTGTTGGGGTGATGTGGGGAGAGTCTGCTGAATAAGAGGCAGTTAATCGGACATCGATGATTTGAAGCCCAGAACTAGCATCAGCAATGTAAGCAGTGTTTCCATCTGAAGACATTCTTGCCATTCCTAACGCTACCCCAGCAGTATCATATGTAGCAATAAAAGAAGGTGTAATTGGGGTTGAAATATCAATAATCTGAAGACCTGAAGAATGATCTGCTATATATGCAGTATTACCATCTGAAGAAATAGTAACATCATAAGCACTTCCAGGAGTGTCATATACTCCAATCAAGCTTGGCGTAGCTGGGGTGGTAATATCAATGATTTGAAGACCAGAACTTTGATCTGCCACATAAGCAGTATTTCCATCAGAGGAAATAGCAAGATTACTTGCGAAATTAGGGGTATCATAAGTACCTATTAAACTTGGCGTAGCTGGAGTCGAGATATCAATAATTTGAAGCCCAGAACTAGCATCAGCAATGTAAGCAGTATTTCCATCAGAGGAAATGGTAACTTTATTTGCTGAACTAGGAGTATCATAGGTACCGATTAAACTTGGTATAGCTGGGATGGAGATATCAATAATTTGTAAGCCAAGATTACTCGCTGCTATATATGCTGTATTTCCATCTGATGAAAGCACAACACCACGAACAAAACCAGTAGGATCATAATTCCCAATAATACTTGGTGTAGCTGGGGTGGAGATATCAATGATTTGTAAGCCTAGACTTTCGTCAGCAATGTAAGCAGTGTTTCCATCTGAAGACACCTTAACATCACGTGCTGATCCAGGTGTATTAAAGTCAACAATGAGACTTGGTGTAGCTGGGGTGGAGATATCAATAATAGATAACCCTGAACTATAATCAGCTACATAAATAGTATTTTCATCTGAAGAAATAGTTATTTCAAAACTTGTGCCTGTCGTATCATAATTTCCAATAAGAGTCGGACTGAGAACTTCTGTTAGTTGCCCTAAACTTGTTGTTATATTAAGGTCTGTTGCAGAAGAAAGCGTATAATTCGCTGGAATATCAAAATTCCACGCTTGAGTTTCTGCAAAAACAGAAGATGTTGTACCAAAGAGTCCAATAGTTATAAATGTTAGTAATAGTTTTTTCATAGTTATTGTATAGAATTAATAATAATTTTTAAACTAAAAATATTAGCTTAATACATTACTAATTCTACCAAAAAAAAAACTATTGTCCTAGTTGTCTTCAACAGTTTTAATAAAAATCATATTCATTTTAAACTAATAAAAAATTACACTAATTCTAAACTATCAAGAAAAACTGGTTTGGTTTTATAATATTCTTATCTGAAGGTTCATATTAACCAAGTTATTTTAAAATTTAGTTTTACCATCCAAACCTAAACCAGATTGAGCATTCATATAACTCGCAGTTTGTGGTCCTATTATCCCATCAATAATTAAATTATTTTTTTCCTGATATGAACGAATTTCTGCATAAGTTAACTTTCCAAAAATTCCATCAATTGGCCCTACTATGTGACCATGAGAAAATATACATTCTTGGACTTGTTGAACTTTGCTTCCCTTCATTCCAATAGTGATGAGTTCTGTATATTCGATATAACATTTTATATCTGTTACTACAGGTAAGTTAAATTTTGAAAATGAAGTATCTATGCTCTCTCCATCAAACTCACACTTTGATTGTTTATGAGTACCGAAACGAGAATAGTTGTTAGCTGTCTCATCTTTACAGGTATATTTTTTTGAACTACTTCCTGATTTTTTAGTGTTTAGAATAGTGTAATCAACTGTAGATGCATTCCCTGCACCGTCAATAAATGTTGCAGTAATAGTATCACCTTTTTCAGGTGCATCAATTGGTGCAATATCACATGACCATACACCTCCAGCTACAATAACAGGTGCGTTGGTACATATACCAAAATCAAGAGTGATGGTTGTTCCATTTTCTCCTGTACCACTGATGGTGGTATCGTTTGCTGATACTAGGTCTATGGTTGGTGTAATTGGTGGGGTGATGTCAATTTAAATTGAACCAAAAGACCCCATTATAGTTGGTCCATTCCCTACCTTGTCTCGACAAGAAAATGATATGGTATAAACACCTTCAATCCAGTTTGGATCCGTAATAGTAAAATCTCCATTAACATCTAATAGTATTGATGTGTTGTATTGATTTGTAAAACCATTCGCAGGAGTTGTTGTTACCAGGACATTTCCATTTGGAGCATCTATACCACAAGAACCAACAATATCTGTGTCAATATCATTATTTGTGCTATTAGGTGTTGTCATTGATCCAGGTCCAGCAGGAGCAACAACATCATTTGTTGTATGGAGAAAAAATCGTCCTTTTTCAGGTTCTGCAGCAGTCAATGAAGCTACATAACTATCCCCAACTCCTTGAAGTTCAGTAAAAGTACTTGAGTTTTTATTTTCTATAATGATTCTATGACCTGCTGGAAAAGCTGTAATATTGTTAATAGTAATAGTCTCACTTCCATCTGCGGCAATATTAACTCCTAAAGATATTTTCATATCTCCAATTTCAGCATATGGTAGAGTTTGTATCATAAAACCTATACCTTGGCTTAGGGTATCATCTACGAGAACTGTGTAGATTCCTGTAGTACCTCCTAAAATATCATCTTCAGGATTTGCAGGCTTACCAGTAAATATGTACCCGGCATCATATGACTCATTTAAACCAGTAGTAAAACTAGTACCATTTCCAAATCTGACATCTACCGTTTGAGTTATGCCTGTAATGTCAATATCAAACTTAGATACTGTCTGTGCTTCTATATCATTTAGACTAAAAGTAAATGAGCTAACAATCAAAATATAATGTAAAAGAGATTTTATAATGCATCCTTGTCGTAACACCTCTGTTGTGCAACAGTGTTTTCTATACATAAAAACACCATCCAAAATGATGACTTAAAGTATTTTCTTACTTATTCAAAAAATATCAGTTTTATCATAACCACTAATAGCTATTGCAAATAATGATGAGAAAGCATGAGTGAAAACACATCAAACAAGCCCATCCAATAATCTTCGGATTGAGTGTTCTTACGAAAATCAGGACGTTTGGATTCCAATTCAGGATACCAACTACAAATAATTTTCGAGATACCATATTTTGTTTTACTTCCAAACTGTGCAAATACTTCTTTTATTTGTGTTCTTGAATACGAGTAGAGTGTTAGCTTTAAAACTTCAGCTTCCCTTTCAAAAGATTTAATAACATTAACTATGCGTTTGCTGATTCTATTATCATATTTTTCATAACCTCGAAGAATGACAATAGTGGGTCGATAACGTTTTACAAATTTATGTAATCGCTTGATGTAATTATCTTTTGTAAAAGGTCTGATTTTCGCCATTCCATAATTCACAATCTCATTTGGATTGTCTTCAAAAATTACATAACCCATTCCAAAATAATTGGGATATAAAACCAACGTCAATTCGTTAGCTTCCATATTGTAATTGTAAAGTTTCTAATCGATCAATAATAGTGTCCAACGTAATAAGTCGCCTTCCAACAGTAGGCGTGGTCATTCCATCGAGCAATCGTTCTTTGAGTGTTTGTGCATTGTCCAAACAATTCTTGGTAATTTCAGGATAGTGGTTTTTAAAAAGCCGTTCCATCGGAATCTTTAAGATTAAATGGTAGGTAAACAAAATACGAACACTCGCTTCTAATTTTTCATTTTCTACCTTTGAAAGATTTCCAATGTCCATTCCAATAATTCGAGCCATATCTTGCAAGGAAATTCCTGCCCGCTCCCGATAGGTTTTTAAATAATGTAGTGCGTTAAACATGATTTTAATTTAAGAAGGTTCAAGTTTTTTAGGTTTAATTTCTGAACCTAACATCATGATAAACCAGAAATGAACGACACAATAGATATGCTCTTTTGTATATAGTACAAAAAAAATCGCGGGTCCTTGTAAGTTTTGTGGAAGCAATGTGTATAAAGTGATCTCTTTATATTTTATGTGTAAGAATTTAAAGATGCTGTTACTTTTTTACGGTGTACTTTTGTATGTGTAATAATTGTAGTGTTACTTCTTTGCAGTCCTTAAAGAGAAATAACTGCACAGGTAGCCTCTAAATTGAATGAGAAATATAATTTTAAAGCTCTTCTTCGTTGTAACTTGTGATGTACTATTTTTCCCTTTTCATTTTTAACGATGATTAACTTTTTCTGAATTAATTTTGCGATGGCATCCGAAATCGCTCGTTTTGATAGACCTGTTTTTTTTGCAAAAAACCGAATAGATATCCAGTCAAATTGTTTCTGTTTTCTCGTTTCTTTATCCATCCAGCCAAAGGTTTGACGGATAATTAATAACAATACTTTTAGTTCAGTGTAACTTAAGTTAGGTAAGTAATCAAAGACAACATTAGGCACATTTGTATAAGGGTAATAAGTCATATTGAAAGCATAATGGAAAGATGCTTTTCGAGATAGACAACCTTTTTATTTTCTACAATCTGTATCGCTATTTATTCTATTTAATATCAAAAAGTAGCATTCATTGGATGCTTGACTACTTGTGAACGAAGATGCTCTGCAGTTGCAGACAAATAAATGGTTGTTGTTTTGATATCACTATGTCCCATCATTTTAGAAAGACTAAAGATGTCACAACCTCCTTCTAACATTAAGGTTGCAAAGGTATGACGAAGTTGATGTGCTTTAAAATATATTCCTGTTGATTTGCGCATCATCAAAATTGTCTTTTTCAAACCTTGGTCAGTAAAACCGCTGTTTCGATTTGAAGATGTGAAAAATTCAGAGCAGGTTTTTTTCTTCTTTTTTCTCTCTACCAAATACCGTTCTAATGAATGCACCAATTTTGTATTAAGAGGAATAATCCGATCCTTATCTCCTTTCCCTTTGACAAAAACAGTATGGTTTTCAACATCAACATCTGTCAGTTTTAAATTCAATAATTCGCTTCTCCGCAGTCCAGTAAAAAGGAACATCGAAAACAATGCGTGATTTCGATAACGCAAATAGGTTTGCGTATAAGGATAGTTATATGCCACTTCTAAAATTAAACTTGCTTGTTGTTGCGTCAGTTTTTTCGGAAGTGATTTTGGGATTTTTGGAATTTCAATTTCTTTGACGTAATTTTCGGTTAAGTACTGATGTTTTACACACCATCTAAAAAACACTAAAAGTGACATATAGTAAGTTCTATAGGTTTGAGGTGTCCAATTTTTAACGACTCTTCCTTTGAGGAAGTACGATTGCACCTTTTTCTGGTTTACATCGCTAATATGGTTAATTTTTGACGCTCTAGAGAAGTTAGAAATGTTCTGTCGGTAGCGTTTAAGAGTCTGTTCTGATACGCCTCGGATGTATTTTGCATGGTGGCAAAAGTCTTCGGCTAATAATTCAATATTCATGTATGTTGTGTATCTGCATTGCTCCTAAAAAAGCAAAAAGACGTGCCCATAGAAAAGGGCTTGTATTTTCTACTAAAGTTCTCTAAAACGTATATTTATATAGCTTTTAGAGAAATTCTCATCGGTCTGATTCCTGATAATGACGAGGTCCTAGGTTCAAGTCCTAGCATGCGCACCAAAAGGGGAAAATATAAGGGGTATAGAGAAAAATACGGTGAAAAGTAGCAAGTCTAGGGTCGGTTCCTAAAGAGAACGTGCCCCAGGCTTTTTTGTTTGCAATACAAGTATGATTTTAATGTATAATCTTATCGACTCCATAAGTATGACATTATTGAATATAAAAATCAAAAAGAAAGTTGATCGATGTAAGCTCTTGAGTGTTCAGAATTAATAGAACGCAAATATCTTTGTGTTGTTTTAAGGTTGCTATGCCCCAAGGCTTTCATAATTGTTGTCACGTCTGCATTTAATTTTGCCAATGAACAAGCAAAGGTGTGCCTCGCTTGATGAACGTGAAAAGAAACTCCAGAGAGTTTTCTATATTTATTTACCCAATGTTTGAGCCCATAATGTGTGAGTGCTGTATCTTGTTTACAAGAGACAATGAGTGCATCAGAAGTGATTTTTCTTTTTTTACGTTCCAAGAAATAGGCTTTTAATTGTAATAGTAAAATTGGGTGTAAAGGAATTTTTCGACTTCTTTTACTTTTAGAAGTTGCTCCATTGATAAAAAGCACCTTGTTTTCAAGGTGGATATCTTGTACTCGCAATCCTAACAATTCTCCTCTTCGAACTCCTGTGTAGATAAATAAGCTAATGATTAATAAGTCTCTTTTATGGGCAAAAACATCATCAGTGGTATGGAGTGAAATAGCTGCGATAATTTTAGAAACTGCATAGGAACTCAAAGCTTGTTCATCTTCGTATATAGGGTTCGCTGGTTTTGCAATTTGTTTCGTGA
The DNA here is from genome assembly GCF_022662535.1 of Polaribacter marinus. Lineage (GTDB taxonomy): Bacteria > Bacteroidota > Bacteroidia > Flavobacteriales > Flavobacteriaceae > Polaribacter > Polaribacter marinus. The sequence continues at coordinate 77,611 of NZ_JAKQYM010000009.1, forward strand.
AATTTAATGGTATGTATTGATGGTTCTCTAACCATCTAAAAAAAGCAATTAACTTATTATAGTAGGTTCGTATGGTAGAATCTTTTACGCCGATTCTAACCGTATTTTTTCCCACAATCTTTTTTCGGGTTTTTAAACGCTGGAAAAATAGATTCATCACCAACGGATATAGATCATCAACTAAAATAATCTCGGGCATTATCTTTTGAAATGTTGAGAAAACATCGTGATAGCTTTTTATAGTAGCTTTTCTTAATTGCTTACTGTACTCACATTCACTTAAATAATTTTGAAATAATTCCTTTAGTTCTTGATGTTTCATTACATAGCAGTCTATCCAAATAAAAAGGCAGTCGATAGACAACCTTTTTAGGTCTTACTACAGAAGTTAATTTTGTAAGTCTTGAATCTGAATTGTTTTTGCTGAAAATCCAGCGGATACTTTTCCATTGATGAGTAGTTTTACATAGATATGGTAATGTTCCAAATTGATGAAATCAGATGCGTCAAAAACTGGATAAAATTCATGTTCCATTTGCTTGGCATCTGTCCCTAACTTAAAACAGACGATAGTTCCAACATTCCCTAACACTGCATTTTTAATGGCTGGTTTCAATTGTCCGAGGTATTGGTGCGCAAACACAAATCCAATAGCGAATTTTCGCAATTCTGAAATGGCTCCTGCCAACGACCCAGTTGTATAGTTTTGAAATTCATCTAAAAAAATGATGAACGGAATTCGCTTTTTTTCTTCAAGATCAACTCTACTAAATCCTGCCGAAGCTAATGATGTTAATAATAATGAGGCTAAAAGGTTTGCCCCATCTGTTCCCAAACTCCCTTTTGAAATATTGACCAAGAATATTTTTTTTCCATCTATAATAGATCGAAGTGAAATTTGTTTTTTATTCTCTACCAAGATTTTATGCAAAATAGGAATGCTTAAGAAACTACCTACTTTATTGAGTACAGGAAGAATATCTGACTTGCTATATTTTGGGTATTCTTGCTCCCAAAATCGAAGGACGTTTTTATTGATGATGTAGGGCAAGCATTTTTGTCTAAATTCTTCTTCTAATAACAATTTTGGAATGTCCTCAAAGGTAGCTTTAGGAATATCCAATAATGTTAAGATTACATTTCGAAGTGTATATTCCAGTCGCAATCCCCAGGACTGTTGTCCCCATATTTTTTGAAAAGTCTCTAACAAACTGGAAGCTATCAATGCTCTTTTATTGTAACTTACTTTTTTAAGAGGATTGTAACCCAATTCTATATCGGAATTGGTCGCATCCAACAAAACCAAATCTTTTTTTCGATGCTCTGGAACAAGAGCTAAAATTTCTTTGAGTAAATCACCATTAATATCAAACAAACAACACCCTCTATTTTGTAATATATCTTGATACAACAAGACCTTCATCAGGTTTGATTTTCCGCTGGCTGTCTTCCCCAACAAATACATTCCCATCAATCGGTCATGCTGAAGAATACCGAAAAAATTAGTGTCATCTCGGAAGTCTACTCGGGCAAAATAGGATATATATGGATCAAAAAAATGCATAGACATACAGCATAGCGTTCCGAATCCACCACATATAGATAGGTCTATTAGTAATCCCTACCAAAAAGGATATCTATAAGCTTGTTGGTGTTTGCAATAGAATAGGTGTAAATAAACCTTAATTTAATACAATGAAAAAACAGTTACTATCTACTGAAGTGCTCGGTTGCGCTGAAGTGGAAATTCATTACAAACGTCCTTTATTTTCAGAAATGAAAGGGATTGCTTCTGCACAAGATGTAGATAGCCTATTGAGAACCTATATCGATATTAATGTCATCGATGTCAAAGAATTCTTCTATGTTGTGTTTTTATCAAGAGCCAACAAAGTATTAGGTATTTCTACCATCGGTTGCGGAAGTGGTTCGGGAGTGATTGTGAATCTTAAAGAAATCTTTCAACTAACCTTGTTGTCACACGCCTCACAAATCGTAGTGGCGCATAACCATCCTTCAGGAAAATTAGCGCCCAGTGAAAATGACAAACAGCTTACTGAAAAACTAAAAAAAGGACTGTCCTTGTTTGATGTAAAATTATTAGATCATCTCATCTTAACTTCAGAAACCTATCTCTCCTTCGCCGATGAAGGAATACTGTAATTGGTAATTTTTGCCTTTTCTACTTTATAAATCTTTAACTTTTTAACTTACCTATGCCCAAGACGCCTATCACTTATTATGGTGGTAAAATCAATTTAGTATCAGAAATTCTTCCATTTATCCCTAATCATAAAATTTATACAGAAGCTTTCTTTGGAGGTGGTGCCATTTTTTTTGCAAAACCTCCATCAGAAGCTGAAATAATTAACGACACCAACAATATGGTGGTCAATTTCTATGAAGTGGTTCAAACGAATTTTGAGGCTTTAAAAACAAAAATAGAAGCCACTTTATTTTCAAGAGCAACTTACACCGTTGCTTTGGCAATTTATAGAATGCCCCACTTGTTTGATAGAATCCAACAAGCTTGGGCGTTTTATGTAGGAACGAATATGGGGTTTTCTTGTCAAATTGGAAGTTGGGGTTACGATAAATATTCAAAACGAGTCAAAGCTTTTCAAAACAAGAAATTGGCGTTTAATGAAGAAATTTTTAAAAGATTAGAGAACGCTCAAATCGAAAACAATGATGCTTGTAAAGTCATCCAAAGTAGAGATGCAGAAGATGCTTTCCACTATATCGACCCACCTTACTTTAATAGTAACATGGGACATTATGATGGATACACAGCAGCAGATTTTCGAGACTTAATGGAAACCATTTCTTCTATCAAAGGGAAATTTCTATTGAGTTCGTATCCTTCTGAAATTTTGGATGAATACATCCAAAAAAATGGATGGTACACCAAAACTTTTGACAAACCACTCTCTGCTCGAAAAGCAGTTGCAGGAAAAGACAGAGGACGCAAAATAGAAGTCTTAACTGCTAATTATCCTATCTAAAATTTTCACATAAAAATAAACAATCTTAAAACAATTCAATATGGAACAAATCCAAAACAAAATGATTGACTTCGATTTTCGAGGTTTTAAAGGAACCACACAAGCCGTTTTAGAACTCTTTGAGCTTCTTGCCAAACAAGAGGGTTGGAGTTCAGAAGAAATACAAACAGTAATTTCTGAAGCGACCAAACACGATGATGAAGACCATCTCATCGCAACCATCTTGGAACACTGTAAATACTAATCTTTTAAAAATCAAACAATGAAAAAAGTAATTGAAAAAACCGTCAATCTCAATTTGATTGGAGTGGATGGAAATGCCTTTGTGATTATGGGATTCTTTCGAAAACAAGCCAAAAAAGAAGGTTGGACATCCGAAGAAATTGAACAAGTAATGGAAGAAGCGAAAAGTGGAAATTACCACCACTTGCTGGCAACGATAGAAAACCACTGTGAACCCAAAGATGAAACGATATGAAAATCAGAGTCCAAAAACGCGTTGCTATCTATTTAGAATTTTTAGCAGAGCAACTCTCACAAACAATACCGAAACCGATTCATCCTGCTGTCTTAAAACAGCTTACTCGTGATGAATTGATTCAGATGGTCTGTTGGCTATTTCCAAAGAAATTTACCAAAGAGCGTTTAGCTCATAAATCAGATGAATGGCTTAGCACTATGATTGGAAATGATGTAAATATCCTTTCCTATATGATTGAACAAATCAATAGTTCAATTACCAATATACTGGACTATTCACAATCAGAAGTGACGGATTTCTTTCAAAAAAGTCAAAATGAAATCCATTATTTGGCGAGTAAGCCTGTGGAACAATGGGATCCCTATGATAACGCTAATTATCATGCGCTTCGCTCAAAGACCAATACCACTAAAAAGGTATATGCTATTTTCACTTCCGATGTACTTGCAGAAGATGTTTATGCAGTCACTACCAAGCCTTCGTATTTCTTTGACACTAAAGAAGAAGCAGAAGCGGAGATTGATAACATCATCAAAGAACAACAGTTCAAACGTGAGGAACTAACCATTCATTCGCTTTGGCAAATTCAACATAATGAGTACTAACAATTAAATATAAATCCGTGCAATACGCACACAAAAACAAGCATTATGAGTAAATCAAGTATTGTGGATGTATTAATAGAAAACATCCAAACAGACCAAAATCTTATACAAGAGGTAGAAGTAAAAATTGAATCAGCAAAAGACGAAAAACAAGAAATTGTGAATCGTCTAAAAGAACAGCAAAAAGATATTTCAGTCCTACTGAAATATGCGGATGAAGACCAGCAAGCAAAGATTACTGAATTGGGATTTGATTTTAATGAAAATCAGAAAACGGTGAATACTATTGCAACCGTTGCCTTTGACTTAATATTAAAAGCCAAAGACCATCAGTTAAGCAATAATGCTTTGTATGAAGGTTATTTGAAAAGCTTAAAGAACAAAGAAGATGCAGTTACGTATTCAGCATTTAATATCAAATGTCGTTCGCTGTTCAACACACAGAAGTTGCTTCGTAAAAAAGGGACAGACCCTAAATCATCAAGAGAAGATATCATTTCTCTAAATGGACGTGTCTTACCAAAAGAAGACAAACCAAAACCAAACATAAAAGCCGATGAAAAAACTGGAACAACAACCCAATAAGCAGAAAGCTATTGATGTCGCTTTATGGCGAAATTTCAAACATCGAGTAGGTGGAGAAAAAGTTGGAGTGATCCAAAGTATTGAAGGAGATTTTATTATAATTCCTCCCTCACATCCTACCTTTAAAGATGAAGAATTTGAAACATTACCAGCTGATTATTCTCAAATGGATTACAAACACATCCGAAATATGTATACGGATGTGGAGATATTACCCCATTGGGAAGAAATCAAAGGTGCATTTTCTAATATGGATGGTGAGTTATTGAGATTTATACTCGCTCACAATATTCCAATTGAAAAATTCATTCGTTATGAATTAGCTTGTCGTGGATTTAATGCTAATCATCAATGGGTTGGTTTTAAAGAAGCTGAAAAGTTTTGGCTCAAATAACAATTGAATAAACAAAGCACTCAAAAATATTGAGTGCTTTTTTACTTTGTATGTTGATAGATAAGTTTAGTTCTTAATAAATACGCTTGAACTCCCATCTTCAACGGTCATCGTAATACCATCAATTTTAAAAGAAAACGTACCATCGGGATTGATTAATGTTCCGTTTGTACCATCAAAAGTATAAGTTCCTGTTTCTATAAATCCCCTCTCTACAAATTTATAATCTTTGTTTGATAAGAAGCTATAACTTTCCCCTTCATCATCTCCTGTTCCTAACCAAACGGTTCCTACCAGTTCCCCGCCAAAAGGATTGTCTTGTTCATCAGTATTTGAACAATAAGTTAAGGTTATACAAGCGATTAAAATAATTATTATTTTTTTCATTTTTCTAAAGTTTAGTTGTTTATTATTTTTTGATTTCCCAACGATCATCAAACTTTATAAATTCTACTTCATGTTCATAGAATTTGTCTTTACATGTATCCTTGTGTTTAAACTTATATTTATACCTGCGTAAATTGTAAAAAGGACTTGGCTTGTATTTAAATCGGAATTTTACGATAGCAGTTCCTGTATTTTTATTTTCAGAGATTCCTAAAACTGATACAATTTCTGATGTTGCTACTTCAAAGAGTTTTCCTATTCTGTCCTTTTTTGAACTTTGATATCTTTTCCCTTTTGAGGTAAGCGTAAATTGCATATATCTCGGTTTATCTTCTACCGAAGTTACACATCCTTGCTTTTTTAATTCCATAATATAGCTATGAATCTCGGCTATATCCTCTTCATTTGATTTGCTTACTTTTTGATAGTAATTTCCATAATAATAGATATTATCACTTATTAAACCTTGGTAACATTTCTGTTTGAAATCTCTTTTTAAAATTTCAAGAGCATTTTCTTTGGTTAGTTTCTGATTTGTACAGAAACTCATCAGCATCGTACTTACGACAATGAGGCATAGTTTTAATTTCTTCATAACTATTCTGTGTATCTAATAACTACTCCTTTTTTACTTGCTAAATCTTCCGTTAAATTGATAATAGCGTTTCCTCCAATAGAAGCTGCTTTCTCTTTTAATTCTTTGTAGATTTTTTTATCTGACCTTGAAAACCCCATCACGTGTTTTGAAGAAGATACCGTTCCAAGCTCTATAAATTTCTTGGTTGGTTTTTTAGACATAAAGACCTCTATGTCATCGGGATTGGTTTTTGCAAAACTTTCGCTGGAAGTTTTCATAATGGACGATGTTTTGCACGATTGTAGTGACGTTGCTCCAATAAGTAATGTACACGCTAAAAAAATTTGAAATACTACTTTTTTCATAAAAATGAGTTTTATTGCCTTGACCCACAGGCGTTCGTTAAAAATGAGCCAAGCCAAAAATAAGTAAACAATTTTATAAAAACTACTTAATAGTAGTAATTTATTAGTAGTAACATAATCAGATGAACTATTCTTTATTTGTATATGGCAAATCAAGAAGATTTTATAAAAGAAGAACAGGAAAAACTCGGAAAAAGATTCCGAGAATTGAGAATATCAAAAGGTTATACGAATTATGAACAGTTTGCTTTTGAGCATAGAATTCCGAGAGCACAATATGGACGTTATGAAAATGGGAGTGATCTGCGTTTTAGCTCGATTGTGAAAATTCTAAAAGTAATGGATATTTCTTTGGAGGATTTTTTCAAGGGGATGTGAAATACGTTCAGTATCTTTTAATTGAAAATAGTGCATTCTTGCACTTTCTTTTCATAGCATTTTTTCACCCCCTATATGAGAGGTTGATTTTTAATTAATAACCTTTATCATAAACAAAAAATCCTAATAAAACTATTATTAACCTGTCTGAAATAAGTAGAAAAAATATAGGGAATTAGAAAAAAATGGGGTACCATTAATCACGGTTTTAAAGATAGTTAAATTGACGTTAGACGAATTCTTAAAAGAGTAGCGTAAATTTTATTTGTAATTAGGATCTTTCTCTAACAGGATTGGTAATTCAACTGTATATTTAACTTTTCTATTAGCCAATATAGCTGGTTCAATATCTTTTATTGTTTTAAAAAAGCTAATTATTATTTTCTCATGTTCCCTTTCAAGTTCTGGAACTATGGATAAATTAACAACATCTCCATCCTCATTTATATGACATTTAACAATGAAATTTGTTTTTAAATTATTCTTTTTTAAATGTTTTATTAACATCTTTTTAAATGTTTTAAATCCCCCTTTGAATTTTGGCTGTTTCCATAGTATCAATTTTTCATTAAATTCTTCTCCATTTTCATCCCATAATTTATAAGTAACAACCTTACCTTTTTTAAAAATTATTCTTGCTCTATTATTTTTATTTTCATCAGAATACTTCCAAACACCTTCTCTTTTATCGTTTTTATAATATCCTTTTGTTATAACTTCTCCTAAATTATTAAAATAATAATATATCCCATCTTTTTTCCCTTTTTCGTTGAAACTGGTTATTGATTTTATTTTCCCATTTTCATTATATTGCTTAAAGTTTCCTGTCTTTAGTTTAGTCTTTTTTGTTTTATAAATTCCTTGAAATTTAATATTTCCATCCCTCTTATAAACAGTTCTTAACCAACCTTTACTTTTCTTAACAATTGTTTGTGTGTAACTAGCCTTGTCTTTTTCTATTAAACGATAAGTATTGTCTAAATAATTAACTATTGAATCTCTTTGCGAGAAAGTTAAGATAGAATGAAATAGTAATAAAAATAGAGCACTTTTTTTTATATAAAACATTGAAATTATAATTTACTTTTCATAAAAAGTATGAGAAGTAAATATATAAATATTTTTTAGTTTTGAGGTAGTATTTTGTTATACGAATATAGATGAAGGTATCTACTAAAAATTAAACATATATTTGTTAAAAAGATTTTATGTTAAAAAAGTTTCCTTTTTATACTCAATTGAACAAAATGGACTGTGGTCCTACTTGCTTACAAATAGTATCTAAATACTATGGTAAATATATTCCTATAGATAATTTGCGTGATATTTGTAATTTTTCTAATGAAGGTGTTTCTGTTGGAGATTTGTGTAAAGCTGCTGAACAAATTGGTTTTAAAACTATAAAAACTGATATTTCTTATAAAGACTTAAAAGAGAGGCTAGTTCTTCCATGTATCATGTTAATTCAAGAGCATTTTGTAGTTTTATACAGGGTGACGAAATCTAATATATACATATCTGACCCTGCAAAAGGGTTAGTTAAATACTCAAAGGAAAAATTTATTGAGCAATGTAAAAAAAATAACACTAAAAATTTAGGAATTGTAATTATATTGGAAGCAACAGATTCTTTTAGTGGAGAAAAAAGAAATAAGAATTTAAAGGTTTCGATGATGTCTACATTAAAATTTTTAATTTCTTTATTAAAACCATATAAGAAACAATCTATACAATTATTATTTGTAATTATAATAATTACAATGTTACAATCAGCTTTTCCTTTTATAACCCAGGCTGTTGTAGATATTGGAATATTGAGTGGTGATATTAAGCTAATTTACACGCTATTAGTTGCTAACCTTGTCCTAATAATTAGTACAAGTGCAGGCACATGGATTAGAAAATCTATGGCAATGCATATTTCATCAAGAGTTAAAATCTCTTTATTATCAAATTACCTAATAAAGTTTCTTAAACTCCCTACAATTTATTTAGAAAAGAGCGTCATTGGCGATGTTATTCAAAGAGTAAGAGATTATCAAAGAATAGAAACATTCTTAATGCATTCAGCATTTAATATGGTCTTGGCTATACTAAGTATAATTATTTTTGGCTTTATTTTATTTCTGTATAAACCTATTCTCCTTTTAATCTTTCTAATAGGAAGCTTAATCTATATTCTATGGGTTCTAATGTTTTGGAATATCAGAAAGAACATCGATTCTGATTATTTTAAATTAATGGGCGAGACTCAAGGACACTGGATAGAAATGTTTGGAAATATTTTAGATATAAAGAATAATAATTATGAAAGACTTACTAGATGGAAATGGGAAAAAACGGAAGTAAAACTTTATCATGTTAATTTTAGACTTTTAAATGTTGAACAACTTCAACAATTAGGGGCTGGGTTTATCAGTTCAATGAGAGATTTATTATTAATTTTTATTACTGCCATAGCAGTTATTAATAATGAAATGACTTTGGGAATGCTTGTCTCGATTCAATATATAATTGGTCAACTCAAAGGGCCAGTAAATGAAATAATAAACTTTATTAATTCTTTTCAATTAGCTCATATTAGCTTTCTAAGAATAAATGAAGTCAATCTCTTGAAAGTAGAAACAAGTAATTCTAATTTAGAAAACACAAAACTCACCTTTCCAAAAGATAGAACAATAATTCTAAGAGATGTAACTTTTAAATATAGTATGAATAGTAGAGCTATTTTAAATAAAGTCACTTTAGATATCCGTAAGGGAAAAATAACTGCTATTGTAGGTGAAAGTGGATCAGGAAAATCAACTTTGTTAAAAATATTAATGCGTATATACAGACCTTTATCTGGGGAAATCAATCTTGGTTTTAATAGTATTAATAGTGCGAACTTAAATATTTGGAGGGAAAAAATAAGTGCCATAACTCAAGAAAGTATGCTTTTCAATGATACCATTTTAAATAACATAATATTAGATAAAGATGATTTTGATGAGAATCGTTTTCATAAAATAATTGAGAAGGTAAACTTAAAAAAAGAAATTGAAATTTTACCTAAAGGTTACAATACTAACGTTGGAGAGCAAGGAAAGGCACTAAGCAGAGGGCAGCAGCAGAGGGTGTTATTAGCGAGGGGTTTATATAAAAAATCAGAGTACTTATTTTTAGATGAAGCTACAAATGCTTTAGACCCTAATAATGAAAAATTTATATTAAATAATATTTTTGAAAATGAAGAAGGAAGAACAATAGTTTTTATTTCACATAAACCTGACCTTGTTATCAAGGCAGACAAAATTATATTTTTAAAACACGGTAGAGTTTCAGAAGTAGGGAATCATAATTTACTTATGAAACATAAAAAAGGATACTATCAATTATTTTCTGGTAATAATAGAGAAAACCTTAATTAATTAGACAGGTTTATAGTTCCTTGAAGTCAGAATTCAAAAATTTTTTTTTGACATCTTCACTAGGAATTAAACAACTTCCATTTTTGTTAGTTTTTCCAAATAAATTATATCTATTTCTTGAAATAAACCAATACATATAATCCCTTAAAGTTTTGGGAATAATAGAGAAATATTTTATCCACCAATAGTTTCTTAATTCTTTAAAAATGTTTATTACAGCTGTAGATTCAATATGAAAAGAATCATTTTCTACTAGTATTAAAGTAGATTTTTCCTTAATTCTAATGTTAAACTTTTTTTTTAGATTTATTCCATAATCAGATTCTAAAGAAGCAAATTTAAAAATGTCTTTTGAATCTCTTTTTATAATAAATTTCACTGTTGAGTTGCATAGATTACATACATCATCAAATAATATTATCTTCATAAGTTTAATCTTTATTTTCTACAAAATCTCCTTTTAAAGGAGTATAATTCTTAGTAATTTTCTCTTTCCTATTAAGATATATGCTGTCAAATTTAGCTATTAAACCAATTGATGTTGAATCTACGGTTGTGTTTTGAATATGAAAATGTAAATGAGGTTCTGTAGTCCTTCCAGAGTTCCCGCATTTAGCTATTAATTCTTTTCTTAAGACCTTATCGCCTTTTTTTACTCTTAAAGAACCTTTCATAAAGTGAGACATCAAAATAAATTCATTATCTATTTTTTTACATTTCATCAATATATAGTTCCCCTTAGGTGAGTTATTATTTATTTCTCTAGGGTTGTTGTCCTTAATTCCATCCACAGTTTCTATAATTACACCATCACATGGAGAAAGAATATTTCTCCCCCAAGAGAAATAATCTGAATTATTAAAACCTTTATTTTTATATGTTTTCCCTTTATTATTTTTAATAGAAAAATCAAAAGCCCCTTGTTGTTGAATAGACTTTATATGATAATTATTTTCATATGTGTTTCCTCCCCAATGAGTATACCAGACGGAATCAAACGGTAATGATAGTTTTGATAGGCTAACTTTTGGTCTTATACTTTTTTTTATTAAAAATGTTTCAATTTTACATTCTTTATTTTCTGTTTTAATAAGTAATTGTCTTACCGATTTTTCAAAATAAATATCATAAACAATGCCTCTTTTATTTTCATAAACTTTCTTAAAACTATTAAACTTTCCATACTTATAATTTAATTGATTTAAGAAAGCAACGATTTCATTTTTACTTATTTTATCCTGAAATTCTCTAGAAAATAAATCATATGTTTTTTCATTGTTGTCTTCGTTAAAATTCTTAAAAATACGGGTAATGTGAAAATTATAATCTTTTTTTAGGTTTTCACATAATGTATAATCATAATTTTTACATGAAAAAAAGAGTATTAAAATAGGGACTATTAATTTAATAAATATTTTATATGTCATAATTATTAACTTGTCTTCTCAATTTTAAATATTGAAATAATAATTTTAAAAAGAAGCACTCTTTCGTGAAGTCTAAAAAATGACAAGTTAAGTATTTCTTTTATAAAGTTAAACTCAAAATAATCTAATTTTTCATCGAATACAAGTTTTGATTTATTTTCAACTATGAAATTGATATCGTCTAATGGGATTTGTTTAATATTTTCCCAGTCTCCAAAATTATAATTAGAGAAAGAACTATCAAAGAAGGTAGATATTGCTTCTTGGTTTTTTTTAATCCAATGATTTGTTTCTTTATCAATTCTTTTTTCAAGATGATTTACGATTTGTGATTTTCCAAATTTTTTGAATAACAATTTCTTGTGATATATAAAGTAATCATCAATTTGTTTGTTGAATTTTTGTTTGTTTTTTGCATGATACTTCCACAGAAAAATAGCTATATAAGCAATGGTTATATAAAATGTATTATTAGAAACTTCTCTTTTAGCTAATTGAATTTCAGAAAATCTTTTTAAACAATTTTGAATTAAAAAATAATTCTCTTTTCCGCCAAATTCTACACCTTCATCAATATTTAAATTAAATGGGTAGTTTATAAAAACACCAGTGTTTTGATAGGATTTTAAAAAACTTAGTTCATTTAATTTTGGTAATATATCACTTTTAATAACTTTATTACTTTCATTAATAATTAAATATATCCCAGGTTGGTATATGTCATTATCTGGATGAAAAGTAAAATAGCTATTATGCTTTTTTGCTATTTCTGATAAAGAGTGAAAAATGTCATGAGCTAAAAAAGCGTTAATACTCTTTACATTTAGTTTTCGAAGTTTTATTTGGATAACGAGAGAATCCCTCATAGTATCCATAAGGATGTCACGTGAAGAGTAATTTTTCAACTCTCCTCCATATTTATTAAACTCTTCGGTTACAAAATTTATCACTTTACTTTTATCATCATCTATTAAGAACTCTTTACTTATCAGGTAATTTTTTTCCAAAACATTATCTTTTAAACCTCTTACAGATTTAATAACTCCTTTTTCGATCAAATTATAGTCAGGGAACTTTTTTGAAGAGTTAATCTTTATATCTACCAATAGTTTAAATATCTGATTGTAAATAAAAAGAAATTTTTCTTGTGATTTTTCTTCTTTTAATAGATTTAAAAGCCCAGTTATAACTGACCTTCTTTTAAGTAGTGATTTGTATTTATTCATTTTATAATGATTATAAGTAAACAAAGTAGATATTAATTTGGGGTAATTTGATTTTGATCGAATAACTATTGGGTTAGAAAATATATTATATAAACTTCCTCTCTTATTAATTTGATTAGAAAAGACGCCTAGTAAATTATTATGAGGCAAAATAAGTATATGAAATAAATAATCTTTATATAATAATTTCGTTTCTTCAAATAATATTATATTTTTTGAAACTATTAATAAGTCTATATCGCTTTCATTATTTAATTCTAATCTTGAACTTCCAACTAAATATATATTTTGTTCTTCTGAGTAATACTCATTAATAAATTCATAAATAATACTTGGTAAGTTTTTTTTCATAAAAATTTCAATCTTTAACTAAGTTAATTCCTAATTAAAATCACTAAGAATTAGGTTCAAATAAATACTTTAGCTTTATAAATAACCGTTCAATGAGCTTTCTTTTTTCAGTTATTACCTCTAAATCCCCTTCGAGTTTATTAGAAAGCGAGAGTTGGACACCTGTATTTGTAATGGTATCGTTCTCTAACTTTATGCTAATAATATATTGATTATTACTAGGGACAGAAGAAATAGAACTTACAATCCCTTTTATGTAACCAAATTCTTGGTAAGGATATGATTTTAATTTTATTTTAACATTCTGACCTTCTTTAAGTTTTCCAGCTCCTTTTATTGGCACAAAAGCATTACAATTTATTTCTCTATCATTGGGAATGACTGATAACATTGGCCTTCCTGCATTGACATATGAGCCATTTGGAACAAAGTTCAAACGCTCTACAGTTCCATTATAAGGGGCTTTTATAATATAATTTAGCTCCCATCTATCTATTTCATTAAGAAGGTTTTTACGGACCAACTCAATTTCAAGAATTATTATCTTTAACTTTTCTTCATTTTCAATTTCTAATTTTATTATCTGATGTTCAAGTTCAGTAATTTTAAGTTCTGTTGTGTTTTTTATAATTTTATTTGAAATCACTTCTTCTTCTTCTTTTAAGTAAGATCTCTTTTTCTCTAATAGTTTTGCTTTAGAAATAACATCTTTAGAATACAAGCTGTCGTTCATTGTCATTAGTTCGGTCGAATACTTAAACCTTTTATTATTAATAAAATATAGTAATGTTCTGTCCTTTAATATTTTTCTATAGTAAGAAACTTGATTTAAGATTATTTCTCTTTGTTTTAAATACTCTTTCGAGTTTAAGGCTTTTATATATTTATTTAAATTAGCAAAAAGATTAGAAGCTGATATTTGAATATCGCCTAAATTATTGTCAGTAATTAGCTCTTCAAAGAGTTTATAATTTTTTTCAATATTGGTAATATTGATGCTTTGCTCCAATAAGTTTTTTATTTTTTTAATTTGTAAAAAAGACCCAGAATTCTCTATAATAACAAGATACTCACCCTTAAAAACTTCTTTTTTTGATGAATCAATCAGATACTTAACTCTTCCATTGTTTCTAAACGAAAGTTCGGCAATAGGATTAGTTGAATTTAATTCAGCATACCCTTTTATAATATCTGGAGATTCAATAATATAACTCAATGCTATTGATAGTATAATTACAAGTATTAATAAATAAAGTAATATAGAATTAAAACTACTTGGGAAGCGTTCAATTATATCATTTAATTCATGCGAGTTGTTATTTATTTCTTTTTTCATTACTTATAAATTAGAATCAAAAAAGGAAATTAAATATTACTATAGAAGTATATAATATACATGGATAACTAGCAGGAAATACATATAGAAAACTATTTAACCCCATAAAATAAGCATTTGCAATATGAAACAAAGTTCCTAAGGCTATAAATATCATGGCAATAACAGGAGATATTAAAGCAAGAAAAAAGAAAAAATCTAATAAAATAGTACCCCATGCAAGAAGATACACTATTAACCTGTTCCTAAATAAAAAATCACGAAATGGAATATGCCCATAAGTGTCTGTACCCATAACTTGAAGAATCGCATTTCCACTTCTCCAAACTGGAGAAGTTATTTTATGATAGCCAGCAGTAACATATGAAATAGTCGATTGAACTGCTATAAAATAAATACTAGCTTGATTAACAACACTATTAACATCATAAGCAAAGATTGTTATTCCGAAAAGAATTATTATTTGCATTTGATCTGCAGCAGAGTTTGCAGATTTATGTCTAATAAATGATATTAATTGAAGGAACAAAACTATTGTAAGTATATAAGGTGAAAAGTAAAACAAACCAATGAATCCTATAATTAATTTAAAAATATTTGTTGCTATAAAATTATCAATTAAAAAAAACTTTTGAATTAAATTGTATTTTGTTAAAAACGATAATGATTTGAATGACAATAAGGAGTCATTCTTGTATTGGTTTCTTCTATAGAGAGTTTCTGAAGCATCTAAAACAACAGAGAAATTAATTATCAGTGAGGTTAATATGGCACAATCTTTAATACCCATGAAGTTAAATTGTGAATGTATGTATTAAGTGAGGAATAAATTTAACTTCATTTTTTTCATAAAAAGATTTAAATATAACAATCTGAAATTCTCCTCTTTTTAAGTCTTCGTTTTTCTTGACATCTAACAGAACAACTTTTTTTATCAGTTCAAAAGACTTTGACCCAAAAACGATTCTATTTATTTTTTTTCTTTCAATATCTTTTTTCCTTAGATTTCTTCTAATTTCATCCATATTTCTTATAGCACTAATTATAACTTTTTGATATCTTAAGCTAGGATTCCATAGGATATTTGTTATGCTTCTCTTGTTGTTATATTCGATATTTTTTAAATTATTATCTCCATTAAGGTATCTGTAAGTTATATGATAATCTGAATTTGCAGGTCTAGGGGCAAACAAAGTAAATACAGGAAAGAAAAACGAAAAACCCATAGAACAAAAATCATTTATTTTTTTAGGCATTTTTTTGTTAAAGAGCTGTTTAGAAATAGTACACAATATCCAAATAAGGTAAATGGATATAAATGTAACAGATAATAGTGAAGAAATACCCATTTTTTTAGAGTTACAAAATAATAAATTTTATCTTTAATATAATCTCGGTTAAGATACTAGACCCAAGAGCCAGTAGCATCATATTCATCAGCTATAAAATCAATAAGCGCATCCGCGTCATCTCCATACCCATTTCCTCCAAAATAATCAAAATCTGGCGCACCGTTGTAGTCATCATAAAAATCATTCATATCATAAATTTCATCTTGACCTCCACCTACTATATCTACCACAGCATCTGCTGCTAAATTTGCTGCGTCTCCTACAGCGTCTACAACGTTTCCTACAGCATCTGCTGCTAAACCAGCTGCGTTTCCTACAGCATCTGCTACATTATTAGCAACATTAGCTGCATAATCAACTGCTTCCGAAACATTTTCTTCTACAGCAAGAGCAAGATTATTAGCAGCATTTTCAATTGCAGCATATTCTGCAAGTATATTATCCGCATCTCCATCATTATACCCATAATCTGCAATTAATTGGGCGAAATCACCTATAGCGTCAAATAAATCACCTGCTTCATCAAACATATTAGCTCCATGAATCCATACATCATGGTCATGGTCTTCGACTCCAAAAATATTATCTGTTACATGGTCAGCATAACCAAGGAAGTCAAACGCATTACCGACAAAATTATATGCTCCTGCAATTTCACCAGCAACATTTGCTGCTAAATATCCACCTACCTGAGCAATACCATGTCCAAGTGCTTCGCCTCCATCTAGATATTCATAGAAATCTTCCAGATCTTGATTATTGTTCAAAAGCATTCCTCCTTTTTGATTCAGGAATCCATGGATATTTTTTGAATCTAATATTTCTTCTAATTCTTTTAAGTTAATTTTTTTCATAGATATATTTATTTTAAGAAGGAGACAACAATTTTTAAAAATCAAAAATAATAAAATTAAAATAATAAACAAGAATAATTTTAATTCTATTAAATACCTCTAATTTAGATGAATAGCCACTACTCAATTTAGCTTATTTTCAACAATAATATTAAAATTATCTTTTCAAATCTAAGTCATGGTCTTTGTCTCTTTTAGTTTCCAACTGACGTAAATCATATAATCTTGATTTTATTCTACTTTGTTCAAAAATATCATTTCCGTCTTTTAAACCTTGGATATAGTCATTTTGGGTTTTGATATTAGTAAGGCTTTTAATTATTTCAGGTTTGTATTTTACTAATAGATAAGCGTGATTAAATCCTTTGATGTATTTTGGGTTTTCTTTTTCCATTAGAATGTTTTTTTA
The DNA here is from genome assembly GCF_022662535.1 of Polaribacter marinus. Taxonomy (GTDB): domain Bacteria; phylum Bacteroidota; class Bacteroidia; order Flavobacteriales; family Flavobacteriaceae; genus Polaribacter; species Polaribacter marinus. The sequence continues at coordinate 94,753 of NZ_JAKQYM010000009.1, forward strand.
GTGTGATTATTAAGATATTTCAAAATGGAATTGTTATCATACAAGATGATTTTCTTTTGTGGTTGTGTGAAGGTAATACTTCCATCATCTCTTAGTTTCTGAAGTGTGGTCTTGCTTTTAATGTTTAAAATTTCCATCGCTCGTTCTGGAGAAATCCATTTATCCTCAGTAATATTTTGTTTTTCTTTTATTCTATCAACGACTTCCTCTATGAGTTGGTAAAACGCTTCATCATGTAAACAAATAACTTCCATAGGTTAAATATAAAAAATTATTATTTAAAAATCTATTACTTTATCCAAAGCATCGTCCGTATCTTTATGCACAAAGTTAGACTGATAGTTGATAGTCGTAGTAATTGATGAGTGTCTATATAATTTCTGTAACATTTGAATGGGAATTTTATCTCCCGAAATATTACCAAAAGTATGCCTTGCGATGTGCATCGTCAGTTTTTTATATAATCCTGCTTTTTCGGCAATCTTTTCTAAATACTTATTAAATTTTTTATTTGCTGTTTTTGTTTTGGCTAATATATCTTTTTCACTTTTTAGATTCGCTTTTTTTAGTTCTGGAAAAATAAAATCATTGTCATTCAATTTTTGTTCTTTATAGCTTTCAATAATCGGTAAAACTTTATTTGGAAGTTTTAATGATAATAGTTTGTCATTTTTATTCATTCTGTAATGCAATCTTTCATCATAAATATCACTCCATTTTATTTTTAATACATCTGCTACTCTCATTCCTGCTAGATAGAAACTAAACAGCCAAACATTTCTTGCATGCAATTCATGTTCAGTGAGATTATTTAAAGATGCTATCTTTTTCACTTCATCTGGTGACAAGCCTACCTTTTCTGTTTCTGGAAACTTAATTCTAATTTTACCTTTACCAAAAGGATATAATTTACTATCAACTATCCCCTTTCGAATAGCTATATTAAATAGTGTTCTTATAACCACAAGATTATTTGTTATCGAACGTGGTGAATTTTTTCGTTTTACTTTAAGGTATGTTATAAAGTCTTTTAAAAAATCTTCGTTTATTTCTCTAAAGGATAAATTATCTGAACCTGCAAAATTAATAACGTGATTTATTCTTGGTTTATCTGAACCTAAACGTGTTAACTTTTTATTAGCTTCAAGCTCTAATAAAAAGTTTTTACTAATCGTATTAAAACTTTCTTCTTCATTAGGTTTTACAATCTGTTTTTTAATTTGTTTGGAAGAAAACTCTTTGTGAGTTGTTTGTAGCTCAATTACAGTATCACTAGCTTCAGCTAATTTTTTAACAAGCATGTTATTTAATCTTACAGAATTTGGGTGAGATTTTTTTATTTTTCTCTCTACCTCATCCCAATGATGAGATTCGATATAGTGCCCAGTGTAAATAACGTTAGATTTTCTATTTTTTACAATCCTAATCATTAAAGGAAATAGTCCTTCTTTATTAGGTTTTTTACGAAGTATTAATCTTATGCTTGATGCCATTATATGAAAAATTGTATATTTTTAATATGTTGTAAATAAGGGTTCTATAGCAAAAATAACACTTTTAGGTCAAACATAGGTCAAACAAAAGCTAATTTTATAAGGTTTTATATACATTTAAAAATCCTTAAAAATAAAGGTAATAATTTGAAAATCAGCACAGATAGATACAAATCAAACCATTTAAAACTGGATTCAAAATCCAGTTCTTTCGGGAGTGTGGGTTCGATTCCCACCTTGAGTACAAAACCTCAACAAACTTGTTGAGGTTTTTTCTTTTTTAATATCTTTGAACTTCTTCTAAATTATTTTCAAAAAATGGATGATTTTATTCTTTACTTTAAAATGGGCTTAAACCATGTGCTAGATTTTTCTGCATATGATCATATTTTATTTCTAATTGTTTTAGCCGTAGTTTTTAACTTTAATCAATGGAAAAAAGTATTATGGCTTGTCACACTCTTTACAGTTGGTCATTCTGTAACCTTAGCTTTGTCTGCTTACGGAATTCTAAAAATTAAAATGAATTTAATTGAATTCTTAATTCCTGTTACCATTTTTATTACAGGTGTAATTAACATTCTTTATGCAAAAAAAGCATCAAACGGAAAAGATAATATAAACTTACTATTTGCCCTTTTATTTGGACTAATTCATGGACTTGGTTTTTCTAATTATTTTAAAATGATGATTGGTAAAGAAGAAGACAAATTATTTCCTTTAATAGAATTTGCCTTAGGTATAGAGGCAGCACAAATAATTATTGTATTAGGAATTTTAATTATAGGTACAATTCTTCAAAATTTCTTTAAAGTGACCAGAAGAGATTGGATTCTTGTTTGTTCATCAATTGTTATTGGTTTTTCAATTCAAATGATGCTAGATAGGGTCTTTTGGTAAATAATTAACTTGGTATTTCTACAAATATTTTTACTTTCGTTTTATGACAGAAAAAAAACAATTAAAATATGATAAAGCTTACTTAAAAATGGCTTTTGAATGGGGAAAATTATCTCATTGCAAACGCAAGCAAGTTGGCGCTTTAATTGTAAAAGACAGAATGATTATTTCTGATGGATTTAACGGAACTCCTACTGGTTTTGACAACTGTTGTGAAGATGATGAAGGAGTTACAAAATGGGAAGTTTTACATGCAGAAGCAAATGCTATTTTAAAAGTGGCCTCTTCTACACAATCGGCAAAAGGAGCTACTTTATATATTACCTTATCACCTTGTACGCAGTGTAGTAAATTAATTCATCAAGCAGGGATAAAAAGAGTAGTTTACGCAAACGCATACAAAGACACTTCTGGAATAGATTTTTTAGAAAAAGCTGGTGTAGAAATTAAGTATTTACCAAATGAAAAATAAGAATAATCTTCCAATTTACTTCTCTTTAGCAGTGGTTCTTGGTGTTTTAATTGGGGCTTCTTTTGGCGGAAGTTCTACAAATATATTGTCTTTATCTAAAACCTCTTCACAAGAGTTAAAAGTAAAAAGACTTATCAATTTTATTGAAAGAGATTACGTAGATAAGGTAAATACAGATAGCCTTTTAGACGGAGCAATTACACAAATGTTGGGCAAACTCGATCCACATTCTGTATATATTCCTAAAGAAAATTTACAAGCTGTTACAGAAAATATGCAGGGTAATTTTGTTGGAATCGGTGTTCAGTTTAGAATGATTAACGATTCTATTACCGTTATTCAACCAATTAAAGGAGGGCCTAGTATTAAAGCTGGAGTGAAAGCTGGAGACAGAATTTTAATGGCAAATAAAGACACCCTTTTTGGTGAAAAAATAATTAGTGATAACGTTCCTTCTTACTTAAAAGGAAAACCAAATACCAAAGTTGCGCTTCAAATTTATAGAAAAACCAACGATTCTCTTTTTACTGTTGATGTAACTAGAGGAAAAGTAAATATTAAAAGTGTAGATTTAGCCTATATGATTAATGATAGTGTTGGCTATATTAAACTAGATCGTTTTGCAAGAAATACCTATTCTGAATTCAAATCTTCTTTGTCTAATTTAATAGATGATGGAATGACAGATTTAGTACTAGATTTACGTGGAAATGGTGGCGGATTTGTAGACATTGCTAATAGTATTGTTGACGAATTTTTAGAAGACGATAAACTAATTGTTTTTACCAAAAACAATAAAGATCAAGTCGAAGAATCTTTTGCCACCTCAAGAGGCGATTTTGAAAAAGGAGGATTGTATGTTTTAATCGACGAAAATTCTGCGTCTGCATCAGAAATTGTAGCAGGCGCTTTACAAGACAATGATAAAGGAACTATTATTGGACGACGTTCTTTTGGTAAAGGTTTGGTACAAATAGAAATGGATTTAGGTGATGGATCTGCTGTTCGTTTAACAACTGCTCGATATTACACACCTACAGGTCGCTCAATTCAAAAGCCTTATGATCATAAAGGAAATAAAAGTTATTATAGAGAATATCAGCAAAGAATTAATAGTGGAGAGTTACTAAGTAAAGACAGTATAAAAGTAGTAGATTCTCTAAAATACACCACTCCAAAAGGCAAAATTGTTTACGGGGGTGGAGGTATTATTCCAGATGTATTTGTAGCAATAGACACTACTTCTTACATGGCTAGTTACTATTTTAATTCCATTAACAACTTTGCTTTTGACTATGTAGATAATAACCGAAAAGCATTAACAAAATGGGCAATTGCAGATTTTGTTGTTAATTTTGACAAAGATGACGCTGTTTTTAATAAATTTTTATCAGAAATAAAAAACAAAGCTGAACCTTCTTTAAAAACTAAAAAGAATATCAAAAAATACTTGAAAGCATCTATAGCAAACGCACTCTTTGGAGATATCGGTTATTACAGAATCATGCATCTAGATGATAAAATGATTCAAAAAGTTTTAGAGTTGGAAACTAAAAAGGAATAACGTTTCTTTGTACCAATGATTACAATTACAACTTCAGCAAATAAAAAAGTCTATTTTGCCTCAGACCAGCATTTAGGTGCCCCAACTCAAGAAGCCAGTTTTCCTCGTGAAAAAAAGTTTGTTGCTTGGTTAAATGAAGTAAAAAAAGACGCAGAAGCCATTTTCATTTTAGGTGATTTGTTTGATTTTTGGTTTGAGTACAAAACCGTAGTTCCAAAAGGATTTGTTAGAGTTTTAGGAAAACTAGCAGAAATTAAAGATGCTGGAATTCCTATTTATTTTTTTGTTGGTAATCATGATTTATGGATGAATGATTATTTTGAAAAAGAACTAAATATCCCTGTTTTTCATAAACCTCAAGAGTTCTTAATTAATAATAAAAAGTTTTTAATTGGTCATGGTGATGGTTTGGGTCCTGGAGACAAAGGATACAAACGCATGAAAAAAGTCTTTACTTTTCCATTATTTAAATGGATGTTTAAATGGTTACACCCAGATATAGGTGTTAAACTCGGACAATATATGTCTGTAAAAAACAAGTTAATTTCTGGAGATGAAGATGCTAAATTTTTAGGAGAAGAAAATGAATGGTTGGTTCAATATTGTAAAAAAAGACTCTCTGAAAAACATTTTGATTTTTTTGTTTTTGGCCACAGACATTTGCCCTTAGATATTAAACTACAAGAGAACTCTACTTATATCAATTTAGGTGATTGGATTCAGTATTATACTTACGGAGAGTTTTCTAATGAAAAGCTTTCTCTTAAAAAATATTAATTCAAGACTTATAAATCGGCTATGAATCCCTGTACTTTTTTTACACCATCGCATACATTTGGTGTTTGAATTTTTATAAAGGCGTTCTCTATTTTTTTTACTGTCTAAATAGGCTTTTATTACTTTCTCTCCTTCAAAATCAACAAACGCAATTCTAAAAAACAAATCTTGTGCTTTAAAACTAAAATTATCCCTGGTAACATTGCAAATTTGTAATTATCTAAAACATAAGTAGCCAGTTCATAATTCGTTTTTATTCCTAATTTTAAAGCTGTTCTTTGTAAAAATTAAATCCAATTGTCATATAAAATGCTCCCATAGATTTTGTGCACTGTATCCCAATTTTAGAAAATTATTTTATAAATAAATTCAGAAATTCCTTTTAAAATTTCTGAGGAAATAGCCACATAATCTTTTAACATTGATGAATATTCATAAGCTTTTATTACAGAAAATTGTACGGATGATGAAACATAACTAAATGTTTTGCTAAAAAGTGATTTATAGGCGATCTAAAGCAATTTCGTTTCATTTAACACATCATATACTCCCTAACAGAAAACACTTTATTTAGACCGCTAAAGACAATGATTTATTCTGGAAAATATTTTGATATACTTGAAGAAAATGATGCTGTAAAATTTATTTGACAATATATTTTATTCGAATAAACAATTTAAATTTTCTAGACTCAACTAAAAATCTTTTTAAACCCCGTATCAACCACCTTTAGTTATTAAAAATTCAGCTTGAAAAATTAAACAAAAAAAAAAGGATGCTTTCGCATCCTTTTTAATAACTTATTATAAATAAATTTTATAATGCTGAAAAAGTATATTTTTTCATTCCAGGATTTGCTGGATCATCTACAACATTAACTCCTACTATAGGATTGTCTGCGAAAAAAGTTGAAGGAACTGAACCTTCAAACACTTGATAAGAACCGTCAGGCATTACAATATAAATTGTATAACCTGTTGGATTAGGAACAGTACCTTGAGTAAATAAATTTAACGCTAAATAGTTTGGCGCAATAGATGCAGAATTAGGAATTGTACCTAAAAGTCCATTTCCATTTAAAGGAATAGACATTGGTCTTGGATGACCTGCTGCAGAGTTTTGATCGTAATCTGTTACCCAGTTTCCACTAGGGTCAAATTCACTTAAACCAAACCAGAAATTATCTACACCTGTTTCATTAAAAGCTAAAAGCTCTATACTTGTAGGTGAAGGGTCTGGTAAACCAATAAAAGTTACAGAAGTATCGTCTCCTAAAATAACGTTATTATACAAACCTGCTGCTGATGTTAATTTTATAGCATTTGCAATTCCTGTTCCAGTTGGAAAGTTAAAAGCATAGCTAGAAGTACCTGCTGGTAAAATTATCGTTTCATCAGAACCGTTTAAATTGTATTCAATTTTAGTATCTGAATCTAAAACAGATGAAAGAGTAATATTTACTGTTTCTCCAGCAATTCCTGAAGTAACAACAACACCTGCCTTATCTAACTGAGCAGTTGTAACCTTCGTTACATTAGTTACTGGATCATCATCATTTATAGCACAAGAACTAAAAACTAATAGAGTTATTAAAAATAATTTTATTTTATATATATTTTTCATCTTATTAAATTTTATAGTTGATTAATAGTATAAGTAACTGTTCCACCTGCTGTTGATTTATTAACCTCAAGTACAATTAATTGAGAACCATAAACACCAGTTAATCCAGAAAAGTTACCAGAGAATATTTGTGTTTCTGTTGGAGCAACTACGTCTACACTATAATCAATAGATGCATCATTAACTGTCCATGCCCACATTTCTACCGTATAATCTCCGTCTGCCGCTGCACCTGCTAAAGTAACTGTCTCTCCAGAAACTGTTGAACTAGCCCAACTAACATCTACAATCGACCCAGTTGAATCGAATAAAAAGAAGTCTAGATCATTACTTCCAGACCAATTTAATGTAAAAGAGAGATCTCCTACTGTAGTAACAATTGGTGTTGGAATGTCTTTAATAGAGATTGTTCTAGTTGTATCTCCTAAATGCACATAGTAATCTTGGTTTGTGTTAAGATCAACTTCTACATTAGTAATTTCTAATGTAAATTTTTCACTTTCAGAAATACCATCGTCTAAAGCAGTTACATCAAAAAGCATTGCTCTTTGTCCGTTTTGAAATGTAAGTGTTGTAGGAAATGTTGCTTCAGCATCTCCATCTGAAGATGTTACATTCAGAGAAACTGTTACTTCTCCATCAAGAATAGAAGACATTTCTAACCTAAAACTTGTAGTTTCACCTTCAACCAGTTCTGCAGATAAATTATCATCTGTTAAACCAACTTTTACCTCGATTAAGTTATCTCCGTTTAATTCTCCCGGATTTGTAACGCTATCTGTATTATCCTCACAAGAAACAACTAGCAAAGATAAAATAGCGATATAAATTATGTTTTTAATTTTTTTCATATTGAAAATATTTTTAGATTATAATTTTAAATTTAAACGAGCAAACGCTGTTCTACCATTTATACCAAACTGAGAAGTAACTCTAGGGTAAATAAACTGATTATTACTTGTTAAGTTTTCGTTAGAATTATTTGGCGTTTTATCTGGATAAACATCAAAAATGTTACTAGATCCAAATGTAAACGTTAAATCTTCTGTTACATTTATACCAAAAGATAAATCTGTAATAACTTTAGAACCAAATTCTTCATGAAGTCCATCAGGATTGAAAACAGAACCAAAGAAAGAGTTTCTTAAAAACATAGACCATTTTTCTCCTTTAAGAGAGTGGCTTAAACTTCCTTTTACTCTAGGAGTTGCAAATTCTAAGAAATATTGATCTCTTTCTCCAAAGTAAGTATCTATTTGACTTGCTAATTGTTGTGAAGCATGAACATCATCTACTTTTTTAGTTTGAGAATAAGCAAAAGCTAAATCAGTAGTTAAAGAAACATTTCCTAAAACATGTGTTCTGTGAGATACGTTAATATCTAAACCTTTAGTTTCTGTATCAATTGCATTTGAAAAGAATCTTGCTTGTGTAGCATTTGCTTGGTCAAACAACGATTGAAGTTCTCCTGCTTGAGTTGGTCTTGAAAAGTTACCTGTTAAAACTACTCTATCTTCAATTGCAATAAAGTAACCATCTACAGTTAATGTAATATTAGCATCTGGGAACTTTGCAGTTAATCCTAAACTTGTACTAAAAGACTCTTCTTGTTTTAATTGAGGAATTCCTAAAAGCTTAGCAATTCTACTATCGTTAGAGAAAGTCCCTACTTCATTAGGTATACCGTTGATAAAGTTTGTACTTGTAGCGTTAAAATTTTGTTGTTGTAAAGATGGTGCTCTAAAACCTGTACTTGCAGCAGCTCTTACATTAACATTGTCTGTTAATTTATATAAAGTAGCTAATTTCCAGTTTAAAGTTGAACCAAAATCACTATAGTTTTCATAACGTAAAGCTCCTGAAACTAACCATTTGTCTGTAAAATCAGCTTCTAAATCAACATACGCTGAATAGTTGTTTCTATAAGCATTTCTTTCGTTTTCTGGTCTAAAACCTGGAAAAACTTGAATTCCACCGGCTCTAGCATTTCCAAAGAAATCTGTTACTTGTAATGATGCATCACCATTCCAAATGTTTCCATTAATATCATAAGTAGCCCAAGACTCTTCTTGACCTTGCATTATTTGATAGTTTTCTAATCTATACTCAGCACCAAACGCAACGTTTAATCCTTTAAAAGTATCTTCATAAAATCTACTAACATCAAGATTCGTAGTGTTTTGAGAAAAAGAGTACCCACCTGCATCTGCAGATAAAGGAGAGCTAGATAACATAGTAGCGTTTACTGTATTACTGATGTTGTACCCGAAAGAATTTTCTCCCCAAGTATTACTAAAGTCAACATCCCAATCTCCTTGCTTACCTCTAATACCAATTGCAGCAGATTTATCTTTTACATCACTATTGATTTCTGGTAAGAAACCAGCTCTATACAAACCTGTATAGTTTCTAGATTGGTTTGGTGTTCTATAGAAACCACCTGCATTACCATTTCTATAACTCATACCTCCAAAAGCATATACTTCGAAGTTATCATTTATAGGTAATTCCATATTAGCAAAAAACTGACCGCTTCTTAATTGAGACTGTCCTACTCTCATATTAAAGTCAGATCTTGTTAAGTTTCTAGCTTCAAGTTCTGCATCTGTAGTATCTAAACCTAATAAAGATTGTAATTGAGACATTGATGTAGCATTTTGAATATCATTTTTTAATGACAAATCAAAATGTGTAACACCTTGTGCAAAAAATTGAATATCTGAAAAAGAGTATTGAGTAATATCAGATCCTTTTCCGCTATTAAAACCTACCCATTCAACAGAGTTAGCTCCGTTAAAGATATCTCCAGAAAAACCTTCATATCCAGCTCTACTAGATGGTTCTCTTGTAGAAAGCGAACCTGTAAAGTTTATAAAACCTCCTTTATCAGATAAAGGGATACCGTAATTAGCATCAATTTGAAATCCTTCACCGTCTATTCCACCACGTTGGTTATTTGTTTCACTTCCAACATTTGCATTTGCATTTGCCTGAATACTAAAACCTTGATTATCTTTTAAAACAATGTTTATTACACCTGCAATGGCATCAGAACCATATTGTGCAGCTGCACCGTCTTTTAGTAATTCAATTTTTTTGATTGCAAAAGAAGGTATCGCATTCATATCTGTACCTACACTTCCTCTACCAACTGTACTATTTACATTTACTAAAGAAGTATTGTGTCTTCTTTTACCGTTTACCAATACCAATACTTGATCAGGACCTAAGCCTCTTAAAGCAGCAGGATCGATATGATCTGTACCATCAGATATTGTTTGTGTTGTAGAAGTAAATGAAGGCGCCACATAATTAAGAATATCATTTATGCTAACTTGTGGTCCAGCGCTTACTAACTCTGAGATATCGATAATATCAATAGCTACAGGAGTGTCAGCAACTGTTCTATTCTTATTTCTAGACCCCACTAAAACTACTTCATCAAGAGCAACATTGTCTTCTTCTAAAGTAATAGTAAAGAATTTTGTGTCCGAGATCTTTTTTTCTACTGACTTAAATCCCAGAGAAGAAAAAACTAATGTTGATGGTAATTGCTTTACTGTAATAGAAAAACTTCCGTTTTCGTCCGTTGAAACTCCATTTGTAGTTCCTTTTTCTAAAACATTAATGTAAGGCGCTCCTTCGCCATCAGCATTTACTACCTTTCCTTTAATTGTTTGAGCTGAAATAGCTTGTGTAAACAAAAATAAAAAGGCAATAATTAAACTTTTTGAAAAGTTATTGTTTTGCATATAAATTAGATTATTGATTAATAAGTACAAATGTTTGTTTTTTTGCTGACAAAAACAAATATTTTGTTAAGAAAAAGTTAACAAACTTTGTTTTTTTTCATTCTGACAATAGAAAAAACATAGATTTTACCTTTAACCTTCTTTTAACAGATTAATTTTGTTAAAATTGTAGCTTTGTTACCACTTAAAACTTAACACCAAAATATTTATAAAATGGATGTAGATGTAAGAGCTATTAATGAGAAAATCGAAAGAGAAAGTGCCTTTATAGACATTCTTACTTTAGAAATGAATAAAGTAATTGTTGGGCAAAAGCAAATGATCGAAAGTTTGCTAATTGGACTTCTTGGAAATGGTCATATTTTATTAGAGGGAGTTCCTGGTTTGGCAAAAACTTTAGCAATAAACACCTTGTCTAAAGCTGTTCAAGGAAGCTTTAGTAGAGTACAATTTACCCCAGATTTATTACCCGCAGATGTTGTTGGAACCATGATTTACAACATGAAAGAAAACGATTTTGCGATTAAAAAAGGACCTATTTTTGCCAACTTTGTATTGGCTGATGAAATTAACAGAGCACCTGCAAAAGTACAATCGGCTTTATTAGAGGCTATGCAAGAGCGTCAAATTACCATTGGGGACACCACTTTTAAACTAGACGAACCTTTCTTAGTAATGGCAACTCAAAATCCGGTTGAACAAGAAGGGACCTACCCTTTACCAGAAGCACAGGTAGATAGATTTATGCTAAAGGTAGTTATAGATTACCCAAAACTACAAGACGAACAAATTATTATGCGTCAAAATTTATCTGGTGGATTTTCTAAAGTAAACCCAGTAATCTCTGTAGACCAAATTTTAAAAGCAAGGGAAGTTGCAAATGAAGTTTATATGGATGAAAAAATCGAGAAGTATATTCTTGATATTATTTTTGCAACTCGTTATCCAGAAAAATATAACTTACCACAATTAAAAGACCTTATTGGATTTGGAGCTTCTCCAAGGGGAAGTATCAATTTAGCAAAAGCAGCTAAATGCTATGCTTTTATTAAAAGAAGAGGCTATGTGATACCAGAAGATGTAAGGGCGGTAGTTTTTGATGTTTTACGTCATAGAATAGGAATTACTTACGAAGCGGAAGCAGAAAACATAACTTCGGTAGACATTATTAATTCTATTATTAATGAAATTGAAGTACCATAGGCAATTATCAATGAACAATTAAAAGTTTTTAAACTGATAATTGAAAAATGTTAACTGACAATTGAAACAATGGATACTAAAGAAATACTAAAAAAAGTTCGTAAAATAGAGATTAAGACACGTCGTTTGTCTGATCATATTTTTGGAGGTGAATACCACTCATCTTTCAAAGGGCGTGGTATGACTTTTTCTGAAGTGCGTCAATATCAATTTGGTGATGATGTAAGAACTATCGATTGGAATGTTACCGCACGTTATAATGAACCCTATATAAAAGTTTTTGAAGAAGAACGTGAATTAACCATGATGTTGATGGTAGACGTTTCTGGATCTGAACTTTTTGGGACATCAACCCAATTCAAAAAAGACACCGTTACAGAAATTGCAGCAACCTTGGCTTTTTCTGCTACTCAAAATAATGATAAAGTGGGTTTAATTCTTTTTTCTGATGATGTAGAACTTTTTATTCCTCCTAAAAAAGGAAAAAGTCACGTTTTAAGAATTATTAGAGAATTGATAGAATTTAAACCCAAAAGTAAAAAAACGAATATTGCCGCAGCACTAAAGTTTTTATCTAGTATTATGAAGAAAAAAGCAATTGTTTTTATGTTATCTGATTTTATGGATGATGATTATGAAAAAACATTAAAAATTGCTGGCAGTAAACATGATTTAACAGGAATCAGAATTTACGACAAACACGATGAAGAAATGCCTAATCTTGGAATGGTACCCATGTTAGATGCAGAAACCGGTAATGTTCAAATAATAAATACATCATCTAAATCTATAAGAACAAATTATAAAGCAAATGCTTTACGTTTGTCTGATTATTATATAAATACTTTTAAAAGAAGTGGTGCAGGAACTGTTAGCGCAAGGGCAGATGAAAACTACGTGAAAAAATTATTGGGGTATTTTAAACATAAAGGAAGATAGTAATTAAGTTACTTTTTGTAAATGAAAAAACAAATATTATACATATTATTCTTTATTTCTGCTATAAGTTTTGCGCAAAAACCTATGGTAAAAGCAGAAATTGACACCACAAATATTAGAATTGGTGAGCAGTTCAATTTAAAAATTTCTGTAGATGAATCACAAAACGTTATCATTCCTAAACTAAAATTAAAAGGATTAGAAGTTGTAGACTCTACCAAAGTTGATACTATTAAAAATAGTTTGACTATAAAATATATTTTAACAGGTTTTGATAGCGGTGCTTTTTACATTCCACAACAACAAATCTTTGTAAAAAACCAAGCCTTTTTAACAGATTCGTTACTAGTAAATGTGGCAACAGTTGCCATTGATACAACCAAAGTAAAAAAGTTTCCAATAAAATCTATAAAAGCAGAACCCTATGTTTTTGATGATTTTAAAATTTACCTATATATACTTATAGCTGCTCTAGCAATTATTGGTTTCTGGATTTACTGGTTTGTGATCAGAAAAAGAAAAGAGCAAGAAGAAACACCAACCTACAGAACACTTCCTCCTTATGAAGAAGCAATTTATAGGTTAAATGAATTAGATGAAAAATTATTGTGGCAAAACAATAAAGTAAAAGAGTATTATTCTGAATTAACAGAAATTGTACGTGGTTATATTGAGCGTGAATTAAAAGTTCCTGCTTTAGAAAAAACAACTGACGAAGTTTTAGACATGTTAAAAGACTTTAAAGATGCAGAAACCATTCAAACGTCAGAAGAAACCATTAAAAAATTAAAAGATCTATTACGTGAGGCTGATTTGGTAAAATTTGCAAAATCAAAACCATTAGCATTAGAAATTGAAGAAGATAGAAAAGACGCACAAGACATTGTGAGTAATTTAAAACCTAAACCAATTATTGAAGAAAATGATGAATTGGAATAATTTTGAATTTCACAACCCAGAGTTTCTTTGGTTGTTAGTACTAATTCCTTTATTGGCAATTTGGTATTTCTTTATGCGAAAAAAAGATGCAGCTATTTTAACTATACCAAGTATTAGTGGTTTTAAGGCAGATGTTTCAATTTTATCGAAATTAAAACCAGTTTTGTACCTTCTAAGACTACTTGCTTTAGCCGCTATAATTATTGCTTTAGCAAGACCAAGAAACGTTGCTGTAAGTAAAAAAACAAAAACGAATAAAGGAATTGATATTGTAATGGCAATAGACGTTTCTGCAAGTATGTTAGCAAGAGATTTAAAACCCAACAGATTAGAAGCACTTAAAAAAGTTGCTGTAGATTTTGTAGATAGAAGACCTAATGATAGAATAGGAATTGTAGTTTATGCAGGAGAAAGTTTTACACAAACACCTATTACAAGTGATAAAAGTATTGTAAAACGAACTATTTCTGAGTTGAAATGGGGACAATTAGAAGGAGGAACCGCCATAGGAATGGGATTAGGCTCTGCTGTAAATAGACTAAAAGAAAGTACCGCAAAAAGCAAGGTTATTATTTTATTGACGGATGGGGTAAATAATTCTGGAAATATAGACCCAAGAACAGCCACTGAATTAGCAAAAGAATTAGGAATTAAAACTTATACTATTGGAATAGGAACTAATGGAATGGCAGATTTTCCATGGAGTAGAGATCCAAGAACGGGTAAATTACAGTTTAGAAAGCAACAAGTAGAAATTGATGAATCACTGCTAAAAGAAATAGCTTCTGAAACAGATGGAAAATATTTTAGAGCAACAGACAACACGTCTTTAAAAGAAATTTATAATGAAATCGATAAGCTAGAAAAAACAAAGATTGAAGAATTTAAATATTATAATTATCAAGAAAAATTTAGATTTTTTGTCTTTTTAGCTTTAGGATTTTTAGTGCTAGAATTTATATTAAGAAATACGTTATTTAAGAGTTTTATATAAATGTACAGAATAGAAGAACCAATTTATTTTTATTTACTTGCAATCATTCCAGCATTGATTGTTGTTTTTGTGTTGGTTTTATGGTGGAAAAAAAGAACGCAAAAAAAATTTTCTAATCCGGTTTTATTAGAAAAACTAGCGCCAAACACATCAACATTTAAATCGGTTTTAAAGTTAATTATTTTCCTTTTAGGAATTAGCGCTTTAATTATCTCTTTGGTAAACCCAAAAATGGGAACCAAGCTAAAAACCGTAAAAAGAGAAGGAGTAGATATTGTTTTTGCTTTAGATGTTTCTAAAAGTATGCTGGCAAAAGATATTGCGCCAAACAGACTAGAGAAAGCAAAACAAATCATTTCTAAAATCATTGATAAATTAGGTTCCGACAGAGTTGGAATTATTATTTATGCAGGAAATGCTTATCCTCTTTTACCAATTACAACAGATCATGCAGCTGCAAATATGTTTTTGCAAAACGCAAACCCAGATATGGTTTCTAGTCAAGGAACAGATATTAATGGAGCCTTAGAACTGGCAAAAACCTATTATAATAATGACGAGCAAACCAATCGTTTTTTAGTCATTATTTCTGACGGAGAAGACCATCAAGAAGACACCAAACAAGTTGCACAAAACTTAGCTAACGAAGGCGTAAAAATTTACACGGTTGGTGTGGGAACAGAGAACGGAGGACCAATTCCAATGCATGTAAACAATGCACTCGTTGGTTATAAAAAAGACAATAAAGGAGAAACTGTAATCACCAAACGTATGCCCAAAGTATTGCAAGGTATTGCAGATGCAGCCAATGGAAAATACATAGATGGAAATGTTACAGAAAATCCTGTAAAAAACATAGCAGATATTATTGCAAATGCAGAAAAAAATGAATTTGAAACCAAACAGTTTTCAGATTATAAAGATCAATTTCAATGGTTTTTAGCAATTGGAATATTCTTTTTAATTATTGATATTTTCTTATTTGATAAGAAAACAAAATGGTTAAGAAAGGTTGATTTATTTAATGAAGAAAAAGCAAAAAAATAAAATGAAAAAATTACAATACATACTTCTAATTTTCTTGATATTTTTTTCGTCTAAAGAAATTTTAGCTCAAAAAGATTCTATCGCCTTACAGCGTAAAGCAAGAAAATTGGTAAGAGCAGGAAATCAATTGTACCAACAAAAAAGCTACACAGATGCTTCTGTTGCCTATCAAAAAGCATTAGGAAACAATACAAAATACAACAAAGCAACATACAATTTAGGAAATGCTCTGTATCAAAACAAAAATTACAAAGAAGCAGTTCCTCAATACGAATTAACAGCTGAAACAGCTAAAGACAAGACAACAAAAGCAGAAGCTTATCATAATATTGGTAATGCAATGATGGAACAAAAACAATATCAACCTGCTGTAGATGCTTATAAAAATGCTTTAAGAAATAATCCTAATGATGATGAAACTCGTTATAATCTAGCTGTCGCTCAAAAACTATTAGACAAAGAAAAACAACAAAATAAGGACGACAAAAACAAGGACAACAAAGACAAAAAGGATAATAAAGATAAGGACAAGAAAAATAAAGACGATAAAAATAAAGACAAGGATAAAGATAAAAAGGACGGAGACGACAAAGACAAGAAAGACGACAAAGATAAAGACGGAAAAGGAGACAAAGATCAAAAGAAAAATCAAGATCCTAAAAAGAACGAAAAAGATCAGAAACAAAAACCTAAACCGCAACAGGGTAAAATGACACCTCAACAAATTAAGCAATTGTTAGAAAGCTTAAATAACGAAGAGAAAAAAACCCAAAAGAAAATGAATGCTAAAAAGGCTAAAGGGAAAAAGGTAAAACAAGAAAAAGATTGGTAAATTAATCACTTTTAGAAAAGAAGATGAAGTTGAAATTTTACATATCATTATTTATTAGTTTGTTAACACTCTCTGTAACAGCTCAAGAAGCCACTCTTGTTACAAAAGTTAGCAAAAACAAGCTGGGTTTAAACCAACGTTTAAGAATAGAGTTTTCTGTGAACAAACAAGGAGCAGATAATTTTACCCCTCCAAAATTCTCTAATTTTAAAGTGGTTGGAGGCCCAAGTCAATCTGTTAGTCAATCTTGGATCAATGGAAAAGTTAGTTTTTCTCAATCTTACTCATATATTATTCAACCTAAAAGAAAAGGTGAATTAACTATTGGTACTGCAAGCATAGAAATAGGTGGAAAAAAAATTAAATCTAAACCTGTAAAAATTATTGTTTTAGATCCTGTAGAAATTCCAAAAGACCCTAATGACCCCAATTATATAGCGCAGCAAAACATACATTTAGTTGCAGAAATTTCTAAGTCTAGACCTTATGTTGGAGAAGGTATTTATGTAGAGTACAGACTTTATGTTAGTGAAAACATCAGTGTGTATGATACTTCTGTAACAGAAGCACCACAATATAACGGCTTCTGGAATCAAGCAATTACCATAAATGGTTACCCTGTAAAAATGGGGAAATACAACGGAGAAAACTATAGATACATTGTCTTACAAAAAGCATTATTGGTTCCTACAAAAACAGGTAAATTAACCATCGACCCCATGAAAATGGATATTGTTATTGGTGTTCCTACTGGAAAAGCAGATTTCTTTGGAAACGTAATTACAAAAAATATTAGAAGAGAATTTGCTTCTGCTAAAAAAACAATCACACCTAAAAGTCTTCCTTTAGAAGGAAAACCAGAAAACTTTAATGGTGCTGTGGGAGATTTTAATTTTGATGTAACCTTAAGTAAAGATGTTTTAAAAGCCAATGAATCATCACAAATAAAAGTGGTTGTTTCAGGTAAAGGAAACCTAAAACTATTTGAATTACCCATTGTAGAAACACCTGTTGAATTAGAAAAATATCAACCAGAAAGAAAAGAAAAAGTTTCTGTTACTGCTAGTGGTATTTCTGGTTCTGTATCAGATCTATATACGGTTGTTCCACAATATAAAGGAAAATACAAGATACCAAATGTTTCTTTTTCTTACTTCAATCCAAAAGATGAAAAATATAAAACAATCTCTACTGATGATTTTTATGTTGATGTTCTTGAAGGAAAAGAACTAGTAACAGAAGAAACTACTTCTGTAAAAAAACAAAACATTATCACCACTGGTAAAAACTTTAGATACATCCAAACAAAGAGTAATTTTAGTTCTACTAAAACTACAGATTTCTTTAAATCTAATTTATTTTACATATTGTTATTACTGCCTTTAATTGCGATTCCTATTGGTATTTTTATTGCTAAAAAGAACGAAGAAAGAAATAATGACATTATTGGTAATAAATTAAGAAAAGCAGAACGATTGGCAAAGAAATATTTATCTGAAGCACAAAAACAATTAGGAAAAAAAGAAGCCTTTTACGAAGCTTTAGAGCGTGCTTTACACAATTATTTAAAAGCAAAACTAGGAATAGAAACGGCAGACATTAGTAAAGAAAAAATTACGCTTATTTTAAAAGGTAAAAATGTAGACGACCTTACTATAAATCAATTTATAGAAGTCTTACAGAGTTCAGATTTTGCTCGTTATACACCAATAACCAACACAGAAATGGAAGCCGAATTAGAAAAAGCAAAGCAAGTAATTATTCAATTAGATAAACAGTTTTAGATATGAAAAAAATCGTTTTTTTATTCTTGATGATTGCCAGTTCTATAACTGCTCAAAGTGTAGATAGTTTATTTACTACTGCAAATAATTTGTATAAAAATGGTGAGTTTGAAAAAGCTATTAAGAAATACAAAGAAATAGAATCTCAAGATTTAGTTTCATCAGAATTATATTATAATTTAGGAAATTCTTATTACAAACTTAACAAGGTTGGACCAACAATTTACTATTATGAAAAAGCTTTAAAAATAGACCCTTTAAATGAAGATGTAAAAAACAATTTGGTTTTTGCAAAGCGTTTGGCTTTAGATAATATAGAAGAATTACCAAAAACTATTTTACAAAAGTTTAATCAAAATTATTTGCAAAAACTGTCCTATAATCAATGGGCTATTACAGTTGTGCTTTTTTCATTCATAGCAGCCATTTTATTTTTATTCTTTTATTTTGCAAATACTCCTTCTAAAAAAAGATTCTATTTTGTTACTAGTATTATTAGTTTTTTTCTATTAATTTCTTCATTTTTCATCACTTATAATCAATACCAATTCTCTAAAAACAACATCGAAGCAATTGTTTTTGCTGAAAAAACCGAAGTTAGAAATGCACCAACTTTAAACTCTGAAGAAGTCTTCACTTTACATGAAGGTACAAAAATTTATGTTTTAGATGCTGTAGATAATTGGAAAAAGATTAAATTAGCAGATGGAAAACTAGGTTGGATAATTGCCGAAGAAATTAAAGAATTATAAATTAATGAGAAACAGAGTAGCTATCGTCTTAATCTTAATTTTTACACTATTTATTGTGAGTCCCACAATAATTTCTGTTGTAGAAAAGAATTTTGACATTTCTGTTCTTTTTAATATGAATGAAGAAGAAAACAATCATAAAGAAGTTTCTAAACATTTTGATTTAAAATTTTCTGAAACAAAAACTTCTTTACCCACCTTTAATTCCTTAAAAGGAGCTGGTCTATTTAATTACTATTCAAAAAATTACACCAGTATTTCTCAAGAAAACAGCTCTCCTCCTCCAGAACGTCTATAAGATTTCTAATAGATATTACATTTTTTACTAACATAAAACCCTTAAATAAAATATGGGTTTAAATCTTTATTTATGAAAAAAATATTTTCTAATATAAAAGGAGATGCTTTTGGCGGAATTACTGCTGGTATTGTAGCATTACCATTAGCTTTAGCTTTTGGAGTTTCTTCTGGATTAGGACCAAGTGCTGGTTTATATGGTGCCATTTTTATTAGTTTCTTTGCCGCTCTTTTTGGAGGAACAAGTACACAAATATCTGGTCCAACTGCACCAATGACAGCAGTAAGCATGGTTTTAGTAGCTGGACTTGTTGCTGCTAATGATGGAGACCTTTCTAAAGCACTACCAATAATCTTAACAATTTTCTTATTGGCAGGATTATTCCAAATAGGCCTAGGATTAATTGGTCTAGGAAAATACATTCGATACATTCCCTATCCAGTTGTTTCTGGTTTTATGACTGCCATTGGAGTTATTATTTTACTAACTCAAATTTTACCTTCTGTAGGTTACAATCCAAAAGAAGACACAGAGTTTGTTGCAAAATTTAAACCACATGCAGAAGAACTTCTTCTGGAAAACATTTTAAAAGAAGAAGCCGGAGAAGGTATTTTGGTGCTAGAAAATTTTAAAGAAACAATTACAAGAGCAGAAAAAATAACACCAGCAGAAATAGAAAAAGAAGCCCAAACTTTAGCTGCCAAAGAAGCTTCGGGAACGATTGGTGCAATAAAAGTGTTACCTAGAGCTTTACAAAATATTAATTGGTTAGAGTTTCTTCTTGCACTAGGAACAATATTTATTATATATGGTTTTAAACGAATAACCACCAAGGTTCCAAGCACCCTAGTTGCTCTAGTTATTGTTTCGGGGATTGCTGTAGGTTTTGGATTAGATTACAAAACCATTCAGGAAATTCCGAGTGGTATCCCAGAAATTAAATGGGAAATTTTTTCAGGATTTTCTTTATCCAATATTACACCATATATTTTTACAGCATTAACATTAGCTATTTTAGGAGCCATCGATTCTCTATTAACAAGTGTTGTTGCAGATAATATGACCAAAACCAAACACAACCCAAACAAAGAGTTAATGGGGCAAGGTGTTGGAAATAGTATTGGAGCTTTATTTGGAGGACTACCAGGTGCTGGAGCAACAATTAGAACTGTAGTAAATATTAATGCTGGTGGTAAAACCAAACTTTCGGGTATGATTGCTGGTATAATGCTATTAATAATTATGTTAGCATTAGCTCCTATTGCATCTAAAATACCTGCAGCTGTTTTGGCAGGAATATTAATTACCGTTGGTATTGGAGTAATGGATTATAAAGGTTTAAAAGCAATCCCTAGTTTGCCTAGAGACATAAAATTGGGACCAATAAAATTGAGTTCAGAAGTATTAATCATGCTTATCGTTTTATTACTTTCAACTTTTTGGGATTTAATTTATGCTGTTGGGATTGGTTTAGTTATCGCCTCTTTAATGTTTATGAAAAAAATAGGAGATTTAACTGCAGAACGCTCTGACGTAAAAACACTAAAAGAGGAAGCTTGGGAAGATGAAACAGGTTTTCCTAAAGATTTAAAAGAAGAGGTATTCATCAAACACATTAAAGGACCTTTATTTTTTGGCTCTACAAGTGATTTTCAAGCACTTTCTCTGCAAATTCCCGATACAGCATCAACAGTAATAATGCGTTTAGGAAGAATGCAATATATGGATCAATCTGGACTATACGCAATGGAAGACATGTTACAAGATTTAAAAACAAAAAACATAGATGTTTTATTTGTAAATTTATTACAACAACCTAGGTATATGATGGAGAGAATTGGAATTATACCTGACTTTATTCCACAAGAGCATATCTTTAAATCATTTAAAGATTGTGTAAGTTGGGCAAAACAAAACATCGAAAACAAACAATAAAAAAACATTATGAATTTAGATACAGTATTTAGTAATAACAAATCATGGGTAAAAGAGAAATTATCTCTTAATAAAAATTATTTTGAGGAATTAGGAAAAGGACAAAGTCCTGAATTATTATATATTGGCTGTTCAGACAGTCGTGCTACAGCAGAAGAACTAATGGGCGCAAAACCAGGAGAAGTCTTTGTACACAGAAATATAGCAAATATGGTTTCTGGTTTAGATTTAAACACCATGTCTGTTGTAGAATATGCCGTAGTTCACTTAAAGGTAGAGCACGTAATAGTGTGTGGACATTACGGTTGTGGAGGTGTTAAAGCCGCAATGCAATCTGCAGATTTAGGCATCCTAAATCCTTGGCTTAGAAATATTAGAGATGTTTATAGAATTCATTCAAAAGAGCTTAATTCTATTGAATGTGAAGAAAAGAAATATGAAAGGTTAGTAGAATTAAATGTAAAAGAACAATGTGTAAACTTAATTAAAACTGCTTCCGTACAAAAAGCATATAGAGATCATGGTTTAAAAGTACATGGTTGGATTTTTGATATTCACACAGGAAAACTAATTGATTTAAAAATAGATTTCGAGAAATATTTAGAAGATATAATGGAAATTTATCATTTAGATTAAAATAAAAAAACCCCAAGAAAATTTTCTTGGGGGTTTTATTTATTCAAAAATTTTCCTCTTTACCTTAGTTAATCTTCCTTCCCAAGTTCTTCCAGCAAGAGATGATGTATAATACACTTTTTTGCCACTAACTTTTGTGATTTTTATATGTAACCTTGTTCCCATTTTAAAAGGAAAATTTGGCAGTGTTGTTTCTTTAATCTCTAAATAATATTCGCAGTCAGAAACCCAATCAATATCAGACTTTATATAGTGAGCCATATTGTTGTGGTATTCTACATGCTTTTTATCTTTAAAAACAACCAAAACATCTTTTTTGGCATTTCTATAAGTAAACGTATTATTTTTTAATATAGAGCAATCTAAATTATCAAAAGACATTAATGCAAATAAGCTTAAGAAAGCTAGGGATATGTAAGTTTTTTTCATTAATATTTTTTTACTCTTCTGCAATTTACAAAAATTACTGTAATAGTTATATGTTTTTAATAAAGGTTTCTTCTACGACCCCTTCTTTAATAATCGAAGGAAAAATTGTTGGTGCTATTTTTTTAACTGGCTGATACAGAATCGATTTATCTAAAACCTCTTTATCTACAAAAGGAATTGTATCATTCATTTTACTAAAAAAAATAAAAACAACACTTAAAATTAATCCTATTTTTAAGGCACCAAAAACTCCTCCTAAAATTTTATTTATAATTCCTAAAGAAGCAAAGTCTGCCAATTTAGTTAGTGCTTTTCCTAATAATGCAATTACAATTATAATCACAACAAATGTTCCTGCAAAAGCTGCTAAAGAAATGTATTCTTCTTTCCAAGAAACAGATTCCTTTAAAAAATCTCCAATAAAATACGAAAAATGAATTGCTCCATAAACTCCACCAATTAAAGCAATCAAAGAAGCAACCTCCACAAAGAGTCCTTTCATTATTCCTCTAACAAAACCAAAAAGCAATAATGCTGCAATAATTATATCAAAAATATTCATTAAAATAATTTTATCAAACCTACATCTTTTTTTTACAATTTAAAAATAGGCATTGTATCTTTACACCTTTAAACAATTTACATGCAAAAAGTTATCAATCTTAAAGAAAAATGGGACTTACTCGTAAACAAATTAACAAAACAATTTGCGGATGGTGATGAATTAAATATGGATGGAATCATCTATTTAATTGGTGTCCAAGAATTAGGTCAAGGTAAGAGAACATTTAAAAAAGACGAAAAAGTAAACCTAATGCACATTGCAATTTGTAAACTTCTAGAACCATACGGTTATTATGAATTTGATTATTTTGATGATGATAGCTGGCCACATTACAAAATACTTACAGAATTACCCAACTTAAAACCAGGAGAACAAACTGTATTAATGAAAGAAGCAATTATTAATTATTTTGATGATTTAAACTACTTAAACTAAGTTACACTTATCTTTCTTATCATTTTAGACAAAAGTTTAGGGAAAAATCTTTTTGTATACACCCCTAATTTTTCTTTTGCACCAGCAATATTAACTTCTTCTTTTTTTCTTTGAATTGCTTTTGCCATCAATTTAGCAAAACGTTTTGGTGAAATTCCGTTTTCTGTAGCAACATCCATTTTTCCTTGTGAAGAACCATCACCCGTTAATGCGTTTTTAGAAACATTTGTATTTACAAAACCTGGACAAACCAAAGTAACATCAATATTATCTTTATAGTGTTCTGCTCGTAAACTATCAAAAAAACCATGCAGAGCATGTTTACTTGCAGCATAAGAAGAACGTAATGGAGTACCTATTTTACCAACAATACTTGTTGTAATAACAAATTGACCCTTCTTATTATTGATAAAATGTGGTAAAATGGATTTTGTTAAAGCAACAGTACCTAAATAATTAATATCCATAATTCTTTTATCCACAGAAATCTGTGTATCTTTCACTAGAGAGCGCTGACTTATTCCTCCATTATTTACCAAAATATCAACTTTACCAAAACAAGAAATAGCTTCATCAACTTTAATCTTAAAATTACTATAATTTTCTAGATCTAATGTTATGATTTTAACTTCATTAGAATCTTTACACTCTTGCTTTACAAACTCTAAAGCGTCTTTTTTTCTTGATGATAAAATTAAACGTGCATTTTGATGAGATAATTCTATTGCTAGTGCTTTTCCGATTCCCGAAGAAGCACCCGTTATCCAAACTACTTTATTAGTAAAAGACATTTTTGCGTTTTTTTGTGTTACAATATACCTAATTTGTAGCAGAAATAGTATTTTTGGTACGCTTCTTGAAAATAGTTCGTCAAGAACAAAAAAACAACTTTAAAACGATGAAAAAAATATTTGTACTTATATTCTTAATTTCTTCAATTACACAAGCTCAATACAATATAAAAGGAACAATAACCCCCGATTTAAAGAGTGATTGGGTGATTTTATATAAAATCGAAGGAGCCAAACAAATCTTTATAAAAAACACAAAAATTGAAGTAGATTCTATTTTAATTGATGATAAAAAGCAAGCTATTGGAAACTTTAATTTTACATTACCTAATGATGCAGCCCCTGGGGTTTACAGAGCAACTTATCGTTTAGAAGAACATGGTTATATAGATTTTATTTTTGATAAAGAAGATATCACATTTGTTTTTAACCCAGACTATCCAGACCAATCTGTATTGTTTTCTAAATCTAGTGAAAACATTTTTTACAAGCAGTATTTATCTGAAATTTCTAAAGCACAACAAACACTAGATTCTCTTCAAATTACGGCATTAAGAAACCCAAGTTTAGATTTAAAAAAAGATTATAAAACCGCTTTACAACAAGTAGAAAACATACAACAAGGCTATTTAACAGCTTCTAAAAACATGTATGTACAACCATTTATTAAGGCCACATTAAGAGCAAATCCTAAAGAAATAAAAACGTCTCCTAATGAGTACATGTCTAATATGGTTGCTACTTTTTTTGACAACATGGATTTTTCTAATAAAACACTTATCAACTCTTCTTTTTTAGTAGATAGAATTACAGATTATATTTTTTACATTAACTATTCTGACAATAAAGAAACACAACAAAAGTTATTTAAAAACTCTATTAAAACTGTTTTATCAAAAATTACAGATTTATCCTTTAAAAAAGATGTAATTGAGTTTTTAGTAACACAATTCGAAGAATCTAAAAACTTAGAACTGATTGGTGATCTTTTTGAAAATTATTATAAAAGATTACCAGAAAACATTCAAAATAAAAAATTTATAAATGAAAAACTATCTCTTTTTGCAACAGAAATTGGTAGTATAGCACCTGATTTTTCATGGAAAGAAAACAACAAAAATTATTCTCTTTCTAAATTAAATGATGCCGAAAATTATGTATTGGTTTTTTGGAGTACAGATTGCTCTCACTGTTTAAGAGAAATTCCTGAATTACATAAATTTATGCAGAAAAGCACAAAAACAAAAGTAATTGCTTTTGCTATGGAAAGAAATAATTCGACTTGGAATGAGATGAAAAAAACATTACCAAATTGGCATCATATTTTAGGTTTAAACAAATGGGAAAATAAAACTGCTAGAGTTTATAATATCAATGCAACTCCTACTTATTTTGTGTTAGACAACACAAAAAAAATTATTGCTAAACCCGATAATATTTCAGATGTAAAAGCTTTTTTAGAAAATAAATAAGAACAAAAAAAGATGAACTAAAACAATTCATCTTTTTAAATTACTTTCTCTTTTTATAATAAGAATTCGGCTCTTAATTAATCTATTACTGTAGATAGTTTAATTGTTTTTCCGCAATGTTTTGATGTTATTTTAAAAATCACTTTTCCTTTTTTCCCTTTATTTGCCCAACAAACTTCTTTTCCTGTATTACAACTGATACTAGTTTTAGAACCTTTATTAAGCGACACAAAACCTGAGCCAGTATAAATACTTACTTTTTGCTTGGTGTCATTAATCAGTTTAAAACTTCCACCTATTGTTAATTCGGTGTTTACTTGATTACCTTCTTGAGTGTTTTGAGTTTTAGATAAACACAACATTCCAAACAGGCTTAATGTTATTAATAATACTTTCATTTTTTTTTATGTTTTAATTAAAAACTGTAATAGTCATTTATTAAGATTTATGAGTTCATAGAAAAATCTCGTTAGAATAAATACTAACGAGATTTTTGTTTAAACAGTTACTGTTTTACAAATCGTTTTTTAATCCTATTTCCTTTTGCATCTTCAACCATAATTAAATACACACCTGTATTTAAATTAGATGTATCAATTGTTTTTAATTTGGTTGTTAAAACTTTGGCTCCTATTATAGAATAGATGGTTATCTGTTTTATATTATTCTTCATCTCAATATTTAATATTGATGAAGTTGGATTTGGAAATATTGAAAAATCAATCTTATTTTCATCAGAAACTCCTGCCGTTGTACTAAAAGTTGCCGTAATATTTTTATCAGAATCTATAGTTATGCTTAAAGGGTTATTTGTACCTGTTGCATCAACAGACCAATCAACAAATCCATAACCTGCGTCAGGAGTTGCTGTCAAAGTTACAACTGTTCCTTCTGCATAGTTTCCATTAGGAGATGAACCGTTTGCTAATGTTACTGTTCCACCTCCAACAATCGTTACATTTAACGCTCTTTGAATTGGACTAAAAATAGCTGTAATATTTTTGTCTGTATCCATTGTAATTGTTAATGGATTGGTAGTTCCTGTTGCGTCACCAGACCAACCGTCAAATTGATAACCTGCATCAGGAGTTGCTGTTAAAGCTACTGTTGCTCCATCTGCATAGGTTCCGTTAACTGGATTTGGATTTGTAGCAACTATTCCGTTTGTTGCTGCTAGTGTTAAAGTTCTATTTATAATTGCTGTTGCATCAAATTCATAAGCACCAATATCTACAGTTGTATTAAGAACTCTATTATTTCCTGCTACATCTATGGTAATATTTCCTGGTAATTTAGAATTATCTCCTGCGTCAATTGCTGGCGAACCTGCTAATAAGCCATAATCATTTCCTAGCATTGGGTCTAAATTGGTTGAGCTATAATGCCCTCCTTCTACAATATTATTTGCAAAAGTTGCTGATCCTCCATTTGAACTCGTAATATTAATTGAAGTAGTTCCACCGTTATTATAAATGATTGAATTATAAAAATAAACAGGATAACTACTTGCGCTATTTAAGTTTATGGTTACAGCTTTGTTATTAGTAGAATTATTATTCGCAATAGTTGTATTTATAACAGATACAAATGCAGAAGGATTAGTACCACCAGCCCCACTACTAATTAATAATGCAGAAGATTTATCTGTAGTACCATTGCTATTTCCTGTAATTAAAGAATTTACTATTGTACCATAACTTTTAATATTATATTGTTGACTTCCTGTATAGGCAATATTAGCAGAACTTGCAGAATAATTATCTCTTATAATACAACTTTCAAAATCTACATGAGATTGTGTTCCTAAATCACCACAAGGACTAAACCTACCTAATACAGTATAATATTTACCTGTATTTTTTTCTAAAATACAGTTGGTAATTTTCATATATACTTTATAGTTTTCTCCTTCTGGATTTGAATATATAGCTGCACCAACTCTATGATCATACTGACTTGCAGAAGCTGTAGAGCAACTAGCGCTTAAGCTTCCATTTGAGTTTCCTCCTGTTATAATAAATCCATTTAACTCTCCTCCTTCAGCAAAATTTCCCTTAACAGTTATAACATGATATGCATTATCTTGTCTAGTAGGTTCGGTATCTAAAATAGAATTATTATCATCTCCATTTAAATCTCCTGATAAAATGGTCGGATTCGCATTAATATCCCTTTCAGAAAAGATGGTTTCTGTACCATTAAACCCTCCGTAAATTTTTTGTTTTTTGTTTAGGCTAAATGTTGATAATCTACCACTACCTGCTGGCTTATAAATACCTTTGGCAACCCATATAGTTTTTGTTGCTGCTGTATTACTTATTGCAGTTTGCAAATTGGTGTACGCATTTGCCCAAGAAGTTCCATCATTATTTCCTGTAGCGTTACTATCTACAAAAGCAGGTCCTTCAATAAAATTAGCCGTAACAGACTTATCTCCATCCATTATAACCGTTGTTGTTTTTGTATTGGACGAAACATCTCCTGTCCATGAACTAAATTGATAACCCGCATTTGGAACTGCTGTTACTTCTACGGGTGTTCCATAATCGTAGGTTCCATTTACAGGATTTGGATTTGTTGTTACACTACCATTTACAGCTGTAGTTGTTAACGTTTGTTGAGCGTTAATAAATACTGCTGTAATATTTTTATTCGTATTCATAGTAACTGTTAATGGGTTGGTTGTACTTGTAACATCTCCTGTCCATGAACTAAATTGATAACCGGTATCTGGTGTTGCTGTTAGCTCTACACTTGTTAAAGCCGTAAAAACGCTACCACTTGGATTGTTTGTAACACTCCCATTGGTTGCGTTGGTTGTTAAAGTATAATCTACCGGTGTAGAAGCACCAAACTCATAAACACCTAAATCTACAGTTGTATTAAATATTCTTGAATTACCTAATAAATCAATAATATTATTTGTAGAAATCTTAGAATTATCACCAGTATCTATTGCTGGTGAAGCTGCCTGTAATGTAAAATCATTATTTGCTGCATCTGTAAATAATGGATCTGCAGTACTCGTATTTGTTAAATTAGCTGCTGTTAATTTAGAAAAACCATCTTCATCTATAGAATTAACAGCTGTAATATTACCTAATTCAGCACCACTAAGTTGTGTTATAGAGTTTGCTATTGCTCCACCAGAAATAGTATTATTCCAAAAAACACTATTAGCAACCTCCATGTTTATTGTCCCTCCATATTCTGCAGATGCACCAACAGTTGCTCTTGTAAAGTTACTCATAGAAGTATGCGTACCTATATCATTATTATTAGTGTAGGTGTTATTGCTTAAACTTGCATTTACAATTGTACTACTGTTACCAATTGCTCTTATCCAACCTGCACTTCCGGCGATTCCGTTATTACTTCCGCTTAAATCTTTAGTTTCATTATTACTAAATAAAGAGTTGCTTATATTAAATGTAAACGTACCAGATGTTCTTGCCCAAGCACTAAAAGCAGTACAAAGACGTGCAAGGTTATTATCAAAAATACAGTTTCCTATAACTAAAGATCCAACTCCAGATGTAGTATATTCTGCATAAATACCTGCAGCATTATATGCTAGATTATTCTTTATAGTACAGTTTTTTACAACAAGTGTTTTTACAGCTTTTGCTTTAAAAATAGCTGCGCCAGCTGCATTGTCTCCAGAGCTATTTGCTACTCCGTTTGCAATAGTAAGACCATCTAAAATTGCTCCATTATTATTTACCTCTACAACATGATACGCATTATCTGTTCTTAAAGTTCCTGTAATTGTACCGGCATCATTTGCTAATAAATCTCCAGATAAAATAGTTTCGTTAGTCCTAAAATCTCTTTGTTGTAAAGTAGTTTCTGTTCCGTTAAAACCACCATATAACTTTACATTTAAGTTATCAATTATAAAACTTGCATCCCTATCAGAAACTCCAGGAATATAAGTTCCTTGGGCAATCCATATTTCTTGGTCGTCTTCTAAAACAGCAATAGCATCTTGTAAATCTGAAAATGCATTTACCCAAGAACTTCCATCATTATTACCTGTTGCAGTTACGTTTACAAATATTTTACCTTTGGTTCTTGTTTCTTTAGGGCTAGACCAGGAAGACCAAACTGTAGAACTACATTTGCTTCTAACATAAATATTGTAATAATTACTTGCTGTTAAACCTGTTATACTTTGTGAATTCCCGGAAACATATCCGTTTAAAGGAATAATAGTTGCCGTAGAAAATGGTTGTCCTTTTAATGCATACGCTAATTCATAATCGCCACTATTTGCCAAAGTAATATCAAACGAAGTTTCTGTGTTATTTGAAACTGTAATATCTGTTGAAGCTAAAGGAAAACAAAAGTTATTAATTGTACCTATTTGATCTATTTCTGAAGCAGATAATATTTTATTGTAAAATAAAATATCGTCTAAATTATCTTGATATTGATTTGCAGTTGATAAAGTATTATTAGCATTACTTGCAATTTTAAGGTTTGTATTTGCATTTATTGGAATGTTAAAATAATAAAAAGAATGGTATGCAAGACTATCTCCTTTTTTTTCTCCATCGATAAATAAATCTAACCAAATTTGGGTAGAATCGAAACTACCATTATACACAGTATTTGTTTTTATAGTTGCTACAATATGATGCCAACCACCGTCTGCAATAAACTCTGTAGATAAAGCTCCTTGAGTTCTATCTACTAAAGTACCTACGCTAAAATGTTTTTCTCTATATTTTGTTGAAATCCCTATTTTACCATCTCTTAAATAGATGTAATAACCATAATCACTAGTGTTTCGGTCATCAATTATAGTTTTTATATCCGCAGAATTGGTGTCTGTTTTCACCCAAAAACTTATCGATAATTCTTGTGCCCAGTTTAAATCTGATCTTGTTAAATAATCACCATTTAAACCCACAGCATTATTTGTTGTGTTAACTCTATCATCTTCTGTGGTAAGCGCAGTTCCTGTTTGTGTAAAATTTACACCATTTGCGCCATCTGTAAAAGCACCATTTGTAAATGAATATTCGCCAACTAAACCATTTGTTGGTATTTGACCGAATGCCAAACTACTCACAAAAAGCAGCAATAATAGTAATCTTGTTTTCATAATAAATTTATTTTTTTGGTTATGAAAACAAATTTTACACTAAAAAAGGGTTTAGTTTGGATTGAATTTCTGAAAAGCTATTTTCAATTGCTGAAGTTTATCCAATATTCTGTACAATCGTTAAAAACTCTTCTTTTTTATCTTTTGAAATGGAAACAGTTTCATTATTATCCATAATAATATAACCACCATCTTTTTTATAATATTCTTTAATATATTTTAAGTTGATTAAATAAGAACGATGTGGTCTATAAAAAGTAGGAATTGCATCTAACAACTCCACAAAATGTTTTAGTGGTTTGCTAATTAATATTTGAGGTGTATTTATTATACTCACTTTTGTATACATACCATCTGCTTTTAGCAAAATAATATCTTCGAAATTTACAAATTTAATTCCGTCTGCAATTGGCAATCCTATTTTTTTAAAATTCGCCGACTTTAAACTTTTCTGTAATTCGATTAGTTTTAGATTAATATGAGATTTCCCAAAATTTATTATTGCTTTTTCTACCGCTTCCATCAATTTATTGGTGCGCAATGGTTTTAATAAATAATCTATCGCAGAAAGTTCAAAAGCCTGAATTGCATATTCACTATAAGCTGTAGTAAAGATAATCTCAAAATTATGAGTTGATTTATCTATAAAATCAAAAATTTCTAATCCAGAATGTTCTGGCATTTCTATATCTAAAAAAACAATTTTTGGCTGTTCTTTTTTAATTATTTTAACACCACTTAATAAATCTTCTGCTTTGAATATTGAGGTGATTTTTGGGCAATTTTCTCTTATTAAAACTTCTAGTAAGTTTCTAGCTTTAGGTTCGTCGTCTATAATTACTACTTTCATAATTTAAAGGGTTGTAAAGGGGATGCTAATAGTTACTTGAGTACCTACTGGGTTATTATCTTCAAACAAATCTGTAATAATTACACCGACTTGCTTTTCTTTTCCATAGTTTAATAATGCTAAACGATCTTCGGTTGCTTTTGTAGCG
Organism: Polaribacter marinus; assembly: GCF_022662535.1. Taxonomy (GTDB): domain Bacteria; phylum Bacteroidota; class Bacteroidia; order Flavobacteriales; family Flavobacteriaceae; genus Polaribacter; species Polaribacter marinus. The sequence goes on from NZ_JAKQYM010000009.1 coordinate 126,493, forward strand.
AAAGGTTTGTGTTTTTTATAGCTTCTTGCTTTAAATTTTTCTGCCTTTTCTCTACCTACACCATTATCTATTATAATACATTTAACAACATTTGTTTTATCATTAATATGAAAATTAACTTTTAAAACTCTATTTATTTTACGGTGTAATAAACCGTGTTTTAATGCATTTTCTACATAAGGCTGTATAAGCATTGTTGGGATATTTATATCTGATGGATGTAAATTTCCATAAGAAACAATGGTATAATTTAACTTCTCTTCAAAACGAAGTTTCTCTAACTCAAGGTACATTTCTAAACAATCAATTTCTTCTTGTAAAGTAATATTCCCTTTTATGCTATGATTAAGGTATGTTCGAATTAAATTGGCAAATTTGCCTAAATATTCACTTGCTAATTTTTTCTGATTTAAAATAATATACTCTTGAATAGAATTTAATGCATTAAAAATAAAATGCGGATTCATCTGAGAGCGCAAGTTTTCTAATTTTAAAGCAATTAATTCTTTGTCTAACGACAATTGTTTTACCTCAACTAAACGCTGCTGTTCTTCCTTTCTTATTTTTCTTCGGTAATACAAAATGATGGATACAAATACAAAAACAACTGCACCAGAAATAAACCACCATGTTTTCCAAAAAGGGTTTTTAATTGAAAAATTAAGTGCTGCTATTTTATTTTTAATTTGTGTTTCAGTTAAAACAGGTTGTACTTGAAATGTATAATCACCTGCTGGTAAACTATTGTATTTTACACTTGTTTCTCCAATAGCAGTAGTAATCCAATTTTTATTAAAACCTAGTAACCTGTATTTATATTTTCCTTTTTTATTAAATTTTAATCCATTTACATTAAAACTAAATTTAATAGCATTTTGATTGTACCCTAGTTTATAATTCGCTGCTAATTTGGTTTCTTTTTCATTTATTTCAACTTCTGTAAAATAGACTTCTACGGCCTTTTGTTCTTTAAATGCATTTTGTTTATCAACAGAAAATAAGCCTTCACTAGATGAAAAAACAACTTTATCTTTCATAATTTCTATTCCAGAAATATCATAAGAAATAATACCATCTCTTTTTGTTAAGGTTTTAAAAATATTTGTTTTAGTATCTAATAATTGAATCCCCGCATCTGTTGCTATCCACAAATTATTATGATCTGCTTTAATTTTTTCAATTCTATTAGAAACCAAGCCATTTTTAGTTGTAAAATGATGTGTTACTGTATCGTTTTTTAAACCAAAAATACCGTCTTTAAAAGTGGCAACCCATAAAATACCATCTTTAGTATCTGTAATAGACAAGCCGTAAATAGGTTTATTATTATACGTTATAGTTTTTGAGCTCCGTAATGAATCATTTTTAACCAAACCATCTACATAGGCAATGTAAATAGATTTATCTTTTTTATGATAAAAGGAAGTGTATGGGCGTTTATTAGTATAGATATATTTTAGCTTTTTAAAGTTGCCTTCTTTTAATAAATAAGTGTTTTTATGATCTACAATATGCACATCGTTATTCTCTAAAATTAAAAAATTTTTAACTGAAGAAACTTTAAAAACATCTTTTAAAAGACCTGTTTTATGATCTAAAACATAACCATTAATATCTTTACCAATATAACTTAGTTCTTTTCTAGGATTATATTTTATTGCCGAAACTCTAGATTTGTTAGGCATAACAATGGTTGTTTCTGTATTGGTATGTATATTATATAAACCAACGTTACCATTATTGGAGCCAAAATAAAGTGTATGATCATCTATTTTATCTAAAACACTTATCCCTTTAGAAGCTTCTGAGATGGCATATTTTTCAATATAAATATTAGGCACTACATAAACCCCGTTATTTAAAGTAATAAACCAAAAATTTCCATCTTTATCTGTAATAGTCTTTGTTACATTTTTCCCTTTTAAGAACTGCCTTTCTTCTTTAAATTTATTGTTAACCCAATTGTAAACCCAAACACCGTTGGTTGTCGAAAACCATATTTGATCATCCTTGTTGAGAACATCATAAATTTGTTCTTTTTCTACTCCTTTTAAATTTTCTAATTTTGTTGCTTTTTTTTCTAAAAAATTAATTTTAAAAAACGTGTTTATTTTACCACGAACCTGGTTGATAAATAAAAGAGAATCTATTTTAAACACTTTTGTTCTTCCTTCAACTAACTTTGATTCGTTCTTACCTTTTATTGAAAATTTTTCTTTAAGATCATATTTATTATTAAATACACTTATAGAATCTATACTAGCAATAAACATTTCCTTTTTTATTGAAATTGGTTGGCTTATTGCTGTATTAAAAGCATGTTCTTTCTCTATTAATTTAGTGTTTTTGTTGATATAATAAATAACCGATTGACTAAATACAATTAGATGCTCTTTTTCTACTTTAAAAAAAGTAAGTTCTCCTTTTAAAACTAGACTTAAATCAATAAAAGTATTTAGTTTACCTTCTTCAACATAAAAAAACTGACCACTTATATTATTACACCAAATACGGCCTTCATTATCTTCTAAAAGATTAAAAACAGAATGTCCTTTTTTTTCTTTATTTGTGTAATTTTTAAAAGTTTTTCCATCGTAACGAAATAAACCTTTATCAGCACAAAGCCAAATAAAGCCTTGTTTATCTTCTATAATATTGTAGAATTCTTTGTCTGGCAAACCATCTTTTTCTGAAAGATGAATAGCTACAGGTTCTTGCGAAACAATAGGAATATAATAAAGTACTACTAAAAAAGTAACTAAAAATCTAAACAAGGCCTTATGTATTTGATCAAAAATACAATTTAATGCTTTTTATTTTTAGTTTAATTTCTAAAACCTTGTTTATAGTTTCTAAAGCGTAGCCTGTTCTTCTTAAAAAGATAGAAAAGCATCTTTTAAATGCTCTATTTTTATTTTATTCTTTTGATGAATGATTGCAATAATATCAAAACGGACTTCTACATCTAAATCTTTTTCGCTTACATAATAATCAATAGCAGAAAGTAATAGTTTTATTTTTTTAGGGTTTACAAAGTCTTGAGGATTTCCAAAATAATCTGTAGATCTTGTTTTTACTTCTACAACAGCTAAAACACCTTTTTTTAGAGCAATAATATCAACCTCTGCTTTTAAAAATCGATAATTTTTTTCAAGAATTGTATAATCGTTTTTAATTAAAAAATCAATTGCTAATTCTTCTCCTTTTTTACCAAGTTCGTTATGAGTTGCCAATTTGGTTTTTTGTTTAAAAGTAGAAAATATAATTAAATCAAAAATTAATCAAATTCTAAAGAAGATTGTTGACCTGAACTTTTAACCGTTAATACTGCTTTTCTACCAAAAATCAAAGCTCTATTATCCGGCTTATGTCCTGCAGGAAAATCAAACATTACAGGAAAATCATATTCTTTAACAACATCTAAAACAAGTTCTTCAATTGTATATCCCCAATCGGTTGAGTTTTTCTTGATATTAGAAATATCGCCAATAATTAAACCTGTACAATGATTAAAATATCCCGCTCTTTTTAAACTTTGTAACATTCTATCAATACTGTATTTATATTCACCTACTTCTTCTATAAAAATAATCTTTCCATTAGTATCTGTTTGACTTTTAGAGCCTAACATAGAAGCCAATAACGCAAGGTTTCCTCCTACTACTTGTCCTTCAGCAATTCCTGTTTTATTATACGTAGAAGACGGAATTGTGTACGTTAATTGATCTCCAAAAAGTGCTTTTTTAAAGCTAGATATTGTTTCTATAATTAATTCTGGATCATCATCTACACTCGTACCCATCATAGCGTGCATGGTTTCTACACCTAAATTGTGAATATGACTATGAAAAGCTGTAATATCTGAATACCCAATAATCCATTTTGGATGTTGTAAAAAAGTAGTATAATCTAACTTGTCTAAAACTCTAACAGAACCATATCCTCCACGTCCAGACCAAATTGCTTTTATATTTGGATTATCTAATGCTTTTTGCAAATCTTCTGTTCTTTCTTCGTCTGTACCTGCAAAATGACTGTGTTTATTAAAAATATGTTTTCCTAAAACTACTTTTAAACCCCAACTCTCTGCCAATTCTTTTGCTTTTTCAATGGTTTCTTGACGATGTGTTAAGATTCCTGCTGGTGCCAGAATTACAATGCTATCACCTACCTTTAAATATGGAGGTGTCACCAATTTAGTTATTTCACTTGTACTTTTTTCTACTTTAGACTGTGCAATTGTTTTACAATTCATCATTAAAAGTGATATAAATAATAAACTAAAAAGATTCTTTTTACTCATAATACTAGTTTTTGTAAATGTATTAATTTTCAGTGGTTTTTAAAACTCGGATTTTTGTACTTTTGTCACGCAAAAATCAAACCACAAATAAAATCAAGGAAAATTCTATGAATACTCCAAAAAGATATACTATTACAGCAGCTTTACCATACACAAACGGGCCAATACATATTGGTCATTTAGCAGGTGTTTATGTTCCTGCAGATATTTACGCGCGTTATTTACGCTTAACAGGTAAAGATGTTGCCTACATTTCTGGTTCTGATGAACATGGAGCTGCCATACCAATGAGAGCTAAAAAAGAAGGAGTTTCTCCCCAAGTTATTATCGATAAATATCATGGAATGATTAAAAAATCTTTTGAAGATTTTGGTATTTCATTTGATAACTATTCTAGAACTTCCTCTAAAATTCATCATGAAACTGCCTCTGATTTTTTTACAAAATTGTATAATGATGGCGAGTTTATCGAAGAAGTTTCTGAACAATTGTATGATGAAGAAGCAAATCAGTTTTTAGCAGATAGATTTGTAGTAGGAACTTGCCCTAAATGTGGTTTCGAAGAAAGTTATGGAGATCAATGTGAAAGTTGTGGAACAAGTCATAATGCAACCGATTTAATCAACCCAAAATCTGCCATTACAGGAAACACACCTACTTTAAAAGAAACAAAACATTGGTTTTTACCTTTAAATAAACACGAAGCTTTTTTACGTGAATGGATTATAGAGGGTCATAAAAAAGATTGGAAACCCAATGTTTACGGACAAGTAAAAAGTTGGGTAGAAGATGGTTTAAGACCAAGAGCTGTTACCAGAGATTTAGATTGGGGAATTCCGGTTCCATTAAAAGATGCGGAAGGAAAAGTCTTGTACGTTTGGTTTGATGCACCAATTGGTTACATTTCATCAACCAAAGAATGGGCAGCAAGAGAAGGAAAAAACTGGGAAGATTATTGGAAAAAAGACGATACAAAATTGGTTCATTTTATAGGAAAAGACAATATTGTTTTTCACTGTATTATTTTTCCGGCCATGTTAAAAGCACATGGAGATTATATTTTACCAGATAATGTACCTGCCAATGAATTTTTAAATTTAGAAGGTAATAAATTATCGACGTCTAAAAACTGGGCAGTTTGGTTGCATGAGTATTTAGAAGAATTTCCAGATCAGCAAGATGTTTTGCGCTATACCTTAACAGCAAACGCCCCAGAAAGTAAAGACAACGATTTTACTTGGAAAGATTTTCAGGCTAAAAACAACAACGAATTGGTTGCTATTTTTGGTAACTTTATTAATAGAGTTGTGGTTTTAACCAACAAATATTACGAGGGAATTGTACCTGCACCAAATGATTTTACAGAAGTAGATGAAGATGTTTTAGCAGCTGTAAAAGAGTTTCCGAATATTATTGGTAAGTCTATAGAAAGATACCGATTTAGAGAAGCTAGCCAAGAATTAATGAATTTAGCAAGACTTGGTAACAAGTATTTAGCGGATGAAGAACCTTGGAAAGTTATAAAAGTTGATGCAGCACGTGTACAAACAATTATGTATGTTGCTTTGCAAATTTCTACAGCATTGGCAGTAGCTTCTAAACCATTTTTACCGTTTACTTCGGATAAATTAAAAGGAATTTTAAATATTGATGACTCGCTTTCTTGGACAGATGTTACCGAAAAAGATGTTTTATTACCTGCAGCTCATCAAATAAACAAAGCAGAATTGTTGTTTTCTAAAATTGAAGATAAAACAATTGATGCTCAGATAGAAAAATTAGAAGCAACTAAAATTGCCAACGAGCAAGAAAATAAAGTAGTAGAACCACAAAAAGAAACCATAGAGTTTGATGATTTTACAAAACTAGATATTAGAATTGGTACTATTTTAGAAGCAGAAAAAGTGGCTAAAACTAAAAAGCTATTAAAATTAAAGGTTGATGTTGGTATAGATACAAGAACCATTGTTTCTGGTATTGCAGAAAGCTTTAATCCAGAAGATATTATTGGCCAACAAGTTTCTGTTTTGGTTAATTTAGCGCCAAGAAAAATTAGAGGTGTAGAAAGCCAAGGAATGATTTTAATGACGGATACCCCTGATGGTAAATTAGCTTTTGTAGAGCCAGAAAAAGCCGTTAAAAACGGACAACAAGTAAGTTAATACTTAAAGAAATACAATTATTTTAAAAGCCATTAGTTTTCAAATGAAAATTAATGGCTTCTTTTTTTTAATTAAATAAGAATTAGTTGGTAAACATTACATTTCTTTATAAAAACAAACTAATTGGTACAATAATTGATATTGTTTTTAAAACAAACAATATGATAGAAATATTACCTAACAAAAAGTTTACTGTAACATTATATTGTCTGATTTTCTCGATCTTTTTGTCCTTTGGACAAAGTAGTGCCAATCAAAATATTGATAGTATTATTTATAAAAACACACAGCAAAATTATAAAGAAACCGTCTATTCTCATTTAAATAAATCTATCTATATAAAAGGAGAAGAAATGGGGTTTACCTCTTATGTAATTAACAAAAAAACAAAAAAACCTTCTCTTTTAACCACCAATCTTTACGCTGTAATTACAGACAAAGACGACACCGTTATAAAAGAAAAACTTTTTAAAGTTGAAAACGGAATTGCTTCTGGAAGTTTTCTATTAGATTCTCTTTTTACTACTGGAATTTATAAGGTTAAAACTTATACCAACTGGATGTTAAACTTTAAAGAACAAAATTACTTTGTTGGAACAATTAAGGTAATTGATTCTAACAAACCTCTCAAAAACAACAACATCATAGAAAATGATGAAATTGACATTCAATTTTTACCTGAAAGCGGTACTTTTCTATCTAACATTAACAACACAATAGGTATTATTGCAAAAGACACTTTAGGTTATGGAATTCCTAATATTTCTGGAGAAATTCTAGAAAACAACTCCGTTATAAGAAAGTTTCAATTAAATAATTTAGGAATAGGAAGGGCTTCATTTACTCCAAAAAAAGGCAGTTTTTATTCTGCAATTATAAATTTTAATGGAAAAAAAATAACTAAAACAATAAACACTCATACCAAAGAAAAAGGTATTTTAATAAAACTCTCTAAAACAAAAAAAGAGGTTTTTGTTGCTTTGGCTACCAATAAAAATACTTTATCAAAAATTAAAAAAAAGAATTATTTTTTAGTGTTTCAAAACAAAGGAGAACTAAATAAACTAAAAATTCAGTTTCAAAACAACACAACTATCATTCAAAGAATAAACCTTAATGATTTAGCTTATGGAATAAATATTTTTACTCTAATCGATGAAATGAACAATCCTATAGCAGAAAGAATGTTTTTTAATTATAAAGGGTTACCAATTTTAAATTTTAATCAATCTTCAATAAAAAAGGTAAAAGATTCTTTAAAGGTTTCTTTTAAATTTGACAATAAAAATAATTTTAAGAATAACAACATTAGTGTTTCTATACTTCCAAAAGAAACTAAGTCGTACAACAAAAACTCAAATATTATTTCTCAAACACTATTAACCCCCTATTTAAAAGGGGTTGTAGAAAATGGAAGTTATTACTTTAAAAATATTAACAACCAAAAAGAATACGATATTGATAATCTATTGATTACCCAAGGATGGAGTAGCTTTGATTGGAAAGAAGTCCGAACTGAAAATAAGAAGCAAATACATCAATTTGAAAAAGGAATATCTATAAAAGTAAACATTCCAAATATTGAAAAAGAAAGCCATTATTTAATACATCATTTATCAAATAGAAATGGAAATATTTTAAGTTTTCAAGAAGAGGTTAAATCTTTTCAACTGTATTCTTATTTCCCCATGGATAATGAAAATCTATTTATTTCTAAAATAGGAAAAAAGAACAAGCTTGTAGAACCTTCTTTATATGTTCAATATTTTCCTAATCATATTCCTAAATTAAATACATCAACAAGAAAATTCTTAATTCCTAAAAACCTTTATAATACTAGCGAAAAAGAAATTGAAAACTATTACCCTAATTTTTATGCTTTAAATAGCTCTAATACTCTAGATGAAGTTATTATTAAAACAAACCTAAAAGAACAAAGAATTGAAAAAATAAAAAATCAATCTATGGGGCGGGTTCATTTTTTAAATGATTTTGACAGAAACTCTACACTTGCAAATTTTATAGGTTTTAAACCTGGTATTTTCGCCTATGATGATTTCAATACAGGAGAAATTGTAGCGATTAACCGAGCACAAAACTCTCCAATTGCTTTTTTCTTAGATGGTTTTCTAGTACCCGATAAGCGTATGTTGTTCTATTATAACCTTTATGATGTTGAGTACATAGACATTAATTTACGAGACATGTCTGGTGGTTTAGCTTACGGAACCGGGGGTGTTATTAGAATAAAAACAGATCCATTATTAAATGTTAAAAATAAAAAAACTGTAAGAAAATTAAAATTTCCAATTACTTTTAGTAGCGCTAAAAAGTTTTATGTGCCAAAATATAAGAACTATCAAAACTCCTTTTATAAAAATTATGGTGTTATAGATTGGCTGCCTAAAAACAAAATTACAGAAGACGGAATTTTAAATGTAGTGTTTAAGAATAATAAACAAAATTATGTAAGTTTATTTGTTGAAGGAATAACAACTGATGGTAAATTCATTTCAAAAGAAATAACAGTTGACACAGAATAAACAACAATTTTTAATCTATTGAACTTAAAATACAACCCTATATTTCTACTATTTAGAAAAACAATAATTTAAAGATAGATTCTTTTTAGGATAAATTAGTTTTTGTAAAATCTAAAAAAGATATAATAACTGCGTTTTAATACTAAAAAAAACATTGCTTTAACAGGTAATTGTTCCCATTTAAAGTACTTAAGCATGTACTTGTCGAATTACTACAAATATACTATGCGTGCATAGTATATTTGTGTGCTGTTAAAAAGAAAACTTTATTCCCCCTGTGCAGCTTAGGCTGTAGAATTGCAAAAATCTTAATTGATTTTTGTAATTCTTTTACAACAAACCACTTACCGCTTTCAAAATAAAATTACTCTATAATTCATTTATAAAAGGTTGGCTGTAAATTCTTTTCCCTAAAGCTATATTTATTGCGTTAGCAACTGCACCTCCCGCTGGTGGTAAACCAGGTTCTCCTAAGCCTGTTGGAGATAAATTGTTTTCTACAAAATGAACGGCTACTTTAGGAGTTTCTTGCATTCTTATTAATCTATAGGTATTAAAATTTTTATATTTTGGTTTTCCTTTATTAAAAGAAAAATCTGCATACATAGCGTGCCCAATTCCATCTATAACGCCCCCTTCAACTTGATTTCTTGCTCCTGTAGGATTTATTACAACCCCACAATCTACCGCAACTGTTACTTTTTTAACAATAGGAAAGCCTTCTTTTAAAACAATTTCTGCAATTTCTGCAACATGTGTATTATGGCTATAATAAGCAGAAAAACCTTGGAAAACTCCTTTTTCTACTTTCCCCCAATTCCCTTTTTCTTTGACTAACTTAATTGTATCTTCCATTCTTTTCCCTGAATATTCTATCCTTTTGTCAGTAGTGTTTTTTACATTTTGTAATAAATCTAAACGTAATTGAAGGGCGTCAATATTTAATTCTAAAGCCAATTCATCAAAGAAACTTTGTTCTGCAAATGCTAAAAAATTAGTATAAGGTGCTCTCCAAGCTCCGGTAGTAATATTGCTTTTGTAATTACTTGTTTCTACCTTAAAATTAGGAATACAACCGGCAGGAAAGAAATTAGGAATTAAGCCATACATATTTCCATTAATTGCAGCTTCTTTTAAATGGTATCCTGTTATTTTTCCATCTTTAATTGCAGCTTTTATTCTGTATTTTATTGCAGGACGATAAACCCCCATGGTCATATCATCTTCTCTTGTAGAAATTAATTTCACAGGTTTTTTAATTGCACTTGAAATTTCTGCTGCTTCATATACAAAATCGCCATACAATCTTCTTCCAAAACCTCCACCCATTCTTGTCATTTCTACAGAAACACGATCTAAGTCTACATTTAACATATCTGCAACCACTTTTGCTGCATATTCTGGAGTTTGAACAGGTCCAACTAAATGTACTTTTTCTGAGCTAACATTGGCATAAAAATTCATTGGTTCCATACAATTATGAGGCAAAAAAGGAGAGTGATATGTTTTCTCAATTACTTTATCAGCGTTTATGAAAGCCTTTTTTATATTTCCATCTTCTCTTCTTACGTCAAACTTATTCCCTTCTAAAATTTTAGTTAAAATTGTATCATGATCTTCTGTAGACTCTAGTTTTGAATCTTGTTTCCAAGTTGCAGAAAGAGCTTTTTTCCCTTTTATGGCAGCCCAAGTATTTTTGGCAACTACCACTACTTTATCGGTTTCAGACATTACAAATGTCCAATCATTTTTACCAGAATTTATATAGTCTCTTACTTTACCACCAATGGTAATCACATCAATTACTCCTTTCACTTTCTTTGCTTCCGTAGCATCAAAACTATCTAATACTTGACCAAAAGCTGGAGGTCTTAAAACAGTTGCATATAACATATCTGCTGCTTTATAATCCAATCCAAAAAGAGGTTTTCCGGTAATAATCTTATCAATATCTACATTTACTATTTCTTGTCCAATGATTGTAAAATCTTTAGCCTCCTTCAATTTTACATTTTCTGGAACCTCTAATAAAGCTGCTTCTTTTACAACATCTCCATATCCTAGTTGATCGCCATTTGCATTTGTAATAATTCCTTTTGAAGCTTTACAGGTACTTGCATCAACGTTCCACTTTATAGCAGCTGCATTTACTAACATCTGTTTAGCCGTTGCTCCTGTTTGCCTTAAAGCATCCCATCCAAAGCTAATGGATTGACTTCCACCAGCAAGTTGTCTTTGAAAATTTTTAGTGTCTAACGTAGCTTGCACTACATTTACTTTGCTCCATGCTACATCTAATTCTTCTGCAATAATCATTGGCATAGATGTTTTTACACCTTGGCCAATTTCTGGATTTGGCGAAAAAAGAGTAACATATCCTTCATCTGAAATTTTTATAAAAGCATTAAAATCATTAAAGTTTAAACTTTTAATATCTACAGGCATTACAGCTTCTGGTTTACAGGCTGTAAGTAAATTAAAACCAATTAACATTCCACCACTTGCTAAAACTGATGTCTTTAAAAAGTTTCTTCTGCTAAAGTTATATTTATTTTGAGATTCCATTTTGTGACGTTCTTTTTAATTAAGACATTTTTTCTGCGGCAACTTTTACAGCTTTTTCAATTCTATTGTATGAAGCACATCTGCAAATATTACCATGCATTGCTTCTCTTATTTCTTCTTTAGAAGGGTTTTTATTTTCTGCTAAAAAAGCAGAAGCAGTCATAATTTGTCCTGCTTGACAATAGCCGCATTGAGGTACATCTATTTCTTTCCATGCTTCTTGAACAGGATGCTTCCCATCTTCTGATAGACCTTCTATTGTAGTAATTTTAACATCATCTAAAAAAGAAACTTTCATTTGACAACTTCTAGTAGCAACTCCATCTATATGTACAGTACAAGCTCCGCATTCTGCAATACCGCAACCAAACTTTGTCCCAATCAAATTCAATTCATCTCTTAAAATCCATAACAAAGGGGTATCGGCATCTGCGGTAACCACTCTTTTTTTTCCATTAATATAAAGTGTGTAATTTAACATAAGTAGCTAATTTTGAATTTGATGTTGTAAGTTACAAAAAAATAGTACTAATTTTTCGTTTGCTAAAAATTTGAAAGTTAATTAACAATAAAAAAAGCCACTTTTAAAAAGCAGCTTTTTAATTTTCACAAAACTATACGCAAACTATTTTGTTCCTAACATCAACAACTCATTACAAACTACTTCTGTAATGTATTTTTTTTCTCCTTCCTTAGTTTCATAACTTCTAGAAGTTAATTTTCCCTCAATAGCAACTTCACTTCCTTTTTCTAAATATTTTTCAACAATTTCTGCTGTTTTATTCCAAGCAACAATATTATGCCATTGCGTGTCTGTTACCTTTTCGCCTTGGGCGTTTTTATAAGTTTCATTTGTTGCTATAGAAAATTTAGCCAGTTTTTTACCACTATCTAAAGTGATGATTTCCGGATTATTTCCTAGGTTTCCAATTAACTGTACTTTGTTTCTTAACGTACTCATAAGATAAGTTTTTAAATTATTATTTGTTTTTGTCAATTCGTTTTGACACTGCAAAATTACGACAGCATTAAAGTTTTATTCGGTTACAAAACAATTACTTTCGTATGTAATTGTTTGTAGTCGTTTGTAAACGGATAATTTTATTTATATTTGAAATATGGATACAAGACAATGTTTAGAATGTAATGAGCCTGTAAAAGGTAGAATAGACAAGAAATTTTGCTCTGATTATTGTAGAAACGCATATAATAACAGGGTAAATAAAGACAGTAAAAATTTAATTAGAAACATCAACAATCGTCTTAGAAAAAATTATAAAATTTTATCTGAATTAAATGTATCTGGAAAAACAAAAGTTACTAGATCTAAATTATATGATAGAGGTTTTGATTTTCAATTTTTTACATCGCTTTATAAAACCAAAACAGGAAACACTTATTTTTATATTTATGACCAAGGGTATTTACCTTTAGAAAATGAAACATTTTTATTAATAAAAAAAGAAACTTAATATGAAAAAGAAATCAAGTATTTTAACATTAGTCATTATAATTATTGCTGTAGTTGGTTTACGCTTGTATAAAAAATATGACAGACAACAAGTTCTTAAAAAGCAAAATGAAAAAAATATTGAGCTTTATAAAAAAACTCAAAAAAATCAACGAGAAAAAGACTTAGCAATCCAAAAAGAAAAAACACAAAAAAGATTAGATTCTATAAATGCATTTAAAAAAGCAGAAATGGATGCTAAAATGAAAGAACTAAAAAAAGCTCAGAAAAAAATTCAAGCTGAAATAGATGCAAAAAAGAAATAAATTATTTCCAAGTACTACCTTGAACTTTAATTGCAGCTTTTAAAACATCTTTCTGACTTAATTGACCTATTAATTTTCCGTTTTCTACAACCGGAAATCTTCTTCTGTGAGAACTAATAAACTTAAAGGCTGCATCAAAAATATTCATGTTTTTATCAATTGTATCTACATCTTTCACCATGTATTTACCTACAGTATTATTGATGTCTGAAGGCATATTGTAATATTTACTTTCAGAAATATGTTTAATACAATCTGTTTCAGAAATAATTCCAATTAACTCATTTTTATCATTAACTACAGGTCCTCCAGAAATTTTATATGTAATTAACTGGTTAATCACATGATCTAAAGAGTCTTCTGCTTTAAAAACAATTAATTTTGTTGTCATATAATCAGAAACTAAAATCTCTGATTTTTCTTTTTCTTTTGAGGTATCTCTCTTGCCTTGAAAACTTTTTATTGCCATAATAGTTGGTTTTAATAGACCTAAAATACTGATTTTTAGCTATATTATTACAATTTGTTCACATTTTTTTTATTTCATACATTTATAAAAATTTATTTCATACATGAAAGCATTTTCTTCTCTTATCTCAATTCTTATAATTTTAGGTGTAATTTATTGGAGTTTTTCTGATGCAAAACCTTCTATATCGAATAAGGATACAGCTTTAAAAACGGAGTTTTCTCTAGACAATGCTCTTTTTCACCTAAAAAAAATAAGTGAAAAATCTCATCATGTAGGTTCTGACGAACATAAAATTGTTCAGAATTATATTGTAGAAGAGCTTCAAAAAATGGGATTTCAAACCGAAATTCAAACTCAAACTGCCATTAACAAAAAATGGTTTGCGGCAACAACTGCAGAAAACATTATTGCGCGTTTAAAAGGCTCTGAAAATGGGAAAGCTTTAATGTTACTTACACATTATGATTCTAGTCCACACTCCTCTTTAGGTGCAAGTGATGCCGGTTCTGGTGTTGTAACAATTTTAGAAGGCATGAGGGCTTACTTAGCTAAAAATGAAACACCGAAAAACGACATTGTTCTCTTAATTTCTGATGCAGAAGAATTAGGATTGTTAGGTGCTCAGGCATTTGTTGATGCACATAAATGGACAAAAGAGGTTGGTTTAGTTTTAAATTTTGAAGCTAGAGGAAGTGGCGGACCAAGCTATATGTTGATGGAAACAAATGGGAAAAACAGTAAATTATTATCAGAATTTTTAGCTGCAAAACCTAATTTTCCGATTGCAAATTCGCTAATGTATAGTATCTACAAGAAGCTCCCAAACGATACAGATTTAACCGTTTTTAGAGAAAATGCAAACATAAATGGCTTTAACTTTGCCTTTATTGGAGATCATTTCGATTATCATACCGCACAAGATTCTTATGCCAGATTAGATAGAGAAACCCTATTACATCAGGCAGATTATTTAACAACTACCTTAAATTATTTTGCAAATTCAGATATATCAAACTTAAGCTCTGAAGAAGATTTTGTTTATGTTAACTTTCCGTTTATAAAAATGTTAACCTTTCCCTTTTCTTGGGTTTCACCTATGTCAATAGGCTCTCTAATTATTTTTATTATTTTACTTTTCTTCGGAATTTCGATGAATAAAATAACTGTAAAAGGTCTTTTTAAAGGCTTTATTCCTTTTATTATTTCTGTTCTTTTATGTGGAGGAATTTCTTTTGGTTTATGGAAATTGTTGTTAATTATTCACCCACAGTACCAAGATATTTTACATGGGTTTACCTATAATGGTTATACCTATATTGCCGCTTTTGTATTCTTAAACCTTTGGATTTTATTTAAAATTTATAAATACTTTTTAAAGCAAGAAAAAACTACAGATTTATTAATTGCTCCTATTTTTATTTGGCTAGTTATAAACTTTCTAATTAGCAACTCTTTAAAAGGTGCAGGTTTTTTCATTATTCCTGTTTTTGCAGCTTTATTAATTTTAGCAATTGCTGTTTTTTTAAATTTAGAAGACAAATCAAAACGTATTTTATTTACCCTTCTATCTATTCCAACCATTTACATTTTTGCTCCATTAATTAAGATGTTTCCCGTTGGTTTAGGTTTAAAAAGTTTATTTATAAGCGGAATCATCATTGCCTTAATTTTTGGTTTGATGGTACTAACATTTTATCAAAAAAAATCTTTTTGGATGCAAAAAACTGTTGGTTTTTTAACAATTCTGTTCTTTGGTATCGCAACATATAACAGTGGTTTTTCTATTGATAAGAAAAAACCAAACAGTATCGTTTACATTCAGAATAATGATACTAAAACAGCTTATTATGGAACTTACAATTCATCTTTAGATGAATACACAAAGCAAATCTTTGATGAAAACGCCATAAAAGGAAGTATTGTAAATGCAGAAACAAAAAGTAAATACAATACGCGTTTTAAGTATCATAAGAAAATAACTTTTAAAAATATTTCTACCTCAGAAGTTACAATAGAAATGGATACTTTAATTGGAGATAAACGCTTTCTAGAAGTAAGTATTCTGCCAACAAGAAAAATAAACAAGTTTGAGTTTATCACAAAAAAAGAGCTTAAATTACATCAATTTAAAGTAAACGACGTATTGGTAAATGATGGAAAAGTATACAATATAAAAGGTGGCACTTTTTTAGTTTATCATGTAGCCAATCAAGATAAAAAAATAAACCTTTCTTTTACTCTTTTAAAGAATGAAAAACTAGATTTAATTTTAAATGAAATCTCTTATGATTTATTAGAAAACCCTAATTTTTCTTTAATACCAAGAACAGAAGAAATGATGCCTATGCCCTTTGTAACAAATGATGCAATAATAATATCTAAAAAATTAAACCTATAGTATACAATATAAAAAAGCATCCTAAAAAATTAGAATGCTTTTTTAAATATTAATAATAAGGCCTGCAGTTAATCTATTTCAGATACACGTAAGGTATTTACCATTCCTTTAGCTTCAACAGGCATAGAAGTAAGGTTTATCATTAAATCACCACGTTTTACAAAACCTTTAGATTTAGAAATTTCATTAATATCTACAACGGTATCATCTGTACTTAGATTCTTATCATAATAAAAAGCTCTAACACCCCAAAGTAAATTTAATTTTCCTAAAATTCTTCTTTCTGAAGAAAATGCTAATACATGAGATTTTGGTCTCCAAGCAGAAATTTGAAAAGCAGTATATCCACTATTTGTCAATGTAGAAATTGCTGCTGCATCTGTATCATTTGCCATTAATGCAGCGTGATAACAAATTGATTTTGTCACAAATCTATTTGTTCTAATATGAGGAGCGTTTTGAGGTACTTCTATTAAAGAAGAGTGTTCTACGCTATTAATAATCTCTGTCATTTTTTGAATAACCCTTAAAGGATGTTTCCCAACAGAAGTTTCTCCAGATAACATAACTGCATCTGCACCATCCATAATAGAATTGGCAACATCATTAACTTCTGCTCTTGTTGGTACAGAGTTATCAATCATCGTTTCCATCATTTGAGTTGCAATAATTACAGGAATTCTTGCTCTTTTTGCTCTATGAACCAACATTTTTTGAATTAATGGTACCTCTTGCATTGGTATTTCTACCCCTAAATCTCCACGAGCAACCATTAATCCATCGCAATACGGAATTAATGCGTCAATATTTTCTACAGCCTCTGGCTTCTCTATTTTTGCAATTACAGGTACTCTGTATTCTGAGTGTTGATCAATTAAATCGCGTAACATTCTTAAATCGTCTGGAGTTCTAACAAAAGACAAAGCAATCCAATCTACTTCTTGCTCTAAAGCAAAAACAGCATCATTCATATCTTTTTCTGTCAAGGCAGGTAATGATATAGCTGTGTTAGGTAAATTAACTCCTTTTTTAGATTTTAAAGCACCACCAACAATTACTTTTGTTACAACTTCTGTCTTTTTATCAGCAGAAATTACTTCAAATAATAATTTACCATCATCTACTAAAATTTGTTCTCCTGCTTTTACATCTTTAGGAAAACGTTGGTACGTCATAAAGGCTTTTTCTTTAGTTCCAATACATTGTTCTGTAGTAAAAGTAAAGGTGTCTCCATCCTTAAGAACTACATCGTCTTCCATAACTCCAACACGAAGTTTCGGCCCTTGTAAGTCTCCTAAAATTGCAACATTATATCCTTTTTCTTCATTAATTTCTCTAATTATTTTTACCTTTCTCTTTACATCTTCATAATCTGCATGAGAAAAATTAATTCTAAAAACATTAACTCCTGCAGTTGCTAAATCTGTTAAGATTTCTTTCGTATCTGTTGCGGGTCCTAATGTAGCTACAATCTTAGTTTTTTTATTATTTGGCATATTTAAAATATTAAAAAGTCTTTAGACTTTAATGTTTGTTTATCAACATAATAAGAAGTTATTACTTGATCTATTTTTTTGATTTTCTCTATCGTTTCTACAACAAAACTATGTGATACATCTCCAGAAATTTTAATAAAAAAATCTATTTTTTTCTTTTCTGGAATTAAGTAGGTTTTTATTTCTGATGTAAGTAAAAGTTCATTTGATGTTGTTTGGTATTCTCTTTTAAAGCTGTTTGCTATTAAAAACCAATCAAAATCGTATTCTGTGTTAGAATAATTAAAGACTGAAAAAGAAGCTTTATTTTCGAAATTCTCAAACTCTAAGTTTTCTTTAGATTTATAAAAACTTGTATTTAGATTTTTATTCAATAAATAAGCCAACCTATAGTCTTCTAGAGTTGTGTGAATACCAATTAAAGAATACTCTTCTTGACAAAAATCATCTAAACCTAGAGAATGAATTTGCATAAATAATAACTCTTTTTTTAGTTTTTATAAGATGCTAAATTACTAATAGTTTGCGAGTTTTACTTGAAAATTAACGAAAACGTTGTCGTAGTTAACTTGAAGAAATTTGATTTTGGAATGCAAAATACACTCTTTTTGATGCTTGTTCTTCTGCTTTCTTTTTGGAGGTTGCTCTTCCTTTGGCTATTTGCTCTCCATCAATACTTATTTTTACACTAAAGTGTTTGATTGACTCGTTCCCAGAATCTTCATAAGTATCAAAAGTATATTTTTTCTTTTGTTTCTGACACCATTCTATAATAAGTCCTTTATAGCTAGTAATTTTTCCTTCTAGTTTTTGTATGTCTACATAAGGAATTATTACATTTTTATAAATAAATTTTTGACAGAAATTATATCCCTTATCTAGATAAATAGCACCTACTAAAGCTTCAAAAATATTACCGTGAATATTATCACCAACATTTGCTTGATCAATATTACTTTTTACAAACCGAATCAAGTCTAAGTCTTTACCTAATTCATTTAAATGCTCTCTGCTAACTATTTTAGATCGCATTTGAGTTAAATACCCTTCTGAACCTGTTGGAACTTTTTTGTACAAATATGCAGCAATTACAGAGCCTAAAATAGAATCTCCTAAAAACTCTAAACGTTCGTAGTTTATTGGAATTCCTTTGTTGTCTGTAATCTGTATAGATCTATGAGTAAATGCTTTTTTGTACTTTTTAATTTTTCTTGGAGAAAACTTAAGAAGTTTTTTTAATTCGTTATACAATTCTACATCTTCATCAGAATGCGAATGAATTATTTTACGAATAAAACCCATAAATTATTCCTGTATTTTCTTAAAAGCAACACATGCATTATGACCCCCAAAACCAAATGTATTACTCATTGCTACTTTAATTTCGCGATTTTGAGCTTTATTTAAAGTTAAATTTAATTCTGGATTGATATTTTCATCCACATTAACATGATTAATTGTTGGTGGCACAATACTATGTTTCATTGCTAAAATTGCAGCAATAGATTCTATAGCTCCTGCAGCACCCAATAAGTGACCTGTCATAGATTTTGTAGAATTAATATTGATATCCTTAGCATGTTCACCAAAAACTTCAGATATTGCTTTTAATTCTGCAACATCACCTAAAGGTGTAGAGGTCCCATGAGTATTAATATGGTCTACATCTTCTGGTTTTATTCCTGAATTTTCTAAGCAATTTTTCATTACAGCAATAACCCCAATTCCTTCAGGGTGTGGTGCTGTCATATGATAAGCATCAGAAGACATTCCGCCTCCAATAACTTCTGCATAAATTTTTGCTCCTCTTGCTTTAGCGTATTCATATTCTTCTAAAACAATGGCTCCAGCTCCTTCTCCTAAAACAAACCCATCTCGTTCTGCATCAAAAGGTCTTGATGCTGTTTCTGGGCTTTCATTTCTAGTTGATAAAGCATGCATTGCGTTAAAACCTCCTACACCTGCTTGAGTAACAGCTGCTTCAGATCCTCCAGTAACAATTACATCACAATATCCTAATCGAATATAATTTAATGCATCTATCATTGCATTTGCAGATGATGCACAGGCAGAAACCGTTGTATAATTGGGCCCCATAAATCCATTTTTAATCGAAATGTTTCCTGGAGCAATATCTGCTATCATTTTTGGGATAAAGAATGGATTAAACCTTGGTGTTCCATCACCAGCGCCAAAATTCATTGCTTCATTTTGAAAAGTTTCTAAGCCTCCAATTCCTGCTCCCCAAATTACACCAACGCGTAATTTGTTAATTTTTTCTAAGTCTAGATTTGAGTCCGCAATTGCCTCATCAGAAGCTACCATTGCGTACTGTGTAAATCTATCCATTTTACGTGCGTCCTTTCTATTGATGAAATCGGTTACGTTAAAGTTCTTTAATTCACATGCAAAACGAGTTTTGAACTTGGCAGCATCAAAGTGTGTGATAGGTGCTGCCCCGCTAACTCCGTTAACTAAAGCGTTCCAATATTCTTCAATATTATTACCAATTGGCGTTAATGCGCCAAGTCCAGTGACTACAACTCGTTTTAATTGCATATAAATATTACTTTTTTGCTTCTTCTATATAGCTAACTGCTTGACCTACGGTACCGATGTTCTCAGCTTGATCGTCTGGAATTTGAATATCGAATTCTTTTTCGAATTCCATAATTAACTCAACAGTATCTAATGAATCTGCTCCTAAATCATTTGTGAAGCTAGCTTCTGTTGTTACTTCGTTATCGTCTACTCCTAATTTATCTACGATAATCGCTTTTACTCTTGATGCAATGTCTGACATAATTTTGTGTTTTTTAAAATTTTAATCGGGGCAAAAATACAAATCTTATTAATTATAACTAATTTTTGTCCGATAAATGATTATTAAAAGTAAAGAAAAAAGTTTAATCTTCCATTAAAATAATCCGTTTGTTAATAATTATTCTTTTTTTTGTACTCTAGATATATAGATATGAAGCGTATTATTATTTTTGCTTCTGGTTCTGGAACGAACGCAGAAAATATTATTCAATTTTTTAATCACACTAGAACTGCTAAAGTTACTCAAGTGTTGTGTAACAACAAACGAGCCAAAGTTTTTGATAGATGTAACAGTTTAAATACCAAGTGCTTATACTTTACAAAAGATGATTTTTATAATACAGATAAGATCTTTAATATCTTAAAAAACGAAGCAGATTATATTATTTTAGCTGGTTTTTTATGGAAAATTCCTGAAAAAATAATTGATGTTTTTCCGAATAAAATCATTAATATTCATCCTGCATTGTTACCAAAATATGGAGGAAAAGGAATGTATGGCATGCATGTTCATAAGGCTGTAAAAGAAAATAATGAAAGTGAAACTGGCATTACAATTCATTACGTAAACGCTAATTATGATGAAGGAGCCATCATATTTCAAGCAAAAACAAGCTTAAATGAAGAAGATACTCCCGAAACTATTGCCAAAAAAATTCATTTTTTAGAACAAGAGTATTTTCCTAGAGTTATAGAAGATGTAATTTTAGATATAAATGAGTAAGAAAAAATTTTACGTGGTTTGGAACGGACGCAAAAAAGGAGTATTTACTTCCTGGAAAGTTTGTAAAGCGCAAATTGATGGTTTTGATGGTGCACAATACAAATCTTTTGCAAACTTAGAAGAAGCCGAAATTGCATCTAAAGGTAAATATGATGATTATAAAGGTAAAAACACTAAAAAACCAACCTTGTCATCTTCAGAAAAAGAAAAATACGGAAAACCTATTTTAGAAAGTATTTCTGTGGATGCCGCTTGCTCTGGTAATCCTGGGAAAATGGAATACAGAGGTGTTTTAACACACAATAAAAAAGAAATTTTTAGAAAAGGACCTTTTGAAAAAGGAACTAATAATATTGGTGAATTTTTAGCTTTAGTGCATGGTATTGCACTTTTAAAGAGTAAAAACAAAGAAAATATTCCAATTTATTCTGATTCTAAAATTGCTATGAGTTGGGTAAAACAGAAACGTTGTAAAACAAATATGCATTTTGATCCTTCTAATAAAGAACTTCTAGAACTGATAAAAAGAGCCGAAAAATGGCTAAAAGAGCATACATTTAAAAACCCTATTTTAAAATGGGAAACCAAAGCTTGGGGAGAAATTCCTGCCGATTTTGGACGGAAATAATCTCAACTATCAGTTATCAATATTAAAAAATAGAACCACAAATAGGTGAGGTAAATAAAATAAAAGCCCAAAACTAAAATTAGTTTTGGGCTTTTATTTTACACAATGATTTTGTTTCTACCTAAATAGAAGCTTTCATTAATTCTCTATTCATACGTGCAATATTATCTAAAGAAATTCCTTTCGGGCATTCTACCTCACAAGCACCTGTATTTGTACAATTACCAAAGCCTTCTGCATCCATTTGTGCTACCATGTTTAAAACACGATCTGTAGCTTCTATTTGCCCTTGTGGTAATAATGCATATTGAGATACTTTTGCTCCAACAAACAACATTGCAGAAGAGTTTTTACACGTTGCAACACATGCTCCACAACCAATACAAGTTGCAGCATCCATTGCTTCATCAGCTGCGTGTTTAGAAATTGGAATTGAGTTTGCATCTTGTGTATTTCCTGAAGTGTTTACAGAAATAAATCCACCTGCTTGTTGTATACGTTCAAAAGAAGTTCTGTCTACTACTAAATCTTTAATTACAGGAAATGCTGCTGCTCTAAATGGTTCTATCGTAATAGTATCTCCATCTTTAAACATACGCATGTGTAATTGACACGTAGTTACACCTCTATCTGGACCATGTGCTTCTCCGTTTATGTACATAGAACACATACCACAAATACCTTCTCTACAATCATGATCAAAAGCAACCGGTTCTTCACCAGAATTTACTAACTGTTCATTTAAAACATCCATCATTTCTAAAAAAGACATGTGTTCTGAAATATCAGTCACCTTATAATCAACCATTTGACCCTTTGAACTTGAGTCTTTTTGTCTCCAAATTTTAAGTGTTAAATTCATTTTGTCTTTTATTTATATGAACGTTGTTTTAATTCAATATCGTTAAACTCTAATTCTTCTTTATGTAATACTGCTTCTGAAGGCTCTCCTTTGTATTCCCAAGCAGCAACGTATGCATAATCTTTATCATTACGTTTTGCTTCTCCTTTTTGTAAACCATCTAATTCTACAGACTCTTCTCTAAAATGACCTCCACAAGATTCGTTTCTATCTAAAGCATCTTTTGCAAACAACTCTCCTAGTTCTAAAAAGTCTGCCACACGACCTGCTTTTTCTAACTCTGGATTCATTTCATTTGCAGTACCAGGAACAGTTACGTTTTTCCAGAAATCTTCACGTAAAGCTTTAATTTCTACCATAGCTTCTTGTAAACCTTTCGCATTACGAGCCATTCCACATTTATCCCACATAATTTTTCCTAATTTTTTGTGGTAATAATCTACAGAGTATTTTCCTTTATTATTGATAAAGAAATTGATACGTTCTTTCACTTCGTTTTCTGCTTCTTCGAATTCTTTGGTTTCCGTTGAAATTTTCCCTGTTCTAATATCGTTTGATAAATAATCACCAATTGTATAAGGTAACACGAAATATCCATCTGCTAAACCTTGCATTAATGCAGAAGCCCCTAATCTGTTTGCACCATGATCAGAGAAGTTTGCTTCTCCAATACAATACAATCCGTCTACTGTAGTCATTAAATTATAATCTACCCATATACCTCCCATTGTGTAGTGGGTTGCTGGATAAATCATCATTGGAGTTTCATATGGGTTTTGATCTATAATCTTCTCATACATCTGGAATAAATTCCCATATTTAGCCTCTACAATTGCTTTCCCTAAATCATAAATTTCTTTATTCGAAGGGTTTGTTAAATGATGCAATTTTGCTTGCTCTTTTCCGTAACGTTCTATAGCCGATTTAAAATCTAAATAAACCGCTTCTCCTGTTGCATTTACACCATAACCAGCATCGCAACGTTCTTTTGCTGCTCTCGATGCCACATCACGAGGTACTAAGTTACCAAATGCAGGATATCTTCTTTCTAAATAATAATCTCTTTCATCTTCAGACAAATCGGTAGGTTTTTTACGTCCTTCACGAATTGCTAAAACATCTTCCATCTTTTTTGGAACCCAAATACGTCCATCATTTCTAAGCGATTCAGACATCAATGTTAATTTTGATTGATAATCTCCAGAACGCGGAATACATGTTGGGTGAATTTGTGTATAACAAGGATTTGCAAAATAGGCTCCTTTTTTATGGATTTTCCAAGCTGCAGTGGCATTAGAACCCATTGCGTTGGTTGATAAGAAATATACATTTCCATATCCACCTGAAGCAATCACCACTGCATGTGCAGAATGACGCTCAATTTCTCCAGTAATTAAATTACGAGCAATAATTCCACGAGCTTTTCCATCAATTTTAACAACGTCTAACATTTCATGACGATTGAACATTTCAATCTTACCACGAGCAATTTGACGGTTCATTGCAGAATAAGCACCTAATAATAATTGTTGCCCTGTTTGTCCTTTTGCATAAAAAGTTCTAGAAACTAAAACTCCTCCAAATGAACGATTATCTAACAATCCACCATAATCACGTGCAAAAGGAACACCTTGTGCCACACATTGATCGATAATATTTGCAGAAACTTCGGCCAAACGATAAACGTTTGCCTCACGAGAACGGTAATCTCCTCCTTTTACAGTATCATAGAATAATCTGTAAAAAGAATCACCATCTCCTTGGTAGTTTTTTGCTGCATTTATTCCTCCTTGAGCTGCAATTGAATGCGCTCTACGCGGAGAATCTTGATAAGCAAACGCTTTAACATTGTAGCCTAATTCTGCCAATGTTGCAGAAGCAGAACCACCTGCCAAACCTGTTCCAACTACAATAATATCAATATTACGTTTGTTTGCTGGATTTACTAAGTCTATATGATTTTTATAATCTGTCCATTTATCTTTAATTGGACCTTTTGGTACTTTTGAATCTAAAGCCATAGTTATTTAAGATTAATGGTTATGATTTAAGTGATGATAAAGCGCAACAATTATAAATCCTAAAGGAACAATTATCGAATATGCTTTACCAATTGTTTGTAATGTTTTTTTACGTCCGGCTGTAGCACCCATAGATTGAAATGCCGATGTAAAACCGTGAGCTAAATGCAATCCTAAGAAAACAAAAGCTGTCACATAAGCTCCAACTCTAAGTGGGTTTACAAATTTTTCTTGTAATTCATGAAAATATCTGAATTCTCCGTTATGAAGTCCAGACCAATCACCTTGAATAAATTTGGTGTTAATTTCTGGAAACCAAAAATCAATGAAATGCAAAATGATAAAAGCTAAAATTGCAATACCACTCCAAATCATATTTCTACTCATCCATGTTGAATTAGCCGCTCCGTTGTTTTTTGCATAAGAAATGTTTCTTGCCCTAGAATTTTTTAATTCTAAAACAAAACCCATTACAAAGTGAAAAACTACACCAAAAATTAATACTGGTTGAAGTGCAAATTGAACTAATGAATTGGTTCCCATAAAGTGAGAAACCTCATTAAATTTCTCAGGACTAAAAACCGATAAAAGGTTTATTGCTAAATGCTGAAGTAAGAAAAACATCAGGAAGAACGCAGATAGCGCCATGGCTACTTTTCTTCCAATTGAAGATTTAAAAAATCCGCTCATTGTATAGTTAATTAAAAGTTAGTACAAACTTAAGGCTAAAGTAGGGGCTTCACAAAATTTATGAATTATTTTATATAATATTTAGAATTATTTTAAATAATTACTAATGTTTTTGATTAGAAGGTACCAAACATTTATTGTTTTGCCACTTTCCTTTCAAATCTTCTTTTAAAAGCACCAAACCATCGCAAGATAAAAAATTTCCTTTTTTATCTTTCTTTATAATTTTCATTTTCCCTGCTTTTATTGCATTTACAATTCTATAAATTAATCCGTTTTTAGGTGTTTTACTTCCTCTTGAAATCAACTTCAGTCCTTCATCATTATTATATAAATCCATTTCAGAAGAAATTTTATCTGGTGCTTGTCCATCTTCTAACTTTCTGTTTTTATACATAAAATAATTCTCTTTTTCATGTGCTTTCCCTAAAGAACGAGCAGCAGATTTTCCTATTTCTTGTCGTAATCTCGCCATCCAATATGCGTGTCTAAATGCATCTACTTGTCCGCCTGCAGCATCACCATCTAATAAGTTTGTTTTCTTAATAGAATCTGTAACTCTATTGGTTTCTTTAGAAATTTTTAAAGATTTTGTAGCTTTAAATGGATGCAACAATACCCATGTTTTTTTTGGCCCCGAAAGTTTAAAAAAACTTTTAAAATTTGATTGTGAGAAGAGAGAATTTACAAACAGAATAAAAACAAAAAACAGTACTTTTTTCATGTGATAAAAGTACTGTTTTAAAACTATTTTTAAAAAAAGGTACACTACATTACCTCAATGATTTCTGATGCATCTCCAATTTTAACTGTATATTTTCCTTTTGGAAGGTAAAAAACTCCGTTTTGCGCTGCTTTAATTTTAGCTTTCTTGTTAGCTCTCTGAAATGCCTTTTTTCCTTTTTCAGAAAAAGAAACATCAAACATTAATTCATTGTACCCTTTATCTGCGTTTACAGATATTGAGCTTACTTTTACTTTTCCTGCAAAAATATCTACTGTCATTTTTTTACTTTCATTTGTATAAAAAGGAATTTTGATTTTTGGTGTATTTGCTGCCCTCCATTGACTCCAAGAACTTCCCCATCTTTTACTTTTTTTAATTTTACTAATTGTAAAAATATGTGTAGGTTTTTCTAAAATTTCTTCTGTCATTTCTTGAAGTGCACTAACATTTGTTTTGTACAAGCTACGTCCGTGAGTTGCTACAATTAAATCTTTAGCTGTTGGCTGAATAACCAAATCGTGCACAGCTACATTTGGTAAATTTTTACTAAAATTTTGCCAAGAAGCTCCTTTGTCAAAAGAAATATACAGCCCATTATCGGTCCCTAAATACAAGATGTTTTCGTTTTCAGAATCTTCCTTTATAACGTTTACCGCTGCTGTAGGAATGTTATTGCGAATGTTTTTCCATGTTTGACCATAATCATCAGAAACATAAACATACGGTGTAAAATCATCAAATCTATAACCGTTTAAAGTAGCATAAACACGCTCTTTCTTAAATTTTGAAGCAATCACTCTAGAAACCCATAAATTTTGCGGTAAATTATTAGAAATTCGCGTCCAACTTCCGCCTCCATTTTTAGATATATTGATATAACCATCATCTGACCCAGTGTATATCAATCCAAATTGAAATGGACTTTCAGAAATTGACGTTAAGGTTCCGTAAGCAACATTTCCTTTTTTACCTCCTTGTGTTAAATCTCCAGAAATTTCTTCCCAATCATCTCCTTTATTTAAAGAACGATGCAATTTATTACTTCCTAAATATAAAATATCTTGATTGTGTTTTGATAAATGAATCGGCGTTTGCCAGTTAAATCTGTATGGCTTTTCTTTTTTCTTAGGTTCTGGCTGAATGTATTCGTTTTTACCTGTTTCTCTATTAATTCTATAATAATTTCCAAATTGATAACCTGTATACACAATATTTGGATTTCTATCATCAACCTGAACTTGCATTCCATCTCCTCCCATTAAAGATTTATATGGATTTTGACCTGTTTGCTGCCAACTTTTATTTATTCTAGCATTATTAGGTCCTACCCAAACACCGTTATCTTGTAAACCTCCGTAAACATTATAATTTTTTTGATTATCTGCATAAACCGAATAAAATTGACCAACTGCAACATTGTTTAACTTAACCCAACTTTCTCCGTCATCATAAGAAACATTTAAACCACCATCATTTCCTTCAAGTAAATGACCACTTTTTTTAGGGTTTACCCATAAAGCTTGATGATCTGCATGTACATTTTCTTTACTTATAGAAGTAAATGTTTTTCCTCCATCTTTAGATTTTATAATAGCAACTCCTAAAACATAAATACTGTTTTCATCTTGTAAGTCAACTCTAATTTCACCAAAATAATATCCATAAGAACTATAAATACCATCTAAATAATTGGTATGAGTTTTTTGCCATTTTTTTCCACCATCTGTAGTTTTAAAAATTTCTGCACCAATCACAGGCTCTTCAAAAGCAACAGCCATTTCATTTTCTAGAAAAGTCATTAATTCTTTGGGTTTCATCCCTCCAGGTCTTAAAAGTTGTTTTACATTCTCTGCTCTAAATTTTTCTTGAAAACCATGAGCTTTTAAATAACTGTCTAAGGTTTTGTTTCTAAGCGCTAAAACATCCGCAGAAGTAAAATTTTTAAATTGTTCTTTAGAAAAATTGTGAGCGGTTTTTTTATCTTTTGGAGCTCTTCTATATTGGCTATCGTGTAATGCATAGACTGTGTTTTCATTAAAAACAGCTAAACCAATTCTTCCAACACCTTCTCCTGTAGGAAAACCACTCTTATCTGCTATTTTTGTCCAAGTTTTTCCTGCATCTGTACTTTTGTATATTCCTGATTTATTCCCATTTCCTACAAAATTCCATGCTTTACGTTCTCGTTCCCAAGCTGCAGCATACATTATATTAAAATTCTCTGGAGCAAAAGCAATATCAATAATACCTGTATTCTCATCAATAAATAAGGTTTTTGTCCATGTTTTCCCTCCGTCAGTAGTTTTAAAAACTCCACGTTCTATATTTGGAGAGTATAAATGCCCAATAGAACCTACAACAACCTCATCAGGGTTTTTTGGATTGATCAAAATTCGCCCTATATGATGTGAATCTTTTAGACCTACATTCATCCATGTTTCACCTTTGTTTGTAGATTTTAAAATACCAATCCCAGCATAAGAAGAACGAGAAGAATTATTTTCTCCTGTTCCTACCCAAATGGTTCCTGAATTCCAATCAACCGCAATATCTCCTACATTTTGAGTTGGAGCATTGTCTAAAACAGGAGTTAAAGTTGTTCCATTATTATTTGTATACCAAACTCCACCAGACGCATAGCCTACATAAAATTCTGTTGAATTGTTTGGATTTACATCAACATCTACAACACGACCGCTCATAACTGTTGGGCCAATACTCGCAAAAGAGATGTTTTTTACTAAAGAAGTTTTTTCTAATTGCTCTTTTTTATTTAAAGATTGCTGAACTACCTGAGATTTAGTAGGTGTTTGAGCAATTATTGATGTACAAAAACACCATAATAAAAGTTGGGAAAATTTTTTCATAAGAAAGTTCGATTTGTTTAAAGCGATGAAATTACCACTTGTAAATTCAAAAACAAAAAAATTAACATAATATCCATTTTGGACTTCTTATAGCTTCAATTTAAAACAACGTATCTTTGTAGATTGAAATTACCAATTAAGGTTCATTTCGCAAATAGAATTTATGTCGTTTAAATCATTAGGATTAAAAGAAGCTTTGATAAAAGCTGTTGAAGAAAAAGGGTACACAAAACCATCACCAATACAAGAAAAAGCAATTCCGCATATTTTAGAAGGAAAAGATATTTTAGCTTCTGCACAAACCGGAACAGGAAAAACTGCAGGGTTTACTTTACCTGTTTTACAGTATCTATCTGACACAAAACACCCAAAATACAGACCTTTACGTGCATTAGTATTAACCCCAACAAGAGAATTAGCTGCGCAAGTTTATGATAATGTTAGAGAATATAGTAAATATGTAAATATAAAATCTGCTGTAGTTTTTGGAGGTGTAAATGCAAAACCACAAATTGCCACACTAAAAAGTGGAGTAGATATTTTAGTTGCAACACCAGGAAGGTTGTTAGATTTACATGATCAAAAAGCAGTTTCTTTTAAAAGAATTGATGTGCTTATTTTAGATGAAGCCGATAGAATGTTAGACATGGGATTTGTTAGAGACATTAACAAACTCATTAGCTTTATGCCAGAAAAGCGTCAGAACCTAATGTTTTCTGCAACTTTTTCTAAAGATATAAAAAAATTAGCCGAAGGGATTTTAAGAAACCCTGTTTCTGTAGAAACAGCTCCACAAAACTCAACAGCTAAAAAGGTAACTCACAAAGTTTTTAAAGTTGATAAAAATAAAAAAACGGAGTTTACAATTAAATTGATCAAAGACAATAATTGGAACCAAGTTTTAATTTTTACAAGAACAAAACATGGCGCCAATAAATTAACAGAAAAACTGATAAAAGCTGGAATTTCTGCAGCAGCAATTCACGGAAATAAAAGTCAAGGAGCAAGAACAAAAGCATTAAAGAATTTTAAAGACAATTCTATTAAAATTTTAGTTGCTACAGATATTGCTGCGCGTGGTTTAGACATTCCGTTATTACCACATGTTATTAATTTTGAATTACCAAACGTACCCGAAGATTATGTACATAGAATAGGTAGAACAGGTAGAGCAGGAGCAGCAGGAGAAGCTATTTCTTTAGTTTGTAGTGAAGAAACAGAATATCAAAATGAAATAGAAAAACTACTAAACGAAAAACTAAAATCTAACATCGTAGAAGGTTTTGAACCTACAGATACAGCCCCTCCAAAAAGAGCTGCATCTCAAAGTAAAGGTTCATTTGGAAAAAAGAAAAGACCTGGAAACTCAAATTCTTCGGAGGGAAACAAAGCCAAAAGAAAGCCTCATTTTAAAGGAAATAAACCCACAAGTACTTCTGGAAGAGGAAGAACCGGTGCTCCAAAAAAGAAACGTTTCTAACATCATTTTTTGTTGGTGATATTATTCCTACATTTGTGTTATTAAACATAAATTCAGATGAAATATCACCAAATAAATTCAGCCCTTTTTATCAAAAATCGTAAAAACTTTGCTGCAGCAATGAAGCCAAATAGTTTAGCGATTTTTAATTCTAATGACATTTATCCAATAAGTGCAGATAGTACAATGCCTTTTGAACAACACCGAGATATATTTTATTTAAGCGGTGTAGACCAAGAAGAAAGTGTGCTAATGTTATTTCCAGATTGCCCAAATGAAAATTTAAGAGAAATCTTGTTTGTTAGAGAAACAAACGATCATATTGCTGTTTGGGAAGGAGAAAAACTTACAAAAGAAGCTGCTTTTAAAACAAGTGGAATTAAAACCGTTTATTGGTTACAAGATTTAGAAAAAATCTTATTTGAAATGTCTACTTATGCGGATACTTTTTACATCAACACAAATGAACATTATAGAGCACGTGTAGAAACAGAAACTCGTGAAGATCGTTTTACCAAATGGTTGTTAGCAAAATATCCTGCACATGCTGTTGCAAAAAGCAATCCTATCTTACAAAGGTTGCGTTCTGTAAAAGATCAAATAGAATTGGATTTAATGCAGCATGCTTGTAATATTACAGAAAAAGGTTTCCGTAGAATTTTAAACTTTATAAAACCTGGTGTTTGGGAGTATGAAATTGAGGCAGAATTGTTACATGAGTTTATAAGAAACAGGTCTAAGGGATTTGCATACACACCAATTATTGCTAGTGGAAATAATGCCAATGTTTTACACTATATAGAAAACAATCAACAATGTAAAAGTGGCGATTTAATTTTATTTGATATTGCTGCAGAATATGCAAATTATAAAAGTGATTTGTCTAGAACTGTACCTGTATCTGGTAAGTTTTCCGATAGACAAAAAGCTGTATATAATGCTGTAAATCATGTTAAAAAAGAAGCTACAAAGCTATTAGTTCCGGGAACTTTATGGAAAGAATATCATGTAGAAGTTGGTAATATTATGACTTCTGAATTATTAAAACTTGGATTGTTAGACAAAGCTGATGTACAAAATGAAGATAAAAATTGGCCAGCATATAAAAAATATTTTATGCATGGAACTTCACATCACATTGGTTTAGACACACATGATTATGGTTTGTTACATGAAAAAATGCAAGCAAATATGGTTTTTACTGTAGAACCAGGAATTTATATTCCGGAAGAAGGTTTTGGAATTCGTTTAGAAGATGATGTTGTTGTACAAGAAAAAGGAGAACCTTTTAATTTAATGAGAAATATTCCTATTGAAGCAGATGAAATTGAAGATTTGATGCGAGGTTAAATCTTTGAAATAAATAAAAAAAGCGAGTTTTAAGACTCGCTTTTTTCTTCATAATTTTTGAATTGATTTTTAAACTATCTTTTTTCTTACTAATAAACGTATCGAAAATAAACATGAAATTAAAAATTGATAAGCTTGTCCTTTCTATAATTGGGACTATAATAGTAGCCTATTTTTTTCCGAAATGGGGAGTACAAGAGAGTAAAATTCCTATCGACACGATTAGTGCGATAGGAATTTCGCTTATCTTCTTTTTTTACGGGTTAAAATTAAATCCGACACAATTAAAAGCAGGACTTAAAAATTGGAAATTACACCTTTTAGTACAAAGTGCTACGTTTTTAATGTTTCCGTTATTGGTATTGTTAGCCCATCCATTTATTCAAAATGAGGAGCAAGAAACCATTTGGCTAGCGTTCTTTTTCTTGGCAGCTTTACCATCTACAGTATCGTCGTCTGTGGTTATGGTTTCTATGGCAAAAGGTAATATTCCTGCAGCTATATTTAATGCCAGTATTTCGGGAATTATTGGAATTGCAATTACACCACTTTGGATGGGGTTGTTTGTTGATAATGCGCAAACCGATTTTGATTTTACAAGTATATACATCAAGTTGATTGTTCAAATTATTTTACCTGTAGTTTTAGGACTTTTATTACAACGTTTTTTAGGAAAGTTTGCCTACAAACACAGTAGTAAATTAACACTATTTGATAAATCGATTATTTTATTAATCATCTATAAAAGTTTTGCAGAATCTTTTAGTGGAGATATTTTTAGTACCGTTTCTTTTTTAGATTTATTATTAATTTTTGGAGGTGTTGTTATTTTGTTTATTGTTGCTTTTTCTGTAACCGGTATTATAGCGAATAAAGCATCATTGAATATAGAAGATAAGATTACGGCTCAGTTTTGTGGGACTAAAAAATCCTTAGTTCATGGGACGGTTTTTTCTAAAATACTGTTTGGTAATATGGCTTCTATTGGTATTATTCTTTTGCCTTTAATGTTATTTCATGCTACACAAATTTTAATTATTAGTATTGTTGCATCAAAACTCGCAAAGCGAAAAAGTGCTGAATTGTAGAAATAATTCAATAAAAATTACTTTTTTCACTCTTCAGAACTTACAAAATCGACATCACTTAATGTCTTTAGAAATGAAATAAGGCTCTCTTTCTCATCTTCTGTAAGTGGAATTCTATTGTTGTTATCTTTCAAAATTGGATCCAAATTATCGGCATCTAAAACACCCCTATCTAAATAATCTAACACTTCTTTTAAAGTAGCAAATTGCCCAAAACTTCCGTAAGGAGCAGTGTATTCTATATTTCTTAAAGTAGGGACTCTAAAACGATACAAATCTTCATTTTTTCCTGTTACTCTTGCACGTCCAGCTTCATCTGTATTTGGGTTTACAGGAAAACCTATATTTCTAAAACTTTGATCTGTAAATAATTCTGTGCCATGACAACTTGCACATTTTTGCTGAAAAATTATAGATCCTTTTTCTTCTTTTTCTGTAAAAGTTCCTCCTTCATTTCGTTTTACTTTATCGTATTTACTATTGGCTGAAATTAAAGTATATTCATATTGAGCAATACTATTGTAAATTTTTTCTGGCGTAATACCCTCATCTCCAAAAGCTTTATAAAACAAATTGATATAGTCTTCTTCGGTTGCTATTTTACCTATTGCTTCTAATATAGAAGAATCCATTTCTTCATGTGTAATAATAGGAACTAAAGGCTGAGTTTCTAATTGACGTTTGCTCCCATCCCAATTATAAAATTGCATAAAAGCCAGATTCTGAATAGGAGGTGTGTTTCTAAGCCCCACTCTTCCTTCAATTCCAATCCCTATTGCATTATGATCGGCAAAGGCATTTTCTTGCATATGACAACTAGAACAAGAAATCGTATTATCTGTACTCAATCTCTTTTCTTTAAATAATTTCTCTCCTAATTCAACCCCATATTTTGTAGGTACATTGTCATAAAAAAAAGTATTTAAATCTGGAAAATCAGCAGGAATATTTAATGTTACTTCTGGATTATCATAAGAAATAGGGTCATAATCTTCGTTCGCACAAGAAGCAAGCAGCAGCAAGATAAAGATGTTTCTTATAAAGTTTTTCATTACAAATAAATTAGTTGAGTAAAATATTAAAAAAGCTGGCTAGAGTATAAAACCTAAGCCAGCTCTATCATTTTAATTTAGTTTTCTACACGTTCTATAGAAAACATTCCTTTAGTATTTGTAGAACTATTACCACCGATATTATTAACAAATTTTGTCATTTGAACAGCTGTATGAATATTAGGTGTTGCATTGTTAGACATACCAGTTCCTGAACTTAGTGTAATTATTTCGTTATCTCCACTTAATAATTTATCAAAATCTGCTTTAATAACAATTTTAGGTGCATTACTACCAACCTTAGCATTTGTAGTCAAATCTAAGGTAATATCTCTATAAGCATCAACACCTATAACTAAATCATCTCCACCATTAGGGTCTTCATCAAGTGTGCTACCTGTATGGATCGATAATTTTTTATTATCTGTATCATAAAAACCTTCAATTTTTGTAAAACGATATCCTGTTCCCCATTCCCACATCATTTCTGTATCATTTTCTTCTGCTTGTGCATAAAAATTTGGAAAACTTACTTGGTCTAACGTGTTTAATGCTGTTTTTACTCCTAAACCAAATTTTATTTGGGTATACTCAGTAGTTGGAATATTACTTAAAACATATTGTAATGTTGCAGGATTGGATTGATCTACAATAGTTGCTCCATTGTCTAAATTATTTACGTTATAAGGAAACTCTACACCTTCTGAGTTTATAAGACGAATATTACTGATTATGTATTTCAACTCAGAAAAATGGTGTGTTTGTCCTGCGACAGAAGTATTTACCGTAGCTTCTGAAGAAGTAGCATCTCCTAAAACAATTGTGTTATTTCCAAACGTATTGTTAAACTCTAATGTTACTTCATTTGCAACGGGTATACTATCTTCACTACAAGATATAATTCCTAAAGAGATGAATGATAGTAAAAGGTATTTTTTTAAGTTTTTCATTTTGTATTATTTTAATTTTAAAAAATTATTTTTAAAGACGTAAAAAAATTACGCCCCATTCTTGGGATATTTCCCCAATCTGCATAAGTGCTATAATATTCATTAAACAAGTTTTCCGCACCTACCTGAAAAACTGTTTTGTAATCTTTAATATAAAAAGTATAATCTGCAGAAACATTCCAGTTTTTGTAAGAAGGTGTTTCATCTTCTCCAAATTCTGGACTGTAATTCTTCTGTTTTAAATCGCCATTTAACGAGGTTAATACACTGAATTTTTTATGTGAAAAATGCAAGGAACTTTGGTAACTTAAAGGACGAATAAATGGTAAATTCTTTTGATTATCATCCAAACCTCTAGCATAAGTTAAAGTTCCATCCCAATGCAAATTATGTAAAAGTGTGTACTTGGTGTTTAATGAAAAATTAAAAAGTGTGGCATAATCTAAAGAGGTATATCCTTTTACACCTACAGATTGATAATTCATAGGACTCCCCAAACTTAAAATTCTTCCTATAATATAATTCTGAATATAGAAGTAGTTCACTTTGGCTTGTACACTCAGTTTTTCATTTTTAAAACCTGCACTTGCATTGGTTTCATAAGAAATTTCATTTTTCAAATCCGGATTTCCAATGTAATCGTACCGATCGAAACTGTTATAAATATAATACCCATAACCCTCAGAAACAGAAGGCGCTCTATGGCCATAACCACCACCAGCAGAAAAATTAAAATTTCCTACGTTTAGGTTATAACTTGCGTTTAAACTTGGTAAAAACCTCGTTTTTTCTTGTGGTGTTCCTGGGTGAAAAATCCAATTGAATTCTACATATTTAGAATAATTGTAATTCACACCTAAAGAGCCTCCAAAACTTAACTGACTTGCGTCAGAAATATCCCATAAATTATTCATGGAAAGTCCGACATAAGTTGTAGTAACCCAAGGCCAACTATAGGCAAACATGGTTTGTTTACTTCTGTCTTGCGGATACATACGCATTTCTGCAATCGATACATTATTGTATGCATTCAACTGCACTTCTGAAGATACATTTTCTTTTTGAAGATTCACTTTAGAAATCAAACCATAGGTTGTACTCCAACCTGGCATGTCCATATGAACCAAATTTTCTGGACGTGTTGTATCATCCATATAATGTTCTACAGCATTAAAGTACACTTTAGAATCCCATACTTTTACAATTCCTTTTTCAAAAAATTGTTTGTATGCAACGGATGTAATCAATGCTCTAGACAATGATAAATCCATTGGCAATGCAGGAAAACCTACGTCTTTTGCTCTATCAAAAATGGCGTCTACTCTTAGAGAAGATAAATCGCTCGTTTTATAAGCAACACCTATAGAAGCATTTAATTTTTCGAACTGAGAATGATGTACTTCCTCATTATTACCATCCGAATAATTTTCTGCTTTTCTATTAGAAATACTACCGTCTACAACCAACTTATCACTAGAATAAGAAACATTCCCAAGATTTAAAAACTGCTTATTATTAAACTCGAAACCTGTTTGGTATGATCCACTCCATTTTTGAATGCGTCCAAAAGCAGTGCTTTTCCTTTTTAAATCGATACTACCCGCTACAGTTGCACCATGCAGACTACCTTCTTGTCCTGATTTTATATCAATATCAGATAAATTATTACTTTCTACATAAGAAGTTACGGGATCCATTTTATCGGTACAAGCACCAAAAATGTGCATTCCATCAACAGTGATTATAGAGCGTTCTGTGCTCATATTGTTTAATAAAGGCTCCCACGCATATGCACCACGTTTAATAAAACTGATATTATCTGAAGAGGCTAAAAACTCATCCACAGAAACTGCCATTTTCATATCTGTTTCTATTTTCTTTTTTTTAGCCGCGATAATTACAACTTCCTTTAAAACACCTCCTAAACTGTCTTTTTTCTTTTGAACAGTTTCTTTAGTTTGTGCATTTGCAAAAGATGCTACCAAAAGAATTACTAAGGTTATTCTTTTCATTGTTTTAAAATAAGATGTCAATAAATAATTCTCCTTTTTCACCTTCAATTCCGGGTGTAAAATCTGTAGAGACTTCTGTTCCTTTTACAACTTCATTATTTTCATCCTTTAAAATGAAATTTAAGGTCCAATTTCCGGTCATTGTATAATTTACCACTCCATGGTACAGATTATCGTCTTGTTGCGTTAAATCGACGTTATTTAACGAAGAATGATTCCCCATAGAAGGTTCTGACATTCTCGGATCTATTAATAACGTGTGGTTTTCGACAACGGAATACGAAAACTGTGTTGGATCTGGAAAATCTCCTGCGATATTTGTAGGCTGATTGTATTTGTAAATGCCAGCAACTAAATCATTTTCTGCTACATTTGGACTTTGTGGAGCCACCAAAGCAATAAAATACTGCTCGTTGTCATCCTATGTTTGTCAAGTGTTAAATACTTTGTTAGAATTAATTACATTTAAAATTAATATTAACAAGAAAAGT